>CAVWPF010000004.1:0-130878 GCA_963756785.1 uncultured Actinomycetota bacterium
CAGGTTCGAATCCTGGATCTGCCACCAGCTGGGAGAGTGGGCCCCTGACCTGCAAGAACGGGTCGGGGGCTCGCTTCATGTCAGCCATCCGGACCACCAGTGACCACGCTGCGCGATCTGACGCCGACGGCGGCGCAGGGCTGGCGGACGCGCTTCCGGTCCGAGAACGCGAGCCCACGCGTCTAGCGCGGGCGCCATCGATCGAGGGTGGATGCCGCGGTCAGGGGCGGTTCAGAAATGCGCGGAGCACGCCTTGGTCCTGGTCCGCCAGGAAGACTCCGGAGGCGTTGACGAGGGCGACATCGACATGGGTCGTGCAGCCCCAGGCCGACTCGCCCCAGGCGTCGGCGACCTTCAGCTCAGCCGGCTCGGGACAGGGCGCTTTGCGCCCTCCAAGTTGGCAGCTGTGACTCGGGGCGGTCTCCCGGTGGGCCTCGGCGCTCGCGCGCAACTGAGCGGCGCGCTCCTCCGCCGCGGCCAGCCGGCGATCGGCCTCGGCGCGCAGCTCGCGCTCGGCTTTGATCGCCTCGATGGCCGCCAACCGCAGATCCAACTGTCGGGCGACCCCCGTTGCCAGGTGTGACAGCAAGGAGCGCTCGGTTGCGGTGACCTCGCGCGGTTCCCGGTCGATGACGTTCACGGTACCGAGGCTGTAGCCGTCGGTGGTGATGACGGGGGCGGCCGCGTAGAAGCGCAGACCAAGTTCGCCGCGAACAAGGGGATGATCCAAGGTCCGGGGATCGAGGGCGGCATCACTGACGACGTACAGGTCGTCTCCCAAGACGGCGGATGCACACAGGCCCGGCTCGTCCCCGATCTGCGTGACTCCGTCGAGCCCGTGCGTGGCCGCGAACCACACCCGGCCGGCATCGACGATGCTCACCGTGGCGATCGGGGTGCCGAAGATCAGCGCCGCGGCGTGGGCCACGTGATCGAAGGCCCCGTCTGCCGGCGCGTCGAGGATCTCGTACCGACGCACAGCGGCTACTCGGGCCGACCGTTCGGCCTCGATCCCATTGGTCATGCGCTGTCCCCGCCAATTGGTCGACACGCAGGAATGCCGCCGAGGTCTTGGGCAGCTCACCAAGGATAAAGGCGCTGGCAAGGGGTGCCTCGCTCGTGCTCACGTCGCGGAGTTGTGTCGACGTGGGTCGGCCGGCCGCTGACAGGACGAACTCGGGGCATTGTCCGTGCTGCATGGGGCAGGTCCCTGTTACCGAGCCGAGGAGAGTTTCGTGGTCCACGTCCAGCGCACCTTCACCGTTGACAAGCCGGCCGCGCAGGTAGTGGCCTACCTGGCCGACTTCGCCAACGCCGAGCAGTGGGACCCGGGCACGCAAACCTGTACGCGTACGGGCGGTGGGGGGCCGGTCGAGGTCGGCGCCACCTGGGCCAACGTGTCCAAGGTGCTGGGCAGAGAGACCGAACTCCAGTACACGCTGGAGGTCCTGGAGCCGGGCCACATCACCCTGGTCGGGCGTAATGACACGGCGACCTCGACGGACGACATCACCGTGACCGACGTTCCCGACGGCGCCGAGGTGGTTTACGACTCGAGCATCGAGCTGCACGGGGCGGCCAAGCTCAGTGCCCCCGTGCTGAAGATCGAGTTCGAGCGCCTGGGTAACAAGACCGTCGAGGGGATCACTTCGGCGATCGCGGCGCTGTGACCGCCGCACCGCTCTGATGGACGTCAGCCAGCGATGTTGCGCAGCCCGACCGAGCCGGCCACGGGGCCTCTCGGGGAATCCCCGTCGGTCGAAGCGCCCAGCTCGTCGGTGGCCTGAGCGACCGTTCTGTCAATGCGTCGCGAGAGCTACCCGGGTTTGATTCCTGGATTTGCCACAGGTGGGTGCTCGGCGACGCAGAACGGGTTGCCCTCGGGATCGGCGAGGGTGGACCACTGCACGTGTTCGTACTCCTCCAGTACGTCCCACAGATGCGTGGCGCCGCAGGCGAGAAGCCGTTCGACGGTGACTACGCGGCTGCCCCACGGGACGGTGACGTCGAGGTGGGACAAGGGACGGGCCGGCCGGGGCCCGGTCAGTGTTCTGGTTCGTAGGCAGCCCAGTCAGGCATCGGCACGCCGCGCAGGGTGGCGGTCAGCCGATCGAGGTACCAGTTCCAGCCGGCTTCGACGTCGGTGGTCTCGAGTCCGTCGGTGAGGTGCTGCTCGAACCGCAGCGTCGTTCCGTCGGCGCCGGCCGCCAGGGTCACCGTGATCAGCCACGACCGCGCGCTCTCGTTCTCCGGAATCTCCACCACCAGGCGATGCGGAGGCTCGCAGTCGTGGACGGTGACCGTCACCGGTTCGGCGACCTCGCCCCCGGCATCGACCTCGCCGGTGACCGTCAACGACACCGTGCCGCCCGCCCCGCCGTCCCCGGTGAAGGTGCCGAACCAGCGCCCGAGCCGTTCGGAGGTGGTGAAGGCGGACCACACCTCCTCGATGGGGTCGGGGTATTCCCGGTGGAGCAGGACGCGTCGGTCCGCGGACTGATCAGCCGGCGCTTCGGGCATCGGTGCCTCCTCGGTCGGCGGTCCGGCGGGGTCGCCGGCCGCGTCGTAGTTCGGTGTCGAGGGCGTCCAGTCGGCCTGCCGGGCCTGGTCGCACCTGGGGCTGCGGGCGCTCCAGGTGCTTCCAGCCAGCGACGCAGGTGGGAAAGCGGCTCGCGCTGGAGCGTGTAGACGCGGCGCTGACCCTGCGCCTCGGCCTGCACGAGCCCGGCCTCGCGTAGCACCCGCAGATGCCGGCTGATCGCCGGGCGGGAGATCGGGAAGTGTGCCGCGATCCCACCCGCGTCGGCGTCGCCGCGCGCCAGCAGTTCGACGATCTCGCGACGGACCGGATCCGCCAGCGCCTCGGGGACGTTCACCCGAGATGTGTAGCACGTCAGTTACGTAACTACAAGGTTACTTATCGGCGCCGGCCAGCAGGGAGGTGTAGACCACGACGTTCGACTGGTAGCCCTCGACGGGGTCGTACGCGCCGCCGCAGGTGACCAGGTTCAGCGTCGATGGACCTGTGGCGCCGTAGACCTTCCGGGCGGGAAATTCGGCGTTCGGATAGGTGGCGACCTTGTCCACCCGATAGCTCACGACGGAGCGATCCGACATCGTCACCGCGACTTTGTCTCCGCGTCGCAATTCCTTCAGCCGCGCGAAGACCGCAGGTCCGGTCTCCGAATCGACGTGCCCGAGGATGACCGCCGACCCGTTCTCGCCGGGCGTCGACCCGTAGCGGTACCAGCCGGCGTGCAGAGGCTCGCTGGGAACCTCGACGGTTTGTTCGGCCTCGTCGAAGCCGAGCGCGCCCACCGGCGCCGCCACGGCGATGGTGGGGATGCTGATCGACGCGGGGGAAAGGCTCTCGGCGGCCGGGGCCGTCGTCGCCGGGGTTGCGCTCGAGCCGGTGCTGGTGTCGGTGCTCGGGGTGCCGACAGCGGTGTCGACCGCTGGGTCGGCGCCGCATCCGGAGAGGACAGCGGCGGCGAGGGTGAGCGCACCGACCCTGAGCGCCCACCCGCGGCACGAAGCGCTACCGCGGGGAGGCACGATCGGGTTCAGGACGTTCCGCCGCGCCCGGTGTGCGGGTGGCCGGGCGGGATCTGCGGTCCGCCGGGACTGTCGTCGCTCGGATTGCCCCCGCCGGACGATCCGCCGCCGGATCCGCCATTCGATGACCCACCGTCAGATCCGCCTGCAGATCCACCGCCGCCCGAACCGCCGCCGCCAGTGGAGCCGCCGCCGCCGGTCGATCCGTCGCGGCCGGTCGATCCGTCGCGGCCGGTCGATGCCCGGGACCGCCGCCGCCCGTGGAACCGCCGCCTCCGGTGTTGCCGCCGGTCTCAGGCGCGGAGTCCGGGGTGACGCTCTCGTCGCAGCGCGGGAGCCGGATGGTGTTCGTGTCGAGGGTGACCGCGCCGTTCCTGGCCAGGATCCGGCCTTCGACGGTGGCCCCGGTGTTCAGGGTCGCCGAGGTCAGCGCCATCACGGTGCCGACGAAGTCGGTGTTGGTGCCGAGCGTGGCCGAGCTGCCGACCTGCCAGTACACGTTGCACGGCTGCGCGCCGTTGATCAGCTTCACTCGGCTGTTCGAGGCGGTGATCAGCGTGGAACCCGCCTGGAAGATGAAGACCGCCGTGGGGTCGTTCTGCGCGTCCAGGGTGACGGTTCCGGTGAGGAACATCGACGAGGCTCGGTTGTAGACGCCGGGCTTCAGGACGCGGTTGCCGATGTCGGCCGGGACCGCGGTGGCTCCGCCGCGCCCCGCCGCGTCGACCCAGGCGATGGTGAGGCCGGCCTCGGCGCCCAGTGCCCGGGCATTGGCGGCGTTCTGGACCCCGTTGATGAGCTTGCCCGGGGGGAAGCCGGTGACGGCCGTGCCCGGCGAGACGCCGAGGTTCCCGGAGATGAGCGAGGGGCCGGTGTTGGTGACCGTCGATCCGGCCAGCACCGCGAAGGACTTCGCGAGGCCGAGCCCGGGCTCGGGTTGTGCCGCGGTCGCCGGGGCCGCCCCGACGACGCCGGTGACCAGCAGGGCCCCGGTCGTCGCGGCGGTGGCGATCGCGCTCAGCCGAGCGCGCGATGCTGACATCACGTAGCTACGGACGGACGCGATCGTGGATCTCGTGACGGTGCGGTCGTTGGGTGGAATCGCTGAAACGCGCATGGGTGCCCAAACTGAGATCCGCGATCCCGAGACGGGAAACGAACATCGCACGGATTCTTGGCGATCCGTGCCCCTCGGGTCATGTCAAACGTAGGTGTGTTTTGCGCAGACTCGTCTAGTCCCTTCAGTCGCCGTCGCTGGCCGAAGCGCCTCAAGATCGCGGATCCGGGTGTTATGTCCCGCCCGGCGTGCGGCCCTAGCTCGACGCGGTCGCCACGCAGATCTCGTTGCCGTCCGGATCACGCCGGCGCTCATGTCGCGGACGGTAGCGGCACGGTGCGACAAGTCGGGGTGGGTCGGCACAGTGCCAGCAGGATGGCGCCGGCGAGTCCGGCAGCGCCGAGAAAACCGGTGGGAAGCGAGGTCCGGTCGGCCACTGGTCCGAGCAGCAGGGGTGAGCAGAACTGGCCGAGGAACAGCGCCGTTCCGCTCAGGGCGGTCAGCGCCCCACGCAGGTGCGGCGGGGACGCGTCGCCGAGCAGCACGGTCAGGGCGGGCAACGACATCCCCATCCCGACGCCGAACAGCGTGGAGGCGGCCACCACGAACGCCACGTGGTCGGTGCCGGCCAGCAGCAGGAATGAGACGGTCCAGGTGGCGTAGGTGACGCGCAGGACGCCGCGATGCCCGAGCCGCCTCCGGATCCGGGCGTACGCGAACCCGGTCGCGATCATCGTCACGGACAAACCCAGGCCAAGCACCGCGACGTGAAAGGTGTCGGTGACGCCCAGTTCGTCGAAGCGCAGGGGCAGGAACACCACGAGGGCGTAGAGCAACACGCTCGAGCTCACGAACAACGCGTAGTAGCCGAGCATCGCCGGGGTGCGCCGAACCAGGCCGAGCGCCGCTCGGACCCCGGCCGCCGGGCGGTGCTCCGGCCGGTCATCGGGCAACGCCCGCAGGGCCGCGACCCCGACGCCCGCCCCGAGCAGGTACACCCCGAACGGGGCGTGCCAGGACAACGTCCCGAGCGCGCCACCGAGCAGCGGCCAGGTCAAGGCACCGGTCGCGGTGGCACTGGTGCGCCAACCCATCACCTGGTCCTGGCGGGCGCCCCGGTAGAGGTTGAGCAGACCGACCGTGCCCCCGGTGAACACGAGCGCGGCCCCGAGCCCGAAGACGACCCGGCTCGCCAGCAAGGTGGCGTAGCTGTCGGCGACCAACCCGGCGCCGCCGGCGAGGCCGTAGAGCACGAGCCCGGCCGCGAGCGGACGGCGCACGCCGTGGCGGTCGATCAACGCGCCCGCGACGGGGCTCGCCACCGCGATGACCACACAGTGCGCCGTGAGCAACAGGCCGGCCGCGGTTCCGGTCAGGCCGAGGTCGTCACGGATCACCGCGATCACGGGGGAGACCACGGCCGTGGCCATCACGGTCAGCGTCGAAGCCGTCAAGAGCACGGCCAGGGCAAAGGGATGGGTCGGGGAGGTTGCCCCCGCCCGCGCGGGCGAGGTGTCCGCGGTGGCGGTCATCCGGCGTAGGGCAGGGCGGTCCGACCGGCGCGGAGCGTGACGGCCCACCAGACGAGCTGGTTCAGTAGTCGGTGCGCGGCCCGGCCCGCCTCAGGGTTCTTGGGCCGGCCGTCACCGTCGTACTGCTCCCAGGCCATCGCAAAGCTGACCGTCTCCCGGATGGGGAAGGAATGGTTGTACTCCGGGACGACGATCACCACGCCGTCCGCGGCGTCGATGGCCGCGGTGAAGCGGGGTCCGGGCACGCCCGCTTCCAGCAGGTCGACGACGTCGACGTCGAGCTCGGGGCGCTGCCGCGCCACCCCGGCGAACCAGCGCGCGACGGTCGGGCCGAACCGGCCCTCGCGGGTGCTGCCGATGACGACAGCGATACGGGATGTCTGCATGGAGCCGACGGTAGAAGTTGAAGCGAACTTGAAGTCAAGCAGGCTGGGGCAGCGCGCCGAGCCGTCGCAAGAGCTCTTTTCCGACCGGGATTCGCTGTTCGCTCTCGGCGGGCCGGTCGATGTCGATCGTCAGCGCAAAGGTGTACAACCGCCCGTCGGGTTGCTCCACCCACCCGACCCACCAACCCAGTTGCGGCTGGGTCTGGAAGATCAGGCCCGTCTTGCCGTACAGGCGGGCGGAGCCGGCGGTGGGCACGGTGAGCAGACTGGCGACGGCATCAACGTGCGCGTCGGCCACCGGCAGGGTGCGTTCGGCGAACCGTTGGAGGAACAGGGTCTGGTCCACCGGCGAGATCTTCAGCGGACCGTCGAGCCAGAACCGGTCGACCGCCGGTCCGACCTTCTGGTTTCCGTAACCGAGCCGGCCGAGCCAGGCTCGTTCCTGCTCCGGTCCGATGCGGCGGGCGAGCTCTTGATAGATCGCCGCGTTGGAGGCGGGCAGCGCCTGGCGCATGCTCATGTCCTGCTCCCACTGGGGGAACGGTTGCGGCCGGCCGCCATAGGGCACCACCTCGTCGATGTCCCGGACTGCCGCGGACTCCAGCGCGATGAGACTGTGCGGGATCTTGAACGTCGAGGCGGGGACGGCCGGCGTCATTGCGCGATCCCGGTCGACCACCGTCAGTCGACGTTCCCGAACGTCGAGCAGCGCAAAGGTGCCCTCCACGCCCACGTCCGCGAAGAAGCTTTGGAGGTCATCGCGGACCTGCACCTCGAGGTCCGCTACGGCTAGGGACGAACCGGTCACCGGGGCAGCCGGGGAAGCCGTCGCGCCGATCCGTGTCGCCTCGTCGGCGGGAGTGTCCTGACCGCAACCGGCGCTGGTCAGAGCGGCGACGAGGACCATTGCGCCCGTACCGATCCGCCACATCCGTCCCCCCGGTGGTCTCGCCTGCGTCTCGGCGGGAAAGCATCCCCGACGTTCGCGGCCTGCAAACCAGCGGCGCTCAGAGCGAGGCGGCGCGAGCCTCGGCGGACGCGGCCCGCCGGCGCCTGAATTGCGCCACTTCCTTGCGGCGCGCGACCTCGCGGCCGATGTCGCGTTTGAGCGTGCGCGCGACCCCGCCCCGGGACGTGGCCGGGTCGCGCAGGGCGATGCCGATCCACCGCGTCAGCCGCCCTGGGGTGAAGACCTGGTCCGGGAGGCGCTTACGGGAGAAGACGTCGAGGATCTCGCTCGCGCGGGCCGGGCTCTGCGCGAACCAGGAATAGGCGGCGTGCTCGATGGGGGAGATGTCATCCCCCAGTCCGAGGCCGTTGGCCCACTGGTACATCGGCAGGCACTGGCGGTCGCGGTCGATCTCCCACGCCTTGAGGGCCGCGTCGAGCCCAGCGGGGTCATCCAGCACCGGCGCGACGGCCTCGCCGAGGAGGCGGCCGAAGCGCAGGGCGTCACGGATGCCCTGGGCGGTGACGGGGTCCTTGAAGTGCCCCGCGTCGCCGGCCAGTGCCCAGCCCGGCCCGGTGGAGTGGCGGAAGTACGACGGGTGGTCGAAGGAGACCCGGACGCTGGTCTCGCGTTCGCAGCCGACCAGCCGTTGCCGCAGGGGCTCGATCGACGCGACCGTCTTTTCGTACGCGTCGATGGCGTCGTCGCGGAAGCTCTGCGCCCGCGTGACGGGCGGCATCAGCAGGACCACCGACTGACCACCGTCGCAGGGGAAGACCGTCACGAGGTCGTCGTTCTGCCGCCACTGCATCGCGAGGTCACGCAGTTCGGTGCGCGGGTCGCGGTAGTAGGCGTAGGCCATCATCCGGCCGTTGGGGAACACGTGATGCTCGGTCGTGCCGACCATGCGCCCGACCGTCGAGCGCCGTCCATCGGCGCCGATCACCAGCGCGGCCTCGATCGTGCCGGTGTTGCCGTCGTGCGCGGTCCACTCGACCCCGGTGACCCGGCCGGTCGCATCCCGCAGCAGACCGGTGACGCGGGTCTGCTCGCGGACCTGTGCCCCGGCCTCCCGGGCCGTTTCGATCAGCGCCAGATCCAGACCGGAACGCTTCACGCAGGAGCCGTAGGCGTGGCCCTCGTAGTCCGTGTACGGGCCGACAACCTCCGACCGCGCGGTGCCGAGCCCGGCCCGCGTGTGCAGCGGCGGATCCAGTGCCATCACCCGGTCCAGCGCGCCCAGCGCGGCGACCTCGGCCCAGTGATTCGGGAAGAACAGGTGGGTGGAGTTCGTCTCGGACGGGAACGTCGCCACGTCGAGCGCGATCGCCGACCGCCCCGCGCGGGCCAGGGCGATCGCGGTCGCGGAACCCGCGCACCGGGCGCCCACGATGACCACGTCGACGCGCTCGTTCATGCCGCCAGCCTGCACCGCTGAGAAGTGTTTTGCAAGACCGTTCAGAAACTGAACGAAGGTGTAAATTACCACCATGAGCGCCGAAGCCGTTCCGCTGGACACCAGCCCGGGAGCCCGCGGGGAACGGCGCCGGGCCCGGACCCGGACGGCGATCCTGGCGGCGGCCGAGGAGATCTTCCGAGCCCGCGGGTACGAGGCCGCCCGGATTGAGGAGATCGCTGAGCATGCGGACCTCTCGGTCGGATCGATCTACCAGCATTTCGACGGCAAGCGCGGGCTGTACCTGACCCTCGTGGACAACGCCCTCGAGCTGTTCACCCAGTACATGGCCCGCAGCGAGGACCCCGCCTTCAGTCCATTGCAGCGGGTCCTGGCCGGTGGGGACGCCTACCTGCGGTTCCACCTCGACCATCCCGGGGCCTTCCAGTTCCTGGCCTTCCGCGCCCCCGGGGAGGACGCGCTCGCCGACGACGACGGACTGGAGGCGCGGGTCCGCGACCGCGTCGGGATGTTGCTCGACCGCTTCGCCGCCCAGATCGATGCCGCCATCGAGGCCGGCGAGGCCCGCCCCGTCGACAGTGCTCGGATGACCCGCTTTCTCTGGGGCGCCTGGAACGGCGTCATCAGCCTGCAATTGCAGCCGGACGGACTGCGGCTCTCCGACGACGAGATCACCGCGACCCTCGAGCTCGCCCGCTGGCTGCTGCGCGAGGGCCTCGCCACGGCCCCCCTCCGCGACCGGGCCGGCGAGGTCGGCGACCGCGTCCCGCTGCCTTACATCTCCCTCGACCCCGGGCCTGAACTCTCCCGATAGTGGAGCTGGACACCGCGATCGCGGCCGCGACCGGTGCTGTTCTCCACTATCGGGAGAGTTGGGGCCCAGAGAGCGCCTTCGCCAGCACAACGAATTCGAGGTCGTCCCGCTGTGGCCGGCCGAAGCGCTCGTCGCCGTAGGGGAACGGGCGGGTCTCGCCGGTGCGTGTGTATCCGCGCCGCTCGTACCAGGCGATGAGGTCGACCCGTTGGGCGACGACCGTCATCTCCATCCGGGCCGCCCCGGCCGCCGCCGCGTGGGCCTCGGCATGGCGGAGCAGTGCGTCCCCGACGCCGCCGCCCTGCGCGGTGGGCCGGACCGCGAAGGTCCCGAAGTACGCGGTGCCGTCACCCCGGTCGGTGACGACACAGCAGCCGAGTGGTCCGTCGGAGTCCTCGGTCACGAACACCGTCGTCGCCGGGTCGGCGAGTTCGCCGCGGATCATCGCGTCGTCGATCCGGTCGCCCTCGAGCAGGTCGGCCTCGTGGGTCCAGCCGGCCCGGCCGGAGTCTCCGCGGTAGGCCGAGTGGATCAGCGTCTGCAGCGACGGCACGTCGGCTCTCGGTCGCGGGGCGGACGTCGAGCGGCACGGCCCCTTCCTACCAGGCGGGGGAACGGGCAAGGTCACGCCCAAGCCCCGCGCGGCCCTCGGAATCGCGCCTGGCAGGCAACTTCTGGACCGATTCGGCCCCCGCGGGGAGCAGAATTCTGGTTTTCGAGAGACACTAGGGATGTGAAGCCACGTCGCCCTGCCGCTCCCCGGTCCTTCTCCAGCCCTTTTGACAAGCCGCCGGAGGCGTACAAGGAGCCAGAGGTCTACGAACTCAACGACCGTGTCTCCCACGACCAGCACGGTGTCGGCACGATCACTGCCTTCGAGGGCACGACCGCAGTCATCGTCGACTTCGGGGCCGGTCACCGCCGCCGGATCACGCTTCCCTGCGCGAAGCTCTGCCGGCTCTGACGTCCGGAAGGGGGCCTGCGCCCCTCGCCGCACGGCCCCGGTGACCGCGGTCACGACCGAAAAAGGTCGTGCGGCAAAATGTCCGCATGGACACCACACCCCGCCTGCTCGTACTGCACGCGCTGCGCCTGTCCGGCTTCATGTCCGTCGAGCGACTCGTGCACCGCACCGGCCTCACCGAGGGCCAGGTCACTGAGATCCTCTCCGCCGCTGCCGCGGCCGAGGAGGTCAAGGAGCGCACTGGTCGCATCAGCGGCTGGATGCTGATGCCGGCCGGTCGCGAGGCCCACGCCGCCCTCCTTGCCGAGGAGCTCGAATCCTCCGGCGCTCAGGCCGAGATCGAGCGCCTCGACGACGCGTTCGTCGCCCTGAACGAGCCGTTCAAGGCGCTGTGCACGCGCTGGCAGATCATCGGCGACCCGGAGAGCGGGACGCCGAACGACCACAGCGACGCTGCGTACGACGCGGCGGTGATCGCGGACCTGGCCGCCGCCCACCCGGGCGTGATCTCGTTGTGCGGAGAGCTGACGAACGCCCTGCCACGCTTCGGCCGGTACTCCCGCGACTTCGACGCCGCGCTGGCCCGCCTGCAGGGCGGCGAGATCAAGGCATTCGCCGCTCCCATGAACGAGAGCTATCACGACGCCTGGATGGAGCTTCACCAGGATTTGCTCAGCACGCTCGCCCGCGAGCGCACCGCCGCCGACGGGCACTGACCCGTCAGGTCTTGAGTAAGTCGGTCTGTCTGGACATACTGTCCGAGTTCGTTCCGGTACGACCTTGTTCGCACGCCGCCTGACCGACAGGAGTTCCGCATGTCCTCCCAGCCCGAGGTCTATGCGTTCGACCACCCCCACGACGTCCCGCCGCGGTCCCTCAAGGACCTGCTCGGCGGCAAGGGCGCCGGCCTGGCGGAGATGACGTCGGTGCTGAAGATGCCGGTGCCGCCCGGCTTCACGATCGCGGTCCCGGTGTGCCGGGCCTACCGCGCCGGGGGCTGGCCCGACGGGCTGACCGAGGCGATCACCGAGAACATGGCCAAGCTCGAGGCGACACTGGGCCGTAGGTTCGGCGACCCGGCCGACCCGCTGTTGCTGGCGGTCCGGTCCGGAGCCGCGTTCTCGATGCCCGGGATGATGGACACCGTCCTGAACCTGGGGCTGAACGCCGAGACGGTCAGCGGCCTGGCCGCGGCCTCCGGTGACGACGCAGTTCGCCTATGACTCCTACCGCCGCTTCCTGATGAGCTACGCGAACACCGTGCTCGGCGCGGAGCTCAAGGAGCCCGCCGAGGCCCACGAGCCCGGCGGCGACGCGAAGGCGAAGCTGGCCGCTGTCCAGGCCCTATTGGCCGGCGCGGGCATCTCCGTCCCGTCCGACCCGCACGAGCAGTTGCGCGGCGCGGTCGAGGCCGTGTTCTCCTCCTGGGACTCCCCGCGCGCGAAGGCCTACCGCGCCCGCGAGGGGATCGACGAGAACCTCGGCACCGGCGTCAACGTGCAGGCAATGGTGTTCGGCAACTACGGCGACACCTCCGGCACCGGCGTGGTCTTCACCCGCAACCCGAACACCGGCGAGAACGTCGCCTACGGCGATTTCCTGCCACGCGCGCAGGGCGAGGACGTCGTGGCCGGCATCGCCCGGACGCTGGACATCTCGACGATGGGTGAGCACCTGCCCGGCACCGACACCGTGCTGGCCGCTCACCTCGCCGAGCTGGAGAAGCACTACCGCGACATGTGCGACGTCGAGTTCACCATCGAGCGCGGCAACGTGTGGATCCTGCAGACCCGCGTCGCGAAACGCGGAGCGGTCGCGGCGGTTCGCGCGGCCGTGCAGATGGTCGACGACCCGGCGATCGCGCTGACCAAGGCCGAGGCCGTCGCCCGGGTCTCCGACGAACAGCGTGCGGCGGCCCGCGCCGAGATCCTGGCCGGCACCACGACCGGGGGCGGGGGGCAGGCCGCGGTCGCGACCGGCCTCGGTGCCTCTCCGGGCCGGGTGTCCGGCAAGGCGGTCTTCAGTGCTGACGAGGCCGCCGACCTGGCCGACGCCTCCGACTCCCCGCTCATCCTCGTCCGCGAGGAGACCAGCCCCGAGGACGTGCACGGCATGGGCGTCTCGGTCGGCATCCTGACCAGCCACGGCGGCCTGGTCTCCCACGCCGCCGTGGTCGCCCGCGGCTGGGGCATCCCCGCCGTCGTCGGCGCGGAGAACCTCACCGTCACCGACACCGCCGCCCTCGGCCCCGACGGCGGGGTGCTGTTTCGCGCCGGGGATGTCATCACCATCGACGGCAAGTCCGGCGAGGTCTGGCTCGGACAGGCGTCTGACGACTCGTCAGAGGGCGGCGACGGTGAAGCCGCGCTCGCTCGCGAGCTTCCCGAGCTTGCGATTCTCGAGGCCTGGGCCGCCGAGGCCTGAAGCTGTCCCCACGAAAGCGCAGTTCCGCAGGCGAGATCGGCGCGATCCGCCTGCGGAACTGCGCTTTCGGATGCAGTAGGGCCTAGACCTCGGAGTCGTCCTCGGGCTCCTCGACGTCGGCGATCTTCCACTTCAGCTGGAACTCGACCTCTTCGGAATCGCCTTCCCGTTCATGCTCGACGCTGATCTCCGCGTTGCGCGGGACCGTGAAGCGTTCACCCCCGATCTGGATGCGGAACGGCTTGCCCGATTCCAGGGCATCGGCCAGGCGGCGGAGCTTTGCCGCGAACTCGGGGACGGTGTAGTTGCGTTCGATGTCTCGATCAGCCATGCCCCCATCCTGACCCACGCCCGATCCCGGACAATGCGGAAGGCCCGCCGGCACGGGGAGCAGGCGGGCCTTCCATGGGCGGCGAACCGCCCTGACCGCGGACACCTTCGCGGTCGTTCCTGGGTGGAGCGGGTTGAGCTGACCGCGACTGTCATGTGCGGTCGTTCCTGGGTGGAGCGGGTTGAGCCCTGACCGCGACTGTCACTGTGCGGTCGTTCCTGGGTGGAGCGGGTTGAGCCCTGACCGCGACTGTCACCTGTGCGGTCGTTCTTGGGTGAGGCTGTGTGTTGCGGTGTTGCCGGCTGTCAGCGGGGAGGTGTCACCTAGCGGCGGTGACGACCGCCACCGTTGCTGCCGCGCCCACGAGCACCGGCGTGCGCACCGGCCGGGCTGTTGCCCATCCGGTTGGCACCCGCGGTAGCGGCCGCACCGGCGAGCATCAGCGCGATACCGGCCGCGGCGAGCGGCGTGGACTCGGCACCGGTGGCCGGCAGTTCGTTGCCGTTGTCGGTGGTCTCGTCATCGTCGTCCTCGCCGGCGACCAGACCCTGGCCCGGGCCGACGCTGGCCGAGGCCAGGTTGACCGTCGCCAGGGTGTCCGCACCCGGGAGGACCCGGATCTGCAGCGCGCGCTCGGTGAAGGTGCCACCGGACTTGTTCTGCACGTTGACGCGGATCGAGAGGATGTCCTCGAGGGCGTCGAACAGCGGGTCGAGTAGCGGGCCGGCCACGTCCGACAGCAGGTCGGTGACCGGGTCGAGAACGGTGGTCAGCAGGGTGTCGAGCGTGGGCTGCAGCGCGGCCAGGAGGTCCGCGGTGGGCAGCGGCACTGCACCAAGCAGCAGCGTCTCGCCGGTGCCGGTGACGGTGATGTCCTCGACGGCGTCGGTGATGTCGCCGACCAGGTCGTTGATCGCGTCCTTGACCAGGTCGCCGACCCGGTCGGTGAGCGCGTCGAGGATCAGCCCGACAAGCTCGGTGTTCGGCGGCAGGTTGTTCAGGTTGAGGCCCAGCGAGATCAGCAGCGCCTCGACGTCGACGGTGATCTTGCCATTCGCCAGGTTGACGGTGACGGCGCCGTCACCCAGCGTCAGGTCCTGGTCGGCGACGATGTCGGAAAGCACCGGCAGGTTCGCGACGTCGACAGCGGAGGTGCCGGGAAGCAGCAGGCCACCCAGCAGGCCGCTGAGCAGGCTGTCGAGGTCGAGCCCGTTGAGGACTCCCTCCAGGCCACCGAGCTGGCTCTGAGCACCCGTCAGGTTCAGGTCACCCAGCAGGCCGGCGAGCAGCGGGCTCTCCAGGTTCAGCTTGAGGTCGGCGATCCGGTAGTCACCGACCTGGCTGCCCTGCTTGCCGTCCTTGCTCACGGCCTGCTTGGCGTTGGCCGAGATCGCGCCGACGATCAGGTCGACATCGAGCAGGCCGTCGGTCAGGCCGTTGCCCAGGCTGGTGCCCAGCAGGCCGCCGAGGTCGAGCGTGGCGTTGGAGGCCGGCACGTTGCTGTTGCCGTCCACGGCGATCGCGCCGGAGTCGGAGACCGCACCGGAGGCGCCGATCGCGCTGCCGTTGGCGCGGGCGATGGCGGCCTGGTTGACGGCACCGAGCGTCAGCAGCCCGTTGCCCTGCAGCAGATTGATGCCCGAACCCAGCGGGACGTTCAGCGAGTTCAGCAGCGTGACGCCCAGCGGGTTCAGCTGGGTGACGGTCGCACCGCCGGTGTTGCGGGCGGCGGCCGAGTCCAGCTTGACGAGGTCGTCGAGGTTGATGCCCAGCGCGGAGCCGGACAGGAACACGCCCGTCGACTGCGAGACGGGCGTCTCGGCGGCGCCGGCGGCGCCGGCCCCACCGATGACGGCTCCGGCGGAGACGACGGTGGTGACGGCGAGCGCAACACCCTGGCGGGTGTGGCTCGCGGTCGGCCGCTTGTGGCGGGCCTTGCGGTTGCGGTTTGCAGACATGCGGGCTCCTCGGGTGTCTTCGAATTACCCGAGGTGTCGGTGCGGGGAGCGGGAGCCTTGAGGGGCCGATCGGACGAGAAATAGCGGTTCGTTCGGGACGTTTGCGGCCAACGCAAAGCGGTCCCGACCCTCGCTCGCAGGGCCGGGACCGCGTCTCGCTGTCCGGATTGCTCCGGACTGCAAGTTTTTGTGGTGGAGCTGCCGAACTACTTGACGAGTGCAGCCTTCAGGGAGTCGATGGCACCGGCCGTCGCCTCGATGTGCGTCTTGAACTCTTCCTCGACCGCGGAGGCCGGAATGGTCCCGCTGGTGATCGTCTCGAAGAATGCGGCGACCGACTTGCGGTAGGCGTCGAGGTTGGCGAGAGCCTTGTCCTTCCCGGCCTGGTCCGAACCGGCCGCGGCGACCGCGTAGGTCACGAAGTCGGTGACGTGCTTGGCCCAGGAGTCGTAGAACGCGTCGCCCTTGTCCTTGCCGGCGATGCTGCCGACGGCGTTCGAGATGTCCTTCGAGTTCTTGTCGACCGCGCCGGCAGAAGCCGCGAAGGCCTCGCTGTCAGCGCCGGCGGTGTACGCGGTGAAGACCGCGACGCTCGCCAGGTACACGTGCGAGGTGAAGTAGTCGGTCAGGGTGGCGCGCAGCGCGGACGCGTCGTCGTTCGGGTCGCCCTCGCCCTTGGTCGCCTTGTCCACGCCGTCAGCCAGGTACTCGGCCATCATGGGCATGTGGCCGGCGGCGTCCTTGAGCAGGGTGTAGGCCTTGGTGTCGCCGGCAGCGAACGCGTCGACCGCCGTGGCCAGCATGCCGATGTGCTCGTTGAACGAGGCCTCGACGTCCTTGGCCTTCATGGTGCCGCCGGAGATCTTCTCGAAGAACGCGCCGGAGGATTTCGCGTACGCGGTCAGGTTGCTGACGGCCTTGGTCTTGCCGGCGTCGTCCTTGGTCTTGGCCGCCACCGCGTAGTTCACGAAGTCGGTGACGTGGCTGCGCCAGCGCTCGAGGAAGCCCTCTTCCTCGTCCGGCGCGACGGTGCCGATGGCGGCGGCGACGCGCTGGGAGTTGTCGTCGACCGCGTCGGCCGCGAGCTTGAACTCCGGGGAGTCCGCACCGGCGTGGTAGGCGGTGGCGACGGCGATGCCCGCCAGGTACACGTGCTCGGTCAGCAGGTGGGTCAGGCCGGAGCGCAGCTCGGCGGCAGGGGAGTCCGCGGAGCCCGTCATCTTGGTGGCGGTGGCGATGCCGCCCGCCAGCGCCTTCGCGGTCATCGGCATGTGGCTCGCGGCGGTGATCGCGTCGGCGAAGGGGTTGCCGGTGCCCTTGGGGGTCAAGGCGGCGGTGGTGGTGCTGCCCTGGTCGGTGTTGCCCTGGTCGGTGTTGCCCTGGCTCTGCGAGTCGGCGGGGGTCGCCGCCTCGTCGTCGTCGCCGCCGCAGGCAGCGAGGCCGCCACCGAGCAACGCGGCGGCCAGAGTGGCCGCCACGACCGAACGTGCAGGCTTCATGCGCATGAATTAGGTCCCTGGGTGTGAGGGGGGTACGACGCGAACGCGACAGGTCTCGGTACCACTTCGGGGTATGCCGGGCCCCGGATTGGGCGGATGGATCACAGAAAGGTCAAGGGGCCGCCCGTAGGCTCCGCGTCATGTCAGCGCTGCTGCGGGTCACGCTGCGCCAGCTGGAGTACTTCGTCGCGGTCGCGACCTGCGGCACGATGGGAGCCGCCGCGGCCGAGTCCCAGGTCTCCCAGTCGGCGATCTCGCTGGCCGTCGCCGATCTGGAGAAGGCCCTCGGGGTGCCGCTGTTCCTGCGGCAGAAGGCCAAGCGACTACAGCTGACCAGCGCGGGCCGGCAGGTCCTCGCCGACGCGCGCTCGCTGCTGGCACAGGCGGAGGAACTGCAGTCGACCGCCCGGAGCCTGGGCCAGGACGTCGCCGGCCAACTGGTCGTCGGCTGCTTCCCGTCGCTGTCCTCGTACGTGATGCCCACCGTGCTCGACGCGCTGGAGGTGGAGCATCCGGGCCTGGACGTGCATTTCGTGGAGGGCGGGGTCAGCCAGCTGCACGGCTGGCTCCACGACGGAACCTGCGAGGTCGCCGTGATGTACGGCGGCATGGGGGACGACACGTCCCTGGAGACTTCCGACCTCTATCTGGTCCGCCCGCACGTGGAGCTGGCGACCGACCACCCGCTGGCCGCGCGGCGGAAGGTCCGGTTGGCCAAGCTCGCCGACGAGCCCCTGATCCTGCTCGACGTCCCGCCGAGCGAGCAGCTGTTCCGGGGGATCCTCGCCGAGGCCGGGGTCACCCCGCGGATCGCCCGGCGGGTCGTCAGCGTCGACGGGGTGCGGGCGCTGGTCGCCACCGGCCGCGGGTACACCGTGCTCCTGCAACGCCCGATCGTGGCCGCGGCGCCGATCGGGCTGGAGGTCGCGGTCTGCGAGATCGCCGAGGCGGTCACGCCGGTGCCCGTCCAGCTCGTCCGCGCGGCGACGACCCGGCCCACCCGCCGCGCCCAGGCCTTCACCGACGTCTGCGGGCGCTATCTCCACGAGTCCGCGCGCCGGACGGGCATGGCGAAAGATTAGCTGAACTCATCATAGAGATGAGTAAGTTGAATTTTACTGATGTAGACATCCGGGTCACCATGGGCCGGTCCCGCGCGCACCGATCTCGAGGAGTCCCATGGACGTCTACGGCACCCCGCTCAAACCCAGCCTGCACGAGTGGGTCGAGGTCATCGACGGCATCGTCGAGACCGGGGACTCCCCGCTGGTCGGCGAGCCGATCTACAACATCAACCGCGAGGACACCCGCGAGTTCGACGCGATCATCATCGGCGGCGGTGCGGCCGGTCGCTTCTGTGGCGCCTTCCTCAAGGCCCGCGGTGGTCGCGCGCTGATCGTCGACAAGTGGCCCTTCCTCGGCGGCTCGTGCCCGCACGAGGCCTGCGTCCCGCACCACGTCTTCTCCGATGCCGCCCGCGAGCTCGACGTCAGCCGGATCATGGCCGGCAAGCTCTGGTACGACAAGGAGTGGAAGGACCGCAAGGTCTCGATCCTCGAGGTGCGGGACCTGTTCCTCTCCGGGCGCGGGCTGGCCCACGCGTTGATGAACCTGCAGACCAAGGACCAGCTCAACGTCGAGTACATCCTCAACACCCCGGCCACGGTGATCGACAAGCACACGGTCGAGGTCGCCGGCGAGAAGTTCAAGACCCGCTCCATCGTCCTGGCCACCGGCGCGCGCACGCAGCTGCCGGACATCCCCGGCCTGGACCAGAAGGGCGTCTACGACTTCGCGACGTTGATCTCGGACCTGGACTACGAGCCGAGCAAGTGCGTGATCATCGGTGGCTCGAAGATAGCCATCGAGTACGGCTCGTTCTTCAACGCGGCCGGTATCCCCACCACGATCCTGACCCGCAGCGGGCTGATGAGCCCGAACAGCCTGCATCACGTCGACGACGACCTGCGCGACTTCGTCGTGGACGGCATGAAGGTCCGCGGCATCGAGATCATCCAGGGCATCGAGCCGCTCGAGGTGACCGGCGACGGCAAGCAGGTCAGCGGGGTCCGGTACCGGACCGCGGACGGCGGCGAGGCCACCGTCGACGCGGACTTCGTGTTCATCGCCACCGGCGAGCGGCCCCTGTCGAAGCCGTTCGTCGACGCACTCGGCGTCGAGACCGACGAGCGCGGCAACATCCAGGTCGACTGGACGTGCGAGACGTCGGTGAAGGGCGTCTACGCGGTCGGTGACCTGATCGGCCCGCCGCTGGAGATGTTCAAGGCCCGCAAGACCGGCACCGTCGCCGCCCGCAACATCATGGGCGAGCACTTCGAGTGGGACTACACCGACTTCGCCGACTTCCTGCACTCGACCTACGAGGTCGTGTGGATGGGGCTCTCGGAGAAGGAGGCCCGGGCGAAGTACGAGAACGTCGTCATCATCAAGATGCCGGTCGACGGGATCCCGCCGGAGGACTTCGCGTTGCCGGCCGGTGACGGCTCGATGTTCATCGCCATGGCCCGCCCGGAGCTCTCCGGGTTCTTCAAGATCGTGTTCGACGGGGATTCCCGCAAGCTGGTCGGGGCCCACTACGTCGGCTTCGGGGTGAAGAACGCCTTCCAGTACCTCGAGGTCCTGATGAAGCAGGGCATCACGATCGACGAGCTGGGCCAGGTCAACGAGCTGTTCCTCAACGACCTGATTCCCCAGCTCTGCCGCCTCCGGGCCGGAAACGCGGTCCTGCGGGACCTCTAATTCAGTTCCCGGCAGCCCGGGTGGGAATCGTCACGCCCTCTCGGGAATGCCACAGCGACCTCCCCCGTTTACCGTGGAAGCACGGGCCGGGCCCGCGCCGGAGTTGTCAGGACCCCAGCGCGAGTGCCGGTGACCGGCCTCACCGGGACGGAGGCCAGGTCACCAGCTCGTCGGGTAAGCCCCCGGTGGCCCGCCACCGGGGGCCTATTCGTTTCCCCTCCCGTGTCTAGGGCGGAGTGGCCCCGCGGGCTTACCGTGTGCTCATGGACGCCTACCAGCACCTCGAGGTCAAGCGCGACGGGGAGACCGTCCGGATCACGATGAACCGGCCCAGCCGGCGTAACTCGCTGTCCGAGGACCACCTGCGCGAGCTCACCGCCGCCTTCGCCGAAGCCGGCGAGGGGGACGCCACCGGGATCGTGCTCAGCGCCAACGGCCCGGTCTTCAGCGCCGGCCACGACTTCGGCGACGTCGCCTCCCGGGACGTGCTCGGAGTCCGCGACCTGCTGAACGTCTGCACCAAGCTCATGCAGACGATCCAGTCGGTCCCGCAGGTCGTCATCGCGCGGGTGCACGGCCTGGCGACTGCCGCGGGCTGCCAGCTGGTCGCTACCTGCGATCTCGCGGTCGCCGCGGAGTCCGCCGGGTTCGCCCTGCCCGGCGGGAAGGGTGGCTGGTTCTGCCACACCCCGGCCGTCCCGGTGGCCCGCAACATCGGCCGCAAGCGCCTGATGGAGCTGGCCCTGACCGGTGACGCCATCTCGGCGAGCACCGCCGCGGAGTGGGGCCTGATCAACTACGTCGTCCCGGACGCCGAGCTCGACCGCGCCGTCGACGAGCTGCTCGCCCGGGCCACCCGCGGGAGCCGGGCCGCCAAGGGCGTCGGCAAGCAGGTGCTCTACCAGCAGCTCGACCGGCCCGAGGCCGACGCCTACGGCATCGCGATCCCGGTGATGGCCGCGATGTCCCAGTCCGCCGCGGCGAAAGAAGGCATGGCCGCGTTCCTCGAGAAGCGCCACGCCGTCTGGCCCGAGTGACCCGCGCCCCTGTCCATTGAAGATGACATCTCCAACGGCGCCTGACTGGAGATGTCATCTTCAATTACTGACGGGTAACTGGAGATGTCATCTCCAAAGGGGGAGGGATGGACGCCGAACGGACGCGGTTGCTGCAGGAACTTCTCGCCGGGACCGAATGGACCCGGCGGACGACGGAGTTCGCGCGCTCGCTCCGCGGGGCGAAGCACGCCGCCGGGGGGTTCCTGCTGGTCGGCACGCCGACCGCTGAGCCGTGGCACCTCGCGGCGCACCTCGACGACGAAGCGCGTCTCGCGGGTCTCGCCGAACTCTCCCCGGTCCTGATCCGGCACACGGTCCCCGCCGGTGCGCCGCCGCACCTCGCCATCGACCTCGCCCGGCTGGCGGCCGTCCGCCGCGGGGAGACCGTGCTCGTCGCCGCCGAGGACACCCCCGGTGAGAACACCCTCGAGCGGGTCGCCGACGCCCGGCGGGCCGGGGCCACCGTCCTGGCCCTGGACGCCGGGGACGAGGACCTCGGCGGGCTCGCCCACGACCGGCTGCAGATCGGACCAGGCGGGCTGGTGGCGGACGGGCTGATCGTCCCGGTCGGGGACGGGTTCGAGATCGCCTCGCATCTGGTCAGCACCGCCGCGGGAGCGCCCCTGCCCGGGCGCGGAATGCGAGCCAGGCTCGCGCGGGCGCTGGAAGCCGTCAGCGGACCACCCCCCAAGATCCACGGCGGACCCGGTCGGGACGCCTCAGCTCTATAGGCTCGCCCGGTGATGATCTCCACGGCCGCCCTCACCCGGCGGTTCGGAACCGCGGTCACGGCCGTCGCGGAGCTCACCGTCGACATTCCGCCGGGCATCACCGGCCTGATCGGGGCCAACGGCGCCGGCAAGTCGACCCTGATCAAGATGCTCCTCGGTCTGCTGCCGCCCTCGTCGGGCGGAGCCAAGGTGCTGGGCCACGACATCCGCACCGAGGGCGTCGCGATCCGCGAACGCGTCGGCTACATGCCCGAGCACGACTGCCTGCCCCCGGACATGTCGGCGACCGAGCTGGTGGTGCACATGGCGCGGATGTCCGGGCTGCCGCGGGCGGCCGCCCGCGAACGGGCCGCCGACACGCTGCGCCACGTCGGGCTCTACGAGGAGCGCTACCGGCCGATCGGCGGGTACTCGACGGGCATGAAGCAGCGGGTCAAGCTCGCCCAGGCCCTCGTGCACGACCCGCACCTGATCTTCCTCGACGAGCCGACCAACGGTCTGGACCCGGCCGGCCGGGACGAGATGCTCGACCTGATCCGCCGGATCGGCACCGAGTTCGGGATCTCGGTGCTGGTGTCCTCCCACCTGCTCGGCGAGCTCGAGCGCACCTGCGACCACATCGTGGTGATCGACGGCGGGAAGCTGCTGCGCTCGTCCTCGACGGCGGAGCTCACCGCGAAGGGGGCGGTCCTGGTGGTGGAGGTGACCGAGCGCGGCGAGGACGTCGCGACGGCCTTGCGGATGTCCGGACTGGACGCCACGGCAGCCGGGGACACCCTGCAGATCGGGCTGATCGACGACGCCACCTACGACGCGGTGCTGTCCGCCGTGAACCGCCTCGACGTCGGGCTGGTCCGACTGGAGCGGCCGCGGCATCGGATGGCCGAGCTGTTCGCGACCCCGGCGGGTGGCGCATGAGCACGGCCGGCATTCCGGGGGCGGGCGGCCGCGCCGGGGTCATTCACGACCTCGGCTTCCGGCACTACGACGGGCCCCGCGCGGGATCGCGCGCCATCGCCGCGGCGCTCTACTTCGACACTCTGCGGGCGGCATTCGGTCTCGGCCGCACCATGAAGTCGAAGATCATGCCGGCGGTCCTGTTCTTCGCTCTCGTCCTGCCGTGCGTGATCATGACGATCGTCGTCAGCGTCGACAACCGGATCGGGCTGCCGGTCGACTACAACGAGTACCTGCTGACGACCTCGGCGCTGACCAGCCTGTTCATCGCGGGTGCGGCCCCGGCCAGCGTCTCGCGCGACCTGCGTTTCCGGGTGGTCGCGCTCTACTTCTCCCGGCCGCTGCAGCGGGTCGAATACATCCTCGCCAAGTACGCGGCGCTGGCGACCGCCCTGTTCCTGATGATGGCGATCCCGCTGCTCGTGCTCTATGTCGGCGCCCTGCTCGCCAAGCTGTCCGTCGGCTCGCAGACGCCGAACTTCGCCCGCGGCCTCGGCGGAGCCGCCGTGACAGCGCTGCTGGTGGCCGGGATCGCGGTCACGATCGCGGCCATGACCCCGCGGCGGGGAGTCGGCATCGCCGCGATCATCGTCTCGCTGATCGTGCTCGCCGGTGTCGGCGGAACGGTCTCGGAGGTCGCGCAGGAGAACGGCGCGGCCTCGACGGCGGCGTACGGACACCTTCTCTCGCCCTACACGCTGGCCCACGGCGTCCAACATTCCGTCTTCGGCGGACCCAGCCAGGCCGAGGTGCCACCGCCGGGCGCCGGCGGCGGCCTGGTCTTCACGCTGGTCGCGATCGCGGTGGTCGCCGCCTGCCTGGCGATCCTTTCGGCGCGGTACCGGAAGGTTTCCATCTGATGGCCACGCTGAGGATCGACGCGGTCTCGCGGTGGTACGGCAACGTCGTCGCGGTCAACGACGTGACGATGGAGTTCGGCCCCGGCGTCACCGGCCTGCTCGGGCCCAACGGCGCCGGCAAGTCGACCCTGATCAACATGATGGGCGGGTTCCTGCCGCCCTCCTCGGGCGCGGTGACCCTCGACGGTGCGGCAGTCTGGCGGAACGAGGGCGTCTACCGCCGGATCGGCCTGGTGCCGGAACGCGAGGCCATGTACGACGTGGTCACCGGGTTCGACTTCGTGCTGGCCAACGCCAGGTTGCACGGCCTGCCCGACCCGCAGGAGGCGACCCGGCGGGCGATCGGGATCGTCGATCTCGTCGACGCGCAGTCGCGCCCGATCTCCACCTACTCCAAGGGCATGCGGCAGCGGGCAAAACTCGCCACCGCCCTGGTGCACGACCCCGAGGTGCTCCTGCTCGACGAGCCGTTCAACGGCCTCGACCCGCGCCAGCGCATCCACCTCATGGACCTGCTGCGCGCGATGGGCAAGGAGGGCCGCACGATCATCGTGAGCTCCCACATCCTGGAGGAGGTGGAGGAACTCGCCGACCGCATCGAGGTGATGGTCTCCGGGCGTCATGCCGCCTCCGGCGGGTTCCGCGAGATCCGCAAGCTGATGACCGAGCGCCCGCACCGGTACACGATCCGCTCCGGCGATGACCGGGCGCTCGCCGCGGCGATCATCGCCGAACGGTGCGCCTCTGCCGTCGAGCTCGTCGTGCCGAACGGTGCACGGCTCACCTCCGGTGGCATCGCGGACGCGAACCTCAAGGTGCAGGCCACGGACGTCGGAGAGTTCGTCCGGGTGCTGCCGCGGATCGCCATGGCCCGCGGCATCCGCCTCTACGAGGTCAGTCCCGCCGACGAGTCGCTGGAATCGGTGTTCGCGTACCTGGTGAGCCGATGAGCGCCCCGCTGCAGTCCCTGCCGCCCGCGCCGGCGAACCGGTCGGGCGAGACGATCGGCGGGCTGTTCAACCTGACGGTGGCTCAGCTGACGATGCGCGGGCTCTTCGGCCGGCGCCGGGTGATCTTCCTGCTCGCGCTGCCCGGCCTGTTGCTCGCTTTGGCGATCCTGATCCGTGCGCTGGCCGGTCAGGACGACGAGGTCACGGCCGGCGTCGCCGGCGGCCTGGGCATCGCGGTGTTCGTCCCGCTGATGGGCGTCATCGCCGGAACGGGGGCGATCGCGCCCGAGATCGACGACGGCTCGATCGTCTACCTGTTGGCCAAGCCGTTGTCCCGGCACACGATGGCCACGACCAAGGCGATCGTCGCGATGTTCACCATCATCGTGTTCTCCGGCGTGCCGGCCGGCCTGGCCGCGTTCCTGATGTCCGGCTCCGACAACGACCTCGCGCTGGGCTTCCTCGTAGGTGCCTGTGCCGCCGGGGTCGCCTACGGGGCGGTGTTCCTGTTGCTCGGCGTCGTCACCCGCAGCGCCGTTCTCGTCGGGCTGTTGTACGCCCTGGTCTGGGAGAGCATCGTCGGCAGCTTCGTACCGGGCGCCCGGACGCTGAGCATCGCGCAGTGGGCGGCCTCGATCACCGAGGCGATCGTGGGCAAGGAGACGGCGAAGAGCCTCGAGATCGAATCGGCGGTCAGCCTCGGCGTCGGGGTTCCGATGCTCGTTCTCGTCACGATCGGGGCCACCTGGTACGCCGGCCACAAGTTGCGCACGATCCGGCTGGCCGGGGAGGAATGAGCATGGCCGAACGGCGGCCCGCTGCCGCGTTGCTGAACCGCGCCGCCGGCGCACTGCTCGCCTCGGCGGTCGGTGCGCAACTCGGCGATCCGCCGGCGACGGAGTGGATTGACCTCACCGCGTCGGCCCTGAATTCACTCGGCGATCCGGAGGGGCTGGCCGCGGCCACTCCCGGCGAGGCGGGCGTGACGATGTGGCTGCTGGCGATCCGCCACGCGGTGCTGACCGGGGAACTCGACGCCCGCGTCGGGCTTCCCGGCCTGCCGGCCGGGGACCGCGAGCGGTGGAGCCGGTTGCTGGCCGCGGCCGAGCGGCAGCCGCCCGCGAGCTTCGCCGACGGACTGGCCGACGGTGGCGTGGTGCAGGCGATCCAAGCGGCGTGGTCGACGATCATGCACACCGAGGTGCTGGCGTACGACCCGGAGCGGCATCTGATCGATGCCCTCGAGAACTGCCGGTCGGCCGGGTCGACGGTGGGCGCGATCGCCGGCGGCCTGCTGGGGGCCTGTCACGGCGTGGGTGCGGTGCCGGCGGAATGGCTCGAGGACGTTCCGGATTCGGCAGAGCTGGCGCGCCGGGGCCGTGAGCTCGCCGCTGCGAGTTGGCGGCACGACCCCGAAACCGAACTCTTCGACCTGCCGGAGCGAGAGTGATCTACGCCGAAGACCTGACGATTGGTCAGGAGTTCGAATTCGGCTCCATGACGTTGTCGGAGCAGGACATCGGAGACTTCGCGCGCCAGTGGGATCCGCTGCGGATCCACACCGACGTCGCGTACGCGAAGGAAGGCCCGTTCGGGCAGGTGATCGCGAGCGGACTGCATACGCTGGCGGCCTACCAGCGAATGATGGTCGACGCCTTCGCCCACGACATCGCGCACAAGGCCGGTCGCGAACTGCGGCTGAACTTCCGGAAGCCGGTTCCGGCCGGCACGACTCTTCGTGCCCGTTGCCGGATCGCGGACCTCGTGCTGCGGCCGGCGCGGGGGGATGCGAAGTCGTTCTGGCACGCCGAGGTGTTCGACCAGGAGGGTGACGTCGTGCTGCAGATCGAGATGGAAGGCGTGATCCTGATGCGCCCGAGCACTCCGTGAGCGGCTGGTACGCCGAAGACCTCGCTGTCGGTCAGGAGTTCGCGTTCGGCTCCTGGCTGCTGACCGAGGCCGACATCATCGCCTTCGCGCAGGTCTACGACCCGCAGCCGATGCACATCGACCCGGTGGCCGCGGCGTCCTCTCCGTTCGGCGGCATCATCGCCAGTGGCCTGCAGACGCTGTCGGTGTACCAAGCGCTGCTGGTCGAGGCGTTGTGGAACTCGGTGGTCGGCAAGGCCGGGAAGACCGTGAGCGCGCGGTTGCGTCGTCCCGTCCGGCCCGGCATGACGCTGACCGGCACATCGACCGTCACGGGTCTGAATCTGCGGCCCGACCGCGGCGACGCGGTCATCGCGCTGCACTCCGAGCTGGTCGACGACACCGGCGAGGTGGTCTGCGAGATCGACGCCGAGGCGGTGCTGTTCATGCGACCGGCAGAAAACCTGACCTGAGGTTCGACGTCAGGCTGGACGAAGGTGAAGAGCCGCCGGCCCTCCGCTTCGATCTCCTGCAGCTGGGCCGGGGTCAGCACGTCGACTGACGTACCCCCTCGGTGCGGAAACGCCGCAGGTCCAGGCTTTCGACGACCTCGCGCAGGCGGCTGATTCCGGACCGGGTGGACACGCCGGCGAGGACGGGATGCACAGCGGGATGCTGTCGGGTCCGGAGTCCGGGCGCTCGGCCTGGCGCTTCGAGCCGGGCGCCAGGCTGAATGATCCGTGCGGCGGAGGGAGTAGACCAGATCGACCGCAACGGCTGGGAGATCGTCCTCGGCGCGGACCGAGAACCGCGGCTCCGGCCCCCCGCGTGGATCGACCGGAGCGCACCGTCGTACGGAACACGCACGGGGACACCCAGCAGGCCATTCGGGGCCGTCTTCGGTCGACTCGGAACGACTGGTCGCCGCAACGACCCCTCGCCTGGGTCGGTGACGACGCATCTACGTCCGCAGGCCCCCGGGGGCCACCGATGGCACGCGGGTCCGGTTCTCAGCGTGCTCTCGCCAGGCGACTCTGCCGGGGTACCGCAGCCCCCAGCCTGAGGAGAGTCCCGTGTCCAGAAGGAGCAGGCGCCCACTGTTCGCCGCCCTACCCCTTGCCGTGAGCGCGGCGATGGTCCTCGGGGCGTGCGGGGGCGGGAGTGACGCCGACAGTGCCGCGCAGGGACCGGCCGCGATTCCCGACACCGCGCAGGCCGTGCCGGCGGTGCCTGACGCCGCCGCGCCGGTGGCGGGTGCCGCCGCGGCTCCCGTGGGCGAGCTCGCCCCGGTCGCTCCCGCGGGGGAGGCCGCGCCCGTGGGAGCGAAGCCGGCGGGCGTGAAAGCCGACAAGCAGAACGGCAAGTCGGCCGGCAAGGCCAACTCCGCGGTGGGCAAGGCGGCCACCGAAGGCGGGATCACCAGCATCGACAATGCCGCGCAGGCCGCGGAGAACGCGCGGATCGCGGCGGCGAAGAACGGCGCCACCGATATCGGTGTCACCCAGGACAGCATCAAGCTCGGGACCGTCTCGGCCCACGGCATCGCGCTGGGCAACCTGCTGGTGACCCCGATGGTCAACGGCATCAAGGCGGCGTTCGCGTCGATCAACGACCGCGGTGGCGTGCTCGGCCGGCGGATGTCCCTGGTGGATTGCGACGACGGCCCGGGCGAGGTGTCCCGGTCGAAGGCGTGCATCAAGAAGCTCGCGGGTCAGGACAAGGTCTTCGCGCTGCTCAGCTACTTCGAGCTGGGCCTCGGCGAGTGTGCACAGCGACCTCGCGCAGTACAAGCTGCCCGCGGTCGGGACGTGGGCCTACTCCCAGACGGAGTGGCAGGACCCGTACATGTTCCCGACGCACATGTCGATGATTCACGAGGCGATGGCGGGCGCCCACTGGGTGAAGAACGTCATTCAACCCAAGACCTACGGCCTGGTCTGCTTGACCAGCCCGGAGATGCAGCTCTCCTGCAACGAGGTGCAGCGCGTCCTCGACAAGTCCGGGGCGAAGATGGTGAAGAAGCTCGACGTCGCGATCACCGAGACGTCGCTGTCGGCGCAGATCCTGTCGCTGCGCTCGGCGAACCCGGAACACATCGTCCACTACGTCATCAACCCCGCGACGATGGCGAAGTTCATGGTCGAGGCGACGCAGCAGAACTACTACCCGCCCAAGGGCATCTCGGGAAACCACCTCGCGGCCGAGGTGCTCGGCTCGCTGTTCGGCAAGCACCCGGTGAACCGCTACTGGACCAACACCACGTACAAGCTCTGGGGCCCGGAGTTCATGGCCACCATGAGCAAGTACGCACGCGGTAACCGCGGCCTGAACCACCACATCGTCCAGGCCAACTATGTCGGCAGCCTGATGTTCGAGCGCGCCGCCAAGGCGGTCGGCCCGAACCTGACGCGCGAGCGCCTGATGGCGCAACTCGGCAACGGCGACATCTACGCCGCGGACGCGTCGCTCGACCAGCGCTTCTCGTATTCGAAGGCCGAACGCGGCGGGGACGCCGAGAACCAGACCTGGAGCGGGGAGATGGGTCAGGGCCGGGAGTTCATGTACAAGTACACGTCCACCAACACGGTGTCGGACCCGAACGGGGCTCCCTCGGGATTCCAGCCGGACCCGGACCAGTTCGTCATCCACACGAACAAGTAACCCGCAGGCGTCCCTCCTCAGGGGAAGCGACCGGAGCCCGGCGGACCTGTCCGCCGGGCTCCGCCGTCGCTACCATCGGACTATGACGGTCCGGAGTGAACGGTCCACATCAGAACCGGCGAAGCCGGACACCGCGCGGCTGGGCCCGAGCGCCTACCTCGTCCTCGGCTTCATCGCCGAGCTCGGGCCGTCCACTCCGTACGACCTCAAGCGCGCCGTCGCGCGCTCGATCGCGTACTTCTGGTCGTTCCCGCACTCGCAGCTCTACGTCGAGCCGGAGCGGCTGGCCAAGCTCGGACTGCTCAGCGAGGAGCAGGAGGACCACGGCCGCCGGCGCCGCCTGTTCTCCATCACCGAGGCCGGCCGCGTCGCCCTCAAGGAGTGGTTGGACGCCCCGAGCAACACGCAGACCGAGACGCGGGACCTGGGCCTGCTCAAGCTCTACTTCGCCGACCTGACCACCCCGGACCGGGTGCGCCGGATGGCCGAGGAGCAGATCGCCCTGCACAAGGAGCGGTTGGCGGAGTACGACGCGTTCTCCGCGGAGATGGCGCGCTACCCGAAGCTCCATCTTCACCAGGTGCCGATCCGGATGGGCTACCTGTTCGAGGAAGCCTTCATCACCTTCTGGTCCTCGATCCTGGAGGACCCGCCGTCCCTCGACCCCCGCATCCCGTCCCTGGACGACGACGCACCCAAGCGCGCCCAGCGCTGAGGCTGCCGTATCTCCCGAGGCCCGCGGGGGCCCGGGCGTGGCCCCGGCGGGCCCAGGAAACCATTGACTCTGCATGGTCCATCCTGAATGATTGAGCCACGTCCTGAGGAGGAGTGATGACCCTCGCCCCCGAGCGTCCCGTCCCTGTTGCGTCAGCCCGGCTCTCCGCGGCCGACGAACTCCGCTTCCAATCCATCAGCCAGCAACTCGACGCGCTGCTCCCCGGCGGCAGCACGCCGGTCTACGACTCCGTCGTGATCGCCGGCGGCAAGGGCATCACCGCCTGGACGCTGGCCGCGCGGCTCGCCCGCAGCGAGCAGTTCGCCGGCAAGGTCGTGATCGCCGGAGCCCCCGTCTCCGAGACGCGCCAGCTGGTCAACGGTTGCTCGATGCGGGGGATGTCCGCCGACTGGCTCTCCTACGCACTGAACGTCCCGCAGGCGCAGTTGATCCGCCAGATCTCCGGCCCGAACTTCGCCGGCCAACCGGTCGCGACGAAGCAGCTGACCACGATGGCCCGTCCCGGCATCGGCGGTCGCTGGGAACTCGGGCCGACCGCCTCCTGGCAGGGCGGTCGGCGCGGGCTCGGTCGCCCGGTGATGTACGGCGGGCGCAACAGCCGGATGGCGAACGCGATCCGCGAACTGATCGACGAGCGCGCCATCATCGAGGTCGACGAGGCGATCACCTCGCTCGACGATGCCCGTGCCCTGGCCCCCGGCCGCAAGCCGTTGTTGGTCAACCTCACTCGCAACGCCAAGCTGTTCGGGGCCTCCGCCCCGGCACCGAAGCGCGTGACGCTCGCGTGGCAGTGCGCGCTGCGAGCCGGCCCGGACGGACTGAAGTTTCCGCTGACGGGCAGCAGCGCCTTTGCGCCGCTGGTCTACCGCGAGGGCGCGGTCAACGTCGGGTACTTCACGCCCTTCGCCGACCCGCTCTCGCCCGACGCCACCTGGTACGGACTGATGGTCCGGCCCGTGCGCGCGGCGCCGGACAAGATCGACAAGGCGCGCGAGGTCGCGCTGCTGCGCGAAGAGGTGCTCGGTATCTCCGAGGCGGTGGGCCTGGAGCCGGTAGACGTCGAGCAGACCTGCTTCGGGGGGCTCGCACCGGCTCCGGGGTTCGGCGCGGTTCCGCGCTCCGCCCCGGGAACGCTCGAGCTCCGCCGCCTCGCGTCGCCCGGCGCGGTCGCGTACTACGCCGACGGAATTCTCGGCGGCGCCGTGTCGTCGGTCGTGGCCGCCGAGGCGCTTCTCCGCGGCATTGACCCGCACGAGGCGATCGTCAAGGCGATGGCCCCCATCCGCCGCTTCAACGACATCTGGTGGTTCGAGACGGCCTGCATCCCCAAGGTCGTCGACCTCGCCATCGGGACCTCACGGCTCACCACCCGCCTCGCCATGGGCTTCCCGCACTCGTCGTCGGTGAACTACTGGGCCAGCCGGGCCTGAGGAGAAATCGTGACCCTGACGGAGAATCCCCTGATGGCCGCCGCACCGGCGAGCGCTGAGCTGAAGGCCGTTCTCGACCGCCAGCGCGCCGCCTTCCAGACGGCAGGTCCACCGTCGCTGTGGCAGCGGCGCAACGACCTGCGCAAGCTCGAAGACCTGATCCTGCGCAATCGCGTGCCCCTCGCCGAGGCACTGCGCGAGGACTACGGTCACCGCTCTCGGACCGAGACCGAGATCGCCGAGATCGTGGGGTCGGCGCACTCGTTGCGCCACGCCCGCCGGCATGTCGCGTTCTGGATGCTGCCCCGGCTGCGCGGCACGTCGATCTGGTTCCTGCCCGGCAGCAACCGTGTCGTGGCGCAGCCCAAGGGCGTCATCGGCATCGTCGCGCCCTGGAACTACCCGGTGCACCTGACGATGGCACCGCTGGCCGCGGCCCTGGCCGCCGGCAACCGCGCGATGATCAAGATGAGCGAGTTCACGCCCAGCACCACGGCGTTGCTCACCCGTCTGCTCGGAGAGGCGTTCCCGGTAGAGCAGGTCTACGTCACCGGCGGTGAGGCCGACGTCGCCCGCGACTTCTGCTCGCTCCCGCTGGACCACCTGCTGTTCACGGGCTCCACGCAGAACGGCCGGGCGGTCATGCTGGCGGCGGCCGAGAACCTCACCCCGGTCACCCTCGAGCTCGGCGGCAAGAGCCCGGTCGTCGTCGACGAGCGCTACAGCATTGAACAGGCCGCTCAGCGCATCGTCTGGGGCAAGCTCTTCAACGCCGGCCAGACCTGCGTCGCCCCCGACTACGTGCTGGTTCCGGCCGGGTCGGAGGACCGCTTTGTGCGCGCCGCCACCGCCGCCGCCCGCTCGCTGTACCCGACGCTCGCCGGAAACGAGGACGCGACCGCGATCATCAACGCCGGGCACTACGAGCGGCTGCGCTCGCTCGTCGACGATGCCCGTGCGCAAGGCGCCTCGGTCACCGTCGCCGAGCACGGGGACCCGGAGGATCCGGCGACCCGCAAGCTCCCGCTGCACGTGGTCACCGGGGTCTCGGACTCGATGCGGGTCGCCCGCGAGGAGATCTTCGGCCCGGTGCTGCCGGTCATCAGCTACTCCAAGCTCGACGAGGCCGTCAGCTACATCAACGACCGCCCGCGGCCCCTCGCGATGTACCTGTTCACGCACAGCGGCCGCCGCAAGCGGGCGCTGCTGAAGCGGACCACCAGCGGTGGCGTGACCGTGAACGACACCTTGCTGCACTACCTGCAGGACGGCCTGCCCTTCGGTGGCAGCGGTGAGAGCGGCATGGGCTCGTACCACGCGCGCGAAGGCTTCCAGACGTTCTCGCACCACAAGTCCGTCTTCACGCAACGCGGCGCTCTCGGTTTCACCGGTACCAAGCTGCTCTACCCGCCGTACGGCCGGATCGCATCGCTGCTCCTCCGGCTCATGCGCCGTATCTGACAGGACGTCACATGCAAGCCCTGATGATGGAACGTCCGCTCCTGATCTCCGCCCTGCTCGAACACGCTGAGCGTCACCACCCCGAGCGGGAGGTGGTTTCCGCGGAGTTCGGCGGTGGCGAGCACCGAAGCACCTGGGGCGAAATCGGCCACCGCTCGCGGCGGCTGGCCGCCGCGCTGGCCGGGCTCGGCGTGCGGCCCGGTGACCGGGTCGCAACGCTCGCGCTGAACACCCACCGCCACCTCGAAGCGACGTACGCGATCGCCGGTCTGGGTGCGGTCTGCCACACGGTCAACCCACGGTTGGACCCGGAACAACTGGTCTACGTACTCGAGCACGCGGGCGACGTGGCGCTGCTGGTCGACCCGCCGTTCCTGCCGCTGCTCGCGGCCCTGACGGACCGCGTTCCCGGACTGAAGCACCGCATCGTGCTTGCCCGACCGGGCGTCGAGATCCCGGTCGGCGCGCTCGCCTACGAGGACCTGGTCGCCGGTGGCGACCCGGCTTTCGCCTGGCCCGAGTTCGACGAGCGCACGGCGAGTGGGCTCTGCTACACCTCGGGCACCACGGGCCGGCCGAAAGGCGTCCTGTACTCGCACCGGTCCACGGTCCTGCACGCGATGGCCGGCGCGTTGCCGGACGCGTTCGGGCTGGGCGCCGCCGAGACGGTGCTGCCGGTCGTGCCGATGTTCCACGTCAACGCCTGGGGTCTGCCGTTCGCCGCCGCGCTGGTGGGGGCCAAGCTCGTGCTGCCGGCCGACCGGATGGACGGGCCGCGCCTGGCGGACCTGCTCGAGGCCGAGGCCGTCACGTTCACTGCCGGGGTACCGACGATCTGGCACAACCTGCTCACCCACCTCTCCGACGCCGGCCGCGAACTCCCCGCGTTGCGCCGGGTGGCCTGCGGTGGATCCGCCGTGCCGCCGTCGATGATCGAGGCCTTCGAGGTCGGCCACGGCATCACGATGTGCCAGGGCTGGGGCATGACCGAGACCAGCCCGCTCGGTGCGATCGGGTCGCTGAAGCCCGGCATGGACGCCCTCGACCGGCCGGCATTGACGCGGATCAAGGCCGCGCAGGGACGGGCACTCTTCGGCCTGGAGTGGAAGCTCGTCGACGCCGCGGGGGACGAACTGCCCTGGGACGGGGAGGCCACCGGCGAACTGCTCGTGCGCGGGCACTGGGTGGCGAGCGGATATCTCGATTCCGACGAGCCGGTGCTGCGCGAGGGCTGGTTCCCGACCGGCGACATCGCCGCCATCGACCGTGCGGGTTACCTGCGGATCACCGACCGCGTGAAAGACGTCATCAAGTCCGGCGGTGAGTGGATCTCCTCGGTGGCGCTGGAGAACGTGGCAATGGGCCACCCCGACGTCGCGCAGGCGGCGGTCGTTGGCATGCCCGACGCGCAATGGGGTGAGCGGCCCGTGCTGTTCGTCCAGCCACCGGCCGGCGGTTCACCCGATCTCGCGTCGATCCTCGCTCATCTCGGCGAGCAGCTCCCTCGCTGGTGGGTCCCCGAGCGCATCGAGATCGTCGAGGCGCTGCCGCTCGGCCCGACGGGCAAGGTACTCAAGCGCGATCTCCGGCTCCGCCTGAGTGCCGGCGCCACGTCATGACCGTCGTCGAGCTGAGTCCGCCCATGCCGGTGAGCACGCTGCCCGTGGTCATCGTCGACCGGCACCGGCTGTTCGCACGCGGCCTGCAGGCCGCGCTGGAAGAGGTCTCGTCCGGTCGCCTCAGTGTCGTCGCCTCCGGGGACGACGCGGCCCAGGTGTCCGAGCTGGTCGGGCGGTACCGGCCGGAGGTCGTGGTGGTCGACCTCGACCTCCCGAACGCACTCGCGGCCATCGCGACGGCGCACCGCCGGCACCCGGGCGTGCGGTTCGCCGCTCTGGCCGCCGACGCGCATGCCACCGAGATCGCGGTGGCGGCCCTCACCGCGGGCGCCGGCGGCGTCCTGCTGCGCGATGCCGACCCCGAGACCGTCGCCGCCCAGTTGCTCGCGATCGCGAGCGGCGGGGCCGTCGCGCCGAGCGAAGCAGTGGCGACCCTGCTGCGCCGGCGTCCCGCCGCCTCCGTGCTGACCACGATGCGGCGCGCCGATGTCGAACTCTGGCGCCTGGTCGCCGAAGGACACGAGACGGTCGTCATCGCCCGCCGTCTGTGTGTCTCGGAACGCACGGCCAAACGCATGGTCGCGCGTCTGCTGCAACGGCTCGGCGTCGCCAATCGCGTCCAGGCGGCGGCCCTGGCCGGGCGGTCCGGCGTGCTCGATGCGCGCAGCGCTGACGCGCTCTGTCCCGACGAAACGGAGCGGCCGTGACGTACCCCCACCTCTTCACGCCGATCGATCTCGGCCACGTCACCCTGTCCAACCGTGTGCTGATGGGCTCGATGCACCTCGGTCTGGAGGAGACACCCGGCGGGTTCGACCGGATGGCGGCCTTCTACGCCGAGCGGGCCCGCGGCGGCGTCGCGCTGATGGTGACCGGGGGCATCGCCCCCAGCCACGTCGGCCGGCCGATGGAACACGGCGCGACGATGACCGGCGCCGAGGACGTGCGCGATCACCGGATCGTCACCGACGCCGTCCACGGGGCCGGTGGGCTGATCGCGATGCAGATCCTGCACTTCGGGCGGTACGCCAAGCACGCGGATCTCGTCGCGCCGAGCGCGTTGCGCGCCCCGATCAATTCTCTGACGCCCCGTGAGCTGACCGCAGCCGAGATCGAGGCGACCATCGAGGACTTCGCGCGCGCAGCCGAACTGGCACGCGCCGCGGGTTACGACGGGGTCGAGATCATGGGGTCCGAGGGCTACCTGATCAACACGTTCCTCGCCGGCTGCACGAACCTGCGCACCGACGACTGGGGCGGGGACGCCCGGGCGCGGATGCGGTTCCCGCTGGAGGTCGTGCGGCGGACCCGGAGCCGGGTCGGGGCCGACTTCCTGATCCTGTTCCGGCTGTCGATGCTCGACCTCGTCCCTGGTGGGTCGACGCTGGCGGAAGCGCTGGACCTCGGCAAGGAGCTCGAGGTGGCCGGGGTCGACATCCTCAACACCGGCATCGGCTGGCACGAGGCCCGCGTCCCGACGATCGCCACCCCGGTGCCCCGGGCGGCCTTCGCCGAGGTCACCCGGCGGCTGCGGGGTTGCGTCGGGGTTCCGGTGGTCGCGAGCAACCGCATCAACACCCCGGAGGTCGCGGAGATGCTGCTCGCCGACGGCGTCGCCGATCTGGTCTCGATGGCCCGCCCGCTGCTCGCGGACGCGGAGTTCGTCGCCAAGGCGCGTGCGGGTGAGGCCGACCGCATCAACACCTGCATCGGCTGCAATCAGGCCTGCATCGACCACACGCTCGACGGCCGGATCACCTCGTGTCTGGTGAACCCGCGCGCCTGCCACGAGACCGTGCTGGACCTGTCGCCGACGCGGAACCGCAAGCGCGTCGCTGTCGTCGGTGCCGGCCCGGCGGGCATGGCGTCCGCGCTCACCGCCGCACGTCGTGGTCACGAGGTCGTGCTGCACGACGCGGCCGAGGTGATCGGTGGTCAGTTCGATCTCGCGCGGCGCATCCCTGGCAAGGAGGAGTTCGCGGAGACGTTGCGCTATTTCGGCACGGAACTCCCGCGGGTCGGTGTACGGCTCGAGCTGGGTCGTCGCGTCACGGCCGCCGACCTGATCGGCTACGACGAGGTGGTGCTCGCGACGGGGGTCGACCCACGGGTGCCGGATATCGAAGGTCTGGACCATCCCAAGGCCGTCGGCTACCTGGAGGTCCTGCGCGGCGAGGTGACGGTCGGGTCCCGCGTCGCGATCGTCGGCGCGGGCGGCATCGGCTTCGACGTCGCGGTATTCCTCACCGAGACCGAAGGGCCGTCCGCGAGCATGGACGTCGAACGATTCTTCCAGCACTGGGGTGTCGACCCGGACTACCTGGCGCCGGGTGGCCTGGTCGCCGCGGGCCCGGTGACCTCGGCCCGCGCGGTGTTCCTGCTGCAGCGCAAGGAATCGAGGCCCGGCGAAGGCCTCGGCCTCACCACCGGCTGGATCCATCGCACCGAACTTGCGCGCCGCGGCGTGCAGATGATGCCCGGCGTGACCTATCGCCGGATCGACGACGAGGGCCTGCACGTCGAGACCGGCGACGGCCCGCTCACCCTGGAGGTCGACCACGTGGTGATCTGCGCGGGGCAGGTGCCCCGGCGGGACCTGTACGACGAGTTGGTCGCGGCCGGAATGTCGGCGCACCTCATCGGCGGCGCGGACGTCGCGGCCGAGCTGGACGCCAAGCGCGCGATCGCGCAGGGCACCGAGCTGGCGGCGGCCCTGTGAGCGGCCCGGTGAGCGGCCCGGTGAGTGGCCCGGTGAGCGGCACCGGTGATCCGCTCGCGCGCGTCGCGCCGCTGAAGCACGCCGAGTTGCCGCCCGCCGTGGCCAAGAGCCTCGAGGCCTGGCACGCGATGATCGCCGCCGTCGACCTCTCCGACATCGGCTCCCTGCTGCACGCCGACGTGCTGTTCTCCTCGCCGGCGTTCTGGAACCCGTACGCCGGGCCGGTCAAGGTCGGGCACGTGCTGCAGACCGCCGTCTCGGTCTTCGACGACTTCCGCTACCACCGCGAGTTCGTCACCGGAGACGGACAGGACATCGTCCTGGAGTTCTCGGCGAAGATCGGCGAGCTCGATCTCAAGGGCATCGACATGATCGGTTTCGACGCCGACGGCCTGATCACCCGCTTCGAGGTGATGATCCGGCCGAAGAAGTCCCTCGGCGCGCTCGCGGAGCGGATGACGGCGTCGCTGGACCTGACGCTCATGGGCCTGGCCTGATCCGACTGAGTACGGTCACCATCGACAGGGCGCGGGGGGTGATGGACCGGCCAGAGGCATCCAGCCCCGGCTGTCGCGCGGCGCGTTGACTCACCGTCGCCCCGCGGGGTAGCCAGAAGGTGTGAGCCCCCCGGAGGACGTCCCGCGCTTCGATCGCAACGAAACGGAGTTGGAGCGTCTCGACCGGCACTGGTCCGAGTTGCTGCAGGAGGTTCGAGTCGTCCAGACCGGCGTCCAGCTGCTGACTGCCTTCCTGCTCGTCCTGCCGTTCCAGGACCGGTTCTGGCGGCTCTCCGACCGGTCGCACGCGCTCTACCTCACCGCGGTCGCGCTCTCGGTGACGTCCACGGCATGCCTGATCGCCCCGGTGTCGATGCACCGCTTGCTGTTTCGGGTCGGAGCCCGCCCCAAGCAGGTCAACGTCGCGCAGCGCTTCGCTCTCGCCGGGCTGGCCATGCTCGGGCTGGCCGTCATCGCCGTGCTGACGTGGGTCTTCGGAATCGTGGTCAGCCCGGCATGGGGAATCACGGCGGGCTGCGTTGCGCTGGTTTTCTTCACCGGCGCGTGGCTGGTGCTGCCGTTGATGATCCGGCGTCAGTTCAGAATTTGATCATCGGAATCGGGTGTAGCGGGTTCTCCCTGACTCCGCGGGCGAAGGCCTTCACCAGGAGGGGGCGGAAGCCGCGGGCGGGATACTCCTTCGTCAGTGCGCGATAGTCGCGTCGCTTGGAGTTCGGCACCGGGATGAGCCCGGCACAGACGTCGGTCAGGTCTGCGCGGCGGAAGGCCTCGACCAGTGGGTCGGCGGAGCGCGCCTTCCGGATCCGGTGGTGCTCGGTGATCATCGCCTGAACCAGCGCGGCGTGCTCGGCACCGGCACCGCCGAGTTCGGAGACCGCGCGGGCGGCCGAGGGTGGCAGATAGTCCCACGTCCCGTCGAACCAGATCGCCGCGTCGTGGAAGAACGCGGCGACGCCGAGCGCATTTCCGACCTCCGCGGGCACCTCGGTCTGGAGCCCGACCAGTCCGATGACCCGGTGCACATGCCCCCGGTACGTCGGAAGGTTCGCCCCGAAGGCGTCGGAGTTCTTTTCGAACAGGTGATCCGCAACCTGGTGGGCGCGATCGACAGCGACGGACACGGATTCTCCTGGCGCAGGACGACGGGCGGTGGCCTAGCGTGCTCTCGTGGAGATCGTTCGCGCAATCCTGGAAGCCGAAACGCCCGACGGGCCGATGGCGGTGCTGCACAAGCGGCCGGCCGCCGGCGAGCATCCGCTGGTGCTGCTGTATCACGACGGACCGGGGATCCGGACCGCCACGCACGTCTTCGCGGAGAAGCTCGCCGGCGCCGGCTACGAGGTGATCGTCCCGGATCTGTACCACCGGCACGGCCGTCTGATCGGGTACGAGCCGGCGGAGCGGGCCGCGGACCCGTCGCTGGGCGAACGGATGATGGGCCTGCTCCGGACCCTCACCGACGACGGGATCCAGGCCGACGGGGACGCAGCGCTGACTGCGCTCGGCGTGCCGGCGGATCGGCGGCTGGCAGTCATCGGCTTCTGCCTCGGTGCCCGGGCGGTCGCCGTCGCGCTCGCGCGGCATTCCGACCGCGTGGTCGCCGGAGCGATGTGGCACCCGTCGTTCCTCGCCGACGACACCGACACCTCTCCGCACCACGCCGCCGCCGGCCTGACCCGACCGCTGTTCGTCGGGGTCGGGGGCATCGATCAGGTCCAGCCGATGGAACTGCACCGGCCCTACCTGGATCTCGTCGAGCCGATGCCCCAGGTCGAGATCGTGCTCTTCGCCGACGCCGACCACGGTTACACGTGGCCGGACCACCCCACCTATCACGAGCGCGCCGCCACGGAGAGCTTCGAACGGACCACCGCGCTGTTCGCTGCCGCCTTCTGAGGGAGACTGCACGGATGACTTCGCACTACGTCCTGACGCTCGGCTGCCCCGACCGCACCGGCATCGTGGCCCGGATCGCGGCCTTCCTCTCCGAAGCCGGGGGCTGGATCACCGAGGCCGCGTACCACGCCGACCCGGACACGAACTGGTTCTTCACCCGGCAGGTGGTCCGTTCGGAGTCGCTCTCCTTCGGCCTGGAGGAGCTGCGCGACCGGTTCGCCACGCTGGCCGCGGAACTCGGCGCGGACACCGACTGGCGGGTTACCGACACCGGCCAGCCGGCCCGGGTCGTGGTGCTCGTTTCCAAGGAGGTGCACTGCCTCTACGACCTGCTCGGCCGGTTCGCCGGCAACGAACTCGGGGCGGAGATCCGCGCGATCATCGGCAACCACAAGGACATGGAGTCGATCAGCGCCGCGCACGACATCCCGTTCCACTACGTGCCGTTCCCGGGCGCGGGTGCGGACAAGACCGAGGCGTTCGAGCAGGTGCGCAAGCTGGTCGACGCGGAGGATCCGGACGCGATCGTCCTCGCGAAGTTCATGCAGATCGTGCCGGACTGGCTGTGCGAGCGGTGGGCCGGCCGAGCCCTGAACATCCACCACAGCTTCCTGCCGTCCTTCGTCGGCGGCCGGCCGTACCACCAGGCCCACGTGCGCGGAGTGAAGTTGGTCGGGGCGACCTGCCACTACGTCACGGCGGAACTGGACGCGGGGCCGATCGTGGAGCAGGACGTGATCCGCGTCGACCATTCGGACACCGTGGCCGACATGGTGCGCAAGGGCCGCGACATCGAGAAGGTCGTCCTGGCCCGTGGCCTGCGCTGGCACCTGGAGGACCGCATCCTCGTGCACGGAAACCGGACCGTGGTCTTCCACTAACGATTGTTCATGTTCGGTGAGCGGTCTGCTGCGGTAGGGCGTAGGGATGACGACGACCCACCGCGAGATCGAGCGCAAGTACGAGGCGAGCAGCACCACGGAGCTGCCCAGCTGGTCGGCGCTGTTTCCCACCGAGCCGGTGGAGCAGGACCAGCAACTGGTCGCGACCTACCTGGACACGGCGGACCTGCGCCTGGCCGGCGCGCGGATCACCTTGCGTTACCGCAGTGGCGACGACGTGACGGGTTGGCACCTCAAGCTGCCGGCGGGTAAGGACACCCGTGACGAAATCCAGGTCCGCACCGCTGAAGTGGACGTACCCGGTCCGCCGCCGGCGGAGCTCGCGGAGTTGCTGCGCACCATCACCCGGGGGGCTCCTCTGGAGCCCATCGCCGAACTGCGCACGTCGCGGCGGGTCCTGACGTGGGCCGACCCGGCCGGCCGCGATCTGCTCGAGGTCACCGACGACAACGTCACCGCACGCGTCCTCCCGGACGGGCCGGAGCACTCCTGGCGCGAGATCGAGGTCGAGCTCGGCGCGGAGGGCGATCTGCGCCTGTTGAAGAAGGCGGACGCGGTACTGCGCAAGTCCGGCGTTCAGCGTTCTTCGTCCGCTTCGAAACTGGCTCGCGCGCTCGGCGACCGGGTGCCCACCCAGCCCACGGCAGACCGCCGCAACTCGAAGAGAACCGCCGGCGACGTCGTGGTGGCCTACCTGCGTGAGCAGGCGGGGGCGATCCGGCGTTACGACGTCGAGGTCCGCCGGGACACCCACGACTCCGTGCATCAGCTGCGGGTGGCGACTCGCCGCGCCCGCAGCGCCCTCCAGGGGTTCGGCAGGTTGATCGACCGGGAGCAGACCCGGCACCTCACGGACGAGCTGAAGTGGCTCGCCGCCGTCGCAGGAGAGGCTCGTGACCTGGAAGTGCTACGGGCGCGATTCACCGCGGCACTGGACGGACAGCGGGTCGAGGACGTGCTCGGACCGGTCCAGTCGCGCCTGGTGTCCTGGTTCGCACCGAGGCAGGCCGCGGCGCGCAGGTCGCTGCTCGAGGCCCTCGACTCAAGCCGCTACCACGCGCTGCTGGACGCGCTGGACGAGCTGCTGGTCGACCCGCCGTTCACCGCTCTCGGGGGTAGGCCCGCCGCGAAGGAACTGCCACGCCAACTGGACCGGACTTTTCACCGGATGCAGGCGCACATGGACGTCGCGGACGCATGCGGTGGCGCAGCACGCGACGTCGAACTGCACGAGGCCCGGAAGGCCGCGAAGCGCCTTCGGTACACGACCGAAGCCGCGGAAGTTGCGCTCGGGAGCGACGCCAGGAAGCTGATCTCTCACACCAGGAAGGTCCAGGAAGTGCTCGGCGACCATCAGGACGCCGTGGTGGCGGCTCCGGTGCTCCGCGACCTCGCGATCGCTGCCCATGGAGGCGGGGAGACTGCTTTCACCTGGGGAATGCTGTACGGGCTGGAGATCTGCACCGGGGTCGACGAGACCGCGCTCGCGCCGGCTTGGGCCGGACTGTGCAAGGCAGCGAAGCGCGTCCGCGGCTGATCCGCTGACGGCGTAACCGCGCGCCGGAACAGAACGGCCTGGACCTGGGTTTGTGGTGAACCTCAGGCAAGAGAAGAGGCCGATGTGAACACCGCACTTACCCTGCCCGTCCTGCCACTCGACGACGTCGTCGTCCTGCCGGGGATGACGCTGCCGCTGTCCCTGGCCGGGTCGGAGGCGCGCGCCGCGGTGGAAGCCGCACAAGCGAGCCTGGAACCCGGCAGCACCGAGCAGGCGCGGGTCCTGCTCGTCCCACGCCTGGACGGGAAGTACGGCCAGGTGGGGGCTGTCGGCGTTCTCGAGCAGGTCGGGCGCCTCCGGGGCGGCGAGCACGTGGCGGTGGTCCGCGGCGTGACCCGGGCCCGCATCGGAACCGGTACGACGGGCCCGGGGGCCGCCCTGTGGGTCGAGGTCACGACGCTGGACGAGATCGTTCCCGACACGTCCGCGGCGCTGGCGCGGGAATACAAGGGTCTCGCCACGACGATCCTGCAGCAGCGGGGCGCGTGGCAGTTCGTCGACTCCGTGCAGCAGATGTCCGATCCTGGTGAACTGGCCGACCTGGCGGGCTACGCCCCGTATCTGACGGGTGAACAGAAGGCGCACCTGCTGGAGACGGTGGACGTGGCCGAGCGGCTGACGACGCTGATCAGCTGGAGCCGCGAGCACCTCGCCGAACTCGACGTCGCGGCAACCATTCAGAAGGACGTCGCCGAGGGCATGGAGCAGCAGCAGCGCGAGTTCCTGCTGCGCCGCCAGCTCGACGCGATCCGCAAGGAGCTGGCGGAGCTCACCGGCGCCGTCGAGACCGAGGAGCAGGACTACCGGGCCAGAATCGAGGCGGCGGACCTGCCCGAGAAGATCCGCGAAGCGGCCCTTGTCGAGGTCGGCAAGTTGGAGCGCACCTCGGAACAGTCACCCGAGGTCGGGTGGATCCGCACCTGGCTGGACACCGTGCTGGCGCTGCCGTGGACGGTCCGGTCCGAGGACTCCTACGACCTCACCGAGGCGCGTGCTGTCCTGGACACGGATCACACCGGGCTCGACGACGTGAAGGACCGCGTGATCGAACACCTTGCGGTGCGCAAGCGGCGGGCCGAACGTGGCCTCGGCGTGGTGGGGGGCCGGCGCAGCGGCGCGGTCCTCGCCCTGGTCGGGCCGCCCGGCGTGGGCAAGACGTCGCTGGGGGAGTCCGTCGCGCGCGCCATGGGGCGCAGCTTCGTCCGCGTCGCTCTCGGCGGGGTCCGGGACGAGGCGGAGATCCGCGGGCACCGGCGCACCTATGTCGGTGCGCTGCCCGGGCGGATCGTGCGCGCCATCACGGAAGCCGGGTCAATGAACCCGGTCGTGCTCCTGGACGAGGTCGACAAGCTCGGCTCGGACTACCGCGGTGACCCGACGGCGGCACTCCTCAAGGTGCTCGACCCCGCGCAGAACCACACCTTCCGCGATCACTACCTCGAGGTCGAACTCGATCTGTCCGACGTGGTGTTCCTGGCGACGGCGAACGTGCTGGAGTCGATCCCGGCGCCGCTCCTCGACCGGATGGAGCTGGTCCGGCTGGACGGATACACCGAGGACGAGAAGGTCAGCATCGCCCGCGATCACCTGATGCGGCGTCAGCTCGAACGCGCGGGGCTCACGGCGGACGAGGTCACTCTCACCGACGACGCGTTGCGGCGGCTCGCGGCCGAGTACAGCCGCGAGGCCGGCGTTCGCGACCTGGAGCGACTGATCGCGCGGGTGCTGCGCAAGGTGGCGACCCGCGACCAGGCCGGGCCCGTCGAGGTGGGTGCCGAGGGCCTGCAGCCGTATCTGGGCCGGCCGCGGCACCTGCCGGAGACGGCTGAGCGCACCGCGGCGCCGGGCGTGGCCACCGGGCTGGCGGTCACCGGAGCCGGGGGCGATGTCCTGTTCATCGAGGCGTCGCTGGCGCACCGGGACACCGGGGCCAGCGGGGTGACGCTGACCGGGCAACTCGGCGAGGTGATGAAGGAGTCCGCGCAGATCGCCCTGTCGTATCTGCGGGCCAACGGCGCCGAGCTCGGGCTGACCGTGCCGGACCTGCGGGAGCAGGGGGTGCACCTGCACGTGCCTGCCGGTGCGGTGCCGAAGGACGGGCCGAGCGCGGGAATCACGATGACCACCGCGCTCGCGTCGCTGCTCTCCGGGCGGCCGGTGCGGTCCGACGTCGCGATGACCGGTGAGGTTTCGCTCACCGGGCGCGTGCTGCCGATCGGCGGGGTGAAGCAGAAGCTGCTCGCCGCCCACCGCGCCGGCATCACCACGGTGCTGATCCCGAGTCGCAACGGCCCGGACCTCGATGACGTCCCGGAGCAGGTGCGGAACGCGCTCGACGTCCACCTGGTCAGCGATGTGCGTGAGGTGCTGGAGCTGGCGCTCACCGCCGAGGTCGCGGCCGCCGCCGACGTCGCCGCCTGACCTCCCTCATGTGGGGGGACACCTCCCACCAGGGCGTGTCACGCCCTGGTGGGAGCGACCGGACGCCTAGATCTGGCGCTCGGTCAGGGGTAGCCGGACGACGAACCGGGTGTCGCCGGGGACGGACTCGACCTGAAGGTCGCCGCCGTGCCGCTCCACCACGATCCGGTAGGAGATGTCCAGACCCAGGCCGGTGCCCTGCCCGACCGCCTTGGTGGTGAAGAACGGCTGGAAGATCCGCACCTGCAGGTCCGCGGGGACACCAGGTCCGGTATCGCAGATCTCGACCCGGACGCAGTTGTCCTCCCGGAGGGTGCGCAGGGTCAGCGTCCCCTCGCCGTCCATGGCCTGGATCGCGTTGTCGATCAGGTTGGTCCACACCTGGTTGAGCTCGGCCGGGTAGCAGGGGACCGGCGGTAGTTCGCGGTCGAACTCCTTGACGACCGTGAGGCCCTCGGCCTTGCCGGTCAGCAGCATCACGGTGCTCTTGAGTCCGAGGTGGATGTCCACCGGCTCGTACGGCGTGCGGTCCATGTGGGAGTACTGCTTGGCTGCGCCGATCAGGCTCAAGATGCGGGTCACGGAATCCGTGATCTCGCTGAGCAGCGTCTCGGTCTCGAGCGTGGAGGCCAGCCAGTGCAGGGCGCCGTCGAGCACGCCGGGGGCGGCGGACGCGGCGATCTTGTTCAGGCACTCGTCGGTGGTGCCGGCGGTGGCGAAGATCGGCGCGAGCGACCAGGCGTCCGAGACCCCGCGGGAGTCCATCCAGTCGGCGAGCTCGTCCTCGCGTTGGGAGGCCTGCAGCGCCGAGAGGTCCGGCGCCTTGGCTGCGAGCTGCACGGCCTCTTCCTGAATGTCCACGAGCAGCCGCAACAGGTCGCGGTCGATCTTGTCGTCGGCCAGCTTCGCCAGCTTGTGCCGCATCGCCCCGACCCGCTCGCGCAGGCCGGAAGCCGCTCGGACCGCCGCAGCCGCCGGATTGTTCAGCTCGTGGGTCAGTCCCGCGGTGAGGGCGCCGAGGGCCAGCAGTTGCTCGCGGCGCCCGACCGTCGCCTGGGAATTGCGCAGGCCGACGAACATGCCGTCGAGCAGGTGCAGGGCCATCGGGAACCAGGTCTTCATCAGCTGGACGAAGGCCTCGGCGGGGAGCACGAACAGTTGCGAGTCGACGATGGTGTGGAGCGTGGTGCTGTAGCGGGAGGCCGAGTCATCGTTGACGAACGCGCGCATCGCGCCGGCGTAGGCGCCGACCCGGGTGCTGCGGTTCACCTCGACCTCGTCGCGGCCGACCCGCTGCGTCAGGCGCACCTCGCCGGACAGGAGCAGCACCAGGACCTCGGCCGGTTCGCCCTCGCGCAGCGGGGTGCATCCGGCAGGGGCGTCCAGAACCCAGCCGTGATCGGCGATCCAGATGAGCTGTTCGTCGGTGAGGTGCTCGAACAGGAAGAGCTCGCGCAGGGCGGCCGGTTCGAGCCGGACGCCGGTATCGGTGGCGACGTCACTCATGACCCCGCCAGGAATCGGTGCGCGAGAGTGACGGCCATCGCGCCTTCGCCGACGGCGGAGGCGACCCGCTTCACCGACTCGCTGCGGACGTCACCGGCCACGAACACCCCGGGGACGGAGGACTCCAGCAGCCACGGGTCGCGGTCCGGCGTCCAGCCGGTCGGGCGTTGCCGGTCCACGATCAGGTCGGGCCCGGTGAGGAGAAAGCCATGACGGTCCCGCTGAACCACGCCCTCGAGCCAAGCGGTGTGCGGCAGGGCGCCGATGAACACGAAGCAGTGGCTCGCCTCCACCCGCTCAACCGCCCCGGAGGGTGTGTGACGCAGAGTCAGCGCTTCGAGGTGGTCCTCGCCGTGTGCTTCCTCGACGACCGTGCACGACCGCACCGTCACGTTCTCGATCTCGCGCAGTTGCTCGATCAGGTAGTGCGACATGGACGCCTCGAGGCCATCCCCGCGCACGACGAGCGTGACGCTCTTCGCCCGCTTGGAGAAGTACACGGCGGCCTGCCCGGCGGAGTTCGCGCCGCCGACGATGTAGACGTCGCGGTCGACGCAGTTCTCCGCCTCGGTCGAGGCTGAGCCGTAGTAGACACCGCGGCCGTTCAGTTCCTTCGCGCCGCCGCACTCCAACTCGCGGTAGAAGACGCCGGTGGCCACGATCACGGTGTGGGCACCGACCTCGGTTCCGTCGCCGAGACAGACCGAGAGGGTCGAGCCGCGCACCTTCAAGCCGGCGACGTGCCGGGCGGTGAGGATCTCGGTGCCGAACCTGACGGCCTGCCGCCGCGCCCGGTCGGCCAGCTGCCCTCCTGACACTCCGTCAGGGAAGCCGAGGTAATTCTCGATGCGCGAGGACTGCCCGGCCTGTCCGCCGGTGGCACGCTTCTCGATCAGCAGGGTGCGAAGACCTTCCGAAGATCCGTACACCGCGGCGCCCAGTCCGGCGGGGCCGCCGCCGATCACGACCAGGTCGTAGAACTCGTCGACGGGATCGGTGGCGAGACCGACCGCGGCAGCGAGTTCAGCGAACCCAGGGTTGACCAGGGCCTGGCCCGCGGGCGTGACCACGACGGGCAGCCGCTCGGCGTCCAGGTGAGCGGCGTCCAGGATCCGCTCGCCCTCGGGGGAGTCGGAGGTGACCCAGCTGTACGGAACGGCGTTGCGAGCCAGGAACTCGCGGGTCGCCGAGGAGGGGGCCGACCAGCGGTGCCCGACGACGGTGACGTCCGCCCGCACGCTGTCGGAGTCGCGGGCGTAGCTGTCGAGCATGGCGTCCAGGACCGGGTAGAGCTTCTCCTCCGGCGGGTCCCACGGCTTGAGCAGGTAGTGGTCGACGTCGACCACGTTGATCGCCGCGATCGCGGCGTCGGTGTCCGCATACGCGGTGAGCAGCGCCCGGCGTGCCCGCGGGAACAGGTCCATCGCCTGCTCCAGGAACTCGATGCCGCTCATCTCAGGCATTCGGTAGTCCGCGAGCAGCACCGCCACCCGGCCGCCGCGCAGCTTCACCTCACGCAGCACCTCGAGGGCGTCGGCCCCGGACTCCGCGCGCACGATCCGGTGCTTCTCCCCGTACTGACGCCGCAGGTCCCGGGCCACCGCCCGGGAGACCGAGGGATCGTCGTCGACGGTGAGGATCACCGGGCGGTCGGCAGGGGGCTCGGCGTGGTTCGGGATCGTCACGCCGGACATTGTTGCTCGCCGCGGCGAATTCTGCGTTGCGGCCAAGGGCTACGGGACGTGGCGAACGGCGCCCTTGTCGGCGGACAGCGCCATGGAGGCGTACGCGCGGAGGGCGGCCGAGACCGGACGCTCGCGCTTGAGCGGCGCCCAGCCGAGCTCGTCGCGCTCGGCCCGGCGGGCCGCCAGCACGGCATCGTCGACGAGGAGCTCGATCCGCCGGGTGGCGATGTCGATCTCGATCAGGTCGCCGTCCTCGACGAGGCCGATCAGGCCGCCGCTCGCCGCCTCCGGGGAGACATGCCCGATGGACAGCCCGGAGGTGCCCCCGGAGAAGCGGCCGTCGGTGATCAGGGCGCACTTCGCCCCGAGGCCGCGGCCCTTGAGGAAGCTGGTCGGGTAGAGCATCTCCTGCATGCCGGGGCCGCCCTTGGGGCCCTCGTACCGGACCACGACGACGTCGCCGGCCACGATGCTGCCGGCCAGGATCGCCGTGACCGCGTCGTCCTGGGACTCGGACACCTTCGCCGGTCCCTTGAAGTACAGCTGCTCTGCCGCGACGCCGGCGGTCTTGACCACGCAGCCGTCGGGGGCGAGGTTGCCGTAGAGGACGGCCAGGCCGCCGTCGATGCTGTAGGCGTGCTCGATGTCCCGGACGCAGCCCATTGCCTTGTCGGTGTCGAGCGTCGCCCAGGTGACGGTGGAGCTGAACGCCTCGGTGGTGCGCACGCCGCCGGGGGCAGCCGCGAAGAGTTCCAGGGCCTCGGCGGGCGCGTCGGGGCGGCCGATGTCCCACTTCGCCAGCCAGCTGTCCATGTCCGGCGAGTGCACGGTGTGGACGTTGCGTTCGAGCAGCCCGCCACGGTCGAGCTCGGACAGGATGCGCGGGATTCCGCCCGCCCGGTGGACGTCCTCCATGTGGTAGAGCGGCGTGGAGGGCGCGACCTTGCAGATGCACGGCGTGTGCCGCGACAGGTCGTCGATGTCGGCGAGGTCGAAGTCGATGCCACCTTCGATCGCGGCGGCGAGCAGGTGCAGGATCGTGTTGGTCGAGCCACCCATCGCGATGTCCATGCGCATGGCGTTGGAGAACGCCTCGCGGGTCGCGATGTTGCGGGGGAGCACCGACTCGTCGTCCCCGCCGTAGTACCGGTTCGCCAGATCGACGATCAGGCGGCCGGCCTCCTGGAACAGGCCCTTGCGCGCGAACGAGGTCGCGAGCGTCGAGCCGTTGCCGGGCAGCGAGAGCCCGAGGGCCTCGGTCAGGCAGTTCATCGAGTTCGCGGTGAACATGCCCGAGCACGAGCCGCAGGTCGGGCAGGCGGAGCGCTCGATGTCAGAGAGGTCCTCGTCGGACACCGACTCGTCGGCCGAGGCCGTCATCGCCGAGATGAGGTCCAGCTTCGGGCGGGCGACGCCGTCGCGGATGACAGCCTTGCCGGCCTCCATCGCGCCACCGGAGACGAAGACGGTCGGGATGTTCAGCCTCATCGCGGCGATGAGCATGCCGGGCGTGATCTTGTCGCAGTTGGAGATGCAGACGAGGGCGTCGGCCACGTGCGCCTGAACCATGTACTCGACGGAGTCCGCGATCAGCTCGCGGCTGGGCAGGCTGTAGAGCATCCCGCCGTGGCCCATGGCGATGCCGTCGTCGACCGCGATCGTGTTGAACTCACGGCCCACGCCGCCGGCCTCAGCGACCGCCTCGGCGACCAGCGCGCCCATGTTCCGCAGGTGGACGTGACCGGGGACGAACTGCGTGAAACTGTTCGCGATCGCGACGATCGGCTTGTCGAAATCGTCGTCGGTCATGCCCGTGGCGCGCCACAGGGCACGCGCGCCGGCCATGTTCCGGCCGTGGGTGGTGGTGCGGGAACGGAGCTCGGGCATGGGCGTTCCTTACTCTCGTGGGCATCTCCATCGTACGAGCGGTCCAGGAGTACCCGTGAATTCGACTGATCCGTACCGGACCCCCGAGCGGCTCGCGCTGCGCCGGGTGGTGCGGCAGTTCATCGAAAAGGACGTTCTGCCGCACCAGGATTCCTGGGAGCGGGGCGGCGAGCTGCCGCGTGACCTGCATCTCGCCGCGGCCCGCGTCGGGCTCCTGGGGCTCCACTACCCGGAGTCCGCGGGTGGCGGCGGCGGGAACGCCGTGGACCTGGTCACGCTCGTCGAGGAGGCGCTCCACGCGGGCGCGTCCGGGGGCCTGATCGCGGGGTTGCTGACGACGGGGATCTCGGTGCCGCACCTGATCGCGGCCGGGGATGCCGGTCAGATCGACCGCTGGGTCCGCCCCACCCTGGCCGGTGAGCGGATCGGGGCGCTCGCCATCACCGAGCCGGACGCGGGCTCCGACGTCGGCGGCATCCGGACCACAGCGGTCCGCGACGGCGAGCACTACGTGGTGAACGGCGCCAAGACCTACATCACCTCGGGCTGCCGGGCCGACTTCGTCGTGACGGCGGTCCGCACCGGTGGCCATGGGGCCAAGGGCATCTCGCTGCTGGTCGTCGAGCGGGGGACGCCCGGCTTCTCGGTCTCGCGCAAGCTGGAGAAGATGGGCTGGCTGTGCTCGGACACCGCCGAGCTCTCCTTCGTCGACGCCCGGGTGCCGGCGGGCAACCTGGTCGGTGCGGCGAACACCGGGTTCGCCCAGATCGGGCAGCACTTCGTCACCGAGCGCCTGATGCTGGCCGTGCACGCGTATGCCGCGGCGCAGCGCTGCCTCGACCTCACCCTCGACTGGTGCCGGCTGCGCTCCACCTTCGGCGAGAAACTGATTTCCCGTCAGCTCGTGCAGCACACGTTGGTGGAGATGGCTCGCCGGATCGAGGTCGCCCGGGTGTACACCCGCAACGTCGCGATCCGGCACGACATCGGCGAGGACTGCGTCACCGAGGTCTGCTTTGCCAAGAACACCGCGGTGGAGAACGCGACCTGGGTGATCGACCAGGCCGTGCAGCTCCACGGCGGCCTGGGCTACATGCGCGAGGCCGAGGTCGAGCGGCAGTACCGGGACCACCGGATCCTCGCGATCGGCGGCGGCACCACCGAGATCCTCGCGGGGCTTGCGGCCCGGCGGCTCGGGTATACGTCCTGAGGTCCCGGCTTTCCCGGGATACCAGGCGCCGTCCGAACGTAGGGTCTCGACGTGACCGCTCTCGAATTCGCCGTCTTCACCGAACCGCAGCAGGGTGCCTCGTACTCCGACCTGCTCGCGGCAGCCCGCACGACCGAGGACGCGGGGTTCGACGCGTTCTTCCGGTCCGACCACTACCTGGTGATGGGGGACGGTGACGGGCTGCCCGGCCCGACCGACGCCTGGATCACCCTCGCCGGCCTGGCCCGGGAGACCTCGCGGGTCCGGCTCGGGACCCTGGTCACCGCCGCGACCTTCCGCGAGCCCGGGCCCCTCGCCGTCGCGGTCGCGCAGGTCGACGTCATGTCCGGCGGGCGGGTCGAGTTCGGCCTGGGCGCCGGCTGGTACGACCGCGAGCACCACGCCTACGGCCTCCGGTTCCCGGACGTCCGGGAACGCTTCGACCGCATGGAGGAACAACTCGAGGTCATCACCGGTCTCTGGGCCACCGACGGCGGCTTCAGCTTCAAGGGCGAGCACTACGAGGTGACGGACTCACCGGGCCTGCCGAAGCCGGCCCAGCGCCCGGGACCGCCGGTGATCATCGGCGGCGTCGGGGCCAAACGGACCCCGGACCTCGCCGCCCGGTTCGCCGCCGAGTTCAACGTCGCGTTCCAGCCGCTCGAGACCGCCACGACGCAGTTCGCCCGCGTCGACGAGGCCTGCCGCCGCGTCGACCGGGACCCGGCGACGATGCGCCGCTCGCTGGCCCAGGTCGTCTGCGTCGGCCGCGACGACGCCGAGGTCGCCCGCCGCGCCGCCGCCATCGGCCGCGACGTCGACGAGCTCAAGGAGAACGGCCTCGCCGGCACCCCCGCCGAGGTTCTCGACAAGCTCGGCCGCCTTCGCGAGGCCACCGGCATGGTCCGCGTCTACCTGCAGGTCCTCGATCTGCAGGACCTGGCCCACATCGAGCTCCTCGGCGCCGAGGTCGTCGGCGCCGCGTAGGCCACGGATCAAGGTTGAGACGTCTGAGGTGCCCTCGAAGCGCCGGAGCGCCCCGTACGTATCAACGTTGATCCCTGGCCTTCGGGCCGAGCAGCAGCGCGCGCTCCACCTGCGCCAGCGCGATGCCCTCGATCGGTCGCCACCGGCTCAGACCATGCAGCCGCGCCGCGCTCGCGTGCGAGGCGACGCCACCGGCCTGTACAGCCGCGACCAGCGCGGGGTCGGTTCCCGGCAGCACGTAGCCGCCGTCCCCCACGGCAAGCACGAGGCCCGCGCCGACGCCTCCACGTAGCGAGCGTTCGGAAACCCGGTAGTCCCGCAGCCGCGCCCAGTGCGCGGCTCCACCGAAGAGCCCCAGAGCGGCAACGACGTCCATGCCGCGGAGCCTGACCCACCGTCCGCCTCGCGACCCGGCCGTTGCCGCCACCCTGTGGACGGACGAGCCTGCGCTCGGGCTGTGGATGACGGCCAGGGATCAAGGTTGTGACGCGTGAGGCGGCATCAGGCGCGGAAACCACCACTCCGGTCTCAACATTGATCTGTGGCTTATGCGGCCCGAGCAGGTCACCCCTCGGCGAGGCCCAGTTCCTTCGCCATCGACTCGCGCAGCAGGTTCTTCTGGATCTTGCCGGTGACGGTCATGGGGTAATCGGGCACGATCACCACGTAGCGCGGGATCTTGTGGTGGGAGATCTTCCCCTTGCAGAACTCGCGCACGGCGTCGGCGTCGATGGTCTTGCCCTCGGCGACCTTGACGCAGGCGCAGAGTTCTTCGCCGAAGCGCTGGTCCGGGACGCCGACAACCTGGACGTCGACGATGTCCGGGTGGGTGTAGAGGAACTCCTCGACCTCACGCGGGGCGATGTTCTCGCCCCCGCGGATCACGGTGTCCTTGATCCGGCCGACGATCCGTACGTAGCCCTCGGCGTCCATCTCGGCGAGGTCGCCGGTGCGCATCCAGCCGGCCTCGTCGATGGCCTCCGCCGTCTTGTCCGGGTCGTTCCAGTATCCGCGCATCACCGAGTACCCGCGGGTGCGGAACTCGCCACGGGAGCCGCGGGGGAGGATCTTGTTGGTCTCCGGGTCGACGATCGCGATCTCCAGGTGCGGGTGCACGCGGCCGATCGTCGAGACGCGGCGCTCGAGGTCGTCGTCGGTGCGGGTGTGGCAGGAGACGGGCGAGGTCTCGGTCATGCCGTAGGCGATGGTCACCTCGGTCATGCCCATCTCCGAGACGACGCGCTTCATCACCTCGACCGGGCACGGCGAGCCGGCCATGATCCCGGTCCGTAACGACGTCAGGTCCAGGTCGCCGATCGACGGGTCGCCGAGCATCGCGATGAACATCGTCGGGACGCCGTAGAGCGACGTGCACCGCTCCTGCGCGACGGCCTTCAGCGTCGCGGCCGGGTCGAACCCGGGCGCCGGGATGACGACCGTGGCGCCGTGGGAGAGCCCGGCGAGATTGCCCATCACCATGCCGAAGCAGTGGTAGAAGGGCACCGGAACGCAGATCCGGTCATCGGCGCTGTACCGGCAGACCGCACCGACGAAGTAGCCGTTGTTCAGGATGTTGTGGTGCGTGAGGGTGGCGCCCTTCGGGAAGCCCGTCGTGCCGGAGGTGTACTGGATGTTGATGGGGTCGTCGAACGACAGTGAATCCTGACGCTCCATCACCTCAGGCCCGGCCTCGGTGCCCGTGGACAGCTCCGTCCACTCGGACTCACCGACGAAGACGATGTCCTTCAGGTCGGGGCACTCCGGTGCGACCTCGCCGACCATTCCGCGGTAGTCACTGGTCTTGAACGACGGGACGGTGATGAGCATCCGTGCACCGGACTGGTTCAGCACGTACTTGAGCTCGTGCGTCCGGTACGCCGGGTTCACCACGACCAGGATCGCGCCGACGCGGGCGGCCGCGTACTGCGTGATCACCCACTCGCCGATGTTCGGCGCCCAGAGCGCGACGCGGTCGCTCGCCTCGACGCCCTTCGCCATCAGTCCGGCGGCCAATCGCGAGACGTCGGCGTCCAGTTGCGCGTAGGTCCAGCGCCGGTCCGCCTGGACGTCGACGAGGGCCTCGGCGTCGGGGGTGTCCCGGGCCTGACGGGTCAAAACCGCACCGATCGTCTCGCCGAGCAGGGGGATCTCGGAGGTGCCGGAGGCGTAGGACGGAGCAGGGGCAGACATCGGACGTTCCTTTCCGGGCCGGAGCACGTGCCCGGAAAGCATCTCCCGAGCGCGGCGGGGACGCCAGAGCGGCCGGCGGACGTACCACCGGTCGATGGGGTGCCGCCTACCATCAGCGCGTGACCAAGGCGGGGGTGGACGCGGCAGCGGTGGCGGCGGCGGCACACGTGCTCGCGCCCGTCGTGCGGCACACCGCGCTGGAGCGCAGCGAGCGCCTCAGCGCCGAACTGGGCCGCGAGGTGCTGCTCAAGCGCGAGGATCTGCAGCTGTGCCGGTCGTACAAGGTTCGCGGTGCCTACCACCTGCTCGCGGGCCTGGGAGCTGACGAACTGAGCCGCGGCGTCGTGTGCGCGAGCGCCGGTAACCACGGCCAGGGCCTGGCCTACGCCTGCCGCGCCCTGCAGGTTCCCGGACGGGTCTACCTGCCCACGAACACCCCGCGGCAGAAGCGGAACCGGATCACGGCGATCGGCGGCGAGTGGATCACCCCGGTCATCGCCGGCCACTCCTACGACGAGGCAGCCGCGGCCGCCCAGGAGGACGTGGCGCAGACCGGCGCGGCCTACGCGCATCCCTTCGACGACGCGCGCACGATCGCCGGCCAGGGCACGGTCGCCGTCGAGCTCACCGCGGACGGCGCGCTGCCCCCCGGCGCGACCCTGGTGGTGCCGATCGGCGGCGGTGGTCTGATTGCCGGCATGGCGGTGTGGGTGCGGGCGCACGCGCCGGGCGTACGGATCGTCGGCGTCGAGCCCGCCGGGGCCGCGAGTATGCGCGCCGCCCTGAAGGCCGGCGGGCCGGTCACGCTGACCGAGTTCGACACGTTCGTGGACGGGGCGTCGGTGGGACGGGTCGGGTCGCTGACCTTCCCGCTGGTACGCGACCTGGTCGACCAGGTGGTCTCCGTCGACGAAGGTGCGGTCTGCACCGAGATGGTTGAGCTCTACCAGACCGAGGGCGTCATCGCGGAGCCGGCGGGCGCGCTGGCCAGCGCCGCCGCGCGGTCTCTCGCCGACGGCACCGGGCCGGTGGTCTGCGTCGTCTCCGGCGGCAACAACGACGTGAGCCGCTACGGCGAGGTGGTCGAGCGGTCTCTCGTCCACGAGGGACTGCGGCACTACTTCCTGGTGACGTTCCCTCAGGAACCCGGCGCCCTGCGCCATTTCCTCGACGAGGTGCTCAGCGCCAACGAGGACATCGTCGTGTTCGAGTACGTGAAGAAGAACAACCGGGAGACCGGCCCGGCCCTGGTCGGCATCGAGCTCGAAGCGGCCGCCGACCTCGCCGGCCTGCTCAAGCGCATGGCCGCCTCGCCATTGTCGATCGAGCAGGTTCCGCCCGGATCTCCACTGTTCTCGTTCCTGATGTAGCCGTTTCGAGACCGTAAGCCACAGGGCAACCACAAGTTCGGCACAGAGCGGCGACAGGGCGAGAACGGATCGTTGCTCGCATGACGACCTTTCTCCCCAACCCGTCCAGCCCCGCGGAGCCCGCCGAGCGGCCCGTGGTTCGCCACGCCGACGGGTCACCGGTCCGCGTGCTGGTGGTGGACGACGAGCCGAGCCTGTCCGAGCTGCTCCAGATGGCTCTGCGCTACGAGGGCTGGGAGATCCGGACCGCCGCCAACGGCAACGACGCCCTGCGGATCGCGCGCGAGTTCCGCCCGGACGCGGTCGTGCTCGACATCATGCTGCCGGACATGGACGGCCTGGCCGTGATGCACCGGATGCGCGCGGAGGCCGACACCCCGGTGCTGTTCCTCACCGCCAAGGACGCGGTGTCCGACCGGGTCGCCGGCCTGACCGCCGGGGGCGACGACTACGTCACGAAGCCGTTCAGCCTCGAAGAGGTCGTGGCCCGGCTGCGCAGCCTGGTCCGCCGTGCGCTGGTCGCCGGCAACGCGACCGCGAACCGCCTCGTCGTCGGTGACCTGGTGATGGACGAGGACAGCCACGAGGTCCGCCGCGGCGGGGTCGAGATTTCCCTGACCGCCACCGAGTTCGAGCTGCTGCGCTACCTGATGCGCAACCCCAAGCGGGTGCTGTCGAAGGCGCAGATCCTCGACCGGGTCTGGAAGTACGACTTCGGCGGCCAGGCGAACGTCGTCGAGATCTACATCTGCTACCTGCGCAAGAAGATCGACGCCGGCCGCACCCCGATGATCCACACCCTGCGCGGCGCGGGGTACGTGCTGAAGCCGGCCGCCTGAGACGGACCGCCGCCTGACTCGTCCGCCTTCTTCGGGTCAGACGGCGGTCTACGGGGGCCTTACGTCCGGGTACCTGGTCGCTGGAGGGGTGATCACGTGCCCGGGCGTTGTGGCGCCGGAGTCGGCATCAATCCGCCGCGACGACCCGCATCACTTCGGCCAGCGTCGTGACGTCCTCGGCGACGAGTCGGACTGCTTCGGAGATCAGCGTCTGCATTCCCTCGGCCACCGCTTCGAAGCGGACGACGTCGGCGTTGGCATTGTCCGCGACCAGCGCGCGGATCGAGGGCGTCAGGCGCAACATCTCGTAGACGCCGACGCGGTCGTGATAGCCGGTGCCGCCGCAGGCCTCGCAGCCGGTGCCGGCCAGGAACTCCGCCTTCGCGGTCCCGCCGTGACGGAGGTAGATCGCGCGCTGCTCGGGGGTCGGCTCGACCGGGCCCAGGCAGCGCGAACAGTTGCGTCGCAACAATCGCTGAGCCATCACCACCAGTACCGAGGACGTCACCAGGTAGGGCTCGACGCCCATCTCGAGAAACCGGTACAGCGCGGAGACCGAGTCGCGGGCGTGCACCGTCGAGAGCACCAGGTGCCCCGTCAGAGCGGACTGCACGGCGATCTTCGCGGTCTCCGGGTCGCGGATCTCCCCGACCAGGATGACGTCCGGGTCCTGGCGCAGCAAGGAACGCAGCCCGCTGGCGAACGTGGTGCCGATCGCGGGGTTGATCTGGATCTGGGTGATGGTGTCGACGACGTACTCGACGGGATCTTCGATCGAGCACAGGTTGGATCCGACGTCGTCCAGCTCGCCGAGGGTGGCGTAGAGCGTGGTCGTCTTGCCGCTGCCGGTCGGGCCGGAGCACAGCAACATCCCTGAGGTGTTGCCGGCCGCGACCGCCCAGGCCCGCGCGGTCTCCGGGTGCATGCCCAGGTCGCCGTAGCGGACCAGCCGGCGCGCGGACTCCAGCAACCGCAGCACGACCTTCTCGCCGGCGACGCCGAGGGTGACCGAGACCCGCACGTCCACGGTCCGCTCGCCGCGGGAGTCGGTACTGCGAAAAATGAACTGCCCGTCCTGCGGGCGGCGCTTCTCGACGATGTCCATGCCGGCGAGCACCTTGATCCGGCTCACGACGCCGGAGGCCAGATCCAGCGGCATCTGCAGGACCTCGTGCAGCACCCCGTCGACCCGGTAGCGGACGCGGACCCGGTGCTCCTGCGGCTCGATGTGGATGTCCGAGGCGCGGTCGGCGAGGGCGTGCTCGACCAGCCCCTCGACGATCTCGACGGGGGAGATGTCGGAGCCGATCGTCACCAGGCCGGCGGCACGGCCGAGGACGCCGATCACCTCGGCCGGGCCGCCGTTCGACTCCGCGCCCGACCCGGGCCACCAGCGCGCACGCAAAATGTCCCGTCCTCCGGTCGTCAGCAGCGGTGACCTGTTTGTCGGTTACCGCGGCGGTCGACTTGACGATTCAGGGCGAGGTCGGGACGAAGGACCCGCCCGGGGTCAGGTCTGCGCGTTCCGCACGATGCTCGCCGCGATGTTCCGGGCGATCCGGAACACTTCCTCGCTGTCGAGCGGGAGCCCCTCGGACGCGATCGCGGCGGTGTGCAGGGCGAGCAGCGCCATCCGGACCTGCAGGCGCAGCTCCGGCGCCGCACCGGCGGGCACGACGGTCTCCGCCACCCGGTCGATGGCGCGGCGCGGGCCGTCGCCTGAGGTCAGACCGAGCTCGCGCATCAGCCGCTGGTTGGCATGGATGAACTTGCCGATCTGGAGGCCCTGGGCCCGCACGAGCTCGGCCCAGCGGACGAGCAGTTCCTCGAGCTCGGGGTGGGTGCGCTCCGCCCACGTGACGATCTCGTCGACCGCGGCGAGGTAGCTCCCGACCAACTCCCGCGCGATCTCTTCCTTGCTGGTGAAGTGGTGGTAGAGCGCCGCCTTGGTGACGCCGAGCTCCTCGGCGATCGCTCGCATGGACACCGCGTCGTACCCGTCCCGGCTGAACAGCTCCAGCGCGGTTCCCAGCGCCCGGGCCCGGGTGCCCGACGGGGCGGCCGCGGCCAGCGGTTCCGCAGTCATCGGGCCTCCTGATCGTGGTACCGAGCAACCTAGGGGGTTCGCCGTTCCGGTGGATCTGCCGCCTCCGGGAATCGGGGAACCCGAAACCGCGTTGCAGACTTACCGACCGGTCAGTTAGCGTAGTTGGCCGCTGGCGAACGGGCAAACGAACGGCAGGAGTTCTCGCATGACGGCACAGGCTTCCGAGGCGGCGACCCCGCCCGCGCCTGCACCCCGCAAGGTGGACGAGTTCGGGTTCGAGGAGCGCTCGCACCGCGAGATTCTTCTCGTGATGTCCGGCCTGATGGTCGCGATGTTGCTGGCGATGCTCGACAACATGATCATCGCCCCGGCACTACCGACCATCGTCGGCGAGCTCGGGGGGCTCGAGCACCTGGCGTGGGTCAACACCGCCTACATCCTGGGCACCGCCGTCTCCACGCCGCTGTGGGGCAAGTTCGGCGACATGTTCAGCCGCAAGTCCGTGTTCATGATCGCGATCGTTCTCTTCGTCGCCGGCTCGGCCATCTCGGGTGCGGCGCAGAACATGGACCAACTGATCGTCTTCCGGCTGATCCAGGGGCTCGGCGCCGGCGGCCTGATGGTCGGTGTCATGTCGGTGCTCGCCGTGCTGATCCCGCCGCGCGACCGCGGTCGCTACATCGGCTACTTCATGGCGATCATGCCGGTGTCGATGATCGCCGGCCCGCTGGCCGGCGGCGCGATCACCGACCACGCCTCCTGGCGCTGGACCTTCTACATCAACGTGCCGCTGGGCATCCTCGCGCTGTTCGTCGTCTGGATGACGATGCACCTACCGGCGGCCCCCAAGCGCGTCGTGCGCATCGACTGGCCCGGCGCCGGTCTGATGGTCGTCTGGATCACCGGCCTGGTGCTGATCACCACCTGGGGCGGCACCGACTACGCGTGGGGCTCGTCGACCATCCTCGGTTTGGCAGCGCTGACCGTCGTGACGTTCGCCGGCTTCATCGCGCTGCAGGTGAAGGTGCGCGAGCCGATCATGCCGCTGAGCCCGTTCCGCAACGCGAACTTCAGCCTGGCCGCGGGCGTGAGCCTGATCCTCGGCTTCGTGATGTTCGGCAGCATGACCTTCCTCCCGCAGTTCCAGCAGTACGTGCAGGGTGCCTCGGCGACGAGCTCCGGCCTGCTGCTGCTGCCGATGATGGTCGGCACCACGATGACCAGCATCGGCGTCGGCCAGTTCGTGAGCCGGACCGGGCACTACAAGACCTTCCCGATCCTCGGCACCGCGCTGTCGGTGGTGGGTCTGTTCCTGATGGCCACGATGGACGAGGGCACCAGCCGCACCGAGGCGGGCGTCTACATGTTCGTGCTCGGCTTCGGCATGGGCATGCTGTTCCAGACCACGCAGCTCATCGCGCAGAACAGCGTCGAGATGCGGGAGATCGGGTCCGCGACGGCGGCCATCATGTTCGTGCGCAGCATGGGCGGCGCGATCGGCATCAGCATGCTGGGCGCGCTGTACGCGAACCGGCTCAACGACTCGCTGACCGACAACCTCGGGGGCAACAACCCCCTCGGCGACGGTACCGAGCTGAGCCCCGACCAGGTCGCGAAGCTGCCGGACGACGTGATCGCCGCGCTGCAGCGCGGCATCGTGGACGGCATCGAGGGCGTGTTTTTCTGGTCCGCGGTGATCACGATCGTCGGAGTGGTCTGCGCGGCACTGATTCAGCAGGTTCCGCTGCGCGGGATCAGTCCGGCCGCGACGCCGAAGCCGGTCGACCCGGCCCAGGCCGCGGCTGCCCTGGAGAATTCCGCGGCGGTTCCCGCGGGGCCTTCTCTGACCGTCTCCGCCGCCGGCCCCGGCCTGCTCGTCTGCGCGGTCGACGGCGCGCCCGTGCCCGGCGCGGCCGTCACGCTGCTGGGTCGCAACGGCCGGGAGATCGAGGTCGGCACCGCCGACGAGACCGGGGCGTTCCAGCCCTCCGCCGCCGCGGCGGAGGCGTTCGCGGTGATCGCCGCGGCGCCGGGGCACGCTCCGCACGCCGGGCTCGTGGTCCCCCCGAACGGGGTGGCCCAGAAGGTTGTTCTGACGCCGCTTCAGCGGCCGTCCGAGGTCGCGAGCGGAAAGGCGCCCGCATCGTCGGACGCTAGATGAGGTCTTCCTTCGGGGGCCCGGGGAGCGTGTGCCGCTGCTCGAGCCAGCAGTTGCCGACGCGGTGGTACCCGCGGGCCTCCCAGAAGCCGAGGGTCTCCGGCGTCACGTAGTCCCAGCCGCGGAACCACTTCGGGCCCTTCCAGCAGTACAGGTGCGGCAGCACCAGCCGGACCGGGGCGCCGTGTTCGGCGGTGAGCGGTACGCCGTTCAAGGCGGTCGCGATCATCGCCTGGGGCGAGCGCAGGTCCTCGACCGTCACGTTGGCCGAGTAGCCGTACTCGCCGTAGACCAGGACGTCGGTGACGCCGGCCGGGGGCGGCGCGATGTCCAGCAGCGTCGCGGCCGGCACGCCCTCCCAGTCGAGATCGAGCGCGCTCCAGCCGCTGGCGCAGTGCAGATCCGCGGTCACCCCGGTCCTGGCGATGTCCGTCAGCTCGGCGACCGAGGTCGTCACGGTGCGGTCGGCCAGCTTGCCGCCGACGGCGAGCGGCCACGGGTCCGGCTTGCGGCGGGGGATCGGCCCGTAGTGGCGCACGGGAAGGTCGGAGCGCGACTTCTGTCCCGGCGGGAGCGGGTGGTCTGTTTCGGGCACGGCCACGGAGTCAGCTAAGCATCCGTCCCTGCGCGGGGTGACACCGGTCCTTGGCCCTGTCGGCCGCCGCCGCGAACACGACGTCCTCCACTTGGCGTACCGGGTCCCGTCCGATTCCGCGTACCCTGCGACCACCGCAGAACGGCGGGTCGAGCAGGCGGAGGTGCGGGTGCACGTCGAGCTGCCGACGTGGGCGATCTACGTCTCGATGCCGCTCATCGCCGCGATCATCGGGTACGTCACCAAGCTCGTGGCCGTCGAGATGATGATGCGGCCGCTGGAGTTCCGCGGCATCCCGCCCTACCTCGGGTGGCAGGGCGTCATCCCGCGCTTCGCCCCGCGGATGGCCAGCATCGCCACCGACCTGATGCTGTCCCGACTGTTGACGACCCGCGAGTTGTTCGACCGCATCGACGGCCGGGAGATGGCCGCACGGCTCCAGGAGCCGATGAAGGCCACCATCGACGAGATGACGCGCGAGATCATGTCGCGCCATCAGCCGCTGGTCTGGGAGGCGATGCCCGAGGTCGGCCGCCGGGCCGTCGTCTGGGCGGTGCAGCGGCAGGCACCGAAGATGATCGAGCGTCTCGTCGACGACCTCAAGCGTGACCCTGAGTCGGTCATCGACCTCCGTGCGGTCGCCGTGGACGCGCTGGTCCGCGACAAGGGCCTGCTCGTCTCCCTGATCCGCCGGATCGGGAAGAACGAGTTCAACTTCATCATCCGCGTCGGCGCGCCGTTCGGGTTCGTTCTCGGCTGCATCCAGGCCGGCGTATGGGCGGCCACCCACAACGTGTGGGTCGTGCCGATCTTCGGCGGCCTCGTCGGCTTTCTCAGTGACTGGGCCGCGCTCCAACTGATCTTCCGCCCGGTGAAGTCCCGCGGAGTCGGTTTCTTCCGCTGGCAGGGCATCTTCCACCGGCGCCGGGTCCAGGTGATCGAGGACTACGCCACCGTCCTCGGCGGCGAGATCCTCACACCGGCGAACCTCATCGACGCCATGCTCACCGGCCCCCAGGCGGACCGGCTGTTCACGCTGGTGGCCCGCGAGGTCGACACCGCCGTCAACGCCCAGGTCGGGCCGGCCAAGCCGCTCGTCGTGCTCGCCGTCGGCGGCCGTCGCTATCAGGAACTCCGGAAGGAGATCGTCGCCTCCGCCGTCGCCCGGATGCGGAACAGCATCGACGACGTCGGCGCCTACGCGATGGAGGCCCTCGACGTCCAGGGCACGATCATCACCAAGATGAGCGCGATGACCGACGAGGAGTACGAGAACCTCCTCCGCCCGGCGTTCAAGCAGGACGAGTGGAAGCTCATCGCCGTCGGCGGTGTCCTCGGCTTCCTGATCGGGGAACTCCAGGTCCACCTGTTCCTCACGTAGCGTCCGGCCGACCCGCACCCTGATCGGCCCCACCCGGCCGGACGCAAGGCTTACCGCCCGCCGGCCTGGCCGATGCCGTTGACCGTCACGGTGTAGGGCGCCTCGACGGTGGCACGCTCCTGCGGGTCGTCCCAGCCGATCACCGCGACCAGCAGCGGGTAGCTGCGGAGCGCCGCGATCTGAGCCTTCGTCAGGGTCACCCCGTACTTGCCGGAGAAGCGGAAGACCTTGATCCGGCGGGTGACCTCGTCGATGCCGACCAACTGGAGCGACCAGTCGCGGACCGGCAGCGGCGAGATCTGCGTCATCGTGCGGAAGAGATCGGTGCTGCTGCCGTCACTGATCACCTTGCCGCCGACCTGGACGTCGTCGACGGCCCAGCCGCCGTTGTTGACCAGCGGGTCGGAGAGGTAGCGGAAGGCGATCATCACCTTCTGGCCGGCGTAGGGGGTCAGGTCGAAGACCTGAGGCGTCGGTGCGGGGGAGGTACCGGTGAAGCCGTACCCGTGGGGACCCTCAACGGTGAATGCGTTTGTCAGTGACGTGAAGGACTTGCCGCCGTCGGTCGAGATCAGGGTGTAGCCGTAGTCGAACTCCTGCTCGAGGTTGTAGGCGGTGTTGTAGGTCAGCAGCGGGTTACCGGCCGGGACGGTCGCCTCGAACACGATGCTGGCGTCGGTGTCCGGCGCGTTGCCGGAGAAGAGCACGGGGTTGTCGAGGGGCGTCGACGGGAACGGCGGCACGTCGATCGGCGGCGTCTGCGGCACGTTGGGCAGAACCGGCGCCGCCACCGTCGGCAGCGGGTACTGGTTCGCGACGGTCCACTGCACCGGCAGGGGCGGCAGGCTGCGGTCGCCGCCGAAGCTGAAGGACCGCAGCGCGGCCCCGTCGAGCGGACCCACGCCGAGCCCACGCAACGTCAGGTAGTCGGCGCCGTTGGCGACCGCACCGACCGCGCTCAGCGCCGCCGGGTTCAGCAGGTTGACGGCCGCCCGCAGGCTCTTCGACGTCACCAGCTTGCGGTTCACGCCGGAGAGCCGGGTGCCCTTCTGGTCGAGCAGCCGGTCCAGCAGGTTCATCAGCTGGTAGTCCTGCAGGATCTTGGTGACCGACGGCCTGCCCTTCACCCCGGCCAGCCCGTGCCGCAGGGAGCTCAGGCCCTGCCGGGTGCCGTCCCGGTGCAGTTCCTCGAGAATGGCCGGCCCGAACCGGTCGTGCAGATAGAGCAGGAACGATTCGGCGTTGCCGTAGTCGGCGAGCAGTTCCTTCGCGGTGCCCTGGTCCCCCCAGCGCGTCAAGGAGTTCGCGGGCCCACCGCACGGCACGGGTGCGGGGTTGTACCGGGTGACCATCGTGCGGAAGCCCTGGAAACAGGCGACATAGGCGTTGTAGCCGAATTCGTTGACCGAAAGCCGGGAGTCGATGTAGCCGACCACATGCTCGGCGTACATCGACAGGCCCTCGTTGACCCAGCTGACCTCGTCCTGGTCGATGTAGTACATGAGCAGGTGCTGGTACTCGTGGGCGAACACGGCCTCGTAGAAGTGCGGGGTGCCGTCCTGGTTCTTGCAGGGGTCGGGGTCCGGCTCGTGCGGCGGGTTCGGACCGGTGTTGTGCGTCCAGTCCTCCGCGTCGATCGTCATGATGTTGCGGTCGGCCAGCTCGTTGAAGTTGGGCGCGAAGAACCCCGCGACGCCGGAGCGGTCCTTCGGCCAGTTGTAGAACGCCGCGTCGCGGATGTTGTCGACGAGCGTCACGACCTTGTTGCCGTCACCGGAGAAGTCGAGCCCGGACGTCTTGAGATCCGTCGGAGCCGCCGAGCCGTCCCGGTCCGGCGCGACGCTGAACGCCGCGGACTCCTTGGGCAGGATGTTGTCGTCGTACTCGGAGATCAGGCCCTTGACCTGCTGGTCGCTGATCGTCGTGTAATTCGGCAACTTGGCACGGCAGTCACTCGGGCGCATCTCGATCCCGTTGGACACCCCGTCAGACCCGGAGGCGACCCACACCTCGATGGAGTCCCCCACCCCGCGGAGGGTGAACTCCTTCATGTAGTCCAGGCCGGACACGAAGTCGACCGCCGGCCACATGCGCTTCGTACCGACCGCGGGAGTCTTGCCTGCGCTCGCCTCGCTGCGGGCCTGAGCCCGGCCGGCGGGGGTCTGCAGCCACGTCGCGACGGTGTCGGCGGTGTCGGGGGCGAGGTTCAGCTTCTTGTGCACCGGCTCGATGTAGGAGATCGAGGGCCCGCTCGTCGCCGGATCGGCCGCGGTCGGGGCGTCCGCCTGAGCCGCGGGAACGCCGGCCAGGGCGCTCAGAACGAGTCCGGAGACCGCCAGTCCGGTGACGACAGAACGCTTCATGGGGCGTGGTTCCTTCCGCGGCGGGCGAGCCGTTCCGGTGTTCAACGAGCGAAGGAGCGCGTTGTCACGTCAACTTAGGCAGGCTCGTCCCGATTCGTCACGGTCGGGGCGCGGTATTGGCGGAACACGGGCACCGCCAGCGCGAGCAGCACCACCGCGGCGCACAGGAGCCCGCCGCCCACCCAGGACGCCTGGACACCGACCGCCGCCGCGGCGGTGCCGGCTCGGACGTCGCCCAGCCGGGGCCCGCCGGCCACCACGACGATGAAGACGCCCTGCATGCGGCCGCGCATCTCGTCCGGGGCATAGGTCTGCAGCATCGTCTGCCGGTACACCGCCGAGACCAGGTCGGCCGCGCCCGCGACGGCGAGGAGGAAGACCGCGAGCCAGAGCTGCCCGGCCAGGCCGGCGCCCGCCACCGCCAGCCCCCAGACCACGATCGCGGCGACCAGTGCGACGCCCTGGCGCTGGACCCGCCCGACCCAGCCGGACGTGGCCCCGGCGACCACGGCGCCGATCGCCAGCGCGGCGAACAGCCAGCCGACCGCCGCATCGCCGCCCAGTTCCTCGGCCCGGGCCGGGAACAGTGCTCGCGGCATCGCGAACACCATCGCGGCGATGTCGACGGCGAAGGAGAGCAGCAGGACCGGCCGGGTCGCGATGAACGCCAGCCCGGCGAACACCGACCGCAGGCCCGGCGCACTGACCGCGCCCAGCGGTGGCAGGCTCGGGAGGCGGGCCGCGGCGTAGAGCGCCGCAAGGAAGAGCAGCGCGTCGAGGGCGTAGGCCGCGGTCAAGGACCACTGCGTGATGATCACCGCGGCGAGGAGCGGCCCGGCCATCATCCCGACGTTGCTGGTGGTGAAGCCGAGCGTGTTGGCGGCGGCGATCTCCTCCGGTGGCACGACGCGCGGGATGATCGCCCCGCGGGTGGAGCCGACCACGGCGAAGGCGCCGGACTGCAGGGCGACCATCGCCAGCAGCACTCCGACGCTGTCGACCCCCGCGACCGAGTGCCCCAACAGGCCGAGGGTGCTCACCCAGAGCGTGGTCGAGCCGACGAGCAGCACGCGGCGCCGGTCGAGCGCGTCGGCGATCGCGCCGCCCCACAGGCCGAACACGATCAGCGGTACGAGGCCGACCGCGCCCATCATGCCGACCCAGAACGACGATCCGGTGATGTCGTAGATCTCGACGGGTACGGCGACGGCGGTGACCTGAAATCCGACGAACGCGATCGCGTTGCCCGCCCACAGTCGCCGGTAGTCCGTGTGGCGCAGGGGGCGCAGATCGATCGCGTGCCGGCGCCAGCCCGAGCTCACGCCGACGGCGGGGGCTCGGAACTCATGGCCGGAAGGCTACGTGCCGGACGGGACACGGGCCCCGCCCCGGTGCGAGGATGTCGGCCCATCGAGCTGTGCTCCTCGGGAGGACCCCAATGCGTCAGGTCAAGGTCGCGGTCCTCGGGGCCGGATCGTGGGGCACGACGGTCGCGGCGCTGTCCGCCCGCAACGTCGACACGGTGCTGTGGGCGCGGGACGCGGGCGTGGTCGAGGAGATCAACGACAAGCACCAGAACGCCCGCTACCTCGCCGGGTACACCCTGCCGCGCCGGCTGCGCGCGACCACCTCGCTGGAGGACGCGGTGGTCAGCGCGGACGTCCTGGTGACCGCGATCCCCTCGCACGGGATGCGCCAGGTGCTCACCGACTGCGCCGACTACGTCCGCCCATGGATCCCGATCGTCAGCCTCACGAAGGGTCTGGAGCAGGGGACCCGCCTGCGGATGACGCAGGTGATCGACGAACTCCTGCCCGGGCACCCCACCGGGTTGCTGGCCGGTCCGAACCTGGCGGCGGAGATCATGGCGGGCTACGCCGCGGCCGCGGTGATCGCCCTGCCGGACGAGCAGGTGGCCGCCTCCCTGCAGACGGTGTTCGCCAGTCCGCGTTTTCGCGTCTACACCAACACCGACGTGGTGGGGTGCGAACTCGGGGGCGCGCTGAAGAACGTGATCGCGATCGCCGCCGGGATGGGCACCGGGCTCGGCGTCGGTGACAACACCAAGGCGATGGTGATCACGCGCGGGCTGGCCGAGCTGACGCGCCTCGGTGAAGCGCTCGGCGGTGACCCGCGCACCTTCGCCGGATTGACCGGCCTGGGCGACCTGATGGCCACCTGCATGAGCCCGTACAGCCGGAACCGCATGGTGGGGGAGAAGCTCGCCCTCGGCATGACCACCGACCAGATCGTGGCTGAGATGAACATGGTCGCCGAGGGGATCAAGACAGCCTCGGTCGTGGTCGAACTCGCCGAGGAGCACGGGGTCCCGGTCCCGATCTGCCAGGAGGTCCACGGCGTCCTGCATCTGGGGCGCAGCCCCGTCCAGGCCTACCGCGGCCTCCGTCGCACCGCCGCCACGTCGGAGATCGACGGCCTCGCCTGAGCCCGCTTCACTCGCCCTATCGACCGCTTCACTCGCCGCAGCGGTGCTTCACTCGCCCGTCCTGCCGAGTGAAGCGGGGGTCTGTCCAGTGAAGGCAGGACTGACGATCCGTCAGGCGACCTCGATGTCCATCGGGACGAGGTGGACCCGGCCGTCGGTCTGGAACTGGATGAACAAGCGGTAGCGGCCCGGCTCGGGAAACATTGGGCTCAGGCTGAGGTCCGGGCCGCCACGGGCCGAGGCGTCGTTCGGGTCGGGTTCGTTGCTCGGATGGACGTGGACCGACGTCAGATCCCCCGCGCGGAAGCCGGTGATGTGCGCGAACGAGGCGAGGTACGGCTCCAGCGTGGTGACGCCGTTCCCGTCCTTGGCGATCCGCAACGTCAGGTCGTCGCCGTCGACCTTCGGGTCTCCGTCCAGCGTGAGCTCGTAGCCGTCGACGGTGACCGCACCGGCGGTCGGGGCAGCCGTTGACGGGATGTAGTCGCCCGCCACGGTGAAGTTCTCCCCGAGGATCCGTTCCTCGAAGTTGCCGTCCGGAGTCAGGGCCTCGAACTCGGCCACGAGGCGGTACGGCCCCGGTTCGGGGACGGTGAGGTCGGTCGTCCAGACGCCGGAGCTGTCGATCGACGGGTGCAGATGCTGATACTCCGTCAGGTCAGTGCGCACCAGGTAGACGTGGATCAACTTGGTCTGCTGCCGGGTGAAGTCCTTCTGGACGCCGTTCGGGCCGTCGATGCGGAAGCTGAGCTCGCCGCGGTCGCCGGCCTGACGCGGGGCCTTCACGGCAGCGAGCGTGTAACCGCCCAGCGTTGCCGTCCGGCCGTCGCCGACCTTGCTCATGTCCATCTCACCCATGCCGGCCATGTCGTGGCCCGCCTGGGAGGTATCGGTGCCGACTGCGTTCTCGTCGTCCCCGCCGCAGGCCGCCAGGGTGAGGGTGAGCAGTAGTGCGGCCGCAGCGGCGAAAAGGCGTGTCATCCCTGTCCTCGATCGGTGGCGCGCGCCGGGTTCGGGCGGCGCGGTACGGGCAGTACATCTCACCTGTCGGAAAACGCGGGGCTGAAGTTCCCGCGGCTGCCCGCCGATACCCCAGTAGGCGGGATGTCGAATTCGGCGAATCTCTACTGTCACTCTCGTCACTCCTGTTACATTCGCTGTCGGGGGCGGATCAGGTTCGTCGGCGGCTCACGTCGCCCGCCCAGGGGTCGAGCGGACGGGAGCAGGGCATGCGACGTGCTCGCATCACTGCGGTGGCCGTGGTCGGACTGGCCTTGGCGCTGCCGCCGGCGCTGACCGCCGGTGCCGGCGCGGCGCCCGAGCCGGACATCCTGCCCGTCAACGGCGTGTTCGAGCTCGAAGGTCACGGCTACGGCCATGGGCGCGGGATGTCGCAGTGGGGCGCCCAGGGCGCGGCGTCGCTCGGCATCCGCCACCCCGAGATCCTCGCCTTCTACTACCCCGGCACCCGGCTGTCGGTCGGCAGCGACACCAAGGCGCTGAAGGTCCACATCACCGACGACCGCGACAACGACCTGGAGGTCCGGCCGCGCACCGGCCTGCGGGTCGGGGTGGCGGATTCCTGGCGCACGGTGCCGACGAAGCTCGGCGGCAAGAAGGTGTCGCTGTGGCGCGTCACGCGCGTCTCCGGCGGCAAGCTGCGTGTGCAGGGCCGCACGAGCACGGCGTGGCGCACCCTGAAGTTCAACCGCAAGGGCGCGGTGCCCGGCCCGGTGCGGTTCGTCGGGCCGAACTCGTCCAACCTGCTCCGCGTCGTCATCTCCTCGTCGGAGGAGCGGGACTACCGCGGTCAGACGATGGCCGTCTCCTCCGGCGGTGGACTGCGCGTGGTCAACCAGGTCAAGATGCGCGACTACCTCCGCTCGGTGGTGCCGAGCGAGTCGTTCCCGAGCTGGGCGCCGGCGGCGCTGGAGTCCCAGTCGGTGGCGGCGCGGACCTACGCACTCTGGCGTGCGCGCTACGTGCCCCTGGGCTACGCCGACATCTGCGACACCACGGCCTGCCAGGTCTACCACGGTGTTCGCCGGACCAACGGCAAAGGCACGGTCCTCCGGCAGTACGAGGCGAAGAGCACCGACGCCGCGATCCGGGCGACGGCCGGCCGCTACCTGACCTACGCCGGTCTCCCCGCACTCACCGAGTTCTCCGCGTCCAACGGGGGATTCTCGACCGACGGCAAGAAGCCCTATCTGATTGCCAAGCCCGACCCCTGGGACGGCGTCGTCGCGAACACCGCGCACGCATGGAAGATGACGCTCAAGGCGTCCGCGATCAGTCGCGCCTATCCCGAGGCGGGCAAGGTCTCGGCGTTGCGCGTGACCCAGCGCGACGGCCGGGGCGCTTGGGGCGGCCGCGTGCTGCAGGTCCGGCTGATCGGGTCTGCGAAGAACCTCGCCGTGGCCGGAACCAGCTTCGCCTCCCGGATGGGGCTGCGGCATTCCTGGTGGCGCAGTGCGCTGACGCCGCTCCCGACCCCGCTCCCGACGCCGACCCCGACCGTGACGCCGCTTCCGACGGTCGTCCCGAGTCCCACGCCGACGCCCACTGCTACGCCGACAGCGAGGACCAGGTCCGAGGCCGCGCCGACGCCCCCGACCCCGGCCCCGACGCCGGCCGGAACGCCGATGCCGACTCCGGCCCCGACGGCGTCGCCGACACCGATTCCCGCGGCAACGCCGGTGCCGAGCCCCACGCCGATCCCGCCGGCCCCGGCCGCCCCGGACGCGGCGTCAGCGGCACCGGCCGACCCGCCGGTGGGACGGATCGAGCGTCAGTAGTTGACGAGCGACAGCAGGTAGACCGAGGTCAGCAACGAGGCGCACGCGGCGACGACCAGAACGAGAACGGCGATCGCGCCGTAGCCGGACCGGGCCCAGACCTGGCCGCGTCGAGCGCGCCGGGACCGTGACCGTCCGTGGCCCTCGGTGCGGCGCACCGGTGACGCCGGGCGGCGCCGGTAGAGCACGGGGCTGGCCATCAGAGCCGCCCTGTGGGGTGGGGCGAACCGGGCATAACCCGGGTCGAGGTAAACAGGGGACCAGTGCGCAGCGCAGCCTGCGTCGTGATCACCCGCAATTCCCCTTCCAATCCCCAACAACTCGTCCATAAATGTCGCAGATTGGTCAGCTTGAGGGGGTGCGCGCCGGTTGTATAGGCCTTGGGCGTGTCGAAAGCCGCGACGGCACCCTGGGTGATGCGCCGGCTACATATTCGTACCATTCCCTCTGGTCACGGCGGCCCCAGCGGTACCAAACCGGGACATAACGCCCGTGATCACTGTTGCCTCTCTGGTTCTCAGATGTCACTTCTGTCTCACCTGTGACGCACGACACATCGCTGGAGGCGCCGGCTGCGGCGTAACGAACACCCCGGCTCCACCGTTGAACAAGGTGACGCCGGAGAGGAGTTCGCGTGCCGCAGTTCCGCTCTGCCCGGCTGGGCCGCGCCGCGCTGGCCGCCGTGCTCCTCCTGGGTCTTCTCAGCGCAACCGTGGCCGTCGCCGGCGCCAGCCCGGCCGCCGCGGCACGGGTCGGGGCGGGGGCGTTCGCCCCGGCCGCGACGTCGACCATCCACCCCGGCGTCGTGCTGGTCACCGACGGCAAGGGCTGCACCGCCAACTTCGTCTTCACCGACGCGGCGGGCCACTTCTACCTGGGCCAGGCCGCCCACTGCGCGAGTCGCGGGGAGCCGGACAACTTCGACGGCTGCCTGGACCCGGTCCTGCCACTGGGGACCGAAGTCGGCATCCGCGGGTCCGAGGTCGGTGGCCGGCTCGCCTACAGCTCGTGGTCGACCATGCAGGCGGTCGGCGAGCGCGACGAGAACATCTGCCGGACCAACGACTTCGCGCTGGTGCGGCTGCCGGACTCCGCGGTCGGGGCGCTCAACCCGTCGGTGCCGTTCTTCGGCGGTCCGGTCGGCCTGAGCCCGGGAACCGCAGGGACCGGCGACTTCGCGTACGCCTACGGCAACTCTCCGATCCGGCAGGGGATCGGGGCGCTGGCCCCGAAGCGGGGGGCCATCGTCGAGCGGAGCGACGACGACTGGGCCTACCTGGTCTACTTCCTCACCCCGGTGATCCCGGGCGACTCCGGCAGCGGCGTGCTCGACGAGCGGGGCGGGGCCCTCGGGGTGGCTTCCAGCCTGATCGTGCTGCCGGCCCCGGGCGGCAACGGCGTGGTCAACCTGACGAAGGCGCTCGCCTACGCACAGCAGCACTCCGGCATCGCCGGCCTGCGCCTGGTGCCGGGCACCGAGCCGTTCAGGGAGAGCTGATCTCCGCAGCCGTGGCGGCCTCCGGGGTTACCGCCGCGGCCGCTGCGTCGGTCTCCGCGACGACCTTCGGCACGTAGCGCATCCGCGTGCCCAGGTAGCGCTCGCGCACCTCGGTGTTCGTCGCCACCTCCGCCGGAGTGCCCTCCGCGAGGATCCGGCCCTCGGCGAGGACGTAGACGAGGTCGCAGGAGTCGAGCACGGCCTTCACGTAGTGCTCGACGAGCAGCACGGTGAGGCCGAGATCGGCGTGCAGACGCTTCAGCAGGCTGAACAGCGCGACGCTGGATGCGGGGTCCAGGCCGGCAGCGGGTTCGTCGAGCAGCAGCAGACGGGGACCGGAGAGCAGGCAGCGCCCGATCTCGGCCCGGCGGCGGGCGGAGAACTCCAAGGTCCCGGCCCGCTCGTTCCAGTACCGGTCGATGTCCAGCAGCTGTGCGGCCGCCCACGCCGCGTCCTCGGCCGCGCGCATCCGGGCCGCGGCTCGCGGGTCGCCGGCGAGAAACCGGAGCGGGTTGATCCCGATCCGCTGGTACGCCCCGGCCAGCAGGTTGTCGCCGACGGTCAGGTCCGTCATGACCCGTGTGGTCTGGAAGGTCCGGGCAAGACCGAGCTTCGCGCGGTCCCACGCCGGCGTCGTGGACACGTCGGTGCCGAACAGCGACACCCATCCGGCGTCCGGCCGGCGGACGCCGGAGATGACGTCGAACAAGGTGCTCTTGCCGGCGCCGTTCGGGCCGAGCAGACCGACCATCGACTCGTTCGGGACGCGGATCGAGGCCCCGTCGAGGGCATGGACGGCTCCGAAGGTGACCACGATGTCGCGGGCCTCCGCGGCGTTCTCGATCTCCGGCCGCGGGGGGAGCCAGTGCTCCAGCACTGCGAGGGCGGCGGCCCGGTCCGCGGCGGACAGCATCCCGATGGGCGCCGCGTCGCCCTCGGCGCCCAGGCCCTCCGAGCCACGAAGCACCGCGGTGTCCAGGCGCACGCGGGCGGTGCGTGTGCGGCGCCCGCCGTGCAGCAGGTAGCGGTACGCATCCGCGGCCCGGCCGCCCATGCCCCGCGACCCGAACGCGGCCCCGCCGAGCAGGCCGATCGCCGCGAGGATGAACGGGCTGATCCGCAGTGCTTCCAGTTGCACCGGCGTCAGCTGGAACGAGACCGCGACCAGCACCACGAACGCGATCGAGTCCAGCCCGGCGAGCACCGGGATCGCCAGCAGCACCAGCGAGTACGGGGACAACAGGTTGGGGAACGGCGGCGGCGATTCCAGATGCCAGGCCGCGACGATCCCGCCCGCGCCGGCGAGGGCGCCGGAGATGGCGAACGCCAGGATCCGGAACTTCAACGGGTTGATCCCGACCGCGGCGGCAGCCTGCCGGTCCGCGCCGACGAGGTGGAACGCCAGACCCATCGGGGAACGCCGCAGCCGCACCACCAGGACCAGCGCCAGCGCCAGCCAGCCCCACGCGAAGAAGTAGAACGCGGTGTCGCCCTGGATGTCGATCCCGAAGAACCCCGGCCGCTCGATCGTCAGGATGTTGCCGCGGATGTCGCCGCCGGACAGCCCGCCGGCGAGATTGCCGTAGGTGTAGATGGTGCGCTCGATGAGGATCTGCAGACCGAGGGTCAGAACCACGAGATAGATGCCGGGCAGGCGGGCCGAGGACAACGCGATCAGCGCGAGCGCGAGTGCGCACCCACCGATCACGACCACCGCGGCGACCACCCACGGCAGCCCACCGCCGTCGACCCCGCCGACGCCGTTCGCGCCGGGTCCGTTGTCGGGATTCCGGGTCAGGAAGCCCATCAGGTAGATCGCCGAGCCGTAGATGCCGGCTGTCGCCAGCGAGATCTCCCGGGCCCAGCCGATCAGCACCAGCAGGCCCAGCCCGATCATGGCGATCGGGACCGCGCCGGCAACGGTGAAGACCTTGTAGTCGGGGGCGGTGAGGGCGTAGAGCACGACCAGTGCGGCCGCGATCACCGATCCCGGCGACGACATCGCGGTGAGCAGCGGCCGGGACGTCGTCCGGCGCACGTCGGGGCGGTTCAGGTGCGGGGTGTTCATGCCGGCACCTCCCCGTCGGCGGCGCCGGTACTGGCCAACTCCTCATCGGGGATGATTTGGCCCTTGTCGATCACCAGGATCCGGTCGCTGAACTCCTCCCGGACCTGCTGGAACTGCTCGGCAATCAGGACGGCGACCCCGCGATCGGCCGCGATGCCGCGCAAGGTCTCGTAGATCCGGTCGACGACCATCGGGGCCAGGCCCTGCGACGGTTCCTCGACGAGCAGCAGCTGCGGCTTCGTCATCATGGCCCGCGCCACCGCCAGCATCTGCTGCTCGCCGCCGGACAGCGTGCCGGCGCGTTGCCCCATCCGCTCGGCGAGGATCGGGAACAGCTCGCCGGTGTAGGCGATCTGGTCGCGCCGCTGCGTCTTGCGCATCGAGGTGGCGCCGATCAGCAGGTTCTCCTCGATGGTGAGGTTCGCGAAGACCCGTCGGCCCTCGGGCGAGAATCCGATGCCCGCCCCGACCCGCTTGTGCGAGGCCCAGCGGGTGATGTCCGAATCGCCGAGACGGATCTCGCCGGCGATCACCGGGACAGTCCCCATCACGGTCTTGAGCAGCGTGGACTTTCCCGCTCCATTGGCGCCGAGCAGGGTCACCACCTCGCCGCCGACGATCTCCATGTCGACGCGGTGCAGCACCGCCTGCCCGGAGTACCCGGCAACAAGCTGACGGACCGTCAGCACCGGCCGGCTCACAACGACTGCCTTTCCAGGAGGAAGACGTTCTCTTTCCGAAACCGGGCGACGCCGACGATGATCGCCAGCAGCGCGCCGTAGAGCACCACCGCCTGCAGGGCGCGGTCGACCTCGCCGAAGAAGCCCACGATCAGCGCGGTCTCGAGGAAGGAGAACACCAGGGCGCCGACGAAGGCCAGCGGGATCGACCGCATGCCGCCGACGGCGGCGATGGCCAGGCCGTTGAGGAACAGCAGGAGCATCTCCGCCGGGTTGGGACCGGCGGTGACGGCGATCAGCACCCCGGCCAACGCGGCCAGGGCCCCGGAACCGGCGTACACGAGCGTGCCGACCGAACGCAGCTTGATCCCGCACCACACGCCGGCCTCCTGGTCGTCCGCGAGCGCGCGGATCACCAAGCCGGTGTGCGTGCGGGTCAGCAGGATGCCCAGGATCACCGAGAGGACCGCCACGATGCCGAGCGTCACCAGGCGGTGGCGCGTCAGCGGGACGTCGGCGAAGACGTAGGTGTGCGCCCCGAACGGCGTTTCCGGCAGCGAGTCGGGCTGCACGTTGAGGTACTGGAAGATCCCGATCAGCGCCATCATCCCGCCGAGGGAGATGATCGTGAGGGTGAGAATGTTCTGGGTCGCGATCCGCCGGGACATCACGACCGCGCCGTAGAAGGCGCCGATCGCCGCCCCCATCACGATCACGAGCACCAGCGCCACGAACGGGTCGAACTCGGGTCGGCTGCCGTACCGATGGGCGCCCTGGGCGTCGGAGCCGAACTGGATCAGAAAGTTGGGGACGACGTCCTCGCCCGGCAGGAACTCGGGCGAGACGAAGCACAGCAGCCAGTAGGCCAGGGCGGCGGCGGCCGCGATGCCGCCGTGGACGAACGCGATCGTCCGGGAGATCCGATAGCTCAGGATGATCGAGATCGGCAGGAATCCGTAGAGGCCCGCGTTGACGAAACCCGCGATGAGCACGGTGTCGAACAGGGACAAGTGCATGGCGGAGCGAACCTCCGATGCCGCGCCGGGACTCGCATCACCGCGCTACCGCGGGGGGATGACCACGGACGCGCAGCAGGGGCAGCGAGGATGACCCGCTGACGCTAGCTCACGCGACTGAAGATTTATAAGGGCGGATCCGGACGAATCCTGCTCAGAGGTCGACGCCGTCCAGTCGTAGGGTCCGCAGCACCAGTCGGGCCGCGTCACCGCCCGCCTCCTCGGCCAGATTCAATGCGGTCGGGACGTCGAGGTCGTCGAGCAGTGCGGTGATCACGGCCTCGCCGGCAGTGCCGCTGCCGTTGGGCTTGCCCGCCGCGGCGTAGAGCCGGTCCAGGCGGGCGTCGGCGGCGGCCAGGTCGTCTCGGGAGAACTCCCACGGGTTCGCCCACGGCCGATCCAGCAGGTACAGCCGGATGCCGGCCGCACGGAACTGGGTGAGCAGGTCCGCGACCAGGACGAGGTTGCCGGTCGACTTCGCCATCTTGGCGCCGTGAACCCCGACGGTGCCGACCGCGAGACGGCCGCGGGCCAGGTGCCCGATCCGGGAGGCGGCCTCGCCGATCGCGATCTGGTACGCGTGGTGCGGAAAGACCAGGTCAGCTCCGCCGGCGAGGACGTCGAAGCCGGGGCCGAGGTGCGCATGCGCCATCGCCGCGCACTCCGCGTGCCAGCCCGGCCGGCCCCAACCCCACGGGCTGGGCCACGCCGGGTGGTTCTCGCTCGAGGGCCGCCAGACCGCGACGTCGAACGGGTCGTCCTTGAGTGGCGCGTCGGGGTCGTTCCCGAACTCGCGGAACAGGCGTACTGCCTCGTCGCGGTCGATGCCGAACTCCTCGGGCACGGAGGCACCGCGGAAGTAGACGAAGCCTTCGCGGTGGTAGGCCTTCTTGTTCTGCAGCAGCGCCGCGGCGAGCGCGATCACGTGGGCGACGTGGTGGCGGGCCCGGGGATCGTAGGTGGGCTTGGAGACCCGCAGGGCGGCCATGTCCTGGTCGAAGAGGAACTGCTGGGAGAGCGCGAACTCGTCGTAGTTGCGCCCTCGGGTCGCGGCCGCGGCGGTCAGCACGTCGTCGACGTCGGTGACGTTGCGGCACACCTCGACGTCGACCCCGGTCAGCGCCATGACGGTCGCGCACACGTCCGCCCAGACGAACGTGGCGGCGTGGCCGAGGTGGGTGACGTCGTACGGCGTGATCCCGCAGACGTAGAGCCGGCCCGGCGAGAGCATCGGCAGGCGGACCCCGCCGAGACGCAGTACCCGATCGACGGGCGGCGGCGGGACAGCGGTGCGGCCGGCCATCCCGACCACACCGGACCCGAGTCGTGAGATCCCTGGCATGCCCCCATCTTGCCAAGCGCCGCCGAATAACATCGCGGGCATGACTTCGGGCGGTGCGTCGAGCGGTGCGGCAAAGAGCGAGGCGGTCGGCCAGGTGCGGCCGATCACCTACTACGGCGAGGACGTCCTGCACCGTCCGTGTGCGGAGGTGACGCCGGAGACCCCTGGCCTCGACCAGCTGGTCGCCGACATGTTCGCGAGCATGTATGCCGCCCAGGGGGTCGGGCTGGCTGCCAATCAGATCGGCGTCGGCCTCCGGGTGTTCGTGATCGACTGCCCGGAGGAGGACGAGGAGGGCCGTCCCACCGGACACAGCGTGGTAGGGACCGTGATCAACCCCGTCCTGCATCTGCCGGACGGGCCGCGGGAGCTGGTCGAACGGACCGAGGGGTGCTTGTCGGTCCCTGGTCCGGTGGCCATGCTCGCCCGGGTCAGCGAGGCCCACGTGCACGGGTTCGACCTCGAGCTGGGAGCCGGTGACGCTGCACGGCACCGGCCTGGTCGCCCGGTGCCTGCAGCACGAGTGCGACCACCTCGAGGGCACGGTCTACGTCGACCGGCTCGGCCGGCGGGCCCGCAAGCAGGCCCTGGCCGACGCCGACTTCAGCCGGTCAGGCGGCGACGCCGGCGAGTGAGACCAGGTGCCGGCCCGCCGGTGTCGAATCCGGGAGTTGCAGGCTCGCCTCGACCGGCCCGGGGAACAGCGGTCGGTAGGTCACCAGCAACACGCAGCGCTGGCCGGGTTGCAGCGTCGTGCAGGTGTTGTCGCTGACCGCGAAGCTGAGGGTCCCGGCGACCCCGACCTTGTCGTCGCCGACGGGGGACGTGACGGTCTTGGTGGGACGTCCGACCACCGCGGCGGCTCCGAAGGTGATCGGCTGCGAACCGACGTTGATCAGCGTCACCGCCGCCGTCACGCTGCCCGTGCCCACCGCCTGCGTGGGGAACTCGACCCGTGCGGGCGCGACGACCAGTGCGGCGTCCTCGTCCGGATTGATCCGCACCTCGCCGAATGAGGACCCGTCTGAACCGGCGCACCGCTGCTCGAACAGCACCCAGACCCGCTCCAGGTTGGGCGACGCGTCCAGCACCCGGAACGAACTGGTCCGTTCCCCGGTGCACGACCGGTCGCCGACGGTGACGTCGAGCGTGGGGCGTCCGGCGGTGGGGACCGGAGTCGCGTCGACGTAGATGCCGTTGGTGAAACGGTCGCCCCGTTTGGCTTCCAGGCGGAGTTCGGAGCGCGTCCCGTCGGGGCTGGTGGCGCTCAGCGTCAGGCCGTCCTCGGCGCGGCTCACGCTCACGCGGTCGGTCCCGCTGTGCCACGCGCGGGTGGTACCACCGGTGACGGGGTCACCGGCCTCGCCGGAGATCGAGATCACGACGCTGTCCGTCGCTCGGGCGGCCGCGCCGCCCGCCGCCGCCGCGGGCGGGACGAGCCCGGTCCCCATCCCCAGCGCGATTCCGAGGACGAGGACCGGGCGCAGCCCGAGAGAGGTTCGCATCCGCCGATGGTAAGCACTGCCGGCGGACCAATCGGACACATCAGGTGAGTGAGGCGAATCCCGAGCTGGTGATGGAGCTCGGCTCGGCCGCGGGTGCCGCGTCAGCCTTCTCCTCCGGGACGGCGGTGAGGCCGCCCGTCCCGTCCGCGGGGAACTCGAAGCGCTCCCGGACCTGGTCCTTGCGCATCGGGGCGCCGGCCTTGCCGCCGAACTTGCCGCCGGCCTTGCCGCCGAACTCGCCCTCGAAGCGCTTCAGGACGCTGCCGGGGATCTCCCCGGTGTCCGGCCGGGAGACGATCCGCCGAGCCGTCGCGACGTCGTCGGCCAGCGTCCCGGCGACCAGCACCGTGTCGCCGACGGCGAACTCCCCGGTGTCCTTCTTCACCGTGAACCCCCCGTCGTCGTTCTTGCTGACACTCCAGCCGGCGCCGCCGGTCTCGGTGTCCGAGGTCCGGTTCCAGGACCGCTGGTAGCCGTCCGCGCTGGCGACGGTCAGCCGGTCCGAGTCGAGGGATTCGATCGTGCCCACCTGCGTGAGGTGCGTGACGTACCCGCCGTTCCCGTCGGAGACGACGGACTCGCTGTGCAGGACGCCGCCGAGGCCGAACGCGGCCTTGCCGGGTACCGGCTTGGCCGTGGTGGTCGCGGCATCGGCGGGGGCGGTGTCCGGCTGGCCGGCGGCGATCGCGGCGCCACCGCCGGCGACGAGGGCCACGGCGGTGAAGGCCAGGGTGAGCCGGCGACGCCGGCTCCAGGGGCGGGGGGCGGGCGGCGGCGCGGGAGCGTTCGTCAGGTCCATGGGTGGGCTCCAGATTCGGTCGGTGGAAAGAGCGGGACGGTACGTGTGGTGCTGATCCCAGAGTCGCGATCAACCTTGGAGCGGGCTTGCGCGGCACTTGGGCCGGCAGATGAGTGCGAGCGGCGGCGAGCGGGCAGAGAAAATGCACAGGATCGGCACAGAAAGTGCACAGAGTCGGAACAGAGCCGCCGGGAGAATGTGGATCATGCCCATCTCAGGTCCAGACAGCAGCACCGACCCGCGTACCCACCTGAAGCGGGCCGACGGGTCGCCGGTCCGGGTGCTCGTCGTCGACGACGAGCCCAGCCTGACGGATCTGCTGTCGATGGCATTGCGGTACGAGGGCTGGGAGATCCGGACCGCCGGCGACGGGGCCGCGGCCCTGAAGGCCGCTCGCGAGTTCCGGCCCGACGCCGTCGTGCTCGACGTGATGCTGCCCGATGTCGACGGACTGGAACTGCTGCGCCGATTGCGTGCCGACACCCCGGACATCCCGGTCCTCTTCCTCACCGCGCGCGACGCGGTCGAGGACCGGATCGCCGGGCTCACCGCGGGCGGCGACGACTACGTGACCAAGCCGTTCTCGCTGGAGGAGGTGGTCGCGCGGCTGCGTGGACTGATTCGCCGGACGCGCGCGGCCGACTCCCGGAACGAAGCGCTGCTCGTGGTCGGTGACCTCACCCTGGACGAGGACAGCCACGAGGTGCGCCGGGGCGGCGAGGAGATCGCGCTGACGGCGACGGAGTACGAGCTGCTGCGTTATCTGATGCGCAATCCGCGCCGGGTGCTGTCGAAGGCGCAGATCCTGGACCGGGTGTGGAACTACGACTTCGGCGGGCAGGCGAACGTCGTCGAGCTCTACATCTCCTATCTGCGCAAGAAGATCGACGTCGGTCGCACCCCGATGATCCACACCCTGCGCGGTGCCGGGTACGTCATCAAGCCCGCGGATCAGTGACGGATCAGTGACGCCGTCATGACCGTCGCCCCGACCGTGGAGGCGCCACCAGCGCCGCCGCCGGTCGAGCCCCCGGCCCGGAGCCGCCTGCACGGCGTGTGGGCGGCCTGGGGACCGCGTAGCTGGAGTCTGCGGACCCGGCTGCTCGCCGTCGTGCTCGCCCTGCTGTCGGTGGTCAGTCTGGTGATCGGTGTGGTCAGCGTGGTTGCCCTGCGCAGCTACCTGATCGACCAGTTGGACGAGAAGCTCAACTCCGCGACCGACCGCACGAAGAAGTCCATCGAGTCGCCGCTCAATGCGCAGTTCGGCCTGTTCGGGCTGGGTCAGATCGAGGGCACGGTGATCGCCCGGATCCGGGACGGTCAGCTCGTCACCCAGCCGCGGGTGCTCACCACCGGAGGAGAGACCGGCCAGGTGGCCGGCGACCCTGCGGTTCTGCTCACCGTGCCGGCGGACAAGCACCCGCACACCCGTGACCTGGGTGGCGATCTCGGCCACTACCGCCTGCGTGCGGAGCCGGCGCCCGACGGCACGGTCGCGGTCACCGGGCTCCCGATGAACGACATCAGTGACACCGTCTTCCGGCTCGCGGCGATCATCACCGCGGTGACCGTCGCCGGCCTGGCTTCCGCGGCCGGGGCGGGGGCCGCGATCGTGCGGCTGACGCTGCGACCGTTGCGCCGGGTCGCGGCCACCGCCACCCAGGTGGCGACGATGCCGCTCGACCGCGGCGAGGTGGCGCTGGCCGTCCGGGTGCCGGAGGAGGACACCGATCCGCGGACCGAGGTCGGTCAGGTCGGAGCCGCGATCAACAACATGCTCGGCCACGTCGGCGCCGCGCTGAATGCCCGTCAGGCCTCCGAGACGCGCGTGCGCCGCTTCGTCGCGGACGCGAGCCACGAACTGCGCACGCCGCTCGCCGCCATCCGGGGCTATGCCGAACTCAGCCGCCGCAGCCAGGAGCCCGTGCCCGACGACGTCGCCCACGCGATGAGCCGTGTGGAGTCCCAGGCGGTCCGCATGACCGGGTTGGTCGAGGACCTGCTGCTGTTGGCCAGCCTGGACTCCGGGCGTCAGCTCATCCGCGGGCCCGTCGACCTCACCCAGGTACTGATCGGCGCGGTGGGGGACGCACATGCGGCCGGGCCGACGCACGTCTGGCGCCTCGACGTGCCCGAGGAGCCGGTCACGGTGATCGGGGAGAACGCGCGGCTGACGCAGGTGGTGACGAACCTGCTCGCCAACGCGCGCACCCACACGCCGCCGCAGACCGTGGTCACCGTCGGACTGCGGCCGGAGGGCGTCGCGCCGTACGAGAGCGCGGTCATCACGGTCACCGACAATGGGCCGGGCATCGCGCCGGACCTGCTGCCCGAGGTCTTCGAGCGTTTCGCTCGCGGTGATTCCTCGCGTTCGCGTGCCGCCGGCAGTACCGGGCTGGGTCTGGCCATCGTCGCAGCCGTCGTTGCCGCCCACTCCGGCACTGTGGCGGTGTCGAGCATTCCGGGCAATACGGTCTTCACGGTCAGGCTGCCTGTGGCTCCCCCGATGGCCGCCACCCGGACGGACGCACCCTCCTCTTGACTCTCGCGTCGGCCGCTAAGGTCTGACGCTGCGTCAGGCCGCGGGGGGCGGTGACGTTTCGGGTGGGTTTGCCCTGCTACGTCAGGGATATCCGATCACCCGGGTTGGCGAGCCATTCGCCCATCCGGGTGACACCCCCGCAAAGAAGCAACCCGAAATTGCAAAGCAGAACTGCTGTAACACCAGCCTCAGTACCGTGATCATGACGTCCGAGCCGGACGTGTTTGCTCGCTGTTTCCGTGGGCCACGGGGGGACTCAGAGCGTGGATGGAATGAGCTATCGGCAGGTCTCCTCGCTGGGGGCGACCGACGCGGCACAGGCGCGCGCGCCGATGCAGGCACCCGCGTCACCCCGCGCGCAGGTCGCGACCGGCTACGCCGTGATCCCGCAGGGGATGCCGGCGTCGATGTCGGCCGCCGAGGCCAACGCCGCACGGGCGGAGGAAATGCGGCGCGCCGGCGTGATCCGCGTCGTGCTGGCCGAGAGCCTCGCGCTCTACGGTGGCGCGCTGGTTGCGCTGCTGTCCTACGAACGCGACATCCAGGTCGTGGCCGCGGTGCGCTCCGACGGCGACGCCGTCGCCGCCGTCACCCGCACCCGCGCCGACGTCGCGATCATCGACGTCGACATGGTCGGCCGGGACGGCTTTGCCCTGTCCCGCCGCCTGCACGATGCCGCTCCGCGGTGCAAGGTCCTCGTGCTGACGAGCAGTGTCACGCCCGGGACGCTGCGCCGCGCCCTCGAGGCGCACGCCCAGGGTCTGGTGGACAAGGACGCGCCGGCCTCGTGGCTGGCGGAGAGCATCCGCCGGGTCGCCGTCGGCGAGCGCGTGGTCGACCCCAAGCTCGCGATCGCGGCGCTGGAGACCGACACGCACACCCTCACCCAGCGCGAGCTGGAGGTACTGCGGCGCGCAGCCCAGGGCGAATCCGTCCGGGAGATCGCGTCCCGCCTGTGCCTGTCCGACGGCACCGTGCGGAACTACCTGTCGAAGATCATCGGCAAGCTCGGCGCCCGCAACCGGATCGACGCGATCCGCATCGTCCGCGACTCGGGTTGGCTCTGATATGTAGGCAACCTTGTCAATGGGCAGGGTGAGGCGCCCGTCCCAGGGTCTGGGGCGGGCGCCTCTGTTTCGTCGGCGTTTTCGGTGCTGAGCGTGTCGTTGGCGACGCGCGGTCAGACTGATATGCGCGGGTTGATTACCGCAGGACGGTGTTCGGCTGGAGCGGTCCGCGTGTCTAAGGTCGGGCGTCGCGCGGCCGGTTGGTCGCACTGCCCATAGAGCCGTCGCGGGTCACTCCTCGCGCTGCTTGCGCCTGCTGCGTCGACGAAACGGCTGGGGTGGGTTTACTCCTTCGAGCACGGCCAACGACCAGCACCAGCCAGCCAGTTCGCGGGCGATCGCGACGTTGGCGATGACGTGTCGTTTGTGTCGGGCCCGGAAGTTCTGCCAGCGCGCGTGCAGGCGACGGTTGCCGGCATCGCCGCGGGCTCGGGCAGCTGGTGGGGCGAGTTCCCACCGGTCGAGCATGGTCTTGGTGTGGGAGTAGCGCGGCATGTGGTGCCAGGCGGATTCCACGAGCAGTCGACGGACGTTGCTGTTGCCGGTCTTGGTGACCGAGCCCTGGACCCGGGAGGCCCCGGAGGAGTACTCGGACGGGACCAGGCCGACGAACGCGCCGATGGTGTTGCCGGTGAAGCGGTGCCAGTCGCCGATCTCGACGGCCAGCGCCAATGCGGTCAGGTCGCTGATCCCGCGCAGGCAGCCCAGCCGGCGCACGACGGGCGTGAACTCGCTGTTGGCGGCCATCTCCGAGATCGCCGCGCCGAGCCGGTCACGGCGGGCTCGAATCGACATCTCGGCGTCGTAGTCGGATTCGAAGGTCATCCGCAGAGCCGCAGACTCGAATCGTTGCTGGCGCAGCCAACGATCGTGCGCCTCGGTCCAGGCGCGGCCACCGGAGTAGACCAGACCCTGCCGCAGCAGGAACTTCGAGAGCCGGTGCCGGGCGCACATCAAGTCACCCCGGGCGTCCTCACGAGCTCGCACCAGGTCGCGGGCGTTCTCCTGCTCCACCGTCGGGACCGACACCGCGGTGAATTCATCCAGGCGCAGCAGGCGAGCCAAGTGCAGCGCGTCCCGGGCATCGGTCTTGACCCGATCACCGCTCGGGCGCTGCAACTTCGACGGCGCCAGGACCTCACAGCGGATCCCGGCTGCGGTCAGCGACCGGGACAGCCCGAACCCGGTCGGTCCCGCCTCATAGGCCACGGCGACCGGACCTGGCAGGGCTCTGACCCACGATCGGATGTCCTCATGCGAAGGGGTCAAGCGGGCTCGGGTGAGCTCGCCGGTCACGCTGTCGATCGCCGCGGCGACGGTTGATCGGGCGTGCACGTCGAGCCCTACACTCGTACGCTCAGTGAACACCGGGGCCTCCCACGAATGTTGGATAGGCCGAGCAGGCGGCCCCTGCCCGGCAACCCACGAATTTCGTCGGCGAGGCCCCGGCCCGCAACCGGCTCAGAGAACCGGCTGCTTCATACCGTCTAGGCCGGAACGCCCTGCCAGTGGCCGACGAGGTCACGGTAGAGGGCTGAGCCCGCGAGCAGGTCGTCGTGCGTGCCGAGCTGCGCCGTCGCCCCGTCCATCACCAGGATCCGGTCGGCGCGCAGCGCGGAGCTGATCCGGTGCGCCACGACGATCAGCGTCCCACCGCGCGCCGCGAACGCCTGCTCGGCCATCATCTCGGCCGAGGGGTCGAGGTGGCAGGTCGCCTCGTCGAGCACGGCCAGCGGCGCGGCCGACAGATAAGCGCGGGTCAGGGCGATCAGCTGCCGCTCGCCGCCGGACAACGTCGCCGGGTCGACCGCCGCCTGCAGGCCGCCGAGGCGGTCACGAAGTGCGGTCAGGCCGACGGCGTAGCACGCCCACTCGATCATCTCCGGGGTCGCGTCCGGACGCAGGTAGCGCAGGTTCTGCTCGAGCGTCCCGGTGAAGACGAAGGCCTCCTGCGGGATCAGCACCCGGACGCCCGCCCGGGTCCGCGGGTCCAGCGCGGCCAGGTCGGTGCCGGCGACCGCGACCGTGCCGGTCGTCGGGCGCAACATGCCGCAGATCAGGTTCACCAGCGTCGACTTGCCGATCCCGCTCGGGCCGACCACCGCGAGGTGCTCACCCGGGATGACCGTCAGCGAAAGATCGCGGATCACCGGCTCGGCGTGAGGGCCGTAGGCGAACCCGAGCTTGCGGGTGCGGACCTCGACCAGCGCGGGATGCGGCCGCCAGATGGCTGCCCCGGGGACGGGAGCGGGCTGCCCGGGCCGCGGCTGGGCCGAACCGAGAATGCGGCCGAGGGTCACCCACAGCGGGATGACCGAGTCGCTGACGCAGGCGGTGAGCGCGGTCATCGCGGGCGCGATGGCGGCGAGGGCGTAGGTGATGGAGCCCGCGATCGCGCCCGGGCTCGTCCCGCGGTCGAGCAGCCAGGGGATTCCGAGAATGATCAGCACGATCGGCACGCGGGCGCCGAGCCCGACCACGATCAACCGCCAGGCGGTCACCATCGCCAGCGTTCGCGCGAGGCGGGCGTTCTCGTCCACCCGGTCGCCGACCTCGGCCCGCACGGCGTCGCCGGCGCCCGAGCTCTGGACGTCGCGCAGGCCGTCGAAGGTCTGCTGCAGCGAGCCCGCGAGGCCTTCGCCGCCGAGGACCACGGCGCGCTCCCGCCGGACGATCATGGGCAGCGAGAGCGCGAACACGAGCAGCGAGATCACGATCGGCGGGGCGACGAGGATCAGCACGTCCGCGGAGAGCGTCGTCTGGCCGGCCAACGATGCCGCCACCGTGACGACAAAGCTGAGCACCCCGAGAATTCCTGCGCCGAAAGCACCGCGCACCTCCTCGATCTGCATCGAGAGCCGGGCGACCGCGCCGGAGTCCGGGCGGCCGTCGGGAGCGGTCGCCGACTGCAGGCTCTCCTCGACCACGAACTCCACGAGCCGGTCGCGGAAGGGCTCGACGAGGCCCGCCACGGCGCGCACCGCCCGCGCCGCGCCGACGGCCGCCAGCAGGGCCGTGACCGCGAGGACGCCGAGCCAGCTCAATCCGGTGCGGCGGTCGCCGGCGAGGAACCCGTCGTCGAGCGCGTTCGCGACCGCGTGACCGTGGAGGAACGCCGGAACTGAGGACACCGCGGTCCACAGCACCGTCCGAGCGGCCGCCCCCGGGTGCGCCCGGCAGGCCCCGCCGAGCGCATGCCCGACCGCCGAGCGAGCGGTGCTGCTCACGGCGTCCGCTCCGGGGCGACGGCGACCGGATCCGTGCAGAGGCTGTCGAGCGCGAACGGATCCTGCTCTCCGGTACCGAAGATCGCGCGGTAGTCCGCGTTGCCCCACAGCTCGTGGTGCGCGGCGTAACCCCGGACTTGGCCGCGCTCCAGCCAGAGCACGCAGTCCGCACGTGCGGCGGTGGATGCCCGGTGCGCGACGATCACGCGGGTCCGGCCGCGCCCGCCCCGGTGCAGGGCAGCCGTCACCTGAAGCTCCGTCAGAGTGTCGAGGCTCGAGGTGGCGTCATCGAGCACGAGGACGCGCCCAGGATGCGCGAACGCGCGAGCAAGACCGAGTCGCTGCGCCTCGCCGCCGGACATCGGGGCCTGCGGCAGCGGGGTGGCGTACCCGAGCGGGAGACGACGGATGAAGGTGTCGGCACACGCGGTCTGTGCCGCGGCGATGACCACGTCGGCCCCGGGCCGGTGGTGCCCGAACGCGATGGTGCCGCCGACGGTGTCGCCCAGCAGCGCCGGCCGCGGGAAGGCATAGGTGACGGCGGTGTGCAGCGCGGCCGGGTTCAGGTCCCGCACCAGCTGACCGTCGATGCACACGACGCCGTTGTCGGGCTCCACCAGTCGCCCGAACAGTCCGGCGAGTGTCGACTTGCCCGAGCCCGATCGCCCGACGACCGCGACGCACATCCCGGCCGGGATGTGGAGGGTGATTCCCTTCAGGGCCGCTTCCTCGCCCGTGCCCACGTAGACGTCGACCAGGGTGAGCGCGCCGGGGCCGGGGACCGCGTCGACCGGGCCGTAGGCAGTGGCCGGAACCTCGAGCACGGCCGCGCAGCGCCGCGCGGCGCCGCGCGCCTGGCCGACGGCGAGCAGGTGCGCCACCGCGTTGACCACGCGGATGCCCAGCCCGACGTAAGCGCCTGCGGCCACCATCTCGCCCACGCTGATGCGGCCGGCGGACAGTTGCCAGCCGGCCACCGCGATCACCACGACCTCGAGGACGGGCAGCAGGGCGGCGCTCTGCCCGACGGCCGAGGCCTGCGCCGCCCAGTAGCCGGCCCCGTGGCGGCGCATTCCCTCGACCGGTTCCAGGACCCGGTCGCGCTCGGCCGCCACCGTGCCCGCCGCCGCGATCGTCCGCGCGCCGGCGAGGGCTTCGGTCAAGCGGCCGGCGACATCGCCCTGCGCCGCCGAGTACTGCTCGGTGACGTCCGTGACCGTGCGGACCAGCGCGCCGAGCAGCACGGCCAGTGCGACCAGCCCGAGCAGGAACGCGGTGCCGCACCAGACGTCGATCCGGAAGAGCATCACCATCGCGCCGACCGCCAGCAGGCCGGCGGCGAGGGCGCCGATCAGCTGGGAGGCGACGGCGCCCGCCTGGCCGGCGTTGCCGCTGGTGCGGCTGACCAGGTCGCCGGCCGGGACGGCGCGCGTGAGCCGCGGTCCGGCGTGCGTGGCGTGACCGAGCATCAGGTGCCGGATCCTGGCGGTGGCGCCCGCGGTCGCGAAGCCCTCGCCGAGGGCCAGCACGGACTCGGCGATCGCCAAGCCGAGCAGGATGCCGACGGCCAGCTGGGTCCAGGTCAACCCGAGCGGGCTGTTGCCCAGTCCGGCGCCGAGGGCGTCGTCGAGGGCGCGACCCAGCGCGTGCGGCAGCGCCAGCGCGCCGATGGCGCCGGCCATCGAGGCCAGGGCGACGACAGCGACCGGTACCCGGACGGCGCGGGCCCCGGTGCGGAGAACGTGAGCCGCCTCGGCCAACGCGTCACCTCGTCCGGATCTGCCCACCGGCAGAACGAAGCGCAGAGCAGGCGATTACCTGCTCGGCGGGGGAAATGGGTGGATAATGCGGAGGATCCCGTGCGGGCGACCTCCAAACGCCCGCACGGGATCCCTCACTTGAAGGCCGCTAGGTGCGCGGCCGGCCGTGCGAGTTCGTCAGCCCTGGCCGAGACGCAGGCGCAGGCGCAGGCTGTTGACGAGACCGGTGACGGCGCCGAGAAGACCAGACAGCATTGGATTCTCCTTGTTGTGAGGGTGGATGGAGGTCGGCGTCGTCGTTGCGGCCGATTACCGTCCGCAGCGACGCTGCGTCACTCCTGGTGCGTGTTCTGTAGCGGTATCTCCTGATGTTGCGACCGAATTCGATCCGAAGCGCCCTCGTGAGGCCGTCTCTGCGACCGCTCGGTTACTGCGTGTCTAAGACTGCCGAGTCTCCGACGACTGTGAATACATAAACGGTTACCGCCAGACATCATCGGGGTCAAAACGGACAAAAGCGGTTCAAGATCATGGCCGAAAGTAATTCGATCATGACAAGAAGTAACAAATAGATGATCTTGATCGCGAATTCGGACTCTCAGCAAGCACCCAGCTCCGCACCGCGACGAGGGGTAGCCTCGGCGCCGATCAGGTGGGGCGGCCCGGGAGGGGTGCGGTGGCGCAGGACGCGGATGGTGACGCAGTGCAGTCGGCGGGGGAGTCAGCGGAGCAGGCGGCGGCCGCGCACGCCGAGACCAAGGCGGTCATTGCCGCCGCGTTCGACAATTCCGCGGACAGCTACGAACAGGTCGGGGTGGAGTTCTTCGCCCCGCTCGGGGCCGAACTGGTGCGCCGAGTGGCCCCGCGTGCGGGCGAGCAGGTGCTCGACCTGGGCTGCGGACGCGGGCACTGCCTGTTCCCGGCCGCGGAAGCGGTGGGCCCGACCGGGTCGGTGATCGGCACCGATCTGTCGTCGCGGATGGTGGAGCTCTGCTCGGCCGAGGTGGCCCGGCGGGGCCTGAGCCAGGTGCGCGTCGAGCTCGGCGACGCGTCGGCTCCTGACTTCCCCGCCGGCAGCTTCGACGTGATCACCGCCGGCATGGTCATGTTCTTCGTCCCGGAGCCGCGCAGGACGATGCCGCTGGTCGCGGCCCTGCTGCGACCCGGCGGTCGCTACGCGATGAGCTCCTTCGGCCCGTCCGACCCGAAATTCGACGAGACGATGGGCATTCTCTACAAGCACCGGATCGGGCCGCCCTGGGAGCCGAATCCCGACAAGCCGTTCGACACCCAGGAAACGATCATGGACATGCTCGCCGACGCCGGGTTCGCCGATATCGAGATCACCGAACTGCAGCACGACATCGTCTTTCCCGACCCCGACGGCTATTGGGCGTGGGTGGGTTCCCACGGCGGGCGGATCATGATCGACCAGGTCCTTTCCGAGCACCTGCCGGCCGCCCGCGCCGACGTCTACGCGATGTGGGAGCCGCACCGAGAGGTCGACGGCTCCCTGATCCACCGGTCCCGGGCCCGCTTCACCACGGCGCGCGTTCCGGAATGACCTCGATCCGGGAGGCCGTTCCGGGCGACTGGGACGGCATCTGGGCCGTGTTCGGTCCGATCGTCGCGGCGGGGGAGAGCTACACGGTCCCCCGCGACGCCTCCTCCGGCGACGCACGCGAGCTGTGGATGGATCCGGAAGCGCGGGTGTTCGTCGCCGAGGAGGCGGGACGCATCGTCGGCTCGGCGAAGTTGCGGCCCAACTTCCTGGGCCCGGCGGCGCACGTCGCGAATGCGAGCTTCATCGTCGACGCCGCCTTCGCCGGCCGCGGAATCGGCCGGGCGCTCGGAGAACACGTACTGGCCGAGGCCCGGGCGGACGGTTACCGCGCGATGCAGTTCAACGCCGTCGTCGAGACAAATACCGGCGCCGTTGCGCTGTGGTGCTCGCTCGGGTTCGAGATCCTCGCCACCGTCCCGGAGGCGTACGAGCACGCCCGGCTCGGACTCGTCGGCCTCCATGTGATGTACCGCGCTCTGTAACCCTTCGCGGCGACCTGCGTCGCTGGTGGAAGACTTGCCCCCCATGGCCGAGGACCGCATCGTCAAGCCCGTCGCGATCAGCGGCTTTCCCGAGTGGCTGCCCCAGGTCCGCCTGGTCGAGCAGCAGTGGCTCGACCGGATCCGGGCCACCTACGAGCGGTACGGGTTCTGCTCGGTGGAGACGCCCTCGGTGGAGGCGCTCGAGGTCCTGATGTCCAAGGGCGAGACCTCGCAGGAGGTCTACACGCTGAGCCGGCTGCAGGCCGACCCCGCCGCCGCCAACGAGGCGCGCCTGGGTCTGCACTTCGACCTGACGGTGCCGCTGGCCCGCTACGTCGCCCAGCACTTCAACGACCTGGTCTTCCCGTTCAAGCGCTACCAGATCCAGCGCGTCTGGCGCGGGGAGCGGCCGCAGGAGGGTCGCTTCCGCGAGTTCACCCAGTGCGACATCGACGTGATCGGTCAGGATTCGCTCCCGCTGTCCTTCGATGCCGAGCTGCCGCGGATCATCTCCGAGGTGCTGACCGACCTGCTCCCGGCCGGCGGCGGGGGCTTCACCCTCGGCATCAACAATCGCAAGGTGCTGCAGGGGTTCTATGAAGGCCTCGGTATCGCGGACCCGATCGGAGTGATCCGGATCGCCGACAAGCTCGCCAAGATCGGCCCGGACGCGGTCGGTAAGCTGCTGGCGGACGAACTCGGTCTGACGGATACTCAGATCAAAGCGTGCCTGGACCTCGCCCAGGTCCGCGGCGGCGCCGGGGTCGTTGACGACATCGCCGGGATGGGTTCCGGCGGCACGCTGCTCGACGAGGGACTGAGCGAGCTCGGGTACGTCCTCGGCGAACTCGCCGATCTGCCGGCCGGGACCGTGGTGGCCGACCTGTCGATCGCGCGCGGCCTGGACTACTACACCGGCACGGTCTACGAGGGCACGCTGAACGACGCTCCCGGGTTCGGCAGCATCTGCTCCGGGGGCCGCTACGACGACCTGGCCGGCTCGTTCATCCGCCGGCACCTGCCGGGCATCGGGATGTCGATCGGGCTGACGCGCATCTTCGCGAAGCTGGTGGCCGACGGCACCATCACCGGCGGCCCGCTCACCCCGGCCCAGGTGCTGGTGATCATCCCCTCGGAGGACCGCCGCGCCGAGGCGCTCGCCACCGCGGCGACCTTGCGGTCGCGCGGCATCAAGGTCGAGACCTACCACGCCGCCGACAAGCTGAAGAAGCAACTGACGTACGGCTCCCGCAAACAGATCCCGTATCTCTGGTTCCCGCCGTTCGAGGACGGCAGGCCACACGAGGTCAAGAACATGGCCGCGGGCGAGCAGGGTCCGGCCGACCCCGCCAGCTGGGAGCCGACCACCTGACGTTACGTCAGATAATGACGGACCTGCGGGGCTCGACCTGGCCGCAGCGGCTGCTCGGTGCCTTCTTCCTGACCACCGGCATCGCACACTTCGTGAACGCCCAGAGCTTCGAGAACATCACTCCGGACTACCTGCCCTGGCATCTGGCCCTCGTCCTGGTCAGTGGAGCCGCCGAGATCGCCGGCGGTCTCGGCCTGCTCGTCCCGCGCTTCCGGCGCCTCGCCGGTGCGGGCCTGATCGTGCTGCTGGTCGTTCTCTTCCCGGCGAACATCGACATGCTGGTCCACTCCGGCGAGCAGTCGATCCCCGAGCCGCTGCTGTGGGCTCGGCTCCCGCTGCAGCCGTTGCTGATCTGGTGGGTCTACCGCGCGTCGCTGAGCCGACCGGCTCCGGCTACAACTTCATGAAGGAACGCAGGCGGTCGAGCGCGAGCTCGGGTGCCTGCTCGACGATCCAGTGTCCGACACCAGGCACCTGCTCGTACTCGACGTCGAGCAGCATGTCGCCGTACCAGCGGTGCAACGTCGGGGTGACGACCGGATCGTCCAGCCCCGTGACCCAGCGGACCGGTACAGACACCCGCTCGCCGGTGTAGCGGTTCCGCCAGGCCGCCATCTCGCGGGCCTGGAAGGTGCGGTACCACTGCGACTGCGCGTACGCCTTCGCCGGATCCTGCAGCTGGCCGAGGTAGAGCTGGGTGTCCTCCTCGGGCCAGACATACCCCGGGCTGACCCACCTCTGCAGCATCCGCAGGTACCGGCCGTCCGACTGCCCGAGCACCCTGGGGCCGATGCCGGGCGTCAGCATCGGGAACTGGTACCAGAACGCCCAGCTGTGCTTCAGCATCCCGGCGTCGAGCCGAATCACCGGAGCGAGGGTGTTGAAGCCGAGAAAGCCGCTGACCTTCTGCGGATGGGTGAGGAGCAGGCAGAACGCGACCGGCCCGCCCCAGTCGTGGGCGGCCACCTTCACCGGGCCGACGCCGAGCGCGTCGAGCACGGCGGCAAGGTCGTCGCCCATCTCGGCCTTGCGGTACGGCCCGCGCGGTGCATCGCTCCAGCCGGCGCCGCGGAGGTCCGGGACGATCACGCGGAAGCCGTCGGCGGCGAGGGGGCCGATCAGGGCGTGCCACTCCCACCAGTGCTGCGGGAACCCGTGCACCAGCATCAGCGGCGCGCCGTCCGCGGGCCCGGCGAGCGCGAGGTGGATCCGGATTCCGGCCGGGGTGGTCACCCAGCGGTGCTCGACGCCCGGCAGGGCCGGCGGATCCTTCGGCAGCGGAGCGATGCGTGGGCGGGAGGCCATCGCCGAAGGCTAGGCCTTGCGGGCGAGCACCCGGTAGGTGTTACCGCGGTCGGTGACGTGCGCGAGCTTGGTGCGCACCTTCTCCAGGGGCAGCATCGCCCGGTGGACCTTCGGGCCCCAGGCCACCATCCGGTCGAAGCGCTTCTGCGCGATCGCGCTGTCGGGGTCGGCGAACCACGGCATTCCCGGGTAGGGGCCGTAGGCCAGCAGCGGCAGAACTCCGAGGAAGGTCAGGTCGACCGGGATGTGGGAGGCGCCGCGCACCTCGAGCACCGGCTGCAGGCCGCGATGCACCAGCGCCTGCATCAGGTTCGCTCGCGTCACGAAGTTCAGGTGCTGCGGCTGCAGCCACGGGAACCACCAACGGCCGACCATCCGGCCGAAGATGCTGTCCGGATTCGGAACCTCGACCATCAGGATGCCGCCCTCGCGCAGCAGCATCGCGGCACTGTCCAGCTCGATCCGCGGGTCGCGGGTGTGCTCCAGATAGTGATGCATGCTCACGACGTCGAACTGGCCAGCCAGGCCGGGCGCGAGATCGGGGAGGAAGCCCCGGTGTGCATCGTCGAGCCAGCCGCGGGCCTTGCCGTCCTCGACGCTGACGCCCATGTCGAGGCCCTCGAACCGGGTCTGGGGCCAGACCTCCCGGGCGTCGCGGCAGAAGTGCCCGTAGCCCGTGCCGACGTCCACCCAGCGACGTGGGGCTTCTCCGGGGAAGAACTCCTGCAGGTGGCGGGCGCGGGCGAGGTTGCCGTCGCGACCGAGCTCGAAGCCGTTCTCGACCTGCTCGGCACCGATGCCGTCGTAGAAGTCGCGGTAGTAGTACTCCAGGCCTTCGAGGCTCAGCCGCGGATTCTGGAAGCAGTGCCCGCAGGTGCGGCAGGACATCACGGTGAATCGCCCCGGCTTGTGCTGCACCATGTCGGGGCACGAGAACAGGGTCTGCAGGCGGGACGACTCACACCACGGGCAGGTCGTGCGCGGCGGCTCGAAGAAGCGGTCGAGCCCGTGCGCGACGTCGTCGGCGTAGCGGTCCCGGATGGCGGCGATCTGCGCGGCCAACTCGGGCGTCTGCTCCGGAGCGCCGGCCGCTTTGCTCATGAAGATCAGAATAGGACGGGCGGTAGCCTGCGGAAGCGGTTCCGGGCGTGAGGGGGAGTTCCATGAAGGCCGGTCGGGTGGTCGCGACCGCGGTGCTCGCCGCGGGCGTCGCGCGCGCCGCCCGCATCACGTACCGGATTGCGCGCAATGCCCGACTTGAACACGTGCCTGCGGCACATCCGCGGACGGTGACCGAGCGGGTGTCGGTTCTGATGCCCGCCCGCAACGAGGCCCACCGGATCGGTCCGCCGATCCGCTCGCTGGTCGCGCAGACCGGGTGCGAGGACCTGGAGATCCTGGTCCTCGATGACAACTCCACCGACGGGACCGCGGACGTGATCCGCGAGGCGTCCGGTGGCGATCCGCGGGTGCGGATCCTGGCGGGCAAGCCGCTGCCGGAGGGCTGGCGCGGCAAGCCGCACGCCTGTGCCCAGCTCGGCGAGGCGGCGACCGGATCGGTGCTGGTCTTCGTCGACGCCGACGTCGAGTTCTCCCCGCACGCGATGGCGGCCGCGGTTTCCCTGATGCGCGAGAAGCACCTCGAGTGGGTCTCCCCGTTCCCCCGGCAGATCGTCGGCAGCTTGGGCGAGCGGTTGATGCAGCCCGTCAACGCGTGGGTCCGGCTCAGCGTCGTCGACATGCGGTACGCCGAGGACTCGCACGAGCCCGGCTCGCTGCTGGCCAACGGGCAGTTCATCGTCACCGACGCGACCGCCTACAAGCGGGCGGGCGGCCACGAGGCGATCAAGGACGCGATGATCGACGACGTCTGGCTCGTCGGCACCCTCAAGGGGTACGGCGCGCGGGGCGTCGCGGTGAACGGATCCGGCGTCGCCGCCTGCCGGATGTACGAGAACTTCGCCGAACTCCGCGACGGCTACACCCGCTGGCTCTGGGTGCTCTTCCCGAACAACCGGGTGCTGGTGAGCACCTGTGCGAAGGTCCTCGCGTCCGACGTGCTGCCGCTGCTCGCGGCGCTACGGGGTTCGAAGCTGGGGCTGCTCGGCTACGGCATCGGCGTCACCGGCCGCATTCTCTCCGGCCGCTCGGCGGGCGACCGCCTGATCCCGGACGCCCTGTTCCACCCGGCCTCGTCCGCGCTCTCCGTGGGCCTGTACATCGACTCGGTCCGCCGCCGGAAGCGGGACGCGGTGACCTGGAAGGGCCGCGCGATCGCCTAGCTGATCGGCCGCCGGCGGGAGACCGCCAGGACGACGAAGGCGAAGGACCCCGCGGCGCCGGCGACCATGACGACGCCGGGAAGGCCGATCGCGGAGACGAGGGCGATCAGCGCCGCCCCGCCGAAGACCACGGCGCCGGCGAGGAACAAGGCCACCACCAGCGGCGGCGCGGTTCGCGCGGGCAGGGTCGAACGGGAGTCCACGAGACGATTGTGGCGCATCGCTGCGCCGCGCTGGTGATCTTCGAACCATCCCGGCAGGGGAATCGGGCCGATGTGTGCGGCAACGTCCGAAAGTGGGGAGCTATAACTTCCTGCAGGTTCTCGGGGCGTTCGGCGGCACGGTGAGGGGAGTTCCGGTGGGGGCAGTGAGGCTGGCAGCCCGGCTCGTGGTCGCGGGCGGGACGGCCCGGTCGATCTACCAGGCCCAGCGGGTCTGGCGGAACGCCCGGAGAACCCTGATCCCGCCGACGGACCCGCCGCCCGTGGGCGAGCGGGTCTCGGTCCTGATGCCCGCACGGAACGAGGCCCATCGGATCGCCCCAGGCATCCGGTCGCTCGTCGCGCAGCGCGGCGTCCCGGACCTGGAGATCCTCGTCCTCGACGACAACTCGACCGACGGCACCGAGCAGGTCGTGCTCGACGCGGCCGGCGGCGACCCCCGGGTACGGGTCCTGCCCGGCCGGCCGCTGCCGGACGGGTGGCGGGGCAAGCCGCACGCCTGCGCGCAGCTGGCGGAGGCCGCCACCGGCGACGTCCTCGTCTTCGTCGATGCCGACGTCACCTTCGAACCGCACGCGATGGCATCGGCCATCACGCTGTTGCGCCGCCGGTACCTGGACTGGATCTCCCCGTACCCCCGCCAGGTCACCGGCAGCCTCGCGGAGTACCTGCTGCAGCCGCTGACGGCGTGGACGCGGCTCTCCATGGTCGACATGCGGCACGCGGAGGACTCGCACGAGCACGGGTCGCTGCTGGCGAACGGTCAGTTCATCGTGGTCGACGCCGCGGCCTACCGGCGCGCGGGCGGGCACGCGGTGATCCCCGACGCCGTGATCGACGACCTCTGGCTGGCGTCGGTGCTGAAGGCCACGGGATCGCGCGGCGTCGCGGTCGAGGGATCCGGGATCGCCGCCTGCCGGATGTACGACGGCTTCGCCGACCTGCGGGACGGGTACGCCCGCTGGATCTGGATCCTCTTCCCCAGCCGTCGTCATCTGGTGCTGACGTGCCTGCAGCTGACGTGCTCGGAACTGGTGCCGGCGCTGGCCGCGCTGCGCGGATCGAGGATCGGGCTCCTGGGTTACGGCGCGGCAGTGGCCGGCCGCGTCGTTTCCGGTCGCGCCTCGCGTGACCGGATCTTCCCCTGGGCGCTGGCGAGTCCGGTCTCCGCCGCCGTCACCGCATTCATGTACGTGTACTCGGTGCGGCGGTCGGCCCGGGGTGAACTCAGCTGGAAGGGCCGGGCCCTGTAGGGACCGACGGGGGCTCCGCCCCGTCCACCCCCGAAAGCGCTCCGTCAGCGGGCGAGGGGGTTGGGACCTTCCTTGCGCGCGAGGATGCGGTAGAGGTTGGCCTGCCCGGTCTTCCGGATGATCGGGTCGAGCCAGGCGTCGGCCTTGAAGCCGAACTTCAGGAACGGCGGGGACAGCTTCGTCCAGACCAGCTCGTGACGCTTCTCCCGCCAGCGGGTGCGCGGCTGGGTCAGCCAGGGCGCTCCGGGGTGGGGCGCGTACGCCATGAACGGGGCCCCGGCCGCACAGATCATGTCGACGGGAATGTGGGCCTCGTCCAACTGCACGGCCACCGGGCGCAGATTGCGCTCGGTGAGCGCCGCCAGCATGTTGCCGAGTGGCGGCATGTGCAGATGCTGCGGCTGGAACCACTGAATCCACCAGCGGCCGAGCACGCGCAGAATCGACTCGGGGTTCGGCACCTCGATGAGCAGGTACCCGCCGTCGGGCATCACCCGGTGGGTGAGGTCGAGCTCGGTCCGGATGTCGAGGACGTGCTCGAGGTAGTGGAACATCGAGATGACGTCGTAACGCCCCGTCAGTTCCTCCTCCAGGTCGGGGAACCACGAGTGGTGCGCGTGGTGAATCCAGCCCTTGGAGACCGCGTCGAGGACGCCCTGTCCCTGGTCGAGCCCGTCGAAGATGGTGCCGGGGAAGACCGCGGCCGCGTCGCGGCAGAAGTGCCCGTATCCCGCGCCGATGTCGAGCCAGTTCTTCGGACCCTCACCCGGTCCGAAGAACGGCTGCAGCATCTTCGCCCGCGAGTGGTAGATGTCGGCCCGCGGGTCGAACACCGCCTCCATCGCGGAGCGGCCGATGCCGTCGTAGAAGTCCTTGTAGTAGAAGTTCAGGCCTTCGGGGTTCAGCATCGGGTTCTGGAAGACGTGCCCGCAGGTCCGGCAGCGATTGAGTACGAACCGGCCCGGCTTGCCCTGGGTGGTGTCGCGGGCGGCGAACATCACCTTGAGGTCGCGGGAGGAGCACCAGGGACAGTCCTCCCGCGGCGGGGACCAGAAGCGCTCGATCCCCTTCGCGATCTCGGCCTGGTAGTACGGCCGGGCCGCGTCGAACATGGCCTCGTAGTCGGCGGTGCTCGCGGGCGGCACCGGAGGTGCGCAGGTGTCACACATCCGGGGTCAGCCGCTCCGGACGTCGCGGCGGGCCAGCACCCGGTAGGCGTTGGATCCGCCCAGGCGTGCGACCAGTGGGCCGAGGTGCTGGAAGTCGAGCCGGTACAGCGTGGGAAACGCCTTTGGCGCGATCTTCCAGATCTGCTCGTGCAGCTTGAGCTGGGCCGGCGTGCGCTCCGGCAGCCACGGCGACTCCGGGTGCGGGGAGATGTGGGCGAGGAAGAAGATATACGCGCAGGTCAACTCCCCGGAGATGTGCGCCTCGCGGGTCTGCACCCGCACCGGGGTGAGATCCCGCTCCCGCAACGCGGCCAGCAGGTTGGGCAACGGAAGCATGTGTTGGTGCTGCGGCTGGTACCACGGCGCCCACCAGCGGCCGAAGATCTTGCCGAGCCACGACGTCGCATCCGGAACCTCGATGGAGACGAAAGCCCCGTCACGCAGGACGTCGGCGACGATGTCGAGGTCGTGACGGGGGTCCCGGACGTGCTCCAGGTAGTGGTGCATGGAGATCACGTCGTAGCGGTCGCGGATCGCCTCGACGTGGTCGTCGATCTGCCCCGGGTAGATGGTGTCCAGCCACCCGCGGGCCTTGCCCTCGAGCAGGCTGCTCCCCATGTCGAGGCCGTCGAAGGTGGTGTTCGGCAGGAACTGGCGGGCGTAGTTGGTGAAGTGCCCGTACCCGGTACCGATGTCGAGCCAGTTCTTCGGCCCCTCGGGCCCGAAGAACCCGTCGACGACCTTGGCGCGACCCTCGTAGAGCCAGCCCTGTGAGGAGAAGACCGAGTCGATGAATTCGCGGCCGAAGCCGTCGTAGAAGTCGCGGTAGTAGAACTCCAGGCCCTCAAGGTTGAGCCGCGGGTTCTGGAAGATGTGATCGCAGGTCCGGCAGCGGTCCAGGTAGAAGATCCCGGGCTTGGCCTGCAGGATGTCGGTCGTCCGCAGCCGGCGGGTCAGATCGGCCGACCCGCACCACGGGCAGTTCGACACCTTCGGCTCGAAGAAGCGGCTCCACCCCCGCGCGATCTCCTGCTGGTACTGCTCGCGTTCGGCTGCGCTGACCGGGGGCATTACTTCTCTCCTTCCCGGACCGCGACGATCCGGTAGGCGTTGCCGTGCTCGAGGTACTTGTGCACGCCCCTGCAGATCAAGGCGTCCGCCTTGAGGGCCGGGTTGATCAGCTTCGGGAAGACCTTCGCCCAGGCGACCTCGTTGACCTTGCGCTGCCACTGCGGCGGGTCGACCGGGCGCCACGGGTGGGTGGGGTCGGGGGCGAGCGTGGTCATCAGGAACACCGCGACCATCAGCAGTTCGGCCGGCTGGTGCGCCTCCGCCTGCTGCACCTCCAGCGGGCGGAAGCCGTGCTCGACGAGGGCCGCCAGCAGGTTGCCGACGGTCGGGAAGTTGAGGTGCTGCGGCTGGAAGTACGGGATCCACCAGGACCGGAACACGTGCCGCAGCAGGCATTCGATGTCCGGCATCTCGATCTCCAGCAGCGACCCCGGCTCAAGGGCCTTCGCGGCGGCGGCGAGCTCGGCGCGCGGGTCGGTGGTGTGCTCCAGGTAATGGTGCATGGAGATGACGTCGTAACGTCCGCGCAGCTCGTCGGCGAGCTCGGGGAAGGAGTTCTCCCGGTACGCGTGCGCGAGCCAGCCACGCTCCAGCGCCCGGTCGACGCCGCTGCCCTGGTCCAGCCCGTCGAAGACGGTGTTCGGCAGCACGTCCGCGGCGTGCTTGGCGAAGTAACCCCAGCCCGTGCCGATGTCCAGCCAGGAGCGGGGGCCGTCCGGGCCGGTGTGCCGCTTCACCAACTCGGCGCGCGCGATGTTCGCCGGTGCGCCGTACGAGGACATCTCGTCGGCCTGCGCGGCGCCGCGGCCGTCGTAGAAGTCGCGGTAGTAGAAGTTCAGGCCCTCGCCGGTCAGCCGCGGGTTCTGGAACACGTGGCCGCACGTCAGGCAGCGCTCGAGCGTGAATTTGCCCGGCTTGCGCTGGAACAGCTCACGACCGCGCACCTCGACCTTCAACCGGTGCGACCCGCACCACGGACAGTCGGGACGGCGCGGACCGAAAAACTTCCCGGTGCCCCCCGCGAGCTGCGCGGTGTAGAACTCGCGGTCCGAGACCGACGTCTCCGAGGTCTGCGTCATGTCAACTTCTCCAGTCGGTCTGCGGCGGCTTTGGCGCCACCCGCCGCGTCGAACGAGTCCGCGATTCTTGCCGCGGCCTCGCGGTACGAGGGGTCGGAGAGCACGGCGGAGATCGCATCGCGCAACTCCGCAGCGCTCACGCGCCCGAACTTCACCCGGATACCCGCTCCGGCGCTGGTTACCTGTGAGGCGACGGCCGGCTGGTCGTCGCGGATCGGAGCGACGACCAGGGGCACCCGGTGCGCCAGGGCCTCACAGGTGGTGTTGTGCCCGGCGTGGCAGACGACGGCGTGCAGGTGGGGGAGCAGCTCCAGCTGGGGCACCCGGTCGACGACGAGCACGTTGGCCGGTGGCTGGAGACGGTCGGACGGGCCGACCACGATGCCCTGGACGGTGTCCGCGAGGGAGCCGAGCGCCTCGAGCGCCACCGCGAAGAAGCGGTCACCGGCATCGGCGTTGACGGTGCCGAGGGAGACCAGCACGTGCGCGCGGCCGGAATCGAGCCACGCCCAGTCGAAGTCCGGGCCGCCCTGGCGGGAACCGAGGGCCGGCCCCACGAACGCGATGTGCTCGCCGAGGGACTCCGGCGGCGCGAGCAGTTCCTCGGTCGAGAAGGCCAGCACGAGGGCGTCGGAGAACCGCAGGTCGACCGCGTCGGGGAGGCCGTGCGCCCGCTGGAGCTCGGCCGTCCGCTCGTGCAGCCAATCGGTGAGCTTCGGCATGGTCTCGTACTGGTCGCCGAGCTCCGCGGTCGTGGTCGCGGACGTCGCCCACGCGATCCCGCGCTCGCGGGCGACGATCGCGCCGGCCAGGGCCTGCTGGTCCACGAGCATCACGTCGGGGGAGAACTCCGCGACCGCCGTGCGCACACCCGGCACCATCGAATGCGCGAGCGGGACGAGGAAGTCCTCCCAGAAGAACCGGAAGGCGGTGGCCGACCGCAGTCCGCGCCAGCGCTCGAGTCGCGAGGACAACGGCTCGCCCGGAAACTCCGCGTCGATCCCGAAAACCCGTCGCCCGGGCGGCAGCACGCCACCGAGATAGGCCGAGCTGCCCGCCCACGCGACCTCGTGCCCGCGGGCGGCGAGCTCGTCCCCGACCGCGACCGTGGGCAGGATGTGCCCGGTCAGCGGCGGGACGACGATCAGGAAGCGGGCCACGACGCCCTACCGGCGGTCGAGTTCGGGCGCGGGGAAGCCGGACCGGCTCGCCACCTCCGGGGAGGCCAGCCACCCCAGCACGATCTCGCGCACCTGCGGGGTGGCGTCCATCAGCACGGAGTGCCCGGCGCCCTCCACCACGGTCAGGCTCGCGTGGGGCAGCAGGTCCTTGAGCTGACGTTCGTAGTCGGGCACGTCGGACCGTTCGCCGTAGATCGCGCGGACGGGGCACGTCAGTGCGCGCAGCGCATCGGTCAAGATCGGCCGGTTCTTCGTCAGATCGGGATAGAAGCTGGTGTGGTTGGCGAGGTCGGTGAGCGCGTCCATCATCTTGACGACCTTGCGGCCGAAGCGGCGGATCCAGGCCTGCAGGTTCTCCTCGCCCATCTCGGCGACGACGCCGGCGACGCGCTCCCGTTCGGCCGCGATCTGCTCGGACCAGCCGTCGACGTTGAAGTGCGCCTCGATCAGCACGATGCTCGCGGCCCGCTCGGGATGCTCCACCGCGAAGTCGAGCGCGATGGTGCCGCCGTAGCTGTTGCCGACCAGGTGGACCGGGCCGGGGATGTCGAGAGCCTCGAGGATCGCCGTGAGGTCGGCGACCGAGTCCTCCATCGTGTACCCGGACCGTGGCCGCTCCGAGCTGCCGTGGCCACGGAGGTCGTACAGCACCGTCTCGGTCCCGTTCTTCGCGACGGCCCCCGCGACCGTGTAGTAGAAGCTCGCCATGTTGTCCATGCCGAGCCCGTGCAGGAACACCACGGGCGGCGCCGTCCGTTCCGCGGCCGGCACCGGGTTCAGGTGCTGGACGTGGAAACGCACCCCGTTGGCGAGAACTTCACTCATGGCGTGGGGAGCTCAGGAGGTGGCGCTGATGACGTAGTCCACGACGGTGCCCACGCGCATCTCGATGATCTCGTCGAGGTCCTTGTCGGCGAGGAAACCGGCGAAGTCCACGCCACCGCCGTAGTGCTCGGTGAGCTTGGCGCCGAACTTCACGAACTCGATGCTCTCCATCTCCAGGTCGTCCTCGAAGGAGGTTTCCCGGGCGATCTCGAGGTCGAGCAGGTACTCCTCACCGACAACCTCGGTGATGAGACGGCGCACGACGTCGAGGACATCGGCCTCCGCCGAGATACGGGCATCGGTGGTCACTGTGTCTCCTCGCGGGCTGAGCATTTCCGGCGCCTGTCTGGCTCGGTTGCGGGCGGTACCGGACGGCCTTGACGTTTCATGATCCCAGGTCTGTCCCCAGGATGTCGGATTCCCTGGTCCACCCGACGGCATATGGCTGCGGAAGTGCCCCGGACGCGGTGGTCACCCAGCGCGCGGCGCCGTCCACCACGACCAGCAACCGGTCGATTTCCACCCGAGTCACCACGAAGCGGGCCGGTCGGCCGCCCAGGCCCGTCCCGGCGGCCTTGGCGACGGCCTCCTTCGCGGTCCAGAACCGGGTGACCCAGGTCGCGCGCTCGACCGGGTCGCCCCCCGGCGCGATCGTCTCCAGCAGCTCGCGCTCCGCGACGGTCAACAGCGCCGCTTCGGCGGGGGCGTCGGAAACCAGTTCCAGGTCGATCCCGACGCTGCCCCGGCCGACCACCGCGGCGGCGAAGGTGCCGGAGTGCGCGAGGGACAGGTGAAGGTCGGCCGTGCCCGGACCGCTGACGCGCGGCGCGCCACTGGCCTCGTTGCCGATCTCGATCTCGAAGGGGTAGAGCGGCCCGGCCCCCTCCGCCCAGAGCAGGTCGCGCACCGCGTCCTTGGCCGCGATCCGGCCGAGCAGCCAATGCCGGGCCGATCGCGGTGTGCGTCCTTCGAGTTGTTCGTACTCGGCCGCCGAGAGGTATTGGCGCGCTGCGATGTCGCGCGCGGCCGGATCGCTCCACGGCTCGATCAGCAGGTGCCAGCCGGCCTCCTGGCGCTCCGCCAGCGGGACGCGGGCCGGATGGCGGAAGGCGGCCAGCGTGCGGGCGTCGCCCTCCATCCGGCGATCGGTCCAGCCGGTGACCGAGCACCAGACCTGCCCGTCGGTGTCGTGCAGCGTGAGGTCGGCCGACACCTCGGCGTCGGCCAGGGACCGCACCCGGACGGTGGTGGGGAACAACGTCCCGGTCGGCGGCGGCGGCCCGAAGAAATCGATGGTCTCGATCAGGAAGGGCAGAGCGAGCCCGTTGTACGGCTGGGTGGCCACCCAGTACCCGAGCAGCTGACCGGCGGCGTCCAGCAGCGATCCCGGCGCGGCCAGTTCGGCGACGACGCCCCGCACGCCGTCGTCGGCGATCGCCGTCAGTTCGACGACGCCGCGGAAGGCCGGCCCGTGGAACATCCACCGGTCGGCGTAGAGGGAGATGGGGTCGATATCCGGCACGCGCTCGGCGGTCAGGAGCTCGGCCGGGGCCGGTGGTGCCGGGTACGCGTCGGCCAGGAGTACGGAGGCCCGGGCGTAGGTCTCACGACGCCCGCTCCCGATCTGCCCCTCGACGGTGACCGTGACCGTCGTGGGCCCGCTCTCGGCCGGGTGCTCTCTCGCTTCCAGGAACAGCGTGATCTCCGGCTCGACCACGATCGGCCGCAGGGCGCGCACGTTCCGGACGCCGATCACGAGGTGCTCGGGAACCAGTGCGGCCGCGGCCTCGGTGATCAGCGCGATGGTTCCGGTCATCGGGACGATGGGAAAGCGGACCGCCGGCCCCGCGTCGTCCGGACCCTGCAGCAGGCAGTGGTCGGCGAGGTACGGGTCGGAAGCGAGCGAGAGCGTGCGCGTGGTGCTCGCGGTGCGCGGTTCGCCGGACAGGGCACCCGGAGCCGCGGCGACGGGGGATGGCACGCCCGGGGCCATGGCCGGCTCCGCCTGCAGGGCGGCCCGAACCTCGGCCGCTCCGGCCTCGGCGTCGGCCAGGAGCGCGGCGAATTCGTCGAGCACCGGGTCGGTCCCCCCCGCCCCACCAGGGCGTGACACGCCCCGGTGGGCCGCCACACCAGGGCGTGACACGCCCTGGTGGGTGGGGAGGCCGGGGGTCTCGGTGAGGCGCGTCAGCGGCGCCCCGAGGTTGAGGGTCACCGAGAACGCCGGCGAACTCGGCCGGGCGGGCGGCGCGACGCGGACCGGCGCCGGCTCCGGTTCCTCCGCCCCCGCGGTCAGCCGGGAGAAGCGGGGGGCGGCGCCTTCGGTCCACAGCGCGGCCGCGACCCGGCGCAACTGCTCCAGGCCGGTGCGCTTGGGAACGTTCGCGCTGATCGACAGATGCGGAGTCGCGGCGGAGTCGAGGACGTCCTCGACGAAGCCGGGGAGGCTGCCCGTGCCCACCTGGACGAAGGCGCGCACACCATCGGCGTACAGCCGCTGGATGAGCGGGCCGAACAGCACCGGCTCGACGAGGTTGCGCAGGAGCAGCGCCCGCACCTCGGCGGGATCGTCGGGGTAGGGGGCGGCCGTGGTCGTCGACCACAGCGGGACGCGCGGCGGACGCAGCGTCAGCCCCGCGATGAACTCCCGGGACGGTCCGAGGAACGGCTCGAGATACGGCGTGTGGAAGCCGGAGCGGAAAGCCAGCACCGAGCCGCTCACCCCGCGCGTCCGCAGCCGGTCCAGCACCGTCGCGACGGAGGCCTCGGTGCCGCACACGATCGACTGGTGCGGGCAGTTGTCGTGCGAGAGCACCACGTCCGGCAGGTCGGCGATCACCTGGACCGCCAGGTCGGCGCCACCGCCGATCACGCCGAAGACCAGGTCGGGGACCCCCGGCCCCGCGTCGAACGCGCGGGTGGAGTCGGCGAACTCCTCGAACGGCGCCGCACCGGCGGCGATCAGCGCGCTCCACTCCCCGATGCTGTGCCCCGCGACGACGTCGGGCTGCAGGTCCAGCGCGCCCAGCGCGGAGTGCAGCAGCCGTCCCACGCCCGCGAGTTCGAGCCCGCGGCGGCCCAGGGTCGCGTCCGTCGCCGCGCGCACCGGCGGCAGTCCGAAGTGGGCGGCGACGTCGTCGACCCGCGGGGAGAAGATCTCTTCCAGACCGGGGAACAGGAACGCGACCTTCCCGCCGCTGCTCAGCAACGGTGCCGGGGAGAACCAGACGTCGTTGCGGCCGCGCCAGCCCGTGCCCTGGGCGGCGACCTTCCGGGCCAGCGAGAGCCGCTTGGCGTCGGGGTGAACGATCGCGAGGCGGATTGCGCCGCCGCTCGGCGGGGCGCCGGTGTCATCGCGAGCCAGCAGGACCTCGTCGGGGGCGTCCAGTTGGGCCGCGATCGCCGCGGCGTCCGCGCCCGCGAAGAGCAGCACCTTCTCCGTTGCGTCCGGCGAACCCGCACGTACAGCTGCGGGTCTGCCGGACGTCCCGGGGAAGTGGACGGCGCCGTGGGCGGGCATCTGCTCCAGCACGACGTGGGAGTTGATGCCGCCGAACCCGAAGGCGTTGACCGCGGCCCGCCGCGGCCCGGCGGACTCCCACTCGCGCATCTCGGAGACGGGGAGAAAGCGCGTCCCCGCCATCGCCGGGTGCGGGTCGTCGCAGTGCAGCGTCGGCGGCAGGAAACCCTCGGACACCGCCAGTGCCGCCTTGATCAGCCCGGCCGCCCCGGCGGCCGGCATCGCGTGACCGATCATCGACTTCACGGACCCGATACCGATGTCCGCGCCCGCGGCGCCGGCCGGTCCGAACACCTCGGTGAGGGAGGCGAGTTCCGTGGCGTCGCCGGCCACCGTCGCGGTGCCGTGGGCCTCGACGAGCCCGACCGCCCCCGGTTCGCGCGGGTCGAGTCCGGCCGCCGCCCAGGCGGCGCGCATCGCGGCGACCTGGCCGCCGGCCTGCGGCGCCATCAGGCTCGCGGCCCGGCCGTCGCCGGCCACCCCGGTGCCGCGGATCACGGCGTAGACGCGCTCGTCGCGCACATCGGCCAGTCGCTTGAGCACGACAATGCCGGTGCCCTCGCCGATCAGGATCCCGTCGGCGCCACGGTGGAAGGGCCGGATGCGTTCACTCGGCGACAGCGCCCCGAGCAGGTTGAAGCCGGACCAGAACGTGATGTCGTGGCAATGGTGCACACCGCCGGCGAGCACGACGTCGCAGCGGCCCGACCGCAGGTCCTGGACGGCGTGGTCGACGGCGATCAGCGACGAGCGCGCAGGCCGCGTCGACGGTGTAGGCCGGACCGGCCAGGTCGAGGCGGTTCGCGGTCCGGGAGGCCACCAGGTTCGGCACCATCAGGTCGATGCCCGATTCCTCGCGCATCTCCCCGGACTTGGCGGCGTAGGCGGCGCGGACCTCGTCCAACTGCTCGTCGGAGAGGTCAGGCATCAATTCGCGGAGCGTCGCGACCAGCTGGTTCGAGGTGCGGACGCGGTCGACGAAGCGCGCCATGCCGGCGTTGAAGTAGCCACCCCGGCCGAGCACGATCCCGACCTTCGCCCGGTTGCCGAGGGAGTCCGCGCCGCCGGCGTCCTCGATCGCCGCCGCTGCGGTGGCGAGGGCCACCAGTTGCTCGGCCTCGATGTCGCCGACCGCCATCGGCATGATGCCGAAGCGCATCGGGTCGAAGGCGATGTCGCCGACGAAGCCACCGCGGTGGCAGTACATCCGGTCCCCGGGCCGGGTCTTGGCGGCAGCGGGGTCGTAGAACTCGGCGTCCCAGCGGGAGGCGGGGACGTCGGTGATGGCATCCACACCGGCGCGCAGGTTGGCGCGGTACGTCGCGAGATCCGGCGCGCCGGGGAGGACTGCCGCCATACCGACGATGGCGACGTCCACGGAATCAGCCCCCGAGCCCACCACTGAACGCTACGTCGAAAGCCGCCGGTTCGGCGCACACGTACACCACCTGGGGGGAAGTGCCGTGGGCGAGCTCACGCAGCAGCGCCGCGACGCCGTCGTCGGGGTGGATCGCTCCGACGCCCGAGCGGGCGTAGGTGCGCAGCAGTTCGGCGGAGACCATGCCGTTGCCCGCCTCGTCGGAGGTGGGCAGCCAGGGACCCCAGTCGACGCTGACCACGCGGCCGCGGAAGCGGGTCTCCCAGGCGCGGGCCAGGCAGTCGAGCGCGTCGTTGGCCGCGGCGTAGTCGCACTGCCCGCGGTTGCCGAACACCCCGGAGACGCTGCCGAACATCACCAGGAAGCCGAGGTCGGAGGGGAGTGCGGCGGCCAGCGCGCGGGCGCCGTCCACCTTGGTCTCCCAGACCCGGGCGAAGCCGTCGGTCGACTTGTCCGCGATCAGCCGGTCGTCGAGGACGCCGGCGCCGTGGACCACGCCGTCGATGCGGCCGTGACGAGCCATCACCTCGGCGATCCCGTCCTGCACCGCGACCGCGTCGCGGACGTCGATCGCCGCGTAGGTCACCGAGGCGGCGACGGCCCGGAGGCCCGCCAGCGTTGAGCGGATCTCGCGTTCGGCCAGGAGTCGGGCCACCTCGCGCTCGACCTGGGCCGGGATGGAGATACCGGTGGCGATCAGCGCACGCCGCAGCGCGGCCTCGTCGGCGGCTCCGGCCGTCGCCGGGTCCTCCTCGCCCGCCGGCAGCGGGCTGCGGCCCCAGAGCACGATGTGGCAGCCGGAGACGCCGGCCAGGCCGGCCGCCGCGCGGGCGGTGATGCCGCGGGCGCCGCCGGTGAGCAGGACCACCGAGCCCGGGGTCAGGTTCAGCTGGGCTGCGGTCGGCAGCGCGTCGGACTCCAACGCCGCCGGCACCAGGGCGAGGGTCTGGCGGACGCCGTCGGCGTACCCGACGACCTCGGGACCGGCCGGGTTCACCAGTTCGCCCAGCAGCCGCGAGGTGAGCAGGTCCGCGGTCTCCTTGGGGTCGATGTCGAGCGCGCGGCAGGACACGTGCGGGTACTCGCGGGCGATGGTCCGGACCAGGCCGGCCAGACCCATTCCCGCGGGAGCGTCGGAGCGGGGCGGCGCGTCGGTCGCGTTGCGGTGACCCATTCGGCCGCCGGTGCCGGTGACGACCAGCATCTGCCGCGCTCCGCCCAGGACGGCGCGGCGCAGGACGGCGAACGCGTCGGGCAGCGACGGGGGCTCGCTCGGGCCGGCCGCACCGAGGTGCACCAGGATGTCGACGTCCCCGAGCTCGGTGTCCGGGTCGGTGGAGACGGTGCGCACGGTGGCACCGCGCGCGGTGAGGGCGTCGGCGAGCTCGATGGCGATGCCGAGGCCGCCGCCGACCATCGTGACGTGACGGCCCGTCAGGTCGCCGTCGGCGCTGACCGGGGCGGCCGGGACGAGCTCCATCAGGTAGCGCCGGACCGGCTCGCGGTCCGGGGTGGGCAGCGCGGGCTCGACGACCGCCGCGGGCTCCGTCGACACCGCGGCCGGGGACCCGGCGATGGCGTCGACCATGGCCTGCATCGTGCGCATCCGGGAGAGCCGGGCCTGGAAGTCCTCGTCAAGGCCGGCGCCGGGGAGGCGGTCGGCGAGGAGGCCGAGGATCTCGGTCCGCTTCAGGGACGCGATGGACAGGTCGGCCTCGAGGTCGAGGTCGGCGCCGAGCATCTCGGCGGGGTAGCCGGTGCGCTCGGCGATCAGCTCGGTGAGCACCGCGAGGACGTGGTCGGCGCTGATGGCGGTCGGAGCCGGGGCGGCCTGCGCCGGCACGGCCGGGACGGGCGGCGCGACCGGAGCGGGCGGAGCCACCGGAGCCACCGGAGCGGCCGCAGCTACCGGAGCGGCCGGGGCGCGACTGACGATGGCCTCGACCATCCCCGCCATGGTGCGGACGCGGGAGAGCTGGGCCTGGAAGTCCTCGTCGAGGCCGGCGCCGGGGAGGCGGTCGGCGAGCAGGCCGAGGATCTCGGTCCGCTTGAGCGAGGCGATGGACAGGTCGGCCTCGAGGTCGAGGTCGGCGCCGAGCATCTCGGCGGGGTAGCCGGTGCGCTCGGCGATCAGCTCGGTCAGGACCGCCAGGACGCGCTCGGCGGACAGGACCTCCGCTGCGGGAGCTGTGGGCTGGGCCGGCACGACCGCCTCGACGACGGGAATCGGCTCGACGATCGGCGCGGGCTCGGGCACCACCGGGGCAGCCTCGACAGTGGGCGCCGCGGCCGGAGCCGGCTGGGCCAGGGCGACGGGCTGAGGCGCCGGCGCGACCTGGGTCGACGGCGCGGGCTGGGCGGCGGGCGCGGCCGGGGCCGCACCGAGGAAGCCGAGGACGACGTCGCGCTGGGCCGCGATCATCTCCCGGCTGGAGCGCAGGAACTCCAGGACGATCGCCTCACGGCCGTCCGCCGCGACAGCGGGGGCGAGCGGGGCGGGCTGGACAGCAGCGGCCTGCGCGGCGGGCGCGGGCATCGCGGCGGGTGTGGCCGAGACAGCGGTCGAGAGTTCGACACGCTGCACCGGCCGCAGGCCGTTGGCCACGGGCTTCCCTTCGGCGGTGCGGACCAGGTGCCCGTTGACGGCCCAACCGGGCCGGCGCGGGACGTCCTGAGCGGACACGATGCGGGCGTCGCGTCCGGCGTACAGAGCGTCGGTGTCGGCGGTGACACCGGCGGCGAGCAGACGGCCCAGGGCGGGCAGTAGGGCGGAGATGCCGTGCTTGCCCGGGGCGTCGGTGGCGACCGCGAGGTGCGGACGGTCGCCGAGGATCGAGCCGACGAGGCCGGTCAGGACGCGGCCGGGGCCGCACTCGACGAAGACCCGGGCGCCGGCGGCGTACATCGCCTCGATCTGCTCGTTGAAGCGGACCGGTGAGGCGACCTGGTCGGCGAGCATCTCGCGGACCGCGGAGGAGCCGAGCGGGTACGGGGTGGCGGTGGCGTTCGCCCACACCGGCAGGTGCGGCGACCCGACCTGACGGTGCATCAGCTCAGCCTCGAGCGTGCGGGAGGCGTCCGCGACGAGCGGGGAGTGGAACGCGCAGGCGACGGGGATCCGCTGGGCGGAGATGCCCGAGTCCTTCAACGCGGCGACCGCGGAGTCGATCGAGGCGCTCGGGCCGGAGATCACCGTCTGCTCGGGCGAGTTCAGGTTGGCGATGACGACCCCGCCGCGGGACATCTGGCCGTTGAGCGCGGCGCGGATCGCCCCCTCGCCGGCGGAGACGGCGGCCATCGACCCGGGGTCGGCACCGGCGGCGGCCAGGATCGCCTCGCCGCGGGCGGCGGAGATCTCCAGCAGGTCGCCCGGGGTCAGCGCACCGGCCGCGCACAGCGCCGCCAGCTCTCCGTAGGAGTGCCCGGCCAGGTGGTCCGGGGTGACGCCGAGGGTGCGCAGCGTGCGGAACATCGCGAGGTCCGCGATGCCCAGCGCCGGCTGCGCGACGCGGGTGTCGGTGAGGGCCTTGCGCTGCGCGTCGCGCGTCGCGTCGTCGAAGGCGGCGGGCGGGAACATCGTCGGGACCCAGCGCTGCCCGAGGGCGAGCAGGTCGCCGAGCCGCGGGAACGCGGTGAAGAGGTCGGCCAGCATCCCCGGGCGCTGGCTGCCCTGGCCGGGGAAGAGGAAGGCGACCTCGCCGGCTGCGGTGGCGTCGGCGACGAACACGGCCGGGCCCGCGGTGAACGACCGGGCCAGGGGAATCTTCGCGGCGAGATCGTCGAGGTCGGTAGCGACGAACGCGACCTGCACCGGGGAGTCGGAACGCCCGGCGACCGTCCGGGCCAGGTCGCGCAGGCGCCACGGCCGGCCGGCGCCGTCGTTGGCGGCGACCAGCGCGCTCAGCGCGTCGAACTCAGCGGCGGCCGCGTCGCGCGAGGCGGCGCGGATCACGAACAGCTCGGCCGGCCACTGGTCCAGGCCCGACTTCGGGGCCGGGCCGTGGGCGTAGCCGGTCAGCACGGTGTGGAAGTTGGTGCCGCCGAAGCCGAACGCGCTGACGCCGGCGACCCGCGGGCGGTCGGCGGGCCAGGGGCGCGCGGTGGTGTCGAAGACGAAGGGGTTCTCGCCCGCGACCCAGGCCGGGTTCGGGGTCGTGATCTTGCCGGTCGGCGGCAGCACGCCGGTGTGCAGCGCGAGCGCGGCCTTGATCAGGCCGGCCAGCCCGGCCGTGCACTTGGTGTGGCCGATCTGCGACTTGACGGAGCCGAGCGCGATGCTGCCCGGCTTCGCGCCCCGGGCGGCGAACACCTCGGAGAGGACGGTCGAGCTCGGTGCGGTCACCGACGACGGTGCCGGTGCCGTGAGCCTCGACCAGACCGACGTCGGCGGGAGAGACGCCCGCCTGGGCGTAGGCCCGCTCCAGCGCACGGCGCTGCCCCTCGGGCCGCGGTGCGGTCAGGCCGAGTGACTTGCCGTCGCTGGAGGAGCCGATGCCGGAGATGACCGCGTAGACCCGGTCGCCGTCGCGCTCGGCGTCGGCCAGGCGCTTGAGCACGATCGTCGCGACACCCTCGCCGAGCGCGATGCCGTCGGCGTCCGCGGCGAAGGGCTTGCAGTGGCCCGTCTTGCTCAGCGCACCGACCGAGGCGAACTGCAGGTAGTCCTGGATGCCGTTGTGGATGTCGGCGCCGCCGGCCAGCACCATGTCGGCCGCACCCGCGCGCAGCTGCATGCAGGCGACCTCGAGTGCGGCGAGTGCCGAGGCACAGGCGGCGTCGACGGTGTAGTTGGCGCCACCCAGGTCGAGGCGGTTCGCGATCCGGCCGGAGATGACGTTGGCGAGCGCGCCGGGGAACGAGTCCTCGGTCAGTTTCGGCAGCTGCGCGTCCAGCTCGGCCGGCATCTCGCCGTGCAGCTGCGGGTACAGCGCACGGAAGCTGTAGGCGGCCGACAGGTCGGTGCCCGGCTCGGCGCCGAAGATGACGCCGGTGCGCTCCCGGTCGAACTCGCGACCGGCGGCGTTCGCCGTGCCGGGGGAGGTGGCGTACCCGGCGTCGCGCAGCGCACGCGCGGCGACCTCGAGCGAGAGCAGCTGCACCGGCTCGATCGACGCGAGGGCCTGCGGGGGGATGCCGTACGCGAGCGCGTCGAACGGGACGTCCGGCAGGAAGCCGCCCCACTTGGAGGTGGAGCCTGTGCCCCCGTCACCTTCGTAGTAGGTCGCCGGATCCCAGCGCTCGGCCGGGACCTCGGTGATCGCGTCGTGGTTGGCGAGGGTGTGCGCCCAGAACTCGGCGAGGTCGCCGGCCTGGGGGAAGACCCCGGCCATGCCGACCACGGCGATGTCCAGCCCGGACGTGCGGTCCGCCACCGGTGCCAGGTCGAGCTCGGCGGCGCGGGTGGTCAGGAAGGAAGCGGCCCCGGTGGTGACCTCGGCGTGCAGCGCCGCGACCGAGGTGACCGAGCTGCGCAGCCGCGCGACATCACCGATCATCACCATGCCGTCGCGGGCCTGGGTGTTCTCGTCGACCGGGATCAGGACGTTGCCCTCGCGGCGGATGCCCTTGCTGGCGATGCGCAGCCGGCCGACGTTGAGCTTCTCCAGTTCGGCCCAGACCTGATCGCGGGGCGTGCCGTCGGCCAGCATCCGGTCCCGCGTCTCGGCGAAGGTCTCGACGAACGCGGTCGGCGCGCAGCGGGTGGCGTGTCCCGGCGCGGTCTCGAGCAGGACGGTGTCCTCGCAGGCGATCGCCGCGCGCTGGAAGGCCGGACCGATGGCGCCGGCGGAGACAGCCTCGGTGGTGAAGAGGTACGCGGTGCCCATCAGCACGCCGGCGCGGCCACCGGCCGCGGTGATCGGCGCCGCGGCGGCCGCGACCATCGCCGCCGACCGGGCGTCGTGGATGCCGCCCGCGAACAGGACGTCGAGCTCGGCCAGGCAGTCGTTCGCCGAGCCGTAGGCGAGCAGGTGCCGGATCTGGGCGTCCCAGAGCGGGAAGCTCGCGCGCGGCCCGACGTGGCCGCCGCACTCGGAGCCCTCGAAGACGAAACGGCGCGCGCCCTCGGCCAGGAAACGGTCGAGCAGCGCGGGGGAGGGGACGTGGAGGAAGGTCGTGATCCCGGCGGCCTCGAGCGGAGCGGCCTGCGCGGGGCGGCCGCCGGCGATGAGCGCGTACCGGGGCCGAATCTCGTGCACGGCCTCGAGCTGCGCGGCGCGCACCTCATCGGGCACGAATCCGAGGATGCCGACGCCCCAGGGCAGGTCGCCGAGCAGTTCCGCGGTCTCGACCAGCAGCGCGCGGGCGTCCTCGCCGGTCATCAGCGCGAGGGCGAGGAAGGGGAGGCCGCCTTCGGCGGCGACGGCCCGAGCGAACGCGGCCTGGTCGGAGACGCGGGTCATCGGGCCCTGCACGACCCGCGGGGTCGAGGAGCCCTCGGAGGCGGCGCGGATGGAGGACTCGATCGAGGCGGCCACCGCGGCGACGATCCCACCGGCCGTGACGTGCTTGGTGGCGAGCGGACGGGCCAGGGCGCCGTCCTCGCCGACGGGCAGTGCCGCCAGGGAGCGCCCCAGCTTCTCGGCCAGGCCGTCGGCGGTCGGGCGGGTCACATCGGGGCGGACGTAGATCCGGTGACCGCCGATGCGGACGGTCTCGGTGCCGTCCATCGCGCGCACGGCCGCGGCGACCTCGCGCGGCAGCTCGCACTCGCGCGCGAGCGCCAGCTGCGAATCCAGCACCACGCCGGTCGCGCCACCGGCGACGGCCGCAGCGGCGGTGTGCGGGCCGATTCCGCCGGCCAGCCAGATCTCCACCGACTCCAGGTCGGCGGCCATCAGCTGCTGCAGCAGCACGAATGCGCTGGCGGAGCCGGACACGCCGGACTCGGACCCGCGGGCCAGCAGACTCCGCGCGCCGGCGGCGACCGCGGCGTGGGCGGCATCGGCGGAGCCGACCTCGACCATCACGGTCCGTTCGGAGCCGGCCGCTTCGGCGATCGTCCACGAGGCGTCGGCGGCGAGGACGACGAGCGAGATGGAGGCGGGCAGCTCATCCGGAGTGATCGAGCAGGCGGCGCCCACGCGGACCGCCAGCGGGCCGCGCCACCACTCGGTGGCCTCGGCCAGGGCGGTGCGGGCGGCCTCGCGGTCGGACCCGAGGTCGAGGACGCCGGTCGCCCCGGCCCGGGCCACCGCAACGGCCAGGGCGGCGTCGGGCGCGGCAAAGGGCGTGATCCCGAGGATCCGCCGGTGCCCGCTCGACATGCTCATGACCTGCGTTTCCTCCGTGCCAGTCGCTTTTGGTCGCTGCGCCGGTGCAGGCGCTTGCGCTTTCGGTCGGCTGGAGCCCCCCGGTGCGCCGGGTCACCCACATGGATCAATCGTCGAAAAGCGCACGAATGTTTCAGGTACCCGCTGGACGTCGGGCTGCCCCTCCCCGGGAGCCCGAACGCCCGGGCGGAGCTTCGAGGGCTCCGCCGGGGCGCGTTCGTGCGGGTGTTCCTGCAGGTCAAGTGAAGAACGAGGGGCGGACCGGCACGGGGCGAAGGTCGGAAACTTAGGCCGCGCTTGACGATCGTGCATGTGCTTAACGCCTCATTCCGGGGCGAAGGCGCCAGGGTGGCTCACTCACACGGCGTAGCGCCTCCGGCGGGTTAAAGCCGGGAGCACCGCCCCCCGGGTGGGGGACGGTGCTCCGGGTGGTGCTGGGGGGTCTGGTGGGGCGCTCAGCTTCGGTCAGTAACCGAAGTCCTGCACCCAGTAATCGCCGTCGCCGTTGAAGCCGATGCCGATCGTGCGGAAGGAGCAGTTCATGATGTTCTTGCGGTGGCTGGGCGAGTTCAGCCAGGCCCGCACGACCGGGCGGCTGGCGGAGAATCCACGGGCGATGTTCTGGCCGGCCGGGTCCTTGTAGCCGGCGCGCATGATGACCTTCCACCACGGCGTGCCATCGGCCGAGTTGTGGGAGAAGTAGTTCTTCCTGGCCATGTCGTTGGCGTGGCGCTGAGCGGCCAGTTCGAGGCGGCTGTTCTGCTTCAGCGGGCGGCAGCCCTTGGCCACGCGGGCCACGTTGGTCAGGTGGACCACGGAGTTCCGCAGCACCTCGCGGGTGGCGGTGGGCGCGGCTTCGGACTTGCCGCCGAGGCCGACGAGGGCCCCCACCACGAGTGCGAGCGTCAGCGTGACCAGGACGGCGAAACGAGTGAGGTCGCCGAGCAGGCTGCCGGCGGGTCGGGAATCCGGCAGAACCGGCCGGACGGAGACGTGCGTCATTGAGGCTCCAGGTGGGATGGGCCGGGGGGCGGGCGAGCGTAGGAAGCGCCGAAGGGAAACAGGCGGTGGGTTCGTGTTCCGTTCGCGCAGTGGATCGGCGCGTCGCCGGACCCACTTGAGGGTCCGATCGGCCAATTGCGGGACTTAGGTCCCCGCGCTGCGGGTCAGAGGACCCGGTCTGCGAAAAGCGTCCCGATTGCGCCCGCGACCCCGGCCGGGCCGGAGCCGGTCCTCGGGGTAGCCGCAGCGGCGGGAAGGTCCAGATAGGCCAGCGGACGCGCCGCGGCCCGGGCCATGAGGTGCGTCATTCCGCAGCCCGGAAGGGTCACCGCGAGCGGGGAGTCCGGGGCCGCGAGATCCCGAGCCGGGCCGACCGGCAGCGGCTCGACGAGCAGGACGGGGTTGCGGCGTGAGGACAGGGTGGCCGCCTCCGCCTCGTCGACCACGGCGAGCCGGCGGGCCCATTCGATGTCGGGGCAGAGGGCGACCAGGCGACCCTCGGGCGAGCGATCAGTGAAAGCACCCAGGGCGGCGAGAGCGGCCGGCCGGGTGGCGTCGACGTAGAGCCGGGTGCGCCGATCGTCGCGGGTCGCGAGGATCCGGCCCCCGACCAGCAGCAGGGCCATCGCGCTCTTGAGCGGGTTGCCCTCGATGTCCCGACCGGTGGGATCCACCAGGCGCAACTCGCTCCGCGATCCGTGGTCCGCACCGCGGCGGCAGGCCGGGCACCCGAGCGTCGGGTCCAGGAAACGAGGGTGCGTCCGGTCGAACAGCGTCTCGACACACGCCGCGCACAGCCCCACGTCCGACCCGCGGTGGGCCGTCGCGGCGGTGCGCTGGGCGGAGACGGCCAGGACGGCGAACTCGGTCGCGCCGAGGGGCGCGAGCTCGCCGCCGGGCGACCAGCAGTCGGCCATCGGTCCCGCGGAGATCCGGCTGAGGAAGTTCGTGACGGCGGCCGCGCGACCCTCGACCTCGACGGTCAGGCCGTGCGGGTCGGTGCGCGCGAACCCGCCGAGTCCCCACCGGGCCGCCGACTCGGCGACGGCGGTGACCACCGCGTGCACCGGGAGCGGCCCGGCGTCGTCCAGGTGGACCCGGGCGCGCCGGCGGCCGGCGTCGAGCTCCGGGGCGGGGGCCGATGCCGCGAGGTCCAGGTGCGCGGTCACCGGGCAATGTCAGCACCGAAGACCCGAGAGCCGCCGCCGGTTTGGGTGAATCGTGAAGGGTGCCCGGGGCTGCCGTGGTCAAGATCAACCCGCTCGGCCTACCGCTGCGGACCTCGGTCCGGACGGCCCGCGAAACCGGATTGGGGGACCGACCCTCGAAGCGTGTAGCCTTTCCGGGCCTTGCCCCTTTAGCTCAGTCGGCAGAGCGTCTCCATGGTAAGGAGAAGGTCTACGGTTCGATTCCGTAAAGGGGCTCTGAGCTGGCGGTTTTCCCACCAGCAGTGGCGGTGTAGCTCAGTTGGTAGAGCAAGCGGCTCATAATCGCTGTGTCACCGGTTCAAGTCCGGTCACCGCTACCGGACATGTAGTTGCGAGTTAGAGAAGGACACGACCGTGGCCAGCAAGTCGCAGGACATTCGCCCGAAGATCACCCTTGCGTGCACCGACTGCAAGGAGCGCAACTACATCACCAAGAAGAACCGGCGGAACGACCCCGACCGGCTCGAGATGAAGAAGTACTGCCCGCGCGAGCGCAAGCACACCGTGCACCGCGAGACCCGCTAGCCGTTTCGGCCCGCGCCCCCGCGACATGCCCGTCGACCCCTCGCTCGTCGGCCGCACGTATCCGCCCAGCCGCCCGTACGAGGTCGGCCGGGAGAAGATCCGGGAGTTCGCCGACGCGCTCGGCGACGACCACCCCGCGTACCGCGACCCCGAGGCCGCCCAGGCTCTCGGGTATCCGGACGTGCTCGCGCCCCCGACCTTCCCGATTCTCTTCGCTCTCGACGCCGCGATGGCCGTCCTTCGCGATCTCGGCATCGACCTGGCTCGCGTGGTCCACGGCGATCAGACCTTCCGCTACTCCCGGCCCCTGCGGCCCGGTGACCGCCTGCTCACCACCGTCGAGGTGACCGGGGTGAAGGCGGTGGCCGGCAACGACGTGCTCACGGTCGAGTGCGTCTCGGCCACCGAGGAGGCCGAGCACGTGGTGACCTCGGTCTGCACGCTGGTCCACCGGGGCGGCGAATGAGCGCGTCAGAGACGACGGGGCCGACGTGGGCCGGTGTCGAGAAAGGCACCGCGCTCCCGTCGCAGACCTTCACCTTCCGGCGTCCGGACCTGGTCCGCTACGCCGGCGCCTCCGGTGACTTCAACGTCATCCACTGGAGCTCCCGGATCGCGACCGAGGTCGGCCTGCCCGACGTCATCGCGCACGGCATGCTCACGATGGGCACGGTCGCTCGGGTCGTCACCGACTGGACCGGCGACCCCGGCGCCATGACCGAGTACGGCGTGCGCTTCACCCGGCCGGTCCCGGTGCCCGACGACAGTGCGCTGGACGGCACCGGCGGCGGCAGCACGATCGAGGTCAGCGCGGCGGTCACGGAGAAACTCGAAGACAACCTGGTGAAGGTGACGATCAAGGCCACCTACGACGGTGCCACGGTCCTCGCCAAGGCGATCGCCACCGTCCGCCTCCCGTGACGCCGGTCCCTGGAGTCCCGGCGACGACCGAGCGCACCGACGTCCCGTTCGCCGAGCTCACCACCTTCCGGGTCGGCGGCCCCGCCCGCCGGCTGGTCGAGATCGCCTCGGTCGACGAGCTGGCCGGCGTCCTCGCCGAGGCCGGCGACGAGCCGGTGATGGTGCTCGGCGGCGGATCGAACCTGCTGGTCTCCGACGGTGGTTTCGACGGCACGGTGGCCCGCATGGTCGGCGACGGGCTGGCTGTCTCGGGGTCGGACGACGACGACGAGGTGCACGTCATCGTCGAGGCGGGCGCGAACTGGGACGCCCTCGTCGCGTACACCGTCGAGCAGGGCTGGAGCGGCGTCGAGGCCCTGTCCGGGATCCCCGGGAGCGTGGGCGCCACCCCGATCCAGAACGTCGGCGCCTACGGCCAGGAGGTCGCCGACGTGATCGACGCGGTGCGGACCTGGGACCGCGAGACCGGTGCCGAGCGCCGCTTCGCCCCGGCCGACTGCGGCTTCGCCTACCGGGACAGCCTGTTCAAGCGGACCTCGCGTTTCGTCGTGACGGCCGTGGAGTTCCGGCTCGCCGCCGGGGGCGCCGGGGGCGCCGGGGCGCCGGTCCGCTACGCCGAGCTCGCCCGGACCCTGGGAGTGGAGATCGGGGAGAGCGCGCCGGTCGCGGCGGTCCGCGAGGCCGTGCTCGGCCTGCGCCGGTCCAAGGGCATGGTGCTGGACCCGGCCGACCACGACACCTGGAGCGCCGGGTCGTTCTTCACCAACCCGATCCTGAGCAACGCGGTCGCCGCCGCGGCACTCCCGGACGACGCCCCGCGCTTCCCGGCCGGCGACGGCCTGGTGAAGACCTCGGCCGCCTGGCTGATCGACAACTCCGGCTTCGGTAAGGGCTTCGGCGCCGAGCTGACCGGCGGCCGCGCGACCCTCTCGACCAAGCACACCCTCGCCCTCACCAACCGCGGCTCGGCCTCCGCCGCCGACCTCCTGGTCCTGGCCCGGGCCGTCCGCGCCGGTGTCCTCGACCGCTTCGGCATCGAGCTTCACCACGAGCCCGTCCTGGTCGGCCACACCCTCTGACCCACCAGGGCGTGACACGCCCCGGTGGGTAGCGGGCGCTCACCTCCCACCAGGGCGTGTCACGCCCTGGTGGGGTGCTCCGCCGGCGGGGGCTCCGCCAGCCAGGCGGCGATGCGGCCGCGGAGGCGGTACTTCACGTCCTCCGGGGCGAGCGACCCCTCGACCGAGTGCCGGGCCAGGTCGGCCAGTTCGGTGTCCGTGCAACCGTGGACGTCGCGGGCGATGCGGTACTGGTCGACCAACCGGGAGCCGAACAGCAGGGGATCGTCCGCGCCGAGGGCGACCGGTACATCGGCGGCCAGCAGGGTGCGGAGCGGGACCGCCGCCGCATCCGCCGCGACCCCCAGGGCGACGTTGGACGTCGGGCAGACCTCGAGCGTGACCCGGGCCGCCGCGAGTTCCTCCAGCAGCGCCTCGTCCTCGACGGCCCGCACGCCGTGGCCGATGCGGTGCGCCCGCAGCGCGCGCAGGCAGTCCCGGACCTCGGCCGGCCCGCCGAGCTCGCCGCCGTGCGGCACCCCGGCCAGCCCGCCGGTGCGGGCGATCTCGAAGGCGCGGTCGAAGTCGGCGGCCCGCCCGCGTCGCTCGTCGTTGGACAACCCGAACCCGACCACCCCCGCTCCGGCGTGCCGGACCGCGAGCCGGGCCAGGGTCCGGGCGTCCAGCGGATGCCGGGTCCGGTTGGCGGCGATCACCAGCCCGATGCCGACCCCGGTGGCGGCGGTCGCCTGCCGCGCGGCGTCCAGGATCAGCTCGACCGTCGGGTTCAGCCCGCCCAGGTGGCGCGCGTAGGTGCTGGGATCGACCTGGAGCTCCAGCCAGCCCGAGCCCTCCGCCGCCTCGTCCTGGGCTGCTTCGCGGACGAGCCGGCGCACATCGGCCTCGGTCTGCACCACCGCCCGTGCCGCGTCGTAGAGCCGCTGGAAGCGGAACCAGCCGCGCTCGTCGGTGGCTTCGAGCTCCAGCGGCTCGCGGCTGCGGAGCTGGTCGGGCAGGCGCAGCCCGCGCTGGTCCGCCAGATCGAGCAGCGTGGTGTGCCGCATCGAGCCGGTGAAGTGCAGGTGCAGGTGGGCCTTGGGCAGCGTCGTGAGATCGCGCCGTCCGTCCACGGGTCCTACGGTGTCGCCTCGCCCAGGAGCTTGGCGATCCGCGACACGCCTTCGGCGAGGTCGTCGTCCCCGAGGGCGTAGGACAGCCGCAGGTAGCCCGGCGATCCGAACGCCTCGCCCGGAACCACGGCGACCTCGGCCTCGGCGAGGATCAGCTCCGCGAGCGCGGCCGACGATCCCGGCCGCTGACCGCGGATCTCCTTGCCGAGCACCCCGGCCACCGACGGGTAGGCGTAGAACGCGCCGAACGGCTCGGGGCAGGTCACGCCGGGGATCTCCGAGAGCATCCGCACCATCGTCTGCCGCCGGCGGTCGAAGGCTTCCCGCATCGTCGCGACCGCGGACAGATCCCCGGTCACCGCCGCCAGCGCCGCGCGCTGGGAGACGTTGGCCACGTTCGAGGTGGCGTGCGACTGCAGGTTGGTGGCGCCCTTGGCGACGTCCACCGGCCCGATCAACCAGCCCACGCGCCACCCGGTCATCGCGTAGGTCTTCGCGACGCCGTTGAGAATGACGCACCGGTCGGCGAGCTCCGGCACCTCGACCGGGATCGAGGAGAACGTCGCGCCGCCGTAGACCAGGTGCTCGTAGATCTCGTCGGTGACGACCCAGAGGCCGTGCTCGGCGGCCCACTGCCCGATCTCGCGGATCTGGGCCGGGGAGTACACCGCGCCGGTCGGGTTCGACGGGGAGCAGAGCAGGAGCACCTTCGAGCGGGAGGTCCGGGCCGCTTCGAGCTGCTCGACGGTCACCAGGTAGCCCTGGGACTCGTCGGCCAGGATCTCCACCGGTAGGCCCCCGGCCAGCCGGATCGCCTCGGGGTAGGTGGTCCAGAACGGGGCGGGGAGCAGCACCTCGTCGCCGGGGTCGAGCAGCGTCGCGAACGTGGAGTACACGGCCTGCTTGCCGCCGTTGGTCACCACGATCTGGTTCGCGGCGCAGGAGTACCCGGAGTCGCGCAGCGTCTTGGCCGCGATCGCCTCCTTCAGCTCCGGCAGGCCGCCCGCGGGGGAGTACTTGTGATTCCTGGGGTCCGAGCAGGCCGCGATGGCCGCCTCGACGATGGAAGCCGGGGTCGGGAAGTCCGGCTCGCCGGCGCCGAAGCCGATCACCGGGCGTCCGGCGGCCTGCAGGGCCTTGGCCTTGGCGTCCACCGCGAGGGTGGCCGACTCGGAGATCCCGGAGATGCGCGCGGAAATGCGCGGAAAGGCTGGGGAGGTCATGCCTCCATCGTTCCACTCTCGCCGGACCTTATGAGCAGCGGAGCCGCGCCAGTTCGACGCTTGTCCGCGATGCCCCTTAGACTCAGCCCTCGGTGAGCGCACCGCTGCCTTGGCACGCCCGCGTGCGGACGCACACCGACTAAGGGTCGTAGCTCAATTGGTAGAGTTCCGGTCTCCAAAACCGGCGGTTGGGGGTTCGAGTCCCTCCGGCCCTGCGCAACGCACGGCGTCCCTCGAGGCGCACGGAACACCTCCGCACCGCGGGGGCCGGGTTGAGGATCCAGGTGAGGACGAGTGACGGAGACCGCTGAGGCGACGCCTGAGCGCCCGGCAGGTGACAACGGCCGCACCGGGATCACCGGTTGGCCGTCCCGGCTCGGCCTGTACTACCGCCAGGTGGTCGCCGAACTGCGCAAGGTCATCTGGCCCACGCGCAAGGAGCTGATCACCTACACCGCGGTGGTCATGGTGTTCGTGACGATCATGATCGCCTACGTGTCCCTGCTCGACCTGGGCTTCAGCAAGGCAGTGCTCAAGATCTTCGGGTAGTCCCAGCGCCCGTTCCCGCACCACTGATCTACGGAAGGCTTTCCTGTGTCCGACTCGCCCCAGAACTTCGACGACGCGTCTTCAGGCGCGGACGCCGCCGACGCCCCGGCGCCGGCCGACGTCGAGGTGGCCGAGGCGGTCAGCGCCGAGGAGAGCGCCCCCGAGGAGGCCGAGCTCGACGCCTCCGCGGAGACCGGCGACTCCCCGGACGAGGACGTGGCGGAGTCCTCCGCCGACGTCCTCACCGAGGGCCCCAAGGACGACGAGGACGAGCTGGACCCGGCGGAGGAGTTCCGCAAGGCGCTCTACTCGGCCCCCGGCGACTGGTACGTCGTGCACTCCTACGCCGGTTACGAGAACCGCGTGAAGGCGAACCTGGAGAACCGCACCGCGAGCCTCAACATGGAGGACTACATCTTCCAGATCGAGGTGCCGCAGGAAGAGGTCGTCGAGATCAAGAACGGCCAGCGCAAGAACGTCCGGCGGAACAAGTTCCCCGGGTACGTGCTGGTCCGGATGGATCTCACCGACGAGTCCTGGTCCGCGGTGCGCCACACCCCGGGTGTGACGGGCTTCGTCGGCCACACCCACGAGCCCTCGCCGCTCACTCTCGACGAGGTCATGAAGATTCTCGCCCCCGAGCCGATCAAGAAGGACGGCGTCAAGGGCGGAGCAGCCGCGCAGATCAAGGTGCTCGACTTCGACATCGGCGACTCGGTCACCGTCATCGACGGCCCGTTCGCCACGTTGCAGGCCACGATCCACGAGATCAACGCCGAGGCCCAGAAGATCAAGGGTCTGGTGGAGATCTTCGGCCGGGAGACCCCGGTCGAACTGTCCTTCAGCCAGATCCAGAAGAACTAACAGTCGGGGGGCGGCGCCCCCCGACGACCCCCCGAAGAGAGAAACCGGAATGCCTCCGAAGCAGAAGAAGCTGTCAGCGATCATCAAGCTGCAGATCAAGGCCGGCGCAGCGACGCCGGCTCCGCCGGTCGGGCCCGCGCTGGGTCAGCACGGCGTGAACATCATGGAGTTCTGCAAGGCCTACAACGCGGCCACGGAGAACCAGCGCGGCGACATCGTGCCGGTGGAGATCTCGGTCTACGAGGACCGCACGTTCACCTTCATCACCAAGACCCCGCCGGCGGCCCGCCTGATCCTCAAGGCCGCCGGGGTCGAGAAGGGCTCCGGCGAGCCGCACAAGACCAAGGTCGCGAAGCTCACCAAGGCCCAGGTCCGCGGCATCGCCGAGGCCAAGATGACCGACCTGAACGCCAACGACATCGATGCCGCCGAGAAGATCATCGCCGGCACCGCGCGCTCGATGGGCATCACCGTCGAGGGCTGATCGGCCACGCAGCACCACCCCGCACCACCCCGCACCTGTGGGAGGGCCGCCCCCGCGGTCCGCTGACCACACTCTCGAATCAGGAGACGCTCATGAAGCACGGCAAGAGCTACCGTTCCGTCGCCGCGAAGATCGACCCCGAGAAGCTCTACGCCCCGCTGGACGCCGCGCGGCTGGCGAAGGACACCGGGACCACGAAGTTCGACTCCACCGTCGAGGTCGCGTTCCGGCTCGGGGTCGACCCCCGCAAGGCCGACCAGATGGTCCGCGGCACCGTGAACCTGCCCCACGGCACCGGCAAGACCGCCCGCGTGCTCGTGCTCGCCACGGGTGACCGCGCTGCCGAGGCCGAGGCCGCTGGTGCGGACTTCGTCGGCTCGGACGACCTGATCGAGCGGATCACCAAGGGCTGGCTGGACTTCGACGCCGTCGTCGCGACCCCGGACCTGATGGGCAAGGTCGGCCGGCTCGGCCGCGTCCTCGGCCCGCGAGGGCTGATGCCCAACCCGAAGACCGGCACGGTCACCAACGACGTGGCCAAGGCCGTCAACGAGATCAAGGGCGGCAAGATCGAGTTCCGCGTCGACAAGCACGCGAACCTGCACTTCATCATCGGCAAGAGCTCGTTCTCCGACGTCGCGCTCGTCGAGAACTACGCCGCGGCGCTCGACGAGGTGCTCCGGCTCAAGCCGGCCGCGGCCAAGGGCCGCTACCTGCGGAAGGCGAACTTCTCGACCACGATGGGCCCGAGCATCCCGGTCGACCCGAACAAGACCCGCAACCTCACCGAGGAAACGGTCGACGAAGGCTGACCACAGCGCTGTGACCTGGGGGGTTTCCCCCGATCGATCACGAATCGGCCCGATGCGGAACGCCGCATCGGGCCTTTCCGTCTCAGGAAGTACATGCACACTGGTCCGTGCGTCCGACCTGGGAGTTCTCTGTGCGCGCTACCCGTCGAATCCGTACCGCCGCCGTCGCTGCCGCGGCGGTCCTCGCCGTGTCCGGCCTGGCCGGGTGCAACGGCTCCGACACCGCCGCCACCGAGGTCGAGGGGCTGACCCCGGTCGCCGCGATCCAGAAGGTCGCCGACCGGGCCGGCAACGACAGCGCCGCCTACACCTTCGAGATGAGCGGGTCCGGCATCTCGGTGAAGGGCTCCGGCGCCTACCGCGGCGGCGAGAAGCCCGCGGCCCGGATGGCGTTCGACTCCATGAAGATGATGGGCCTTTCCATCCCGGCCGGCACCGAGTTCCGGCTGGTCGACGAGGTCATGTACGTGAAGTCCAGCAAGGGCGGCCTGCTGCCCGGCGTCGGCGACGGCGCCTGGGCCGCGCTGCCGATGGACGAGGTGCAGGCCGAGGGCGCGAACATCGCCGGCCTCGACCCGACGATGGCCGACCCCCGCGAGCAGCTGAAGAAGATGCTCGACACCGGCAACGTGACAGCCGTCGGCACCGAGACCGTCGACGGCGTGAAGACCACGCACTACCGGGCCAGCATCTCGCCCGAGGGCACCGGCACGGTGACCGAGAAGAAGTCCTCGACCAACCGCAACGAGCTCAGCCGCGAGCTCGAGGAACAGCTCGAGAACAGCATCCGGAATTCCCTGGGGCTCACGGAGCCGGTGACCGTGGACGCCTGGGTCGACGCCGAGTACCGCGCCCGCAAGCTGCAGGTCGCGATGCCGTTCCTCGGCGAGGTCACGATGACGATGAAGTTCACGGACTTCGGCTCCGACGTGAATGTCGAGGCCCCGGCCGGCGCGCAGAAGCTGGACCTCGACGACGTAACGGGCGGCGCGCTCGGCGGCGCCTTCGGCGAGGAGCTCGAGAAGTCCCTGGGGCAGAACTTCTCCTCGGACATCTCCGAGCAGTTCGAGTCCCAGTTGCGCGAGCAGATCGAGAAGAGTCTGAGAAACGGCTTCGACGGCCGGGACTACAGCTACTCGGACGAGAACTCCGGTGGCGGCTCCGCCGACGAGACCGGCGCGCCGGTCCGCTCCAGCTGACGGCGGTGCCGGCGGCCTCCTCGTTTTGACCTGCGGCGACGCAGGTCCGTAGTCTGGGGCCAGCCAAAGACCGCTGGTTGTCACCTCGGTGACCGAAGGCCCACTCGTGGGCGGCCCGCGCAGGTATTGCCAGGAGCTCCTCGCGGAGCGACTGGGCGGGTGCCCGGAACCTCGGACGCCTGCGGGTCCTTCCGCCCCGGCCTGCGCCGGGGCGTTCGTGCGTCCGGGGCCGGACGTCTCGGGGAGGCGACCCGCAGTTGCACCCCAAGGAAGGAGGGCCATGGCCCGGCCCGACAAAGCAGCAGCCGTAGCGGAGCTGACGGAGAACTTCCGTAACTCCAACGCCGCCGTGCTGACCGAGTACCGCGGACTCACCGTGGCGCAGTTGAAGACCCTGCGACGCAGCCTGCGCGGCAACGCCGAGTACTTCGTCGTCAAGAACACCCTGACCAAGATCGCCGCCAAGGAGGCGGGCGTCGACGCGTTCGACTCCCTGCTCCAGGGCCCGTCCGCCATCGCGTTCGTCAGCGGTGACGCGGTCGAGGTCGCCAAGGGCCTGCGGGACTTCGCGAAGGCGAACCCGCTGCTGGTGATCAAGGGCGGTGTGCTCGACGGCAAGGCGCTGTCGGCCGCCGAGATCAACAAGCTCGCCGACCTGGAGTCGCGCGAGGTTCTGCTGGCCAAGCTCGCCGGCGCGATGCTCGCCTCGCTGTCCCAGGCCGCTGCGCTGTTCCAGGCGCCGCTGTCCCAGGCTGCGCGGACCATCGAGGCCCTGCGTGCCCAGGTCGAGGCGACCGGCGGCCCCGCCGCTGCCGCCCCGGCCGCCGAGGACAGCACTCCGGAGGAGGCCGCAGCTGACGCCGCGGTCGCCGACGAACCTGCTGTCGAGGCCTCTGCTGAGGCCGTCGCCGACTCGCCCGAAGCCGCGGAGGATCCCGTGGCCGAGACCCCGGCCGAGAGCTGACCCGGGCGGGACCCCCGCCCTCCTGCCCCACACCACGCACAGACTCAACGGAAGGACCGCCGACATGGCGAAGATCAACAGCGAAGACCTGCTCGAAGCGTTCAAGGAGATGACGCTCATCGAGCTCTCCGAGTTCGTGAAGTCGTTCGAGGAGACCTTCGGCGTGACCGCCGCGGCTCCCGTCGCGGTCGCCGCGGCCGGTGGCGGCGGTGGCGCTGCCGCCGAGGCTCCCGAGGAGCAGGACGAGTTCGACGTCGTCCTCGAGGGCGCCGGCGAGAAGAAGATCCAGGTCATCAAGGAGGTGCGCGCGCTCACGAACCTCGGTCTCAAGGAGGCCAAGGACCTCGTCGACGCCACTCCCTCCGCGGTTCTGGAGAAGGTCAACAAGGAGACCGCCGAGAAGGCCAAGGCGGCTCTCGAGGGCGCCGGCGCGACCGTCACCCTCAAGTAGTTTCTCCCCGCAGCACAGCACCACCGCGAAGGCGGCCGCCGATCCCGGCGGCCGCCTTTCGCGTGCCTGCCTCGCGGCGGCAACTCCGGCTTCACCCGCCCCTGCCCTGCTTCACTCGCCAGGCCCAGCGAGTGAAGCGCCGTCTCAGCGAGTGAAGAGCGCGAGCGCAGGGTCGGTGGACCGGGGTGCAGCGACCCGCGCCTCTAGGATCCCGCCCATGGGCGTCGAGATCCAGATCCGCGGCCTGACGAAGAGCTTCGGCAAGCAGGTGATCTGGCGCGACGTGACGCTGACCCTGCCGGCCGGGGAGATCTCCGTCCTGCTCGGGCCGTCCGGGACCGGGAAGTCGGTCCTGCTCAAGACCCTGGTGGGGCTGCTGCGCCCGGACTCCGGCTCGATCGTGATCGAGGGCCAGGACATCTGCCGGCTGCGGGAGCGGAAGCTCTACGAGGTCCGGAGGCTCTTCGGGGTGCTGTTCCAGGACGGCGCGCTGTTCGGCTCGATGAACCTCTACGACAACGTGGCCTTCCCGCTGCGCGAGCACACGCGCAAGTCGGAGAAGGAGATCCGGGCGATCGTGCTGGAGAAGATGGACCTGGTGGGTCTGGTCGGGGCGGAGGACAAGCTGCCGGGGGAGCTGTCCGGCGGCATGCGCAAGCGGGCCGGCCTCGCGCGGGCCCTGGTGCTGGACCCCAAGATCATTTTGTTCGACGAGCCCGATTCCGGGCTCGACCCGGTGCGCACCGCGTTCCTGAACCAGCTGATCGTCGACCTCAACCAGCGGATCGGGGCGACGATCCTGATCGTCACCCACGACATCAACACGGCCCGGACCGTTCCGGACAACATCGGCCTGCTCTACCACCGGCACCTGGCGATGTTCGGGCCCCGGGAGATGCTGCTGAGTTCCACCGAGCCCGTGGTCCGGCAGTTTCTCACCGCGCAACGCGAGGGCCCGATCGGCATGTCCGAGGAGAAGGACGCCGACGAACTGGCGGCCGAATCCGGCCGCGAACTACCCCCGCTGCCGCCGATTCCGCTCCAGATGATGCCGAGCGACGGTGTGTTCCGTACCACCCAGCGCGAGCCCGGCCGGTGGTGCCGGGAGCACGGCGTGATTCCGCCACCCGGGTCGTTCGGCCCGGAGGCGGCGCGCCTGCCCGGGGCGGCCCCCGTAGGGCCCTGACCTGCGCGGATCTCGGCCGTTCTGGTCCGGGTTCGTCCCGATACCCAACGACGGCGCGTCCACCGTGTTGGCCTGATCTCTTGACTGGACCGCTTCGCGCCTCCATCCTTTCGGTGCGTTCGCGAGTGTTGCGCGCGCAAGGGGTCCGCAGGGTTTGAGATGCGGCCTGGACAGTGGCGTGCCTTCGGCCTAAACTGCCCCCTTGCGCTGTCTGCCTTAATCACCTGTGTCTTTGACACGGGTGGTTGTGCATGCGCCGAACCGCTCGCGAGCCATCGGAAGGACCACTCTTGGCCGCCTCGCGCACCGCCTCGCTCAACCCCAACTCGGCCACCACCAACGCCCCCCGGCGCATCAGTTTCGCGAAGATCCGCGAACCCCTCGAAGTTCCCAACCTGCTGGCGCTCCAGGTCGATTCGTTCGACTGGCTGCTGGGCAACGACCGCTGGCAGACCCGGGTCGACGCCGCTCTCGGCGCCGGTCGCGACGACGTGCCGACGCAGTCCGGGCTGGAGGAGATCTTCGAGGAGATCTCCCCGATCGAGGACTTCTCCGGGTCGATGTCGCTGACGTTCCGGGACCACCGGTTCGAGCCGCCGAAGAACTCGATCGACGAGTGCAAGGAGCGGGACTTCACCTACTCCGCGCCGCTGTTCGTCACCGCCGAGTTCACGAACAACGAGACCGGTGAGATCAAGAGCCAGACCGTTTTCATGGGGGACTTCCCCCTGATGACGGACAAGGGCACGTTCATCATCAACGGCACCGAGCGTGTCGTCGTCTCGCAGCTCGTCCGCTCGCCGGGCGTGTACTTCGACAAGTCGATCGACAAGACGTCCGACAAGGACATCTTCTCCTGCAAGGTCATCCCGTCCCGGGGTGCCTGGCTGGAGCTGGAGATCGACAAGCGCGACGCCGTCGGCGTCCGGATCGACCGCAAGCGCAAGCAGAGCGTCACCGTGCTGCTCAAGGCGCTGGGCTGGGACGACGCGAAGATCCGCACCGAGTTCGGCCAGTACGAGTCGATGATGGCCACCCTGGAGAAGGACCACACCACCACCCAGGACGAGGCCCTGCTCGACATCTACCGCAAGCTGCGTCCTGGCGAGCCCCCCACGCGTGAGGCGGCCCAGACCCTGCTGGACAACCTCTACTTCAACCCGAAGCGCTACGACCTCGCCAAGGTCGGCCGCTACAAGGTGAACAAGAAGCTGGCGCTGAACCAGCCGCTCCAGCACGGCGTGCTCACCGAGCAGGACGTGGTCGCCACCATCCGGTACCTCGTCGCGCTGCACGCCGGCGAGACCGAGATGCCCAGCGCGCGCGGCACCGCCCGCGTCGAGGTCGACGACATCGACCACTTCGGCAACCGGCGCCTGCGCACGGTCGGCGAGCTCATCCAGAACCAGGTCCGTACGGGCCTGGCCCGGATGGAGCGCGTCGTCCGCGAGCGCATGACCACGCAGGACGTCGAGGCGATCACGCCGCAGACCCTGATCAACATCCGCCCCGTGGTGGCCTCGATCAAGGAGTTCTTCGGCACCTCCCAGCTCTCGCAGTTCATGGACCAGACCAACCCGCTCGCGGGCCTGACCCACAAGCGCCGCCTGTCGGCGCTGGGTCCGGGTGGTCTGTCCCGTGAGCGCGCGGGCTTCGAGGTCCGCGACGTGCACCCGTCGCACTACGGCCGCATGTGCCCGATCGAGACCCCGGAAGGCCCGAACATCGGCCTGATCGGCTCGCTCGCCACCTACGGCCGGGTCAACGCCTTCGGATTCGTCGAGACGCCGTACCGCAAGGTGAACAACGGCAACGTGACGGACGACGTCGACTACCTGACCGCGGACGAGGAGGACCTGCACGTCATCGCGCAGGCCAACGCGCCGCTGGACCCGAACCAGACCTTCGCCGAGGCGCGCGTCCTGGTTCGTCGTAAGGGTGGCGAGGTCGAGTACATCCCGGCCGCCGAGGTCGACTACATGGACGTCTCGCCGCGCCAGATGGTCTCGGTCGCGACGGCGATGATCCCCTTCCTCGAGCACGACGACGCCAACCGCGCCCTGATGGGCTCGAACATGCAGCGTCAGTCGGTCCCGCTGCTGCGGGCCGAGGCGCCGCTGGTCGGCACCGGTCAGGAGTACCGCGCGGCCAAGGACGCCGGCGACGTGGTCGTCGCGACCAAGCCCGGCGTGGTCCAGGAGGTGTCGGCGGACTACATCCAGGTGATGGAGGACGAGGGCACCTACACGACCTACCGCCTGGCGAAGTTCCGTCGCTCCAACCAGGGCACCTGCATCAACCAGAAGCCGATCGTGGTCGAGGGTGCGCGGGTGGTGGCCGGCGAGGTCATCGCCGACGGGCCCTGCACCGACCAGGGCGAGATGGCGCTCGGCAAGAACCTGCTGGTCGCCTTCATGTGCTGGGAGGGCCACAACTACGAGGACGCGATCATCCTCAGCCAGCGGCTCGTCCAGGACGACGTCCTCTCCTCGATCCACATCGAGGAGCACGAGGTCGACGCCCGCGACACCAAGCTGGGCCCTGAGGAGATCACCCGGGACATCCCGAACGTCTCCGAGGAGGTCCTCGCCGACCTCGACGACCGCGGGATCATCCGCATCGGCGCCGAGGTCACGACCGGCGACATCCTGGTCGGCAAGGTCACGCCCAAGGGCGAGACCGAGCTGACCCCGGAGGAGCGTCTGCTCCGCGCGATCTTCGGGGAGAAGGCGCGCGAGGTGCGCGACACCTCGCTCAAGGTGCCGCACGGCGAGTCCGGCAAGGTCATCGGCGTCCGCGTCTTCGACCGCGAGGAAGGCGACGAGCTCCCGCCCGGCGTCAACCAGCTGGTCCGGGTCTACGTGGCCCAGAAGCGCAAGATCACCGACGGCGACAAGCTCGCCGGCCGGCACGGCAACAAGGGCGTCATCGCCAAGATCCTCCCGGTCGAGGACATGCCCTTCCTCTCCGACGGGACCGCGGTCGACGTGGTGCTCAACCCGCTCGGTGTGCCGAGCCGGATGAACATCGGCCAGGTGCTGGAGACCCACCTCGGGTGGGTGGCCAAGACCGGCTGGAACGCCGAGATCGAAACCGGCGACGACGCGAAGACCAAGGAATGGAAATCGCGTCTGGCCGGCATCGAGGCCCACATCGGTGAGCCCGGCACGAACGTCGCCACCCCGGTCTTCGACGGCGCGCAGGAGGAGGAGATCACCGGCCTGCTCGGCGCGACCCTCAAGACCCGTGACGGCGAGCGCCTGGTCAGCGAGGACGGCAAGGCGATGCTCTTCGACGGCCGCTCCGGTGAGCCGTTCAAGAGCCCGATCTCGGTCGGCTACATCTACATCCTGAAACTGCTGCACCTGGTCGACGACAAGATCCACGCCCGTTCGACCGGCCCGTACTCGATGATCACGCAGCAGCCGCTGGGTGGTAAGGCGCAGTTCGGTGGCCAGCGGTTCGGCGAGATGGAGGTGTGGGCCCTTGAGGCCTACGGCGCCTCCTACGCCCTGCAGGAGCTCCTCACCATCAAGTCCGACGACGTGCTCGGCCGCGTGAAGGTCTACGAGGCCATCGTCAAGGGCGAGAACATCCCGGAGCCCGGCATTCCGGAGTCCTTCAAGGTCCTCATCAAGGAAATGCAGTCGCTGTGCCTGAACGTCGAGGTGCTCTCCAGCGACGGCATGTCCATCGAGATGCGTGAGACCGATGAAGACGTCTTCCGTGCGGCCGAAGAGCTCGGCATCGACCTGTCGCGGCGTGAGCCGTCCAGCGTCGAAGAGGTCTGAGGACCGGGCGGGGTGGCCCACCGGCCACCCCGCCCGCCCCCGACCTGACCACCCTCGAAAATAAGTAGGACTGGGGATCACGTGCTCGACGTCAATTTCTTCGACGAGTTGCGCATCGGCCTGGCGACCGCGGACGACATCCGCCAGTGGTCGCACGGTGAGGTCAAGAAGCCCGAGACCATCAACTACCGCACGCTCAAGCCTGAGAAGGACGGCTTGTTCTGCGAGAAGATCTTCGGTCCCACCCGGGACTGGGAGTGCTACTGCGGCAAGTACAAGCGCGTGCGCTTCAAGGGCATCATCTGCGAGCGCTGTGGCGTCGAGGTCACGCGCGCCAAGGTGCGCCGTGAGCGGATGGGCCACATCGAGCTCGCCGCTCCGGTCACCCACATCTGGTACTTCAAGGGTGTCCCGAGCCGGCTCGGCTACCTGCTCGACCTGGCCCCGAAGGACCTCGAGAAGGTCATCTACTTCGCGGCCTACATGATCACCTGGGTCGACGAGGAGGCGCGGCACCGCGACCTGACCTCGCTCGAGGCCCAGATCTCGGTCGAGCGCGGCCAGATCGAGCAGCGCCGCG
>CAVWPF010000005.1:0-9181 GCA_963756785.1 uncultured Actinomycetota bacterium
CGACGCCCACGGCCTCGTCACCGCCCGCGTCGGCCCACGCGTCGCGGGCGGCGATCACGGCGAACTGCCCGCCGCGGTCCAACCGCCGGGCCTGGACCCGGTCCATCACCTCGGACGGCTCCACCATGACCCGGGCCGCGATCTGGACCGGGACGTCCACCACCCAATCGTCGTCCAGCGTGCGGACGCCGGACTGGCCGGCGAGGAGCGCGGACCACGTTGACTTGGCGTCTCCACCGAGAGGCGTGGTCGCCCCGACTCCGGTGATCACGACAGTTCGTGTGCTCATGCGCTCCTCCTCGACCCCGATCAGCTGGTGCGGCTCAGGCGTGGGCCGCGATGAAAGCCACCGCGTCGCCGACCGTCTCGAGCTTCTTGACCTCGTCGTCCGGGATCTTGACGCCGAAGCGCTCCTCGGCGGCCACGATGACCTCGACCATCGACAGCGAATCGATGTCCAGGTCGGCGATGAAGGCCTTGTCCGGCTGAACGTCCTCGGCCGGAATGCCGACGATCTCGTTCACGATCTCGCCCAGACCGGCGGTGATCTCTTGCTCAGATGCCATTCGGTGCTCTCCTGTCAGTGCGGAAATCGGGGTAAAGGTGCCGGCGCGGCCGACCCCGTCAGCGTAGGGCCGGGCGGCCGGGATACGGACACGGGGCGGGCCGGGTCAGGGGATGGTCACCACCTGGGCGGCAAAGCTCAACCCGGCGCCGAATCCGATCAGCAGTGCTGTGCTGCCGCTGGAGATCTCGCCGCGTTCGAGCATCGTCTCCATGGCCAGCGGCACCGAGGCCGCCGAGGTGTTCCCGGACTCCGCGATGTCACGGGCGATCGCGATGTGCCCGGGCAGCTTGAGCGCGCGGACCATCGCGTCGGTGATCCGCATATTGGCCTGGTGCGGGATGAACGCGTCGAGGTCGTCGAACGTCAGGCCGGCGGCCTCGACGGCCCGGCGCGCGACCGGCGCCATCTCGTAGGCGGCCCAGCGGAACACCTGCTGGCCGTTCATCCGCAGGAAGGCGCGCTCCCCGGCGGTGGCCTTGGTGATCCAGTCGGAGTCCATCTCGATCGCGGAGGACTGGCCGCCGTCGGCGCCCCAGATCACCGGACCGATGCCGGGGACATCCGACGGGCCGATCACCGAGGCGCCGGACCCGTCGCCGAAGATGAAGGCGATGCTGCGGTCGGTCGGATCCACGACGTCGGTGAACTTCTCGGTGCCGATCACCAGGACGTACTCCGCGCTCCCGCCCCGGATCAGGTCCGAGCCGAGCGCGACGCCGTGGCAGAACCCGGCGCAGGCGATGTTGACGTCGAAAGCGGCGGCGTTGATCGCTCCGAGCCGGTGGGCGACCTCGGGGCCGGCGGCCGGGATCTGGTTGATCGTCGTACAGGAGGCGACCATCACCGCGCCGACCTGCTCCGGGGTGATGCCCGCGGCCGCGATCGCTTTGCCGCCGGCGGCCACCGACATGTCCGAAATGGTCTCTTCCGGCTGCGCGAAGCGCCGGGTCGCGATGCCCGAGCGGGTCCGGATCCACTCGTCGGTGGAGTCGATGTGCTGGCAGATCTCCTCGTTGGTCACCAGCCGCGCGGGCCGGTAGCCGCCGACGCTGTAGAGGCGCGTGTGGGCGGCTCCGGTACTGGGCCGGATCGGCTTGCTCACGCGGGCCCGCTGGAGGAGCTCAGCAGCTCGCGGGCCGCGCCCAGGTCCTCGGGAGTCTTCACAGCAATCGACGCTACGCCGCGCATGCCACGCTTGGCGAGGCCGACGAGCGTCCCACCCGGCAACAGCTCGATGATGCCGGTCACGTTCAGGCTCAGCATCGAGGACATGCACAGGTCCCAGCGCACGGGGTTACTGACCTGGCGAACCAGCCGATCGAGCACGTCGGGACCGGTCGCCACCGCTGCGCCGTCGGCGTTCGAGAGCAGCGCAGTGACCGGATCGGCCGGGGTCAGCGTCGCCGCCAGAGCGGCCAGCTGGTCTCCGGCCGGCGCCATGTGGGCGGTGTGGAACGCGCCGGCGACCGACAGGGGGATCAGCCGCGCCTTCTCCGGTCCGTCCTCGGCCAGCGCCGCGAGCTGCGTGAGAGTCCCGGCCGCCACGATCTGGCCGGAGCCGTTGTCGTTGGCCGGGGTCAGGCCGTGCTCGGCGAGCTTGGCGAGAACCGCGTCCCGGTCGCCGCCGAGGACGGCGGTCATCCCGGTCGGGGTGACTGCCGAGGCCTCCGCCATTCCGCGGCCACGTGCGGCGACGAAGGTCATCGCCGCCTCGGCCGAGAGCACGCCGGCGGCCGCGGCCGCGGTGATCTCCCCGACGCTGTGGCCGGCCAGCACTCCGGCCGCCGAGGCGATCGGGTCCTCGTCCTTCTCGGTGGCGAGCAGCTCGCCGAGGGCGGCGAGGCCGGCCGCGACCAGCAGTGGCTGCGCGACGGCGGTGTCCTTGATCTGCTCCGCGTCCCCACGCGTACCGAGTTCGACGAGGTCGATACCGGCCACCTGCGACCACGCCGACAGCCGCGCGGCGAAGGCGGGCAGCTCCAGCCAGGGGGCGAGGAAGCCGGGGGTCTGAGCGCCCTGACCGGGCGCAACGATCGCCAACATGGCTCCACCTTGGCCTAAAACGCCCGCGGGGCAGAATCGGGGGGTGAGTGAGCCTCGCAATCCTCTCGCGGACCTGGACTCGATCGCGTTTCTGCTGGAGCGATCCCACGCCCCGACGCACCGGGTGAAGGCGTTCCGCAACGCCGCGGCGGTGCTCGCGGACCTGCCGGACGGCGAGCTCGAGACCCGCATCCGCGCCGGCACCCTCAAAGAGCTCAAGGGCATCGGCGACACCACGGCGAGCGTGGTCGACGAATCGATGTCGGGGACCGCCCCGGCCTATCTGCGCAAGCTCGTCGCCGAAGCGCCGGCCTCGGTGGCGCCGGGCGGGGAGGAGCTCCGGGCGGCGATCAAGGGCGACCTGCACACCCACTCCGACTGGTCGGACGGCGGCAGCCCGATCGAGGAGATGGCCCGCACGGCCGCCGACGTCATCGGCCACGAGTACCTGGTGCTGACCGACCACTCGCCGCGGCTGACCATCGCCAACGGGCTGAAGCCGGAGCGACTGCTTCGCCAACTCGACGTGGTGGCCGAGATCAACGAGCGGCTGGCGCCGTTCCGACTGCTCACCGGCATCGAGGTCGACATCCTCGACGACGGCTCACTCGATCAGGACGCGGAGCTGCTCGCCCGTCTCGACGTCGTGGTCGCGAGCGTGCACTCCAAGCTGAAGATGGATGCGGAGTCGATGACGCGGCGGATGGTCCACGCCGTCGCGAACCCGAACGTCGACGTGCTCGGCCACTGCACCGGGCGGATCGTCAAGCGCGACCCGGACGGCAAGCGCGGGGGGACGGGCGGGCGCCCGGAGTCCCAGTTCGACGCCGAACTGGTGTTCGCCGCCTGCGCCCGCTTCGGGGTCGCGGTCGAGATCAACTCCCGGCCGGAGCGGCTCGATCCGCCGAAGCGGCTGATTGCGATGGCCGTCGAGGCCGGTTGCCACTTCTCGATCGACTCCGATGCGCATGCGCCGGGCCAGCTCGACTGGCAGCCCCACGGGTGCGTGCGCGCGACCGACATGGGCCTCACGCCCGATCAGATCGTCAACACCTGGGACCTGGACACGCTGCTGGCGTGGGCGGGCCGACACTCCTGACCGAACGTCAGAAGTCAGTTTCAGCAGGCGGGCAGCGTCGCGGAGAACGGCGCCAGGTGCTTCGAGGACACGTAGAGCCCGTTGTACAGGCCGGCCCACGACCCGTCCCGGCACGAGATCCAGGCCAGGGCCCCGAGCGGAAGTTTCGCCCCCGGCGGCTGGTCGGACGCCGGGCCCGTCCGGGCGAGCGAACCGCCGGTCGCGACCACCTGGACCGGGTAATTGCACGGCGGTACCGGCTTGCGTGCCCCCGCGCCGACGTAGGCGTCCGAGACATAGCTGCCGTCGACGAGTTTGTTCCACACCGTGGAGCCGGCCTCGGCCGGGCCGGAGACGCGACAGACCACCGCGACCTCGGTGCCCGGTTCGGCGGAGCCGACGATCTCGGCCGTGGTGTTGGGGGAGCGCCGGAAGTTCAACGTCGCGGCGCTGGTCACGGGGTAGGTGCGCGCGACGGAGGCGACCGGGGCGTCCACGGAGTCGGAGTCGATGAGCATCCGCACGCCACCATGGGTCTCGGCGTGGTCGCCGCGGTACTGCTTGACGCGCTGCCACTTCGACCAGCGGTTGTCCGGAATCCCGGCCCAGCCCTTCAGCTTCGGCGAGCGGTCCCAGCGCGCGAACCAGACCGCGTCCGGGCGGGCGTAGGTGGTGGAGGAGTACCGCGCGGCGGCGTCGGTCAGGCCGGAGCCGAGCGTGCCGTACAGGCCGGAGAGGTAGCCCTGCCGGTGGAGCTCCTTCGTCCACGCGCTGACGTAGGCCGCCACGGCCGCCACGCAGCGGGGCCGGTCGGCGTCGTAGGGCTCGATGTCGGCGTAGATCGGCGTCCCGGGCAGCAGGCCGAGGTTCTTCGCCGCGACGACGGCGGTCGCGGCCTCCGTCGTGCCCGAGGCGGCCGCGGTCGCGGGCTTCATCGGGGTCTTGCGCTTGTTGTCCCGGCACGGCGCCTGCGAGCCCATGTTGATCGGCAGCAGCTTCCAGCCCAGCGCGGTGACGTCGCGGACCCAGGCCGCGGTCAGTTCCGGCTGGGAGCAGGCCCGGTTGCGTCCGCTGATGTACACGCCGACGGCGCCGTAGGGGGAGGACCGCCACGCCTCCATCGCCCGCCGCGACGGAGCGCTGCACGTGTCGAAGGCCAGTCCGCGGAAGTGGGTCGCGGTGGTCGCCACCGGATACGCCGGGCCCGGGTTGGGGGACGCGTCGACCGCGAGGGTCCCGTCGCCGCCCGCCTGGTCGGCCTCGGCGCGCGGGCCCACCAGCAGGGCCGCGACTGCCATCGCCGCGAGGAGCAGCGCGGCGAGCACGGTCACCGCACGGTCCCGCCGCGTGGCGTCGGGGGTACGGAGGACCCGCTGGTGGCGGGGCATGGTGTGCGACCTCTCGCTGGCGGACGGGCTCCGCCAGCGTAGGGGCGCAAGAGGCAAAAGTGATCGAAGTGGCTGGTGTTACTCAGGGTGTTTCGTCACGTCTCGCCCCCGGCCTCCTGCGCGGTCGTCGCGGTGACATCGGTCAGGCGGTAGGCGTCCAGCGCCTTCCGGACCGTCTCCGGCTCGATCTCGCCCCGATTGGCAAGTTCGGCCAGGGTGCGGACGACGATCGACTGCGCGTCCACGCCGAAGTGCCGGCGCAGCGCGGCCCGGGTGTCCGACCGTCCCCACCCGTCGGTGCCGAGGGAGGTGAAGGTCTGCGGCACCCAGCGGGAGATCTGGTCCGGGACCGCCTTCATCCAGTCGCTGACCGCCACCACCGGACCGGGCGTGCCGGTCAGCATCCGCGTCACGTGCGGCATCCGGGGCTCGGCGTCCGGGTGGAGCAGGTTGTGCTCATCGCAGTCCATCGCGTCCCGGCGCAGCTCCGTCCACGACGTCGCCGACCACACGTCGGCCGCCACGCCCCACTCCTCGGACAGGCGGGCCTGGGCCTCGAGAGCCCACTGCAGGGCCGGACCGGAGGCGAGGATCTGCGCCCGCGGGCCGCCGTCCGCGCCCGCCGGGGCGGCCGCGTAGCGGTACAACCCGCGAAGCAACGCGTCGACGTCGAGTCCAGCCGGCTGGGCCGGCTGCACATACGGCTCGTTGTACATCGTCAGGTAGTAGAAGACGTCCTCGCCGTGCGGGTGCGCGACCGTCGACCCGTACATCCGCTTCAGGCCGGCCTGCACGATGTGGCCGATCTCGAAGCCGAAGGCGGGGTCGTAGGCCACGCACGCCGGGTTCGTCGAGGCGAGCAGGTGCGAGTGCCCGTCCTCGTGCTGCAGACCCTCGCCGTTGAGCGTCGTACGGCCGGCGGTGGCCCCGATCATGAAGCCGCGCCCGAGCTGGTCGGCGAAGGCCCACGCGGCGTCGCCGGTCCGCTGGAACCCGAACATCGAGTAGAAGATGTAGATCGGGATCATGTGCTCGCCATGGGTGGCGTAGGCCGTCCCGGCGGCGATCAGTGAGCCCATCGCGCCGGCCTCGCTGATGCCCTCGTGCAGGATCTGACCCTGCTTCGATTCCTTGTAGGACAACAGCAGATCGCGGTCGACCGCGTCGTAGGTCTGGCCGTGCGGGGAGTAGATCTTCGCGGTCGGGAAGATCGAGTCCAGGCCGAAGGTGCGCGCCTCGTCCGGAATGATCGGCACGAACCGATTTCCGATCTCGGGGTCCTTGATCAGGTCGCGCACCAGGCGGACGAACGCCATCGTCGTGGCCACCGCCTGCTTGCCCGAGCCCTTCTCCATCGCGGTGAAGGCTGCGGCCCCGGGCAGCTTGACCGGACGGGGCTTGACCACCCGGCTGGGCAGGAAGCCGCCGAGGCCCCGCCGCCGTTCGAGCAGGTAGTTGATCTCGTCGGAGTTCTCGCCCGGGTGGAAGTACGGCGGGAGGTCCGCCTCGAGGGCCGCGTCGGAGATCGGCAGGTGGAGCCGGTCCCGGAATTCCTTCAGGTCGGCCTTCGTAAGCTTCTTCATCTGGTGCGTCGCGTTGCGCGCCTCGAAGCTCTTCAGCGTCCAGCCCTTGATGGTGTGGGCGAGGATGACCGTCGGCTGCCCGACGTGGTCACGCGCGGCCTTGAAGGCGGCGTAGACCTTGCGGTAGTCGTGCCCACCGCGGGAGAGCTTCATCAGCTGGTCGTCGGTCATGTTCGCGGCCATCTTGCGAAGGCGCGGGTCGCGGCCGAAGAAGCTCTCGCGGATGTAGGCCCCGGACTCGGTGGTGTAAGTCTGGAACTGCCCGTCCGGCGTCGTGTTCATGGCGTTGACCAGAACGCCGTCGACGTCCTGCGCCAGCAGCGGATCCCAGTCCCGCCCCCACACGACCTTGATGACGTTCCAGCCGGCGCCGCGGAAGTAACTCTCGAGCTCCTGGATGATTTTGCCGTTACCGCGGACCGGTCCGTCGAGTCGCTGCAGGTTGCAGTTGACGACGAAGGTGAGGTTGTCCAGCTCCTCGCGCGCGGCGATGCCGATCGCGCCGAGCGACTCGGGCTCGTCCATCTCGCCGTCGCCGAGGAACGCCCACACCTGCGAGCGCGAGGTGTCCTTGATCTGACGGTTCAACAGATAGCGGTTGAACCGCGCCTGGTAGATCGCGTGCAGGGGACCGAGGCCCATCGAGACGGTCGGGAACTCCCAGAACTCCGGCATCAGCCGTGGGTGCGGGTAGGACGGCAGGCCACCGGTGGGCGACGTCAGCTCCTGGCGGAAGCCGTCGAGCTGGTCGGCCGACAAACGGCCCTCGAGGAAGGCCCGGGCGTAGATGCCGGGCGAGGCGTGGCCCTGGATGAAGATCTGGTCGCCGGACTCACCGCCGGCCTTGCCGCGGAAGAAGTGGTTGAACCCGATGTCGTAGAGCGAGGCCGCCGAGGCGTAGGTGGCGATGTGACCGCCGACCCCGATGCCGGGCCGGTTCGCGCGCGACACCATCACGGCGGCGTTCCACCGGATGAAGGCGCGGATCCGTCGCTCGACCTCTTCGTCGCCGGGGAACCACGGCTCGTTCTCGGTCGAGATCGTGTTGATGTAGTCCGTGCTGCGCAGGCCGGGGACGCCCACCTGGCGCTCCCGGGCGCGCTCCAGCAGGCGGAGCATCAGGTACCGGGCGCGCGCCTGGCCGCCACCGTCGATGACGGCGTCCAGCGACTGCAGCCACTCCTTCGTCTCTTCCTGGTCCACGTCGGGGAGCTGGGTGGGCAGCCCGTCGCTGATCACGGAGAACCGTTCGCGTCCTGAGGTCACAAAGCAGGTCCTGTTCTTTTCGAAATTCTCCCCCGGGGTGGCCGGGGCTGAAGCCTCCATCGTTGTCCGCGGAGCGCCTCAATGCACTCCTACCCCGGGGTAGCGGTCGTGACCTGTGTCTCTACCGAGAGGGAGACGCGCGGCCCGGGTACTTGCGTGCGGGGACCCAAACCGGATGGACTACGCGCCATCGACCCTCACGAGGGACGGACGAGGAACAGGAGACTGGAGTTGGGCGCCAGCGCCGAGGGCGCGGCCGCGGTCAGTACGCGGCTCGGATTCACCTCGGGACAGGTAGTCCAGGAACTGGGCTACGACGACGATGTCGATTTCGATCTGCGAGACGCGATCGGGGACGTCACCGGCAGTGACCTGGTCGACGAGGACTTCGAGGAGACCGTTGACGCGGTCCTGCTCTGGTGGCGCGACGACGACGGTGACCTGGTCGACGCCCTGGTCGACTCCCTCGCCTCCCTGGCGGACGGCGGGGTCGTCTGGCTGATGACCCCGAAACAGGGCCGGCCCGGGCATGTCGAGCCCTCGGACATCGGCGAGGCCGCTCCGACCGCGGGTCTGTCCCAGACCAGCAGCATCAGCGCGGCCCCGGACTGGTCGGGGACCCGCCTGGTCGCACCGAAGGCGGCGCGCAAGACGCGCTGACCACTCCCTGGAGCGTTCCGGCCCACCCGACGCCGGGCACTGTCGGCGCGCTGTCGTAGGTTGAGCGCGTGGCCATTGAGATCGGCGCGAAGGCTCCGGACTTCGCACTTCGTGACCAGCACAACGTGGTGATCACCCTGGCCGACCAACGGCCCAAGGCGGTCCTCCTGGTCTTCTACCCCCTCGCCTTCACCGGGGTGTGCGCGGGCGAGCTCACCCTCATCCAGGGCGACCTCGACCTGCTCCAGAACGACCGGGTGCAGGTGCTCGGCGTCTCCGTCGACTCCCCGTACACCCAGCGGGTGTTCGCCGACCGGGACGGTCTGAAGTTCCCGCTGCTCTCCGACTTCTGGCCCCACGGCCTGACGGCCCAGGAGTACGGCATCTTCGACGACAAGTCCGGGGTCGCGACCCGGGCCACCTTCCTGATCGACCCCGACGGCATCGTCCGGTGGCAGACCCTCAGCGACATCGGGCACCCCCGGGACCATGCCCTGTACCGCCGGGCGCTGGCCGAGTTCGTGACATGATCCCGCCGAGCACGGGCGTATAGCTCAGCGGTAGAGCGCCGCCCTTACAAGGCGGTGGTCACAGG
>CAVWPF010000006.1:0-277920 GCA_963756785.1 uncultured Actinomycetota bacterium
GGAGACCCGCCAGACCAAGCTCGAGGCCGACATGGGCGAGCTCGAGGCGGCCGGCGCCAAGTCGGACCAGAAGCGCAAGGTCAAGGAGGGCGCCGAGCGCGAGCTCAAGCAGCTCCGGGACCGCGCCCAGCGCGAGATCGACCGCCTGGACGACGTCTGGACGCGCTTCAAGAACCTCAAGGTCCAGGACCTCGAGGGCGACGAGATGCTCTACCGCGAGATGCGCGACCGGTTCGCCATGTACTTCGACGGCGGCATGGGTGCGGCGGCGATCCAGAAGCGTCTGGAGTCCTTCGACCTCGAGGCCGAGGCCGAGCGCCTGCGCGAGATCATCCGCACCGGCAAGGGCCAGAAGAAGACCCGCGCGCTCAAGCGCCTCAAGGTCGTCTCGGCGTTCCTGTCGACCCGCAACTCCCCGATGGGCATGGTCCTGGACTGCGTCCCGGTCATCCCGCCGGACCTGCGCCCGATGGTGCAGCTCGACGGTGGCCGCTTCGCGACCTCCGACCTGAACGACCTGTACCGCCGCGTGATCAACCGGAACAACCGCCTCAAGCGTCTGCTCGACCTCGGGGCGCCGGAGATCATCGTCAACAACGAGAAGCGGATGCTGCAGGAGGCCGTCGACGCGCTGTTCGACAACGGCCGTCGCGGTCGTCCGGTCACCGGTCCCGGTAACCGGCCGCTCAAGTCGCTCTCGGACATGCTCAAGGGCAAGCAGGGTCGCTTCCGGCAGAACCTGCTCGGCAAGCGCGTCGACTACTCCGGCCGCAGCGTCATCGTCGTCGGCCCGCAGCTCAAGCTGCACCAGTGCGGTCTGCCCAAGGCCATGGCGCTCGAGTTGTTCAAGCCGTTCGTCATGAAGCGCCTCGTCGACCTCAACCACGCGCAGAACATCAAGAGCGCCAAGCGCATGGTCGAGCGTGCGCGCCCGGTCGTGTGGGACGTGCTCGAAGAGGTCATCGCCGAGCACCCGGTGCTGCTCAACCGCGCACCGACCCTGCACCGTCTCGGTATCCAGGCCTTCGAACCGCAGCTCATCGAGGGCAAGGCCATCCAGATCCACCCGCTCGTCTGCTCGGCGTTCAACGCCGACTTCGACGGCGACCAGATGGCGGTCCACCTGCCGCTGTCGGCCGAGGCCCAGGCCGAGGCGCGGATCCTGATGCTGTCCTCGAACAACATCCTCAAGCCGTCCGACGGCAAGCCGGTCACCATGCCGACCCAGGACATGATCATCGGCCTGTTCTTCCTGACCGGAGAGCGGACGACCGCCGACGGCAAGGAACTGCCCGGTACCGGGCGGGTCTTCGGCTCCGTGTCGGAGGCGATCATGGCCTACGACACCGGCGAGCTGGGCCTGCAGGCCAAGGTCCGGATCCGGCTCAAGGGTGTCGTGCCGCCCCGCAACTGGGTGGCCCCCGAGGGCTACACCCCGGGTGAGGCGGTGCTGCTGGAGACGACCCTGGGCCGCGCCCTGTTCAACGAGGCGCTGCCGGCCGACTACCCGTTCGTCGACGCCGAGGTCGGCAAGAAGCAGCTGTCGATCATCATCAACGACCTGGCCGAGCGGTACCCGAAGGTTCAGGTCGCCGCGACGCTGGACGCGCTGAAGGCCGCCGGCTTCCACTGGGCCACCCGTTCCGGCGTGACCGTCTCCATCGGGGACGTCATCACCCCGCCGGACAAGGCCCAGATCCTCGAGGAGTACGAGAACCGCGCGGAGAAGATCCAGCGGCAGTTCGAGAAGGGCCTCATCACCGACGACGAGCGCCGTCAGGAGCTCATCGAGGTCTGGACGCAGGCGACCAACGTCGTCTCGGCCGCGATGGAGAAGAACTTCACCAAGCAGAACCCGATCAGCATGATGATCGAGTCCGGCGCCCGCGGAAACATGATGCAGGTCCGGCAGATCGCGGGTATGCGTGGTCTCGTCGCCAACCCCAAGGGCGAGATCATCCCGCGGCCGATCAAGTCGAACTTCCGCGAGGGTCTTTCCGTGCTGGAGTTCTTCATCTCCACGCACGGTGCCCGTAAGGGTCTGGCGGACACCGCCCTGCGGACCGCCGACTCGGGGTACCTGACCCGTCGTCTGGTGGACGTCAGCCAGGACGTGATCATCCGCGAGGAGGACTGCGGCACCGAGCGTGGCCTGGTCTGCAAGATCGCCGAGACCGGCGCGGACGGAGTGCTCCGCAAGCTGGAGCACGTCGACACCAACGTCGTCTCGCGTGTTCTGGCCGAAGAGGTCTCGGGCTCGGGCGGCGTCACGGCGCCGGCCGGCACGGATGTCACCAACATCCTGCTCGACGACCTGATCGCGGCCGGCGTGGACAACGTCCGCGTCCGCTCGGTCCTGACCTGCCAGAGCAAGGTCGGCACCTGCGCGATGTGCTACGGCCGGTCGCTCGCGGCCGGCAAGCTCGTCGACATCGGCGAGGCCATCGGCATCATCGCCGCGCAGTCGATCGGTGAGCCCGGTACCCAGCTCACGATGCGTACGTTCCACACCGGTGGCGTGGCGGGTGAGGACATCACCCACGGTCTGCCGCGTGTCGTCGAGCTGTTCGAGGCGCGCCAGCCCAAGGGCGTCGCTCCGATCAGCGAGGTGGCCGGCCGGGTCCGCATCGAGGACACCGACAAGGCGCGCAAGATCGTGATCGTCCCCGACGACGGAGCGGAGGAGGTCGGTTACCCGGTCTCCAAGCGCAGCCGGATGATCGTCGAGGAGGGCCAGCACGTCGAGGTCGGCCAGAAGCTGCTCGTCGGCGCGGCCAACCCGCACGAGGTGCTGCGCATCCTGGGCCAGCGTTCGGTCCAGGAGCACCTGGTCGACGAGGTCCAGGAGGTCTACCGCTCGCAGGGCGTGTCGATCCACGACAAGCACATCGAGATCATCGTCCGGCAGATGCTGCGCCGGGTGACGGTCATCGAGTCCGGTGACGCGGAGCTGCTTCCGGGCGAGCTCGTCGAGCGGGGTCGCTTCGAGGCGGAGAACCGTCGCGTCGTCGCCGAGGGCGGTCAGCCCGCCTCGGGTCGTCCGCAGCTGATGGGCATCACGAAGGCTTCGCTGGCCACCGAGTCGTGGCTGTCGGCGGCGTCGTTCCAGGAGACGACCCGCGTCCTCACCGACGCGGCGATCCACGCCAAGAGCGACCCGCTGCTGGGCCTCAAGGAGAACGTCATCATCGGCAAGCTCATCCCGGCCGGTACCGGCATGCCGCGGTACCGCAACATCCGGGTCGAGCCGACCGAGGAGGCGAAGGCCGCCATGTACTCGATGACCGGGTACGAGGAGCCGGAGTACGCCACCTTCGGTGGCGGGTCCGGCGACGCCGTTCGCCTCGAGGACTACGACTTCGGCGGCTACGGCAACTAACGCGAGATCCGAAAACCGGCCGGTACCCCTCGCGGGGTGCCGGCCGGTCGGCTTTGTGGGGCGCGGTCAGGCGAGCGGGTACCGGCGCAGGTGTGCCAGCAGCAGATCGACGAACGGGCCCGGCGCTTCCTCGGGAATCCAGTGGCTGACGCCGGTCAGGATCTCGAAGGTGTACGGCCCGTCCACGTGCCGGAAGGTGGCCTCCGCGCCCTTGCGCTTCAGCGCGACGTCGCGGTCGCTCCATACGTACAGCGTCGGGCGCTGCACCCGGGTGCCCGAGATCTTCCACAGGTTGACCATCGGCAGGGCGCGGTACCAGTTCAGCGGCCCGGTCAGCGCCTGCGGATCCGGGAACGCGGCCAGGTCGCGCTCGGCCGCCTCGCGCGAGAGCCCCGCGTAGTCGGACAGGAACCAGTTCCATTGCCGGCGCAGCAAGCGTTCCGGCAGCCACGGGAGCTGGAAGAACGCCATGTACCAGGACGAGACGATCTGACGACTGGTCACCATCGAGGTCAGGAACGCCCGGGGGTGGGGCACCGACACCGCGGTGACGGTGGCGACCTGATCGGGGTGGTCCTGGGCCACGGCCCACGCCACCAGCGCGCCCCAGTCGTGCCCGACGACGTGCGCGCGTCCGCCGTGGGCGTCGATCACCGCGACCACGTCAGCGACGAGCTCGGGAATGGCGTAGTCCCGTCGTCGCGACGGCTGGGCCTCGGGGGAGTAGCCCCGCTGGTTGAACGTCACCGTTCGGTAGCCCGCGTCGTTCAGCAGCGGGACCACCGAGTCCCAACTGTCCGCGTGCTGCGGAAAGCCGTGCAGCAGCACGATCAGTTCGCCGTCCGCCGGCCCCGACTCCGAGGTCCGGAACGTGCACTCGCCGCGCTGCACCGTTGTCATGGAGTCAAGATCTCAGACGGGCCCGGGTCCGGCGTGCGGGTGCTGGTCATCTTCCGCGGAAGCGGCAGGATGGGCTCATGGCCGACCAGCCCGAGGAACTGATGTTCCCGTCCGCTGACGATGAGGACTCGCCCCTCGAGGTCTCGTCGGAACGTCCGACCGCTCGCGCCGCGACCGTGGTCGGTCTGCTCGGCGTCGGTTCGTTGCCCGGGATGCTGTTCTGCGGGCTCGGGACCCCGATGGCGGTGCTCGCGCTGGCGCTCGCCCCCTCCGCCAAACGCCAGGTCCTCGACTCGGGTGGCCGGTTCGGTGGGCTCGGGCTGATCCGGGCGGCCCGCATCTGCAGCCTGATCAGTCTGGTCCTCGCCGTGGTGATGGCGGTGGGTGTCGTGCTCGCTTACCAGTGGCTGATCGACTACGCCCGCGAGCACAACAACAGCTGACAGCGGCGGGAACGGGGCGTACGGGCGTGGCGGTGGTGTATCTCCTGCTGTCCCTGCTCGGCGGCCTCGCCGTCGTGGCGCGGTTGTGGCCGCACCTGCCGGTGCTGGTCCGGTGGGTGGGTGCGTTCGCTGTCGGAGTCGTCGTCACCAGCGCGATGTCGTTCGCTGCGGCCGCGGCGGCGCACGCGCTCGGGTCCGACGACGCGACGCTGGTCGGCCTGTGGGTCGGCCTGGCTGCCAATGCGGCCATCGTCGCGGCGCTGGCCCCGGGGCACCTGCGGCTGGCGGCGGTCCGGGTGCCGTGGCGGGACCTGCTCGGGGTGGCGCTGGCGCTGGCGCTGGCCGCCTGGATCATGCACGCGCGGCTCTCGGGCCGGCCACTGGCCGCGTCGCTCAACACCTGGGGCGACACGTCGCTGCACGTCGGCATTGCGCGCTCGTTCTCCGAGGGCGCGAACTTTCCGCCCGAGCTCCCGATCTTCGCGGGGGAGCCGATCCGCTACCACTTCGGTTTCGACTTCTTCGTCGGAACGCTCGAGCGTGGGGGCCTGCCGATCGGACTCGCCTTCAACCTGCCCGGCGCGCTCGCGTTCGCCGCGATCTGCGTCCTTCTCGTCGAGTTCGGACGGTTGCTGTGGCAGTCCACCGCGGTGGGCGTGGTCGCGGCGGTGCTCTTCGCGACGAATTCCTCGCTGGCCTTCCTGCGCTACTTCGCGAAGGAGGGCACGGGCGGACTGGACCCGGCGACGTTGTGGCGGCACGTCGGGTACGACGGTGGCGGCCCCTACAACGACGACGAGATCTCCATCTTCATGACGCTCAACCCGTACCTGACGCAGACGCACCTGCTCATGGCGCTGGTCGTGGTGCTCTTCGCCGCTCTCGTCCTGGTGGCGGCGCTGCGCGAGCCCGGATCCTCGCCGCGGGAAGGACGGAACGCCGTCGGTCTCGGCGTGCTCGTGGGTGGGACCTTCTGGTTCAACGGCATCGTCGTCGTGGTCGTGCTGGGTTTCGCCGTGGTGTTGGGCGCTCTTTGCGGCCGGGTGCGGTTCGCACTGTCGTTCGTCGGCCCCGCCACGCTGCTGGCGCTGCCGCAGCTCGTGTGGCTCAACGGCGGGTTCGGCACCGGCGGCTCGGTGTCCTTCCACACGGGCTACCTGGTCGAGGACTTCTCGCTCGTGGACCCGCGCTCGTGGTGGGACTTCGGCCGGTACTGGTGGCTGAACCTGGGGCTGGCGCTCCCGCTGCTCATTCTCGGCGGCGTGTGGAGCCGCCGGGCCGATCGCACGCTGTTCGTCGCGGTGATGTCGGTGTTCGTCCTCGGGAACCTCGTCGCGTTCGGGCGGGAGGTCGGGGGCCACAACCACAAGGTGTTCAACCTGTGGGAGATCCTCGCGAACCTGTTCGTCGCCTACGCCCTCGTCCGCCTCGTCCGTTGGCTGTGGACGGAGTTGCCGCGCCGGTCGGTCGGCGTTCCGGCCGCGCGTTCGGTGGCCGTCGGCACCGCCGGAGTCGTCGCGGTCCTGCTGCTCGCGTCCTCGGTGCTGGACTATCTGACGTTGAAGAACGACTCCCGCCACGAGGTGGTCGGTAACCGGGCGGACGCGATGGCATGGATCCGGGACAACACCGCCGCCGACGCGACCTTCCTCACCGCCTACGGTGCGGTCTACACGACTCCGACGTTGGCGGGCCGTCGCGTCTACCTCGCGGGGTTCGCGCCCTGGGCGCGGGTCATGGGCTACGACAACGAACCCCGTGAGCGCCGTATCGCTGCCTTCTACGGCGCGCGCGATCACGCGGCCGCGTGCCGGGAACTCGCCGGCACCGGGGTCGACTACGTCCAGGTGGGCGCCGACGAGGTGAACAGCAAGGCCTTCGTTCTCAACGCGGCCCTGTTCCCCGGCCAGTTCTCGCCGGTCTACACCGACGAGGCCTACACCTACTACGACGTGCACCGTTCCTGTCCCGCGTCGTCAGTAGGTGAAGCGGCCCGAGGCGTAGCGGTAGAACAGCCAGCCCTGGATCGCGACGCCCAGGGCCAGCGTCGGGACGAAGACCCGAGGTGAAGACGTCCGCCGGGCCCCGATGACGAACAGCGGATACAGCGCCAGCGCGTAGCGCGGAAGGCTGATCAGCCAGGACGCGGACATCGTGATGCCGAAGGCCACGCACACGAAGACGAGGTCGCCCCGCGGGAGATGCCGCGCGCCGAGTACCAGGACCGCGACGATCCCGGCCACCGCGACCAGGCGGGAGATCAGGATGAACCTCAGGTCACCGGTGACCCCGTCGGCCAGCCCGTCCCACGCGTCCTGGACCGGCACCCACGGCCACACCCGGTGCTGGAACCAGTGCTCGCGCTGGACCTCGAGAAAGTGCAGCGGGTCGCCGTGCACCACCTGGTTGATACCGAGATAGACGGCGAGGCCCGCCGCACTGGCTCCGGCCCATGCCAGTCGTCGGGTTCTGGCCGCGGCGGAACCCGGCTCGCGCAGCGCCTGAAATGCCAGGGCCGGCGCCACCGCGATGCCCACGACACGGGCGCCGCTCGCCAGCGCGCCGGCGGCGGCCGCGAGCGGCCACCGCCCGGTCCGGGCGGCGTAGACCGCGCCCAGAGCGCCGACCAGGAACAGCGACTCGGTGAAGGGCGCGAACAGGAAGAAGGCGGTGGGAAAGGCGAGGAGCAGCAGCACGGCCCGGTCCGCGGTGGTGCGGTCGGAGTGCAGGCACACCAGCCGGTGGAGGAGGTAGCAGGCGGCGACGGCCGCCGCGAACGACACCGTCAGGCCGGCCAGCACCAGATCCCGGAGAACGACGTGCGCCACCGCGACCGCCGCGGGGTACGCAGGGAAGAACACGATGAACAGCGGGTCGTCCCCCGGGCTGCCCTCGCCGCGGTACCCGACCTCCGCGAGACGCAGGTAGTGCGGGGCATCCCAGGCCGACCACAACGTAAAGAACCGGTCCCAGGGGTCGCCTCCCGAGTTGGAGACCGACGCCATGCCCACCACCTGCAGGGCGACGCGCGCCAGCAGGCAGAGCAGCACGCAGCGCAGCAACAGCGTCCGGGGCGACGGACCCCGGTCCGTCACCTCCGGAACACCCAGCGGCGGAGCAGCAGGAAGCGCATCAGGGTGGCGACGGCGTTCGCGGCGACGGTGACCGCGAGTTCGACATTGCGCCCCGGATCCGTGGTGGTCAGGTGCAGGAGCGCCAAGGTGCCGCTGGTCAGGCCGAGCGCGAGGGCGAAGACGATCAGGCCCTGGGCCTGGTGCTGGACGGCCGAGTCGCGGCCCCGCACCCCGAAGGTGAACCGCCGGTTGAGCGCGGTGTTGCCGATCGCGGTGATCAGCAGGGCGGCCGCGTTGGCTCCCTGTCCGCCGAGCGGGGAGTGCAGGGCCAGGAACAGCGCGATGTAGGCCAGCGTGCTGAGCACCCCGACCCCGGCGAATCGCACGAGCTGCCGGGTCAGGCCGATCGGCACGCCGGGTGTCAGCGGTTCGGGCTTCGACCGGCCCAATTGCACACTCAGGTCGTGCAGGGGGACTTTGCCGCGCGCGAAGGCCCGGCCCAGGCGGACGATGCCCCGGATGTCGTCGCGGGCGGTCGAGTAGATGTGCACCGTGCTGTTCGGGTCGTCCACCCAGTCGACCGGAACCTCGTGGATCCGCAGGCCGGCGCGCTCCGCGAGCACCAGCAACTCCGTGTCGAAGAACCAGGCGTTGTCCTCCACATGCGGGAGCAGGGCCTGGGCGACGTCGCGCCGGATCGCCTTGAACCCGCACTGAGCGTCGCTGAATTTCGCCGACAGCGTGTGACGCAGCATCAGGTTGTAGCTGCGCGAGATGAACTCCCGCTTGGCGCCGCGGACCACCCGGGAGCCGCGGTGCAGCCGCGTGCCGATCGCGACGTCGGAGTGGCCGGAGAGGAGCGGGGCGATCAGCGGCAGCAGCCCGGCGAGGTCCGTGGACAGGTCGACGTCCATGTAGCAGAGCACGGCGGCGTCGGAGTCCAGCCAGACCTGGCGCAGCGCACGGCCGCGACCCTTCTCCGGCAGATGCACGACCCGGACGTGGGCGTACTCCGTCGCGAGCTGGTGCGCCGTTGCCAGGGTGGTGTCGGTGCTCGCGTTGTCGGCGATGGTGATGCGGAACGTGTACGGCAGGTTCGAGCTCAGGTGGGCGTGCAGCCGCCGGACGCAGGGCTCCAGGTCGATCTCTTCGTTGAAGACGGGCACGACCACGTCGAGCACCGGAGCCGGGGACGTCAACGGGCCCCCCTCGTTCGTGCGGATTCGGTCGGTCCTTAAGAATGGCGCCATCCGGTGCGGATGCCGGGTGAGAAATCTTCCCAAGGCGCTGCCCGATGTCGACGCCGGGGCTGAAGGAGGCTCGCTTGGCACCCTCGGCCCCCCCGCCGCTCGATCACCGGAGATCTGCTCCCGGACGTCCGGCCCGGGTGCTCGACCGCGTGCTGCGGGTGCCGACCGAGGTCTACGTGCTCGCCGGGCTGGCCATCCTCACCCGCTTCCTCTGGCTCACCCGGCCCCGCGCCATCGTCTTCGACGAGGTCTACTTCCGCGACGCCGCCCTCCGTTACGCGGACGGCTCCTACTACTTCGACCCGCACCCACCGCTGGCGAAGTTGCTCCTCGCGGGCTGGGCGAAGCTCCTCGGGCTGGATGCGACCCACTCCGTGCCCGAGGGCGCCGTCCCGACCCCGGAGTCGCTCGACCCCGCCGTGGCGCTGCGCGTTCTCCCGGCCCTGGCCGGCGCCGCCCTGATCGTCGTCTTCTACTACTTCCTCAAGGAACTGGGAGCCGGACGGAAGGTCGCGAGCCTCGGCGCCGGGATGCTGCTGCTCGACAACGCCCTGACCGTCGAGTCCCGGCTGATCCTGCTCGACAGCATGCTGCTGTGCTTCGGCATGGCCGGGATCACGGTCTTCCTGGCGGCCCGGCGCAGCACCGGTCGACGACATTGGGTCCTGCTCGTGCTCGCCGGGGTCCTGATCGGCATGTGCGTGTCGACGAAGGTGACCGGGCTCTGCATCCTCGGACTCGCCGGGCTGATCGGGCTGATCACGACCGTGCAGGGCCGGGTGCCGTGGCGGCGGTGGCTCGGACAGGCCGCCGTCCTGCTGCTGGTGCCCTTCGCCGTCTTCTTCGGTTCGTACGCGATCCACACCCCGCTCCTGGGGAACAGCGGCGACGGCGACCGCTTCATGTCCGAGAAGTTCCAGGCCACCCTGGTCGGCAACCCGCTCTACGACCCGAACGCCTCGATGGGCCCGATCGACACCTTCGTCGAGATGCAGAAGGCCACGCACGAGTACGAGAAGGCCCTTCAGGACCGCACCCACCCGTACCAGTCCGACTGGAAGGTGTGGCCGGTCGAGAAGCGGTCGATCTACTACTACCTCGGGCCCGAGGAGAGCGACGGCAAGCACCGGTACCTGTACCTGATCGGTAACCCGCTCGTCTGGTGGGGGACGTTGATCGGCATCGCGGTCACGGCGCTGTCCTGGATCGTGATGCCCGCGCTCTACCGGCCGCACCGGCGTCGGTTGGCCATGCTCGGCGTCGCCTGGGTCGGCAGCTACCTGCCATTCGCGTTCATCGACCGGCCGATGTTCCTGTACCACTACTTCTTCCCGCTGCTGTTCAGCCTGGCCTTCGCCGTCTACGGGATCGGCATCCTCGCCCGCTGGGTGCCGGACCCGGCGAGGCCGCCGGAGCCGGAGGGTGGAGTCGGGCCGGTCGGGCCGCGCCCGGTGACGCCGTTGCCGGAGGAGTCGGATGCGGTCGCCTGGCGCTTCCCGAGTCGCTCCTCGGTGGGCGTCTACTGCGGGATCCTGGTGCTGACGCTCCTGGTCTTCCTGTACTTCTCCCCGCTGACCTACGCCTTTCCCCTCACCGACGGGCAGTTGCAGGACCGCATGTGGCTCGACTCGTGGCGGTGAACCGCCCGGCCGCGGTGCCGCGATGACCTATCTCCTGCTGCTCGCCTCGGCGCTCGCCCTCGGTGCCGCAGCCGTCCGCCACCTGCCGCTGCGGTTCTACGCGTTCGAGTACGTCGCGATGTCCGTCGTCGTCGGCCTCGTGGGATGGACGTGGCTGGCTTTCCTGGCGGCGCTGGTGCTGCCCGTGGTGCCGGCGATCGTCGTCACGACGGTGGTTGCCTCGGCCGGGGCGGCGGCGCTGGCCTGGCCGCTGCGTGCCCGGCCGTGGGAGTTCGCCTGGTTCGCGCGGCGGGGGGACCGCTGGCTGTGGGTCGGCGCCACGGCGCTGACCGTCGCGGTGCTGGGCCGGTTGTACTGGACCCACAGCCTGATCAGCACCGACACCGGCATCTACAGCGCCGGCTCCTCCTGGGCCGACTACGGGGTGCATTCCGCGATCGTGACCAACATCGCCGAGTCGCACTCGATGTCGATGGACCTGCCGGTCGCGAGCGGGGAGAAGCTCACGTACCCGTTCCTGATCGACCTGCTCTCGGCGTTGCTGCTGCGCTCGGGTGCGAGCCTGCACCTCAGCTTCTTCCTGCCCGGTGTCCTGCTCGCCGTCGCGATCTGCCAGCTGGTGATCGGGTTCTCGCTGCGGCTGTTCGACCATGTGGGGGCCGCGGTCACCACGCTGACCCTGTTCCTGTGCACCGGCACCGCGGCCGGCCTGACCGAGGCCTGGTCCGACTGGCGCGACAGCGGCCAGGGCCTCCCGGAGTTCCTCCGGAACCTGCCCGCGGACTACACGACCCTGGACGAACGCAACGGCAACGTCACCAACCTGGTGGCGCACGCGATGCTGCCGCAGCGCACTCTCCTGTTCGGCCTGGGCATGGCCCTGGTGGTGTTCCGGCTGCTGCAGGCCTCGCGGATCGGCGGACCGTCACCGGTCAGCACCCGGCTGACCCTGATCGCCGGGGCGATCGTGGGTCTGCTCCCGATGGCCCATCCGCACAGCTTCCTGGTCTGCCTGGGAGTGCTGAGTGTCCTGGCCGCGGAGGCAGCCTGGGAGCGACGCGGGGTCCCGCGGGCGCATGTCCTCGCGCTCGGGCTCGCGCTGGCGCTCGCGCTGCCGCAGCTCGCCTGGCAGCAGCTGGCCAACGACCACGGGACCGGCGGGCGCTTCCGCTGGGCCTGGATGAAGCAGCCGGACGAGTCGGTCCTGGGGTTCTGGTGGCTGAACTTCGGCCTGATGGGAGTGCTGTTCCTCGCCGTCCCGGTCGTGCTGGTCCTGCGCCGGGAGATCGGGCTGCTCGTGTGGTGCGTGCCGTTCCTGGCCGTCCTGGCCGTCACGCAGGTCTACGCGTTCCAGCCCTTCGAGTACGACAACCTCAAGCTCATCTACTACGGATACTTCATGGGCGCCCTGTTCGCCGGCTACCTCGCGGTGCTGGCCTACCGGGCCTCCCGGTGGACGCTGCTGGCCGCGATCCCGCTCGCCGTCGCCGTCTCGCTCCCCGGGGCGCTGTCCATCACCCGTGAGTTCCAGTACGCCGACCAGTTCGCGAGCAAGGACGACGAGGCGGTCGCGGCCTGGGTGCGGGAGAACACCGGGACCGACGACGTGTTCCTGACCACCGACCGGCCGAACAACCCGATCTCGGCGCTGGGCGGTCGCCCGATCGTCGTGGGCTACATCGGCTGGCTGTTCAACTTCTCGATCCCCTACGACGAGCGGCTGGCCGCGGTGCGGGCGGCGCTGGCCGGCCGGATCGACGACCCGCTCGTGCGCCGGTACGCCCCGGACTACCTCGCGGTGCAGGCCTACGAGGGCGACGAATGGACGGTGGACCGGGACGCGCTCGGCCGGCTGCCCGTCGCTTTCTCCAACTCCAGCTGGACGGTCTACGCCCTGTCGTGAGACCCGTCCCGCGCGCTCGAACGCGAAGATCCGTGCGCTTTTTGGACCACCTCTTCCGTGCTGGTAGGGTCTCCCCTCGTGTCTGGGCATAGCTCAGGCATGCGCGCGTGCGTCCAGTCTCGCGCGGTCTCCGGTCCGGCCGGCCTTTGTCGCCGCCGACCGCATCCCCGTCGGTTTTCTGCGGCGGGGACGTGTGAGCGGGTGCGACACACCCGACCACGGGGGTCGTGCACATGCGGGAGAAACGCGGTTGGTACGGAAACACTCGAAGAAGACGGAGAAGCGGTGCCCACGATCCAGCAGCTGGTCCGAAAGGGCCGCCAGGACAAGGTCACGAAGACCAAGACCCCCGCGCTCAAGGGTTGTCCTCAGCGCCGCGGTGTGTGCACCCGCGTCTACACCACGACCCCCAAGAAGCCGAACTCGGCGCTGCGCAAGGTGGCACGTGTCCGCCTGACCAGCCAGATCGAGGTCACGGCCTACATCCCGGGCGTCGGCCACAACCTGCAGGAGCACTCGATCGTGCTCGTGCGTGGCGGCCGCGTTAAGGACCTGCCCGGTGTTCGCTACAAGATCATCCGCGGTTCGCTCGACACCCAGGGTGTCAAGAACCGTAAGCAGGCGCGCAGTCGTTACGGCGCGAAGAAGGAGAAGAGCTAGTGCCTCGCAAGGGTCCGGCCCCGAAGCGGCCGATCATCGTCGATCCCGTCTACTCCTCGACCCTGGTCACCCAGTTGGTGAACAAGGTGCTCAAGGACGGCAAGAAGAGCGTCGCCGAGCGCGCCGTGTACGACGCCCTTGAGGGCTGCCGCGTCAAGACCGGCAGCGACCCGGTGGTCACGCTCAAGCGGGCCCTCGACAACGTGAAGCCGACCCTCGAGGTCCGCAGCCGCCGCGTCGGTGGCGCGACCTACCAGGTGCCGGTCGAGGTCAAGGCCGGCCGCTCGAACACGCTCGCGCTGCGCTGGCTCATCACGTACTCCCGCGCCCGTCGCGAGAAGACCATGACCGAGCGCCTCATGAACGAGATTCTCGACGCCAGCAACGGCCTGGGCGCGAGCGTCAAGCGACGCGAGGACACGCACAAGATGGCGGAGTCCAACAAGGCCTTCGCGCACTACCGCTGGTAGCAGGGGGAGTACAAGAAAGTGGCAGTCAGCACCGCCGGCGTCGACCTCGCCCAGGTCCGCAACATCGGGATCATGGCGCACATCGACGCGGGCAAGACCACGACGACCGAGCGCATCCTTTTCTATACGGGCATCACCTACAAGATCGGTGAGGTCCACGAGGGCGCCGCCGTCATGGACTGGATGGAGCAGGAGCAGGAGCGGGGGATCACCATCACCTCCGCCGCCACCACCTGCGAGTGGGACGGCCACACCATCAACATCATCGACACCCCGGGACACGTCGACTTCACCGTCGAGGTGGAGCGCAGCCTGCGCGTGCTCGACGGTGCCGTCGCCGTCTTCGACGGGGTCGCCGGAGTGGAGCCCCAGTCCGAGACGGTCTGGCGTCAGGCCGACCGCTACCAGGTGCCCCGCATCTGCTTCATCAACAAGCTCGACCGGGTCGGCGCGGAGTTCCACCGCTGCGTCGACATGCTGGTCAGCCGCCTGAACGCCACCCCGCTGGTCGTCCAGCTGCCGGTCGGCGCCGAGTCCGACTTCAAGGGCGTCATCGACCTCATCTCGATGAAGGCCCTGCTCTGGTCCGACGAGGCCGCCAAGGGCGAGATGTACGAGACCCTCGACATCCCGGAGTCGCACGCCGAGGCTGCGCGCGAGTGGCACGACCGGATGATCGAGACCCTCGCCGAGGGTGACGACCAGATCATGGAGCAGTTCCTCGAGGGCATCGAGCCCAGCGAGGACGAGATCATCGCGGGCATCCGCCGGGCCACCATCGCCAACAACCTCAACCCCGTCGTCTGCGGGACCGCGTTCAAGAACAAGGGCGTCCAGCCCATGCTCGACGCGGTCGTGCGGTACCTGCCCTCCCCGCTCGACATCGGCGCGGTCAAGGGCCACGCGGTCGGCAATCCCGAGCAGGTCGTCGAGCGCGAGCCCAAGGACGACGCGCAGCTGGCCACCCTCGCGTTCAAGATCATGCGGGACCAGCACCTGGGCAAGCTCACCTACATCCGCGTCTACTCCGGCACGCTCACCGCGGGCACCCAGGTGCTGAACAGCACCAAGGGGAACAAGGAGCGGATCGGCAAGATCTACCAGATGCACGCGAACAAGCGTGAGGAGATCGAGAAGGTGACGGCCGGCCACATCGTGGCTGTGCAGGGTCTGAAGGCCACGACGACCGGCGACACCCTCTGCGCGGTCGACGGTCCGGTGATTCTGGAGTCGATGAACTTCCCGGCTCCCGTCATCTCGGTCGCCATCGAGCCGAAGACCAAGTCCGACCAGGAGAAGCTGGGCGTCGCGATCCAGAGCCTGGCCGAGGAGGACCCGACCTTCCACGTCCGCACGGACGAGGACACCGGCCAGACGATCATCGCCGGCATGGGCGAACTGCACCTCGAGGTGCTGGTCGACCGCATGCGCCGCGAGTTCAAGGTCGAGGCCAACGTCGGCAAGCCGCAGGTCGCCTACCGCGAGACCATCCGCAAGACGGTCGAGCGCTACGACTACACCCACAAGAAGCAGACCGGTGGGTCGGGCCAGTTCGCGAAGGTTCAGATCGCGATGGAGCCGACCGGCGGCGGCGACGGTGGCTACGAGTTCTCCAACAAGGTCTCCGGCGGCCGCATCCCGAAGGAGTACATCCCTTCGGTCGACGCCGGTTGCCAGGAGGCCATGGAGTTCGGCGTGCTCGCCGGCTACCCGATGGTCGACGTCAAGGTGACCCTGCTCGACGGTGGCTACCACGACGTCGACTCGTCGGAAATGGCATTCAAGATCGCGGGCTCGATGGCCTTCAAGGAGGCCGCCCGCAAGGCCGACCCGGTCCTCCTCGAGCCGATGATGGCCGTCGAGGTCCGCACGCCCGAGGACTACATGGGCGACGTGATCGGCGACCTGAACTCCCGCCGTGGCCAGATCCAGGCCATGGAGGAGGCGTTCGGCATGCGCGTCGTTCGGGCGCTCGTGCCGCTGTCGGAGATGTTCGGCTACGTCGGAGACCTCCGCAGCAAGACGCAGGGGCGTGCGAACTACAGCATGCAGTTCGACTCGTACGCCGAAGTGCCGCGCAACGTGGCGGAAGAGATCGTCAAGAAGGCCCGCGGCGAATAAGCCCAGGCCGCGTCGCCCGTACATCCGCAAACACGCACAGCAAGCACCAGTCCTGAAGGAGACCCACAGTGGGTAAGGCCAAGTTCGAGCGGACCAAGCCGCACGTCAACATCGGCACGATCGGCCACATCGACCACGGCAAGACGACGCTCACTGCGGCCATCACCAAGGTGCTGCACGACGCGATGCCGGATGTGAACCCGTACACGCCGTTCGACGAGATTGACAAGGCGCCGGAGGAGAAGGCCCGCGGCATCACAATCTCGATCGCACACGTCGAGTACCAGACCGAGGCGCGCCACTACGCGCACGTCGACTGCCCCGGTCACGCCGACTACATCAAGAACATGATCACCGGCGCGGCCCAGATGGACGGCGCGATCCTCGTGGTCGCCGCCACCGACGGCCCGATGCCGCAGACCAAGGAGCACGTCCTCCTGGCCCGCCAGGTCGGCGTCCCCGCCGTCGTCGTCGCGCTGAACAAGGCCGACATGGTCGACGACGAGGAGATCATGGAGCTCGTCGAGCTCGAGGTCCGCGAGCTCCTGTCGGTCTACGAGTTCGACGGCGACAACCTCCCCGTCATCCCGGTCTCGGCGCTCAAGGCGCTCGAGGGCGACCCCAAGTGGGTGCAGAGCATCCTCGACCTGATGAAGGCCGTGGACGAGTCGATCCCGCAGCCCGAGCGCGAGACCGAGAAGCCGTTCCTCATGCCCGTCGAGGACGTCTTCACGATCACCGGTCGCGGCACCGTCGTCACCGGCCGGATCGAGCGCGGCATCCTCAAGGTCAACGAGACCGTCGACATCATCGGCATCCGTGAGACCAAGCAGACCACCACGGTCACCGGCATCGAGATGTTCCGCAAGCTGCTCGACGAGGGCCAGGCGGGCGAGAACGTCGGTCTGCTCCTCCGTGGCATCAAGCGCGAGGACGTCGAGCGCGGCCAGGTCATCATCAAGCCCGGCTCGACCACCCCGCACACCGAGTTCCAGGCGCAGGTCTACATCCTGAGCAAGGACGAGGGTGGCCGGCACACGCCGTTCTTCCAGAACTACCGGCCGCAGTTCTACTTCCGCACCACGGACGTCACCGGCGTCGTCGAGCTGCCCGAGGGCACCGAGATGATCATGCCCGGCGACAACACCGAGATGAAGGTCAACCTGATCCAGCCGATCGCGATGGAGGAGGGCCTCAACTTCGCGATTCGCGAGGGCGGCCGCACCGTCGGGGCCGGCAAGGTCATCAAGATCATCAAGTAAGACCCCGCTCCGGGGCCCGCGCGAGCGGGCCCCGGAGTGCGTACGGCCTCCTGGATCCCTGACCGGATTTGGTCTCCCCGCAGGTTTCGGGCAGACTACGCAGGTTGCCCGGGCGCCCGACACGCCCGACCTCGGGGGTCGGCGCCCCCCAGCACGTTCACTCGCAACACAAGCTCGCACGACCAAACGAAGGATGGCGACCCTGCCATGGCGGGACAAAAGATCCGCATCCGGCTCAAGGCCTACGACCACGAGGTCATCGATTCCTCGGCGCGCAAGATCGTCGACACGGTGACGCGCACTGGTGCGCACGTGGCGGGGCCGGTGCCGTTGCCGACCGAGAAGAACGTGTACTGCGTGATCCGGTCGCCACACAAGTACAAGGACTCGCGCGAGCACTTCGAGATGCGCACGCACAAGCGCCTCATCGACATCCTCGACCCGACGCCGAAGACCGTCGACTCGCTCATGCGACTCGACCTTCCGGCCGGCGTCGACATCGAGATCAAGCTCTAGACGCGGGGGAGGTAGACACACCATGAACGTTCGCGGACTGCTGGGCGAGAAGCTGGGGATGACCCAGGTCTTCGACGCCCGCGGACGGGTCGTCCCCGTCACCGTGGTCAAAGCGGGTCCCTGCGTGGTCACCGCCGTCCGCTCTCCTGAGAGCGACGGATACTCCGCGGTCCAGATCGGCTTCGGCGAGGTCGACCCGCGCAAGGTCAACAAGCCGGACGGCGGCCACTTCCGCAAGGCCGGGGTCACCCCGCGCCGGCACGTGGCCGAGATCCGCACCGAGGACGCCGGCTCCTACCAGGTCGGCCAGGAGTTGACCGCCGAGCTCTTCACCGAGGGCACGTTGGTCGACGTGGTCGGCACCAGCAAGGGCAAGGGCACCGCGGGTGTCATGAAGCGGCACGGCTTCAAGGGACTCTCCAGTTCCCACGGCACCCAGCGCAAGCACCGCTCGCCGGGCTCGATCGGCGCCTGCGCCACCCCGAGCCGCGTGTTCAAGGGTCTGAAGATGGCCGGTCGGATGGGCAATGTCCGCACGACCACGCAGAACCTCTCGGTCCACGCGATCGACGCGGAAGCCGGCCTGATCCTGATCAAGGGCGCGGTCCCCGGGCCCAAGGGTGGCCTCGTGTTCGTCCGTACGCCCGCCAAGGGCGCCCCGTCCAAGGGAGACCTCAAGTGACGGCCACCGTCGACATCGTGGCGCCGGACGGGAGCAAGGCCGGTACGGCCGAGCTGCCCCCGGAGATCTTCGACGTTCCCGTGAACATCCCGCTGATCCACCAGGTCGTGGTGGCGCAGCAGGCGGCGGCCCGTCAGGGCACGCACAAGGTCAAGCGCCGGGGCGAGGTGTCCGGTGGTGGCCGCAAGCCGTACCGCCAGAAGGGCACCGGCCGCGCCCGCCAGGGCTCGACCCGCGCCCCGCAGTTCGCCGGCGGTGGCGTCGTCCACGGCCCCACGCCGCGTGACTACTCCCAGCGGACCCCGAAGAAGATGAAGGCGGCCGCCCTGCGCGGAGCTCTCACCGACCGGGCCCGCGGCGGCAAGGTGCACGTTCTCTCCGCGCTGGTCACCGGCGATGCGCCGTCGACCCGCGATGCGGTCGCGGCGCTGGCCCAGGTCGGCGACCCCGGCAAGGCACTGCTGGTCGTGGAGCGCACCGACCTCGTCGGGTGGAAGAGCGTGCGCAACGTCCCCGGCGTGCACGTCATCGCGCCCGACCAGCTCAACACCTACGACGTCCTGTGCAGTGATGACGTCGTGTTCACCGCGGGCGCCCTGGCGGCCTTCGTGGCGCACGGGAAGAAGGACTGATGAGCAGCGTCTACAAGGACCCGCGCGACATCCTGCTCGCCCCGGTCATCTCCGAGAAGAGCTACGGCCTTCTCGACGAGAACAAGTACACGTTCCTGGTGCACCCGGACGCCAACAAGACCGAGATCAAGATCTCGGTCGAGAAGGTCTTCGGCGTCAAGGTCACCGGGGTCAACACCATCAACCGGCAGGGCAAGCGCAAGCGGACCCGCTTCGGCGTGGGCCAGCGCAGCGCCACCCGCCGCGCGATCGTGACGGTCGCCGCGGGCGACCGGATCGACATCTTCGGAGGACCGGTCAGCTAATGGGCATCCGCAAGTACAAGCCGACCACGCCGGGCCGCCGCGGCTCGTCCGTCGCCGACTTCGTCGAGATCACGCGCACCACGCCGGAGAAGTCGCTGGTCCGTCCCCTGCACAGCAAGGGCGGGCGCAACAACACCGGCCGGATCACCACCCGGCACCAGGGCGGTGGCCACAAGCGCGCCTACCGGGTCATCGACTTCCGTCGGGCCGACAAGGACGGCGTGCCGGCCAAGGTCGCGCACATCGAGTACGACCCGAACCGCACCGCGCGCATCGCGCTCCTGCACTACGCGGACGGCGAGAAGCGCTACATCATCTGCCCGACCAAGACCCAGCAGGGCGACGTCATCGAGACCGGCCCCGCCGCGGACATCAAGCCCGGCAACAACCTGCCGCTGCGCAACATCCCGGTCGGTACGGTCATCCACGCCATCGAGCTCCGGCCCGGCGGCGGCGCGAAGATCGCCCGCTCCGCCGGCACCAGCGTGCAGCTCGTGGCCAAGGAGGGGCGCTTCGCCCAGCTCCGGATGCCTTCCGGTGAGATCCGCAACGTCGACGTGCGCTGCCGCGCCTCGATCGGCGAGGTCGGCAACGCCGAGCAGTCGAACATCAACTGGGGCAAGGCCGGCCGCATGCGCTGGAAGGGCAAGCGCCCGACCGTCCGCGGTGTCGTCATGAACCCGGTGGACCACCCGCACGGCGGTGGCGAGGGCAAGACCTCCGGTGGCCGGCACCCGGTCAGCCCGTGGGGTCAGCCTGAGGGCCGCACCCGCAAGGACAAGAAGGCCAGCGACGCGATGATCGTCCGGCGCCGGAAGACCGGAAAGGGTCGGAAGTAATGCCCCGCAGCCTCAAGAAGGGTCCCTTCGTCGACGGTCACCTCGCCAAGAAGGTCGAGGTCCAGAACGAAAAGGGCACCAAGAACGTGATCAAGACCTGGTCGCGTCGCTCGATGATCATCCCCGAGATGCTCGGGCACACGCTCGCGGTGCACGACGGCCGCAAGCACGTCCCGGTCTTCGTGACCGAGTCGATGGTGGGTCACAAGCTCGGCGAGTTCGCGCCGACCCGGACCTTCCGCGGCCACGAGAAGGACGACCGCAGGGCCAAGCGCCGCTAAGCGCGCCGGACCTCAGCAGCGATCAGTCGTACGAGTTAGGAAGCAGGGAAAGCGATGGCATCCACATTGGGTGGGGGCAGGCCCGACAGCGCCACGGCGCGCGTTCGGTATCTGAATATCGCGCCGATGAAGACCCGCCGGGTCGTCGACATGATCCGCGGGCTCCCGGCCGCCGAGGCGCAGGCGATTCTCACGTTCTCGCCGCAGGCCGCCAGCGAGCCGGTCGGCAAGGTGCTCGCCAGCGCCATCGCCAACGCCCAGAACAACTACTCGCTCGACCCGCGCACGCTGGTCATCAGCGAGGCGTACGTGGACGAGGGCCCGACGGCGAAGCGGTTCCGGCCGCGCGCCCAGGGCCGTGCCTACCGCATCCGCAAGCGCAGCTCCCACGTCACGATCGTCGTGACGTCGCAGTCGGCGGCCGCCGCCGGCGCGAGCACGAAGGGAAGGACCCGATAGTGGGCCAGAAGGTCAACCCGCACGGGTTCCGGCTCGGCATCACCACCGAATTTCGTAGCCGGTGGTACGCCGACAAGCTCTACGCGGACTACATCAAGGAAGACGTGGCGATCCGCCGCATGCTCACCAAGGGCATGGAGCGGGCCGGCATCTCCAAGGTCGAGATCGAGCGCACCCGGGACCGGGTTCGCGTCGACATCCACACCGCGCGGCCGGGCATCGTCATCGGCCGCAAGGGCGCCGAGGCCGACAACATCCGTACCCGCCTGGAGAACCTGACCTCCAAGCAGGTGCAGCTGAACATCCTTGAGGTCAAGAACCCCGAGGTCGACGCGCAGCTCGTCGCGCAGGGCGTGGCCGAGCAGCTCGCCAGCCGCGTGGCCTTCCGGCGCGCGATGCGCAAGGCGCTGCAGTCGGCCACCAAGGCCGGCGCCAAGGGCATCCGGGTGCAGTGCTCGGGCCGCCTCGGTGGCGCTGAGATGTCGCGCTCGGAGTTCTACCGCGAGGGTCGCGTCCCGCTGCACACGCTGCGCGCGGACATCGACTACGGCTTCTTCGAGGCTCGCACCACCTTCGGTCGTATCGGCGTGAAGGTCTGGATCTACAAGGGCGACGTCACCGGTACCCGCAGCGAGCGCGAGGCGCAGCAGCGCGCCGCGGCCGCCGCCGGTGCCCGGGGCCGCCCGGACCGCCGCCCGCGTCGCGGTGAGCGTCCCGCCGGCTCCCGGCCCGAGGGCGCTCCCGTCGGCGAGCCCGCCGCCATCACCACGGCTCCGGCCGAGGTCGCCGCCGCGCCCGAGGGCGCGGGAGGGGAGAGCTGACGCATGCTGATCCCACGTCGCGTCAAGCACCGTAAGCAGCACCACCCGGACCGTCACGGAGCGGCCAAGGGTGGCACCGCTGTCTCGTTCGGTGAGTTCGGTATTCAGGCGCTCGAGCCGGCGTACGTGACCAACCGGCAGATCGAGTCGGCCCGTATCGCCATGACCCGCCACATCAAGCGTGGCGGCAAGGTCTGGATCAACATCTACCCGGACCGCCCGCTGACCAAGAAGCCCGCCGAGACCCGCATGGGTTCCGGTAAGGGCTCGCCGGAGTGGTGGATCGCCAACATCAAGCCGGGCCGCGTCATGTTCGAGCTGTCGGGCGTCCCGGAACCGATTGCCCGCGAGGCCATGCGCCGCGCGATGCACAAGCTTCCGATGAAGTGCCGGTTCGTTACTCGCGATGGGCTGGGTGGCTGATGGCCGAGGACACCACGGTGACCAACAAGTTGGCCGCCGCACTGCGTGAGCTCGACGACGACGAGCTGATGACGAAGCTCAAGGAAGCCAAGGAGGAGCTCTTCAACCTCCGCTTCCAGGCCGCCACCGGTCAGCTCGAGAGCCACGGCCGGCTGCGCGCGATCAAGAAGGAGATCGCGCGGATCTACACCACGATGCGTGAGCGCGAGCTCGGCATCACCACCGTTGAGGGCGTGGCCTGATGGCAGAAGAGACTGAGACGACCGTCGAGGCGCGCGGGTTCCGCAAGGTCCGCGAGGGCCTCGTGGTCAGCGACAAGATGCAGAAGACCGTCGTGGTGGCCGTCGAGGACCGGGTCAAGCACCCGCTCTACGGCAAGGTCATCCGCCGCACGAACAAGCTCAAGGCACACGACGAGAACAACGAGGCCGGTGTCGGCGACCGCGTTCTGCTCGCCGAGACCCGGCCGCTGTCGGCGACCAAGCGCTGGCGCGTCGTCCAGGTCCTCGAGAAGGCCAAGTAAGAAACCGCAATTCCGTTCCGCCAGGCTCGGCTCCCCCTCGGAAGTCCGGGAACCGGCGCGACAACCAGGAGTAAGCAGTGATCCAGCAAGAGTCGCGAATGCGCGTCGCCGACAACACCGGTGCGAAGGAACTCCTCTGCATCCGTGTTCTCGGTGGCTCCGGTCGCCGTTATGCGGGCATCGGCGACGTCATCGTCGCCACCGTCAAGGACGCGATCCCCGGCGGCGGTGTCAAGAAGGGTGAGGTCGTCAAGGCCGTCATCGTCCGCACCACCAAGGAGCGTCGTCGCGCCGACGGGTCCTACATCAAGTTCGACGAGAACGCCGCCGTGATCATCAAGGACGGCGGGGACCCGCGCGGCACGCGCATCTTCGGTCCGGTCGGCCGTGAACTGCGGGACAAGCGCTTCATGCGCATCATCTCGCTCGCCCCGGAGGTGCTGTAGCTGATGCGGGTCAAGAAGGGCGACACCGTTCAGGTGATCACGGGCAAGGACCGCGGGGTCCGCGGCCGCGTGATCCAGGCCTACCCCGAGGCCGACAAGATCCTGGTTGAGGGCGTGAACCGGATCAAGAAGCACACCAAGGTGAGCACGGGCCTCCGCGGCGCGAAGAGCGGCGGCATCGTCACCCAGGAAGCGCCGATCCACGTGTCGAACGTGATGCTCGTGGACCCCGAGGACCACCTGCCCACTCGTGTCGGCTACCGCCGCGACGACGAGGGCCGCAAGGTCCGGGTCTCCAAGCGCACCGGTAAGGACCTCTGATGACGACCACGGAAGAGACCACCGAGGCTCCGGCGAAGGTCTCCGAGAAGACGCCTGCCGAGAAGATCCCGGCCCGGCTCAAGGCGCGGTACCGCGACGAGATCGCGCCGGCGCTGCACTCCGAGTTCGGCTACGCCAACGTCATGCAGATCCCGCGCCTGACGAAGGTCGTGGTCAACATGGGCGTGGGCGAGGCGGCCCGCGACTCCAAGCTCATCGATGGCGCCGTGCGCGACCTCGAGGCGATCACCGGCCAGCGTCCGCAGGTCACCAAGGCGCGCAAGTCGATCGCGCAGTTCAAGTTGCGCGAGGGCATGCCGATCGGTGCGCACGTCACGCTCCGCGGCGACCGGATGTGGGAGTTCACCGACCGTCTGCTGTCGGTGGCGCTGCCCCGTATCCGTGACTTCCGCGGGCTCTCGGCGAAGCAGTTCGACGGCCGCGGCAACTACACCTTCGGGCTCAACGAACAGTCGATGTTCCACGAGATCGACCAGGACAAAACCGACCGCGTTCGCGGCATGGACATCACGGTGGTCACCACGGCCACCAGCGACGACGAGGGCCGCGCTCTGCTGCGTCTCCTCGGCTTCCCGTTCGCCGAGATGCGGTAAGGAGAGCGACCTCATGGCCAAGAAATCCCTGATCGCCAAGGCGGCACGCAAGCCCAAGTTTGCGGTGCGCGGCTACACCCGGTGCCAGCGTTGCGGGCGACCGCATTCGGTGTACCGGAAGTTCGGTCTGTGTCGCGTGTGCCTGCGCAACATGGCTCACCGCGGTGAACTTCCCGGCGTCACCAAGAGCAGCTGGTAAGGGGGAGCAGATATGACGATGACAGACCCGATCGCAGACATGCTCGCTCGCCTGCGCAACGCGAACACCGCGTACCACGACACCGTGGCAATGCCCTACAGCAAGATCAAGAGCCACATCGCGGAGATCCTGCAGCAGCAGGGCTACATCGCCGGGTGGACCGTCGAAGAGGTCGAGGGCGTGCCCGGCAAGCGGCTCACGCTCGAGCTCAAGTACGGCCCCAGCCGGGAGCGCTCGCTCGCCGGTCTGCGCCGCATCTCCAAGCCGGGCCTGCGGGTCTACGCCAAGTCGACGTCCATGCCGCGTGTTCTCGGCGGCCTGGGCATCGCGATCATCTCGACGTCGTCGGGCCTGCTGACTGACCGGCAGGCCTCCAAGCAGGGTGTAGGCGGGGAAGTCCTCGCCTACGTCTGGTAACCGGGAAGCAGGCAACCATGTCGCGTATTGGCAGGCTTCCGATCCCCGTTCCCAGCGGCGTCGAGGTGACCATCGCCGGCTCTGACATCACGGTGAAGGGCCCCAAGGGCACCCTGAACCACACCGTCGCGGCTCCGATCGCGGTCGAGAAGGGCGACGACGGTGTCCTCACCGTCGTCCGCCCCGACGACGAGCGCGAGTCGCGTTCGCTGCACGGGCTGACCCGCACGCTGATCAACAACATGGTCATCGGCGTGACGTCGGGCTACGAGAAGAAGATGGAGATCGCGGGCGTCGGCTACCGCGTCGCGGCGAAGGGCTCCGACCTGGAGTTCGCGCTGGGATTCAGCCACCCCGTCCCCGTGGCGGCCCCTCCCGGCATCACCTTCGCCGTGGAGTCACCCACCCGCTTCTCGGTGTCCGGCATCGACAAGCAGCAGGTCGGCGAGGTCGCCGCGAACATCCGCAAGCTCCGCAAGCCCGACCCGTACAAGGGCAAGGGCGTGCGTTACGCCGGCGAGGTAATTCGCCGCAAGGTCGGGAAGGCAGGCAAGTGATGGTTTCCCGTAAGAACATTCGCCGCTGCGCTGTCGTAAGCGTCGGAAAGGCCGGTAAGTAGTCATGGCCGTCAGCGTCAAGATCGGCAAGGGGATCGCCCGCAAGGGTGTTGCCCGCAAGCGCCGTCACCTGCGGGTTCGCAAGAAGGTGTCCGGCACGACCGCGCGTCCGCGCCTGGTCGTGAACCGGTCCAGCCGCCACATGGTGGCGCAGGTGGTCGACGACACCGCCGGGGTCACCCTGGCGTCTGCCTCGACCATGGACGCCTCGCTGCGCACCGCGGCGGGCGACAAGACTGAGAAGGCGCGCAAGGTCGGCGAGCTCGTCGCCGAGCGCGCCAAGGCCGCGGGAGTGTCCGCGGTGGTCTTCGACCGGGGTGGCAACCGCTACCACGGCCGGATCGCCGCGCTCGCCGACGGCGCCCGCGAGTCTGGATTGGAGTTCTAAATGCCCGGACAACAGCGTCGAGGCCCCGCCGGTGGCCAGGCCGGCGGTCAGGCCGGCGGTCAGGGTGGCGGAGACCGTCGCGACCGTCGTGACGACCGTCGCGGTGGCGGCCCGCAGGAGAAGAGCGCGTTCGTCGAGCGCGTCGTCGACATCAACCGGGTCTCCAAGGTCGTGAAGGGTGGCCGGCGCTTCAGCTTCACCGCGCTGGTCGTCGTCGGCGACGGTGACGGCACCGTGGGCGTCGGCTACGGCAAGGCCAAGGAGGTGCCCGCCGCGATCGCGAAGGGCGTCGAGGAGGCCAAGAAGAGCTTCTTCAAGGTCCCGCGGATCCAGGGCACCATTCCCCACGCCGTGCAGGGCGAGAAGGCCGCCGGCGTCGTGATGCTGCGTCCGGCCAGCCCGGGTACCGGCGTCATCGCGGGCGGTGCCGTGCGCGCCGTCCTGGAGTGCGCCGGAATTCACGACGTGCTGTCGAAGTCGCTCGGCTCCGACAACTCCATCAATGTGGTGCACGCGACGGTCGACGCGCTGCGTCGGCTGGAGCGCCCCGAAGAGGTGGCCGCGCGTCGTGGCCTCCCGCTCGAGGACGTCGCCCCACCGGCGATGCTGCGCGCCCGGGCGGCGGGAATGGCTACTCCCACGACCTCGAGGACGTCCTGAGATGGCCCAGCTCAAGATCACGCAGATCCGATCCGGGATCGGCGGCAAGCAGAACCAGCGTGACACCCTGCGCTCGCTCGGCCTCCGCAAGATCTCTCAGCAGGTCGTCCGTGAGGACGACGCCGTCACGCTCGGCATGATCCAGACTGTGCGGCACCTCGTCACAGTCGAGGAGGTCTAGTTCCATGACGCTCAAGATTCACCACCTCCGCCCGGCTCCGGGCTCCCACAAGGCCAAGATGCGCGTGGGCCGGGGCGAGGGCTCCAAGGGCAAGACCGCCGGGCGCGGCACCAAGGGCACCAAGGCCCGCTACCAGGTGCCGGCTCGGTTCGAGGGCGGGCAGATGCCGCTCCACATGCGGCTGCCGAAGCTTCGCGGCTTCACCAACCCGTTCCGGGTCGAGTACCAGATTGTCAATCTGGACAAGCTGACCTCGCTCTACCCGTCCGGCGGCGAGGTCACGATCGCGGACCTGGTCGACAAGGGTGCGGTTCGCAAGAACGCCCCGGTCAAGGTGCTGGGCGGCGGTGAACTCACGGTCGCGCTCACGGTCACCGTGGACGCCGTCTCGGCGTCGGCGCGCGAGAAGATCACGGCCGCTGGGGGAACAGTCTCCACGCTCGGCTGAGTTAGTCTCGCCAGGGATCCCGCATCCCGCCCCCGCCAGGGCTTCCTGGCGCACCGACAGTCCGCGCAGGAGGAACCGTGCTCACCGCGTTCGCGCAGGCGTTCCGTACGCCTGACCTACGCAAGAAGCTGCTGTTCACCCTGGGCGTGATCGCGCTCTTCCGCCTCGGGTCGCAGTTGCCGACCCCCGGCGTGGACACCCAGGCGATCAACACCTGCCTCGAACCGGCCCTGGACGAGGGCGGGATCTACGGGCTGATCAACCTGTTCTCGGGCGGCGCGCTGCTCCAGCTGGCTATTTTCGCGCTGGGGATCATGCCGTACATCACGGCGAGCATCATCATCCAGCTGCTCGTCGTGGTGATCCCGCGCCTGGAGACCTTGAAGAAGGAAGGCCAGGCCGGCACCGCGAAGCTCACGCAGTACACGCGGTACCTGACGATCGCGCTGGCGATCCTGCAGTCGACGGCCCTGATCGCGATCGCCCGGCAGCCGGGCCGACTGCTCCAGGGCTGTGACCTGCCGTTGATCCACGAGGACATCGGCGCGTTCGGGATCATCGTGATGGTCTCGATCATGACCGCCGGTACCGCCGTGATCATGTGGCTCGGGGAGCTGATCACCGACCGCGGCGTCGGCAACGGCATGTCGGTGCTGATCTTCTGCCAGATCGCGGCGACGTTCCCGCAGCAGCTGTGGCAGATCAAGGTCGTCGAGGGCTGGTTCGTCTTCATCTCGGTCTGCGCGGCCGGCCTCGTGCTCGTCGCCGCCGTGGTCTTCGTGGAGCAGGCGCAACGGCGCATCCCGGTCCAGTACGCCAAGCGGATGATCGGTCGCCGCATGTACGGCGGCACCAGTACCTACATCCCGCTGAAGGTGAACCAGGCCGGCATCATCCCGGTCATCTTCGCCTCGTCGCTGCTCTACCTTCCGGCGCTGGCGACCCAGATCGGCGACCCGACCTCGGGCTGGGCGATCTGGATCCAGAAGTACTTCACGACGGGCGACCACCCGGTCTACATGGCGTCGTTCTTCATCCTCATCGTCTTCTTCGCCTTCTTCTACGTCGCGATCACCTTCAACCCGAAGGAACTCGCCGACAACATGAAGAAGTACGGCGGCTTCATCCCGGGCATCCGCGCGGGCCGGCCGACCGAGGAGTACCTGGACTACGTCCTGAACCGGATCACCACCGCCGGTGCCATTTACCTGGGCGTCATCGCCCTCATTCCGATGGTCGCCATCGGAGTCCTCGGTAGCAGCGCGACGCAGCAGTTCCCCTTCGGTGGAGCAAGCATCCTGATCATCGTCGGGGTCGGCCTGGACACGGTGAAGCAGATCCAGAGCCAGCTGCAGCAGCGCAATTACGAGGGATTCCTGCGGTAGTGCGCATCGTCCTTGTGGGCCCTCCGGGCGCGGGGAAGGGGACCCAGGCCGAGTTCATCGCGGGTCACTTGACGATCCCGAAGATCTCGACGGGTGACATCTTCCGCAAGAACGTCAGCCAGGGAACGCCGCTCGGCGCTGAGGCCAAGAAGTACATGGATGCCGGTGACCTCGTTCCGGACGAGGTCACCATCGCCATGGTCAAGGAGCGGATCAGCGAGTCCGACGCGGTGCGCGGCTACCTGCTCGACGGCTTCCCCCGGAACCTGCCGCAGGCCAAGGTCCTGGACGCCATGCTCGACGAGATCGGCCACAACCTCGACATGGTCATGGAGCTCGTGGTCGACGACGAGGAGGTCGTGCGGCGGCTGGCCGGGCGACGGACCTGTCGCGACTGCGGCCAGATCTGGCACATCGTCTTCGACCCGCCCGCGGATCAGGAGCGGTGCGACCGCTGCAACGGCGCGCTGTTCCAGCGGGACGACGACAAGGAGGCGACCATCCGGCACCGCCTCGAGGTCTACAACGAGCAGACCGCCCCGATCGTGGACTACTACGCCGACCGCTCGATCCTGGTCGGGGTGGACGCCACCGGCACGGTCGAGGACGTCACCGGGCGCGCCATCGCCGCGTTGCGCCGGATGGAGAGCTGAGCTCGTGTTCCGCCGCAAGCGCACGATCGAGTACAAGACGCCCGCCCAGATCGAGAAGATGCGGGTCGCCGGCCTCCTGGTGGGCGAGACGCTGGAACTGCTGCGCCGTTCGGTCGAGCCGGGGATGACGACCAAGGACCTCGACGCGATCGCGGAGAAGAACATCCGCGCGGCCGGCGGCATCCCGTCCTTCATCGGCGTGCCGGGCGGGCCGGGGGTCCAGGACTTCCCGGCCACGCTCTGCACGTCGGTCAACGACGAGATCGTGCACGGCATCCCCGGGCCCCGCGTGATCCGTGATGGCGACATCGTCTCCGTCGACTGCGGCGCGATCGTGGACGGCTGGCACGGCGACGCGGCGGTCACGCTCGCGGTCGGGAACGTGGCTCCGGAGCATCTTGAGCTGCTCCGGGTCTGCGAGGAATCGTTGTGGCGCGGGATGGCCGCGGCCACGCTGACCGGCCGGATCAACGACATCGGCGACGCCATCCAGGCCTACGTGGAGACCTGCGGCGACTACGGGATCGTCGAGGAGTACGTCGGGCACGGGATCGGCAGCGAGATGCACATGCCGCCACAGGTGCCCAACTACTCGGTGGCCGACAAGCTGGAGCGGTTCCGCCCCGGCCTGGTGCTCGCCGTCGAGCCGATGATCAATCTGGGCGATCGGCGCACGCGAACCCTGGCCGACGGGTGGACCGTCACCACGGTGGACGGCACGTACTCGGCGCACTTCGAACACACGTTCACGGTGACCGAGGACGGCCCCTGGGTCCTCACCGCGCTCGACGGCGGCAAGGAGCGCATCGCGGCGATCCGGGCCGAACAGGCGAGAGGTCCGATTTCGCCCAGCCCGCAGGCTTGACGTAGACTCGCGGGTCGGCTCCGGGAACGATCATGCGCCGGACCGTATCTGCATGACATCGCTCAAAGACGAAACGCGGAGGCTATGCCGAAGAAGGATGGTGCCATCGAGATCGAGGGCACGGTTGTCGAGTCGCTCCCGAACGCCATGTTCCGGGTCGAGCTGGACAACGGGCACAAGGTCCTGGCGCACATCAGCGGCAAGATGCGGATGCACTACATCCGGATCCTGCCGGACGACCGGGTCGTGGTGGAGCTGTCGCCCTACGACCTGACCCGTGGCCGCATCGTCTACCGCTACAAGTAGGAAGACAGTCGGGGGGCTCCGCCTCCCAACGACCCCCGAAGAACGAAGGGCACACGACCGTGAAGGTCAACCCGAGCGTGAAGAAGATCTGCGACAAGTGCAAGGTGATCCGCCGGCACGGTCGCGTCATGGTCATCTGCGAGAACCTGCGCCACAAGCAGCGTCAGGGCTAGTAACTCCTAGCGCGTCCACGGTCGCCCCCGGGCGGCTGCACCCTCGGCACGGAGGCCGGGGCCCCAGGACCTGGGGACGGATGCGCGCAGACCTCCGTCGAATTTGAGGACAGCTGAATGGCACGCCTAGTCGGCGTCGATCTCCCGCGCGAGAAGCGCCTGGAGATCGCGCTCACCTACATCTTCGGCATCGGTCGCACCCGTGCGCAGCAGACCTGCGCCGGGACCGGTATCGACCCCAACATGCGCGCGAAGGACCTCGGCGACGAGGAGCTCGTGAAGCTCCGCGACTGGCTTGAGGCCAATTACAAGATGGAGGGTGACCTCCGCCGCGAGGTCGCCGCCGATATTCGCCGCAAGGTGGAGATCGGCTGCTACCAGGGGATCCGGCACCGCCGCGGTCTGCCGGTGCACGGCCAGCGGACCCACACGAACGCCCGTACCCGTAAGGGCCCGCGCCGCGCCATCGCCGGCAAGAAGAAGCCCGGAAAGAAGTAGCCGATGCCTCCTCAGAGTCGCAAGCAGGGCGCCAAGAAGGTTCGGCGCAAGGAGAAGAAGAACATCGCGCACGGCCATGCGCACATCAAGAGCACCTTCAACAACACGATCGTCTCGATCACCGACCCCAACGGGAACGTGATCGCGTGGGCCAGTGCCGGCCACGTCGGCTTCAAGGGCTCGCGCAAGTCCACTCCGTTCGCCGCGCAGATGGCCGCCGAGTCGGCTGCCCGTCGCGCGCAGGAGCACGGCATGCGCAAGGTCGACGTGTTCGTGAAGGGCCCGGGTTCGGGCCGCGAGACCGCGATCCGCTCGCTGCAGGCCACCGGCCTGGAGGTCGGATCGATCCAGGACGTCACGCCGTCGCCCCACAACGGTTGCCGTCCGCCGAAGAGGCGTCGAGTCTGACGCTGCTTCGTCGACGAGGCGTCAGCCTCGTCTTGTTGTTCCACTGAGTCGCGACTTCAAATAGTGGTCGTCGCGGAAAGGCAGTACCCATGCTGATCGCACAACGCCCCACCCTGTCCGAAGAGGTCGTCAGCGAGCACCGCTCCCGGTTCGTCATCGAGCCGCTGGAGCCGGGCTTCGGTTACACCCTCGGTAACTCCCTGCGCCGCACGCTGCTGTCCTCGATCCCGGGGGCGGCCGTGACCAGCATCCGGATCGACGGTGTGCTGCACGAGTTCACGACGGTGCCCGGTGTGAAGGAGGACGTCACCGACCTCATCCTGAACATCAAGGAGCTGGTCGTCAGCTCCGAGCACGACGAGCCCGTCGTGATGTACCTGCGCAAGCAGGGCCCGGGCGACGTCACCGCCGGCGACATTCAGCCGCCGGCCGGCGTCGAGGTGCACAACCCCGAGCTCGCGCTCGCGACGCTGAACGGCAAGGGCAAGCTCGACATGGAGCTCACCGTCGAGCGTGGCCGTGGCTACATCTCGGCCCAGCAGAACAAGCAGACCGGCCAGGAGATCGGCCGGATCCCGGTGGACTCGATCTACTCACCGGTCCTCAAGGTCACCTACAAGGTCGAGGCGACCCGCGTCGAGCAGCGCACGGACTTCGACCGGCTCATCGTGGACGTCGAGACCAAGAACTCGATGCTGCCGCGCGACGCCATGGCGTCCGCCGGCAAGACCCTGGTCGAGCTGTTCGGCCTGGCGCGCGAGCTCAACATCGAGGCCGAGGGCATCGACATGGGCCCGTCCCCGACGGACGCCGCCCTGGCCGCCGACCTGGCGCTCCCGATCGAGGAGCTCGAGCTCACCGTCCGGTCGTACAACTGCCTCAAGCGCGAGGGCATCCACTCCGTGGGTGAACTCGTCTCCCGGTCGGAGGCGGACCTCCTCGATATAAGGAATTTCGGCGCGAAAAGCATCGACGAGGTCAAGGCCAAGCTGCACGGCATGGGTCTGGCCCTCAAGGACAGCCCGCCCGGGTTCGACCCGAGCCTCGTGGTCTCCGACTTCGGCGGCGACGACGACGACCAGGGCTACGCGGAAACCGAGCAGTACTAGCCAGACCTGCACCACGGCGGTTCCCACCAGGGCGTGTCACGCCCTGGTGGGACACCCGCCACCCTCACGTCCCGTGGAGCGGCGTGGGGTGCGAGTCCCCTCCTAAGGAAAGAAGAGCGAGATGCCTCAGCCCACCAAGGGCCCGCGTATGGGCGGCAGTGCTTCCCACCAGAAGCTCATGCTCGCCAACCTTGCGACCTCCCTGTTCGAGCACGGTCGCATCACCACCACCGAGGCCAGGGCGCGTCGTCTCCGCCCGGTCGCCGAGCGCCTGATCACCAAGGCCAAGAAGGGCGACCTGCACAACCGCCGCATCGTCATGAAGACCATCCGTGACAAGTCCGTCGCGCACGTGCTGCTCACCGAGATCGGGCCGCGCTTCGAGAACCGTCCCGGTGGTTACACCCGGATCACCAAGCTCGGCCCGCGCAAGGGCGACAACGCCCCCATGGCGGTCATCGAGCTGGTCGAGGCCCTGACCGTGGCGCAGACCGCGGTGGGCGAGGCCGAGGGCGCCACCAAGCGCTCCGCCAAGGAGAAGAAGGCCGCCGCTCCCGTAGCCGCCGCAGCGCCGGCAGCCGTCGAGACCGCCGAGGTCGACGACACCGAGGTCGCCGAGACCGAGGTCACCGAGGCCGGGGACACCCCGGCCGAGGGCGAGACCTCGGAGCAGGTCGAGGCCGCCGCGGACACCTCGCAGGCCGAGGGCGACGACGACTCCACCGCCGAGAGCAAGCCCTGACGCAGCAGACCGACGCCGGCGCCCCTGTCCTCGAAGAGGACGGGGGCGTTCGCGTTCCGCCGTCGGTGCGCGTGCGGTTGGGCATCGCGTACGACGGGACGGACTTCGCCGGTTGGGCGATCCAGGACGCGCAGCGCACCGTGGCCGGCGTGCTGGCCGAGGCGCTGGGTGTCGTCCTGCGGCTGCCCGCGCCGCCGATCCTGACCGTCGCGGGCCGCACCGATGCCGGCGTCCACGCCCGCGGCCAGGTCGCGCACGTCGACCTGCCGGCCGCGAACTTCGAGGCGGTGTCCGGCCGGCTGCCCTGCGGCCCGGAGGAGGCGCTGGTGCGCCGGTTGGCGGGCCTGCTGCCCAAGGACGTGCGGGTGTTCTCGGCCGGTATCGCCCCGCCGGGCTTCGACGCCCGCTTCGGTGCGCTGTCGCGCCGCTACGCGTACCGCGTCGGCGACGCTCCGGGCGGGGTGGATCCGCTCCGCCGCTCCGACGTCCTGTGGCACCCCCGGAACCTGGACGTCGCCGCGATGGACCTGGCGGCGAAGGGCCTCGTGGGCGAGCACGACTTCGCGGCGTTCTGCAAGCTGCGCGAGGGTCAGAGCACCGTTCGGCGCCTGATCCGGTTCGGGTGGGCGCGCGAGTCCGCCGGCGGGTCGGTCGCCGGCGGGGCCGGACTGCTCGTCGCCGACGTCGAGGCCGACGCGTTCTGCCACCACATGGTGCGCGCGCTGGTCGGTGCGAGCTTCGCCGTGGGGGAGGGCCGTCGCCCGGTCGGGTGGCCGGCGCAGGTCCTGGCATCGCGCGCCAAGGACTCCGCGGTCCAGGTCGTCCCGCCGCACGGGCTGACGCTGGAGGAGGTCCGCTACCCCGCGGACGCCGACCTCGCCGCCCGGGCCAGGGAAACCCGCCGCCCCCGGCATTGAAGATGTCATCTCCACGTGAGCCTGGTTGGAGATGTCATCTCCACGTGAGCCTGGTTGGAGATGTCATCTCCACGTGAGCCTGGTTGGAGATGTCATCTTCAGTGGGGGGACGGAACGGAAACTCCGTCGCGGCGGACCCTGAGCGGGCGCCAGACTGCACCCGTGGGACACGTCGACGTCAGCCGCCTCCAGCACCGCCTGCCCGACGGGCGACTGCTGCTCGACGAGGTCTCGCTCCGGGTCGGCGACGGGGCGAAGGTCGCGTTGGTCGGCGCGAACGGCTCCGGCAAGACGACGCTGCTGCGCCTGATCTCCGGTGACCTCGACCCGCAGGAGGGCGCGGTCACCCGCAGCGGGGGCCTCGGGGTGATGCGGCAGTTCGTCGGGCACCGCCCCGGGGACGACGCCACCCCGGATCTCGACGAGCTCGACCCGGCGGAACGGCCCGGAGCCACCGTGCGGGACCTGCTGGTCTCGGTCTCCCCGCCGCGGATCCGCGGGGCGGCCCGCGAGCTGGACGCCTCCGAGCTGCAGATGATGGAGCTCGACGACACCCGGACCCAGCTCCGCTACGCGCAGGCCCTCGCAGACTGGGCCGACGCCGGCGGCTACGAGGCAGAGGTGCTCTGGGACGTCTGCGCCCAGACCGCGATCGGAATGCCTTACGAACGGGCGCAGTGGCGCGCCCTGTCGACGCTGTCCGGCGGCGAGCAGAAGCGCCTGGCGCTGGAGCTGCTGCTGCGCGGACCGGACGAGGTGCTGCTGCTCGACGAGCCGGACAACTACCTCGACGTCCCGGGCAAACGCTGGCTGGAGGAGGCGCTGACCGGCTCGGCCAAGACGATCCTCTACGTCAGCCACGACCGGGAGCTGCTCGCGCGCACGGCGACCCGGATCGTCACCGTCGAGGGTGGCTCCGCGTGGGTGCACGGCGGGGGGTTCGCGAGCTACCACCAGGCCCGGTTGGATCGGCACGAGCGTCTTGACGAGCTGCGCCGGCGCTGGGACGAGCAGCGCGAGCGACTGCGCCAGCAGGTCCTCTTCTACCGGAACAAGGCGGCCTACAACTCCGACATGGCCAGCCGGTACCACGCGGCGGAGAAGCGGCTGGAGCGCTTCGACGCCGTCGGCCCGCCCGAGGAGCGGCCGCGGGAGCAGGACGTGAAGATGCGGCTGCGGGGCGGCCGCACCGGCGTCCGCGCGGTGATGTGCGAGCGCCTGGAGCTGACCGGGCTCATGAAGGCGTTCGACGCCGAGTTCTACTTCGGGGAACGGATCGCGGTGCTGGGCTCCAACGGCTCCGGCAAGTCGCACTTCCTGCGCCTGCTCGGCGCGCTGCCCGAGGGCGACGGCGGCGTGTCCCACACCGGGGTCGCCCGACTCGGCGCCCGGGTTGTCCCCGGGCATTTCTCGCAGACCGCGGACCACCCCGAACTGGCGGCCCGCACCCTGGTCGACATCCTGGCCGGACATGCCCTGCCGCGAGGGGACGCGATGGGTGCGCTCCGCCGGTACGAACTGCACCAGGCGGGCGATCAGCTCTTCCGCACGTTGTCCGGCGGGCAGAAGGCCCGGTTCCAGATCCTCCTGTTGGAACTGGCCGGCGCGACCCTCCTGCTGCTCGACGAGCCCACCGACAACCTGGACGTGGACTCCGCCGAGGCGCTGGAGGAGGGGCTGGAGAGCTACCAGGGCACCGTGGTGGCGGTGACCCACGACCGCTGGTTCGCCCGGTCCTTCGACCGGTTTCTCGTGTTCGGCTCCGACGGGTCGGTCTACCCGTCGACGGAGCCGGTCTGGGACGAGGCCCGGGTGGTCCGTGCCCGCGCAGGTGCGGGGCGGGCCATTTTGCCGGGGCCGTGACCGACAGGTAGTCTGGCCCGTCGTTGCGGAACGCCAGAATTCTCCCGTGGCGCCGCACCACCGGTGGGTCCTGCAGGACCCGACTCCGAAACCCGCGAACGAAGGCTTTTCACGTGCGCACGTACAGCCCCAAGCCCGGCGAGATTACGCGCCAGTGGCACGTCATCGACGCCACCGACGTGGTGCTCGGCCGGCTGGCCAGCCACACCGCCCAGCTGCTGCGCGGCAAGCACAAGCCGACGTTCGCGCCGCACACCGATGTCGGCGACTTCGTCATCATCATCAACGCCGCCAAGATCTCGCTGTCCGGCGACAAGCTGAACAAGAAGATCGCGTGGCGGCACTCCGGCTACCCCGGCGGTATCCGCGGCGTGGCCTACTCCGAGCTCATGGAGACCAGCCCGCGCAAGGCGGTCGAAAAGGCCGTCAAGGGCATGCTCCCGCACAACACGCTGGGTCGCGCCCAGCTCCGCAAGCTGAAGGTCTACGCCGGCCCGGAGCACCCGCACCAGGCACAGGGCCCCGTTCCGTTCGAGATCACGCAGGTGAGCCAGTGAGCACCGAGACCCCCGAGACGACCGACGCCACCACGGCCGACGTCCCGCCCACCGACGAAGAGCTCGAGGCCAACGCGCCGGAGTCCTACACGACGGAAACCGCGCCGAGCATCATCCCGGTCTCGAACATCGAGCCCGGCGCCGCGACCGGTCGCCGCAAGGAGGCCGTGGCGCGCGTTCGCATCGTGCCCGGCACCGGCAAGTGGAAGGTCAACGGCCGCGAGCTGGAGAACTACTTCCCGAACAAGGTCCACCAGCAGATCGTCAAGGAGCCGCTGGTCAGCCTCGGGCTGGAGAACAGCTACGACGTCTTCGCACGCATCCACGGCGGCGGCGTCTCCGGCCAGGCCGGCGCGCTGCGTCTGGGTATCGCCCGTTCGCTGAACGAGGCGGACCAGGAGCACAACCGTCCGACGCTGAAGAAGGCCGGGTTCCTGACCCGCGACCCGCGCGCCATCGAGCGCAAGAAGTACGGACTGAAGAAGGCCCGCAAGGCGCCTCAGTACTCGAAGCGCTAGTCCGCAGCGACTCCGCGACCCGCGTCCCGCGAAGGGGCGCGGGTCGTGTGCTTTCCCGGCGGGCGTACGCGATCATGAAGCGAGCTCGAAAGGTGGCAGTCATGGGTCGGTTGTTCGGCACGGACGGGGTGCGCGGGGTCGCCAACATCGATCTGACGGCGGAGCTCGCGATGGACCTGTCCGCCGCGGCGGCCCGGGTGCTCTCGGCGCATCGCACCCCGGACCAGATCGGGGCCGGCCGCCCGCTGGCCGTCGTCGGGCGCGACCCCCGGGCATCGGGGGAGTTCCTGGAGGCCGCCGTCGTGGCCGGGCTGGCCAGCGCAGGCACGGACGTCGTCCGCCTCGGGGTGCTGCCGACCCCCGGTGTCGCCTGGCTGACCGCGGTGCTGGGTGCCGACCTCGGCGTGATGCTCTCGGCATCGCACAACCCGGCGCCGGACAACGGCATCAAGTTCTTCGCCCGCGGAGGGCACAAGCTGCCGGACGCCACCGAGGACGAGATCGCCGCTCTGCTCGACGCGGACTGGCAGCGCCCGATCGGCGGCGACGTCGGGCGGGTGCGCGACGAGGCCGACGCCGCCCGCCGCTATCTCGACTTCCTGCTGACGACGGTGCCGAACCGGCTCGACGGCATCACCGTCGTCGTCGACTGCGCGAACGGTGCCGCCTCCGAGATCGCGCCCATCGCGCTGCGTGCTGCCGGTGCCGAGGTGCACACCCTGCACAGCGAGCCCGACGGACTGAACATCAACCTCGCCTGCGGGTCCACCTACCCCGAGGACCTGATGGCCGCGGTCCGCGCCCGCGGCGCCCACGTCGGCCTGGCCTTCGACGGTGACGCCGACCGCTGCCTGGCCGTCGACGCCGAGGGCAATCTCGTGGACGGCGACCAGATCCTCGCCGTGCTCGGCCTGGCGATGAAGGAATCCGGCCACCTGGTGGACGACACGGTCGTGGTGACCGTGATGAGCAACCTCGGCTTCCGCCTCGCCATGCAGGAGGCCGGGGTCAAGGTCATCGACACCGCCGTGGGCGACCGGTACGTCCTGGAGGCCATGCGGGCCGGCGGTTACGCCCTCGGCGGCGAGCAGTCCGGCCACGTCGTGATGCTCGAGCACGCCACCACCGGCGACGGGCTGCTCACCGGATTGCACCTGCTCGCACGGATCGCCGCGACCGGCCGCAGCCTGGCCGACCTCGCGACCGTCATGACGCGGCTGCCGCAGGTGCTGATCAACGTGAAGGGCGTCGACCGCACCGCCGTTGCGTCCAACGCGGAACTCGGCGCGGCCGTCGCGGCCGCCGAGGCCGAGCTCGGGACGACCGGGCGGGTGCTGTTGCGTCCGAGCGGAACCGAGCCCGTCGTCCGCGTGATGGTCGAGGCGGCGTCGGAGGAGACCGCGCGCATCGTGGGGGAGCGGCTCGCCGACGCGGTCCGGACCCACCTGGCGCTGCCCGCATAGTCCGTTTCCGGCGGGCCCGTAGCGGACTCGTAACGCAGCTGTCCGCTTTGTCCGGCCCCGCTCGGAGTGATCACCGCTACTGACAGGTTCCCGACCTCTACCCTGAGAGCCATGTGCGGGATCGTGGGGTATGTCGGCGGGGACGGCGCGCTGGATGTCGTGCTCGGGGGGCTCAAGCGCCTGGAGTACCGGGGCTACGACTCCGCCGGGGTGGCGCTGGTCGCCGACGGCGAGCTGAGCGTCGCTCGCAAGGCGGGCAAACTGGTCAACCTGGTGAACCTGCTGGCCGACGAGCCGCTGCCGGCCTCCCAGACGGCGATGGGGCACACCCGCTGGGCGACACACGGTGGCCCGACGGACCGCAACGCCCACCCGCACCGGGACTGCACCGGCAAGGTCGCCGTCATCCACAACGGGATCATCGAGAACTTCGCGCAGCTTCGCGAGGAGCTCGAGTCGCGCGGCTGCGAGATGGCGTCCGACACCGATACCGAGACCGTCGCGCACCTGCTCTCGCTGGTGTTCGAGGAGGCCGGACGCGACCTGGCCGAGGCCATGCGCCGGGTCTGTGCCCGGCTCGAGGGCGCCTTCACCCTCGTGGCCGTCCACGCCGACCTGCCCGACGTTGTCGTGGGCGCGCGTCGCAACTCCCCGCTGGTCGTCGGCCTCGGTGAGGGCGAGAACTTCCTCGCCTCCGACGTCGCCGCGTTCATCGCGTACACCCGCGAGGCGCTCGAGCTCGGCCAGGACCAGGTCGTGGAGCTGCGCCGCGAGGGCGTTCACGTCACGAACTTCGACGGCACGCCCGCCGCCGTCCGGCAGTTCCACGTCGACTGGGACGCCGCCGCCGCCGAGAAGGGCGGCTACGACTACTTCATGCTCAAGGAGATCGCCGAGCAGCCGAAGGCGATAGCCGACACCCTGCTCGGCCGCATCGGCCTGGACGGCCAGCTCGTCCTCGACGAGATGCGGCTCTCGGACGAAGAGCTGCGCGAGGTCGACAAGGTCGTCATCGTCTCCTGCGGCACCAGCTTCCACGCCGGCCTGATCGCCAAATACGCCATCGAGCACTGGACCCGCATCCCCTGCGAGGTCGAGCTCGCGTCGGAGTTCCGCTACCGGGACCCGATCCTGTCCCGCTCGACGCTGGTGATCGCCATCTCGCAGTCCGGCGAGACCGCGGACACCCTGATGGCCGTCCGGCACGCCCGCGAACAGCGCTCGCGCGTGCTCGCGATCTGCAACACCAACGGCTCGACCATCCCGCGTGAGTCCGACGCGGTCGTCTACACCCACGCCGGTCCGGAGATCGCGGTCGCCTCGACCAAGGCGTTCCTCGCGCAGATCGTCGCCTGCTACATCGTCGGGCTCTACATGGCGCAGGTCCGCGGCACGAAGTTCGGCGACGAGATCTCCGACGTGATGAACCAGATCAACGAGATGCCCGCGGCGGTCGAGAAGGTGCTCGAGACCATCGAGCCGGTGCGCAAGCTGGCCCTGCAGCTCAAGGACGCGAAGTCGGTGCTCTTCCTCGGCCGGCACGTCGGCTACCCGGTGGCCCTCGAGGGCGCGCTCAAGCTGAAGGAACTCGCCTACATGCACGCCGAGGGCTTCGCCGCCGGCGAGCTCAAGCACGGCCCGATCGCGCTGATCGAGGAGGGCGTCCCGGTCGTCGTCACCGTGCCGTCCCCGACCGCCCGACACCGCCTGCACGACAAGATCGTGTCCTCGATCCAGGAGGTCCGCGCCCGCGGCGCGTACACGATCGTGATCGCCGAGGAGGGCGATGAGGCCGTCGTCCCCTACGCCAACACCCTGATCCGGGTCCCGCAGGTTCCGACCCTGATGCAGCCGCTGGTCACCACCGTCCCGCTCCAGGTCTTCGCCTGCGAGATGGCCCGGGTCAAGGGCTACGACGTCGACCAGCCCCGCAACCTCGCGAAGTCCGTCACCGTCGAGTAACCCCGTTGGAGATGACATCTCCAAACAAGCTCAGTTGGAGATGACATCTCCAAACAAGCTCAGTTGGAGATGTCATCTTCAACGAGCTGGATGGTGCGCCAGTAGGGTTCGGCACGTGATCGTGGGAGTCGGTATCGATGTCTGCGACATCGGCCGGTTCGCCACCGCGCTCGCACGGACGCCGGGGCTGGGGCCCCGGCTCTTCACCCCCGCCGAGCTGACCCGGGGCACCGCGTCGCTGGCCGCGCGGTTCGCCGCGAAGGAAGCCATCGCCAAAGCGCTGGGTGCCCCCAGCGGCCTGTCCTGGCAGGACGCGGAGATCCTCAGCGACCGCAGCGGGCGTCCGATGCTCACGGTCCGCGGCACGGTCGCGGAGCGCGCGCGCGTGCTCGGCGTCTCCGGCTGGCACATCTCGCTCTCACACGACGCCGGGGTCGCGTCCGCGGTCGTGGTCGCCGAGGGATGGGGCGCGCCCTCGATCGAGGCGGCCTCGCAGGCGGGACTCGGCCCGCCCTTCGCCCCGCCACCGGAGGACTGAGCGTGCGCGCCGCGCACCGGGTCGACGACATCCGCGCGGCTGAGGCCGCGCTGATCTCCGAGCTGCGTGCGGCCGGCCGCGGCGTCGACGTGCTGATGGAGCGCGCCGCCACCGGGCTCGCCACCGCCTGTGTGGCGCTGCTGGGCCGGGTCTACGGCGCCCGGGTGGTGCTGCTCGCCGGCAGCGGGGACAACGGCGGGGACGCGCTCTACGCCGGCGCCCAACTCGCACGCCGCGGAGCCCGCGTCGACGCCCTGCTGCTGGCGCCGGACCGTGCCCATGAGCGTGGTCTCGCCGCTCTGCGTACTGCCGGCGGCCGGGTGGTCGACGATCCGGCCGTCCTCGATCGCGCCGACCTCATCCTCGACGGGATCGTCGGCATCGGGGCGCGGGGCGGGCTCCGGCCGGCCGCCGCCGAGCTTGCCGAGCGGTCGACGAACGGGCCTGGACTGGTGGTTGCGGTCGACCTGCCGAGCGGGGTCGACGCCGACACGGGCGAGGTCCCCGGCTCGGCGGTGCGCGCCGACGCCACCGTCACCTTCGGCACCTGGAAGCCGGCGCTGCTGATCGACCCCGCGGCCGGGCTGGCGGGTGCGACGACCCTGGTCGACATCGGGCTCAGCCCCCACCTGCCGGACGCAGCGGCCCTCGCCCTGCAGGACGCGGACGTCGCGGCCCTGCTGCCGGTGCCCGGCCGGACCTCGGACAAGTATCGGCGCGGGGTCGTCGGCATCTGCGCCGGCTCGGCGACCTATCCCGGTGCCGCGGTGCTGGCCGTCGCCGGCGCGTTGCACGGGGGCGCCGGCATGGTGCGGTTCGTCGGACCGGAGCCCGCCGCGGCCGCGGTCCGCGCGCGGTGGCCGGAGGCGGTGGTGAGCACGGGGCTGCCGTCGGCGGCGGGCCGGGTGCAGGCGTGGGTGATCGGGCCGGGCATCGGGACCGAGGACGAGGCGCTTGGCCGGTTGGACGACGTCCTGGGCAGCAACGTGCCGGTCCTCGTCGACGCCGACGGACTGACGCTGATCGCCGGGCGGGACCCGGTGCGGCGGCGGCCGCCCACGGTCTTCACCCCCCACGCCGGTGAATTGGGGCGACTGCTGAAGCGCGAAGCGGCCGACGTGGAGCAGGCGCGTCTGGCCTCCGCGCGGACGGCCGCGGAACGGTACGGCGCGACGGTGCTGCTCAAGGGCTCGACCACGCTGATCGTGGGCCCGGCCGGGCCCGCGTACGCGAATCCCACCGGGTCGGGCTGGCTCGCGACGGCGGGCAGTGGGGATGTGTTGGCCGGGCTGACGGGCGCGCTCCTGGCGGCCGGGCTCGAAGTGGCGGCGGCGGGCGCGGTGGCCGCCTACCTGCACGGGGCGGCGGCGCGCGTGGTGGAACGCGGATCGGCGCCGGTTACGGCGCTGGGCGTGGCGGCAGCACTACCGACCGTCTGGCGCGAAATCTCTCCGGGCTGAGCTCGGGACGACCGCGCTCGTCGCGCGGGCGACGAGGGTCAGTACGGCAGCTTCCGGCCGGACGGGGTCCGCAGGTCGAGAGCGCCGGCATCCTGCTTGGCCTGCTGGGTGCCCTTGCCCGTGACCGTCTTGCGCTCGATGCGAATCTGGCTCTGTGCCATTTCCGATCCCCTCCCCAGGGGGCGGGCGGTGGACCGTCCGCGTGTGCACCATGAGACGGCATGACCTGCGTCACGGTTGCTCAGCGTTCGGATGATTTGGACATCCTTCAAACGGACGAGGGCCTCCCGTGACAAGAACGTGATCTGGACTCGCGTTGGTGTGGGGGCTGGTCCGGAAGTGTCCGATTCGTGCCCGGGCCGTCGACGGCTCGGCCGCCCGGCGCCGTCCGGCCCGGCGTGTCGCGGTGCAAGGATGGTCGGGGATGACCGAGAGAACCGCCGCCGACCCGGCGCCCTGGCGCGCGCAGGCCCGTATCGACCTCGATGCCGTACGGGCGAACGTGCGTGCGCTGCGCGGGCACGCGGGTTCGGCCGAGGTGATGGTCGTGGTCAAGGCGGACGGCTACGGCCACGGCATGGTGCCGGTCGCCCGGGCCGCGATCGACGGCGGCGCCACCTGGCTCGGAGCGGCCGTGCTCGAGGAGGCCCTCGGCCTGCGGGCGGCCGGGATCGGATCCGCCGACGCCCGGATTCTGTGCTGGCTGATCGCGCCGGACTCCGACCTGGCCCCGGCGGTCGCCGCCGACGTCGATCTGTCCGCCAACGCGGTCTGGACGGTCGAGCAGATCGGGGCCGCAGCGGCGACGGCCGGCCGGGAGGCGCGACTGCACCTCAAGGTCGACAGCGGACTCGGCCGTGGCGGGTCCGCGGCTTCGGACTGGGCCGACCTGGTGGATGCCGCGCTCAAGGAACAGGCGGCCGGCCGGGTACGCGTCGTCGGGCTCTGGTCCCACCTGGCCTGCGCCGACGAACCGGGGCACCCGAGCATCGCCGCCCAGCTCGAGGCCTTCTCCGCCGCCGTCGCCGGCGCCGAGCGCGCCGGGGTGCGGCCCGAGGTCCGCCACCTGGCGAACTCCGCGGGCACCGTCACGCTGCCGGCCGCGCACTTCGATCTGGTCCGGCCGGGCATCGCGGCCTACGGGTTCTCCCCGGTGCCGCAGGTCGGCGACTCCGCCGCCTACGGCCTGCGCCCCGCCATGACCCTGGCGGCCCGGCTGGTGCTGACCAAGCGGGTCCCGGCCGGGCACGGGGTGTCCTACGGCCACACCTACGTCACCGCTCGGCCGACGACGCTCGGCATCGTCCCCGTCGGATACGCGGACGGCATCCCGCGCAGCGCGAGCAGTCGCGGGACCATGCTGGTCGGGGGCCGGCGGGTGCCGATCGCGGGCCGCGTCTGCATGGACCAGGTGGTGCTCGACCTCGGCGACATCGACGTCTCCGCGGGCGACGAGGTGCTGCTGTTCGGCCCCGGCGACGCCGGCGAGCCGACCGTCCAGGAGTGGGCGGACCTCCTCGGCACGATCACCTACGAGATCGTCACCGGCATCGGGGCGCGGATTCCGCGGGTGTACCGGAACACATGAGCGAGGTCGAATCGATGGGCGCCGGAGAATCGGGCGGCGCGGTGCGCTGGGCCGTGCGCGCGGGAGTGATGGCCGGCGGAGCTCTGGTCACCGCCGGCGCACGCCGCTACACGCGGGCGCGAGCCGTCGCGCGCCCGGATCCGATGCGCCGCGAACCGTTCGGGTCGTTGCACACCGAGCCGGTGATCGTGACGGCGGACGACGGCGTCGAACTGGTCGTCGAGATCGAAGAGCCGATCGACGCCCCGGCCGGAGCGCCGACGATCGTGTTCCTGCCCGGCTTCTGCCTGCCGATGGACTGCTGGCACTTCCAGCGCCGCGATCTCCGCGACCTGGGCCGACTGGTGTTCTACGACCAGCGCGCGCACGGCCGCTCCGGGCGTGGGTCACCGGAGACCGCCACCATCGAGCAGCTCGCCGACGATTTGCACACGGTGCTGGAGACCATCGCGCCGGACGTGCCGGTGGTGTTGGTCGGGCACTCGCTCGGCGGCATGGTCGTCATGGCCTACGCGGACGCCCATCCCAAGCTCTTCGGTGAGCGGATCGTCGGCGTCGCGCTGCTGACCACCTCGCCGGGGAAGATGGCCGAGATGACGTTGGGCCTGCCGGCCGCGGTGATGCAGCGGGTCTGGCCGGTGGCACCGACGGTGGTCAACCGGGTCGCGACCCAGCCGCTGGTGGTGCGCCGCGGGATGAAGGCCGACCGCGGCATCGGGCTGATGATCACCCGCCGGCTCTCCTTCGGCCGCGCCGACGTCCCGACCTCGCTGGTGCGCTTCGCCGGTCGCCTGTTGTCGTCAACGCCGCTCGACGTGTTCGCGGAGTACTTCTCCCAGTTCGACCGCCACGACAAGGAGCCCGCCCTGCCGGTGCTCCAGGCCTGCCCCACGTTGATCGTCGCCGCCGGGCGCGACATGCTCACCCCCGCCGAACACAGCCGGGCCATGGCGGCGGTCCTCCCCGAGGCCGAGCTGCTGGTGCTGCCCGAGTCCGGTCATCTGGTTCAGCTCGAGGAACCGGAGCAGATCAACACCGCGCTCCGGCGGCTGCTGGACCGGGTGAAGCTCGGCGCCGCGAACACGCCGACCGGCCGCCGACGGAAGGTCGTCCGATGACCCTGGTGCTCGAGGTGCCGACGGCCGCAGACATGCAGGCGCTCGGCCGGCGGCTGGCCGCGGTGCTGCGCGCCGGCGACCTGATGGTGCTCACCGGTGACCTGGGCGCCGGGAAGACGACGCTGACGCAGGGCCTGGGGGCGGCGCTGGGAGTGCGCGGCCGCGTGGCCTCGCCGACCTTCGTGATCTCCCGGGTGCACCCGGCGGAGTCCGGTGGCCCGGCGCTGGTGCACGTGGACACCTACCGGATGGCTGACGCCCTCGAGGTCGCCGACCTGGACCTGGAGTACTCACTCGCGGACTCGATCACCGTCGTCGAGTGGGGCGCCGGGTTGGTGGAGGACCTCGCGGCCGACCGCCTCGAGATCGTGCTCACCCGGCAGGCCGATCCGCCGCCCGGTGCCGATCCGGACGACCCGAGCGCGGCCGTTCGCACCGTCACCGTCTCCGCGGTGGGCGAGCGGTGGAGCGGGACCGACCTCGCAGCCGCACTCTCGGCCTGACATACCCTCTGCCCGTGCTGCTGCTGGCCCTGGACACCTCGACCCCCGCGGTCTCCGTCGCGTTGTGCCGCGACGGGGTCGCGCTGGCGCGCGAGACGGTGGTCGATGCCCGCCGGCACAACGAGCTGCTCGCGGTCAACATCGAGAGCGTCCTGGCGCGTGCCGGAGTGACGCCCCGTCAGCTGGAGGGGGTCGCCGCCGGGGTGGGTCCGGGGCCCTACACCGGCCTGCGGGTGGGGCTGATGACTGCCCGTGCGTTCGGGCACGCCCTCGACATCCCCACCTACGGCATCTGCTCGCTCGACGTGCTCGCGCGGGCCGCCGCCCGATCGGTCGACGGCGAGTTCGTCGTCGCCACCGACGCTCGGCGCAAGGAGGTCTACTGGGCGAGCTATGTGGGCGGACCCAGGGGTGTCGAGCGGATCTCCGGTCCGGCGGTCGACAAGCCGGCGGAGGTTGCCTACGGCGGCCCGGTGGCGGGGGAGGGCCCGAGTCTCTACCCGGACGCGTTCCCGCGCGGGTGCGGGCCCGTGCACCCCGATCCGGTCGACCTGGCGGCGATCGTCGAGGAGTACGTGGCGGCGGCTCGGGAGACCCTGCCCCTGGAGCCGCTCTACCTGCGCAAGCCGGATGCCGCCCCGCCGGGGGCGCGCAAGCGCGCCCTCGGCTGATGGATCTGCGGCCCATTCGCTGGTGGGACATCGAGGTGCTCACCGCGATCGAGGTCGACCTGTTCGGCGTCGACGCCTGGTCGGCGGAGACGTTCTGGGGAGAGCTGGCCGGGATCCCGCAGACCCGCTGGTACCGCGCGGCGGTCGTGGACTCCGAGATCGTCGGTTACGTGGGCCTGGCCGCGATCGACGGCAGTGCAGATGTGCAGACGATCGCGGTTCGCCGGGATCGTCAGGGAACCGGGCTCGGTGGGGTTCTGCTGGATTTACTTCTGACGGAAGCTCAGAAGCTGGAATGCTCGGAAGTCCTGCTCGAGGTGCGGGCGGACAACGTCGCCGCCATCGCCCTGTACGCCCGGCGGGGATTCGTCCGCATCGCGGAGCGACCGCGGTACTACCAGGACGGGATGGCGGCGCTGATTCTGCGCCGCGACCTCACGGCCTGACCGGGGACACCACCATCGCGATCGAACCGCCGCCGTGCCGGGTGACGACCACGGTGGCCTCGACGGTCCCGCCGCGGGAGCCCTTCAGCAGCTCGCGCCGCAACTGTTCGGGCACGACCGACGACCCGCGCTTCTTCACCACCACGATCCCGACCCTCCGTTCCGCGAGCAGCGCCCGCAGCCGGGGCACCGAGAACGGCAGCACGTCGGTCACCTCGTACGCGGTGGCGAACGGGGTCGGCACGTAGGAGTCCGCCGTGACGTAGGCGATGGTCGGGTCCAGCAGCCGGCCGCCCACGGTCTCGACGACTGTGCCGACCAGGTGGGCGCGGATCACCGCGCCATCCGGCTCGTAGAGCCAGCGACCGGGTGGGCCCACCGGTGGTGGCGTCTCGGCGGTGTCGGGCCCGGCCGCGGTGAGGGTCTGTCCGCCCGGCAGCAACGTGGCCCGCCGTCGGACGCCCGAGGTCAGGGCGCCGGAGTAGAGCGCGGCCTCCTTGACCTCGCCCCGGAGTGAGACCCACTCGGCCTCCGCGTCGGTCGGGACGATCTCGTGCGGGATGCCGGGGGCGACCTTGGCGGCCGCGGCCGGCACCCGCCCGTCGAGCAGATCCCGCACGAACGGCCACGGCGGGGAGTAGGTGTTCGGGTCGAACACCCGCCCCCGCGCGGTACGCCGGGCCGGGTCGACGAACACGAGGTCCGCCCCGCTGAGGTCGGTGTCCCGGGCGTCCCCCACCGTGACCGCCGGGTAGGTGGAGATGTCATCTCCAAGTACTGCCGGGTAGGTGGAGATGTCATCTCCAACCGACACGTTCGCGGCGGCGACGGCGGCGGTGAGGGGGTCGGCGTCGACGCCGGTGACCGTGAGCCCGGCCGCGGCGAGCGCGATCAGGTCCGAGCCGATCCCGCAGCACAGGTCGAGCACGCGGGCCCCGGCACCGAGGGTGGCCGCGAGGCGCGCGGCCCGGTGGGCGGCGACCAGGGGGTGCGTGGCCTGCTGCAGCCCGTCCGGGGTGAACCACATCCGGGCGGCGTCCGGGCCGAACTTGGCGACGGCCCGTTCGCGCAGCCGGGCCTGGGTCAGCGCGGCGGCGCAGGAATCGGGGGAGTGCTCGCGGCGCAGGCGGGTGCCCAGGCGCAAAGCCGCGGCGTCGTCGATCGGGGCCGCCATGGCTAGCTCGGCCAGGACCGCCGCGCCGACCGGGGATCGGAGCCAGTCCAGGTCCGCGAGGTCCACCGGGTCCCCACTGTCAGTTTTTCGGGGCGTGGGAGCAGAGCCCCCATTGCTGGCACTCAAGTTGACTGAGTGCTAACCGCGACATAGTGTCTGCGTTGGCACTCTCCCCTGGAGTCTGCCAGATCGACCTACCGGCCTGACCCCCGCGACGGCAGTCCGGAAGCGTCCAACGGACACTCATACGCCAGTGACCCCACGTACGTAAGAAGGGGAAGGTCAGCACCGATGACCACCAAGATCACTCCGCTCGAAGACCGCGTCGTCGTCAAGCCGCTTGAGGCCGAGACCACGACCGCTTCGGGCCTCGTCATTCCGGACACCGCCAAGGAGAAGCCCCAGGAGGGCGAAGTCATTGCGGTCGGTCCGGGCCGGTTCGAAGAGGGCCAGCGCCTTCCGCTCGACGTCGCCCCCGGCGACGTCGTGCTCTACAGCAAGTACGGCGGCACCGAGGTCAAGTACGGCGGCGAGGAGTTCCTGATCCTCTCCGCGCGTGACCTGCTCGCCAAGATCTCCAAGTAAGCCACTGATCGTCCCGTCCGCCCCGGTCGGCCCGTAACCGGGCTCCGGGGCGGTCGTGTTCCACGACTCGTTCGCGAAGATGCTTCTCAGAGGGGACAGTCCCGGCGATGCCGAAGATCCTGCAGTACGACGAGGATGCGCGACGCAGCCTCGAACGGGGCGTCAACGCCCTGGCCAACGCCGTCAAGGTGACGCTCGGTCCGAAGGGCCGCAACGTCGTCATCGACAAGAAGTTCGGCGCTCCCACCATCACGAACGACGGTGTGACCGTCGCCCGTGAGGTCGAGCTGGAGGACCCGTGGGAGAACCTCGGAGCCCAGCTGGCCAAGGAGGTCGCCACCAAGACCAACGACGTCGCCGGTGACGGCACCACGACTGCCACCGTGCTCGCCCAGGCGATGGTCCGTGAGGGCCTGCGCACGGTCGCGGCCGGCGTCAACCCGATGAGCATGAAGAAGGGCATCGACGCGGCCACCAAGGCCCTGTCCGAGCGCCTGCTGGCCGACGCCCGTCCCGTCGACACCCGGGACGACATGGCGAACGTCGCCACGATCTCCGCCCAGGACCGCAGCGTGGGCGACCTGATCGCCGACGCGTTCGACAAGGTCGGCAAGGACGGTGTCATCACCGTCGAAGAGTCGAACACCATGGGCGTGGACCTCGAGTTCACCGAGGGCATGCAGTTCGACAAGGGCTACCTCTCGCCCTACTTCGTCACCGACGCCGAGCGCATGGAGAGCGTCCTTGAGGACGCCTACATCCTGCTCAACTCCGGCAAGATCGCCTCGATCTCCGATTTGCTCCCGATCCTCGAGAAGGTCGTGCAGGCCGGCAAGCCGCTGCTGATCATCGCCGAGGACGTCGAGGGCGAGGCCCTGTCCACCCTCGTGGTCAACAAGATCCGCGGCACCTTCACCTCGGTCGCCATCAAGGCGCCCGGCTTCGGTGACCGCCGCAAGGCCATGCTCGAGGACATCGCGGTGCTCACCGGCGCCGAGGTGGTCAGCCCCGAGCTCGGGCTCAAGCTCGACCAGGTCGGCCTCGAGGTACTCGGCCAGGCCCGTCGTGTCGTGGTGACGAAGGAAGACACCACGATCATCGAGGGCCAGGGCAACGAGGCCGACATCGCCGCACGGGTCTCCCAGATCCGCGCGGAGATCGAGAACACCGACTCCGACTGGGACCGCGAGAAGCTGCAGGAGCGGCTGGCGAAGCTCGCCGGCGGCGTCTGCGTCGTCAAGGTCGGCGCGGCCACCGAGGTCGAGCTCAAGGAGCGCAAGCACCGCATCGAGGACGCGGTGTCGGCGACCCGGGCCGCGATCGAGGAGGGCATCGTCTCCGGCGGTGGCGCCTCGCTGATCTTCGCCTCTGAGGTGCTCAACGACGGTCTCGGCATGACCGGCGACGAAGCGGTCGGCGTCCACGTCGTCCGCAAGGCCGTCGACGAGCCGCTGCGCTGGATCGCCGAGAACGCCGGCTTCGAGGGCTACGTCGTCGTCGCGAACGTCCGCGACACCGGCAAGGGCTTCAACGCCGCCACCGGCGAGTACGGCGACCTGGTCGCCCAGGGCGTCATCGACCCGGTCAAGGTCACCCGCTCCGCGGTGCTGAACGCGGCCTCGATCGCGAGCATGCTGCTCACGACCGAGACCCTGGTCGCGGAGAAGCCGGCCGATGCCGAGCCCGACGCCGGCGGCCACGGCCACGGTCATGGGCACTGATCACCTGATCTAGCTCCAGCGAGGGCCCGGGCGCGATTGCGTCCGGGCCCTTCGTTTGTCCGGACTCTCCCGAATCGTCCTTCGGGTTTGTCCGGAAACGTCCCGGCTTGTCCGATCTTCTGGCGTCGGGCACGAAACGCGCCTTAACCGGAATGGCCCAATACGCGCTGCCGAACCCGAACAGGGCGATACGTTCCGCCGAGGAGGTGCCGATGTCGACGGTCCTGGTGTGTGACGGTTCCCCGCTGATCCGCGAGCAACTGCGTCGTGCGGTGGGCGGAGTGCAGGGCGTGGAGAAGGTGGTCATGGCGGCCACCGAGGACGAAGCCATCGAGCACGTCCGGGCTCAGCCCCCGGACCTCGTGCTCGTCGACGCCGCCCTCACCGCCCGTGGTGGGGCCGGAGCGGTGCGCCGGATCCGGGCCGCCGACCCGTCGGCGCGTGTGCTGTTGCTCACGCGTCCGGAGGACCCGGACGCGGCGGTCGTGGCCGCGGTCGCCGCCGGAGCCCGCGGGTACCTGCGCAAGGACGCCTCCCGGGCCGAGGTCCGCGTGGCCGTGGGCCAGGCCCTCACCGAGCCGCACAGCAACGGAGTGGGCACGGAGGGCGAAAGTGATCACACTCCGCCGCCCGCTTTGACGGAGCGTGAGCTCGAAGTGCTGGCCGGAATGTGCGAGGGCCAGAGCAATGCGGAAATCGGGCGCGGCCTCTACCTGTCCGAGGACACGGTGAAGACGCATGCCCGGCGCCTGTTTCGCAAGCTCGGAGCCGCTGACCGGGCACATGCCGTGGCCATCGCGCTGCGCCGAGGCCTCGTCAGGTAGCAAGATGGTTCCATGGTGGTCGCCGGCGTAACGCCGTCCGATCCGGATCCGATTGAAAGTCGGACGGATCGGATAGATCTGCGCGTGCTGGCCGCGGCGGCTACTCAGGGTGACCGCAGCGCCATGGACGCGCTGCTCGCGACGATCCGGCCGATGGTTCTCCGGTACTGCAGGGGACGACTTGGTCGCCTGCCCGGAGCCGAATACGCCGCCGACGACGCGGCACAGGAGGCTTGCATCGCCGTGCTGACCGCACTGCCGCGCTACCGGGACGAGGGCCGCCCGTTCGAGGCCTTCGTCTTCGGCATCGCCGCACGCAAGGTCGCCGACGTGCAGCGCGCTTCCATCCGCGCCGCCACCCCCACCGCGGACATCCCCGAGAGTCTCGACACCGCTCTCGGCCCCGAGGAGAGCGCGATGGCGGCGGCGGACGCCGACCGCGCCCGCGATCTGCTGTCGAATCTGCCCGAGAATCTGCGCGAGCTGCTGGTGTTGCGTGTCGCGGTCGGGCTCTCCGCCGAGGAAACTGGTCGCGCTCTGGGCATGACGCCCGGCGCCGTCCGGGTTGCCCAGCACCGCGCTCTGAACCGACTGCGTGTCCTTGCTGCCGAGGGCGCCGCCGAGGAGGCCACGGCCTGATGTCCGAGGAACTGAAGTTCGCGGCGCTGCACGCCGATGACCTGCTGCTCGATGCGCTCGGTGCGCGCCGGCCCGTCGGGGCGTCCGACGATCTCGTCGCCGGCCTGCTGCAGGCCTACGTGGCCGAGCTCGACACCCGACCCGGCCCGCTGACCGGCCTGCTGCACGGTGAGTCGTTCAGCACGGCGGACTACGTCCCGATGCCCGTGCCGGTCGCGACCCGGACCCCGGCCCCGCCGGTCGAGCTGACCTCGCACCGCCGGTCGGGCCGTGCCCGGTTCCTCGTCGCGCACCGCGCCGCCGCGGTGGTCACCGTCGGCTCGCTCGTGCTCGGCGTCGGTGGGGTCTCCGCCGCAGTCACCGGCGAGGGTGGTCCGCTCGACGGCATCCGCCGCGTGGTCGGTTCGGTGACGGAGCAGGTCACGCCGCAGCGTTCGGACGCGGACCGGATTTCCGGGCTGCTCTCCGACGCGGACAAGGCCCTCGCGGCCGACGACCTCCGCAGCGCGCGGGATCTGCTGGAGAAGGCGCGCACCGGTATCGAAGGTGCCTCCGACCCGAAATCCTTCTCCTCGCTGCGAACCAGCCTGATCGAGATGCGGGACCGCTGGCACCGCGCGTTCGACGAGGACCAGGCCGCGCCCCAGGCCGCGCCGGACTCGGACCGCTTCGACGGCGTGCCGGGCGAGGACGTCCTGGGATCCGAGGGCAAGTCCGGCGACCTCGTCGGCGACGGCAAGGTCCACCCGACCCTGCCGGTCGGCCCGGACTCGGACATCAAGAAGGCCAAGGACAAGGTTGCCGACCGCGCCGAGCAGAAGCTCGAGCCGCTGCCGGACCTCCCGATCGACGAGATCCGCAAGCCCACCTGGGCCCCGATCATCGGCGAGGGCGGGATTTTCGGCGGCAAGTAGGCGCCGCGAAGGTCACAAGTTGCAGGGCCGGTGAGCGCAAAGCCCGCAGGTAGCATGAGGGGCACCCCCTGCTGCGAGTGAGAAGGTGCCCGCCACGTGACCTCCGAACCCGTGTACCCGGAGAAGTTCGCGCGCCTGGGACTCACCTTCGACGACGTGCTCCTGCTGCCGGGAGCGTCGGACGTCGTGCCGAACGAGGTGGACACCACCAGTCGGCTGTCCCGCCGGATCACGTTGAAGGTCCCGCTGATCTCCTCGGCGATGGACACCGTCACCGAGGGCCGGATGGCGATCGCCATGGCCCGCCAGGGCGGGGTCGGCGTCCTGCACCGGAACCTCTCGATCAGTGATCAGGCCGAGCAGGTCGACGTGGTCAAGCGCTCCGAGGCCGGCATGGTCGCGCAGCCGATCACGATCAGTCCGGACGCCACGATCGGTGACGTCGACGCGCTGTGCGGCCGGTACCGGATCTCGGGTGTCCCGGTGGTCGACAACGAGGGCAAGCTCCTCGGCATCGTGACCAACCGCGACATCCGCTTCGAGAGCGACTCCTCCCAGCTGGTCCGCGATGTGATGACGGTCGCCCCGCTGATCACCGCTCCGGTCGGCACCGCCCGCGACGTCGCCTTCAACCTGCTGCGCGAGCACAAGATCGAGAAGCTGCCGCTGGTCGACGACAACGGCCGGCTCAAGGGTCTGATCACCGTCAAGGACTTCGCGAAGACCGAGAAGTACCCGCAGGCCACGAAAGACGGCGCCGGCCGGCTCGTGGTCGGCGCCGCGGTCGGTGTCGGTGAGGACTCCTACAAGCGGGCGATGGCACTCGTCGAAGCCGGCGCGGACTTCGTGGTCGTCGACTCCGCACACGGGCATTCCCGCGCCGTCCTGGAGATGGTCGCCCGGCTGCGCCGGGAGTTCGACGCGAACGGCACCGAGATCGACGTGATCGGCGGCAATGTCGCCACCCGCGAGGGTGCGCAGGCGCTGATCGACGCCGGGGCCGACGGCATCAAGGTCGGCATCGGACCCGGCTCGATCTGCACCACGCGCGTGGTGGCCGGCATCGGCGTCCCGCAGGTGACCGCGATCTACGAGGCTTCGCTGGCCGCGGGCCCGGCCGGCGTCCCGCTGATCGGCGACGGTGGCCTGCAGTACTCCGGCGACATCGCCAAGGCCATGGTCGCCGGCGCCGACACCGTGATGCTCGGCAGCCTGCTGGCGGGCGTCGAGGAGAGCCCGGGCGAGTTGCTGTTCATCAACGGCAAGCAGTTCAAGTCCTACCGGGGCATGGGCTCGCTCGGCGCGATGCAGACCCGCGGGGCCAACCGGTCCTTCTCGAAGGACCGCTACTTCCAGGACGACGTGCACTCCGACGACAAGCTGGTGCCCGAGGGCGTCGAGGGACAGGTGCCCTACCGCGGCCCGCTGGAGGCCGTCGTGCACCAGCTCGCCGGTGGCCTACGCACGTCGATGGGTTACGTCGGTGCTGCCACCATCGGTGAGCTGCACGACCGCGGCCGGTTCGTCCGGATCACCGCCGCGGGCCTCAAGGAGTCCCATGCCCACGACGTGCAGATGACCGTCGAGGCCCCCAACTACCACTCGCGGTGACTCGGTGACAGAAATTGAGATCGGCCGCGGAAAGCGCGGCCGGGTGGCCTACGGCTTCGACCAGATCGCCATCGTCCCGAGCCGCCGCACCCGCGACCCCGAAGAGGTCTCGGTCGCGTGGCAGATCGACGCCTACCACTTCGACCTGCCGATGATGGTGGCGCCGATGGATTCGGTGGTGTCCCCGGACACCGCGATCTCGATCGGGAACCTCGGTGCGCTCGGCGTTCTCGACCTCGAAGGTCTCTGGACCCGCTACGACGACCCGGTCCCGCTGCTCGCCGAGATCGCGCAGCTGCCCGACCACGCCGCCACCGCGCGGCTGCAGCAGATCTACGCCGAGCCGATCAAGGAAGAACTGATCGGCGCGCGGATCAAGACGATGCGCGACGCGGGTATCACCGTCGGCGCCTCACTCACGCCGCAGCGCACCGCGCAGTACTGGCGCGCGGTGGTCGACGCCGGCGTGGACCTGTTCGTCATCCGTGGCACCACGGTTTCCGCCGAGCACGTCTCGCACCGGGCCGAGCCGTTGAACCTCAAGCAGTTCATCTACGAACTGGATGTCCCGGTGATCGTCGGCGGCTGCGCCACCCACCAGGCCGCGCTGCACCTGATGCGCACCGGCGCCGCCGGTGTGCTCGTCGGCTTCGGCGGCGGCTCCGGCCACACGACCTCCGACGTGCTCGGCATCTCGGTGCCGATGGCCTCCGCGATCGCCGATGTCGCCGCCGCCCGACGGGACTACCTCGACGAGTCCGGTGGCCGCTACGTGCACGTCATCGCCGATGGCGGTATGACGACCTCCGGTGAGATCACCAAGGCTCTTGCACTCGGCGCGGACGCGGTGATGATCGGCTCACCGCTGGCCCGCGCCGTCGAGGCTCCCGGGCAGGGCTGGCACTGGGGCGCCGAGGCCCACCACGCCGAGCTGCCGCGGGGGACCCGGATGCACGTCGGCACCATCGGCACGTTCGAGGAGATCCTGCAGGGCCCGGCCCGGCAGCCCGACGGTTCCATGAACCTGGTCGGCGCGCTGCGTCGAGCGATGGCGACCACCGGGTACTCCGAGGTCAAGGACTTCCAGCGCGTCGAGGTCGTCATCACCCCCTGACGGTCTGTCAGGTCGGCAATCGGCCGCGTGCGAATTCGACGAGCAGATGACCGGTGCGTCGACCGCTGCGGCGAACTCGGCCGCGAGATCGGCCGAGCGCACCACGATCGGATAGACGCAGTCGGCTCCTGCCTCGAGGTACGCGGCGGCCCGACCCACGGCCTCGCCCAGGTGCACGGCCTGGTCGGCGGCAGGGTCGGAAAAGGTCGGAACGAAGACGTCGATGCGCGCGTTCAGAACCTGTGCGTCGCCCGCCGGCGCGCGCGGTCACGCCGGGAGTGGCTTGTGACTGGCGACCGAGATCCGGTTCCAGAAGTTGATCACCGCGATCGCGTAGACGACGGCCGCGTACTGCTTCTCGTCGAACACCGCGAGGGCCCGCCGGTACAGGTCGTCGGGGACGTCGCGGGTCTCCGCGAGGCGCGTGAGGGTCTCGGTGAGCTCAAGCGCAATGCGTTCGGCGGGGGAGTACAGCTCGGTCTCCTGCCAGGCGGCGAGCAGGGCGATCCGACGCTCGGACTCGCCGGCGGCGCGGGCCTCGCCCGTGTGCATGTCGACGCAGAAGGCGCAGGCGTTGAGCTGCGAGGCGCGGATCTTCGCCAGAAAGATCAGTTCCGGGGCGACGCCGGCCTCGGCGGCGGCCTTCGCGGTGGAACCGGCGAGCCGGAGGGTGTCGGAATACGCGGCGGGGAAGGCCTCGCCGACCTGGATGCGGGGATGGGTCTCGGTGGTCATGGGAGAAGCCTAGGCGGCAACTGGACCACATGTATGGTCCAGTGTTGTGGCGGATTCCTGGTCCAGTAACCAGTCCCTTCCGGGGACCGGGTCCGTCGACCTGCACCTGGAGATCGACGCCTCCCGTGGGCGGACGGAGGGGCTCGCGGACGCCCTGCGGGCCGCGATCGCTGCCGGGCGGTTGCCCGCCGGCGCGACGCTGCCCTCGACCCGCGTGCTGGCGGCCGACCTCGGGATCGCCCGGGGGACCGTCACGGCCGCGTACAACCGGTTGGCCGAGCAGGGCCATCTCGCGGTGGCCCAGGGTGCGCCGACGCGGGTATTGACCGGCGCGGTCCCGGTACCGCCGCCGCGCCGCGTACCCGGCCCGCCCGATCTCGCGGACTTCGACGCCCCGGCGCGCTGGGATCTGCGCCCGGGACGGCCCTGCACCGCGCTGTTCCCGCGGGCCGACTGGATGGCCGCGACGCGCACGGTGCTGGCCCGGGCCACGCCGCTGGACTTCGACTACCCGGACGTCTGCGGCCTGCCGGCCCTTCGGGAGGCGCTCGCCCGCTACCTCGGCCGGGCCCGGGGCGTGATCGCGCCCGCGAACCGCATCGCGGTCTTTCCCGGCTTCGGCGCGGGCCTGGGCGCCCTGAGCTCGGTGCTGCTGGGCTCGGGCGTGCGCGAGGTCGCATTCGAGGACCCGTCGCTCCCGCTGTTCCGCACCGTCGTCGCCGACCGCGGTCTGCGGATCTGCGGTGTGCCCGTGGACGAGGCAGGACTGCGGGTGGACGCAGTGACCTCACCGGTGGTCGTCACGACACCGGCCCACCAGTTCCCGCTCGGCATGACGTTGCCACCGTCGCGGCGCGCGGCGCTGGCCGCCCGGCGCGACCTGCTTGTCATCGAGGACGACTACGACGGGGAGTTCCGATTCGCCGCGCAGCCGGTGGGCGCGCTGCAGGCGCTCGCGCCGGAACACGTCGTGTACGGGGGAACCGCGTCGAAGGCGCTCGCGCCGGCTATCGGGCTCGGCTGGTTGGTGCTGCCGGCACACCTGGTGGAGCCGGTCGCCGAGGTCGTGCGCCGCCAGCGCCTCGCTGCACCAGCCCTGGGCCAGCTGGTGCTGGCCGAACTGCTGGACTCGGGGCGGTATGACCGGCACGTGCGGCGGGTGCGCGGCGTGTACCGCCGACGCCGGGCCGCTCTGCTGACGGCGGTCCGCGACCTGCGGGTCCGTCCGGCCGGGTCGACCGCCGGCCTGCACCTGACGTTGCTCCTGCCCGACGACGTACCGGAGGAGCGCGTCCTCGCGGCAGCGGCCGAGCGTGCCGTCGCCGTCGCGGGCCTCGACTGGCTCTGGATGGACCGCGCGGCGGCACGCCCAGGCCTTGTCGTCGGCTATGCGGCCCCCGCCGAACACGCCTTCGCCCCGGCGCTCGCCGCCCTGGTGGATGCGCTGCGGGCCGCCGGGTGCGGCTCCCCGCCGTAGGCTGATCTGGTGGCGACGGGGACATTCGGGCCGGCTGAGCGCGACGCGGCCTGCCAGGCGCTGGCGGGGCGCGAGCTCGACCTGTTGGTCGTGGGCGGCGGCATCGTGGGCGCCGGCACCGCGCTGGACGCGGTCACGCGCGGTCTGGACGTCGGCCTGGTCGACGTGCGTGACTTCGGTGCGGGGACGTCGAGCCGTTCGAGCAAGCTCATCCACGGCGGTCTGCGCTACCTCGAGATGCTCGACTTCCGGCTGGTCCGGGAGGCGCTGACCGAGCGCAGCCTGCTGCTCACCGAGCTCGCCCCGCACCTGGTGCGACCGGTGCCCTTCCTGTACCCGCTGACCAAACACTGGGAGCGGCCGTACGTCGGCGCCGGGATCGCGCTCTACGACGCTCTCGCCGCCGCTGCCCCGGGCAGGACCGGCGTCCCTCGGCACCGTCACCTGACGCGGCGTCAGGCGCTGAAGGCGGCGCCGGCCCTGAAGTCGGATGCGCTGGTCGGGGCGGTGCAGTACTACGACGCCCAGGTCGACGACGCCCGCTACGTCGTGAACCTGGTGCGGACCGCGGCCACCTACGGCGCGCACTGCGCCTCGCGGGTGCGAGTCATCGGGTTCCTGCGCGAGGGGGAGCGCGTCGTCGGGGCGCGGGTGCGTGACACCGAGTCCGGGCTGGAGTGGAAGGTCCGCGCCAAGCAGGTCGTCAACGCGACCGGGGTGTGGACCGACGACACCCAGGCCATGATCGGCGAACGCGGACAGTTCCACGTCCGGGCGTCCAAGGGGGTCCACCTCGTGGTGCCGCGCGACCGGATCCACTCCTCGACCGGGATCATCACGCGGACCGAGCGCAGTGTGCTGTTCATCATCCCGTGGAAGCGGCACTGGATCGTCGGCACGACCGACACCGACTGGGCGCTGGACAAGGCCCACCCGGCCGCCAGTCGCGGCGACATCGACTTCCTGCTGGCCGAGGCCAACAGGTGGCTGACCACTCCGCTGCAGCGCGCGGACGTCCAAGGCGTCTACGCCGGCCTGCGGCCGTTGCTGTCGGGGGAGTCGGAGAACACCTCCGCGCTTTCTCGTGAGCACGTGGTCGCACACCCGGTGCCCGGGCTCGTCGTGGTGGCCGGCGGCAAGTACACGACCTACCGCGTGATGGCGCGCGACGCCGTCGACGCCGCCGTGCATGCCCTTGATGCGCGGATCCCGCCGTCCTGCACCGAGCGGGTTCCCCTGCTCGGGGCGTCCGGCTACCAGGCGGCCTGGAACTCCCGCGAGCGGATCGCGACTGCGGCCGGCCTGCACGTGGCCCGCGTCGAGCACCTGCTGCACCGCTACGGCTCGGACATCGACAGCGTCCTTGCCCTCGCCGACGCCGACCCCTCGCTGGGCGAGCCGCTCGGCGGGGCCGACGACCACCTGCGGGCCGAGGTCGTCCACGCCGCGATGTACGAAGGCGCCCGGCACCTCGACGATGTCCTGACCCGGCGAACGAGGATCTCGGTGGAGACCTTCGACCGCGGCCTCGGTGCGGCCGAGGAGTGCGCCGCGTTGATGGCGCCGGTACTGGGCTGGACCTCCGAGCAGACCGCCGTCGAGGTCGAGTACTACGCCGCCCGCGTCGCCGCTGAGCGCGAGTCCCAGGACCAGCCCGACGACCACACCGCCGACGCTGCCCGGATGGGCGCCCCGGACATCGTCCCCATCCGTTAGCCCATCACGCCGAAAGCGCAGTCCCGCGGGTGAAATTCCGCGACATCACCTGCGGTTCTGCGCTTTCGGGGGGATCGAGGCGGCTCTCGCTACATGCGGGCGCCGGTCTCCAGCAGCGACTTGAGGTCGGAGAGGACCCACGGCCAGCCGCCGCCGCCCTGGTCCGGCGGGGCCTCGTTCAGGCCGCTCACCATGGCGAGGGTCGCCGGGTGCTCCGGGCACTCGTGGATGAGGGTCAGCGCGCAGTACCCGCCGGAGAGTTCATCGATCTCGTAGGTGAGCGTCGTGAATCCTTCGGAGAACGTGGTCTCGTCCATGATCATCCGCCAGGTCTGCTTGAGCACCTTGTACGGGTTGGACTCCAGCACCTCGCCGTCCACGATGACCTCGGGGATGGCGAAGCCCATCTCCTTGCCGGCGGCGATCATCTGCTCGTCGGGCTTCACCGAGTAGGCGCCGCCGGGGCGCTGGTCGTAGTTCACGTAGCCGCCGTAGCCGTACTTCACGGACCACTCAGGATCGGTGATGGCCCGCCAGATCGCTTCGGGGGTGCTGCGGATGTAGACCTTGAACACGCCGGTCGTGGCGGATGCGGTCGTCATGATTCTCGCTCCAATGAGGTCTTGAGGTCGAGCAGCGCGGACACTCGCGGCTGCGTGTACTTGTCGATCCAGCGGGCCGAGATCTGGGCGATCGGGACCGGGTTGAGGAAGTGCAACGTCGAGCGGCCCGAGCGCCGTCGCACGACGAGATTGGCGTCCTCGAGCACCTTGAGGTGCTTCATGACGCCGAAGCGCGTCATCTCCAGTTCCGACTCCAGTTCGGTGAGCGTTCGGCCGTCGCGCTCGAACAGGAGGTCCAGCAGGAAGCGCCGGGTCGGGTCGGCCAACGCCTTGAAGACGTCGCCCAACTCCTCGTCGGCCATGGCTCGAAGATAGGTGACCAAAAGGTCACATGTCAAGGGCGACGGACTCCGCCGGATCCGGGCACGGCACAACGGCGCCCCGGCCGGCGGTCGGGCGACGGGCGGGCGACGGGCGGGGAAAAAACGAGGTGCCCGGCCCCGGGTTTGGTCGGGGCCGAGCACCTCTTTGCGGCGGCGGGCGCTCGGGATCGCGCTGCGCGGAAAGCGCTGCGCGCGAGCTGCACTCGCCACCGGTCGCCGGGCGACGCCCAGAGGCGTCGCGGCCGGCGGATCGTGAACAGTGCAACGAGCGAGAGGCGAAAAGGTCACGCGGGCGAGGAAACTGCCAAGGAAGACCGCCTAGGCTCGCGGTCATGGCGATAGCGGTGCGACCGATGGGCCCGCGGATGCGCGCGGTGCGGATGTTCACGACGGCCCTGGCGGCCGGGCTGGTGCTGACCGCGTGCGGTGGCGAGGACGAACCGCAGGTCGCCGCTGGTCTACCGTCAGCGGCGGCGATCGTGGACCCGGCGGCCAGCGGTGCCGCCGCGGCAGACCCCGCGGTGACGTCGGGAGAGAGCACGCTGCTGCCCGACGTTCAGGTGGTCCAGGTCGCCACCGGCAAGACGACCGAGCTGCGTTCCCTCGCGGTCGCGGGGAAGCCGATGCTGCTGTGGTTCTGGGCGCCGCACTGCACGTTCTGCCGCGCCGAGGCGCCGGAACTGCTGGCGTTCGAGAAGGCTCACGGCGACCGGATCCAGATTCTCGGGCTGGGCGCCCAGGACGACCTCGATCAGGCCGTCGACTTCCTGTCCGACACCAGCACGCAGAAGCTGCAGATGGTCTGGGACAAAGCCGGTAAGACCTGGCGGCACTTTCAGGTGACCAGCCAGCCGACGGTCCTGGTCATCGACGCCGACGGCCAGGTCAGCAAGAAGTGGTTCCGGGACTTCGACTCCGGCGGAATTCTCGCCGCCGCCGGACTGGCCTGAGCGCAGGATCCGCCCACCGTGTTCGAGGCCCCCGTCGGCTTCGCGTTCAGCGCCGGCACGGTGGCTGCGTTCAACCCGTGCGGCTTCGCGCTGCTGCCCGCCTACCTCTCGCTGTTCCTCGCCGGTGCTGACGAGGAACGACGCGGGGGAGCGTCCCGCGCCGCGCTGGTGGCCGCGTCGGTCGCGGCCGGTTTCGTGGCCGTGTTCGGCGTCGCCGGATTTCTCATCTCGCAGACGGCCGTCACCGTTCAGGAATGGACGCCCTGGATCTCCCTGGTGATCGGGGCGGCACTGGTGCCGGCCGGGATCGCGATGATGCGCGGGTGGACGCCGAAGCTCCGGCTGCCCGCGGTGCGCCGGGTCGGTGAAGGCACCGGGCCGGCCGCGATGTTCCTGTTCGGTGTCTCCTACGCGACGGTGTCGCTGTCGTGCACGATCCCGGCCTTCCTGGTCGCCGTGGTCTCGACCTTCTCCGACTCCGGCGCGGGCAGCGGACTGCTGGTCTTCGGTGCGTACACCGCGGGTATGACCTCGGTCCTGGTGGTTCTCACGGTCGTCGTCGCCACGGCGCGGCAGGGGATGCTCGGCACGATCCGGCGGGTGCTGCCCTACGTCAATCTCACCGCCGGCGCGCTGGCCGCGCTGGCCGGGGCATACGTCGCCTACTACGGGTACTTCGAGCTCCGGGTGGAGCGCGGCGCCGACCCCGACGACCCGGTCGTCGACTTCGTCGGCGGTGAGATCGCCGGCCGGTTCAATTCGTGGGTCGCCGACCTCGGTACCGCACCCATCCTGATTGCCGCGGGGACTGTGACAGCCGTCGTGCTCGGATTGACGATCAGAGCACGGCGCCGACCGTCCCGGCCGATGCCGACCTCGGCGAGCGACCGCGGCCCGGCCGCTGTGGAAGGATCGCGGAAAGCTCGACGGCGAAGGGATTTTCGGGGTGGATGAATCGATCGGTGTCGCGGAACGTCCGGTCCTGGTGGTCGACTACGGGGCCCAGTACGCGCAGCTGATCGCCCGCCGTGTCCGCGAGGCACGGGTGTACTCCGAGATCGTCCCGCACACGATGCCGGTGGCCGCGATGCTCGCGAAGAATCCGGCCGCGATCGTGCTCTCCGGTGGGCCGTCCTCGGTCTACGCCGAAGGCGCGCCGAACGTCGATCCCGCGCTGTTCGAGGCCGGCGTCCCGGTGTTCGGCATCTGCTACGGGTTCCAGGCGATGGCCCGCGCGCTCGGCGGCACCGTCGCGCGGACGGGGCTCTCGGAGTTCGGCGGAACGCCGCTGACGGTGACCGCGGGCGGAGATCTCCTCGCCGGCCAGCCGGCCGAGCAGACCGTGTGGATGAGTCACGGCGACGCGGTGTCCGAGGCTCCGGCGGGGTTCGAGGTGCTCGCGTCCTCGGCCGGTGCGCCCGTCGCGGCGTTCGAGGACCGCGCCCGCCGGCTGGCCGGCGTCCAGTACCACCCGGAGGTCGTCCACACCGTGAACGGCCAGGCGGTGCTCGAGCGCTTCCTGCACGACGTGGCCGGCATCCGGCCGACCTGGACGATGGTGAACATCGTCGAGGAGACGGTGACGGCGATCCGGGAGAAGGTCGGCAAGGGCCGCCTGGTGTGCGGGCTGTCCGGCGGGGTCGATTCCGCGGTGGCCGCGGCGCTCGTGCAGCGCGCGGTGGGCGACCAGCTCACCTGCGTCTTCGTCGACCACGGGCTGCTCCGCAAGGGCGAGGCCGAGCAGGTCGAACGCGACTTCGTCGCCTCGACCGGCGTCAACCTCAAGGTCGTCGACGCGCAGAAGCGTTTCCTCGACGCGCTGTCCGGGGTGACCGACCCGGAGGAGAAGCGCAAGATCATCGGCCGCGAGTTCATCCGCGTCTTCGAGCAGGCCGCCCGCGAGGTGGTGGCCGATGCGGGCGCGCACGGCGAGACGGTCGACTTCCTGGTCCAGGGCACGCTCTACCCCGACGTCGTCGAGTCCGGCGGCGGCGAGGGTGCGGCCAACATCAAGAGCCACCACAACGTCGGCGGGCTGCCGGACGACCTGCAGTTCTCGTTGATCGAACCGCTGCGCGCCCTCTTCAAGGACGAGGTCCGGCGGGTCGGCGAGGAACTCGGCCTGCCGGCGGAGATCGTGTGGCGCCAGCCGTTCCCCGGCCCGGGCCTCGGCATCCGGATCATCGGCGCCGTCGACGCCGAGCGCCTCGACATCCTGCGTGAGGCCGACGCGATTGCCCGCGAGGAACTCTCCCTGGCCGGGCTGGACCGCGACATCTGGCAGTGCCCGGTCGTGCTGCTTGCCGACGTCCGTTCGGTCGGAGTCCAGGGCGACGGCCGCACCTACGGCCACCCGGTCGTCCTGCGCCCGGTCTCCAGCGAGGACGCGATGACCGCGGACTGGTCGCGGGTGCCCTACGACGTGCTGGCGAAGATCTCCACCCGCATCACCAACGAGGTCCGGGAGATCAACCGGGTCGTCCTCGACGTCACCAGCAAGCCCCCGGGCACCATCGAGTGGGAATGAGCGACGCGTTCTGAGCGTGCTTACCGTCCGGTCATCGTACGAACGGATGAGGTCATACCGGACATTCCGCCAGTTCGGGGACCAGAACGGAACCGGGTTGGTGGACGCCCCGTCAGAGTGACATGCGCCGGCAGACAGTCGGCAAGTGACAGGGGCGGGACATGGGCACGATCCACAGCATCCTCGACGGCTACACGGCCTTCGCGACCGAGGACGGGACCGTCCACGACAACGGCACGATCGTGCTGCTGGGTGGCGCGGTGTTGATCACCCTGCTCAGCCTCTACGCCGCCTACAACGTGGCGGCCGCGATGTTCAGCGGTGTCCGCAAGACCGTCGTCGGCACCGTTCACGGCGTGGTGAACGTCAGCCGCGTGGTCGGCCGCAAGCCCGAGGTCGCGGTGCTCACCGCTGCCATCCCGGCGCCGCGGATCGCGATCGCCGAGGTCGGCTCCGGCCGCCCGATCGCCCGGCGCCGCGAGGTTGCCAAGGTCGGCTGACGTACTGAGCTGCACGGCGTAACACAGACGAGAGGGTCACCGCGGGGGGCGGTGGCCCTCTCGCCTGTTAACGCCGACTCTGGTCGCGAGCCCGGCTGTCGCCGGCGGCGGACAGCCCGGAAATGCACCCTGCTGGGCGTCAGGCCGCCTGGTCGGCGAACTGCGTGCGGTAGAGCTCGGCGTAGCGACCGCCCGCCGCCAGCAACGCGGTGTGCGAGCCACGCTCGAGGATCCGGCCGTCCTCGACGACGAGGATCTCGTCGGCCGCGCGGATCGTGGAGAGCCGGTGCGCGATCACGATCGCGGTCCGGCCGTCGAGCGCCTCGCCCAGGGCGGCCTGCACGGCGGCCTCCGACGTGGAGTCCAGGTGCGCGGTCGCCTCGTCGAGGATCACCACTCGCGGGCGGACGAGGAGCAGGCGCGCGATCGTCAGCCGCTGGCGCTCGCCGCCCGAGAGCCGGTAACCCCGTTCACCGACGACCGTGTCCAGGCCGTCGGGCAGGGCCGCGATCAGGTCGGCGAGACGGGCGCGGCGCAGTGCGTCGTAGAGCTCTTCCTCGGTCGCTTCCGGGCGGGCCAGCAGCAGGTTGCCGCGGATGCTGTCGTGGAAGAGATGACCGTCCTGGGTGACGAAGCCGACGGCCTGCCGGATGGTGGCGAAGGACAGCTCGCGCACGTCCACCCCGCCGATCCGCACGGAGCCGGAGTCGACGTCGTAGAGGCGCGGCACGAGCGTGGCGGTCGTGGACTTCCCGGCGCCGGACGTCCCGACGAGGGCGACCATCCGGCCGGGCGGGACGCAGAACGAGATGTCGTGCAGCACCTCGACGCCGCCGCGGGTGTCGAGCGTCGCGACCTCCTCGAGCGAGGCCAGCGAGACCTTGTCGGCGGCGGGGTAGGCGAAGCGCACGTTCTCGAACTGCACGCCGAGGGGGCCCTCCGGCAGGCTGGCCGGCGTCTCCGGTTCGGCGATCAGCGGCTCGAGGTCGAGGACCTCGAAGACGCGCTCGAAGCTCACCAGGGCCGACATGACGTCCACCCGCGCCGAGGCCAACGCGGTCAGCGGCGCATAGAGCCGGGTGAGCAACAGCGCGAGGGTGACGACGGCGCCGGGCTCGAGGTGCCCCTGCAGGGCGAAGTACCCGCCGAGGCCGTAGACGAGGGCGAGTGCGAGCGCGGAGACCAGCGTGAGCGAGGTGACGAAGATCCACTGCGTGATCGCCGTGCTCACCCCGATGTCGCGGACCCGCCCGGCCCGGGCGGCGAACTCGGCGGACTCGGAGTCCGGGCGGCCGAAGAGCTTGACCAGCGTGGCGCCGGGCGCGGAGAACCGCTCCGTCATCTGGCCGGTCATCGCGGCGTTGTGTGCGGCGGCCTCGCGTTGCATGTCGGCGAGCGTCCGGCCGACCCGGCGGGCGGGGATGACGAACATCGGCAGCAGTACCAGCGCCAGCAGCGTGACCTGCCAGGAAATGCTGATCATGACGACGAGCGTGAGCAGCAGCGTGACGAGGTTGCTCACGACCCCCGACAGGATCGTCGAGAACGCGCGCTGCGCGCCGATCACGTCGTTGTTCAGCCGGCTGACCAGGGCGCCGGTGCGGGTCCGGGTGAAGAACGCGACCGGCATCCGCTGCACGTGGTCGAACACCGCCGTGCGCAGATTGAGGATCAGGCCTTCGCCCACCCGGGAGGAGAGCAGCCGGATGACGACGCTGAGTACCGCGTCGATGACGGCGATGACCGCGATCACCGCCGCGAGGATGACGACCACCGAGGTCGCCTTGCCCTGCACGATCGCGTCGACGACGCGGCCGGCGAGCAGGGGGGTGGCGACGGTCATCACCGCGGCCACCACGCTCAGCACGGCGAACAGGATCAGCGCGCGGCGGTGCGGGCGGGCGAAGGCGAGGATCCGGCGGGCGGTGGCCCGGGAGAACGGCCGGCGCTCCTTGTTGTTGTTCATGGCGTGGTACATCGAGGACCACGCGGTCATTTCCATGCTCATGGCGTGCTCCCAGCGTCATGACCCCGGGCGAGAGGTCCTGCGCAACGTAACGCCGTGGACCGACCAGGCACTCCCGAATTTCGGGACGGACGGGGGGCGGAGCCGGTGTCTCAGCGCCGGCGGAGTTGCTCGTAGACCACGGCGGCGCGGGCCAGCTCGTGGAAGTACTTGATCAGGGTGACGCAGAAACCGATCCCGCCCGCGCCGACCGCGAGCGTGCCGACCGAGACCCAGAGCGTCGCGACCGAGCTCCGCGGGGCCGCCGCCCGGGTCGCGACGCGCGTTCCGCCGCTGGGGATTTCGACCGGTTCGGCCTCGGTGCCCTCGGGGAGCACCTCCTCGTCGAGCCAGTCCTCGTCGCCGTGACCGAGCCCGTCGGGTGCCTCGCTCGGCCCGCCGGCCGCCTCGGAGTGCCGCGCGGCCCGGGCGGCCTCCGTCGAGAGGATCAGGGAGGCGGCGCCCATCAGCAGGAAGAGCGCGATCTTCCCGTACAGGGCGTAGTAGTACGGGAGCCCGTAGGGCACCGCCTCGAGGTCGTCGAACGCCGACGCCGAGAACGGTGGGTCGTAGACGGCCTGCTGGAAGAGCAGGAACGTCCCGGTGCCGAGCGTGATTCCGAACGTCCCCCACAGCACGCCGCTCACGAGATCCCGGCGGACCTGCAGGTCGTGCAGGAACGCCGCCGACGGCACCCGCCGGAGGGCGGGCACCGCCATCAGGGCGACCAGCACGCACGTCAGGAGCCAGAACCCCGCCGCGATCACGTGCGCCTGCAGCATCAGCACGTCGAAGACGCTGCCGTCCGCCTGCGGGACCTGGTCGGGCATGGCCTAGAACCTACGGCTGGGCTGCGGGGGTGTCCACGACGGCGCCCTCGTCCGAAACGTCCGCGCCGGCGGAATCGTTGCGGCGGCCTCGCTCGCGCAGCAGCGAGGAGACCACGCCGGCTCCGCCCGCTCCCAGGAGCAGGACGGGGAAGAACCAGCGCAGGCCCCCCGGCTGGCCGGGTTCGTCCTCGACGCGTTTGCCGGCCCTGGCGGTCCGGGCGGCCCGGCTCCGGCGGTGGACCCCGAGCTCGACCTGCTCACGGCCCGGGAACGCGAGGTGCTGCGGCTGATCGCCCGGGGCTACACCTACCGCGAGATCGCCCGCGACCTGTTCATCTCCACCCGCACCGTGGAGAGTCACGTCTCCGCGGTGCTGCGCAAGCTGCAGCTGTCCAACCGGCACGAACTGTCCCGCTGGGCCAGCGACCGCCGCCTCATCTAAGGTCCTGCTCTGTGGATGCGCTGCGGATCGTCTTGCTGGTTCTGCACGTCGGGGGCATGGCACTGCTGCTCGGGAGCTTCGTGCTGGAGTGGACGGGCGGCACCCGCCGCTTCTCGCCGGTGATCTTCCACATGGTCGGCGTCCAGCTGCTCACCGGCCTCGCGCTGGTCGGGGTGAACGAGGCCGACGACCGCGATCTGGACCACGCCAAGGTGGCGGTGAAGTTGCTGATCGCGCTCGCCGTCACCGGCCTGGTGCACGCCACCCGCAAGCGGGACCCGCTCCCGCCTGCGCTGTTCTTCGGGGCGTTCGCGCTCGCGGCGGCGAACGCCTTGATCGCCTACACCTGGACCTGAGCCGCTGTTGGCGCTGACGCCTAGACTCCTGGGCAGCATGGACACGCTCTTCGATGACCTCCCGATGCCCGGCTCGGGAGCGCCCGTACCGCGCGTCCAGGCCGCGGCCGAGACGGCACCCGCGGCCGAACGCCCGGCGGCGAAGACCGTTCCCGCGCTGTCGGCGGACGAGTTGCTCGACGGGCTGAACCCCGCGCAGCGGGCGGCGGTGGAGCACTCCGACGGACCCCTGCTGATCGTGGCCGGCGCCGGGTCGGGGAAGACGCGGGTCCTGACGCGGCGCATTGCGTACCTGATCACGGTGCGGAACGTGCGCCCGTCCCAGATCCTCGCGATCACGTTCACCAACAAGGCCGCCGGTGAGATGAAGCACCGGGTGGCCGAGGCGGTCGGCACGGCCGCGCCGCACTGGGTGTCGACGTTCCACTCCGCCTGCCTGCGGATCCTGCGGTTCGAGGCCAAGCGCCTGGGCTTCACCTCGGGGTTCTCCGTCTACGACGACACCGATCAGCAGCGCCTGATGCGGATGGTGGTGCGGGACCTCAACCTGGATCCGAAGCGGTTCACCCCGCGTGCGATCTCGAACGCGATCAGCACCCTGAAGAACGAGCTGATCGACCCGGACACCTATGCGGCGCGCGCCACCGGCCCGGTGGAGACCACGTACGCCGAGTGCTACCGCATGTACCAGGAGCGCCTGCACGCGGCGAACGCGCTGGATTTCGACGACCTGATCATGACGACGGTCAATCTGCTGCAGGCATTCCCCGACGTGGCGGAGCACTACCGTCGCCGGTTCCGGCACGTACTGGTCGACGAGTACCAGGACACCAACCATGCCCAGTACATGTTGGTGCGCGAACTGGTGGGCGGTTTCGAGACGATCGATGGACATGACGCACCATCAGAACTGCCGCCCGCCGAGCTGTGTGTCGTCGGCGACGCGGACCAGTCGATCTACGCGTTCCGGGGCGCGACGATCCGCAACATCTCCGAGTTCGAACGGGACTACCCCGACGCCAAGGTGATCCTGCTGGAGCAGAATTACCGTTCCACCCAGACCATCCTCTCCGCGGCCAACGCGGTGATCGCACGCAATCCCGATCGCAAGCCGAAGAACCTGTGGACCGACGCGGGCGACGGCGAGAAGATCGTCGGCTGGGTCGCCGGGGACGAGCACGAGGAGGCCTCGTTCGTCGCCGCGGAGGTCGACCGGCTGTCGGACGCGGGCTTGGCCAAGCCCAGCGACGTCGCGGTGTTCTACCGCACCAACGCCGCCTCCCGCGTTTTCGAGGAAGTGTTCATCCGGGTCGGCATGCCGTACCGCGTGGTCGGTGGCGTCCGCTTCTACGAGCGTAAAGAGGTCCGCGACACGCTGGCCTACCTGCGCCTGCTGGCGAACCCGGAGGACGTGGTCAGCCTCCGGCGCATTCTCAACGTCCCGAAACGCGGCATCGGCGACCGTGCCGAGGCCTGCATCGACGCCCTCGCGAGCCGGGAGCGCATCTCGTTCCCGGCGGCGCTGCGCCGTTGCGAGGAGGCCTACGGGATCGCGACGCGCTCCCTGACCCAGGTGAAGGCCTTCAACGACCTGATCGAGCAGCTCAGCACGCTGGTCGAGGCGGGCACGGGTCCGTCGACGGTGCTGGAAGCGATCCTCGAGCAGACCGGGTACCTGCACGAGCTCGAAGTCTCCACCGACCCGCAGGACGAGAGCCGGATCGAGAACCTCGGTGAGCTCGTGGCCGTAGCGCGCGAGTACGAGGAGGCGAACCCGGACGGGTCGGTAGCCGGGTTCCTCGAGCGGGTGGCGCTCGTCGCGGACTCCGACCAGCTGCCTGACCCCGACGATCCGGATGGCGAGCACGGCGGCCAGGTCACGTTGATGACGCTGCACACCGCGAAGGGACTCGAGTTCCCGGTCGTGTTCCTGACCGGGTGCGAGGACGGGATCTTCCCCCACATGCGTTCCCTGGGGGATCCGGTCGAGCTCGCCGAGGAACGCCGGTTGGCCTACGTCGGTGTCACCCGCGCCCAGGAGCGGCTCTACCTGACCCGGGCCGAGGTGCGCAGCGCCTGGGGCGCCCCGCAGTGGTACCCGCCGTCACGGTTCCTCGAGGAGATCCCGGGTTCCCTCGTCGACTGGCGCCGCACCGCGACCCGCAGCCCGCTGCAGGCGCTGGCGCAGGGCCCGCGGACCCCGCGCCCCGCCGGGCGCGCCCAGGCCGGTCCGAGCAAGCCGGTCGTCGCACTGTCCGTCGGTGACCGGGTCACCCACGACACCTTCGGCCTGGGCACGGTGGTGGCCACCGCCGGCCTCGCGGACAAGGCCGAGGCCACCATCGACTTCGGCGACGGGCCGCCGAAGCGGCTGCTGCTGCGCTACGCGCCGGTCGAGAAGCTCTGACCCCTCACGCCGAGGGCGACGCGGATTCGCTCTCGGCGCTGCCGTCGGTGCCGGCGCCGCCGCAGTCGCCGTCTCCGAGCACCCGCTCGAGGTCGTCGAGGATCGCCTGGGCACCGATCAGGCCGATGCCGACCATCCAGGTGTCGTCCGGGACGTCGAACTGACAGCCGTTCTCGACGGCGTCCAGGCTGCTCCAGAGCGGCGTTACGGCGCCCCGGGTCGTGGAGTCCGGTTCGCCATAGGTGGTGGCGAAGAGAATGTCGGCGTCCGCGCGCGAGATCTCCTCCGAGCTCAGGCGCGCGATCGCGAAGTCGTCGTAGTCGATGTCGGGAGCGGTCAGCCCGACTGCCCGCAGGACGCTGCCGGAAAAGCTGTCCGGCCCGTAGACGCGCGTCTCGTCGGGCAGGAACCGCACGATCGCGGCACTGGCGCCGTCGAGGTTCAGCGATTCCCCGAGGTCTGCGGCGCGGTCGTCGAAGTCGGCCAGGGCGGTCCGGGCCTGCTCGCCGCGGTTGAGGGCTTCGCCGATGAGCAGGAAGTCGTCCCGCCAGGCGGTACCCGGCCCGGCGGCGAAGACGGTGGGCGCGATGGCGCGCAGCTTGTCGTAGACGGCGTCGTCGCGCAGGGTCGTGGACAGAATCAGGTCCGGATTCAGGGCGGCGATGGCCTCGAAGTTGGGGCTGGCGATCTCCCCGACGACCTCGACGTCCGCCGTCTTGTCGGCCAGGTAGTCCGGCAGGCCGGTGTCCGCGCTCGTCCGGACGGCACCGACCGGCGTGACGCCGAGGAAGATCGCGGCGTCCAGCAGCGGTGAATCGAGCGTGACGATGCGCTGCGGGGAGATCGGCACCGCCGTCTCTCCCTTCTCGTGCGAGACCGGGCGCGTCCGGGCGGCGGCCGTCGGGGAGGCGGACGACGTCTCGGCGACCGAGGCGGACGCCGAGGCGGCGTCCTCGTCGTCGGCACAGGCCCCGAGGGTCAGAACGCAGAGGGCAAGAACGGCGGCGAGAGTGCGGACGCGCACGAGAGCTCCCCTTTCGGCTGGTGAGTCAGGGTTGGCTTACCTAACTTACGATGCGCCACATATTGACCGTTTCTCAGGTTCCGCTTAGCCTCCGAAAATGCGCGCGCGCAGGAGCGAGGCGCCTCCCTGCCGAAGAAGGCCGCCGTGACCCCCACCCGATTCCGGCGTGCCGGCGGCACTGTGCTCGCCGCCACCCTGGTCGCCGCCCTGCTGCCGGCGACCACAGCCCGGGCGGCGCGCCCCTCCGGGGAGCGGGTCTGCACCGAGACCCAGGTGCCGGTGAACGTCACGTCGTCCTTCCTCGTGCCCGGCGGGTCCGCCCCGGCCGGGAACACGTTGGAGAACCAGCAGATCTTCGTCCGCTTCTGCCAGCCCGAGGGCAGGCCGTCGGAGACCGTGCAGGTCCTGGTCCACGGCATCACCTACGACCACCGCTACTGGAACATCCCCGACCCGGACGGCAGCGACCGGTACTCCTACGAGGCGGCGGCCGCGAAGGCCGGCTACGCCACCCTCTCGCTCGACCGCCTCGGCGCGGGCGAGAGCTCGCACCCGCCGAGCGCCCAGGTCGACATCAACTCGAACGTCGCCGTCGTGAAGGCCGTCGTCTCCGCGCTGCGCGCCGGCCAGATCAAGGCACCGGTGCAGAACGTCCCGGTCTCCAAGGTCGTCGTGGTCGGGCACTCGTACGGCTCGATGACGAGTTGGTTCGTCGCGTCGAACAATCCCGAGGTGGACGCAGTCGTTCTGACGGGCGCGACCCACAACGTCCGTGAGATCGAGACTCCGCTGCGCGTCGCGACGCCGCTGTACCCGTCGTTCCTGGACCCGGCGTACGCGCACGCGGCCTACGACCCCGGATATCTGACGATCCGGCCCGGAACGCGACCCGACCCGTACTACCTGCCGGACACGAACTACGACCCGCGCGTCCTGGCCGCGGACGAGGCGATCAAGGGCACCGTGACGTTCTCGGAGTTGAACAACTACCCGGCGATCTTCCGGACTCCGCTCGACATCCGGGTTCCGGTGTTCCTGATTCTCGGGAGTGCCGACGGCATCTTCTGCTCCTTGGCGGCCGGAGACATGGGCGCGCCGTGCGACACCGCCGAGCACCTGGTGGCCAGCGAGGGCCCGCAGCTCGGCTCGAACGTCCCGTCGATCGACGGGCACGTCGTCGCGGGCGCCGGTCATGCGCTCAACGCGGTGAAGAGTTCGCAGGAGACGTTTTCCGCGGTGCAGGAGTGGATCCACGCCACCGTCAGTGGCAAGTCGCACAATCACTGACGCTCACTGACGAAACGTCACAACGCTTTCCCACAACGGAAAAGGCCCGCCGGACGATTCGTCGGCGGGCCTTGCTCGTGATGGTGGCTAGGGGCGCAGACCGTGCGCGCGCAGCCAGGTGTAGGGGTTGATCGGCTGGTCGTTGACGCGGACCTCGAGGTGGAGGTGCGGGCCGGAGGTGTTGCCGGTCATGCCGACCCGGCCGATGATCTGGCCGGCGACGACCTGGCCCCGCCGGACGAGGATCTGTGCCTGGTGCGCGTACCAGGTCTGGGTCCCGTCGGCGTGGCGGATGATCGTCTTGTAGCCGTAGGAACCGTCCCAGCCGGCGAAGATGACGGTGCCCGCCGCGACGGCGCGGATCGGGGTGCCGTAGGCGCAGGCGAAGTCCAGGCCGGTGTGGGTGCTGGACCAGCGGTAGCCGCCCGCGCCGAACGAGGCGGTCAGGTGGTAGCCGTTGACCGGCAGGCTGTAGTCCTTGGCGATCAGCGCGAGCTGCTGGGCGCGGGCCTTCGCGGCGGCCAGCGCGCGTGCCGCGGCTTCCTGCTTCTTCTGCAGCTCCGCGGCGACGCGGGCCCGATCGGCGAGAGCGTCGCGGGCGCGCTCGCGGCTCGCGCGGACCTGCTCGCGGTCCACCGAGGGCGAGTCGACGACCGCTGCGGCGGCGTCGCTCTGGCCGAGCACCGCGGTCCCGGCCATCGAGGCGTTGGTGCTGGGGAGGTCGGATCCGGAGTTCGCGGCGCCGATCACGCCGGCGGCGGCGACCGCGACCGCGGCGGCGCCGGCGATCAGGGCGGTGCCGCTCGGGGTGCCGCTGGGAACGGCGACGACCTTGCGGCGGGTGCCGGCATGGCCACCCGCGGTGCGGGCGGCGATGGAGTCGCCGGCGGGGCGCGGAGCGGCCGGCCTGGCGGCCTTCGCGGGCTTCGCGGCGGCGCGGCGGTGGGAACGGGGCGCCAGCTCGGTCACGGTCGCGGTCGCGGTCGGCGGCAACCTCGACGACGGGCTCGACAACCAGTTCGGCGACCAGTTCGGCGACCGGGGCCTCGACGACCCGGCGACGCCGGCCGCTACCCGGCGCAACCTTCGGGGTCTCGGCGGCTATCCCGGCGGGCGACGCCGCAGGAGCCGCGGCCGGCGCCTCGTCCGCACCCGGGCGGCGACGGCGGCCGGAGGGGGCCGGGAGCGGCGCTCCCGGCGTCTCGGCGGCCGGGCGACGCCGACGGCCGGATCCGGTCGATTCGGTGTCTTGAACCGGGGCGGAACTGGGTACATCAGTAACGAGCGCGGTCGGCTGTTCGATCACCCTGCGGCGTCGGCCGGTCGATCCCGACATGTCGGACGCCGCGACCGGGACCTCTGCCTGGGGACTTGGGTCGAGCAGTGCGTCGGGGTGCTCTGCACCGCGCGCATGTCGGCCGTTGGCCACGGAGGCATCTCCTGGTCACTCGGAATTGGTTCGCTGGATACGACAACAGCAGTCCAGAACGGTAACGGTCTGGCGGTCATGCACCCACGGCCGCCCGGCAAAGAACGCCCAAAGTGACGACCCCCTGGTGCTGATGTGACTGAATGCAACAGTTGAGGTGGTCGTCGTCATCGTTGTGGTGCGGACATGATGCGCGAAACAGGAAAAACCGCGACGATCCGACACGCCCAGCCGCCGCCACAAGTGTTACACGCCGTGACAGGGAGTGGTCACGCTCTGCGCTCGGTGCCCAGCCGAGTGCGCTCCGTGGCGACCGGCCTCGACCCGCCCCAACCCTGGCCCTCGACGTCCCAGAGCCGCGCTTTGCTTCGCGCCCGAGACGCCCGGTGCGCCGCATTCCTGTGGAATGGCCATGGAGTTGGCGGGGCCCCTTGACCCCACCCCGTTCCGGGTCGAATCTGACGGCGCGGGGAGGCTCAGCCCGCCACTGAACCTTCGCCCGTGACGCCGAGCACCGGTTGTCACAGGCACAGGGACTCCTCCCCGCCCAACAGTTTTCCTGGCGTGCTCCGCACGCGTCGCGCTCCGCGCGCGGGTGGCGGCCGTTGCGCCCACGCTGCGCGCGTCGCCGACGCCCTTGGCTCCGAGCGGCGGCTCCGCTCGCAGCGTTGGCTCGCCCTCGATTGGGAGGGGGCGGAGGCTGAGGACTAGTCTCGCGGCGGATTTGCCCACATATCGCGAAGCGAGGCCCCTGCCGTGGACCTGTTCGAGTACCAGGCGCGTGACCTGTTCGCCAAGCACGGAGTACCGGTGCTGGGCGGCATGGTCGCCGAGACCCCCGCGGAGGCCCGCGCCGCGGCCGAGTCGCTCGGCGGCCGGGTGGTCGTCAAGGCTCAGGTGAAGGTCGGTGGCCGCGGCAAGGCCGGCGGCGTGAAGCTCGCCGAGTCCGCAGACGAGGCCGAGAAGCTGGCCGAGCAGATCCTCGGCATGGACATCAAGGGCCACACGGTCCGCAAGGTGATGCTCGCCCAGACCGCGGACATCGCCGACGAGTTCTACTGCTCGTTCCTCCTGGACCGCACGAACCGCACCTTCCTGGCCATGGCCACGACCCAGGGCGGCATGGACGTCGAGCAGGTGGCCGAGGAGACCCCGCACCTGCTGGCCAAGATCCCGGTCGACGCCAACGTCGGCTGCGACGCAGCGAAGGCTGCCGAGATCGTGCAGGCCGCCGGCTTCCCGGCGGAGATCGCGGCCGACGTCGAAGCCGTCCTGCAGAAGCTGTGGACGGTCTTCCGCTCCGAGGACGCCACCCTGGTCGAGGTCAACCCGCTGGTGAAAACGACGGACGGCGTGATCATGGCGCTGGACGGCAAGGTCTCCCTCGATGAGAACGCCGGCTTCCGCCACGCCGACCACGCGGCGCTCGAGGACAAGAGCGCGGTCGACCCGCTGGAGCAGAAGGCCAAGGAGAAGGACCTCAACTACGTCAAGCTCGACGGCGAGATCGGCATCATCGGCAACGGTGCGGGCCTGGTCATGTCGACCCTCGACGTCGTCGCCTACGCCGGTGAGGCCCATGGCGGCGTGAAGCCTGCGAACTTCCTCGACATCGGTGGCGGCGCCTCGGCCGAGGTCATGGCCAACGGCCTGGACATCATCCTCGGCGACCCCGCCGTGAAGAGCGTCTTCGTCAACGTCTTCGGCGGGATCACCGCGTGCGACGCGGTGGCCAACGGCATCGTCCAGGCGATCGCGCTCCTGGAGAGCAACGGCTCGGCCGTCAACAAGCCGCTCGTGGTCCGCCTCGACGGCAACAATGCCGACGAGGGCCGCCGGATCCTGAACGAGGCGAACCTCTCCGTGGTCGAGATGGTCGACACGATGGACGGCGCTGCCGCCCGCGTCGCCGAACTCGCCGCCCGCTGACGACCCCTCAGATCTAAGGACTAGCTGTGGCTATCTTTCTCAACGAGAACAGCAAGATCGTCGTCCAGGGCATGACGGGTTCCGAGGGCCGCAAGCACACCCAGCGGATGCTCGACTCCGGCTCGAACATCGTCGGCGGCGTGACCCCCGGCAAGGGCGGTCAGAAGGTCGAGTTCTCCGGCGCGGCGCTGCCCGTCTTCGACTCGGTCGCGCAGGCCGTCTCCGAGGGTGGCGCCAACGTCTCCGTGGTCTTCGTGCCGCCGAAGTTCACCAAGGGCGCCGTCATCGAGGCGATCGACGCGGGCGTGCCGCTCGTGGTCGTCATCACCGAGGGCGTGCCGGTGCACGACACCGCGAGCTTCCACGCCTACAACCAGAGCAAGGGCGCCGCCACCCGGATCATCGGCCCGAACTGTCCCGGCGTGATCTCGCCCGGTCAGTCCAACGCGGGCATCATCCCGGCGGACATCACCAAGGCCGGCCGCATCGGTCTGGTCAGCAAGTCCGGCACGCTGACCTACCAGATGATGTACGAGCTGCGGGACATCGGCTTCACGACCTGCGTCGGCATCGGCGGCGACCCGGTCATCGGGACCACGCACATCGACTGCCTGGCCGCGTTCCAGGCCGACCCGGACACCGACGCGATCGTGATGATCGGCGAGATCGGCGGCGACGCCGAGGAGCGGGCCGCGGACTTCATCGCCGCCAACGTCACCAAGCCGGTCGTCGCCTACGTCGCGGGCTTCACCGCCCCGGAGGGTAAGACCATGGGTCACGCCGGCGCGATCGTCTCCGGTTCCTCCGGCACCGCGCAGGCGAAGCAGGACGCCCTCGAGGCGATCGGCGTGAAGGTCGGCAAGACCCCGTCCGAGACCGCCCGCCTCATGCGCGAGGCCGTCAGTCAGCTCTAGACCTTTCCGAAAGCGCAGAACCGCAGGCGATTCCGAGGAATCCGACCTGCGGTTCTGCGCTTTCGGAGGTGAAGGGCGCGCCGAGCGTGCCTAACGAAGGATGTACCAGTTGCCGTGGAGGTGCTCGAAGGTCGCGCCGGGGTTGGCGTCACGGACCTCGGTCGTCGGTCCGTCGACCAGGTAGGTGAAGGCCGAGCCCGTGCTGTCGATCAGGCCGAACGCCGCGCTGCCGAGGTGGAACTGAGCGGCGCCGGCGGCGTCGCGGGTCACGTTCTCCACCCGGTACGAGCCGATCCGGCCGGGGACCGTCTCGTTCGCGACGGTCGCGTCCCAGTCCTTCGCGGTGGGGATGGCCCGCAGGGCGCTCTCGAAGCCGCCCTCGGCCTGCATCCAGCGGGTCTCCGCCGGGATGTCGAAGTAGACACCGGTGGCCACGACCGCGGCGATCAGCGGGGCGCCGATGAAAGCGGTGGTGAGCGTGCGTCGCGAGGTCGCGAGGGCGAAGCGGAGCACCCAGCTCAGGACGCAGGCGATGCCGATCCAGGCGAACGGATCGCCGATCAGATCCAGCCCGGCCGGGGAGCTGGCGGCCCAGAACATACTCAGGGCGCCGACGCCGAGGGCGGTGTGAAAGCCCCATCCGGGGGCGCCGAGCAGACGGTCCACGAGCGTGGGCTCGGGCGCAGCGTCCTCCACGACGGTGAAACTGGCGACCGGGGGGCGGGCAGGAGCGGCAACCCCGGAACGATCCGCATCGATGACGTTGTCCACTCAGCTATTGAAGTCGCCTGCCGAGTCGCTCGAGGGTGCTTCGTCGGAACGTCCCCAAGGTCCCGGATGTCCGATCCGCGGAGCTCGTGGCCGTGATCATCTTCACGAGGGTGCCGATCAGGCGGTGTCGGTGCGTGAATCTCCCACCGGTGGCAGCCACAGTGGACACATGGTCAGCCTCGCCGTCCGGCCGCCGCCGCGAGCTCCCCGCGCCGGCCGGGACGGCACCCGGGCACTGTCGACGCAGTGGCTCGTCGGAACCGGCGCCGTCGCCGCGATTCTGGCTGCCGCGGTGGCCATGGCCGTGCTCTCCGCCATCACCGTCCTGCTCTGGGCCGCCGGGCCGCTGGCCACCGACGGACTGAGCGCGGCGCCCTTCCGGGGGGCCGCCTCGCTGTGGCTGATGGGCCAGCGTGCGCCGCTGGACTCCGGCACCTACGACCTGGTGCTGCCGCCGCTGGCCGTGACCGTGGTCGTCGCCTTCCTCATCGCGCGACTGGCCGGCTGGGCCGCGCGGGCCACCTCGGCCTTCGAACTGGCGCCGGCGGCGATCGTCGTCGGCGGAGTCGTTGCCGGCCACGTGGTGGTCTCCGGCGTGGCCGGCTGGGTCAGCGCCCAGGCCGGGTCGGGCGTCGACACCCTGGACGCGATGCGGGCAGGCCTGGTCTTCGCGCTGCTCTGCGCGGTCGCCGGGATCGCGCCGCACACCTGGCCCTGGGCGACCGTCGCGGCCCGCATCGGTCCCCGCGTCCGGATCGGAGCGCGGGCCGCGGGGCGGGGAGTGATCGCACTGCTGGCCGGCGGTGCGGTGGCGCTGCTGATCTCGCTCGGCATGCACTCCGGCGACGTTCTGGAACTCGGGCAGGCCGTCGGTGGAGGTATCAGCGGGGCGGTCGGAACCACGCTGCTCTGCCTTGCGCTGGCGCCGAACGCCGTGCTCTGGGTGGTGTCCCTGGCCGCCGGTCCCGGATTCGCGCTCGGGATCGACGGCGGACTGAGCCTGACCGGTGAGATGCACGGCGGCGCGCTCCCGGCGATGCCGTTGCTGGGTGCGCTGCCGGGCGCCGGCCCGCTGCCGGGCTACGCCCTGCTCCTGGTGGCGATCCCGATCGGCGCGGGCGGTGTCATCGGCTGGTTCGCCCGCCCGGTGGGCGGCACCCGCGGCTGGCGTGAGGAACTGGCGACCGCGGCCGCGGCCGGTGCCGTCTGCGGCCTCGGCGTCGGCTTTCTGGCGGGCTACTCCCGCGGTGGAGCCGGTGGCCGGTTGGAGGACTTCGGCCCGAACGGCCTTCTCGTCGGGGCGTTGCTCGCCCTGCAGCTCGCCGTCGCCGCCACGGTGCTGGCCGCCGGGCGCATCGGCTGGGAGCACTACGGGCGCCGGCCGAAGCAGCCCCCGGTCAAGGCCACGGCCATGTCCCCGGTCAAGGCACCCGTCACGTCCCCGGTCAAGATCGCGGGCAAGACGTCGGTCATTCCGGCGCAGAAGAAGCCGGCGGCGGAGCCCGAGAGCACGCCGATCGAGGTCGTGACCGCGTCGGACGTCGACGACCTACCCACGTCCGGAGACCCGGAGCGCCTGGAGCGAGCCCAGGAGCCCCGGGTCGAGACCGAGGACGAGCCGACGAACTAGCCGGCGTCGACCACGTCGGCGGCGCAGCGGAGAGCCTCGGCGCCGTTGTGGGTGTCGGTGACGCAGTTCTGCAGGTCGGTCGCCGAGTACGTGGTGAACAGCCAGGCGGACGCGGCGGTCCAGGCCACCGCGAGCACGATCGCGATCACACCGAGCGCGAACCCGCCGCCCGCGCTGCCCGGGTTGCTCGCGAAGCCGTAGCGCGCCCGCAGTCGGCCCTTGCGGCCGAGCAGAATGGCGCCCAGGCCGAAGAAGAACGCCAGCGGGAACAGCGGGAACAGCACGCTGGTGAACAGGATCGCGAAGACGCCCAGGACCATCGCCATCCGGCCGGCGACGTTGCGCATCGGGTAGACGACCGGTGCATCACCCAACGGTAGGCCGGTGATCGGGTCGTAGGTGGTGACGTCGGGGGCCGCCGCCGGCACGGCCGGGAACGACTGCGTCGGCTGGGCGTAAGCGGCCTCGAAGGTCGTCGCCTCGTAGGCAGCCGGCGCGTACGGGGCGGGCGCGTAGGAGGACTCGTACGTCTGGCCGCCGGCCAGCGGGTACGCCGGGGCGGGCGGGTAGCCGGGGGTCGGCGTGGGCGGCTGCACCGGATTCTGCGCCGGCTGCTCACCCGAGGGGGAGCGGTACCAGACGTGGTCCGACCCGGAGCCGTTTGCGCTGCCGTTCGCGCTGCCGTTCGCGCGGGCATCGGTGCCGTTGGGGTAGGTCGCGCCCGATCCGTACGAGAGGTCGTGCCAGGAATTCGATCCGCGCTCGTACATCTGCCTCTAGTCCTCTCACCGCCGCCACTCCGCATCATCAGGCGTGGCCGGAGGGAGCCCGCGGGTCGCCTGAGGCGTCAGTTTGCGCCGCCCCCAGGCCCGGCGTCCGGCGCTTTGCCATGAGGGTGAATTCCTCCTACCGAGGGTGGATATCGTGACCGGCGTCCGGAACGTGCCGTTCACGGCCCAGGCGGGAGCACACGCACAGGTGGGGAAGTTGGGCGCACGCCTGGTCGTTCTGGTGAGCGGCTCGGGGACCAACCTGCAGGCGTTGCTCGACGCCTGCGCCGATCCGGCCTACGGGGCGCGGATCGTCGCGGTCGGCGCCGACCGTTCCGACATCGAAGGCCTCCGTCGTGCGGAGAAGGCTGGTGTACCCACCTTTGTGTGCCGGGTCGGCGACTTCCCGACGCGGACGCAGTGGGATGCCGCCCTGGCCGAGGCGGTAGCCGCCTACGCCCCGGACCTGGTGGTCTCCGCCGGGTTCATGAAGATCCTCGGCAGCGCGTTCCTGGCCGACTTCGGCGATCGCTGTCTGAACACCCACCCCGCCCTGCTGCCGGCGTTCCCGGGCGCACACGGCGTCCGCGACGCCCTGGCCTACGGTGTGCGCGTCACCGGATGCACGGTGCACCTGGTGGATGCCGGGGTCGACACCGGGCCGATCGTGGCCCAGACCGCGGTCGAGGTCCTCGACGACGACGACGAGGACTCGCTGCACGAACGCATCAAGACCGTCGAGCGGGAGCTGCTCGTTCAGGTCGTCGGGCGCCTGGCGCGCGAAGGTTTTGCAGTGTTGGAGGGCCGCCACGTGCGGATCGGCGATGGGACGGCGAACTGATGGATGCTCAGATGACTGACGGACGGCGGCCGGTGCGCCGGGCGCTGATCAGCGTCTACGACAAGACCGGCCTGGCCGAACTGGCCCAGGGTCTGCACGCCGCCGGGGTGGCGATCGTGTCGACCGGGTCCACCGCCGCGAACATCGCCGCTGCGGGGGTTCCGGTGACGAAGGTGGAGGAGCTCACCGGGTTCCCGGAGTGCCTCGACGGCCGGGTGAAGACCCTGCACCCCCGCGTGCACGCCGGCATTCTGGCCGACCTGCGTCTGGAGGCGCACGCGGCGCAGTTGGGCGAGCTCGGGGTCGAGCCGTTCGAACTTGTCGTCGTGAACCTGTACCCGTTCCGCTCCACGGTCGCGTCGGGCGCGAGCCCGGACGAGTGCGTCGAGCAGATCGACATCGGCGGGCCGTCGATGGTCCGCGCCGCCGCGAAGAACCACCCGAGTGTCGCGGTGGTCGTCGACCCGGCCCGCTATCCCGACGTGCTGGCCGCGGTGGCCGAGGGCGGCTTCAGCCTGGACGCCCGTCGGCTGCTCGCGGTGGCGGCGTTCCAGCACACCGCGGAGTACGACGTCGCGGTCGCGTCCTGGCTCGGCTCGCACTACAAGTCCGACCCGGAATCGCCGTGGCCGAACTGGGCCGGCGCCACGTGGACCCGCTCCGCCGTGCTGCGGTACGGCGAGAACCCGCACCAACAGGCCGCGCTCTACGTCTCCGAGGCCGGCGGGCTCGCGGCCGCCGAGCAGCTGCACGGCAAGGAGATGTCGTACAACAACTACGTCGACACCGATGCCGCCCGGCGGGCCGCCTACGACTTCGCCGAGCCGTGCGTCGCGATCATCAAGCACGCCAACCCCTGCGGCATCGCGATCGGTGCGGACATCGCCGAGGCACACCGCAAGGCGCACGAGTGTGACCCGGTGTCCGCCTTCGGTGGCGTCATCGCCACCAACGCGCCGGTGACCGCCGCGATGGCCGAGCAGGTCGCCGAGGTCTTCACCGAGGTGATCTGCGCCCCGGACTTCGAGCCGGCGGCCCTGGAAATCCTGCGCGCGAAGAAGAACCTGCGCCTGCTCCGGTCGGTTCCGGTCGCGCCCGGCCGTGCCGCGGAGTTCCGCCCGATCTCCGGCGGCGTCCTGCTGCAGACCGCGGACAAGCTCGACGCCCCCGGCGACGACCCGGCCAACTGGACGCTCGCGTGCGGTGAGGCGGCGACACCGGAGCAGTTGATCGACCTGGTCTTCGCGTGGCGGGCGATCCGCGCGGTCAAGTCGAACGCGATCCTGCTCGCGAAGGGTGGCGCCACGGTCGGCGTCGGCATGGGCCAGGTGAACCGCGTGGATTCTGCGCGCCTCTCCGTGGCCCGGGCGGGGGAACGCGCGGGCGGCGCGGTCGCGGCCTCCGACGCCTTCTTCCCGTTCCCGGACGGGCTGCAGGTGCTGATCGACGCCGGCGTCGCGGCCGTCGTCCAGCCCGGCGGTTCGGTGCGCGACTCCGAGGTCATCGAGGCGGCCCGTGCCGCCGGCATCACGATGTACCTCACCGGCACCCGCCACTTCGCGCACTAGTCGAGGACCGCGAACATCAGTCCTGGCCATCACGGGGTGTGACGAGCATCCTCGGACCGCTCGACGACCCCGGATCTGCCCGCTCGGGCCTTCGGGGTCGTCCTTTTTGTCCCCGGAAGTAGGACGAACCGCTCGACCTGCATCCTCCGTTCGTTCCATTCGGGCATGGTGCCCTTGCAACCCGGCTACCTGGGCGTTTGTATGCGAATAGGACGCCGGGTGGGGACCTTGGGCGGGGGAGGATCGAGTGGGCAGCGAACGGCAGGATCGGCGCGATTCCGTCACGGGCAGTGAGGTGGCGACGCGCGAGCTGTTCGATTTCGGACCGGACGTCGAGCGTCCGGAAACCGGTCCGGTCGCGAGCCTGCCCCCGTGGATGGCTGAGCCGTTCGCCGGCCAGACGCTGTCCGCACGACTGGCTGCCCTCTCGCCGGCCGCCGTCGCGACCGACGTCGCCGTCGACGCGACCGAGATGGCCGAGGACGTCACGCCCGAGCCGGTGGCCGTTCCCGAGTTCGCCCGGATCGTTCCGGCGCCGCGCAAGCGCCGCAAGCCGGTGCCCGCCGACCACGTCGTCATCGCCGCGCCGGCGGTCGTCGACGGTTTCGGCAATGTCGTGCCGACCGACCTCGACGCCGACATCGACCTCGACACCGACATCGACGGCCGGTCGATGGTGCCGGCGCTGGCCCCTGCGCCCCTGGTCCCCGCCCAGCGGGCCGAGGGCAGCGCGGAGACCGCGACCGACACCATCGCCGCCGACACCGACGGGTCGGCGCCGCCGCGGCGCCGGCGGCGCTGGGTCGGACGGACGCAGGCTGCCGCCATCGTCGCGATCGGGGCCTCGGTCGGCATCTACGCCGCCGGGGGGTTGGGCTTCCTCGAGAACCGCACGAAGGCCGATCCGCCGACCGCCGAGGCGAGCGCCTGGGTGCTGAACAACCTGGCGGGCGCGGGCTCGGTGCTGGTCCCGGCCTCGTTGACCGACACCCTGCTTTCGAACGGGCAGGACTCCGACGCCCTGACCACCTACCCGGAGGGCTCGACCGCGCCGCTCGACCTGGGCAAGAACTGCTGCTCCTACCTGGTGATACTCGGGGGCCCCGGCGAGGAGCCGGGCGCCGGGTTGCCGGAGTCGGTGCGCACCCTCTTCGACCGGTCCCGTCCGGCCGCGGTGTTCACCACCGGTGGCGGCTGGACCCAGATCCGCCAGGTGCTGCCCGGCTCGCCGGCGAAGGTGGCCGCCGACCTCGCCGCCGACCGCAAGGCACTGGTCGCGACGGGCAGGTCGCTGATCGCCTCCGGCCGGGTCGGGCTGTCCGACGCCGCCAAGGCGCAACTGCAGAACGGCGAGGTCGACGCCCGCGTGCTGCTCGGGATCGTTGCCATCGCCCTGGAGCACAAGGTCACGATCGCCGGCTTCCCGGCCCTGCCGGGTGAGGCCGACGCGGGCATCCTGCGCCGCTCGGCGGCGATCTCCGAGATCGACGGCAAGGCGGTCCAGGACGGCTCGGGCCGCGTGACGTCGGTCAAGGGTGTCCTGGCGGCCCAGACCGGGGTCTTCCGTCCGGTCGGAGCCGAGGTGCACGCGGTCGACGGCGCCACCGCGCTGGAGTTCCGCTTCGACGCGCCGAGCCCGTTCGGGCTGCTGACCCTGACCGATGAGGACGGCAAGCGGTAGCTCCGCCGCGGCTCAATAGGATCGACGCGTGGCGAAGATCCTCGATGGCAAGGCAACCGCGGCGGCGATCCGGGCCGAGCTCACCCAGCGGGTGGCGAAGCTCGCCGAGAACGGGCTGACGCCCGGGCTCGGCACGGTCCTGGTCGGCGACGACCCGGGCAGCCACTCCTACGTCGCGGGCAAGCACCGCGACTGCGCGGAGATCGGCATCGCCAGTCTGCGCCGGGATCTGCCCGCGACCGCGACGCAGGCCGAGGTGGAGCAGGCCGTCGCCGAGCTCAACGCGGACCCGGCATGCACCGGGTTCATCGTGCAGTTGCCGTTGCCGAAGGGCCTGGACGCCAACCGGGTGCTCGGTCTGGTCGATCCGGACAAGGACGCCGACGGGCTGCACCCGGTCAACCTGGGCAAGCTCGTCCTGGGCGACCCGGCGCCGTTGCCCTGCACTCCGCGCGGCATCGTCGAACTGCTCACCCGCTACGACATCCCGCTGGCCGGCGCCGAGGTCGTGGTCGTCGGGCGCGGCGTGACCGTCGGGCGGCCGCTGGGCCTGCTGCTCACTCGCAAGTCCGAGAACGCCACCGTCACCTTGTGCCACACCGGCACCCGCGATCTCGCGGCGCACGTCCGGCGGGCGGACATCGTGGTGGCCGCCGCGGGCGTGCGGGGCCTGATCACCGCCGACATGATCCGCCCCGGCGCCGTCGTGCTGGACGTGGGCACGTCGCGGTCGGAGGACGGCGCGTTGGTCGGTGACGTCGACCCGGCCGCGGCCGAGGTCGCGGGCTGGCTGGCGCCGATGCCCGGCGGGGTCGGCCCGATGACCCGGGCGATGCTCGTGGACAACGTGGTCCTCGCCGCGGAAGCGGCCGCCGAGCGAGCCGGGACGGTCTAGGTCGATCGTGAGCCGGGAGTGAGCTCGCCTCCGCGCCGCGCGCCCCGTCCGGTGACCTCCCGGGTCGTCGCGGCGGAGTGGCCGTTGGTCTGCGTCCTGGCCGTCTGCACGGCCGGAGTGCTGGTCGTGCTCTCCGAGCACTTCCGCCGCGGCACCGTGCTGTTCGCGGGCGGACTGGTGCTGGCCGCCGGCCTGCGGGCATTGCTCCCGACCGAGTCCGCCGGGCTGTTGGTGGTCCGTGGGCGCGTGATCGATGTGATCACCCTGACCGCCCTCGGACTGGGTGTTCTGCTCGCGGCCCTGGTGGTCCCGCCCCCGTCCTGACCCGCCCCGATTCGGCGTGCTCAGCCCATACGGGCTAGGGTTTCCCTCACAGTCTCTTGATGCCAAGACATCTTGGCGATCCCGGTTTCACGCCCCCGAATGTGTTGAGGAGTCAGGTCATGGCGCGCAAGGGCAAGGTCACCGTCGTCGGAGCGGGCTTCTACGGCTCGACCACCGCGCTCCGGCTCGCTGAGTACGACATCTTCGACGAGGTCGTGCTCACCGACATCCTCGAGGGCAAGGGCGAAGGCCTCGCCCTCGACATGAACCAGTCCCGCCCGATCGAGGGCTTCGAGACCAAGCTGACCGGCGCCACCACCACCGCCGACGGTGGCGGGTACGAGAAGACCGCCGGCTCGGACATCGTCGTCATCACCGCGGGCCTGCCGCGCAAGCCCGGCATGAGCCGCATGGACCTGATCGAGGTCAATGCCGGCATCGTGCGCGGGGTCGCCGAGAACATCGTCAAGCACTCGCCGGACGCCGTTCTCGTCGTCGTGTCCAACCCGCTCGACGAGATGACCGCGCTGACCCAGCTCGCCTCGGGCCTGCCGAAGAACAAGGTCATCGGCCAGGCGGGCATGCTCGACACCGCCCGCTTCACCAACTTCGTCGCCGAGAAGCTCGGCGTCGAGGTCGGCGCGGTCACCACACTGACCCTCGGTTCGCACGGCGACACGATGGTCCCGGTTCCGTCCGCCTGCACCGTCAACGGCAAGCCGCTCGACGAGCTGCTCTCGGCCGAGGACATCGAGGACCTGGTCGTCCGCACCCGCAACGGTGGCGCGGAGGTCGTCGCGCTGCTCAAGACCGGCTCGGCGTACTACGCTCCGTCGGCCGCTGCGGCGCGCATGGTTAAGGCCATCGCCACGGACTCCGGCGCGGTCATGCCGGTCTGCTGCTGGGTCGACGGCGAGTACGGCATCGAGGGCGTCTACCTCGGTGTCGAGGCCGAGCTCGGGGCCGGCGGCATCAAGAAGGTCGTCGAGCGCGACCTGACCGCGACCGAGCTCGCGGCGCTCAAGGAGGCCGCTGAGGCCGTCCGCGCCAAGCAGGGCGACGTCGCCGCACTCTGATCACCTGTGCGTCCGGGAAATCCGCGCCGATCACGGTGACGGTTTCCCGGACGCACTGCACGTACGCACGTCGGCGACCGCAGGAGGGCGACCGCACCCATGGCCACGATCATCTACACCCACACCGACGAGGCGCCGCTGCTGGCGACCTACTCGTTCCTGCCGATCATCCAGGCTTACGCGTCCACCGCGGGGGTCGAGGTCCAGACGCGGGACATCTCGCTCGCCGGCCGGATTCTCGCGCAGTTCCCCGAACGGCTGACCGAGCAGCAACGGATCGGTGACGCGCTCGCCGAGCTGGGCGATCTGGCCAAGACTCCGGCCGCCAACATCGTCAAGCTGCCCAACGTCTCGGCCTCCATCCCGCAGCTCAAGGCCGCGATCGCCGAACTGCAGGGGCAGGGATACGACCTGCCGGACTACCTCGACGACCCGAAGACCGAGGCGGAGAAGGCGGATCGGGCCAAGTACGACAAGTGCAAGGGCAGCGCGGTCAACCCGGTGCTGCGCGAGGGCAACTCGGACCGCCGCGCGCCCGCGTCGGTCAAGAATTACGTTCGCAAGCACCCGCACCGGATGGGCGTCTGGAGCTCGGACTCCAAGACCAACGTGGCCCACATGAGCGCCGACGACTTCCGCGCCAACGAGAAGTCGGTCGTGCTCCCGGCCGACGACACCCTGACCATCGAGCTTTCCGGCGACGACGGCGCGGTTTCCGTGCTCAAGGCGGGCGTCCGGGTGTTGGCCGGTGAGGTGGTGGACGCCACCGTGATGCGGGTCGGTCCGTTGCGCGAGTTCCTGGCCGCCCAGGTGCAGCGCGCCAAGGACTCCGGCGTGCTGTTCTCGGCCCATCTCAAAGCAACGATGATGAAGGTCTCCGACCCGATCATCTTCGGGCACGTCGTGCAGGCCTACTTCGCCGACGTGTTCGCGCAGTACGGCGAGGACCTGGCCGCCGCCGGCCTGAGCCCGAACGACGGCCTGGGCGGCATCTACGCCGGGCTGGACAAGCTGAGCAACGGCGCCGAGATCCGGGCCGCGTTCGACCGGGCGCTCGCCGACGGTCCCGACGTCGCCATGGTCGACTCCGACCGCGGCATCACCAACCTGCACGTACCGAGCGACGTGATCGTGGACGCCTCGATGCCGGCCATGATTCGAACCTCGGGCCACATGTGGGGCCCCGACGGCGCCGAGCACGACACTCTCGCCGTCATTCCTGACAGCAGCTACGCCGGCATCTACCAGGTCGTGATCGACGACTGCCGGGCTTCCGGCGCCTACGACCCGGCCACCATGGGCTCGGTGCCCAACGTCGGCCTGATGGCGCAGGCGGCCGAGGAGTACGGCAGCCACGACAAGACCTTCGAGATCCCGAGCGACGGCACCGTCCGGGTCAGGAACAGTGCGGGCGACACGCTGCTCGAGCACGAGGTCAGCGCCGGCGACATCTGGCGCGCCTGCCAGACCAAGGACGTCCCGATCCGCGACTGGGTGAAGCTCGCCGTGACCCGCGCCCGCGCGACCGGTTCGCCCGCGGTGTTCTGGCTCGACGAGACGCGGGCGCACGACGCCCGGTTGATCGAGAAGGTGAACGCCTACCTGCCCGAGCACGACACCGACGGGCTGGAGATTTCGATCCTCGCGCCGGTGGACGCGATCGCCTACAGCCTCGAGCGGATCCGCAAGGGCGAGGACACGATCAGCGTCACCGGCAACGTGCTGCGCGACTACCTGACCGACCTGTTCCCGATCCTGGAGCTGGGCACCTCGGCCAAGATGCTCTCGGTGGTGCCGTTGATCAACGGCGGCGGCCTCTTCGAGACCGGGGCCGGCGGGTCGGCCCCCAAGCACGTGCAGCAGTTGGTTCAGTCGAACTACCTGCGCTGGGACAGCCTGGGCGAGTTCCTGGCCCTCGCCGTCAGCTTCGAGCACCTGGCGAACGCGACCGGCAACCAGCGCGCGCAGATCCTGGCCGACACCCTCGACCGCGCGACCGGCACCTTCCTGGACGAGAACAAGTCGCCGGCGCGCAAGGTCGGCTCGATCGACAACCGGGGCAGCCACTTCTATCTCGCCCTCTACTGGGCGCAGGAGCTGGCGGCGCAGACCGACGATCACGACCTCGCGGCGGCTTTCGACGGCCTGGCGAAGACCCTGGCGAGCCAGGAGCAGACGATCACCGCCGAGCTGCTGGCGGTCCAGGGCTCCCCGGCCGACATCGGCGGCTACTACCGCCCCGACCATGCCCTGGCGTCCGCGGTGATGCGTCCATCGGCCACCTTCAACGAGGCGCTGGCCGGCCTCTGACCCCGTCTCCTGGGCAGGCCCAGCCCCGGAATCTTCCGCCGGTCACGCATACGCTGTGGCCCGTGGACCGCCCCCGACATACCGGCTTGGACTGATGGACTCTCCGGTACTCGGCGCTATCGGCGTCTGCGCCCTGTTGTTGTTCGGCGGGTTGCTCACCCTGGCCCAGGCGGCGCTGTTCTCGCTGCGCGAGGACAACCTGCGGGTCCTGGCCGAGCGGGGCCCGCGGGGGCGGCGGGTGGCGGCGCTGGCCGCCGGCCCGGAGCGGGTCTCCACGACGGTCCGGATCGGAACCGTGCTCGCCGCGGTGTCCGCGGCGGCCCTCGGTGCGACCACCTTGGCCGAGGACCTCTCGCCGAGGTTGCGGGACGCCGGCCTCGCGCACGACTGGGCGCGATTCGCCGCCACCGGACTCGTCGTCCTCGTGGTGGCGTTCGTGGCTCTCGCGCTGGCCGAGCTGGTGCCGTTCCGGCTCGCGCCGAACCGGGCCGAGCTCTTCGCCCTCGGGCTGGCCGGCACGCTGAACCGGTTCGCCGTCCTGGTGGCGCCGGTGCGTTGGCTGCTGCCCCGGGCCTCCGGGCGCCGGGCGGCCCTGGCGGCCGGTGCGCCGGCCCCGGCGCATGAAGCGATCAGCTCGGACGAACTGCGCGAGATGGTCTCGGCGCACGCGGCACTGACCCAGGACGAGCGCCGGTTGATCGCCGAGGTGTTCGCGGTCGGCGAGGTCGTGCTGCGCGAGGTGATGGTGCCCCGCACGGAGGTCGACTTCCTCGATGCGGCGACACCCCTGCACGCCGCGATCGACTTCGTCCTGTCCCGGCCGCACTCCCGGTACCCCGTGGTACGCGGGTCGTCGGACGACGTGATCGGCTTCGTGAACATCCGGGACCTGCTCGATCCGATGCTGGCGGACCAGGCCCGCACCGTCGGCGAACTGGCCCGGGAGATCCCGGCGTTCCCGGCCACCAACCGGGTGCTGCCGGTTCTGACCGCCCTGCGCGCCAGCCGCGCGCATCTGGCGGTCGTCGTGGACGAGTACGGCGGCACCGCGGGCATCGTCACCGTCGAGGATCTGGTCGAGGAACTCGTGGGGGAGATCCGGGACGAGTACGACCCGGCTCCGGAGGCCGGCGATCTGCCCGTGGGTGGGGATCTGGAGGTCGACGGGCTGCTCAACCTCGAGGACTTCGCCGAGGTCACCGGACTGGCGCTGGACGACGGGCCCTACGAGACCGTCGCGGGGTTCCTCGTCGCGCAGCTGGGCCACATTGCCGGGGTGGGCGAGGGTGTCTCGGTCGACGGTTTCCGGCTGGAGGTCTGTGCGCTGGACGGGCGCCGGGTCGCCCGGGTGAAGGTGATCAAGGCCGCCGTCGAGGGGCTGCAAGAATGACTCTCATGTCGGCCCGCCGCGCGAACGAACGACCTCGGGTGCTCTCGGGCATCCAGCCGACTGCGGACTCGTTCCACCTCGGTAACTATCTGGGCGCCGTCCGGCAGTGGGTGGGGTTGCAGGAGGACCACGACGCGTTCTACTTCGTGGTCGACCTGCATGCGATCACGATGGGCCACGACCCGGCGGCGTTGCGGGCGCGGACGCGGATCTCCGCCGCTCAGTTGCTCGCGGCCGGCTTGGACCCGGAGCGGTGCACGTTGTTCGTGCAGAGCCACGTGCCCGAGCACGCCCAGCTCGCATGGGTGATGAACTGCCTGACCGGGTACGGCGAGGCCTCCCGGATGACCCAGTTCAAGGACAAGTCGGCCAAAGGTGGCGCGGAGGGGTCCTCGGTGGGGTTGTTCACCTACCCGGTCCTGCAGGCCGCGGACATCCTGCTGTACCACGCGACCAAGGTGCCGGTCGGGGAGGACCAGCGCCAGCACGTCGAGCTCACGCGCGACCTCGCGCAGCGGTTCAACCACCGTTTCGGTGGCAGCCTCACCGTGCCCGAGCCCTTCATTCTCAAGGAGACGGCGAAGATCTTCGACCTCCAGGATCCGACCGCCAAGATGAGCAAGTCCTCCTCCTCGCCGAGCGGAATCGTCGAGCTGCTGGACGACCCGAAGGTGTCGGAGAAGAAGGTGAAGAGCGCGGTCACCGACTCCGAGCGGGAGATCCGCTTCGACGGGGTGAACAAGCCGGGGATCTCCAACCTGCTGACGATCTGCTCGGCGCTGACCGGCACCGCGATCCCGGACCTGGTGGCCTCCTACGAGGGCCGGGGTTACGGCGATCTGAAGAAGGACGTCGCCGCGGCAGTCGTGAATTTCGTCACCCCGTACCGCGAGAGGACGAACGCCATCCTGGCCGACGAGGCCGCTCTGGACGCGATCCTGGCGCAGGGCGCGGAGAAGGCCCGAGCAGTCGCCGCGGAGACTCTGGCCGAGGTGTACGACCGCATCGGCTTCGTCCCGGCCAAGCACTGATGAGCGCCTCGGTGCGCACCATCGGCGTCGCGATCGCGATCCCGGAGCCGCACGGCAGCGAGCTGCAGAGCTGGCGCGAGCATTTCGGTGATCCGTTGGCGCTGTCGATCCCCACCCACGTCACCCTGCTGCCGCCCACGCCGGTGGGTGATGAGGACATGCCGGCGATCGAGGCGCATCTGCGGACGATCGCGGCCGAGTCCGCGCCCTTCGACATCCTGCTCCGCGGGACCGGCACGTTCCGGCCGGCCTCCCCGGTCGTCTTCATCACGCTGGCGGAGGGCATCTCCGACTGTGAGCTGCTTGAGCAGGGAGTGCGCAGCGGCCCCCTCGGACACCGGGAACTGGAGTTCGTCTACCACCCGCACGTGACGGTCGCGCACGACATCGCCGACGAGGCGCTGTCCCACGCGTTCGAGAAGTTGGCCCAGTACGAGGCCAGGTTCGCGGTGCGGGCGTTCAGCCTCTACGAGCACGGGGCGGACGGGGTGTGGCGCCCGGTCCTGGACTTCGCGTTCGGCGGCCGGAGCTGAGCGCGCCCCGCTTCTGAGGCAGCGTCAGAAGCGGTAGGCGCCGTAGCGGCGGTAGCGCCGCCGCGACGACACGAAGCGCGCCGCACCGAGCAGAACCAGGACCGCGACGAGCGCGGATCCGGCCACCGCAGACCAGCGCAGGGACTCCTCGCGCGAGACCGGGGAACTGTCGATCGAGGAACCCGAGCCCTGGTCGCCGCTCTTGTCGTCGCCGGCGAGTGCCGGGCCCTGGTTCGACCCGGAGGACACGAACCCCTCGTCCTCGGGTGTGACGAGCGAGCGCGAGATCGGGTCGACCAACTGGCCGACGGGCTCGGTCGTTCCGGCGACACGGAAGCCGTAGTTCAGCAGCGCGCCGGCCTCACGGGTGATCTGGCCGAACGGCGTGTACATCAGCGACGCGACGATCTTGCGTCCGTCGCGCTCGGCGGCGGCGATGATCGTGTTCTGCGCCAGCGTCGTGTAACCGGTCTTGACGCCGATCGCGCCCTCGAAGCCCTGCAGCATGAGCCGGTTCTCGGTGTAGACCCAGAAGTCCTTGCTGTTCTGCTTGTTCGCCGTCGCGGTGCGGTTGCCCGGGAAGATGTGGCGCAGCGAACCGACGTAGTGGCTGATGTCCCGTCGCTGCAGCGCCGCGCGGCCCCACAGGGCGAGGTCGTAGGCCGAGGAGAACTGACCGTCCGCGTCGAGACCGCTGGAGTTGACCACCGTGGTGTCGAGGGCCTGCAGTCGCTGCGCCTCGAGCTGCATCATCTGCACGCCGCGCTCGACGGTGCCACCGCCGGCGCGGGCGAGCGCGTTGGCCACGTCGTTGCCGGAGCGCAGGAGCAGGCCGTACCAGAGGTCGTCGATCTTGTACTCCTGCGGCGCCACCAGGCCGACGCGGGTGCCCTCCTGGTTCATGTCGCTCTGGTCCGCGACGACCGTGGAGTTGGGGTCCAGGCGCGGGGCCATGGTCAGCGCAAGCAACGTCTTCAGGGTGCTGGCCGGCCGGTACTTGCCGTGCGGGTTCTTGGCGGCGAGCACCTGCCCGGTCTCGGCGTCGGCAACGACCCAGGCCGCGGCGGTGGTCGCCGGCACGGCGGGTGAGCCCGGGGCGGCGACGATGCCGTGCTCGGCCATCCGCGGGCCGCCGATGGCGGATCCCGACGGGGGCGGGACCGGCGTCGGCGACGTCGTTGCGGGGGCACCGATCGTGCCGGCGCTCGGAGCGGGCACGGGGTCGGTCGCCACGGCGGTCGAGGCGAGGAGGGCGGGAAGCAGCAGGCCGACGACGGCCGCACCGAGGCCGATGCGACCTCGACGGACGGCTCTCACTGTTCCCCCCGGCAGAGCTGGAAAGCATTGGGAATCGCAGGCGATGGACCCCTGTCCCGAGCAGCGTAGAGTCTTCCCGCCGTCGAGGCCGGTTACTTGACGATCTAGATGCGGGTGTTCACCCCGTCGGCCCAGGGTGCGAATCAGCGGCCGGCGACATCTGCTCCCGATTCGGACGGAAGGCGAGCGGTCCATGACGGGAGGTCCCGACTTCTCCGCCATCGTCGGGCAGATGCGCGATGTCCGCCGTGACCTGCACGCCCATCCCGAACTGTCCGGTCTCGAGTACCGCACCACAGCATTGGTGGTGGACCGCCTGCGGTCCGTCGGCCTGGCGCCGCAGCCCTTTCCGTCCGGCACCGGTCTGGTCTGTGAAATCCCTGGAAAGGCCGGTTCCGGCGACACGCCGGTGACCGTCCTGCGGGCGGATCTGGACGCCCTGCCGCTGCCGGACACCAAGGACGTCCCGTACCGCTCGACCGTGGCTGAGGCCTGCCACGCCTGCGGTCACGACCTGCACACCGCGGTCCTGCTCGGGGCGGGGCTGGTTCTCGCGGGCTCATCGCGCGCGCTGCCGGCACCGGTGCGCCTGGTGTTCCAACCGGCCGAGGAGGCGATGTGGGGCGCCCGGGCGGCGATCGAGGCCGGCGCCCTCGACGGTGTCGGGCACGCTCTGGCGCTGCACGCGGACCCGCGACTGGACGTCGGGAAGGTCGGCCTGCGCGCCGGCGCGATCACCGGGGCAGCGGACTTCGTGCGCGTGCGCCTGCACGGTCCGGGCGGGCACACCGCCCGGCCGCATCTGACGGCGGACCTGGTCCACGCGCTCGGCGTGGTCGCGACCGAGTTGCCCGCGCTGCTGGCCCGTCGCTTCGACCCACGGGCCGGGCTGCGTCTGGTGTGGGGCCGGGTCAGTGCGGGCTCGGCCGCGAACGCCATCCCGTCCAGCGGTGAACTCGCCGGGACGTTGCGCTGCCTGGACACCGCCACGTGGGACGCCGCACCGGCGTTGCTCTCCGGCATCGTCGAAGCGCTGGCGGCCCAGCACGGGGTGCGGGCCGAGGTGGAGGTGACCCGCGGCGTGCCGCCGTGCGTCAACGACGCCGCGGTGGTGGATGCCCTGCGGTCCGCGATGGTGGCGGAGCTCGGCGCCGACGCGGTGACCGACACCGAGCAGAGCCTGGGCGGGGAGGACTTCGCCTGGTTCACCCGGACGGTCCCCGGCGCGCTGGTCCGGCTCGGGACGCGGGGGCCGGGTGCGCCCAAGACGGATCTGCATCAATCCCACTTCGACGTCGACGAAGGGGCCATCGAGGTCGGCATCCGGGTGCTGGTCGCAGCAGCCCGCCACGGAGGTCCGGGATGACGGTCGACTGGGACGCCCTGCGGGCGGCGGCCTTCGAAGCGACGGCGGCGGCGTACGCGCCGTACTCGAAACTGCGGGTGGGGGCCGCGGGTCTGGCCGCGGACGGGCGGTTGGTGGTCGGCTGCAACGTCGAGAACGCCTCGTACGGACTGACGTTGTGCGCCGAGTGCGGGATGGTTGCGGCGTTGGTCGCAGGTGGCCGGGCGCGGCTGCTGGCGGTGAGCGTGCGGTCGGGCGACGGGGCCGTGCTGACGCCGTGCGGCCGGTGCCGGCAGGTACTGCTCGAGCACGGCGGAACCGACTGTCTGGTCGACACCGGGTCCGGACCGCGGCGGCTCGGGGATCTTCTGCCCGAGGAGTTCGGACCGGCGGACCTGCCCTGATGTCCGGCACTGCGATGGACGCCGTTTCGATCATCCGGGCGAAGCGCGACGGGGACGCCCTCACCGATGCGCAGATCGACTGGGTGCTCGGTGCCTACGTCCGCGGAGAGGTGGCCGAGGAGCAGATGGCGGCGCTCGCGATGGCGATCTGCTGGCGGGGGATGGACCGCCGGGAAGTGGCGCGGTGGACGGCCGCGATGATCGCCTCCGGGCGTCGGGTCTCGCTGTCCGGGCTCGACCGGCCCACCGTCGACAAGCACTCCACCGGTGGGGTGGGCGACAAGATCACGCTGGTGCTGACCCCGCTGGTCGCCGCGTGCGGGGCGATCGTGCCCCAACTGTCCGGACGCGGTCTCGGGCACACCGGCGGGACGCTGGACAAGCTGGAGTCGATCCCCGGCTGGCGATCAGATCTGACGAAAAGTCAGTTCGAGGCGCAGCTGCAGGACGTCGGCGCGGTGGTCGCGGCCGCCGGGCCTGACCTCGCACCCGCGGACGCCCGGCTCTACGCGCTGCGGGATGTGACGGGGACGGTGGAATCGGTGCCGCTGATCGCGGCCTCGATCATGAGCAAGAAGATCGCTGAGGGCACGGGTGCCCTGGTGCTGGATGTGAAGGTCGGCTCCGGGGCGTTCATGAAGAACCTGGCCGACGCGCGGGAGCTCGCGGAGACGATGGTTGCCCTGGGGGCGGACTCCGGGGTGCGAACGTCGGCATTGCTCACCGACATGTCCGCACCGCTCGGCCTGACCGCCGGTAACGCGCTCGAGGTCAGCGAGGCGGTTGAGGTGCTCGCCGGCGGTGGGCCCGCCGACGTCGTGGAACTGACCCTGGCGTTGGCGCGGGAGATGCTCGAGTTGGTCGGCCTCTCCGTCGACCCCGCCGAGGTGCTCGCCGATGGTCGGGCGATGGACGTCTGGCGGCGGATGGTGACGGCCCAGGGCGGGGACCCGGATGCCTCGCTGCCGATCGCTGCGGAGACCTCCGAGGTGCGGACGACCGAGCCCGGCGTCCTCGTGTCGGTCGATGCCTTCGCCGTCGGTCTGGCCGCGTGGCGGCTCGGGGCGGGACGGGCGCGCAAGGAGGACTCGGTCTCCGCAGCGGCCGGAGTGACGCTGCATCAGCAGCGCGGAGCCACCGTGCGCGCGGGTGACCTGCTGGCCACGCTGCACGCCGACGAGACCGCTCGCTTCGACGGCGCGCTGGAGGCGCTGACCGACGCGTTCACCCTCGGTGCCGGCCCGACGACGACCCCGCCGCTCGTCCTCGACCGCATCGCCCCTGGGGATGACTCGCCATAGGGCGTGGCACGCCCGGTGGCGAGTTGTGAGTCCCCGGCATCGGCGCCGACGCGGGCCAGATGTCCCGCCGCGTCGATCACTGCACGCAGCCTCGTCCGATCACCGAAAGTTCCGAACGCCCTACGCGGAGTCCGGTTCGGACGTAGCGTGAGTCATGGCAGCGTCTCACTCTGCGCGCCTCGACGGACACCTCGCCCAGTCGATCGGCCGCGCCCCCAAGGTCCTTCTGCACGACCACCTGGACGGCGGGCTCCGCCCCGCCACCATGCTTGAGCTGGCCGATTCCTGCGGCTACGCCGACCTTCCGGAGTCCGAGCCGGACGCATTGGGTGACTGGTTCGTCGCCGCCGCGAACTCCGGGTCGCTGGAGCGGTACCTCGAGACGTTCGGGCACACCGTCGCGGTGATGCAGACGGCTGAGTCGTTGCACCGGGTCGCCGCGGAATGCGCGGAGGACCTCGCAGCCGACGGGGTCGTGTACGCGGAGGTCCGCTACGCGCCCGAACAGCACCTGGAAACAGGGCTGTCGATGGACGAGGTCGTCGAGGCGACGCTGGAGGGGTTTCGGGCCGGCGAGCGGGCCGCAGCTGCGGCTGGGCGCCGGATCCGCGTCGGCGCCCTGCTCACCGCGATGCGCCACCAGGCGCGGTCGCAGGAGATCGCCGAGCTCGCGATCCGGCACCGCGACCACGGCGTCGTCGGGTTCGACATCGCCGGCGCCGAGGTGGGCTTCCCACCGACCCGGCATCTCGATGCGTTCGAGTACCTGCAGCGCGAGAACTTCCACTTCACCATCCATGCCGGTGAGGCCTTCGGCCTGCCGTCGATCTGGCAGGCGATCCAGTGGTGCGGCGCGGACCGGCTCGGGCACGGGGTGCGGATCGTCGACGACATCAGCGGCGGCCTCGACGGCGAGCCGGTGAAGCTCGGGCGTCTGGCCAACTACGTCCGGGACAAGCGGATTCCGCTCGAGATGTGTCCGTCGTCGAACATGCAGACCGGCGCCGCCGAGTCGATCGAGACCCACCCGATCGGCCTGCTCCGCGAGCTGTCGTTCCGCGTCACGGTGAACACCGACAACCGTCTGCTCGGCGGGACGACGCTGACGCGCGAGTTCCTCCTGCTGGCCGAGGCCTTCGGCTACGGGCTGAGCGATGTCGAATGGCTGACGGTCAACGCGATGAAGTCGGCGTTCCTGCCCTACGACGAACGCCTCCTGATGATCAACGACGTGATCAAGCCCGGGTTCGCAGCCCTCAAGGCCGAGGCCGCGATGCACCGGGTGACCCCGCGGGGGTAGCCGGGGCCCCCGCCCTAAGCTGGGCGGGCCGGAATTCCGGTGTGCGTCGGCGACACGGGAGGCCCGAATGGGCGAGCCTCGGAAGATGCCCGGGGGCGACCTGATCCGCAAGACGGCCCGGGTGACGACCGGCACCGCGGTCGCCGCCACCGAGGTCATGGTGATGTCGATCCAGACCACCGGCCGCGTGCTCAAGCGGCTCGTGCCCGGACGGCGATCCGACAGCGAGCACTGATCGGCCGACGTCGTCAGCTGCGGCGAAGCTCCACGATCGCGGTGACGAGTGCTGAAGCCCCGATCCGGAACGTCGCGGGGGTCAGGGGTGTCGGGAGAACGGACTCGGCCTGAGCGAGGTAGGCGAGCGCATCGTCCGGGGTCCGGACACCCCCCGAGACCTTGACCCCCGGCTGCCGGCCGCGCCGGACGGCGTAGAGCGCGACGGCGTCGAGCAGCAAGGCGGCGGACGCCGGGGAGGCGCCGGGGTGGCCCTTGCCGGTCGAGGTCTTCAGCAGGTCGGCGCCGGCTTCCAGGGCGAGTTCGGCGGCCCGGCGGATCAGGTCCGGATCGGCCAGCGCCCCGGTCTCCAGGATCACTTTCAGGCGCACGGCCGGGCTCGCGGCGCGGACGGCCGCCACCTCCTCGGAGAGCCCGTCGACGCTCCCGCCGGCGAACGCCAGGTGATCCACGATCAGATCCAGTTCGGTCGCGCCGTCGGCGACCGCCTGCTCGGCCTCGGCCACCTTCTCCGCCGTCGTCGCGACCCCGGAGGGGAAATTGCCGACCACACTGGCGACCGCGATCCCGGACCCCGCCAGCTCGGCGGCCGCCACCTTGACCAGATGCGGGTACACGCACACGGCCGCCACTGCGGGGACGGCAGCGTCGGAAGGGTCCGGCCGCCGCGCTCGCGCGCACAGCGCCGCGATCGACTCCGGGGTGTCGGTCAGCTCCAGGCTGGTCAGGTCGGTCAGCTGCAGCAGGAGGTCGAGTCGCTGGCGGGAGAAGGGCACCCGGCGATCCTAGGCACCGCCTCGACGCTACGAGTTCTCGCCGGCCTCGACCGTCTCGACCGTCTGTTGGACGGGGGCCGGCTGCTCCGCGCTGGGGAAGTCGGCCAGATCCCCCCGGGCCTTGGTGTCCCAGTCGGCGAACGTCAGATCGGACTGCACGTAGAGGGTGGTGAGCTCGGCGACGCAGCGGATCGCCTGCAGGGTGGTCCGCTCGTGGCCGTGTGTGGCGTCGGTGCCGAAACCGATGAGAGCCGCGCGCATCTCTGCACCCGCCTCGATGGCGGCCGCGACGTCGGAGCGGTAGTGGTGGAAGACGTCGCGCCGGTGCTCGATCCCGTGGTCCGCGCACAGGGCGAGCAGCCGACGGGTGAGGTGGAAGTCGAAGGGACCCGTCATGTCCTGCATCGCCACGGTGATGCCGGTCTCCAGGGACTCCTGGACCGGGGCCACCACGGCGGAGTCGATCGAGACCATCTCGGCCACGTCGGCGTGCAGGCCGTGACTCGCCCCGTGACCGACCTCTTCCGCGATGGTGATCAGCAGGTGGGCGCTCACCGGCGGCTCGACTCCGGCCTCCTTCACCGCCTTGAACGCGGCCAGGGCCGCCGCAACCCCAGCCTTGTCGTCGAGGTGGCGAGACTTCACGAACCCGCTGGGCGTGATCTCCGGCAGCGCATGGTGGGCGACGAAGTCGCCGACGTTGATGCCCAGGTCCGCGAGGTCCGCCGCCGTCCGCACCGGCTCGTCGACCCGGATCTCGACCTGGTCCCAGCCGACGCCCTGGGTGTCGACCTCCTCGTTGTACGCGTGGCCGCTGGCCTTGAGCGGGAGCACGGTTCCGGAGTAGCTCACCAGGGGGTCGTCGGTGAAGATCGTGACCCGAGCGCCCTCGGAGAACCGCGCGCTGTGCGTGCCGATCGGGACCGCGTGCAGGCGCCCGTTCGGCTTGAGATGGCGCACCGCCATCCCGATCGTGTCCGAGTGCACGCACACGGCCCGCGACGGCGAACGCCGCTTGCCCGGCAGCGTCGCGAGGAGGGCCCCGCGCCGCGTGAGCTTGAAGTCGATCCGCAACTCGGCGAGCGTCTCACCGAGGAGTTGCATGATCTGGTCGGTCCGCCCCGTGGGGCTGGGGGTGAGCAGCAACCGCAGGAGAAGGTCGCGCATCCACTCCTCGTCGATCGGCAGCACCTTGGCCGTCGTCATCCGGAGCTCTCCGCGGGGCCGGGAACCCAGGGCGAGGGCAGGGCCCGCGTCGCTGGGAACAGCAGGTCGATGAATCGCTGGGCGGTGGGCTGCGGCTCGTGGTTGGCGAGCCCGGGTCGTTCGTTGGCCTCGATCACGGCGTAGTCCGGGCCGTCGATGGCTGGGACCATGAAGTCCATCCCCACCACCGGAATGTCGAGAGCCTGGCTGGCCAGTACCGCTGCGGCCGCGAGTTCGGGGTGCAGCGTCGCCGTGACGTCGTGGATCGTACCGCCGGTGTGGAGGTTGGCTGTGCGGCGCACGGTCAGCTCGACGTCGGCCGGCAGGACGTCGTCCAGGTCGTAGCCGGCTTCGGCGACGATCTCGACGGTGGTCTCGTCGATCGGGATGCGGGACTCCCCGCCGGTCGCGCCCGCGCGTCGCCGGCTCTGCGCTTCGATCAGGGCGCGGATGGTGTGCTCGCCGGTGCCGATCACCATCGCGGGTTTGCGGATCGCCGCGGCCACCACCTGGTGGTCGATGACCAGCACCCGCAGATCCGCGCCTTCCACCTGCTCCTCGAGGAGAACGTCGTTGCTGATCCGGCGGGCGGCCGCCACGGCGCGCTCCAGCTCGGCCGGTTCCGTCACGCCGACGGTGATGCCCTGACCCTGTTCGCCCCGCGCCGGCTTGACGACGATCGCGCCCACCTCGGCGAGGAACCCGGCGTCGCCGGACCCCCCGTCGGCGCAGCGGCCCCGTGGCACCGACAGTCCGGCGCGGGCCAGGATCCGGCGCGTCACCCGCTTGTCGTCGCAGCGGCTCATCGCCACCGCGGTCGTCAGTTCGGACAGCGACTCCCGGGTGACCACCTTGCGGCCCCCGTGCGTCAGACGCAGCTCACCCCAGGCCGGGTCCAGGACCTCGACGTGGATGCCCCGCCGGATCGCCTCGTCCGCGACGATCCGGGCGTACGGGTTCAGCTCCGCCAGATCCTCGGCCGGGCTCGAAGCGAAGAGCCGCTCGTTGATCGGGTTCTTGCGCTTCACGCAGAACACCGGCTCGCGGCAGAACCCGAGCTTCTCGTAGAGGCGGATCGCTGGTTCGTTGTCGTGCAGAACGGAGAGGTCCACGTGGTTCGCGCCGCCGGCGGCGAGCCGGGCGGCCAGCTCGAGCACGAGGGCCTCGCCCACGCCAGGTCGCGCGCACTGCGGATCCACCGCCAGACACCACAGGCTGGATCCGTGCTCGGGGTCACCGAAGGCTGCGCTGTGACTGACACCCGTGACGGTGCCGACAATCTGGCCGGGGCCCGAGCCGGACACTTCCTCGGCGATCAAGTACGTGAAGACGTCGCTCTCGGCATTGTGCAGCACCGTGGCAATCGGCGCGGTGAGCATGCCGCAGGTGGCATAGAGGCGGTTGACAGCCTCGGCATCGGCGCGGTCGCGCAGCGGACGGATCCGCACGGCACGGTCGACCGGTGGCGGCGGCAGCTTCGACGCGAGGTAGAGCCGGTAGGTCACGGACGGGTCGATGAACAACTCGAACGGTGCCAGGCTGACCAGCACCTGAGGCTCCGTCACATACATGCAGATGTCGCGACGGCCGCTCGCCTCCTCCGCCAGGACGGAGAGCAGGTGCTCGTGGTCCTCGAAAGTTTGGCCCAGGATCAGGCGGCCCCAGCCGAGATCGAGGGCTACGTCGGTCTCAGCTTCGGGGGCGCGCCAGGACTGTGCCTGCCACCACTCCCGACGCTCACCGGTGGACGTGGTCATCGTATTCCCCCGCCGATCTAGAGGCCGTGGCCCTGCAGCCACAGTTCGAGCAGCCCGAGCTGCCACAACGGATTGCCCCGTAGGGGCGTCAGGTTCCCGTTCGGGTCGGCGAGCAGGCGGGACACCTCGGATTCGGCGAACAGGCCGCGCTCGCGGGCCGCGGGGGCGTGCAGCGCGTCGGCGACCAGGTCCAGGTACGGCCCCTGCAGATGCTTGAGCGCCGGGACCGGGAAATAGCCCTTGGGCCGGTCGATGACCGCGTCCGGAATGACCCGGCGGCCGGCTTCCTTGAGGACCCCCTTGCCGTCCTGGGCCAGCTTGAGTTCCGGCGGGCAGGCCGCAGCGAGCTCGACCAGTTCGTGGTCGAGGAACGGCACGCGGGCCTCCAGGCCCCAGGCCATCGTCATGTTGTCGACCCGCTTGACGGGGTCGTCGACGAGCATGATCTGGGAGTCGAGCCGCAGCGCGGCATCCACTGCCGTCTCCGCGCCGGGAGCCGTGAAATGCGCGGCCACGAACTCGAAGCTCTCGTCGCGATCGAGTCGGTACTGCGGGGACAGCGCGGCATTGCGGGCGGCGAGGTCGCGGTCGAAGAACGCCCGTGCGTACGTGCCCACCTGGTCGTCACCGGCGGTGCGCATCGGCGGGTACCAGTGGTAACCGGCGAAGACCTCGTCCGCGCCCTGACCGGACTGCACGACCTTGACGTGCCGTGCGACCTCCTCGGACAGGAGGTAGAAGGCGACGGCGTCGTGACTGACCATGGGCTCGCTCATCGCCGCGATCGCGCGGGGGAGGGCGGGCAGCATGCGTTCGGTGGCCACGCGGATCTGGTGATGGTCGGTGTCGAACTCGCGCGCGATGACGTCGGAATACTTGAACTCGTCGCCCTCCTCGCCGCCGGCCGCCTCGAACCCGATGCTGAAGGTGGCCAGTCCGCGCTGACCTTCCTGGGCCAGCAGCCCGACGACGAGACTGGAGTCCAGGCCGCCCGAGAGCAGGACGCCGACGGGCACGTCGGCGACAAGGCGTCGGCGCACGGACAGCCGCAGTGCTTCGAGGATCGCGTCCTCCCAGTCGCGATCGCTCCAGTCCGCGCGGGCCGGGTCGCGCACGAACGCCGGCCGCCAGTACTCGCGTTCGGAGCGACGTCCGTCGCGCTCGATGGTGACCATCGTGGCCGGCGGCAGCTTCTCCACGCCCGCCAGGATCGTCCGCGGCGGCGGCACGATCGAGTGGAACGTCAGGTAGTGGTGGAGCGCGACGGGATCGATGTCGGTGTTCACGCCGCCGCCCGCGAGCAGCGCCGGCAGCGTCGACGCGAACCGAAGCGCACCTGGACGTTCGGCCAGGTAGAGGGGCTTGATGCCGAGCCGGTCGCGGACCAGGACCACGCGGCCGCTGTCGCGCTCGACGATGCAGATCGCGAACATGCCCATCAGATGGTCGACGAAGTCGTCGCCCCACTGCCTGTAGGCCTTCGCGATGACTTCGGTGTCGGAGGTCGAGAAGAAGCGGTGCCCGGCCTGCGCGAGCTCGTTCCGCAGGTCGGGATAGTTGTAGATGCACCCGTTGAACACGACGGTGAGCCCGAGCTCGGAGTCGACCATCGGCTGGGCGCCGGCCTCGGACAGGTCGATGATCTGCAGGCGCCGGTGCCCGAGCGCTATCCGGCCGTCGGACCACACCCCGGCACCGTCCGGGCCACGGTCGTCCATGGTCGCGGCCATTGTGGCGACCGCGGCGACGTCCGGGCGAGCGCCATCCAGGCGTAGTTCTCCCGCAAATCCACACACCCCAACGGCCTACCCCGCACGGTTCCGAGGTATCCGCGATCCCGCTCGTGCGTGGGATGCCTCACGTTCCCGTGGCAGCGAGGAGATCCTGTGCGGCCGTGTCCAGCACCGAGCCGAGCCGACCGCGTTCCGCGCCGAGATCGGCGCTGCCCGGCGCGCCGACGGCGTGCAGGTACACCTTGAGCTTCGGCTCGGTGCCGCTCGGGCGCACGACCACCGTGATCGGACCGGCGGACAGGCGCACGCCCGGCGTGGGCGGGAGCCCGGTCGACGGGCCCGCCAGGTCCTCCACCCGCCCGACCGGCAGCCCGGCCAGGGTCCGCGGGGGTGTCGCGAGAAGGCGGTCCACGATCGCGCCGTCGGTGGTCCGGATCGACCGCGGCGCCGAGACGGCGACGCCGTACTCGTGCGCGATCTCGTCGAGGCGGACGGGGAGCCGCACCTGCGCGGCCAGTTCGGCCATGAGCAGTGCCGCCGTGATGCCGTCCTTGTCGCGGACCGCCTGCGGGTCGACGCAGTAGCCGATCGCCTCCTCGTAGGCGTACGCGAGGTTCGGGACCCGGGCCAGCCATTTGAAGCCGGTGAGGGTGCGCACGCTGCGGCGTCCGTGCGCGGCAGCGATCCGGTCCAGCAACGGCGAGGACACGATCGTCGTGGCCAGGACGCCGTCCGGCGGGATGCGTCCGGTGCGGAGCAGGTGGTCGGCGAGCAGCACCCCGACCTCGTCGCCGGAGAGCGCCCGGAAGCCATTGGGGCCGGGCACCATCACCGCGCACCGGTCGCCGTCGGGGTCGTGGGCCAGCACGAGGTCGGCACGGGAACGCACGGCCGCGGTGGCGACGAGGTCGAGCGCCCCCGGTTCCTCCGGGTTGGGAAAGACGACGGTCGGGAAGTCGGGGTGCGGTTCAGCCTGCTCGCGCACCTCGACGAGGGGGTCGAACCCGGCGGCGGCCCAGGCTTTCCGGAAGGTCTCGCCGGCGACCCCGTGCAGCGGGGTGTATGCGACGCGGAGCGTTCGTGGTCCGTCGGCCAGCAGTCCGACGGCCCGAGCCAGATAGGACCCGATCACCGCCTCGGGAACGACCGCGATGCCGGCCCGATTGGCCGCGCGGCCCGCGGCCAGGGTGATCTCGACGGTGTCGTCCGACCGTCCGATCTCCACTGCTGAGCGCCCGATCTCGACGGCGGGAGGGGCAGCGGCCATCGCCGCCTCGACGGCCGCTTCCTCCGGCGGCGCGATCTGGGCTCCGTCGGCGAGGTAGACCTTGTAGCCGTTGTCGGTGGCGGGATTGTGCGAGGCCGTGATCATCACCCCGGCCGCGGCTCCGCGGACCGCGAACGCCAGCACCGGCGTCGGCAGGGGCCGCGGCATCACCAGCGCGGACCGGCCGGCTCCGACGAGAACGGAGGCCGCCTCCGCGGCAAAGGTGGCCGAGCCGTGCCGTGCGTCGAAGCCGACCAGGACCGGACCCGGCACCTGACGTAACGTCAGATACGACGCCAGGCCGTGGGTGGCCCGGGCCACGAGATCGGCGTTGAAGTGTCCCGGGCCCGCACCCATCGGTGCACGCAGACCGGCGGTTCCGAAGCGCACCGGCGTCGTCTCTGAGGAGGACATCCGGAGGTCAGCCGGGCCAGGTGGTGAGGATGTCGGCGAGCAGGCCCGCCAGCTGGTCCGCCGCGGCCCGGCCCGCCGCGAGGACGTCGGCGTGGTCGAGCGCCGCTCCGGCGGTGCCGGCCGCCGCGTTGGTGACCAGCGAGAGCCCGAGCACGTCGAGGCCGGCCTCGCGTGCGGCGATCGTCTCCAGCGCCGTCGACATGCCGACGAGGTCGGCGCCGAGGATGCCGGCCATCCGGACCTCGGCCGGGGTCTCGTACTGCGGCCCGGGGAATTGCGCGTACACACCCTCGGGCAGCGCCGGGCGCACCGAGCGGGCGTGGGCCCGCAGGGCGGGGGAGTAGGCGTCGGTCAGGTCGACGAAGCGAGCGCCGGTCAGCGGCGAGGCGCCGGTCAGGTTGAGGTGGTCGGCGAGCAGCACGGGCGTCCCCGGCGGCCACTCCGGCCGGAGGGCCCCGGCGGCGTTCGTCAGGACGATCGCGCGGGCGCCGGCCGCCGCCGCGGTGCGGACGCCGTGCACGACGGCGGCCGGGTCGCGGTGCTCGTAGAAGTGGGTCCGCCCCGCCAGGACGAGCACGCGGCGGTCGCCGACCGTGAGCGCGTGCACGACCCCGCGGTGCCCGTCGGCGGTGGGGGGCGCGAAGCCCGGCAGTTCGCTCATCGGGATGCCGTCGCCGGCCCCGAGCGCCGACACGACGCCGTTCCAGCCGGAGCCGAGCACGACCGCGAGATCGATCGGGCCGGTCCGGTCGCGCAGGCGGACCGCAGCGGCCTCGGCGGCCGCGTACGGGTTCGACGTCACGGCACGGAGCGGCAGGGCCGCTCCCGAAGCCATTTCACGTAGTCGTCCGGGGCGCCGGCCCGTTCGGCGGCATCGGCGATGTAGCCGACGACGCGAGCCGAGGGCAGGCCGCCCTCGTAGCCGTCCACCACGTAGATCCAGGCCAGCTCGTCGCCGTTCATCGTGGCGATCCGGACGCGGATCTTGCGGTAGAAGCCGACCGCGGTGCCCTCCCAGCCGTCCAGCTCCTGCTCGTCGGCCGGCGTCACGTCGTAGAGGGCGACGAAGACCTGGTGCCCGGGGTCCTCGACCACCGTGGTGCGCGCGCCGTCGCCGCCGTACTCCTCGCCGCCGAAGGTGAGGCGCCACCCGGCCAGCCAGCCGGTGGTCCGCTGCGGCGAGTGCGGCGCGATCAGCGCCATCAGCGCCGGGTCGAGGTTCTTGCCGTAGGCGGCGTACAGGGCCATGAGGCGTCAGCTTAGAGCGGGCGGGAGTCCGCGGGTGGCAGGCTCGGCGCAACTTCCACCACCTCCGGGCCGGGGGCGGCACCGGACGGGGGAGAATGGTTGACCTATGACACGCATTGTGGTGCTGGGTGGCGGTCCCGGGGGATACGAGGCGGCCCTGGTCGCGGCACAGCTCGGCGCCGAGATCACGGTGGTCGACTCCGACGGGATCGGCGGCTCGGCCGTCCTCACCGACTGCGTCCCGTCCAAGACGCTCATCGCCACCGCCGAAGCGGCCTGGAACGCGGCGGAGTCCCGTCGGCTCGGTGTGAAGGTGCGCGGGGCCGAGGAGCTCGGCGCGGCCGCCTTCGGCGTGGATCTGAGCCGGGTCAACAACCGCGTCCGGGCTCTCGCGCAGGCGCAGTCCGACGACATCCTGCATCGGCTGGTCAGCGCCGGCGTGCGGGTGCTGGCGGGGCGCGGTCGGCTGCTCTCGCCGGACACCGTGCTGGCGGAGTGCCACGACGGTTCCCAGGAGGAACTGCCCGCGGACGCGATCCTGATCGCCACCGGCGCGCGGCCGCGCATCCTGCCGGACGCCGTCCCCGACGGTGAGCGGATTCTGACCTGGACTCAGGTCTACGGCCTCAGTGAGATGCCCGAGCACATGATCGTCGTGGGGTCCGGCGTCACCGGCGCGGAATTCGCCAGCGCCTACAACTTCGGCACGAAGGTCACGCTCGTCTCCTCACGCGACCGGGTCCTGCCCGGTGAGGACGCCGATGCGGCCTCGGTGCTGGAGGCGGCGTTCGTCCGCCGCCGCATGAACATCCGCAGCCAGTCGCGGGCCAAGCGCGTGACCCGCGAGGGCGACGTGGTCTCCGTCGAACTCTCCGACGGCGAGGTGATCACCGGATCGCACGTGCTGATGGCGGTCGGATCGGTGCCCAACACCGAACACCTCGGGCTCGAGGAATCCGGCGTCCGGCTGAACTCCGGCGGCTTCGTCGAGGTGGACCGCGTCTCGCGGACGTCGGTCCGGGGCATCTACGCCGCCGGCGACTGCACCGGTGTGCTGATGCTCGCCTCCGTCGCCGCCCACCAGGGCCGGATCGCGATGCAGCACATCCTCGGCGACGCGGTGCGCCCCCTGAATCTGAACGCGGTCGCGGCGAATGTGTTCACCGAGCCGGAGATCGCCACCGTCGGGATCTCGCAGGACGACGTCGACCGCGGGGAGGTCGCCGCCCGCACCGTCATGCTGCCGCTGGGCACCAATGCCCGGGCCAAGATGCAGGGCGTCCGCGACGGGTTCGTCAAACTGTTCTGCCTGCCCGGCACCGGCATCATCATCGGCGGGGTGGTCGTCGCGCCGCGGGCGAGTGAGCTGATCTTCCCGGTCGCGCTGGCGGTCGACGCGCAGCTCTCCGCGGACCAGTTGGCCCACGCCTTCACCGTGTACCCGTCGATGACCGGCTCGATCGCCGAGGCCGGCCGGCTGCTGCACCTGCCGCCGGCTTAGCCCGGGGGCGCCTTCACCCGTCCCACACATGCTTCACCCGCCAGGCCCAGCCGGTGAAGGCGGATCCTGACGGGTGAAGTGGCGTGCGGTGATATCTAGCCGGCGGCGCGCATGCTGCGACGGGGTTGACGCGGACCCTGACCTGACGGGCGGCCCTGCCCCGCGGGGCGACCCTGGCCACGATCGCCGTGGCCGGCCGGGCGCCGGGCCGGTCGGTCACCGCGCTGAGCCGAGGTCGACTTGGCCGCCGGAACCAGGGCGATGACGGTGATCGGGTCGCCCGAGTTGCCCACGGCGACGACCTCCGGGTGATCCGGGGTCACATCGTGGCTGACGGACTCGACACCGGCCTTGCGGTGCATCGAGGAGATCTCGCGGCGCTGCGACGGCTCGATCAACGAGACGACCGTGCCGCTGGAGCCGGCCCGGGCGGTGCGGCCCGAGCGGTGCAGGTACGCCTTCTCGTCGGTCGGCGGGTCGAAGTGGACGACCAGGTCGACGTCATCGACGTGGATGCCGCGGGCGGCGACGTCGGTGGCGACCAGGACACGCTGCGAGCCGCCGGCGAAGGCGGCCAGTGCGCGCTGGCGCTGGTTCTGGTTCAGGTTGCCGTGGATCGCCGCAGCGGGGACGCCGGCGTTCTCCAGCTGCTTCACGAGCCGGTCGGCGCCGTGCTTCGTACGCACGAAGATCAGCGACCGGGCGGGGCGTGCCGCGATCCGGGCCGCGACGTCGATCTTGTCCATCGGCTTCACGTTGAACACGACGTGGGTCATGTTCTGGACCTGCGAGTCGTCGGTGGCGACCGCGTGCACGGCCGGGTCCGGCAGGTACTCGCGGACGATGCGGGCGACGGCGTGGTCCAGGGTGGCGGAGAACAGCAGGCGCTGTCCGCCCTCCGGCGTCTGGGCCAGGATCTTGCGGACGTCGGGAAGGAAGCCCATGTCGGCCATGTGGTCGGCCTCGTCCAGGACGGTGATCTCGATCCCGGACAGGCTCAGTGCGCGACGCTCGATCAGGTCGAGCAGGCGACCCGGGGTGGCGACGACGACGTCGACGCCGAGCCGCAGGGCCTGGATCTGACGGCTGATCGGGGCCCCGCCGTAGACCATCGCGACGGTGAGGTCGACGGTGTGGCCGAAGGCGACGAGGTTGTCGGCGACCTGGCGGGCCAGCTCGCGGGTGGGCACCAGCACCAGGCCGCGCGGCGGCGCCGGGTGGCGTCCGCCGCTCTGGCGGGCGGGCTTGCCGGTGGCAGCCAGGCGGGTCAGCATCGGCAGGCCGAAGGCCAGCGTCTTGCCGGAGCCGGTCTGGGCGCGGCCGAGCACGTCGCGCCCGGCGAGAGCGTCGGGCAGTGCCCGGGCCTGGATGGCGAACGGGGAGTGGATGTCACGGCGGGCCAGCGCGAGCACCATCGGCTTGGGGAGACCCAGCTCGGCGAACGTGCGGACGGGCGGCTCGGGCATCGCGAGGGCGGCCTCGAGCTTGAGGTCCAGGTCGGAACGGACCGCCGGCGCAGCGGGGCGCTGCGGGCGGGACGGCGACGAGGACGGCTTGCGGTTCCGGGTCGGGCTCTGCGTCGTGCTGTACGTCGCGTTCGAGGCGGAGCGGGTGCGGGGGGCGCGCCGGGGCGCGCGGTCGTACTGGGCGTGCTGAGACAAGTGGAGTAACTCCGTTCGGGTCCCGAAGGATCCGGTTGGGCCGCGCTGCACGCTCGAGGCACTCCGGAGAAACCGGTGTCCGTGAGAATGCCGAGGCGAGTTCTTTGACAAACTCTGCGCGGCGGGGCGGGCAACTCGCCCGCGTAAGTACGTCGGCGTAGTGGTGCCGACCTGCACTCAGGCTACCAGCGCGTACGCCTCGGCGCCGCCATCGGTGGCGTGCGCAGGGTCACGCCGGTCCGCGCGTGCGTCAGGCGCCCCGGAAGACCGGCTGCCGCTTCTCCTCGCGGGCGAGCCGGCCCTCGGCCAGGTCACTGCTGGCCCAGCAGCCCTCGAAGGCCGCGAGCAGGTCTTTGTCGTCCCCCGACGGCTCCGCGAGCGAGTTGAGGACCCGCTTGTTGTAGGCGAGCGTCAGCGGCGCCAGGTCGGCCATGCGCCGCGCCCAGGCGAGCGCGACCTCGAGGTCGCCGGCGCGATCGGCCAGGCCGCACGCCAGGGCGCCCTCCGCGGTCAGGTCCTCGCAGGCCAGCAGCAGGGTGCGGGCCGGGCCGGAGCCGGCGAGCTCCGCGAGGCGCCGGATCGTCCACGGGTCGACGGCCAGGCCGAGCTTTGCGGTGGGGATGGCGAACACCGCGCCGGGGGCGACCACCCGCAGGTCCGCCGCGATCGCGAGCTGGGTGCCACCGCCGATGGCCGGGCCGTTGACCGCCGCGACGACCGGCACGGGGGCCTCGATCACCGAGCGCAGCATCCCGTAGAGCGAGTCGCGGAAGTCCTCGGTGTACACCTCCCCGAAGTCCGCGCCGGAGCAGAAGCTGGAGCCGGTGCCGGTCAGCACGAGCGCCCGCGCGCCGGCGGCCACGGCCGAGGTCACCGCGTCGCGGATCCCCTCGCAGACCGCGATGTTGAGGGCGTTCCGCTTGTCCGGCCGGTTGAGCGTCACCACGGTGACGCGGTCGAAGGTCGAGGACTCGATCACCGGTAGCGCACCTTCACGATTCGTAGGTTGTCGTCGGGGTCGCCGTGGAAGCCCGTACCGCCACCCAGATGGCCCTGCACCCGCATCGGAGCGCGCAGGTCACCCAGGCACGACCACGGCACGTGGACGTCGATCCGGTCGAGCGTGTCGTCCCAGGTCGCTACGAACTGCTTGCAGGTCCGCTTGTGCCTGCCGTCGCCGGTGATGCGCTCGACGAGGTAGGTCTGCTTCCCGGCCTTCGTGCGGGTCGTCGCGACGTGGAAGGCGCGCTTCGTCCCCGGGAAGGTCAGGGTAAATCCGACGGTGCTGGTCCGGAGCTTCAGATCGCGCACGGTCAGCCGGGCGGAGAGACCGTCGAGGTCGTTGACGTAGCGCGCACCGGTGAGGTCGAGATGCGCCGCGAGTCGCGACTCCGACTCGTCCGCCACCATCACCGTGTCCGCGCCGGCGTCCGCGGTGACCAACAGGGCCAGCGCGAGGCCGCCGGCCAGAACGGGGAGGGCGAGATGTGACGCCCTCGTTCTCAGTCCTGAATCTCGCAAAGCACGGAGCCGCTGGTGACGGTGGCGCCGACCTCGGCCGAGAGGCCGGTCACGGTGCCGGCCTTGTGTGCGTTGAGCGGCTGCTCCATCTTCATCGCCTCGAGCACGACGATCAGGTCGCCCTCGGCGACCGTCGCGCCCTCTTCGACCGCGACCTTGACGATCGTGCCCTGCATCGGGGAGGTCAGCGAGTTTCCGGAGGCGGCGGCGCCGGACTTCTTGCCACCGGCCTTGCGAGCCTTCTTGGCGGGGCCCGCGGCGGGACCGGCCGCGGCCAGACCGGCCGGCAGGACGACCTCGAGGCGGCGGCCGCCGACCTCGACGGTGACGCTCTGCCGCTCTTCGGTCTCGGGAGCGTCCACGCCGGCGCCGGCGTAGGGAGTGAGCTTGTTGTCGTACTCGGTCTCGATCCAGCGGGTGTGAACCGAGAACGGACCGTCGATCGGCGCGAAGGCCGGGTCGACGACCACCGAGGCGTGGAAGGGGATCACCGTCGGCATCCCGTCGACGACGAACTCGGACAGTGCGCGGGCGGAACGCGCCAGCGCCTGCTCACGGGTGGCGCCGGTGATGATCAGCTTGGCGACGAGCGAGTCGAAGTTGCCCGGGATCGTCTCGCCGACCTCGTAGCCGGAGTCCAGGCGGACGCCGGGGCCGGACGGCGGCTTCCACGCCGTCAGGGTGCCGGGGGCGGGCAGGAAGCCGCGGCCGCCGTCCTCGGCGTTGATGCGGAACTCGATCGAGTGACCGCGGATCTCCGGGTCGCCGTAGCCGAGTTCCTCGCCGTCGGCGATGCGGAACATCTCGCGGACGAGGTCGATGCCGGTGACTTCCTCCGACACGCAGTGCTCGACCTGCAGGCGGGTGTTGACCTCCAGGAAGGAGATCGTGCCGTCCTGACCGACGAGGAACTCGCACGTGCCGGCGCCGACGTAGCCGGCTTCCTTGAGGATGGCCTTGGAGGACGTGTACAGCTCGTCGGTCTGAGCCTGGGTCAGGTAAGGCGCCGGGGCCTCCTCGACCAGCTTCTGGTGCCGGCGCTGCAGCGAGCAGTCGCGGGTGGAGACCACCACGACATTGCCGTGCGAGTCGGCCAGGCACTGGGTCTCGACGTGCCGCGGCCGGTCCAGGTACCGCTCGACGAAGCACTCGCCACGACCGAAGGCGGAGACCGCCTCGCGCACCGCGGAGTCGTAGAGCTCGGGGACCTCTTCCAGGGTGCGGGCGACCTTCAGACCGCGACCGCCGCCGCCGAAGGCGGCCTTGATGGCGATCGGAAGGCCGTGCTCCTTGGCGAACGCGACGACCTCGTCGGAGCCGGAGACCGGGTCCGCGGTGCCGGCGACCAGCGGGGCGCCCGCCTTCTGCGCGATGTGGCGCGCCTTGACCTTGTCGCCGAGGCCGATGATCGCGGCCGGCGGCGGGCCGATCCAGGTCAGGCCGGCGTCGATCACGGCCTGAGCGAAGTCGGCGTTCTCGGCGAGGAAGCCGTAGCCGGGGTGGACGGCGTCGGCGCCGGATTTGGCGGCGGCGTCGAGGATCTTGTCGATCACCAGGTAACTGTCACCGGGCGTGGAGCCGCCGAGCGCGAAGGCCTCATCGGCCACGCGGACGTGCAGGGCGTCCCGGTCGGGCTCGGCGTAGATGGCCACGCTGCCGATACCGGCGTCCTTGCACGCACGAGCCACTCGGACCGCGATCTCACCGCGGTTGGCGATCAGAACCTTCTGCACCGTCGTCCTCCTAAGACCGGGACGGAGTCTATTGAGCGTTCCCGGAGCGCTTGCGGGACGGTCTGGCCTGACCGCCAAAGGTGATGTCATCGCCGTGGTCCGTGGACAGGTTGGCGAGGTCCGCGCGGACCTTGGCCTCGACCCGGTCGAGCTCGACCAGGCTGTCCTCGATGTCGCGCCGGCGATCCTCGAGGTCCGCGCGCCGGGCGTCGAGCTGTTCCAGCAGGTAGTGCAGCTGGCCGACCTCGCCGGGCTCGGCGTCGTACATGTCGATGATCGTGCGGATCTCGTCCAGCGTCATGCCCAGCCGGCGGCCCCGCAGGATCAGCTTGAGGCGGATCCGGTCCCGGCTGCCGAACACCCGCTGGGTGCCGCGCCGGCCGGGGGCGATCAGGCCGAGGTCCTCGTAGAAGCGGATCGTGCGCAACGTCACGTCGAATTCGGCCGCGAGCTCGGCGATGGTCCAGGTCTCCCGATCGGGGAGCTCTTGCGCCGCCTCACTCATGCCGCTTACGTTAACGTAAACGTCAACCGCCGCGCCAGAGGACGTTCGCGAGGCCTGCCGAGCGAACCATCAACCGAGCACGAAGGGTTCATTCATGTCCTTCTCCCTGTCCGAGGACCACGAGGCCTTCCGCAAGGTCGTCCGCGACTTCGCGGAGAAGGCCCTGCAGCCGAACATCGAGCGCTGGGAGCGCGAGGTGGGCGGCCTGCCCACCGAGGCGGTTTCCGGCATGGCCGAGCTCGGGCTGTTCGGGCTCACGGCTTCGGAGGAGTTCGGCGGCGCCGGCGCCGACCTGACGACGCTGTGCGTCGCGATCGAGGAGATCGGCCGGGTCGACCAGTCGCTCGGCATCACGCTGGAGGCGGCCGTCGGCCTCGGGATCAACCCGATCGCCACCTACGGCACGCAGGCGCAGAAGGAGCAGTGGCTGCCCGATCTCGTCGCCGGCCGCGCCCTGGCCGGCTTCGGCCTCACCGAGCCGGAGGCCGGCTCCGACGCCGGCGGCACCCGGACCAAGGCGGTGCTGGAGAACGGCGAATGGGTCGTCGACGGCGCGAAGGCCTTCATCACCAACTCCGGGCACGAGCTGACCTCGGTCGTCACCGTCACCGCCCGCACCGGCACGAATGCCGACGGCACCGCGGAACTCTCCGCGATTATGGTCCCGACCGGGACGCCCGGCTTCACCGCCGAACCGGCCTACCGCAAGCTCGGCTGGCACCTCTCCGACACGCACCCCCTCAGCTACGACGGGGTCCGCGTCCCCGAGGCCAACCTGCTCGGGGAGCGCGGTCGCGGGTTCGCCCAGTTCCTCAACACCCTCGACGACGGCCGGATCGCGATCGCTGCCCTGGCCGTCGGGCTCTCGCAGGCGTGCCTGGACCACTCGGTCGCCTACGCCCTCGAGCGCAAGGCGTTCGGCCAGCCGATCGGCAAGAAGCAGGGCCTGGCCTTCCAGATCGCCGACCTGCAGGTCGCGGTCGAGGCCTCCCGGCTGCTCACCTACAAGGCCGCCTGGCTCAAGGACACCGGCGCCTCGGTGAAGCAGGTCAAGCAGGCCGCCTCGATCGCCAAGCTCTACGCCACCGAGGCCGCCGTCTCCGCGACCCGCACCGCGACGCAGGTGTACGGCGGATACGGCTTCATGGAGGAGTACCCGATCGCGCGGTTCTACCGGGATGCCAAGGTTCTGGAGATCGGCGAGGGTACGTCCGAGGTGCAGCGGATCCTGATCAGCCGCGGCCTCGGCCTTCCGGTCGAATAGCAGAGCCCGGTCGAGGAACGCTGCGCCCACCGAAGGAAGTTCGATGACCGATCAGATGGCCAAGGCCGTTGCGACCGCGCGCGAGGCGACGCTGGTCCCGGGCGCCTCGGCGCTGAAGAAGCTCGAGGCGCAGAACAAGCTGCACGTCCGGGCCCGCCTGGATCTGCTCTTCGACGCCGGCTCCTTCGTCGAGGACGGACAGCTGGCGAACGCCCTCGCCGCCGGGCTGCCGGCCGACGGCGTCGTCACCGGCCGCGGCCTGGTCGACGGCCGCCCGGCGCTGGTGGTCGCCAACGACCCGGCGGTGAAGGCCGGCTCGTGGGGCGCGCGCACGGTCGAGAAGATCGTCCGGCTCACCGAGACGGCGCTGCGCGAGGAGCTCCCCGTCTTCTGGCTGATCGACTCCGCGGGCGCGCGCATCACCGACCAGGTCGAGATGTTCCCCGGCCGCCGCGGCGCGGGCCGGATCTTTCACAACCAGGTCGCCCTCTCCGGGCGCGTGCCGCAGATCTGCTGCCTGTTCGGCCCGTCCGCCGCCGGCGGCGCGTACATCCCGGCGTTCTGCGATCTGGTGATCATGGTCGAGGGCAATGCCTCCATGTACCTGGGTTCGCCCCGCATGGCCGAGATGGTGGTCGGGGAGAAGGTGTCGCTCGAGGAGATGGGCGGGGCGCGGATGCACGTCTCGGTCTCCGGGTGCGGCGACCAGCTGGTCGCCGACGACGCGGAAGCGATCGAGACCGCCAAGGACTACTTCTCCTACCTGCCGACCTGCTGGCGCGAGCAGCCGCCGGACTTCGCCCCCGAGGACTCGCTCACCGCGTTGACGTCCGACCTCGTGCCGGCCAAGGAGAGTCAGCCCTTCGACGTGCACCTGCTGCTCGACGCGCTGCTCGATGCCGATTCCTTCTTCGAGATCAAGCCGCTGTTCGCCGCCGAGCTCGTCATCGGATTCGGACGTCTGGACGGTCGGGTCGTTGGAGTTCTGGCCAACAACTCCGCGGTCAAGGGCGGCGTCCTGTTCACGGACTCCGCGGACAAGGCCGCACGCTTCATCTGGCTCTGCGACGCGTTCAACGTGCCGCTGCTCTACCTCGCCGACGTCCCGGGCTTCATGATCGGCTCCGAGGTCGAGCGGGAGGGCATCATCCGCCACGGCGCGAAGATGATCACGGCCGTCTCCGAGGCGACGGTCCCGCAGATCTCGGTGATCGTGCGCAAGGCCTACGGCGCCGGGCTCTACGCGATGTGCGGCCCAGGCTTCGGCCCGGACGCGTGCATCGCGCTGCCCACCGGCCGCATCGCGGTGATGGGTCCGGAGGCCGCGGTCAACGCGGTGTACTTCAACAAGATCGCCGAGATCGTCGACGAGACCGAACGCGCGGAGTTCGTCGCGGCCCGGCGCGCGGAGTACGAGGCCGACGTCGACCTGCTCCGGCTGGCCGCCGACCTCGTGATCGACGCGATCATCAGTCCCGAGGAACTGCGCGCGGAACTGATCGCGCGCTACCGGCAGTCGGTGGGCAAGTCCCGGTACTTCAGCGATCGCCGGCACGGGGTCTCGCCCGTATGACGGAGGTTCAGGTCCGGCGCGGGGAACCGTCCCCGGAAGAGCTCGCCGCTCTCATCGCGGTTCTGTGCGCGCGGCCGGCGCCGTTGGCGCCGCCGGCCCCGCTCACCGGCTACGAGGCCTGGCGGGCGCGGCGACTGGCGGCGAAACACCACCCACGACGCTGACGGAGCGTCAGTGACGCTCTTCCAGACCCACCGCCGCACGTAGCTTCTCGACGGCCGGGGCCAATTTCGGGTCGTTCGAGGCCTGCGATTCCATCAGCTCCGCCAACGCCTCGGCGAGCACGTTCAGCTTCTCCTGCGCGGCTTCCTCGCTGCGGCGCGCGGAATTCTTCGAGGAGGGCGATCAGCAGCAACGTCACCACGCTGGTGACGGTGTGGATCGCCACCTGCCACGACTTCAGGTCCGCCCAGAGCGGGACGCTGACCAACCAGGCCAGCACCACCACGACACAGAGGAAGAAGAACCCGGGCTTGCTCACCCGGAGATGGGCTTCGTGCACGAATCGGTCGAAGGCGGACCGGTCGTCGCCCTTGCTGCGGGCCTGTTCCGCCGGTCGGGTCTCGGTCACCGTGCTCTCGCAGACGCCATGAGGCAGTGTGGCACCGGTTCGGCCGACCGCCGGCGAGGGCGCGCGATCGGCGTGCACACTGGATGCATGCGCTACCGCCGGCTCGCCGTCCTCGCCCCGATGGCAGGCCTCGCGATGTTCACCGTGCCCGGGGTCGTTGCCCCCGTCGGTGTCCCGGCCCAGACCCAGTGCGCCGGCGGAATCTGCAACGTCTGCCCGGCGGTCGCTTCCGCGCTGACCGTCACCGGGACGCAGATCTACTGCATCGCCTAGCCGCCCGAGACGGCCGGGATCACCTGCACCTCGGCACCGGGCGGGATCGGCATCGCCAGCCCTCCGGCGTCGCGGGCGTTGGTCTCACCCACGAAGACGTTGACGTGCTGCCGCAGCGCGCCCCGTTCGTCGCGGATGCGCCGCTCCAGCGCGGGCCGGTCCGCGGCGAGTCGGTCCAGCAGGCCTCCGACGGTCGGATTCCCGTCGAGGGGCACCGTCAGGACCGCCTCCCCGCCGGCGAACTCGCGCAGGATCGCGGGGAGCCGGACCTTGGCCTCCACCGTGCCGGCGCCCGTCACGGCAGCGTTGCCGCACGGACGCAGAGGACCGAGGGCAGGTGGGCGGCGATCTGCTGCCAGCTCTCGCCGCGGTCCGCGCTGGCGTAGACCTCGCCGTTGCGGTTGCCGAAGTAGATCCCGACGGGGTCGGCGTCGTCGGCGCACATGCCGTCCCGCAGCACGGCGCCGAAGTGCGGCTCGGCGGGAAGCCCGGTGTCGAGCCCCTGCCAGCTCGCGCCGGCATCGTCGGTCCGGTAGACCCGGCACCGGCGTTCCGGTGGCAGCCGCTCCTCCGCGCCGACGAGCGGGAAGACGAAGGCCGAGCCCGGCCGGTTCGGGTCGGCCACCATCGGGAAGCCGAAGTCGGCGGGCAGGCCGTCAGCGATCGAGACCCAGCGGTCGCCGCCGTCGTCGCTGCGGTAGACCCCGCCGTGGTTCTGGGCGAAGAGCTGATCAGGCCGGCTCGGGTTCCGCGCGACCTTGTGCACGCACTGTCCGAATTCCGGCTCCTCCCCGGGGAGGAAGTCGGCCAGGATCCCGCGGTTCGCGGGTGCCCAGGATTCGCCGCCGTCCGCCGTCCGGTAGACCCCGCCGGTCGACATCGCCACGAGGACCCGGGCCGGGTCCGTCGGGTGCGGCAGGACCGTGTGCATGCACTGCCCGCCGCCACCGGGTTGCCACTCCTTGCGGTGCGGGTGGTTCCACAGCCCCTCGACGAGGGAGAAGGTCTCCCCGCCGTCGGTGGAGCGGAACAGCGCGGACGGCTCGACGCCGGCGTACACGACGCCGGGCTGGTCGGCCGGCGCCGGCGCGAGCTGCCAGACCCGGGCGACGGCTGCGTCGGTGCCCTCGGGGAAGCGGACCGCGCCGCGCTCGGTGTCCTCCCACGTCGCGCCGAGGTCGTCCGAGCGGGCCACCATCGGGCCCCAGTGCCAGCTCAGGGCGCCCGCGAGCACGCGGGTGCGACCGCCGCGGGTGTCGATGGCGGCCGTGTACACCTCGCTCATGCCGAAGAACGGGCCGGTCAGCGACCACGTCTTCCGGCCGTCGGAGCTGCGGGCCAGGAACAGGCCCTTCGCCGTACCGACCGCTGCCAGGGTTTCGGATCCGGTCATGCGCCACCGTCCTGTGTCGAGGTCCTCGGTTTATCAGACCGGCCCGACAGTGAGAACTCATCGGTCGAGCAGAATCTCCGGTCGGCGACCGTCAGACCGGCAGCTCCCACAGGTCGGTCCAGCGCACCCCGAGGGCGCCGCACATCTGCCGCAGCAGGGGCAGGGAGACCCCGACGACGTTGTGGTGGTCGCCCTCGATGCTCTCGATGAACGCCCCGCCCCGGCCGTCGATCGTGAAGGCCCCGGCCACGCGCAGCGGCTCGCCGGTAGCGACGTAGGCCTCGATCTCCGCGTCGGAGACGTCGGCGAAGCGGACGATGGTCGACGCGGTGGCGGTCGCCCGGCGCCCCGAGCCGGGCTCGATCAGGCAGTGTCCGGTGTGCAGAACCGCCGATCGGCCGCGCATCTGCCGCCAGCGCTCGGTGGCGGCCTCGGCCGTCCCGGGCTTACCCAGGGCGAGGCCGTCGAGCTCGAGCAGTGAGTCGCAGCCGAGCACCAGGGTTCCGTCTGCCGGCTCCACCCGCGCCACCACCGCCTCGGCCTTGCACACCGCGAGGAGTTCCGTCGTCGCGGCCGGAGTGGGGCCGAACACGGTCTCCTCGTCGACGTCGCTGACGATCACGTCGGGGTTCAGCCCGGCGCGGCGGAGCGTCGCGAGGCGGGCGGGGGATGCGGAGGCGAGGATCAGGTGAGGCACGGGGGTGATTCTGCCGCCGCCGTCGCCGTCGTTCGGGGAAGGATGGGTGCATGCCCCACTACCGGGTGGCGGGAGAGATCCCGCCCAAGCGGCACACCCAGTTCCGCCGTCCCGACGGCGCCCTCTACTCCGAGGAGCTGATGGGCGCCGAAGGGTTCTCCTCGGACTCCGCGCTGCTCTACCACGCGGGCGTGCCGTCGGCGATCGTCGACAGTCGCGCCTGGGCCCTGCCCGATCTGACGACGACCCCGAACCATCCGCTGCGGCCGCGGCACCTCAAGCTGCACGCGCTCGGGACGCAGACCGACTGGCGCACCGTCGACGCGGTGACGGGGCGTCGGCTGGTGCTCGGCAACGGTGACCTCCGGATCAGCTATGCGGCGGTGGGCGTGCCCTCGCCGCTCTACCGCAACGCGATCGGCGACGAGTGCGTGTATGTCGAGGCGGGGACCGCGACGGTCGAGACGGTGTTCGGTCCCATCGAGGCCGGCCCGGGCGACTACGTCGTGATCCCGCGTGGCACCACGCACCGCTGGGTCCCGACCGGGTCCGCGCCGCTGCAGGTGTACGCGATCGAGGCCAACTCCCACATCACCCCACCGAAGCGGTACCTGTCCGCGCGCGGGCAGTTCCTCGAGCACGCGCCCTACTGCGAACGTGACCTGCGCCCGCCCGGCCCGCCGCCGCTGGTCGAGGAGAGCGACGTCGAGGTCCATGTGAAGCACCGCGGCTCCGGCGGAGTGCTCGGCTCGGTCGTCGTCCACGCCGAGCACCCCTTCGACGTCGTCGGCTGGGACGGCTGCCTGTATCCCTATGCCTTCAACCTCGCGGACTTCGAGCCGATCACCGGGCGCGTTCATCAGCCCCCGCCGGTCCACCAGGTCTTCGAGGGGGCCAACTTCGTCGTGTGCAACTTCGTTCCGCGCAAGGTGGACTACCACCCCCTCGCGGTACCGGTGCCGTACTACCACTCCAACGTCGATTCCGACGAGGTCATGTTCTACGTCGCCGGCGACTACGAGGCGCGCAAGGGCTCGGGGATCGGGCTGGGCTCGATCTCACTGCACCCGGGCGGCCACGCCCACGGTCCGCAGCCCGGAGCCGCCGAGGCCAGCCTGGGCGCGGAGCGCTTCGATGAGACCGCGGTCATGGTCGACACCTTCCGGCCGCTCGAACTCGGGGAGGGCGCGTTGGCCTGCGAGGATCCGGCCTACGCCTGGTCGTGGGCGGGGCGACGGACGGGAGGCGGATCATGAGCGGACCGAACGACCCCGCCAACTCCGACGCGTACCGGGCCTGGGACGGCGCCGACGGCCAGTTCTGGGCCGACAACGCCGACGCGTTCGACGACGGCATGTCCCGCTATCTGGAGCCCCTGCTGGCGGGGGCCGCCCTGCACCCGGCGGAGCGGGTGCTGGACATCGGCTGTGGCAACGGGGTGACCACGATCGAAGCGGCCCGGCGCACCTCACCGGGCCGCGCGATGGGTCTGGACCTGTCCACGGCCATGCTCGCGGTCGCGCGGCGCCGCGCGGTCGAGCAGCGGGTGCTGAACACCGAGTTCGTGCAGGCCGATGCTCAGGTCTACCCGTTCGAGCCCGGCGGCTTCGACGTCGTCATCAGCCGGTTCGGCGTGATGTTCTTCGCCGACCCCGGGGCGGCCTTCGCGAACATCGGCCGGGCCGTCCGGCCCGGCGGCCGGTTGGCGTGGATCGTCTGGCAGGCCGCCGCGGTCAACCCCTGGATGCAGGTGATCGGCAGGTCCCTGGCGGCCGGGCGCGAATTGCCCACCCCGCCACCGGACGCGCCCAGTCCGTTCGCGCTGGCCGATCCCGACCGGATGCAGGCCCTGCTGGGTGGCGCCGGGTTCGAGCGCGTGACCGTGACGCCCGCCGTGCACCTGATGGGATTCGGGCGCGACATCGAGTCGGCGTTTCATTTCGCGGCCGGCCTGCCGGGCGCCCGCGCGCTGCTGAAGGACCTCGACGGCCCGGCCCGGGCCGAGGCGCTGGCCACCCTCCGGACCGCGCTGGCTGCCCACCTCACACCCGAGGGGGTCCTGCTGGACTCGGCCGCGTGGCTCGTCCGCGCTGTGCGAACCTGATCCACCGCCAGTAGCCTCTGCGCCCATGGGATACCCGAAGCGGCTGCTGCTCGACGGTGAAGAGATCGTTCTCGACCTGCGCCCGCACTGGTGGTTCCTGGCCAAGCAGCTGGCGCTCGGCGTGCCGGTGATCGCGTTCGGCGTCTTCGCGCTGACGCTCGACGGGGACACCGGCAAGGTCGTCGGCTGGCTCGCCGCGGCCCTGGTCGTGGTCTGGGTGCTGTGGTTCGCCGCCCGGCTGCTGCAGTGGCTCAGCACGCACTTCGTCCTGACCACCGAGCGGCTGATCTACCGCAAGGGCCTCGTCGCCAAGCACGGCCGGGATGTCCCGCTGAACCGGGTCAACAACATCGACATGAGCCAGACCGTCTTCGAGCGGATATTGCGCGCCGGGGACATCCTGATCGAGTCCGCCGGTGAGAGCGGGCAGCAGCGGTTCACCGACATCAAGCGTCCGGAGAACGTCCAGCGCGAGATCAACAAGGCCGTGGAGGCGAACACGCTCCGCGACCGGGGCGTCGGCATGGCGACCGCCCCGTCGGTGCCGGGTCAGATTGCCGAACTCGCCGCCCTGCGCGACACCGGGGTGATCTCGGAGGCTGAGTTCCAGGCGAAGAAGGCGGACCTGCTCGGTCGGATGTGATCAACTACCTGACGGTCCGTCAGGGTGAGTTGAGCGGTACGCCGGCGGACCGCAGGGCCTCCGCCAGCGCCGGAGCCAGCACCTTCACGTAGGTCGCGGTCAGGTGCGAGCCCTGCCGGTAGACCAGCACGTCGTCGATCACCGGCGGGCAGAGCGGGACGGGGCAGATGTTGGCCAGCAGGTCGATGTAGGCCGGCCCAGCCGCGCCGGCCACCGCGTCGCGCAGCAGGGGTGCGGCGCTGTTCGCGACCGCAGGATCGCGCTCGAACTCGCACTTCTCCAACGACGAGCGGTTCTCGGCGACGCACTTCCAGACCGTGAACGGCGGCGACGGGGTGTCGGCGAGCACGATCACCCGGATCCCGGCGGTCTGCAGCTGCGCCCACGTCGCGTCGAGGCCGCCGATCATCGTCGCGCGGCGCTGCTCGGGGGAGTCGGTCGAGGGCGCGGCCTCGGAGATGCGCTGGGACGTGAGTACGACGTCCGGCCTCTGCGGACCGGTGAGCTCCGCGAGCACGTTGCGCACCCATTCCCGGCAGCTCGTGTAGACGCCGTTGTTGCCCATCGTGTCGACATCGGCCGGCGCGCACGCGGACTTGGTGTAGGTCACCACGCGAAGGTCGTTCGCGGGCACCATCTCCTGCAGGGCGGGTACCCATTGGGCGATCTTGGAGTCGCCGAAGACCGCGACGGTGGTCTTCGCCGACGGCGGCCCGTAGGTGCAGGTGACGACCTCCGCGGAGAGCTGGTCCTGCTGGCAGCCCTTGGCGTAGAGATCCGGCACGTCTTGCTCCGCCCGCACCGGGTTCGGCCGGATGGGGCCGCCGCCCGCGCCGACGAGGGCGACCAGGACGAGGCCGCTGACCGCCGCCGCCACGGTGACGTTCGCGCCCACGCCGAGGGCGAGCCGCGGCTTTGCCGCCAGCCTGCGGCTGTGCCGGATCGGGTTCTCCACGAGCTTGTGGGTGATCCAGGCGGGCACGACGCTGACGGCCACGACGAGCAGGCCCTGCGTGGCGGTGAGCCCGTCGTAGCGGTCCTCGGCGATCACGAGCAGGGGCCAGTGCCAGAGGTAGAGGGAGTACGAGAGACCGCCGATCCAGCACATCGGCTTCGTGCCGAGCAGCAGTGCGGGGCCGGCTCGACCGGCGGCGGGGCCGGCCGCGATGACGGCCGCGGTGCCGAGCACGGGCAGGGCGGCGCGCCAGCCCGGCCAGGGCATGGTCTCGGAGACCACGAACCCCGCGGCGACGATGGCCGCGAGCCCGCCCCACCCGAGCGCGAGCGCGACGACGCGCGGGATTCGCGGCAGTAGTGCCACGGCGACCGCGACCAGGCCGCCGACCGCGAGCTCCCACATCCGGGTCGGCGTCACGAAGAACGCCCGCGCGGGGTTGGCGTCGGTCTCGCTCAGGGAGTACGCGAACGAGAGAACGGCGATCCCGATCAGGCCCAGCGTCAGAAGCCGACGGCCGTGCCCGTAGCGGCGCGCGAGCAGGGCGACCGCCACCATCAGCAGCGGCCACACGATGTAGAACTGCTCCTCCACCGCCAGCGACCAGAAGTGCTGGACGGGGGAGGCGTCGACGTCCTCGGCGAGGTAATCCACCGAGCGGTCGGCCAGGCGCCAGTTCACGAAGTAGAAGGCCGCCGCGACGATGTCGCCGCCGGTGCTCTCCCAGCGGTACTCGGGCAGCAGGGCCCGCGAGAGCACCGCGGTGACGAGCAGGACGATGCAGGCCGCAGGGAGCAGTCGCTTCGCGCGCCGGGCGTAGAACGTGACGAGCGAGACGGTGCCGCGGCGGTCGAACTCGGCCAGCAGCAGGCTGGTGATCAGGAAGCCGGAGATGACGAAAAAGACGTCCACGCCGACGAATCCGCCGGACAGGTCGGACACCCCGGCGTGGTAGAGCAGGACCAGTCCGACCGCGATGGCCCGCAGCCCCTCGACGTCCGCCCGGAACCGCGAACCCCCGTGCGGCCGGTCGGCGGTGGAAGAGGGTTGGCGGCCGTGGCGTCGCGTCACAGCGACGTCGTCGCTCACGCCCGGGCCGCTTCTTCCGGGTTCGTGCCGGCCGGTGCGCGCTGCCCGGCCAGGTCGGCGTAGCGGTCGAGCGACTCCAGGCGTGAGGTCTCGACCGCCGCCAGCACGCGGCGCAGGGTGTGCTCCATCCGCAGCGCGGGGTCGGGTTCGGCGTCCTTGATGCGCTGCACACGCTCGAGCTGCGCGACCCGGAACCGGGCGTCGACCACGAGCAGGATGCCCAGCCACACGAGCACGGTCAGGCCGGTGATCGACCAGCGCAGACTTTCGGAGAGCGCAGCCGCCACCGTCAGGCCGGCGACCACGGTCGCGGCTGCCATCACCGGCACCTGGGCACGCGGACCCCCGAGGGTCCGGCCCAGATCCTTCACCTTGCCGCGCATCGGTGTCCTCACCCTGATCCCGCCCGGTCGCACCCGATTGCTCCGGCGGACCGGCCCTCGCCGGAAGATACTGTGAACGATCATCCCGTGTGCCGCACCCGGGATCGGATCCGCACCCGGAGTCGCCCGCTTTGTCCTCCCCGCCGCTGGACCCGCCGCCTGCCCAGGTCCGCGTCCAACCCCGGCGATTCGTCCCGGATTGGGGCCCGGAGGGCGAGCAACTGGTCGCCGACTACCTGACGCTCGGGACCTCGGTCAGTCCTGTCGGCGTGGAGCGCGGGGCGCTGTACGCGAAGAGCTTCGCCGCCCGTCACCTGCTCATTCGCGCGGCGGCTGGTCCCGGGCTGACCTACACCCAGCTGATCGAGCACCTGCGGGCGCACGACGTCGACGACCGCCGCCTGGGGCACGGCCTGCCGAAGCTGCAGCAACGTTCGGCGATCCAACTCGCCCGGGTGATCGGCCTGCAGGGCCTGGACCCGGAGGACGAGGCGCTGGCGGCCCGGCTGCTCACGGTGGTGCACAAGCAGCACCGGCTGGAGACGTTCCATCCGGAGCACCGCAAGGCCTACGCGCACTTCCTGTTCGCGGCCGGCTTCCACGCACGGCTGGCCCAGTTGCTGCCGCAGATGAACCTGGACCCGCCGGTGCTGTATCCGCTGCAGGCGGACCTGCTCAACCCCTATGCCTCGAAGGTCGCGAAGGGGGAGGCGCAGTGGCTGGCCGCGATCGCGCAGATCTTCGACGGCACCGGGCTGGAGACCATCACCTTCCGCGCGGGCGAAGGGGCGGCGTTCGACCGCATGCAGTGCGAGGGCACGTTCGAGGAGGTCGACGGCCCGCTGATCTCCGTGATGATGAGCAGCTGGCGTCCCGACTCGGCCCTGCTGACCTCGGCCCGCTCGGTGCTCGACCAGACCTGGCGTAACGTCGAACTGCTGGTCATCGACGACGCCTCGCCGCCGGAGTTCGACCCGATCCTGGAACAGGTTGCGGCGCTGGACCCCCAGCGCGTCCGTGTGGTGAAGCAGTCGGTGAACGGTGGCACCTACCTCGCCCGCAATGCCGCGCTCGATCTCGCCCGCGGTGAGTTCATCTCCGGCCAGGACGCCGACGACTGGTCGCACCCCCGGCGGCTCAAGGTCCAGGTCCGGCCGCTGCGAAAGAACCGGTCGGTGCGCGCCACCCGGGGCCGGTCGCTGCGGGTCAGCGACGACTTCGTGTTCAACCAGCCCGGGTACGACCCGATCCTGTTCATCGCGCCGTTCCTGATGACCCGCCGGGAGGACGTGCGGCGCTACTGCGGGTATTACGACCACGCCCGCAAGGCCGCGGACAACGAGTTCCTGAAGCGGCTGGTCCTCGGAGCGCCAGACGGTCTGGTCGACGTCGATTTCCCGCTGGCCTGCCAACGCGTGGGGCACGGCTCGCTGTCCCGGTCGGAGTTCTCCGCCGGCTGGCAGCACCACGCGCGGACGACCTATCAGGCGTCCTACGGGCACTGGCACGCGAAGTTGCTGCGCACCGGCGCCGACCGCCGGTTGCCGCGCGAGCAGATCGTGCGGCCGTTCCCCGCGCCGCTGCGGTTCGTGGCCGGCATCCCGAACGCGCCCGCGCCGCGCAACCGCTACGACGTCGTGCTGGCCGGGGACTGGGTCACCCCGGACGCCGGGCCGCGCATCCTGCTCGACGAGTTGCGCAGCCTGCGGGGACGCGGGCTGCGTCTCGGGGTGATGCCGCTCGACACGATGTACCCGCCGAGCCCGAAGCGGCTGCCGTTCGAGGCCGACCTGCTCGACCTGATCGACGAGCAGGAGGCGGACTTCGTCCTGGCCGACCAGGGAGCGGAGGTCGACCTGCTCGTCGTGCGGGGACCGGCCGTCCTGCAGTTCCCGTCGAGCGCGCAGACGGACATCGGGGTGGCACGGGTCGCGGTGCTGGCCGACGTGCCGCCGGTGACGGAGCACGGCCGCACCTACAGCGTGGGGGTCACCGACCGGTCGGTGGTCGATCTGTTCGGGGTCCTGCCCACCTGGCTTCCCCAGGGCCCGCAGGTACGGGCCGCGCTCACTGGGCTGGTCGACGCGGACCGCCTGTCGGAGGTGGACGCCCCGACGATCGTGGATCTGGGCTCGTGGCAGGTGACGCGCAGCCCGCTGCGCGGTCGCCGACCGGTGCTCGGCACCCTGACGCGCGACACGGTGACGTCCTGGGCGGCCCGGGCGGCGGATCTGCTCGCGACCTACCCGGGCGTGCAGGCCGACGTCGACGTCCGGCTGCGCCGGGTGATCACGACCTCGACCGGGCTTCTGGAGCACGACGGATTGCCCCAGCACTGGATGTCCTACACCGAGGACGACCTCCCCGTCCGGCCGTTCCTGTCCCAGCTGGATTTCTACATCCCCGGTTCCCGCGAGCCGCTGACCCGCGAGTCCGAACGCGGTGTGCTGGAGGCGATCGCCACCGGCGCGGTCGCGATCCTTCCCGAGGGGTTCCGTGACGCCTTCGGCGATGGCGCGTGTTACGCCGGGGCCGGCGAGGTCGGCCGCATCGTCGAGGAGCTGTGGTCGGATCCGGCTCGGTTCGACGAGCAGTCGGGGCGCGGCGTCGCGACTGCTCGGCGGCGGTATCCGGCGACCGCCTTCGCCGACGTGGTCAGTGATCTGATGGGCGGTCAGGTACGGACGGGGGCGAGCAACTTCCGTACCGCCGCGAGATAGGCCGGCGGGCCGAAGCGGTCCAGCAGTGCGACCTTCGCCGCGGAGATCCGCGCGGCCAGTGCCACCGGGTCGGCGGCCCAGTTCCGCACCGTCGCTCGCACCTCGTCCCCGGCCGCGTACTCGGCGATGGGCCCGAATGTGGGCTCCAAGGCGGGTGGCACGACGGCCAGGGCGCCGAGTGCGACCGCCTCCAGGACGGATCGTGTGGTCGCCGCGGTCAGCGATTCCGTTGCGTGGACGTAGAAATCCAGGCCGCGCAGGAACGGCTGCGGTGCGATCTCGTCCGGACGGAACACGACCCACAGCGGGGGGATCCTGCCCACGGTCCGCAGGAGAGCGTCGGCCCCGCCGCGGATGCGTACGTCGAACTCGTCGTCGGGCGGGTACGCGGCCAGGATCGCTTTGCGGTCGGCGGGCCAGGCGCCGGTGAGGTCCGGGTTCCAGCCGAGGACCGGCCGCCCGGCGCGGCGGGCGGGTCGGGGGAGGACCGCGCGCCCGGGGTCCACGGCCCAGCCGAGGTCGTGGGATTCGAGCCGCCCCGTGTCGACAACGGACGCCAGGCCCGCGCGCACCCGGGCGTCGACGGGGATCCAGGTGGGCGTCACACCGAAGCGGTCCTGGATCGCCTGCTCGCACGCGCCCGCGACGTAGTTCAGTCCAGCCTGTCCGGTCGGCGGCTCGTCGGCCACGAGCACGGCGCAGTGGACGGCGAGGTTCGTGGGCACGGTGGGAAGGAACGCACATGCGGCGAGCTCGCGCACGAGCAGGAGGCCGACCTCCACCCCGGAGTCGAGCTGAACGAGGTCAATTCCACCGGCCGCCGCGAGATCGAGAAGTTCGGGCAGGGTCGCGCGCCCGGACCTCGGCGTCGGACCGACGGGCTCGACGTGGGCGACACCCACCCGGAATCCCGCCGCGGCCACGGCGCGGACTTCGTCCAGGAGCGCGGTGGACGGTCCGCCGGAGCTCTGCCACTCACCCAGCACGACGACGTCGTAGTGCTGGCGAACCGCAGCGGCTCCCGGGATTCCCCGGCGGAACGCGGCCGGGGCGGGGAACGCCCGGATGCGGGGATCCCGTGGCAGCGGCTCGGGAAGGTTGCGCTCGTGCCAGTGGCGGTACTGGAGGCGGTAGTCCCGTCGCGACTCGGCCATCCAGCCGACGGCGAACTCGCCGCTGGACAGCGTGGTGTCGGTGACGCGCACGAACGCCAGCGGGGTCTCGAGATCGAGGACCGTCTCCGGCTGACCCTGCGTCAGCCGGGAGAGGTACTCGGTGTCGGCGCCCTTGCGGACGGAGTCGAAGTACCCCGCAGTGGCCAATGCCTGCTCGCGGCGGAACAACAGGGAGGAGCCGTTCGCCGAGGTCGGCTCCTGGCCGGGCCGGGTGAAGCGCAGGTCGGGGGAGACGCGGAAGCACTGGCTGCGGGTGCCGCGGAGCGCCGTGTCGGCGAGCAGGGGGGCGATCTGGCGTTCGATGCGCCGTGGGTGCGACCAGTCGTCGTCGTCCTGGCCGGTGACGAACTCGCCCCGTGCCTCATCGAGCCCGGCGTTGCGCCCGAGGTAGGTGCCGCCGTTGGCGGCCTGCTTCACGATCCGGACCCGCGGGTCGAGGTCGGCGCACCGGGCGAGGATCGCGTCGAACTCCGGCCCCGAGGCGTCGTCGACAATCACCAGCTCGAGGTGGGCCCAGGTCTGATCGAGGATCGACCGCACCGAGACTTCGAGCTCCGGCCCGGGCCGGAAGCAGGTGAGGATCACGCTGACCAGCGGTCCGGAGACGGTGGCCGGGGGGACCGCGCAGGTCAGCCGATCGAACAGCGACGGACCGGCGGGCAGCAGCCCGACGGTCTCGACGCCGGCCGCGCCGAAGAGCTCGGCGACGGCGGCGGACCACTCGGCGTTGCCGCCCCCGCCGGGCCCCGCCGGATCGGCCAGATCCGCGCTCAGGTGCATCCGCTGCGCCGCCGTCAGCCCGGTCAGGTCCTTGCGAATCCGGCGCAGCTGGTCGAGAGCCCCGGTGGCTACCAGCAGCTGCGCGAAGTAGTACTGGGAGTCCCCGTCGAAGGCGGTCACGCCCGCCTGCTGCCAGAGAGCCGCCAGCAGTCGGGCCGCCACCAGCTCGTCGTCGGGCTCCAGTCGCTGGAGGCCGATCACGCGAGCGAGGGAGTAGGTCCAGTCCGGGACCAGGTGGGGCAGGCCGGTCGCGCGTTCCCTCGAGCCGACCTGCTGCCCGCGCAGGTGGGCGGCCAGCGCGTCGTAGCCGAGCGCGCCCCCGGTCGCGCGGGCCACCAGCAGGTGGCGCATCTCGTAGCTGCGGACGCGCAGGGCCTGGCGCTCCAGGGTGAGCGGCCCCATCCGGCCGAGCCGGGCGAGGACGTCGGCGAGGAATCGCTCACCGTCAGCTCCCCAGTCCGTGGGGCTGCGCCGGGGCGGCACGCGACGATCGTCGGCCTGGTCCCCCATGTGTCTGAGCGTAGGTCAGATCGGGTCAGCGCAACGGCACCGGTCGGCGGAGTAACCCCAACTCGAACACGTGTTCGAGGACAACCTCATTCGGCTCCGCTGCCACTGCTTTCTGACGTGCTGTCAGGAAGCAGCTCGCAACCAGGTCAGGGGCGGGCCGGAAGGGCTACGAGTTGCTCGGCGACCTCGACGAGGGTCTCGCCCACCACGTCGGCCGGCGCGAAGAACGTGTCGTCGTAGGCGCCCTCGGCGCGCGCGACGAACCCGGCCATCAGGCCCGCGCGTTTCGCCCCGTTGCAGTCCCAGGCGTGACAGGCGATCAGCATGACGCGCTCGGGCGGCAGGCCGAGGGTGGTGGCGGCGTGGTGGTAGACCTTCGCCGGCGGCTTCCAGCACTGCAGTTCCGACGTCGTCATGACGGCCTCGACGTAGCCGGCGAGGCCGGCCCGGTCGAGGAACCCCTGGGTCACCTCGGGGGCGCCGTTGGTCAGGCAGCTGAGGCGGATGCCGCCCTTGCGCAGGATCTTCATCCCGGGCTCGATGTCGGGATGGGCGGGCAGTTCGCGCATCCCGGCGATCACGTACGAGACCTGCTCCTCGGTCAGTCGGTTCCGCGCCACGGTGCGCAGGGCGGCGGCCGCTGCCTGCGGAAACGGGGCGTAGCTGCCAATGGCGTCCATGCCGATGCCGTAGAGCAGGATCCGCGGGAACCACTCGCGCACGGCGTGCGCGGGCAATCCGACCTGCTCGAACCGCTCACCCAGAGGCTCCAGCGCCATCAGGGTCTCGACGACGTCGAAGGCGATGGCGTCGGGCCGGTGCGCCATGGAGATCCTTCCTTACGTCAGGGGAATCGGGCGCTACAGCGCGCGGTCTCGCTGACGTTGCATCAGTTCCGCCAGGCGGAGGCGCGCCAGGCGCCCGGGCCGTGGGGGAGGGGGTGGCGGACCAGGCGCGTGCGGTCGGTCCAGGCGTTCGGGGTCGGATCCGGCTCCGCGGCGGGGGCTGCCGCACGGGCGGAGACCACCGCGATCAACGCGGCGAGCTCGGCGTCGTCCGGCTGGCCGCGGACGACGCGAAGCAAGGGCCGCGCCGGGGGCGCCGCGTCGTCGGGCTCGTGGGAGGCGGGGCTCACAGCGGGATGTTCCCGTGCTTCTTCGGGGGTCGGGTCTCGCGCTTGCTGCGTAGCGCACGCAGTGCCTTGACCACCTGGACGCGGGTCTCCGACGGCTGGATCACCCCGTCGACGTAGCCGCGGCTCGCCGCGATGTAGGGGTTGGCCAGGGTGTCCTCGTACTCGGTGACGAGTTCCTTGCGGCGGGCCTCCGCGTCGTCGGCACCGGCCAGTTCCTTGCGGTACAGGATGTTCACCGCGCCCTGGGCGCCCATCACCGCGATCTGCGCGGTCGGCCAGGCGAAGTTCAGGTCGGCGCCGAGGTGCTTGGACCCCATGACGTCGTACGCGCCGCCGTAGGCCTTGCGGGTGATGACCGTGACCTTGGGGACCGTCGCCTCGACGTAGGCGTAGATCAGCTTCGCGCCGCGGCGGATGATGCCGTCCCATTCCTGGTTGGTGCCGGGCAGGAAGCCGGGGACGTCGACGAAGGTGAGGATCGGGACGTTGAACGCGTCGCAGGTCCGGACGAACCGCGCCGCCTTCTCCGAGGCGTTGATGTCGAGGCAGCCCGCGAACTGCATCGGCTGGTTCGCGACCACGCCGACGCTGTGCCCGTCCACCCGGCCGAAGCCGACGATGATGTTGGGCGCGTAGAGGGCCTGCACCTCGAGGAACTCGCCGTCGTCGAGGACGTTCTCGATGACGGTGTGCATGTCGTACGGGGTGTTCGAGGAGTCCGGGATGATCGTGTCCAGCGCGAGGTCCTCGTCGTTCACCTCGAGGCCCGCCTCGTCGCCGAAGATCGGCGGATCCGAGAGGTTGTTGCTCGGCAGGTAGGACAGCACCGCCTTGACGTACTCGAGCGCGTCGGCCTCGTCGGTGCCCATGTAGTGGGCGTTGCCGCTCTTGGTGTTGTGGGTGCGGGCGCCGCCCAGCTCCTCGAAACCGACCTCCTCACCGGTGACGGACTTGATGACCTCCGGGCCGGTGATGAACATGTGCGAGGTCTGGTCGACCATCACGACGAAGTCCGTCAGCGCGGGGGAGTAGACGTGCCCGCCGGCGCAGGTGCCCATGATCAGCGAGATCTGCGGGACCACGCCGGAGGCGTGCGCGTTGCGCTTGAAGATCTCGCCGTACAGGCCGAGCGAGACCACGCCCTCCTGGATGCGGGCCCCGGCACCTTCGTTGATGCCGATGATCGGGCAGCCGGTCTTGATCGCCAGGTCCATGATCTTGACGATCTTCTCGCCGTAGACCTCGCCCAGCGAACCGCCGAAGATGGCGAAGTCCTGGCTGAAGACGCAGACCTGGCGGCCGTCGATGGTGCCGTAGCCGGTCACGACGCCGTCGCCGTACGGCCGGTTCTTCTCCAGTCCGAACGCGGTGGAGCGGTGCCGGGCGAACTCGTCCATCTCGACGAAGGAACCGTCGTCGAGGAGCGCCTCGATCCGCTCCCGGGCCGTCATCTTGCCCTTGGCGTGCTGCTTCTCCACCGCACGCGCGGACGCGGCGTGAATCGCCTCGTCCGTCCGCATCGCGAGGTCGGCGAGCTTGCCGGCCGTGGTGTGGATGTCGAGCTTGGACGTGTGGTCGTCCGGCGGCGACGGCGGGAGATCGTGTTCGAGTGCGGGTTCAGCAGCCATGCGCGTCACCTTATTTGGCCCCCCGAACAGTCCTAGTCTTGGGCCGTGAGCCAGCCACTGGATGAAGATCAGCTGCGCGCGGCCCTCCCACCCGGGCCGTGGGAACTCGCGCTCGTCGCCGAGACGGGCTCGACCAACGCCGACGTGCGCGCGGCGGCGACCGGCGGCCGAGCCGGCCCTGGCTACGTGGTGGTCGCCGAGCACCAGACCGCCGGCCGGGGACGCCTGGACCGCACCTGGAGCGCGGCGCCCGGGGAGGCCCTGACCTTCTCGGTCCTGGTCCGGCCCGAGCGGGTGCCCGCTGACCGGTGGGCGTGGCTGCCCCTGCTGGCCGGCGTGGCCGTGGTCGACGCGGTCCGCGGCCTCCGGCTGAAGTGGCCGAACGACGTCTGGGACGCCGACGGGGGCAAGGTCGCCGGAATCCTGGTGGAGCGGATCGACGCCCCGTCCGGCCCGATGGCCGTGATCGGGATCGGCCTGAACGTCACCGGGGCGCCGGACATCGGTGGGGCGTCCTCGCTCGCCCGCGCCGGCGGCGACGACCTGCACCGCCCGACCCTGCTGGGCGTGGTGCTCGCCGCGCTCGGCGTCCGGTTCGAGGCCTGGCACGCGGCCGCGGGCGACGCCGAGGCCTCCGGACTGGCCGAGGCCTACCGCACGGCGTGCGCGACCCTCGGCGCCGACGTCCGGGCCGAGTTGCCCGGCGGCGAGGTGCTCTCCGGGCGCGGCGAGGGCATCGACCCGGACGGGTGCCTGGTGCTGGCGACCGCGACCGGGCCGCACCGGGTGGCCGCGGGCGACGTCACCCATGTCCGGATGGGCTGATGGCCCGCCGGCGGGAACGGATCCCGCTGCTGGAGGGCGAAGGACTCGTCTTCGAGCTGCGTGAGCACTGGTTCACGCTCGTCTGGCCGGCGCTGATCCTCGTCCTGACCACCGGCATCGGGACGTTCCTCGCCGGGACCGTGCCGGACACCGGCGCCCGGACCACGCTGCGGCTGATCATCGCGGCGACCGCGGGCGCGATTCTCCTGCGCTGGTCGGTCTGGCCGTTCTTCAGCTGGTACGGCCACAGCTGGGTGCTGACCACCCGGCGGCTGATCGTGCGCCACGGGGTGCTCTCCCGGAAGGGCCTCGACGTCCCCCTGGCCCGGGTGATCGGGTCCTCGGCGAGCCGGACGCTGCTCCAGCGGATGTTCCGCAGCGGGCGGTTGACGATCTCCACCGCGGGCCAGCACGGCGATCTCGTCATCGAGAACACCCCGATGCTCGCCGAGGTCCAGAAGGTGGTGTCGGCGGCGGTCGCGAACTCGACGTCGCCGTCCATGCGTCCACCCGGGTTGTCCTCGGCCGGATCGCATCCGGTGTCCCAGCAGCCATTCCCGCCCCAGCAGTTTCCAGCCGGGTCCTGACGCCCGCTTGCACAGCCGCTTCGTGCCCTTGACCGCCGTTTGGGAGGGTCCGGGGGAGGCGCACCACAAAACGCCACGAAATGCCCTGGTCGCTGTGTTGCCGGTTTCCGAGGCACTTTGCGCTTTACCATTCGGGCATGACCCGTCTGTTGCTCGCCGAGGATGACGTCGCCATCTCCGAACCATTGGCCCGGGCGCTGCGACGCGAGGGCTATGCGGTCGAGGTCCGGGCCGACGGAGTACAGGCCCTGGAACGTGCTCGCCAGGGCGGGATCGATCTCGTTGTCCTCGACATCGGGCTGCCCGGACTCGATGGCCTTGAGGTGTGCCGCCGCCTGCGTGGCGACGGACAGGTGATCCCCGTCCTGGTGCTCACCGCCCGAGCCGACGAGGTCGACACCGTCGTCGGCCTGGACGCCGGCGCGGACGACTACGTCACCAAGCCGTTCCGGCTGGCTGAGCTGCTGGCGCGCGTCCGGGCGCTGCTGCGCCGCGGCGCGCCCGAGGTCGGCCACGGCATTCGCGGCGTGCGGATCGACATCGAGTCCCACCGCGCCTGGATGGGTGACTCCGAACTCCAGCTGACGGCCAAGGAGTTCGACCTGCTCCGCGTGCTCATCCGTGACGCCGGCCGGGTCGTCACCCGCGACCAGCTGATGCGCGAGGTCTGGGACACCACCTGGTGGACCTCGACCAAGACGCTCGACATGCACATCTCCTGGCTGCGCAAGAAGCTCGGCGACGACGCTACGAACCCGCGGTTCATCACCACGGTGCGCGGCGTCGGGTTCCGCTTCGAGCGCGAGTAACCGAGGTGGCCGAAGGCCGCCTCGGTAGTCCCCGACGGCTCCTCACTCCGCCATGCGGCGAAGTGTCTTTCGGGGGGGTGACGGGGGGCGGAGCCCCCCGTCGCAGTAGGGCGATTTTCGGGGGGGTGACGGGGGGCGGAGCCCCCCGTCGCAGTAGGGCGATTTTCGGGGGGGTGACGGGGGGCGGAGCCCCCCGTCGGTATGGGTAGGCGCCTCGTCCTCTCAACCCTGTCCGTCGTCATCGTCGTCGTCTTCCTGCTCGGTGTTCCGCTGGGCGTCGCGATGCGCAACGGGATCGAGAGCAGCGCGAACGACAGCCTCCGGGCCGAAGCGCAGCGGCTGCTGAACACCGTCGAGGTGCGGATCGAGCTCGGCGAGCAGGTCGACGCCTCCGCGCTGCAGCGGCTGGTCTCCGGCGACCGCAACGCCACCGTCGTGCTGCCGGGGGGTCAGAACTTCCCGCTCGGCGGACCGGCCCCGGCGGAGAGCAACCCGCTGCGGGTCGTGATGACCGGGCAGCACGGCGAGCAGGTCACCGTGCTGGAGTCCCGGGCCCGGGTGACCCGGCAGGTCCGCAAGGCGTGGCTGCTGATCCTCGTCGAGGCGTTCTTCGCGGTCGCGACGGCCGGAGCGCTGGCCGCCCTGCAGGCCCGCAGCCTCGCCCGGCCCCTGGTCGACCTGGCCGAGGCGGCCGAGCGGTTCGGCTCCGGCGATCCGCGCCGGCGTCGCCATCGGCGCAGTTACGGCCTGCCCGAGGTGGACCGCGTCGCCGACGTGCTGGAGCGTCGCGCCGAGCGGATCTCCCGCATCCTCGCCGCCGAGCGTCAGTTCGCCGCCAACGCCTCCCACCAGCTCCGGACGCCGCTCACCGCGCTGTCCATGCGGCTGGAGGAGATCACCATGTCCGACGACATGGACGCGATGCGCGATGAGGCCACCGTCGCGCTGTCGCAGGTGGAGCGGCTCACGGAGGTCGTCGAGCAGCTCCTGGCCCAGAACCGGACGCCGACGGCGGTGGCCGCGGACTCCATCGACATCGACAAGATCGTGTCGCAGCAGCTCGACGAGTGGAGCGTGGCGTTCAGCAAGGCCAACCGCGGGCTGCAGTTGGTCGGGGTGCCGAACCTGACCGCACGGGCCAACCCCGCGAGCGTGTCCCAGATCCTGGCCACGCTGGTGGAGAATGCGCTGCACCACGGCGGCGGCACCGTCACGATCCGGACCCGCACCGTGGGTGGCTCCGTCGTCCTCGAGGTCACCGACGAGGGCAACGGCGTCAACGACGCCCTCGGGCACCGGATCTTCGAGGCCGGCGTCTCCGGCGGCGAGAGCAGCGGCCGGGGCCTCGCCCTGGCCCGCGACCTGGCACGCGCCGACGGGGCGCGCCTGGAACTCGTCCAGCAACGCCCCGCCGTCTTCGCTCTCTTCCTCGCCGCCCCCGACTACCCCGAGGTCATCGGCTAGTCCGCTACTTCACCTCGCGGCGGATGGTGCGGATCGCTCCGGCGCAGAGGGGCAGCGCCACCTCCAGGGCAAGGGTGGCGAAGATCGGGGTCCAGGCCAGGCCGGCCGGGTCGAGGGCCCGCACGATCAGACCCGGAGCGCTGAGCAGCTCGTCGAGGATCACCAGCTGCGGGTCGCCGAGCAGGGCCGGCCCGCGACCGCGGGACGCCGATGATGTCGGCCGCGCTTGTCGTCCACGAAGCGGGCCTGGTCTGACCGGTGTCCCGTCCGCGCCCACCAGCACCGCATACGGTGATTCCGGGCACGACCGAGGCAGGGGAGGTTCCCGGTGGGGGAAGTCGTCGTTCGCGGCGCCCGGCTGCCGATCCGCAACTCCGTCCTGGCCGAGGTCACCGCCAGCGCGGCGCAGATCGCGCAGGAGGTCGAGGACCGCGCGGTGCTGACCAGCCAGGTCGCGGCGATCTCGCTGTCCTTTGACGGACTCGACCAGGACCAGGCCCGCCGCATTGCGCTCGCGGTGGTGGCCGCCACTGAGCAGGTGCGCCGGTCCTACAGCGTGCTCGGCGCGCCGCCGGCCGACGTGGAGGCGGCGGCCCAGTTGGCCGCCATCGGCATGTTCCTCGGCCGCACCTACGGGGTCTGACCAGCCCTCAGGCCAGCCCGCGTCGGGCGACGGCGGGAGGCCGGGTTCCGAGCAGCGTCGCGGTCATGTCCAGAACCTGCCGGGTGGCGGCGGCGTCGTGGGCGCGGAAGACCCGGGCCCCGAGCCAGGCGCTGACGGCGGTCGTGGCGAGGGTTCCGTTCAGACGCTCATTCGGTGGCAGATCGAGGGTCTCGCCGACGAAGTCCTTGCGGGACAGGGACACGAGCACGGGCCAGCCCGTCGCGGTCATCTCCGGCAGCCGGCGGGTCACCTCCAGCGAGTGCCGGGTGTTCTTGCCGAAGTCGTGGCCCGGGTCGATCAGCACGGACTCCCGGGCCACCCCGAGCTCGACGGCCCGCTCGGCGAGCGCGAGGGTGCGCTCGAGGACGTCGGCCATCACGTCGGGGTAGGCGACCCGGTGCGGCCGGGTCCGCGGCTCGGCGCCGCCGGCGTGGGTGCACACGATGCCGACGTCGTACTGCGCGGCCACCGCGGCCAGATCCGGATCGACCCCGCCCCAGGCGTCGTTGAGGAGGTCGGCACCGGCCTCGCAGGCTGCGGCGCCGACCTCGGCACGCCAGGTGTCGACGCTGATCACGACCCCGGGCCACCGCTCCCGGACGGCGGCGATGAAGGGCACCACCCGGCGCAGTTCCTCGCGCGTGTCCACCTCGTCGCCCGGCCCGGCCTTCACCCCGCCGATGTCGACGATGCGGGCGCCGGACTCCACGGCAAGGCCGACCGCAGCCATCGCCGGCTCGTCGGCGAAGGTGGAGCCCTGGTCGAAGAAGGAGTCCGGAGTCCGGTTCACGATCGCCATGACGGCCAGCTCGTCGGGGGCGAAGGAATGCCGGCCCAGCCGGAACGCGGTCACGTGCGAACTCCTGCTCGGAAGGGCTGTCGGGGCTCCGTGGCACGATCGGGACGGACAGAGGAGGCGCCGTGTTCTGGCTGATGGTCGTGGTGGTCGCGTTGGTCGTCTTCGCCACGGCAGCGGTCGCGGCCGGGGCCGGCGGCACGCTGGGCACTCCCGCCGGCGACCCGCCCCCGATTCCCGAGCACGCGGGTCCGGTCACCGCCGAGGACCTCGGCGAGGTGCGCTTTCCCGTCGTGCTGCGCGGCTACCGGATGGACGCCGTGGACGCGCTGCTCGATCGCATCAGTGGGGAGATCGCGGCCCGGGACGCGCGCATTGCGGCGCTGGAGAACGACCTCGGGGTGCGCACCGGCCGCCCCGGCAACGACGATGAACCGTTCCAGGAGAACTGACCCGTGCGCCCGATCGAGTTGAGTGTTGACATCGACCTCCCCGCCGAGCGGGTCTGGGCCGGGCTGGTCGACTGGCCGTCCCACGCGAAGTGGATGCCGTTGACGAAGGTGGAGGTCGTCGGCGGCGGCGCGGCGCACGACGTGGGTGCGCAGTTCATCGGCTGGACCGGGTTCCGCCCGCTGGCCATCGCGGACCGCATGACGATCACCGCCTGGGACCCGCCGCGCCGTCTCGACGTGCTCAAGACCGGCCGGTTGCTGAAGGGCACCGCCTGGTTCGAGGTGCAGCCGCTGGGGGAGCGCCGCAGCCGCGTGGTCTGGTGCGAGGCGCTCGTGCCGCCCTTCGGTGCGCCCGGGCGCCTGCTCACGCCGTTCCTGGCCGTCGGCACCCGCGCCGTGATCGGGCTGGCCCTGCGACGTTTCGCGCGCTACGCGGTCCGCGCTGAGGCCGGGGCGTGAGCGGCGCGGTCGCCGGTCCGGACGGACGCAAGCGCTGCCCGTGGGGGCTGTCCACCTCGGACTACGTCGCGTATCACGACACCGAGTGGGGCCGGACGGTCCGGGGAGACGACCGGCTCTATGAACGGCTGACACTCGAAGCCTTCCAGTCCGGACTGTCGTGGCTGACGATCCTGCGCAAGCGCGAGAACTTCCGCGCCGCGTTCGCCGGCTTCTCGATCCCCGCCGTGGCCGGGTTTTCCGACGCCGACGTCGACCGCCTGCTCGCCGACCCGGGCATCGTACGCAACCGCGCGAAGGTCCTGGCCGCACTGCAGAACGCGCGCGCGGCTGCCGAGCTCGGGACCGGCGGCCTGGACGAACTGCTGTGGTCGTTCGCACCGCCGCGGCGCAAGCGCCCGAAGACCCTGGCCGACGTGCCGGCCGTGACGCCGGAATCGACGGCAATGGCGAAGACCCTCAAGAAGCAGGGGTTCGCCTTCGTCGGCCCCACCACCGCGTACGCGTTGATGCAGGCGACCGGCATGGTCGACGACCACCTGGCGGCCTGTCAGACCGCGCCCTGAACTGACGGTCTGTCAGGGCGCATCAACTACACCGATAGTGCAGCCCAGCACGGGTTCTCGCGTCGCGACCGGTGTCCAACTCCACTATCGGGAGAGTTAGCGACCGGAGAACTCCGGCTTGCGCTTGTTCAGGAACGCGTCAACCGCAGCCAGGTGGTCCGCAGAGTCGCCGGCCTGTTCGATCAGCTCATGCTCCTTGGCCAGTGTCTCGGCCAGGTCGTGGTCGTGCGCGAAGCGCAGCGCCTGCCGGACCATGCCGTAGGCCAGTGTCGGTCCCGCGGCCAGACGTGCCGCCAGCTCCTGCGCCGTGGGGAGCAGATCGTCGTGGGCCACCACCTGGGTGATGAGTCCGATCTCCAGCGCCTCGTCGGGCCGAAGGGTGGGGCTGAGCAGGAGCAGCTCGACGGCCTTGTTCGTCCCGACCAGCCGGGGCAGGTGCCAGGACATGCCGGTGTCCGGGCTGAGCGCGATGCCGGTGAACGCGGTGGTGAACGACGCCTTCTCCGAGGCGATCCGGAAGTCGGCGGCACACGCCAGGGACAGGCCGGCCCCCGCGGCGGGGCCGTTGATCGCCGCGATCACCGGCTTGTGCATCTCGGCGAGGAGCCGCGCCAGCGGCGTGTAGTGCTCGGCGACGGTGGTGAAACGCTCCTTCGCGGGCTTGTCCGGCTGAATCTCGGCCAGGTCCTGCCCGACGCAGAAGCCACGCCCGGCCCCGGTGAGTACCACGGCCCGAACCTCGGGGTCCTCGGCGATCGAGCGCAGGGCATCCAGCAGGAGGAGCTTCGCCAGCAGATTCAGCGAGTTGAAGCTCTCCGGCCGGTTGAGGGTCACCGTGGCGACGCCGTCGAGGTTCTCGACCAGGACCGGCTCGGACATCCGGGGCACTCCTTCACGCTGACGACAGGCCGAGCCTAGAGCCACGGCCGGGGTCCCGAAGAGGGTTCAGGGCGCGCCGAGGGGGGTGAGCGCGTCCGTCCGGTCCCGGCATCAGAGATAATGGAGATCAACGAACGCGGCGTCACATCGCCGACGGGGCCCGTCCCGGTCGGCTGGCGACTTCGATGCAAACACTGAGGAGCGAAGATGGCGGCCATGAAGCCACGGACCGGTGACGGCCCGTTGGAGGTCACCAAGGAGGGCCGCGGCATCGTCATGCGTGTCCCGTTGGAGGGAGGCGGCCGGTTGGTCGTCGAGCTCTCCGCGGATGAGGCCGGCGCCCTCGGCGAGGCCCTCAAGGGCGTCGTTTCCTAGCCCAATTCCGGGCAATCCGCCTGCCGGCCGAAGGAGAACCATGGCCCGTCCGGCCGTGCATGTCGTCGTCGGAAAACCCCTGGTCAAGGGGCGTGCCGACGTTCTGGCCGTGCCCTTCTCCCCGGGTGGGGACGGCCCCGTCGCCGGCCCCGGGCTCACCGCGGCCGGCAAGGCGCTGGGCCTGGACCTGCTCGCCTACGCGCGCCGCGAGAAGGCCAAGGGTGACGCGGCGGAGATCCTCGCCATTCCCCTGATCGACGCCGGGTCGGCCGAGCAGATCCTGCTGGTCGGGACCGGGGACGGCAGCCCGACGGCCCTGCGCCGGGCGGGGGCGGCCCTGGCCCGCCGGGTCCGGACCCGGGCTCTGCTCGCGACCACCGTCGCCGCCAAATCGGGTCCGGACGGCGTCCGCGCGTTCACCGAAGGCCTGCTGCTGGGGTCGTACTCGTTCGGGATCCGCAGCGGCGAGCCGAAGCAGGAACACGTTTCCGCCATCGATCTGCACGTCGACGCCGGGCGGCGCGCCGAGTCCGCGGGGCCGGCTTCGGTGCGCGGCGCGGTCACCGCGGACGCCGTCTGCCTGGCCCGCGACCTCGCCAACACCCCGTCGGCGGAGAAGACCCCCGCCTGGCTGGCGGCCCAGGCCAGGAAACTGGCCGGCCGGGCCGGCCTCGAGGTCGAGATCTGGGAGCCCGCCGACCTGCGCGCCGGCGGCTTCGGCGGCATCCTCGCGGTCGGCCAGGGCTCGGCCCGTGAGCCGCGGCTGATCCGACTCGGGTACACCCCCGACGGCGCCACCGGGAGCGAGCCGCACGTCGTCCTCGTCGGCAAGGGCATCACCTTCGACTCCGGCGGCCTCTCGCTCAAGCCCACCGAGGGCATGGTGGCGATGAAGGCCGACATGGCCGGTGGTGCCGCGGTGATCGGCGCGATGTCCGCGTTGAAGGCGCTGGGCGTGCCGGTGCGGGTCACCGGCCTGGTCGCCGCGGCGGAGAACCTGCCGTCGGGCTCGGCCTTCCGTCCCGGTGATGTCATCACGCACTACGGCGGGACGACCGTCGAGGTACTCAACACCGACGCCGAGGGCCGCCTTGTCCTCGCCGACGCGCTCGCCTACGCCGATGCGAACCTCGACCCGGATGTGATCGTCGACCTGGCGACCCTGACCGGCGCCGCGACCCTGGCGCTGAGCCGCCGGATGGCCGCGCTGTTCAGCCCGGACGACCGGCTCGCCCAGGCCCTGACCGACGCCGCCGAGGCCGGTGGCGACCGCCTCTGGCGTCTGCCGCTGATCGACGAGTACCGCCCCGCGCTGGATTCTCCGGTCGCCGACCTCGCGCACGTGCCCCACGCGGCGAACCGCAAGGTCCAGGGCGGGGCCATCACCGCCGCGTTGTTCCTCCGGGAGTTCGTCGGGGCCCGGTCCTGGGCCCACATCGACATGGCCGGCCCCGGAAAGATCGACTCCGACGAGCACGAGAACACCAAGGGCGGCACCGGCTACGGCGTCCGGCTCCTGCTCCGCTGGCTCGAGGCCTACCCCACGAAACGGCGCCCCAACTAGCGCGCCGCCGAACGTCGCGCTACCGCAGCGGGCGTTTGGTGGCGGCGAGAAGGCCCGTGCCGATCGGGAGCAGGACGGCCGCGAAGTCCTCGCTGGCCAGCAGTTCCGTCCCGAGGTCCCGCATCGGGCCCGCGGCGCGGCCGGTGGGGTCGCCGAAGACCACGACGCCGCCGTCGCGCAGGAGCCGGGGGGCCTCGCGGAGGTAGTCGGTGTACTCCAGCGGGTCGGAGCAGACGGACATGAGGTCGTAGCCGCCGTCGGTGAGCCGGGGGAGGACCTCGATCGGACGGCCGGCGATCAGCCGGGCCCGGTTCGCCGGGACCCCGGCCTCGGTGTAGGCCGAGCGCGCCATCCGCTGGTAGTCGGGGTCCGGGTCGACGGAGGTCAGCACGCCGTCCGGTCGCATCCCGCGCAGCAGCCAGATCCCGGTGACGCCGGTCCCGGTGCCGACCTCGACGACCGACCGGGCGTCGAGCAGGGCGGAGAGGAACCGGAGGGCGGCGCCGACGCTCGGCGGTGGAACGGTCAGGCCGTGCTCGGCGGCGCGGTTGCGCGCCGCGGTGAGGATCTCGTCCTCGGCGAGGTAGGAGTCCGCCATCGCGGCGGCTGCCTGCGCGTCGATCTGCTCGGTTCCGATGCCCGACATGCCCGACATGGTTGTCCTCAGTTCCTGGGCCTCGCTCGTCCGGAGCAGCCTAATGCCCAGCTGGGAACGAATATCGGGGGCGCGCGCGTTGGTCGCGAAACGGGTCCGATCCGCGCTCACAGCCCGCTCATGGGAGGGGCACCTAGGGTGGCTTCCGAGCCCGTAGAAGGAGATTCCGTGGACACAGCGCGGCCGGCCGCGCACGGCGACCAGCTTCTCGGTGAGGTCGTCTCCTCGCCCGACTCCCCGCTGGCAGCGGCCCCCACGGACTGGGTGCCGCCGAGCTGGGAGGAGATCGTCCGGACCCACTCCGCGCGGGTCTACCGCCTGGCCTACCGCTTGGCCGGGAACCAGCACGACGCGGAGGACCTCACCCAGGAGGTCTTCGTCCGGGTGTTCCGGTCGCTGTCGACCTACCAGCCCGGGACGTTCGAGGGCTGGCTGCACCGCATCACCACCAACCTCTTCCTCGACATGGTCCGGCGCCGGCAGCGGATCCGCTTCGAGGGCCTGGCCGACGACGCCCACGAGCGTCTGCCCGGCCGGGAGCCCTCGCCGCAGCAGCTGCTCGACGACCGCGGTTTCGATTCCGACGTCCAGTACGCGCTCGACCAGCTGCCGCCGGAGTTTCGTGCCGCGGTTGTCCTGTGCGACATCGAGGGCCTGTCCTACGAAGAGATCGCGGCCACCCTCGGTATCAAGCTGGGCACCGTCCGCAGCCGGATCCACCGTGGCCGGGCGCAGCTGCGCGCGGCCCTGGAGCACCGCTCCGCCCGCAAGGACCCAGATGCTCCGCTGATCCCGCCGTCCCGTGCCGAGCTCGAGGTCGCGACGTGAACCACCACCTCGGGGATCGCCTCGCCGCGTACGTCGACGGCGAACTGCCGTGCGTGACGCGCGAGCTGATCTCGGCGCACCTGCACCTGTGCAGCGCGTGCCGGGCCGCGGTGGAGGCGGAGTCCCGGACCAAGACCGGGTTGACGGCGCTGAGCGCGCCCGACCCCTCCGCGAACCTGATGGGTGCGCTGCTGGAACTCGCGGCGCCCGGGGAGCCGGTGCCGCCGCGCCGCCGCCCGCTCGGTGCGGAGCCGGCTCCCCGGGCGGTGTCGGTCGGCAGGCCGGTGCGGATCGCCTTCCTGGGCGTGGCCGAGCCCGCCATCCCGTACGCCACCCGCGGCTCGCGGGCCCGGCGTTCCCTGCTTGCGGCGGGCGCGCTGGGCATTGCGGCCGTGACGCTCGCCTCCGCGCACGCCCAGAACGCCGGCAACCTGCCGCCCACCGAGGGCGACGGCGCGTTCGCCCGGGTCGTGGGGGGTCAGCAGCCGAGGCCGGACGCCGGGAGCGTGTTCGGCGGTGCGCCCACGGCGGCGCCGTCGCTCGAGGGACCGGCTGAGGTCACGGTCTTTTACGGCCACGTCCACGCCCGCTGACCGCTCCATCGGCCCGTTGAGCGGCCCCGAAAGCGGGCGCCCCTGACGAAAGCCGCACCGCCGTCTACTCTGAACAAGCTCCGGCGTCCCCCGGCCGGGCGGTTGCAGGGAGAGAAATTCCGTGTTGGACATCAGCGGCTGGGAGTTCCTGACCCTCGCCATCATCGCCGTGATCATCTTCGGTCCGGACAAGCTGCCCAAGTTCGCGGCCGACGCCGGCCGGATGATGAAGCAGGTCCGCGGCTACGTGAACGGCGCCAAGGACGAGCTGACGCGTGAGCTCGGGCCGGAATTCGCCGACGTGAAGGTCTCCGACCTCACCCCTCGCGGAATGATGAAGAAGGCCCTCGGCCCGGACGACCCGTTCGAGGAGCTCAAGAACACCGTCGACATCCGCAAGGACGTCGAGCAGTTCCGCGACCTGCGCAACCCGATGCAGTTCGCCGCGCCGCCGCGGGTCGAGCCGAGCGCGGACGAGGCGTCCAGCACGTCGGCCGTCGGCCGTCGGGGTGCCGACGCCGCCAAGGCGGTCAACGCCGCGGCCACCAACGGCGCCGCAAAGCAGGCGGCCGCGCCGCCGGCCCGGACGCTGGCCGAGAACGAACTGCCGCCGGTCGACCTCGACGCGACGTGAGCGGTAGCCGCTAGCGACCGACCGGGGTCAGCCCCAGCGAGCGGCCGGCGAGGCCGCGGGAGCGGGACCCGAGCTTGTTCGCGATGCCCTGAAGCACCTGCGAGGCGGGCGCGGTCGGGTCGGAGATGACCAGCGGCTTGCCGTCGTCGCCGCCCTCGCGCAGGCGGGGGTCGAGCGGGATCTCACCCAGCAGCGGGATCGGGGAGCCGAGCAGCCGGCCGAGTCCCTCCGCGACCCGCGCCCCGCCGCCGTTGCCGAAGATCTCCAGGCGGTGTTCGCGGCCTTCCGGGGTGCAGTGCGGGCACGGCAGGTAGGACATGTTCTCCACCACGCCGACGATGTGCTGGTGGGTCTGGGTGGCGATCGAGCCGGCCCGCTCGGCGACCTCGGCCGCAGCCTGCTGCGGGGTCGTCACGACCAGGATCTCGGCCGTCGGCACGAGTTGCGCGACGGAGATCGCGACGTCGCCGGTCCCGGGCGGCAGGTCCATCAGGAGCACGTCGAGATCGCCCCAGTAGACGTCCGCGAGGAACTGCTGCAGGGCGCGGTGCAGCATCGGCCCGCGCCAGACGACGGGGGTGTTGCCCTCGATGAACATGCCGATCGAGATCACCTTCACGCCGTTCGCGGACGGCGGCATGATCATGTTCTCGACCTGGGTGGGGCGGCCATCGGCGCCGAGCATGCGCGGGATCGAGTGGCCGTAGATGTCGGCGTCGAGCACCCCCACCGAGAGGCCGTCGGCGGCCATCGCGGCGGCGAGGTTCACCGTCACCGAGGACTTGCCGACTCCACCCTTGCCGGAGGCGACGGCGTAGACCCGGGTGAGCGAGTTGGGCTGGGCGAAGGGGATCTCCTTGGCCGGCGTCCCGCCGCGCAGCTTGGTCTGCAGGCCCGCCCGCTGCTCCTCGTTCATGACCCCGAGCGTCAGCTGGACGTCGGTCACCCCGGGCACCCGGCTGACGGCGCCGGTGACGTCGCGGGTGATGGTCTCGCGCAGGGGGCAGCCGGACACCGTGAGCAGGACCGTGACCGAGACCACACCGGCGGCGGAGACCTCGACGGAGTCCACCATGCCGAGTTCCGTGATCGGCTTGTGGATCTCGGGGTCGTTGACGGTGGCCAGCGCGGCGTGAACAGCCTCGACCGACGGAGCAGTTGCCATAGCGGCATCGTATGTCGAGGACAACCGACGAACGTCCGCGCCAGGTGTTAGCCCGGTCCTATTCGGCCGCGCGGGACCGGCGGTCCCGGTCCTCCAGGTCGTCGAGCATCCGGCCCAGCTCGGAGCGCAGGAAGTCGCGGGTGGCGACCTCGCCGAGGGCCGAGCGCATCGCGGCGATCTCGCGGGTGAGGTACTCCGTGTCGGCGATGTTCTGCTCGGTCCGGGTGCGGTCCTGCTCGTAGGTGACACGGTCCCGGTCCGTCTGGCGGTTCTGCGCCAGCAGGATCAGTGGCGCTGCGTAGGAGGCCTGCAGCGACAGCAGCAGGGTCAGGAAGATGAACGGGAACTCGTCCACCCGCAGGGGTTCGGGCGCCACGGTGTTGAGCAGCACCCAGCCGAGCACGAAGGCGCTCATGTAGCCGATGAAGCCCCAGGTGCCGAGAAAGCGGGCGAAGCGCTCGGCCAGGGCGGCGAGGGTCTCCGCGTCCCACTGCGGACGCTTGGGGAGGCGTCCGGGCTGGCGCGGCAGGTCGAGGCGGTCGCGGGAGTCAGCCATCGCGCGACCTCGGCCGGTACACCTGAATCTCCCCGGTGGCGTCCGGGCTGTAGCCCTCGCGCTCGTCCGGGTCGTTCGGGTCGTCGACGTCCTCCGGGGACTCGCCTTCGCGCCAGTCGTCGGGCAGGAGGTGGTCGAGCACGTCGTCGACGCTGATGACGCCGACCAGGCGCCGCTGGGCGTCCACCACCGGGGCGGCAACCAGGTTGTAGGTGGCGAGGTAGCTGGCGACGTCGGAGAGCACGGTGTCGGGCCGCAGCGTCTTCAGCTCCGAGTCGAGGACCGTCGAAACCATGGCCGCCGGCGGCGTGCGGAGCAGCCGCTGGAAGTGCACGGCGCCGAGGAACTTGCCGGTCGGTGTGTCCAGCGGGGAGCGGCAGACGTAGATCAGCGCGGCCATCGCCGGCGTGAGGTCGGGGTTGCGGATCGCGGCGAGGGCCTCGGCAACCGTGGCGTTCGGCGGCAGGATCACGGCCTCGGTGGTCATCAGGCCGCCGGCGCTGTGGTCCGCGTAGTTGAGCAGCCGCCGGACCGGGGCGGCCTCGGTGGGCTCCATCAGCTTGAGCAGCTTTTCGGCCTCGTGGCTGGGCAGGTCGCCGAGCAGGTCGGCCGCGTCGTCGGGCTGCATGGCCTCGAGGACGTCGGCGGCCTTCTCGTCGTCGAGCTGACCGACGATCTCGACCTGGTCCTCCTCGGAGAGCTCCTCCAGGACGTCGGCGAGGCGGTCGACGTCGAGCGCGGACGCGACCTCGTGGCGACGCTTGGGGGAGAGGTCGTGCAGCACGTTGGCCAGGTCGGCCGGGCGCAGCTTGTCGAAGGTGGCGAGCAGATTCGCCGCCCCCTGGGCGGCCTCCTCCCGCGCGGCGAGGCCTTCGACGTTGTCCCAGGCGACAGTCATCGTTTCCCCGCGCCGACGCAGCTTGCCGCCGCCCTTGCGGACGTGGACCTTCGAGACGACCCAGTCCCGGTTGCGGGGGACGAACTCCATCCCGATGTCGATGACCGTGACCTCTTCGCCGGTGGCGATCAGGCGCACCTTGCGGTCCAGCAGCTCCGCGATCACCAGGGTCTCGTCGCCACGCTGCTCGAACCGGCGGAGGTTGACCACGCCGGTGGTGATCACCTGGCCCCGGTCCATCGAGGTGACCCGGCTCATCGGCACGAAGATCGGTCGCCGCGGGCCCAGGTCGACGATCAGCCCGATGACCCGGGTGACCTCGCCGGACGGCCGCAGCGTGGCCACGGCGTCCCGCACCCGGCCGACCTGGTCGCCGCTGGGGTCGAAGACGGCCAGCCCGGCGAGGCGGGAGACGAATACGCGCGTGGTGGCACCGGACATGCGTGCCTCCCGCCGGTCGGCGCGCGGGTGCTCGATGAAGAGCATTGCGCGGACGAATGCTGAAGCTCAGGCTATCGCCGACGGCGTGCGGATCCCCGGCGCAACGGCCGAGCGGGGCGCGTTCGCCGGGTATTCGATTCGCTCCGTCCGTCCCGGCGACGAATAATTCGCCGGATGGACGGCCGCCTCGCCCGCGCCGACCTCGCGGTGCTGGGTGTCGCGATGGTCGCGGTGTCCACCTCGGGGCCGATGATCGCGGCGCTGACCGCCCCCGCCCTCGCCATCGCCTTCTGGCGCAATGCGCTCGGAGCGGCCGTCATGGGTGGCGCCGCTGTCGCCCGGCCGTCGGTGCGCGCGCAGTTCGCGGACCTGACGCGGCGTGAGATCCGGTTGATCGTCGTGGCGGGCCTGTTGCTGGGAGCGCACTTCCTCTGCTGGACCCCCAGCCTGAGCTACACCACCGTGGCGTCGGCGACGGCGCTGGTGTGCGCGCAGCCGGTGTGGGCGGCGCTGGGTTCGCGGCTGCTGGGCCGCCCGGTCTCCCGGTTGACCTGGACCGGCATCGGGCTGTCCCTCGCCGGGGTCCTCCTGCTCACCGGCGCCGACGTGGCGGTCTCGGGCCGCGCGCTGTGGGGGGACCTGCTGGCGATCGTCGGCGGGATGCTCGCGGCTGCCTACACAACGGTCGGGGAAGAGGTGCGGCGCACCGTCTCGACCGAGATCTACACCTCGCTCTGCTACGGCGTGGCTGCCGTGTCGACGTTGGGAGTCTGTCTGGCCGCGGGGATCCAGATGTTCGGCTACGACGGCGAGACCTGGCTGCGCATCGTCGCGCTGACGGTGGCCGCGCAGTTGCTGGGGCACACCATGTTCAACCGGGTCGTGGGCCGCGTCGGCGCGACGGTGGTGTCGACGGCCATCCTCCTCGAGGTCCCGATGGCGGCGATCCTGGCGGCGATCTTCCTCGACCAGGCGCCGCCCGGCACGGCCGTTCCCGCCGGGCTGCTGCTGCTCGCCGGGGTCTACGTCGTCGTCCGGGCCGAAGGCCGGGCGCGGGACGAGCGGCAGGCCAACCTGCCCGTGGACTAGGCGGGCGCGCCCTGTTCGACCGATTAGGGGCGGTGCGGAGGCGCCGGTTAAGCTGCCGCAGCCCCCAGAACGCGACCGAAGAAGAAGGTGCAGCGCCCCATGGCCGAAATCGCGAAGCTCCGCCCGCGCCGGTCCTGCCTGGCCGTTCCCGGCAGCAGCCCGAAGATGCTCGGCAAGGCGCAGGGCCTGCCCGCGGACATGGTGTTCCTCGACCTCGAGGACTCGGTGGCCCCCATCGCGAAGGCCGAGGCGCGCGCGAACATCGTTGAGGCCCTGAACGAGGGCGACTGGGGCAACAAGGTCCGCACCGTCCGGGTCAACGACCTGACGACCTCGTGGACCTACCGGGACGTCATCGAGGTCGTCGAGGGTGCCGGCAACAACCTCGACTGCATCATGCTGCCGAAGGTGCAGACCGCCGAGCAGGTGATCTGGCTGGACCTCCTGCTCACGCAGATCGAGAAGACTGTCGGGCTGCCCGTCGGCCGCCTCGGCATCGAGGCGCAGATCGAGAACGCGCTGGGCCTGTGCAACGTCGACGCGATCGCGGCGGCCTCGCCCCGCGTCGAGACCATCATCTTCGGCCCGGCCGACTTCATGGCGTCGATCAACATGAAGTCCCTCGTCGTCGGCGAGCAGCCCCCGGGCTACGACGTCGGCGACGCGTACCACTACATCCTGATGCGGATCCTGATGGCGGCGCGTGCGCACGACAAGCAGGCCATCGACGGCCCGTACCTGCAGATCAAGGACGTCGACGGTTACCGCCGGGTCGCCGGTCGCAGCGCCGCGCTGGGCTTCGACGGCAAGTGGGTGCTGCACCCCGGTCAGGTCGACGCCGCGAACGAGGTCTACTCGCCCTCGCAGGAGGACTACGACCACTCCGAGCTCATCCTCGACGCGTACGACTACTACACCTCCGAGGCCGGCGGCGCCCGCGGTGCGGTGATGCTCGGCGACGAGATGATCGACGAGGCCTCGCGCAAGATGGCGCTCGTGATCGCGGGCAAGGGTCGCGCGGCCGGATTCTCGCGGACCTCGAAGTTCGAGCCGCCCGCCGCGTGACCTCTCCCCGCAACGTCCGAGGATGCGGCGGCAATAGCGACCACTTCCTCGGACGTCGCGCATGAGTCCTGACCTCGAGGCGCACCTGCGCCGGCAGGCCGCCGCCTGCGGCGACATCGGCTCGCCGATGTACGAGGCCCTGCTGTCCTTCGCCGCGGACGACTACGCGGCCGGTGGTCCGGTGGCGGAGCTGCTGCGCGGCTGGACGCTCGACCCCGGGCCGGCCGCGCTCGCGCTGCGGATCGCCGGGACCGTGCACCGATTCGCCCTGGCCGGGGAGGCGCCGGACCTGGCGCGGTTCTACCCCAGCGTGGCGGGGGACGCGGCTGAGCCGTTCGATCCCGGAGCCGCGTGGGTCGCGTTCCGCGACGTCGTGGTCTCACGGTCCGACGAGGTCCGGGCCGGGCTTCGGTCCCCGCCGCAGACCAACGAGGTCGGTCGCTGCGCGCTGCTGATCGGCGGTCTGCTGGTGCTGCGCTCGCGTGTTGACCTGCCGGTGCGGCTGGTGGAGATCGGGGCCAGCGCCGGGCTCAACCTGCGGCCGGACCAGGTGCGCATCGACGTGCGGGACAGCGCCGGCGTGGGTCCCGCGTCGTCGCCGGTGGTGCTGTCCGACCCGTGGCAGGGTTCGCTGCCGCCGGCAGATCTGCCGATCGAGATCGTGGCGCGCTCCGGCTCGGATCTGGATCCGATCGACGTCGGGTCCGCGGAGGGCCGGCTGCGGTTGCTGTCCTACGTCTGGCCGGATCAGCCGGCGCGGATCGCGCGGCTGCACGGGGCGTTCGCTCTCGCCGCGGCGTTGCCCGTGGCCGTGGCCACGGAGGGTGCCGCCGCGACGGTGAGCGCTCTGGAGCCGGTACCCGGTGCGGTCACCGTGATCTGGCACTCCGTGATGACGCAGTACCTGCCGGAGTCCGAGCAGGCCGCGCTCGACGAGGCCTTCGCCGCGCTCGGGGCCCGGGCCTCGGAGGATGCCCCGGTGGCGCGCCTGGCGTTCGAGCCCCGGCTGCTCCAGTCCGCAGCCGGGGTGCTCTTCGCGCTGGACCTGCAGCTCTGGCCGGGCGGGGCGAGCACGCGACTCGCGTCGGCACACCCCCACGGAGACAGCGTGACGTGGGCCGCGATCTGAGGGAGCGTCAGCCCTCGTGAGGCGTTGGGCCGGCTCCCGCGACGGTGTCGCGATCTCGGCCGTGGTGGTCGTGCCAGTCGAGGACGAGCATCGTCGCGTCGTCCTGTAGCGCCGACCCGGTGAGCTCCAGCACCTTGTCGGCGAGGCGCCGCGTCGTCTCCCGGGGATGCAGATGGCTGCTGTTGCGGATCTCCGCCTTCATATCGATCCCCGCGGCGTCGCGCTCGAGCATGCCGTCGGTGACGAGCACCAGGCGGTCACCCGCCTCGAGCTGGAGTTCGGTCACTTCGTAGTCCGCATCGGCGAAAAGTCCTAGCGGCAGGCTCGACGACACCACCACGGAGGTGACCTCGGAACCCCGCAGCAGATAGGGCAGGTTGTGCCCGGCGTTGACGAGGGAGAGCACGCCGGTGTGCAGGTCCAACCGCCCCAGCAGGCCGGTGGCGAAGATTGGTTCCTCGGCCCCGCCCTGGTCCAGCAGCGCGCGGTTGGCGGCGGCGGCCTGCTCGGTCAATGTCGCACCCTGGCGGCGGGTGTTGCGCAAACTGCCGACACACAAGGTCGCGATCAACGCGCTGGCGACGCCGTGCCCCATGGCGTCCGTCAGGGACAGGTGCAGCGCCTCGCGGTCGAGGCTGTAGTCGAAGGTGTCGCCGCCGACGCTCGCCGCGGGTTCCAGCCAGGCCGAGAGCGTGAAGGACCCGGCCTCGCAGGTGAACGAGGCCGGGAGCAGCCGCCGCTGGATCTCGGCGGGCAGGGTGAACTGGGTGCTGCGCTGGCCCCACTCGAACAGGTCGGTGTGCCGGCGGTTGGCGATCACCACGAACCCGAGCAGGTGCGCGGTGCGGGTGATCTCCGCCAGCACCGCCGGGCCGGGTTCCTCCGGCAGCGACATCTCGAGCAGCCCCAACGCTTCGCCGCGCTCGGTCACCGGCGCCAGCACGGTCCACAACCCGGTCGGGCTGCCGGCCAGCGCCTCGTCCGGACCGAGGACACGCACGGTCTGCGTCCGAAGGGTCTCCTCGCCGGGGCCGCCGTCGAAGGGCAGCACCTCGGCGGCGGTCGTGCCGTCGGCGTCACCGGCGCCGTCTACGAGACGCACCAGGGCGCGCCCGGACAGGTCGGCGATGAGGAGCGAGACGCGGGACGCACCGAGTAGCGCGCCCAGCTCGCGGGTGACCGCCTCGACGGCCTCGACCGGCGAGGCGTTCTCGGCGGAATCCAGAATCTGGGCGAAGGCCGCGCCGAGTCCTCGTGGTGCGGCGGCGGGCTCCACGACGACTCCTCCCTCTGGTCCCGGGCGGGGCAGCGCCCCACCCTCCCACCGGCGGTACCGCGGGGACGAGACGTGCCCTGACCGCTTCAGCCGGACGGGAACTGCCCGTAGGGCGCCATGGAGCCCAGCCGCGGGTCGGTCTCGGCAACGGTCTCGATCTGGCCGGATTCCTTGGAGACGAGGTAGGCCCGCGCCGGGAGCGGGTCCTCCACGGTCTGGTCGTCCTCGTCGTCCGCGACCGGGGCGGACTCGGCCAGCACCCGCCAGTGCGTCGGGCTCTCGTACCCGTTCTCGGCGATCTGGAGGCGGCCGTTGGCCGCGGTCCAGGAGTTCAGCAGGTGGTCGCGCACGATGCGCCGCGCGTCAGCGAAGGTGAAGGGCGAACTCATGGGTTGACGCTAGCCCGCCCCCGGCTTCCGGGGCAGCTCGGCGCTCAGGGTCCGCGGTCGGGTTCGTCGGTTTTGAGTCCGTCGCGTAGGAGTTTCCAGTGGGCGTTACGCCGGGGTTGTTGGAGCGGGTCGATCCAGGGCGGTGGGATGACTTCGGGGTGGCCGTCGGGGCCGAGTCGGATGTGCCAGCCGCGGTGGTGGATCGCGTCGTGGTGGTGGTCGCAGACCAGGGCGCAGTTCTCCAGGGAGGTTTCGCCACCGTCGGCCCAGTGCACGATGTGATGGGCCTGGGTCCAGGCCGGGGGGCGGGTGCAGCCGTCGAAGACGCAGCCGAGGTCGCGGGCGACCAGGGCGGCCCAGATCGCGGGGGTGACGGTCCTTGATTCGCGTCCGACGTTCAGCGGGGCGCCGAGGGTGTCGGTGACGATCGGGGTGATCCCGGCGTCGCAGCAGATCTTCCGCACGGTCGCGAGGTCGAGGTCTTCCCCGGTGGCGGTGCGGGCGTAGGGGTGCCCGGGATCGCCCTGCAGGGTCGTGGATCGCGACGGTGAGGTGCACGTGGGGGCGGGCGCCGCGGGTGGTGGGCAGGTCCCCGAAGCGCAGGAAGCTTGAGGCGAGGTCCTGGAGGGCGTCGGCGTTGCGCTGCCCCGGGCTGCGGGGGTCGCGGGTGCCGTCCGCGGCCGGACGGGGCGCGGCGAGGGGGTCGAGCGCGGCTTTGAGGATCGCCGCGCCTTCATCGGTCAACGAGCCCGAGACCCGGTGCCGCCCGTTGCCGAGGTCGGTGACGGTGAACGACCGCGACGCCAGCGCCCGCTCCAGCTTGTCCGGGGTGCCGTCCGGGTCGAGGACGGCTTCGATGTGGCGGGCCAGGCGGGTGATCTGCCCGGAGTGCAGCAGCCGGCCCTCGCGGAGCAGGAACTCCTGCGCCTGGGTGAACTCTCCGGGGGAGGCGTGCGGGTCGACCCGGCGCAGCCCGGCCGCGACCGCGCGGGCCTGGGAGGCGTTCAACTTCCCCTGCAGGAGTGCCTCGCCGGTGGCCTGGGCCTTCGTTCCGAGCAGCTGCGCGGTCTTCACGCGCGAGGTCCCCTCACCGGGGTGCAGGTGCAGCTGGCGGGCCAGCCACAACGCCGTCGAGGTCTGCCCATCGGCGGCGGCCAGGCCCCGGCTGTCGCACTCGCGGACCACGGTGAACCCGATCGCGGCGAACACCGCCTCGCCCTCCTCGCGCAGCCGCAACGCCAGGACCAGATCCCGGTTCGAGGCCGTCCACACCGAGTCCGCGGCCAGCATCGCCGCCGCCTTGCGCGCATCGGCGACCGCATTCGCGAGCAAGGTCAACGCCGGGTGCAGCGCTGCGGCCTCCGCTGCGAGAGCCGCTGCGGGATCCGCTCCCGCGCCCTGCCCGTCCGCCCCCGCGATCATGACCGAATTCTACCGTATTTCGAACATATGTTCGATACCTTGGACAACCTCATCTGCCTCTGCTGTCACTGCTTTCTGACGATCCATCAGGCTTGCCGCGCCCCGGCCGCGGGAGAGGTCGGCGCCCCCTTCCGGCAGGATGAGCGGCGACATCGGCGGCACAGGAGGAAACGCATGCAGTTCGGTCGGATCTACGAGGAGTTCGAGGTCGGCGCGGTCTACAAGCACTGGCCAGGGAAGACCGTCACCGAGTACGACGACCACCTGTTCTGCCTGCTGACGATGAACCACCACCCGCTGCACCTGGACCTGAACTACGCGGAGAACACCACCGACTTTCAGCGCAACGTGGTGGTCGGCAACTACATCTATTCGCTGCTGCTCGGGATGTCCGTCGAGGACGTCTCCGGCAAGGCGATCGCGAACCTCAAGATCTCCTCGCTGCGCCACGTCGCTCCGACGTTCCACGGTGACACCATCTACGGCGAGACCACGGTGCTCGGTAAGAATCTGACCTCCAAGCCGGACCGCGGTGTCGTCGAGGTCGAGACGATCGGCTACAAGCAGGACGGCACGATCGTCTGCATCTTCCGTCGCAAGGTCATGGTCCCGACCCAGGAGTACATGGACGCCCGTGGCGGCGACCAGCCCGGCCGGCCGACGCCGATTCCGCGCGACAAGCCGTAGCTCCGCGGTCAAACTGGGAGTCCCCGAACGTTCGGAGCTCCCCGTGCGTCCCCGTTGCATGCGATCTCGTTCGCCGGCGATGGCGGTTGTGCTGGTGGCGCTGTCGGGGCTGACGGCGTGCGCCTCGGACGCGGTCGACCAGGTCCCCGAGGCAGCGCCGAGTGCGGTGCCGACGACGTCGGTCGTGCAGTGGGAGCGCCTGCCCGACCCGCCGCTGAGTCCACGGTTGGCGGCGATCGCGGTGGCGCTCGAGGACCGGTTCCTCGTGGTCGGCGGGGACGACGGTCCCCCGTGTCCACCGAATGCGGACTGCGCGGCGAGCATCTCGGAACCCTTGCGCGACGGCGCGACCTACGACCCGGCGAGCCGCACCTGGGAGACGGTGGCAGAAGCTCCGGTCGGCCTGCTGAGCCAGTACCCCTTCGTCGTGGCTGGCGAGAAGCTCTACGTGTTGGTCCCCGATGGCCTGCTTGCCTACGACGGGGCCGCGAACAGCTGGGATCGGCACCCCGCGCCCACATCCGGCCACCGGGACGTCCACCTGGTCGCGATCGCGGACCGTCCCGCCGCGGTCGCCGGCGAACGCGGCGCCGACAGCCCGGCCGACGAGCTGTACGACCCGGCGACGCAGTCCTGGTCCGACCTGCCCCCGGACCCGCTCGGGCCGAGCTTCGACCGCACCTACACCGACACCCCGTCCGGTGCGGTCCTGACGGCGAAGCAGAGCGTCGCCGATCCCGGATCCGCCGCGCCGACCCTGGTCCAGGCGGCGCAACTCGGCGCCGACCTGACGACCTGGAAGCGGCTGCCGGACAGCGACCAGATCGGCGGCTACCGCTGGGCCTGGACCGGGGAACGCATGGTCGACCCGACCCTCGGCGAGGCCGACGGGGGGCAGGTCGGCAATTGGGGTCGCAGCGTGCCGTTCGGCGGCCGGTTCGACCCGACCTCGGCCGCCTGGAGCCGGTTGTCCGCGTCGCCCCAGGGGTACTCGCGGACAGGCTGGAAGGTCGAGGCCCTGGGTGGGCCCGTGTCCGCGGCCGGCGGCTGGTTCTACGACGACCGGAGCGGTGCCTGGTCGAAGCTGCTGCGGCCGGACGGCGCGCCCGAGTACCCGGGCACCGCGGCCTGGGTGGGTGCCACCTTGTTCGTGCTCGGCGGGCAGAGCGGCAACCAGGGCGCGGACGCTCTCTCCCCCTGGGCCTGGGCCCTGCGCGTCGAGTCTGCCTGACGAAACGTCAGATACGAGCCCAGGCCATCTCGTGCACCGTGCGACCGGCCGCTCGGGCGCGCCGGCCGTACTTGGTCTCGGGGACGACCGGCGGCGGAACCGGCGCGAGGGTGCCGGCCGCCGCGGCTGCCTCCCGGACGGAGGCAGCGTAGGTGTCGTCGTCGATCACCACGTGCAGGACGCCGTCCGGCGCGAGCAACTCCGCGAGGCGGGCGACCAGCGGTTCCTGCAGGAGCCGACGGCCGGCGTGCCGGCGCTTGGGCCAGGGGTCGGGGTGGAACGCCTGCACGAGTTCGAGTGAGCCGGGCGCCAGCAGCGGCAGCAGTGCGGTGACGTCGGCGGGCAGCACCCGCACCCACTCCAGGCCCGCCTCGACCAGGCGATCCATCGCGCGGAGCTGGCCGGGGGAGTGCACGTCCACGCCGAGCACCCGGGCCTCGGGCCGCGAGCGACCCACCTCCACCAGGGACTCGCCGTAGCCGAAGCCGATGTCCAACACCGTCGGCGCCCAACCCGCCGCGGCCGCCGGGTCGGGGAACGCCAGGGCGGCAGTGCGCTCCGCGAGCCGGGCCCGGTGAGGCTCGGGCATCCGGCCGCGGTTGCGCCAGCTCCGCGGCTGAAACTCACCCGCCGGGGTGGGGCCCGGGGTGGACACGCTCGGACTCACGCCGGCAACACCCCCCAGCCCGACAGGGTGTCGATCAGCCCGTCCACGGTGTCCAGCGTCAACAGCTCGGCGCGGCTCACCCAGCGCGCATCGCTGGCGTCGTCGCCGGCCACGAGCTCGCCGGCCACCGGGGCGCAGGCGTAGTCGCGGATGTCGTAGACCACCCCGTCGGGCCCCGGGATCTCCACCGTGCCGACCCAGATCCCGACGGCGACCACCAGGCCGGTCTCTTCGAGCACCTCGCGGCGGACCGCCTCGGCGTCGCTCTCGTCGGCCTCCACGCGCCCGCCCGGGATCGACCAGCGCCCGACGGCCGGCGGGTTGGCCCGGCGCACCAGAAGCAAGCGGTGGTCGTCGTCGTGGATCACCGCCCCCACGCACGGCACCCGCAGCGTCCTCAGCACGCGGGTCAGCGTAGGTGAGGCCGATCCCACGGCTGACGTACAGCGCTGTGGTTGACGGGTCTGCGCGCGGGGGAGGAACGTCGGTAGACGGGAGGTGGGCACAGTGAGCGGCCACTCGTCCTGCGCGCGCTGCGGCCGGGCCGTCCGCGCCCCCGGGATCTGGTCCAACGCCTGGCGCTGCGAGGTGCACGGCGAGGTTGACCCCGTCACCCCGATCGGGCTCCCGACGCGGGAACGGCTGGATCGGGACCTGAGCTCCGGCCCGGTCTCCGACGTGCCGTTCTGGCTGCCGTGGCCGCTGTCGCCCGGCTGGCTGGCGACCGGGGTCGCGCACGCGGGCGACGAACGGCACGGCGTGCGGGCGAGCCTGGTGACCTGCACCGGCCCCAACCCGCTCGGCGGCCCCGCGGATCTCCTGCTGGTGGCCGAAGAACCCGGCGTCGGACTTGGTGCGCGCTGGGCCGGCATGGAGGGGCCGGACCCGGGAGCCGAACTCGCCACGTCGACGGGCCCGCACGCGAAGATCTACGCCGCCGGTCACCCGACCGCGCTCTGGTGCGTCTCCGGCGCCGATGACCGCGCCGTCTATGTCGGCGAGGCCCGCGGCCGGTGGTTGTGGCTGGTGCTCTGGCCGGCCTCGGCGGGTGTGTTCATCGCCGACGACATTTCCCTGATCGACCTGCGCGACGCACCGCGCGATCTGGAGGTGCCACTCGGGCCCCTGTTCGGCAGCCTGAGCGACCGCCCGACCTCAACCTGACGCAGCGTCAGGCCGCAACGACCTCGTCGGACGTCGACGGCGCAGTCGGCGTCGAGCTCTTCAGATCGGATGCGGTCTCCACTGCGGGCGCGGTCTCCCGTGCGGCCGCCGTCAGGTCGAGCTCGAACCAGACCTGCTTCTCGCCACCGAACTCCGACCAGCCCCAGCGGGCGGCCAGCGCGTCGACGATCATCATTCCGCGACCGTTGGTGCTGTCGGGGGCCGCGCGGCGCAGGCGCGGCGGCTCACCGCCACGGGCGTCGTGGACCTCCACGCGCAGGGAATCGCCGTCCTGCTTCGCGACCATCCGCATCGGCTGCGCGCCGTAGCGCAGCGCGTTGTGCACCAGTTCGCTGACGAGGAGGGCGGCAACCCCGCCGTCCTCCGGCATTCCCCACCGACGCATGCTCGCGCCGACCAGGTTCCGTGCCCGCTCGACCTCACCCGGGTCGTTGCGCAAGGCCGTACGAAGCTCCACCGCTGAGTGTTCCTTTCACGCCGTCGTGACCGCGTTCATGGTGCCGGTGAGCGGCGGCGTGGCGCAGGCGGTTGTGCGAATCCGTACCCGTTCGGCGGAGATCATCCCCGCCCAAAAGAGACGGTCATGGGAGCGTCGCGAAGAAATCGATCAGCAGGGCGGCGAAAGCCTCGGGCTGCTCCACCGCAGGGGAGTGCGCGGCGCCGCGGATCACCTCGTGCCTGGCCCCCAGTCGCGCCGCCATGTCGGCCTGCGCGGAGATCGGCCAGATGTAGTCGTTCTCGCCGTAGGCGACCAGCACCGGCACGCCGGTCGCCGCGAGTTCGGCCGTGCGGTCCGCGGTCTCGACCAGCTGCGTACCCATCGCGGCGAGACCGGCCTTAGCGGACTGCTGAAAGCGGCGGCCCATGAAGCCGACGACGTCGGTTCCGACCCCGGTGTACTCGTCGTTGGCCTCGGCCATGCCGGAGACGAACGTCCAGATGTCCGGCAGCTCCATCTCGGCCAGCAGATCGAGCAGCAGGCGGCACTTGGTTGCCTCCGGGTCCGGGATCGTCGCCGGCCCGGAGCAGAGCAGCGTCGTCGAGCGGATCGCGCCCGGGTCGCCGATGGTGGCGGCCCGCACCGTGAGGCCTCCGAAGGAGTGGCCGACCAGGTGCACCGGCCCGGCTCCGGCGGCCTGCGCCACCGCGACCAGGTCGGCCCCGAGCTCGTCGAGGTCGTACGCCGCCGGATCGTCGGGCCCGGGCGTCTCGAACTGCCCGCGCTGGTCGAGGGCGATCACCCGGTGCCCGGCAACCGCGAGGGGTTCGAGCACCGGAAGGAAATCCTCTTTGGACCCGGTGAACCCGGGCACCAGCAGAACGGGAGCGCCGGACGCGCCGCCGGGCGGGGCGGCGTCGTGGACGGCGAACGGGCCGCGGGCGGTCTCCAGCGCGTAGGCCGTGGCGCAGGCGGGCAGGCGCAGGTGGGGTGGGGTGCTCACGGCCGCACGTTAGTCCGATCACACGGAGCAGGCCGGGACGGCGTGTCGACAAGATCGGGCGCCTGCGCAGTGGTCCCGCCTGTTCGTGGCCGGGCACAATGTCCCGAATGAGCCGCACCCTTGCTGTCGCCAACCAGAAGGGCGGCGTCGCGAAGACCACCACGGTGGTCTCGCTCGGGGCGGCGCTCAATGAATTCGGCCGCCGCGTCGTGGTCGTGGACCTCGATCCGCAGGCCTGCCTCACGTTCTCCCTCGGACTGGACCCGGACAGCCTCCAACTGTCCGTGCATGACGTGCTGCTCGGCCGGGTGTCGGCCAAGACGGCTCTGCACCCCGTCGGTGATGGCTTCGACCTCCTGCCGGCCACTATCGACCTCGCCGGTTCCGAGGCGCTGCTGATGACCCGCACCGGTCGCGAATTCGCCCTGCGGACCGCGCTGGCCGACCTCGTCGACGATTACGACGTGATCCTGCTCGACGCGCCGCCTGCGCTCGGCGTGCTCACGCTGAACGCCCTCACGGCCGCGGACTACGTCCTGATTCCGTTGCAGTGCGAGACCCTCTCCCATCGCGGCGTCGGCCAGTTGCTCGACACCGTCGGCGAGGTGCAGCGGATCACCAACCGCGATCTGAAGGTCCTTGGCGTGCTGCCGACGTTGTTCGACGGCCGGACCACGCACGCCCGGGCCGTCATCGCCGACGTCGCGCAGCGATACGGTGTGGCCATTCTCGAACCGCCGATCCCGCGATCGATCCGGTTCGCGGAGGCGCCCGCCGCCGGCAAGTCCGTACTCAGCACCGCGAAGAATTCCACCGGAGCGCAGGCCTACCGCGAACTCGCGGACCGGCTGATCAAAGACGGCGTGTTCTGAACCGTCGCACCGCAGGAGGGTGATCTCCGATGTCCGACTTCGACCGGCTGCGTCCGCGTTCCGGCCCGACCCCTCGCCCCACCTCGAACGGTGCGGTCCCCGGCCCACGCCCGGACCGCGAGGGCAAGCGCGCGCTCTTCAGCGTCGACACCCCGCCGCCGGCCACGCCGGTGGCACGGGGCGGCCTGCACCTGACGTGCTCCGGCTGCGGATCGGTGTCCGTCCTGAGTCCCCGTCAGGTGATCACGGCCGCGATCCCGAGCGTCCACCTGCCGATCGTGCGGCGGAAGTTCCCGTCGTGGATGCGCTGCCCGGCCTGCCGGCGCCACCAGTGGGTCCGGGTAGGCCTGCGCCCCTGAGCTCAGGTCGCGGCGCTGTCGCCCTCGGTGCCGGCGCCGCTACGCGTACGTCGCCGCCGGTTGCGGGAGCGTGCGGGAGCGTCGCCACCGCCCTCGGCTGACGCACCGTCAGAGGTGCTCACCTTGGCCTTGGTCTCCGTCGAACCGCTCGCGGCGGTCTCGCCCTCGGCCAGCGGCTGACCGCTGCGGGTACGGGTCCGGCCGCGGTCCCGCTTGGGACGCGGAGCGCGGGGGCCGGGGTCCTCCTCGAGACGTGCTCGCGGAGTGACGGGGCCGCGGCTGCCGCCGGACTTGCCGCCGCCGGCCTTGCTGCGGTTGCGGCCGGTCTCGCCGAGGTCCTCGACGTGCTCGGCGTCGAGACCGGCGCGGGTCCGGGACGCCTTCGGCAGCGTGCCCTTGGTGCCCTCGGGGATCGTCAGCTCGGCGAAGAGGTGCGGCGAGGTGGAGTAGGTCTCCTGCGGCTCGCCGAGGCCGAGGTTGAGGGCCTTGTCGATGAGGAACCAGCGGGTCGTGTCCGCCCAGTCGACGAACGTCACCGCGACGCCGGTGCGTCCGGCCCGGCCCGTGCGGCCGATCCGGTGCACGTAGGTCTTCTCGTCGTCCGGGCACTCGTAGTTGATGACGTGGGTGACGTCGTCGACGTCGATGCCGCGGGCGGCGACGTCGGTGGCGACGAGCACGTCGACCTTGCCGGCGCGGAAGGCGCGCAGGGCCTGCTCGCGGGCGCCCTGGCCGAGGTCACCGTGCACGGCTGCGGACGCGAAACCGCGGTCGGCGAGGTCGTCGGAGACCGACTGCGCCAGGCGCTTGGTCGGGCAGAAGATCATGGCGAGCTTGCGGCCTTCGGCCTGCAGGATCCGCGCCAGGACCTCGACCTTGTCCATCTTGTGGCAGCGGTAGGCGTGCTGCTCGGTGAGCGGGACGGTCTGGTCCTCGCCGGCGGACTCGGCGCGGATGTTGGTCGGCTGGCGCAGGTAGCGCCGCGCCATCGCCATGACCGGGCCCGGCATCGTCGCGGAGAAGAGCATGCTCTGGCGGCTGGCCGGCGTGTCCTCGATCAGGCGCTCCACATCGGGGAGGAACCCGAGGTCGAGCATTTCGTCGGCCTCGTCGAGCACGAGCGACTTCACGTGCGAGAGGTCGAGGTGCCGCTGCTTGCGCAGGTCGAGCAGGCGGCCCGGGGTGCCGACCACGACCTCGACGCCGGACTTCAGCGCCGCGACCTGCGGCTCGTAGGCCCGGCCGCCGTAGATCGCGATGACCCGCACACCGCGGCGGATGCCGGCCAGTTCCAGGTCCTTCGCGACCTGCACGCACAGCTCACGGGTCGGGACGATGATCAGCGCCTGCGGCTTGCCGAAGTCGACCAGTTCGGCCCACTCGTCGTCCATCGGAGCCACCAGTCGCTGCAGCAGCGGGATGCCGAAGGCGAGGGTCTTGCCGGTGCCCGTGCGGGCCTGGCCGATGACATCGGTGCCGGTCAGAGCGATGGGGAGGGTCATTTCCTGAATCGGGAACGCGTTCACGATGCCGGCCTCGGCCAGGGCATCAGCAATCGCGGGGAGCACGCCGAGTTCGGTAAAAGTGGTCAGGACTGTTCGCCTACTTCGTTCTCAGCCATCGCGAGGGCGACGGCGGCGGGGTGACCGCCGGGATACGAAGCGGTCGAGCGCGCGACGACGCCGCGCGCATGCGTACGGGGGAGCGGCGCACAGGCTGCGGAAGCAGTCAGCGCCAGAACACCTGGTTCCAGCATACGGCCCCTTAAGCTCCGGGGCGTGGACCTGCCTGCTCAGCGGCCTGCGGAAACCCTGTCCGATGCCGCGGTGATCGACCTGCTCGGAGTGATGGCCTGCGGCGAACTGCTGGCCTTCGAGCGCCTCGCGCACGACGCCTCCCTGGCGCCCACCATCGAGGACAAGGCCGAGCTCGCCCGGATGGCCGTCGCGGAATTTCACCACTTCACCGTGCTGCGGGAGCACCTGCTGAAGATCGGGGCGGATCCGGGCGCCGCGATGGCGCCGTTCGTCGATCCGCTCGCCGAGTTCCACCAACGGACCGCGGCGTCGAACTGGCTGGAGGGCCTGGTGAAGGCCTACGTCGGGGACGGCCTCGCCGCCGACTTCTACCGTCAGATCGGCGGCTATCTCGACCCCGTGACCTCGGATCTGGTCCAGGAGGTCCTCGCCGACACCGGCCACTCGCGGTTCGCCGTCGAGCGCGTCCGGGCGGCGATCGCGGCGGATCCCCGCGTGGCCGGCCCCCTGGCGCTCTGGGGCCGCCGGCTGATGGGCGAGGCCCTCACCCAGGCGCAGCGCGTCGCGGGCGAGCGTGAGGCCCTCGCCGCCCTGATCGTCGGCGGCACCGACCGCCCGGGTATCGACCTGCACGAGCTCGGCGCCATGCTCGGCCGCCTCACCGCCGCCCACAGCGACCGGATGGCGGCCCTGGGGCTCGACGCCTAGAGCGCGCCGAAGCCCACGCGCCGGGTCTCCGGCTCGCCGATCTCGACGTAGGCGACCTTCGAGGTCGGGACCTTGAGCTTGCGTCCGCGCTCGTCCTCCAGCGTCAGCACGCCGTCCGGGGACGAGAGCGCGGCGTTGATCAGCGACTCGAGCTCCTCGGCGCTCAGCGGAGACTCCACAGCCAACTCGCGTGGCGAGTGCTGAACCCCGACCTTGACCTCCACGAACCCCTCCGGCAATTGCTCGATGTGCGACGGCGTTCGATGATCGCGCCGTCGCCGAGGCTACTGGGTGCGCCGGGTCGGTGACGGCCGTACCGGGTCGCGTTCGCCCAGGGCGTGAGTGTTGACCGAAGCGGCGGGCGCTGTCGCGCCCGCAGACTCCACGTCAGGGAGTGCCGTCGTTGCGCGGGAAGCCGCGGATACCGCGCCAGGCCAGGGCCGCGACGAGGTCGATCGCCTGCTCGCGGGGGAGGGGCTCGCCGTGGGCCGCCCAGGTCCGTGCGGTCACCTGGGCGATGCCGGCCAGGCCCGCCCCGAGCAGGCGCGCCTCGGCGTCCGGCAGGCCCGTGTCCTCGGCGATGACGGCCGCGACCGCGTCGGAGCACTGGCGCTCGACGGATTCCAGGCGGTCCCGGACCTCGGGCTCGCCGATCAGGTCGGACTCGAAGACCAGGCGGAACGCGCCGGTCTTGTCCTCCACGAACTCGTAGTACGCGCTGACCGTCGCGCGCACCCGCGCCTTGTTGTCGGTGGTGGACAACATCGCCGCGCGGACCGCGTCCATCAGCGAGGCGGCACTCTCGTCGAGGAGCGCGAGGTACAGGTCGCGCTTGCCGGGAAAGTGCTGGTAGAGCACGGGCTTGCTGACGCCGGCCTTGTCGGCGATGTCGTCCATCGCGGCCGCGTGGTAGCCCTGCGCGACGAACACGGAGAGGGCGGCGTCGAGCAACTGCCGGCGCCGAGCCGTGCGCGGCAGCCGTCCGGCCCGCGGCTGGCTCTCCTCGATCGCGCTCACGTACGTCCCCTCACCTGGTGGTGGCAGAACTCTACCCGCGGGTAACCGCGAGATCGGACATTCGCGCCCGAATCGGTTAAGGCAGCCGCGCGGTCGCGTCGAACAGCGGCGCGAACAGGTCGCCGAGCTCGGAGACCCGCTCCAGGACCTCGGGCGCGGTGAAGGCCAGCTCGCGTCCGTCGGCAGCCTGTTCGACCTCGTCCCAGGTCACCGGGGTCGACACCGTGGCGCGGGCCCGCGCCCGCAGCGAGTACGGCGCCACGGTGGTCTTGGCGGCGGCGTTCTGGCTCCAGTCGATGAGCACCTTGCCGCCACGTAGCGCCTTTTCCATGCGATGGACGACGAGTTTGGGGTGGGCTTCCTCCATCGCGACCGCCAGGTCCTTGGCGAAGCCGTGCGTCTTCGCGGCGTCGGTCTCGGCCAGACCGACGTAGAGCTGCATGCCTTTCGAACCGGATGTCTTCGCCAGCGGCTCCAGGCCGAGGTCGGTCAGCACCTCCCGGAGCAGCAGCGCGACCTGCGCGCACTCCCGCAGCGCTGCGGGTGCGCCCGGGTCGAGGTCGAAGACCAGCCGGTCCACGCCGCGGACGCCGCCGCGGGGGCCGACCGTCCACTGGTGGACGTGCAGTTCCAGGGCGGCCAGATTGGCCAGCCAGATCAGGGTCGGCAGGTCCTCGACGACGACGAAGTCGATCGTCTCCCGTCCCCGGGAGCTGCCGGGAGTGGGGAGGGTGACCGTCCGGACCCACTCCGGCGTGGCCTTGGGCGCGTTCTTCTCGAAGAACGAGTTGCCCTCCACCCCGTCCGGGAAGCGGACCCGGGTGGCGGCCCGGCCGGCCAGGTGCGGCAGCAGGACCGGCGCGATGCGGGAGTAGTAGTCGATCACCTCGCCCTTGGTGAACCCGACGTCCGGATAGAGCACTTTGCCCAGGTTCGAGAGCTGCAGGCGCCGTCCGTTCACCTCCACCGCGACCTTCTCGGCCTTCGCTGAGCCCGCCATGGCACCCATGCTCGCAGGCGAATATTCGGTAGCGTCCAGCCTGGACCGCGCTGGAGATCCTTCGAACCGGCCGGAGCACCGAACGTTTTCGGTGCCTCCTGCGTCCTCGCCATGTGAACTGGGGGGAGATCGGTGACCGGAAACGGTCGCGGGTACGGAGAAACGCCTGGTGGGGGCGCGTCTCCGAGTGTCGACCCGCTCCCCGCCGAGGGCGTGGGTCGCGTTCGTGCGGTCCTCGCTCTCGGCGGGGTACCGGGGCACGAGTTGGACGACGGTGTCCAGCAGGTGCGGTTGCGGCTGCTCGAGCAGGCGGTCCGACCGGGTCGGGAGCCCATCCGGGATCCGGTGGCCTGGGCGGTCGTGGTGGCTTCGCGGGTGGCGATCGACTGGCACCGCGGGAACAAGCGGGACGACGGCCTGCGCGATCGGCTGGCGGCCCGGTGGACGAGCGCTCCGGCGCCGGCACCCGAGGACCGGGTACTGGCCCTGGCGATCGCGGCGGGGATGGACACCCTGCCGGACCAGCAGAAACAGGTTCTGGTGCTGCGGTTCTACGCGGACCTTCCGGTGAAGGACATCGCGGCGGTGCTGGACGTCCCCGAGGGAACAGTGAAGAGCAGGCTGCACGCGGCCGTGTCTGCGATGCGAACTGTCTTACGTGAGAAGGAGGTGATCGAGGAATGAGTGAGCCCCAGGGCCCCGGTGCCGGCCCGAAGCCCGAGCCGGTCGACCCCGAGTACGCCGCTGCCCTGGATCGCTTCCTCGACGGCATCACCCTCGACGGCATCACCCTCGACGGCGACGGCGACGGCGACGGCGACGGCGACGCTGACGCCCAGGTCCGTGCCGACACCGACGCGATCGCCCACGCCCTCGGTCTGATCGGCGGCGCCCTGGCGGGCGAGGGGTCGGCCCGGGCCGGCGCCTCCGCCGCGGCGGGCGCGGTCCCCCCGGCCGGCGCGACGGTCGTCGCGATGAGCTCCTGGCGCTCCAGGCTGAACCCGCGCGTGCTGGCCGCCGCGGCCTCGCTGCTCGTCGTGGTCGGCGTCGGCATCCCGCTCACGATGAACTCGACCGGCGGATCCAGCAACGATGAGGACGCCACCACGGCGATCAGCGCCCCGGAGCCTGCGGCCGACAGCGCGGAGGCCGCGCCGATGGCCGCGCCCGAGGCGGGCGCGCCGCAGGCAGTCGGCGACGACTACGGCACGGACGCCGGGGCGGGGTCCCTGGCGACGACCGACGCCAGCGGCAAGGCCGCCGCGGCGCCAGGCGCCGGAGCCGCTACGGGCGGCAACAGCGGCACCGCGACCGCCGGTGCTGCCGCGCCCGCAGCCACGAGCGCCAGGGACGCGGCCAAGCAGGCGGCCACGCCGCAGTTCGCGGACGCGGTGGCCTGCGCGCGGGCGATCGTCGTCGGCACCGTCACCGGCATCCAGCCGGCGCCGGACGGCCGGCACTACGACGTCACGATCCTGGTCGAGGACTGGATCGCCCCCGCGTCCGGGCCGGTGAGCGTTACCCACCAGGTCTTCGGCTCGATGGCGAACAGCCCGGGCGAGGACGAGTCCGTCCGGGTGGGGATGCGCCGGCTGTTCGTGATCGCTGCGTCCCCGGAGGAGCGGATCTACGCCTTCACGCAGGCCGACTGGCCCGAGACGAGGAAGCGGATCGCGGCGATCCGGGCCGAACGGGCCGGGTCGGGCTGCTGATTTCCCGGCGGCCCGGGTAGTGCTGCCCGTAGCCGCCTGACGGACCTCGCAGCTACCGTGAGTGCCCGAGCGGTCAGAGGGACTGCTGGGGACTGCTGGGACGGACGAGGTCATGCCACAGACGATCTGGAAGGGCGCCATCTCCTTCGGGCTGGTCTCGATCCCGGTCCGGGTGTTCTCGGCGACGGAAGAGCACGGCGTCTCGCTGCGCCAGGTGCACGCGACCGACGGCGGACGGATCCGCTACAAGCGGTTCTGCGAGCTCGACGGCGAAGAGGTCGCGTACAGCGACATCGCCAAGGGCTACGACCTGGGCGGCGGCGAGATGGTCGTGCTGACCGACGAGGACATGGACTCGCTCCCGCTGCCCTCGACCAAGGCCGTCGACGTGCTGCAGTTCGTCCCGGCCGACCAGTACGACCCGATCGCGACGGCCAAGAGCTACTACCTGCAGGCCGACAAGCTCGGCGAGAAGCCGTACGTGCTGCTGCGGGACGCGCTGCGGTCCACGGGCAAGGTCGCGATCGTGAAGGTCGCGCTGCGCTCGCGGGAGTCCCTCGCCGCGATCCGCCCGTACGGCGACCTGCTCCTGCTGCAACTCATGCTGTGGCCCGAGGAGATCCGGGACGCCGGCGGCCTGGCTCCGGGCGACGACGTCGGCGTCAAGGACGCCGAGGTCACAATGGCCGAGGCCTACATCGAGACCCTGACCGGCGACTTCGACGCCAACGAGTACACCGACCAGTACGCCGCCGCCCTCAAGGCCGTCGTCGACGCCAAGGTCGCGGGCCGTGAGGTCGTCAGCAGCGACACCGACGCCGAACCGGCCGCCGAGGTCGTCGACCTGATGGAGGCCCTGCGCCAGAGCGTCGCCCGGGCCAAGGAGCGCCGCGCCGCCGAGGGCGACGCGGCCGCCGCCGGAACGAGCGGTTCCAAGCCCGCTGCGAAGGCCCCGGGGAAGACGGAGGCCGCGAGGAAGGCGCCCGCCAAGGCCGCGGCCGAGAAGCCCGGGGCCAAGAAGGCCGCCCCCGCGAAGAAGGCCCCCGCCAAGAAGGCCCCCGCGAAGAAGGCCGCCGCCAAGAAGACCGCCGTCAAGAAGTCGGCCTAGCCGCCGCGCGAGGTCTCCTGCGGAGATCGGACTCACCCGGATTGGGCGGAATTCGGGGACGCGTGGCACGGTTAGGGCCGAATGACCAGCGCGAACGCGCAGGAACGAGCTCTGGAGTACGCCGTGTCTTTGCCCCCCGTCGTCGAGCCGGCTGACGAACTCACCGTCGAGGAAGTGCGGCGCTACAGCCGCCACCTGATCATCCCGGACGTCGGCATGATCGGGCAGAAGCGCCTCAAGAACGCCAAGGTCCTCTGCGTCGGCGCCGGCGGTCTCGGGTCGCCCGCCCTGCTCTACCTCGCCGCGGCCGGCGTCGGCACCCTCGGGATCATCGACGACGACGTCGTCGACGAGTCGAACCTGCAGCGCCAGGTCATCCACGGCGTCTCCGACATCGGCAAGCCGAAGGCGGTCTCCGCGAAGGAGTCCGTCAACGAGATCAACCCGCTGGTGACGGTGAACCTGCACCAGGTGCGCCTGGACTCCACCAACGCGCTGGAGATCTTCGCCGACTATGACCTGATCGTCGACGGCACCGACAACTTCGCGACGCGCTACCTCGTCAACGACGCCTGCGTGCTGCTGGGCAAGCCCTACGTCTGGGGCTCCATCTACCGCTTCGAGGGCCAGGTCTCGGTGTTCTGGGAGAAGTACGGCCCGAACTACCGCCACCTCTACCCGGAGCCCCCGCCCCCCGGCATGGTTCCCAGCTGCGCCGAGGGCGGTGTTCTCGGTGTGCTCTGCGCGTCGATCGGGTCGGTGATGGTGAATGAGGCGATCAAGCTGATCACCGGCATCGGTGAGCCGCTGGTCGGCCGACTGATGATTTACGACGCCCTCGAGATGGAGTACCGGACGGTCAAGGTCCGCCGCGACCCGAACGCCCCGGAGATCACCGAGCTCATCGACTACGAGGCGTTCTGCGGTTCGGTCTCTGACGAGGCCGTCGACGCCGCCCGCGATTCCACGATCTCCGTGAAGGACCTCAAGGAGTGGATGGACGCGGGCAAGGACTTCGTGCTCATCGACGTCCGCGAGCAGAACGAGTTCGAGATCGTCTCGATCCCGGGCGCGACGCTGATCCCGAAGGGTGAATTCCTGAACGGAAATGCGCTCGAGAAGTTGCCGCGGGACAAGCAGATCGTCCTGCACTGCAAATCAGGCGGACGTTCCGCCGAGGCGCTCGCCGCGGTGAAACGGGCCGGTTTCAACGACGCCGTCCACGTCGGCGGCGGGGTCGTCGCCTGGGTCGCGCAGATCGAACCGGACAAGCCCTCCTACTGAGCCACAAAACGAACGCCCGTCTGAGGATCCCTCAGGCGGGCGTTTCGCTTGTGTCATAGGCCGAACCCGGATTGAGCAAAGGTGGACGTGTCCGTCCTTGTCGATCAGCACAAGGGGGCACTCTGCAATGAGGGGGAGTCGACAGAAGCCTCATGGCCCACGCACAGGCTCGGTCAATAACGTGACCAAGCCATCAATCGGGACAAACCGAATAGTGGGTAGCAATTCTTTCATCCCCGCCGGGTGAACTAAGGAGAGTTCCTGCAATGAGCTCTAATCCGTTCCGCCGCGCTGTTCTCAGCGCATTCGTGACTGCGGTGGCCGCTACCGCCGCGGTCGCCGTTCAGTCGCCGGGGGCCAGCGCCGACACGGCGCCGACGTTCGCGGCTGCCGACGTCTCGATGATTCATCCGGGCATCCAGACCGTCACCAAGGGTGCGGCCTGTACCTCCAACTTCGTCTTCACCGACAAGTCCGGCAACGCCTACATCGGCCAGGCCGCGCACTGCTCCGGCACCGGATCGGCGAACGAGACCGACGGCTGCCAGTCCGAGACGCTCCCGTTGGGCACGCCGGTCGAGTTCGGCGACTCCGGGGTCACGGGCAAGATGGTCTACAACTCCTGGCTCGCGATGCAGGAAGCCGGCGAGACCAACGAGTTCGCGTGCGCCTTCAACGACTTCGCGCTGATCGAGATCCCGAAGAGCGCCATCTCGCAGGTCAATCCGTCGATCCCGATCTTCGGTGGCCCGGTCGGCGTGCGCACCACGCCGATGGATGCCGGCGAGACCGTCCTCAGCTACGGCAACTCCCCGCTGCGCGGCGGCATCACCCAGCTGTCTCCGAAGCAGGGCGCCGTTCTGACCGAGGACGGCGAGGGCTGGACTCACATCATCTTCACCGCGACCCCGGGCGTGCCCGGTGACTCCGGCAGTGGCTTCCTCGACGCCGACGGCAAGGCGTTCGGCATCCTGTCGACGCTCGGCCTGGTGCCGGTTCCCGGCAGCAACGGCGTCTCGGACCTGAACAAGGCCCTCGAGTACGCGAAGGCGCACTCGGACATCAAGGGCCTGCGCCTGGTCAACGGCACCGAGGCCTTCGGCGCCGGTGCGCTCCCGTTCCTCGCGGGGATCACGGGTCGCATGTAGGTCCGCACGTCCTGCACAATCGCCAGACATGACCAACCGAGCCGCCCCGCGGGAGAACCCGCGGGGCGGCTTGTTTTCCGACGACCGATTTGTGGAGGCCGTGCTCGCCACGGTCGAGGCGATCCCGCCGGGCAAGGTGCTCGCGTACGGCGACATCGCGGAGCTGATCGGCCTCGGCGGCCCGCGCTCGGTCGGGAAGGTGATGTCCGGCCACGGCGCCGGCGTCCCGTGGTGGCGTGTCATCCGGGCCGACGGCTCTCCCCCGGTGTGCGACGAGGCCGGGGCCCGGCGGGCGTGGCTGGCCGAGGGCACTCCGCTGCGCCCCACCGGCAAGGTCGACCTGCGCCTCGCCCGCTGGGACGGCCGCCTTGAAGATGACATCTCCAACGAGCGCGGTTGAAGATGACATCTCCAACCGAGCGTGCTTGAAGATGTCATCTCCAACCGAGCGTGCTTGAAGATGTCATCTCCAGCGAGTGCGTGATTGCGGTGTCGGCGCTCGGTGATGTGATGTGCGGGTGGCATCGGGGCGGGGGAGTCGGGTCGAGTACCGGCTCGTGCGTACGCCGCCCGCTCCGGTGGTCCCGCCGACGCTCGACGCGGCCCAGCGTGCGGTCGTCGAGCACGCCGGGGGGCCGCTGCTCGTGCTCGCCGGGCCCGGGACCGGCAAGACGACGACCCTCGTCGAGGCGGTCGCGCGGCGGGTCGAGGCGGGCACCGATCTGGAGCGCATCGCGGTCCTGACGTTCAGCCGCAAGGCCGCCGCCGAGCTCCGGGACCGGATCGCGCGCCGCGTCGGGAGAACGACGGCGGCGCCGGTGGCCTCGACGTTCCACTCGTTCTGCCACGCGCTGGTCGCCGCGCACCGGCCGGTCGAGGACGCGGGGGTCCCGCTGCGGCTGCTCTCGGCCACCGAGCAGGACGTCGCCGTGCGCGAGCTCCTCCGCGGGACCGGGGCGGACAGTCGACCGTGGCCCGCGATGATCGCCCGTTGCCTGGACACCCGCGGCCTGGCCGAGGAGGTCCGGGACGTCCTCGCCCGCGTCGGGGAGCGCGATATCGACCTGCGCCGGGTCGCGGCCGTCGCCGGGGACGAGGAGGGCGCCGCGGTGTGGCGCGCCCTGGCGTCCTTCGCCGACGAGTACGCCGACGTCCTCGACGCCCGGGGCGTCCTCGACTACACCGAACTGGTGCGGCGCGCGGTGGCGCTGGCCGAGTCGCCGGCGGTGCGTGCGGAGCTGCGTGAGCGGTTCGACGCCGTGTTCGTCGACGAGTACCAGGACAGTGACCCCGGGCAGGTGCGCCTGCTGCAGGCGCTGGCCGGCGACGGACGCGATCTCGTCGTGTTCGGTGATCCCGACCAGTCCATCTACGCGTTCCGCGGCGCGGACGTGCGGGGCATCCTCGACTTCCCGCGCGAGTTCCCCAACCGCGCCGGCGCTTCCGCCCGGACGCTGGTGCTGCGCACCTCCCGCCGGGCGGTGCCGGAACTGCTCGCCGCCAGCCGGGAGGTCGCGCGGCGGCTCCCGCTGTCCGGGCTGCCCGCGGAGGCGGCCCGCGTGCACCGCGAGCTGCTCCCCGCCCTCGACCCCGCCGAGATGCCGGCGCTGGACGTTCTCACCTTCGGCAGCGTCGGTGCCGAGCTCTCCCACGTGGCGGACGTGCTGCGCCGCGCGCACCTGGCCGACGGCGTCCCCTGGTCGGACATGGCGGTGCTGGTGCGCTCGGGCACCCGGACGATCCCGACCGTGCGCCGCGTACTGGGCGCGGCCGGCGTGCCGCTGGAGGTGGCCGGCGACGAGATCGCGCTGCGCGCCGAGCCCGCCGTCGCCCTGCTGCTGACTGCGCTCAAGGTCGCCGCAGCGATGGCATCTGACGGTCCATCAGCCGAGCTGCTCACCCCGGACGTCGCGCGCACGCTGCTGCTCTCGCCCCTGGGTGGGATCGACCCGGCCGACCTGCGCCGCCTCGGTCGCGCGTTGCGCGCGGAAGCGCGGGCGGGGGGCGCCACGGCCGACGAGCTCGCTCCGTCCGCCCAGCTGATCCGCGACGCGTTGGCGGAGCCGCGCAAGCTGGTCGGGCCGGACGCCGCGGCCGCGGGGGCGGCGCGCAAGCTCGGCGAGCTGCTGGCGAAGGTGGCGCACGACCTCGCCGGCGGCGGTTCCGCCGAGGATGCGCTGTGGCGCCTGTGGTCGAGCACCTCGTGGCCGGAGGACCTGGCCCGCAGCGCGGCCGGCACCGGCGCCGCCGCCCGCCGGGCCGACCGGGACCTCGACGCGGTCTGCGCCCTGTTCGACCTCGCCGCACGCGCCGAGGAGAAGGCGGGTCGCCGCGGGGTGGCCAACTTCCTGGCCGAGATCGAGGCACAGGAGATCCCCGGCGAGGCGCCCCGGAACCGCGACGGCCGCAGCGAAGCCGTGCGCGTGATGACCGCCCACCGCTCCAAGGGGCTGGAGTGGCCGCTGGTCGCCGTCGTCGGCGTCCAGGAGGGCCTGTGGCCGGACCTGCGCCGGCGCGGCTCGCTGCTGCAGGCCGACCGCCTCGGCGCCGACGGGCTCCAGGCGCCACCCAGCACCGCGAGTGTGCTGGCCGAGGAGCGCCGGCTGTTCTACGTGGCGGTGACCCGGGCCAAGCGCCGTCTGCTCGTGACCGCGGTCGAAGGCCCGGACGAGGACGGCGAGCGGCCGTCGCGGTTCCTGCGCGAACTCGGGGTCGAGGTCCGCGAGGTGCGGACGCGGCCTGCCCGTCCGCTCTCGCCCGCAGGTCTGGTGGCGGCGCTGCGGGCGACGCTGGAGGACCCGGACACCGCCGAGCCGCTGCGCGTCGTGGCCGCGGCCCGCCTCGCCACGCTCGCGGACGCCCGCGACGGCGCCGGCCGGCCCCTCGTCCCCTCCGCCGCCCCGGAGCGCTGGTGGGGCACCGTCGAGCCGACCGTCGCCGACGTCCCGGTGCGGGCGGTCGACGTCCCGCTCGCGCTCTCGGCCAGCGCCGTCAACGGCCTGGCGTCCTGCCCGTTGCGCTGGTTCCTGCAGCGCGAGGTCTCCGCCGACAGCGCCCCGACGATCCGGATGACGTTCGGCAACGTCATCCACGCCCTCGCCGAGGAGGTGGCGCGGACGGGGGTGGACGACCTCGGCGACCTGATGAAGCGGTTGGACACGGTCTGGTCCGAGCTCACCTTCGACGCTCCCTGGCAGTCCGCGGTCCAGCGCGAGGCCGCCCGCGACGCCTTGCGGGCATTCCTGGGCTGGCACTCGGGGCGTCCGGACCGCGAGCTCCTGGGGGCCGAGGTGCCGTTCGAGGTCACGTTCGAGGCCGGCGGCGAGCAGATCCACCTGCGCGGCAGCCTGGACCGCATCGAGCGCGATCCGGACGGCCGGACCCGCGTCGTCGACTTCAAGACCTCCAAGACCGCGGTCACCAAGGAGGAGACGGCCGGGCACCCGCAGCTGGCGACCTACCAGGCCGCGGTCGCCGTTGGTGCGCTCGACGAGCTCGGAGCCTCCCGGGACTGCGGTGGCGCCGAATTGGTGATGCTGCGTCAGATCAATGCGAAGGGCCTTCCCAAGATCTGCGCGCAGGACGCCTGCGCCGACGCGGAGAACCCGCAGTGGGCGATGGATCTGCTGGGGGAGGCGGCACGCCGGCTGCGTGAGGAGCAGTTCACGCCGCGGCCGTCCGAGGCCTGCGACATGTGCGAGTACCGGCGGTGCTGCTCGGGCCGCGCCGAGGGCCGGCAGGTGATCCGGTGACCGCCCCCGTCCAGCCCGCCCTGCCCGCTCCGATCCGCGACATCGACGACCTCATCGCCCTGCTCGGCGTCCCCTACAACGCCGAGCAGCGGGCGGCGATCGTCGCGCCGCTGGAGCCCGGGGTGATCGTGGCCGGGGCCGGGTCGGGCAAGACGACGGTGATGGCGGCCCGGGTGGTGTGGCTGGTCGGCAGCGGGCAGGTCCCGGCCGACGCCGTCCTCGGCCTCACCTTCACGAACAAGGCCGCGGCCGAGCTGAACTCGCGGATCCGCGCGGCCCTGACGACCGCGGGCATCACGGTCTCCACGTCCGCCGACCTCGAACCCGGGATCGACCCGGGCGAACCGACGGTCTCGACCTACCACTCCTTCGCGTCGAACCTGATCTCCGAGCACGGCCTCCGGCTCGGGGTGGAGCCGCACGCGAAGCTGCTCGCCGACGCCTCCCGCTACCAACTCGCGGCCCGGGTGATCTGCCGCGCCCGGGGGCCGTTCCCGGCGCTGGAGAAATCGGTGCCGGACCTGGTCGTGGACCTGCTCTCCCTCGAAGGCGAGATCTCCGAGCACCTCGTCGACCTCGACGACCTGCGGGCCCACGACCGCGACCTGCTCGAGCGCCTGCCGTCGATCAAGGGCGCGGAGACGCCCTCGAACGCGATCGCGAAGGCAATCGTGGCCGCCCGGCGCCGCCTGGAGTTCGCCGACCTCGTTGAGGCCTACCGGGCCGAGAAGGCCGAGCGGGACCTGGTCGACTTCGGCGATCAGATGGCCCTGGCCGCGCGCCTGGCCGAGCAGTGCCCGCCGGTCGGCGCGGCGCTGCGCGAGCGCTACCGGGTCGTGCTGCTCGACGAGTACCAGGACACCTCGGTCGCCCAGCGGCGGATGCTCGTCGGGCTCTTCGGTGGTGGACATCCCGTCACCGCGGTGGGCGACCCCTGCCAGGCGATTTATGGCTGGCGGGGCGCGTCGGTGGCCAACCTGGAGGACTTCCCGCGCCACTTCCCGGCGTTGCAGCCTGACGGGACGTCAGTGGACGCGGGGCGCTACTCGCTGCGGGAGAACCGGCGCAGCGGGCAGATCGTCCTCGACCTCGCCAACTCCCTGGCCGCCCCGCTGCGGGCGATGCACGCCGGGGTCGAGGCGCTGACCCCGTGTGACGATCACGTCGGCCTCGGCGAGATCCGCACCGGGCTGTTCGACACCTACCCCGAGGAGATCGCGTGGCTCGGCGGGCAGGTCGCCGAGACGATCGCCGAAGGGACGGCGCCGGGCGAGATCGCGGTCCTGGTGCGAGCGACCCGCGACATCGGCCCGGTCCACGCCGAACTGGTGGCCCGGGACATCCCGGTCGAGGTCGTCGGGCTCGGCGGGCTCGTGCACCTGCCCGAGGTCGCGGACGTCATCGCGGTGCTCGAAGTGCTCGACGAGGCGACCGCGAACGCCGCCCTGGTCCGGCTGCTCTCCGGTCCGCGGTGGCGGATCGGTCCGCGGGATCTCGCGCTGCTCGGCCGGCGGGCGCGGGACCTGGTCGCGGTTCCGCGCGACAAGACCCGGTCGTCATTGGAAGCCGCGGTGCCCATCACCGACCCGGCCGAGCTCGTCTCCCTCTCGGACGCGATGTCCTGGCCCGGTGACCTCGGATACTCCGACGCCGCCCTCGCGCGGTTCAAGACCCTCGACGCCGAGATCGCCGACCTGCGCCGGCACGTCGGGGAACCGCTGATCGACCTGCTGCACCGCGTGATCGCGGTGACCGGCCTCGATGTCGAGATCGCCGCCGGTCCGCACGCGGTGGCGAGCCGGCGGCGCGAGTCGTTGGCGTCCTTCCTCGACGTCGCGGCGGCGTTTTCCGACCTGGACGGCGACTCCTCGGTGGCGGCGTTCCTCGCCTACCTGCGCGCTGCGGAGGAGCACGAGCGCGGGCTGGACTCGGCGACGCCCGGCAGCGCCGACTCGGTGAAGTTGATGACCGCCCACAAGGCCAAGGGTCTGGAGTGGGATGTCGTCGTCCTGCCGGACCTGACGCGCTCGGTGTTCCCGTCGAATCAGGGCCGGGCGAAATGGACCAGCCGCGGCGACTCGCTGCCGTTCGCGCTGCGCGGCGACCGCGACTCGCTGCCCTCCCCGCCGGAGCTCTCCAGCAAGGGCATCGACACGTTCGAGAAGGCCGTGCGCGAACAGGCGCAGCTCGAGGAACGGCGGCTGGGGTACGTGGCGTTCACCCGGCCGCGGCGACGGCTGGTCGCCTCCGCGCACTGGTGGGGTCCGACGCAGAAGAAGCCGCGCGGCCCGTCGGAGTACCTGCTCGCCGCGCGGGCGTTCTGCACCGAACGTGGCCTGGATCCGGACGCGCCCTGGGCCGACGAACCCGCGGACGGGGCCGAGAACCCGCAGCGCGGGGTGGTCGTGGAGTACGCCTGGCCGGCGCCGCTCGATCCCGCGGCGTCGGCCCGTCGCCGCGCCGGCGCCAAGCTCGTCCGGGCCGCGCTGCGCGACCCCGAGCGCCGTGCCGCCGTCCCCGCCGGGCTGTCCCCGGTCGATGCCGAGCTGGTGGCGGGGTGGGACCGCGACCTGCACCTGCTGCTCACCGAACTGTCGCGGACGCGCTCGCCCCTACGCGAGGTCGACCTGCCGCCGGCGCTGTCCGCGTCGCAGGTGCTGATGCTCGCCGCCGACCCCGATGCCCTCGCGCGGGACCTGGCCCGGCCGATGCCACGGCGACCCGCCCCGGCCGCCCGGCGGGGCACCCGTTTCCACGGCTGGGTGGAGGCGTTGTTCGGGCAGCAGCCGTTGCTCGATCCGGACGACCTGCCGGGCGCTGCCGACGCCCTCCTCGACGACGCGGATCTAGCTGCCCTGCAGAAGGCGTTCCTGCGCGGTCCGTACGCCGACCGTCGGCCTTACCGGGTCGAGGCGCCGTTCGCGCTCGCCCTCGGTGGCCGGGTGGTCCGCGGGCGCATCGACGCGGTCTACGAACTGCTCGACGGCTTCGAGGTGGTGGACTGGAAGACCTCGAAGTCGGCGTCCGCGGACCCGCTGCAGCTGGCGATCTACCGCCTGGCCTGGGCTGAGATCGCCGGCGTCGACCCGGAGCAGGTGTCGGCCGCGTTCCTCTATGTGCGCACCGGCCGGGTCGTCCGCCCCGAGCTTCCGTCACGTGCCGAGCTCGAGGAGATTCTCGCCGGGCCGCAGTTCGCGGCTACGTAGGGTGGCGAGCATGAACGAGCTGCGCCTGTCCCGGGCCACGCATGACCGGTCTGCGCACCTGCGGCTCGACGCGGCGGCCCTCGACGCGGCCTGGACGCACCCGCAGGCCCGGGTCCTCCAGGTGCGGGACTCAGCGAGCCTCCTGCTGGCGGACGGCTCCGATCTGTTCTATGTGACGCCGAGTCAGATTGACGCCCAAGCCCTGCGCTACTTCCTGGGCTTCGACCCCGACGGTCGGCCGTACTTCGCGGTCGACCAGGACCTGGTGGCCGGGGACGAGAACCGGATCACCCACCTGCGGGAGATCAGCTCGCGGCTGCCGGCCGGCGCCTCCGGGTTGTTCGTGCACGCCATCGGGCTGGCGAACTGGCACGCCCGGCACCGGTTCTGCCCCAACTGCGGGCACGAGACCGAGATGACCGCGGCCGGTCACGTCCGGTCGTGCCCGTCCTGCGGCACCCAGCAGTTCCCGCGCAGCGACCCGGCGGTGATCATGCTCGTCGTCGATGACGACGACCGTGCGCTGGTCGGGCGCGCTCCCGCATGGCCCGAAGGCCGGTTCTCGACGCTGGCCGGTTTCGTCGAGCCCGGTGAGTCCCTTGAGCAGGCCGTTCGCCGCGAAGTTCTCGAAGAAGTGGGCGTCGTCGTCGACGAGGTCACCTATGAGGGCTCCCAGCCCTGGCCGTTCCCGAGCTCGCTGATGCTGGGATTCACGGCGCACGCGGCGACGACCGAGATCACGATCGATCCCGACGAGATCGCCGAGGCCCGGTGGCTCACCCGCGACGAGCTGATCGCGTGCGGGCAGCGGGGCGAGATCCTGATGCCCGGCTCGGTCTCGATCGCCCGTTGGCTGATCGAGCGTTGGTTCGGCGAGCCGCTCCCTCACGCCAACCACTGGGGTGGCCGGGGCTGAATGCACCTTTCGGGGCGATTTTAGAGCTTTGGGATAGAAGTTTCCGGCGAGATTCGAGGATGCTCTCGATGGGATCTGGCGGTCCTTGGAGGGTGTCGTGAAGCTGCGGGTGCGGTCTGCGTACCGCGAGGTCGAGATGGCGGAATTCGACGTGGCGGACGCTGTCCGCGATGCCGAACGCCGCCGCGAGGTTCTGATCGAGTGCGTCGTGGCGTCGGTTCCCGCCGCGATCCTGAACGCGCGCATGCAGGCGTGGGACGACGGCTGGGAAGCCGCCCGCAAGGGGCTGCCCAAGACCGTCAATCCGGCCGGCCCGCACGACTAGCCGGTCCAGCCGGTCGGCCGCGGGCCCGGCCGGGCGCTGGTCAGGCGGACGCGGCGAGGCGGTCCTTCAGCTGGGCGAAGGTCGGGTTCACCAGGGCGGAACCGTCGGGGAAGCGCACGGTCGGGACCGTGGCGGTGCCGTCGCCGTTGGCCTGGAGGACGAACTGCTCGGCGGCCGGGTCGACCTCGATGTTCACCTCGACGAACCGGATGCCTTCGGAGTTCATCAGCAGCTTGAGGCGCTTGCAGTAGCCGCACCAGGGCGTGGAGAACATGACGACGACGTCGGGGTCGAGCTGGCTGGCGTAGTCGGCCATGTCGGGGCTGCTACCTCTCATCGGGTTCGGTGGTCCGTCTGTTCTCACCAGAACAGCTCTGGGGCGTCGCTTCTTCCGCAGTACCTCACCACGGTGCACGTCACACGGTGGAGGGGGCTCGGAATGCTGTCCCCAGGCCGGGAGGCGTTGTCAGCTCCGGCTGCGAGAATCGCTCCATGACGGCTGGGGCCCGGTAGTGGCGGACTATCTCGACGCGCTCGACCCGGAGCAGCGCGAGGTCGCGGAGGCCCTGGAGGGTCCCGTCTGCGTGCTGGCCGGGGCCGGGACCGGCAAGACCCGGGCGATCACGCACCGGATTGCGCACGGCGTCCGGACCGGGATCTACCCGCCCCAGTGCGTGCTCGCGGTGACCTTCACGACGCGGGCCGCGGGGGAGATGCGCGCCCGGCTGCGTGCGCTCGGCGCCGGCGGCGTGCAGGCACGGACGTTCCACTCCGCCGCGTTGCGCCAGCTGCAGTACTTCTGGCCGACCGTGATCGGCGGCGAGCTGCCGCGGATCGAGTCGACGAAGGCACCGATGGTCGCGTCCGCCGCGTCCCGGGTCGGGGTCAGGCCCGGTCAGGCCGAGGTCCGGGACCTGTCCGCGGAGATCGAATGGGCCAAGGTCAGCCAGATCGCGCCGGCGGAGTACGCGAAGGCTGCGGTCGCCGCCGGCCGGATTCCGCCGGCGAGCCTCGACCCGGCCGGAATGGCTGAGCTCTACGGCGCCTACGAGGACGCGAAGCGCAGCCGCGGCGTCATCGACATGGAGGACATCCTCCTGCTCACCGTCGGGGTCCTCTCCGACGGCGGGGACGCAGCCGAGACGGTGCGCCGCCAGTACCGGCACTTCGTGGTCGACGAGTACCAGGACGTCAGTCCGCTGCAGCAGCGCCTGCTCGACCTCTGGCTGGGCGACCGCCACGAGATCTGCGTCGTGGGCGACCCGGCGCAGACGATCTACTCCTTCGCCGGCGCCACCCCGGCGTTCCTGCTCGGATTCCAGCGCGCCCATTCCGGGGCCTCGCTGATCCGGCTCACCCGCAATTACCGGTCAACCCCGCAGATTGTCGCCGCCGCCAACACCGTGCTGGCCACATCCGCGTCCGTCCGCCGGGCCGGCCACCGGTGCCCTGCGGGCACAGCGCCCGGACGGCGCGGCGACGACGGTGGCGGACTACCCCGACGATGTGGCCGAGGCCGAGGCGGTCGCCGCGCAGATCGTCGCGCTGCGCGCGGAAGGCGTGCCCGCCAGCCGGATCGCCGTGCTGTTCCGCACCAACGGGCAGTCCCTGGCCTACGAGCAGGCGCTCGGCAACAAGGACCTGCCGTACCTGCTCCGGGGCGGCGAGAAGTTCTTCGACCGCCCGGAGATCCGGGAGGCCCGGGTCCGGTTGCGGGGCGCGGCCCGATCGGGCGAGCTCGGCACCGACACCGGCCGCGATGCCGCCCTCGGGCTGGCCGACACCGTCAGCGACGTGCTCGCCGGGATCGGGCTCGGCGACGGCAAGGCGCGCGGTGCCGGCGCCGCCGGCGAGCGGATGGAGAACCTGGCCGCCCTGGTGCGCATCGCGGAGGAGCTCGCGGCCGCCGATCCGGCGGCCACGCTCGCGACGCTCGTGGCCGAGCTGGAGACCCGGGCGGCCGACGTTCACGTGCCGGTCGTGGAGGGCGTCACGCTGGCCTCGTTGCACTCCGCCAAGGGGTTGGAGTGGGACGTGGTGTTCCTCGTCGGCCTGACCGAGGGGATGCTCCCGATCACCTACGCCGACACCCCCGAGGCGGTGGAGGAGGAGCGCCGGCTGTTCTACGTGGGCATGACCCGTGCCCGCGACCGGCTGCATCTCTCCTGGGCCGAGGCACGGACCCCGGGCGGCCGGGCGAACCGGTCGCCGTCACGGTTCCTCGACGGCCTCGGCGCGGACCGGACGGCGGGGCGCGCCGCGAACCGCGGTCCGGCCCGTCCCAAGCGGGAGAAGGCCAAGGCCGTCACCGCCTGTCGGGTCTGCGGCAAGACGCTGATCGACGCCGTCGCCCGCAAGCTGGGGCGCTGCACGGACTGCCCCTCGGACTACGACGAGGCGCTGCTGGAGCGGCTCAAGGCCTGGCGGCTGGCGCGCTCCCGGGAGCAGTCCCTGCCCGCGTACTGCGTCTTCACCGACGCCACCCTGCAGGCGATCGCGGAGTCCGAACCGGACGACCTCCGGGCCCTCGGCCGCATCGCCGGAATCGGCGCGGCGAAGCTCGAGCGCTACGGCGGCGACGTGCTCGCGATCTGCGCCGGAGAGGCCGTCGGCGAGACCGTCGGCGCAAGTCCTGCGGCCGATTGACCGGGCCTCGGCAGGAACTGTTGCCAGACGTTCGAAAAAACGCCGAATAAATCGCTTGCGGGGTCTGCGACGCGCACCCTAACCTTCGGACATCACACAGCACCGCGGGTCTCCCGCGGCTGCCCGAGCCAGGACGGAGGTGACACCCGTGGAGAGCATGAAGAGCAGCTTGGTGAGCACGACCGGTGTTGCCGGCGTTCCGGCTCGTACCTGCTACGCGCGTCCGTGGGCGTCTCACGTCCTCGGCGGTGTCCTCATCGCGCCGACCTCCGCGCCCAGCCTCAAGCAGGACTCCGTCGTGATGACGGCCGCCGTTGCCACGACCCCGCGCAAGGACGCCAACCCGTTCAAGAGCACTGTCGCCCGTTCGGGCATCCGCACCTCAGGACCACCGGTCTAGAGCACCATCTGACCGGCGCACTCCAAGGCCGCGGAACCCGAAACCCGGGATCCGCGGCCTTATTCGTTTCTGCCACCCGTCCACCACGAGCCACCAGTCCGGCCGATTCCCTCACAAGGGGTGACTGACCAGATGTTGTGCATAACCGTCCAGAGCCCGACCGAAGTCCTGACCTCGTCGCCAGCTGACCTGCTCGAGAAGATCCCGTGCCGCGCCTTCGATGCGGAACTGTTCTTCGCCGAGTCTCCGGCTGACGTCGAGTACGCGAAGTCGCTCTGCCAGAACTGCCCGATCCGTACGGCGTGCCTCGCCGGGGCATTGGAGCGCGCCGAGCCTTGGGGCGTCTGGGGAGGCGAACTCTTCGTCTCGGGCGTCGTCGTGCCGCGCAAGCGGCCGCGGGGTCGTCCACGTAAGAACCCGATCGCTGCCTGACAGACGACTGCAAGTGGCCTGCAACTGGCCTGGAGTTTGGTCTGAAAGTCGGCAGCGCGCTGATTCCGCGGAGTAATCCTCACGCGGCGTCAGTTCTCACTGGTGCAGGAACTTTCCCCCACAAGGGGACCGTAGAAATGGAGTGCACGGCCATGTTCAGTAATGGAGACCTGGCCCGTGAGCACATGCGGGTACGCCTGTGCGAAGCCGAACACGAGCGCTTGCTCGCCTCCGCCCGGCAGGCCCGTAGGGCCGCCCGGCTGCAGCGGCGCGCGGTTCGCGCACAGCGTCGCGCCGAACTGGCGAGCGCCCGTGTTGCCGGCTGGTGAGCCGGTAATCGCTCACGGAGCCAAGATGATGGCCCGTCACCCGATCGCATCCGCGACAAGGTGACGGGCCATCGCCGTGCTCGGGTCCGGAGTCAGGCGTACGGCAGGTCGCGTAGGGACTCGGCCCCGGGCAGCCAGTCGATGAGCTCTTCGCGCCACGGCCCGCTCGCTTCGAGCTGGCAGAGCACGCCGATGGAGCCGAGCCAGACCCGGTGCAGCAGCAGGTACTGCGGGGGGAGGTTGAACTGCAGACCGGTGTAGTAGTTCGGTGAGCGGGGGTCGCCGATCCGCGTGCCCTGAGCGCGCAGCCAGGCGCGGGTGAACTGGAAGTTCTCAACCCGCACGGGCTCGAGGAACGGCAGCAGGTAGGCCAGGGCCTTGTCCGGGTCCAGATCGATGTTCGGCTTGAGGAAGCCCTCCGCGCGCAGCCCGTCGATGACCGCCTGGGCCTCGCCGCGCAGCGCGTGCCCGAGCAGAACGCCGACCGCCGGCGGGATGCCCGCGGGCAGCTGGTTGACCGCGCCGAAGTCGAGTACGCCGAGCCGGCCGTCGGGGAGCATCCGGAAGTTGCCGGGGTGGGGGTCGGCGTGAAGCTTGCCGACCCGGGTGGGGCTGGACATGTGGAAGCGGTGGTAGAGCACGCCGGCGCGGTTGCGGGTCTCGGAGTCGCCCTCGGAGATGACCTTCGACAGCGGGGTGCCGTCGATCCACTCGGTGACGAGCACGTTGCCCGCCTGGTGCACGACGCGCGGGACGCAGAAGTCCGGATCGTCCGCGAAGGCCGCGGCGAACGCCCGCTGGGAATCGGCCTCCAGGGCGTAGTCGAGCTCCTCGGCCACGCGCTCCTTGAGCTCGACCATCAGAGCCTTGATGTCCAGGCCCGGGACGAGGGAGCCGAAGAGCCGGGCCAGCCGGCTGATCTGGTTCAGGTCACCCAGCAGGGCCTCGCCGGCGCCGGGGTACTGGATCTTGACCGCGACGTCGCGACCGTCGGACCACGTCGCGCGGTGGACCTGCCCGACGCTGGCGGCGGCGACGGCGCGGGGCTCGAACTCGGCGAACAACTCGCGCCAGTCGGCCCCCAGGGAGGAGTTCATCACCTCGTACACCGTCCGGGCCGGGAGCGGCGGCGCGGCCTCCTGGAGCTTGACCAGCGTGGCGCGGTAGGGCGCGATCATCGGCTCGGGCAGCGCGGCCTCGAAGACCGAGAGCGCCTGGCCGAACTTCATGGCCCCGCCCTTGAGCTCCCCGAGCGTCTTGAAGATCTGCTCGGCGGTCCGCGCCTGGATCTCGGCGGTGACCAGCTCTGCGGGCTTGCCGCCGATCCGCTTGCCCAGGCCGAGGGTTGCCCGCCCGGCCATCCCGAGGGGGAGCGCGGCCAGCTTGGCGCCGCGCGTCATGGCCCGAATCGGGATGTCGGCGGGGCCCCGCGGCGCGTCACTCACATCAGCCATTGTCCGTGATGAATTCCGATCCGCCCGCCGGGTCCCACGAGCAGCTGCAGGCAGGGTGCGGCCGCCAGGACCGGCGGCGGACCGCGCCGCCCGGCAGGCGCAGGTGCAGGGTGCCGTCGACGGTGCTCGCCGTCCCGGTGTCGAGGAAGGTCAGCGCCTGCAGACCGGCGTGCGCCGCGACCGCGGTGGCCAGGACGACGTCGCAGGGGACGGCGTCGCCGCGCGGGCCCCGGCGCCCCAGCTGGGCGGCGAGATGTGGCCAGGCCCGGTCGCGGTCGGACCGGGTCAGATGGTGACACTGCAGGCACGAACTCAGGCCCGGTACGACCAGCGGTCCGACGAGTCCCTCGGTCTCCCGCAGCGCCGCCACCAGATGCGGAGTACCGGAGCGGACGAGGTCGTCGGCGGCCCCGACCGCCGGGAGCCGGTCGGCGAGCACGACGAGGTCCGGCGGAGCCGTCTGCGGGTCGGTGCGGGGGGAGTAGTGGGCCGCCGCCTCCGTTGCCGCCGCCCCGCGCTGTTGGCCCAGCGCGGCCGGGGACAGCCCGCCCGGCGCCAGGTCCGCCGCCGTGACGAGGCCCTCGTCGAGGACCCGCACGCGGCCGACACCGGCCGCGGCGAGCAGCCCGGCGACCGCAGCGCCGACGCGCCCGCCGCCGCGAACCTCCACCGTGGCGCCGAGCCGGCGCGCGAAGGCCTGCTTGCCGGTATCCGGACCGGGGTGGGTCAACGTCAGGGAGGCCAGATCCGGCGCCAGGCGGTCGCGGGCGTCCAGCGGAAGGTCGCGCCAGCCGTGCGCGGTGACGGCGGCGTCCTCGAGCAGGTCAGCCGTCGCCAGGAGGTCCAGGAGCGCGTCCACGCGCTCGCCGGGAACGTCGAGGGCCGCCGCCAGCTCGTGCGGGCGGCTGAAGCCGTCGAGGTGGTCCAGGCACCGGTCGAGCGTGGCGTCGATGCCGGTCAGGAGCACGGCACGGTCCGGGTCGAGCCCGAACTGGACGGTCGACGGTCCGCGGCGGAGCCGGGCCAGGCCGGTCTTCAGCTTCGGGCGCCGGAACTCGCCCTCGTCGATCTGCGTCGCCTCGCCACGTGCCCCCACCGCGCCCCTCCGTCCCGGGCCCCGCACGGGGCCGAGGAGGGGAAGCCTGCCGCAGCCGGCGCCCCCGCGTCGGAACGCGGGGGCAGGCTGTGGATAACTGCCAGGCCGGCCGGGCGGGAACCGGCCGTACGCGCCCGTTGCCGGGCGCGCGGGTGGATCAGGCCTTGCCGAGGATCCGGTTCAGCTTGGTGCCGCACACCTTGCAGATTCCCTGCGCCATGCGGCGGCCCGAGTCGCTGACCTTCACCTCTCCGGTGAAGTCGCGCTTCTCCTTGCACTTCACGCAGTACGCCTCGCCGGTGTAGGTCTCGGCCATGTCGTCTCCCTCGATTTGTCGCCCGGCGCCTGAGCGCCGGCTACGTCGGCGGTTGTCGGCGTGTTGCCCCGCACGACAGCGGCACACACTAGTCCCCGCCGAGCGTGTCCTACGCCAGCTGGGGTGGGTCGGCGCGCGGCGAGTCCCGTCAAATCCCCCATTCGGTGACAAACCGGGACAACGAGAAAGAGAAATCCCTCCGGTGCCCCGCCTGCCGGAGCGTGGGACAGGTGCGCCCGACCGGGTTGTGGACAACGTTGTGGGAAACCTGCACACAGTGCGGACGATCCCGGCGCTGAGCAGCGCAGACCCCGGTCATGGGGGTGTGGATTTCTGGTCACGAGCGTGTCGTCCTCCCCGGTTCCGGGCCCTCGGGCCGGTAGCGTCGTGAATGTGACTGGTGAGGTTCACCCATGACCTCGCGTCGGCGCGTCCCGGAGACGGACGAAGTCGCGTTCGACCAGGTCGAGGTCCGCCGGAGTCCGCGCCGCCGGAGCACCGTCTCCGCCTACCGCGAGGACGGCCGCACCGTCGTGCTGCTGCCGGCGCGCATGAGCCGGGCCGACGAGCGGTACTGGGTCGAGGCCATGCTGGCCCGCCTGACCGCCCAGGAGGCCCGTGGCCGCCCGTCCGACGCCGACCTGATGGCGCGGGCCCGTGAACTGTCCAACCGCTACCTCGACGGCCAGGCCGTCCCGACCTCGGTGCGCTGGGCGAACAACCAGGCGAACCGGTGGGGTTCCTGCACCCCGATCGACGCCACCATCCGGCTGTCGACCCGGCTGCGGGGGATGCCCCGCTACGTCGTCGACTACGTGCTGCTGCACGAGTTGTCGCACCTGATCGTCCCGGACCACAGCGCGGCGTTCTGGAAGCTGCTGGAGCCGTATCCCCGCACCGAGCGGGCCCGCGGCTACCTCGACGGCGTCTCCTCGGCCTCGGGCCTCGACCTCTCCGAGGACGCGGACCTCCCCGAGTCCTGAGGCCGTCAGCTGCGGATCCCTCCCACCAGGGCGTGACACGCCCTGGTGTGGCCCCCTCCCACCAGGGCGTGACACGCCCTGGTGGGGAGCTCAGGCGAGGCCGGCGGCGACGAGGCAGGCGATCGTCCACCCCGCCGTGATCGCGGCCGCCTCGAGAAGGCCGAAGGACGTCCGCGGGTGGATCACCGGCTCGGTTGCGACGTAGTGCGACGGCTCGCCCGACATCGCCGGGGCGACGAGCGGCGAGGCCGCGTAGTCCTCAGGGAGCGGTTCCCGGCCGGCGCGCCGGGCGGACTCGGCGCGGATCAGCGCCACCAGGGCGGCGGGGCGGCGGACCTGCGTCATCGGGCCGGAGAAGGCCGGACCGTAGACCAGGGCGCGGACGCAGTCGCCGTCCGTGCCGACGACCTCGATGGCGCTGCCGCGCCGGGCATCGGCGACGTCGGACCAGGGCAGCGCGCAGGAGGAGAAGGCGTTGTCCAGCAGGACCCCGTGCTCGTCCACCACGATGCGCGGGCGCAGCAGGAAACGCCGGATGCCGAAGGCCGCCGGGACCACCACCGCGCCGAAGACCCAGCGGTCTCCGAACGCGTTGCCGGTGCTGTCACCGGGCCCGGGGTCGATCAGCACGACGACGGCCATCGTGCCGAACACGACGGCGAGAAAGGCTCCGGTCAGGACCGCGCCGGGCTGACGGACCAGCACCCGGCTCCCGGCCAGCGACGACGGGACCGCACCCAGCCCCAGCGCTCCGGTGCTCACGAGGCGACGCTGACGCCCGGGGTGGTCACGGGGTGGTGGTGCCTTCGCGGACCCGGGCGACGGCGGCGCGGGCGAGGCGGCGCACGGCGTCGTCGGTGGGCTCGGGCAGGTGGTCGGGGTCGAACCAGCCGAGCGAGATCGATTCCTCACTCGCCTGCTCGTGCGCGTCCGGGGCGGCGACCGCGACGTACATGACGTCGAGGTGGGCGTCCGCGCCGCACGGCGCCGGGTGCCGGTCCAGCAGGACCGGGCCGGGCAGCAACTGCACCTCGTCGAGGCCGGACTCCTCGCGGGTCTCGCGCAAGGCGGTCTCGGCGAGCGAGGTGTCGCCCTCCTCGGCGTGGCCGCCGAACTGCAGCCACTTCTTGGCCTTGGCGTGCAGATTCAGCAGCACCCGGGTTCCGTTCGGGTCGACCACGAGCGCGCTGCCGGTCAGGTGCGACGGGCGGCTCTCGCGTGACATCCCGTCAGGATGCTCGGCGAGGTAGGCGAGGAACTCGGCCCGCAGCACACGCTGCTGCTCGTCGGCGGGCTGATACTCCGTCAGAACCCTGACGGCGTCGGCATGCAGGTTCATGAGGTCGAGTTCACTGCTTGTCGTCGTCGGGAGCTTCTGAGCTCCCCGCCGGCGGCTCGCCCTCTGGCGGTGCCTCGCCGAGACTGCCGTCGAGGAGGCTGGAGATGTCGAGCTCCTTGCCCGAGACGAACGCCTGCGGGTCGTCGAGGTCGTCGGCCGTCGGGAGCAGGTCCGGGTGGGCCCAGATCGCGTCGCGACCGTCGATGCCGCGGGCTTCGCTCAGGCGGTGCCACAGTTCGGCGGCGTCGCGCAGCCGGCGCGGACGCAGCTCCAGCCCGATGAGGGTGCCGAAGGTCTGCTCGGCCGGTCCACCGGTGGCGCGGCGACGGCGGACCGCCTCGCGCAACTGCGGGGCGGCGGCAAGGTGTTCGGCGGCCGCACCGCCGGCGACCTGGTCGACCCAGCCCTCCACGAGCGCGAGCATCGCCTCCAGCCGGGCCAGGGCGGCCTGCTGGGCGGGGGTGTTCTCCGGGGTGAACATGCCTTCGTTGAAGGCCTCACCGATCGCTTCGGGGTTCATCGGGTCGAGGCCAGAGACGATCTCCTCCAGCTTGTCCATCTGCACCGAGATGCCCCCGGCGTAGGACTCGACCGCGGACAGGATGTGCTGGCGCAGCCACGGCACGTGGGCGTACAGGCGCTGATGCGCGGCCTCGCGCAGCGCCAAGTAGAGCCGGACCTGGTCGGCCGGGATACCGAGGCCCTCACCGAAGGCGGCGACGTTGGCCGGCACGAGGACCGCGCGGGACGGCGGACCGAGCGGCAGTCCGATGTCGCTGGCGCCGACGACCTCGCCGGCGAGCGTGCCGAGCGCCTGCCCGACCTGGGCGCCGAACATCGCGCCGCCCATCTGCTTCATGATCCCGAGCAGGGGAGCAGCGGCGTCGCGCATCTCCTCGGGCAACTGGGTCGGCATCGCGCCGCCCATCGCCTCGACCACACGGGCGGCCACGGGCTCGACGAGCTGCTTCCAGACGGGCAGGGTTTGCTCGACCCATTCCGCGCGGCTCCACGCCAGCGCGGCGTTCGCGCCGGCCGGCATCGTCGTCAGGGGGTCCAGCCACAGCTCCGCGAGGCGGATCGCCTCGTCGACCTCGGCGCGATCGCCCGCCGTCATCGACGGGTCGGCGCCGGCCGCGGCGACGGTCTTGCGGGCGGTGTCCTTGGCGAGATCCCAGTTCACCGGACCGCCGCTGTAGGACAGCATCTGGCCGAGCTGGGTGAACATCGCGCCGAGCGCGTTGGGGTCTCCGCTGAACAGCGCGGCGAAGGGATTGTCGGGACCCAGACCCTTGTTGGGGTCGTCGTCGCCGCCGGGCACGCCGAATCCGAAGGGTGTGCTCATCGTGGGGATCCGTCCCGGTCAGGGATGATGGCGGCTGTGACCGGTTTTCTGGAGCGTGAGCTGCTCATGTTTCCCAACTTAGCCGGGCCGCCGCTGCGATGAATCCGCCGCAGCAGCAGGTTCGCTCTGGGCGCAGTGGGGCACGCTCGTCCGCGCGGACGAGCGCCCCGCGCAAGACCGCTGCGCCCAAGCGCTGGACCGCTGCTCGTGCCGCGGCAGGGCGGGGGACCGGCAGGGGTCTGATCGTCGCGATCACCGGGGCGGACAGCGGACTGGGGCGCGGCCTGGTCGAGCGGCTCACGGGGCATCCGGAGATCGCGCAGGTCCGCCCGATCCCGACCGGGGAGCCCCTCGTCGTGGATCTGCTCGCGGGGGCGTCGGTGCTCGTCCATCTCGAGATCTCCTTCGCCGCCGAGTCCACGGTCGCGAACGTGCCGGTCGCCGCCGCCGCGCTGGATGCCGCCGGGCGGGCCGAGGTCCCGCGCTTCGTGCTCTGCACCTCGGCGATGGTCTACGGCGCCGACGAGGCCAACCCGCTGCCGTTGGACGAGGACGCGCCGCTGCTCGCGGCTCCGGACCGGGGCCTGGTCGCCGACCTGATGGAGATCGAGGCGCTGGCGCGGGCCGCCCGACCCACCGGGGCGCCGGCGCTGACCGTGCTGCGCCCGGCGATGCTCGTCGGGGCCGGCACCGACACGGCGCTCACGCGACATTTCCAGACGACGCGGTTGCTGCATCTGCAGGGGGTGCGGCCGGCCTGGCAGTTCTGCCACGTCGACGATCTGGGATCCGCGCTGGAGTATGCGGCGTTGGGCAAGGTCTCGGGCGCGGTGACCGTCGGCTGCGAGGGCTGGCTGGAGCAGGAGGACGTCGAGGTGGTCGCCGGCCTGCGCCGGGTGACCCTGCCGGCGTCGCTGGCGTTCGGCGCCGCCGAGCGGATGGGCCGCTTCGGCACGGCGCCGGCCAGCGACCTGCGCTACGTCGCCTACCCCTGGGTGATCTCCAGCGACCGCCTCCGCTCCGCCGGGTGGCGGCCGCGCTACGACAACACAGCCGCCCTGGAGGCGCTGATGGCCGATGTCGGCACGCGGACCGGAACCGGTTCGCGGGCCTCACTTGGCGCGGCGGGGGCGGCAGTGGCGATGATGGGGACGGCGGCGATCCTGCGCCAGGCCCGGAGAAGGAGACGCACATGAGCGACGTGGTACGGCTGGTGGAGATCCGGGACGTCGACCTGGACCCCACGGAAATCCTCGCGCTGGTCGAGGACCCGACGGCCGGGGGCATCGCCATGTTCGTCGGCACCGTCCGCGACAACGACAACGACAAGAACGTGACGGGGCTGCAGTACTCGGCACACCCGACCGCGGCGGACAAGATGCGGGAGATCTGCGAGCGGGTCTCCGCCCAGCACGACGTCATCAAGGTGGCGGCCGTGCACCGCGTCGGGGATCTGAACATCGGCGGGCTCGCGGTGGTCGTCGCCGTGTCCACCGGTCACCGGGGCGAGGCCTTTGCGGCCTGCAAGGAACTGATCGACACGATCAAGTCCGAGACCCCGATCTGGAAGCACCAGCTCTTCACCGACGGGTCGACCGAATGGGTCGGTACGCCGTAGCCGCTCGAACGGATCGATGCTCCGCGTCGGGCCAAGGTCGCTCACGTAAGGTCTGCTCGTGCTGAACCGACTGGGCGCGAGCCAGGCGCGCAATGTGACGCTGTCGGTCACCGGGATCCTGCTGGTGATCATGGTGGCGTGCCTGCTGTTGCTGCCGGTGCCCTATGCGCGACTCTCGCCAGGTCCGGCGACCGACACCCTCGGCGAGGCGAACGGCAAGCCGCTGATCGTCATCACCGGGGCGAAGACGTACCCGGACACCGGCAAGCTCGACCTGACGACGGTCGCGATCAGCAATCCCGGCCACAAGATGAGCCTGTTCGAGGCGATGCAGGGGTGGCTGCAGTCCGGCGTCGCGGTGGTGCCCCGGAACTCCGTCTACCCCGACGACCTCTCGGCGGCGGACATCGAGGCGCGCAACGTCCAGGAGATGGCGCTCTCCCAGGAGCACGCCACCGCGGCGGCGCTGAAAGAACTGAAGATCGCTCTGACGGCCCACACCGTCGTCGCCGCGCTCACCGAGGGCACCCCGGCGTTCGGCAAGCTGGAGATCGCCGACCGCATCCTGCGCATCGACGGCGTCAAGGTGACCGGACCGGCCCAGGTCGTCGAGCTCGTGCGCAAGCACAAGCCGGGGGAGCCGACCGTCTTCGTCGTCGACCGTGGCGGCAAGCGCGTGACCCAGACGCTCACCACCGCCCCGAACCCCGACGACCCGGCCATCCCCTTCGTCGGCATCACGCCGGACGTGGATTACGACTTCCCGTTCCAGGTGACGATCTCCCTGGACGACGTCGGCGGGCCCAGCGCCGGCCTGATGTTCGCCCTCGGGATCGTCGAGCGGCTCACCGCCGAGGACATCACCGGCGGGCGGCACGTCGCGGGCACCGGCTCGATCTCCGACGACGGCCTCGTCGGCAAGATCGGCGGGATCCAGATGAAGATCCTCGGGGCCAAGAAGGCCGGCGCGACCGTGTTCATGGTCCCGGCCGAGAACTGCCGCGAGGCCGCGGCGAACCCCGTCGACGGGATTTCGCTGGTCAAGGTCGACACCCTCGCCACCGCGGTGAAGGCCCTGGCGGCCATCCGGACCGGAACCGGCACCGTCCCGCTCTGCTAATCCCGCAACTTGGGGCGCGTGCCGGCCCCATCCCGGGCCCTCGATGGGGCGGAAACCCGCCCCAAGATGGGGTCAGTGGCCGTGCCCGTGCCCGTGGCCATGGTCGTCGGCGGGCTCGTCGTCGTGGTTGCAGCCGGGCCCGTGCTCGTGCCCGTTGGCCTGGGCCGCCCGCTCCTCGGCGAGGAGCGCGCGCTCCTCGTCGGAGAGCTCGGACTCGTCGACCTGCTCGTACTCGTACTCGCTGAAGGTCTCCAGCAGCGCCTCGAGAAGGCCCGGGGCGAGGTCCTCGCCGAAGAGGACCTCCTCCTCCTTGTCGTTGGAACGCATGCGCAGGGCGCAGTCCCGGTGACCGTTGCGCAGGACGACCGCGACCAGGCGGATCTCCTCGCGCAACGGGTGCGCGGCGACGTAGGCCGGCATCTCGGGGGAGTCGTGCGGAATCGTGACCTCGACCTCGGCGGGGAGCACCAGGCGCTCCACGGCGATGGCGCAGCCGGTGACGGACTCGCCCCAGGTGATCTGGGCGAGGATCTCGTCCAGCGGCATGTCGGGCAGGTCCTCCTGCTCGACCGGGGTGAAGGCCGGGGGGTTCTCGATGCCCTGGGCCTTGAACTCCTCGATGAGCGAGGGCTCCTCGCGCAGCAGCGTCGCGGTCTCGACCAGGGCGTACAACCGGGTGGGCTGGTCCCAGCCGGACTGGGCCACGTGGGACTCGATGTCCACCAGGGCGGTGTGGAGGAAGGGGTTCACGCCGATAACCCTAGGTGAGGCGACGTCGGGAACCACAAGGACCGCCGGTAAGTTGCCAGGGCACGGCGTGATCAAGGCCGGAGCAGGTTCAACGGCGACAGGACGGCTGGCGTGACCTTCAATCCACCCGACGCGGGAGCACCCGGTCGGCGACCGTTCAATACCGGTCGCAAGCGACCCAAGGCGTTGATCCCGACGCTGGTCATTCTCGTGGGGCTTCTCCTCGGGTTCAGCGTGTTCACCTCGTTCGTGACGGACCTGCTGTGGTTCCGTTCGATCGACTACGTGGACGTCTTCACCACCCGGCTCGTCACCCGCGGCGTGCTGTTCGCGGTCTTCGGGCTGCTGATGGCGGTGCTGGTCGTGGCGAACATCGTGATCGCCTACCGCCTGCGGCCGGCTTTCCGCGGGATGTCCGCCGAGCAGCAGAACCTGGACCGCTACCGGGTCAGCATCGACCCGTACCGCGCCTGGCTGGTGGCGGGGGTCGGGATCCTGCTCGGGATCCTCGCCGGCACCTCTGCCGCCGGGGAGTGGCGGACCTGGCTGCAGTGGCGCCACGGCACGAGCTTCGGGGTCAAGGACCCCCAGTTCGGCAAGGACGTCTCGTTCTACGTCTTCGACTACCCGTGGTGGCGCTTCGTCCTCGGGTTCCTCTTCGCGGTGGTACTGGTCTCGCTGCTGGCCGCGGTGGCCACCCACTACCTCTACGGCGGACTGCGGCTGCAGACCCCCGGCGACAAGTCGACCCCGGCCGCGCAGGCCCACATCTCGGTGCTGCTGGGCATCTTCGTCCTGCTCAAGGCGGTCGCCTACTGGCTGGACCGCTATGGGCTCGCGGTGCACGGTGGCGGGTTCGAGCGGGTGACGGGGTGGACCGGCCTGCGGTACCGCGACGTCAACGCGCTGCTGCCGGCCAAGACGATCCTCGTCGGCATCGCGCTCGTGTGTGCCGTCCTGTTCTTCGCCAACGTCTGGCGGCGGACCTGGATGCTGCCGGGCATCGGCCTCGGCCTGCTCGTGCTTTCCGCGGTGCTGATCGGCGGGGTGTACCCGGCGATCGTCCAGCAGTTCCAGGTGCGGCCCTCCGAGGTCACCAAGGAAGCGCCGTTCATCGACCGCAACATTCAAGCCACCCGAACCGCGTACGGCTTGGCGGACGCGGAGGTGTCGGAGTACGACGCGAAGACCACGGCGGAGGCCGGGGCGCTGCGGGCGAACGCCAACACCGCCGCGAGCATCCGGCTGCTGGACCCGAACATCGTCTCTCCGACGTTCCAGCAGCAGCAGCAGATCCGTGGCTTCTACTCGTTCCCGGACACGCTGAACATCGACCGGTACACGATCGACGGCAAGAAGGAGGACGTGGTCGCGGCCGTCCGTGAGCTGAACCTCGGCGACATCCCGCCGGAGCAGCGCAACTGGATCTCCGACCACCTGATCTTCACCCACGGGTACGGATTCGTCGCCGCGCGCGGTAACAACGTCAACGCCGACGGTGGCCCGAACTACGTCTCCAGCGGAATCTCCAACGACAGCCAGCTGGGTGAGTACGAGCCCCGCGTCTACTTCGGCGAGGAGTCTCCGGAGTACTCGATCGTGGGCCGCGCCGACGGCCAGAACCGCGAGTTCGACTACCCGGACGACACCAAGCCCAACGGCCAGTCGAACAACACCTACGCCGGCAAGGGCGGGGTCGAGATCGGGTCGTTCTGGAAGCAGCTGCTGTTCGCGGTCAAGTTCCGCGAGCAGAAGATCCTGCTCTCCTCCGACGTCGACCCGGCCTCGAAGATCCTCTACATCCGCGATCCGCGGGCCCGCATCGAGAAGGTCGCGCCCTGGCTGACGCTCGACGGCGATCCGTACCCGGCGCTCGTCGACGGCCGGATCCAGTGGATCGTCGACGGCTACACGACCAGTGGCAACTATCCCTACGCCAGCCGCACGACCCTGGGTGAGGCGACCGAGACCACGCTGACCACCGCCGACCGGCGGGTGATCGCCCCGCGCGACGAGGTCAACTACATCCGCAACTCGGTCAAGGCCACGGTCGACGCGTACGACGGCACGGTGAGCCTGTACACCTGGGACGACCAGGACCCGGTCCTGAAGACCTGGAAGAAGGCGTTCCCGGACACGGTCAAGGACCGCGCGGAGATCCCCGCGTCCTTGCTGAGCCACCTGCGTTACCCGGAGGACCTGTTCAAGGTCCAGCGGGAACTGATGGCCCGTTACCACGTGACCGACGCCGAGACCTTCTACGGACGCGCGGACTTCTGGCAGGTCCCGCGCGATCCCGGCACCGGCGACTCCCAGTCCACGCTGGGCGCGACCAGCAGCGACGAGGCGCAGCCGCCGTACTACCTCACGCTGCAGATGCCGGGACAGTCGGCGCCGGCGTTCTCGTTGACGACGGCATTCGAACCGGCGGGGCGCCAGCAACTCTCGGCGTTCATGGCGGTCAACGCGACGCCGGGGCCGGACTACGGCAAGATCCGCGTGCTCCAGCTACCGCGAAATACCACGGTGCCCGGGCCTAGACAGGTGCAGAACGAGATCAAGGCAGACCCCGGCGTCAACAACGAACTGTTGGCCCTGCGCGTCGGTAACAAGGTCACGTTCGGCAACCTGCTGACCCTGCCCGTCGGTGGCGGTCTGCTCTACGTCGAGCCCCTGTACGTCCAGGCGGCGACGGGTACCTCGTTCCCGTTGCTGCAGCAGGTGATCGTCTCCTTCGGGGACAACATCGCGATCGGTCGCACTCTCGGCGAGGCCCTCGACAACGTCTTCCAGGGTGACTCGGGGGTTGAGACCCCGGACGCCGGACCCGATCCCGGTGACGAGACCCCGGGCGGCAGCGGGAGCGTCAACTCCCAGATCGCGGACGCGATCGCCGATGCCCGCAAGGCCTACACCGACGGCGAGGCGGCGCTGGCCAAGCAGGACTTCGCGGCCTACGGCAAGGCGCAGGACCGTCTCGAAGCGGCGCTCCAGCGGGCGGAGAACCTGCAGAACCGGCGGGGCAACGGCGGCAACGCCGCAGCACCGACCCCCACCCCGGGGGCGGCACCGGCACCGACCCCCGCCGCACCACCGGAACCGACACCCCCGGCCGGGAACACCTAACCCGGTCGCACGCTGACCCCAGCGTCCGAACCTTCGAGCGATCGCTCGCCGGTTCGGACGCTGTGGTGGTTAAAGGGCACGGCCTATCGATTTGCAGGCGGCACTCCGGCCCCAGTAACCTGAGGACACACCGACGCGGGGTGGAGCAGTTCGGTAGCTCGCTGGGCTCATAACCCAGAGGTCGCAGGTTCAAATCCTGCCCCCGCTACTACGTTTACGCAGGTCAGGGCCATGATCACGAACTTGTGATCGTGGCCCTGAGTCGTGATGTAGGCAGAATGTAGGCAAACTTGTCGACACGCCAAGACGGACGCTGACGGACTCGGCTGGAATCTGGGCCGATGTGACGCGCGGCGACAATGCGGGCCGCCGCCGTGGGAGGTGGGCGACCACCAAGCACGTTGGGATGGCTATCTCATCGCACCGGGCTCTGCGGAACAAGGTCGGTGCGACGACGGTCGAGTACCGCTTGGCCGAGTTGCGCGAACGACCCTCCTTGGTGCGGCAGACGTACGACTCGCCCCATCTGCAGGCGCTTCATGGGTCACTGTTCCAGGACATCTACGAGTGGGCCGGGCAGCTGCGGACCGTGGGGCTGGCGACGGCGAGGACGCCTCGTTCAGTCCGCCGCTCGCGATCGAGCGGCCGCTCATCCACGTCGCGCAGCCGACGAAGACCTCGTCAACGAAGTCACCTACATGTACGACTATCTCAATCTCGCTCACCCGTTCCGGGAGGGTAACGGCCGGACCCAGCGCGAGTTCTTCACTCAGCTACTCGCCGAGTCGGGCCGAGTGATGAACTGGGACCACGTGTCGATGGAAGAACTTCACGCGGCGTGCAATGCGGCCCGAACCCCCGATGATACCGGCCTGCTGGAGCTCCACTAAGAATGTGCGACTGGGGCTCTCGGTTGGCTCGTGGGCTGTGTGAACGTCAGTAGTGCGCGATCTTGAGGTGGCTCCCACCCCAAGCTGACGATCAGTCAGGATCCGTTGCGGGTCGCGCTGAACTGCCGCTGGCGCCAGCTGTCCACGGCTGTGGTGGTCCGGCCACCGCGGTGCCGATGATGGCGGGTGTCGCCCGGCAGACTGCCCAGGCCCCGTGTCGAAGCGCGGAGGAGTCAGCGGCGCAACAATTGATCCGCGCTTCACCTCGGTGTCAGACAAGTGGACTTGGCTTGGTGGCCCGTGCCGGCAGTGCTACCGATGCTGACCGAGATGGGGATGATCCCGCACGGCCACTGCGGCGTGCCGGGCCCGGTTCAGCGCCACCCCTGGTCTACACGGTCGTGATCGCAGCAACGCTCGCGGTCCTGTTCGACATCAGCCGCATCGCATCACGTGGCGCCTTCTTCTACCTGGTGATGGACGTGCTGGTCCATGGGGGAGTCTGGCGCTTCCCTCGCAGGGAGGCCGGCGCCCACGGCGCCGTGCTTCTGACCGCTCTGGGCCCGGACGCGGTGGTCGTGGCTGCCTTCGTCGCGTTCAAGCTGCAGAACGACTCCGTCATCGTGGGCATCGCGGCCTTGGCCATCGCCGGGGTGTTCGCCTTGAGTAGGAGCTAACTCCGCCGCTGGGTCGCGCCGCAGCGGGAGGAGCCGTGGCGACCGACCCCGTGCCCGCTCCGAGCGCCGGCACAGCCTCAGCACCACTGAGCCCTTGCCCGGACACTACGACGGCCCACACCAACGCATCCCGAGGCGCGGCCGTGCACGCCGCCGGCCCCATCCGTCAGGTTCGAGCCGGCGTTCGACTTTCGCTGGTTCCACCACCGGTTCGTGCGCTCCCACGGCTCTCCGCCAAGGGGGACGTCCCCGGATCACGTCTTGGGTTCGTGCGTAGACGACCCGGTCCCGACCTGTGGAAACTGCAATCTCGGCGCCGTGGAGGTCAACGCGGAACCGGTCGCCCCCGGCTCGTCCTGGTGACCGTGGGTCGCCTGAGGACCCATCACCTTTCACCGGGTGACGAGGGATCGGATCATCGGCCGCCAGCGCTCGACGTAGGCCTCGAGCACACGGTCGGTCTGGTAGGTCTGGTCGATCAGGTAGAGCGCGGGTGCCGGGCAGGTGGCGCCCAGTTCGCTCAGGACGGGGCGCAGGTGCACCTCGGGGGCGAGGGCGTGGACGGGCCCGGCGCCGAGCATGAGTGGGATCGCCACCACACCGCTCAGCCCGGTTCCGCCGGCGAACTGCTCCAGGAAGAGCTTGAGCAAGCCGGTGTAGGTCGCCTTGTAGGTGGGGCTGGCAACGATGACCAGGTGCGAATCGGCCACGGCCCGCACGGCCACCTGGACCAGGTCATCGGCAGTGGCCAGCAACCGGGGTCCCAGCTCCACCAGATCGAGGACCAGATCCGGTGGCCTCTCGGCCAGGCCCCGGGCCAGCAGCGTGGCGGCCTGCAAGGTCCTGGATGCGGGCTTGGGGTTGCCCACCACCACGGTCGTCTGCACCGAAGGGACCTGTCTTCCAGCCAGGAGCTGCTCGCCAGTCACGTCGCGGGCAGGCGTTGCAGCCGCTGCATGGCGATGATGCCGAGCAGGGGCCCGGGGGCCAGCAGGGCCAAGGCCCAGGACCAACCCGCGGCGTCCCGAACGGCGGGCACCAGCCAGATCGTCACGGTGGTCAGGCTGAAACCGACGGCGAGCTGCATGGTCAGTGCGGTGCCGACGTAGGCCTGGTCCGCGCGTTCGGTGACGAGGGCGGAGAACTGGGCGGAATCGGCGATGACCCAGAAGCCCCAGAACAGGCCGAGGATCAGCACGAGCGGCACGGAAAGGTTGCGGGTGAAGCCCATGAAGATCGCTACTGTCCCGGAGCAGGCCATGGCGAGGGAAGCGGCCTGGGTGCGGCCGTAACGGTCGGAGAGGATGCCGCCGGTCCAGCTGCCGAGGGCTCCGATGGCGATCACCGCGAAAGCGGCGAAGGCGGCACCTCGCCTCGGGTCCTGGACTGCGTGGTCGGCGAGTACGTCGGCGAAGAAGGCGGCGAACCAGCCCCACATGGCATAGAGCTCCCACATGTGCCCGAAGTATCCGAGGCTGGCCAGGCGCACCGGCCGGTTGCGGAAGACGAGACCGATCTGCCGCCAGTCGAATGTGGTCGCCGGGAAGGGGAACGGGCCGTCCCGGCCAGCGACCCCGGCAAGGACACCGCCGGCCAGGGTGAGGATCGAGGTGACGACGATGACGCCCTTCCAGCCCGGGCCGCCGAACCCGTTGACCAGGTGCGGCGCGGCGGAGCCGACCGTCAGCGCGCCGATGAGCACACCCAGCGCCGTGCCACGGTTACGTCGGAACCAGGTGGCCATCGACTTGAGCGCGGGTGGATAGACCAGGGCCAGGGCGGCTCCGGTGGCAAAGCGCAAGGCGAGGGCGGGCCAGATGGTGTCGACCGCGACGAGCACGAGGTTTGCGGCGCTGGCGATCAGGGACCCGGCGAGGATGAGCCGGCGTGGTGAGACCCGATCGGCCACGTTGAAGACCGCGGAACACAGTGCGCCGGCCACAAATCCCAGCTGCACGGCGATCGTGAGCCATGTCGCGGCCGTCGTACCCAGGGACCAATCCGCTCGAAGCTGCGGAAGCACCGCGGAGGTCGAGAACCAGGGGGTCATGGCCAACAGCACGGCGGTGGCCAGGATCGCGAGCGCCCGCCATCGCCCGGGCGGATCGGGCGCACCTTCGGTGGCACTGACCGCCGGACCACGTGAATCCGCCATCGAGCTGCTCATGTAGAGACCGCGGGCACCCTCCGGTACGCCGCACCGGGGTGGGGCGACTGGAGACGGGCGCCATTGCCGAACACCTTCTCCCGGTAGGTCCCGGGGCGATATCCCCGCTTGTAGATGCCTCTGGCCTGCAGCTCGGGTACGACAAGGTCGACGAAATCGACGAAGGTCTCGGGGGCGAGCACCCGGACCAGGTTGAACCCGTCGACTCCGGCTTCCTGAACCCAGGACTGCATCTCGTCGGCGACGGTGACCGGTGATCCGACCACCACCGGGCTCGGGCCGCCGATGCCCACCAGCTCGGCGATCTCCCGGATGGTCCAGTCCCGACCCGGATCGGTGGTGAATATGTCGACGACGCTCTGGATGCCCTCGACCTTCGTGTCCCGAAGAACCTCGTCGGGGTCGAACCGGGAGAAGTCGATCCCGGTCCAGCCGGACAGCACCGCCAGCGCTCCCTCGTGGCTCACGTACTGCAGGTAGTCGGCGAGTTTGGCGTGGGCCTCGGCGTCGGTCAGGGCCACGACGACCGTCATCATTGCGAAGATCTTGACGTCCTCGCTGCGGCGACCAGCCTCGACCGCGCGGTTGCGGATGTCCGCCACGACCGGCGCCATGCCGGCCGCGCTCGGGCCCGCGAGGAACACGCACTCGGCGTGCTTGGCGGCGAAGGTTCTGCCCTTCGGCGACGCCCCGGCCTGGTAGAGCATCGGGGTCCGCTGGGGCGAAGGCTCGCTCAGGTGGTAGGCATCGACCTGCAGGTAGGTCCCGTCGTGCGTGATGCGGTGCACCCGGTCCGGGTCGGTGAACACGCCGGTGCCGGTGTCGGGGTCCAGGACCACCGCGTCGTCGCGCCAGCTCTCCTCCCAGAGCCGGTACATGACCTCCATGTACTCCTCGGCGATGTCGTAGCGGATGTCGTGCCCGGCCTGCTCGCCCTGCCCCGCCCCTTTGGCGGCGCTCTGCAGATAGCCGGTCACGATGTTCCAGCCCACCCGGCCCCCGGTGAGGTGATCGAGGGTGCTCATCCGGCGGGCGAAGGGCACCGGGCTCTCATACGACAGCGTCCCGGTGATGCCGAAGCACAGGTGCTCCGTGGCCTGCGCCATCGAGGGCACGAGCAGGAACGGATCGTTGACGGGGATCTGCATGCCCGAGCGCAGCGCCGCGTCCGGTCCGCCGCCGTAAACGTCGTAGGTGCCCAGCACGTCGGCCAGGAACAGTCCGTCGAAGAGACCCCGTTCCAGGGTGCGGGCCAGGTCGATCCAGTACTCGAGGGTGTTGTAGTTCCGCGACGTGTCGCGCGGGTGGCGCCACATGCCGTGCGACTGGTGACCTGAGCAGTTCATGTCGAAAGCGTTGAGCAGGATCTCGTTCATCGGGCGTCCTTCCGTTGGGCGGCGTCGTCGTCGGATCAGCGGGTCAGGGACGGCGACCGGTCGGGCGCCTCGACTGCGCCGGAGACCGGGAGCAGAAAGTCGGCGTTGCGCAGGGCGGTTTCCCCGTGGTCGGCCCAGCGGGCAACCGCGGCGGCCACCCGCGGGTCGCCCAGCCGTTGCGCGAGCCCGCAGGTCAGGTTCAGGCGGCTGTCCTCACCCCAGGCCGCCAGGTCCGGTTCGGCTGCGTGCAGCACCGCGGCGCGGAGCATGCCGCGCATCATCGCGACCCAGTCCGGTGGGGTGGTGAGCTGAGGGACCGCTGGGGTCAGCCGGTTGCGTTCGGTGTCGTCGTCGCGGGTCGCCTCGACGTAGGCGGCGAGCGCGGCGTAGTGCGTGGTGAAGCCGCCGACCAGGGACTGCAAGGTGATCAGCCCGGGTTCGAAGATCGGGCGGGCCGGTGCCCAGCGGAACCCGGATGCGGTGCAGTCCACGTGGACCTGGCCGCGGTCGGTGGGGACCTCCCCGTCGGCCAGCACAATGCGGTCGGCACCGACGTGGCGGACCCGGCCCTGCCGGACCACCCGCTCGATCTGGCGCAGGCCCGCGATCTCGGTCTGGGTCAAGATCGCGCCCCGGTACAACGAGGGTTCGATGTCCGGGTCGAGGCGGTGCAGGTCGCCGCCGGCCTCGAGGCGGGCGAACAGGTCGGGGAGGGACTCGGCCTGGGCAAGGCATTCGGTCCAGCGTGCGGCGGCCTCGATCGTCCCGCCGAGCAGATCGAGCGGTTGCACGTGCGCCCGGTCGTTCAGCCACGGATCCCGGGACCGTACCCACCGGATGCGGTCCGGGCTCACCCCGTGCTCGAGCAGCCACGTGCAGGCGTCCATGCCGGTCTTCCCCGCGCCGAGCACGGTGAACCCGGTGGGTGGCACGGAGAGGTCGACCAGGCCGCCGACCGAAATGACCCGAGCGTCGGGGTCGACGGTGAACGAGGGGGTGTGGGTAGCCGGAATGCTCACGTCCAGGTAGGTCGTGTCCACGATGCGACGCCGGACCCGCACGGTGGTCCGCGCACCGGTCAGTTTTGAGACGAGGGTGTGTTCGCCGGCCCAGTCCCCGACGTAGTCACACATGCCGCGGAAGCGGACCTGCCCCGAGGGCAACAGGCGGTCCTTGAGCACGCGCCGGAAGTAGTCGCGGACCTCGGCACCGGTGGCTCTTTCATAGAACCCCGCGTTCAGACCGGTGGCGTCGATCTCGTCCGTGCCCAATGGAGACGAGTTGACCCCGTAATTCGCCGACGCCTGGTGCAGACGGACGAACGGGTAGGCGTCGTTCCAGTGGCCGCCGGGGGAATCCCGCCGATCGACGATCAGCACGTCGGCATCGGCGCGGGTGATCAGCTCGTCCGCGAAGGCCATGCCCGCGGCACCGGCGCCGACGACGAGGTAGTCGGTTTCGAGGGTGTTCATGTGTGGGCTCCCCGCACAGGTCGACGACCGGGCCTGTCCCCGATGTCTGAGCGTGTGGGCGGGGGCTTGCCGGTGTGTTGCAGACCTGTTGCACGCGGGCCGGGTCCAGCGGCCGGCGTTACGCTCCTGCGAACCGGGACGGGTGCGGAGGTGTGGGTCCGTGGCGCAGCGCACGGCGGTGGAGCTGGGACTGCACCTTCTCGGACCCGTCGAGTTGATCGTCGGTCAGTCCAGCGACGGACCGAACGTGGTGAACGTCGGAACGCACAAGCAGCGGGCCGTCCTCGCCCTGCTCGCCCTGCAGGTGGGCGAGGTTGTGTCCCGGGACGTGGTGATCGACCGGCTCTGGGGCACGCAAGCGCCGACGTCGGCGGTCTTCACCGTGCGCAGTCTGGTCTCCCGCCTGCGGCGGGTACTGCAGAGCGCCGACGGTGCCTTCACCGTCGAGACCAAGGACCCGGGCTGGGTGCTGCGCGCCGATCCCGAGCGCATCGACGCCGGCCGCTTCGCCGCCCTGCTCGTCGCCGCCCGGGCAGCCCAGTCCCGGGGCGAGCCCGCCGCGGCCGCCGCGACACTTCGGCAGGCGCTCGACCTGTGGCGGGGTGACGCGCTCGCAGACGTGGTCGGCGCCGGGTACCTCGCCGCCGAGGCCACTCACCTGAACGAGACCCGGCTGCAGGCCGTCGAAGACCTCGCCGAAGCCGAACTGGCCGCCGGCTGGGCCGCTGACGCGCTGGCCCACCTGGAGTCGCACGTGGCGGCCCACCCGTTGCGGGAACGGGCGTGGGGCCAGCTGATGGTCGCCCTGTACCACCTGGGCCGCCAGGTCGACGCGCTGCGCGCCTACCAGCGGCTGCGCGACCTGCTCGACCACGAGTTCGGCCTCGAACCGACCCCGGCGCTGACCGACCTCCAGGCCCGCATCCTCCGCCACGATCCCGGGTTGGCCCCCCGCGCCACGGCGCTAGGTGGCACCGAACCGCCCAGGTCCGCCCCCGCGGACCCCGCCGACTCGGCGCACATCCGCTCGGGGGCCTTGATCGCCGACGTTGCACCGGATCCGGGCGCCCACCTCGGTGAGCGCACCCGCTTCGTGGGGCGGGAAACCGAGTTGGCGCTGCTGTCCGACCTGCTTCGCCGGGCCCGGTCGGGAACGGGTGGCATCCTCCTCGTCGGTGGGGAGCCCGGGATCGGCAAGACCCGCCTGGTCGACGAGGCGTCCGCCGAAGCGGCCGGCGCGGGCATGCGTGTGCTGGTCGGCCACAGCTACGAGATGGCCGGCGCCTCCCCCTACGTCGCCTTCGTGGAGATCCTCGAAACCGCATTGGCCGCCGCACCGGACGCCGAGGCTTTTGTGGCCGAGGTGCTCGCCGACGCCGCCCCGGAGATCGCCCGACTCGTGCCCCACCTGCGCCGCCGGTTCCCGGATCTGCCGCCTCCCCTGGACCTTCCGCCCGCGCAAGAACGGCTCTACCTGTTCCGCTGCCTGGCCGACGTCCTGGCCCGCCTGGCCGCCGCCCGCCCCACGCTGGTCGTTCTCGACGACCTGCAGTGGTCCGACGAACCCACGCTGCTATTCCTCGAACATCTCGCGCCCCAGCTCGCTGGGCTCCCCCTGGCCGTGGTGGCCACCTACCGCCACGCCGAGGTCGCAGGTCCGCTCGGCCACACGCTCGAGGAGCTGCACCGGCACCGGCTGGCCCAGCGGGTGGACCTGGCACCGCTGAGCCCCGCCGAGGTGGGCGACCTGGTCGCGGCGCTCGCCGGCCATGTCCCACCCGTCGCGCTGGCCGAAAGCCTGCACGCCGCCACCGAAGGCAACGCCTTTTACCTGGAGGAGGTCTACCGCGACCTGATGGAGCAAGGCCGGCTGTTGGACCCGACCGGCCGATTCCGCACCGTCGACGTCGCCGCCGTCGGCGTCCCCGAAGGCGTCCGGCTCGTCACCGGCCGGCGCCTCGAGCGGCTGTCCGGACCGACCCGGGCCCTGCTCACCGCCGTCGCTGTCACGGGCCGGGTTTTCACCTTCGAACTGCTGCAGGCTTTGGGCGATCTCGACGACGACCTGCTCCTCGACGCAGTGGACGAGGCCGAAGCGGCCTGCGTCATCGTCCCCGGCGGGGGCGACGACGACTACCTGTTCGCCCACGAACTCGTCCGCCAGACCCTCACCGGCGCTCTGTCCAGTCCCCGTCGTCGGCGGGCGCATCTGCGGGCCGCCGAAGCCATGATGGCCGTCTTCGATACCGACCCCGCTGAACGTGCCGCCGAGATCGCCCACCACCTGGTCCAAGCCGGCGGTGCCGCCGACCGGGCCCTGGTGCTGCGGTGGAGTCTGCTGGCCGGGCGCCGCGCCCTGGACACCTCCGCCTTCGAGGAGGCCGCCACCCACCTGGAGCGCGCCGCCCGCCTGATCGACGCCGCCTCGGGCCGCGAACGCGGGGATTTGTTCGCGGCACTCGGCGAGGCGCGTCGGTCGCTGGGTCGCCCCGACGCGGCCCTGGAGGCGTGGGATCGTGCCCGGCAGGAATACGAGGTCGCCGGCGACGCCGATGCGGTGGGACGTGTTTCAGTGCAGATGGGCTCGTCGTTGCTCTACCGCGCCCGGCTCGGCGAGGCCGAGCGCGTGGCCCGACAGGGGCTGGCGGCGATGGGTGACGCGGACGGAGCCGAACGGGCCCGGCTGCTGTCTCTGCTGGGCTTCGCGCTGGCCTGCGCGGGCGACGCGGACGGAGCCGACGCCTGCTTCGAAGAGGCGCTCGCCGCCGCCGTTGCGGCCGGTTCCGACCTCGCTACCGGATTCGTCGAGGCCGACCGGTCCCAGGCCGACCATGCGCTCATGCGCGCCCGTTCCGGCGCGGAGGCCGGAAGACGCGCCGCCGCCGCATTGGCGCCCCACGGCGAGCGGTGGGCCACTGCCCTGGCCTTGTGGCCCGCGGCTTGGAATTTGGTGTGCCTGGGGCGTTTCGCGGAGTCGGCGCAGATGTTGGAGGAACACCTGGCGGTGGATCGCCTCGTCGCTCATCCCAGCCTGGTCATGGAGCGCCGGGCCGCCGGGCCCCGCGAGTTCTACCGCACCGGTGACGTGGCGGCCCTGTTCGACTCCATCGCTGCGGAGATCGAGCTCATCGAGCGCCTCATGGGCGGTGCGTGGATCTCGTGGTCGTACTCGTGGATGGGCACCGCCCACTTCCTGCGCGGCGACTGGGACCACGCGCACGCCTGGTTCCGCAAAGGGGTGGAGACCCTACCGGGCAGCGCGTGGGACGGCTGGTGCACAGCATCGGAGTTCCTCTACCTGGCGTACGCCGGGCGCACCGCGGAGGCCCTCGCGCTCTACGCCGAGCACCGCCCCCGGTTGGGCGAGCCGGCCCGGCCCACCACCACCGGCACCTGGGGACTGCTCCTCGCCTTCACCGAGGGGCTGTTCATCCTCGGCCACCACGACGAGCCGGCCGGCTGGTACGACCTCGTCGTCGAGGCCGGCCAGACGCACGGGGTCGTTGTGGCGCCCTACGCGCCCGGCCAGCTGCTCAACCGGGTGGCGGGCATCGCCGCCACCGCCGCCGGCGACCACGAGACCGCCGAGCGCCATTTCCGCGCCGCCCTGCACCAGGCCGACGAGCTGCCCCACCAGTTCGAACGGTACGAGACCCGACGCTTTTACGCCCGGATGTTGGCCTCCCGGGCCGACCCCGGCGACGCCGACCACGCCCGGACGCTCCTCGTCGACGCGGAACGGGGCTTCACCCGCCTCCGGATGCCCCGCCATGCCGAGATGGCCGCCGACGACCACCGGTTCCTGGGTTAGCGGGGATACGGCCCCGTACTGCACGCCCCAGGTGGAGTGCGGATCGCCCTGCGGCGCTGTACCTCGTGGTCTGGGGCGCCGGTCACTGGTCACGGGCGCCGTGTCCGACCGGTGGGGGCGCAAATGGCTTCCCGTCCGGCGCCGTGACAATCAAGCTGACGGTACGTCAGGTCGAGGCGGAGCGGCTGGGTAAACGCGATCCTTCGCGCTCTGGGTGTGAACCTCAGGCGCAGGCGGTTCGCGGTGGACGAGGTAGGCCGACAGGGCGGGCGGTCGGGCCGGGACGTCCTCTCCGGCGCGACCAGCCCAGCAGGGTTTGGATCGCGCGAAGCTGCGTCGGAGGTCGTGAAGCCGGCGCCCGCATGGCTGCATCCGATGCTCCCGCCTGCAGCGCCCAGGGGAGTGGACGCTGGAGCGCCTGCGGAATCGAGGTCCGCATGAGTAAAGATCCGTGCCCGGCCGCAACGTTATGGAGCGGTGTCGGCACGAACGGCGGCGATCGTCGCGCTGACGCCGCTCGGGCGCGTCCAGATTCTTGCGGCTGCTGGAGCTGACCGCTGCCAGCGGGCGTTGCAGCGGTCGTGGGCAGCGCGGCAGCGATCACTGGGCGACGCGCTCAGACGCACGCCCCGGCCTGGATGTCCTCCGCCAGGTGGGCCAGCTCCTCGGCCTCGTCGGCGGACAGTGCCGATCCGACGATCGCGGCCATGCGGGTGTTGGTCTGCTCCTCCAGCTCATCGCGCACGGCCTTGAGGTGCGCGACGTCGGGATAGGGCTCGGGCCAACCGAACATTGCGCAGTACTCCGCGCTCCCCCCGTGGCTGAGCATGTGCGCCTGGGCCGGAGTGAGTCCGGAGACGGCAAGGGCGGCGAGGTGCACGCCGCCGCGCAGCTCGCGCAGGACGTGCACCACCTGCATGGCGCGCCCCGGGGTGTCCGAGACCCGCGCCATCGCCTTCCAGCCGCTGAACAGCGGCAGGCCCAGCGTGGGAGCCGCCTCGATCACCCGCTCGCCGAGTTCGACGAATCGGTCCAGACCCGCGACGTCTGCCAGGTGCGCACGTCCCCACTCCGCGCACTGCCGGTAGTAGAGCTCGGCGCTGCCCCGGGCACCGTGCACTGCGACCCCACCTTCCCAGAGCTGCGCGAGAAGGGTGGGTTCGAAGACGGCGAACACCGCGTCCACGACCCCGGCAGGCACGTCGCCGAGTACGCCGCCACGCCCGGCCGCGTAACCGGCAAACGGATGCGGATAGCCGGCCTGGGTACTGGCCTCCAACTGCTCAGGGTGCAGCATCCAGGTGCCCCCGATGGCTTCGATCCGGCCGCCTGCGGCGCTGGCGGCTGCGGCGATGCGAGCCTCATTCATCACGGGTGTCCTTCCGGCGGAGCGCCGGCCAGGATGCCGGTCGTCTGCCGATCCAACCACGGGCGCTTCGCCGGCGACCTTCACCGGAGGCGTGGCTGCCGGCGGAGTGCATCGACTACGAGCTGGGCGGGTCAGGCGCCTAGCGCCAGGACCTGGCTGAGCATCGCGATCGCCTCGGCGATCGGGCTGCGATCCGATACGCGCTCGACTACGTGCACGGGATCGCCGGTGCGGATCACGCCCGGGGTGACGACCTCCCTCCGCACCAGGTGTCCTCCGCGAGCTCGCCCGCGGGGGGAGTCGTCGTCGATGAGGAGGTCGGGCCGGAACCGGCGGTCCTCCCATGCACCTTCGGGGTGTTCGGCTCGGCCTCGGGGAGCATGACGAACCTGGTCCGCCCGGCTCGGAGTAGCTGAGCAGCGTCGACTCGTGCAGCGACTCCCCCGCGTTGCACCGACAGGTCGCGCTCCCGCAGCGGCGCCGGTGGGTCGGCACCGACCCCCGAATCATCGCCGGGGTGCTGCTCGCGCGTTGGGACGACGTCGGGCGCGGCTCCGCTGTGTGGGTTCCACGGCCCAGGGTGGGTGTGGCGGACGCCGGGACGGGGGTAGTGCCCAGGGGACACATTCCACTGGAGGCTTATATGGACTACGGGACCACAATCACAACGCAGCTCAGCTTCGACGAGGCAGTGCAGCGGACGAGGAACGCGCTGGCGGACCAGGGGTTCGGGGTGCTGACCGAGATCGACGTCCAGGCCACGCTGAAGAAGAAGCTGGACCAGGACATGCAGCCGTACCTGATCCTCGGCGCCTGCAACCCCCAGCTCGCTTCCCAGGCGCTCGAAGTCGAACCCGACATCGGGCTGCTGCTGCCGTGCAACGTCGTCGTCCGCCGCGACGGCGACAACACCCTCGTCCAAGCCTTGGACCCGCAGGTGATGGTGACTCTACCCGGCCGGGCGGAGCTGCAGGGTGTCGCAGACGAGGCCGCCAAGCGCCTTTCGGCAGCCTTGAACGCCATCGCAGCCGGATGACCCCATCGACCTGATCGGCAGCCAACCAGGTCAGGTGCCCGCATGGCTGGGGCCGGCATCATCCTCGCCGTGTGCGCGCGGGGACAGCCGCGGCCGGGCGCTCGCCGCCTTCGCGCTCGTGCCCCTGCCCGCCGGTGCCGCAGCGTGTGCGCTCTCCTGGCCGGGATCGACACCGAGAACCCGGACGATCTGACGGTGCGTCTGATCTGCGACCACTACGGCACTCACAAGCACTCGAGCATCACCGCCTTGGTCGGCCAGCACCCCTGATTCCCACAGGCACTTCAGCCCGACCTACTCCTCCTGGGTCAACCCGGTCGGGCGCATTTCCGCCTGCGGGCACACACCTCGGCTCATGGTCGTGCTGGCCCTTTCGCCCATAGGCGCACCCATCGCCGTGCCGGTACAGCGTGATTGTCTCTCTGGTGGGTCCCAGCCGACCGCAGGCGACCAGTCGGTCCCGATAGGCGGCGGTGAACCGCGTGCCCGTCGCGCGCTCGCGCTTCACCACCCACGGCGCGACTGAACCTCCGCTGTTCGCTGGTCAGCAGATGGTAAGCAAACGTCAGCACACCCGACCGGACTGCGGTGGACGGCAACGGACGCCGCATAAGCCGCTGACCTGCGAAAACGTGGCGAGCTCATGCTCCACTTGTGTGCGCGATCGGCCCCAGGTTCCAGCTCATAACCCAGAGGTCGCAGGTTCAAATCCTGCCCCCGCTACTACGTTTACGCAGGTCAGAGTCCTAATCGCCCCTCAGGCGATTGGGGCTCCTGGTCGTTTGTCCGCAGTTTGACCGCAGACTTTGTGACGCGCCGAGAACCGATCACATCTCGGTGGATGACCGCGGACGACGCTGGACTCGACGTGTTGGTCAGGGGGCTTCCGGTGGCCCATGTCATGTCCGGGGGCGCGTCGCGAATACCCGGCGGGTAGAGCCGGGCATCTCGGTGCGTGTTCCTGTCGAAGGCGACTCGCGAGGTCTCCGGCCGGAGGACGGTACCCACTACTCATGTGAGGGAGTCCGGCCGCCACTGCACTGAACGACACGTTCACGCCCGACGGGCGAGCGCATTTTCGGACGCAGGAGTGAAGTGTGGAAGATGGAGTGGACTTGGCGCGCCTCGGGGCCTGGATGGATGCTGAGAGCCTTCGTACGGGCCCCATCACGGACTGCGAGCTGCTGGTCGGCGGCACCCAGAACATCCTGCTGCGGTTCACCCGCACGGGCCGCAGCTTCGTATTGCGTCGCCCGCCCGTGCACAAGCGGCCCAACAGTGACGAGACCCTGCGCCGCGCTGCCCGGGTCCTTGGGGCAGCGTTCTATTTGATGGAGCCGATCGACGGGCTGAATCCGTCCGAGGAACTCCCCGGCAGGTACTGGACCGACCCGGCGTGGCCGACCGCGCTGGGGGCTTGGCGAACTACCCCGGTCATTCGATTCCCGATGGCGATGAGGTCGGGGAGTGGCTCGAGCAGAAACGCCCCTCGCAGTGTCACCTCGGCCACATGCTCGCCACCTGGCCGGGCCGGCCGGCCGCCATCGCCCGGACGGAGATCCCGGGGCTGCCCGGCCCGGACGAACTGATCGAGCGGTACGCGCAGCAACCCGGCCTTGACGTTGCCGACATCGAGTGGTTCGTCGTGCTGGCCTGCTACCGCCTCGGAATCATCCTCGAAGTCTCCTAAGCCCGGATGTTGGCCGGGCAGGCTACCGAGGAGGTCGGGGAGCGACTCGGCGCCTTGGCCTGCGCCCTGTTCGAAGAGGCCCGTGAGATCACTGGCTGAGGCACCATCACTTCATCAACAAGGGAGCCAATCACACGATGTTTGCCGTGTACGCGGTGCAACCCAGCCCTGACGACCCGCTCGCGGCACTGGTGGTCGGCGACCGCCCGGAGCCGACTGTTCCCGACGGCTGGGTACGGGTGAAGGTGGAGGCAGCGAGTCTGAACATGCACGACATCTGGACCCTTCGCGGCGTCGGTCTGCCACCGGAGCAGTACCCGATGATCCTCGGGTGCGACGGTGCCGGAGTCTTGGACGACGGCACTCCGGTTGTGCTGCATTCCCTGTACGGGGATGTCGACTGGCGCGGAGACGAGACGCTCGACCCGCAGCGCAGGAGTCTGAGCGAGTCCGCACAGGGCACCTTCGCCGACTACGTCGTGGTGCCGCGGCGCAACGCCGTGGCCCGCCCGCCAGGGATGAGCGCGATTGCCGGTGCGGTCCTGGGAACCGCCTGGCTGACGGCGTACCGCATGTTGTTCACGAAGTCCGGCCTTCGGCCCGGCCAGACCATGCTGGTCCAGGGCGCATCAGGTGGCGTGTCCACCGCCCTTATCCAGCTCGGTCGCGCTGCCGGCCTACGAGTGTGGGTCACCGGGCGGAGCGAGACGAAGCGCGCACTGGCCTCAGATCTGGGGGCACACGAGGTCTTCGAGCCCGGAGCACGGTTGCCGAGCAAGGTTCAGGCTGTGTTCGAGACCGTGGGGGAAGCGACGTGGAGCCACTCCATGCGCGTTCTCAAGCCGGGCGGGACCATCGTGTGCTCGGGAGCCACGTCGGGTCCGAACCCCGGCGCCGACCTGCAGCGCCTGTTCTTCCTGCAACTGAACGTTGTCGGCTCCACGATGGGCACCCGCGACGAACTCCGCGACCTGCTGCAGTTCATCATGTTGACCGGCATCAGCCCGTCGATCGGGCTGGAGCTTCCGATGTCCGACGCTGCGAAGGGCTTTGCGGCAATGCTGGACGGCGCAACCGCCGGCAAGACCGTTTTCACGAGGTGACGGATCGTCCCGACGGAGAGTACGGGCTACTCATGGGCCGCCTCCTCCGCGCTGGTTGGCTCGGCCCAGAGCCGGGACTAGCGATGGAGGGCCAGATGGGTGGAGCGCTCGACGGCAAAGTGATCGTGGTGACCGGGGCAGCCCAGGGCATCGGGCGCGATTACGCCCTGTCCCTGGCCGCGGCCGGTGGCATCGTCGTGGCCACCGACCTCCAGGAAGAGAAGGTGTCGGGGGTGGCGGAGGAGATCCGTTCGGCGGGTGGAACCGCCAGCGCAAGCGCCCACGACATCACCAGCGAAGCCTCGAACGCCGAACTGGTGGAGAAGACGGTCGCCGAGTTCGGCCGGATCGACGTGCTCGTCAACAATGCCGCCCTCTACGCCGGGCTCCGCCGCAAGCCCTGGACCGACATCGACCTTGACGAATGGGACCTGCTGATGCAGGTCAACGTGCGGGGAGTGTGGCAGACCAGCAAGGCTGTCTTCCCGGTGATGCGCGCCGCCGGTGGCGGCAAGATCATCCACCAGGCGTCGATCGCGGCCTGGGGCAGCGGCATCCTCCACTACTCGGTGTCCAAGGCGGCTGTGATCGGGCTGACCCGCTCGATGGCGAAGCTCCTCGGCGGTGACGGCATCACGGTCAACGCCATCGCCCCCGGAGTCATCGCGACCGAGGCCTCCTTCGACCTGTTGGACGGCGAGCAGGGCCTCGACACGCGCATGCAGGCGCAGGCAATCAAACGACGTGGCCTGCCCAACGACATGTCCGGCGCGATGACCTTCCTGTGCAGCGACGCCGCCGACTTCATGACCGGTCAGGTCCTCGTTGTCGACGGCGGAATCGTCATGGCGTGAGTGCGCAGGACGAGCGGTCGTACCGGCCGACCCTGCTGGTCGGTCCCTGGGACAGCGCCGTGCAGTGGGAGGACGCCGGCTCAATTCCCCTGGCGATGCACTACGCCACCGGGTTCCTGACCTCTCCGGATGGAGACCGCCGGTGGACGGCTATGCGGAGCACCCTGGGCGGCCAGGCCAGGAAGCTCACCGTGCTCGAATTGGGATCGGACGGCGAGTACGGCGGTGCCCTCGTGGAACCCGATGCCTACACCGGGCCTCTGGAGGTCGAGTGCCGGGACGGGGTGTGGGGAGACTGGCGACCCGACGGAGCAGCACTCTTCCAGTGTGTAGGGGAAAGCTTTCGGTGGGAGGAGCCGGACGTCCTCGAGCTGACGGGGGTCTTGTTGGGTGGGCCGCCCCGGCTGATGGTGCCCGATCCCGAAGCGCCCTACGTCTACACCACCCGCTGGTTCGCCATGGCGGGAAGAATCCGCGGTGAAGCGGTGTCCGGGCTGGTGGACTTCAGCAGCGTCCACCTCTCGGAGGGACAGCAGCTGATCTCAACGCCTTACGTGGACGCTCATATCGCCGCGGTGGAGTTCTGCAACCAGTTCGAGGACGGGACCGCCGAATGCGGGCACCTGCTCATCGGGCGCCAGGGGTACGCCGCCATGTCGATCCGGCGCAGCACCGGCGCCGCCCTGATCGCGACCGAGGTGTCGGCGACCGTCGCAAAGGACGGTGGTGAGCCCGCGTTCCCGGCGACTGCCCGCTTCCGCGGCGAGGGTGAGGACTGGGTATGGCAGGCCCTCCCGACCGGCGGCCGGTGGCCGATGCGCACTGACTTTCCTGACGGTCACCGGTTGGTGGAGGGAACGGTTCGTCGCGTGGGCGAGGACCGTCCGGCGCGCCGCTCGGCAGCCCTCCTGGAGGTCTATCTGTTACGCGTCTGACGTGCTGTCGAAGGAGCCTGAGTGAATTCGAGGGTTGGCACCGTAATGCGGCCGGAGTACCGGGACGTCATGAGCCGGCTCCCGGCTTTGGACCTGCGCGATGTCCCGGCCCTGCGGGCGACCTTGGCGGCGCTCAAGCCGTCGGGAGAGTCGCCGGTCGACTCCCGTGTGTCCGTGCGCGACATCGAGGTGCCCGGCCCGGCCGGGGCCGCCCCGGTTCGGGTCCGGCTCTACACACCCGTCGATCGGGCCGCGCGGTCGGCGATCCTGTTCTGCCACGGCGGCGGCTTCGTGCTCGGCTCGCTCGACACCGAGCACGAACGCTGTCTGCGATTCGCCGCGGAGGCCGGCGTCGTGGTGCTCTCGCCGGACTACCGGCTCGCACCCGAGCACCCGCACCCCGCGGCCCACGAGGACTGCTACGCCGTGCTGCGGTGGTTGTCGGCGCAGGCAGACATGTTGGGGGTCGACCGGAAGCGCACCGCCGTCGGTGGTGTCAGTGCCGGAGCCGCCCTGGCTTTCGGCGTGGCACTGCGCGCCCGCGACGAATGCGGGCCGGAACTGGCCGGCATGGTGCTGGTGTCCCCGGTCGCCGATATCCGGATGGATAGCCCATCGATCCGGGCGTTCTGGAACTGTGCGGGCTGGAACGGGGCTGCGACGGGGCTGATGTGGCGTCATTATCTGCCGGACCGGGAACCGGGAATGGCGCGCTACGCCGTGCCGCTCGGTGGCGCGGCGCTCGCCGGGCTGCCGCCGACCCTGATCGTGCTCGCTGACCTCGACCCGTTGCACGACCAGGGGCTGGAACTGGCGGCCCGGATGCGTGATGTCGCCGTGCTGGTCGACCTGCGGGAGTTCACCGGGGTCCCGCACGGTTTCGACGCCTTCTGTCCGGCCGCCCCGGAGTCGGTGCGTTCGCTCGGCGAGCAGGTCCGATTCCTGAGGCAGTTGGCCACCGCGGTACCGACTACTCATGAGGCCGGCGGACCGACGCGATCGGATGGAGGCGTGAGCCGAGCTGGAGACGTCAGGTGCTGATTCACGAATACCTCGAGTTCTGGGCGCGTGATGACCCGGGCCGCTGGCTGTACGACGACGGCCAGGTGCAGCTGTCCTACCGCGAGGTGAACGCTGCCGCGGATGCCTTTGCTCGGTTGTTGGTGGCGCGGGGTCTGCGCCCGGGCGATCGGGTGGCTGCGGCTGCCGTCAACGGCCCCGAGTGGCTGACGGTCTACTACGGGGCCTTCAAGTGCGGTGTGGTGCCGGTGCCGTTGAACGCGCGTCAGCACCCCAAGGAGTGGCTGTTCCAGCTCAACGACGCCGGCGCTGGGATGGTGCTCGCGCAGGCTCCGTTCATCGCCGGCCTCGACGGGATCCGCGACGAACTTGAGCGCACCGAGACGTTCCTCAGCTTTGATGCGGCGGCGCCGGGTTGGCCGGCGTTGGCCGAGCAGATGTGGCGGGCACCGGAGATCGCCGATCCGGCGCGGCTCGACCCTGAGACCGAGCTGTACCAGATGTACACCAGTGGCACGACCGGGCGACCGAAGGGAGCGGTCCTCACCCACCGCGCCGTCGAGGCCAACATCGCGCAGTGCCGCCTCCGGCAGATGATGCGCGACGGCGAACGGCTGCTGACGCCGATGCCGTTGTTCCACGCCGGGGCTGCGGTCCGGGCGTTCCAGGTGGTCGCCGGTGGAGCCACCCTGCGCCTCATGACCGCGTTCGACGAGGTGGAGGCGGTCAGCGTCCTCGATGAAGAGGACATCTCGGTGGCCCTGCTTGCGCCGACGATGATTCAGCGGATGCTCGAAGTCACCGGCGTCGGTGACCGGGAGTACGCCGCGCTGCGCACCATCGTCTACGGCTCATCCCCGATCTCGGTGGCGACGTTGAGCCGGGCGATGGAGACCTTCGGCTGCGGTTTCTATCAGGCCTACGGGCAGACGGAGGCCACGTCGAGCCTCACCGGCCTCAGCGAACGGGATCACCGGTTCGCCCGCGAGCGCTGCCCCGAGCTGCTGCTCTCGTGCGGCCGTCCGCACGCGGGCACCGAGGTCGAGATCGTCGACGATGAGGACAAGGTCGTGCCGGCCGGAACAATCGGGGAGATTCGCGCCCGTGGCCCGCAGGTGATGAAGGGCTACTGGCAGCGGCCGGAGGCGAACGCCGAGACACTGCGCGACGGGTGGCTCTACACCGGTGATGTTGGACATCTCGACGCCGAGGGCTACCTGTATCTCGCCGATCGGAAGAAGGACATGGTCATCTCCGGTGGGGAGAACATCTACCCGAAGGAGATCGAGAACGTTCTCCACGAGATCCCAGGCGTGATCGAGGCGGCCGTAATCGGGATCCCCGATCAGCGATGGGGAGAGGCGCTCAAGGCCTTCGTCGTAGTAGGCGACGGCGTTGCACCTGGTTCGGTCTCCGAGGAATCGGTGATTGCCTTCTGTCGCGCCAACCTGGCCGGCTACAAGTGCCCGAAAACGGTGGAGCTGCGCACTGCGCTACCTCGCACGGCGACCGGCAAGGTGCAGAAGCACGTCCTCCGGGAGCCGTACTGGCAGACGACCGATCGCAGCATCAGCTGATGAGGACCACGAGTCCGGAGGCATGTGCATGACAACACTGGTCAAGCCCGCCGCGTTACGCAACGCGGGGAGGTTCTACATCGGCGGCCGGTGGGTCGAGCCATCCACCTCCGACACGATCAACGTGATCGACTCCGCCACCGAAGAGGTGTTCTTCACCGTCGCTGAAGCGAAGGCGGCGGATCTGGACCGCGCGGTCACGGCGGCGCGCCACGCGTTCGATGAAGGGCCCTGGCCCCGGCTGAGCCACGCCGAACGGGCGGACTACCTGCGCGCCATCGGTGTCGGCCTGCGCGGTCGGGCCGAGGACGTGAGCGCGATCTGGCCCCGCGAGTCCGGCGTCCTCTCCAGCCTCGCCCGGCGCTCGGCCGACAAGGCGCCCGCCGCGTTCGCGGCCTATGCGGATCTCGCGGGGAGCTTCCCCTTCGAGGAACTCATCACCCCGAGCGCCGGAGCCTTCGGGCTGATCGCGCGGGAACCGGTCGGGGTGGTCGGTGCCATCATCCCGTGGAACGGCCCGCTCGGGCTGATCACCCACAAGCTCGCCCCTGCGCTGCTCGCAGGCTGCACCGTCGTCCTGAAATCTGCCCCGGAAGCGCCAGGGATCGCCTACCTCATCGCCGAGATCGCCGAGGAGATCGGGCTTCCGCCGGGGGTCCTCAACATCGTGACAGCCGAGCGCGACGTCTCCGAACGGCTCGTCACGGACCAGCGGGTCGACAAGATCACCTTCACGGGCTCCACGGCCGCGGGCCGACGGATCGCGGCCCTGTGCGGGGAGCGCATCGCACGGTGCAGCTTGGAGCTCGGTGGTAAGTCGGCGGCGGTAATCCTCGACGACGCGGACCTGCACGACGCGGCCACCACGCTCGCCGCCGCCGAGTGTGCCCTGTCCGGTCAGCTCTGCGCCTCGCTGACCCGCATCGTCGTCACCGCGAAACGGCACGACGAGCTCGTGGACGCCCTGGCGAGCATCTTTTCCGGCGTCCTCGTCGGCGACCCCTACGACCCGGCCGTGCAGATGGGACCGCTGGCCGTGCGTCGTCAGCGGGAGCGGGTCGAGGGCTACATCGCCACCGGCATCGCCGAAGGCGCCACGCTGGCCACCGGCGGTGGCCGGCCTGGCCATCTGGACCGGGGGTGGTTCGTGGAGCCGACGGTGTTCAGCAACGTCGACAACCGGCACACGATCGCACAGGAGGAGATCTTCGGACCGGTGCTGTGCGTGATCCCGGCGCAGGATGAGCGGGACGCGATCCGGATCGCCAACGACACGATCTACGGGCTGAACTCTGCGGTGTTCACTCCCGATGTGGATCGTGCCATGGAGGTGGCCGCGCAACTGCGCACCGGCACGGTCGGGCACAACGCCTACCGGGCCGACTTCGGGATGGCGTTCGGCGGGTTCAAGCAGTCCGGGATCGGGCGCGAGGGCCTCGTCGGTGGACTGGATTCGTACCTGGAGACCAAGTCGATCATCCTCGACAGTCGGCCGGCCCGGTTCCGGTCGTAGGGGGCTCGATGGATCTCATTCTGGTGCGGCACGGGCTGCCCTTGCGGGTTGACCCGGGGGCCACTGCCGCCGATCCCGCACTCGGACCCGAAGGCGAACAGCAGGCCCGCGCGCTCGCCGGGTGGTTGGCCGATGAACGCATCGACCTGGTCGTGCAGAGCCCGGCCCGCCGCGCCGTGGAAACCGCAGCGCCGCTGGCCGAGGCTTGCGGACTCGCCCCCCGGACGGTGGAGGAATTGGCGGAATGGGACTGGGGGTCGGACTCCTACATCCCGTACGAGGAGATGAAGGCGGCCAAGGACGACCGGTGGGCGGCGCTGAGCCGGGGGGAGCCGTGGGATCCGACGGTCGATATCGCCGCGTTCCGGGCCCGCACCCTGCAGACCATGGAGCATCTGATCGCCGACAGCCCGGGACGGCGGGTCGCCGTGGTCTGTCACGCCGGCGTCATCAACTCCTATGTGGGCCAGGTCCTCGGGATCGAGCGGCTTCTCTGGTTCCAGCCGGACTACACGAGCATCACCCGCGTCGCGGCGTCCCGCGGAGGCAGACGCGGTGTGGTCTCGCTGAACGAGACCGCACATCTGCGGGGGGTGTTCGCCGATGGCTGATCAGACCCCGGCGCGGATCCGGATCGAACGGCCCGACCCGCAGGTAGTCCGGATCGTGCTGGCCCGGCCGGATTCCCGCAACGCGCAGGACCCCCGGATGCTGTACGAGCTGAACGACGCCTTCGACTCCGCCGCCCAGGACGACGAGGTGAAGGTGGTGATCCTGGCCGGTGACGGGCCATCATTTTCCGCGGGCCATGACCTGCACGCGGCCTGGACGGTCACCGACGAAGCCGAGCGCCGTGAGTCCTGGGGCAACTTCGCTGCTGTCGGAGCCTGGGGAGGCTTTACCCGGCCGGGCGCCGAGGGTTGTATGGCGGTTGAGGAAGAGTTGTTCCTCGGCCTGTGCTGGCGATGGCGGAATTTCCCCAAGCCCACCATCGCCGCCGCCCAGGGGCCGACCATCGCGGGCGGCCTCATGCTGCTCTGGTGCTGCGACCTCATCGTGGCCACCACCGACGCCACCTTCTCCGACCCGGTGGTGGCCTTCGGTGTCAACGGGAACGAGTTCTTCCTCCACGCCTGGGAATTCGGAGCACGTAAGGCCAAGGAGCTGCTGTTCACCGGAGCTGCCCTGTCTGCGCAGGAGGCCCGAGCCTTGGGCATGGTCAGTCAGGTCGTTGAACCGGAGGAACTCGACGAAGCCGCCCTGGCCCTGGCCCGGCGGATTGCCCTCATGCCGGCGATCGGTCTGAAGCTGGCCAAGCAGTCGGTGAATCAGTCGCTCGACGCCCAAGGACAGTGGACGGCGGTGCAGGGAGCGTTCAGCCTCCATCAGTTGGGTCATGCGCACCACCGGGAGCTCTACGGGTCGAATGTCGACCCCGACGGTGCCGCGCGGATCCGGCAGCTCAGCACTCCCGCCCGTCCGGTGGATCGATGAGCGGGGTGACGCTCCAGGCGATGCTCGAGCGGGCCTACGGGCAGTACGCCGGCCGGGTTGCCGTGGTCGACGGGGCGCAGCGTCTGTCCTACGGAGAACTCGGGGGGCAGGTCCACCAGCTCGTCAGGGCGTTGCGGCGCAGCGGACTGGAGCCCCACGACCGCGTGATGCTGCTGTCCCGCAACCGCGTCGAGTTCGTGATCGCCGACCAGGCGGCGTTCGTCGGGGGTTTCGTCCGGGTAGCGCTCAGCCCTCGACTGCACCCGGCCGAGGTGGAGGTCATCGTGGCCGACTGCGACCCGGCCGTCATCGTGACGGAGGCGGAGTGGGTGCCGGCGTTGGCGGCCCTGCCCCCTCGGCCGTCAGGTCGACGGCTGATCGTCGACGTCGACGTCGATGCGAGGTGGACGGGCGACGAATCGGCCGTCGGCTGGAATGACGTGCTGGCCCGCGGGGAGGGCGGCGATGAGGCTGGTGCCCCGTGCAGCGCCGACGATCCGGCCGCCCTGCTGTACACCTCGGGCACTACCGGAAAGCCCAAGGGCGCCACGTTGACCCACCGGAACTGGGTGGCGATGATCCGCAACTCCATGGCGGAACTGCCCGCCATCTCCGAGGACGATGTGGTGCTCGATGCGGCCCCGCTGTCCCACCTGGGCGGCTACGTGGCCCTGACATATTTCGCTCGGGGAGCGAGCCACATCCTGCATCGGACCTTCGAACCCGAACGCATCCTGGCGACGCTGGGCGATGCGGGGATCACCGCGATGGCTCTGGTGCCGACCATGCTCAACCAGTTGGTCCTCGCGGGAGAAGGTCACGACCTCCAGCTGTCGAGCCTGCGCACCATCGTCTACGCGGGTTCGCCGATCGCCCCCGATCGACTCGCCCGAGCGGCCGAGTTGTTCGGCGATGTCCTGGTCCAGTTCTACGGGCTGAGCGAAGCCCCCATGCCTCTCACCGCCCTCTCGACCGGGGCGCACCGGGCCGCCCTGAACGGCCGGCCCGAGCTGTTGGGCTCGGCGGGACGGGCCAACACCTTCGTCGAGCTGCGGGTCCTCGGACCGGGCGGCGCCGATGCCGGGCCAGGCACGGTCGGGGAGATCGTCGTACGGGGCGACACGATCATGACGGGATACTGGAACAACGTTGCCGCGACGGCGGCGATGATCGACCACGATGGCTGGCTCGCGACCGGCGACCTCGGCGTCCTGGACAAGGACGGCTTCCTCAGCATTGTCGACCGGCGCTCAGACATGATCATCACCGGCGGGTTCAACGTGTACTCGACCGAGGTCGAGAACGCCATCCACACCATTCCCGGTGTGGCCGAGACGGCCGTCGTGGGTCTCCCGGACGACACCTGGGGTGAAGTGGTGACGGCCTTCGTCGTGCGGCGCCCGGGTCACCTCGTCAGCGCGGACGAGGTGACCCAGGCTTGTCAGGAACGCCTCGCCGGGTACAAGAAACCTCGCTCGGTGCACTTCGTGAGCGAGCTCCCCAAGACCGGCTCGGGCAAGATCAAACGCCGCGAACTGCGCGGATCCGCCGGGTGAGGGCGCGTCGCGTCCCCGGGGCGATTTGCCACGTCCGTCCCTCGTCCCTGGAGGTACAGTCATCGGACGATGATCCGCGGTGAGTGGCCGCTCGTCGGCCGCGCCGACGAGCTCGACCGGATGGGCGACCTGCTCCGGCGTGCAGCGCCAGGCGCCGTCGTCACCGGCGCATCGCGGATCGGAAAGACCCGCCTGGCGAACGAGTTCGCGCGCCTTGCCGCCGAGCAGGGCTACCACCCGATCCGGATCACCGGCGATCGTGTCCTGTCCGCGACCCCGCTCGGCGCACTGGCCACGCTGCTCGGTGTCGAAGTCAGCGACGCGGAGCTCGACCGGCCCACCGCGTCGACCTTGCGCAGGGTGGCGGAAGTACTCGCCACGACCCCGGGTCCGGGTGGCGTAGCGCTGATCGTCGACGATGCTCACCTGCTCGACGACGTCTCGGCCTCTCTGGTGGGTCAGCTGATGACCGCCCGCCGGATCTCGCTCGTCGTGGTCGCCGACCGGGTGTCCTCGCTGCCGGCCGCACTGGGTCACCTCTGCGAAAGTGCGGGCCTGGAGTCCGTGGAGCTGCTGCCCTTGGCCCCGGAATCGCTGACCGAGGCACTGTCGCTCGTGCTCGGCGGCATCGTCGATCCCGCGGTCGCGCTCAGGTTGACGGCGATCTCCGGTGATGACCTCGTCGTCTTCCGGGAGCTGGCTGAAGGGGCGGTGGAAGACGGCACCCTGCGCGACGAGGACGGGATCTGGCGGCTCACCGGGCCGGCGTCCTTGCCGCAGACGGTCATCGACCTGGTCGAACGCGAGCTCGACCAGCTGGACCCGGCGGAGCGGTCGGTCCTCGATCTTGTTGCCCTCGGCGAACCGGTGGGGTCGGCCGAGCTGACGCTCCTCCACGCTGATCTGGTGTCTGCTCTGGAGCGGCGGGGCTTCCTGGCCTGCCGGAGAAACGAGCGCCGACTTGAGATCCGTATCTCGCGCAGCTTGCACGCGAGGGTTTTGCGGACCCAGTTGCCCACGGTGTCCCGGCTGACCCTGACCGGCCAGCTGGCCGGACTTATCGAATCCCATGGCTCCCGGCGCAAGGACGACGTGCTTCGACTCGCGGTGTGGCAGTTGGACGGCGACACCGCCGACCTGCACCTGCTGATCGCCGCGGCCACGAGAGCGCGGGAGATGGGCGATCTTGTCCTCGCCGAGCACCTCGCCCGCGCAGCGACCCGGATGGGGGGCGGGTTCGAGGCCCGACTGCTCGCGGCCCAACTCGCCGAGCAACAAGGACGCAACGAGGACGCCGAGGCGGAATTCACGGCCCTGTCGACCGACGCCGCGAACGACGCCGAGCGCGGACAGCTGGCCGTGGATCGCATCACCCACCTCCTCTTCAAGGTCGGTGACTTCGCCCAGGGACGCAGCGTCGCGGAGGCCGCGTTGCGCGACATCGCCGACCCGGCGTGGCGCTCCGAGATCTCTGCGCTGATGGCAGGTGTGCTCACCTGGACCGACGGAGCGCAGGTGGCATGGGAATCCGTCGCGCCGCTGCTGGAGCGAGCAGAGGGCCGGACGCTCGCGACGGCGGGCCTGGTCGCCGCGGGGAATCTCTATCGCCAGGGCCGCCTGAGCGAAGCGGTCGAGGTGTCGATCCGCGGCTACGCCGCGCATCGTGCGCTGGAGGAACCGGTGAGCCTGCACCCGGCGACCCACCTCGTCTACCACTGCGACGCCCTCGTCGCGGGCGGGCGGTTCGGCGAAGCCGGCACTGTGGCCGACGCCGCGTATGAGGAGGCCCTGGCAACGGGGGACACCGAGGGCCAGGCGCTGCTCGCGTTTCGCAGCGTCAGGGCAATCGGTGATCGCGGGGACGTCGTGCAGGCGACCCGCCGTGCGCGTGAAGCGGTGGCGGCCTTCCGCGCCATCGGCCGGCTGCGCTTCGTCAAGGCGAGCATGATCTACCTGGCCACGGCGCTCGCCGTCGCCGGCGACACGGCCGCCGCAGAGGCGGCGTTGACGGGACCGGACGCTCCCGATCTGACGTTCGCCAACGACGCCGACCTGTATCTGGCCTGGGCGTGGGTCGCAGCCAACAGCGGCAACCTGCCGCAGGCCCGCAAGCACGTCGAGCTGGCCATCGAGGCGGCTCACCGGGTCGGCCATGCCGTGCGCGAGAGCGTGTCCTGGCACGCCTACGCCCGCTTCGGCAAGCCGACCGTCGCCGCTCCGCGACTCGAGCAGTTGGCCCGCGTCGTCGAAGGTGAGCTCTCGTCAGCCCGGGCTCGGCACGCGATCGCGATGGCGTCAGCGGACCCCTTGGCCCTGGAGGCGTCGTCAGACGAGTTCGCGAAGATGGGCGCGGATCTTCTCGCTACCGAGGCGGCCATCGACGCGGCCGTGCAGTGGCGACGTCAGGGCGACACCCGACGAGCGACGGCGAGTGAGCGTCTCGCCTCGATCCTGGCCGCCCGCTGCGAGGGGGCACACAGTCCTGCCCTGTTGGCGGTCGGGCCGCGCGCGACGATGACGTCCGCGGAGCGCGATGCCGCCCTGCTCGCGGCCGGCGGAATGAGCAACCGAGATATCGCCACCTCGCTCGGGCTGTCCGTTCGTACCATCGAGAACCAGCTGCAACGCGTCTACGCCAAGCTCGGTGTCTTCGAGCCGTGCTGAGCTCAAGACTGCGCTCCGCGAGCCGGACTGAGCGTTTCCGCGGGATCGTGGGCTCCGATCCGCAGGCCCCGGTAGCCCGCAGCGGCGACTTCATCGCACCGTTGTCGGTAGACGTTGGCGCCGCCGGTGTAGGGCAGGACGACCCGCGGCTTGCCGGGGGTGTTCGCACCCAGATACCAACTGTTGGCCCGGGAGATGAGGGAACTCCCGCCCACCTCCGCGACGTGGCGGGTCCAGGTGTCCTGATCCCCTGCTTCGGCCTCGACGACGTCGGCGTCGATCACGCGAAGGTGGGCCAACAGATCGGCGATCCATTCCACGTGCTGCTCGATCGAGTGCACCATGTTGGAGACGACCGATGGGCTCCCTGGCCCGGTGATCATGAAGAAGTTCGGGAACCCGTGCACGCTCAGTCCCAGGTACGTGCGCGGCCCCTCCGCCCAGGCGTCGGCGAGGCGCAAACCGTCCCGTCCGGTGATATTGAGCCGGAGAAGGGACCCGGTCATGGCGTCGTAGCCGGTCGCAAAGATGATCACGTCGGCGTCGTAGGACGCCGCTGCGGTCTGCAGACCAGCCGGCGTCAGCCCCGTGATCGGATCGGCGGACGCATCGACGATGTCGACGTTGGGCCGGTCGAACACCTCGTAGTAGCCCGTGTCCAGGCAGGGTCGCTTGGCGTGGAAGGGCTGGTCGCGTGGGGTGAGGATCGCGCGCTTGCGTGGATCGCCGACCGTGTCGGCGATGCGGGCCCGGATGAAGGAGGAGACGACCTCGTTCGCGGCCATGTCCGTGGCGATGTCCGAGTAGACGCGGCAGAACGCGAGTCCACCCCGCGACCAGTACCGGTTCAGCACCTCCTCCCGGTCTTCGGGTTTGTCGCCCAGCAAGGGCCGGCCCTCACCGGTGAGCCAGGAGCCGTTGGTCGACAGGCGTTCCGCGCGTCGAATCTCGCCGTACCGCGCTTTGACCTCTTCCAGCTCGCTCGGCGGGAGCGGACGGTTGCGGGCCGGAAGCGAGTAACTCGGGGTGCGCTGAAACACCGTCAGATGTTCGACCTGCGATGCGATGCTGGAGATCAGCTGAATGCCGGACGATCCGGTGCCGATGACCGCGACGCGTTTGCCGGCGACCTCGACACCCTCCTTCGGCCAGGCCCCGGTGTGGTGGGTCTGGCCCTGGAAGGAAGCCATACCGGGCAGGTCGGGCACCTGGGTGGCGGAGAGGCATCCGACGGCGGCGATGCAGTACCGGGCCGTGAGTTCCGCTCCGTTCGCGGTGGTGATCAGCCAGACGTTGCGGTCCACGTCATAGGTGGCCCCGCTCACCCGCGTGTCGAACGTGATACCCGACCACAGGCCGAAACGATCGGCGACGTGCTCGAGGTAGCGCAGGATCTCGGGTTGGGCGGCGTATCGCTCGGTCCACACCCAATCCTGCTGGAGCTGTTCGTCGAAGCTGTAGGAGTACTCGATGCTTTCAACGTCGCAGCGGGCGCCCGGGTACCGGTTCCAGTACCAGGTACCGCCCACACTTTCACCGGCTTCGATCGCGTGGGCGTCGAAGCCCAGCTGCCGGAGCCGATGCAGCATGTAGAGGCCACTGAATCCGGCGCCGACGATGACTACGTCGCACTGCGTCGGTAAGGACGCCCCCACCCGTAGCAGCTCCGGCCCCGCCTCGCCCACGAATTCGCTCATGCGGCAAAAGTAGGAAGCCGGCCTCATCGGGTCGTGAGTAATCGCTACCCGTCGGGTACGACCCCGCGCAGAGTACCCGGTACTCATGGTGGGGTCGCGGCACGGATGAGACGTTGGCCCGAACCGAGGATGAGCACACCAGGAGGACGACATGGAGCTGGTGCTGAGTCTCGGCGCGCACGGCTCGACAGCGGTCGACCACGTAGGTGGCAAGGCTGCCAACCTCTCGATCCTGACCGCTGCCGGATTTCCCGTCCCGCCGGGCTTCTGCGTCACGACCGACGCCTACGCCGAGTTGCTCGCCGAGACCGGGCTCGGCGCCAAGATCAGCTCTCTGCTCGATCGAAGCGACCTGCTCGACCCGTCGCAGCTGGACACCGTGACCGGCGAGATAGCCGCGCTCGTTGCGGAGGTCGACGTCCCGAAGCACGTCGCGACGGCGATCGCGGATGCCTATCGCGCCCTGGGTGCCGACCCGTACGTCGCCGTCCGGTCCTCGGGTACCGCCGAGGACATGGCCGATGCCTCCTTCGCCGGGCTGCACGACACCTACCTCGACATCCGGGGTACCGACGCCGTGATCGACGCCGTCAAGCGGTGCTGGACGTCGCTGTGGACCCCGAGGGCGACGGTCTACCGGCACCGCGGCGGCTTCGACCAGTCGCTGGTCCGGATCGCGGTGGTCGTGCAGGTGATGGTCGAGTCCGACGTGTCCGGTGTCATGTTCACGGGCAACCCGCTGACGACGGCCACGGACGAGATCGTCATCAACGCCGGCTGGGGCCTGGGCGAGGCGATCGTGTCCGGCATCGTCACGCCGGACCAGTACACGGTGAAGAAGGGCACCGACAAGGTGCTGGCCAGGGCGATGGGCAGCAAGGAGCTGCGGATCGTCCGCGACGGGGCCGCCGGTAGCGGGGGAACGACGACGCAGAACGTCGCGGACCGGGACCGCGGACGGTTCACCCTGACCGACCGACAGATCGCCCGCCTCGCAGAGCTCGGGACGCAGGTGGAGGCCCATTACGCCGACGTTCCCCAGGACCTGGAGTGGGCGCTCTCCGACGGGCACTTCCACCTGCTGCAGTCCCGGCCGATCACCGGGGTCGAGTTCTCGTGGGACGCCGACGTGGAGGCCGGGATCTGGGGAGACATCCCCGAGGACGAGGACACCGTGTGGACCCGGACCTTCGCGGACGAGATCACCACCGGCGCGGTCAGCCCGCTGACCTATTCCGTGCGCTACCCGGGGTACAGCCGCCAGGCGTTCGGCAGCCTGACGAATCTGCTCGACAGCGACTACGCGCAGACACGGCGCATGTTCAAGTACCACAAGGGCGAGGTGTACTGCGACACGCGGTGGGCGCGCATCCTCGCTGAGCGGATGGCGTGGTCCGCGCTGCGGCCGGAGATGCTCGGGTGGGCGGATCCCCGGGACCGGGAGGCGATCATCGCGGCGCCGTTCAACCGCCGCATCTACCTGAAGTTCCTGCTCAGGGTCCTGTCGAACCGAAACATGCGGCCCAACGCGGGCGTACGCCGGCTCTACGGGCACTGGCGATCGCCCGAGGTCGGAAGAGCCACTGCGGGACTCCCCGAGGCAGAACTGCGACTGCTCTCCGACGCCGAACTGCAGCGGTACACCGAGCGGATGAAGGGCCTGGAGGACGAGTTCGGCAGCGAGATCACACTGCTCACGCTCTTCTGGCTCGGCGGGTCGATGTCGATCCTGGAACAGCTGGTCGCCCGTTGGTACGACGGTGCCGACGAAAACGCGTATCTGTCCCTCATCTCCGGCTGCACCCAGGAAACCGACACCCTCCGGGAGAACGCGGCGCTCTGGGATTTCGCTCAGCGCATCCGGCACTCGCCGGTGCTGCGCGCGACATTCGAGCAGCACGAGGGGGCGGCGTTCTTCGAGGCCCTCACCATGTCCGAAGAAGGCCGGGCGTTCCTCGCAGACTACGAACCGTGGAACCGTCAGTTCGGCCACCGGGGCGAGGCGGACCGCGACATGATCTATCCCCGTCGCAGCGAGGATCCAGGTCTCGACTACCAGGCCATCCGGGCGTTCCTGCGAGCCGATGCCTCCATCAGCCCTGACGACCTGTGGCAGCAGACCAAGGTGAAGCGTGAGTCGGCGCTGAACGAGGTCCTCACGACGGTACGGAAACGTCGCTTCGGACGGATCAAGGCCGGGGCGATCGACCGGGTGTACCACCTGATGCACCGTTACATAGCGTTCCGGGACGACCAGCGGCAGAACCCGACCGACCTGATCATGATGTCCTACAAGCGGGGCTTCCTTGAGGCAGGTCGCCGGCTCCACGAGCGGGGTCTGCTGCAGTCCGCTGACGACGTCCACTATCTGAGCAAGTCGGAGTTGTTCGACCTGCTCCACGGCCACCGGGCGAACCTGACCCTTGTCCAGGCGAAGATCACCGCCCGGCGCCGGGACGTCGAGCGCATGATCCGCCACGAGATCGATCCGCCGAAGTTGCTCCACCGGGGACGCGCCGTCGATCTGGAGGAGACGGTCGATGACGGCTCCGGACGATGGGCGGGGACCCCGGTGAGTTCCGGTGCGGTGACCGGGAGGGCGCGAATCGTGCATCGGCTGGCCGACATCGTGGACGTGCAGCAGGGCGAAATCCTCGTCGTCCACGCCACCGACCCGGGCTGGACCTCCGTCTTCCTGTTGATCAGGGGGATCGTCATCGAGACCGGCGGTCCCCTGGCCCATGCCGCCTGCCTGGCTCGTGAGTACGGCCTGCCCGCCGTCCAGGTGGAGAAGGCCACACGACTCATCCCTGACGGCGCCACGATCACGGTCGATGGCAGCTCAGGAGTCGTGCGGGTCGTGGCCGACGCGGACCCGCCCCAGCCGGACGAGGAGTAGGCCGTGCCCATCGATCCGACGCTCGCGCTCGCGACCGAGTATCCGACCTTCACTTCAAGCTGGGACGCCGACGACGTCATCCTCTACCACCTCGGTATTGGCGCCGGGCTGAACCGGCCAGCCGATCCGGCCGAGCTGGACTACTGCGACGAGCATCGGCTCAAGGTGCTCCCGTCGTTCGCGATCGTGCCCGCCTATCCGGCGTTCGTGGCAGCGGCAAAGGGCCAACTGGCGGGCCTGGGCTTCGACACCGATCGGGCATTGCACGGCGAGCAGGACCTACGGATCCACCGACCGCTGCCCACCGCCGGCGTGGCCGAGCACCACTTGAGGATCACGGCGGTGCACGACAAGGGGAAGGCCGCACTGTTCACCTTGGAGGTCGAGTCCCGGGAGCCGGGCGGCCAGCTCTGGTGCACCAACCGATTCAGCATCTTCGCCCCGGGCGAGGGCGGCTTCGGTGGCGAGCCGGGCCCGCCACCGGCGAACGTTGCCCCCATCCGAGGCCCGGACGCCGTGGTCGAGTCGCCCACGATGGCCCACCAGGCGCTGATCTACCGGCTTTCCGGCGACAAGGTCCGACTCCACATTGATCACGACGTCGCCAAGCGCGGGGGCTTCGACGGCCCGATCCTCCATGGGCTGTGCACCTACGGGATCGCCGCCAAGGCGGTGATCGACACGTTTCTCGATGGCGATACCGCAGCGGTGGTCCGCTACGCCGTCCGCTTCAGCGGCGTGGTGTACCCGGGCGAGACCGTGGTCACCGCGATGTGGCGGGAGGAGGACCGCATCCTCCTGCACGCCACCACCAAGGAGCGGGGAACGCCCGTCCTCTCCCATGCCGCCGTCTGGACCCACTAGCCACGCCCCCAGCCACGCCCACTCGAGGAGGCTCCGTGCGCCGCACGTTGTTCGACGAGACGCATGACCTGTTCCGCAAGAGCTTCGGCACATTCGTCGACAAGGAGATCGCTCCCCATCACCAAGATTGGGAGCGGGCCGGCATCGTCGACAAAGCCATGTTCCACAAGGCCGGCGAGTCCGGATTCCTCGGAATCTCCGTTCCGGAGGAGTACGGCGGGGGAGGCTCGGACGACTTCCGCTTCAGCGTGATCATCGGTGAGGAGTTCGCGCGGGCCGGGGTCGCCAACAGCGGAATGTGTATCGGCCTGCACAACGACGTCTGTCTCGCCTACTTCCTGGCCGCGACCACCGAGGAGCAGAAGGCACGGTGGCTCCCTCGGCTCTGTTCGGGTGAGCTCATGGCAGCCATCGCCATGACCGAGCCCGGCACCGGATCGGACCTCGCGTCGATCAGGACGACCGCGACCCGGCAGGGTGACCACTACGTTCTCAACGGCGCCAAGACCTTCGTCACCAACGGAATCAACGCCGACATCGTCATCGTGGCCGCTAAGACGGACCCGACGCAGAAGCACCGGGGGATGACCCTGTTCGCCGTCGAGACCGGCATGCCGGGGTTCGACCGGGGACGCAATCTCGACAAGATCGGCGTCCACGCCAACGACACCGCCGAGCTGTTCTTCGCCGACGTCCAGGTCCCCGTGGCCAACCGGCTCGGAGAAGAGGGCAGCGGCTTCCTCCAGCTGGTCTCCAATCTGAGTCGGGAACGACTGGCGATCTCTGCCAACGCCGTGGCCCAGGCCGAAGCGGCGTTCGGGTGGACCCTGACCTACGCCAAGGAACGTCAGGCTTTCGGGCAGCCCATCGGGTCGTTCCAGCACAACCGTTTCAAGCTGGCCGAGATGCGCACCGAACTCGACATCGCCCGGATCTACATCGACCACCTGATCGACGCGTTCAACGCCGCTGAGCTCACCGCCGACGAGGCCGCCAAGGCCAAGTGGTGGACGACCGAGCTGCACTGGCGCGTGCTCGACATCTGCCTCCAGCTTCACGGCGGCTACGGCTACATGGAGGAGTACCCGATCGCCGGTGCGTGGCGGGACGCGCGCCCGCAACGGATCTTCGGCGGCACCACCGAGATCATGAAGGAAATCATCGGCAAGTCGCTGGGAGTGTGACGGTCTTCGCCCGGCCGCTTTCGCCGGGCGCGGCGCGAGAGTACCGGTTACTCACGTCGTCGTCGGGTGACGCGATTCACGATGGTGGAGCCGAAAGTCGGTTTCTGGCAATGAGAGGCGAGCGATGTCTGAGCTAGGTACGGAGGTCATGGCACCGGGTACCGGTGAACTCTCTCCGGTTGTCGACGACCTCTCGATCGCTGTGCTGCCCGGGCGGGTGCAGTCGTCGCACCAGGCGATCGGAGAGGCCGTCGACGCGGAGCGGCTGGGGTTCGCGCGGCTTTGGCACTCCGAGCGGCTCAGTGTCAAGGAAACCGGCGCCGTGTTCGGCGCGATCGGCGCGAGCACGTCCCGCATCAACCTGACGACCTGCGGCACGAATCCCATGGCGCGTTCGCCGATGGCTACGGCCGGAATCTTCACCAGCCTGCAGGCCATGTTCGGTCGGCGGTTCGGTCTGGGCCTGGGCCGCGGGCTTCCGACGTGGAGCGCGGTGGAGGGCGGGAAGCAGGTCACCTACGACGAGTGGGTGGAGCAGGCCGCCATGATCGCCGCCTTGTGGCGCGGCGACTCGGTCGCGTACCCGGGATCGTCCGGCCCGGGAATGGCCATGGTCGATCGCCCGGCCGGGCCGTCGCCCGAGCTGTGGGCGTGCTCGCTGGTCGGCGGGCCCAAGTTCTGTCGCGCGGCGGTCGCGCCGGCCTTCGACGGCGCGGTGCTGGGCTTCACGATCACCCCCGAGGTGGTGCGGAACAGCGTCGCCCGGCTGCGGGAGGAGTGCGAGCGCATCGGCCGCGACCCCGACACCTACAAAATCGTCGTCACCGTGGTCATCGCCCCCGACCTGCCGGACGAGGACACCCACGCCCTCGTCCACGGCCGGACCCTGGTGACGCTCCACCTCCCGATCGGTGAGGCCTACTTCAAGGCGAACGGCTGGGACCCGACGTTGCTCGACCGGATCCGGTCGATGCCCGAGCTCGCCAACCTCAAGACCACGGTGGACCAGGAATTCACCCGCAAGCAGATCGGGCAACTTGCCGCGCGCGTCATCCCCGATGACCTGATGCGCCAGGTGTACGGATTCGGGTCCGCTGACGAATGCCTCAAGAAGCTTCGGGAGTTCCGCGAGGCGGGCGTGAACGAGGTGGCGATCTACGGCCCCACGCCGGCTCAGTCGGAACGGGTCATCGCCGGGTGGAGGGAAACGACATGAGGGCTTCCGCGGATGCAGCGTCGCGCCGGCCGTGGTCCCGATTCGGTTGCGGGGTGGTCGCACTGGTTCTGTTTGCCTCGGTAGCCGGCTGCGGAAGCAGAGCCTCCGACCAGGAGATCGCCGAGTCGCTCCGGGGGCCGGCGTCCCTGACCCCGGCGCAGCAGACCGCTGCCGTCACATCCGAGACGGGGACCGCGTCCAACAATCTGGTCCCGGGCGCTGGGACGGCATCCTCCGGCTCCGGCCTTCCGGCCCAGGCGCCTACCGATGTCGGCGCAAAGAGAAACGGGAGCCCCGCGGCTGGGGCGTCCTCGGCAGCCACGTCCGCGCCCGGCCGGTCCACGACCGAGGCGGGCCGGGCCACACCCGAGATCGCCGACAAGTCCCTGATCAAGATCGGCCAGCTGGGCTCGTTCTCGGGCGTGCTCGGGGCGGTCTCCGCCGTGGGGCCGAAGGTCATGGCCGCCTGGATCTCCTCCACGAACGCCCACGGTGGGCTCAACGGCCACCCACTGCAGTTGATCGTCGGTGACGACCAGGGCGATCCCGCCACGTCGCTCACGTTGGCCAAACGCATGGTCGAGAGCGACAAAATCCTGATCATGGCGGGGAACTTCCAGGCGTTCGGATTCTCCCAGGTCGAGGCCTACATGCGCTCGAAGAACGTGCCGATGATCGGCGACGGCGTCGACCCGGGCTGGTTCACCTCACCCATCGCGTTCACCGTCGTCTCGCCCGCGTCGACACAGATCATCCAGGGGCTCAAGACGTTCGTGGACGAAGGCAATCAGAAGCTGGGCATGTTCTATTGCCTCGAGATCAGCCAGATCTGCACGGCCTTGCACGACGCGGTGAAGAAGTCCGAAGTGGGCCAGTACGTCATCCAGGCCTATCAGGTTTCGCTGGTCGCCCCGAGCTATACCAGTCAGTGTCTGCGGATGAAGCAGGCCGGCGTGGAGGTCCTCTACCTGCTCATGGACAACGCCGGCGCAGCGCGCGCTGCGCAGGACTGTGCCAACCAGGGATTCAAGCCGAAGATCGAGTTGCTCAGCCTTGCCGCTACTGCGGACATGCCGAAGATGCCCGCGTTGGCCGGCGCGCTCGTTCCCAGCGGGACGGTGTCGCCTGGCGCGTCCGGCGTTCCCGGCCTGGCGAGGTATCGCGAGCTCCTCGGCACCTATGCGGCAAGCCTGGGTGACAGCGGGATCTCGGTCTACACCTTTGCCGCCGCCCAGATGGTCGGCTTCGCCGGCAAGAACCTTCCCGAGAACCCGACCTCGGCGGACTTCCTGGCGGGCCTGTGGAAAGTGAAGAACGAGACGCTCGGTGGCCTGACCGTCCCGCTGACCTTCGCCAAGGGCAAGCCGGTCCAAGCCAAGCAGTGCGCGTTCATCTGGGGCACAGAGAACGGGCGTTGGAGCGCTCCTCGGGGAGTCCAGCCGATCTGCTGACCGACGGCGCCCGGCCACTTCCGGCCTCAGCATGTCTGACCTACCGCAGGAGAGACGCAGTGCGAACTGACATCGTGGGCTGGCTTCGACTGCAGTGGGACCGCGCGGGAGCGTGGGCGTGCGTGCTGGCGGGCGTCGTCACGCTGTTCGTGGGATGGCTGGGCGTCAGCGACACGGCTTACACGGCCAAGCAGCTGCCCTACATCGCGGGTTGCGGCCTCGGTGGCATGTTCCTGCTCGGTGTCGGGGCCATGCTGTGGCTCTCCGCGGACCTGCGTGACGAGTGGCGCAAGCTCGACCGCATCGAGCAGGCGATCCGCGAGAGCGGAACCTCGGTCCTGCCGCCGCTGGCGGATGAGCGGGCGACCGAGCAGGTCCGGCCCGAGGGCAACGGCCACGCCGCCCACCGTTCCGCCCGCCCCTCGGCGGTGGCCGGTCGGTCCTGATGCCCACCACCGCGTCTCGGTGAGCGCCTTGAGCAGCGGGCCGGCACGATGTCCGGCGGAGAACAGCAGATGCTCGCGCTCGCCCATGCCTACGTGTGCCAGCCGCAGGTGGTCCTGCTCGACGAGGTCTCCATGGGCCTGGCCTCGAAGGTCGTCGATGAGATCTTCGTGTACCTGCGCCAGCTCGCGAGCACCGGGATTTGGCTGCTCGTCGTCGAGCAGTACGTCGCGCGGGGCCTCGAGCTCGCCGACTACGTGTACATCCTCGACCGGGGTCGGCTGACCTACGTCGGTGAGCCGTCCGAGATCAGTGAAGAAGCAATTGCGCACTCGTACCTGGGAGGCCTGGCGTCATGAGCTCGCTCCATCGAATCGTCCGTGCGACGAGTCTCGGCGCCGCAGCGGTACTCACGTCGAGCGCGAGCGCGCTGGTGTGGACCGGAACCGCGAGTGCGGCCGCTCCGGACATCTACGACATGAGCGCGGAAGCGGTGGCTCTGCAATCAACGGTGACCGATCCCTCCATCCCGCTCGGTATCCCGTTCTCGGTCGGCTCCTACGGCGCCAGTTCGATCCTGAACAGCAACGGTGAGAGCTTCGCCGACGCCGGCGCTCCCTACTCGCCGCTCGTGTCCTCGTTGCCGAGCACCGGCAACGGCGTTGCGCAGTCGACCTTCGGGTCCGGCCTTCCGGTGGTCCCGATCTTCCCCGGCTATGTCAGCGCCAAGGACCCGGTGCTGCCGAGCAACAAGCAGAACGCGGGCGGCTATGAACTGATCGCCGACGCGGTGCCGGGCAAGGCGACCGGCCGGGTGAACATCGGCGGCCTGGCCGCGACGTCGGAGGAGAACAACGCCTTCGCCTTCGCCGACAGCGTCGCCGGTGAGGACGGGATCGTCACGCAAGGCTCGGCCGGGGTCCACGGGCTGTCCTTCGACGGCATTCTCGATGTCTTCAACGTCTCGTCCTTCGCGAGCCTGACCCGTGGCCCGGACGGGCGCACCACCCCGGTGACCACGACCGACCTCGGCACGATCAGCTTCGCCGGGCTGAAGTCGGGCCTGACCGGCGACGGGTTCACCGCGCTCGGATCGGCCCCGGTCCCGCTCGACACCGCCGGCCTCGGCGCCCTGAACTCCGCGCTGCAGCCGGCGGGTATCACCCTGACTTACCTGCCGGAGATCTACGCCTACACCGACGGGTCGACGAGTACGGGCCCGACGGTCAACGCGAAGAAGGACGTCTCCGGGGTCATGTCGGGCGCGCTGCAGATCTTCTTCTCCAACACCTCCGAGCGCGGCACCACCACCGAGACCGTCACGATCGGCCGGGTCTCCCTGACCGCCACCAGCAACTCGCTGACCGGGACCGCCGCCGGGGCCGCACCCCACGGCGGTACGGCAGCCGGCGCGGCCGGGGGCAACGCGCTGCCGTCCACCGGCACCGCCGGGGTCGACGCCGCCGGGCTCGACACAGTGGGTCTGGGCACCGTCCCGACCGCACTTGCCCCCACGGCGGCCCAGGCACCGGGCCAGACGTTCGTGCCGGCCGCGATCGGATCGATTCTCCCCGAGGGCACCACCTCCTGGGAGAGCCTCTACCTGATTCTCGCCGTCGCCGCCCTATCGGCGCTGGCCGGCGCACAGATGGTGCGGCTTCTGGCCGTTCGCGGTCGCTGACCCGCTCATAGCCCGAAGCGCGCAGAGTTCAGATTCAGCGTCCGCTGTTCAGTTCCACCAGATCAGAGCCCTGATCGCCACCACGGCGATCGGGGCTCTTGGTCGTTTCCAGTGCGAGTGCCGGTACGGCCTCCGTAGTTGACTGAAGAGTCAACCAAATAGCGCGCTCACTTTCCTCGTTGCGCGCGTTCCGCGTGCTGCGTGGGAACAACTGTGGTCGAAACTTGCGCACAAGAGTTGACTACCTAGTCGACTTGGACGCAAACTGTGCCGCGTCGAGCACCAACGTGCGAGGAGATCCAGATGCGTTCCAGAGTCGCGCTGCGTGCGCCATCAGTCGCCGTGGCGGTAGCCGGAACGCTGCTGCTGTCGGGATGCATGGGCAACACCAAGTCCACCGAAGCGTTGATCGCCGAAGCCTCCGGCGGAGCAGCACCCGCGGCAGCCGCGGCCGAGACCGTTTCCGGAGCGATGGACGCAGGTGCAGTGCCGGCTGCGGATGCGGCGAGCGTCGGTACGACCGCCGCAGCGGCGCCCAAGGCGGCAGGGGCCGGTGCGGCCGGCGGCGCCGGAACGCTCGGCGGCGGTGTTCCCGCGGCCCAGGGCTCGGGGGCAGCGGCTGCCGGAAGGAAGGCCGCAGCGCCGAGCACCTCCGCGGGCCCGGCAGTGAAAGCCTCCTGCGTCGGCCCGAAGTCGACGATCGTGATCGGCGGCGTCGGTCAGATCACCGGCGTGATCGGCACACTGTTCAGTGCGGGCGCCCAGGCCATGCAGGCATGGGTGTCGTCGGTCAATGCGAGCGGTGGACTCGGTTGCCACCCGGTGAGATACATCAGTGCCGACGACGGAGGCGACCCGAGTCGCCACCTGTCGCTGGTCCGCAAGCTGGTGGAGCAGGACAAGGTCGTCGCGATGGTGTACCAGCCCGCGCTGATCACCGGTCAGGCGAGCCGCGACTACATCATCGAGAAGAAGATCCCGACCTTCGGCCAGGAAGGCGGGCAGATGCATTGGTTCGACTCGCCGATCTTCTTCGACAACGCGACGGCCGGCCGAGCCTTCGTCGACTTCACCTTGCTCGCCGGAGCCCGCACTGCGCTCCCCGAAGACAAGAAGAGGCTGGGCATCCTGACCTGTCAGGAAGTGGTCTTCTGCACCGTCGGTGACACCCGGTGGAAGGAACTCGGCGCCAAGCTCGGATTCGAGCCTGTCTACAACGGCAAGGCGTCCCTGCTGAACGTCGACTTCACCTCGCAGTGCCTGGCCGCGAAGGACGCCGGGGTGCAGGTTCTCGGGATCGCTTTCGACGCCTCGGCCATCGAGCGTCTCGCGCAGTCCTGCAAGGCGGTGAACTTCAAGCCGATCATGTTCTTCGCCTCCGTCGCAGGGGCCCCGCGCTTTGTCGACAACCCGGACATGGAGGGCTTCGTCCTCGCGCAGCCGGTACGGCCGTGGTTCCTCACCGACAACCCCGCCATCCAGGAATACCAAGCCACGTTGAGGAAGTACGTGCCCGGCCTGCCGTTCGACGCTTCGTCGGTCAATGGGTGGGCGTCGGGCAAGTTGTTCGAGTTGGCGGCGGAGGCCTTCAAGGCGGACACCGTCACGCCGCAGGGAGTCCTGCAGGCAATGGGGAAGGTTCGGAACAACGACCTGGGCGGGCTCAGCCACCCCCTCAACTTCTTCCCGGACAAGCCGCAGCCGTACAAGGCATGCGGATGGGTGGTCCGGATCCAGTCCGGCAGGTATGTGAGCGACGGGAAGATGACATGCCTCTGAATCGGACCCGGGCTCTTCGGGCCCCCACCGCCCTGGGAATCGTCGCGGTGACGACCGGTGCCGCGTTGCTGATTCCCGGAACCGCGAACGGCGAGGTAGCGGGACTGAACTACACCGGCACGGCAGCGGCCGATCCGTTCCGGATGACCGTGAAGCTCGCGAACTTCCCGGCGTCGAACACCCCCGTGGACAGTGGGGGACCCTCCGCCCAGGCCACCTTGAGCAGCTCGGGTGGCGGACTCGCGTACTCCGCAGCGCCGGACCCCGGGACCTTCCTCGCCGGGATGCCGCAGTTGGGCAAGGGCGTCGTCGAGCAGAACGGACTGGCGCTTCCCTTCGCGGCACCGGACTACCCGCTGGCAATTTCGGCCAACGACCAGGCCCCGAGCCAGCAGGTCGGCGCCGGCGGATACGAACTCGCCGCCGAGGTGGCTCCGTCGAGCGCACAATCACGTACCAAGGTCGGCGCGCAGACCCCCGGCGGTAACGCCGGGCTGGCTGATGCCGCGGCCCAGGTCATCGAGTCGGCGGACGGCGTCGCTGCCAAGGCGATCTCCGACGTACAAGGACTGACGGTCGGCCCGGTGAGCATCGGCACCGTTCGATCGATCGTCTCCGTGGCGGCCGACGCCAACGGCAATCTGACGCGAAGCTCGAGCTTCGCCGTGGACGGATTGCGGATCGGCAACCTTCCCGTCGGGTTGGCGCGCGACGGGTTCACCGTCGCCGGGCAGCCGGCGCCGAGTGATCAACAGGCCGCGCTCAACGACATGCTCGAATCCGCCGGGGTCGCGCTGGAGCAGTTCCCGCAGACCGAGACACCCCACGGTGTGAACGGAGCCGGAGTGATCATCACGCACAAGTTCGACACCCCGAGCCTCGGCGCCACTACGGTCACCTATCGGCTCGGCGGAGCCGCGGTGGCCCTGAATGCTGCGGGATCCCGGGCTTTGGGCCAAGCCCCTGCCGTCGCCCCGTCGGGGACGGTCGCGCCCGGTACAGCCCCCGCGGCAACCGCTCCGCTGGACGGAGCGTTCGCGCCAGGGGTGACCGCTCGCGGGAGTCTGCCGCAGACCGCCACAGCTTTCGCGGCTGCGCCGCTGGCGGGACAGGACGGCGGCGCTGTACCTACGGTCGCGTTCCTTCCGACCGCATCCGCCCTGCCCGCCGGTCTGAGTGACCGGTTGTACCTGGGAATCGTGCTGACCGGCGTGCTCGGGTTCGGCGTCACACGAGCCCTTCGACCGAACGGGGTGAGGTAAGACATGGACTTCCTCAAGCTGTGCCGGTACCAGTGGGAGCGGACTCTCGCGGTCGGAACCGTGGGGAGTGGACTCGTGATGTTCTTCCTGGGCTGGCAAGGACAGCGAGATCGGGCGCTGGTCGTCGAGCAGATCCCTTACGTGGTCTCCGGTGCGTTGTTCGGCCTTCTCCTGATCGTGATCGGCACGACGATCTGGTTGTCAGCTGATCTGCGCGACGAGTGGATCAAGCTCGACCGGTTCGAGGAGTCCGTCGAGCGAGCGGTCGTGGCCCTCGAAGCCGCAACCGGATCGAGGCGACAGTGACGCTGCATCAGGCGGCCACCGATTCCGTGCTGTGGTCGCCGCGGCAACTCCGAGGAGTTGGTCTGGCGCATCTCCTGGCCATCGCCATCGTTCAGGTGGCCGCCTACCAGACGCGTAATTCCAGCTCATTCTCCGAGCAGAGCGACTGGGCGGCGCTGGCCGTGATGGGCCTGTTGGTCACTGGAGTGGCCAGCGCCGCCTGGCTGCTGTCGAGGCGACGCCTGGTGGGTAGGCGCCGCGCACGGCTGTCCCGCTCCGCCGCCGCGGCTTTCCCAACCCCGAGCGCGCAGGTGGCCGACGACTCGCTCCGCGTGGCGACCTCGGTGATGACCCTCTACCACCGCTCGGACTGCCTCCTGGTCCAGGGCAAGGGCGCGATCGCTGCTCCAGCGGTGGACCACCAGCGAAGCCGGCGCACGCCGTGCGCGGTTTGTGAGGCGTGATGCTTCCCTTCATCATTGTCGGACTCGTCACCGGGGCCATCTACGGCCTGGCCGGGGTTGGTCTGGTGCTGACCTACCGCACCACCGGCATCCTCAACTTCGCCCACGGTGCGATCGGCGCGGCTGCTGCCTACCTGTTCTACGACCTGCACTTCGACCGTGGGATGCCCTGGCCGCTCGCCATGGTGATCGCGGTCGGCATCTTCGGCCCGGTCACCGGCCTGATCTTCGAGCGTGCCTCACGCAATCTTGGCCGCGCCCCGGTGGCCACGTTGATCGTCGCCACCATCGGTCTGCTCATCGCCATCCAGGGAACGCTGTACGTGGTCTATGGCGACGCGTTCAAACGCTTCCCGCAGTTCCTGCCCACCGATTCGGTGAACGTCGGTGACGTCAGCGTGACCTACGCGCAGATGATCACCATCGCGATCGCCATCGGGATCACCGTCGGGCTCAGCGTCTTTCTGCGGGTCACCCGGATCGGTCTGGCGATGCGGGCGGTCGTGCACTCACCGGAACTCCTCGACGTCACGGGCACGCCGCCCGCGCCCGTGCGCATCCTCGCTTGGTGCATCGGCACCACCATGGCTGCTCTGTCCGGCGTGCTCATCGCCCCCACGCTTTCCCTGGACGCCTTCCTGCTGTCCCTGATCGTCGTGCAGGCATTCGGCGCCGTCGCGATCGGACGCTTCTCCAGCCTCCCGCTCACCTTCATCGGCGGACTCCTGATCGGCGTGGGATCATCGCTGACGACGAAGTACCTCGGCGGCCATCCCCCCTTCAACGGCCTGGCGAGTTCGGTCCCGTTTCTCGTGCTCATCGTCGTATTGCTGGTGGTCTCGCCCAAGCGGCTGCCGGTTCCGCTCGGCCGGATCGGCGGGATCGGCGGGCCCCCCCGGGCGTCAATTCTCCCGGCGTGGGCGCGCGGCAGCCTCGGACTGGGGTCGGCGGCCGCTCTGATCATGATCCCCTTCGTCGTCGGCCCCAGGCTGCCGATCTACACCAACGCCCTGACCTTCGTGATCCTGTTCCTCTCCTTGTCGATCCTGCTGAGCACCTCCGGCCAGATCTCTCTGTGCCATGCAGCATTCGTCGCGCTCGGTGCGTCCACGTTCAGTCACCTGTCGGTGAACCAGGGCCTCCCGTGGGTGGTCGCGCTGCTGGGCGCCGGGCTGGTCGTGGTTCCCGTCGGGGCGCTGCTGAGCCTGCCGGCGATCCGGTTGTCCGGGCTGTACCTCGCGTTGGCGACGTTCGGGTTCGGCATCTTGATGCAGCAGGTCGTCTATCCGTCGTCGTTGATGTTCGGCAAAGAGATCTCGTTGTCCGCGCCGCGGCCGCATTTCGCCGGCCTCGACGGTGACAACTCACGGACCTACTACTTCGTGGTCCTCGTGATCGTCGCGATCAGCGCCGGTGTGCTCGTGGCCATGCGGGACGCCCGCTTGGGCCGGCTGCTGCGCGCGATGACGGACTCGCCCACGGCGCTGGTGATGCACGGGTTGACCGTGAACGTCACGAAGCTGCTGGTCTTCTGCGTCTCGGCGTTCTTCGCCGGGATCGCCGGCGCATTGCTCGCCTCGGGGGTGGGGACCGTATCCCGTGACGTCGGATTCGGGCCGCTGCAGTCGCTGATGTGGCTGGCGGTCCTGGCGATGTGCGGAGCACGCCTCGTGCCGAGCGCGTTCCTGGCCGCCGCCGTTCTCGTGGTAGCGCCGTCCTATCTCACCTCGGTCTCGCAGTCGGAGCAGCTGATGATCTTCGGCGCCGGCGCCGTCCTGATCTCCCTGCTGCTGCGCAGCGGCATCGACTGGCGGGGCCGATTCGCCGGGTACGCCGAGCGCAACGCCGACCGCCACCGGCGCAACCCCTTGCGAGCCGCCACCGTTCGACAGGGTCCGTCACCCGTGCCGACTGGGCCCCTCCCGGTTCACGACCCCATCGAACTCGAACTCACCGGAGCAGGGAGCCCTCGATGAGGCAGGACGAATCCGGGCTGGTGGTCCGGGACGTAGTTGTCCGCTTCGGTGGTCACACCGCGGTCAACCACCTCGACCTCAGCGCCCCTCAAGGCCAGATCACCGCCCTGATCGGCCCGAACGGGGCGGGGAAGACGACGACGTTCAACGCGTGCTGTGGTCTGCTCCGGCCATCGGAGGGCACCGTCCACTTCGCGGGTGAGGACGTGACGGGTCGTTCGCCGCAGTACCGGGCGCGTCAGGGGATGGGTCGTACCTTCCAGCGGATGGAGCTGTTCGACTCGCTGCCGGTGCGCGAGAACGTGGCGTTGGGCCGCGAGTGCCGCATCGCCGGGGGTGCTGCATGGCGCCATATCCGCGGCTCGCGTGCGGACAGGCGCTCGCTGGCGGAGCTGTCCGGGAACGCGCTGGAGCGTTGCGGGATCACGCAGTTGGCCGAGCGGCGTCCCTCGGAGTTGAGCACGGGGCAGCGGCGGTTGGTGGAACTGGCACGGTGCATCGCGGGTGGGTTCTCGGTGATGTTGCTCGACGAGCCGAGTTCGGGGCTGGACAAGGCCGAGACCGCGAGATTCGCGGAGATTCTGCGTTCCCTGGTCCGGGATGAAGGCGTGGGAATCCTGCTGGTCGAGCACGACATGGCGTTGGTGATGAGCATCTGCAGCTACATCCACGTACTGGACTTCGGGCAGCCGATCTTCGAGGGCACCCCGGCCGAGACGTTGCACAGTCCCCTGGTGCGCTCCGCGTACCTGGGCAGCGAGGACGTCGAGGACGCAGTCAAGGACAAGGGGGCCATTCATGCTTGAGCTCTCCGGAATCGTGGCGGGCTACGCCGATTCCACCGTCCTGCGCGGAATCGATCTGAAGGTGCCCGACGGAGCCGTGGTGGCGTTGCTGGGCGCGAACGGCGCCGGGAAGACCACGTTGCTGCGCGTGGCCAGCGGGCTGCTGCATCCACGTGGCGGCAGGCTGCTCATCGACGGCGAAGACGTCAGCCGGGCGACGCCGAGCCAACTGGTCAAGCGGGGCGTGTGCCATGTCCCGGAAGGCCGGGGGGTCTTCGCGCCGCTGACCGTGCGGGAGAACCTGGTCCTGCAGTCCCCGCGCGGTGAGGAGCGCGCGGCCATCGAGCGCGCGGTGAGCGCGTTCCCCCGTTTGGGGCAGCGCATCAACCAGGTGGCCGGGACGATGAGCGGAGGCGAGCAGCAGATGCTCGCGCTCGCCCGCACCTACGTCCAGCACCCCCGCTTCGTCCTGCTCGACGAGGTCAGCATGGGCTTGGCCCCGAAGGTCGTCGATGAGATCTTCGAGTTCCTCGCCCTGCTGCGCGAACAGGGCGTCAGCCTGCTCCTGGTCGAGCAGTACGTCACGCGCGCCCTCGGGGCCGCGGACTACGTGTACCTGCTCAACCGCGGGGAGGTCTCCTTCGCCGGTGAACCCAGCGAACTCGAAGGCGAGGACGTCTTCGCCCAGTACGTCGGCGCTGACGTCGGCCACTGAATGTGCGCCCACGCCGTGCGAGTGAAATGAGAAGGGAGCCGACGTGACGCTACCCGCTGCCCCGACCACCTCGAAGGGCCGGCGAACGCGGTCCGCGCTCGTCGTGGCCGCCCGGGACGCGTTCGAGGAACTGGGCTTTCGCGACGCGCGCATTTCCGACATCGCGAAGCGCGCCGGGACGTCGTACGGCGTTTTCTACCACTACTTCGAGTCGAAAGAAGAGATCCTCGACGAGCTCTTCCTCTCGGTCACCGGAGAGATGTACGTCGCCTCCCAAACATCGAACGGAGCGAGTGCAGACCCGGTCGCGAAGATCCGGGCAGCGAACCGTCGGTACCTGGCCGTTGCGGCACGTAACGCGCGACTGGTCGCGATGATCGACGAGCTCGCCTTTCGCGACCAGCGATTCCGCGATCTCAAGCTCCGGATCCGTGAGCCGTTCCTGAGGCGCAACGAGAACGGGATCCGACGGCTGCAGGAGGGCGGCCTCGCCGATCCGGCTGTGGATGCGCACATGGCCGCGACCATGCTCGGCGGCATGATCGAACATTTCAGCATTCTGTGGTTCGTGCATGGGGCTCCGTACGACGAGGACGTTGCCGTCGAGACGCTCACGCGCCTGTGGGCCGGCGCCATCGGTCTGTCGGTGGCCACCTGATCGGCTCGCCCGGCAGCGAGCGGTGATTTCCGACAACCAGTTATGCATTTCAGCGACTTCGGAAGGTAGGCGGGCTGATGAGTGATCGTGACCGCATCGTCATTGCAAACTGCGGCGGTTTCTGGGGCGATGACCCCACGGCGGCTCGGCGCCAGGTCGAGGGCGGGCCGATCGACTACCTGGTCATGGATTACCTGGCTGAGGTGACGATGGCGATCCTGCAGAAGCAGAAGGCCCGCAAGCCCGAGCTCGGTTACGCGGGTGACTTCATCACCCAGATGCGTGACGTGCTGGTGCCGTGCATGGAGCGCGGGGTCACGATCATCGCCAACGCCGGCGGGGTGAACCCGCACGCGTGCGGCGCCGCGCTGATGAAGCTCGCCGAGGAGCTCGGGGTAGCGGACAAGCTCAAGCTGGGCGTCGTCTCCGGGGACGACCTGTATGCGGACCTGGACAACCTGGTGGCCTCCGGTCAGACCTTGTCGTCGATGGAGACGGGTCGACCGCTGAGCGACATCCGGGAGACGGTGCAGTCGGCGAACGTCTACATCGGGGCGCCGGCGATCGTGCGGGCGTTGGAGCAGGGTGCGAACGTCATCATCGCGGGGCGGGTCACCGACACCTCGGTGGCGCTGGCGCCGATGATCCATTCCTTCGGCTGGGCCGCGGATGACTGGGACAAGCTCGCGGCCGGTGTGGTCGCGGGGCACATCATCGAGTGCGGCTGCCAGTGCACCGGCGGCAACTTCACCGACTGGCACCTGGTGCCCGACCACCGCAACATGGGCTACCCCTTGGTGGAGGCGTCCGCCGACGGGACCTTCGTGGTCACCAAGCACCCGGGCACCGGTGGCCTCGTCAGCGTGCACACGGTCTCCGAGCAGCTGCTCTACGAGATGGGCGGCCCGGCGTACCTGTCGCCGGACTGCATCGCGCGCTTCGACTCGATCGAGCTCACGCAGGAGGGTCCGGACCGGGTCCGCGTCTCCGGGATCACCGGCGAGGCGCCGCCGGAGCTGCTCAAGGTCGCGGTCTCCTACTCCGACGGCTACCGCTGCGTCGGCCGCTGGCTGGTTGCCGGGCCGGACACTCTCCGCAAGGCGAACAAGGCGGCGGAGATCTTCTGGTCCAGCGCGGGGGGACCGGAGCGGTACGCCGAGACAGCGACTTCCTTCATCGGCTGGGACGCCAGCCACCCGTCGCTGTCGGTCGACGAGCCCGGCGAGGTCCTGGTTCAGGTCGGCGCCAGGAGTCCGGACCGCCAACTCCTGGAGCGCGACTTCGCCCCTCAGGTTGTCGGATGCCTGTTGCAGTCGATGCCGGGTACCGCTGTACCCGCCGATCAGGGCCGACCCCGCGTCGCGGAGGTTGTGGCCCACTGGCCGGCGCTGATCGCCCGCGACGTGGTCAAGGCGACGGTGACCGTCGGCGGTAACACGGAGTCGGTCTCGTCGGCCGCGGCCGCCTACACCGACGTGCGCACTGCCCCCGCTCCGCTGGGCAAGGCGACCCCGGCCGACGACGCCACGCCGCTGGACCAGCTCCCGGACTCGGACTCGGTGACCGTGCCGCTGATGGCGCTGTGCATCGGGCGGTCCGGGGACAAGGGCGACACCGGCAACATCGGGATCCGTGCCCGCAGCCCCGAGATCTACCACTGGATTCGGGCCAATCTCACCGCCGAGGTGGTTCAGCAGCACTTCAAGGGCATCTGCAACGGCGAGGTGGACCGCTTCGAGCTGCCCAACCTGCTGGCGCTGAATTTCCTGCTCCACGAGAGCCTGGGCGGCGGCGGCGCGGCCTCGCTGCGCTTCGACGCCCAGGGCAAGACCTTCTCCCAGTACCTGCTGGCTCTGCCGGTCACCGTGCCGGCGGCGCTCGTGGCATCGGCGAGCTGACTCCGGATCCGGACGGTCTCAGCTACCGTTTAGAATTGACTGAGAAGTCGAGGCGAACTTCGTCCAGATGCGAGAGCTAGTGCGGGAGGCCCGATGGCCCGGCAGGCCGCGATCACGCCGGAAGAGAAACCGGGTCGGCGCGCAAAGAAGGTGCCCGCGGCGAAGCCCCCCGCAACCAAGGCCCGCGCAACCAAGGCCCCCGCGGCCAAGGCTGCGGTAGCCAAGAGCGCGAAGGCGCCCGAGGCGGCGGCGCCGGCGAGCGCAGGTCATGGCGCCTTCGGTGCGACGTCGGCCCCGACGACGTCCCGGGGTCGCCGGACCCGGGCGGCGCTCGTGGCGGCCGCGCGGGACGCGTTCGAGGAGCTCGGATTCCGCGACGCCCGGATCTCGGACATCGCCGAGCGCGCCGGGACGTCGTACGGCGTCTTCTACCACTACTTCGAGACCAAGGAAGAGATCCTCGACGAGCTCTTCACCGCCGTCACCGGCGAGATGTACGTGGCCTCCCAGACCTCCAACGACAGCCACGAGAGCCCGATCGAGAAGATCCGCGCGGCCAACCGGCAGTACCTGGCGGTGGCGGCACGCAACGCCAAGTTGGTCGCGATGCTCGATGAGTTGGCGTTTCGGGAGCCGCGGTTCCGTGAGCTCAAGTTGCGCATCCGGGAGCCCTTCGTGCGGCGCAACGAGGCGGGCATCCGCCGGTTGCAGGAGCGCGGCCTGGCGAATGCGGCGCTGGACGCGCGGGTCGCCGCGTCGATGCTCGGCGGGATGATCGAGCACTTCAGCATGCTGTGGTTCGTCCACGGGGTGGCGTACGAGGAAGAGGTGGCCGTCGACACGCTCACGCGCCTCTGGGCCGGCGCCATCGGTTTGTCCATCGAGTAGGGCATGGCCGGCGGCGAGACCGTCCGAGCATGCAGAGTTGACTCACGAGTCAACTTTTGGTTGTATCAAGGTGCTGACCTTCGACGAAGGGCTCACCCTGATGCCGGTCCTGCCCAGCGAACTCGACGCCACCTCGCCCCAGTACGCGACGGATGCGGCGGCCATGCTCAGCGCGATGGAGCCCCTGCACCGGCTCGCCACGGAGGTGCTGGCGGCCGGCGGGGACCAGGCCACCGCGCGGCACCACGACAAGGGGCGGCTGCTGGCCCGGGAGCGCGTCGACCTGCTCCTGGACGAGGACGCGCCGTTCCTGGAGCTCTCGTGTTACGCCGGTGCGCACGAACCTGGCGGCCAGCCCGGTGGCCGGTTGATCACCGGCATCGGAGCGGTCTCCGGAGTCGAGTGCATGCTGATCGCCCATCAGTCGACGGTGAAGGGCGGCTCGCTCAATCCGGCCGCCGTCGCCAAGCAGCTGCGGGCGCTGGAGGTGGCCGAGCAGAATCGTCTGCCCGTGATCACCCTGGTGGAGTCCGGTGGTGCGGACCTTCCCCGTCAGGCGGACATCTTCGTCCCCGGCGGGCGCACCTTCCGAGACCTGAGCCGGCTCTCGGCCGCGGGCATACCCACCATCTCCTTGGTCTTCGGCAGTTCGACCGCGGGCGGTGCCTACCTACCCGGCCTCAGCGAGTACACCGTCCTGGTCGCCAAGGCAGCCAGCGTGTACCTCGGTGGTCCGCCGCTGGTGAAGATGGCGATCAACGAGGACATCGACGACGAGAGTCTCGGTGGTGCCGAGATGCACGCGCGGGTGTCGGGGCTGGCGGACTACCTGGCAGCGGACGAGCGCGAGGCTCTTCGCATCGGCCGGCAGATTGTGGCCGACCTGCACTGGCGCAAGGCCGGTCCGGGGCCCTCGCTGCCGCCCGACCCACCCGTCCACGACGAGAACGAACTGCTGGGCTGCGCGTCCGCGGATCCGAAGCGGGCCGTGGAGGTACGGGAGATCCTCGCGCGCATCCTGGACGGGTCCCGCTTCTCCGAGTTCAAGCCGCTCTACGGCGCACAACTGGTGTGCGGCTGGGGCTCGCTCGGTGGGTTTCCGGTGGGCGTGCTGGCCAACAACGGGATCCTCTTCTCGGCCGAGTCCAACAAGGGCGCGCACTTCATCCAGCTCGCCAATGCGCGCAACATCCCGCTGCTGTTCGTCCAGAACATCACCGGCTTCATGGTCGGTTCCGCCGCTGAACGCGGCGGGATCATCAAGGACGGCGCGAAGCTGATCAACGCGGTCTCCAACTCGACCGTTCCGCATCTCACGCTCATGGTGGGGGCGTCCTACGGGGCCGGGAACTACGGCATGTCGGGGCGCGCCTACGACCCTCGCTTCGTCTTCACCTGGCCCAACCACCGCATCGCCGTGATGGGCGGCACCCAGCTGGCGGGCGTGATGTCCATCGTCTCCCGCCGCGCGGCGGAACGAGCCGGGCGCGACTACGACGAAACCACGGACGCCCGTGTGCGCGAGGAGACGGAACAGATGATCGAGGCGCAGTCCAGCGCCGTCTACGCCACCGGCCGCCTGTGGGACGACGGAGTCATCGACCCTCGCCACACCCGGGCCGTCCTGGGCCTGGCGCTGTCCGCCAGCCATTCCGCACCCGTCGCCGGCGCGCCGGCCTTCGCACCGTTCCGGATGTGACCGCCATGCGCACTCTGTTGATCGCCAACCGCGGCGAGATCGCCCGGCGGGTGATCCGGACCGCCCGCGAGCTCGGCATCCGCACGGTGGCGGTGTATTCCGACCCGGATGCGCGAGCCCCACACGTTCACGACGCCGACCTCGCCATCGCGCTCGGCGGCACGACGAGCGCCGAGTCCTACCTGGACGTCGACAAGATCCTCGACGCGCTGCGCCGGAGCGGAGCGGATGCCGTGCATCCGGGCTACGGCTTCCTGTCCGAGAACGCGGAGTTTGCCGAGGCCTGTGCCCTGGCGGGCATCACCTTCATCGGACCTGCCCCCGACACGATCCGGGACATGGGGCTGAAGGACCGCGCCAAGGACCTGGCACGGAAGGCGGGCGTGCCGGTCCTGCCCGACGCCCGGGTTTCCGGTGAGGATCCGGACGCCTGGCTCGCCGAGGCGGACGGGGTGGGCTTTCCGCTGCTGGTCAAGGCGACGGCGGGTGGCGGCGGCAAGGGCATGCGACTGGTCACCACGCGGGACGACCTCGTCCCGGCCATCGAGGGGGCGCGCCGGGAGGCCGGTAACTCGTTCGGCAACTCCGCCGTGTTTCTCGAGCGCTACCTCCAGGCGTCCCGGCACATCGAGATCCAGGTGTTCGGTGACGCGCACGGTGGTGCGGTGCACCTGGGTGAGCGTGAATGCTCGATCCAGCGCCGGCACCAGAAGGTGCTGGAGGAGGCCCCGTCCCCCGTCCTCACGCCGGAGCTCCGCGAGGCGATGGGTGCCACCGCGGTGTCCCTCGTCCGCGAACTCGGCTACCTCGGCGCCGGCACGGTGGAGTACCTCTTCGACGACCAGTCCGGGGAGTTCTTCTTCCTGGAGATGAACACCCGGTTGCAGGTGGAACACCCGGTGACCGAAGAGGTCTACGGCCTCGACCTGGTCGCCCTGCAGATTCGCGTTGCGCGTGGCGAGGCGCTCGGGCTGGTGCAGGACAGCATCGTGCCGCGCGGGCATGCCATCGAAGTCCGGCTCTACGCCGAGGATCCCGCGCAGAACTATCGTCCGACTCCCGGCCCACTGCACCGGTACGCGCACGGTGACGGCCCCGCGCTGCGCTTCGAGGACGGCGTGGCTGCCCCCGGGGAAGTCTCGCCCTTCTACGATCCGATGCTCGCCAAGGTGGTTGCCCGGGGCGAGACGCGGAGTGAGGCGGCGGCCCTTCTGGCCCGGGCGCTGGAGACCACGCAGGTCCACGGCGTCACCACCAACCGCGACTTCCTCGCCGCCCTCCTGCGCGATCCCGACTTCCTCGCCGGTCGCACGCGAACCGATTTTCTCGACCACCACGCGGATCTGCTCGACCCGCCGCCGGGTACCCCGCCGGTGGTCCATCTCGCGGCGGCGGTCGCGGTGTCGGTCGCGCGTCGTCGGGCGCCGGACTCTCCGAGCACGCTCGCGCCGCCCGGGTTCCGCCCACTCGCCGCCGAGTTGCTCACCCGTCGCAGCTGGAAGGACGGACATGGCGAGGCGGTCGACTTCGGCTATCGCATCGCCGGCAACTCCGGCGACACGGACCTGATCCTGGAGGTCGAAGGGCAACGCCATGCCCTGGCGCTGTTCGATCTACGCCCCGACTCGGTGCGGGTCCGGCACGACGGTGTCGATCGCCGCTGCGAGGTCGCGTTCTACGACGACGGTTCCGTCTGGGTCAACGACTCCGGTTCCCAGTCCCGATGGGACATGCCGCCACGCCTCCCGGAGACGTCGTCGGTGCTCGCCGCGGCCGGCCCGGTGAGCGAACTCCCCGGCACCGTCGTCGCGGTCCTGGTCGAGATGGGCCAGCAGGTCGCGGCCGGGCAGACGTTGGTGATGGTCGAGGCGATGAAGATGGAGCACGCGGCCCTCGCCGACACCGACGGCATCGTCACCGACATCCACGTGGCCGTCGGCCAGTACGTCGAGGCGAAGGCCGTTCTGGTGACGCTGGAACCCGCAGTCGAGGCCTGAGCGATCGCTCTCGGCCCGACGTAGTCGACTGATCGGTCAAGTGCTTGCTGAGCGACGCTCGTTCGGCGCTCGGATGGCGCTGGAATCCAGCGCCGAAAAGAGTTGACTCACAAGTCAACTTCCTGATTTGATTCTCCCGAGAGCAGTTCGCGATCCCGAGGAGTGAGACGGATGTCAGCGCAGACGACGGACACCGACCGGACCGGCAGCGCGACCACGTTCGACGCGGTGGTGGTGGGGGCCGGCTTCTCCGGCATGCGCATGCTCCTGGAGCTGCGCCGACTGGGTCTGTCCGCCGTGGGCATCGAGGCCGGGACCGACGTGGGCGGCACCTGGTACTGGAACCGGTACCCAGGTGCGCGGACGGACAGCGAGAGCTGGTCCTACTGCTTCTCGACCTTCCCGGAGCTCCTGGAGGAGTGGACGTGGAAGGAGCGCTACCCGAAGCAGTCCGAAGTGCTCGACTACCAGCGCTACGTCGCCGAGAAGTTCGACCTCCGCAAGGACATCCGCTTCCGGACCCGGGTCGCGTCCGCCGCCTACGACGCGACGACGAACACCTGGACCGTGCACACCGACACCGGGGACACCTTGCGGTGCACCTACCTCATCACCGGCCTCGGTCACCTCTCCGTGCCGCACAAGCCGAACTTCCCGGGCATCGAGGAGTTCACCGGCGAGGTCTACCTCACCGGTAACTGGCCGAAGGAGAAGGTGGACTTTTCCGGCAAGCGGGTCGGCATCATCGGTGCCGGCGCCAGCGCCGTGCAGGCCATCCCCGTGATAGCCGAGGAGGCAGCGCACCTCACCGTCTTCCAGCGCACGCCGAACTTCGTGGTGCCGGCCCAGAACCACGCGCTGGGCGCGGAGCAGGTCGCGCAGATCAAGGCCGACTACCCCGCGATCTGGAAGCAGGCGCAGGCCCACGTCTTCGGGTTCCCGATGAACCCCGCGGGTCGCCTGTACGACGACGTGACCGACGAAGAGCGCGAGCAGATCTTCGAGGAGGGCTGGCGCAACGGAGGCTTCCACTTCGTCTTCGAGACCTTCGACGACATCCTCTTCGATCAGCGGTCCAACGACGCGGCGGCGGACTTCATCCGGCGCAAGATCCGGGAGACGGTTCAGGACCCGGTCACGGCCGAGCTGCTCTGCCCGAAGGGCTACCCCTACGTGGCGAAGCGTCCGCCGGCCGGACACGGCTACTACGAGACCTACAACCGGGAGAACGTGACCCTCGTCGACGTCCTCAGCGATCCGATCACCGGGATCACTCCCGGGGGAGTGCGCACCACCGCCGGGGACTACGACGTCGACATCCTGGTGTTCGCCACCGGGTTCGACGCGGTCACCGGTGCCCTCGGCAAGATCGACATCACCGGTGAGGACGGGCAGAAGCTGGCGGAGGACTGGGCGGAGGGGCCGCAGACCTACCTGGGAGTCGCCAACCCCGGGTTCCCGAATCTGCTGTTCATCTGCGGTCCGCAGAGCGCGTACGCGAACATCCCGGTCGTGGTCGAGAAGGTCGTGGAGACCATCGGGCAGGCGCTGGAACGCATGACAACGCAGGGATTGGACCGCATCGAGGCCACCCGCGAGGCCGCGCAGGCGTGGAAGGCGCACCTGAACGAGGTGCTGCACATGACCCTGCTCCCGGAGGGTGAGAAGGTCGGCAGCTGGTACCTGGGGGCGAACATCCCCGGCAAGCCCCGCAGCCCCCTGTTCTACTTCGGCGGCGCCGGCGCCTACGCACAAAAGCTCGACAGCGTCGCGGCCAACGACTTCGAAGGCTTCATCCTGTCGAAGGCGCCGGCTCCCGCCCAGGTCGGCTGAGGGCGGCCGGACGATGCAACCGTCCACCCTGCCGGCCGCGCTCGCCCAGGCGTGCCGTAACCACTCGACGGCGCCGCTCCTCCTCGGTGAGGACGGTGCGGACAGCACCTACGCGGACGTCGACCGCCGCAGCGACCAACTCGCTGCCGGTCTGCTGGCAGCCGGCCTTCGTCCCGGGGACCGGATCGCCATCGCCGCACCGAACTGCCCCGAGTGGATCGTCACCTGGTTCGCCGCAGCCAAGATCGGTGCCGTTCTGGTCACGCTCAACGTGGCGTACCGCGAACGCGAATTCGCCTACATGCTCAACCAGTCCTCCTCCACGATGCTGGTCTGTGTCGATGAGCATCGCGACTTCGACTTCGTCGAATTTCTCGAAGGGCTACGCGAGCGGATTCCGACGGTTCGTTCATTCGTGACCTTGGGGAAGCGGACGGTCGAGGGAGGGATCGGTTGGAGCGAGCTCCTGATCGACGACCCCGATCTCGCCCCGATCCGGGCGGCCTCGGCCGCCGTGCAGCCGGACGACCCGGCCGTGGTGCTCTACACCTCGGGGACGACCGGCGACCCGAAGGGCGCAGTGCTCACCCACCGGAGCATCCTCGCCTCCGCCACCGCCCAGGTCGATCGTCTGGGCCAGCGCGCCGGCGACGTCGCGATCGGGCACATGCCGCTCAACCACGTCGGCGGCATGACCTGCACGCTCACTGCCGCGGTGGTCGCCGGCGGGAGTGTCGCCCTCCTGCCCGGCTATCACCCCGGCACCGCCTTGCGGACCGTGGTCGAACGGCGCGTCACGATCTTCGTCGGTGTCCCGACGATGTACGCGCTGATGCTGGCGCTGCCGGAATTCGCTGACGCGGACACCTCCTCCGTGCGCACCTGCGTCATCGGTGGCTCGAACGTCGAGCCCGAGCTCGGCCGACGGATTATCGGCGCCTTCGACGGGGCGCGCCTGGCGAATCTGTACGGACTGTCCGAGACCTCAGGTGGCTGCGTCATCTCCGCACCGGAGGACGACCTCGACACACTCGTCTCGACCATCGGCATCCCCACCGGCACCTTCGCGGCCCGCGTCGTCGACGACGAAGGTTCGGTCGTCGCACCGGAGACCGAGGGTGAGCTGCAGATCTCCGGCGAGTGCCTGGCCGCCGGGTACTGGGGGCGTCCCGACGAAACGGGAGCGACCTTCCGTGCTGACGGCTGGCTCGCCACCGGCGACATGGCGGTGCTGCGACCGGACGGACGGATCGCGCTGCGCGGCCGGAAGAAGGAGATGTACGTCCGCGGCGGATACAACGTGTACCCGGCCGAGATCGAGAACGTGCTCGCCGAGGACCCCAGCGTCGCCATGAGCGCCGTCATCGGAGTGCCCCACCCGCTCTACGGCGAGGTCGGGACGGCCTACGTCGTCGCTGCCCCCGACGCCGTCGTCGACACCGAGAGCCTGCTCGAGCGGTGCGGCCGCCAGCTCGCGAAGTACAAGGTGCCCGAGGAGATTCTCGTCGTGGACTCCCTGCCGTTGACCCCGTCAGGCAAGGTCAAGAAGGTCGCGCTTCGAGCAGAGCACGTGTCCGTCGGAACCCTCAGCAGAAGGAGTGTGTCGTGAGCGCAGAGCAGAACAAGGAATTGGTGGAGCGCGCCTGCTCCTACATCGACAAGCGCGATTTCGACGCGTTGATGGACGTGCTCCGCGAGGACGCGACGTGGGAGCTGCCGAATCGCAAGGACCGTTTCGAGTACGGCGGCCCGAACGACAAGCAGGGGACCTACCAGTTGTTGAGCGGGTTCCTCACCCCGTTCGACGAGTTCTCCTTCGAGGTCAAGAGCCTGACCGCCGAAGGAGACCGCGTCGCGGTGGAAGCGGTCTCGCACGGGATCGGCCCGGGAACCGCGGAGTACCGGAACAACTACGTGATGCTGTGGACGGTTCAGGACGGCAAGGTCGCCAGCGTCAAGGAAGCGCTCGATCCCTTCCAGGTCCTCGCCTACGTCGAGCAGGTCCAGGCGCAGTAACGCTCATCCCCGTCCCGACCACGCAATCGAGGAGCCCTCATGGGAACCGCCCAGGCCAACGCCCTCAAGGACCACTACACCCGGATGGCCGAGCGGATGGCGGCCAATCCCACCATGGACCTCGACACGCTGCGCGACATGATGGACGGGCTGCACGTGTTGGCCAGCGAGCCCATCGACGTCACCTACGAGGACATCGATGCCGGCGGCGTTCCGGCCATCCTGGCCAAGCCCGCGGGCGCTGATCCCGAGCGCCTCATCATTTACACCCACGGTGGAGGGGGGGTCGCCGGCTCGGCCGCGTTGGCGCGCAAGGTCGCGGCGCACCTGGCGAAGGGGGCCGGAACCTACGCCCTGATCGTCGACTACCGCCGGGCACCGGAGCACGTGTTCCCGGCGCAGCTCGACGATCTCGTCGCGGTGCATCGCTGGGCTCGCACAAGCGGCTACGCCGCGGCGAACACGGCGACCGCGGGGGACTCCGCCGGCGGCAACCTGGCGATCACCAGCGTCCTTCAGCTGCGCGACCTGGGCGACCCGCTGCCCGCAGCGATCATCGCCTTCTCGCCGTGGCTGGACATGGAGCACCTCGGCAAGACGATGGACAGCAACGCCGACAGCGACGCCTTCATCTCCCGTGCGGTCAGTGAGATGTGTGCCTCGCTCTATCTGGGCGAGACTCCCCGGAACGAACCGCTGGCCAACCCCCTGCACGCCGACCTGACCGGCCTGCCCCCGATGTACGTCGCGGTGTCCGACGCCGAGACGTTGTTCGACAACGCGGGGCGGATCGCAGAGCTGGCCGAAGTGGCGGGCGTCGACGTGACGCTCGAGACCCAGGAGGGCCAGCAACACGTGTACCCCTTCATGGCCGGGCGGTCCCCGGAGGCGGACGCGACCATCGCCGCGGCGGCATTCTGGGTGCGCTCGCGGCTGGGTCGCAGCTGACGGTGATGTTGTTGCCGCAGACGGCGGGGTCGATGTCGCTGCCGGGGCTGGAGCTGGAGGCCCTGGCGGAGTACCTCGGACCTGACTACGGCCCCCCGGAGGCGTGGCGAGCCGCGCTGATCGCGGGCGGTCGCTCGAATCTCACCTACCTGGTGGGCAACGGCGATCGCCGCTGGGTGCTCCGCCGCCCCCCACTCGGCCATGTGCTGGCGACGGCGCACGACATGGGACGCGAATGCCGGGTGCTGGCGGCGCTGGAATCGACCGACGTCCCGGTGCCACGGTTGCTCGTGTACTGCGCCTCTGCCGACGTACTCGGCGCGCCGTTCTACCTGATGAGCCACGTGCCCGGCGTCGCGTACCGGCGCGCAGCGGAGCTGGCGCCGCTGGGAGCAGCGCGCACCGCCGCCGTCTCCGCAGCGATGATCGAGACGCTCGCGCGCTTGCACGCGGTCGATCCGGCTGGGGTCGGGCTGAGCGACTTCGGACGACCGGCGGGGTTCACCGCCCGCCAGGTCCGGCGCTGGCAGGCGCAGCTGGCAGCATCCCGATCCCGGGAGCTTCCCGACGCCGAGAAGCTCTACGAGTGGCTGACCCGGCACGATCCGCCGGAGCAGGAACCGGCTCTGATCCACGGCGACTTCCGCCTGGACAACCTGCTCGTCGATGTCGATGACCGCATCGCCGCGGTGATCGACTGGGAGATGGCGACGCTCGGGGACCCGCTGACAGATCTCGCCCTGCTGCTCGCCTACCGGCGGCTCAGCGAACTGGCGCCGGACAGCGAACTCGGGGACGTCTGGGCGGCGCCCGGCTTCCTGCCGGCTGACGAGCTGGTCGACCGCTACGCCCGCGCCAGTGGCCGCGACCTGTCACACCTGCCGTTCTACCGGGCCCTCGCGGCGTTCAAGCTCGCGGCCATCCTGGAAGGCATCTCCTACCGCCACCTCCAGGGCGAGACCGTCGGGGCCGGCTTCGAACGTCTCGGTGCGCTGGTGGAGCCCCTGCTCGCCGACGCCGTATCTGAGTTCGTTCAGGCTTGAGGGAGCGTCGATGGATTTCTCCGCAGGAGACAAGGTCGAGGATCTGCGCGGACGCGCGACGCAGTTCCTCTCCGAACACGTTCTGCCCGCCGAAGCCGTGTACGCCGAGCAGCGCGAGAACATCGGCCGCTGGGACACCCCGCCGGTTCTCGAGGACCTGAAGGCGGTGGCCCGAGACGTCGGGTTGTGGAATCTGTTCCTGCCCGGGGAACGGGGAGCCGGGCTGACCAATCTGGAGTACGCCCACGTCGCCGAGATCTCCGGCCGAAGCCCGTGGATCATGCCCGAGGCGATGAACTGCTCCGCACCCGACACGGGCAACATGGAGTTGTTCGCGCACTTCGCGACCCCGACGGTTCGCGATCAGTGGCTCCCGGGCCTGCTGGCGGGGGAGATCCGCTCGGCCTATGCGATGACCGAACCGGCCGTCGCCAGTTCGGACGCGAACAACATCGACACGCGCATCGAGGAGTCGGACGGCGGGCTGCGCATCACCGGCCGCAAGTGGTGGTCCAGCGGCGCGATGAGCCCGCGGTGCCAGGTACTCATCGTGATGGGCCGCTCCGACCCGGAGCGGGGAGCGGCACCGCACGCACAGCATGGTGGTCGTGCCCGTGAATACTCCGGGCGTACGAGTGCTGCGGTCCACCAGCGTCTTCGGCTACTCGGACGGCGGGCACGGCGGGCACGCGGAGATCGACTTCGACGATGTCCGGGTACCGCGGGAGAACCTGCTCGGCGACCTGCACGGCGGCTTCGCCATCGCCCAGGCCCGGCTCGGGCCGGGCCGCATCCACCACGCCATGCGCGCCGTCGGCATGGCCGAACGTGCCTTCGACGTGATGTGCGAACGAGCGCACCAGCGGTTCCCGTTCGGTCGCGCGGTCGCCCACCAGGGCGTGTTCCAGGACTGGGTGGCCGAGGCCCGCGTGCGGATCGAGATGGTGCGCCTGCTGGTCCTGAAGACCGCGTGGCTCATGGACACGGTCGGCAACCGCGGCGCCGCCACCGAGATCTCGGCGATCAAGATCGCCGCGCCGGAGATGTGCGCGTGGGTGATCGACCGGGCTATCCAGGCCTGCGGTGGAGCCGGCGTCAGCCAGGACCTGCCACTCGCGCAGCTGTACGCCCACGCGCGGATGCTGCGGATCGCCGACGGGCCGGACGAGGTCCACAAGATGGCGTTGGCCCGGCAACAACTTCGCCCGTACGCAGCTTCCTGACAGTCTTCGGTTGATCAACCGCGGTTCTCGGCCGCACGGCACGCCGAGCCATCCGGGCCGCCGCTCGGACCGAACCATCGGGTGAGACGATCGCAGGCCCGGGCCGGCCCGGGGAGGGGCCGACCTCCGGAGGAGAGCCAGCGTGCGCGTGGGCATCATCACCGGCTCCGGCAGCTACACCCTGCCCTTCGACTCGCCCAGCCGCGCTCGCACGGTCGACACGCGGTACGGCGCGGTCGAACTCGTCGAGGCCGCGGTGGACGGGGTCGAGGTGATCCATCTCTCGCGTCACGGCGCCGGGCATCGGCGGTTGTCCCATCAGGTGGAGCACCGGGCCAATCTGGCGGCGCTGCTCGAGGCGAACGTTGAAGCGCTGTTCTCGTTCACGGTGTGCGGGGCCGTCGACCCGGCGATCGCACCGGGCTCGGTGGTCGTGTTCGACGATCTGTACTTCCCGTCGAACCGGCTGCCGGACGGCAGCGCGTGCACCTGGTTCGACGCGCCGGGGCAGGCGGGGCGTGGACACTGGATCCTGACGGGCTCGCCGTTCAGCGAGTCGCTGCGGCAGCACGCGTTGAGGGCCGCTCGGGAAAGTTCGGCGCCGGTGATCGACGGCGGGGTGTACGGGCACGTGGACGGGCCGCGGTTCAACACCCGTAGCGAGATTCGTGCGCTGGCCGGGGCTGGGGTGGGCGCGATCAGTCAGACGGCCGGACCGGAAGTGGTGCTCGCCGGGGAGGCCGAACTGCCGATGGCCCTGATCGGGTTCGTCACCGACTACGCCAACGGCGTGGCCGAGGTGCCGGAACCGGTCGAGGCCCTGCTGGAACGCATGGCGGCCAGCCGCGCGGTCATCGCCGAGATCGCCGCGGCCGCCGTGGTCGGGCTGACGGCACCCGAGTCGGCGGGCGTGGTCTACCGGTTCGACCCGTGAAGGTCTCGATCGTCGTCCCCGTGCTCGACGAGGAGGCCGGAATCGTGGACCTGCTGCAACGATTGCGCCGAGAGTTTCCCGAGTGCGAGATCGTCGTCGTCGACGGTGGCAGCCGCGACGACACGGTCGCGCTCGCCCAGCCGCTGGCCCCGGTGGTGCACAGCGCTCCCGGCCGCGGGCTCCAGCTCAATGCCGGTGCCCGGTGCACCACCGGGGACGTTCTGTGGTTCCTCCACGCCGACACCGCGCCGGACCCGGCCGCGCTGGGCCAGATTCGGGCCGCCCTGCTGGACCCCCGGGTGGCCGGCGGCGGTCTGCGCCTGCGCTTCGACCGGCGTTCGCCCGGGCTGAACTTCCTGGCTTGGTCGTCCAACATCCGGGCTCGTCGCCTCGGCCTCGTCTTCGGGGACCAGGCCATGTTCCTGCGGCGCGATGTCTTCGCCGAGCTCGGAGGATTTCCCGAGATCGCGTTGATGGAGGACTTGGAGATGTCGCGGCGGGTAGGGCGCCGTGGACAGTTGCGTCTGCTGGCGGCTGCGAGCACTGCCTCGGCTCGCCGGTTCGAGGCCCACGGCACGTGGCGGATGATCGTGTTCATGCAGTACCTGAAGCTGCTGTACCTGTGCCGGGTCGATCCCGAGCTGATCCGCCGCCGGTACGTGGCCGGCCCGCCCCGGCTCCCCCGGCGGCGCGACCACGGACATCGGGAAAGGACGGGCTGAGGTGCGGATCGCGGTGTGTGGCGGGCCCTACGGGAACCCGTACGCGCTGCGGGCGTTCGTGGCCGACGCCCGCGCCCGCGGGTGTGAGCGCCTGTTCTGCCTGGGCGACCTCGGCGGGTTCGGGGCGGAGGTCAACGCCCTCTGGCCGATCCTCACCGAGGCCGGTGTCGAGTGCATTGCCGGCAACTACGACGTCGCGATCGCCGGCGGGGCCGCCGACTGCGGGTGCGGCTACCGGGATGCGGCCGACAACGCCTACGCCCAGCTGATCTACGACCACACGCTGGCCACCACCGACCGGGACTTCGCGGCCTGGATGGGCGGCCTGCCCACCGAACATCGGGAGCACCTCGCGGGTTGGGACGTGCACCTGGTGCACGGATCGCCGCTGACGCTGAACGACTTCTGGTGGGCGTCGCGCAGCCCGGCCGAGCACGACGAACGGGTCGCGGCCAGCGGCGCCCAGGTGATCCTGTGCACGCACAGCGGCCTGCCCTGGCAGCGGCGGTTTCCGAGCCGGCAAGGGCAGGAGACCCTCGTGGTCAACGTCGGGGTGCTCGGCAAGCCGGCCAACGACGGCGCGCCCCACGTCTGGTACGCGGTGCTCGACCTGCCCGAGCCCGGGTCCGGCCGGCGCCCGACGGCGGAACTGATCCCGTTGGACTACGACTGGCAGGCGCAGGCGGAATCCATGCGCAGCGCCGGGCTGCCGGAGGCCTTCGTGGAGACCATCGAGACCGGATGGTGGACCACCTGCGTGGAGGTGCTGCCCCCGGCCGAACGGGCCGCGGGCCGGTTCCACCTGTATCGCAGCGCCCTGCCCACCGCTTGCGCGGCCGCGGGCGACGGCTGGGGCCGGCGGATCCCGAGGAGTGCGGCACGCGATCGCGCGAGTGGGCACGTCCACGGCAGCGCCGAGGCCGACCGCCCGGTGATCCCGCTGTTCGGCAGCCCCTACTTTCCGTCCAGGTTGTGGGTCTACACGAACTTCCACTGCAACCTGGCCTGCGACTACTGCGCCGTCGCGTCCGCCCCCACCGCGCCGCGCCGGCTGCTGCCCGCCCCGTCGATGTTCGCGCTGATCGACGAGGCGGTCCAGGCCGGCTTCTCCGAGCTCTACTTCACCGGCGGCGAGCCCTTCCTGCATCCGGACATCGTCGAGGTGCTCGATCGCGCGAGTGCGATCCTGCCGACCGTGGTGCTCACCAACGCGATGCTGTTGCGTGGTCGGCGAGCCGCCGGTCTCGCCGAGCTGGTTGGCCGGCCGCTGACGATCCAGACCTCGCTGGACGGGGCCTGCGCGGCGACCCACGACCGGCACCGGGGGGCGGGGTCGTGGCAGCAGACCGTCAACGGGATCCGGCACCTGGTCGAGTGGGGGTTTGCTCCGTTGGTCGCCCTCACCGAGACTCCGGACAACCATGCTGAGATCCCGGCCGTCGCCGAGCTGCTCGCGGGACTGGGTGTGCCTGCCGATCGGTTCGCGGTCCGACCGCTGCTGCGCCGCGGATTCTCCGACGCCGGTCTGGAGATCGGCGAGGATTCGGCGATTCCGGAGCTGACCGTGAGCGCGGACGGGCTGCACTGGCACCCAGCCGGCGCGGACCTGGCCACCAGTCCGGATCTGCATCTGGCGCCATCGGGTACGTCCCTGGCGACGGGTCAACGCCTGGTCATCGAGCGGTTCTTCCAGGCCCGCCTACGCGACGGAAGCCTGCCGCTGCCCGTCCAATGTGCGATCTGACGGGTCGGCAGATCATGCGCAAGTCTGGGGTGGTGGACCTGCTCGTCCTCGGTGGCGGCACCGCCGGGCTGGTGGCGGCCAAGACGGCGGCCCGGTTCGGCGCGAGCGTCCTGCTGATCGAACGGGATCGCCTCGGCGGGGATTGTCTGTGGACGGGGTGCGTACCTTCCAAGGCCCTGCTGGCGGTCGCCCGGTCCGCAGCCGCGGCCCGGGCCGGGTCGCGGTGGGGGGTCGAGGTTACCGACCTCCGGATCGACTTCGCCGCCGTTCTGGCCCACGTCCGCGCCGCGATCGCCCAGATCGAACCGGCTGATTCCGCATCGTCCGTGCGCGCCGCCGGCGGGCAGGTGCTGACCGGCAGCGCACGCTTCACCGGCCCGGACCGGGTGCAGGTCGACGGTCGCGAGATCCGCTTCCGGCAGGCGCTACTCGCCACCGGCGCCCGCCCCCTGGTCCCCCCGATCCCCGGTCTCGGCGCCGGCGCGGTCCTCACCAGCGAGAACGTCTGGGACCTGACCGAGCTGCCCGGGCGGTTGGCGGTGTTGGGCGGTGGCAGCATCGGATGCGAGTTGGGGCAGGCCTTCGCCCGGCTCGGCGCCCACGTCGTGCTCATCGAGGGTGGGCCGCGGCTGTTGCACCGGGAGGACCCGGACGCCGCCTCCGCGATCCACCGGGCGTTGCTGGCCGACGGCGTCGAGGTCCACGTCGGTCGATCCGTGACCGGGGTGCGGATCGAGCCGGCCGGGTCCGGCGCGGGGCAGCTGAGCCTGGCGGGCGGTGAACCGATCGGCTTCGACCGGCTGCTGATCGCGGCCGGGCGCGTCCCGCGGACCGACGAGTTGGGCCTGGATGTTGCGCAGGTGGAGCTGGATCAGCACGGCTTCGTTGTCGTCGACTCCCAGCTGCGCACCACCAACCCCCGGATCCGCGCCGCCGGCGACATCACCGGACATCCGCCGTTCACCCACGTCGCCGGCGTGCACGGGGCGTTGGCCGCGAGCAATGCCGTGCTGGGCCTGCGGCGCTCGGTGAACGGTGCGGCCGTCCCGCGGGTGATCTACACCGATCCCGAGCTCGCCGCGGTCGGGGCGGGCACGGCGCGGGCACCGGACGGCGGCAGAATTCTGACGTTGCGTCATGATGAGGTCGACCGGGCGGTGACCGATGCCGAGACCGACGGATTCACCAAGATCGCGGTCGACCGCCGCGGTCGCATCGTCGGGGCGACCGTCGTCGGACCGCGGGCCGGGGAGACGCTGGGCGAACTGACCCTGGCCGTCCGCGAGACCCTGCGCCCACGCGAACTCGCGGCGGTGACGCACGCCTACCCGACCTGGAACGACGGGCCGTGGAAGGCCGTGCTCGGCGACGTACGGGCCGGACTGGAAGGCCCGGTCGCCACGCGCGCGTTGGCCGCCGCCGTCGGTGTCCGTCGTTGGTGGCTGGACGCGCGTGAGGGGTGAACGGCTGCTCCTGATCGGCGCTGGACACGGGCACCTGCACCTGATCCGGAACGCCGCCCGGTTGCGGGCCGCCGGGTACGAACTCACCCTCGTGGCGCCCCGGTGGTTCTCTTACTCGGGCACGGCCGCGGCCGTCGCCACCGGCGATCTCGCTGCTGAGCAGGGTCGCATCGACATCACGGCCCTGGCGCGCCGGCACGGCGTCGCCCACCGGCCTGCGCTGGTGACCGAGCTGGCGATCGAGGCGCGCACCGCGAGCACCGACCTGGGCGAAGAGCTCGCCTGGGACGTGGTCTCGCTGAACGTCGGCAGCGTGGTGAACCCCGGGTCGATCCGGGTCGGTGCGGCGGTGGTGAGCGTCAAACCGCTGGCCGAGCTGACCACACTCGCGCACCGACTGCGCCCGTCTGCGAACGGCACGCTCGGGGTCACCATCGTCGGGGGCGGGAACAGCGGAGTGGAGATCGCCGCCCACACGGCCGCCCGGCTGGCGGCCGCCGGGGTCCGCTCGCGGGTTGTCCTGGTGGAGGCTGGTCCGCGGCTGGTTCCGGACCTCCCGCGGGCGGCCGGACTGCGGCTGGTCCGCCACCTGACCGAGCGCGGCGTGGAGGTTCGGCTCGGTGTCGGCGTCGCGGTGCTCGACGGTGATCACGCGGTGCTGGTCGACGGCAGCGTGCTCACCCACGATGTCGCGGTGCTGGCGACCGGGCTGGCGGCGCCGGCGCTGGTCGAAGGCACGGGTCTCGGGGACCGGCGGGGGATCCCCGTGCGCGCGACGCTGACCCACCGCGACCACGACCACGTCTACGCCGTCGGGGACTGCGCCCACTTCCTGCCGCGGCCCTTGCCCCGGATCGGGGTGCACGGGGTGCGTCAGGGTCCGGTTCTGCTCGACGCGCTCCTCGCACGCGCGGACGGTGGCGACCCTCCGGTGTACACCCCGCAGGCGCAGGCTCTTGCGATCCTCGACCTCGGCGACGGGCGCGGACTGGCCGCCCGCGGACGGTGGTGGTGGGAGGGTCGTTCAGCGCTGCGCCTCAAGCGCTGGATCGACCGCCGCTGGCTTTCCCGTTATCAGGTGTGACCACGGCCGCGTTGTCAGCGCGGGCCAGCAACCGGCGCCCGAGCCATCCGCCGATGAGCACCAGCAGCAGCAGTGCGCTCACCCCGAGGACGATGCCCAGCGGCTGCGCGCCGGAGGCCCCGAGGGCCACGTAGGCGACGACGGCGGGAAGCATCCCGACCGCTGTGCCCGCGACGTAGTCACGCAGTCGGACCGCTGCCACCCCGGCCGCGTAGTTCACCGCGGTGAAGGGGAACAGGGGCAGCAGGCGGACGGCCAGGACCGCGGCGAAACCGTGCCGGCCGAGGATTCGGTCCGCCTCCGCCAGCCGCCCCTGCAGGAGGCGGTCGACGGCGTCGCGACCGAGCCACCGCCCGACGACGAACCCACCGAGCGCCCCGAGCATCGCTCCGGTCCAGACCAGGGCGATCCCGGCGCCGAGGCCGAACAGCGCGCCGCCCAGGATGGTCAGGACCGCGGCCGGAGCCGGAATCAGCACCAGCAGGGCGTACCCGAGAACGAACACCGCAGCACCCGCCGGGCCGGCCCCTTCCACGGCCGACTGCAGCTGCCGTGGCCCGTCCCATCCGCTGATCTGGATGGTCACGGCCGCCGCGACCAGCAGCGCGACCAGTCCGACGATCCGCACGCCGGGCCGCTCGCTGGACCGCTTGGTGAACCGCTTGATGGGGACCGCCCAGCGCCCGCCGGCCGTCAGGACGTCATCCGCCCAGCCCGACGAGGGCACGCGCGTGCTCGAGCTCGCCCGTGGGGCGCCGTTCGGTTCGGTGTCCCCACCACGCGATCGCGTCCGGCTTGGCCGGGGACCACCACGGGTGAAACGCTGCGAGGCCCCGCCGCGGAGTCAGGAGCGGCGTCGATCACGCGGCGACGAGGCTGATGGGGAGATCGGCGGGCACTGCACCAACGTACCCTCGGATGGCGTTCGGGGATGCAACCGGCCAGCCCGCTCCCAACGGTCGTTCACCAGCGCGTCTGCGTCTGCGTCCGCCTTGCGCCGGGCGGTGGAGTTCCCGCCCAGTTGTCCGTACATTGGCGACGGCACGGCGCGGCCGGCGGCACCTGGTCGCAGAACGGTCGGGCGGGTGGGGAGGTCGAGCGTGACGGATCCTCCCCGGGTGGGTACACCCGGTGGGTCATGGGAAGACAGCGGCTGCGCGCGACGACTCGGGCGGGCGCCCGCTGAGGAACCCCCGGAGTCTTTTGCGGTCCTGCTCACCTGCATCGACGGCCGGGTCCAGCAGCCGCTGTCCGAGTGGGTGCGCGCGCGGTACGGCGTCGCCTATGCGGACGTGGTCACCGAGCCGGGTATGGACGCGGTCCTGTCGTCCGGGGCCGATCACCTCCGCCAGGCCGTGCTCGACAAGGTCTGCGTCTCCCGCTTGGCCCACCACTGCAGGTCGTTGGTGATCGCCGGCCACCACGACTGCGCCGCGAATCCGGGCGACCGGACCGACCATGAGCGCCAGATCAGGTTGGCAGTCGCGTTCCTTCGAGACGCGCTTCCGCGGCTGCAGGTGGCCGGGGTCTATGTCGACGAGACCTGGACCCCGCAAGCCGTCAGCGATTGAGTGCCTCGCCGGCATCGGCCGGACCCTGCCGCGCCCTCAGACCAGGTGATCCGGCGTCCGGCCCCGGTCTTCCTCGCCGGCGAGGAGGGGGGAACCGCGGTCACCGGCGATCGCCCGCACGGCGTCCTCGACGGTTGCGTGGACCCGGCCGGACTCGGTCAGGCGGCTCCACAGGCCACTTTTGTCGAGGGTGTCGCGGACCGGCCCGCGCACGGTGATCAGATGGAGGTCGATCCCGCCGTCCCGCAGGTCACGGTCGAGGTCGATCAGTAGCTCCGCGCCCGTCGCGTCCACCTGCGAGATGGCGCTGGCGACCAGCAGCAGGCTGCGCAGCTCGTCCCGGGTGCGCACGAGTTCGTGCACCCGGTCCTCGACGAAATGTGCGTCAGCGAAATAGAGCGGGCCGTCCAGCCGCAGGATCGCCATGCGGGGATCGGTGGAGGTCGGCCAACGCTCGACGTTGCGATACCGGGAGGTTCCCTCGACCCGGCCGACTTCGACCAGGTGCGGCCGCGCTGTCCGCGCCAGGAATACGACCACGCTGAAGGCGACGCCCACGCCGAGCCCGACCGCGACCCCGAGCCCCAACGTGGCGGCGAACGTGATCGCCAGGGCGAGCCCGTCGGCCCTGCCCACGCGGTTGATCCGGCGCGCCGCGGTCAGGTCCACCAGTGATACGACGGCCAGGATGATGATGGCCGCCAGGACGGCCTTGGGGAGCTGGGTGAACAGCGGGGTCAGGAAGGCCACCGCCACGATCAGCGTGGCCGCGGCGACGACGCCGGCGAGCTGAGTGCGCGCGCCGGCGCGAAAGTTGACCGCGCCCCGCGAGAACCCGCCGGCGACGGCGAAACCCGAGAACAGGCCGGCGGTGACGTTGGCCGCGCCGACCGCGACCAGCTCGGCGTTGGAGTCGACCCGCTGGCGCCGCTTCGCCGCGAAGGCCTTCGCCGTGCTGATGCTCTCCAGGTAGGAGATGACGGCGATGGTCAGGGCGGCGGGCGCGAGTTGGCCGAGCAGGGTGCCGTTCAGCGGCGGCAGCGAAGGTGTGGGGAGGCCGGCGGGTACCTCGCCCAGGGTGCGCACTCCGTCGCGGTCCAGATGCAGGGCCGCAACGGCGGCGGTGGAGACGGCCACCACCAGCAGCGCCGCCGGCAGGCGGGGGGCAAAGCGCCGGGCGGCAACGAGGACCACCAGCGCGGCCGCGCCGATCAGCACGGTCATCGGGTGGATGGTGTCCAGCGCGGAACCGGTGGCCTGGGCGATGTCGACGAAGCTCGTCGTGGACCCGGTCGTCGTGATTCCCAGCAGGTCCTTGAGCTGACTGGCCGCGATGGTCACCGCCGCCGCGGCGGTGAAGCCGGTGATCACCGGGACGGAGAGCAGGTTGACGAGCGCACCGAGTCGCAGGCCGCCCAGCGCGATCTGGATCAGACCCGACATCACGGCGAGGAGGCCCGCCACCCCCACGTAGACCCCTACGTCTCCGTCGGCGATCGGCCCGACGGCGGCGGCGACCAGCAGCGAATCGATGGCGACCGGCGCGACCGAGATGAAGTTGCTCGTCCCGAGCGCCGCATAGACCAGCAAGGCGACGATCGAGGAGTACAGGCCGGCCTCGGGCGGCATCCCGGCGAGGGCGGCGTAGGCCATCGACTGGGGGATGAGCAGGACGGCGACCGTGAGTCCGGCGGGAACGTCCGCCCGCAAATTCTCGCGCGGGTAGTTCCGTGCCCACCTGGTCACCGGCAGGTACTTCTGCGCCGCCGATGGGCGCTGGGCCGACCGGGCGCCCGACCTGGCGGGATCGACGTGTCCGCTGTTCATCGTCCGGTCTCCGGATGGGCTTACCTGCGATGCTCGGTCAAATGTCCGTACATATGAAGAGTACCAACGCCATTCGCCGGAGGCGCCACGGACGGTCTCGCATCCGCCACGCCAGCGGTGCGAGCGGGGGGCCTACGCGGAGCGGCGAGCGGTCATCCGGTCCGGACGACCGAAGCCGGGGCCATGTACTCGGCCATGAACTCGCGCAGAAGATCGACGGCGTCGATCACCTTGCGGCTGTTCAATGCGTAGTAGACGGTGTTGCCGTCGCGGGATGTGATCACGATGTTGCGATCGCGCAGGATCGCGAGGTGCTGGCTCGTGTTCGGCTGGGGCATCCCCAATTCTGCGGCGATGTCTCCCACCGACAGTGGTCCGTCCCGCAGCGCATCGAGGATCAACAGGCGCTTGGGGTCGGCGATGGCCTTGCAGACGCGCGCATGGAGGTCGTAGATCTCCCGTGCGTCGACTCGGCTCATCGGACACTCCTCAATCGATCACTGAAGTCCACTCAGGCTAGCTCAAGGCGCCGGCGCCGATGTCGATACACAGTTGACCGCCGTCGGTGACCACCCGAAAACGGCGGGGGGCGGAGTCGGCCGGTCCGCGAACTCGTTCCCCGGTGCACACGTCGAACTGGCTGCCGTGCCGCGGGCAGGTCAGAATCCCCTGGTCCAGCTCTCCTGGGGACAGCGCGGCGCCGGCATGCGGACAGCGATCGGCGATCACGTGGACCTCGCCGTCGACCTGGTAGACCGCTACCGGCCCGACGGGTTCGGTCTCGATGCGGGCGACGAGGCCCAACCGGCCCGCGATGTCGGCCCGATCCATCAAGGGGAACAGGCGATGCGCGTTGCCCACCGAGAGCAGAGCTCGCAAGCGGGCACCGAGGGCCCCGCGGTTGACCACGAGGTCAGCGCCGGCGCGCTGGGCAGCGACCCACCGGTCACTGTCCGGAAGGGCGAGATACCCGGCGACCAACGCGCGTGGCCACGCCTGGTGGACCTGCGCGATCGTCGCCAGCGCTTCGGCCGGACCCAGGTCGAGAACCACGACGACCGGATCGACGGCGCTCGCCCCGTCGCGCCACTCCAGGCCCAGTTCCACGCCCAGGCGGGCGAGTCGGCTGGCCACCAGCGGATCGGCACCGACGTGAACGGCATGCCGGGTCATCAGGGGATCCTCATGACCGGGCTAGATGAACAGGGTGATGTCGGCGTCGCAGGCCATGTCGAGGAAACTGGCGGCGCCCATGCAGGGCTGGAGACCGTCGATGAAGTCGGCTGTGGTCAGGCCGTAAAGATCCATGGTCATCTGGCACGGGTACAGCCGCACCCCGATGTCCTGCGCCATCCCGAGCAGCTCGGTGGGGCTGGCCACCTTGTAGTCCTTGGCCAACTTCTTGATCATCTTCGTGCCGGCCCCGCCGAAGTGGATCTTGCCGAGCTTGAGATGGTCTGTGCCGCCGCGGTCGACCACCGACTCGCCCTTCTGCATCCAGTTCTTACCGGTGAAGCGCTTGTTGTTCCGTTGGAGCACGCGCAATCCCCAGAAGGTGAAGAAGATGTCCACCTCCATGCCGGATGCGGCGCCGGTGGTGCCGAGGATCAGGGTCGGCCATACCCGGTCCAGGTCGTTGCTCCAGCACACGATCGCCAGCCGCTTCGTGTCGTCGGTGATGTCACCGGGCCCGCCGAAGGCGAGATTGCTACTCATCGGATTCCTCCACTAGTGATGATGCATCAGTTGTGCTCGGCGGTGTCTCTTGCGCGGACGCTCAGAACGACTCGACCAGGTGGACCAGAGCCTCGATCAACCGGAAGCTCAGGTACATCACGAACGCCATGGCGAACACCAGTTGCCAGCGCGGGCGTCGTCGACCACCGCGCGCCACTGCGGTACCTTCCGGAACTCCCTGCATCTGGTATCCGTCTCCTTCGGTCAGTTCTCACAGCGGTAGCAGCGGATCTCGTTGCGGTCCACGAACTCGCGGTAGTACGCGAACGCCGCCGCTCCGTCGCACAGGTGGTGGCGTTCGGAATCCAGATCGGACGGACGCAGGCGGGCCATCCAGCCCGCCCCGTACGGATCCCGGTTCGCCAGCGCGATGTCTTCCTCGAACGCCAACCGATTCACCTGAGTGAGGGTGCCGCTGAGCGGGGTGGGAAACGGGCCCACCCACTTCGCGCTCTCGACGACCGCGACGGCCTGATTCCGGACGAGCGCGCGGGGCGGCCGCTTCCAGGTCAACGCCACCACCCGTCCACCCATGGTCTGGGCCACGTCCGTCATACCCAGCACCACCTCCTCGCCGTCGAACACCACCCAGACATGCAGATCGAGGTCGTAGAACCGATCCATCGGAACTACGCACCCGGCCCATACCTGCTCGGTCATCGCTCATTCCTCGCAGGAGATCCCCTCGGCGGCCAGGAACGCCTCGTAGGCGGCGATTCCCGCTTCGCCGGTGGCCAGACCGACACAGTCCGCCGCCCAGTCGGTCGGCCGGATCCGGGCCACCCACCCGGCGCCGTACGGGTGCGCGTTGATCAGTCCCGGCTCCGTGAGCAACGCCGTATTGATCTCGACGATCTCCCCGGCGATCGGGGTGGGCACCGGACCAACCCACTTCCCGCTCTCGACGGTCGCGACGCTCTGCTCGGCGCGAAGTGCCTTGCCGACCTTCTTCGGGGTGACCGAGATGATGCCCTTGGCCAGGTTCTGCGCGACATCCGTCAATCCGATCTCGACGAGATCGCCGACCTGGCGGGCCCACACATGCTTCTCGACCAGGTAGTAGAGGTCGTCGGGGATGTTGCAGTTGCGCACCGTTGGCACGGCTCCTCCTTCTAGGCCCGGTCCTGCTGGGGGGCTGGGCTGGGTTCCTCGTGCTCCGCCAGGAGATGGGTCATCAACATGTCCAGCGCGACGAGACGAATCTGGCGATCGAACTCGATCAGGAACTGCGGATCCGAGGCCTTCTTGATCGGCTTGTGGTAGACGGCCTCGCAGTGCGGGCAGGTGACCACGTACACGGTCCGGTCCGCGAGCTCCTCGGTGCCCACCCGGTCCGCGTGCTCCTCGAACAGATGGGCGTGCAGCGCGCTCCAGCCGCCGGCGAACTCGCAGTAGGGGCAGTTCATCCCGGCCGCCCTTCATCCAGCGCGGCAACCAGGGTCAACGCGGCCGCTCCGGCGCCGGTCAGGGACAGGGCGTCCATCGCGGTGTCGCGTTCCACGAGACCGGCCTGGAGAAGGTCAGCGCCGGTCTCCCAGAGCTCCGCGGTGCCCAGCCCGGTGACCGCAGCCAGGGCGCCGCTGGTGAGCGTGCCCGCGTGCAGGGCGGACAGGACGCGGTGGCACGCGGGGTCCCCGCAGATCCGCAACAACCGCAGGGCCAGGGCGGTGCGGTCGGCCGGACCGGGCGCCGGCGGGGGCGGGTCACTGGCCGGGGCCAACCCTTCGAGGCGACGGGCGGCGGCCGTGACCGCGCGCGCCCGTCCGGCCACCGCGGCGGTGAGGGCGTCGAGCGGGACGGTCTGCTGATTCATGCCGGCGCGCCCACGGGCTCGGTCTCGGGAGGGGCGGGGCGGCGTACCGCCATGTCGACCAGACGGACGATGTCCAGCACGGTGAGGCGTTCGTCGTTGCCGGTGGTCTTGGCCGCGTCGGAGTACATCGTCATGTCCTTCGGGCAGGAGACCACGAAGTGGCTGACGTCGAGGGTGGTCGCCTCGTTGATGCGGTTGACCGCCGGCCGCTCGGCCAGGCCGCTGTCGTCCATCCAGATCCGGCCCCCGCCGGCGCCGCAGCAGAAGGTGTTCTCCTTGTTGCGGGGCATCTCCACCAGTTCGCACCCCAGCGCGGCGAGGATCCGGCGGGGCGCCTCGGTCACCTTGTTGTAGCGGGCCAGGTAACACGGGTCGTGGTAGGTCACCTGCAGGCCCAGCGGCTCGACCTCCAACGCCCCGGTCTCGATCAGGTGCGCGAGCAGCTCGGTGTAGTGCCAGACCGTGTAGTCCCCGCCCTTGGCCGGGTACTCGTTGCGCAGCGCGTTGAGAGTGTGCGGGTCGGTGGTGAAGATCTCTTCGAAATCGGCCGCTGCCAACTGCTCGATGTTGTGCTCGACCAGCTGCTCGAACAGGCCCTCCTCGCCGACCCGGCGCACGTCGTTCCCGGAGTTCCATTCGCCCTCGTACAGGATCCCGAAATCGACCCCGGCCTGGGTGAGCAGGCCGGCGAGCAGCCTGGAGTTCTCGGCCAACCGGTCGTCGAAGGAGGCGTAGTCGCCGACGAACCACAGGTACTTCACCGGCACCTTGCGGGCGTCCTTGATCGGCACGTCCAGCGTCTTGGTCCATTTGGAGCGTTGCCGGGCGGACTTGCCGAACGAGTTGCCCTGCCCGGCCAGGTTCTGCAGCGCGCTCTGCAGAGTCGGCTCGAGGTCGCCCTGCTCGACCAGCGTCCGGCGCAGCTGGACGATGGTGCCGACGTGCTCGATGCCGACCGGGCAGGCCTGAACGCAGGCCATGCACGTGGTGCAGGCCCAGAGGGTCTGACTGGGGATCACCCCGCCGGCGATCGAGACGTCGTCGCTGGCGCAGGTGGGGCCGCCGGGGGAGGGCCGGTCCTCGCGGTCCAGCACCGCGAGACCACCCGAAGAGGTGTCCACCCACTGGCGCAGGTCGAGAATCAGGTCGCGGGGCGAGAGTGGCGCGCCGGCCGCCCGGGCGGGGCACACCTCGTGACAGCGTCCGCACTTGGTGCAGGAGTCGAGGTCGAGGAGTTCCTTCCAGGTGAAGTCCTCGATGGCGGTGTAGCCCGCGTGGGTCGGGTCCGGTTGCGGGTCCGGCAGGCGCAGGGTGGCCGTGCGGTCGTGGGCGAGCAGGTTCACCCCGTCCGCCAGCATGTGCATGGCCTTGGAGTACGGGATGTAGGCGACGAACCCGAGTGCGAGCAGGGCGTGCAGCCACCAGAACCACGGGTAGGCATCCGTCGCGCCCGCGGCGGACACGCCGAGGCCGTCCACCGCCTGTCCGATCACCCAACCTGCCGGCGACCACTTCTCGTGGGCGGGGAACTCCGTGCCACGGATCCGCACGCCCTCCTCGAGCAGGCCGGTCAGCAGAATGGCCATCAGGCCGCCCGCGAACAGCCAGTCGCCGAGCACGAACTGGGTGCGGCTGTAGCCGCCTTCGGGCTCTTCGGCTCGGCGGTAGTTCAACCGGAACGGCTTGAGCATCCCTCGGCGGACCATCAGGTAGCCCAGACCGAGCACGGCGCCGACGGCGAAGACGTCGAGCACGACCGAGTAGATCTCGTAGAAGGTTCCGGAGAAGAAGCGCCAGTCCTCGCCGTCGCCGGTGAGCACGTCCCCGGACAGCCGCAGGACGTCGTAGTCGATCGTGAGGATGACCGTGCCGGCGAACAGCACCAGGAAGCCCCAGAAGACCGCGAAGTGGGCGATGCCGACCGCCCGGGCCCGGCGCCCGATCGTGACGTTGGATGCGACGACCGCCAGGGAGCCGCGGTCGCCGCGCCCGCCACGCACGCCACCCGCGGGGCGGGTGAACAGCGCGGCCTTGATGGTGGTCCAGCGGTCAGCCGCCCGGCCGCGCCGGTACTTGGTGACCCGCCGCCAGATCCCGTAGCAGAAGACCGCGACGGTGACCGTGGCCAGGATGTAGAACACGATCTCCCCGGCCTGCCCGACCTGGAAGAAGATCGGCCGGGTCACCTCGCCAGGCTCGACGTCGCTCGCCTGCGCGAACTCCGTCGCGGGGACCGTGCTCGCGCTCACGTCCTCAGCCCTCCAGCTTCTCGACCAGCGCCGGCACCAGGTCGAACAGGTCGATCGTGGTGCCGTAGTGGGCGAGGTCGAAGATCGGCGCGGCCGCGTCGGTGTTGCACGCGATGATCAGTTCCGCGTCGCGCATGCCCTCCAGGTGCTCGGGGGCCCCGGAGATCCCGAAGGCCAGGTAGGCCTTGGGCTTGACCTTGAGCCCGGACTTGCCGACCTGGCGGGACTTCGGCATCCACCCCGCGTCGATCACCGGCCGGGAGGCGGACAGCGGCGCGCCGAGGGCGTCCGCGAGTTCCTGCACCGTCTCCAGATCGTCCTTGGACCCGATGCCGCGCCCGACCGAGACCAGCAGCTCCGCGATCGTGATGTCGACGTCCCCGCCCTGCGGCTCGATGAGTTGCTGGAGGCTGACCCGGGAGGAGTCGAGCTCCGCAGGTGGGGTCATCGTGACCAGCTCGGCGCCGGATCCGCCCTGCCCCGCAGCGGCCGGGAACGCGCCGGCGGCGACCGTCACGATCGCGCGCGGGCCCGGGATCTCGACCTCGGCGAGGATCTTGCCGCCCAGGATCTGACAGGTCGCCACCGGTGTCTCGCCATCGGCGACCAGCTCGATCACGTAGGCGGCCTGCGGCGCGTCCCAGGAGACGGAGAGCGCGCTGCCCAGGTCCAGGCCCATGGTGTCGTTGGCCAGCATCAGGAGCTTCGGTGACCGCTCGGCCAGCACGTGGCGCAGCGCGATCTCGTAGGCCTCGCCGACGTAGTCCGACAGGGCCGGATGATCGATGGAGACCACGATGTCCGCCGCGCCCAACGTCGTGGCCGGGTCGGCGGTCCCGAACAGCGCGACCTCGACCTGACCGCCCCAGGCGTCCGCGAGCTCGCGGGCCTTGCCGATCAGCTCGTACGTGGACTCGTTGATGTCCTTGCCGACCCGCCCGGCCAGCACCAGCACGTTGCTCATCCTCTGCTACCCCTTCACCAGGCCGCGGCTCCGCAGCAGATCGGCGATCTTCTCGGCGACGTCCTCCGGCGAACCTTCGAGCATCTCGGCGTGCGAACTGGACACCGGCGCGTACATCCGACGCACCGTCAGGCCGTGCCCGGCCCCGTCGGTGCCCGCGGGCTCCTCGGTCAGGCCGCCGGCCTGCATCATCTGGCGGATCTTGGTGATGGGGGCGTATCGCGGTGCCTGCCGCGATGCCTGCAGTCCGACGACCGCGGGAAGGGTGAGGTTGAGTTCGGCCGCCCGGCCGCCGCTGAACTCCTGACGCACCGAAACCGTGGCTCCGCCGCCCTCGACCGCGACGACCACCGAGACGTGCGGCTGACCCAGGTGCGCGGCCAGTGCCGAAGGCAGCTGACCGTCCAGGTCGTCGGGGGCCTGAACGCCGGTGATGACCAGGTCGGCCGGGTTGGCCTTGAGGTATCCGGCAAAAGCGGCGGCCCGGGAATGGGTGTCTGTGCCGGCCGCGCCGGTCAGCTTCACGCCGGCATCGGCGCCCTTGGCGATCGCCGTGTAGAGGGCCTGCTCGATGTCGGGATCGTCGGCCAGGCCGACGACGATCACCTCGGCTCCGGCGGAGTCCTTGAGCAGCAGGGCCTCCTCCAGTGCCTGGTCGTCCCACTCGTTGAGCACGAACTTGAGGTACTCGCGGTCGATGTCGGTGCCCTCGTCGGAGATCTCGAACTCCTCGACGAGGTCGGGCACCGCTTTCATCGGCACGACGATGCGCATCAGAACTCCTTGCGATCGAGCGGAGTGCCCAGCGCGAGCTGGGCGCGGACCTCGGCGATGTCGCCGGGCGTGGGAACGAAGGGGAAGTCACGGAAAGGTTCGCTGGGCCGGTAGGACCCGTACGGCCGGGTGCAGCCGGGCTCGCCCTTCTCGCCCGGGCACCCGTTGGTCATGAACGGGATGCCGCCGGCGACCGCGGCTTCCACGATCGAGGCATCCCCACGGGTGTCGACGAGGTCGCCGTGGTCGTCGAGCGTGAAGTCCTCGATGCCGTAGCCCTCGACCTCGATCAGGTGCCGGGCCAGTTGCACTCGCCGCCACCGGGCGATGGGCGACTTCGGGTGATCGGCCATCCGGGAGTCGGGCTCGGGGTTGAAGCAGAACAGGTAGGAGAAGATCTGCCGGTCGCGCAGTCGCACGAAGATGTCCAGCAGGTCGGCGTCGCGCTCACCCAGCCCGACGAGGGTGTGCACGTTGACCTTCCACTCGCCGAACAGTTCGCGGGCGGTGAAGACGATGTCCCAGTACTGGTCCCACTTGAGCCCGCCCTGCGGAACATCGGTGCGGATCGACCGGAAGAGGTCCTCGGTGACGGCGTCCAGGCCGATACCGATCATGTCGACACCGAGGCGCTTGAACTCGGTGAGCCGCTCGCGGTTCAGCGTCGGCGGGGCGACCAGGATGGACAGTGGCGCCTGCACCCGCTCGACGATGCGTGCGGTGATGTCGCAGGTGTCCCGGTAGGCGTGGCCGTGCGTGACCATCGAGATGCACAGCCGGGTGAGCTTGTCGTGGTGGCGAACCATCCGGTCGACCAGGTCGTCGGTGTTGACCAGCGGCCACTCGACCCGGATGAAGGACTTGTCCGAGTAGCTGCCGGGCCGGGTCCGAGCGAGACCGCAGAATCCGCAGTCGGACAGGCACCCCTCGTCGTAGTTCAGCAGGAGATTGATGCCGCCGAAGTCGAAGTCCCGGCTGAAGCGGCCCGATTTGTAGCGCAGCGCGTAGGCGCTGGCCATCGAGATCCGCACCCAGTCGGGGCTGGTCTTCGCCGGCTCGGCCGGGGCGGGCCGGGTGCGCAGCAGCGGCAGCGGGGTGGCGGTCACGAACTACTCCTCGCGGTCACGGGTTGTTCCGGGAAATAGCAGGAGCCCTGGGGCCGGACGGGGGCGGCGGCGTGACGTTCCGTGGCGCGCGCCCCGGCGCCGAGCACCGCCGTGACCACGTCACTGTCGGCTTCCCACCCGAGGTCGGCGTGGTTCTCGGCCCGCACCGCGGCCACGACCTCGGCCACGCCGAGTTCGTCGAGGCGCCGCCAGCGCAGGGCGGCCTCCAGTTGGCGCAGCCCGGCCGGGACCGCGGTGAAGTCCCCGGTGAACATCACGCTCTTGATCAGCGCGCCCTGGGCGGCGACGAAGACCCGGACGAGGCCCTCGGGCGCCCGCATCGCAGCGCTGCCGGTCCCGTCGGGCTGGGCGTTGGTCTCGTGCAGCCAGCCGGGGTGCGAGTACCGATCGGCGACCAGGCGCGCGGCCGCGGCGCGCTCGTCGAGGGTGGGCTCGCCGGCGACCAGACGCACGCCGTGACGCTGTCCGAAGCCGGCGGCGACGGCCTCACGCAGCGTCTCCGCGTCGAGGTCGCGGCCCAGCGTGCGGTTCACGGTGGTGACCCGCTCCGCCACCGCCGCGGCCGCCTTACCGGCGAGCTTGGCGGCCGGTATCCGCAGCACCCGGAGCATGTAGTCCACGTCGAGGTCGCGCAGGATGCTCGCGTGGAAGAGCAGGCCACCGTCGGGGTCGAGGTAGAGGCCCAACCCGGCGATCTTGCGGCCATCGACCAGGAGATCGTTCTTCCCGCCGAACTCCGCCGGCACGCCGAGGAAGCCGAGCCCGTCGACGATTCCCCGGGCCAACTCGATCAGCGTGTCCCGCGGCGAGGACGCCGGTGCCGGGAGCATGAGGGCCACCCCGAGCTGACCCGGTCCCATCACGATCGCGCCGCCACCGGTGGGGCGCCGGCTGACCTCGGTGCCCGCCGCCGCGCAGGCGTCGAGATCGAGTTCGGCAGCCAGGGTCTGGTAACGCCCGACGAGCGCAGCGTCGGCGTAGGTGTAGAGCCGAAGGGTCGGGGTCGGCGACGCCGCGGTCCGGCCCACCGCGCCCATCAGGGCCTCGTCCAGGGCGAGGCCCTCGGCCGCACCGGCCCGGTCGTCGCGCAGATAGCGCCAGGTCGCGGAGCTCGAAGGGGTGCTCATCAGCCGACCGTGACTTCGGAGAAGCCGCCGTCGGCGCCGCCGGCCCAGGTGAGCGAACAGCAGTACTCGTACCGGTTCGCGGTGATGCCGCGGGACTCGGCGTAGCCGATGATCCCGTCGGCCGGGTAGGCGATGCCGTTGAGCCCGAGGTCCACCGCCGCGTGATCGAGATCCTGTTTGATCTGGCCCATCGGCCGGGCGCAGCCCAGGTTCACCGGGATGTGCGGCGCAGCGGCCCGGGCGGTGGCGAAGAAGTCGGTGACGTCCTTGGTCGGGGGCGGCGGGAGGTGGGCCATCGGCGTTCCCACCAGCGGCACGAGCACGACGAGGATCAGGGTGGACACGTCGTGGCGCACGACCATCTCGAGCGCACGGTGCTCGCCGAGAAACTTCCCGTAGTGCAGCCCCAGAATGATGTGCGGGATGATCCGCAGCCCGTTGTCGGCCAGCACCTCCAGGGACCGGTCGAAGTCCGCGGTGGTCAGGTCGAGGTGGTAGACGTCGCGGATCGTCTCGTCGGCGCCGATGATGTCGAGCATCACGCCGTCGACGCCCGCGGCGGCGAGCTGGTCGGCCAGCCGCGGGGACACGACCCCGGAGTGGACGATCACCTTCATCCCCAGCTCCTCGCGGATCCGGGGCACGTGGACCAGGTGCGGCGCCAGGGGGACGCCGCCGGTGCGGGTGGAACCGCCGGAGACCAGCAGCCCCTCGCTGCCCTTGGCCTTGAACCGGACGGCAGTGTCGAACAAGGTCTCACCGGCCGGGATGCCGGCCATGCCGTCGAGCACCTTGGTCTGGCAGTGGTCACACGAGAGCGCGCAGGCCGACCCGGTGACGGAGACGGGCAGAAATCGTTGCGGGTTGGTCGGGGTCCACTCGGGCGTGCTCCACTTCTTCAACCCGGGGGCGTAGAAGTCCATGACATTGCCGAAGTTGCGCCGCCGGGTCTCGAATCCCGCGTGCAATTCCTCGTCCGTGGGCACCGTCACCGCTGTCATTCCGCAACCAGGCCCTTCTCCCGGTGCTCGGCGACGGCCTGGGTGAACCAGGCGTGCGCGAGTTCGTCATTGATCAACAGCTCGCCTTCGTCGTCGAGACGGCTCGGTTCGAGATCGATCAGCCAGCCCTCGTCGTACGGCGACCGGACCACGAGGTCGGGATCGGCCAGGACGGCCGGGTTCACCGCCGCGATGCGCCCGGACACCGGGGCGAGCAGCGGGCCGACGAACTTGGCCGCCTCCAGGCTGCCGAAGGGTTCGCCGCGGCGGACGAGGGAGCCCGCCGCATCGATCACCAGTTGGGCGAGCGAGCCGTAGGTATCCGCGGTGAGCCCGTCCAGCCCGATGCGGAGCAGGCCGTCGGCTCTCGTGTACACCCAGTGATGGGTTTGCGGGTCGTAGAAGCGGTCCAGCCGAAGCGGATACCCGTCGACCCTGACCTCGCCCGCCTGCGCTGTCGCTGGGCCGGCCGCCTCGTCGATCGTCATGCTGCTGCCACCTCCACATAGATTCCGCCGCGGATCTTCACGCGGTGCGCCGTGGGTCCGCCTGGGGCGGTGCCGGCCTGATCCGCGCCGGCGACGAACTCGGCGCTGCCCAGTACGCCGTCCAAGCGGTCCGCCTCCGCGAGTTCGGGTGCGGTGGGCTCACCCGGCTCCGGGTCGAGACCGAAGTGCCGGGCGTACGCGGCCACCATCGCCTGCTGCCACTCCGCTGGATCGACCGCCGTGGCGGTCACATGACGACGCATCAGATCGAGCACCTCGATGCGGGACCGTGAACTCAGCGCCAGCATCCGGGCGGCGCGCTCATGGTCGAAGGCGGTGATCAGATTGCCGACCACGACCACCCCGTCGCGCAGCTGCCCGGCCCCGTGACCGCACACCTTCGCGCCCCCGACGCTGATCTCACCGAAGGGGTCCAACGCGGCCTCGACCCCCAGGGTGCGCAGGGCCTCGACGGCCGGGGTCAACAGCGCGGCCAGGGCCCGCTCGCGTGACCCCGTCACGGTGCGGGCCGGCAGCGTGATCTGGAAGAACAGCTGGTCGGCGTCGAGGTAGACGGGTCCGCCGCCGACCATCCGCCGCAGCACCGGGAGGTCGTTCTCCGCGCACCAGTCGGTGTCGATCTCCGCCAGCTGCCGATGGAAACCCAGGCAGACGTAGGGCTGCGCGGGCCGGACGAAGGACAGGGTGGGGCCGTCCCCGGCCTGGGCACACCGGGCGAGCGCATGCCAGCTGGACTGGCTGCGCACCGCCGTCGTGGTGCCGAAGTCGAGGACCCGCATGGTCACACCGTCCGGGGGGAGCCGCATGGCCCGGTCGAGCATCTCCGCGATGTCGAGCACCTGCAGTGAGTCGTTGCCGGTGGCCTTGGCGGCGTCGGAGAAGCGGGAGACCTCGTACGGGCAGCAGACCGCGAGGATGTCGGCGCCGGAGGCCGCCGCTTCGCGGACCCGGCGTTCGGAGAGCCGCTCATCGACCTTGTCGGCGTTGAACCCGTCGAGCCACATCCCGCCGCCGCCGCCGCCGCAGCAGTAGCCGTTCTCACGGCACCGTCCCATCTCGATCAGCTCGATGCCGGGGATCGCCTTGAGCAGGGTCCGCGGGGCGTCGTACTCCCCGTTGTGCCGGCCCAGGTAGCACGGGTCGTGGAAGGTGACCTTGGCCTCGATCGACGAGGTCGAACACCAACTTCTCGACCAGCGGGGCGAGCAGTTGCGTGTAGTGCAGCGCGGTGTAGACGTGCCCGTGCTTCGGGTACTCCTTGATCAGCGCATTGAAGCCGTGCGGGTCCGGGGTGACGATGCGGTCGAAGGTGTACTTCGACAGCGTCGTGGTGACGTCCTCCATCAGGGACTCGAACAGGCCGCGTTCCCCGGCCAGGCGCTGGGAGTCCCCGAGGGTCTTCTCCTCCGCACCGAGAATGGCGAAGTCGATGCCGAGGGCGGTCATCACCCGGCTGAAGGCCTGGGCGGCCTCCATGCCGCGCGGGTGGTAGCTCCAGTAGTCCTCGACGTAGAACAGCACATCGACCGGCGCCGGGTCCTTGGGAAGTTCGCGGACCGGCACCCCGGCGTTCTTCGTCCAGGCCGCCCGTCGGCGGGGGTTCGCGCCCAGAGCGTTGCCCTGGCGGAAGGTGGCCTCGAAGACCGTCTGCAACTCGGCGGGGACGTGCCCGCGACTGATCGCCTCCTCGCGCACCGCCGGCATCATCTGGATCATGTCCACCTCCTTCGGGCAGACCCGGAGGCAGTTGCCGCAGGTGGTGCACATCCACAGCTCGTCGCTGGCGATCAGGTCGCCGCCGGTCCGCACCAGCCGGTGCAGCTTGCGCGGCCCGTACTCGCTGACCACATTCACCGGGCAGACCGGTTCGCACTTGCCGCAGCCGTAGCACCATTCGAGGGACTCCGCGCCGGGCAGGGTGGCGAGCTCGTCGAAGCCCTCCGGCCCGGACTCGGTGATCACCCGGGAACCCAGCATCCGGTTCCACATGCCGGGGAGTTCCACGGTGCGGCCGCTGATCGTGGAGGCGACCTCGACCAGGTCGAACTCGACGGCGGTGGGGGAGATCTTGCGTCCTCCGGCTGGCATGTCGAGTTCTCCCTCTGCGCGGGTGCGCGCTGGTGGACGCCGAGCAGGCGGCGGGTGAGCTGGGGGAGCGGTGGCACCAGGTTGGTGAACTCCTGGGTCAGGCGCATCCGGAGCATGGTGTGCATGTAGACGCCGTACACCGCGGCCAGGTACACGTCGGTGCCGAACTCGGGCTCGCCCCGGCCGTGGTGGTCGAAGGTGGTGAAGCCGGCCGCGTGGCCGGTCTCGGAGACGAAGGCCAGAGCCCGGCCGACCCGCAGGTAGGTCAGCCCCCGGCTCTCGGCGTCGAGCACCACCTCGTCCATCGTGACCAGTCGCAAGGCCCCGGTCTCGGTGTCCGGATCCCACATCCACCGGCTCCAGAGCCAGTACCGCTCGGGATCGAGGAAGTGCAACAGCTCCGCGGGCAGGTCGGCGGCGACCTCGGGGCAGCCGGCGATCAGCTCGCTGAACGTGTCGAAACGGACCGCCAGGGGCTCCGGGCCCCCAGCAGCTCGGCGACGCCGTGGGCGAACTCGCGGTGATCGAGGACGGCCAGCAACTTCTCGACGTGGCGGC
>CAVWPF010000007.1:0-1800382 GCA_963756785.1 uncultured Actinomycetota bacterium
CACGCATCGTGGGCTTCGCTCCGATTGAACTTCCGGCCGCCCCGGACGTTTCTCGCCAGAGTGCGCCGTCTCGCGCCCTGGGCGCGCCGTCCCACCCGCGCTGCCTCCTCCTCCTCGACCCAGCCGTTCGCTCCGGTAATGCCCGCGCCCAACCCGTTCGCCGCGCCGAGCATGCCGCCCGGTCCGCCTCCCATGCCGCCCGCGCCGCCGGCGATGCCTCCCACGCCGCTGGCAATGCCGGTTGGTCCACCGTCCATGCCCTCCGGACCGCCGCCGATGGCGATGCCGCCGAGCTTGGCCACGCCCTCTTCCCCCGCCCATGGCACCCGCGCCGCCGCCCGGGTTGACCGCCGCGGTAGCTGCACCGCCTGTCCCTCTCGCGCCGCCCCACCCCCCGGCCGGCTCTTTTCCGAACGCCGGACACACCCCCGGTGGTAGCGCCGTATGTCCCGGCGCCCGTTTTCCCGCGGGGTCGGTTCGCCGTCGCCCATTCCGAAGGCGACACGGCACTGCGTCCCACGCCAGCCGCTCCTCCGTCTCCGGTTGTGGCCGAAGCCGCTCCGATCGCGATGTTGGAGGAGTCGGAGTTGCCGAAGCCTCCCGCAGCACCTGCCACCTCGCACAACGGAAGCGCAGCGGCCGACGAAACCGGGCCCGCTCTTGCGCTGGTCGCCGACAACGGGCCGCGCCGCGTCGGCGGACGGGCGCCTGGTTCAAACAATCTGCACTTCACGTGGTGAGCACACCCGCTGAGCCACAGACCGCTCCGGTCCACACCAGCCCGCCGAGCCAAGCCGCTCGGCCGGTGTACGCGACGCCACCGACCGCGCCACCGGCGCCACCAACACCCGCACCGGCCGTTTCGGCAGCGGCATTCGCCCCTCCCTTCCCGGCGGCACCCGACCTCACGGCGCCGCCGGCACCTCCGCTGGATCTTCCGCAGGCCGACTCCGATGTGACAGCGGTCCTGGCGCCGATTCAGTTGCCGCGGGTGATCGAGCCTGCGGCCTCGATCACCGGACCTCTGTTCGCCGCGGCGGCTCCCGCAGCGCCGGCCGGGGCGCTCGCCGCCCTGGACGCTCGCGACATCTCGGCCTGGTTCGGCAAGCGCAAGGTCCTGGACCGGGTGTCGCTGCTGATGCCGGCCGGTGCGTGCACCGCGCTGATCGGGCCGTCGGGCTGCGGCAAGTCGACGTTCCTGCGCATCCTCAACCGGATGCACGAGCTGATCCCGAGCGCGACGCTCGCCGGCGAGGTCCTGCTCGACGGCGACGACATCTACGACCGCAGCGCCGGCTGACCGACGCCCGGCGCCAGATCGGGATGGTGTTCCAGAAGCCCAACCCGTTCCCGGCGATGTCGATCTACGACAACGTGATGGCCGGGCTGCCGCCTCACCGGCACGAAGGCGCTCGAAGGCACGGCAAGGACGACCTGGTCGAGGCGATGCCTGAGCGGGCCGGTCTCTGGAACGAGGTGAAGGACCGCCTTCGCACGCCCGGCGGCGGCGCTGTCCGGCGGCCAGCAGCAGCGGCTGTGCATCGCCCGAGTCGCTGGCGGTCCAGCCCCGCGTGCTGCTCATGGACGAGCCGTGCTCGGCGCTCGACCCGACCTCGACCCGTCGCATCGAGCAGACCATCCGTGAGCTCGCGACGAGGTCACGATCGTCATCGTCACCCACAACATGCAGCAGGCCGCGCGGGTCTCGGACCAGTGCGCGTTCTTCCTGGCCGAGGCCGGCACCCCCGGGCGTGATCGTCGAGCACGGCGACGACCGACGCGATGTTCACGGCCCCGCAGGACCCGCGCACCCCCGACTACGTGAACGGTCGCTTCGGCTAAGAGCCGCAGGTACGGATGTTGCTGCGGACGGAACCGGAGGCTCAATGATCATCGCCCTGCTCCAATGCCGTCGCACGACGATCATTCTGACTGCGATGTTGACACTCGCCGCGTTCGCACCCACCGTCACACCGGCGGTCGCCGATCCGCCGCAGACCGAGACCATCGTGTTCTGGTCGAGCCGGGACACGACCGGCGAGGGCGAGGACGGTGTCCGCAACAATCTCTACTTTTCGAAGTCGGACGGCACAAGCCAGCGGCGGATCACGAATTCACCCGGACTGCCGTGTCAATGGCCAGTTCGAGGTCCCCGCTGGTGGCCAGCTAAAAGTCCCCACCCCTCGCGGTTGATCAGGTGGTCGTTGGCGGCTCCTTCCGGGGGTTCGGGCTCTCTCATGCGGTAGCAGTCGCCGTTGGTGACGACGGTGTGGCGTGGTGCAGGAGCCGGTCGAGGATGGTGACGGCGGTGGTGTGCTCGGGCAGGAAGCGGCCCCAGGACTCGAACGGCCAGTGGCTGGCGATGCCCAGGGAGCGGCGTTCGTAGGCGGCGGCGACGAGCCGGAACAGCAGCTGGGCGCCGGTGTCGTCGAGGGGTGCGAAGCCGAGCTCGTCGATGATGATCAGGTCGTTGCGCAGCAGGGTGTCGATGATCTTGCCGACGGAGTTGTCGGCCAGGCCGCGGTAGAGCGTCTCGACGAGGTCGGCTGCGGTGAAGTAGCGGACCCGGTGCCCGGCGTCGACGGCGGCGACGCCGAGCGCGATGAGGGGATGGGATTTGCCGGTGCCGGCCGGTCCGATCAGGCAGGTTCTCCGCGGCCCGTGATCCACTCCAGGCGAGGCGAGGTAGTCGAAGGTCGTCGCGCGGGACGGAGGACGCGGCCACGTCGAACTCGTCGAGGGTCTTGGTGACGGGGAAGGCGGCGGCCCGCAGCCGGTTGCGGGCGTTGGACGCGTCCCGGGCGGCGATCTCGGCCTCGATCAGGGTGCGCAGCAGCTCCTCCGGTGTCCAGCGCTGGGTCTTCGCGGTGACCAGCACCTCGGGGGCGAGGCCGCGGATCGCGGCCAGCTTGAGCCGCTGGAGCCCGGCGGTCAGGTCCGCCGGCAGCGGCGGCGGCGCGGTCGCGGTCATGAGACGCACCGCCGCGTGCGATCGCGTAGTCGGCCAGCGATCGGGTCGGGACCGTGTGGCAGCGGTCAGGACAGGATCGGCGCCGGGCGGGGTCGACGACCGGGACGCCCGGTGCCGGCGGCCAGGATCGAGCGGACGTCGGCGGCGCGCAACCGCCCGAACGCGACCGCCCGCGCCGAGCGCGGCGACGAGCGGGTCGGGGCCGTGCGCGCGGCCAGCGCGATGAGCACGTCGAGCTCGGCGGCCAGGCGGGTGTTCCCGATCGCGGCCGCACCGACCAGGAACGCCTCGGCGATCGGCCCGAGGGCGCAGGAACTGCTTCTCCGCTGCGGTTCTCCGCGCGGTGCGCGCCGGGGCCGGTCCGGTGCGGGGCCGGTCCGTAGTGGGCGTCGCAGGATCGAGACCTCACCGGGGGCGACCAGGGCGTGCTCGGCGAGCGATCTCACCGGTCACCGGGTCGGAGATCCGCACCCGCCCGCACCGGATCAGGACCTGGACCTGCGTGCCGATCAGCCGGTTCGGGACGGAGTAGCGGGCCGACCCGAACCGCACGCAGGACAGTCGGTCGACCTTGCGGAACGTCGGCGCCGCTCGAAGGCCAGCCGCAGCGACGGCAGCGGCCGCAGCAGCGCGCCGTTCCTGGGCCAGCCGCTCGGCCGGGATCGCGCAGATCTCCGAGTGCTGCGCGGCGTTGACCTCGGCGCACCACTCGCTGGCCGCCGCGTTCGCGGCGTCAGGTCGCCAGCCGACGGGACCGTTGCCGATCAGCTGAGGGACCACCAGGTCGGTCTTGGCGTAACCGACGAGGTTCTCCACGATCCCCTTCGACTCCGGGTCCTCGGCGTGGCAGAAGTCCGGGCGGAACCCGTAGTGGGCGGCGAAGCGCACGTAGTCCGGGGTCGGGACCACCACGTTGGCGACCACACCGCCCTTGAGGCAGCCCATCCGGTCGGCGAGCACCACCTTCGGCACCCCGCCGAGGGCCTCGAAGCACTCCGGCGAGCATGCCCAGCGTCGTGGCGGCCTTCTCGTCGGCGGCGAAGCGACGAACCGCCACCGCGACCAGCGCCAGCACCGCGCAGAACAGGTGCAACCCCGTCCAGGACGCCCCAGTCGATGACCAGGTGCTCCCCGGGTGACCACACCCCGGGCCGGCGCCCGCGGTGATGTTCGCGCCGCCACGTCGTTTCGCGTCCGCGACCAGGCGCCGGAAGTTCCGGGCCGACCCCTCGTAGCCGGCCGCCCGGGCGACCGGCAGCAGCCGCTTCGCCGAGATCCGGCCCTTCGACGTCGTCGACCTGCTTGGCCACGACCGCCGGCCACCGGGTCGTAGTTGTGCGCCCGGTCCTTCCGCGCCGGCGGCCGTCGCCGCTGCTCCGGCCTCGTGCGCTCGATGACCCGGGCCACGGTCTTGTGCGTGGTGCCGCAGATCTCGGCGGCGCCACGGTAGGTGCCCACCTGTTGGTAGGCGGACATGATGTCCATCCGTTCCCTCGCAGACTTCAATGGAGGTCCCCTGTCGCGGTGCGGTGACTGGTTGGCACCGCCACCGTCACCGCGCAGGGCTAATACCTCCGGCTCGACACGACGAGCGAGGGGTGGGGACTTTCATCTGGCCACCAGCGGGGACCTCACCTGGCCACCAGCGGGGACTTTTTCATGGCCACGGACACTGCCCGTGCATGGATTCGTCACCGAGCGCCCCGGGGCCCTTCTCGAAAGTCTTTTCGCCCGTGACTTCGTCTGTCCAAACCTGTTTGTACCCGGTCAGGCGATCCTCCCGGTTGTACACACGTGACACGTTCTCGTGCCGCGAGCGGTCATGGTTCCACTCCCGCCCTCGCTTCAGGTGGAAAAACCACTTCTTCCGCCGCGCCCCGGCGCGCCATGCGTGCAGTCGGAAACCCGGGACGAGTCGGATGCTGGCGGTAGCGTCGACAACCCGGTCGGGACACCCGCAAGGGCAGGACATGTCTGCCGCGGTGATCGGCTCGCCGCAGCTCGCGCAAGAGACGGTTCCCACGGCATGCTCCTGTCGGCCAATGGAGGCACGCTACCGGCCGAAAGGACCCGGGGGCCGCAGCAAGACCGCGAGCCGGTCGAGCTGTTCCTCGGTCGGGTCGGGCCAGTCCGCGACGAGCGACTCGGCGTGCGCCCGCACCTCGGCCGGCGTCATGCCGCGTCTTGGTCGTCCTCGTCGTCGAGCAGCCCAACGGTCGCCTTGAACAGCCCGTCGAGGCCGTGCGAACCCTTCGCGCTGCGATGCCCGGCGTGACCGGCGGCCGTGAGTAGATCGGTGGCCAGTCGGACGGCCTCGGCGGCCGACATCTCCGCGATCGCCAGGCCGGGAACGTGGGCGTCCTCGATCCCGACCCGCCCACCGTCGGCCGGCTCCAGCCAGAGGACTCCGAAGCGTCGGGACGCGTTTTCTTCGGTCATGGCGTTTCCTTCTCCCTAGTGGCGGGCTTCCGCTTCGCCCGGACGGGCGCGACGGGAATCGGGGGAGCGATTCAGACCGAGTCGATCAGCTTGCGGACCTGGTCATCGCTGGAGTGCTGGTAGGTCTCGTAGGCCCTTGTCGTCGAGTGGCCGAGGAACGTCATCACGTCCTTCGGGGTGGCGCCGGGCGCCCGCGTGAGGGTCATCCCGGCCAGGTGCCGCAGGTCGTGGAAGCGGACCGGGTCGAGGCCGTTCCCGCCGTCGAGCCCGGCCTCGGCAATGGCGGCCTTCCAGACCCGATAGAGCACCCAGTAGTCCAGGTGGTGGCCGTCTCCGCCGGGGAACAGCAGCGCGCCGTCGGCCAGCGTCATCGCGTGCGCCAGCAGGGCCGGCGCCACCGAGTTGTGGACCGGGACGACGCGGGTCGCGCCGGACTTCGTGCCCTTCACCTTGGCCTTGCCGTCGATGGTGACCACGGCGCGCTGCACCCGGAGCCGGACGTCACTGACGGCCAGGTCGATCACGTCCTCCTTTATCAGCGCGGCGGCCTCACCGAAGCGCAGGCCGCACCAGGCCGTGACCCGGACCATCAGCTTGTAATCCTCGGGCAGCGCTTCCACCAGACGGTCCAGCTCGGCGGGCGACGGCATCCGGACGGTCCGCTTGCGAGCCGTCACCCCGGCCCTGCGAATCCGCACCGGGTTGAACCGGCCCTCCTCGGCGCAGGCGTCTCCCATGATCGTGCGGAGCAGGCCGTAGGCGTGAGCCGACTGGGTCGCCTTGGCCTTGTCGATCCCGGCCCACCAGTTCCGCACCCGCGGCAGGTTGATCTCGGCGATCGTCAGCTCGCCGAACGCCGGGATCAGGAAGCGGTCCAGTAGCCGCCGGTACTCGGCCCGGGTTCGGTCGGCCAGGTCGCGCAGGCGCAGCCACTCGTTCGCGTACTTGGCGAAGGTGTCCGGCGCCGTCACCTCGGTCCCGGGCGCGATCCAGGTGCGGGCCGAGATCGCCCCGCGGACGTCGTGGAGGAATCGGTCGGCGTCGTCGTAACTGACGAACCCGGTCTCGGTGTAGCGGACCTCGTTTGGGCCGACGTAGCGGGCCCGGTAGGTGTCGCCGTGCGGGCCGATCGAGCCGAAGGTGCGGCGGGCTGGTCTGGACGCGCCATGGGGGGGCTCTCCGTGGACCTCAGGTGGACCTTGGACCCGGTGTGGACCAAAGGAAAGTGCTCTGCTGTCCAGGGATGTCATTCGTTGTCACGAGACGTTTCCGCAGGTCAGAGGCCTATGTCGGGACCTCGAGCTTGTCACCTGCAGGAACTTCGTGAGCCGGTTTCCAATTCGATCCCTGTTGCGCCCACCACCCTGCGGACGTCCGCGGATCTGGTCGCCCGGCCGGCCGATTCCGCGGACGCTACGACGCCGCGGGGTCGTAGGTGACGCGGCCCTCGCCGTCGACCGACTCGACGACCTGGCCGCGCTCGGCCAGGACGGCCAGGTGGGCCCAGGTCTCGCCCACGGCGAGGATCTGGTTGTACGTGTTGAGGTCGGCGAACGGGGTGTCCCGGCGGGTCCAGCCGATCGCCCGGGCGGCCTCGGCCGGCGAGCCGGCGCCCGCCTCGATGGCATCGAGGGTGTGCGCGAGCCGGACGTCGTGGTGATGGAGGAGCTCGTGCACCCGGGTGTGCACGCTGCCGCCGGGGGTTCCGTGGGCGGGGAGCATCAGCGCGTCCGGATGGGTGAGGAGAAGCCGTAGCGAGGACAGGTAAGCCGTCAGGGGGCTGTTCTGTCGCGCCGGCTCCAGCCCGATCGAGGGCGTGATGTGGGGCAGGACGTGGTCGCCGGTGAACATCACGTCGGCGTCGGCGTCCAGGTAGACCAGGTGTCCGCGGGTGTGGCCCGGGGTCTCGATCGCGGTCAGCGTGCGCTTGCCGGCGTCGAGCAGCTGGCCGTCGGTGATCCACTCGTCCGGCGGGGCATAGGACTTCTGGGCCATCAGGCGCTCTTCGGGCTGGATGGTCTCCGCCCACACCGCGGCCAGGTCCGGCGAGCCCCAGGCCGGCAGCAGCGTCAGCAGGGCGGCGTCGTTGGCCCCCAGGATGAGGTCCAGGTTCGGCTGTTCCCCGAGACCGACCGCCACCTTTGCTCCGAACAGCCGCTGCAGCTCGATCCCGAGCGTGTAGTGGTCGCGGTGCATGTGGGTGACGAGGAACCGCTTCACGTCCTCCAGGCCGTAACCGAGCTCGCCCAGCGACGCCTCGAGCTGGGCCCGGCCCTCGGCCAGCGCCCAGCCGGAGTCGATCAGCACGCAGCCGTCCGAGGGCTCCGGACCAGCGGGCAGGACGTAGACGTTCACCGCGCGCAGCCCGTCGTTCGGCAGCGGCAGGGGGATGCGGTGGACGCCGGGGGCGACCTCGAAGGCGCCGGGTTCGGTCCAGCCGGACGGGCTCGGGACGTAGCGGTCAGTCACGGTTGGTACGTAATCACGGGGTTCGTCCCGAACCGGAACCGGGCTGCCCCGGACCGCGTCGAAGCCCCATGGAGCCACTGGCCGTCCACCCTGTCCCGAGCCGCTTCCGCCTGGTGCCGGACCCGATCGCGATCGGGCTCTCGATGGCGAACTGGCTGGTGCTGATGCTGCTGATGAGCGGCTTCCTGCTGGCCACGACGGCCTCCGGCGGCTCCGCGCCGGCCGGAACGTCCTCCGAGATCGGCGCTTCCTCGACGCGTTGACCCGCTGAAACGGGCCGCGGCGGGTAGCCTCCGGCCGTGCCTGCTGCGCTGCGGAACGTGGTCGAGGTCGTCGAGCGCCGCTACGACCCTCGTTGGGCCGAGTCCTGGGACGCGGTCGGGCTGGTCTGCGGAGACCCGGACGCCCCGGTGTCCAAGGTGCTCTTCGCGATCGACCCGGTCGCGGACGTCGTCGACGAGGCGCTGGACTGGGGCGCGGACCTGCTCGTCACCCACCACCCGTTGTTCCTGCGCCCGGTCCACGGAGTGCCGGCCACGACCTACAAGGGCCGCCTGATCCACCGTCTGATCTCGGGCGGGTGCGGCCTGCTCGTCGCCCACACCAACGCGGACTGCGCCGCCGGCGGGGTCTCGGACGCGTTGGCCGACGCTCTTCGCCTGCCGCCGGGCAAGCCGATCGATCCGCGGCCGTGCGACCCGGTGGACAAGCTCGTCACGTTCGTCCCGCAGGCGGACGCGGACCGCGTCCTCGACGCCCTGGCCATCGCCGGCGCCGGAGCGATCGGGGACTACGAGCGGTGCGCGTTCACCGTCTCCGGGACCGGGACCTTCCGTCCGTTGGCGGGCGCCAACCCGGCGATCGGGTCGGTCGGGGAGACCGCGGTCGTCGCCGAGACCCGCCTGGAGATGGTGATGTCCCGCGACCGACGGGAGGCCGTCGTCGCGGCCCTGCGGGCCGCGCACCCTTACGAGGAACCGGCGTTCGACGTTGTCGAACTCGCCGGCGAGGTCGGGACGCGCGGCAGCGGCCGGGTCTGCGTGCTGGACGAGGCGGAGCCGCTGTCCGCATTCGTCGAGCGCGTCCGGACAGGGCTGCCCGCCACGGCGGCCGGCATCCGGGTCGCGGGGGAGCCGACCCGTCTGGTCCGCCGGATCGCGGTGTGCGGAGGCGCCGGCGACTCGCTGCTCGGCAGCGTCCGTGCGATCGGGGCCGACGTCTACGTGACCGCCGACCTGCGCCATCACCCCGCCTCGGAGGCGCGGGAGGCCGCCGGCGCACTGGCTCTGGTGGACGTCGCCCACTGGGCGAGCGAGTGGCCGTGGCTGGTCCGCGCGGCCGAAGAGCTCGAGGCGGGCCTGAACACCAGTAGGACCCGGATTCAGACCCGCGTGTCGCAGCTCGTCACCGACCCGTGGACGATGCGCGTCTGACGGGTCGTCAGTCCAGGATCAGCGGCGGGTGCCGAGGATCAGGAGGTACTCCCGGGTATGGACGATCCCGCCGCCTGAGGCGTACTTGCTGTTGAACATGTCGACCCAGGCCTGCTGCAGTTCGGGCCGGCGCTCGCCGAGATTCTCGGCCAGCGTTTTCGTCGGTCCGTAGCTGCTGGAGAACAGCTCCCAGTACGCCTCGGCCGAGTCCATCTCCAACGTCGAGACGTGCTCGGAAATGTCGAGGTCGAACGCATCGCCGAGGAGTTCGCGCACACGCTCGGGCTTGCCCCAGTCGAAGGGGCTGCTCGGCGGGGGCGCGGGCTGGAACGGCGCCATGACGCGGAACATGTCGCCGATGCCGCCCGCCGGGGTCCAGTTCGCCAGACCGATCCGGCCGCCCGGCTTCACCACGCGGGCGAGCTCGCGCGCGGTGGCCTCGTGGTCCGGCGCGAACATCACCCCGCAGGTCGAGGACACCACATCGAACGTGCCGTCGCCGACGTCGAGGTTCTCGCAGTCGCCGACCCGGTAGTCGATGGTCAGGTTGAGCGCCTTCGCCCGTTCCTGGGCGGTCTCGATCAGGCCGGGCGACAGGTCGATGCCCACCGCGTCGGATCCCGCGGCGGCCGCCCGTTCGGCCACCGCACCGGTGCCGCACGCGAGGTCCAGCCACGCGACGCCGGGCCCGGCGCCGAGCCGTTCGACGATGAGCTCGTGGATGTCTTCGAGCGTCTCCGTCACGTTCTGGTACGGGCCGTTCGCCCACATCACGCTCTGGCGCGCTTTCAGCTCTTCGAATGCCATGACTGCTCCTCGGATGGTCCGCCGGCAGGGCCGAGGTTCCTCCTCCGCCCGCGCGGAGGGCAACCCAAATCTGCCGGCCGAGCCAGAACGGCCCGGCGCCCGCCCGACGCCCGCCGACCGCCGCTGCGCGGATACGGTGGGGGCCCGTACCCGAGGAGGACCGCTGAACGTCGCGCTCGCGGACCAATGGCGGCTGCTCGATCTGCAGACGCTCGACGCCCGCATCGACCTGCTGGCGCACCGCCGTCGGACCTTGCCCGAGACCGCCACGATCGCGGAGCTGACCGCACGGCGCGATCAGGTTCGCGACCTGTTGGTGGCCGCCGAGACCGAGGACTCCGACATCGGGCGGGACCAGGTCAAGGCCGAGGCTGACGTCGACCAGGTCCGGCAGCGCGCCGAGCGGGACCAGAAGCGCATGGATGCGGGCCAGGTCTCCTCGCCCAAGGAGCTGGAGAGCCTGCAGCACGAGATCGCCAGCCTGGCGAAGCGGCAGGGCGACCTCGAGGACGCGGTGCTCGAGATCATGGAGCGACGGGAATCGGCGCAGGCCCGGATCGCGGAGCTGACCGCCGAGCGGGACCGGATCGCGGCGGACCTGGCGGCCACGACCGCCGCGCTGAACGCCGCCACCGCCGAGATCGACGCCGAGACGGCCACGCTCGGAGGTGAGCGCGCCACCCTCGCCGGTGGTCTCCCCGGGGAATTGATCGCGCTCTACGAGAAGATCCGGGCCGGGACGGACGGGGTCGGCGCGGCCGCCCTGCGCCGTGGCCGGTGCGAGGGTTGCCGGATGGAGCTGTCCACCACGGACCTGAATAAGGTCCGGGCCACGCCGGAGAACGAGATCGTGCGCTGCGAGGAGTGCCGGAGGATCCTCGTCCGCGTTGCCGATTCGGGGCTCTGAGCCGGCGTGGGCCGACGGCTGGTCGTCGAGGCGGACGGTGCCGCGCGCGGCAATCCCGGACCTGCGTCCTACGGGGTGGTCGTGCGCGACGCCGACACCGGCGAGGTGCTCGCTGAGCGGGCGGCCACGCTGGGCATCGCCACGAACAACGTCGCCGAGTACTCCGGCCTGATCGCCGCCCTCGAAGCGGCGTTCGGCCTGGACCCGGGTGCGCAGGTCGAGGTCCGGATGGACTCCAAGCTGGTCATCGAGCAGATGGCCGGACGGTGGAACGTCAAGCACGCCAACCTGCAGCCGCTGGTGCGCCAGGCCCGGGCGTTGATTCCTGCGCAGGCCGAGGTGCGCTGGACGTGGATCCCCCGGGCCGAGAACTCCCACGCCGATCGCCTGGCCAATGGGGCACTCGACGGGGAGCCCGCGCCGGTGGCTGCCTCCGAGCAGACCGGCGAGATCCGGGTGATCTCCGCGCAGCCCCTCTCCAAGGAGGTCGCGCTCGAGACCGGGCCGCCGGCCAAGATCATCGGCTGGGCCACCGACCTGGGGCACGTGACGACCCTGCGGCTGCTGCGCCACGGCGAGACGCCGCACACCATCGAGAAGCGCTTCTCCGGCACCCGGTTCGACCCCCCGCTCTCCGAGCGGGGCCAGGGTCAGGCCCGCGCCGCAGCCAAGCACATCGCCTCGATCGGGGGCGTCGACGTCATCGTCGCCTCCCCGCTGACCCGCGCCCGCCAGACCGCGCAGGCCGTCGCCGACGAGCTCGGCCTGGAGGTCTCGATCGACGACGACCTGCGCGAGTGCGACTTCGGCGACTGGGATGGATTGACCTTCACCGAGGCCCAGGCCCAGGGGGGCGCCGCGCTGTCGAACTGGCTCGGCAATCCGGAGATCGCCCCGCCCGGCGGGGAGAGCATGGTGCAACTGGCGGCACGGGTGGCCGCGGCTCAACAGCGCATCCTCAGCGCGAACGCCGGCAAGGACGTCCTGGTCGTCGCCCACGTCGGCTCGATCAAGATGCTGATACGGGAGGCGCTGAGCGCCTCGATCTCGGTCATCCACCGGCTGCAGCTCTCGCCGGCCGCCCTGTGCACGGTCCGCTGGTACGCCGACGGCAACAGCGCGATGCACGCCTTCAACGAGACCTCCTACCTCGGGGAGTGGGCCCGGATGGACGGGTCATGACCGAGCCGTCACCGCCCGAGGGCCGGCCCGCGGACTCACCGTGGCTGGCCTGGGCCCGCAAGCTCGACGCGATGGCCCGGATCGGGTCGACGTTCGCGTCCAACCCCTACGAGACCCGCCGGTATCACGAGCTGGCGGCGATCTCCAAGGCGATGCTCGCCGAGCTGTGGGCCCGCCCCGAGGTGGACCTCCCCGAGCTCTACCACCCGACTGAGGGCTACGTGACACCCAAGGTCGACGTCCGGGCCGCCGTCTTCGACTCCCAGTCCCGGCTGCTGCTGGTTCGTGAGGTGGCCGACGGCCGCTGGTCCCTGCCCGGTGGCTGGGCCGACGTCGGGGACTCTCCGGCGTCCTCGGCGCAGCGTGAGGTGCGGGAGGAGTCCGGCTACCACTGCCGGCTCACGCACCTGGTCGGCGTCTTCGACGCGCACGACCGGGGCTCCCCCTTCAGCGCCTACAAGATCGTGTTCGCCGGCGAGATCACCGGCGGCGAGGCCGGCGGCGACCACGAGACCGACGGCGTCGGCTTCTACGCTCAGAACGAGCTGCCGCCGCTGTCCCACCGGCGCACCCCGGACCGGGTCGTCGCCGCCGCCTTCGCCCATCGGGCCGACCCGACCCTGCCGGCGTTTTTCGAGTAGCGCACCGATGAGTTCGGGGTGCCGTCGCGGTCCCAGGGGTACGACAGAAAGCAAGCGACCCGAAGAGCCGGCGATGGACAAGCCGATCACCCCGTGCCCGTGGTTCGACGGCAACGCGCGCGAAGCGGCGGAGTTCTACACGGCGATCTTCCCGAACTCGAAGATGGGCGACCTCGGCCTCGCGCCCGACGGCGGCACGCCGAGCAACGAGGCGGGGAACGAGATGGTCGTCGAGTTCACGACGGACTCACCGCGGGCGGCGGCGAGGCGAGCTACTGCGGGTGGCTGAAGGGACAAGTTCGGACTCTCCTGGCAGGTCGTGCCCACGCCGGTCCCCAACCTGCTCTCCGGCCCCAAGGCTGCGGTCGCCTTCGAGGCGATCAACAAGCCCGAGAAGATCGTCATCGCGGACGTGCAGGCTGCGTGCGCGTGACGAGTGCGTGCACGAGGCGCAGCTTCTCCTGCACCGTCGGAGACAGCACGAACGGGTAGAGATCCATCTTCCCCATGCTGCGATTGACCGCGTTCAACGCGTAGGTCAGCGGCAGCCAGGAGTTGATCAGTTCGTCGAAGTCGTCCATCTCCTCCATCGGGATGGACATCAGCGGTGCCGTCGGGTCCGGAGGTGCCTGCGTCTCCGGACCGGTCACGACGACCCCGAAGGCAGCGGCGGTCTGCAGCGTGTCGCGGATGTGCAGGTAGTGGGCGAAGGTTTCGGCCCAGTCCTCCCACGGGTGGGCGGTCGCGTAGATCGAGACGTAGGTGTCCGCCCAGTCCGCGGCCGGCTCGCCGGCGTAGTGCGCATTGAGGGCGGCCCCGTAATCGGCGCGCTCATCGCCGAAGAGGGACCGGAACACCGACAGCGCCGCGGTGTTCTGGACCAGGAGCATCCAGTAGTAGTGGCCGATCTCGTGCCGGAAGTGTCCGAGCAGGGTCCGATAGGGCTCGTCGAGTCGAACGCGCATCGTTTCCCGGTGCCCGTCATCGCCCTCCGCGAGGTCGAGGCTGATGACACCGTCGGCGTGGCCGGTGGTGACCGGTCCATCCGTCGAGGACAGCAGGTCGAACGCGAGGCCGCGCTCGGGGTCGTCCTCCCGGGACACGACCGGGAGCCCCAGGTCGTCGAGCTGATAGACCAACCGTCGCTTGGCCGCCTCCGCCCGCGCGAACGCGGGCATGCCGGCGACGTCGGCGTCGTGCGGTCGGGTCCGGGTGAGGTCGCAGCACTCGCACAACTCACCGGACGTGTCGACCAGCCAGTTGCACTCGGCCACGACGGCGTTCCGGCAGCGCCGCCCCGGGTCGGCGAGCGCCAACCCGGCCGACCTGCGCTCGTACCCCACATCGGAGCCGCACGTCAGGCAGAGGCTGTTCTCGAAGAACAGCAGGGCCCCGCATTTGGGGCAGTCGAAGGAGCGCACGCTCGCGACGCTACCCCGCCGGATCAGCCGTCAAGCGCGGGCGAGCCGCCGACTGCCTCCTCGAGTGTCAGAGGGGCCATGTCGACCGAGACATCCAGGGTGTTCTTCGCGCTCTCGGTGAAGATCACACCCTTGAGCGGCGGGACGTCCGAGTAGTCGCGTCCGATCGCGGTCACGATGTAGCCGTCGTCGACGAACTTGTGGTTGGTCGGGTCGAAGTCGATCCACCCGACCCCGGGGGCGAACACCGAGGCCCAGGCGTGGGACGCATCAGCCCCGATCATGCGTGGTTTGCCGGGTGGCGGAAAGGTCTCCAGATAACCGGAGACGTAGCGGGCGGCGAGTCCGATCGAGCGCAACGAGGCAACCGCCAGGTGGGCGAAGTCCTGGCAGACGCCCTCGCGCGTGGACAGCAGTTCTGGCAGCGAGGTGGTCACCGTGGTCGACCCGGAGACGTAGGCGAAGCCGTCGCGGATCCGGTCGAGCAGGTCGACGAGGACTTCGTCCATGCTCCGCGCCGGCCGCATCAGGTCATGGGCGAAGCCCGCGATCTGGTCGGCCCGACCGACCATCGGTGACGGCAGCAGGAACTGCCGGGCCGCGTTCAGGTCCGGAACCAGGTCGGCGCGGTCCGCCAGCCGGTCGTGCACATCTTTCGCCCGCAGGTCGCGAAGCGCGTCGCGCTGGGCGCGGCCGCGGGAGCAGGCGACCACGCTGGTGGCGGTCACGGTCAGCTCCCGGTGGGAGGTCCGCACCGCGAAGAAGGTGGAGCGGTTGCCGAAGTAGTCGGTGTGCTCGCGCTGGTCCGTCGGGGCGGGATCGATCTCGACCTGGGAGGCGACGCGGTGCTGGCCGTCGCCGTGACGCGGGATCAGATGTGCGCGTCCGTAGGAAGTGCCGACGTCGTCGTCGTAGGCGTAGGAGGTGCGGTGCACCAGGCGCCAGATTCTCGCGGTGGTCGGGAACTCGGTGGGGGGAATCACCAGGCCTCCCACGTGGAGACGGTGACGTCCAGCGGCCGCTGCGGGGCCGGCTGCACGAAGAAGATCCGCTCGACATCGACCGCCAGCGTGGACAGCCGCGCCGCGAGCAACCCCAGCGTGGCGCGGAGCTCCGGCCGGGTGCCGTCCTCGGACACCCGGGCCAGCGCGGTGGTGTCGATGCTCCGGATGCTCGCCCGGACCTCGGCCAAGGTGTCGCGGACGGGAGCGATCCGCTCGGGCTCCGCGGGGATCCGCTCGAGTGCGTCGCCGAGCCGGTCGAGCTGATAGGCGACCGCCCGCGGGTTCTCCCGGTCGGTCAACAACAGGTCGAGCATCGTGCCCACGCCGGCGCGGGCCTGATAGCGCCGACGGTAGGTGATGATGCTCTCCGTCGCGATCAGGGCCGACTCCAGGACCAGAGAATCGGTCTGCGGCGCCCGCTGTGTGGTGACGGCGGCGTCCAGCAGCGTCGTGACGTGCAGGGCGCGTTCGACCCGGCGCCCGATCTCGCAGAACCGCCAGCCGGCGTCGCGCACCAGGCTCTCGGCGATCAGGCCGGAGAGGGCGAGCAGCCCCTCCAGGACCCGGGAGATCGCGGTCGGCACGTCCCCGGTGAGCACAGTGCGCCCGCGCAGCCTGTGCCGCAGCTCGTCCAGCTCTCGTTCGAGACCGCCGAGCACCAGCCAGGTGTCGGTGGACAGTTGCTCGCGAACGTCCCCGGAGACCTCGGTCAGCCGGCGCACCGCGAAGGCGAGGGTGCCCTCGCGGGATTCGTCGAGGATCACCGCGATCAACTCGTCCGTCCGTCCGGCGAAGCGGGTGTGCGCATCGATGCCCTCGAACCCGGGCGCGGTCGCGGTGACCCGGGTGAGGGTGGTCAGCAGCACCGCCAGCGCGGCCGCGCCGCTCTGCTCCGGGGAGTTGTGGAAGTCCGCCCAGCGGTCGTTGACGGCGCGCAGCATCCGCGCGGTGTCCTCGGCGCGTTCGGCGTAGCGGCCCATCCAGAACATGTCCTCGGTGACGCGCGGGGAGATCGTCAGCGGCAGGACCTGCGAGGGGGTCGCCTCGCGCACCCAGGGCTCGACGGTGGGCGCCCCGCGAGTGTTCCGGATCCAGATGTCCTTGGACGTCGGTGGGGCCTGACTCTCCGTCACACCGTCGTGGTGGGTACGGACCTGACCGAGACCGCCGGTCATGACCTGGTACGTCGACCCGGACGCGACCGCGAATGTACGCAGCGTCAGATCCTGCGGGATCAGGTCGTCGGAGAGGATGCTCGGCGCGGTCGAGCACGCCAGCGCCTCCTGCCCGACCCAGGCGTAGGGTTCGCTGGAAATCCGTCGCAGCAGGTCGGACCGCTCGTCGGCGGACAGTTCCCACCCGTAGGCGTGGGTGCGCCCGACCCCGCGGGCGAGTGGCTTCACCACCATCGTCGGGAGCGAGTTCTCCACCTGAGCCAGGCCCTCCGGGTCGCCGCACCACCAGGTCGGGACGGATTTGAGGCGGAGTGGCTCGTCGAGCAGTAGCTGACACAGGGCGGGCAGGAACGGGAGCAGCCCGGGGTTCTCCAGCACGCCGCTGCCCAGACCGTTGACCACCGACACCGACCCGGCCCGTGCGGCCTCCACCAGGCCGGGCACGCCGAGTTCGGAGTCCGGGCGCAGATCGAGCGGGTCGCAGAACCAGGAGTCCACCCGGCGCAGGATCACATCGACCTGCTCCAGCCGCCCGAGCGTCTGCTGCCAGACCCGGCCGTCGGCCACCACCAGGTCCTCGCCGCGCACCAGGGGATAGCCGAGGAGGGTGGACAGGTACGCCTGCTCGAAGGCGGTCTCGGACTGGGTGCCCGGGGTGAGCAGCACCGCGCGCGGAGCCTCGGCGGTCGGCGGGGCGATCTGTTCCAGCCCGATGCGCATCGCGTGGAAGAACGGGCCCAGACGGTGGATCTCGGACTGGCGGTGCAACGCCGGCAGCACCCGGGAGACCACCCGCCGGTTCGCCATCGCGTAGCCCGCGCCGGACGGCGCCTGCACCCGGTCGGCGATCACGCACCACGTGCCGTCCTGCGCGCGGGCCAGGTCCGCCGCGGCCAGGAACAACTGGCGGGCCGCACCGCCGCCGACACCGTCCCAGGCGCGGAGGAAGCCCGGGTGGGCGTGCACGATCTCGTTCGGCAGCGCGCCGGATCGCAGGGCCAGTCGCGGACCGTAGAGGTCGTGCAGCAGCGCCTCGAGCAACAGCGAGCGTTGGATCAGGCCGGGCTCCAGGACCGCCCATTCGGCCTCATCGACGAACACCGGCAGCGGGTCCAGGCCCCAGGTCTGCTCGTCCGGGGCGCCCAGCGGGCGGTAGGTGACGCCGTCCTCGTCCAGCAGTCGGTCCGCCTCCGCGACCGCCGCTGCCAGTCCGGCCGGGCCCAGGTTCTCGGCCACCGCGGAGAGCTCACGCCAGCCCCGCCGCACGCGGCCGTGAAAGCCGACCATCTCGTCCCAGCGGGCCCGCTCGGGGCGTCGTGCGGTCCGGCGCGCGGCGTAGGCGTGCACCATTCCGGACGCGCCGTTGCGGGGATCACCGTCCGCGGGTGGTCGGCGCTCGGACGGCTCGGGGGGCGTCTCCGTCACAGGCTGTTGTCCCCGCCCCGGTCACGGACGGGGACGGAACCGGCGCAGGTCGAGGGTGCGCGGGTACTCGCCGGCGTCGGCCGAGGTACCCGCGATCAGCGACGTGGCCGGGAACGGATGCATGGCTGAAGAGTGCCATGCCGCGACGTCCACCGGCCCCGGCGTGTGGCCCTCGGGGACGAATCGGGCGCCGCGACGGGCCTCCGCCTCGCCCGCATTGACCGGGAAGGTGGTGTACGCCCGCCCACCCGGATGGACGACGTGGTAGGTGCACCCGCCGACCGCGCGGGAGTTCCAGGTGTCGACGACGTCGAAGACCAACGGCGAGTGGATGCCGATCGTCGGGTGCAGCGCTGACGGCGGTGCCCAGGCCCGGAACCGCACGCCGGCGACCATCGCGTCGCCGCCGCGCGCCCGGGTCAGGGGCACGGGAACCCCGTTGCAGGTGACCGCGTGCCGGCCGGGAACCGCCCCGGTGACCTTGACCTGCAGTCGCTCGACCGAGGAATCGACGTACCGCGCGGTGCCGGACCCGCTGACCTCCTCGCCGAGCACGTGCCAGGGCTCGATGGCCAGCCGCAGGTCCAGGTGCACGCCGGCCACGTCGATCGAGCCCAGACGTGGGAAGCGGAACTCCGCGAACGGGTCCAGCCAGGCGGGGGAGAACGCGATGCCGTGCGCGTTCAGGTCGGCAACGACGTCGGCAACATCGGCGAGGGCGAACTCCGGGAGCAGGAACGAATCGTGCAGCCGCGTGCCCCAGCGCACCAGGGGCCCGGAATACGGCGCGTCCCAGAAGCGGGCGACGAGCGAGCGGACCAGCAGCGCCTGCACCAGGCTCATGTCCGGGTGCGGCGGCATCTCGAATCCGCGCAGCTCGAGCAGGCCCAGGCGGCCGCGCTCGGAGTCCGGCGAGAACAACTTGTCGATGCAGAACTCGCTGCGGTGGGTGTTGCCGGTGATGTCGGTCAGCAGATGACGGAGCGCCCGGTCGACCTGCCAGGGCCGTGCCCCCTCGGGGGAGTCGGCGAGCGCGGCGAGTTCGGCGAAGGCGATCTCGAGTTCGTAGAGATTCTCCGTGCGTCCCTCGTCCACCCGGGGGGCCTGACTGGTCGGCCCGATGAAGCGGCCGGAGAACAGGTAGGTCAGGCCGGGGTGGTGCTGCCAGTAGGTCAGCATCGAGACCAGCAGATCCGGCCGGCGCAGCAGCGGGCTCTCCGCGGACGTCGATCCTCCGAGGGTGAGGTGGCCGCCGCCGCCGGTGCCGGTGTGGGTGCCGTCCATGCCGAAGGTCTCGGTCGCGAGCCCGATGGAGCGCGCCGCGGTGTCCAGGGTCTGGTTGATCTCGACCAGCTCGGCCCAGCTCGCCGCCGGGTGGACGTTGACCTCGATGACGCCGGGGTCGGGAGTGACCGTCAGGCTCCGCAGCCGGTGGTCCCCGGCCGGCGGGTAGCCCTCCAGCACCACCGGGGTGCCGGTCGTCCGCGCGGCGGCCTCGACCACGCCGAGCAGCGCGACGGAGTCCGCGGCGTCGGGGAGCGGCGGGAGGAAGACGAAGATGTGCCCGTCCCGCTCCTCGACGCACAACGCGGTGGTCGGGGCTCCCTCGACCGGGAGCACCTCTGCCTGCGGAGCCGTGGTCGGCGGGACGACACCGACCCGGACCGCCTGGCCCGCGTTGTCGGTGCTGATGACATCACCACCGACGACGGGTGCCGGCAGGGGCGGCAGCGCCGCGAAGGGGGAGACCTCGTACGTGCCGGGCGGCGGCGTCCACGCGAGGGCGTCCAGCGGCAGCCGGAGGCCGGCCGGCGACGTGCCGGGACGCAGGTAGACCTGGTTGCGCCGCGTCCGCCACTCGGTCGTGGTCCAGGCCGCGCCGTCCTCGGTGCGGCCCAGGGGGATGGCCCAGGCGACCGGGTGGCCACGCTCCGCGTCCAACTCGGCGACCACGTCGTAGCGCCGCTGCGCGGTGGCCGGCCACCGGGCGCCCGCGGCCGAATCGTGCACCGGCGGCGTCCCATCCGGCAGGCGGGCCTCAGCGGCGAGCCGGTCCAGCGGATCTTCGTAGAGCGGCCGCAGGCAGTCCGAGGGGACGCCGAGACCGGTGGCGATCTCGGCCGTCAACGTGGCGACCGCCGTGCGCGCGGCCGGCGATCCGTGCTCCCGCGGCGGAGCCGACCAGGGGTCGTCGAGCAGGGTGGGGTCGGCCCACAGGGCCATGGAGTCCGAACGCCAGAACAGCGCAATCGACCAGCGCGGCAGCGGTTCGCCCGGGTACCACTTGCCCTGCGTGTGCAGCACGACCCCGCGCGGGGCGTAGTGCGCCTTCAGCTTCGCGGCGAGGGTGACGGCGTAGGTGCGCTTCTCCTCGCCGTCCGCGGCGATGCGCCACTGCGCGGAATCCATGTCGTCGGCGGCGACGAAGGTCGGCTCCCCGCCCATCGTCAGGCGGACGTCCCCGGCGACGAGCCGGGCGTCGACCTCGGCGCCGAGGGCGTGGATGCGCTCGTTCTGCTGCTGCGAATACGGCTTGGTGACCCGCGGGTCCTCGTGCAACCGGCGCACGGTGTTGGAGAACAGCATCACCGCCTCGGCCGGTCCGGTGGTCCCGGTGATGGCCGCGGCCTGCTCCGGCCGCGGCGTGCCGACCAGCGGGATGTGACCCTCGCCCGCGAGCAGGCCGGACGTCGCGTCCAGCCCGATCCAACCTGCTCCGGGCACGTACACCTCGGCCCAGGCGTGCAGGTCGGTGAAGTCCGTCGCCAGCGAGCCTCCTGTCACCTGTGACGGGTCGTCAGGTACTAGCTGCACCAGATACCCCGAGACGAACCGGGCCGCCATTCCGAGCTCGCGCAGGAGGGCGACCAGCAGCCACGCGCTGTCCCGGCAGGACCCGATACCGCGCTCCAGCGTCTGGCCGGGGGAGAGCACGCCCTCCTCCATCCGGACCGAGTACGCGACGTCCCCGGCGACCCGCCGGTTGAGCTCGACGAGGAAGTCCACGATCGGCGTGCCCTTGGCCGAGTCCGGGTCGAAACCCGCGAGCCAGCCGGCCAGCCTCGGAGCCCCGCCGCCACGGGTGCCGCCGCCCGCACCCGCGCCGAGGCCGGCGCCGGGCTCGGCGACGGGCCGAAGGTAAGGCTCCAGGTCGTCGGCCAGCCCTGGCGGGTAGTCGAAGGGGTAGTGCGCCGCGTCGGAGTCGACGAAGAAGTCGAAGGGGTTGATGACCGCCAGGTCCGCCACCAGGTCGACGGTGATGGACAGCTCGCGAGCGGGTTCCGGGAACACCAGGCGCGCGGCGTGGTTGCCGTACACGTCCTGCTGCCAGTTCAGGAAATGCGCGTCCGGCGTGACCGTGAGGGAGTACCCGAGGATCGGCGTGCGGCAGTGGGGAGCCGGCCGGAGCCGGATCAGGTGCGGGCCCAGATCGGTGGGTCGATCGAAGTGGTAGACCGTCCGGTGTTCCAGCGCGACGCGGATGGCCACTCGATCCTCCACAGGTAGACCGCGAGCGTATGTCTACCCACCGTGGCCTCCCGCCAGGCAACGGCCGTTTCGGGGATGTGAACGTCCGGTACCGCGCACGCGGAAGGTGTCAGCTCTCGAACCGCACCGCAGGCTGCGCGCGGGTGTTCACGGTGAGCGCGAACACGTCCGGCCGGGCGTAGTGACCGACCGGATCGAACATGCGGCGGTGCTTCTGCACGGTGGACGCGACGTCGATCTCCGCGACGACGATGCCTTCCTGGTCGCGCAGCGGGCCGGCGAGCATCTCGCCGCCGGGCCCGACGATCGTGCCGAGGCCGCGGCTCATCCAGTCGGCCTCCGCGGGGACGCTGGCGTCGGAGTAGATCTTCCCGCGCAGCTCGGCCGGGACGTCCGCCCCCCGCAGCACGGGGGACACCCCGATCACGTAGCAGCGGCCCTCCTTCGCGATGTGACAGAGCGTCGAGATCCACGTCTCGTCGTTGTCCCACGTCGGCGCCAGGTGGATCTCCACGCCGAGGGCGTACATCGCCGCGCGCGCCAGCGGCATGTAGTTCTCCCAGCAGATCAACCCGCCGACGACGCCGAACGGCGTGCGGACGACGTCGAGCGTCGAGCCGTCCCCGTAGCCCCACACGGTGCGTTCGCCGCCCGTGGGCATGAGTTTGCGGTGCTTGCCGGCCAACGTGCCGTCCGGCGCCAGATAGATCAGCGTGTTGTAGAGGGTGCCGCCCTCGATCTCGTTGATCCCCATCGCGACATAGGCACCGGCCTCGCGAGCGGCCTCGCCGAGGCGGGTGACGACCGGGCCGGGTACCGCCACCGCCTGGTCGTAGAGCCGGCTCATGAACTCCCCGTCGCCCCATGCCGGCAGCCGCCATACCCAGTCCGGGTATGTCGGGACGAACGCTTCGGGGAACACGATCAGGCGGGCGCCGAGGTCGGCAGCCTCCTGAATCAGACCGCAGGCCTTCTCGACCGTGGCGTCGGTGTCGAGGAAGACGGGGGTGGCCTGGACGGCGGCGACGGTGACCTGCACGGGAACCTCCGGCTGGCTTCAGGAGCGTCGGGCTGCATCAGCGGCTCCCGCGCATTCTGCTCCCCTTTCGCCCGACACACGAACGGCTCGCCCCGAAATTTCGGGCCGAGCCGTCCTGACGCGAGGTCAGGCGAGAGCGATCAGCGTTCCGTCAGCGAACGGACCTGAGCGCAGCAGGGCCGTGCCGCACGCTTCGAGCGACCCGTTCGCCACTTCGCTGCTGCGTACGGCCCCGGCGCGGATCTCGGAAGCGCCGACCGCATCGGTCGCGATGTCCTCGGCCTGACGGGTGTTCTTCCGGATGTCGACTCTCTTGATGGAGTCGTCCTTGATGTCCGCGCTGTTGATCAGATCGTTGGCGACGGTATCCGGGCTACCGCGATGCCTAGATGTACTGACCAGGCACGTTGGTCGAGAACGTGAGTGGCACGTTGCTGAGTGTTACGCCGAATGGGTGACGGGCGGGACGGGGGCCACCGCGCGCACATACGCCCGGAGAAAGTCGGCCGGAGCTGTCGATTCGGCGGAGGGGCGTTCGTAGCAGGGGTGAGAGGCCGGCACCGAGCCGGTCACCACACCTCGGAGGTATCCCATGACCGCCACCGTCCCCGCCGCGCTGACTACGTCCTCGGTCCGTCCGCTGGTTCGCTCCGGCCTGCTCGCCATCGCCGTTGCCTCACTCGCCACTCCGGTGGTCGCCGCTCTCGGCCACGCCGCGGGCGTCTCGCTGGACATCGCCGGCGAGCGAATCCCGCTGTGGGCCTTCGCGCAACTGACCGCGATTTTCTCCCTGATCGGGCTCGGCCTCGCCGTCGCCCTCGCCCGCCGCGCGGGGACCCCGCGTCGCACCTTCGTCCGCACCACCGGTGGGCTGACCGCGCTGTCGCTGGTCCCCGATGTTCTCGCGGACGCGAGCACCGGCACGATCTGCCTGCTGATGCTCACGCACCTGGTCGCGGCCGCGATCGTGATCCCGGCCCTGACCTCCCGACTGCCGGAGTGACCGCGCGCCACTACGCTGTCGGCGGCGACGAGCCGGCCGGACGGCCGCGCCGTGAGTCTTCCCGAGAGGCGAGCGGTGAGGAAAGTCCGGGCTCCACAGGGCACGGTGGTGGGTAACACCCACCCGGGGCGACCCGCGGGACAGTGCCACAGAAAACAAACCGCCGCCGGTTCGCCGGCGGTAAGGGTGAAACGGTGGTGTAAGAGACCACCAGCGTCCGGGGTGACCCGGACGGCTAGGTAAACCCCACCCGGAGCAAGGCCAGGATCGTCGGGCACTTTCTTCAGCGCCCGGCGTGTGTGAGCGTTCGAGGGCTGCCCGCCCGAGCTCACAGGTAGGCCGCACGAGGCCGGCGGCAACGTCGGTCCCAGATGGATGGCCGTCAGTCGGGCCGCAAGGCCCGATTACAGAACCCGGCTTACAGGCCGGCTCGTCGTCTACCACCCTCCGTGACCTGCGGGGGAGCGGTGTTTGTGCAGTCACCGGGTCTTTCGGAAGTTCCTTCCAGTCTCGCCTAGTACTGGCGATCACCCGCTGTTTCCGGTTAGCCCGTGGGGTTGGCGTGGATTGACGCGGCGTCAGATCCCAGCATGCCGTCAGTCGCCGCCCTGGTGGCCTCATCGATACGTCGGGCGCAAGTGCCCGACGTATCGAACGACCCGGTGATGCTGGCGTGCCCGGGGGCCTGAACGACCTTCGGGTGCTCACCGGACGGTCATCTGTTAATCGGCCGACCGAAAAGACCCGGCGAGAGGCCGGCGTCAGCAAGATCCTTTAGCGCTTCTCGCAGGCAACCCAGTGCCCCTGACGCGGTCTACCGCGTTGCTCTGACCGAGACCGTGCGGGTACACCCCGTTCAGTTGCGTGCAGTTCTTGTACGGATACGGCGGGGCGGCGCCGGTCGCCACGGCAGGCGTGGCGAGAGAAACCATGCAAACAATGGTGAGGAGCGCGATGAGATTGGTATGAGCACGCATCTGCGCTTCTTTCCATTCCCTAGGAATAAGGACCGGGCAGTTTCTCGGGCATGCATGCTTCACCTGCGTACCCCGTAATCCAGCGATACTGCACACACTCGGGGAGGCCGAATCCGAATTCAAATCTAGCACCGACGGGCGGTTCGCTCGCCGTACAAAATACTATTCCCACCGCCACTTCCTCACCAGGCTTAAGGGTGACGGTGAATGTTCGCGAGTCGACATCCTCGGCATAAGTGGGCTCGGCCGCGGCGTCATCCACATCGGTGTATCGGGCCCCACGGGGCTGAATCGTCACCTCGGCCACTTCAGTGTCCGAATCATTCTGGGCCGCTATAAGTATCTCGCCGCAATTCGGCCCTTCACCGGCGGGCACGACATCCTGGCCGAAACTGAACAACACTTCACCCGCAGGGCTCCGCGGACTCGAATCAAACGTCTCACCGAAGGAAAGCACCCGAAAGTCTGTCGGGTCGGAGGCAAAATTGCTGTAGTGGACGTTGACGCAGCCCGCGGCATTCCACTCCCGTGAATGGGCCATCCCTGCCAGGTAGAAGGCGTGACACGCCCGGTCAACCGCTTCGTTCCGGCTGATCATCGCGGCGACCCGTTCGTCCGCAGAGGAGTCCGACGTTGCGGTGGCGTCCGGAGTGGCAGTGGCGGGTGAAATCGCAGCGGCGGAGAACGAATCGACACCATCGAAGGCCGCCTGCGGAGCGGCCGCGAGGGAGGTCGGGGCGGCGTCGGTGGTCGTGCTGACACAAGCCGGAATGGCCCCCAAAGCCACCGCGGTGGCCGTCAGACCGAGTCGGCTCGACGCCGTCCGCATACCAAGATCATCGAGCAACGGCGGCAGCTACAGCCATGCCGTGCCGGTTGTGATCATGGAAATACTTGTCCATGCGGGGCGACCGCCGAAGCGGCTACAACAGCCCGCTGCCGTGAGCGGTCTTACGATCGCGCACATCGACCCACCCGACGAGACCCGCGGCCGCCTGGCCGATCAACCGCAAGGGGCTCAACGAGGGCCTCAAGGCCGCTGTGCGACGTGCGGGTTTGCCGGGCCGGGCCGCCGTTTCGTCCAGTCACCGCCGCGACTGGGCCCGGCTCTGGACGAGGCGTTACGTTCGTCGCCGCTCAGCCGACCTGAGTCCCTCGTGGTGCCGACCACCGGCTCTTCCCGGCGGCGCTGTGGAACGCTCGGGCCACGGAATCCCGGGCGAGGAGATCAGCAGTGGCGATCGACGTGGAGAGTCGGGTGGTGATTCGCTGCCCGCTCGAACGGGTGGCTGCCTTCGCCGCCGACCCCGACCGGATCACCCAGTGGTATCGCCGGATCCAGTCGGTGCAGTGGCGCACCCCGAAACCGCTGGCAGTGGGCACCGAGCTCGACTTCACGGCACAGTTCCTCGGCCGCCGGCTGGTCTACACCTATCGGGTGATCGAGCACGACCCCGGCCGGACGCTGGTCATGCGGACCACGGACGGGCCATTTCCGATGGAGACCACCTACACCTGGGAGGCAGTTGATGCCGACTCCACCCTGATGCGCTTGCGTAATCGGGGGGATCCGGCGGGCTTCTCCCGGCTCGTGGCCCCATTCCTGGGTCGGGCGGTCCGCCGTGCCAACCGGCAGGATCTACAGCGGCTGGCCGATCTTCTCCACGCTGCCTGAGCACTGCGGTGAGATGAGGACGTCCGCGGGTTCCGGGCAGGGCTGCGCGGGGATCCAGGACGAAGCCGAGCCCGCCTCCGGCGCCGAACTCGACGCTTCGGCCGCCGACGTGGACAGGGCCGTCACCATGCTGGGGGGTTAGCGGGCCATGGTGCGGTCGATCCGTTAGCGAGCAGGACCTGGTCCACCGGTCGTATCGTGTGCGCGCCGCCCGCCGATCTCGACGAAGAACTGGGCGGCAGCCACCTGGACGGCGCTGGACCATGTCGGGTAGGCGTGCATCGTGGCGGCGAGGCGACCGGTGAACATGCCGGTGGCGATGGCCAGGGCCGCTTCGGCCAGCATCTCCCCGGCCCGCGGGGCGACGATGGTCGCGCCGAGCAGCCGGCCTCCGCCGAGGTTGCGGAGCACGGGGCGCGGTCCGGCGATCAGTTCGATGAAGCCCGCCGTGGCGTCGTCGGTGATCGCGCGGTCGACCTCGTCCAGGGGGAGGTGCGCGATGCGGGCACCGGTGGGTGCATCGTCGCGTCCCAGGCCGACCTGCGCGATCTCCGGGCTGGTGAACACCACCCGAGGAATCACGGGCGGGCGCCAGGGCCGGGGCCGGCGCCGCAGCGCGTTCGCGGCCGCGTGCCGGCCCATGTCGTCCGCCGCGTGGGTCAGCATGGCCCGGGCGGTGACATCCCCGGCGGCGAAGATGCCGGCGGCCGCGCGCAGCGTCGGGTCGGTGACGGGCACGCCGCGGACATCGACGCGGATCCCGGCGGCGTCGAGACCGAGGTCGGCGGTCTCGGCTCGACGACCGGTGGCGACCAGCACCCGCTCGGCCTCGACGCGGGTGCCGTCACTGAGCACAGCGCTGGCCCCGGCTGCGCCGGGCACCAGGTTCTGCACGCCGGTCGCGGCGCGCACGGTGATCCCGGCTTCGGTGAAGACGTCGGTGAGGATCGCGGCGGCGCGGGCGTCCTCAGCGGGCAGGAGCCGGGGCCCGGTCTCGACGAGGGTGACCCGGGTCCCGAAGCGGGCGAAGGCCTGCGCCAGTTCGCAGCCGATCGCGCCGCCGCCGATCACGAGCAGCGAGTGCGGTGCCGAGCGCAGTTCGAACACGGACTCGTTGGTCAGGTACGGCACGTCGCCCAGCCCGGGAATAGGCGGGAGCGCCGGGCGTGAGCCGGTAGCGAGCACAACCCGCGATGCCTGCAGCAACATCCCGTCGACGTCGAGGTGGACGGAGCCGCGGGCGTTGCCGTGCAGGCGGGCGTGGCCACGGATGACCTCGATCCCTTCCGCGCGCAGTACGTCGGCGGACTCGGCTGCGGCGACGCGGTCGATCGCGGCGTGGATCCGAGCCGTCGCCGCCGGGAAGGTCAAGCCCGCCCGGGCGGCGGCGATCAGGGTCTTGGACGGTACGCAGCCGGTGAACGTGCAGTCCCCGCCCGGTTCGCTCGCGGTGATCAGCCGGACCCGGGCGCCGCGGCGGCGGGCCTCGCGCGCCGCGCCGAGTCCGGCGGCGCCGCCGCCGATGACCACGAGGTCGACGTCCTTCATTTGCGCGCCACGAACAGGCTGTACCCGAGGTGCCCGGCGCTGATCGCGGCGCGGACCTCGGCGACCACCGCGGAAACCTCATCGCGGTCGATGGCCCGGATCGCGCCGCTGCGGGCGAGTATGCCGATCATCAGCAGACGGGCTTCGACCCGCTCGACCATGGCGACGAGCGCGTCGTCGTGGGCCTCGACCGTCTCCACCTCGAACCCGCCCGCAGTCAGCAGGCGCCGGTAGTCCACAGCGCTGCCGGCGCCGCCGATGCAGGCGATCCGGGACGCCCAGGTCCGCAGCCGGGGCGGCAGCCGGTCCAGGTCGGCCGTCACGTCGCTGATCCCGACCTGCCCGCCGGGACGCAGCGCGCGGAGCATCTCGGCGACCGCGGTCTCCTGGTCGGGGAAGGTGCACAACGCACACTCGCAGATCACGGCATCGAACTCGCCGTCACCGACCGGCAGCGCCTCCGCGTCCCCGAGGCGAAATTCGGCGCGTGCCGTGAGTCCGGCCGACTCGGCCGCGGCCCACGCGTGCTCCACATTGCGCGCCGCCAAATCCACCCCGCATACCGCGACCGGGTAGGCCGCGGCGATGGCCAGCGCGCTGGTGCCGCGGCCGCTGGCAACATCGAGCAGCCGATCGTCGGCCCGCAGATCGAGGTGCGAGATCAGACGGTGCGTCAGATCCAGCCCTCCGGGGTGGAAGGATTGCCCCAGCAGGAGCGTCATCCAGTCCGCGCCATACGCCTCGGCGCAGCAGGCCTTGAAGTCCGCGGGATTGTCGCTGGTCAGTCGGCCGGTCGCCTGACTGTTCATGGCGCCGGTCGGGTGGGGTGGGCGGCATTGCGGGAGCCGTAGGGCGAGACGGTCAGCAGCGGCGCAAGCTCGTGGGCGTTGGGCACGACCGGGGAGATCGCCACCCCGGACATCTGGGCCCGGACCTGTTCGCGATAGCCGACGGAGTTGTAGGCACAGAACGGGATGAGCCGTCCGTCGGGGGTGATCTCCTCGACGCAGCATTTGCGCAGCTGCTTGGTGTTAAGCGTGTAGGGGTCCTGGAAGTCCTGGACGATGATCGCGAAGACGTGATCGGTAAGGGTTCTGATGACCGCAGGCAGGTCGATCCCGCAGGCATCGTCGCAGTCGAGAGCTTCGGTGATCATCCGCAGCCGCTCGTCCGTCGGGCCGGCGCCAAGGTTGGCCGAGGCACTCCACAGCTTCTCCAACGCCTCCTGGATGGCCAGGTCGGGGATGACCCGGTTGCTGACGTAGTCCAGGTAGTCCCCGATCTCGATCAGTCGGGGGATGGGGAGTAGCGAGAAGTCGTCAGTGCCTGGGATCCCGTCGGTCAGCAGGTAGGTGATGGAGCGGCAGGTGGGGAAACAGCACGGGACGGGGAAGAAGTCGCTGGCCCGGAACCACTCGGGCAACTGTGCGGCGATGCCGTGGATGATGTCGGGGTTGGTCAGGCGTGTCAGCGGGTCGAAGGGCACGTGGCGACCGGAATGGGTGACCGGCTGGAACGCCACCGACCGGACCGCGGGGTGCTCGAGGCCGAACCGGATGATCGCCCCGAGCTCGTGTTCGTTGACTCCCTTCTCCACCGCGGCGACCAACGTGACCGTGAGGCCGACCTCGGCGCAGTTGTCGAGGGCGCGGCGTTTGATCTCGCGCAGGTCCCGTCCGCGGATCGCGCGGCTGGTCGCCTCTTCCAGGCCATCGAACTGCAGGTAGATGGAGAGCGGGCGCCCGGGGGTGTTGCGTTCGCCGAGTGCGGCGACGAAGCGGCGGTCCGAGGCCAGCCGGATGCCGTTGGTGTTCAGGGTGACGACCTTGATCGGGCGGGCCTGGGCCAGGTCGATGAACTCCAGGATCTGCTTGTGGATGGTCGGTTCCCCGCCGGAGAACATCACGACCTCCGGTTCGCCCTCCGCGGCCACGAAGGCGTCGAGCATCACCGCGCACTGCTCGGCGGTGATCGAGTACCCGTCGGGTTGGTGGCCCGAGTCCGCAAAGCAAATCGGGCAGTCGAGGTTGCAGCCGGTGTTCACCTCGATCAGGCCAAGACACGCGTGCTGCTTGTGGTCCGGGCACAGCCCGCAGTCCGACGGGCACCCCTCCACCACCTCGGTCTGAAAGGTGAGCGGGATCGTGCCGGGCTTGTTGAACCGCACCGAGTCCAGGTACATCTGCGCGTCGCTGTAGACCAGCGCCTCGAACTGCCCGTGCTCGCGACACCGCTTGCGCAGGTACACCTTGTCCTCACGGATGTTTACTTCCGCGTCGATGGTCACCTTGCACACCGGGCAGATCGAGCGGGTTGCCTCCAGGAACACCTCGGGATGTTCCCGGCGCGGCGGTGTTGCAGCGGGCGGAAGAAGGTCGGTCACCGAGTTCCCTTCGGGCGGCGCGGGTGTCGACACCCAGACAACTCTGGTGGTCGCTCGGCCGCGACCGTGCTGTCAGCGTTCTGACATCCCTGGGTGCGGCAGATGAGGAGAACGAGGGTCGATGGTCTCATCAGTGCGCCGCGCGAAGCCCGAGCAGCCCAGCGAGGATGAGGACGAGACCGATCACGACCAACCGCACTGAGGCCCATCGCCAGGTGAGCGTGAGCGCTGCGATGGCCAGCACCAAGAACACACTTCCCTGGATCGCCACGACGCGATCTGTAGGTGGGAGCAGGATCTCCTCCCACCACGGGCGGTCCACCGCTTCCCCCTTGCTGATCAGCTTCTCCACAGCTCCCAGGCTGCCTGCAGGTGAAGTCCCGCGACTGGGTGGTGTCAGCGAGCTGACAAGGTCCGGCTCGGGTGTGCCCTATTCAGCGCCCGCGCGGCAAGCGTCGGCGAAGCCACCCCACCAACCCGCGGCGACCAGCAGTGTCGCGTCCAGCCGGCAGCAGTTCCGGGGCGAGGTCGGCGACGGCGCTAAGGACGTCCCGGAGGCGGGGAGCGACCAAGGCGCGAGCGCCGATGAAGACGGTGGGCACGGTCTCGTTCCCGCCGGCCACAGCGCGCACCCGCGCCGCGCCGGCGGGCTCGGCCCAGATGTTGGTCTCGCGGGTCGGGATGCCGGTCCGCGCCAGCCCTCGACGGAGGCGGCCGCAGAAGGGGCACGATGGGCGCCAGTACACCTCGACCACCTCGATCCTCTTGGTGCGGCTCACGCGAACCGCTCCAACCAGGACGTGAGTGCGTAGAGCCCCGCGTAGGTTGCGACGGCGATCCCGATCAAACCGAGCAGCCGGGTGCGGATGCGCCGGACTCCGGCGACCGAGCAGGCGTTCTGGCGGCGCAACGACCACCAGACCAGGCCGGCCAGAACGGCGAGGCCCGCCACGCGGAACCACCAGGCGTAGCCGTCATACAGCGTGTTCCCCCAGCTCAACGCCGTTGCCCCGCTGACCACCCCGACGGCGGCCAGGACGGTGGGACCGACGCAGCACAGGATTCCGGTAACGCCGGCCAGGACGCCGATCCGCCACCGCGGCGGTGCGGGCGGGTTCGATGACGGCAATCCCAACGGCGGACCCGTCGCGGGCCGGCGATCGCGCGTCGTGTCGGTGTTCCGCGGCGGAGGGTTCACCGGCGGTTCGCGGGGTGGACTTCGCGGACCTCCACGCCGTGCCAGAAGGCGACGTAGTTCTTGATCCGGCGGGCCAACGGGGAGGGGTGCGGGTAGTACCAGGCGGCAGCCGGGTTGACGATGCCGTCGACCTCGACGTCGTAGTAGCGCGCCTTTCCCTTCCAGGGGCACAGCGAGGTACGGGTCGAGGCCGTCAGGTGCTCCTCGCGCAGGGAGTCCGGGGGGAAGTAGACGTTGCCCTCCACTCGTCGGATCTCGCTGGATTCGGCGATCACCGTGTCGTTCCACACCGCCTGCCACGTGCTCTTCATCGAACTCATCCCTTCCGCGTACGTTCTGATCTCGACCTGAGATGGAGCCTCGCCTCAGCAGAACACCGGGCGAACCGCTCGGTCGGTGACCGTGTCAGTGATCTGACAGAACCTGACCGAGGCGGCACGCGGGCGGCTGCAGCCGCCGATGCAGCGCCAGCAGCAAGACCGCGAGGGCCACCACACCGATCAGCGGCTGGACCGGTGCGAACAGTGAGAGTGCGCCCCCGGTGCCCAGGGCGGCCACGGCGGCAGCGTTGCACGTGGGGCACCCGATCGCGATGAGCGAGAGCAGACCACCGCCGACCGTCTGCCCGCCGCCGGTCTCGCTCGGGACCAGCCTGGGAGAACCGCCGCCACTGCTCATGGCTGCGAACCACATGCCCATGATGACCGCGGACAAGGCCCACAGCGGATAAGCCCAGAGCGGCGCAGGGATTGGGCGGGAGTACAACGAAGTGTCGATGATCCCGGTGGGTACCCCGGACACCAGGGCCGCTGCGATCGCGCTCAGCGTCGCGATCGTCCAACGCCGCGCACTCCACGACCGCAGGACGAGGACGTCTTCGTGCAGAGCGGTTCGGTAAGCGGCGACGCTCTGGGTCCGGCGCTGCCGTGCGGCTGCGCTCGGTGGTGGTCCGGGGGGAGTGGTCGCCGTCATACCTCAACCTTCGGGTCCGCGGCAGGCTCGGAGTGGTGAGGTGTCAGGGAACTGACAATCGATGTGCCCGGCCCGGCCGATCGCGTGGCCTGGTGACTCACGCGAGTAGGGCTGCGAGCTTTCCCCGGTCGGTAATGGTGATCCTGCGGTAGGCCAGGGAGATCAGGCCGTGGCCTGCGAGTTCCTGAAGGACCTTGTTCAGGCTGGGGCGACGGGCCCCGAGCATGGCCGCCAGGGTGCTCTGGGAGATCGTGACCACTCCCTCGTCGTCGGCCTCGTCGAGAAGCAGCTGTGCGGCCTGTGCGGTGAGTTTGCCCCCGAGCAGGCCGATCAACCGGTTCTGACTGTGGGCCAGCCGGGCCGCGACGCTGGCCAGCCAGCGCCGTGCGATCTGGCCGTGGCCGGCGATGATTGTCTCGAAGTCCTCCGGGGAGAGGTAGAGGCACTCGGCGTGCTCGAGGGCGCGGGCGGTGTACGGCATCGGCATGCCCAGCAGCAGAGGCACATCGCCCTCGATGTCGCCCGGTCGCAGTAGCGCCAGCACGGCGCGCTTGCGCCCCGAGCCGATCGAGAGTTCCACCCGCCCCGAGCGCACCAGCCACACCCCGGCTGAGGAGGCGTCCGGGCCGAAGAGGCGCTCGCCCGGCTCCAGGCTGCGCAGCTGCAGGTGATTGGCCAGCGCTGTCACGTCGGCGGGGGTGAGCGGAACAGCCGCACCGCGACCCACGCAGCGGGCCACCCAGGCCGCATGGCGCACGGCGGCGGGGTCGGGCCCGCGCCGGGGGAGGACCTGTGTCAGCACGCTGACACTGTATGCCGCCGCCGGTGGGCGACGACGGGATCGTGAGGCGTGGGGGCGCCCCTTCGGGATCTTCACGTGACGCAGGTGCAATCACCACGGGCCCGGCAGCGTCCCACTCGATGGACCCGCACTCACCCGAACCGGATCTGACCGGCCAGGGGCGCGACGATGGAGAGGAACACCGATGGGGACTGTGCCCGGAACCGCCACCTCGGATGCGTTGACCATGCGGCTGTTCCGCGGAGCGATCGGGGGTGTCGGCGCCGGCCTGCTGTTCATCTGGGCCACGATGTGGTTCGCCTCGGAGATGCCCGACGGCAAGTCGGAGATGCCGCTACGGATGATCTCGACGATCCTCAAGGGCGACGGCGCGATGATGGAGGGCACGACCAGCGTCGGGCAGGGCTGGGCGATTCACCTGGTCCTCTCAGCTGCCTTCGGCATCACCTTCGCGCTCCTCACCCCGATGATGAAGACCAACGGGACGGTGCTGCTGGCGGGAACGATGTACGGCGCGATGCTCTACGTCGTCAATTTCCTGATCCTCGCACCGCTGGCGTTCACCACCTTCGAGGATGCCAACCAGCCCTTCGAGTTGGTCGTGCACATCGTCTTCGGCACGGTGATGGCGATGGCGTTTCTGTCCAGCGGGCCACGACGCAACGAACCGGTGTGCGCGATGGACAAGCCCGCCCTGCACACCGCCGGCGTCTGACGGTCTCATCCGTTTCCGGGTGCAGCCGTGAACTCGCCACCGGCCGGTGCCGACTTCGTCGGCACCGTGATGCCGTCGGTGGATCTGGTGCACAACCTGGCCCGCCGGCTCGTCCGTCGACCCGAGGACGCCGCGGATCTGGTGCAGGACACCCTGACCCGGGCCTGGGAGGCCTGGACCCGTGGTGTTCGGCCCGAATCGGTCCCCGCGTGGTTGTCCACCATCTGTCTCAACCTTGCGCGCGACCAGGCCCGCCGGGCGGCCCGGCGCCGCGAGACCGGCTGGGACCAGTCTCCCGAGCCGGCGGCGGAGGTCGACGTCGCCGGGGCGGCGATCGCCCGGGTCCAACGGGCACAGATCGAGGCAGCCTTGTGGGCGCTGCCCGAGGTTCAACGGATCGCGATCGTGCTGATGGACATCTGCGGGCTCAGCGCAGCGGAGGTGGGCGCGGTTCTCGACGCACCGCGGGGAACCGTCCTGGCCCGGGTTCATCGAGGGCGCAAAGCGTTGGCGGCCGAGGTGGCCCGCCGGGCCCGACGACCCGACCCCCGACAGGCCGTAGACCGCCGAGATGCCGTAGCGGAGGACTCCGATGACCAGCCCCCCGCATGATCCGGAGGCCGCAGCTGCGGCCTACCTCGCTGCTGACTTCAGCCCGGACGGACGAGGGGAATTCGAGGCGCACCTCCTCGAATGCGAAGCGTGTTGGGGTGAGGTTCGCAGTGCCCGGGACGGCCGCGCGCTGGCAGAAGATCTGCGCGAGAGCGCTCCCCAGGCGGCGCGGGAATTTCTGCGCACACTCGGCTCCGACACCGGTGGGGCCGGCGGGGATGCCACAGGCGTTGCCGTCAGCCGATCCGCCGGTACCGGGCAAGGGCAGCGACGATCCTGGCTCTCGATCGCGGCGGCGGTCATCGCCGGTGCCGCGCTCACCGGCGGGCTGCTGCTCGGTCCGCTGAGCGAGGGTTCCCAGGATGGCCGCGCGCAGCTCGCCGCCGCCGCCGCCCTCTACACCGACGACGCTCTCGCCGTCGTGCGCACCGGAACACCGCCGGTTGTCCGGCTGGGGGCCCTGGGGTGGCGCGGCACCTCGACCGCATCGTTGGCCGGCCAGCCGGCCACGGTCCACCGCTACGCCGATGCCGGAGGGCACCGGGTGCTCCTGGTCAGTTCCCTGCGCGAGTTCCCGAGGCCGAAGGACGCCCAGACGGTGCTCGGATCGAGCTGGAGCGCCCGGATCGACGGCACCGCCATCTTCTGTGTCGATCACGGTGGTCTGTCCTGGCTGGTGATCGGTGCATCCCGTGACCTGGCGATCGAGGCCGGTCGGCAGGCGGGGCTGGCATGAACGCGATCGGGACGCCCTCGCGCCGGGCCGTGCTCGCCGGCGCGGGGTTGTTCGTCCTCGCCGGCTGCGGGGCCGGGTCCGGATCATCCACGGCGGGGTCCGCACCCTCCGCCGGGGACGCCGGATCCTCTGGGCAGGCCGGGGCGTCCGGGCCGTCGGCCCTGGACGACCCCCGGGCCCCCGGTCTGCCCGACCCGCTGATCGACACCGACCGGCTAGTCTCCGGCGGCCCAGGGCCGGACGGCATCCCGTCGATCGACTCGCCACGGTTCCGCGGTCCCGAGGTCGAAGGCGATCTGGTCGACGACGAGCCGGTCCTGGCGATCGAGCTCGAGGGCGTCGCGCGGGCGTACCCGATCCGGATCATGATCTGGCACGAGATCGTCAACGACACCGTCGCCGGCATTCCGCTGGCGATCACGTACTGCCCGTTGTGCAACTCCGCGCTGGCGTTCGAGCGTCGCGTGGACGGCCGCGAGCTGACCTTCGGGGTCTCCGGGCTGCTCTACAACTCCGACCTGGTGATGTTCGACCGCCAGACCGAGTCGCTGTGGCCGCAGATCGAGGGCCGGGCCGTCGCCGGAGTGCTCACCGGGACCGAGCTGACCCGCCAGACCGTCACCGTCCAACCCTGGGCCACCTGGCGCGAAGCGCATCCGCGCGGCGAGGTGCTCTCCGCCGACACCGGCCACCGCCGGGACTACGGGCGCAACCCCTACCCGGGTTACGACAACCCCGGGGACCGTCCGTTCCTGTACCAGGGTGAGCTCGATGATCGGCTGCCGCCGAAGGCCCGGGTGATCGCGCTCCGGGCGGCCGATGAGGATCTGGTGATCGCCTTCGACCGGGTGGAGCGCGATCGCGTCGTCACCGCGCGGATCGGCGGACGTCCGGTCGTCGTGCTCGCCGGCCCGCCGGCCGCCTCACCCCTCGACGACGACCGGATTGCCGACGGGAGACCCCGGGTCAGCGCGCGGGTCTTCGACCCGCTCCTGGACCGGCGCCGGCTGACGTTTCTCGCCGAGGGGAACGGTTATCGCGACACCGCCACGGGGTCCCGCTGGGACGCCGATGGCCACGCCCGCTCCGGTCCGCTGGCCGGCCGGTCCCTCGCGCCGGTCGAGGCCACCGAGACCTTGTGGTTCGCCTGGATCGCGTTCCGCCCCGACAGCCGCACCCTGCTCTGACCCGACCATCCGCCGCGCCTCGCCGACCACCCAGGAGCCACGAATGACCTTGCGCCCTCGTCCGATCCGCACCGTCCGCCCGGTCAGCGCGGCCGCGTTGGCTGCGGCCGCGCTCGTCTTCCTCGCCGGCTGTGGCAGCGGCTCGGATGCCGACGCCGCCGCGCCTGCCGCCGCGCCCGCGGCGGCGCCCGCCGCCGCGGGGGCCGGCCCGGCGACCGATGCGGGGGTGCCCCCGCCGATGCAGTTCACCGCCGCCGCGGTCGACGGCTCCAGGGTCGACGGTGCGGCCCTGGCGGCCAAGCCCACGGTGGCCTGGTTCTGGACGCCCTGGTGCGCGATCTGCCGCGGTGAGGCACCCGAGGTGGCCGCGATGGCCGACAAGTACGCGGACCGGGTGAACTTCGTCGGGATCGCCGGTCTGGGCAAGGTCGCGGACATGAAGAGGTTCGTCTCCGACACCGGCGTGGGTGGCTTCGCCCACGCCATCGATGCCGACGGCAGCCTGTGGCGCGGGTTCGGGGTCATCGGGCAGCCGTCCTTCGCGTTCGTGCACCCGGACGGCACCGTCGAGGTCGTGCCCGGCTCCCTGTCCCCGGCCGATCTGGAGCGGCGCATCTCCGGCATGACCAATGCCTGAGGGAGCATCAGAAATGCTGGGTCCAGCGGTGGAGGCTGGGATGGGGTCGAGCGTGGGTGAGGGCGCAGCGTGAACGAGGCCGCGCTCACCCTGGCCTTCGCGGCGGGCACCCTGGCGGCCGTCAACCCGTGCGGCTTCGCGTTGCTCCCGGCCTACCTGACACTGTTCGTGTCCGCCCCTGGTGACGGCGCGCGGCCGGGGCGGACCGCCGCGCTGCGGCGGGCCGGTGTGGCCACCGCGGCGATGACCACCGGGTTCGTCCTGGTCTTCGGCACGTTCGCGCTCCTGGTGACCCCGTTCGCTCTCTCGGTCGAGCGGTGGCTGCCGTGGGCGACGATCGTGATCGGCGTGACGCTGCTCGGACTGGGCGGCTGGCTGATCACCGGCCGCGATCTGAAGGTCCCCGGGCCGAAGGTCGGGACCCGCGGTGACCCGACCACCTCGGCGCGGGCCATGGGGGCCTACGGGGTGTCGTTCGCGGTCGCGTCGCTGTCGTGCACGGTCGGGCCCTTCCTGGCCGTGACCACCACGGCCTTCCGCGACGACAGTGCGCTCGGAGTCGTCGGGGTCTTCCTGGCCTACGCCTGCGGGATGGGTGCGGTCGTCGGTGCTCTCACCCTGGCCGCGGCGTTGTCCCGGGACACGTTGGTACGTCGCCTCCGAACTGCATTGCCCTACGTGACCCGGGCCGGAGGAGGGCTGCTGATGCTGGCCGGCGCCTACGCGGCCTGGTACGGCTGGTACGAGGTCCGGGTGCTGCGCGGCGAGCGGGTCCAGGACCCGGTCATCGACACCGCCGTCGAGTGGCAGTCCGAGATCTCGCGCGCGGTGGCCGACCTCGACGCGGCGCAGATCCTCGGGGCGCTCGCGTTGTTGGCCCTGCTCGCCGGAGTACTCGGCCGCCGGGGCCGGCGCTCGGCCCACGAAGACCTACCGACCGGCGGGTCCAACGTCGTGACGCGGGGCGAGTGACGGCAGAGTGAGCGTTGTGAGCGATCCGGACCGTTCGACAGGCTGGAGCACCCGTCGCGAGGCCCTCGACCTGTTCGTCCGGGGCGCGACGGTGCGCACCGCCGTGCCCACGGCGCTGGTGGTGGGGACGATCCTGTCGGCGGTCAACCACGGCGATGTCGTGGCCGGGGGCAGCGCCGGCCCGGACACCTGGGTGCGCATCGCGGTGAACTACCTCGTCCCGTTCCTCGTGGCCAGCATCGGTTTCCTGTCCGCCCGGCGGCGGCGGTGAGCACAGCACCCGGGGATCACGGCATCCGGTCGAACCCCGAAGCCCCATCGTGACCGGTACGACGACGATCTGGAGAGGTACAGCGATGGCGCAGCGACCCGCAGCGGTGGCGTTCGATGTGGTGGAGACCCTGATCTCCCTGGAGCCGATGGGGGACCGCTTCGCCGAGGTCGGTCTGCCGCGCGATGCGGTCTGGGCGTGGTTCCCGCGCACGCTGGTGTACGGCATCGGGATGTCCGTCGTCGGGGACTACATCCCGTTCCCGGCCGCGGCCGCCGAAGCCCTTCGGGCACTGACCCGCTACGAGATCGCCGATGACGCGGTCGCCCACGTTCTGGCCGGAGTGGGCGAGTTGCCGGCACATCCCGACGTCGAGCCCGCGATGAGGTATCTCGCCGAGAATGGCGTGCGGATGATCTGTCTGACGAACGGCACGGCCGCCATGACCCAGGGGTTCCTGGACCGCTGCGGGCTGGCCGGCTACATCGAGCAGGTCGTCGCGACCGCCGAACTGGACACCTGGAAGCCACCGGCCCGGGTCTACCTGCACGGCGCGGCGGCGCTCGCACTGCCGCCCGAGCAGGTGGCACTGGTCGCCGTGCACGCCTGGGACTGTCACGCCGCCAAGCGGGCCGGGCTGATGGCCGGATGGGCGTCCCGCCTCGAAGGCGGCTACGGCGGGATCTTCACCCCGGCCGACGTCGTGGGCAGCGACCTGTTGGAGGTCGCGCAGGGCTTGGTCACGCTGGACCGGGCCTGACTGGTCGCGCTTGACGGGCTCCCTGCATCGCATCGTCAGAGACGGAGGAACAGCGTGCGCGACCCAGATCCGAGCCCGGTAGGGCGCGGCGGTCGACCCGTCGGCTCGCGCCGGTATGCCGCGGTCGCCCGGTACTACGACCTGCTGTCGGGCGAACGGCCGGTGTATCGGATCGGCCGGCAGATCGGGGTCCGTCAACTGCGACTCCAGCCCGGATTTCGCGTGCTGGACCTCGGCTGCGGGACCGGTCTCAGCTTCCCGCTGCTCCGGGCCGCTGTCGGCCCGGGCGGGCGGGTGGTCGGGGTGGACATGAGCTCGGCGATGCTGGAGCGCGCCCGCGCTCGGGTCTCGCACGTCGGTTGGGGCAACGTCGAGTGCATCCACGCGGATGCCGGTGACCTCGGCGCGGTGCTGAGCAGGAGCACCGACGCGTTCGACGCGGTGCTGATGGCCTACTCGCTCTCGGTCATGCCGGGGTGGGAAGCGGCCTTCGGTCAGGCCTGGCAGGCCGTGGCCCCGGACGGCCGGGTTGCCGTGGTCGACATGGCCCTTCCGGCCGGGCCCTGGCGCGTGCTGGCCCCGGTGGCCTGGTTGGCCTGCGTGGCCGGCGGCGCAGACCCGCACCGCGCCCCGTGGCGCCTGGTTGAACGTGATGCCGATGATGTCTCACACCACGTTGTGCGTGGCGGGCACATCCACGTGGTCGCCGGCACTCACCCCTGACTAAGGCCGCGGCCTGACCCGCCACCTACCGGGAGCGGCATGAGGACGGGGCTTTCGGGCCGTGGGCGGGTCCGGGAGGTGCGTGGAGCCCACCGGATCGATGCGCCATGCTCGTGACGGTTCCGCCGAGATGACGGGAGGCAAGGCCGTGCCCATCGACGTCCCGACCACGACGCCGTTGCGCCGGGTCCCGGCTGACTACGCGCCCGGGGACTCGGCACGCTGGTTCACCCTGTCCGAGGGCCCGGACGCGGGGCGCACGATCTTCTACTTCGATCACCGCACGGGCACGGGGCCGCCCGAGCAGACCGTGGTCCTGGTGCACGGCAATCCGGAGTGCTCCTACACCTTCCGGCACATCGTCCGCGCGCTGGTCGGCAGTGGCCGCTCGCTGCGCATCGTGGCGATGGATCATGTGGGCTTCGGCCTGTCGGATCAGGCCGGCTTCGAGATGGTCGACATGCACCACGCGGCGAACCTGGGTCAGCTGATCCGCGCGCTGGACCTGCGCGAGATCACGCTGGTCGTTCACGACTGGGGCGGGCCGATCGGGATCGGGGCGGTCATCGAGGAACCAGAGCGGGTCGCGGCGCTCGTCGTCCTGAACACCTCGGTGTTCCCGATGCCAGCCGCCGGTGCGACGTACCAGAACTTCCCGTACCCCTGGCTGGCGTGGTGTTGGACGCCGTTTCTGATCCCCTGGCGGCTGTGGGGCGGGCTCGCTGCCTACGTCGTGCTGCGGGCCGAGCCGCAGCGCACCGTGCCGTTCCTGATCCGGCTCGGCCGGTCTCTGCTGCGCCATGCCCGCGGCCGCTTCGCACCCGAGAGCCCGGAGGCGGTCTTCGCCGGGCAGTTCGCCACGAAGGCCAATGCGGTCGCGTCCAAGCGACACGTGCGGCAGACACCGGTGTGGGGCCACGGCTACAGCTACCGGGACCGGGTCCACGGGCTGCAGGACAACCACGAGTTCTACACCCGGATCCAGCAGAGCGTGCCCGCCGTCTGGGGTCGGGCGGGACGCCCGATCCCGGTGCTGGGCTTCTTCGGTGCCTGGGACGCCGTCGGTAAGCCCGAGGTCGTGGCGCAGTGGCAGGAAGCGCTGCCACAGCTGGCGGCCTCGACCCGGATCTTCCCGGGAAACGGGCACTTCATCGAGGAGCATCGAGGCCCCGAGATCGCGGCCGGGATTCTCGGCCTCACCGAATGACCCGCGCCGGTCCTGACGCTACGGCAGGACGCTGCTGAGCGGCTCGATGTCGCCCACGCTGTCGGCGCCGTCGACGGGAGGGCTCACCGGCGTTAACCCACGGACGATGCGCATATCGGGGCCCGGCTCTTCGGCGCTGACGCCCCATTCGCCCCCGATGCACTCGATCCCGGCGACCGGGTCGCCGGCGGTCAGGCGGTCCAGGCCGAACCGGTCGACCAGCGCGTCCAGAGCCTCGAGGGCGGAGCCCTCCGGCGAGGGCGCTCCGGCCGCGGCCAGCATCCGGGCGGCGGCGTCGAGGAACGCCGCCTCGTCGCGAAGGTCGAAGGCCGCCCGGACATCGACGCTGAGACGGGTGAGGGGCGGGCCGTCGACGCTTTCGTCATCGTCCCAGTCGGACTCCGGCCGCGCGAACACCGGCGCATAGCGACTGCTGACGCGCGCAATGGCCTCGTCGAGCGCGACGCCGGCCGTTCGCGCCGCCTCGGAGCGCTGCTCGATGGTCGCGTCGTCATCGTCGATCGATGTGACCGCCAGCATCCGCAACGCGGCAATGGCGAAGTCCAGGCAGCGCTCGACGTCGGACGCGGGCATGGGGAACCTCCGGATCGGGGTTGGCGCGAGGGTGATGCTCGCGCTGCATTACCCCGGGGCCGAGCACGCACGCGTTTTCAGCTGATCAACGGCTCGGTCTGCGACAAGTGGAGCGACGGTGTCCCGATTGCCACGTGTCGCCACGATTCCGATCGGGGCGGTGAACCGGCGGTCGGGTGACCGCGTCCTCGGCGGGGACGACCACGGCGCGGCCCATGCCCCGCCGTCGAACGCCGTGTATCTGACGGCCCGTGGGGAAGGGTCCGCCTCCGACCAACTCGACGCCCTGCGGGTGGGGGCAAGGTCGCGGTCCATCAGGCCGCTGGGTACCTGCGGCGCCTCGGAGTACCAGCGTCGGATCACCGACGCCCTGTCCTTCGATCTGCAGTGACCGTCCGCGCCGGAGCCTTCAGATCTGATCGCCACGGGCCGAAGGTCTCGTCGTGATGCTTCGCCGCAGTGCCCTGCCTGCGCTCGCCGCCACCCTCGTGATCCCGACGGCGGTGCTGACCGCCGCGCCGGCGGATGCACGTTCCTGCAAGGCCGCGACCGGGATCCTGCGGACAACGCCGGACACGACGATCTCGTTGCCCGGGGGAGCGACGGCGCGGATCTGGGACACCGGAGACCGCAAGCGCAACCTCGACGAGGTGCGCATCGTCGCCGTGCGGATCCCGCGCGGCAGCCTCATCCCGCGCGCGGTCACCTCGTCATCGCTCAGCAAGGCCGCGACCCCGAAGTCCCAGGCGCAGAGCTCCGACCGCGCGGTCGTCGTCGTCAACGGCGGCGTCTTCGACCCCAGCGGCCCGTCGATCCCGGTCCGCTCGCAGATCATCGACGGCGCCGTCCGCAAGGGCACCCGGAGCGTCGACCAGGGCATCGCCCTGTACGAGGGCACCCGCACCGCGGAGTGGACCCTGCACAAAACGGTCGGCAGCGTCGTGTCCGGCGCCCACGGCAGCCGCGACGTCGGAGCCGTGAACTGGCAGACCCTGGCCGGTAACGGCATCAGCGTCTACACCCGGTCCTGGGGCGCTTCCGCTCACCCGGCCGGGAAGCGCACCGTCGTGGTGAAGAGCGGCGAGGTGTCCAGGATCGTGACAGGGCGCAAGGCCGGGTCGCGTCGCCCCGGCAGCGGCGAGTCCTTCCTGACCGCCCGGGACGGCAGCGGCTTCGCGTCCTGGCTCGCCGGCCTGCGCGTCGGCGAGGCCGTCACGGTCCGGACCGAGCAGTCCGGCGTGCTGCCCTTCCTCGACAAGCGCCCGAGCGTGGGGAAACCGGACAGCGTGCTCGGCGTCAGTTCCGCCATGGTCCGGTACGGCGAGAATCGGGCCGGCTGCGGCTCGCGTGACGAGATGCTCCGACCGCGTTCGGGCTTGATGTGGACCGCGACGGGAGACCTGATCGTCGCCGCGGTGGCCGGTCGTCCCAACGCCGCGGCCGGCGGCGCGACCGCGCACCAGTGGGGCGAGTACATGAAGCAGCTCGGCGCGGTGCACGCGGTCAATCTCGACGGCGGCACCTCGACGACGCTGTTGGTCCGGACGAAGGTCGGCGGCCCCCTGATCCGGCTCGACCGCTCCGGGGGGAGCTTCCAGCGGTCGGTCCCCGACGCGCTCACCTTCGCCGTGCCCTGACGGTCGCGAATCCCTTGTTCTGCAGCTAATTGCCAGGTTCGATGAGCCGTCGGGGGACCGCGGTCCGCGGCAGGCCACGACTTGATCAAGGAACACCCCATCGCCCGCGAAGCCACGCCCCGAGTTCCCACACTCAGCGGCGAGGGGATCGGTGCGCGGCCGTGCGCACCGGTAGCCCGATGCGGATGGGGGTTCGCATGGGCAAGGTCCGTGGGTCGCGTGGCCCGACGGTGGCGGCGGGTGCGGCGATGACGCTCATCGGCGCGTACGCCACCGCGACGGTGGGAACGTCCGATGCGGCATCGCCGGAATTGCTGGGTCTGATGCCCGGCCTTCCCGTGGAGCACACGCGTGCCCTGCCCAAGCTCAACGTGGAGGGCGGCGCCGCGGGGGTCGGTGCGTTGCTCGCCGGACTCTCGGAGCGGACGGCCGTCTCCCGCGACCCCGCGCCGGCGCTGGTGGCGAGCCCCCTCGCCGCCCCGCAGGTGCGCAACCCGGAACGGTCGCGGGCGGTGCCGGAGCGCTGCCGGCCCGCGAGCGGTCTGCTGCGCAACGACCCGGTGCGCGAGTTCGGCCTCCCCGGGGGCGCCTCGGTCTCGATCTGGGACACCGGTTCCCGCGCGAACCCGATGGACGAGGCGCGCCTCGTCGCCGTCCGCATCCCGAAGGGCACGCTGACCCCGGGGGTGCTCACGCCCTCGGCCGCGCTCGGCTCGTTGGCGACCCCGGCCAAGATGGCCGCCGGTCACGGCAAGGCCGTGGTCGTCATCAACGGCGGCGTCTACGACACCGACACCAAGATCCCGACCGGCGCGGTGCAGGTCGGGGAGCGGCCGCGCAAGGCGGACAGCCTGGGCAGCCGCGCGATCGCCATCTACGACGGGTTGAAGTCCGCGGTCGTCACCCGCACCGGGTTGACCGGTCTGGTCTCCTCCGACCGGGGCGACGTCCCGGTCGCGGCGATCAACTGGGAGGAGCTCTCCAAGGAGGGCATCACCGCCTACACCCACAGCTGGAACGCCGCTCGTCACCCGGCCGGACCACGGACCGTCGTGGTCCGCAGCGGCAGGGTCCGCGAGGTTCTCGCCAAGGCCGCGGGCATGCGTCGCCCGGCCGCCGGCGAGACGTTCCTGACCGTCCGCAACGGCAGCAAGTACCTCGGGGCGCTGAAGGCGATGCGCATCGGCGACCGCGTGGACGTCGAGACCGCCGTGTCCAGTGTCCGGGAGGACCACTCCGACCGGCCCGCACTCGACAAGCCGTCGGCTGTGATCGGCGTCAGCGCCGCGCTGGTCCGCTACGGCCACGTCACCGCGCCCTGCAGTGCGCGGGACAACCAGCTGCGTCCCCGTTCGGCGCTGGCCTGGACCGCCGACGGCGACATGCTGGTCGTCACCGTCGCCGGCCGTGCCCTCGCCGGCGGGCTTCGCATGGGCGGCGCTTCGGCCTACGGCTGGGGTCAGTACCTGCAGCGGCTCGGCGCCGTCTCCGCCGTGAACCTGGACGGTGGGGGATCCACCGCGCTGCTGGTCCGGCGCGAGGTGGGCGGGCCGCTGACCCGCCTGGACCGGGGCGACCGCGACGCGCAGCGCGCGGTCGCGAATGCGCTCGCGTTCACGACGGACTGAGTCCTTTCCGGGTTCGGCGCGGCGAGGCGTTCGAAATTCGCCATCTCCCAGGTTGGTGAAGAAGGATGGGCCCCGGGGAGGGGGTCCCGTTGTGAATGTTCGTTTCCGCCGCGTGCCGGCGCCGGCCGTGTCCGCAGTTCTGGTGCTCGGCGTTCTGGTTGCCGAGGGAGCGGCGAGCCCGGCCCGGCCGGCCGCTCCGCAGGACTCGGCGGCGTGCCGCACTCCGAGCACCCTTGTCCTGGAGCCGCCGAAGCGCGCCTTCGAACTGCCCGGTGGCGCCACCGCGCAGGTGTGGGAGCACCGCCTCCAGGGCAAGCGGACGAAGCGATTCGTCGCCGTGCACATCCCGCGGGGGACGCTGGTCCCGCGCGCGGTGGCGGCCTCGACGCTCAGCAAACCGTCCACGCCGGCCTCGCAGGTGAAGTCCGACCCGAACGCCGTGGTCGTTCTCAACGGAGGCGTGTACGACCCCTCGGGTCCGGCCATCCCGCGCCGCGCGCAGATCCTCGACGGCGACATCCGCAAGGCGGACAGCCTCACCGACCAGGGCTTGGCCCTCTACGAGGACAGCCGCACCGCGGAGTGGACGCTGCACCAGCTCGCCGGCGAGATCTCCTCGGCCTCCGGCACCATTCCGCTCGGCGCGATCAACTGGCAGCGGCTGTCCAGCGACGGCGTGACGGCCTACACCCACGCCTGGGGCAACTCGTTCCACCCGACCGGCAGCCGCGCGATCGTGCTGGCGGACGGCGTGGTGACGAAGGTGCTCAGCGGCAAGAAGCGCGCCAAGAAGCGCCCGAAGAGCGGGGAGATCTTCCTGACCGCGCCGAACCGGAGCGAGGCGTCCGCCGCGCTGAAGCTGCTGACGCCCGGCGAGGCGGTGAGCCTGTCCACAGCTGCGGAAGGGGTCCTGCCCTTCGTTCCCGGCCGCCCCTCGCTCGGAACGCCGAGCAGCCTGATCGGCGTCAGCTCCGCCCTGGTCCGCCGGGGCGCCAGCTTCGCCGGTTGCAACACCCGGGACAACCGGCTGCGGCCGCGCTCGGCCCTGGCCTGGACCGCGGACGGGGACCTCATCGTCGCCGCCGTCTCCGGCCGGGGGAAGAACGGCAAGGGCACGGCGGGCGCCAGCGCGAGCCAGTGGGCCGAGTACCTGCTGCATCTCGGAGCCGTGAACGCGGTGAATCTCGACGGCGGCGGCTCCACCGCGCTGCTGGTGCGGCGCTCGGTCGGTGGCCCGCTCGAGCGACTGGACCGCGAATCCCGCTCGCAGCGGAAGGTGGCGGACTCGCTGAGCTTCACCGTGGACGAGACCACCCCGGTGGTGACGCCGACACCCACGCCGCCGACCCCCACTCCGAGCCGCCCGCTCCCCGGCGGACCGGCCCCGGGCGGCCCGACGCCGACCGGGACGCCCTGACGCCTCAGATCAGGCGCGCGCCGACGGCGGCCAACAGCCCGCGGACCGCGGTGCCCCGCAGGTAGGTGCGCGAAGGGCTCCGCCCGAACTCGACGGTGATCGCCTCGCCCGGGTGGTTGGCGTTGAACCAGCCGGTCAGCGTGCCGTGGCAGGGCCCGCCGCAGTCGACGTTGCGGCGGGGGAGGCTCAGCTCCCGGCTCAGGGCCGTGGCCAGGCCGCGGCGCTTGGACACGCTGGTGTCGACGACCGCGAAGGGTGAATGGAGGGAGATGACGACCTCCGGGTCGATGCGGTCCAGAAACCGCATCACGGCGCGGGTCTCCCGCTCCGAGCCCGCTCTCTGACCCGCCCCGCGCACGGCGCGGCTCCAGGTGTGGGGGAAGTTGCGGTTCAGGTCGACGCCGCGCGCGTTGGTGCGTCGGCCGGTTGCGGAACCGTCCGGGTTGAGGACCGGAATCACCCACAGGTTCACCCCGGTCACCGACCGGGAGCTGTCGCGCAGGGTCTTCAGCGTCAGTCCCGGCGCCCGTTCGCTGCCGTGCATAACCCCGATCAGCACCACCGTCCGCTTCGCGACGGGGTCCCCGAGGCGGAAGGCCTGGATCGCCCGTCCCTGCGCCGTGATGCCGAGTGTCCGGACCTCGGACACCGCCGCGCGGTCCGCCGGTGCGCCCGCCGCCGGGACGCCCGCCGCCGGGACGCCCGCCGCCGGGATGCTCCCGACGCCGAGGCCGAAGCCGGCCAGGGCCACGGTCGCGGCGAGCCCGGTGGCCAGGCCGCGGGTGCGGAGCGGCGTCATGCGGTCAGCCTGCCGCACACCCGCGGCCGGCGGTTAAACGCGACCGGCCGGTCGCAGGGAAAGCTGCGCCGGCCGGTCGCGAAAGTCTCGGTTCGTGCTGCCGCGGGGTGCACCGCGGGTCGTGCGGGCGGATCAGCCCCAGGTGGAGCCGTTGGTCTCCGCCGCGGACTTCGGCGCGGGGGCCGGAGCGTCGACGTCGATCGGAGCCGGGACGAAGTGGAGAACCTCGCCGCCGTTGATCGAGTACTCGGCCGCGATGTTGAAGTCGGCGAACTCGGCGACGAAGGCCTCGAGCGCGGCGTCGTAGACATCCCCGTCGGTGCTGTCGATCACCAGCTCCACGCCGTTCTCGACCGGGTAGATGAACCAGTTCTGACCGCTCATGTCGTGCTCCTTGTGGCCGGTGTTTCCGCGGCCCCCCCGCGGAAGTTGGCCCTCAGACCTCGATCCGGGTCGTCCGGTTTCGCTCCCGGTCCAAGTTGATCCGTTCGTTGACCAGGCATCGACCGAACGGTTGAGCCCGTCCGGATGAACCTGGACAGGTGCCGCGAGTCGATCGGGCGGCGCGAGGCGTGGATTTGACCCGGACCGGGACCCCCGGAATTCGAGCCGGCCCGACCGCTCGGTCGCCCGTTGGGTCCGATTGGCGGCGGGGGCATTCGGGTTGGGCTCGGGACGAACCGGACATATCGTCGGAGCAGGCATCAGCCGTTCGGTCAAGACCTGTTCATTGGTCGGCGCGCCGGTGTTGACGTGCGATCTCATGAGGAACGAGGTCGGGCAGAGCTGCGTCGTAGTGACACGAATGATCAAGCTCTCCCGCTGCTCAGCGAGGTGAGGGCCACGAACACCGGAAAGGACCGACCCGCCATGACCGCCACCGCCCCTTCTCGGGAGCACGGCCGGGCGCAGTCTCCGTACGCGCGCCCCGAGGCACCTGTCCGCGAGAAGCGGCGGGAGTTCCGCCTCGACCGGACGGCGGCATATCTGGGTGGTCTCGCGATGGCCTGCGCCGTCGTTCCGATGCTGCGCTGGGCGGCGATCGGCTTCGGTTCCGCGGCGCTGCTGATGGGCATCACGTCCCTCGGCTCGCCCAAGCGCAAGGGCACCCGCCGCGACACGGCGTGGATCGCGATCGCGCTCTCCATCTTCTCCGCGTTCGGCATGGTGGCCTCCGAGACCGTCTTCAGCGCGGTCGGCAGCAAGCCGCCCGTGGTGGTCAACACCGCCCCGCCGGAGGTCGTTCAGGCGCTGACCACCGAGCAGGTGCTCTCCGGCCAGGCCAAGGTCGAGATCGGCAAGGTCTTCTCCGAGCTCGACGGCTCCGGAATCAAGGAGACCTCGCTCGCGATCACGGTCACCAACATCAGCGGCAAGAGCCTGTCCTACGACTTCGAGATCGCCGCCTTCGACGCCAAGGGCAAGGAGATCACCCGCGACACCGCCTTCGTGCCGACGCTGGAGAACGGCAAGACCGCCAACATCCGGGTGTTCAACCTCCTGGGCAACGACATCGCCAAGGAGCTCTCGGGCGCCTCGTTCAAGGTCGTCAAGGCGAGCGCGTACTAGACCGAACATTCTGCCGGGCCGGTTGCGGCCCCGAGTGGATCAACCGCCAGCAATCCATCCGTGCCCGGATTACGATCGGTCACGGAGCGGCGGCCGTTCGGTCAAATCGGCCCAAGCCCCCATGCGCGAAGCGCGCGGGGGGAGCAGGCTGGAAGTGCACCACCGCGGGGACCGTTCGAAGATAGTGCGTCTGGGGGAAGGACCGCGCTAGCCATGCGTAGCTCGTCGAGTAACGGCAACACCACGGAGTCCGGTCGGGACCTTCCGGAATGGATGCTGCCTGAGCAGCAGAGCCGCGCCTGGTACGGGCGCAAGCGCAAGCCGTCCTACCGCAAGGCGACCCCGAAGGGCGGCTACGACCGCTACAAGGGCTACGACGCCTTCGACGACGACGATGAGGACGAGGACGCTCCCCGCGAGGGCATGGACATGCCCGTCGCGATCCTCGTGCTCGGCATCGTGGCCCTGGCGCTCTCCGTCGTCCCGCTGATCCGGTACGTCGCCGTCCTGTTCGCCATTGCTGCCGTCGTGCTCGCCACCCGCGAGTTCGCTCGCATGGACCCCGCGTCCCGGATCCGGCTCAAGGGCAAGGACGTCCGCGACCAGCGCTTCTGCCGGATCGGCCGCGTCCTCGCCATCCTGGCCGTCGTCTCGGTCGTCGCGTCCACCATCTGGGGCATCAAGGTCGACCGGGACAACCGGATCAAGGCCGGCGACGACGGCACCGGTCTGGTGCTCCAGCAGGACCTCAGTGTGGAGTTCGGTGCGTTCGAGGTCGGTCAGGACGCCGTCGGCGCCGAGACCCGCCGCCTGCCGCTGCTCTTCGTCAACAAGACGGACAGCACCCGGTCCTTCGAGGCCCAGATCGAGTGCCTCGACGCGGAGAACCGCCGCGTCGCCAGCCAGACGATGTTCGCGCCCAAGATGAAGGGCGGCGAGGAGCGGCCGCTCGAGGCCTTCGGCTACGTCGACTCCGAGACCACCCAGGCTCTGAAGACCGCCGACTGCCGCGTCGCGACGGCGAAGTCGGAGTAAATGGCGCGCTCCGCGCGCGTCGCGCTCGCCGGCGCGGGCGGCTGCCGCTTGCTCGATCTCTCCTACGGTCGCGGTCGCTTCGCGACCAGCTCCCTCCGTCGAGATCGATCTGCGCGCATCCGGCCGCGGCGGCTCGCAAGGCTGGTGCCCACCGCCAGCGGCGCTACGGCAAGGTCAAGATCTCGGCGCCGGAGTCGGTGACCAGCAGGGTGTGCTCGAACTGGGCCGAGCGCCTGCGGTCCTGGGTGACGACGGTCCAGTCGTCGTCCCAGAGGTCGTAGGTCTCGGTCCCGAGGGTCAGCATCGGCTCGATGGTGAAGGTCATTCCCGGTTCCATCAGCGTCGCGTAGTGCTCGGTGTCGTAGTGGGGGATGACCAGCCCGGAGTGGAAGGCCGTCCCGATGCCGTGGCCGGTGAAATCACGGACCACGCCGTAACCGAAGCGCTTGGCGTAGGACTCGATGACCCGTCCGATCACGTTGATCGGCCGGCCGGGCTTGACGGCGTTGATCGCCCGGCGCAGCGCCTCGGCGGTCCGCTCGATCAGCAGCGCGGACTCCTCGTCGACGGTGCCGACGGGGTAGGTGGCGTCGGTGTCGCCGTGGACGCCGCCGATGAACGCGGTGATGTCGATGTTGACGATGTCGCCGTCGACGAGTTCGCGGGAGTCCGGGATGCCGTGGCAGATGACCTCGTTCACCGAGGTGCACAGCGACTTCGGGAAATACCGGTAGCCCAGCGTCGACGGGTAGGCGTCGTGGTCGCAGAGGAACTCGTGGCCGATCCGGTCGAGTTCGTCGGTGGGAATGCCGGGGCGGATGTGGGAGGCGACCTCGGCGAGCGCCTGCCCGGCGATCCGGCCGGCGATCCGCATCTTCTCGATGGTCTCGGCGTCCTTGACCTCGCTGCCGTGAAACCGGTCCGGCGCCGGTTTGCCCACGTAGGGCGGCCGCGGGATGTGCGCCGGCACTTCCCGGAGCGGGGAGACGGTGCCCGGGAGCACGGAGGGAGCGAGTGCTGAGCTCGGAGACATGCTGGCAGTCTAAGTCGGGTGTCGCCTCGTCGAATTGTCTCGCTGGTGCCCTCGCTGACCGAGGCGATCGGCGCCACCGCGCCGGAACTGCTGGTCGGGGTCACCGACTGGTGCACGCATCCGCCCGACCTGTCGTGCGCGCGCGTTCGGGGGACGAAGAACCCGGACCTCGACGCGGTTGAGGCGCTGAAGCCCGATCTGGTGCTCGCCGCGTTCGAGGAGAACCGGCAGCCCGACCTCGACGAGTTACGGGCTCGGGGCCTGCAGGTCTGGGTCTGCGACATCCGGGACGTGGACTCGGCGCTGACCTCGCTCGCCGCGATGCTCGACGTCTGCGAGTTGGGCCGGCCGGACTGGCTGGCCGCGGCCGAGGCGTCCTGGGCCGCCCCGGCGCCCGCGGCCCGCCGGAAGGTCGCGGTGCCGATCTGGCGCAAGCCCTGGATGGTCGCCGGCGCCGACACCTTCACGACCTCGGTGCTCGACCGACTGGGCCTCGACAACGTCTTCGACGACCCGCCGGCGGATCCCTCCGAGCGCTACCCGAAGACGACGGTGGACGAGGTGCGGCAGCGCGGCGCCGACCTGGTCGTCCTGCCTGACGAGCCGTACGTGTTCACGGCGCTGGACGGGCCGGAGGCGTTCCCGGGTCTCGACGTCGCCCTGGTCTCCGGGCGGCTGCTGACCTGGTACGGCCCGTCGATGGCGACGGCCCGCGAGGAGCTCACTGCGCAGCTCGCCGCCGCCCGCCCCGGCGAGACCTGGAGCTGACCCACCAGGGCGTGACACGCCCTGGTGGGTCACGTGGAGCTGACCCACCAGGGCGTGACACGCCCTGGTGGGTGCGGGAGTGGTCGCTGAGGTCAGTGGTAGCTGTGCTCGTGGGTCGGGAAGGTGCCGCCCACGACGTCGGCGGCGTAGGCCTTGGCGGCCTCGGTGAGCACGCCGCGCATGTCGGCGTACTGCTTGACGAACCGCGGCGTGCCCTCGCGGAGCCCCACCATGTCCTGCCAGACGAGCACCTGCGCGTCGCAGTCCGGTCCGGCCCCGATGCCGATCGTCGGGATCTTCAGCTCGGCCGTGACCTGCTTCGACACCTCGGCCGGGACCATCTCCAGCACCACCGCGAAGGCGCCGGCCTCCTGGACCGCGTGCGCGTCGGCGAGCACCTGTTCCGCCGCGGCCCCGCGGCCCTGGACGCGGTATCCACCGAGGCCGTGCTCGCTCTGCGGGGTGAACCCGATGTGCGCCATCACCGGCACCCCGGCGTCAACGATCGCGCGGATCTGCGGCGCCACCCGGACGCCGCCCTCGAGCTTGATCGCGTGCGCGCCGCCCTCCTTCATGAACCGGATCGAGGTCTCCAGCGCCTGCTGCGGCGAGACCTGGTAGGACCCGAAAGGCAGGTCGCCCACGACCAGCGCGCGGCGGCTCGCGGTGACGACGGAGCGGACCAGCGGGAGCAGTTCGTTCACCGTCACCGGCACGGTCGTCTCGTAGCCGTAGACGTTGTTCGCCGCGCTGTCGCCGACGAGCAGGACCGGGATGCCGGCCGCGTCGAAGATCTCGGCGGTGTACATGTCGTACGCGGTGAGCATCGGCCAGCGTTCGCCGCGCTCCTTCATCGCGTGCAGCGCCGGGACCCGGATGCGCTTCGCGGGCGGGAGGTTGCCGTACACGGGGGCGGTCTCGGCGGCCGTGGCCGATTCCTTCGCGGATTCTGACGGGGTGTTGGAGCTCATTCTCGACTCCTTCAGGGGGCTGTCTCGAGGCCTCCGACTGAGGTCCCCGGACGCATCCAGCGTAGCTCCGGCCGGGTGAGTACAAGTACCCACGCCAGCGGAGCCGGGTGCGCAGCGGGAAGGCGCTTGCGCGGGCACCCTGAGATCGGCGACGGGACCCACAAAGCCCGGCGCCCGGGCCGAACCCGATCGGGGAGGCCCGCCCCACCCGCCAAGGAGTACCCGTGTTCCCGAAGCGTGATGCACGAATCGACACCATCGCCGACCTCGACCTGTTCGCCGGCCTCGACCGCAAGCAGCTCGCCACCATCGCCTCGCTGAGCACCGAGGTCACCCTGCCGGAGGGCACGGTGCTCTGCCACCGCGGTGAGCGCGGGCGCGAGGCGTTCGTGCTCATCGAGGGCAGCGTGGCGGTTTCGGTACAGGACCAGGCCATCGCGGTCCTGCGGCCGGGCGCCGTCTTCGGTGAGATGTCACTGCTGGACGGAAAGCCCCGTGTGGCGACTGTCACGGCGACGAGCCAGGTCTCGGTTCTCGTGCTGAACCCGCTCGAGCTGGCCTCGCTCCTGGAATCCGTTCCGGCCGTCCGCAGCCGCATCTTTGCGACGCAGGGGACGCGGAAGAAGGACCTGGCGCTCTCGGCCTGACCCCGTTCTGTGAGCTGGGACGCACTGTCGTCCCGGCTCCGTCACACCGCTCGGAGATTCCCGCCGCAGGCGGCGCGATATCTCACACCGAACCGCCCGGGTTATCGACGATCCGGGCGGTTTCGCGCGCTCACAATGAAGGTGTGGACCAGCTGACCGCACCGATGCCGACCGGGGGCTTTCTCGCCCGGGTCGGGTTCGACCGCGCCGCCGAACTGACCGCGATGGGAACCCGTCGCGGCTACCCGCCCGGCGCGACCCTGTTTCTCGAGGGCGACGTCGCACACGAAGCCGTCGTCGTCCTCGAAGGTGACCTGAAGGTCGTCGTCGGCTCCGCCGACGGACGCGACGTCGTGCTCGATGTGTTCGGCCCCGGCACGTTGGTCGGCGAATGGTCGGTCATCGACGGCAAGACCCGTTCCGCGACCGTCACCGCCCTCTCGGACGTCGAGGTGCTGACGCTCCCGGCCGGGCCGTTCCGAGCATTCCTCGACCGCTATCCCGAGGTTCGCGAAGCCCTGTTGCTGGACACCATCGGGCGGCTGCGCGCGCAGGTGCGCCACCAGCTCGAATTCGGTGCCGGCGACGCGATGGGTCGGGTGTGCGCCCGGCTGGTCGAGCTCGCCGATCGCTTCGGCTACCTCGACGGCCCGACCACCGTCATTCACTCCCCGTTGAGCCAGGCCGACCTCGCCGCCTGGACCGGGCTGTCCCGCGAGGCCGTCGTCAAGGCCCTGCGCCAACTGCGGACGATGGGCTGGATCTCCAACCGCGGCCCCGACATCACCGTCCACGACCTCGCCGGCCTGAAGCGTCGCGCGACCCATTGACCCGGACGTCAGCGGAAGCGCGCGTTCTCGCTGACGCAACGTCAAACCCGCTCCCGCCAGCCGTTGGTGATCGGCAGGCGACGGTCGCGGCCGAAGGCCCGTAGCGAGATCTTGGTGCCCGGGGGGTACTGCCGGCGCTTGAACTCGGCGACGTCGACGAGCCGCAGGATCCGTTCGACGAGTTCCGGGTCGAAGCCGGCGCGGACCAGATCTGCGGCGGAGGCGTCGCGTTCGATGTAGTCGTCGAGCAGGTCGTCGAGGACCTCGTAGGCGGGCAGTGAATCGGTGTCGACCTGACCCGGCCTCAGTTCCGCCGACGGCGGCTTGGAGATCGAGTTCTCCGGGATGGGTGGGGTTCCGCCGCGTCGCTCGGCGTCTTCGTTGCGCCATCTCGAGAGCCGCCACACCATCGTCTTCGGCACGTCCTTCAACGGCGCGTATCCGCCGACGGCGTCTCCGTAGATCGTGGAGTAGCCGGTGGCCAGCTCGCTCTTGTTCCCGGTCGCGAGCACGAGGTGTCCCTCGGCGTTGGACAGGCCCATCAAGGTGGTCCCGCGTACGCGCGCCTGCAGGTTCTCCTCGGCCAGGCCGCTCAGCTTGAGCGCATCCTGATAGGCATCGACCATCGGCGCGATCGGCACCGAGCGGTACTGACAGCCGGTGCGCGCGGCCAGGTCGTCCGCGTCGGAGCGGGAGTGCTCGGAGGAGTACGACGACGGCATCGAGACGCCGTGGACGTTCGCGGCCCCGATCGCGTCGCAGGCGATCGCCGCCACGAGCGCCGAGTCGATCCCGCCGGACAGCCCGAGGATCACCGAGCGGAACCCGTTCTTGCGGACGTAGTCGCGGAGCGCGGTCACCAAGGCGGCGTAGACCTCGGCCTCCGACGCCATCCGGGGCTCGAAGGCGTACGGAACCACCTCCCATTCCGGCAGTGGTTCGGCCGAGATCAACGTCCGCTCCACGGTCACGTCGCCGGCACCGAGGTCCACCGGCTCGGGCGCGGCGGCCGGCAGGTCCAGGTCGACGACGAGGACCGCCTCGGCGAACTGGGGCGCCCGCGCGAGCGTCTGACCGCTGGGCGAGACCACGAGGGAGTCGCCGTCGAAGACCAGCTCGTCCTGCCCGCCGACGAGATTGACGTAGGCCAAGGTCGCTCCGGCCTCCGCTGCCCGCCGGGCACACAGCTCCAGCCGGGTGTCGTCCTTGTTCAGCTCGTACGGCGATCCGTTGATCACGACGAGCAGCCCGACGCCGGCGCCGCCCGCGGCCGCGACCGGCCCACCGTCCTGCCAGAGGTCCTCGCAGATCGCGAAGGCGATGTCGATGCCGTGCAGGCGGACCACCGGGAGGACGTTGCCCGGCACGAAGTACCGGAACTCGTCGAAGACGCCGTAGTTGGGCAGGTGGTGCTTGGCCGAGCGGGCGGCCACGCGGCCGCCGTGCAGCACCGCGAGGGCGTTCTCCGGGGCCCCGGCCGGCCGGCCGAGTTGCGGCCGGGCGGCGGGGTCGATGTCGAGGTAGCCGACGACGACCGCGACCTCGCCGAGGCCCTCGTCGAGCAACCGCGTCGCCAGCCCGTCCAGTGCCGCGCGCGAGGCGGCCTGGAACGACCGACGCAGGGCCAGGTCCTCCACCGGGTAGCCGGTCAGGACCATTTCGGGGAACGCGACCAGGTGCGCCCCGGCCTGTGCCGCCTCGTGGGCACGGGTCACGACGATCTCGGTGTTGGCGGCGATCGCGCCGACCGTCACATTGACCTGGCAGAGAGCGAGTCGAAGCTGCGGCATGTCCAGCAGCGTAGGCGGCCCGGTCAGTCGTCCTGGGTCACCCGGTACCACCGGTAGGTGCCGTCCGGACGCACCGCGAGCGGCGCTCCGTAAGCCCACGTCACGACGACGCGGTTGGACAGTGGTGCAGTCAGCACGACCGACACCGACCGCCGGTGGGACGCGGGCCGGCACGTTCCGTTGCGGTTGTGCCCCTTGGGGCGCTCCACGGCCCCGATCGCCACCGCTGTCGCGGTCTCGGTGAACACCGGTGTGTAGTCCGCGCGGCAGTTGCCCTCCCCGGGTGCCGCGCCGAGGAAGGAGTAGGTCAGCCGGCGCCCGTCCGGGCTGATCGTCACGTCCCCGTCGGCGTCGGTCGGCACGGGGGAGCGGTACACGCCGTCGCCGCGAACGGCGAGGACCATGGCCGGAGCGCTGATCCGCTGGCCGAAGGAGACCGTCCAGACCGGCAGCGTGAGCCGGCCCCGGTCGGTGTCGAACGTGCGACGGGTCAGGCGCACCTCGCTGATCCGGACCGGTTCGGCCTCGGGGTCCGGCGTGGTGGCCTCGGGCGTGCCGCCGAGCATCGTGCGCCGCAGCGCCGCCAGGGCCTCCTCGGCGGACAGGATCGGATACGCGTCGAGCCGGGGCGGGCTGGTCGTGAGCTGGTTCGGAAGGATCCAGCGGCCGCGCAGTCCGTCCGGTCCGCCCTGCGCCGAGGAGGGCATGCTCACCGGGTCGAACACGACCAGCGGACGGGGCTCCGCGGCGACCGGGAAATTCCGCCAGGGCGCGGTCGCCGACAGCGGATCGGTCAGCGGGGCCTCGGTCCGGTCGGCCGGATCGAGCTTGAGACGGGGGTCCGGGGTGTTGTCGGGCAGCGCGAGGCCGAGCGCGACGAAACCCATCACGGTCGTCGCACCCAGGGCCAGATATCGGTGCGTCTTGATCACTCCAGGGTGCCACCCTCCTGACCGGCCCACGTAACCGCGACGAAACACCGGCCGTACAGGCTGCACGTCAGGGATCGTCATCCGTGAGAATGGGCCGCATGGACAAGCAGACCGAATTCGTGTTGCGCACCCTCGAAGAACGCGACCTGCGCTTCGTCCGGCTGTGGTTCACCGATGTGCTGGGCTTCCTCAAGTCCGTCGCCATCGCGCCGGCCGAGCTGGAATCGGCCTTTGCGGAGGGGATCGGCTTCGACGGCTCCGCGATCGAGGGCTTCGCGCGCGTCCACGAGTCGGACATGCTCGCCAAGCCGGACCCGGCCACCTTCCAGGTGCTGCCCTGGCGCGCCGAGGCCCCGGGTACGGCCCGCATGTTCTGCGACATCCTGCAGACCGACGGCACGCCCAGCTTCGCCGACCCGCGTTACGTGCTCAAGCGGACCCTGGCCCGCGCCTCGGACCAGGGGTTCACCTTCTACACGCACCCCGAGATCGAGTTCTACCTCTTCGATCAGCACCCCAGCCCGGGCGTGCGGCCGTCGCCGATCGACCACGGCGGCTACTTCGACCACACGATCCACGGCGCGGGGCACGACTTCCGCCGGCACGCCATCACGATGCTGGAGTCGATGGGCATCTCGGTGGAGTTCAGCCACCACGAGGGCGGTCCGGGCCAGCAGGAGATCGACCTGCGCTACGCGGACGCGCTCTCCACGGCCGACAACGTCATGACCTTCCGCATGGTGATGAAGGAGGTCGGCCTGGAGCAGGGCGTGTTCGCCTCGTTCATGCCCAAGCCGTTCACCGAGCACCCCGGTTCGGCGATGCACACCCACCTCTCGCTGTTCGAGGGCGACCGCAACGCCTTCTACGAGGCGGGAGCGGAGTACCAGCTCTCGAAGGTCGGCCGGGCCTTCATCGCCGGTCTGCTCAAGCACTCGGCCGAGATCACCGCGGTCACCAACCAGTGGGTGAACTCCTACAAGCGGCTCTGGGGCGGCGGCGAGGCCCCGTCCTACATCTGCTGGGGCCACAACAACCGCTCGGCGCTGGTCCGGGTGCCGATGTACAAGCCGACCAAGGGCCAGTCCACCCGCGTCGAGGTCCGCTCGATCGACTCGGCGTGCAACCCCTACCTGACCTACGCGCTGCTCCTCGCCGCCGGCCTGAAGGGCATCGACGAGGGCTACGAGCTGCCGCCGGGTGCCGAGGACGACGTGTGGTCGCTGTCCCCGTCCGAGCGTCGCGCGCTGGGGATCGACCCGCTGCCGCAGAACCTGGCCGAGGCGATCGCCCTGATGGAGCGCAGCGAGCTCGCGGCCGAGACGCTCGGCGAGCACGTCTTCGACTTCTTCCTGCGCAACAAGCGCCGCGAGTGGGAGGAGTACCGGATGCAGGTGACCCCGTTCGAGCTGGACCGCTACCTGCCGGTGCTCTGACCTGGGCGGATACCGCCGGGCGAGATTGGTAGTTGCACCGTGACTAGCGAGTGGTTACAGTGCAACTACTGACAAGAGCGTTCTCTTCACGCAGGCCCCAGGGGAAATCGGGCGGTTCCCTCCGGGGCCTGCGTCATGTCCGGGTCCCGTCGGGCGACCGGACGCGCTCAGCCCGCCCGCAGTCGCTGGATCGCCGCCAGCACGCCGCGGGCCATTTCGGCCCGCCAGAGGGCGACCAGATCCGCCGGGTCGGCGTCCGAGCGCTTCCCCAACGCCTCGGTGAGATCGACGAAGACCTGGTGCTGGTCGTCGATGAAGGGGGAGCGGGGCAAGCCCATCCGGTCGCGCAGCATGAGCTTGATGAGCAATTCGGACCGGGCATCCCGGAGGTGGTCGACCGGCAGGTCGAGCCATTCCTGCGCGGCTGCGGTCCCGAGCGGCGTGACCTGGAAGGGCGTGCGACCGGGGCCTCGCGAGCCCGTTTCCACCTCGCCGGCCTTGGCGAAGCCGGCCTCGGCCAGCTGTTCGATGGCGCGGTAGACCTGGGGCCGGGAGACCGACCAGGCCCGTCCCAGCTCGGCCTCCGGCGACAGCTTCCGGGCCAGGGCGAAGCCGTGCGCCGCGCCCTCGACGCAGAGGACGCCGAGCACCACCCGCGCATGCACCTGCAACTCCACAACCACAGCATTCCCTACCGCGGCGCCGCGGTGGCCTTCGCGGAATAGGTTGTGACCCGTGAGCGCGCCCGAACCGTTCCGATCCCGGACGGCGACGACGGATGCGCTGCTGGCCCGGATGGGGTTCCAGGATCGGGAGGAAGCGGTCCGTCGGATCGCGCTGCCCGAGCTCGATCTCGCGTCCGGCCCGGACCTCCTCGCCGCGTTCGCGGACGCCGGCGATCCCGACCTCGCCCTGGCGTCGCTCACGGCCCTGGCTGAGGTCGCCGACGCGAAGGAACTGCGAGTCGCCCTCGAGCGCTCCGAGGTCTTCCGCCGCCGCCTGGTGGCCGTGCTCGGTGCTTCGCAGGCCCTCGGCGAGTACCTGCTGCGCCACCCCGGGGACTGGAAGCTGCTCGAGCAGGACGACGGGGCGCCGGACACGCCCTACTTCCTGCGCGCGGCGATGCTCGAGGCCGTCGGTGCGAACCCCGACGAGGCCGAGCCCGTGGCCGACGACGCCGGCGAGACCACCTACGACCGGCTCCGGATCGAATACCGGCGCTGGCTGCTGCGCCTCGCGGCGCGTGACCTGACCGGCGGGGCCGACCTGGAGGCGGTCTCCGCGGAGTTGGCCGACCTCGCGGCGGCGACGCTGGAGGCGGGGCTGGCGATCGCGCGGGCCGACCTCCCGCCGGATGCGGCGCGGTGCCGCCTGGCCGTCATCGGGATGGGCAAGTGCGGCGGCCGCGAGCTGAATTACGTCAGCGACGTCGACGTGGTGTTCGTCGCGGAGCCGCGCGAGTCCGACGACGGCACCGAGCCCGACGAGTCGGCGGCGTTGCGCACGGCCACCCTGCTCGCCGCGGCGATGATGAAGGCGTGTTCGGAGGCGACGGCCGAGGGCACGATCTGGCCCGTGGACGCCGCCCTGCGTCCGGAGGGCAAGCAGGGTCCGCTGGTGCGGACGTTGAACAGCCACGTCGCCTACTACGAGCGCTGGGCGAAGACCTGGGAGTTCCAGGCACTGCTCAAGGCACGGCCGGTCGCCGGCGACCGCGCCCTCGGCAAGGCCTACCTGGAAACCCTGTCGCCGATGGTGTGGAAGGCCGCCAACCGGGACAACTTCGTCGTCGACGTGCAGACGATGCGCAAGCGCGTCGAGGCGACGATGAGCCCCGCCGAGGCCGCGCGGCAGATCAAGCTCGGGCCCGGCGGTCTGCGCGATGTGGAGTTCTCCGTCCAGTTGCTGCAGATGGTGCACGGCCGCGCGGACGACGCCCTGCACAGCGGCACAACGCTGTCGGCCCTGGCCGCGCTGTCGCAGGGTGGGTACGTCGGGCGTGACGACGCCGCCCGGCTCGACGACGCCTACCGCTTCCTGCGCACGCTCGAGCACCGCATCCAGCTCTACAAGCTCTGGCGCACGCACGTGCTCCCGGAGGGCGACGCCGACATGCGCCGCCTGGGCCGGGCGATGGGGCTGCGCGGCGACCCGAAGGTGGAGCTGACGGCGGCCTGGCGCAAGCACGCGCAGGAGGTTCGCCGCCTCCACGAGAAGCTTTTCTACCGCCCACTGCTGATGGCGGTCTCCCGGTTGCCGGAGGACCAGACCCGGCTCACCACCGAAGCGGCCCGCGAGCGGCTCTCCGCCTTGGGCTACGCCGACCCGGGTGGTGCGTTGCGCCACCTGGAGGCGCTGACGTCCGGGCTGAGCCGCCGCGCGTCGATTCAGCGGCAACTGCTGCCCGCCATGCTCGGCTGGTTCGCGGATGCGCCGGATCCCGATGCCGGCTTGCTGACCTTCCGTCAGGTATCCGACGCCCTGGGCTCGACACCGTGGTACCTGCGGCTGCTGCGCGACGAGGGAATGGCCGCCGAGCGACTGGCGCACCTGCTCGCCTCGACCCGGTTCGCCTCCGAACTCCTGCAACGCGCGCCCGAGGGCATTCAGATGCTCGCGGACGACGCCGACCTGAAGCCTCGCGACCGCGGGGTGCTGTTGAGCGAGGCCGCTGCCGCAGTCGCGCGAGCGCAGAATCCCGAGGCCGGCGCCATTGGCGTCCGGGGGATCCGCCGCCGGGAACTCTTCCGGATCGCCGCCGCGGACGCGCTCGGCCTGCTCGACGTGGCCGAGGTGTGTGAGGCCCTCAGTTCCGTGGTGGCCGCAACCCTCTCGGGAGCGCTCGCGGCCGCGACGTCGGCCGTCGTCGGCGACAGTGACCCGGTCGTGCGGATGGCCGTGATCGCGATGGGTCGACTCGGCGGCCATGAGATCGGCTACTCCTCCGACGCCGACGTCGTCTTCGTGCACGAAGCAATGCCCTTCGTCGAGGACAAGGTCGCCACCGACGCCGCGCACAAGATCGCCAACGAGATGCGTCGGATGCTGAAGATGCAGGCCCCCGAGCCGCCGTTGGAGGTCGACGCGGATCTGCGCCCGGAGGGCCGCAACGGTCCACTGGTGCGCTCCCTGCAGTCCTACGAGCAGTACTACGCACGCTGGTCCAGCGGGTGGGAGAGCCAGGCGTTGCTGCGGGCGGAATTCGTCGCCGGTGACGTCGAGATCGGACAGCGGTTCGCCACGCTGATCGACCCGCTCCGCTATCCGGCGGGCGGGCTGACAGAGGATCAGATCCGTGAGATCCGCCGGATCAAGGCCCGGATCGAGTCCGAACGGTTGCCACGAGGCGCCGATCCGTCGATTCACACCAAGCTCGGTCGGGGCGGCCTGGCCGACGTCGAATGGGTCGCCCAGTTGCTCCAATTGCGTCACGGCGCGCAGTTCGAGGCCCTGCGGACCACCCGCACCCTCGACGCCCTGGCGGCGGCGCGTGAGAACCGCCTGATCGCTGCCGAGGACGTTGCCGTGCTGGCGGCGGCGTGGAAGATGGCCACCCGGATCCGCAACGCGATCATGCTGGTCCGCGGCCGGCCCGCGGACAGCCCGCCCACCGGCGGCCGTGAGCAATCCTCCGTCGCCCGCGTGCTCGGCTATCCGGCCGACGAGACCGGCCGGATGCTCGACGACTACCGGCGGCTCACCCGGCGCGCCCGCAGTGTGGTCGAGCGGGTGTTCTACGAGTGACCGGGGGCGAACTTCCCGGCAGGCTGGGCACTCCTCACGAAGCGGCGCGCGGGCGGCCGTGGCGGCACGGGGAGTTCCGCGCCCTGATCGCGGCGCAGATCACCGGCGAGGTCGGTGACCAGTTCGCCCGGGTCGCCGTGGCGGGGATCATCCTCGAGCGCTCCGGCAGCGCGCTGTACTCGGCGCTGGCGTTCGTCGTCAGCTACCTGCCCGGGATCGCCGGGTCGGTCCTGCTCGGCCCGTTGGCCGACCGCCTGCCGCGGCGCGCCCTGATGATCTGGTGCGACCTCGCGCGGGCCGTGGTGGTCGCGGTGCTCGCCCTGGCCGTCGCGACCGAGGCACCGCTGTGGTCGTTGACGGCGATGCTGCTGTTCGCCGAGCTCTTCAGCGCGCCCTTCGACGCGGCCCGCTCCGCGCTCGTTCCCGACGTGCTGCCCGAGCCCGCGGACTTTCACGCCGGCGCGGGGATCTCCCGCGTGTTCTTCCAGTTGAACCAGACCGTCGGCCTCGCACTCGGCGGGTTGGTCGCCTACGGAGCCTCGGCGCAGCTCGCGCTGTGGCTCGACGTCGTCAGCTATCTCGTCTCGGCGGGGATCCTGCTCATCGGGGTGAAGCACCGGCCGGCGGCGCTCGCCGGTGCGCCACGCGGCCCGGACATCCGGATGGCGATCCGCGCGGTGGCCGGTGACCCGGTGCGCCGCGTGTTCATTCCGCTCGGGTGGGCGGCCGGGGGAGTCCTGATCGCCCCGGAGGCGGTCGCGCTGGCCTACGCCGTCGAGCACGACTCCGAGCGGATGGGTGGAGCACTGATCGCCGCCCTCCCCGCCGGCGCGGCACTCGGTGCCTGGCTGATCGCGCGTTACCCGCCGGTGGTCGCGGTCCACATGATCCGTCCGCTGCTCGCCGCCGGGTGCGTCCCGCTGCTGCTGACCGGGCTGGACCTCGGCGTGTATCCGACGCTCGCGCTCTGGTTCACCGCCGGGGTCTGCCAGGCCTTCCTGCTGCCCCTGATGGTGGTGGTCACGCTCGTCACGCCGGCGGAACGACGCGGCGCGGTCGGGGGGCTCGCGGCGGCGGGATTCAACGCCGCCGTCGTGGTCTCGTTCGTCCTGGCCGGCTGGGCGGCCGACGCCTTCACCCCGGCCGACGCGGTGTTCGTCGCCGGGACCTTCGGGCTCTTCGTGCTCCTCGCGGCCCATCTCACCTGGCCGACCGAGGACCTCGACGCCGTCCTGGGGGAGCGTCAGGTCCGGTCGAGGTAGGCGATCACGGCCAGGACCCGGCGGCTGTCGTCCCGACGACCATCGTGGCCCCGATCGCCGCGTTGGAGCGGCCCTCGGCCATCAGCCCGAGGACCTCGTGCTCCCGCGCGTAGAGGTGCTCGACGTGCTGGGAGAGCACCAGGATCGACAGGCTGGGCGTGTGCCGATGGGCGCACCACGCGCGTATTTGCACCCTGGAGGTGAAGCTCCGGGCAGTCACAGATGCGCTCCCGCGTCGCGGATGAGATCTATATGACGTTACGTCAGATCCCCGTTGAGATACGGAATTCTTCGTGCCGGCAGGCGCACCCTGACCGATCCCGACTGTCGGTGGAACGGTCTAGGTTCAAGGACATGGAAGGGATCGCGGCGGTGTGGGACGTGGTTACCTCCCTGGCGCCGGACAGCGATCTCCGCACCCACGGTCCGGATGAGTTCGCCGTCGACGAGAACCGCGCTGCACTGGGTTTGACCCGCCGAGCGGCGGGGCTGTTGGTCGAGCAGGCCGCGGTGATCGTGCACCGATTGCCGTGCCTGCACGCGGCAATGGCAGCCGGGCAGTGGGACGAGCCGCGGGCTCGGATCCTGGCCGAGCTGACGGCGGACCTGGCGGACAGTTCTGCGCTGGCGATCTGTGACCAGCTTCTTCCGCAGTGCGCGCCTGGCGGTGCGGGCAGATTGACCACCGGCAGGCTGGCCGAACGGGTCAAGGCTCGCGCAACCGCGCTGGACCCGAATTGGGCGCAGCGCCGGTACGAGTCCTCATTACGCCCTCAGATCAGTCCGTCTGCTGGTCGTCCACGATCTCGCGATCGCCGACAGGCTCCTTCAGGTCGACATCGGTGTAGGCGAAGCGAGCCAGGGCGGGGCAGGCGGCATCGGGCTGCTTCGGGTCGCTGCCCATCAGGACGGCGATCCGGATGACCTCCTTCGCGTAGACCACCTTCACGCTGTCGAGCACCGAGCACGGCTCGACGCCGGACATGAAGTAGATCCGCACCGTGTCAGAATCGACCATCTCGAACCGGTCCCAGGTGATCGCGGAGACCCCTGCCTGGCCCGGCTTCGGGGTGAGGGCGACCGCCGGAGCGTCGCCGCGGATCTTGCCGGCCGCGGCGCCGGAGTCGGTCGTTCCCGAGCTCTTGCCGCCCCGGGGGGCCTCGTTGCCGTCGTGGACCGCGCGGTTGCCCAGGTCCTCGGTCAGTTCGACCTCGACCACCTTGAGCTTGGCGATCTCGATGCAGACCGCGTCCGGCTCCGCCGGGTCGGATCCGGAGAACAGGCTCACCTTGACCGCGTCCGCGTCGTACGTGACCTTCACCGAGTCGAGCACGTCGCACGGCTCGACACCGCCGTAGAAGGTGATCCGGAGGGTGCGCTGGTCGAGCACCTCGACCGAGTCCCACTGCACCGGGTGCGTATTGGCCATCCCGGCCCGGGGCTCGACCCGCTCCGGCGCCGGCTCCTCGGAGCCCGGATCGCCGGGGGTGGCGTCGCCCAGCGGGGTGTCGGGGGTGTCGTTGCGCCCCGCGTCCGCGGATCCGGCCAGGCTCGTCCCACCGGCCGCACCCGAGGAGTCCTCGGCCACCTTGTTGTCGTCCCCACCGCAGCCGCCGAGCATCAACAGCAGGCTTGCGCCGGCTGCCGCCGCGACCATCCGCTTTCTTGCCATCGTGAGTGGTCCCCTCCAGTTAGCGCGCGCGCCCATCGAAGACGCTATTCGCCTCTCTGGCACGAGGACGCGACCGGGGCGCATTTCGTTCACCGCGCTCTCCGGGCCGCTGCCGATTCGTGACCTCAGCGCCGGCGAACCGGGTCGAATCGGGTCAAGCGGAGTTCTGCTTGCCCGTCAGCGACTCGAGCATGGCCACCAGGTCGGTCTCGATGCGTTCCTTCTCCAGGCCCAACCCGGACAGGACTCCCGCGCCGTTCTCGCTCTCCAACAGAGCCAGCAGGAGGTGCTCGGTCCCGATGTAGTTGTGGCCCAGGCGCAGTGCCTCCCGGAAGGTCAGCTCCAGCGCCTTCTTGGTCTCGGCGTCGAAGGGCACGAGCTCCGGGCTCGGGTCCACCGCCGGCGGGAGCGCCGCGGTGGCCGCGGCCCGGACGGACGCGGCGTCCGCGCCGTAGACCTTCATCGCCATCATCGCCAGGCTCTCCGGCTCGGACAGCAGACCCAGCACCAGGTGGGCCGTCGTGATCTCCGCGTTCTTCGCGGTCCGCGCCTCGTTCTGCGCCGACACCACGACGTTGCGGGCCCGCGGGGTGAACTTCGCGAACCCGGCGTTGGGGTCCATGTCCGACGGGGTGTTCGGCTCCTTCGGGACGAACCGCTTCTGGGCCGCCTGCTTCGAGACGCCCATCGCCTCGCCGATCTCCTTCCAGGACGCACCGGAGCGGCGAGCCTGATCCACGAAGTGGCCGATCAGGTGGTCGGCGGTTTCTTCCAGCGTCTGAGCCGCCAGCACCGCGTCGGTGAGCTGCTCCAGCGGGTGCTCGTGCACGGTCTTGATCGCGGCGATGAGCTCGTCCAGTCGGACGGGCGGGTTCAGCTTGGTCGGCTTCGTCATAGGGTCAACCCTAGGTTGACAGGACAGCTTGAGCCAGGGGTGGGCAGGTAAAATCGACAACCCCGGGTTGACGCGGCTACCGGGCGATCGTGATCCGGTCGCCGGATTGGAGGTAGGACATCAGCTCGATCAACTTCGGCCTGGGAATCGAGACGCACCCGGCGGTCGCTCCCTTGTCGCTGTTGACGTGGAGGAAGATCCCGGAGCCGCGCTTGCGGACCTGGCGGTCCGGGGCGCGGTTGAAGTTGAGAACCACGACGTGGGCGTACTGGCGGCCGTAGTCGAGAAGTCGTTCCGACCCGTCGGCGCCGCGGGTCGTCGGCCGGAAGCCGCCCAGACGCTGGTTGCGCAGGGTGTTGTAGTACTTCGAGTTGTTGTCCTGCACCCACCAGTCGCCGCGGATGACCTGGTGGTACGGCAGCGCGGTCCCGGGATTCGGTGCGATGCCGAAGGTCTCGGTCATCGTGTAGGTGCCGGCCGGCGTGGTCAGCGTGCCCTGGCGACGGGTCCGGCCGTCGGCGAGTCCGTTGGCGCCGAGCCAGGCCCGGGCTCCGAGGACCTTGGTGAACCCGCACGGGCTCTCGTTGCGCACCCAGAAGGTGAGCCGCGCGCGCTGCCGGCTCGTCTGCTTCACGATCGTGCGGGTGCGGTCGGACCGGTTCACCTTGACGGAAACGCCGCCGAGGGTGATGCGGCAGGACTCCCAGGCTGCGCCGACGGCCGGACTCCCGGGAGCCGCCGGTTGCGCTGAGAGCGCGCGCGCCGAGACCGGGTTCGTCGGCGCGAGGGGTGCGAGCACCAGTACCGAGACCGCTGCTGCCATCAACCGTCGCATGCGCGGAATTGTCGCAAACTCGAACGGGAATCGTGCCGCTTCAGGCGTGTGCCAGTCGCCGGCCGTCGGCGAGGAACCGGGAAAGGGCGTCGCCGGGCAGGGCACGCAATGGATGGGCCGCGCCGAACGGTGCGTTCCAGAACTCGCCGATCCGAGGCGTCCAGGGCCCGACATAGGCGTACGGCTCGTGCACGAAGGCGTCGCCGAGCGAGACGCCGTAGTTCACCTCGTCGAGGGTGAGCGCGAGATCGAAGTGCTCCGGCCACAGGACCGGTGCCGCCCCGGGAGCCAGCCGCCGCAAGGCGGCGTCGCCGCGGCGCAGCGTGGCGAACAGGTGTTCGGCGAGGTGGGCGTCGACGGGCAACGGCTCGTCCGGGCTCACGTCGGTGTAGTCCGCATAGAGTCCCGCGGCGGCGCTCGGCTCGACCTCGACCGCGGCGGCCAGTGCGGTCACGGTCGCGCCGTCCAGGTCGACCTGCCGATCCCCGGCGACGAGCGACGTGGCCGTCACGCGCAGCGCGGGCTCGGCGACCGTGGCGAATCCGTCGGCGGTGACCCGCAACCGGATCGTCCCGCTGCAGCGGTACTGGGGCCCGGCGAGGATCTGCTCGGCAATCGCATGCAACGAGCGGCGCGTGGCCGCGACGGAGTCCATGTCCGGGCCCTCCGTGTCTCAGCCGGCAGATGCCGGCAACTGTGGCAGGCGACCCGCTGCCGGCGCCAGCGTCGGGCTCGGCGGATCATCGCGTAACGTCCGGGCACATGGGTGAGCAGATCAGCAGGTTCGGGCACGTCGAGATGGAAGACCTCCCCGAGGACCTCCGGGAGCGCCTCGCGCCGATCGCCGAGAAGTCCGGATTCGTGCCGAACGTCTTCCGCGCGCTGGGCACGCGGCCGCGCGAGCTGCGCGCGTTCATGGACTACCACGACGCGCTGATGGACTCCGACGAAGGACTCAGCCGTGCGGAGCGCGAGCTGATCGTCGTCGCGACCTCGGCGGCGAACAACTGCACCTACTGCGTGGTCTCCCACGGCGCGATCCTGCGGATCCGAGCCAAGGACACCGAGATCGCCGACCGCGTCGCGATCAACCCGTACACGGTGACGCTGACCCCGCGTCAGCGGGCCATCGTCGATCTCGCGCTGATGGTCGCCACTGCCTCGGACCACCTCACGGCCGAGGACCTCGACCTGGCCCGGGCGGCGGGACTCAGCGACGACGAGATCTGGCAGATCGGCGCCATCACCGCCCTGTTCGCGATGTCGAACCGGCTGGCGCATCTGGGCGCGATCGAGCCCAACCCGGAATTCTTCACGCTGGGCCGCCTGCCGCGCTGATCGCCCGCTCGGCGTTACCCTCCGCGCATTCCAGGCGCGGTCGACGTAAGGTCAGCGCCGTGGATTCCTCAGTTCTACGCGCGGCCACGCGCGACGCATTCAAGATCACCAGCCTGACGACCCCGGCCTGGGCGGATCCGCGCCCCAACGACGAGCCGCCCCGGGAGATCGACTTCGAGAACTGCGAGGATCCGGGCAAGTTCCGGATCATCGCCGCCCGCGCTGAAGCCTGGATCGCCGCGCTCACCCAGACCGGCCTCGCCGAGGCCGTACCGGTGGAGCCGTCCGACGACCTGTGGCGCGAGGTCCTGGAAGCCGGCCCCGCCATTCGCGTGGTCCGACTCCAGCCCAAGCGGGAGAGCGCCGTCCCGTTGCTGTTCGCCTTCTGCTGGCTGATGGGTGAGCCCGAGGCCCGCGTGGTCGTCGGCGCCGGGGATCCGGCCGTGATCGTCGGGATCCTGCCGCAATGCGAGTGCGACGCCTGCGACGTCGGCTCGAACCTCCTGATCGAGGACTTCGACGAGGCCGTGCTCAACGTCATCACCGGTCAGCTCGTGCACGTCACGACCGACAGCTTCGCCATTCACACCTCCCTGCAGGGTCCCGTCGCGGTCGGGCAGATCTCCGGGATGACGACGGCCGGCTTCGAGCAGCTCTTCGCCGACGCCCGCGCCGGCAAGTCCCCCCACCAGGTGGTCTACGGCTCGCGCTGGTGGTGACCGACGGCGTCTTCTCAGCGGTCAGTCCGTGAGGAAGTCGCCGATCGCGGTGGCGAGCTCGGGCCGGGTGACCGCGCCCATGTGGGACCCCGGGATCGACAGGAAGTAGCCCTCGCCGAGGGCGTCGGCCAGGCCCGGCCCCGGCCCGTTGTCGTCCTCGGTGCCGAGGAGAACGGCGGTGGGGACACCGATCGCCGCGAGGTCCTCGAGGGTGCTGTCGACCTGCGTGTCGACGAGGTGGATCAGCGCCAGCGGATCACCACCGGTGGTGCGCAGGAAGGCTTGGGTGAGGAACTCCGGGGAGCCGTGCTCGAACTTCTCGGTCGTCGTGAGGACGCGGACGAAGTGCTCGCGGTTCTCCCGCGGACGCAGCATTCCGTCCAACCCCATGCCGGCGAGAATCGCCCGGCGCGGCCGTGCGCCCCGCACGAGCATCCGGACGACCGTCCGTGCGCCCAGGGAGTACCCGCCGAGGTCGTAGTCGGTCAGACCGAGATGTTCGAGCAGCGCCTCGCCGTCCTCGGCGAGGACGTCGGGGTGGTAGGCCGACGCCTCGTGCGGCTTCGCGCTGTCCCCGTGAGCCCGCAGGTCCGGCATCACCACGCGGAATCCGCGATCGGCGAGCGCGGCGGCGTGCCCGTACTTGATCCAGTTCACCGTCGCGTTTGAGAAGAATCCATGGATCAGGACGAGCGGCCGTCCCTCGCCCACCTCCCGGAACGCCAACGTCGCGCCGTTACGGCCCTGGTAGTACTGCACCGGGAGGTTCACGCCGCCCATTGTCCCCGGATCAACCGCGCGGCTGCACGCCCCACAGTTGGGCGACGTGCGAGGAGTCGGTGCCGCAGCAACCGCCGAGCGTGGTGACCGACGGGAGCGTGGCCAGCAGCGCCGCCGTCGAGGACTGCAGCAGTGGTCGGTCGCCGGTGTCGAGGACCTCCATGGCGTCGAGTTCGGTGTGCGTCATGGTGGAGGCGTTCGGGCGGAAGATTCGGATCCGCTCCTGCCAGGCGCCGCCGTCCAGGCCCGGGGTGACGTGCGTCGGGTGGGCGCAGTTGACGCCGTACCAGTCCGGCGCCGCCGCGGCGTCGACCTGCGCGATCGCGGCGCCGAGGGGAGTGCCGTCGGGTAGGCGCCCGTCGGTCTCCACAGTGAACGAGATCCCGACGGGAACACCGGCGGAGCGGGCCGCGCGGACCACGCCGATGGCCTCGGCGCCACCGGTGAGCGTCATCGCGTGCACGACGTCGACTCCGGCCGCGGCGAAGGAGGTGATCTGGGCGGCGTGGTAGTCCGCCGCCTCGTCGGCACCGGTGTCGGACGCGAGATAGCCGTCACCCCGCGGACCGATGGAGCCGCTGACCCGCAACCGCGGAGCCTCGGCTTCCAGGCCGCGCACGAGTTCGACCGCCTGCCGGTTGATGCGGTCCAGGGCCGCGGTGCCGTAGCCCAATTTCGCGGCCCAGTCCGGGTTCGCCCGCCAGGTCGGGGTCTCGAGGACCAGACCGGCGTCAGCCGCGGCGGCGATCGCGATGTACTCGCGGTAGTAGCGCTCGAGCAGCCGGGCGCCGTCGGCATCGGCAACCAGCGGGAACGCGGCGAACTCCGGCAGATCGACCCCGTGGTGGAACAGCAGGTCGGTCTCCAGCCCGCCGTCGGTGACCCACTCCAGCATGTCCATCTCCCTTGAATCGTTCCAGACTGATTAGTCTGGTTCGGTGGTAAAGATATTTGTATCAGACCGTCTGGTCTGGTTCAATGGCTTTATGCCACGCGACGGGACCGCGACCAAGGTGCGCATCCTCGATGCTGCTGAGAGGTTGTTCGAGAGCAACGGTTTCGCGGCCACGTCCCTCGACCAGATCATCGAGGCCTCCGGCACGTCGAAGGGCGCGTTCTTCCACCACTTCGAGAGCAAGCGTGCGTTGTCCCAGGCTCTGGTCGAGCGTTACGTCGAGATGGACCTGACGATGCTGCGTGCCGGACTCGACGCCGTCGCCGACGTGGCCGATCCGGTCTCGAAGGTGCTCGGCTTCCTGCGGTACTACGAACGGTGGGCGACCGAACTGGTCTCGGCCGAGTCGGCCTGTCTCTACCTGGCGGTCCTGACCGAGCAGAACCTGCTCGACGACGAGACCTCCGAGGCGGTGCAGCGCGCGATCGTTGCCTGGCGCGTGGAGTTCGCCGCCCTCATCCGGGCAGCCCTGTCCGCCCGGGGCCTGCGGCGCCGGATCAACGCGGACGACCTCGCCGACCACCTCTTCGCCACCTTCGAAGGCGGGTATCTGCTCTGCCGCAGCCTGCGTTCCGCGGAGCCGATGCGGCAGCAGCTGCGGGTGCTGCGGCAGCTGGTGGAGGCGTTGCTCGGGTAGGACCACCTCAGCCTTCAACACCCCTTCCGGAGGACCTCGTGCAGATCAGCGGAGCGACCGCCCTCGTCACCGGGGCGAACCGGGGGTTCGGGCGCGCGGTCGCGGCCGAGCTGCTGGCCCGGGGTGCACAGGTGTACGCGGGCGCCCGGCGGCCGGAGACCGTCGACCTCCCCGGGGCACGGCCGCTCCCGCTCGACATCACCGACCCGGAGTCGATCGTGGCCGCCGTCGCGACGGCGGGTGATGTCACCATCCTCGTCAACAACGCCGGTTCTTCGCCGGCGGCCGATCTGCTGGCCGCGGACCTCGACGCGATCCGCGGCGAGTTCGAGACCCATGTTTTCGGCACCCTCGCGATGACCCGGGCGTTCGCGCCGGTGATCGAGGCGAACGGCGGGGGAGCGGTGCTCAACGTCCTGTCGGTGCTGTCCTGGTACAGCGTCCCGGACAAAGGCGCGTACGGCGCTGCCAAGGCCGCGGCCTGGTCGATGTCGAATGCGCTTCGCGTGCAGCTCTCACCGCGCGGGGTCTGGGTGGCCGCCCTCCACGTCGGCTTTCTGGACACCGACATGGCGGCAAACGAGACGGACCCGAAACTGTCGGCCTCCGACGTCGCCCGCACCGCGGTCGACGGCCTCGAGGCCAACCTCGCCGAGATCGTCGTGGATGACGTCAGCCGCAACGTCCAGGCCGGCCTCGCCGGTGGCGTCCGGGCGCTGTACCCGTGGCTCTGGTCCAGCAGCGAGTTGAGCTGACCCGCCGCGAACGGCGGAACGTAGTGTCGATCCGGTGCTGCTCGTCGACGGACTGACCGAGCGATTCGGGTCCCTGACCGCGCTGGAGAACGTCGGCTTCTCCGTCGAACGCGGGCCGGCGTGCGAACGCGAGAACGGGCCCCCGGAAGCACCGGGGGCCCGCTCCTGACGCCGGCTTAGATGTCGAAGTACAGCTCAAACTCGTGAGGGTGGGGCCGGAGGCGGATCGGGTCCACCTCGTTGGCGCGCTTCCACTGGATCCAGGTCTCGATCAGGTCCGGGGTGAAGACGCCACCCTCGGACAGGTACGCGGAGTCGGCCTCGAGGGCGTCGAGGACCGCGGGCAGGGAGTCGGGGACCTGGGCGATCTCGGCCAGCTCGTCCGGGGGAGCTCGTAGAGGTCCTTGTCGACGGGCAGCGGCGGCTCGATCTTGTTCTTGATGCCGTCGAGGCCGGCCATCAGCATCGCCGAGAACGCGAGGTACGGGTTCGACGACGGGTCCGGGACGCGGAACTCGATGCGCTTGGCCTTCGGGTTCGAACCGGTGACCGGGATACGCACGCAGGCGGAGCGGTTACGGGCCGAGTAGACCAGGTTGACCGGAGCCTCGAAGCCCGGCACCAGACGGTGATAGGAGTTCATCGTCGGGTTGGTGAACGCCAGCAGCGACGGGGCGTGGTGCAGCAGGCCGCCGATGTACCAGCGCGCCATGTCCGACAGGCCGCCGTAGCCGAGCTCGTCGTAGAACAGCGGCTCGCCGTTCTTCCACAGCGACTGGTGGCAGTGCATGCCCGAGCCGTTGTCCCCGAAGAGCGGCTTCGGCATGAACGTGACGGTCTTGCCGTTGCGGGCGACGACGTTCTTCACGATGTACTTGAAGAGCATGACCTTGTCCGCGGACTTGGCCAGGGTGTCGAAGCGGTAGTTGATCTCCTGCTGGCCGGCGGTGCCGACCTCGTGGTGGGCGCGCTCGACGTCCAGGCCGAGGGCGTCCAGCTCGAGACAGATCTCGTCGCGCATGTCGGCGAAGTGGTCGACCGGCGGGACGGGGAAGTAGCCGCCCTTGTAGGGGGTCTTGTGACCCTGGTTGCCACCCTCCTCGACGCGACCGGTGTTCCAGGCGCCCTCGATGGAGTCGATGTAGTAGTAGCCGGCGTTCTGCTTCGTCTCGAAGCGGACGTCGTCGAAGATGTAGAACTCGGCCTCGGGCGCGAAGAACGCGGTGTCCGCGATGCCCGTGGCCTTGAGGTAGGCCTCGGCCTTGCGGGCGATCTGGCGCGGGTCGCGGCTGTAGGCCTCGCCGGTGTACGGGTCGACGATGCTCATGTTGACGTTGAGCGTCTTGTTGTTCCGGAACGGGTCGATGTAGGCCGTGTCCAGGTCGGGGATCAGCTTCATGTCCGACTCGTGGATGGCCTGGAAGCCGCGGATCGAGGACCCGTCGAACATCTGGCCCTCGGTGAAGAAGTCCGCGTTCACGGACTGCGCCGGGACGTTGAAGTGCTGCATGACACCCGGGAGGTCGCAGAAGCGCACATCGACGAACTTCACGTTCTCGTCCTTGATGTACTTCATGACCTCATCGGCGTTGCTGAACATCCGTCCTCCTTGCCCGGCCGACCCGGCGGGGGCTCCGTCTAACCGTGGGTGGTGCTGGCGTTCGACCAGTTCCCGCGAACGTACGGTCCGGCGGTGTCACGCCCGTATCCCGAATATTTCCGTGGTGTTACAGCGGATTCTCGGTCCCTGGCCAGGGCCCTTGTTTCGGGCCCATCCAATCGGTGCGGGTGATCACGCGCCACCCCGGGGGCCCCGTCCGGGCGCCCCCGTTACCGTGGAGCCCGTGGTGGACCGTCGAATGATCGGTGGCTGGCTGTCCGGCCCTCGATCCGTGGCCGAGGCGGCCGGCATCGATCTGGGCTACCCCGGCCAGCGCATGGGGCTGCCCGAGGAGGGCCGGAACTCGGTCGGCGGGATGACCCGCCGCCTGGGCGCGACGTTTCTCGACTGGACGCTCGCGCAGCTGATCGTGCTCGGTGCGATGCCGGGCTCCACCTCGGGAGAGCGCGCCGGCCCCATCCTGGGGGTCTTCGTGCTGATCAACGTGACGCTGGTCAGCACCATCGGTGCCGGCGTCGGCGGCCGGCTGCTCGGGCTGCGGGTGGCGCGCCTCGACGGCGGCAACCCGCTCCCGCTCTACGTCCTGCTCCGCACCCTGCTGCTCGCGCTCGTGATCCCGGCGCTCTTCATCGACCGGGACTACCGCGGCATCCACGACCGGCTGGCACGCAGCATCGTCGTCCGCCGCTAGCCGGGCGCGGGCCGAGCTCAGCGCATCTTCGGGTTCTGACCCTTCGGCATCCGCGCACCCTTGGGCATCGGGCCCTTCGGGATCGGGACGTTCGCCATCAGGTCGCCGACCGCACGCAGCCGGTCGTTGACCTCGACCACGTCCCCGCCCTTGATCCGCTTGGGCATCTTCTGCAGGAAGCGGAGCAGCTTGGGCAGGGGCACTTCGCCCTCACCGCGGCCGACGATGATGTCGGTGACCGGGACGTCGGAGACGAAACGGTTCATCCGGCGGCGCTCCGCGTCGAGCAGCTGCCCCACCCGCTGGGGGTGGCCCTCGCCGATCAGGACGATGCCCGGCCGCCCGACGGCCCGGTGCACGATGTCCTGGCTCTTGTTCACCGCTACCGCGGGGGTGACGGTCCAGCCGCCGCGCTTCATGGTGTTCAGAGCCGCCGCAGCCGCGCCGGGCTGGCCCTCGATCTCGGAGTAGGCCACCTTCTGCACGCGCTGGCCGAACACGATCAGCAGACCGAGCACGCCGAAGAAGATGCCGATCAGCACGGCGAAGATCACGTGCAGGAAGAACGAGCTGAGAACGAAGCCGACGGCGAACGCGACGAGGAAGCCCAGGAGCAGCCACAGCGGCAGGAGCTTGTCGCCCTTGGCCGTCATCTTGTAGGCGTCGAGGGTCTGCCGCATGCGCCCGCCGCCGGGCTTCTTCACCTTCGGGGGCTTCGGTTCCTTGTCCTTGCGTTTCACGCGGGGTCCTCGTCGGTCAGGAGGGGCGGTTCTCGTCCGGGGCGTCAGGCCCGAGCGTCGAGCGCCTGACGGTACAGCCGCCCCGCACGGTACGACGAGCGCACCAGTGGGCCGGACATGACCCCGGCGAAACCGAGGGCCAGGGCCTGCTCGCCGAAGGCGTCGAACTCCTCCGGGGTCACCCACCGGGCGACCGGGTGGTGCCGGGTGCTGGGCCGCAGGTACTGGGTGATGGTGAGCAGCTCGGTGCCGGCCGCGCGCAGGTCGGCCATGGTCTCGACCACCTCGGCGGGCTCCTCGCCCAGGCCGAGGATCAGGTTCGACTTGGTCACCAGGCCGGCGTCCCGGGCCGCGGTGATCACCGCCAGCGACCGGTCGTAGCGGAAGGCCGGGCGGATCCGGCGCATCAGCCGCGGGACCGTCTCCAGGTTGTGCGCGAACACCTCGGGCCGGGATGCGAAAACCTCGGCGAGCAGGTCCGGCTCGGCGTTGAAGTCCGGCGCCAGCAGTTCGACCCCGCACCCGGGGACGGCGGCGTGGATGGCGCGGACGGTCTCGGCGTAGAGCCACGCACCGCCGTCCGGCAGGTCGTCGCGGGCGACGCCGGTGACGGTGGCGTACCGCAGGCCCATCGTGGCCACCGATTCCGCGACCCGGCGCGGCTCGTCGCGGTCGAGGTCGGCCGGCTTGCCGGTGTCGATCTGGCAGAAGTCGCAGCGGCGGGTGCACTGGTCGCCGCCGATGAGGAACGTGGCCTCGCGGTCTTCCCAGCACTCGAAGATGTTGGGGCAGCCGGCCTCCTGGCAGACCGTGTGCAGGCCCTCGTCCTTCACCAGCTTCTGCAGCGCCGTGTACTCCGGCCCGGTGCGCAACGTCGTCTTGATCCACGACGGCTTGCGCTCGATCGCGGTCTCGGCGTTGCGAATCTCGAGCCGCAGCAGCTTGCGGCCCTCCGGGGCGATCGTCACGCGGCACCGCCGATCGCGACGGACGGCAGGTGCAAGGGCGCCTGCGAGACGGCGTCGGCGCCCAATGCCTCGGCGAGGCGGCGCTCGACCAGCGGCGCCACTTCCGAGACCGGCACGTGGCGCCCGAGTTCGAGGGAGAGGGTGGTGACGGCGGCGTCGGAGATCCCGCACGGGACGATGCGCGAGGTCCAGCCGAGGTCGCAGTCGCAGTTGATCGCGAAGCCGTGCATGGTCACGCCCTTGGCGACGCGGATACCGACCGCGGCCACCTTGCGGTCCGGGGTGCCGGCGACCCAGACGCCGCTGCGGCCGGCGATCCGGGCGGCCTCCAACCCGAGATCGGCGCAGACGGCGATGATCGCGGCCTCCAGCTTGCGCACGTAGTCGACGACGTAGACGCCGTCCGGCAGCGCGACGATCGGGTAGCCGGTGAGCTGGCCCGGCCCGTGCCAGGTGATCTTGCCCCCGCGGTCGACCTCCACCACCGGGGTGCCGTCCCACGGACGGTCCTGCGGCTCCGTGCGCTTGCCGGCGGTGAACACCGGCTCGTGTTCCAGCAGGATCACCGTGTCGCCGACGGTGCCCGCCGCGCGCGCGGCGTGCAGCTCGCGCTGCCGGTCCCATGCCGGTCCGTACGGCACCGGGGTGCCGCCGAAGGCGTGGAGGAAGCGGAGGTCGGACACGGCCCCAGTCTAGGTCGGGGCCCCGCATCCGGCCGCGGGAGCAGGCGTGAGCTGCAGCGCTCCGGGAACCGGACGCCCGCTGGTCAGAGCGCCGCGCGGATGGCGGCGTCGATCGTCGGGTGCTCGAAGGAAAAGCCGGCCTTCTGCAGCACGGCCGGGACGACCCGCTGGCTGCGGAGCGGCTCGGTGGAGAACTCGCCCAGCACCAGCTTCAACCCGAAGGCCGGGGCCGGGAGCAGGGTCGGCCGGTGCAGCACCGTCCCCATCGCCCTGGTCACCTCGGCGTTGGTCACCGGCTCGGGTCCGGTCAGATTCACCGGCCCGGAGATGTCGGAGGTGAGCAGGAACTGCATCGCCCGGACGTGGTCCGCCAGCGAGATGAAGCTCCAGTACTGCCGCCCGTTGCCGAGCTTGCCGCCCAGTCCGAACCGGAAGAGCGGGAACATCCGCCCCCACGCGCCACCGTTGCTCGACACGACCAGCCCGGTCCGCAGGTAGGCGACCCGGATCCCGGCTGCCTCGGCGGGCGCCGCGGCGGCCTCCCACCGCACCGTGAGGCGGGCGAGGAAGTCGTCGGCCGGTCCCTCCGTCTCGTCGACCGGAGTGTCCCCGTGATCGCCGTAGTACCCGATCGCCGAGCCCTGCAGCAGCACCTTCGGAGTGGGGTCGAGCGCGGCCAGCGCTGAGGCCAGCGTGTGGGTCGGATTCACCCGGCTGTCGACGAGCGTCCGCTTGTAGGACTCACTCCAACGCTTGTCGCCGACCCCGGCGCCGGACAGGTTCACGGCGGCCTCGACGCCCTCGAGCTTCGCGGGGTTCAGCGGCGATTCGGGATCCCACTGCACCTCGCCGTCCTCCCGCGGCGCGCGCCGGACCAGGCGCAGCACGTCGTGCCCGTCCGTGCGCAACGCATCGACCAGCGCGGTTCCGATCAGTCCGGACGAACCGGAGACGACGATCCTCATGGTCTCTTCCTACCCGCCGCCGGTCGGCCCGGCCCGCACCGGGGTACCCGCTAGCGTCGACGGGTGCGCAGCGCGGGGTGGATCCTGGCGGGAGCTCTGCTCGCCGGCGTTCCGGCCTGCAGCGACGACGATCCGGCCCCGACACCGGCCCCCGCGTCGGACGCGGAGCCGAGCCTGGAGCCGAGTCTGGAGCCCGGCCTGCAGCCGGGCCTTCGGCTCGGGCCGCAGGAACCGGTCTCGGTCGACGGGTCGCGGGTCAGCCGGGCCGCCGGGCAGCCGTCGGCCTCCGCAGACGGCGACCTCGTCGCCTTCACCGCCGCGCGCCGCGACCTCCGGCCGACGGATCCGTCGTCGGACACCGCGGTGTTCGTGTCGCGGCGGTCGACCGGGACGTCGGTCCTCGCCTCCGCGGCGGCGGACGGCACGCCGGCGGATCGCCCCGCCTCGATGCCGGCGATCTCCGGCAGCGGCCGCTTCGTGGCCTTCGTCTCCGACGCGCCCAACCTCGGGGCCGGATCGGGCTCCCGGGAACACGTGTACGTGAAGGACCTGGAGACCGGTGCGATCGTGCGCGCCAGTGCCGACGCGGCCGGCCGGCCGGCGGCCGGCGACTCCTCGGACCCGGTGCTGTCCGGGGACGGCACCCGCGTCGCCTTCGTGTCGCGGGCGGCCAACCTCACCCCCGGTGACGCGAACACCTCCAAGGACGTCTATCTCAAGGACCTGACGACGGGGCAGGTGACGCTGGTCTCCGAGGTCGACGGTCGGGCGATCGGCGGCCTGACCCCGGACCTGTCCGCCGACGGACGCGCGGTGGTCTTCGACACCGAGGCCGCGGCTGTCGAGGCCGACGCCGCGAAAGGCGAGCGGGGGGTCTTCGTCCGCGACCTGACCAGCGGCGTGCTCTCGATGGTCTCCGTCTCCGGCGCGGACCCCGCCGGCGGGAGTTGTCCCGCGATCTCCTCCGACGGCGTCCGGGTGGCGTTCGTGTCGGCGGCACGCAAGCTGGTCCGCGAGGACACCAACAACGTCCCGGACGTCTTCGTCCGCGAGCTCCGCCGGGGCACCCTGAGCCGGGTGTCCGTCGCCGCCCCGAATGCGCAGCTGGACACCGCGAGCGGCTGCCCGGACTTCTCCGGGGACGCCGTCACGGTCCTGTTCCCGTCGGGCGACGTGCTGTTGCTCAAGGACCTGGTCACCGGCGACCTGCTGCGTGTCGGCCCGGACACCGGGGACTACGCGCTCAGCGCGAGCGGCCGCGTCGTCGCCTTCCGCGTGCGCGGCGAGGGCGTCGTGCGCCGCGAGCGCCAGTAGAGGTTGCCCTACAGACCCAGCTCCGACTCGAACGCGCCCTCCTCGAGGCGCTCCTTCACCGACGTCAGGAAGCGGGCCGCGTCCGCGCCGTCGACCAGCCGGTGGTCGTAGGTCAGCGCGAGCATCACCATCGAGCGGATGGCGATGGTCTCGCCGCCGTCGCCGTCCTCGACCACGACCGGGCGCTTCACCACGGTGCCGGTGCCGAGGATGCCGACCTGGGGCTGGTTGATGATCGGGGTGTCGGTCAGGGCCCCGCGGCTGCCGGTGTTGGTCAGCGTGAAGGTTCCACCGCTGAGGTCGTCCGGCATGATCTTGTTGTCGCGGGTACGGGCCGCGAGCTCGCTCATCGAGCGGCTCAGGCCGGCGAGATTGCGCTCGTCGGCGTCGTGCACGACCGGTACGAGCAGGCCGCGGTCGGTGTCGACGGCCAGCCCCAGGTGCACGTGCGAGTGGTAGGTGATCTCGCCCTTCTCGACGTCGATCGAGGCGTTGAGCTTCGGGTGGTGCTTGAGTGCCTCGATGGTCGCCTTGGCGAAGAACGGCAGGAAGTTCAGCTTCAGGCCCTCGCGTTGTTCGAATCCCGCCTTGGCCTGTTCCCGCAGCTTCGCGATGCGGGTGACGTCGGCCTCGACCCAGCACGACAGCTGCGCGGAGACCTGCAGCGACTCGACCATCCGGGCCGCGATCACCTTGCGCAGCCGCGACATCGGCTCGACGGTCCCGACCTGCGGGCCGGCCGCGCGGGCCGGCGTCGCGACGGGGGCCGACGTCGGTGCCGGAGCAGCGGCCGCGGGTGCCGAGCTCGCCGGCGCGGCGGCCGGAGCCGCGGACCTCGCCGCGTCCAGGACGTCCTGCTTGCGGATCCGGCCACCGACGCCCGTGCCCACGATCGCCGACAGGTCGACGTTGTTGTCCGCCGCGAGCCGACGGACCAGCGGGGTGACGTAGTTGCCGACGTCCTCCGCCTGGCCGTTGCCACTGGCCGGGGACGCCGGAGCCGACGGCGGGGCCTGCACCACGGGCGCTGCCACCGGAGCCTGAGCGGCCGGAGCCTGAGCGGCCGGGGCCGGCGCAGGTGCGGATGCCGGTGGCGCCTCGGCGGCCGGGGCGGGAGGTGCCTCGGCGGCTGGGGCGGGGGGTGCCTCGGCGGCCGGGGCGGGGGCCGCGGGGGCCGGTGGTTCCGCGGGGGGAGCGGCGGCAGCCGGCGCGGCCGCGGCGCCGACCGGCCCGATCACCCCGAGTTCGGCTCCGACAGCGACGGTCTCGTCCTCCTGAACGGTGATCCGCACCAGCACCCCGGCGGTGGGGGCGGGGATCTCGGTGTCGACCTTGTCGGTCGAGATCTCCAGCAGCGGCTCGTCGGCGGCGACGGAGTCGCCTTCCTTCTTCAGCCACCGGGTGACGGTGCCTTCGGTGACGCTCTCGCCCAGCGCCGGGAGGGTCACGGACACGCCGCCGGTTGACGCGGCGGCGCCGTCAGACGTGGGCGGGGCCGCCGGAGCGGCCTCCTGCGCGGGAGTGGCGTCCTGCGCGGGAGGGGCGTCCTGCGCGGGAGCGGCGTCCTGCGCGGGAGCGGCCTCCTGCGCCGGGGCGGCCTCCTGCGCGGGAGCGGCGTCCTGCGCCGGGGCGTCCGCTCCGGCACCCTCGGGCTGGGCCGGCTGAGTGGGTGCGGGCTGGGCCGCGGGGGCGGCAGCGGCGGGCGCACTCTCGCCCGGGTCGCCGATCACCGCGAGTTCGGCGCCGACCGCAACCGTCTCGTCCTCCTGGACGCTGATCTTGATCAGGACCCCGGCGGACGGAGCGGGGATCTCGGTGTCGACCTTGTCGGTCGAGATCTCCAGCAACGGCTCGTCGGCGGCGACGGTGTCGCCCTCCTTCTTCAGCCACCGGGTGACGGTGCCCTCGGTGACGCTTTCCCCGAGGGCCGGCAGGGTGACCGAGACTGGCATCAGAGGTTCTCCTCGAGGGCTGAATCTGTTGGGCGGTCGAGTTGCTGACGGAGCCTCACGCGAGGCGGTCAGCCGTGGGCATGCAGCGGCTTGCCGGCCAGCGCCAGGTGCGCCTCGCCGAGAGCCTCGCCCTGGGTGGGGTGGGCGTGGATGAGCTGGGCGACCTCGCTGGGCAGGGCCTCCCAGTTGTAGATCAGCTGGGCCTCGGAGACGAGCTCGCCGGCGCGCGAACCCACGATGTGCACGCCGACCACCGGGCCGTCCTTCTGCCGGACCAGCTTGATCGCGCCGGCCGTCTTGAGGATCTGGCTCTTACCGTTACCGGCGAGGTCGTAGGTCAGCGATTCCACCGCGTCCGCGCCGTAGCGGTCCTTCGCCTGCGCCTCGGTGATGCCGACGGAGGCGACCTCCGGCTCGGAGTAGGTGACCCGGGGGACGCCGTCGTAGTCGATCGGCACGACAGCGAGGCCGGCCAGGCGCTCGGCGACGAGGATGCCCTCCGCAAAACCGACGTGGGCCAGCTGCAGGGTCGGAATCAGGTCGCCGACCGCGGAGATCGTCGGGATGTTCGTCTGGCAGAGGGCGTCGACCTTGACGAAGCCTCGCTCCATCTCGACGCCGACCTCCTCGTAACCGAGGTTCGCCGACACGGGCCCGCGGCCGATCGCGACCAGCAACAGTTCGGCCTCGATCTGCTTGCCGTTCTCGGTGGAGACCTGCACGCCCTTCTCGGTGGCCTGGACGCCGGTGAACCGGGCGCCGAGCTCGTACGCGATGCCGCGCTTGCGGAAGGCGCGCTCCAGCAGCTTGGAGGCGGACTCGTCCTCGAGCGGGACCAGGTGCGGCAGCGCCTCGACGATCGTCACCTCGGTGCCGAAGGACTTCCACACGCTGGCGAACTCCACCCCGATGACGCCGCCGCCGAGGATGATCGCGGACTGAGGCACCCGGTCGAGCTGCAGCGCGTGGTCGGAGTTGATCACGCGCGCGCCGTCGATCTCGAGGCCGGGGAGCGAGCGCGGCACCGAGCCGGTGGCCAGCACGACGTGCTTGCCGGAGTACCGGACGCTGTTGGCGTCGACGGTGGTGGCGGAGGACAGCCGCCCCTCGCCCTCGATGTAGGTGATCTTGCGGCTCTTCACCAGGCCCTGCAGGCCCTTGTAGAGCTTGGCGACGACGCCGTCCTTGTACGCGTTCACCCCGGCCATGTCGATGCCGTTCAGGGTGCTCTGCACGCCGAACTGCTCGCCCTCACGGGCCAGGTCGGCGACCTCGGCCGCGTGGAGGAGGGCCTTGGTCGGGATGCAGCCGTTGTGCAGGCAGGTCCCCCCGAGCTTGCCCTTCTCGATCAGGGCGACCGTCAGGCCCAACTGCGCCGCGCGCAGCGCGCAGGCGTAGCCGCCGCTGCCACCGCCGAGGATGAGGACGTCGAATTCGGTGCTTGCCTGCTCCGCCACAAGAGCTCCCTACCTGGTGTCTGCTGGCTAGCAACAGTCATCCTTTCACCTGTGTTTCCTACCCCGACCAGGCGGGCGAGCGGCTTTGGTCACGTCCGCCCGGCCGGACGGCGGGATACTGGTGCCAGACGACGAAAGGGCCCATCGATGGGGTTGTTCCGCAAGCGGCAGAAGCAGGGCACCCCCCGCCGGGCCGACCTTGCCGATCGGGACCACTTGAAGGACTGGGCGGAGACCCGGGTGGGGGTCGAGGCCTACCTCGAGCCGCAGACCACGGTCACCGAGCCGACGGTCATGCTGATCGCCTTCGACGGGGAGTGGACCCGGCGGCGCGTGCCGAGCCACGACCACGCGCGGTCCCTGTGCGCGAAGATCAACATCCCGGTCTACGACGTGGCCCTGACCGGCTACCCCCAGCGCAAGCGGGACTACGACGCCCGCAGATCCGCGGAACGGCGCCAGGACGGGCGGGAACGGTGAGCCTGCCGGTCCGCTACGGCGCGATCCTCTCCGCCGCGGTGCTGGTCACGGGTGTGCTGGCCGGCTGCGGCGGATCGGGCTCCGGCGACGACGACGGCGCCGACCCCCGGGCGGCGGCCTCCGCCGGCGCGACCACCGGTGCGACCGGCGCAGACGGCGCTCCCACGGCCGCCGGGGGAGCGGGTGGCGCCGACGCCGGCGCCGGCACCGATGCTCCCGTGGTGGCCGGGGACAGCCGCTTCGCCGTCCTCAAGCTCGGCCGGTGGTTCCTCAGCCAGGGCGTCAAGCCGATCGGGGCGAGCCGCAAGCTCTACCTCGTCGAGAACACGTCGTTCGACTGGTACGCCGAGTACGCCGAGCCGGTCACCGACCAGAGCGTGCGGATCACTGCGCACCTGCGCGCCCTGGCGGCCCAGACGGCGGTGCTGAAGAAGCTGGGCGGGAAGGTCACCGAGTTCTCCGTCGGCGGCCGCAAGGCGGTCTGGTCCGCCCCGCCCGGCGCGGCCCCGGTCACCGTCCTCATCGCGTGGGCGCCCAACTACACGATCGAACTCGCCGCGTCCGGCGTCGAGATCGACGACACCCTCGCGCTGGCCAAGGCCCTGCGTCCGGCCGACGAGGTCGCCTGGAAGAAGGCCGGTGGCCTCGTCATCGACTGCCCGCCGGGCGGGGACCTCTGCCCCAACTAGGGGGCTTGTGCCGGTGCTGCGAACCGACAATTCCTAGCTCGCGGCGACGTCCTCGGCGAGGCTGACCAGGGTGCGGACCGCGACGCCGGTGCCGCCCTTCGGGGTGTAGCCGTAGGGCTCGCCCTCGTTGAAAGCCGGACCCGCGATGTCGAGATGGGCCCACCTCACGCCCTCGGTCACGAACTCGCGGAGGAAGATCGCCGCGGACAGTGCGCCGCCCCAGCGTTCGCCGATGTTCGCGATGTCGGCGACGGAGGACTTGAGCGAGCCGCGGAGCTCCTCCGGCATCGGCATCGGCCACATGCGCTCGCCGGTGCGCTCGCCGATCTCGTGCACCTGGGTGCGGAGGTCGTCGTCGTTGGCCATCACGGCCGAGGTCCGGTGACCCAGGGCCACCATCGCCGCGCCGGTCAAGGTGGCCGCGTCGATCAGGACGTCGGGGGAGTCCTCGCAGGCCCGGGCGAGCGCGTCGGCCAGGATCAGCCGGCCCTCGGCGTCGGTGTTGAGGACCTCGACGGTCTTGCCCGAGTACATCGTCAGGACGTCGGAGGGACGCTGCGCGGTGCCCGAGGGCATGTTCTCCGCGGCCGGTGCCCAGGCCGTCACGTTGACGGGAAGCTTGAGGCGAGCAATTGCGCAGACGGCGGCAAGGACCGCGGCCGCGCCGCTCATGTCGCACTTCATCGTGATCATGCCGTCGGCCGGCTTCAGCGAGAGGCCGCCGGAGTCGAAGGTGACGCCCTTACCGACCAGCGCGATCGTCTTCGTCGCCTTCGGGTGGGTGTAGGCCAACTTCACCAGGCGCGGCTTGTTGTCCGACCCCTGCCCGACGGCGAGGATGCCGCCGTAGCCACCCTTCTTGAGGGCGCGCTCGTCGAGAATTTCCGCGGTCAGGCCGGCCTTCTTGCCGTAGGTCTCCGCGGCCGCCGCGAGCCCGGCGGGGAACAGGTCCGAGGGCGGGGTGTTGATGAGGTCGCGGGCGAAACGGACCGCGTCGGCGAGCACGTCGGCCCGGGTCGCGGCGGCCTTCGCCGCGCGGTCGGCGGCCAGCGGCGTACTGAGCGTCAGAGCGCTGACCGCGGCCGGCGGCGCGGAGCCGTTCGTCCGGTAGCGCAGATAGGCGTAGGCGCCGAGCAGGCCGCCCTCGGCCACCGCGCCGACCTCGTCGACGGTGTCGGCCGGCAGGGCGAGGGCAACCGACTTCGTGCCCGCTAGCGCGCGGGTCGCCGCCCCGGCCGCGCGCCGGAGCGCCTCGGCGGTGTATCCGGCGCGACCCGGCGATTCCCCGAGCCCGACGACCACCACGAGGCCGGCCTTGACCGACCCGGACTTCGGCAGCTTGGTGATCTCCTCCGCCTTGCCGGTTGCGCCCATCGAGGTGAGGACCGTGACGAGCTTGCCGACGGACGCGGCGTCGATCGCCTTCGCGCCGGCGGTGAGCACCAGCCCCTTGGGGCTGGACCCGACACCGATCACGACGGCGTCGGCGCGCACGTCGGCGGCGGAGGTGCTGGACAGCGAGATCGTGGCCACGTCGGAGGTCCTCTGCAAGATCGCGGGCTGGACTGAGCCCCGAGCCTAGCTCCGGCTCCGCGGCCCGGCTGAGGTCCGCGGGTCACTAGCGTGTTCGCTCATGACCGAGTTGCGGCATTCACCCCTGCACGATCGGCACCGGGCGCTCGGCGCGAAGCTCGCCGACTTCGGGGGCTGGGAGATGCCGATCGACTACGGCGCCGCCCCGTCGAAACTCGGCGTGGTCGCCGAGCACACCGCGGTGCGCACGGCGGTCGGGATCTTCGACGTCACGCACCTGGGCAAGCTCTCGGTCACCGGCCCGGGCGCCGCGGCCTTCGTCGACGCCTGCCTGACCAATGCGCTGTCACGGATCTCGCCCGGCTTCGCGCAGTACAGCCTGTGCTGCGCCACCGACGGTGGGGTGGTCGACGACCTGATCGTCTACCTGCGGTCCGACGAGGACCTGCTGGTCGTGCCGAATGCGGCGAACTGCGCGACGGTCGCCGCGTTGCTCGAGGCCGCGGCCCCGGCCGGAGTTTCCGTGGTCGACCGGCACACCGACTTCGGTGTGCTGGCGGTGCAGGGCCCGCGGGCCGACGACCTCGTCGCCGCCCTCGGCCTGCCCACCGGCCACGACTACATGAGCTTCGCCGACGCGACCTGGGACTCCCGGCCGGTCGTGGTCTGCCGCAGCGGCTACACCGGCGAACGCGGCTACGAACTGCTGCCACGCTGGGACGACACCGGCGATCTGTGGGACGCGCTGCTCACATCCGGCGAGGAGTTCGGAGCGGTCCCGTGCGGGCTCGGGGCCCGGGACACCCTGCGCACCGAGATGGGTTATCCGCTGCACGGCCAGGACATCTCACCGACGATCACCCCGGTCCAGGCGGGTCTGGGCTGGGCGATCGGCTGGGACAAGCCGGCCTTTTGGGGCCGGGAGGCGTTGATGGCGGAGAGGGCGGCCGGTCGCGCCCGCACGTTGGTCGGAATCGAGGGCCTCGACCGCGCGATCCCGCGCGGCCGCATGGCGGTCTCGCGAACCGACGGGGGCGCGGCGATCGGCGAGGTCACCAGCGGCACGTTCTCCCCGACCCGCAAGGTCGGCATCGGGCTGGCGCTGCTCGACGCGGGCGCGGTGGTGGACGGCGACGAGGTCGTGGTCGACGTCCGCGGCCGCCCCGGCCACTTCCGCGTGACGAAGCCGCCGTTCGTGCCCTCACGGGTGCGATAGGGCCCACGCCCGCAGAGATGACGGGGCGTCAGGTCGTCGACAGGACGACGAGGGCGACGACCGTCGCGGTCTCGACCAGAGCGCCGAGGACGTCGCCGGTCATCCCGCCGAAACGGCGCCGGCAGTGCTCGAGCAGGGCACCCGCGGCGAGCAGGGCGAGGGTGACGGCGACCACCGCGCGCAGGGCTCCGACGTCGGTCAACACCCCGATCAGCGCCGCGGCCCACAGCGCCGTCCCGGCCCAGACCCCGGCGGCCGCCCCCGACACGGTGCCGGCCACCAGCGCGCCCAGCCCGTCCGGACGGGCGGCGGGCAGGCTGTGCCGGCACGCCCACACCACCGGGACGCGCGCCGTCGCGCCGACGAGCCCGAGGAGAGCTACCGCATGGTGGTCAGGCCCGCCGATCAGCAGCGCGCCGAGTGCCGCCACCTGCAGCAGGAGCACGAGAACGAGTGTCACCACGCCGAAGGGCCCGATGTCGGACGCCTTCAGAACCGCCAGCGCCCCAGCCGCCTCCTTGCGACTGCCCAGGCCATCGGCGGTGTCAGCCAGCCCGTCCAGGTGCAGCCCGCGGGTGAGGGCGGCCAGCAGCGCCACCGCGAGTGTGGCCGCGATCAGCGGTGAGGTGCCGAGCTCGCCGAGGCCCCAGGCCGCGAGCCCGGACGCCGTGCCGAGGCCGGCGCCGACCAGCGGCGCCCAGAGCATCGCCGCGCCGGCCGTCCTGCGGTCCGCCCGGGGGGATCCCACCGGCACGACCGTGAGCAGTCCGACGCTGAGCTGCGCCCCGGCGACGAGGCGGGACGGAACTCTCACCGGCTAGGCGTCGTCCGGCCGGGCATCCGATGGCGGATCGGACAGGGCCGAGAGCGGATCGGTGAACCAGGGCTCCCCGCCGGCGGTCGACTCGTCACCGGACAACGCGGCGGCCGCGACCTCCAGCATCTCGGCGGCCAGCATCACGGCGATCCCGTCGCCGGGGAACATCCCGACGTCGAGCAGCGGCGAGCGGTGCAGGTAGCGCAGGCCCGACGTGCTGCCCGGGTCCGGATCGTTGTGCGCCGGCATGTACCAACTGCCGGCGGCGGAGGTGATGCGCTGTGCCATCACGGCCGCGGCCGTACACGCGAGGCCCTCGAAGACGATCGGGGTCCGCCGGGCGGCGGCGCCCAGGATCACGCCGGTCAGGTACGCGATCTCGGTACCGCCGAGGGCCTCGAGCAGCGAGAGCGGGTCGTCCGGGGAGCGCTTGACGCGCCGCAGGGCGTCGCGCACCGCGGTCACCGTGCGCATCCACTCCTGGTCGCCGCGCAGGGTGCTCGCGACGGTCTGCGAGTCCGACTCGGTGACGAACGCGATGAGCGTCGCGGCCGGAATGCGCGCCGCGTCGCTCGGAGCGGCGAGCATCAGCAGATCGGTGCCGGCATCGGCCTCGCTGTCGGCCAGGATCGCGCCCTTGGCCAGGGCGTCCCAGACGTCGGTCGCCCCGCCGTTCGCGCGCGTGCCCTGCACGCTGCGCAGGCTGACGGACGCGACCCGCCGCACGACCTCAGAAACGGCGCCGTCGTCGGAAAAGACCAGCAGCTTGGCCCGCGCGGGCGGCGGCGGCGGGCAGACGCCGTAGACGGCGGCCAGCCAGGCGGCCACGTCGCCGAGCCGGCCCAGCGGATCCTCGCGCCGGGACCGCAGCGAAGCGACGGCCTCGGAGCGTGCGTCATCGTCCGGCCACTCGATCAGGCCGGCAAGTTTGTCCAACCGCACGCTGCTCATTGCAGCCGGAGCCTAGGACACACCTAGACCTCCACGGGATCCGCCAGGGGCATCAACCGGCCCGCGACCACCAGGTACACCTCGTCGGCGGCCGCAGCCAGGCGCACGTTCAGCCGCCCCAACTCGTCGCGGAACCGGCGCCCGGCCGCCGTTGCGGGCACCACACCCATGCCGACCTCGTTGCTCACCGCGATCACCGTCCCCTGCGCCTCTTCCCAGGCTGTGACCAGCGCATTCACCCGTTCGGCCAGATGGGTGGGCGCCACGGTGGCCCAGGCGGCGTCGTCCCAGGCGTCGGCGGCGTCCATGGCTCGCGTGAGCCAGAGCGCCAGGCAATCGACGAGCACGACGCTCCCGTTGGCCGACCCGGCCAGCACGGGGGCCGGATCTCCGGTCTCGACCGTGCGCCAGGTCGCCGGGCGCCGCTCCCGGTGCGCGGCGATCCGCGCGTCCCACTCGGGGTCATCGGCCCGGACGTCGGCGGTGGCGACGTAGGTGACCGGACGGCCATCCGCAGCGCGGACGGCCATCGCCTCGGCCGCGACCGACTTCCCCGACCGGGCGCCACCGAGCAGGAGAACGCGGCGCGGGCCGCGAGCGTCGGACATGACGGCTAGCCTGCCGTACCGGATGGAGAACTCAGGGAGCAACGACATGGCCTGGAGCTGGCGTTACGAGAAGCGCGACGGCGGCGAGGTGATCCCGGTCGCCGGGTCGGTCCCGCAATTCCCCACCCAGGCGGACGCGGAGAGCTGGGTCGGGGAGATCTGGCGCGAGCTGCTCGACCAGGGCGTGGACGCAGTGACGCTGCTGGAGAACGGGACGAAGATCTACGGCCCGATGTCGCTGCACCCGGCCGAATAGGTCTAGCGCGGGCCCTGGGGCCGGTAACCCCGCGGGACCTGCGGCTTCGGGGTCCGCATCGAACGCCAGGTCAGGGCCCGCATCAGGGCATAGGCGACGGCGCCACGACGGGAGACGTCGGGGAACTGGCGTGCCACGGCACGTCGGAGCTGGACGGTCAGGATGCCGGAGTCGACCAGCACGATCAGGATCATGATCGACGACAGCGACCCGCCGATGCCGTTGGCGCCGGCCACCATCAGCACGAGGCTGGCCAGCGCGATCGGCATGAAGAACTCGGCGGCGGTCAGCCGGCCGTCGACGAAGTCGCGGCAGAACTTGCGGACCGGCCCCTTGTCGCGGTTCGGCAGGTAGCGTTCGTCGCCGTTGTTCAGGGCCTCGCGCATGAGCTTGGTGGTCTCGCGGCGCTTGTCCTTCTGCATCTGCTGCCGCTGACGGCTGTCGCGGGGCGGGCGGACCTTGTTGCGCCGCTCCAGCTCGGCCTCGCGTCGTTTCGGGGTGGGCTTGCCCTTCCCCGACTCGATCACCGGGCCGGCGGGGGCCTCCTGGGTGGCGGACTGCTGGCCGCGTCGCGTGAACACCCCCACAGCGTAATCGCCGCGAAGCGGACTCGGCGTAGGGTGAGTCTTCCCCCGCTGGAGATCGTCTGACGAAAGGACGGCACGCGGCCGATGGGCATGTGGCAGCGGATCAAGTTGATCTTCAACGCCAAGGCGAGCAAGGCGTTGGACCGGGCCGAGGACCCCCGCGAAACCCTCGACTACAGCTACTCCAAGCAGCTGGAGATGCTCCAGCGCGTGCGCCGGGGCGTGGTCGACGTCGCTTCCTCCCGCAAGCGCCTGGAACTGCAGCAGCAGCAGCTGGCGCAGCAGGCCGCCAAGTGCGAGGAGCAGGCACGGCAGGCGCTCGCACTGGGCCGGGAGGACCTGGCCCGCGAGGTGCTGACCCGCCGCTCGGCGATCCAGCAGCAGGGCGTCGAGCTCCAGGCGCAGCACGCCGACCTGGCCGCCCAGGAGGAGAAGCTCACCCTCGCCTCGCAGCGGCTCCAGGCCCAGGTGGACGCGTTCCGGACCCGCAAGGAGACGATCAAGGCCAGCTACACCGCCGCCGAGGCGCAGACGCGGATCAACGAGGCCGTCACCGGGATCTCCGACGAGATGGGCGACGTCAACCTGGCAATCCAACGGGCCGAGGACAAGACGCAGCAGATGCAGGCGCGGGCGGGGGCGATCGACGAGCTGATCGCCTCGGGCGCGCTCGACTCCGGTGCCGGCGGGGGCCAGGACGATGTGGCGGCCGAACTGGCGCGCCTGGCCTCGACCTCCGAGGTCGAGCTGGAGATGAGCCGCATGAAGGCCGAGCTCGGTACCGGCAGCACGCCACCGAAGGAAATCTCCGCGGACCCGGCGGAAGGCAAGTGATCGGCGAACTGCCGACCGGCACGGAACGCGAGATCTGACGTGGTTGATTTCTTCGACGACCAGCTGCTCGAGGACGACACCGCGATGGCGGGCGTCGATGAGGTGCTGCGCAACCTGGCCGAGGCCGGTTCCCGGGTCCGGCACGAGCAGAACGCCTCGGTCGAGGCGATGGCGGCGCTGGCCAACGCCCCGCGACCGCGCGCCGTCGTCGCTGCGGGCTCCGACGCCCGGTTGCTGCGCGCCGTGCTCGAGCCGTGGTGCCCGGTCCCGTTCGTCGCCTGGCCGGGCCCCGGCCTGCCGGGCTGGGCCGGAGCACTCGATCTGGTCGTCGTGATCGCGCCCGGCGGGCACAGCCCCGACGCGGCGTCGGCGGCCGCCGAGGCGGTCCGTCGCGGCTGCGGGCTGCTGGTGTCCGCGCCCGCGGGGTCCCCGCTGGCCGAGACCTCGGCCAGTCGCTCCACCGTCCTGCTCCCGACGCAGACGGCCGACGTGCTCGCGGTGGCGGTGGTTGCCCTGCAGGCGCTCCACACCCTCGGTCTGGGCCCGGAGGTGGACGCCGAGGAAGTGGCGGAGAAGCTCGTCGAGTCCGCGGTGTCCTGCTCCCCCCGCAAGGGCCTGGGCTCGAACCCGGCGAAGGACCTCGCGGTCGAGCTGGCCGAGGCGGTACCGCTGGTCTGGGGCGGGTCGGTGCTCGCTGCCCGGGCCGCACGCCGCGTCGCCGAGGCGATGCGTCAGGCCAGTGGGCGCACGGCCCTGGCCGCGGACGCCGAGCACCTGCTCCCGGTGATCCGGGGCGCCGGTATGGACTCGCGCAAGAACATCTTCGACGACCCGTTCGAGGATCCGCCGGCCGACTTCCGGCCGGTGCTGATCGTCCTCGACGACGGCTCGGAGGACACCACGATCCGGATGACCCGCAGCCGCCTGCTGGCCGAGGCCGAACAGAACGGCGTCCGCCACCGCATCGTCGTGTGCACCGAGGGCGGTCCCGTCAGTCGGTACGCCGCGTTGCTGACCACCGGCCAGTACGCCGCGGTCTACCTGGGTCTCGGCCTGGGCCGGACCGCCCGCCCCGTCGAATCCTGACGGTAGGTCAGATCCCGGGCAGGGCGAGCATCTGCTCCAGGGCGAGCTTGGCGTAGCGGGCAGTCTCGGCGTCGACGTCGATGACATTGCGGACCTGACCCGCGACCAGCGACTCCAGCGCCCACGCGAGATGCGGCATGTCGATGCGGTTCATCGTCGAGCAGTAGCAGACGGTCTTGTCGAGGAACGCGATCTGCTTGTCCGGGTGCATCGTCGCCAGGCGCTTCACCAGATTGAGCTCGGTGCCGATCGCCCAGGCGGAGCCGGCGGGGGCGGCCTCGAGAGTCCGGATGATGTGCTCGGTGGAGCCGACGTGGTCGGCCGCGTCGACGACCTCGTAGCGGCACTCCGGGTGGACCAGCACGTTGACCCCGGGGATCCGCGCCCGGACGTCGCGGACGTTCTGCTCGGTGAACCGGCCGTGCACCGAGCAGTGCCCGCGCCAGAGGATCATCTTGGCGTCCTGTAGCTGACGCTCCGTCAGGCCGCCGCTGGGACGGTGCGGGTCATAGACGACGCAGTCGTCGAGGCTCAGCCCGAGCGAGCGGACCGCGGTGTTGCGGCCGAGGTGCTGGTCCGGCAGGAACAGGACCTTCTCGCCCTTCTCGAAGGCCCACTGCAGCGCGACGTGCGCGTTCGAGGAGGTGCAGATCGTGCCGCCGTGGCGGCCGGTGAAGCTCTTGATCGCGGCGGAGGAGTTCATGTACGAGACCGGGATCACCGAGTCCGCGACTCCGGCGTCGGTGAGAACGTCCCAGGCGTCCTCGACCTGCGCCCATGTCGCCATGTCGGCCATCGAGCAGCCGGCGGCGAGGTCGGGGAGGATCACCCGCTGGTGATCGCCGGTGAGGATGTCGGCCGATTCGGCCATGAAGTGCACGCCGCAGAACACGATGAACTCGGCCTCGGGCCGCGCCGCGGCCTGCTGAGCCAGCCGGAAGGAGTCTCCGGTCACGTCGGCGAACGCGATCACGTCGTCGCGCTGGTAGTGATGCCCGAGGACGAAGACCCGGTCGCCGAGGGCGGCCTTGGCGGCGGCGATCCGCTCGGCGAGGGCGGGGTCGGCGGCGGCCGGCAGCTCGCCGGGACATTCGACCCCGCGCTCGGAACTGAGGTCGGCGGGGCCGCGCGTCAGTAGCGTCAGTGGCACCGGGGTGCTGATGCTCACGGGCGGTCTCCTTCGGGGGCGGTGCGCGCTCGATGCTTGCACAGGGAAGAACGTGCGCGCCGCGCGTTATCTTCCGGACGTGCGTGTGCTGGTGGCCCCTGACTGCTTCACCGGAACCCTGAGCGCGCCCGACGCCGCTCGGGCGATCGCGGCGGGCTGGCTCTCCGCTGCCCCGGAGGACGAGATTTCCGTGGCCCCGCTCTCGGACGGCGGCCCCGGCTTCGTCGATGTCGTCCACGCCGCGCTGGGCGGGCGGCTCCTGGCCACCACGGTCACCGGGCCGCTCGGGGACCCGGTCCCGGCCACGGTGCTCCTGGCCGGCGACGGCACGGCCTACCTGGAATCCGCCCAGGCCTGCGGGCTGCACCTGGTGCCTCCCGACCGCCGCGACCCCACGCTGACCACCACGGCCGGCGTGGGCGAGCTTCTCGTCGCCGCCCTGGACGCCGGCGCGCGCTCCGTGGTGGTCGGACTCGGTGGATCCGGCACGAACGACGGGGGAGCGGGCGCGTTGGCGGCCCTGGGCGCGGAACCGGCCGACCTCCTGCGGGCCGGTGGCGGCGCGCTGAGCGGCCTCGACGCGTCGAGCCTGGACCTCGCTCCGGCGCGCGCCCGGCTGACCGGGGTCGACCTGCGGATCGCCTCGGACGTCGACAGTCCGTTGCTCGGGCTGCGCGGTGCCAGCGCGGTGTTCGGCCCGCAGAAGGGCGCCGACGCCGATGCGGTCCAGCGCCTGGACGCGGCGCTGGAGCACTTCGCCCGGGCCGCGCAGCCGGGCGTCGGGCTGAACATGACCGGCTCGCTCGCCGTCGCGGCCGGCGCGGGCGCAGCGGGCGGGCTCGGTTACGGACTGTTGTTGCTCGGCGCACGGCGCGTACCCGGCATCGCCGGGGTTCTCGAGCTCACCGGCCTGGCCGCGACGGCCGCCGCGGTGGACGTCGTCGTCACCGGCGAAGGTTGCTTCGACTGGCAGTCCCTGCAGGGCAAGGTGGTGTCCGGGGTGGCCGGGTTGGCCATGGAGGTCGCCCGGCCCTGCATCGTTCTCGCGGGTCAGGTGGAAGTCGGCCGGCGGGAAATGGCCGCCCTCGGGGTGGAATCGGCGTATTCGGTCGCCGAACACGCCGGATCGGTGGACGCAGCGATGTCGGCGCCCGCCGAACAATTGGCGTCGCTGGCCGCGCGTGTCGCGCGCGCCTGGTCCCGTCGCTGACGCTCACGCCGCTGTCGCGGATGTGACGCTGTGCACAAATCCGCTCGGCCAGGTGGTCGGGGGGAATGCCGGAACCCGTTCCGTGTGTCAGCATGGGAGAGTCCGCGACCCGCGGATGGGACCCGTACATATGCCAGGAGCGAGCTACATGACGGCATCCAGCGAAACCGTTACCAGCGAGACCGTGAGCGGCGTCGTCCTCTCGGACGCGGCGGCCGTCAAGGTCAAGAGCCTGCTGGAGCAGGAAGGCCGTGACGACCTTCAGCTCCGTATCGCGGTTCAGCCCGGCGGATGTTCGGGCCTGCGCTACCAGCTCTTCTTCGACGAGCGGTCGCTCGACGGCGACACCGTGCACGACTTCGACGGCGTCGGCGTGGTCGTCGACCGGATGAGCGTCCCGTACCTGAGCGGCGCCACCATCGACTTCGTGGACACGATCGAGAAGCAGGGCTTCACGATCGACAACCCGAACGCCGGCGGATCCTGCGCCTGCGGCGACTCGTTCCACTAGGCGAGCACCGCCCGAAAAGCAGAACGACCACTCGCTCATGCATGAGCGGGTGGTCGTTTTTCGCCCTCAGGGGGCACGAAAATCGACCATTCGCTCATGCATGAGCGAGTGGTGGGGGCCCCAGGGCGGCGGCGCAGAGCGCCTAGATGAACGGCGGGACGTTGTCGCCGAGGCGCCGGGCGCCGGGGGAGACGTGGAGCGGGGCCGGGTGCCAGCTCGACGGCACCGGCTGCGGCGGTGCCGGATAGCTCACCGCGAGTGCCTCGGCGTCCCGGCACAGCGAGGCCAGACCCGGCGCGAGCGGGGGAGAACTCGGACGTCGCGGAGCGGCCATGAGGCCTCCTCGAAATGGGGGCTCGGCGCAGTGCGCCGCGGGCCACGCTAGGCGCTGGGACCGGCCGAAACCAGGCTTACCTGCAGGTAGCCTGTGCGGCGCGTCGCCCGACCGGGGCGCGCCCGGAGCACCGAAGGAGCGCCGCGCGTGAAGATCGCCGTCACCGGCTCGATCGCCACCGACCACCTGATGACCTTCGAGGGCCGGTTCGCCGACTCCCTGGTCCCGGAGGCGCTCGCCAAGGTCTCGCTGTCCTTCCTGGTGGAGGACCTGGAGGTCCGCCGCGGCGGCGTGGCGGCCAACATCGCCTTCGGCATGGGCTGCCTGGGCCTGAAGCCCGTCCTCGTCGGCGCGGTGGGTGAGGACTTCGAGCCCTACCGGTCCTGGCTGGAGCGCCACGGCGTCGACACCGAATCCGTGCACGTCTCCGAGCTCAAGCACACCGCGCGCTTCGTCTGCACCACCGACCGCGACCAGGCCCAGATCGCGTCGTTCTACGCCGGTGCGATGAGCGAGGCCCGCGACATCGAGCTCGGCCCGGTCGCCGACCGCCTCGGCGGCCTGGACCTGGTGCTGATCGGTGCGAACGACCCGGGCGCCATGGCCCGCCACACGGCCGAGTGCCGCGAGCGCGGAATCCCCTTCGCGGCCGACCCGTCCCAGCAGGTGGCCTGGCTCGACGGCGACGCGATCCGCAATCTGATCGACGGTGCCGCCTACCTGTTCACCAACGAGTACGAGGCCTCGGTCGTCGAGAAGAAGACCGGCTGGTCCTCCGACGAGATCGCGGACCGGGTCGGGGTCCGGGTGATGACCATGGGCGCGGACGGTGCCCGCGTACAGCGTCGCGGCGAGGAGCCGATCCACGTCCCCGTCGCGGCGGTCGACCGGGTCCTCGAACCGACCGGGGTGGGCGACGCCTTCCGCGCCGGATTCTTCGCCGGCCTGACGTGGCAGCTACCCCTGGAGCGGTGCGCCCAGATCGGTTCGCTGCTGGCCGCCCACGTGGTGGAGACCATCGGGACCCAGGAGTACACGCTGGACCGGGCGAGTTTCCTCAAGCGTTTCGGCGCCGCCTACGGCTCGGACGCGGCGGCCGAGATCGAACCGCACCTGCCCGCCTGAGCGCAGGGGTATGCCGGTCGAACCGCCGCCCAGCCCCTGGGCGTTTCCGCCGCCCGAGGTGGCCGACCCGCTCGGCCTGCTGGGCGTCGGCGCCGATCTGGAGCCCGGCACGCTGCTGGCGGCCTACCGCTCGGGAATCTTCCCGATGCCGCCGGGCAAGCGCGGCCCGATGGGCTGGTGGTCGCCCGATCCGCGCGGCGTCCTGCCGATCGACGGGGTGCACGTCAGCCGGTCCCTGCAGCGCACCCGCCGCCGGTTTTCCATCACGGTGAACACCGCGTTCGACGAGGTGGTCCGCAGCTGCGCCGACCCACGCCGCCCGCACGGCTGGATCACGCCCCGGCTGCGCGCGGCCTACCGGCGGATGCACGAGCTGGGGTGGGCGCACAGCGTCGAGGCGCGCACCGCGGACGGCGCCCTGGCCGGCGGGGTCTTCGGCCTGGCCGTCGGCGGACTGTTCGCGGGCGAGTCGATGTTCCACCGCGAGACCGATGCCTCGAAGGCAGCGGTCGTCGCGCTGTGCGAGTTGCTCGCGGCCGGCGAGGGCCCGCCCGGGCACCGCCTCTTCGACGTCCAGTGGACGACGGATCATCTGCGCACCCTCGGCGCCGTGGACCTGCCCCGGCCCGAGTACCTGCAGCGGCTGGAACGGGCGCTGGGGCTGCCGTTGCCGCCGGCGTTCGCTGCTTCTTCACCCGCGCCGGCGGCCAACCTGCGGTTGGATGGGCCCGACGGGCTCTGACCGACGCGGACCGGCAGCACGGGCGTCGGCGGGAGGGCAGGGTACGAGAGGGCAGGCAATGGCGACCGAGGCGCAGGCACCGGTCACGGCCGGGCTGCCGCGGCAGACACCCGCCGCGGCGCCGCACCGCGGCCCCCGCCGCGGCCCCGGCGTCGCCTGGATCTGGGTCCTGGCGGCCGGACTGGCCGCGCTCTACGCCGTCGTGTCGATCCGGCTCCACCAGCGGATGCTCTCCACCGGATTCGACCTGGGCATCGTCGAGCAGGCCGTGCGGTCCTTCGCGTCCGGGAACGCACCCATCGTCGAGGTGGAGGGCCCCGGCGCGAATCTGCTCGGCGACCATTTCTCGCCCGCGTACGCCGTGCTCGCCCCGTTCTACCGGCTGTTCCCCGCGGCCGAGACGATCCTGCTGGCGCAGGCCCTGCTGCTCGCGGTCGCCGTGGTCCCGATCGCGGCCTACGCCCAACGCACGATCGGTCGGGCCGCCGCCGTCGTCGTGGCCGTGGGTTACGGGCTGTCCTGGGGTATCGCCCAAGCCGTCGGCTTCGACGCCCACGAGGTGATGTTCGCGGTCCCGCTGATGGCGTTCAGCGTCGTCGCGCTCGCCGAACGGCGGCTGCGGGCCGCCGTCCTGTGGGCACTGCCGCTGCTGTTCGTCAAGGAGGACCTCGGGCTCACCGTGGCCGCCGTCGGGGGCATGGTGTGCTGGCTCGGTGCCCGGCGGTTGGGCCTCACGACGATCGTGGCCGGCCTCGGCGGGACGGCGCTCGAGGTGTTCTGGCTCCTGCCCGCCAACACGCCGGAGGGCACCTTCTCGGCGTGGTGGGACGCGCACCGCCGTAGCGACGACAGCGGAGGTCTGGGTGCACAGCTCGAGCGGGTGACGGTCGGGTTGTTTCAGCACGAGCCCAAGGTCGTGCTGCTGATCCTCCTGGTGGCCCCGACGGCGATGGTGGCGGTGCGCTCACCGCTGCTGCTGCTGATGCTCCCGACGCTGGCCTGGCGGCTCACGTCCGACAACTCGTTGTACTGGGGAACCGGCTTCCACTACAGCGCGGTGCTGATGCCGATCGCCTTCGTCGCCTTCGTCGACGGATTGCGGCGGCTCGGGGCGTTCCCCGGCACACCACGCCTGCGGGAATCCCTCGGAATCAGCGCGGTCGTCACGGCGCTGCTGGTGCCCGCCTATCCGCTGTGGTCGGCGGTGCGGCCGAGCACGTGGAAGGACGAGGCGCGGGTGTCCGACGCCCGGGTCGTGCTGAACCGGATCCCGGACGACGCGCAGGTGCAGGCCTCCAACCGGCTGGTCCCGCAGCTGACCTCCCGGGCCAGCGTCTCGGTGTTCGGCTCCGGGCTCTCACGCCCCAATCCGGAGTGGATCGTCGTCGATCTCACCGGGCCCGTGAACTGGCCGTTCGGATCGCCCGCGTCGCAGGAGACCTTCGTGCAGGTCGCCCGCGACGCGGGCTACCTGACCGTTGCCGAACAGGGTGAGTTCCTGCTGCTGCACCGCAGCACCGACGACGGGCGTCAGTTCCCGCCGCCGCCCGACGAGCCCGAGCCGGCCGAGCCCGCCGCGTCCTGATCCGCCCGGCGGCGCACGTAGTACGCCGTCCCGGCGCTACCGAGGTAGCGATGTCCGCGCATCTCGCACCAGGCCGGGACGTCCAGGGCCGCCGCCGCGTCATCGGACAGCACCGCGACGACGCGGCCGGGCCCGACGTCGCCGATGTGCCGCGCGAGCTCGATGATCGGGGCCGGGCAGCGCCGCCCCAGGGTGTCGAGGGTCAGCTCCGGGTCCGGCAGGACGCTCACAGGTCGGCCACTCCGGCCGCCGCCCGCAACTCCTCGATCACGCGGGGGAGTACCGCGACGAACCGCTCGACCTCGGACCCGGTCGTGCCCCGGGGGAGCGAGACCCGGACGTTGCCGTGCGAGAGCACACCCATCGCCTCCAGAACGTGACTGGGCCTGAGCGTGTCGGCGGTGCAGGAGGAGCCGGAGTTCACCGCGAACCCCAGCCGGTCCAGCTCACGGACGATCGATTCGCCGTCGAGGTAGAGGCACGAGAACGACACGAGATTCGGCAGTCGCTCCGCCGGGTCGGCGGGCCCGTGCACGACGACGTCGGGCAGCGCCTCGGCCGCGGCGCGGATCCGCGCGGCGAGCGTCGACAAGCGCGCCCCCTCGGCGGCATCGGCACTCACCGCCGCCAGGGCCGCGGCGGCCGCCGCGATCGCGGGGACGTTCTCGAACCCCGGCGCACGTCCACCTTCCCGCTCACCGGGGGGCAGCGGGGACCGCCACCGCGCCTCCCGCCGCACGGCCAGGACGCCAACACCGGGCGGACCGCCCCACTTGTGGGCGCCCGCGGTCAACACCGACCAGCCGGCCGGCACCGGTGTCCGCCCCAGACTCTGCGCAGCGTCGACCAGCAGGGGCACCCCGGCGGCCGAGGCCGCGGCAGCCACCTCGGCCACGGGCTGGACGGTGCCCACCTCGTGGTTGGCCGACTGCAGACAGGCCAGTGCGGTGTCGGCCCGCAGGGCTCCCGCGAACTCCGCCGGGTCGACCCGGCCGGCGCGGTCCACCCCGATGAGATCGACCGGGGCGCCGGTGGCCTCGTGCGCCGAGGCGGTGTGCAGCACGGCGGAGTGCTCCACCGCCGAGACCACGAGGTGGGTCCCGACGCGGGCGCGGCCCCGAAGGCAGCCGAGGATCCCCAGCTGCAGAGCCGCGGTCCCGGAGGTCGGGAACGAGACGTCGGCCGGGGCGGCGCCGAGCACCTCGGCCACGATCTCCCGGGCCGCGTCCAGGCGCATGCGCGCCCGCCGGCCGTCGCGGTAGAGCCGGGCCGGATCCGCCCAGCCGTCGTCCAGCGCGGCGAGGAATGTGGCGCGTGCCACGGGGTGCAGCGGCTCGGTGGAGGCGGCATCGAAATAGGCGCCGGCCGGGCCCGCTGGGGGGTCGGCTCCACCGTCGATCACAGAGCCAACCTAGCCCCGCGCCACGGCCCGCCCTGGCCGCAGCAGCCGAGGGTGCACCGGATAGGCTGCGGCCGCAGTTTCGCGAATGATCACCTGCCGGTTTCCGTCCGGAATCAGCACCCTGGGAAGGCCCCCCTTGCACCCGATCGGTTCTCCGCCAGACCGCTCGCCGCGGACTCGCCGTCTCGCGCTGCTGGGCATCCTGGTCCTCGTCGTCCTGAGCTGCACCGGGTGCGCCTCGGAGGATCTCCCGCGGCTCGCTTTCCCGACGCCGGCGACCGAGGAATCCCCCCGCATCCTGCTGATGTGGCAGGGCTCGTGGCTCGCCGCGATCATCACCGGCGCCGTCGTCTGGGGCCTGATCCTCTGGGCCTGCATCTTCCACCGGAAGAAGCACGCGAACGACATCCCGATCCAGACCCGGTACAACCTGCCGATCGAGGCGCTCTACACGATCCTGCCGTTCGTCATGGTCGTCGTGCTCTTCTACTTCACCGAGCGCGACCAGTCGATCATTCTCGACGAGGACCGCCAGGAGGACATGACCGTCAACGTGGTCGGACGCCAGTGGAGCTGGTCGTTCAACTACGTCGAGGACAACGTCTACGAGGCCGGCACCCCGGGCCAGCAACCGGAGCTGTGGCTACCGGTGAACAACCTGGTCCGGTTCGAGGTCACCGCGGCGGACGTCATCCACTCCTGGTGGGTGCCGAACTTCCTGTTCAAGATGGACGCGATCCCCGGCCGGACCAACACCTTCGAACTCACGCCCAACAAGCTGGGCACCTTCACCGGCAAGTGCGCCGAGCTCTGCGGCCGCGACCACTCCCGGATGTACTTCACCGTCCGCGTCGTGACCGAGGCCGAGTACGCCGCGCACGTCGCTGAGCTGAAGCAGAACGGCCAGACGGGCCAGCTGCCGCGCGGCATCCTCGACACCCCCGAGGCCCGCGAACGGGCCTACAACCTCGAGGACTCCTACTCCGAGGATCACACCGGCGAGCACAGTGCACCGGCCGGGGCAGCTCCCACGACCGGCGAGCAGGGCACCGAGCCGGCCGCCGGAGGGACCGAGCCCGAGAGCGAGCCGGCCGAGACCGGGACCTCGACCGGCACCGGTGAGTCCGGCGGTGGGGGTACCTCTCCCGCCGGCGACGACGAGGATCAGGGCAGCGCCGACGCGCCCACCACCACCGAGCCCGGGGGCGCTTCGTGACCACGTACGAGCAGGCTCAGCGGGTCAGCACCTCCGCCCCGGAGCGCAAGAAGTCGCTCGGCGCGATCATCATCGACTGGGCGACCACCACCGATCACAAGAAGATCGGGATCCTCTATGTGATCACGTCGTTCATCTTCTTCCTCCTCGGCGGGATCATGGCCCTGGTCATGCGGGCCGAGCTGGCCCGCCCGGGCAACCAGGTGGTCTCGAACGAGCAGTTCAACCAGCTGTTCACCATGCACGGCACGATCATGCTGTTGATGTTCGCGACGCCGCTGTTCGTCGGCTTCGCGAACCTGATCATGCCGCTGCAGATCGGCTCTCCGGACGTCGCGTTCCCCCGCCTCAACATGTTCAGCTACTGGCTGTTCCTGTTCGGGGCATCGATCGCGATGCTCGGCTTCCTGAGCCCCGGCGGCGCCGCGGACTTCGGCTGGTTCGCGTACGCCCCGCTCACCGACTCGGTCCACTCGCCCGGCGTCGGCGCCGACCTCTGGATCATGGGTCTGGCCCTGTCCGGGTTCGGCACCATCCTCGGTGGCGTCAACTTCATCACCACGATCATCTGCATGCGCGCGCCCGGCATGACGATGTTCCGGATGCCGATCTTCACCTGGAACATCCTGGTGACGAGCGTGCTCGTGCTGATCGCGTTCCCGGTGCTCGCCGCCGCGCTGCTCGTGCTGGAGTCGGACCGTCAGTTCGGGACCCACGTCTTCGAGTCCGCCAACGGCGGCGCCCTGATGTGGCAGCACCTGTTCTGGTTCTTCGGGCACCCCGAGGTCTACATCATCGCGCTGCCGTTCTTCGGCATCATCACCGAGATCCTGCCGGTGTTCAGCCGCAAGCCGGTCTTCGGCTACAAGGGCCTGGTCTTCGCGACGCTGTCGATCGCGGCGCTGTCGGTGACGGTGTGGGCGCACCACATGTACGTGACCGGCGGTGTGCTCCTGCCGTTCTTCGCCTTCATGACGTTCTTGATCGCCGTACCAACCGGGGTGAAGTTCTTCAACTGGGTCGGGACGATGTGGCGCGGGGCGATCTCGTTCGACACGCCGATGCTGTGGTCCGTCGGCTTCCTCGTCACGTTCCTCTTCGGTGGTCTGACCGGCGTCATCCTCGCGATCCCGCCGATCGACTTCGCGGTCTCCGACTCCTACTTCGTCGTCGCGCACTTCCACTACGTGGTCTTCGGCACCGTCGTGTTCGCGATGTTCGCCGGCTTCTACTTCTGGTGGCCGAAGATGACCGGCCGGATGCTCGACGAGCGTCTGGGCAAGATCCACTTCTGGACGCTGTTCGTCGGCTTCCACACCACGTTCCTGGTGCAGCACTGGCTCGGTGCGGAGGGCATGGCCCGTCGGTACGTCGACTACCGGGCCAGCGAGGGCTTCACCACGCTGAACATGATCTCCAGCGTCGGGGCCTTCCTGCTCGGCATGTCGACACTGCCGTTCATCCTGAACGTGATCATGACCCACCGGAAGCCGAAGCCGGTCCTGCCGGACGACCCTTGGGGCTACGGCCGCTCGCTGGAGTGGGCGACGTCCTGCCCGCCGCCGCGGCACAACTTCTCCTCGATGCCCCGCATCCGCTCGGAGAGCCCCGCGTTCGACCTGCACCACCCGGAGTTCGCCTCCGCGCACGACGCACCCACACGGGGCAAGTCGGTGCTCGACCAGATTTACGGCGAGCCCGATCTCGAGGGCCACGAGGACGGGCCCGGTCGGACCCAGACCGCCGTCCTGGACCGCGAGGACGGAAGCGACGACAAACCCGGCTCCGGCGGCGTCGGATACGGACAGGAGTAGACGACTGTGAAGGTCGAAGGCAACCTCTTCGCCGGCATCGGGCTCTTCCTGGTCCCGGTCATCCCGATCTACTGGTACTACTCGAAGGACTGGACCGGCACCACGGCGCTCGTCCTCACCTGGGGCCTGTGCGCCCTGGTCGGGTTCTACCTGTTGTTCACCGCCAAGCGCATCGACCTGCGCCCGGAGGACGACCCCACCGCACTGATCGAGGACGGTGCCGGCGAACTCGGCTTCTTCAGTCCCCATAGTTGGTGGCCGTTGCTGCTGGCCGGCGGCGGCGCGATCGCGACCCTCGGCGTCGTCTTCGGCATGTGGCTCTTCATCATGTCCGTCCCCGTCTTCGCCTTCGCCGTCTGGGGCTTCGTCTTCGAGTACTACCGCGGCGAGCACGCCCACTAGAGCTCTGCGGTGCCCGCCGGGCGCCTCGCGGCGTTGTCGTCCTCGCCGGTACTGCGTACACGGCTTCGTCCTCCGCCTTGCGATGCATCCCGGCGGATCACCGCATAGCCGCGCCCGCCGGGCGCCTCGCGGCGTTGTCGTCCTCGCCGGTACTGCGTACACGGCTTCGTCCTCCGCCTTGCGATGCATCCCGGCGGATCACCGCATAGCCGCGCCCGCATAGCCGCGCCCGCATAGCCGCGCCCGCCGGGCGCCTCGCGGCGTTGTCGTCCCCGCCGGTACTGCGTACACGGCTTCGTCCTCCGCCTTGCGATGCATCCCGGCGGATCACCGCATAGCCGCGCCCGCATAGCCGCGCCCCCCGGGCGCCTCGCGGCGTTGTCGTCCCCGCCGGTACTGCGTACACGGCTTCGGTGGGCCAGCCGCGCCGCGCGGCCTCGACCTCCCCCTCGGCGTAGGCCTCGGACAGGCGCAGGTAGCCGCACGGGACGCGCTCCCAGCCCCGGGGCGGCGGCGCGACCGCCTGGAGATGGGCCAAGGGCACCCGAGGGACGTCCGCGGCGACGTGCGCGCGCTGGGTGGCGTCCGGGACGAGCCCAGCCAGCCCCTCCGGGCCGAACCAGGTGTGCCAGGGGGCAGCACGCCGGCCTCGTCCACCAGGTCCTGAAGAGCGCTGACCAGGTTGGGCGGCGCGTCCTCCACCCAGGACCGGCCGGGGTGGGGGAGCAGCGCGTCGACGAAGACCACGCCCAGGCAGCCGTCGCCCAGCTGCTCCACGAGCGACGGGACCAGCGCCCCGGCGCCGCTGTGGACGACCAGCAGCCCCGGCGGGGTCGGCAAGGGCCCCACAGCGCCCGCGGCGTGTGCGTCGTGCCGGTCCGCCGTCGCGGCCAGGGCCTCGACCAGCGACGGCACCGCCACGGGGACGCCGCGGGCCGACAGCACCGTCGCCGCGGGCTCCCACGACCGTGGTCCCACCAGCGGACTGCGCACCAGCAGAAATGCGAAAGGGGGCTGATCCCGCGTCGCGGAATCAGCCCCCTTCCTCAGGCGTAGGGGCGGAGCTCAGTGTCCGTGACCGTCGTCGTCCCCGTGGCCGTGACCGGCCGTCAGCTCCGCGTACTCCTCGGGGCTCGGCTTGGGCAGGTCGTCGGCGTACCAGAACTTCGACAGCTTGGCCTGAATCCTGGAGGCCCGGTGCCCCGGGGCCGGGATGCCCTCGGCGTCGGTGGCCGGTCCGGCCTCCAGCGGCTTCGGGTTGTTCCGAGCCATCAGGGTGAAGCGCTCCTCGGCGGAGATCGGGGCGTGGACCTCGATGAACTCGCCGTTGGGCAACCGCTTGATGATGCCGGTCTCGCGACCGTGCAACACCTTGTTCATGTCCGCTCGCTGGAGACCCAGGCACGCCCGCTTGGTGATCACGAAGACGATCGGCGGGACCGCGATCAACGCGACTTGGGTGAAGCGCGTGACGTTGTTGATCGACACGTCGAAGGTGTACCCGATGATGTCGTTCCCGCCGTTGATGAACAGCAGCAGGTAGAAGGCGATCGACATCGCGCCCAGGGCGGTGCGGACCGGGACGTCGCGCGGGCGGTCGAGCAGGTGGTGCTCGCGCTTGTCCCCGGTCACCCAGGCTTCGATGAACGGGTAGACCGCCAGCAGGGTCATCATGATGCCGGGCAGGATCAGGCCGGGCACGAGGATGTTCCAGCTGATCGTGTGACCGAACAGGTTGGTCTCCAAGTTCGGCATCGCGCGGAGCGATCCTTCGAGGAAGCCGATGTAGAAGTCCGGTTGTGAGCCGGCGGATATCTGATCCGGGTAATAGGGCCCGAACAACCAGATCGGGTTGATCTGCGCGACGCCGCCGAGCAGGGCGCAGACGCCGAAGACGATGAAGAAGAAGCCACCGGCCTTGGCCATGTACACCGGCATGAGCGGGAAGCCGACGACGTTCTCGTTGGTCCGACCCGGGCCGGGGAACTGGGTGTGCTTCTGCACCACGACGAGCATCAGGTGCACGGTGATCAGCGCGAGCATGATCCCCGGCAACAGCAGCACGTGGATGATGAACAGGCGGGGAATGATCGCTTCGCCGGGGAACTCCCCGCCGAAGAGGAAGAACTGCACGTAGGTGCCCACCACGGGGATCGAGAGCACCACGCCCTCGGCGATCCGCAGGCCGGTCCCGGAGAGCAGGTCGTCGGGGATGGTGTAGCCGGCGAAGCCCTCGATGAGCGCGAGCGTCAGCAGGCCGTTTCCGATCAGCCAGTTCAGCTCACGCGGCTTGCGGAACGCACCGGTGAAGAAGATCCGGAACAGGTGGATGAAGATCGCCGCGACGAAGATCAGCGCGGCCCAGTGGTGGATCTGACGCATCAGCAGACCACCGCGGACCTCGAAGCTGATGTCCAGCGTCGAGGCGTACGCCTCCGACATCTCCGCGCCCTTGAGCGGCGCGTACGACCCGTCGTAGACCGTGTGCCCGGCACTCGGAACGAAGAACAGCGTCAGGTACACACCGGTGGCCAGCAGGATGATGAAGCTGTACAGCGCGATCTCGCCGAGCATGAACGACCAGTGCTCCGGAAAGACCTTGCGCAGGTTCTTCTTCCCGGCGGCGTTCGTGCCGAGCCGCTCGTCGAGGTAGGTCGCGACGCCGGAACCGGCCTTGGCGGCGGGGCTCGGCGGAGCGGAAGGGGAGGTCGGTTCAGTCATCACGCGTCGCCCCGCTCCCAGAAGCTCGGGCCGATGGGCTCGTCGAAGCCGCCCTTGGCCACCAGAAATCCCTCGTCGTCGACGGTGATCGCGAGGACGGGCAGGTTGCGTGCCGACGGCCCGAACACGACCTTGCCGAAGTCGGCGAGGTCGAAGGTGGACTGGTGGCACGGGCAGAGCATGTGGTGCGTCGTCTGCTCGTACAGGCCCAGCGGGCAGCCCGCGTGCGGGCAGATCTTCGAGTAGGCGAGGATCCCGCGGTAGCCCATGGCCGCGAGTTCCTTGGAGCGAATCTCGGTCGGGTTCAGCTTCACCAGCAGGATGGAGGCCTTGGCCAGCTCGTCGAGGCCTTCCAGATCGTTCGGCTTGGCCGAGATCATCGAGCCGAGCGCAAAGTCCGAGGCCTTGATCCGGCGCTCGTCGTTGGCGTGCACGATCTCGCGGTGGTTCGGGTCGTCCCACAGCGTGGTACGGAGCTTCTTGTGGGGGAGCGGGCCCAGGTCGCGCAACGCCATCACGGGCGCGATCGGGAACAGCGCCATCGCGCCGAGCAGCGTCGTCCAGATCAGCTTCCGCCGAGGGAGCCCGGAGTCCGCGACACCGAGCTTGGCCAGTTCGAGCGCCTCAGCGGTGTCCTCGGGCGAGGACTTCATCGGGTGCCGGTAGTCGACGATCTCCTCGGCGTTCATCAGCTTGCGCGCCCAGTGGATGGCGCCGAAACCGATGCACAGCAGCGATCCGCCCAGGGTCACGCCGAGCGAGAAGTTCAGCGTGTTGACGGTGCCGAAGCCCAGCACGTACCGCGTCTCGTCTTTGTCGATGGCGACGAAGGAGACGATGAACGCGAGGGTGAGGATGCTGCTCAGGGCGAAGAGGGCGGCGACCTGACGCTCGGCGCGGTTCGCCGCGCGTACGTCGACGTCGGTCCGCCGCGGGGTGTGGTGCGGAAGGCCCGGGTCGGCGAACGGGTCGCCCTCGACGTGCGCGAGGTCGGTGCCGTGCCCCCCGGAACCTGCGTTGTCGCCGTAGCTCATGACGGCCTCGCCCCCAGCCAAACCGCGGCGCCGATGAGGGCACCGATGACGACGGTCCACATGAGCATGCCTTCGGCGACCGGACCGATCCGGCCCGCCGAGTAACCACCCGGGTCCGGCGAATCGGCGATGGTCTTGATGTAGGTGATGACGTCCTTCTTCTGGTCCGGCGTGAGGATGCCGTCGCTGAAGGTCGGCATCGAGTCCGGGCCGGTGAGCATCGCCTCGTAGACGTGCTTGGGGTCGGTCTCGGTGAGGTTCGGGGCGTACTTGCCGCGGGTCAGCGCGCCGCCCTTGCCGATGAAGCCGTGGCAGGAGGCGCAGTTCGTACGGAAGATCTCGCCACCCTCCTGGAGGTCGCCGTCGGTGGCGTACTGCTCGAGGCTGGGGACGGGTGCGCCACCCGGTGCGATGGAGGCGACGTAGGCGACGATGGCCGCGGTCTCCGCCTCGGTGAAGAACTGCTTCTTCCGCGGGCCCTGGTTCTCCCGCGACTGCAGCGGCATCCGGCCGGTGCCGACCTGGAAGTCCACCGACGCCGGGCCGACGCCCGCGATACCCGGGCCGTCCGAGGTGCCCTCGGCGTTCAGGCCGTGGCAGCTGGAGCAGCTCGTGATGTAGAGCCCCTTGCCCTCCTGGATCTGCAACGAGGAGGCGTCATCGGCCGCCTCGGCCTGACCCGAAGGCGCAATGACCGAATAGAGACCACCGACCGCACCGAGGGCCAGCAGCAGTACGACGACCGCAGCCAGCGGGTGGCGTCGTCGCGCGGAGAGCCGTTTCACGCAAGTCCCTTACTTGAGCAGGTAGATCATGCCGAACAGGCCGATCCACACGACGTCGACGAAGTGCCAGTAGTACGAGACGACGATCGCGCTGGTGGCCTGCTCGTGGGTGAACCGGCTCGCCGCGAATGTTCGTCCGAGGACGAAGAGGAACGCGAAGAGACCCAGCGTCACGTGCAGGCCGTGGAAACCGGTGGTGAGGTAGAACATCGAGCCGTACGCGTGGGCCGACATCGTCATGCCCTCGTTGGTGAGCTCCGTGTACTCCGTGGCCTGGCCGGCGACGAAGAACGCGCCCATCATGAACGTGATGATGAACCAGAACCGGAGCTTCTCGACGTCGCCGCGTTCTGCCGCGAAGACACCGAGCTGACACGTCACCGACGACAGCACCAGGACGGTGGTGGTGACGGAGGCGAACGGCAGGTTCAGATGCACGCTCTCCGGCGGCCAGTTCTCGTCGCCGGTGACGGAGCGGATCGTGAAGTACATCGCGAACAGCGCCGCGAAGAACATCAGCTCCGAGGACAGCCACACGATCGTGCCGACACTGACCATGTTGGGTCGGTTGACGGCTCCGTGGGCAGGCGGAGTTTCGACAGCTTGAGCGGTGGCCACGGTCGTCATTATGTCGGGCCTCTCCGGGTGATTAGTGACCGCCCCCGCCGGTGTGGCGAACACCCCAGCCTTACCCTCGGGACGTGTTCTATGACGTGCTCCCCGGGGTGCTGCGCGCCCACGCGGGACCGCACGATCCCGGCCCCGCGCTGGAGGGTTCGCGGTGGCTGACGGCGTGGTCGTTCGAGCCGCTGGCGTTGCTCGGGATCGCCGTGGCGGGCGGGCTCTACCTGGTCGGCGTTCGCCGGATGCGCGCCGGCGGGAATCCTTGGCCGTTGAGCCAAACCGCGTGCTTCCTGACCGGTCTGATCTGGATGCTGATCGCGGTCGCGTCGCCGCTGGCCACGTACGACACCGTGCTGCTCTCCGTGCACATGCTCCAGCACATGATCCTGGCGATGTTGGCGCCGATCTTCCTGGTGCTGGGACGCCCGGTCACGTTGGCACTGCGGACCCTGCCACCGCGCGGCCGGGCCGGCGTACTCACTGTGATCCACTCCCGGGTGGCCGGCGTACTCACTTTTCCGGTCGTGGCGGGCTTCATCTTCGTGGTGAACCCCTTCGTCCTCTACTTCAGCGGGCTCTACGAACAGACGCTCGAGCGCCCCTGGCTGCATGACCTGAATCACGTGCACTTCGTCGCGGTGGGGACGCTCTGGTACGCGGCGTTGCTCGCCGTCGACCCGCTGCCACGACGCCCCAGCTACCCGATGCGGGTGATCGCGGGGTTCCTCACCCTGCCGTTCCACGCCTGGCTGGGCGTGGCGATCATGTCGATGAACACCCTCATCGCCGGGGACTGGTACCTGGGGCAGAACCGCGACTGGGGGCCCAGCCCGCTGGATGACCAGCGCACCGCGGGCGGCATCCTCTGGGTCAGCGGCGACCTGATCGGCCTGCTGGTCTTCGCCGCCCTGTTCCGCGGGTGGGTGAAGGAGTCCGAACGGGAGGCCCGCCGGGAGGACCGGCGCCTGGACCGGCTCGACGCCGCAGAATCCGCGCGGACGGCCCGCGCCGCGGCGTCGCTACCATTCCCCGACACGTCCCGCCGAATCGACAGCCGCATGGACCAGGAGAACCCGCAGTGAGTGGCGAGCATCGCGAGCCCGAAACGACCATGCGCGTCCTGGTCTACAGCGACGACGTCAACACCCGGAACGACGTCCGCCTCGCCCTGGGGCGCCGGCCGGCCCCGGAACTGCCCCGGGTCGAGATCTTCGAGTGCGCCACCGAGGCTGCGGTTCTCCGCGCCATGGACGCCGGCGGTATCGACGTCGCCGTGCTCGACGGCGAGGCCACGCCGGCGGGCGGGATGGGCATCTGCCGTCAGCTCAAGGACGAGATCTTCCGCTGTCCGCCCATCCTGGTGCTGATCGGCCGGGTTCAGGACGGCTGGCTGGCGACCTGGTCACGCGCCGACGCGGTGGTCGCGCACCCGGTTGACCCGATCGCGTGTGCGGATGCCGTCGCGTCGCTGCTGCGGCAGCGGCTGGCGTCGTCGCTCCCGTAGCCGGGCGCCGTCCATGACTTCCCTGCCGACGCCATGACCACGTGGCCCGAGCTGCTCGGGGCCCTGGTGCGACGCGAGGACCTCGGCGCCGACACGACCGCGTGGGCGATGGACCAGATCATGGGCGGCGAGGCCAGCGGAGTCCACATCGCCGCCTTCGTGGTCGCCCTGCGCTCGAAGGGCGAGACGGTCGCCGAGGTCGAGGGCCTGGTCCGCACGATGATGGCGCGGGCCCGGCTGATCGAGGTGCCCGGACCGACGCTGGACATCGTCGGCAGCGGCGGCGACCAGGCGCACACGGTCAACATCTCGACGATGGCCTCGATCGTCGCCGCCGCGACCGGCGTGCGGGTCGTCAAGCACGGCAACCGGGCGGCGTCGTCGGCCTGCGGCACCGCCGACGTCCTGGAGGAACTCGGCGTCGCGCTGGACCTCGACCCCGCCGACGTGGCGGCCGTGGCCGTCGAGGCCGGCATCACCTTCTGTTTCGCGCCGGTCTACCACCCGGCCCTGCGGCACGCGATCCCCGTGCGGCGCGAGCTGGCGATCCCGACGATCTTCAATTTCCTCGGCCCGCTTGCCAACCCGGCCCGGCCGACGGCCCAGGCGGTGGGTGTCGCCGATCGGCGGATCGCCCCGATCGCGGCCGGTGTCCTCGCCCGGCGCGGGATCTCCGCGCTGGTCTTCCGGGGCGACGACGGCCTCGACGAGCTGACGACGACCACGACCTCCAGCTACTGGGAGGTCCGCGACGGTGCGGTCACCGAAGGCGTGCTCGACCCCGCCGCGCTGGGCGTTCCCCGTTCCGAGCCGGGGGCGCTGCGGGGCGGCGACAAGGTGCAGAACGCCGCCGTGGTCCGCGACCTCCTGGCCGGCAAGACCGGCCCGGTCCGCGACGCGGTGCTCCTCAACGCCGGCGCCGCGCTGGCCATGTGCGACCCGACCGATCCGGCGCCGCTGCTCTCACGGGTGGACGCGGGTATCACCCGTGCCGCCGCGGTCGTGGACGACGGCAGCGCCGCGAGGCTCCTGGACGACTGGATCGCGGCCACCACCGCCCGTCGTCCGGCGTGATCGACCCGCCGACCGGGTGTCAGCGTCGGCGCTGGGTCAGTCCGAGCGGATCGCGCGGATCAGGTTCGTGCCGAGTGTGAGCGCGCGCGACGCCGGCTCGCCGGACAGGTAGAGCACACCGACGCGGTTGGTGTCGCGATCGCGAGCGACGATCACGAGGTACCGGTGGGGGTCGGCGTCCGCCCCGCGCTCCTGACGGAGTCCGTAGACCACCTCCGCGGTCCGTTCGACCGAGCGGAAGCCCAGGCTGATCGGGTCGTCCGCGCCGGTGGGGCGGGGCGGGCAGGCCCGCATCTGCCGTGCGAAGCCCGCCAGGAACGCCTCGGGGCGTGAGGCGTCGCCGAACTGCAGGATCAGCGCCACTCCCGGCTGGCCCGACGGGCCGGCGTAGGTCCGCTCCAGGGCGTACTCCGGGCGGGGGAGCGCGATGTCGACCGCCGCCTCGGGACAACCGATCGGCACCAGACCGTCCATCAACTCGGCGACGTCGCGTTGCTGCGTGGACGGAGCGCCCGGGTCGGTTTCCTCGTCGTGCCCGGCGCCGGGGTCAGCGCGCTCCGTCCAGCCGTCGCCGAGCACCTGCGGATCCGGCATCTGACGGCCCGTCAGTGGTCCGGCGGTCTGCGGGACCTCACCGTCCCCGGCGGCCGGCGTGACGGTGGCCGCGGCGGGCGCGCCCGAGTCCGACGAGTCGCCGCACGCACCCAGGGCCAGCACCGCGGCAACGGCGATGCCCAGGATGCGGGCCGGGCGACTCAATTCGATCACCTGCCGTTGCTCGAGAAGTGCTGGTAGTCCGGGTGTGCCCAGCGGGCGCCCCAGGGCCAGCCGCGCGAGGCGAACTCGCGCGGGATCGGGCCGCTGCGGGTGAGCATGCCCTTCCGCACGTTCGACCGGTTGAGGTAGGTCTGCGTTCCGGGCGGATACACACGGCTGCCGGTCACGTAGGGATTCTGTCGCGTGTTCACATCGACCGCGTTCCCGTAGGAGTGCTGGGACAGTCGGCTCGGGTTGCCGACGACGTGACGGCAGTTGAAGGCCGAGGTGTTGTTGGCGATCATCGAGCGCTCGTCGGAGCCGCGGAAATTGTCGACGCGCGACATCCGCTTGATCGGGAAGCGGGCCTTGTGGGCGCGTTTGAACACCGCGGAGACGTCGGTCACGGCGGACCGGCTCACCACGATGTTGCCGCGGTGGTACTCGGAGTCGTAGCCGTAGAAGGTGAGCTGCAGCCGGCGCAGGTTGGACGGGCCGACCGGGCAGCCGGGCCGGTACGTGTACGGGACGTCCTTGCGGGAGACCCGGAAGACCTGGAGGTTGAACGGCACCACGGCGGTGGCGGTACCTCGTACGGCCTCGGCCGGACCGGCGAGGGCCGCCGGTGCCGCGACCGGCTCGACGACGGGGGCCGGCGGCACCGGGGTCGTCTCGGCGATCGGCGTCGGCGAGGGCTCGGGCGTGACCTCGGGCGAGGGTTCGGGCGACGGCTCGGGGGTGACCTCGGGCGACGCCTCGGGCGAGGGCTCCGGGGTGGGCTCGGGTGTTGGCTCCGGCGTGGCGGCCGGGGTCGAGCCCGGGACCGAGGACCCCTCGGCCGGCTCCTCGGCGTAGGCGCCACCCGCCGAGGAGAACAGGGCGAGCGACGTACCGAGCACGAGCGCGGACAGCAGGCGCCGCGACATCTGAACCCCCCCAGGCCAGAAGAACGATCTTTCCCCTGGCTCAAGGATAGGAAGGGTTCTCGCCCCTGGTCCGGGCTTCGCGGCAGCTGGGGGGTTATGTCCGGAGTGGTCCGGTCGGTTACTCGGCCATGCCGAGCGAGAACGCGGCCTCGAGGTCGTGGCGGGAGTAGGTGCGGAAGGCGATGTGCGTCTCGGTGGACAGCACGCCCGGGGTCTTGTTGAGCCGCCCGGGAATCACCTCGGCGAGATCGTCGTGCCGTTGGACACGCACCATCGCGATCAGGTCGTACTCGCCGGTGATGGAGTAGACCTCGCTGACTCCGTCCAACTGTGCGATCGCCTCGCCGACCTCGGGGATGCTCCCCATGTCCGCCTTGATGAGCACGATCGCGGTGATCACGACAAATCCTCCCGGGTCTTCGGCGAGCGCAGCCTAGCTGTGCCGTGGTCGGGCCCGGCGGCGCTGTTCGGGCGCCTCCCGCCGGTCCCCGATGAACAGGACGGTGAGGACAAAGCCCACGGCGAACCCGACGACGTGTGCCACGTAGGCCACGCTGCCCTCGCCGAGACCACCGCCCTGGGCGTAGATCGCCTGCAGACCGAACCAGGTCCCGAGCACCAGCCAGGCCGGCATCGGCAACGGCAGAAAGAAGAGGAAGGGCACCAGGGCGACGATCCGGGCCTTGGGATACAGCCACAGATACGCGCCGAGCACGCCCGCGACCGCGCCCGATGCACCCACGAGGGGCGTGGTCGAGTTCGGATCGGTGAACGCGAAGGCGTAGGTCGCGGTGTAGCCGCAGAGCAGGTAGAAGAGCGCGAACCGGACGCGGCCGAAGCGGTCCTCGACGTTGTTGCCGAAGATGAAGAGGAACAGCATGTTGCCGAGCAGGTGCAGCAGGCCGCCGTGCAGGAACATCGAGCTCAGCGCCGACAACGCCGGCCACTTCTCGAACTCCGCCGCGGGGCAGGAGATGGTGCGGTCCTCGGTGATCAGGTCGACCGGCTCGGGGGGCAGCGGGGAGTTCTCGGTCAGCTCCTTGGGGATCGCCGCCCACTGCTGCACGAACGCGTCGGTCCGGCACTCGTCCGCGACGTTCGCGGGCAGGCCCTGGTCGCCGAACGAGGGCCCGAAGAAGTAAATGGCGACGTTGAGAATCAGGATCGCGTAGGTCACGACGGGGAACCGGCGGGTCGGGTTCTTGTCGTGGATCGGGATCACCACGAGGGGATCATCCCGTAGAGCGGCGGCTACTCGCTGAGCAGGATCGCGCTGCCGATCGTCACGGCCTCGCCGACCTCGCCGCGGATCTCCGGCGTCGGGGCCGCGGAGTGGCCGTTCGCGGCGGCGGCGACTCCCATCGCGCCGGCCAGGAACAAGCTCGCGGCGATCATCCGTCGCCGCCGGGTCCGCACCGTCATGCCGAAGATATCGGCGCGCGAGGGGTCGCTCCTGAAGGCCATGGCGTCACGGTTCAGCGACGGCGCGGAATCGCGCCGCGCGGGCGGTCGTCCTCCCTCGACCCGCGCCGGCCGGCGTCGGCCGCGGCGAGCCACGCCTGCCAACGTCCGGCACCGTGCAGCGGGGAGCTCCACTCACCCTCCAGCGTCACGAGCCGGGTGCCCGGCTGCTCCAACCAGCGCAGGATGCACTCGGTCTCCTCCGCCGTGGCGGCCGGCAGCGGGCCCGTGCCGGGGAGGACCGTGGCGGCGGTGGCCTGGGACGCGGCGACCGCGTCCAGCACCGCCCGGGCGTGGGGTGCCACCGCGGCCGCGGCCAGCCGGCCGTGCCGGACGACCGCGATCTCCCAGCCCCCGTCCCGGCCCGGCCGCGCAGCAATCAGCTCGGAGCAGCCGGTGAGCCCACGCAGGCGTTGCATCCGCGCCGCGGTGCGGGCGAAGGCGACCAACCGGTCCCGGTGCCGGGCGGCGTCCTCGTAGCGTCCGTCCGCGGACAGGTCGTCGATGCGCGACCGCAGCCGTGCGACGAGCTCGCGGGCGTCGGACTCCATGGCGGCGCGGACGCCAGCGGCGTGCGCGGCGTACTCCGCCGGGGACTCCCGGCCCTCGCACGGCGCGTTGCACCGGCCCATCTCGGCGAGCACGCAGGCCGGCACCGTGCGCCGGATCGAGAGCGGTTGGCGGCACTGCCGGATCCGGAACGCCTCGTGCGCGGCGGTCATGGCCTGCTCCGCGGCCTGCGCGCTGCCGAAGGGGCCGAGGTAGCCGCCCGCGTCCGAACGAACCTGGCGCACCACCGACAGGCGGGGAAAGGTCTCCTCGGTGAGCTTGAGCCACACCATCCGCTCCGGAAAGCGGGACCGCCGGTTGTAGCGGGGCTTGTGCTCGGCGATCAGGCGGAGCTCCCGGACCGAGGCCTCCAACCTGTGGGCGCACACGATCGGGACGACGCGCTCGGCCAGCCCGACCATCTCCGCCATGCGGGTCCGCAGCTCCGAGGCGGTGAAATAAGTGCGGACCCGGTCCCGGATGTTGCCGGACGTGCCGACGTAGAGCACCTCACCGCGGGCGTCCTCGAAGCGGTACACGCCCGGCTCGGTCGGCAGGCCGGCGGCGAGGTAGCGCTTGCGGCGCTGCTCCGGTCGGACCTTGGCGGAGTAGCCGAGCAGCTCCTCCAGCGTCGTGATGCCGAGGGGGCCCAGCCGCTCCAGCAGCCCGTGCAGGACGTCGACGGTGGCCCGGGCATCGGACAGGGCGCGGTGATTCGGTGTGGTGGGGGAGCCGAACAGCGGGGCCAGCGTGCCCAACTTGCAGTTGGGTGCCTCGTCGCGGGTGACCACGCCCCGGGCGAGCTTCACGGTGTCGACCGCGGCGAAGCCCGGCCAGGCCTGCCCGGTCGCGGTGCAGGCCGCCTTGAGGAACCCGACGTCGAAGGGCGCGTTGTGCGCGACCAGGACCGAGCCCTTCGCGAACTCCAGGAAGGCGGGGAGTGCGGTGGAGATCCGGGGAGCGGAGCTGACCATGGCGTCGGTGATGCCGGTCATCACCGAGATGAACGCCGGGATCGCATTGCCCGGGTTCACCAGCGTCTGGAACTCGCCGAGCCGGCGACCGCCCTGGACCTTGACCGCACCGATCTCGGTGATGCCGTCCGCCGGGGTCCCGCCGGTGGTCTCCAGGTCGACCACCACGAAGGTGACGTCGCGCAACGGAGTGCCCAGTTCCTCGAAGGTGCCCTGGATTCCGCGCAGGGCTCCGGGCAGGACTCCGGGCCAGGGGGCCGGGAGATCCGGGGCGACCGTCATGTCCTGGGACGGTAGGTGCGCCCTCTGACAGCGGGGGCGAGGCGCGCCGCCGTGTTACGGGTGTGACCAGGGGGATTTGCCGCCGGCGCGACGGCGGCGAAATCGGACTGTCAGAGCCTCCACCTAGCGTCGCTACGGACAACAGCGGATTCGACGGGGAGGGCCCCGATGATCATCGACTGCGACACCTGTGTGATGCGGGAACTGGCGTGCGGGGACTGCGTGGTCTCCGTCCTGCTCGGGCCGCCGGGGGCGCGCACTCCGGGCTTCGACTCCGAGGAGCGGGCCGCCCTGACGGTGCTCGCCGATTCCGGTCTGGTGCCTCCGCTGCGCCTGGTGCCGCGCAGCGCGTGAGCCCGCCGCCGGCCCGAACCGGAGCCCGCGGCGCGCCGCGCCCGGCCGATGCGAGGAATCCCACAATCGATCCGTCACGTCGCGTGAACACAGCGTGTAGTGCAAACGGCACCCATGCGGCGGACGGAGGTCAAGTCGGGCAATTCCGGCACCGTGAGTGACTCAAGACAAGGTCAAGGGGCGGGGAAAACGAGGCGGTGTCGGTCGACCCGCCCCTGAGGCCTCGTTATGTTTTCTCCATCTGGTGCGTGCTCCGACACCGCCCCGCCGGGGTGGGGGCGCACACCACCGCCGAGTTCGGCACCGAGTTGTCCGCCCCACCGGGACAGCGACGACCGAAGCCGGGGACCCACCCCCAGCAGGGGTGTGTCGGCACAAAACCGCAGGTCGCGGGCTTGTGCCGGAGGGCAGCTATTCGGCCCGGACCCGCAGCTGACCCGGTCGGCGGTCTGCAGAAGGAGCCCCGCCCGAGTGCCCCACCTCCGTGCAGCTCGCCCTGCCCGCGGTTTGGTTGCCGTCTGTGCCGCGTTCGCCCTCGCTGTGAGCATGCAGGGCTCGGTCAGCGCCGCGCCCCGGCTCGACGTCGATGACGCGCGCCGGCAGGTCGAGGCGCTGTACCACAAGGCCGAGCAGGCCACGGAGCGTTACAACGAGGCCCGGATGGCCCTGCAGGACGCGGAGCGCAAGTTCGCCCGCGCGCAGAAGCTCGCCGCGGGCAAGCAGTCCACCGTGTCCGAGCTGCAGCGCACGGTCGGTGCGTTCGCCGCCAACGCCTACCGCAACGGCGGCATGGACCAGACCCTCCAGTTGGTCTTCTCCGACGACCCCGAGGCGTTCATCGCCCGGGCCGCCAGCCTGGACGCCCTGTCCTCCCGCGAGGCCGGCGCGCTGCGCAAGGTCGTCGAGGCCCGTCGGGAGCTGCAGGCCAACCAGACCGCCGCGGCCCAGCAGCTGGCCGTGGTCGAGGCGCAGCGCAAGGCGCTCGCCGCCGAGAAGGTCGAGGTCGAGAAGAACCTCCGCGCGGCCCGCGAGGTGCTGAACCGCCTCGAGGCCAAGGACCGCGAGCGCTTCGACCGGGCCTCGCGCGACAGCACCCCGCGTGAGCTGCTGAAGAACCTCCCGCTGCCCAACCCGCGCGCGGCCAAGGCGATCCAGTTCGCGCTGGCCCAGATCGGTGACCGCTACGTGTGGGGCGCGGCCGGCCCGGACGGGTTCGACTGCTCCGGCCTGACGATGGCCGCGTGGAGGAAGGCCGGCGTGTCGCTGCCGCACTCCTCGGCGCAGCAGTACTCGTCGGGGGACAAGATCCCGCGCTCCGAGCTGCAGCCGGGCGACCTCGTGTACTTCTACAGCCCGATCAGCCACGTCGGGATCTACCTCGGCAACGGCCGGATGGTCCACGCCCCGAACCCCGGCCGCCGGGTCGAGGTCGCCCCGATCTCACAGATGCCGTACACGGGAGCCACCCGCCCGTAGTGCGCTGCCGCTGGTCCGGGGCAAAGCATTACGCCGCCGGGCGCGTCTTCGGCTGACCCCCGCAGGTCGGGAACCGTACGATGCCCAGGATGTCCGCGTCCCTGCCCCCTGTGCCGGCGAAGCCGGGGTCATCGGAGCGGCTCCGGCCATTCCGGCGCCGCGGGAGCCTGGCCGCCGGCGTGGCCGTCTCGCTGATCGCCGCCACGGTGGCCCTCGGATTCGCCGCGACTGACGACGGCCCGTTCTCCGACGCCTTCGGCGACGACCGCAACGCGGCGCCCGTGGTGGAGCAGGGTGGGGTGGCCCGGGGCGGCGTGGCGGGCGAGGAGGACACCGTCGCCGATCTGCTCTCGCGGCGGGCGGGTGCGCTGGTCCAGAAGAACCGGTCCGCCTTCCTGGCGACGGTGGATCCCCAGGACGCGTACCTACGCGATGCGCAGGCGCGGTGGTTCGACAACCTGACCGAGGTGCCGCTGAAGTCCTGGGCCTACCAGCTGGCGCCGCGCGAGGACGCCCGGCTGCCGACCGCCGCGGTCACGAAGGCCGCGACCGCCGGCCCGGACAGCTTCGGGTCCTTCGTCGCCGTCGCGCTGCGGATCGACGGCTACGACAACGCCGAATCGATCTCCGACGAGGTCCTGACCTTCACCCCGCGCGAGGGCCGCTGGTACATCAGCGGCCGCTGGATCGCTCCGGGCCGCGGCAACCAGCAGCTCTGGGACGTCGGCCGGGTCAACGCGCTCCGCAGCGACCACGCCCTGGTGCTCGGACTGCCCGGGGACGACGTGCTGCAACCGATCGCGGACGAGGTGGATGCCGCCGTGCCGCGGGTGGACGAGGTTTGGGGAAAGGGCTGGCCGCGCAAGGTGCTCGTGCTCGTCACCCGCACCGAGGAAGAGATGGCCGACCTGCTCGGCGGCAAGGCGTCGAACTACAGCCAGCTGGCCGCGATCACCCGGGGCGAGCTCGGGGTGCCGGAGGAGACCGCCGCCGCGGAACGCGTGATCATCAACCCCCGTGCCTACGCGGACCTCTCCGACGTCGGCAAGCGGGTGATCATGCTGCACGAGATCACCCACGTCGCGGTCCGGTCCGCCACGCAGGAGTGGACACCGATGTGGCTGGCCGAGGGCTTCGCCGACTACATCGGCTACCGCAATAGTGGTCTCGCCGTCCGGTTCATCGCGCAGGAACTGGTCGAGGACCTGCGCAATGGCCTCGTCCCCGCCACGTTGCCGTCGGACGCCGACTTCGACACGGCCAACGTGCGATTGCCGCAGGCGTACGAGATGGCCTGGCTGGCCTGCCGGATGCTTGCCGAGGAGTACGGGCAGGACAAGCTCCTCGCGTTCGTCCGCAAGGCCGGTGCGCCGGGTGGGAGCGCGGCGTCCGTGGACGCGGCATTCGCCTCCGTGCTGAACACGACGCTCGCGCAGTTCACGAAGGACTGGCGCGCCTACCTAGACGAGACGCTGTCCTGACGCACAGTCAGGAATCCGACGGGGGTCGGCACCGAGCGCCGCGACGGGCCACATCCTCTCCGACCTCCGCTCCCCGCCGCCCGGCTCTGATCGCGTTCGGGCTGCTGTTCGTGGCCCTGCTCGCGGTGATCGCGACCACCACCCCCTGGGAGACCCTGCCCACGCCGCCCGGCGGCTCGGTGGCGCCGGACCCGGCGCGGGACTTCGCTCCGGCCGACATCGCGCTGGAGGACCGGTATCACCGCTGGCTCTGGCCCGCGGTGCTCGGAGCGACCGGGGTGAGCCTGCTCGCCACCCTGGCGCTCGGCCTCACCTCCGCCGGTGCGCGGGTGGTGCGGACCGTCGCCCGACCGCTCGGTGGCGGGGCGATCGCGCGCCTGGTCCTCGGGACGTTCGCGATCGTCGGGCTGACGACGTTGGCCACGCTGCCGCTGCGGATCTGGCGGGAGAGCATCCAGCGCGACTACGGACTGATCGTGCGGGGATGGGGGGATTTCGCGCTGGACTCCCTGAAGTCCTACGGCCTGCTCGCGGCGTCGACCCTGATCGCGCTGTCGGTGCTCTACCTGCTGATGCGGCGCTTCCCCCGGCACTGGTGGGCACCGGGGGCGGCCGGCGGCGCGTTGCTCGTTCTCGCGTCGTCGTTCGTCTACCCACTGATCGTCGAGCCGGCCTTCAACAACTTCTCCTCGCTTCCCGAGGGGGAGCTGCGGACCTCGATCCTGGCGATGGCCGCCCGGGACGGCGTCGAGGTCGACGACGTCCTGGTCGCCGACGAGTCCAAGCGGTCGACGCGGCTCAACGCCTACGTCTCCGGGATCGGGGCCAGCCGCCGCGTCGTGCTCTACGACACCACGGTGAACACGCTGCCCCCGGCCGAGATCCGGCAGATCGTCGCGCACGAGTTCGGGCACGTTCAGCGCAACGACGTGCTCGACGGAACGCTGGTCGGCGCGCTCGGGGCCGCCACCGGCGTGTGTGCCCTCTACCTGGCGCTGAGTTCCCCGCGGCTGCGGCGCCGGGCCGGGGTGGACGGCGGGGACGGGGGAAATCGGATCGCCGACCCGGCCTCGTTGCCGCTCGTGCTCGCCGTCGTCGCGGTGGTGGTGGCGCTGTCCACCCCGGTCGGGCTCCAGGTCAGCCGCAAGGTCGAGGCCCGGGCCGATGTGCACGCGTTGAACCTCACCCAGGACCCGGCGACGCTGATCGCCATGCAGCGCCGACTGAGCGCGGCCAACCTCGGCGACGTGGATCCGCCGTGGATCGTGCAGTTCCTGCGTTCCACCCACCCCACGGGACCGCTGCGGATCGCGAACGCCCGGACCTGGGCCCGGCTGTACGGCGTCCCGGAGCCCCCGGACCAGGCCGCGGTCCCGATCGAACGGCCCTGATGTCCCGGATCCTGGTCGTCACCAACGACTACCCACCCAGGGCCGGCGGCATCCAGTCCTTCGTCGAGGCCCTGGTCCGCCGGCTGCCGCCGGAGGAGGTCGTGGTCTACGCGCCGGCGTGGCCGGACGCGGCGGCGTACGACGCGATCGAGCCGTACCCGGTGGTCCGGCACCCGCGCTCATTGATGCTCCCGGTGCCGACGGTGGCCCGCCGCGCGCGGGAGCTGGCGCGGCGTTACGGCTGCGACCGGGTGCTGTTCGGGGCGGCGGCTCCGCTCGGGCTCCTGGCGCCCGGGCTGCGCGCGGCCGGCGTCCGCCGCTCCGTCGCCATCACTCACGGCCACGAGGCGGGCTGGGCGCTCGTGCCCGGGGCCCGGACCGCCGTGCGCCGGGTCGGCGCCGCGGTGGACGTGCTCACCTACCTCGGGGACTACACCCGCACGCACATCTCCCGCGCCCTCGCGCCGCCGGACCGCGCCAAGCTGGTGCGGCTGCACCCGGGCGTGGACGCGGACGCCTTCACGCCCGGCCGGGGCCGCGTCGAGCGCCGGGCCGCGCTCGGGTTGGGCGAGCGCCCCGTCGTGGTCTGCGTGTCGCGGCTCGTGCCGCGCAAGGGCCAGGACGTGCTGATCCGCGCGCTGCCGGCGCTCCGGGCCCGGGCTCCGGGAACGGTCCTGCTGCTGGTGGGTTCCGGGCCGGACTCCGACCGGTTACGTGCCCTGGCCGAGCGGTCCGGCGTCGCCGGCGATGTGGTCTTCACCGGCGGGGTCCCTGCGGCGGACCTGCCGTCGTACTACGCCGCCGGCGACGTCTTCGCGATGCCCTGCCGGACCCGGCGCCGGGGGCTCGACGTCGAGGGTCTCGGGATGGTCTACCTGGAGGCCTCGGCCACCGGACTTCCGGTCGTGGCGGGGGACTCGGGCGGCGCTCCGGACGCGGTGCTGCCGGGGCGGACCGGGCATGTCGTGGACGGCCGCTCGCCGGCCGCCGTGGCCGACCGCGTCGCCGGGCTCCTGGCCGACCCGGCCGCCGCGGCCGCGATGGGCGCGGCGGGTCGGGCGTGGGCGGTCGAGGAGTGGGGCTGGGACCTGCAGGCGAAGCGACTGCTCGAGCTCTTCGACGGCTGACGGTTCGTCAGCCTCCACTCCCAGCGCGGTTCCAGCGCGTCAGCAGCGGGCGGCGGACGCGGCCGCGGCCGGCGTGTCCGCCCGGGCTCCGCAGTTCATCTGGCTGTCGACGAGTTGGCCCAGAGCGAGAAACACCAGGGCGATCAGCACGGCGGCCGCACAGGCGAGGAGCACGTATTCGGCCGGCCCCCGAGTCCGCGCCGGGGTACCCGCGCGGGATCCGCGGAGCCGCGTTGACAGCGAGGTCGGCATGCACGTCCCTTTGTTCGAAGGCGTGCTCACCACAGTGGCGCCGTTCCCGGCCCGGGGGTATCGCGGGAACGTGCCGACCGAGATGGGCCGAACGGCCGATACCGGATTACTGCGTTTTGTCCGTGGTGATCAGGCCGAGGCGCATGGCGGTCATCAGCGCCTGCGCGCGGTTGCCGGCACCGAGCTTCTCGTAGAGCTTGGAGATGTGGGTCTTCGTCGTGGATTCGCTGATGAACAACGCCTTGGCGATGCCGGACACGGCGAGACCGTCCGCGAGCAGCTTGAGCACGTCCCGCTCGCGCGGGGAGAGCTTCGGGCCGCCCTGGGAGGCCTTGCGGCGCATTGCGTCGGCCAGGTCGGCCGCGGAGAACGAACCGGGGGACGCGGCCGCGTGCCGGGCGGCGGCGAGCACCTCCTCGGCGGGGGCGTCCTTGTTGACGAAGCCGGAGGCGCCGGCCTCCAGGGCGTCGAAGAGCTGCTGGTCACCGGCGTACATCGTGAGGACGACGATGCCCATGGTCTCGCCGGCCGCCCGGAGCTTCTTCACCGTGTCGAGGCCGTCGCCGTCCGGCAGGCGGACGTCCATGATCACGACCTCGGGCTTCTCCGCCCGGATCATCACGAGGGCTTCGGCGACCGACCCCGCCTCACCGACCACGGTGAAACCCGGATCACGTTCGAACGCCCGGCGTAGGCCATGACGGATCAGTTCGTGGTCGTCCACCAGAAGGACGCGTGTCATGAACCGGTCTCCTCACTCTGCCCACTGCTGGACATGGTGCTCGCCGGGGCGCTGCTCTGCGCGCCGGTCCGAGCCGGGACCAGCGTGCCACGCCGGTCCAGCACGGGCGGCGGTGCACCTCCGGGCAGGCCTACCCGAACTCCAACGTAAGTACCCCTCGGGTTGCGGGGCCGGATCTCCAGCATCGCGCGCGTGCGCGCCGCACGCTCCTTCATGATCTCCAGCCCGTAGCTGTCGGCCCGCCCCGGACCGAGCCCCGCACCGTCGTCCTCGATCACCAGTTCGGCGTCCGGCGGATGGATCCGGCAGGTCACCCAGAGGTTGTCGGCGCCCGCGTGCTTGCGCGCGTTGTTGATCGCCTCCTGCGCGATGCGCAGCAGCTCGGCCTCGGTCTCGGCGGGCAGCCGCCGGCTGGACTCGTCGAGCGTGAGGTGGACGGTGAACCCGGACGTGGTGCCGATCGTGCGGATGTACTCCGACAGGGCGGCACCGAGACCGCCGAACCGGTCCACCTCGGACCGCAGGTCGAAGATCGAGAGCCGCAGCTCCTTGACGATGCGGCTCATCTCCTGCCGGAGCCCCGCCAGGTCCTCGACGATGTCGGGCTGACCGACCTCGGCCGCGACCGCGGAGATCTCGTCGATGATGTAGCCGAGCGAGGCGAGCTCCTGGGCGATCCCGTCGTGGATCTCGCGCGCCAGCCGGCGCCGCTCCTCGGTGGTGGCCAGCTCACGGATCTGGTCGAAGAGCACGCCGGTCTCCAGCCGCAGCGCGGCGTTGGACACCAGCTCGGCGATGTCGGCGCGGCAGGCTTCGTCGTAGGCCTCGACCTGGTCGGTCTCGATGCCGAGCAGGCCGGTGATGCGGTCACCGATGCGGATCGGCACGACCAGCGAACTGCCCGGGTCGGTGGGCGGGAGGGGGCTCGGGCCGCGGGCGAACACCACGGGGCGGATTTGGAGCTCCTCGGAGTCCCAGGCATCCGCGAAGGGGTTCTCGCCGGCCAGTTCGGTGTCCCACTCCAGGCGGTCCTCGCCGCGGAAGGCCAGCGGCGTGAGCCGGTCCCCATCGGTGCGGATCAGCACCGCGGCCGCGCGGAAGCGGGCCACCCGCGCCACCGCTTCGACCAGGCCCTCAGCGGTCGTACGCGGGTCGAGGGAGCCGGGCAGCTGGCGGGTGACCGTGTAGAGCTGGGACAGCAGGCTGTGCGCTTCGGCGTAGGCGCTGACCTGGGCGTCGCCCGCGGCCTGCTGCAGCCGCCGGGCCCAGGCCGCCACCAGGCCACCGAGCAACGCGATCACCGTCCACTGGGCGGCGGCGATGCTGTAGTCCTTGGTGTCGATGTCGTCCTGGGGGACCGAGATGGTCACCAGCAGCGCGATCGCGGCGATGCCGGCGGCCATCGACGCCCCGGCCGCGCGGGCGAGCAGGCCGCCGGCGAAGACCGGGGCCAGCAGGTAGGGCAGCAGCGGCGAGAGGTCCTGGCCGGTGAAGTTGACCGCGGCGGCCCAGACGAGAACCTCCGCGGCGCGGCCGATCAGCCCGCCGACAGCGCTGTTCTCCAGCAGCGAGGCCACGATCGCCGCACCCGCGACCGCGCCGATCCAGGCCAGGTCGTCGCTCGGGGTGTCTCCGACCAGCCACAGCGCGGTGCAGCCGAGCAGCAGGATGACCCGCAGCAGCCGCGCCGGCACACCGGGGGCCGCCGCGAACAGTCCCGCCGTGCGACTCGACACTGTCCTAACTTGCCACATCCACGCCGCGGGCACGGCTCCCCGCGCCCGCCGCGCGACGCGGTGCCTACTTGCGGCGGCGGCGGGCGTGGATCTCGCGGGCGACGTCGCGGGTCTCCAGCGTCTCCGCCAGGTCGTTGACGTAGTCCTCGATGCCCTCGTAGAAGACCTCCATCACGTCGCCCTCGAACGGGGCGCCGCTCCGGGCGGCGACCAGGATCGAGTTCGCGCGGGGCATGGGCAGACCGACCAGGTACGGCCAGTCGGCCAGCGGCACCCCCGACAGCTCGTTCTGGAGCGTCTTCGGGTCGTCCAGGATCGTGACCTCTTCGCGACCGAGGACCTCACGGACGAACCAGTGTTCCTCGCCGAGCCGGTACCGGATGTCCTGCCGCCCGATGCCGATGCCGGAGGCGGTCGCCCAGGCGTCACCGTCCGGAATCATGATGGCCACGGCCTCGCACTCCAGGTGCTCCATCGCCACGAACGCCAGCTCCTCGGCGATCTGCGACGGGGCGGCGAGAGTGTCGGTCATTGCCATCAGCTGGTGCAGATAGCCGATGCCCGGCGGCTCCAGCTCGGGGCCGTAGTAGACCGGCCGGTTGGCCTCGGCGCGAGCCTGGAACTCGTTCTCGGCATTGCGGACCGCCTCGTTGACGATCTTGTCGGCCTCGGCCTTGATCTTCGTTTCCTGGATCAGGTTCTCGACCTTGGCGATGGTGGCCTTGCGCGCCTCTTCGGCGTCGACCTTCGCCTGGACGCGGGCGCGCTCGGCGTCCTCGCGAGCCTGGATGGCCGCCTGATGGGCGTCCATCTCCGCCTTGACCTTGGCCGCCTTCGCGGCCTCGGCGGCGAGCCGGGCGTCGACCCTCGCCTGGGCGTGCGCGGCCCGTTCGGAGACGATTCGCGCGCGCTCCTGCGCACGAGCGGCCTCCAGCGCGGCCTTCTCGGCGGCCTTGGTGGCCTCCTGGGACGCCCGAGCGTCCATCTCGGCGCGAGCCTTCGCGGCCTTTTCGTCGGCGCGCGCCTGCAGCGCGGCGATCCGGGCCGCCTCGGCGCGGGCGCGCTCGACGGCCTTGGCGGCCTCGGCGGCAGCGCGGGCGTCGGCGGTGGCCTTGGCCTGCATCGCCTTGGCGGTCTCCGCGCCGGCGCGCTCGGCCGCGCGAGCGGCCTCGGCGTCGGCCTTGGCCCGCAGCTTGGCCTCGGCGGCAGCCGCCTTCGCGGCCTCGACCGCGGCCTTGGCCTCGGCGTCGGCACGTGCCTTGGCGGCCTTGGCGTCCGTGGCCGCCTGACGTTCGGCCGCGTGGGCCTCCGCCTCGGCGCGGGCGCGGGCAGCCTTCTCCGCCTCCATCGCCTCCTTGAGGCGACGGCGGTCCTCGGCGGTGTCCGCGCTGCGCGCGCCCTTGGCGGCCTCCAGAGCGGCACGCTCGGCGGCGCGCCGGGCCTGCTCGGCCGCGCGGGCGGCGTCGGTGCTGTCGGGCCCGGCCGGCGGGCGGGCAACGGGCCCGGCCGGAGCGCCGGGCGCCGGTGGCAGCGGCGGGAACGGACGGTCCGCGGTCGGGGCCGGGCCGCCGCGCTGCGCCGGCGGCATCCCCGGGGCGGTCGGCTGGGCCGGCTGACCCGGGGCCTGCTGTGCCGGCATGGGACGTCCGGCGGCCTTCGCCTGGGCGGCGCGGGCGCGGGCCTCCTGGGCCGCACGCTCCTTGGCTTCCTTCGCGGCGCGGGCGGCGGCCTTGGCCTCGGCGTCGGCCCGCGCCCGCGCGACCCGTGCGGCCTCGCGCTCAGCGGCGGCGCGTGCCTTCTCCGCCTCGGCGCGCAACCGCGCCTCGGCCTTCGCGTCGGTACGGGTGCGGGGTTCGGCGGAATGGCGGCCGGCGCTCGGCGGTGCCGTCGGGAAACCCGGAGCCGAGCTCGCGACGTTGCGGGGCGGACCGGGCTGTGCCGGCTGTGCCGGTGCGGCCTGGGGCGGTGCGCTCTGGGGAGGTGGGGGCTGGGGCGGTGCGCTCTGGGGAGGTGTGGGCTGGGGCGGTGCGGCCTGCGGCGGCGCCGCAGGTGGCGCAGCGGACGCGGCCGGCGGCAGCGCGGCGGGCGGACCGGCCGGCGCCTGCGGCACCGCGGTCGGAGCGCCGGTGCTGCCGGTCACTGACGGAGCGTCAGAGCTTTCCGGCGCGGAGCCGGCCGGACGCGGCCGCTGACGCGCCCACGGGGCCAGCCGACGCTTGGCGGGCTGTCCGTCGGGACCGGGCGGAAGGTCGAGGTCGTCGCCGCCGCGCGCCTGGGGGCGTGCGGGCTGGGCCGGCGCCGCGGAGCGCGGGTCGGGGCCGGGTGCGGTCGGGAAGGTGGTGCCGCCGCGTCCCGGATAGGCCGGGTAATCGGCCAACGGGGTGTGCGGTGCGGCCGGGGGAGCGGGCCGCGGCTCGGCCGCCGGCGCCTCGGGATCGGCCGGCGGCGTAACGATGGTGTCGATGTCGAGGGCCGCGAGGACCTCGGGGCTCAGGCGGCTGCGCCAGTCCAGGTCGTCAGGGGCCTCGCTGAACGACTCCGGCTCGAAGCTGGGCCAGGAAACCTCGGTGGTCGAGAAGTCGACCTCGAAGGACGCCGGCGTCAGGGCCGCGGTGGGATCCGCCGGCGGCCAGGTCGGCGCGGTCAGGGGGTCGATCTCGACGCCCGGGCTCGCCTCCACAGCCGGCGGGGTGCCGTCGGCAGCGGGGAACGGCGGAATAACCGGCGGGGCCGCCGGGGGCATCGGCTCGAGAACCGGGGTCGACCCGGACACGGCCGCGGCGTCGGCCGGCGGGGCGTCCACGGGCGCGCCGTCCGGCTCGGCGGGTGTCCAGCTCGGAATGTCCGGGGTATAGGTGTCCAGGCCGCTCTTCGCCGCGACGCTGTCCCAGGTGTAGGCGGCCATCCAGTCGCTGGACCCGGTCGGCAGCCAGTTCGCGTCGCTGAGCGGGTCGGGCTCGCCGGACGGGGCCGAGGTGTAGTCGACCTGCGCTTCGACGGCCGGTGCCTCGACGGCCGGTGCCTCGACGGCCGGTGCCTCGACGGCCGGTGCCTCGACGGCCGGTGCCTCGACCGCGGGCGGGGCCGCGAAGGCCACCGGCTCGCGCGTCGGCGGCTCGACCGGAGCGGCGACCGGGTCGACCCACCGGGCGGCGGGGGCGCTGGGCGCGATCGGCAGGTTCGGCTCGGAGGCCTCGGTGGCGGAGGACCCCCAGTCCACGCCGACGGTGGGCATCCACTCGTCGTCCTCGTCCTCGTCGCCGGCGGCGAGGGCCTGGTAGGCCTCTTCCACCCGCGCGTCGGCGGCCTCGCGGGCGAGCAGGGCGCGGGAGACCGCGCGGAGCAGACGGTTCTGGGTGATGGGGAGGGAGAGCGTCTTGACCTCGTCGTCGGTCAGCCGCAATGCGATCAGCCGGGGACTGTCCGACACCGACTCGGCGATGATCAGCACCGAGACGTGCACGTCCTCGCGGCGCAGCGAACGCACCACGTCAACCATGTAGTCGGGGTCGCCGAGCTCGAGCACCAGGAGGTGGGCGGCCGACGCGAACTGCGCCCAGCCCGGGGTCTCGTCCGGGTCGAGCGGAATCACGTTGAGGTCGTCGGCCGTCAACGCGGCGGCGATCGCCGCGTTGCGAGAGACGACAAGTACGTCGCGCAGTGTGTCCTCCAACCCCGATGCGCCCTCCGCGCGGAGGCGTGGGCGCAGCACGACGATACGGCGAAACAAGATCACGACGGGCGGGTTCCGCCGTTCTGGGTCCCCGTGTTCAGCCCGCTTCGGCAGGCGTGCCGGGTCGGCCGCGAAACTTGTCCCGATCGTCCCGGTTCTTTCGTTTGCGAGAGCCCCTCGGATCAGCTGCCGGCGACCGTCGCGACGACTCGGGCTCGACGTTGCGGGTCGCGCCACCGGTGCGAGCCGAGCAGCACCGACGCCACGGCCGGGGCGGCCATCGCGCCGGCGAGGAGCAGGGGCAGCTCCGGCCGCTCGGTGGCGTAACTGGCGACGGCCAGGATCGATCCGGTGACGGTCGCGGACAGCGAGAGCAGGACGGTGTGGGCGAACATCGCGCCGGGTGGCGCTGGGGTGTCCCGCGGGCCGCGGAGCTCGGCCCGGTGCGGGCGGCGGACGGAGATCGCCATGCAGGTCGCGACCACCAGTGCCGCACCGAGGACCAGGGCGCCGGTCGCGGCCGACAGCTCGGCGGCGGTCGGCGTGGGCGCGCGCGCCGCGGCCAGCAGAACCGTCGAGGACGAGGTCAGCAGGCACAGCTCGGCCAGGACCCGGGCCTTGGCCAGGTAGGCCGTGCGCGGATCGTGCGGCAACGAGGCCAGCCAGACCGCACCCCCGGCGTCGAGGCAGAACACATTGATCCCGTAGAGCAGCCCGGTGCCGGCCGCCACGATGCCCGGCAGCATCACGATCGACGACCACTCGACGCCCGCCACGGCCGTCGCGAAGCCGGGGACGGTGGCCAGGATGAGCACCCCGCGCCGGAGCGGCGGTGCGCGCCACACCCCGGCCCGGTCGACCGCAACGAGTTCGGCGAAGGCGCTGCGCCGGGGGCCGCGCCGGCGTAGCGGGGCGGCCATGCCCGGAGCGGTGCTCCGGTCCGAGCTGCGCGTCAGCGCCCAGCGGCACGCGCGTACGGCGGCGCCGCCGCCGACGACGGTGCCCAGCACCAGCACGGCGAATCCGGTCGCCCAGCGGGCCGGTGGACCTGCGTAGGCCTGCTCCACCAGGGGGATCACCCAGCCCGTCGGCGAGTCGTCGAGCACCGCGTGCCCCCGGCCGGTCGCCGCCACCGCCCAGGCACCGCCGCCGAGGCCGATCCCGAGCACGGCCACCGCGAACCGGCCCGCTCGCCGGGCGCGGGCGCCGACGACCGTCCAGGAGATCGCCGCTCCGACGACGCAGGCGAAGCCGACGTAGGCCGCGGTCGTCAGGACGGCCAGCGCGAGTCGCGGGCCGGTCCCGGTCAGGTACCCGGTCGCGGTCGTCACGCCGATCACCTGCGCCAGCCAGGTCAGGTTCAACGGACTCAGCAGCAACGAGCCGAGGGCGACCGTCGCGGGCCGGACGGGGAAGGCGACGAGGGAGTCCTCGGCGAAGATCGAGTACCCGCCGCCGACCGCGAGCGGGGCGAACACGGCGACGAGGGCGACGCCCGCGAACAGCGCAGGCACCACCGGTGTGGGATCCGCCCCGCCGCCCGTGCGGGCGCCCGCCCAGACCGCCAGCGCCAGCAGGATCGGCAGCGCACCGACCGCGATCGTCAGCCCCGCCCGGACTACGCGGCCGCGGATCATGCCCCGGCGCAGCCGGAGCAGTGCGAAGACCTGACGCAACGTCAGCAAGGCTCAGCCCCGTGCGCCGGTGAGGAGTACGCGGTACCGCTCGGCGCCCGCCTCGCCGGTGAGTTCGGTACTCGGGGCCGCACCGACGACCCGGCCCTGCCGGAGCACGACGGACTGCGCGGTCGCGCGCGCGACGAGCGGCAGCAGGTGCGAGGAGACGACCACCGCGGTGCCTTCGACCCGCAACTCGGCGATCAGATCGAGGGTCGCGTCCACCCCGAGCGGATCCACCCCGTCGAACGGTTCGTCGAGCAGCAGGACCGGCGGGCGGTGGAAGGCGGCGAGCACCACCGACATCCGCCGGCTCATGCCGTGCGAGAAGCCGGCCGTGACCCGGTCCGCCTCCGCACCCAGGTCGAACCGCTCGAGCAGATCCCGGGCACGGTCCGGCCAGCCCGCCGGGAGGCGACGCAGCCGGGCGGCCAGTTCGAGGTGCTCCCAGGGGGTCGCGCGGGGGATCAGGCCGCCGACGTCGGGGCAGTAGCCGACCATCGCCCGGGCGGCGAACGGGTCGGCGAGTACGTCGACCCCGCCGATGCGAACCGAACCGCCGGCGGCGGGCAGGACGCCGGCCAGGACCCGCAGGGTCGTGGACTTGCCCGCGCCGTTGCGGCCGAGCAGGCCGACCGCGGCGCCGGCGGGGACGGTGAGATCGACCCCGTCCACGGCCGGAACGCGGCCGAACGCGACCTGCAGATCGCGTACCTCCACCACGGCCGTCATCCGGTCAGTTTCACCTCGGGAGGAGGACAACCGCAGTCGTTCCGGACATCCCGGGGCAAATCCGGGCCGCGAACCCGCCATTACGCTGGAGCAATGCGGGTGCACGTGGTCAGCGACGTCCACGGCTCGGCGTCGGCTCTGAAGGCGGCCGGGGACGGCGCGGACGCGATGGTCTGCCTCGGCGACCTGGTGTTGTTCATCGACTACGACGACCACGCCGGCGGCATCTTCGGGGACCTCTTCGGGGCGGAGCAGGCCGCACGCTGGGTGGAACTGCGCACCGCCGGCCGGATCGACGAGGCCCGGACCTACCTGCACTCGCTGTGGGCGGGCGTCGAGGGCGACCCGTGGACGCACATCGAGTCCGCGGTGCGGCAGCAGTACGCCCAGCTGTTCGCGGCGATGCCGGACCCGACCTACCTGACCTACGGGAACGTCGACCTGCCGACACTGTGGCCCGAGTTCCTCGGGCCCGCCCACACGGTGCTCGACGGCCAGATCGTCGAGCTCGGGGGCCGGATCTTCGGATTCGTCGGCGGTGGGCTGCACTCGCCCTATCGGACGCCGTTCGAGATCTCCGACTCCGAGTACGCCGCGAAGGTCGATGCGGTCTTCGCCGCCGCCGCGGCGATCGGACGGCGGGTCGAGATCCTCTGCACACACATCCCGCCGGCCGTCGCCGAGCTCACCTACGACGTCGTGGCGCGCCGCTTCGAGCGCGGCAGCGAGCACACGCTGGCCGCGATCCGGGAGCATCAGCCCGACCTCGCCCTGTTCGGGCACGTGCACTCGCCGCTGGCCGCCCGGGTGCGGATCGGACGGACCGAGTGCGTGAACGTCGGGCACTTCCGCGGCCGGGAAGAGCCCTTCGTCCTGCAGTGGTGATCGTTCCCCCGGGTGACCCGGTGGGGAGAGGGCCTCCTCCCAGCGCGATAGCCTGCATGTCCTGATCAGCACAGCGCGGGGAGGACCCCACCGATGGCCGACTCGACGACGGCGAGCATCACCGTGAACGCTTCGGCGGACGCGGTGCTGGCCGTGATCGCCGACTTCGAGGCCTATCCGGACTGGACCGGCGCCGTGAAGAAGGCCGAGGTCCTCGGCCGGCGGCCGGACGGCCGGGCCGAACTCGTGCACTACCAACTCGACGCCGGGGCCATCAAGGACGAGTACACGCTGACCTACGACTGGTCGGGTGTCCCCGAGATCCTGACCTGGACCCTGGTCGAGGGTCAGATGCTCAAGATGCTCGACGGCTCCTACGCCCTGGCTCCGGCGGAGGACGGCGGGACCGACGTCACCTACACCCTGTCCGTCGACGTGAAGATCCCGTTGCTCGGGATGATCAAGCGCAAGGCCGAGAAGGTCATCATCGACACCGCTCTCCGCGAGCTGAAGAAGCGCGTCGAGGGCTGACCATGTCTCGGCGCCTTCTGTGAGGGTCCTTCTCTTCACCGGCAAGGGCGGCGTCGGCAAGACGACGGCCGCGGCCGGGACCGCGACGCTCGCCGCCGCGCGTGGGCACAAGACCCTCGTCCTCTCCACCGACGCCGCGCATTCGCTCGGCGACGCGTTCGGGATCCGGGGGGCGGACGACCCGACCGAGATCGCGACCAACCTCTTCGTCCAGCAGGTCGACGCGCAGCGCAGGTTCGAGCGGACCTGGACCGAGGTCCGGCGCTATCTCCTGAGCGTGCTGGACTCGGTGGGCGTCGACCCGATCGAGGCCGAGGAGCTCACCGTGCTGCCCGGCGCCGAGGAGGTCCTGGCGCTGCTCGAGCTCCGCGACCAGGCGCGCTCGGGCCGTTGGGACCTTGTCGTCGTCGACTGCGCGCCCACCGCCGAGACCCTGCGACTGCTCGCGCTCCCGGAAGCACTGAACTGGTACATGGACCGGGTGTTCCCGGCGGAGCGACGCATGGTGCGGGCGCTGCGCCCGGTGCTCGGCCGGATGACCGGGGTGCCGATGCCGGCCGACGGCGTCTTCGACGCGGTCGAACGGCTGCACGCCGAGCTGGCCGGGGTGCGGGAGGTGCTCACCGATCCCGGCACCTCGGTGCGCCTGGTGCTCACCCCCGAGGCGGTCGTGGTGGCGGAGGCGCGGCGCACCCTGACGTCGCTGTCGCTCTACGGCTACCGGACCGATGCGGTGATCGCCAATCGGATCTTCCCGGCCGGTGGATCCGACCCCTGGCGCGCCGGCTGGGTCGCCGCCCAGACCGCGATGCTGGCCGAGGTCGAGGAATCCTTCGCGCCGCTGCCGGTGCTGCGCTCTCCGTACCGGCCGACGGAGCCGGTCGGGGTCGCGGAGCTGGCCGCCTTCGCGGCCGAGGCCTACGGCTCCGCCGGGCCCGAGACCGACCCGTGCGCGCTGCTTGCGCAGACGGAACCGATGACGATCCGGAACGTCGCGACCGGGCTCGACGAGTCCCACTACGTGCTCTCGGTGCCGCTCCCGCTGGCCGACAAACGCGAGATGGACCTGCGGCGCAAGGGCGACGAACTGGTGCTCACCGTCGCCGGGCACCGCCGCCAGCTCGCGCTGCCCAGCGCGCTGCAGCGGTGCGCCATCCGCGGCGCCCACCTCGACGGCGATCGCCTGGACATCACCTTCACCCGGACGCCCGCCCCGTGAGCGCCTCGAGCTCGGGTCCGACCGGCACGGACGCGTTCGGCTCGGCCGCCGAGGAGGCGGCGCGGCTGGTGGACGCGATCGGACAGTGGCTGGCTGCCCGGTCCGCCGCGCGCCCTCCGGGTCCGATCGACCTTTCCCACCTCGAGACCCATGTCGCGACCGGCGCGGCCGAGTGCACGTTCTGCCCGCTCTGCCAGCTGATCTCGCTGGTTCGGTCGAGCAGCCCGGAGCTGACCCACCGCCTCGACGAGGCGATGGAGGCGTTGCTCGCGCTGGCCCGCACCGCGCTGGACGGTCTGGAGCGGCAACGGGCCGGGAAGCCGACGCCCGATTCGGGTTTCGAGTCGATCCACATCACCTGACGCGCAGTCTCCTGACACAGCGTCAGCCCGGGAAAGGATGAGCGTGGCTCTGGCCGTCGGCGTCGACCTCGGTGGAACGAAGATCGCGGCCGGTCTGGTCGACGAGACGGGTACGGCGGTCCGTACGTCCCGCCGGGACACCCCGAAGGGTCTGGACGCAGTCGCGGCGGCCATGGTCTCCGCGATCGAGGATCTGGGCAGCGACGCTCGCGACGCCCCGGTCGGCATCGGTGCCGCGGGGTTCGTCGACGCGGAACGTCAGCGGGTCCTGTTCGCGCCGAACCTCGGATGGGCCGACGTCCCACTGGCGCAGATGCTGGGCGAACGCCTCTCCCGCCCGGTCGTGCTGGAGAACGACGCCAACGCCGCGGCCTGGGCCGAGTCCAGGTTCGGGGCGGGTGCCGACGCCGCCGCGATGGTCCTGGTCACGGTCGGCACCGGCATCGGGGGCGGGATCGTCGTGGACGGGACCTTGGTCCGCGGTGGCTTCGGCATGGCCGGGGAGTTCGGTCATCTGCCGCTGGTCGTCGACGGCCGGCCCTGCCCCTGTGGCCAGTCCGGCTGCTGGGAGCAGTACGCCAGCGGCGGCGCGCTCACGCGCGCGGCGCAGGACCAGTTGCCGGGACTCGACGTCGCCGACGCCGTCCGCGCGGGGAATCCGACGGCCCTGGCCCTGCTGGCCGAGACCGGTACGTGGCTCGGTGCCGGCCTGGCCGCGGTGGCGGCCCTGCTCGACCCGGCGGTGATCGTGGTCGGCGGCGGCGTGATCGCCAACGGCGACCTGCTCCTCGATCCGGCCCGCGCCGAGTTCCGACGCCGGCTCCCGGCCGGGGAGCACCGGCCGCTCGCCGACATCCGCCCGGCCCGGCTCGGCCCGGCTGCCGGCATGGTCGGTGCCGCCGACCTGGCCCGGGTGGCCGCCGCCTGACCGGCCCGGGCGGGGTCGGCCTGCGCGTCGTCACGTACAACGTGCGATCGCTGCGCGACGACCGCGACGCGGTCGCGGCGATCCTGCGCGCCCTCCGCCCGGACCTGGTGTGCGTGCAGGAGGCGCCGCGCTTTCTGTTCTCGAAGTCGCAGTGCGCGCACCTGGCGCAGGCGGCCGGACTGACCGTGCTGGCCGGCGGCCGGAACGCGGCCGGCAACCTGCTGCTCGGCGGCGCACGGGTCCACCTCGTCCGGGCGTCGCGATTCCGGTTACCCCGTTCCGGCCGCCGGCACCGGCGGGCGGTCGCGGTCGCCGCGGTGGAAGTCGACGGCGCTCCGCTGACCCTGGCCGGCTCCCACCTGTCGCTGGACCCCCTGGAACGGGACAAGCAGGCCCGGCGGCTGGTCGGCCGACTCCCGGATCGTTCCGTCGTTCTCGGCGCCGACGTCAATGATGCGCCCGACAGTCCCACGTGGCAGGTGCTGACCGAGGTGCTCAGCGACGCCTACGCGACGAGGCCCGACGGAGGTGAACTGACGTTCCCGGCCCGGAGCCCGAATCGGCGCATCGATGCGATCTTCGTCTCCTCGGAGATCACGGTCACCGGCTGCGGCGTGCCGCCGAGGCTGGTCGACCCGGCCGCGGCCACGGACCACCTGCCGGTGGTCGCGGATCTGATGGTGCCACCGTTCTGACGGTATGTCAGACGATGGCGCCGTCGTCCCCGTGGTTGGGCGGGTCGTCCGTCATCCGGTAGACCAGCGACGCAAACCCGCCGACGAACGCGGCGATGGCGAAGAACGTGGCGAACGGGATCGGCGACCAGTCCAGCGAGGTGAACAGGATGAGGAAGATCGGACCGCCGATCACGCCGGCCCACGACAGCTTGGTGTGCTTGTCCATCCGGGGCAGCGGCGGAGGCGGCGGCGGTACGTAGTGCTCCTCGGGCTCCGCCGGTTCTGCCGGCTCGTCGTCGCCGGTCGCGGCGCCCTCGGGTAGCCCCCAGCCCTCGTTCTCGGACTCGCCGTCCTGTGGTTCGGCACGCCGCAGCACGCGCCAGGAACCGCCGGCGCTGGGGGTGTCGTTCTCCACGTCCTCGGCCGGGGACCACGGCGCGATCTGCTCGGTGCCGGTGTTGCCGTAGCCGGCGACGATGGCGCGGAACGCGGCTTCGATGTCCTGATCGTCGGGTTCGGTCGGCGCGGCCGCGGCCGGCGCCGGATCGTCTCCGGCCGGTTCCGGCGCCCCCGGCGGTGAGCCCGCCGACCCGGTCTCGCGCCCGAACTCCGAGCTGCGGGAGTCGAGCACCTGGCGCGCCGTGTCCGTGGCGCCGGCGTCCACCCAGACCCGGTCGGTCGGGCGGTTGGGCAACTGGATGTCCATGTACGGCCCGCGGATCCCGGGCGCGGGGGAGGCGTAGGCCGCCACGCCCTCTTCGCGCAGCGCCTCCAAAAGCGCATCGGCGAGTTGCGGCTCGAGGTCGACCAGCGGCGCCCAACGCTCCGCGGACAGCCCGTTGTTGCGATTCGGTGCGGTCACCCGGCAGTCACCGCGGGGCGGATCCGGCGCACGAACGCCAGGCTCTCCGCGACGATGCGGTCGGCGTCGTTGTCCAGCGTCGCCACGTGGTAGCTGTCCTCGAGCACGATCTCGGAGACGTCGGTCGAGGAGACCCTGGCCAGGATCAGCCGGGAGCTCTCCGGCTCCACGACGTGGTCCTCCGCGCTCCGCAGCAGCAGGAGGGGCTGCGTGACCTTCGGCAGGTCAGCCCGCACGGTGTCCCAGGCCCGGCGCAGCGAGTGCAGCGCGCGCAGCGGGACCCGGGGGTAGGCGAGCTCGGTCACCCCCGGCTTCTTGATGTCGCTGGCGATCCCGCCGAGGGAGGGCACGACGCGGGCGAGCACCGGGAGCACTTTCAGTCGCGGATCCAGCCCGATCACCGAGGGGTTCACCACGACGACGCCGGCCAGGTCCCGGCCGTGCTGCTCGGCCAGCCGCAGGCTGAGCGTGCCGCCCATCGACAGACCCATCACGAAGACGGCGTCGCAGCGCTCCTTCAGCGCCAGGAACTCGCGCTCGATGCTGGCGTACCAGTCGTCCCAGGTGGTCATGTTCATGTCCTGCCACCGGGTGCCGTGGCCGGGCAGGCGGGGGAGCGCGACGGTGAGCCCGGCGCCCGCCAGCGCCTCGGCCCACGGCCGCATCGACTGGGGGCTGCCGGTGAACCCATGGCACATCAGAGCGCCGACGGGGCCGCCAGCGTGGTGATAGGGCTCCGCCCCCGGCATGATCGGCACGAGGGAATGGTACGTGGCGCCGCCTCTAGTCTGGAGGGGCAGATGACCGGCGGACGACCGGGCAGATTCCTGGGGGCGACCGGCGGAGGGAGGGGCGCGTTGCTGTACTGGTTCCTCAAGCATCTGGCGCTCGGCCCCCTGCTGCGGGTGCTCTACCGGCCCGAGGTCGAGGGCCTGGAGAATCTCCCCGACGGCCCGGCGATCCTGGCCAGCAATCACCTGTCCTTCTCCGACTCGTTCTTCCTTCCGTTGGTGGTCTCCCGTCGCATCACCTTCGTGGCGAAGGAGGAGTACTTCACCGGCAAGGGGCTCAAGGGTCGCTTCAGCGCGGTCTTCTTCCGCGGCGTCGGGATGATCCCGATGAACCGGTCCGGGGGGAGCGCCTCCGACGGCGCCCTGAACGCCGGGCTCGAGGTGCTGCGCGACGGCGGTCTGTTCGGCATCTACCCCGAGGGCACCCGCTCGCCCGACGGCCGGCTCTACCGCGGGCGCACCGGCGTCGCGCGCCTGGCGCTTCAGGCCGGGGTCCCGGTGCTGCCGGTGGCGATGGTCGACACCGCGAAGATCCAGCCGCCCGGCAAGGTGATCCCGAAGATCGCCCGGGTCGGCGTGAAGATCGGTGCTCCGCTCGACTTCTCCCGCTACGCGGGCCTCGAGGACGACCGCTTCGTGCTCCGCTCCGTCACCGACGAACTCATGTACGAACTGATGTCGCTCTCCGGCCAGGAGTACGTGGACGTCTACGCCAGCCAGGCCAAGGCCGCCGCGACCAAGCCCGCCGCGGCCAAGCCCGCTGCCTGACGTCGAGACGTCGAAGGTGACGGAGCGTCAGGTCAGCAGCTCGAGGACGAGCGCGGCGGTCCAGGAGAACGCGGTGGTCCCGGCGCCGGCCCCGGTGTCCGCGTCGTAGTACTCGCGGAACCCTTCGGCCTGCACCGTCTCCAGCAGGCCGGTGCGCAGGGTCTCGGCCGCGACGTGCTCACCGTGACGACGAAGGCCGTGGATGACCAGCCAGGTGGTGTTCGCCCAGGACGGACCCCGCCAGTAGCGCTGCGGGTCGTAGTCGGGCGAGGTGCGGTCCAGGGTCGGGAGCAACCGGCCGGCGCGATGCCCGTCGCCGAACCTGGGGCCGATCAGCGCGGCGCAGGTCCGGGCGACCGCCTCCGCCGGCAGGCCCGGACTGACCAGTGCGGCGAGACCGGCCACCCCGGCCACCGGGATCTGCCGGTCGGTGCGCACGTCGCGGGGGACGAACATCCCGAGCTCGGCGTCGTAGAGCCGGGCGCTCAACGCCGCGCCGATCGCGAGGGCGCGGTCGGTGTGCCAGCGCGAGTTCGCGCCGATCACGGCGGCGATGCGGGCCAGTGCCTCCTCGGACCAGGCGAGCACGCCGTTGAACAGCGGGTCCTCGACCGCGAAGGGGTGCTCGGGCAGCAGGTCGACGTCGGAGTAGCCGCGGTCCCGGTAGCGGGAGGCGAGATCGATGTAGGCGGCGTAGTCGGCATCGCCGGGCCGCTGCGTCGCGGGGACGTGGCGCAGGTCGGCCCGGGCCGCCGGCACCGTCGCCCCAGCGGCACAGGACTCGCGCACCGCGGCGTCCCAGGCCGGGCTGTTGTCCATGCCCGATTCCCAGGGGTGCACGATCGCGGCCAGCCCGGACCGCCCGAGATCGCGGCGGGCCAGCAGGTAGTCGTGCCAGGCACACAGCGGCTCGTACATCCGGCGCAGGAAGTCCGCGGCGACTGCGCGGTCGGTGGCGCGGCGGTAGATCTCCCACGCAGCGCGGGCGTGCACCGGCGGCTGGACGATGCCGGACGTGGCGCGGCGCGGCAGGACCGGGGCGCCGGGCGCCCAGAAGCGCGGGCCGGGGAAGTAGGCGTCCGCGGGGGTGTCCGGGTCGAAGACGATGTGCGGCACCCGGCCGTCGGGCCACTGCGCGCCGAACAGCGTGGCGAGTTCGAGTTGCGCGCGGGGGGAGTCGACACGGGCGAGGCCGATCGCGATGAACGCCGAGTCCCAGCTCCACTGGTGCGGGTAGAGCCGCGCCGAGGGCACGGTGTGCCGCCCCCGCCAGTTCGCTGCGAGCACCGCGCGCGCGGCTACCGCGAGGTCGCCGACGCCCGAGCCGACCGCCGTCGCGGCGCTGATCGGCAGGGTCGTCATCTCCCAGACGGTAGGGAGCACAGGCGGCGGTCGGCAGCCGAATGCTCCGCGCGCAACCCAGATGTTGCCCAGGCCCGACGGAGGCGCCCGGTTCGCCCGGATCCGCGTAGGTCCCGCTTTGCCTTGAAGATGACATCTCCAACGACGCTCCGTTGAAGATGACATCTCCATCGACGCTCCGTTGAAGATGACATCTCCAACGAGGCTCGATTGAAGATGTCATCTCCACGGGAGTTCAGGCCCCGGCGGTTGCCCAGCCTCGGGAGCGCCGGACGGCCTCGCGCCACCGGGCGTAGCCCGCGTCGTCCCGGGTGCCGGGGTCGAAGCGACGGTCGAGTCGCCAGGTCTCGGCCAGTTCTTCCCGCGTCGACCAGACGCCCGCGCCCAGGCCGGCCAGGAAGGCGGCGCCGAGGCCCGTCGTCTCCAGAATCTCCGGGCGCTCGACCGGCACCCCGAGTTCGGTGGCCTGGAGTTGGCAGAGCAGGTCGTTCGCGGCGGCCCCGCCGTCGACCGTCAGCACCGGGACCGCCAGCCCGGCTTCCGCGGTCATGACCTCGATGACGTCGCGGACCTCGTAGGCGATCGCCTCGAGCGTCGCGCGCACCAGATGCGCCCGGGTGGTCCCGCGGGTGATGCCGAGAATCGTCCCGCGGGCGTCAGGGTCCCAGTGCGGGGCGCCCAGCCCGGTCAGCGCCGGGACGAAGACCACGCCGCCCGAGTCCGGCACGGTCCCGGCCACCGCCGCGGTCTCCGCGGCCGCGGAGATCAGGCCCAGCCCGTCGCGCAGCCACTGGACGGCGGCGCCGGTGACGAAGATGGCGCCCTCCAGCGCGTAGGTCAGTGACCCGTCCGGCGCCTGCCACGCGACGGTGGTGAGAAGGCCGGCGTCCGAGCGCACCAGTTCGGGCCCGGTGTTGATGAGGAGGAACGAGCCGGTGCCGTACGTGCACTTCGAGTCGCCGGGGGAGTAACAGGCCTGACCGAAGAGGGCGGCCTGCTGATCGCCCGCGATGCCCGAGATCGGCACCGACAGCCCGAGGAACTCTTCCGGGTCGGTGCGCCCGACCTCGCCGAAGGACGGCACCACTTCGGGCAGCGCCGAGAGCGGGACGTCGAACAACGCGCAAAGTTCGTCGGACCAGGCTCCGGACCCGATGTCGTAGAGCAGCGTGCGGGACGCGTTCGAGGCGTCGGTCGCATGGATCTGACCACCAGTCAGACGCGCGGTCAGATAGGCGTCGACGGTGCCGATCGCCAGGGACCCGTCGCGTACCCCGTCCCAGGTCCTCGTGTCGTGCTCGGCCAGCCAGGCCAGTTTGGTCCCGGTGAAGTAGGGGTCCAGCCGAAGGCCCGTGAGCTCGGCGACCCGCGGTTCGTGGCCCGCCGCCCTCAGGCGTTCACAGATCGCGGTGGTCCGCCGGTCCTGCCAGACGATGGCCGGGCGCGGGGAGCTCAGCCGCTTGCGGTCCCAGATCACCGCGGTCTCCCGCTGGTTCGTGATGCCGACGCAGGCGATCGCGCCGATGCCCGCCGCCGTCGCCGCGTCGAGAGCCGCGCGGCCCGCCCGCAGAGTCGCCTGCCAGATCTCCTCCGGGCTGTGTTCCACCCAGCCGGGTTCCGGAAAGTGCTGAGGAAATTCGGAGTAGCCGCGTGCGGCCACGCGCCCGTCGGGAGTGACCACGAGAACGGTCACGCCGGTGGTCCCGGCGTCGATCGCGAGTACAGCCATGGCGCAGACCCTAGGGTGATGGCGAGCCCCATCCCAGCACCGCGAGGAGGCACCGATGCCCGACCTGACCCGGGCCCGCAGTTCGGTGCGTACGGCGGTGGTGTGGGAGGCCCTGCGCCCGGAGCTGGACAAGCTCCTGGCGTCCGGCGACCGTGACGCACTCGAGGTGCTCGACGTCGGCGGAGGCACCGGCGGCTTCGCGGTGCCATTGGCCCAGGCCGGCCACCGGGTGACGGTGCTCGACCCCAGCCCGGATGCGCTGGCCGCACTGGGCCGGCGGGTCGCCGAGGCCGGCGTCGCCGCCCAGATCCGCGCGGTGCAGGGCGACGCCGACAACATCGCCGCCGTCGCCGCGCCGGGCTCGTTCGACCTCGTGCTCTGCCACGGAGTTCTTGAGCACACCGACGATCCCGGCGCCTCGCTCGCCGCGGCGATCGGCGCGCTGCGGTCCGGCGGCGTGGCCAGTCTGCTGGTCCCGAACCGCAACGCCGCTGTCATCGCCCGCGCGGTGAGCGGCAACATCGCCGCCGCCCGGCACGCCCTGGAGGACCCGGCGGGCCGGTGGGGGACGCAGGACCCGATGCCGCGCCGCTTCGACCCCGACGAGGTCCTCGCCCTCGTCGTCGCCGCCGGCGGGCAGGTGCTCGCCACCCACGGCGTCCGGGTCTTCTCCGACCTGGTGCCCAGCGGGGTCATCGAGGGGGAGGCGGCCTCCCGCGACGAGTTGGTCGCCCTGGAGTCCGCCGTCGCTTCCAGCCCCGCCTTCCGGGCGATCGCCACCCAGCTCCACGTGCTCGCCGCGCGTCCCTGACCCGTCGCTCGGGTGTCGCCGATCCGCACCGGATCCGGTGCCGGACCGATCCGGTCGCGGAGGTGTTCCGAAGACTGATCACGGACGCGCCGGGCGGCGCGATTCTCGCGGTTTGTGCGCGGTTTTCGCTCGATTCGGTGTCGTCCGGCAAAGATCTCTGCGCCATCCGAGGGTCGGATCTCGGAGGTCGGGTTACAACCGCGGGGTTCGCTGCTTATCCTGGCGGGTACGCGGCAGCCGTGGGGTGGTTGCCCTTTGAGGAGGAATCAGTGCCGCTCTCCGAGCACGAGCAGCGTTTGCTCGAGCAGATGGAGCGGGCCCTCTATGCCGAGGACCCGAAGTTCGTCTCCTCGTTGCGCGGCACCGACCTGCGCTCGCACTACCGCCGACGGGCCCTGGCTTCCGCCGTGGGGTTCATCCTCGGGGTCGTGCTGCTGATGACCGGCGTGGTCTCCACGGTCTGGATCGTGGGGGTCTTCGGCTTCGTGCTGATGCTCGCCTCCGCGCTTTTCGCGGTGACCAGCTGGCGCAAGGTCTCCGGCAGCGGCGAGGCCGTCCGCTCGAATGTCACCCCGATCAAGGGTGGCCGTCCGAAGGGCCGCAACAAGGGTCCGAAGCGCGGGATGACCGAGCGCTTCGAAGACCGGTGGCGCCGTCGCCGCGACGAGGGTCGCTGACCCGTCTGCTGAACGTCTGAACGCGAGGAGCCCCGGCCGGGTCGGCCGGGGCTCCTCGCTGTGGCGGGGCCCCGCCCTGCACTTCACTTGGCGTACCCCGCCTGAACCCGCTAGGCCGGGCGAGTGAAGGCGGGGCCTGGCGAGTGAAGCGGTGCGGGGCGGCTGGTGAAGCGGTCGGCGGCGCGGTGGTCAGGCGCGGCGCACGCGGAGGGTCCGGAGGACGGACTGGCGGGCGGCGATCGCGTGGATCCGGGTGGACATCGCGGCCCGGCCGATCAGGTTGCCCAGGGAGCGGGGCAGGAGGACCGCCCGGAGACGGCGCTGCCGGCCGGCGGAGACGCCCAGCTCGCGGCGCACGTCCTCCACGGCGTCGCGGAGCTGGTCCCGGCCGGGGCTGACCGCGCCGCCGGGGGAGTAGCGGACCCGCTCCACGAACTGCGTGATCATCGCGAGCGCGTCGGAGGCCTGCGGCCCGAGCTTCCCGTCACCGACGAGCTCGGCTGCGGTCTGCCGCGGGGTGCGGGCCTCGGGCCAGACGTAGCCGAGGTCGATCGTGCTGTCCCGCAGCTCGACCCAGGCCCACTCCGCCGCCGCGTCGGAGCGAGCGGCCGCCCCTGCGGCGCCGGTGGCCGCACTGGCCAGCGCCCAGCGACGACGGCGCACGACGATCCGCGCCAGGGCCGGTACGGCGAGCAGCCCCAGGCCGAGCGCGGCCAGCGCCAGGTACTTCAGCCAGGCCCCGGGTCCGCCCGATCCGGCGTCCGGAGGCTCGGAGACGGGCGGCAACTCGGTGCACGGCACGGTCGGGTCGGGCGGACATGCCGACGAGGTCGGCTGGGCGATCGGCTCGGGCGGCGCGCTGCCCGCGGAGCCCTGGGGCTCGGGGCTCGGCGTCGCCTCCTCGGTGTCGCCCTCGTCGCCGGCCGGCTCCTCCTCGGGCTGGGGCGACAGCCAGTTCGGCACATCGGGGTTCGACTGGGCGCTGCCCGGGGTCGGCTCGAACCGCGTCCAGCCGACGCCGGGCAGGTACAGCTCGGGCCAGGCGTGCGCGTCGTGTGCGCTGATCGTGCGGGTGCCGTCGCTGCCCGGCGAACCCGGGGTGAAGCCGACGTTGACCCGCGCCGGGATGCCGACATGGCGAGCCATCACGGCCATCGTCGAGGCGAACTGCTCGCAGTACCCGCGCCGATCCTCGAGGAACGCGAGGATCGCGTCCTTGCCCGTCCCGGGGCGCTGCCGCAGGTCGTAGGCGAACTCGTCGGGGTCGCGGAACCACTGCTGCAGGGCGACCGCCCGGCCGAGCACGGTGTCGGCGCCCCGGGTGACGCGCTCCGCGAGCTGCCGGACCCGCTCGGGCAGGTCGGCGGGCAGCGCGAGGTAGGGCTGGAGGTACGGCTCGACGGTGAGCGCCGCCGAGACGTCGGTGGGTTGCGGGTCCAGATCGAGGCTGTCCACCGAGTACGTCTGGCCGGTGATCTGCTGCGGGCCGTCGTGGCTGACGACGTTGTTGGTCAGGGGGTCGACCCGCCAGCCACCCTCGATCTCCAGGCGCGTGGCGGGGAAGGGCATCGGGACGTAGTCGGACTCCAGGCCCGGGAGCACCTCGACGGTGGTGAAGACCGGCTGCGTGGCGAGCGAGTTGGGCAGACCCACCGCGTCCGGCAGACCGGTGTCGAAGCGCCGCACCTCGCGCCGGCCGGCGCGCCACTCCTCGCCGTCGAAGGTGTCGAGGGTGACCGCCCGCAGGTAGAGCTCGCCCGGGTCGAGGGAATCCGTGCGGACCTTCATCAGGTCGACGTCCTGCGGCCGGACCAGGTCCCGGCGCATGCTCACCAGCGGGTTCAGGGTGGAGATGGTGCCGCCGCCGTCCGGGTCGTTGCCGAGCCCGCCGGGGCCGAACGCGTCGTTGGAGAGCTGCGGCGCCAGCGCCGGAAGGACGATCGACATCGACAGGACGGTGACGCCGATGCGCCGGGTCATCTGGCCGAGTTCGCCGGAGGAACGGGCCGGCGCGTCGCCGGCCCGGCCGGAGACCGCGACCCCCCAGCGCAGCAGCCGGTCCCGGCTGTCGGTGATCAGCAGGAGTAGGTAACCGGCCGCGGGCAGCAGGAACAACGCGCCGTGCAGGCCGTCGGGCAGAACGTAGGTCGGCACCAGGTACAGGACCAGCAGCGGCATCCCGGCCAGGGCGGTTTGGCGCAGGCCGGCCGCCAGCAGGTCCACGAGAATCGCCATCACGGCCACGCCGCCGATCACGACGAGGGTGATCGCCGGCGACGGTGTGAGCGGCGGGGTGACCGTGTCGATCTCGGTGAAGCCGGCGTCCGCCAGGTCGCTCAGCGAGCGCAACGCGCCCCCGGTCGGGAACCAGCCCGCCTCGGCGTCGGCCGAGGCGTAGGTGGCGCTGAGGTAGATCAGGACGCCGGCCACCTGGATGACCGGAATCAGGAGGGCGGGGACCCGGCCGAGCCGGCTGAGAGCGCCGAGCCCCGCCACCAGGGCGAGGGCGCCGACGCTGCGGCCGAACCACTCGTCGCCGTCGAAGACCGAGTAGAGCAACGACGTCGTGAGTGCACACGCCAGAAATCCGGCGAACGTCAGCTTCAGGGGCGTGCGGAGGTCGTTCATCCGACATACCCCACCGAGTTCGGGCGGACGCTGGGAGCGGCGCTGCCGGTCCGGGCGACGCCGAGCCAGACCTCCGGCAACCGGTCGCCGGCCGACACCGGGACGACGCGCCAGCCGCCGTTGCGCAGCAGGGCGACGTTGTGCTCGAAACGCTGCTGCTCGTCGGCGCGGGGCTCGGACCCGCCAGGGGTCCAACTCAGGGGCCGCAGCATGAGCGCGATGGCGGTTGTCGTGCCCTGCCGGCGGCGGGCCAGGGCGCCGGCGTCGGCGGCGTTCAGGTCGCCCAGCAACGCGATCACCAGGCTGTCGGTGCCCGCCCGGTGCAGGCCGCGGGTCGCCTCGCTCAGGGTCGCCGTCTTCGACGGCTTCAGCATCGCGAGGGCGTCGAGCAGCAGGCCCTCGACATCGGGCATCGGCGAGAGGACGTCGCCGGCCATCCCCGCGAGACCGGATCCGGTCTCGGTGAGCACGCGCAGCGTGAATCCGCGGCGGCTCAGGTGGATGGACAACGACGCGGCGGCCGAGACGGCCCACTCCAGGGAGGAGTGCAGTCCCTCGCCGGCGTGGGCGCCGGCCCGCGCATCGATCAGCAGCGTCGCCTGGCTCTGCCGGGGGTGCTCCTCGCGGCGGACCATCAGCTCGCCGCGGCGGGCGGTGGAGCGCCAGTGCACGCGGTGCAGGGAGTCGCCGTAGCGGTACTCCCGGGTCCCGATGTCGTCCTCGCCGGCCGACGGGATCGAACTCGGGTGGCTCTCGTTGCCGCCGGTCCACTCGCCGCCGAGGATCACGAAGGGGACGTGCTCGACGACGGGGATGACGATCAGGTCGTCGGTGCCGGCGTAGGACCGCGACAGCTCGCACATGCCGAAGGGGTCGGCCAGTCGCAGCCGCAGCGGCCCGATCGGGAACCTGCCGCGCACCTGGCTGCGTACCCGGTAGAAGACCTCGCGCCGCCCGCGCGGCTCCAGCCGGTCGATCACGAACCGCGGCCGCGCGCTCATCCCGCGGGGGAGGGTGTCCTCGGCGAGCAGGAGTCCGCTCGGTGCCAGCGACTGGTTGTCCACCCGCAGGGTGACCCGCGCCTCCTCACCGGCCGGCACGCGCATCGGCTCGATCACGCGGCTGGTGGTGAGCTTGTGCTGGGTCCGGTACACCACGGCGGCGCAGACCAGCGGCAGGCTGATCAGCAGGATCGCGACGCGCAGGACGTCCTGCTGACCGAGGACGATCGCGCAGCCGAGAGCCGCCAGTCCGGCGACCAGAAAGCACCGGCCGCGGAGAGTCAGCCCACTGATCATGCGCACGTTGCGAACGTACCTGCCGTTCCTTTGCCGGGTGGCCGGTTAGCGGCCAGGCAAAGGGACGCTGCGCACGATGTCGCGGACGATCGCCGACGCGCTGCGCCGGGCGATCTGCGCCTCGGCGGTCGTGAGCAGACGGTGGGCGAGCACCGGCATGGCCAGCGCCTGGACGTCGTCGGGAAGCACGAAGTCCCGTCCGTCGAGCGCCGCCGAGGCGCGCGCCGCCCGGATCAGGTGCAGGGTCGCGCGGGGAGAGGCCCCCAGCCGGAGCTCGGGGAGGAGCGGGTCGCGCTCACCAGGTCGACCGTGTACTGCTTGACCGCCGGCGAGACGTGGACCGAACGCACGGTCTCGATCAGCTTCACCACGGCGTGACCGTCGGTGGCCGGCTCCAGGAAGTCCAGCGCCGAGGCGCCGCCGTGCTGGTCGATCATGTCCAGCTCGGCCTGCCCGTGCGGGTAGCCCATCGAGATCCGGGCCATGAAGCGGTCGCGCTGGGCCTCGGGCAGCGGATAGGTGCCCTCCATCTCGATCGGGTTCTGGGTGGCCACCACCATGAACGGCGCCGCCAGTTCGTAGGTGACGCCGTCGACCGTGACCTGGCCCTCCTCCATGCACTCCAGCAGCGCGGACTGGGTCTTCGGCGAGGCGCGGTTGATCTCGTCGCCGATCACGATGTTGGCGAAGATCGCGCCCGGCTTGAACTCGAAGTCCCGGCGCTCCTGGTTGTAGATGGAAACGCCGGTGATGTCCGAGGGCAGCAGGTCCGGGGTGAACTGGATCCGGCGCACCGAACAGTCGATCGACCGGGCCAGGGCCTTGGACAGCATGGTCTTGCCGACGCCGGGGACGTCCTCGACGAGCAGGTGGCCCTCGGCGAGGAGAACCACCAGCGCCAGCCGCACCGATTCCGGTTTGCCGACGATCACCCGTTCGATCGCCGCCCGGATCCGGCCGGCGGCCTCGGGGACGCTCTCCCCGGAACCGACCGGGAAACCGCCCGCAAGCGTGTACGAGGCCCCGACTCCGGGGTTGCCGTGCGGAACGGTCACGAATCCTCCATGCCGAGGGTGATCAGACGACGTCATTCTCCACCCCGCGCCGGGCGATGCGTCAGGGGTTCGCGTCAGTCGGCCTAACTCGAAGGATCTGCCAAGCGATTTGGCGGGGAGTTGGCCGATTGGCGTTGACGGTGGGGGGAAGTGGAGTACCGTGGAGCTCAGTGGAGGGAATTGGGCTTCCCGGGTGGGCAGAGGGGTGGAGCGGTGTTCCTCGGCACCCACACTCCGCGGCTCGACGAAAAAGGGCGGCTGATCCTCCCGGCGAAGTTCCGGGACGAACTGGCGGAGGGGCTCGTGATCACGAAGGGCCAGGAGCGGTGCCTCTACATCTGGCCCGTCGCCGAGTTCTCGCGCATGGCGGAGGCGATCCGCACGGCCCCGGTCACCTCGAAGGGTCCTCGCGACTTCATGCGCGTCCTCTACGCCGGCGCCTCGGACGAGGTGCCCGACAAGCAGGGCCGCGTCACCATCCCGCCGCAGCTGCGCGCCTACGCCGGCCTCGGCCGTGAGTGCGTGGTGATCGGCGCCAACGCCCGCGTCGAGGTCTGGGACTCCGCCGCCTGGGAGACGTACCTGGCCGCGCAGGAGCCGGCCTTCGCCGACCTGTCCGAGGAGGTGTTCCCCGGGCTCATGTAACGAGCGCGCCGCTGACGTGGCGTGAGGTCTCCCCCCGCTCAGATTCCGGCTCACCTTCCCCGGTGCCGGAAGACGGAGCGGGCGGGGACCTGGCCCCACGTCGATCCCGCCGCACGACCCGCACGACCGCCGACCGAAGGACGCCAGTGAGCAGCAGTGGGCCCGCCGACCGGCACGTACCGGTCCTCGTGGACCGGGTGCTGGCGTTGCTCGCCCCGGCGCTGGACGAGCCCGGCGCCGTGGTGGTGGACGCCACCGTCGGACTGGGTGGGCACAGCGAGGCGCTGCTCTCCCGCTTCTCGGGCCTGCGCCTGGTCGGGTTGGACCGCGACCCGGCGGCGCTGGAGCTCTCGGCCGTCCGGCTCGCGCCGTTCGGGAAGCGGGTGACGCTGGTGCACGCGGTCTACGACGAGTTGCCCGAGGTCCTGAACCGGCTGGGGCTGCGCCGGGTCTCGGGCGCGCTGTTCGATCTCGGCGTCTCCTCCATGCAGCTGGACGAGGCCGCCCGCGGCTTCGCCTACGCACAGGACGCCCCGCTCGACATGCGGATGGACCCCACGACCGGAGTGACCGCCGCCGAGGTCCTCAACACCTACGCGGCCGGCGAACTGGCCCGCATCCTGCGCTCCTACGGCGAGGAGAAGTTCGCGAAGCGCATTGCCGAGGCGGTCGTCCGCGAGCGGGCCCGGGAGCCCTTCGACACCTCCGCGCGCCTGGTGGACCTGATCCGGGCTGCGATTCCCGCCCCGGCACGACGTACCGGCGGCAACCCGGCCAAGCGCACGTTCCAGGCGTTGCGCATCGAGGTCAACGGCGAGCTCGCCGCCCTGGAACGCGCGATGCCCGCCGCGATCGCCGCGCTCGCGGTGCGCGGTCGCATGGTGGTGCTGACCTACCAGTCGCTGGAGGACCGGATCGTGAAGCGGGCCCTCGCCGCGGACGCGGTCTCGGGCACCCCGCTGGACCTCCCGGTCGAGCTGCCCGATTCCGCTCCGGTGCTGCGCCTGCTCGCCAAGGGCGACGTTCCGACCGACGACGAGATCGCTGCCAACCCCCGCGCCGGGTCCGCGCGGGTGCGGGCCGCCGAGAAGCTCCGGGAGGCCGCGTGAACGCGCGCGCCGCGCGGTCGGGTGCCTCCGTCCTGCACTCACCGCGTCCGTTGCCGCCCCGGACCACCCGGGCCGGGACCGCAACCCCGCCCCTCACCGTCGTCCCGGCGGCCGCGTCACGGAACGGCCGCGGACCCTTCGTCCTTCTCCTCGTCGTGGTGCTGAGCGGAGGACTGGCCGCGCTGCTCGGGTTCAACACCGCGCTGGCCCAGGGCTCCTTTGCCGCGAGCGAGCTGCAGAAGCAGGCGACCGAGCTCGAGGACCGCAGCCAGGCCCTGGAGGAGCAGTTGGCCCGGGCCGCTGCGCCCGAGCGGCTGGCCAAGGCTGCCCGGCGGATCGGGATGGTGCCCGCCCCCGGGGTCGCGTTCGTCGGACTGGCGGACGGCTCGGTCACCGCGGGCGCCGTTCCGGCTCCGGCCGCCCCGAAACCGTTGACCGCGGCAGAGCGCGCCGAGCTCGCGGCCAAGCAGAAGGCCGAGGCCGAGCAGGCTCAGCTCGACCGGGCGGCACAGGCCGAGCGGAAGAAGCTGAAGAAGGAGCAGGCGGCCGCCGCGGCGGCCGCCGAGCAGCAGCGCATCGCCGCCGAGCAGGCGGCGGCCGCCGAGCAGGCCGCACGCGAGCAGGCCCAGCGGGAGTGGCAGCGCAAGCTGGCCGAGCAGGAGAAGGCCGGCTCGCGGGGTGGCGGCGAGCAGGTCGTCGACCCGCCGCCTGGCAACTGACTCTCATTCAGTTTTCAGCTGACCGGCGTGGCGGGAGCCCGCGCGAGGCTGCGACCTGCACGATGGTGCGTGTGGGACAGGAGTGCAAGTGACCGCCCGCCGACCCGCCCCGGCCCGAAACGGCGGCACGCCGAAGCGCGGCCCCGGCCGTCGACCGCCGATCCGGCGAGGAACGAACCTCGGCAATCCCGGCCGCCGCCTGCAGGGCGCGCTGCTGTGTCTGTCGCTGGTGGGTGCGCTGCTCGTCGGCCGGTTGTTGCAGGTGCAGGGGTTCGAGGCCAGCAGCTACGCCGCCGTCGCGCAGAACGAACGCCTGCGCACGGTCGCCGTCCCGGCCACCCGCGGTGTGATCTTCGACCGCGACGGTGATGTGCTCGCGCGGTCCGTCGAGGCGCGGATCGTCACCGCCGACCCGACTCTGATCGCGGACCCGGTCTCCTACGCCCATCTCCTGGCGCACAAGCTCCGGCTGGACGAGGCCGAGTTGGCCGCCAAGCTGGCGGATCGCCCGCGCCGCTACGTCGTGCTCGCCCGCAACGTCGACCCCGACCGGTGGCGGGACATCGCCTCGACCATCGATCCGGGCACGGGCAAGCCGGTGCTGGGCATCTTCGCCGAGGTCGTCAGCAAGCGGGTGTACCCCGCCGACACCCTGGCCGCGAACATCCTGGGCTTCCTCAACGCGTCGGGGGAGGGCGGCGGCGGTGTCGAGCGCGAGTTCGATGCGCTGCTGTCCGGCGTCGACGGTGAACAGACCTACGAGCGGAGCAGCAGTGGCGGCCGGATCGCCACCGCCGGTATCCGCGGGCGCGACCCGGTCCCGGGCCAGGATCTGCAGCTCACCATCGACCGCGACATCCAGTACGCGGCGCAGCAGGCCATCGCGGCGAAGGTCCGCGAGACCCGCGCCCAGAGCGGCACCGTGATCGTCCAGGACATCCGCACCGGCGAGATCCTCGCGATGGCCACCGCCCCCACGTTCGACCCGAACGACCCGGGCAAGGGCTCGGACGAGAACCGCGGCAACCGCGCGCTGTCCCAGATCTACGAGCCCGGTTCGATCATGAAGGCGCTGACCATGGCCGCCCTCATCGAACAGGGCGTGGCGACGCCGCGCTCCGAGTTCCGGGTGCCGGGCGAGCTGCACCGGGCCGGCCACGTGCTGCACGACAGTGACCCGCACGGGACGGAGCGCTGGACACTGGCCGGCATCCTCGCCAAGTCCAGCAACATCGGCACCGTGCTGGCCACCGACCGGATCAGCAGCCAGATCCTGCACGACTACCTGAAGGCCTTCGGGATCGCCGAGCCCACCGGGTTGAATTTTCCCGGCGAGAGCCGCGGCCTGCTGCCCAAGCTGGACACCTGGACCGGCACCACGCGCTACACCCTCCCGTTCGGCCAGGGCTACGCGATGAACACCGTCCAGGCCGCGAGCGTCTACCAGACGATCGGCAACGGCGGTGTGCGCATCGCGCCCACGCTCGTGAAGTCCTGGACCGACAACGACGGGGTCGTGCACACGCCGGCGGCGCCCGAGGTCCGCCCCGTGGTCAGCCCCGCGACCGCGTCGACCGTGGCCAGGATGCTGGAGCAGGTCACCGGAGAAGGCGGGACCGCGCCCCACGTGCAGGTCCCGGGCTACCGCGTCGCGGGCAAGACCGGGACCGCGCAGTTCGCCGACTCCGAGTGCGGGTGCTACCGCGGCTACACCGCGTCCTTCTCGGGTTTCGCCCCGGCCGACGACCCGCGCCTCGTGGTGTCCGTGACCCTGCAGAAGCCGATCAACGGCCACTACGGCGGCATGCTCGGCGGCCCGGTGTTCGTCGACGTCATGACGTTCGCGCTGCGCACCATGGGCATCCGGCCGACCGGCGCGAAGCCGGCCCGGCTCCCGCTCACCTGGTGAACCGCACTCTCCTCGCGCTGACTACCCTGACTCGTCGTGCCCCCGACCTCTCCCTCTTCGGCGTTGCGACCGGACCGACCGGTGCCGCGCACCGTGGCGGAACTGGGCCAACTGATCGGGGCGGAACTGCCCGATCCGGAGGGCCGCACGGTTGCGGTTCGCGGCGTCACGCACGACTCCCGGCAGGTCCGACCAGGTGATCTGTACGCCGCGATGATCGGCGAGAACACCCATGGCGCCGCCTTCGTGAAGCAGGCCGCCGAGGCCGGCGCGGTGGCGATCCTCACCGACCCGCTGGGCCGCGAGCGCTCCCGGACGGCGGGACTGCCCGTCCTGGTCGCGAACGACGCCCGCGCCTCGCTCGGCGCCGTGGCCGCCGCCGTCTACGGCAACCCCGCCGCGTCGATGCTCACCATCGGTGTCACCGGGACCAACGGCAAGACCACCACCGCGTTCATGCTGGAGAGCGGCCTGCGTGCCGCCGGCCGGAGCACCGGACTGTTCGGCACCGTGGCGACGCGGATCGGCGACGAGGCGCTGCCCAGCGCCCGCACCACCCCGGAGGCGCCCGACCTCCACGCGCTGCTCGCGGTGATGAAGGAGCGCAAGGTCGACGCGGTGGCCATGGAGGTCTCCAGCCACGCGCTCGACATGCACCGCGTCGACGGCGTCGTCTACGACGCCGCGCTCTTCACCAACCTCAGCCACGACCACCTGGACTTCCACTTCACCCTCGAGGCGTACTTCCAGGCCAAGGCCGTGCTGTTCACCCCGGCCCACGCCAAAGCCGGCGTGGTGAACCTCGACGACCCGTACGGCCGGCGGCTGACCCAGAACCGGCAGATCCCGATCACCACCTACTCCGCCACCGGCGACGAGGCCGCCGACTGGCGCGCGGTCGCGGTGCAGCTCGGCCCGGCCGGCTCCACGTTCACCGTCCAGGGGCCGAAGGGCGCCGGCGCGACCGCCTCGATCGGGCTGCCGGGCGCGTTCAACGTGGCCAACGCCCTCGGCGCGATCGTGGCGCTGGTGGTCGCCGGCGTTCCGCTCGCCGCCGCCGTGAAGGGGGTCGCCGCCTGCCCCGGCGTGCCCGGCCGGATGGAGAAGGTGGACGCCGGCCAGGACTTCCTCGCCGTCGTCGACTACGCCCATACCCCGGACGCGATCGAGACCGTGCTGAGCGCGCTGCGCCCGGTGACCAGCGGCAAGCTGATCGTCGTGCTCGGCGCCGGCGGGGACCGGGACAAGACCAAGCGGCCCCTGATGGGGGAGGTCGCCGCACGGCTCGGCGACGTCGTCGTACTCACCGACGACAACCCGCGCTCGGAGGACCCGAAGGAGATCCTCACCGCGGTCAAGGCCGGTGCGCAGAAGGTGGACCCCTCGGATCGGGCGGAGATCCACGTCCAGCACGACCGGGCGAAAGCGATCGCGCTCGCGGTGTCCTCGGCGAAGGCCGGCGACTCCGTCGTGGTGGCGGGCAAGGGTCACGAGCAGGGGCAGGAGATCTCGGGCGTCGTCAAGCCGTTCGACGATCGCGAGGTGCTCGGGGACGCGTTGCTCAGCGTGGAAACGACCGGCCCGGACGACAGGTCGGCGCGGGGCAAGAAGTGATCGCACTCTCGCTGGCGGAGATCGCGGCCGTCACGGGCGGCCGGGTCGACGGTGGCGGCCTGGTCGACGGGAAGTTGCTCGTCGACGGACCGGTGGTCGTCGACTCACGCGAGGTCACCCCGGGCGCGTTGTTCGTCGCCGTCCCGGGTGAGCGCGTGGACGGCCACGACTTCGCGGCAACCGCAGTCGCCGCCGGTGCCAAGGCCGTCCTCGCCACCCGGCCGGTCGGTGTCCCGGCCGTGATCGTGGCGGACACCGTGGCCGCTCTCGGGGAGCTCGCGGGCCTGGTGGTGCGCCGGCTGGCCGAGGAGGACGGTCTCGCCGTCGTCGGGGTCACCGGCTCGCAGGGCAAGACCAGCACCAAGGACCTGATTGCCTCGGTGCTCGAGACCTTCGGCACCACGATTGCGCCGCCCGGCTCCTTCAACAACGAGATCGGCCTCCCGCTGACGGCGCTCCGCGCCAACTCGCTGACGCGCTTCCTCGTGATGGAGATGGGCGCGCGCGGGATCGGCCACGTCAGCTACCTCTGCGACATCGCCCCGCCCCGCATCGGGGTGGTGCTCAACGTCGGCCTCGCCCACGTCGGCGAATTCGGCAGCCGGGAGGCGATCGCGCAGGCCAAGGGCGAACTCGTCGAGGCGCTGCCGCCGGACGGACTGGCCGTGCTGAACGCCGACGACCCGCTGGTCGCCGCGATGGCCGCCCGGACCTCCGCCCGGGTGCTCACCTACGGCCTCGGTGGAGAACGGGGCGGCGGGCGCCTCCCCGACATCGCTGCCGCCGACGTGGCGCTCGACGGCGAGGGGCGCGCGCGGTTCGCCCTCCGCACCCCCGACGGCACCGCCGACGTCGCGCTCGGTCTCCACGGTGCCCACCACGTGACGAACTCGCTCGCCGCCGCAGCCGTGGCCTTCGAGCTGGGCCTGGGAACCGCGGCGATCGCCGCCGCCCTGAGCGCCGCGACCCCGCGCAGCCGGTGGCGGATGGAGGTGACGACCCGCCCCGACGGGGTCACCGTGGTCAACGACGCGTACAACGCCAATCCGGACTCGATGCGGGCCGCGTTGAACGCCCTCGTGGCGATCGCGGGCCCGCGCCGGAGCTGGGCCGTCCTCGGCGAGATGCGCGAGCTCGGCGAGTCGGCGGGCGCGGAGCACGACGCGGTGGGCAGGCTGGTGGCCGACATGGACATCTCCCGGCTGGTCGTCGTCGGCGACGGCGCCCGGGCCGCCCACGCAGGCGCGCTCGGCGCTCGGTCCTGGGCCGACGCCCCGGTGTTCGTGCCCGACGTCGAGAGCGCCGTGGAGCTGCTCGACCAGGAACTCCGCGCTGGCGACGTCGTCCTGGTCAAGGCCTCCCGGGCCGCCGGGCTCGAACGCGTGGCGGCGGCCCTCCTCGAGCGGAGCGAGGCAACCAAGTGAGGGGAGTGCTGGCGGCAGCGGCCGTCTCGCTCATCATCACCCTGCTCGGCACGCCGATGGCGATCCGCATCCTGGTCCGTCAGGGGTACGGCCAGCTGATCCGCGACGACGGACCGACCACGCATCAGACCAAGCGCGGAACGCCCACCATGGGTGGCGCCGTCATCATCATCGCGGTGCTGTGCGGCTATCTCGCCGCGCACCTGGTGCTGCGGGACAAGTCCCCGACGGCGCCGGCGCTGCTCGTGCTGTTCCTCATGACCGGCCTCGGACTGGTCGGCTTCCTCGACGACTACATCAAGGTCTCGAAGCAGCGCAGCCTCGGGCTCCGCAGCAAGGCGAAACTGGCCGGCCAATCTGTCGTCGCGCTCGCCTTCGCGGTGATGGCGCTGCGCTTCGAGGACTTCCGCGGTTACGCCCCGGCCTCCACCGAGGTCTCGTTCATCCGGGACACGGGTTTTCAGCTCGGCACTCTCGGCTTCATCGTGTTCGCCTACCTGATGATCGCCGCCACCTCGAACGGCGTGAACCTCACCGACGGGCTCGACGGGCTCGCGACCGGCGCCACCGGGATGGTGTGTGGCGCCTACGTCCTGATCGGGGTCTGGCAGGCCGGCAACACGTGCGTGCCGAACTCGACCGTTTCGCAACCGCAGTGCTACGAGGTGCCGAACGCACTGGACCTCGGCATCGTGGCGGCGGCGGTGATGGGCGCCTGCTTCGGATTCCTGTGGTGGAACGCCTCGCCGGCCAAGATCTTCATGGGCGACACGGGCTCCCTCGCCCTGGGCGGAGCGATCGCCGGGCTGGCCATCACCACCCGCACCGAGTTGCTGCTGGTCCTGCTCGGCGGGCTGTTCGTCCTGATCACCGTCTCGGTGATCGTGCAGGTCGGCTTCTTCAAGCTCACCCGGCGCCGGGTGTTCCGGATGGCGCCCCTGCAGCACCACTTCGAGCTCGTCGGCTGGAACGAAGTGACGATCGTGATCCGGTTCTGGATCATCGCCGGGCTCTTCGTCGCGGGCGGCCTCGGGGTCTTCTACGCCGAGTGGGTGTCGGCCGCCTGATGGGTGCGTTCCGATGAGCGATCGGGTCGCCGGCCTGAGCCGCGACTCGGACTGGGCCGGCATCTCCGTCGTGGTCGCCGGGATCGGTGTGTCGGGCTTCGCGGCCGCCGACGCCCTGCTCGGCCTGGGCGCCACCGTCACCGTCGTCGACGGCAAGGCCGACGACGCGGCGCGCGAACGCGCGCTGGTGCTGGAGACCCTCGGGGCGACCGTTCGGCTCGGCACGGACGGTTCGTGGGACGGCGAGACCCTGCCCGCCGGGGCGGACGTCGTCGTCACGTCGCCAGGCTGGAAGCCCTCCTCGCCGCTGCTGCTCGCCGCACTCGACGCCGGGCTCGAGGTGTGGGGCGAGGTCGAGTTGGCGTGGCGGCTGCGGCCGACCACCGGGGCCGCGCCCTGGCTGGCCATCACCGGCACCAACGGCAAGACGACCACGGTGCGGATGCTCACCTCGATGCTGACCGCCGCGGGCCTGAAGGCGGTCGCGGCCGGGAACGTCGGGACGCCGTTGCTCGAGGTCGTGATGGCGGAGACGGGTACGGCGACGCCCCGGTACGACGTCCTCGCGGTCGAGTTGTCCAGCTTCCAGTTGCACTGGTCGTCCTCGCTGCGATGCCACTCCGCCGCGGTGCTCAACATCGCGCCGGACCACGTGGACTGGCACGGCGACCTCGACTCCTACGCCGAGGCCAAGGGCAAGATCTATTCGGGCGTGCAGGTCGCCTGCGTCTACAACGTCGCCGACCCGGTGACCGAGCGACTGGTCGAGGCCGCGGAGGTTGTCGACGGCGCCCGCGCGATCGGGTTCACCCTCGGCACGCCGGGGCCCTCGATGCTGGGCGTGGTCGAGGATCTGCTGATCGACCGCGCGTTCCTCCCCGAGCGGCGGCACGAGGCCGTTGAGCTGGCCACGGTGGCCGACGTCGTGCCGAACGCGCCGCACAACGTGGCCAACGCCCTGGCCGCCGCCGCCCTCGCGCGCGCTTTCGGCGTACCGGCGTCGGCGATCGCCGCCGGTCTGCGCGCCTTCCGGCCGGATCCGCACCGCATCGCGGACGTCGCGTCGGTCGCGGGCGTCCGCTACGTCGACGACTCCAAGGCCACCAACCCGCACGCCGCGGCGGCCTCGCTCGGGTCATACGAGCGGATCGTCTGGATTGCCGGTGGCCTGGCCAAGGGAGCGACGTTCGACGACCTCGTCGCCGGTGCGGCCGACCGCTTGCGGGGCGTCGTCCTGATCGGCGCCGACCGCGCCGAGATCGCGGCGGCACTCGCGCGACACGCGCCGGATGTGCCGGTGACCGAGGTCGGTGCAACCGACACTGGAGCGATGGTCGCGATCGTTGCGGCCGCGGCGCAACTCGCCGAGTCGGGGGACACGGTCCTGCTCGCCCCGGCGTGCGCGTCGATGGACATGTTCGCCAACTACGGCGAGCGCGGAGACCGGTTCGCGGCCGCCGTCCTCGATCTGGCGGACGGCACGGCGGAGCGCACGAAGACATAACAGGGGAGGTTCGGTGGCCGTCACGGTCGAGCAGGCCTCCTCCCGGAACTCGGCCGCCCGCGTCACTCTCGCCGACCGGTTGCGCGCGCTGGACCGCCCGCTCACGTCCTACTACCTGGTGCTGACCTCCAGCCTGCTGCTGGTGGGGCTCGGCCTGGTGATGGTCCTGTCGGCGTCCAGCGTGGAGTCCTATCGTGACTCGGGCTCGGTGTTCTCGGTGGTCCAGAAGCAGGCCATCTGGGTGACGCTCGGCCTGCCGCTGATGTGGGCGACGTCGCGGATGCCGGCCTCGGTGTTCCGCCGGCTCGCCTTTCCGGCGATGTTTCTCTCCCTCGCCGGCCTGGCCGCGGTGCTGGTGCCGGGCGTCGGACACGAGGTCAACGGCAACCGGAACTGGATCTACCTCGGTGGGCCGGCCCAGGTGCAGCCCTCGGAGGCGGCCAAGCTCGCGCTCGTCCTGTTCGGCGCCGCCGTGCTGGCCCGCAAGCAGCGGCTGCTGGACCGGTGGAGCCACCTGATGATCCCGCTGGTGCCGATGTCGGTGGCGATCGTCTTTCTCGTCATGCTCGGCGGCGACCTCGGCACGACGGTGGTGCTGCTGGCGATCCTGCTGGCGCTGCTGTTCTTCGCCGGCACCCCGATGCGGTTCTTCGGCTTCTTCGGTGCCTTCGCGGGCGCGCTCGTGCTCTTCCTGGTCTGGACCGAGCCGTACCGGATGCGCCGCGTGACCTCGTTTCTGGACCCCTTCGCCACGTACCACGACAGCGGCTGGCAGGGCGCGCAGAGCATCTTCGCGCTCGCGTCCGGCGGTCTGACCGGCGTGGGGCTCGGCGCGAGCCGGGAGAAGTGGGGCTATCTGCCCGAGGCGCACACGGACTTCATCTACGCGATCATCGGCGAGGAGCTAGGCCTGGTCGGCGCGCTCGCGGTGCTCGCGCTGTTCGGCGGCCTGGTCCTGGCCGGATTCCGGATCGCCGCCCGCAGCCGGGACATGTTCGTCACGCTCGCCGCGGCGTCGATCACGGCGTGGATCGCCGTTCAGGCCCTGGTCAACATCGGCGCGGTCCTCGGTGTCCTGCCGATCACGGGGATCCCGCTGCCCCTGGTGTCGTACGGTGGCTCCGCCCTGCTTCCCGTGATGGTGGCGCTGGGCATGCTGCTGTCGTTCGCGAGGCAGGAACCCGGGGCCCAGGCCGCGCTCGCTGCGCGCGGACCGGGCCCGGTACGTCGAGGGCTGGCGTGGTTAGGTTTTTCACGCTCGCCGCGCACCTGAGGGGATCGGATTGCCGCCCACGTCCCGCACGGGCACCCACGTCGTCGTCGCCGGTGGTGGCACGGCCGGCCACATCGAACCGGCGATGAATCTCGCCGACGCCTTGCGCCGGCGCGACCCGGCGATCGGGATCACGGCGCTCGGCACCGCCACCGGGATGGAGAACACCCTGGTCCCGGCGCGCGGCTACGCGTTGCGGCACGTGCCGCGCGTTCCCCTGCCGCGGCGTCCCACGCTCGACCTGTTCCGTTTGCCGGCCAACCTGCGGGGAGCGGTGCGGGAGGCCGGTCGCGTGCTCGATGACGTCGGCGCCGACGTCGTGGTCGGCTTCGGCGGTTACGTCTCGGTGCCGGCCTATCTCGCCGCCCGCAAGCGGAAGCTGCCGATCGTCGTGCACGAGGCCAATGCGCGGCCCGGGGTGGCCAACCGGCTCGGGGCGCGGATGACGAGGTTCGTCGCCGTCACGGCGCGGCCCGAGGACCTCCCGCACGCCCGGCTGACCGGGATCCCGTTGCGCCGGACGATCTCGACGCTCGACCGCGCCGGCACGCGGGACGAGGCCCGGAAGCACTTCGGCCTCGACCCGGACCGGCCCACCCTGCTGGTCTTCGGAGGTTCGCTCGGGGCCAAGCGACTCAACGAGGCCGCGACCGGCGCCGCCGACGCGTTGCGCGCGGCCGGAATCCAGGTTCTGCACTCGGCCGGCCGCGAGCACGCCGGCGCGATCAGCGTCGAGTCCCGCTTCGGGGAAGCGCCCTACGTCGTCGTGCCCTACCTGGAGCGCATGGACCTGGCCTACGCGGCGGCCGATGTCGCGTTGTGCCGCGCGGGCGCGATGACGTGCGCCGAGCTCGCTGCGGTCGGTCTGCCCGCGGTGTACGTGCCGCTCCCGATCGGCAACGGGGAACAGCGCCTCAACGCCCTGCCGGTCGTCGAGGCGGGGGGTGGGCTCGTGGTGGAGGATTCCGTTGTGAACGCCGCGTGGATCACCGAGAACGTCGTGCCGCTGGTCGGGGATTCCGCCCGGGTGGCGGCCATGGGAACCGCGGCGTCCGCGCACGGCCGGCGCGATGCCGACGAGGCCCTCGTCGACCTGGTTCTCGAAGCACTCGGCGGCCCGACGGCCGGCTCCAGCACGGGGGAGACGTCGTGATCGACATCCCGGAGAAGATCCCGGCCGCAGACCAGCTCGGGAAGGTGCACTTCGTCGGCATCGGCGGCGCGGGGATGTCCGGCATCGCGCGGATCCTGCTCGCCCGTGGCGTGAGCGTCTCCGGCAGCGATGCCAAGGACTCGACGGCCCTGGCCGCATTGCGCGCGCTCGGTGCGCGGGTCCACGTCGGCCACGAGGCCGAGCAGATCGGCGATGCGGACACCGTCGTGGTCTCCACCGCGATCCGCGAGTCCAACCCCGAACTGGCCGCGGCCCGCACGGCCGGTCGACTCGTCCTCCCCCGCGCGGCCGCCCTGGCCTCGGTGATGGCAGGCCGGCGTGCGGTCGCGGTGGCCGGAACCCACGGCAAGACCACGACGACGTCGATGCTCACCGTCGCCCTGCAGCACTGTGGCGCGGACCCGTCGTTCGCGATCGGCGGGAGCCTCAACGAGTCCGGGGCCAACGCTCACGACGGCAGCGGCGACGTGTTCGTGGCCGAGGCCGACGAGAGCGACGGGTCGTTCCTGCTCTACACCCCGGACGCGGCGATCGTGACCAACGTCGAGGCCGATCATCTCGACCACTACGGCACCGCTGAGGCCGTCGAGACCGCCTTCGTGAACTTCAGCGAGCGGATCGTTCCGGGCGGGTTCCTCGTCGTCTGCGCCGATGACCCGGGCTCAAGGCAGCTCGGTGCCGTCGCCGCGGCGGCCGGAATCGATGTGCGCTCCTACGGCCTGGCCGAGGACGCGGACGTGCGGTTGGAGGGCCTCACCGTCACCGGCGGCGGCGGGTACAGCTTCGAGGCCGTCGCCAACGGCCGACGGCTCGGCTCGATCGAGCTGCAGGTACCGGGCGCGCACAACGCGCTGAACTCGACCGCGGCGCTCTCCGTCGGCATCGGACTGGGCTTCTCGGCCGCCGACCTGCGTGAGGGCCTGAGCGGCTTCACCGGTACCCGGCGCCGGTTCGAGCTCAAGGGCACACGCAACGGGGTCCGGGTCTACGACGACTACGCCCATCACCCGACCGAGCTCGAGGCGGTGTTGAAGGCCGCCCGCGAGGTGGCCCTCGGTGGCCGGCTCGTCGTCGCTTTCCAACCGCACCGCTACTCGCGCACTGCGGCCTTCACCAAGGAGTTCGGCACGGCCCTCGGGCTGGCCGACTCCGTCGTGGTGATGGACGTGTACGCCGCCAGTGAGGACCCGATCCCCGGCGTCAGCGGCGCGGCGGTCGCCGCGGCGGTCCCGCTGCCGGCCGGGAACGTCGTGTTCGAGCCGTCCTGGAGTTCGGTGGCCGCGCGTCTGGTCGAGCGGGCCGAGGTCGGTGACCTCGTCCTCACCCTCGGCGCGGGCGACATCACGATGATCGGCCCCGAGGTCCTGGAGCTGCTGGGCCCCGCATGAGCACCTTCGCGACCCGGCCTTCCCGCCCGTCGACCCCGGCCGCCGCGGCGGCGGCCGAGGCGCGTTTCGCCGAACGCCTCGCCTCCCGCCGCCGCACGCGGTGGATTCGCACCGGGATCGGCGCCCTGATCGCGGTCGTGGTGCTCGCGCTCGGCTGGGTGGTCTGTTTCTCCAGCGTGTTCGCGGTGCGCTCGGTGCAGGTCGCCGGCATCGAGCGGCTGGACGCCGCCCAGGTCGAACGCGTGGCCAGGGTCCCGCGCGGCGACTCCCTGGCGTTGCTCGACACCGCCTCGATCGAGGCCCGCATCCGGACCCTGGCCCCGGTCGCCGACGTCGACGTCTCGCGCACGTTCCCCAACACGGTGACGATCTCGATCACCGAGCGCGCCCCCGTGGCGGTCCTGGACACCCCCGCGGGCCGCAAACTGGTCGATGCCGAGGGCGTGGCCTACGCCTCGGCGGGGGAGAGCGCCCTCAAGAAGTTCCTCGTGGTGACGAGCACGAACCCCCAGCTGTCGGCCGCGGACCTTCAGCAGATCCTCACGATGCTTTCCGCCCTGCCGGAGCAACTCCGGGACAAGGTCGAGAAGGTCGAGGCCGACACCGTTCAAGACATGACCGTCCGGCTGAAGGACGACCGAAGCATCGTCTGGGGTGGTCCTGACCAGCCTGAGTTCAAGACCCGCGTTCTCGACGTCCTCCTTCGGGACAAGAAAACGCGCGACTCTCGCACCTTCGACGTCAGCGTCCCGGAAGCCCCCACCACCCGGCGCTGACCCGAGCCGACCGCGAGCGCCTGGTAAGGGGCGGCGGCGAGCGTGCCCGCCGCGAACACCCGTCCCGGTCATACGAGCCTCGAGTCGAGGTCGAGACCTGACGAACCGTCAGGTTAAGCCGACACGACACGCCACGGATGTCTTAGGTGCGGAAGACGGCCCGCCCTACCTTCATGTCTGTCGCAGGTTGACATAACTCTAAACCTCTAGTTGAGGTTCAGAGTTGAGGGTCGAGAACAGCCGCGACACACCATCGACGCGAGTGAGAGGCACCGGCCGTGGCAGCTCCGCAGAACTACCTCGCAGTGATCAAGGTGGTCGGCATCGGGGGCGGTGGCGTCAACGCCATCAACCGCATGATCGAGGTCGGCCTCAAGGGCGTCGAGTTCATCGCGATCAACACCGATGCGCAGGCATTGTTGATGAGCGACGCCGACGTCAAGCTCGACGTCGGTCGTGAGCTCACCCGCGGCCTCGGCGCCGGTGCGAACCCCGACGTCGGCCGTAAGGCCGCCGAGGACCACCGCGACGAGATCGAAGAGGTGCTCCGCGGCGCCGACATGGTCTTCGTGACCGCGGGCGAGGGCGGCGGCACCGGCACCGGTGGCGCACCGGTGGTGGCGAACATCGCCCGCTCGCTCGGCGCGCTGACCATCGGTGTGGTCACCCGCCCCTTCAACTTCGAGGGCCGGCGGCGCAGCACGCAGGCGGACGACGGCATCCAGAAGCTGCGCGAAGAGGTCGACACCCTCATCGTCATCCCGAACGACCGGCTGCTCTCGATCAGCGACCGCCAGGTCTCGGTGCTCGACGCGTTCAAGTCCGCGGACCAGGTACTGCTCTCGGGTGTCCAGGGCATCACGGACCTGATCACGACCCCCGGCCTGATCAACCTGGACTTCGCCGACGTGAAGTCGGTCATGTCCGGCGCCGGGTCCGCGCTCATGGGCATCGGGTCCGCCCGCGGTGAGGACCGCGCAGTCGCGGCAGCGGAAGGCGCGATCTCCTCGCCGCTGCTGGAGGCCTCGATCGACGGCGCCCGCGGCGTCCTGCTCTCGATCTCCGGCGGCTCCGACCTCGGGCTGTTCGAGATCAACCACGCCGCCCAGCTGGTCGCCGAGGCCGCGCACCCGGAGGCGAACATCATCTTCGGTGCGGTCATCGACGACGCGCTCGGCGACGAGTGCCGGGTGACGGTCATCGCCGCCGGCTTCGACGGTGGCGAGCCGCAGCACTACCGCGAGCCGTCCAAGCGCGGCGAGAACGCACCGGAGGCCGCAGCGGCGACCGAAGCCGGTGGCGGCGAGGGCGAGCACGAGCGGATCGGCACCCTCGGCGAGGTTCCACGGCAGGGCGGCGCTCCCGTCCCTGCCCCGGTGGCCCGCCCGTCCGGTGACTCCCTCGACGACCTGGACGTCCCCGACTTCATGAAGTAGAGCGAGCTTTCCTCGCCAGGCCCCGAAAGCGCACCTCTGCAGGCGACACCCGCGTAAGCGGCTGCAGACCGGTGCGCTTTCGGGTGTGCGACCCGATCCGAGGACACTGGACACGTGCTTCCGCTCCTGATCCCGTCCTGGCCCCCTGGGGTGCGGGGGCTGTTCACCACGCGCGGCGGCGGCCAGTCGATGGCGCCGTACGCCGAGCTGAACCTCGCCACCCACGTCGGTGACGACGCGAGGACCGTGGCGGCGAACCGAGCCGCTGTGGCGGCGGCCGTGGGTCTTGCGCCTGACCGGCTGGTGTTCATGGACCAGGTGCACGGACGAGACGTCGCCCTCGTGGAGGCGGCGCCGACGACTCCGCCGGTCGCGGACGCGCTGGTGACCCGGACACGCGGCCTGGCACTGGTGGTGATGGTCGCCGATTGCGTGCCGGTTCTGCTGGCCGACGCCACGGCGGGGGTGATTGCCGCGGCACACGCCGGCCGCAAGGGCGTCGAACTCGGCGTGGTGGAGGCGACCCTGGCCGTGATGCTGGAGTGCGGTGCGGTCCAGGAACGGATCCGGGTGCGCCTCGGGCCGGCCATCGGGGGCTGCTGTTACGAGGTGCCGGAGCAGATGCAGCGGGAGGTGGCGGCCGTCGCGCCCGGGGCGGTCGCAGGCGGTGGCCGGACCCGGGCGGGCACCCCGTCGCTGGACCTGCGGGCGGGCCTGGCCGCTCAGCTCGCCGCGCTCGGCATCGAGGACGTCGATCTGGTGGGGGACTGCACCAATGACGACACCGACTTCTTCTCCTACCGGCGCGACCGGACGACCGGGCGGTTCGCCGGCCTGATCTGGCTCGAGCGCTGACGGTTCGTGGACGAGCCACAGGAGAGCCGGCGGGCGGAGCTGGCCGTCAACCTGGCGGCGGTCCGGGCGCGGATCTCGGCGGCCTGTGTCGCGGCGGGGCGGAGCGCGGCGGAGGTCACGCTCATTGCGGTCACGAAGACGTGGCCGGACTCCGACGTCGGCCACCTCGTCGACCTCGGCGTGCGGGAGTTGGGGGAGAACCGCGACGCCGAAGCGGCGCAGAAGGCGGCGACCGTCGCCGCCGCCGGGCGGACCGGGATCCGCTGGCACTTCGTGGGCCAGGTGCAGACCAACAAGGCCCGCTCCGTGGCCCGGTACGCCGATGTCGTGCATTCCGTCGACCGGCTCCGGCTCGTCCGGGCGCTCTCCGTCGGGGCGGTCGAGGCGGGCCGGGAGGTCGGCGCCCTGATCCAGGTCGACCTGCGGCCGTCCGGCTCCGGCGACGGACGAGGCGGTGCGACGCCCGCTGAGGTGCCGTCACTTGCCGAGTCGATTGCCACTGCCGCCGGGCTGCGGCTCCTCGGGGTGATGGCGGTGGCACCCCTCGGGACGTCGCCGGAGCCCTCCTTCGCCCGGCTCGCCGAGGTCGCAGCGGGCCTTCGCGCGATCCACCCCGAGGCGCGGTGGATATCCGCCGGTATGAGCGGCGATCTGGAAGTGGCGGTAGGTGCTGGCGCGACACATGTGCGTGTCGGGTCCGGGTTGCTCGGTAACCGGCCCGCGGCCCGCTAGCTTTCTTAGCAAGGGGAATCTTCTTCTCGAGTGGACTGTGCAGACAGCTCCGAAAGGCAGGCTGCAATGGCCGGCGCGATGCGCAAGATGGGCGTCTACCTCGGGCTGGTCGAGGACGACGAGCGCGACGGCTACTACGACGATTCCGTCGAGGAGGACCGCCGCTACGAGCGGGCTCAACCGGCGTCACGTCAGCCGGTCGAGGTCGGCGCGCCGCATGCCGAGATGCGGGTGCCCCAGCGCCGCATTCCGGCCCCCGCGGCTGCGGTCCACACCCCGGCTCCGGCGCCGGTCGTCGCCGACGCGTACCGGATCATCACGCTGCATCCGCGGACCTACAACGAGGCCCGTCAGATCGGCGAGGAGTTTCGTCAAGGCGTTCCGGTCATCATGAATCTCACGGAGATGGATGATGTCGACGCGAAGCGCCTCGTGGACTTTGCGGCAGGCCTGGTGTTCGGTTGCCACGGCGCGATCGAACGCGTGACCCAGAAAGTGTTCTTGCTCTCGCCGGCAAACGTCGATGTGAGTGCAGAGGACAAGGCCCGAATCGCGTCCGGTGGCTTCTTCAACCAGAGTTGAGAGGCCGTTCCGGTAGGGTCTCTCCGTTACTCTGCGTAAGATCTTTGAGAGGGCGGTGACCTGCAGTGAATCCGGTCGTCGCCATCGTGTACTACCTGTTGTTGGCTTTTCTGTTCCTTCTGATCGCACGTCTGGTGATGGAGTACGTCTTCCTCTTCGCCAGGTCGTACGAACCGAAGGGTGCAGTGGTGGTGGTTCTGGAAGTGATTTACTCCATCACCGATCCGCCACTGAAGTTCTTGAGACGGTTCATTCCGCCGTTACGACTAGGAGGGGTGTCACTTGACCTATCCTTCCTTGTGTTATTTGTCATCGTCACCATCGGGCTCCAGGTCGTGGGCTCCCTGTGACGCGGTACGGTCTTACCCGAACGTCGACGATCACTCTGAGGTGACAGGATGCCGCTGACCCCCGAGGACGTGCGGAACAAGCAGTTCACGACCGTCCGTCTGCGTGAGGGCTACGACGAGGATGAGGTTGACGCCTTCCTCGACGAGGTCGAGACCGAGCTCCGCCGGCTCATCCGGGAGAACGACGAGCTGCGTGCCAAGCTCGCCGCCGCTACCCGGGCCGCTTCTGCGGCGCCGGCCGCCTCGACGACCGCGCCGCAGCCCGTCGTCGTGAAGGAGCCCGAACCCGCTCCCGAGCCACCCAAGCCTGCACCGGCCCCGCCGGCGCCCGCGCCGGTGGAGCAGACCAGCTCCTCCGACAGCGCGGCGCGCGTCCTGGCGCTGGCCCAGCAGACCGCCGACCAGGCGATCGCGGAGGCCCGTACCGAGGCCAACAAGATTGTCGGGGACGCACGTCAGCGTGCTGAGGCGATCGAGCGCGAGGCGCGGTCCAAGGCCGATGCCCTCGAGCGTGACGCCCAGGACAAGCACCGCTCGATCATCGGAGTCCTGGAGACCCAGCGCACCGCGCTGGAGACCCAGCTCGACCAGCTCCGTCAGTTCGAGCGCGAGTACCGCAGCCGCCTCAAGTCCTTCCTGGAGGGGCAGCTGCGTCAGCTGGAGAACAGCGCCGAGGGGGAGAACATCTCCAACGGCCCTCGTTCGGCGGCAGCCCGGCCCGCGGCCACCACGCCGCGCCAGCCGATGCGCGGCTTCCTGATCGACGAGGACGAGAGCTGATCACTCCCGGCGCCTCTGTGTAGAGCACCGCGACACGTCGACGTCGAAGGAGCCCGGCCCCACCAGGGGCCGGGCTCCTTCGCATTGTGCGGTGACGCCTCCGACGACGTCCCCCCACCAGGGCGTGTCACGCCCTGGTGGGAGGGCTGGGCTGCGTCAGGCCTTGGCGAGCCGGAAGGTGAAGCCGAGCTCGGCGTCGCTGCTGGCCACCCCGTCACCTGACGGGGCCTCGGGCAGCTCGGAGACGGAGGTGGCGAGCACCTCGGCGGCCACGAGCTCGCTGTGCTCGCGCAGGGCCGCGACGGCCTCGGCGTCGACCGCGTGCCACTCCAGGGCAATCCGGTCCGCCACTTCCAGTCCGGAACTCTTGCGAGCCTCCTGGATCACCCGGACCGCCTCGCGAGCCAAGCCGGCGCGGCGCAGTTCGGGCGTGAGGGTCAGGTCCAGGGCGACGGTCTCGCCCTCGCGGGCCACCGACCAGCCCTCGCGTGGGGTCTCGGTGAGAATCACCTCGTCCGCGTCCACGCTGATCTCCTCGCCGTTCACGACGAGCGTGGCCGGGCGGCCGGCCCGCAGGTCGGCGGCCAGCGCGGCGGGGTCCGCCGCGGCGATCGCGGCGGCCACGGGCTGGGTGCCTTTCCCGAAGCGCTTGCCCAGCGTGCGGAAGTTCGCCTTCGCCGAGTAGTCCACGAGGTCGCCGCCGGCCTCGGCGAGGGACTCCAACCGGGTGACGTTCAACTCCTCAGCGATCTGCGCCCGCAGGTCCTCCGAGAGCGCGGTCCAGCCGTGCGCGCCGACCAACGCGCGGGACAGCGGCTGGCGGGTCTTTACCCCGCTGTCCGCCCGGGCGGCCCGCCCCAGCTCGACCAGCCGCCGGGACAGGGCCATTTGGGTGGCGAGGTCGTCGTCGATGAGGTTGCTGTCCGCAACCGGCCAGCGGGCCAGATGGACACTGTCGGGGAGGTCGGGGCTGGTGGTGCCACTGTGCCCATTGCTCTGGTCGGGAGACCCGGCAAACAGGTCCTGCCAGACACGCTCCGTGATGAACGGGGTGATCGGTGCCATCAGCAGGGTGACGAGGTGCAGGCACTCGTGCAGGGTCGCCAGGGCGGCCGGGTCGCCTTGCCAGAACCGGCGCCGGGAACGTCGCACGTACCAGTTCGACAGATCGTCGACGTAGGCCGCGAGCAGACGGCCGGCCTTCTGGGTGTCGAAGTTCTCCAGCGCCGCATCGACGCCCTGCGCCAACCGGTGCGCCTCGGAGATCGCCCATCGGTCCAGCGCCGGGCGGTCGGCGACCGGCGGGGCCGGGGTGACGCCCGGCTCGAACCCGGCGGTCCGGGCGTAGAGCGAGTGGAAGGCGACGGTGTTCCAGTAGGTCAGCAGCGACTTGCGGACGATCTCCTGCAGCACGTTGTGCCCGACGCGACGCGCGGACCAGGGCGAGCCCGAGCACGCCATGAACCAGCGCAGGGCGTCGGCGCCGTGCTGGTCCATCAGCGGCATCGGCTCGAGGATGTTGCCCAGGTGCTTGGACATCTTGCGGCCGTCCTCGGCCAGGATGTGGCCGAGGCAGAGCACGTTCTCGTACGAGGACCGGTCGAAGGTCAGCGTCCCGACCGCCATCAGCGTGTAGAACCAGCCGCGGGTCTGGTCGATGGCCTCGCAAATGAACTGCGCCGGGTAGGCCTTCTCGAACTCCGCCTGCCCGGTGTGGGGGTAACCCCACTGCGCGAACGGCATCGCGCCGGAGTCGTACCAGGCGTCGATGACCTCGGGAACGCGGCGCGCCTCCTCACCGCACGTGGGGCAGGGGAGGGTGATCTCGTCGATGTAGGGCCGGTGCGGGTCGACGTCGGAGACGTCGCGTCCGGCCAGTTCGCCGAGGTGCGCGAGGGACGAGGCGGCGACGTGGTGGCCCTCGCCGCAGCGCCAGATCGGCAGCGGGGTGCCCCAGTACCGGTTGCGGCTCAGCGCCCAGTCGATGTTGTTGTTCAGCCAGTCGCCGTACCGGCCGTCCTTGATGGTCTCGGGGTACCAGTTCGTGCGGGCGTTCTCCCGCAGCAGGGCGTCCTTGACCGCGGTGGTGCGGATGTACCAGGACGGCTGCGCGTAGTAGATGAGGGCGGTGTGGCACCGCCAGCAGTGCGGATAGGCGTGCTCGTACGCGACGTGCTTGAACAGCACGCCCCGGCGCTGCAGATCGGCGACGAGGGCCTCGTCGGCCTTCTTGAAGAAGACCCCGCCGACGAGCGGGACCTCGTCGGCGAAGTGGCCGTCGGGGTTCACCGGGTTGACCACCGGCAGGCCGTAGGTGCGGCACACGCGCAGGTCGTCCTCGCCGAACGCGGGCGACTGGTGGACGAGGCCGGTGCCGTCCTCGGTGGTGACGTAGTCGTCGAGGACCACATAGTGGGTGTCCACGCCCTCGGGGAAGGCGATCAGCTCGAAGGGCCGCGCGTAGTGCCAGCGCTCCATCTCCGCGCCGGGAAATGTCGCGAGGATCTGCGCGCCCTCGCCGAGCGCGCTCGTCACCAGGGGCTCGGCCACGACGACGGGCCGGCCCGGCTCCGTTCCTTCCGCCGCGGCCGGTTGGACGAGCACGTAGGTCACGTCGGCGCGCGCCGCGACCGCGGTGTTGGACACCAGCGTCCAGGGGGTGGTGGTCCAGACGAGCAGGTCCGCGGTGCCGGCATGCGGGCCGGAGGTCAGCGGGAAACGGACGTAGACCGACGGGTCGACGACGGTCTCGTAGCCCTGGGCGAGCTCGTGATCGGACAGGCCCGTCCCGCAGCGGGGGCAGTACGGCGCGACGCGGTGGTCCTGCACCAGCCGGCCGTCGTCGAAGATCTTCGCCAGCGACCACCACACGCTCTCGACGTACGCGCGGTCCATCGTCCAGTAGGCGGTCGAGAGGTCGATCCAGTACCCCATCCGCTCGGTCATCTCGGCGAAGGCGTCGACGTGGCGGTGCACCGAGGCGCGGCACTTGGCGTTGAATTCCGCGACGCCGTAGGCCTCGATGTCGCCCTTGCCGGTGAACCCGAGCTCCTTCTCCACCGCGAGCTCGACGGGCAACCCGTGGCAGTCCCAGCCCGCCTTGCGGGGGACGTGATAGCCCTTCATGGTCTTGAACCGGGGGAAGACGTCCTTGAAGACGCGGGCCTCCACGTGGTGCGTGCCCGGCATCCCGTTGGCGGTCGGCGGGCCCTCGTAGAACACCCACACCGGGCCGTCGGCGGTCCCCGCGACGGTGCGCTCGAACACCTTGGCCTCGGCCCAGAACGCGAGGACCTCGCGTTCGAGAGCGGGCAGGTCGATCTGCGGCGGGACGGGGCGGTACATCGGTGCCTCCGGACGTTGATCGTGCGACGCCGGAGGGACGAGGCTCGCGCCCCGCGGTACCACCCTCCTTGGCCGTCGCCCCATCGGGCGCCGACCCCCTCGAATGCCCGCACGGCCGGTTCTACGCGGCGTCCACCACCGGGGTGGGCGCCGTTTCCTCCGGCGACTCCGGGGTGATCTCACGCCCGCGCACGCCGCCCGGGCTCGCACCGTCCCCGGATCGCTCATCGGCTGCGTACGGGCGGCGCTGTCCCCATCGACGCCTCGTGCAGTGTTCCCAGCTTACCGTTGCGCCTTGGGCGAGCTCCGCGTGCCGATCCGGGTGCGGCGCGGCGACCCGGACGTCGTGGCCCAGATTCGGGACCGGCTGCGCGACGCGACGTGATCTTCGGCGCGGGGTTCGACCTTCCGGCGTGTCGGGTGGGTACGGTTGGCCCGCACCGTGACGAACCGTCAGTCAACGCTCGGTAAGCGTCTGGTTACGGATCGTACGCACGGCCCGATGACGGACGAGAAGGATCCGCGATGGTGAGCAGCGGAGGGCGCCTCTCCCGCGTGAAGAACGCGGTCGAAGGGGCGGGGCGCGCGCTGACCCGCGGGGCTACCCGCGCCACGAACGCGGCCCCGGCGGCGAAGAAGGCCGCCGCCCCGGCAAAAAAGACGACAGCGGCGAAGAAGGCCGCGCCGGTCAAGAAGGCCGCGCCCGCGAAGAAGGCGGCGGCTCCGGCGAAGAAGGCCGCGCCCGCGAAGAAGGCGGCGGCTCCGGCGAAGAAGGCCGCGCCCGCGAAGAAGGCGGCGCCCGCGAAGAAGGCCTCCGGCGAAGAAGGCCGCGCCCGCGAAGAAGGCCGCGCCCGCGAAGAAGGCCGCGCCCGCGAAGAAGGCCGCGCCCGCGAAGAAGGCCGCGCCCGCGAAGAAGGCCGCGCCCGCGAAGAAGGCCGCGCCCGCGAAGAAGGCCGCGCCCGCGAAGAAGGCCGCGCCCGCGAAGAAGGCCGCGCCCGCGAAGAAGGCCGCGCCCGCGAAGAAGGCCGCGCCCGCGAAGAAGGCCGCGCCCGCGAAGAAGGCCGCGCCCGCGAAGAAGGCGCGCGCCCGGCGAAGAAGGCCGCGCCCGCGAAGAAGGCCGCGCCCGCGCCTCCGGCAAGAAGGCCGCGCCCGCGAAGAAGGCCGCGCCCGCAAAGAAGGCCGCGGCGCCCGCGACGAAGGTCGCGCCGGCCACCGTGACGCCCCCGCCGCCCGCTCCGCCGGAGCAGGCCACCGACCCGGCGAAGGCCGCGGCGCCGGTCCAGCAGACCCAGCAGGCTCCCGCGAAGAAGACCGGACGGCTGGCGGTTCGGGAGGGGGAGACGGCGTGGACCCCCAAGGAACTGCGAGAAGTGCGGCAGGAACTCGGTGCCGACCTCGACCGGCTGAAGGCGGAGATCGCGGTGGCTCAGGCCGAACGCGAGTCGCTGCTCCGTGACTACGGCGACGGGTCCGGGGAGGACCAGGCCGATGCGGGGACGAAGACGCTGGAGCGCGAGCAGGAGATGTCGCTGGTGAACAACGCCCTCGACATGCTGCAGCAGGACGAGCGGGCCATGGCGCGCCTTGAGGACGGCACCTACGGCCAGTGCGAGTCCTGCGGCAACCCGATCGGGAAGGCCCGGCTGCAGGCGTTCCCGCGGGCGACTCTCTGCGTGTCCTGCAAGCAGCGGGCCGAGCGCCGCTAGCGGTCGCTCTTCGTGATCATGGTCCGGCTCAGCCGCCGCCGAAGACACCTGATCGAGCGCTGACCAGAACGTGAGAAAGCGGACATTTCGGTCGGCGCCCACGCATGAGACCCTGCTGCGATGTCGGAGACCGCGCTCGATCCCGGCCCGGTCTCAGACCTGCGCGGCGGTCACGCTGCGTTACCGCGGGTCTCCGCCCCTCCGGCGCGAACGGCTCGGCGCGCGGCAGCCGGGCCGACCACCCGCGCCCGGCATGCCGCTCCGCTCTACCGGCCGCCCGCCGAGGTGCGCCGGACGCGTCTCGCGCTGCTCGCGTCCGTGGGCCTCGTCATCTACCTCGCCGACCTGGTCACCAAGATCGCCGTGGTGGCGCTGCTGGCGGAGGACGCCCCGCAGCCGATCGGCGGTTCGCCGGTCTCCCTCCGCCTGATCCGCAACCCCGGCGCCGCGTTCGGGGTCGGCGTCGACGTCACGGTCCTGTTCACCGCAATCACCGCGCTCGTGATCGTGGCCGTCCTGGCCAGCGCCCGACGGATCGGCAGCCGGCCGTGGGCGCTCACCCTCGGGCTGCTGCTCGGCGGCGCCGCGGGCAACCTCACCGATCGGGTGGCGCGCTCGCCGGGGTTTCTGTCCGGGCACGTCGTCGACTTCGTCGAGATCCCGGGCTGGCCCATCTTCAACGTCGCCGACCTCTCGATCTGCGTGGCCGGCGGAATGATGGTCTCCCTGGCCATTCGCAACATCCCGCTCGACGGGCGCCGCTGCCGGCGCTACTGAGCGCTCGCCGCCGGGGTCGTGCGAAAGCCACCATTGCCGGAATGCTGACGGGCCCACCAGGATCGGCTCATGACCCTGGAGAACCGCACGTACCGCCTGCGCCGCCGTCCCGCCGCCGAGCTCGCCGACGGGGATCTGGAGTTCGCCACCGAGGCGCTCGAGGTCGACCTGTCCGAGGGCCAGGTGCTCCTGCGGAACCTGTACCTGTCACTGGACCCGACGAACCGCATCTGGATGAGCGACTACCGCGGTTACATGCCGCCGGTGCCGCTCGGCGACGTCATGCGCGGGGTGTGCGTGGCCGAGGTGCTGGAGTCCCGGCGCGAGGACCTGCCGGTCGGGACGAAGGTGGTCTCGTTCAGCGGCTGGCAGGACTACTGCGTCGCGTCCGATGAGTCGCTGGGCATCCCGATCGCGCCGCTGCCCGACCCGGCGCCGGCGCCGCTGTCCACCTTCGTCGGCGTGCTGGGGCACAACGGCGCGACCGCGTACATCGGGTTCGAGCTCGGACCCGTGCAGGAGGGCGAGACGGTCGTCGTCTCCGGCGCCGCCGGGGCGACGGGATCGATCGCCGGCCAGATCGCGAAGGCCCGCGGTGCCCACGTGGTCGGTATCGCCGGTGGCCCGGCCAAGTGCGAGCACGTCGTCAAGCACCTCGGCTTCGACGCCTGCGTGGACTACAAGGCGGACGACTGGCGCGATCAGCTGGACCGCGCCACCCCGGACGGCATCGACGTCGACTTCGAGAACGTCGGCGGCGAGATCATGGACCACGTGCTGAGCCGGCTCAACGTCGGAGCGCGCGTCCTGCTCTGCGGGATGATCAGCCAGTACAACGACTACGGACACAAGGATCTGCCGGGCCAGCGGCAGATCGCCCAGATCCTCATGCAGCGCGCCACGATGCGGGGATTCCTGGTGCTCGACCACGCGGATCTCTTCACCCCGGCCGCCATGTACCTGGCCGGGCTGATGGCCGAGGGCAAGCTCGTCTACGACGAGACCGTGGTCGACGGACTGGAGAACGCGGTCGCCGCCTACGCGAAGCTCTACACCGGCGAGAACCTCGGCAAGCTCGTGGTGAAGGTGGCGGATCCGTCCACGTGATCGGACCGGTCGTACGTGCTCCACACTGGAGCGCGTGACCGACCTGCGCGCGATGCCGGTACCCGACGGCCTCGCCGGCGAGCGGGTCGACGCCGGGCTGGCGCGATTGTTCGGTCTCTCCCGCACGCGGGTCGCCGAGCTCGCCGCGACCGGGTGCGTGCGGATGGACGGGTCGACGGCCGGGAAGTCCGACCGGCTGATCGCCGGGGCGTGGCTGGAGGTGGAGCTGCCCGCCGTGGCGCCGGCCGGGATCGAGGTCGTCGCGGAACCGGTGCCGGGCATGCGGGTGGTGCACGACGACGACCATCTCGTGGTGGTGGACAAGCCCGTCGGGGTCGCCGCGCACCCGAGCCCGGGCTGGACGGGTCCGACGGTGATCGGCGGCCTGGCCGCGGCCGGCTTCCGCATCTCCACCTCGGGCGCGGCCGAGCGGGCGGGGATCGTGCACCGCCTCGACGTCGGCACCAGCGGGCTGATGGTGGTGGCGAAGTCCGAGCGGGCGTACACGCTGCTCAAGCGCGCCTTCAAGGAGCGCACGGTCAGCAAGATCTACCACGCGCTCGTGCAGGGACATCCCGATCCGAGCCGCGGGACCGTCGACGCCCCGATCGGCCGGCATCCCGTCCACGACTACAAGTGGGCCGTGGTCGCGGAGGAGGCCGGCGGCAAGGCGAGCGTCACGCACTACGACACCCTCGAGGCGTTCCGCTCCGCGAGCCTGCTGACGATCAAACTGGAGACCGGGCGCACCCACCAGATCCGCGTGCACATGTCGGCGATGCGGCACCCCTGCGCGGGCGACCTCACCTACGGCGCCGACCCCAAGCTGGCCACACGTCTGGGGCTGGAGCGGCAGTGGCTGCACGCGGTGCAGCTGGGGTTCGAACACCCCGACACCGGCGAGGCGGTGGAGTACAGCAGCAGCTATCCCGAGGATCTTGCGCGCGCCCTTGAGCGGGTTTCCGAGGGCTGAGACGGACACTGATCCCAGTAGGGGGTTGTCGGTGGATCGCCCTAGGCTGGGCAGCGCCAATCATTTGGCACGGCGGGGAGGCACAGCGGTGAGTTCGGCGGGCATGAACGATTCGTTCGTTCACCTGCACGTTCACACCGAGTACTCGATGCTCGACGGCGCCGCGCGCCTCGACGACCTCTTCGACGGCTGTAACCAGATGGGCATGCCGGCCCTGGCGATGACCGACCACGGCAACGTGTTCGGCGCCTACGACTTCGTGAAGAAGGCCAACGAAGCCGGCATCAAGCCGATCGTCGGCATGGAGGCCTACCTCACACCCGGCACGTTCCGCGGTGACCGGTCGCGGGTGCGCTGGGCCGACGGCGGCGAGGACGATGTATCCGGCTCGGGCGCCTATACGCACATGACGCTCCTCGCGACCACCACCGAGTCGATGCACAACCTGTTCCGGATCTCCTCCCGGGCCAGCCTCGAGGGTTTCTTCTACAAGCCTCGTGCCGACCGCGAACTGCTCAACGCCTACGGCAAGGGCCTGATCGCGACGACCGGGTGTCCCTCGGGGGAGATCCAGACCTGGCTGCGCATCGGCAACTACGAGAAGGCGAAGGCGGCCGCCGGGGAGTTCCAGGACATCTTCGGCAAGGAGAACTTCTTCTGCGAGCTGATGGACCACGGCATCGGCATCGAGAAGCGCGCCCACGACGGGCTGTTGCGCCTGGCCAAGGACATGAACCTGCCGTTGCTCGCCACGAACGACCTGCACTACGCGAAGGCCGAGGACGCCGGCGCGCATGAGGTGCTGCTGTGCGTGCAATCGGGCAAGACCCTGGCCGACCCGAACCGGTTCAAGTTCGATGCCCAGGACTTCTACCTCAAGAGCCCGGCCGAGATGCGCGAGCTGTGGCAGGGCCGCTACGGCCTGCGGGAGGCGTGCGACAACACGCTGCTGATCGCCGAACGCTGCGAGATGAACTTCGCCACGCGCAACCTGATGCCCCGCTTCCCGGTGCCCGAGGGCGAGACCGAGGAGAGCTGGCTGCGCAAGGAGGTGGACCGCGGCCTCGCGCTCCGGTTCGACGGCCAGGTGCCCCAGACGCACAAGGATCAGGCGGCCTACGAGGTCGACATGATCATCCAGATGGGGTTCCCCGGCTACTTCCTGGTCACCGCGGACCTCGTCCAGTACGCGAAGGACAACGGGATCCGGGTCGGCCCCGGTCGTGGCAGCGCCGCGGGCGCGTTGATCGCGTACGCGATGGGTATCACCGAACTCGACCCGCTCAAGCACGGCCTGATCTTCGAGCGCTTCCTCAACCCCGAGCGCGTGTCGATGCCCGACATCGACATGGACTTCGACGAACGCCGCCGCGGCGACATGATCCGCTACGCCACCGAGAAGTACGGCGAGGAACGCGTCGCGCAGATCATCACCTACGGCACGATCAAGGCGAAGGCCGCGATCAAGGACGCCTCCCGGGTGCTCGGCTACCCGTTCGCGATGGGTGATCGCATCACCAAGGCGATGCCGCCGGCCGTGATGGGCAAGGACATCCCGCTGTCCGGGATCTTCGACCCGGATCACAAGCGCTTCGGCGAGGCGGGCGAGTTCCGCGCGCTCTACGAAGCCGACCCGGACGTGAAGAAGGTCGTCGACACCGCGAAGGGGCTGGAAGGCCTCAAGCGGCAGTGGGGCGTGCACGCGGCGGGCGTCATCCTGTCCAGCGAGCCGCTGCTCGACGTCATCCCGATTCAGCGCCGCGAGCAGGACGGCGCCATCATCACCCAGTTCGACATGGGGGCGTGCGAATCCCTCGGTCTGCTGAAGATGGACTTCCTCGGCCTGCGCAACCTCACGGTGCTGGACGACTGCCTGCTCAACATCACGGCGAACCGCGGCGAGACGATCGTCCTCGAGAACCTGGAACTGACGGACCGTAAGGCGTACGAACTCCTGGCCCGCGGCGACACGCTCGGGGTGTTCCAGCTCGACGGTGGCCCGATGCGCGCCCTGCTGCGCTCGATGATCCCGGACAACTTCGAGGACATCTCCGCCGTCCTCGCGCTCTACCGGCCGGGCCCGATGGGCGCGAACGCGCACAACGACTACGCCGACCGCAAGAACGGCCGCAAGCCGGTCGTGCCGATCCACCCCGAGCTCGAAGAACCGCTGTCGGAGATCCTGGGCGACACCTACGGGTTGATCGTGTACCAGGAACAGGTCATGGCGATCGCGCAGAAGCTCGCGGGCTATTCGCTCGGTGCCGCCGACCTGCTCCGGCGCGCGATGGGCAAGAAGAAGAAGGAGATCCTCGACAAGGAGTACGTCCCGTTCTCCGACGGGATGAAGGCCAACGGGTACTCCGAGGCCGCGATCAAGACGCTGTGGGACATCCTCGTCCCCTTCTCCGATTACGCGTTCAACAAGGCACACACCGCGGGCTACGGCCTCGTCTCCTACTGGACGGCGTTCCTCAAGGCGAACTACCCGGCTGAGTACATGGCCGCGCTGCTCACGTCGGTCAAGGACGACAAGGACAAGTCGGCGCTGTACCTGAATGAGTGCCGCCGGATGGGCATCAAGGTGCTGCCGCCGGACGTGAACTTCTCCGACGCGAACTACACCCCCCGCGATCAGGACATCCGCTTCGGCCTCACGGCGATCCGCAACGTCGGCGCGAACGTGGTCATCGGGATCGTGGCCGCGCGCGAGGAGCAGGGGAACTTCGCCGACTTCGCCGACTTCCTCCGCAAGGTGCCGGCGCAGGTCTGCAACAAGAAGACCGTCGAATCGTTGATCAAGGGCGGCGCCTTCGATTCCCTCGGTCACTCGCGCCGTGGCCTGATCCATGCGCACGAGCGCGCGATCGACGCGATCATCGACGTCAAGCGCAACGAGGCGATCGGCCAGGACTCACTGTTCGGCGCCTTCGACGACGACAGCGGCAACGGCGACACCAGCTTCGACATCGAGATCCCCACCGGCGAGTGGGAGAAGTCGGCGCTGCTGGCCTACGAGCGCGAGATGCTCGGCCTCTACGTCTCCGACCATCCGCTGCTCGGCATCGAGAACGTGCTCGCCGCGGCCGCCGACTGCCCGATCACCACGCTGACCTCGAGCGAGGACCGCGCCGACGGCTCGATCGTCACCATCGCCGGCCTCATCACCGGGCTCGCACGCAAGGTGACGAAGAAGGGCGACACCTGGGCGATCGCCACCCTGGAGGACCTCGGCGGCGCGATCGAGTGCATGTTCTTCCCCGGCTCCTACCAGCAGTTCGGGACGGTGCTCGCCACCGACACCGTCGTCGCGATCAAGGGCCGCCTGCGCCGCAACGAGGACGAGATCTCGTTGATGGCCTCCGACCTGTCGATGCTGGACACCCACAAGACCAACTCCGGCCCCGTGGTCGTCCGGCTGCCGTCGATGCGGTGCACCCCGCCGCTGATCGAGCGACTGAAGTCCGTGCTCGCGGATCACCCGGGCCAGATCGAGGTCCACCTGCAGTTGGACTCGCGCGCGCGGACCATCGTCATGCGCCTCGAGCGAGGCCCGTTCGTCGCACCCTCACCCGCGCTGTTCGGTGACCTCAAGGCTCTGCTCGGCCCGAGTTGTCTCGGCTGAGTCGTGCCTGCTCATCGCCAATCGTCGAGAACCCACGCGCCCGGGTGGTGATAGCCGTCCTCGTCCGGTTGGTGCATGGTCACCCCGATCAGCTCGGCCCGGAAGCCGCGATCGGCGAGCGCCCGGTAGGCCCCTCGACGGGAGGTGTTGATCCCGGCGAGCAGGACCTGTGCGCCGGAACGGGTGGCGTACGCCTCACAGGCGTCCAGGAGGCGGCCGAAGTCGGCCTCGACCTGCGGCCCCGGCCGCGCCGCTCCGACCTTGATGAAGCAGGCATTCGTACCCGCCTCCGTACCGGGACCGGTGTGGCAGACGGCGAACGCAGCGATCGAGCCGTCGGGGTCCGTCACGAGCACGGTGTCGCCCAACTTCTGACGCTGGGCCGCCCGGATCTCGCGGTCGACCGAGAAGCCCGGGTACAGGGCGTCGGTGACGACGTCACAGCCCTGGACGGCGGCCTCGGGATCGGGCGCCTCCGACAGGAGCACCCCCGCAGTCGTCCCGGCGGCCGGCGGCTTCGCCATCACCGAGGTCAGGAACCGCGGCAGATATCCGTAGCTCTGGTACAGCGCGACATGCTTCGTGCTGTGCCCGAAGGTGAACAAGCCGGAGTGAGTGACGCCCCAGCGCGAGAAGATGGGCATCGTGGCGTCGAGCAGCGCGCGGGCCACGCCCGAATTCCAGAGCTCCGGTAGCACGGTCAGCGGGCCGAAGAACCCCACCGACCCCCAGCGGGTCACGAAGTTCGTCCCCACCAGCCGGCCGTCGAGTTCCGCGGCCAGGGCGACGGTGGGATCGGCTTCCCACCGCGTCCGCACATAGTCGGCGTCGCCCATGAACGCCATCGGGTCGGGCAACCCCAGGAAGGTCCCGAAGGCCAACCGCAGAATCCGGTCGGCCTCCGCCAGCTCCGGCTCCTCGAGCCTCCGGACCACGACCGTGCGCCTGGGGGCCTGATCGTCCGTCATGACCCCTCCTCTCGATGGGATCCCGGAAATTCTGGCCCCAGCGGCGGCTGTTCCGCTACTGCTCAGGAGCGCTCGCTGAGCTGGGGCAGAATGCGGTCGAGCCAGCGCGGGCACCACCAGTTGGCCCGGCCCGCGATCTTCATGAACGCCGGGACCAGGCACGCGCGCATGATCGTCGCATCGATCGCAACGGCGACCGCGAGCCCGAACCCGAGTTGCTTGATCTCGGGCGCAGGACAGATCAGGAACGCGCCGAAGATCGCGATCATGATCAGCGCCGCCGAGGTGATGACGCCACCGGTCTTGGCCAGGCCGGCCGCGATCGCCTCGGTGTTGCTGCCGGTGCGCAGGTACTCCTCGCGGATGCGGGTGACGAGGAAGACCTCGTAGTCCATCGAGAGGCCGAAGAGGATCACGAACAGCGTCAGCGGCAGCCAGGCCTGCAGATAGCCGGGGGAGCTGAAGTCGAAGAGTGTCTCGAGGTTGCCCTCCTGGAACACCAGAACGGTCAGGCCCATGGCCGCGGCGATCGAGAGCAGGTTCATGATCACGGCCTTGAGCGCCAGCACCGGGCTGCGCAGCATGACCAGCAGCAGCAGGAAGCACAGCGCGAGGGTCGCGATCACGATCGGCGCGGTCTTGTCGAGCACCTTGTCGGCGTAGTCGATGCTGCGCGCAGTGGTGCCGCCGACGTCGGCGTCGGCCGCTGATCCGAGCTCCTCCGCGAACCGCGCACGGGCGTCCTTCACGACGTCCTCGGCCTCCTTGGAGTCGTCCGGCACCGTCAGGTTGCCGGTGACCAGGAACGAGTCCCCGGAGAGTTCCTGCAGGCCGATGCCCGTCAGCCGCGGGTCGTCGGCCAGCACGCGCTCCACCGCCACGGCGTCGTCACGGGTCCCCGAGACGGCGACCTCGACCTTCCCGAGCGTGATGGCCGGGAAGGCGTCCTCCAACGTCTGGAGCGTCACGACCGAGGGTTCGTTCTCATAGGCGCGGACGTTGAGGTCGATGCCCTGCTTCACATCGATCAACGGCGCGGCCGCGCAGATCAGGATGCAGACGCCGACGACCAGCACGGCTCCGGCACGGGCCATGACGAACCGGGCGAGCTTCTCCCAGCGCGCGGAGGCGCCGCCGGCGTCGAAGCCGCGGTCGCGCATCCGCTTCAGCCGGACGTTCACGGCCCGGTCGCCCATCCGCGCGAGCAGGGCCGGCAGCAGGATCAGCGCCATCGCCACGCTGCCCGCGACACCGAGCAGACCGGCCAGCGCGTACTTGCTCAGGGTCGGGACGTTGATCAGGGCCATCGGCAGCAGCGCGACCATGACGGTCAGGCCCGAGAACGCGACGGTGCGCCCGGCGGTCGCCATCGTGACGGCCATCGCCGCCTCGACGTCGCCGTGGGTGCGCTCCTCGCGGTAGCGGCGCACGATCAGCAGCGCGTAGTCGATGCCCACCGCGATGCCGAGCATCACGACGCCGTTCTCGGCGAAGATGTCGAACTCGGTCCAGAAGCTGGCACCACCGAGAATGCCGAGCGCGACGATCGAGCCGGCGAGGCCCACGAGAATGGGCAGGCCCGCAGCGAGGATCGACCCCAGGGTCAGGAACAGGATCAGCATCGCCAGGGGCAGGCCGATCGCCTCGGCCATCGCCAGGCCCTCCTCCTCGGAGTGCAGGAGATCGACGAAGAACGGGCTCTCGCCGGAGAGGCCGATGTCGATGTCCGGCCCGCCGAGCGGGGCCGAGTCCAGGTCCGCCAGGTCGCCCTTGAGTTCCTTCGCGGTCTTCTGCCGGTCCCCGGCGTCGCCGGCGAGCAGCACGGTGCGGTACTCCACCGACCCGTCGGTGGAGACCGCGCCGCCGAGGTCGGCCGGCGGGACCGAGGCCACCCCGTCGTTGGCGCGCACCACCCGGATCGCCTCGTCCATGGCCCGGGTGAAGGTCGGGTCGGTCGAGGTGCGGGTGTCCGAGGAGACCACGAGCAGGACCGTCTCCTGCGCGCCGAGGGCTTCCTCGACGGCGGCGGTCGCCCGGGCCGACTCCGACCCCGGGGTGTCGTAGCCGATGCCGAGCACCCGGGCGAGGAAGACCGGCGTCAGCGCGGCGAAGGCGACCAGCACGACCAGCGTTGCCGCGAGCACCCGGCGCGGCTTGCGTGCGACGTAGCCGCCCCAGGAACCCAAGCCGCGCTTCGACGGGCGACGCGGGGGCGGGGCCGGCGGCGCGGGCGGGGCCGGCGGGGGGCCGGGGTCCTCGGTGATCGCCATGACCGCGCGGCCTCCTCGCTCGAGCCCCCTCGTGTGGACTGCGGAAATCTCAGCACAGCGGTTCACAACGGCTCCACAAGCGCCGCACAGGCGTTCGGCAAAGGCGAGACCGGGCATCTCTTAATTGGCCCCGCCTGGGTGACGGCGCGGGCGGGGCGGCAGGGGATACTGCTGACCGTGGGGACCCGGGCGAGACCGTCACCGCGCCCGGACGAGGGCGCCGGTCCGCGCCTGCTCCGGCTCCGGCCCGCGGCCCTGGCGGCCGGGCTGACGCTGCTGGCCGCCCCGTACGTCGGCATGCTGTGGGAGTGGATCGCGCCCGCGCCCACGTACGTGAACCTCGCCGGCGAGGTCTACCTGAACAACCAGGACAGCTCGGAGTTCATCGCCGCCGACGGCTGGTTCCTCGTTCTCGGACTGGTGCTGGGCATGATCAGCGCCGGCATCGCGTACTGGCGCTGGCGCGGGGACCTGACCGTCATCGGCGCCCTCGCCGGCGCCTCGGTGCTCGCGTCACTGATCGCGCGGGAGGTCGGCGAGGCCTTCGGTCCGGCGCCGATCCAGCAGACCGCGCTCACCCTCACCGACGGGGAGACCATCGGCGGGTCGATCACCCTGGCCTCCGACGGGATCCTGTTCGCCGGGGCCGTCGGGGTACTGGTCACCTACCTCTCCCTGATCGCCGGGCTGGAGCGCCGGAGCGACGACTCCGGCGACGAGCAGGCCGAGCTCACCGGCGACCCGCGCTGGGCCGACGCCGGGTGGGGCAAGCCCGCGGAGCAGGCGTCAGTTGGGGCTGCCGGCCTCACGGGTGATGTCGGCGCCGGGCAGCGACGGCAGGTGGGTGAGCATGACCCGCTCCCGGCGGAGCAGCGCGAGCTCGGCTCGTAGCCGCCCCGCCGCGTCCGGGGCCTCCAGCAGGTTCTGCTTGTCCTGGCGATCGAGCACCATCGCCGCGGCGACGAGGTAGGACAGCACCAGCGGATCCGACGGCAGCGGACCGCGGACCCGAGGGGCCTGGCCCTGCAGGCTCAGCAGCTGGTCCCGGTAGGCCAGATAGTGCTTGGCGACCGACGCGGCCAGCACGCCGGCGGCTTCGGCGGACTCGCCGTCGGCCGGCTCCTCGTCCAGGTACTCGACCTCGCCGACCAGGTACGGGGCCGTGTCGAAGTCCACCGTGCGCAGGCGGAACCGCTGCGCACCCGTGGTCACGAGGTCGAAGCGGCCGTCCGGCAGTTCCTCCACCCGGCGGATCTCCGCCGTGCAGCCGACCTCGTGGAGCTCGCGGATGCCGTCCGCCCCGACCTCGCGGCCCTGGCGGATCGCGATCACCCCGAAGGCGGGCGCGTTCTCCTCGGGCTGCTCGCCGGTGCGGCCGCCGGTCAGGTCGGCGATGAGCTGCCGGTAGCGCTCCTCGAAGATGTGCAGGGGGAGCAGCAGGCCCGGGTAGAGCACGGTTCCGAGCGGGAACAGCGGCAGCCGGGTGCTCATGGGCGAAGCGTAGCGAGCGGGGCATTCCGCGCTCCGCCGTAGAATTGCCAGGTGCTTCCCGTCCTTGACCTGCGTGGATCCTCGCTGACCCCCGCCACCCTGCGCAGCGTGCTGCCGCGGGCGGCGGTCGATGTCGCGGCCACGCTGGAGGTCGTCCGGCCGATCTGCGAGGACGTGCGCGAGCGTGGTTCCGCCGCCCTGCTGGACCTCGCGGAGCGCTTCGACGGGGTCCGCCCGGCGGGCATCCGGGTCCCGGCCGAGGTTCTCGACAAGGCTCTGATCGACCTGCACCCGGACGTCCGGGCCGCACTGGAGGAGGCCGCCCGCCGGGCCCGCCTCGTGCACACCGCGCAGAAGCACCCGGACGTCGAGGTCGAGGTCAGCCCCGGCGGGAAGGTCACCGAGCGCTGGATCCCGGTCCGGCGGGTCGGGCTCTACGTCCCCGGCGGGGTCGTCGCCTATCCCTCCAGTGTCGTCATGAACGTCGTCCCGGCGCAGGTGGCCGGGGTCGAGTCCCTGGCCGTCGCGTCCCCGCCGCAGCGGGACAACGACGGCTGGCCGCACCCGGTCGTGCTCGCCGCGTGCGCACTGCTCGGCGTCGACGAGGTTTACGCCGTGGGCGGGGCCCAGGCGGTCGCGATGTTCGCGTACGGCACCGAGGACTGCGCTCCCGCGGATCTCGTCACGGGTCCGGGCAACGTGTACGTCGCGGCGGCCAAGCGCTTGCTGAAGGGGATCATCGGGATCGACGCCGAGGCCGGTCCGACCGAGATCGGGATCCTCGCGGACGCCACCGCGGACCCGATCCACGTCGCCGCCGACCTGATCTCCCAGGCCGAGCACGACGAGAACGCCTCCTGCCTGCTGGTGACCGACTCCGCGGCGCTGATCGATGCCGTGCAGACCGAGGTGGACCGCCAGCGCGGTGTCTCGCTCAACCAGGTGCAGGTGAACGCCGCTCTGGCGAACCAGTCCGCCATCGTGCTGGTCGACGACCTGACCGCGGGTCTCGCGGTGGTCGACGAATGGGCCGCCGAGCACCTCGAGATCCTCACGGCCGACGCGGCCGCGATGGCGCGGAAGGTCCGCAACGCCGGCGCGATCTTCGTCGGGAGCTACGCCCCGGTCAGCCTCGGGGACTACCTCGCCGGGTCGAACCACGTGCTGCCCACCGGCGGCACGGCCCGTCACTCCGGGGGGTTGTCCGTGCACTCGTTCCTGCGGAGCGTCCACATCGTCGAGTACGACCGGGCCGCCCTGGCCGAGGTCGCCGACCACATCGACGCCCTGGGCGGCGCGGAGAATCTGCTCGCGCACGTCAACGCGGTCCGCGTCCGGATCCCCAAGACCGACGCCCCGCGCGAGCAGGGCTGACGTGGACACCTTCCTCCCGCTGCGCGACGATCTGCGCGGCCGGTCGGCCTACGGCGCGCCGCAACTGGACGTGCCGGTTCGGCTGAACACGAACGAGAACCCGTACGGGCCCTCGCCCGCGCTGGCGGCCGACCTCGGTGCTGCGGTGCAGTACGCCGCGGCCGACCTGAACCGCTACCCGGATCGCGACGCCGTTGCGCTGCGGGCCGACCTGGCGGCGTATCTCGGCCATGGTCTGATCGGTAGTCAGATCTGGGCGGCCAACGGATCCAACGAGATCCTGCAGCAACTGCTGATGGCGTTCGCGGGCGCCGGGCGCACCGCGATGGGTTTCGAGCCCTCGTACACGATGCACCGGCTGATCTCCCTGGCCACGCAGACGGCGTGGGTCGACGGTCACCGCGAGCACGACTTCGCCCTGGATCCGGACCGGGTCCTGGCCGAGGTGTCGGACGCCCAGCCCGACGTGGTCTTCCTGACCTCGCCGAACAACCCGACCGGCACCGCGCTCGAACTGTCCGTGATCGAAGCGGTCTACGACGCGGCGACCGGCATCGTGGTCGTCGACGAGGCGTACGCCGAGTTCGCCCGCGACGGTGTGCCGAGCGCGCTGACCCTCCTGCCGGGGCGGCCCCGACTCGTGGTCAGCCGCACGATGAGCAAGGCGTTCTCGATGGCCGGGCTGCGGGTCGGGTACCTCGCCGCGGACCCCGAACTGGTCGACTGCCTGCTGCTCGTGCGCCTGCCCTACCACTTGTCCGAGCTCACCCAGGCGGCTGCCCGGGTCGCGCTACGGCACGCGCCGGACCTGTTGCGTACGGTGGGGAAGCTGCGGGAGGAACGGGACCGCCTGGTCCGGGAGATCACCGCGCTGGGCTGCACGGTCGTCCCCTCGGATGCAAACTTCGTGCTGTTCGGCGGCCTCGGGGACCAGACTCGTACCTGGCAGGGCCTGCTGGACCGCGGCGTCCTGATCCGGGACGTGGGTCTGCCGGGCTGGCTGCGGGTCACCGCGGGCACGCCGGAGGAGAACGACGCATTTCTGACCGCGCTGGCCGCGGTGCTGAAGGAACAGCTTCTGAGAGAGAGTTCGTCATGAGCCGCACTGGACGCGTCGAGCGCGTCACCAAGGAATCGAACGTCCTCGTCGAGATCGACATCGACGGCAGTGGGCGAACCGAGATCTCCACCGGCGTCGGCTTCTACGACCACATGCTCTCCCAGCTGGGCCGGCACGGGCTGTTCGACCTCACCGTGAAGACCGAGGGTGATCTGCACATCGACGGTCACCACACGATCGAGGACACCTCGATCGCCCTCGGCACCGCGTTCCGGCAGGCCCTCGGCGATGCCCAGGGCGTGCGCCGCTTCGCGAATTCGCTCGTACCCCTCGACGAGGCGCTGGCCCGCGTCGCCGTCGACCTCGCCGGCCGTGCCTATCTTGTGCACACCGAGCCCGAGGGCCTGGCGCCGATGATCGGGGAGTACGAGACCGCGCTCACCCGGCACATCTGGGAATCGTTCGTGAACTCGGCGCAGATCTGCCTGCACATCGATGTGCTGCGCGGCCGCAACGCCCACCACGTCGCTGAGTGCCAGTTCAAGGGCGTCGCCCGTGCGCTGCGCGACGCAGTGGCGTTCGACCCCCGCGAGACCGGTGTGCCCTCGACCAAGGGCACGCTCTCGGCCGACACGCGGTGAAGCCCGCATGAAGCCGACGGTCGTCATCCTGGACTACGGCTCGGGCAACCTGCGCTCGGCCGAACGCGCCCTGGAGCGGGCCGGCGCTGCCGTCACCGTCACCGCCGACCGCCGCGCCGCTGAGGGCTGCGACGGCCTGGTGGTGCCCGGTGTCGGGGCGTACGAGGCCTGCATGAAGGGGCTCGACCAGGTCCGCGGGCCGGAGATCATCGGCCGCCGCCTGGCCGGCGGCCGCCCGGTGCTCGGGATCTGCGTCGGCATGCAGGTGCTCTTCGACTACGGCGTCGAGCACGGGGTGACCACCAAGGGCTGCGGCGAGTGGCCCGGCACCGTGGAGCGCCTGCACGCACCGGTCCTGCCGCACATGGGGTGGAACACGGTGACCGCCGCGGCCGGCACCCGGCTCTTCGCGGGTATCGAGAACGAGCGGTTCTACTTCGTGCACTCCTACGCGGCGCGGGAGTGGACGCTGAACTCCACGCCACCGTTCCTGCCGCCGCGCGTGACCTGGGCCGAGCACGGGGAGCCGTTCGTGGCCGCGGTGGAGAACGAGGCGCTGTGCGCGACGCAGTTCCACCCGGAGAAGTCCGGCGACGCCGGAGCGACGCTGCTGACGAACTGGTTGCAGACGCTCTGACGGTCCGTCAGTAAGTGGACGGCCGCGGGCTGTAGACCGGGTCGGGGGCGAAGGGCTCGGACAGTCCCGGGGACGTGGGTCCGTGCCAGGAGTGGCCGTTGCCGTTGCCGTTCCCGTTCCCCGGGGCCGAGCCGTGGTACGCGTCCGCGCTCATGCCGTCGGGGGTCACGTCCTCCGGGGCGGCTCCGTCCGAGACGTACCGGTGCCGGCTCCCGATCGGCACGACCAGCGGGCTGCCGGACACCGGGTCGGGGATGACCCGGGCCTCGAGGCCGAACACCTCGGACAGCAGCGCTTCGGTGAGGACGTCCTCGGGCGGCCCGGCCGCGACGATCTTCCCGGCCTTCATCGCGATCAGGTGGTCCGAGTAGCGCGCCGCGAGGTTGAGGTCGTGCAGCACCATCAGTACGGTGCGCCCGGCTTCCCGGTTCAGCCGCTCGACGAGGTCGAGCACGTCCACCTGGTGGGCCAGGTCGAGGAAGGTCGTGGGCTCGTCGAGGAGCAGCAGGTCGGTGCCCTGTGCGAGCGCCATCGAGATCCAGGCGCGCTGGCGCTGCCCGCCGGAGAGGGTGTCGACGGACCGCTCCGCGAGGTCGGAGATGCCGGTCCACTGCAGCGCGGCGGACACCGATCCCTCGTCGTCGGAGGACCACTGCCGGTACCAGGCCTGGTGCGGATGCCGCCCGCGGGCGACCAGGTCGGCGACCGTCAGCCCTTCCGGCGCGATGGGCGCCTGCGGGAGGACACCGAGGATGCGCGCCACCTCCTTGGTGGGCATCTTGTCGATCCGCTTGCCGTCCAGGACCACCTGGCCGGTGCGGGTCGGCATCAGCCGGGCCAGGGCGCGCAGCACCGTGGACTTGCCGCAGCCGTTCGGTCCGATCACCGCGGTGATCGCGCCGTGCATGAGGTGCAGGTCGAGCTTCTCGACGATCACCTCGTCGCCGTAACCGAGCTGAATGCCCTCGGCGCGGAGGCGGGCCGGCGAAGCCTGCCCGGGCGGCGGGGCCACCGGACGGCCGACGAGACCGGGGGTGGTGCCGGGAGCGGCGATCGGGTTCACAGGCGCACCTTCCGGGAGTTGCTCGCGAGCAGGTACAGCAGGAACGGAGCGCCGATCGCGGAGGTGACGATGCCGACCGGGAGGTCGAGGTCGCCGAGCATGGTGCGCGCCACCACGTCGGAGGCGACCACCAGCGCGGCGCCGAAGGTCGCGGACGCCAGCAACGGGGGCCGCGACCCGCCGGTCACCCGGATCGCCGCCTGCGGCGCGACGAAGGCGACGAAGCCGATCGGGCCGGCGCACGCGGTGGCGATGGCGGCCAGCGCCACCGCGGTGAGCAGCAGGCAGGTGCGCGCGACGTTCAGCCGGATGCCCAGCCCGCGGACCGTGTCGTCGCTGTACTGCAGCGCGCCGAGCACGAAGACCAGGATCAGGGCGATCGGCACCAGGACCGCGAGCGCCACGGCGACGGGGCGCACGTGTTCCCAACCGCGGCCGTTGAGGCTGCCGGTCATCCACACCTGCGCCCGCGCAGCGTCCTCCACGCGCGCCGTGATCAGCATGTAGTTGACCAGGCTCAGCAGGACGGCGTTCACCCCGATCCCGACCAGGACCAGGCGATAACCGTCGATGCCGCGCCGATAGGCGAGCAGGTAGATGAGGATGGCCGTGGCCAGGCCGCCGGCGAGGGCCGCCAGCGGGAGCCCCAGTTGTGTGCCGAGCGAGCCGACGACCCCACCGGACCCGCCGAGCAGGATCACCGCGACCGCCGCCGCACTGGCGCCCTGGGTGATGCCGAGGATGTCCGGGGTGGCGAGGGCATTGCGGGCGATCGCGGCGGTGACGGCCCCGGAAAGTCCGAGGGCGGCACCCACGAGGACGCCGGTGAGCGCGCGTGGCAGTCGCAGTTCCATCACGATGAACCGCTGCTGTTCGTCGCCGCCGCCGGCCAGGACCTGGAGGACGTCGACGATCGAGATGGGGTAGTCCCCGCGGCCGATGTCGGCGGCCAGGGCGAACAGCGCCAGCACCGCCCCGATCAGCGCGACGAGCAGGAACCGGGGACGCCAGACGCCGGAGAGGGTGGACCCGATGCGCAGCGCGCGCCGGCCGGGGACCGCCGGCCCGGTGGGGCCTCCGGGTTCGGACGCGGACGGTCCGGTGCCGGGAGGCTCGGTGGCCGCGGTCGTCACAGTGCCGCCAACCGGCGGCGGCGGACCAGCCAGATGAAGAACGGCGCGCCGACCAGCGCCATGATGATGCCGACCTGCATCTCGCCGGGCCGGACGACGACGCGGCCGATCGTGTCCGTCGCGAGGATCAGGGCCCCTCCGAGCAGCGCCGAACAGGGGAGCAACCAGCGGTAGTCGGGCCCGGTGAACATGCGTGCCACATGCGGCACGACGAGCCCCACAAATCCGATCGGCCCGGCCGCGGCGACCGCTCCGCCGGTCAGGAGCGTGATCGCGGCGATGCCGACGATACGCGTGCGGATCACGGACTGGCCGAGGCTGCGGGCCACGTCCTCGCCGAGGGAGAGCAGGTTGAGGGCGGGAGCGTTGTACAGCGCGAGCAGCAGACCGGCGGCCAGGAACGGGCTCACTTCCCAGATGACCTCGGTGGGCCGTCCGGTGAGCGCGCCCACCTGCCAGAACCGGAACACGTCCAGGGTCTGACGGTCCATCAGTACCAGCGCTGAGGTGAACGAGCCCAGCAGGGCCGACACGGCTGCCCCGGCCAGCGCCAAGGTCACGGGGGTGGAGGCGCCCTGTCCGATCGAGCCCAGGGAAAAGACGACGACCGAGGCCACCAACGCGCCGGCGAAGGCGAACCAGACGAAGCCGAGGGTGTCGGTGACGCCGAACGAGTAGATCGCCAGGACGACGGCGAACGCGGCCCCGGCCTCGACTCCCAGCAGGCCGGGATCGGCGAGGGGGTTGCGGGTGTGGCCCTGCATCAGGGCGCCGGCCATGCCCAGTGCGGCGCCGACCAGCAGGCCGAGGATCGTCCGCGGGATGCGCAGCGAGCGGATGATGACGTCGTTCTCGCTGTCCGCCGGGGTGACCAGCCCGGCCCAGACGTCATTGATCGCGATGGGCTTGGCGCCGATCGAGATCGACAGCACGACGCAGAGCAGGACGACCGCGAACAGCGCGCCGATGATCAGGGGCCGGCCGCGGCGCTTGCGGGCTCCGGCGGCCGGGAACGACGCCGCGACGGGGCGGTCCTCGGTCCGGTCCGCGAGCGCCATGGTTAGGCAAGGCTACCCTGTGAAGCCGAGGACTCCTCGGGGAACTACCGTTCTTGACGCTCTGCTGACCAGGCCGACCACAGCCGGGCGTACGGCCCGTCGGCCGCCACGAGCAGGTCATGGCTGCCGATCTCGAGCACCCGGCCCGCCTCGAGCACCACGATCCGGTCCGCGGCGGCGGCCTGGGTGAGGCGGTGCGCGACGATCAGCGCCGTCCGGCCCGCCATCGCCACGTCGGCCGCCGCCTCGAGGACGCGGGCGCCGGCGCTGCCGGCCTCCGCGGTCGCCTCGTCGAGGATCGCCACCGGCGGATCCGCCAGCAGGAGGCGCGCCAGGGCCAGCTGTTGGGCCTGGGCCACGGTCAGCGCATGGCCGCCGTCGCCCACCTCGGTCGCGAGGCCGTCGGGCAGCAGCTCCACCCAGGCGGCGGCGCCGACCGCATCCAGCGCGGCGTGCAACTCCGCGTCGGAGGCATCCGGCCGGACCAGCCGCAGGTCCGCGGCCAGCGGCCCGGCGAAGACGTGCACCTCCTGGGTGATCAGCGCGACCGTCCGCCGTACCCCGGCGGAGCCGAGCTCGGTGCTGTCCCGGCCGTCCAGCCGGATCCGGCCGCGGGTCGGCCGGTGCACGCCGGCGACCAGCTTCGCCAGGGTCGTCTTGCCGGCACCGCTGGTGCCGACCACGGCGACACGCTCCCCGGCGGCGAGGACGAGATCGACCCCGTCGAGCACGTCGTGGCCGGGGACATAGGCGTGCCCGAGGCCGGAGATCTCGACCGGGGCCGGGTGCGACGGGACACCGGCCGGGGTCGCCGGGTCCGCCTCCGGGGGGAGATCGAGAACGCCGACGAGGCGGGCGAGGCTCGCGGCCGCCGCCTGCGCCTCGTCGATCGAGGCGAGCGCCACGTTGATCGGGTTGAACAGATTCGCGAAGTACAGCGCCGCAGCGCTGGCCGCGCCCACGCTGACCTCGCCGCGGTCGACGAGGTGGTAACCCGTCGCCAGCACCGCGGAGAGCCCGATCAGCTCCGCGAGGTTGAGGCGGGCGAAGAACCGGGTCTGCAGCCGGACCGCCCGCAGGGTGAGGGCGACCGATCGCCCGGACCGCGCGGTGACCTTGTCGAGGTGGGGCCGGCGCAGTCCGAAAGCCCGGACCGTGGACGCGCCGGCGATGCTGTCCAGCAACTCCTGCTGCAGGTCGCCCACCGCCGCCCGCTGCTGCGCGTACAGCGGTGGTGCGTTGCGCAGGTACCAGCGCACGGTGACGAACTGGATCGGTGACGCGCACAGCGCCGCGAGGGCGAACCGCCAGTCCAGGACGGCCAGGCCGACGACGGTGAGCCCGATGGTGAGCGCCGCCCGGGCGAATTCCGGTAGCGCGTCGCGGATGCCCTTGCTGATCACCGACACGTCGTTGGTGACGCGGGAGGTGAGGTCGCCGGAGCCGGCCGCCTCGACCTGCTCCAGCGGCAGGTCCAGCGCGCGCCGCACGAATTGCTCGCGCAGGCCCGCGAGGATCTGCTCGCCGAGCCGCGCGATCAGGATGATGCTGAGCATCGAGAGCAGGGCGTAGCCGATCGCGATCCCGACGAGCACGAGAATCGGCGCCGTCAGGTCGGACGCCGGCCGGTTCTCGATCACCTGGTCGACGATGTGCCCGAGCACCGGAGCGGTGATCAGCACGACCGCGGTCGCAGCCACCGTGGTCAGCAGGGCGGCGAGGGCGAGCGACCGCTGCGGAGCAGCGAGGCGCCGCACCGCTGCCCAGGCCTGTCGTCCCGAGGCGACCGGCAGTCGGGTGCCGGGGCGCTCCGGCTGCCCGGGGGCGGTCATCGCAGCACCAGATCGCGGTACGCGGGCGAGCCGGCGACGAGGTCGAGGTGGTCGCCGAGTTCGTCGACCCGCCCGTCGCGCACCAGCGCGACGCGATCGGTGACGGCGAGCAGTGCCGGGCTGGTGGTGATCAGCACCGTGGTGCGACCGCGTCGCAGCTCGCGGATCCCGGTGGCGAGGCGGGCCTCGGTCGCGGCGTCGACCGCCGTCGTCGGGTCGTGCAGCACCAGGACGGGGGAGTCCGCGGCGAGGGCGCGGGCCAGGGCCACGCGTTGTCGCTGCCCGCCGGACAGGCCGCGGCCGCGTTCGCCGACCGCCGTGGCGGTGCCCTCCGGCAGCGCGTCGGCGACCTCGTCGGCGCCGCCCGCGACGATCGCCGCGTGCACGGCCGCCGGATCGCGCGGGGCGGACGGGTCGGCGGCGCTCCGGCCGTCGAGCACGTTGTCCAGGAGGGTGCCCTCGAACAGGTGGGCGTCGTGCGCCGCGACCAGCAGCACGCGGCGGAGCGGGCCGGGCCCGAGCTCGGTCAACGGTCGGCCGTCGAGGTGGACCGCCCCCGCTTCCGGGTCCGTCTCCCGGGCCAGACACCGCAGCAACGCCCGCGCGTCCGCCGGGTCGGCCGCGATGCCGAGGAACTCCCCGGCGTCGATGCGCAGGTCGAGTCCGGCCAGCGATCCGCTGTACACCGCGGACAGGACCAGCTGCCCTCGCACGGGCTCCGCCGGCGCGGCGTCGCCGCCGGCCACGGGCTGGGCGCTGAGCACCTCGGCGATCCGGTTCGCGGAGGCGCGGCCCTGGGCGAGTTCCGCGCCGACCCAGGCGATGGCGCCCATGGGGGCGATCAGGAACTGGGCGAGACCGACGGCCGCAACCAGTTCGCCCACGGTGATCTCGTCCCGCGCCGCCAGCCGGCCGCCCAGCAGGGCCACTCCCGCCAGGAAGAGCCCCGTCATCGCGAGCATGGCCGCCTCGTAGGCCGCGTGGGCGCGGGCGGCGGTCAAGGTGGCCGTGAGCGAGTCCTGACTCACCTGCCGGTACCGCGCGACCGCCGCGGGCTCCGCGCCGATGCCCTTGAGGACCCGCAGCCCGGCGACCAGGTCCGCGGCGACGCCGAAGGACGCCGCGGCCCGCTCCTGCTGCTCCGCGCTGCGGGTCTCCAGCGGTCGGCCCAGTCGCTGCACCAACCAGAGCATCGGGGGAGCGGCCACCAGCACGACCAGGCCCAGGGGGACGGACAGGCGGAGCAGGGCGATGCCGCCGACGAGCAGTCCGGCCAGGGCCGCGATGCCGCCGGGAATCGCGAACGCGAGGAATCCGACCTTCGCGGTGTCGGAGGTGGCCAGCCCGGCCAGGGCGCCGGGAAGGCGGCCGGTCTCGGCGCCGCCGCGGTCGTCGAGCACGCGTTCGGCGATCCGGATCCGCAGGTCGTGCGCCACGCCTTCGGACGCGCGCTCGGCGCAGCGGGCGCCGAGCCGGTAACCGAAGGAGAGGACGGTGAAGACGCCGGCGAGAACCGCTAGCCAGGCGATCAGCGCGGACCCGTCGCCCGTGGCGACGGCCCGGTCGATGATCACACCGATCATCACCGGCACCAGGGCCTCGCCGGCCTGGTGGCAGATGAACAGAGCGCCGGCCGCGCCGACCCACCGCCGCTGGCGGCCCAGCGCCCCGCGCAGCACGGAGCGGCCGTCGGTCGCCGTCATCCCGTCCCCGCTCGCTCGCCGACCCGCTCCGTCCCGGCCACAGGCTAGGGGTCCGGCGGTTCTCGGCGGAACGAGCGGGTAGATCCCCCCGGCGCGATTCTGAGGGGGAGTCCATGCACGGAAAGAGCCTGGCCGCGGTGGCCATGGCGGCAACACTGCTCCTGTCAGGGTGCTCGGGTGGGGGCGAGAACGCCGAGGACGCAACGGATGCTCCGATGAGCATCGAGATCACGCCGGCGGCGGACACCCGCGACGTGGGCCCGGGCGCTGAGGTCAAGGTCACGGCTCGCCATGGCGAGCTGACCGAGGTGCGTGTCACCGACGCCGCCGGCAGTGAGCTGGAGGGCACCTACGCGTCGGACCGGTCCGCCTGGAACTCGGCGGTGCCGGTCAAGGTCGGAACGAAGTACACGGTGCACGCGTGGGGCACCGGCGCCGACGGTGCGCAGACCGAGCGCGTGAGCCGGTTCGCCACCGGGGGCGTCCAGCGGTCCGGCACGCTCGAGATCTCCTCCGTGCAGCCGTCCGACGGCGCGAAGGTCGGCGTCGGTCATCCGCTGATGGTCACGTTCAACCAGCCGGTGACCGACCGCAAGATCGTGCAGGACGCGCTGCAGGTCCGCACCGAACCGCAGGTCGAGGGCGCCTGGTACTGGATCGACGACGTGACCGTCGACTACCGGCCCGAGAAGTTCTGGCCCGCCGGTACGCAGGTCACGCTCGCCGCCAAGATCAAGGACATCGGGGCGGGCGACGGTGTGGTCGGCGGCCAGAACACAAACTCGACATTTACCGTCGACCGCTCGCAGGTGATCACCGTCGACGTCGACAAGCACCAGCTCCAGGTGGTCCGCGACGGAAAGCCGATCAAGACCTATGACGTGTCCACGGGCAAGAAGGGCTGGGAGACCCGCACCGGGACCAAGATCGTGATGGCCAAGGAACGCAACAAGAAATGGACCGACGAGGCCATCGACGCCCCCGAGGACTACACCTACAGGTCCACGTACGCCATGCGCATCACGAACAGCGGCGAGTTCCTCCACGACGCACCGTGGAACACGGGCAACATCGGCGAGGCGAACACCTCGCACGGGTGCATCGGCATGCTCCCGGCGGCGGCCGAGTGGCTGTTTAAGAACACGATCGTCGGTGACCCCGTGATCGTCACCGGCTCCTCGAAGCCATTCGACGACCTGGGAAACCGGGTCGCGGACTGGACCGTGCCGTGGGCGACGTGGAAGGCCGGCAACACGGCCGCCTGATCCGCCCGGAGCCCGGCCGTGATCCGGGCCACAGCGCGAACGTCGTTACGCTCCCAGCATGTCGAATCGCCTGGAACTGCTGCCTGCCGTCGACGTCGCCGACGGCCAGGCCGTCCGCCTGGTCCAAGGGGAAGCGGGGTCCGAGACCTCCTACGGCGACCCGTTGGCGGCCGCGCTCGCCTGGCAGTCCGCCGGTGCGGAGTGGATCCACCTCGTCGACCTCGATGCCGCGTTCGGTCGCGGGTCGAACCGGGATCTGCTCCACGAGGTCGTCGCGAAGCTCGACGTGAAGGTCGAGATGAGCGGCGGCATCCGGGACGACGCGTCGCTGGAGGCCGCGATGGCCACCGGATGTGCCCGGGTGAACATCGGCACCGCCGCCCTGGAGAACCCGGAGTGGTGCGCGTCCGCGATCGCCCGGTGGGGTGACCGCGTCGCCGTCGGTCTGGACGTCCGCGGCACGACCCTGGCCGGGCGGGGCTGGACCCGCGAGGGCGGCGAGCTGTTCGAGGTGCTCGCTCGGCTCGATTCCGAGGGCTGTGCCCGCTACGTCGTCACCGACGTGACCAAGGACGGGACGCTGAAGGGCCCGAATCTGGAGCTGCTCCGCGACGTGTGCGCGCAGACCGACAAGCCGGTGGTGGCCTCCGGTGGTGTCTCCAGCCTCGACGACCTCCGGGAGATCGCGACGCTGGTGCCGATCGGTGTCGAGGGCGCCATCGTCGGCAAGGCGCTCTACGCGCAGGCGTTCACGCTCGAAGAGGCGCTGGCCGCCGTCGCGGCGGTCTGACCCGCTAGGCTGACGGAGCATCAGATGGGCGTTTCGATCCGTGTCATCCCCTGCCTGGACGTCGATGCCGGGCGGGTGGTCAAGGGCGTCAACTTCCAGAATCTCCGCGACGCCGGCGACCCCGTCGAACTCGCCAAGCGCTATGACGCCGACGGCGCGGACGAGCTGACCTTTCTCGACATCACCGCGTCCTCCGGTGACCGCGCGACCACGTATGACGTGGTCTCCCGCACCGCGGAGCAGGTCTTCATCCCGCTGACCGTCGGCGGTGGCGTCCGCACCGCGCAGGACGTCGACAAGCTGTTGCGGGCCGGCGCGGACAAGATCGGCGTGAACACCGCGGCGCTCGCCCGGCCGACCCTGATCGCCGAGATCGCGGACCGGTTCGGCAACCAGGTGCTGGTGCTCTCCATCGACGCCCGCCGCTGCCTGCCGGGCGACCCGCCCACGGCGTCCGGGTTCGAGGTCACCACCCACGGCGGGCGCACGGGCACCGGCCTCGACGCGGTGGAGTGGTGCCGGCGCGGCTGCGAACTCGGCGCGGGGGAGATCCTGCTGAACTCGATGGACGCCGACGGCACCAAGGACGGCTACGACCTGGAGATGCTGCGGCAGGTCCGCGAGGTCGTGACCGTGCCGGTGATCGCGAGCGGGGGAGCGGGCAAGGTCGCCGACTTCGCCCCGGCCGTCGATGCCGGTGCGGACGCCGTCCTCGCGGCGAGCGTCTTCCACTTCGGCGACCTGCGCATCGGCGACGTCAAGACCGCCCTTCGCGCCGCCGGCCACCCCGTGCGCTGACTCCCCCGATAGTGCAGTTGAACACCGCTGTCGCGCGAAATACCCGTGTCCAACTGCGCTATCGGGGGAGTCCAAGCGACCTGATGGTGTGTCAGAAGGTACGTTCGCCGCTCTTCGAGACGCCGAGGCGGGGGAACTGGTCAGCGATCTCGGCCGCGAGCTCCAGGTAGGCCTGGTAGGCGCCCTTGCCGAGCTGGGTGAGGTCGATCTGGCCGCCCTCGGCCAGGTGCGGGTCGTAGGGGACCGCGACCACGGCCCGGGTCCGCCGGGCGAAGTGGCTGATGATCTCGTCCAGGTGGACCGACGCGGCCTGCGGGCGCACCGAGGTGATGACGGTGACCGACTCCCGCGCGAGGTCGCCGTAGTTGTGTGCCTCGAGCCAGTCCAGGGTGGCGCTCGCGCTGCGGGCACCGTCGAGGGAGGCGGAGGACACGATCACGACCTGGTCGGCCTTGGCCAGCACGCCGACCATCGCGGAGTGCAGCAGGCCGGTTCCGCAGTCGGTGAGGATCAGGTTGTAGAACTTCTCGAGGATGTCGCTGATGATCCGGTAGTCGTTCTCCGAGAAGGCCAGCGAGGCCAGCGGGTCCGACTCGGAGACCAGGACCTCCAGGCGGGAGTCGGCCTGGGCCGTGAACTCCCGCACCGCCGAGTACCGGTCGAGCGAGGCGCTGCGGGCGACGAAGTCGCGCACGGTCGTCTTCGCCAGGCCGGGCACGATCTTGTCGCCGAGGGTGCCGCGGTCCGGGTTGGCGTCGATCGCGATGACGCGGTCACCGCGGAGCGAGGCGAACATCGAGCCCAGCGCAGCGGCGGAGGTGGTCTTGCCGACGCCGCCCTTGAGGCTGATCACCGCGAGCCGGTGGCAACCGGGGATCTCGGTGCGCACGCGGTTCTCGAACCCGAGCGCCTCCTTCTCCTTGGCGCCCGGGCCCAGGTTCACCAGGCCGCCGGTCGCCGCGAGCACGCCCTTGCGCCAGCCCTTGGCCGGCGGCTTCTTGCGCTGCTTGAGGACGTTGTCCGCCGTCAGGCTCTCGGCGGAGAGCTTCTCGGTGCTCACCGGCAGGTTGCGCGCCGCCGGCCGCGGGGGCTGCGCCGGTGCTGCCGACCGCGGCTGGCTGTGCGTCGGCAGCTGGATGTCGCCGGTCGCCTGCTTGGCGTCGTAGTCCTTGAACGGCTCGCCGGAGGGCTCCACGCTGCGACCGGGACGGGGCGGCCGGGCGCCCTTGATCGGGGCCTTCGGCAGCACCGGCGCACTGGTCGGCGGCTGGGCCGGAGCGGGGCTCGCGGGCCCGGTCGAGATGGGAGCGGCCGGCGCGGCCGGTGTCGCCGGCGGTGTCGCCGGGCTGCTGCCCGGGGCCTGGCTCGGCAGCCCGGAGCCGGGCGCCGGGAAGCCTTCGAACTTGCGGGTCGGCGGGTCGATGCCGCCGGCGCCCAAGGAACCGGGCGGGAACGGGGACTCGCTGGGGTCACCCGGGCGCAGCGCGTCGTAGTCCAGGTTCAGGGCAGCCGCGCGGCGCCGCAGCTCGGCGCTGCTCGGCAGGTTGGTCGCGTCCGGCGCCGGGTCCTTGTACTCGTCCGGGGAGAGCCCGAGCTGGTCGTAGATCCAGGTGCTGTCGTTGGGGTCCAGGTCGGCGGGCGGCTTGGTCGTCGTGGCGCCGGCCGCGGGAGTGCCGGGCGTGGCTGCGCCGCTGCTCGCGGACGCCGTGTTCGCGGGCGATGGTGCCCCCGTCGCGCCGGCCGTGCCGGAACCGGGCGCGACATGTCCCGTCGTCGCACCCTCGTCCTTCGCCGTGTTCTCGCCCGGCGTGGTCATCGCTCCACCGCCCTCCGTGGGATCGTCCCCACCCCTGCCTCGCGCATCGCGCTGCTGATCACTGAGCGCGTTGTAGCCCGAAGCATGATCCCATGCAAAGCCCCACTCCGTGGGCGCCTCCAGCCGATGCCGGGCCATGATCCGAGTGCCTCCCCCGGGGAATTCGGGGCCGATTTGCGTGGCTTGGGCGGAAATCGGCGCGTCCGTGCGCGCGGTGGGTTCCGGACCATGCTCACATCCCGGACAGCCCTTATCGGGCTAAGCGGGGCCGGTGTGTCTGCGTCCCGGAGAGGGGCGTGCACGGACCGTGACGAGGGACGGACACCGCGTGCGCTCCGAGTGGGATCAGCACCGATTCGCGCGGCCAGGCAGAATTCCCTCCCATGCCTCCCGCGTCCGCTCTCGATCCCGCGGTCGCCGCGCTGCTGCGCCGCGACCCCAACGGCCTGTTTCCCGCCGTGGCCCAGCAGTGGGACACCGGCGAGGTGCTGATGGTCGGGTGGATGGACGACGAGGCGCTGCACCGCACCCTGACCTCGGGCCGTGTGACGTACTTCAGCCGCAGCCGGAACGAGTACTGGGCCAAGGGCGACACGTCGGGACACCGGCAGTGGGTGCACTCCGTCGCCCTGGACTGCGACGGGGACACCGTCCTGGTCCGGGTGGACCAGGAGGGCCCGGCCTGTCACACCGGCACCCGCAGCTGCTTCGACGACTCCCGCGCGCTGGCCGCCGTCACCGTCCCGGTCGCCGAACGCCCCGGAGTGGGCGCATGACCAGCGGGGTGATCCAGCCCGACCTGGAGGCCTTCCGGGCGCTCGCGGCCGACCGCAAGGTCATCCCGGTCTCCCGCCGGCTGCTCGCCGACGGGGAGACCCCGGTGGGCCTGTACCGCAAGCTCGCCGCGGAGCGTCCGGGCACCTTCCTCCTGGAGTCGGCCGAGCACGGCCGGGTGTGGGGCCGCTACTCCTTCGTCGGGGTGCAGGCCCCGGCGATGCTGACGGAGGCCGACGGCAGAGCCCGCTGGGTCGGCGGTCCGCCGGCCGGCGTCCCGACGGAGGGTGACCCGCTGCAGGTGCTGCGCGGCACGGTCGAGGCACTGCGCACCCGCCCGACCGACCTGCCGGGCCTGCCACCGCTCACCGGTGGCCTCGTCGGCTTCGTCGGCTACGACGCGGTTCGGCGCCTCGAACGGCTGCCGGAGAAAGCCGTCGACGACCTGCATCTGCCGGAACTGGCGATGCTGTTGGCCACCGACCTCGCGGCGCTCGACCACGAGGACGGTTCTGTGGTCCTGATCGCCAACGCCGTGAACTGGGACGGCAGCGATTCCGGCGTCGACGCCGCGTACGAATCCGCGTGTGAACGGTTGGTCGCGATGACCGCAGACCTGGCCCGGCCGGCGAGCTCGAGTGCCGCGCACCTGGATTGGGACGGAACCGTCGACTACACGTCCAACACCACCCGCGAGGACTACATGGCCGCGGTGTCCAGCGCGGTCTCCGAGATCCACGCCGGCGAGGCGTTCCAGATCGTCGTCAGCCAGCGGTTCGCCATGCCCACCACCGCGAGCGCGCTGGACATCTACCGCGTGCTGCGACTGACCAACCCGAGCCCGTACCTGTACCTGCTGCGCTTCCCGGGCCCGGAGGGCGGTGCCGAGGGCGGGTTCGACGTCGTCGGGTCGAGCCCCGAGGCGTTGGTCAAGGTGCACGACGGCCGGGCGATGATGCACCCGATCGCCGGCACGCGCCCGCGCGGCGAGACCCCGGAGCAGGACAGCGAACTCGCCACCGAACTGCTGGCGGATCCGAAGGAACGCGCGGAGCACCTGATGCTCGTCGACCTCGGGCGCAACGACCTCGGCCGGGTGTGCGCGCCGGGCAGTGTCGAAGTCGTCGACTTCATGTCGGTCGAGCGCTACTCGCACGTCATGCACATCGTCTCGACGGTCATCGGCCGGCCGGCCGAGGGACGTACCGCGTTCGACGTACTCGCTGCCTGCTTCCCGGCCGGCACGCTGTCGGGGGCGCCCAAGCCGCGCGCGATGGAGATCATCGAGGAACTGGAACCGACGAGACGTGCGCTCTACGGCGGCGTGGTCGGTTATCTCGACTTCGCGGGCGAACTCGATACCGCCATCGCCATCCGCACGGCGCTGTTGCGCGACGGCGTCGCCTACGTGCAGGCCGGGGCGGGCATCGTGGCCGACTCCGACCCCGCGACCGAGGACCAGGAGTGCCGTAACAAGGCGGCCGCAGTGCTCCGGGCGATCGCGGCCGCGCAATCCCTGCGGCCGGTCCAGTGACTCCGCCGGAGGCCGGCGCGGCCGGCGGCGCGGATTCCGGCACGGCTCGGGCGCCCCGGCGGGCGATGCTGATCGCGCTCGCCGAATGCGTACTCGGTGCCGCGCTGGTGCTGATGGCGGCGAGCCGGCCGTGGGTGCGGGCGATGGCCGAACAGGGCGACCTGCGCGTCGAACTCGAGACGAAGGGCTCGTCGCTCGCGGCGGAGGTTCCCGCGCTCGGACTGGTCGGACTGGCGGGCGCACTCGCGCTGGTCGCGGCGCGGGGCTGGGGCCGCCGGGCGGTCGGCGTGCTGATCCTGGCCGCCGGTGCCGGGGCGGCCCTCGGTGCCGCGTCGAACTCGCGGGTCGGTTCCTCGGACCTGCAGGACGAGGCGGGTGCGGCGCTGGGTACCGAGGCGGCCTCCGTGCTGGCGGTCGAACACACGGTGTGGCCCTGGCTGGCGTTGTTCGGGGCCCTGCTCGTCGCGGTGGCGGGAGCGAGCGCCGCGTGGCGCGGCGGGACGTGGCCGTCGATGTCCGCGCGTTACGAGAAACCCGTCAGCGGGGACACCACCCCGACCCGGGAGCGGACCAGCGAGGGCGACGCCCCCCTGGAACAGTGGCGGGCGATGGACCGGGGTGAGGACCCGACGTTGCGTTGATCCCGGGCGCACGTGACCGCTGTCAAGAGCATGCAGCAACGCGGACTACGATCTGGCGAACGTCGGCGCTGACGATCCGGGCGCCCGGCGCAGGTTCCCCCAAGGATTGGAAGCGCCCTGGTGTCCGTGCTCGACGAGATCCTCAGCGGTGTCCGCGAGGATCTGGTGCAGCGCCAGGAATCCGTGCCGCTGGATGCGCTGAAGGAACGCGCGTCGCGGATGGAACCCCCGCGTGACGCAGTCGGCGCGCTCCGGGTCCCCGGCGTCGGAGTCGTGGCCGAGGTCAAGCGGTCCAGCCCCTCGAAGGGCGCGTTGGCCGCGATCGCGGACCCGGCCCGGTTGGCCGCGGACTACGAGGCCGGTGGCGCCGCGGTGATCAGCGTGCTGACCGAGAAGCGACGCTTCGGCGGCGAGCTCGCCGACCTCAGCGCGGTGCGCTCCCGGGTCGACGTGCCGATCCTGCGCAAGGACTTCATCTTCTCCAGTTACCAGCTCTGGGAGGCGCGGGCGCACGGCGCGGACCTGGTCCTGCTGATCGTGGCCGCTCTCGAGCAGAACGCACTGATCTCGCTCATCGAACGCACCGAGTCCCTCGGCATGACGCCGCTGGTCGAGGTGCACACCGAGGAGGAGACGAGGCGGGCGGTCGACGCGGGAGCGAAGGTCGTCGGCGTCAACGCGCGCAACCTCAAGAACCTCGAGGTCGACCGGACCACCTTCGGCCGGCTGGCCCCGCTCATCCCCGAGAGCGTCGTCACCATCGCCGAGTCCGGGGTCCGCGGCCCGCATGACGTCATCGAGTACGGCCGCCAGGGCGCCGACGCGGTGCTGGTCGGCGAAAGCCTGGTCACCGGCCAGGACCCGCAGGCCGCCGTACGCGACCTGGTCGCGGCCGGTGCCCACCCGGCGCTGAAGAAGAACCGGCACTGTGGCTGACACCGTCCTGGCTCCGGGGAACGGTGCGGACGGACAGTTCGGCGAGTACGGCGGACGGTACGTCCCCGAGGCCCTGATGGCCGCGCTCGACGAACTCACCGCGGAGTTCAACGCCGCCCAGGCGGACCCGAACTTCCGCGCCGAGCTCTCCGGTCTGCTCGGCAGTTACACCGGCCGGCCCAGCCCCATCACCGACGTGCCGCGTTTCGCGGCCGAGGCCGGTGGCGCGCGCATCCTGCTCAAGCGCGAAGACCTCAACCACACCGGCTCCCACAAGATCAACAACGTGCTCGGGCAGGCGCTGCTCACCAAGCGGATGGGCAAGACCCGGGTCATCGCCGAGACCGGAGCCGGCCAGCACGGCGTGGCGACCGCGACCGCGTGCGCGCTGCTCGGTCTGGACTGCGTGGTCTACATGGGCGAGGAGGACACCCGCCGGCAGGCCCTCAACGTTGCGCGGATGAAGCTGCTCGGGGCCGAGGTCCGCCCGGTCACCACGGGGAGCCGGACCCTCAAGGACGCCATCAACGAGGCGATGCGCGACTGGGTCGCCAACGTCGAGGCGACGCACTACCTGCTGGGCACCGTCGCCGGCCCGCACCCGTTCCCGTACATGGTCCGCGAGTTCCACCGGGTGATCGGGCAGGAGGCCCGGGCCCAGGTGCTCGAGCTGACCGGTCGCCTGCCGGACGCGGTCTGCGCGTGCGTCGGCGGCGGCTCCAACGCCATCGGCATCTTCTACGACTTCATCCCCGACGCCGACGTGAGGCTGTTCGGCTTCGAGGCGGCGGGTGACGGCGTCGAGACCGGCCGGCACGCGGCCACCATCACCGGCGGCGCCCCCGGCGTGCTGCACGGGGCGCGCTCGTACCTGTTGCAGGACGACGAGGGGCAGACCCAGGAGAGCCACTCGATCTCCGCCGGCCTGGACTATCCGGGCGTCGGGCCCGAGCATGCGCACCTGGCGGACACCGGCCGGGCGACCTACCGCCCGATCACCGACGCCCAGGCGATGAACGCCTTTCAGCTCCTGTGCCGCACCGAGGGCATTATCCCGGCCATCGAGAGCTCGCACGCCCTCGCCGGTGCGCTCGACGTCGCTCGCGAACTGGGCCCGGAGGCGATCGTGCTGATCAACCTCTCCGGCCGCGGCGACAAGGACGTGGACACCGCCGCGACCTGGTTCGGGCTCGTCTGATGTCACGCGTCGCCGAGGCGTTCGCGAAGGCCGCCGCGGAGAATCGCGCGGCGCTCGTCGGTTATCTCCCAGCGGGCTTCCCCACGCAGCAGGGCGGCATCGACGCGTTGACCGCGATGGTGCAGGCCGGTGTCGACGTGGTCGAGGTCGGGCTGCCCTACAGCGACCCCGTGCTCGACGGGCCGACGATCCAGCAGGCCGCGGACCAGGCGCTCGCCGGCGGCACGCGCATCGTCGACGTGCTGGCCACGGTCGAGGCGGTCGCGGCCACCGGCGCGGCGACGGTCGTGATGACCTACTGGAACCCGGTGCTGCGCTACGGGGCGGAACGCTTCGCCGCCGACCTCGCCGCCGCCGGGGGAGCCGGACTGATCACCCCGGACCTGACACCCGACTCCGGAGCGGACTGGCTCGCCGCGTCCGACGCACGCGACCTGGACCGCATCTTCCTCGTCGCTCCCTCCTCGACGCCGGAGCGCATCGCGATGACCGTGGCCGCGTGCCGTGGCTTCGTCTACGCCACGGCCGTGATGGGCGTGACCGGCGCGCGGACGCAGACCTCATCGGCGGCGCCGCCGCTGGTCGCGCGGATCCGGGAGCAAACCGACCTGCCGATCGGCGTCGGGCTCGGCGTCTCCGACGGTGCGCAGGCCGCCGAGGTGGCCGGCTACGCCGACGGCGTCATCGTCGGCTCGGCCTTCGTCCGCCGGCTGCTCGACGCCCCCGACCTGCCGTCCGGCGTCGCCGGCTGCGCCGAGCTCGCCGCGGACCTCGCCGCGGGTGTCCGCGCACGGAGCTGACCCCGTGATCCTGGCGTCGATCCCGAGCCCGTCCGAGGGTGTGTGGCACCTCGGCGGCTTTCCCCTCCGCGGCTACGCACTGTGCATCGTCGCGGGGATCCTGATCGCGATCGTCGTGGGGGACCGGCGCCTGGTGGCCCGTGGGGGATCGCCGGGGCAGGTCGCGGACGTCGCGATGTGGGCGGTGCCGTTCGGGATCGTCGGCGGCCGGATCTATCACGTCATCACCACCCCGGACGACTACTTCGGCGACGGCGGGAAGCCGCTCGACGCGCTCAAGATCTGGGAGGGCGGGCTCGGCATCTGGGGCGCGGTCGCCCTCGGCGCCGTCGGGGGCTGGATCGGGGCGCGCCAGGCCGGGCTCGCCTGGCCGCCGCTCGCCGACGCCGTCTTTCCCGGGGTGGTGCTGGCACAGGCCGCGGGCCGGTGGGGCAACTGGTTCAACCAGGAGCTCTACGGCAGGGCGACGGACCTGCCGTGGGCCCTGGAGATCGATGCGGAGAACCGGCCGCGCGCCACGCCGGAGGCCGCGACGTACCACCCGACGTTCCTGTACGAATCCCTGTGGTGCATCGGCGTCTTCTTCCTGCTGATCTGGGCCGACCGCCGGTTCAACCTCGGCCACGGCCAGGTGTTCGCCCTCTACATCGCCGCCTACTGCACCGGCCGCTTCTGGATCGAGGCCCTGCGTGTCGACGAGGCGCACGAGATCGCCGGCATGCGGCTCAACAACTGGACCTCGATCCTGCTGTTCGGTGCCGCCGTCGCGTTCCTCGTGCTCTCCCGCCGCCGCGGCGACTCCCGCGAGCCGACGCCGTACCGGGCCGGTCGCGAGCCGGCCGAGACGTGAGCCGGCACCGCTGGGCGGCCGCGCCGGCAACGCTGGCCCTCCTCCTGAGCGGATGCGGCGAGGACGACGCGGCCGGGAACAGCGACGCGGCGCAGATCACCGCGGTCGCCCGGGCCGTGGTCACCTCCGGTAACGCCGAGGAGGTGTGCCGGACCGGCTTCAGCGCGGACTTCGTCTCCTCGGTCTACGGGGACCTGGAGGTCTGCCGGGCCGCGGCGGTCGACACCGACGCCACGGACGCCGCCACCGGGGCGAGCGTCACCGCCATCACGATCGACGGCGATACCGCGACCGCGACGGTCACCGAGCAGGGCGGGGCGGCCGACGGTGCGAGCGGCACCTGGGGCTTCGTGCGGGACGCCGGGGGCTGGCAGGTGGCGGAGTGGCGGATCGACTACCTGCGCGCCGGGCTCGCCGCCCAACTGGGCCCGGCCTACCGCGCCGAGGGCCCCGACGACCCGTTCCGGAACGCGACCGTGCGCGCGTGTCTCAGTGACCACCTGCAGGCCCTCGCGGACCCGGAGTTCCGGGCGACCGCCTATCAGATCCACCGGAGGTCCGGCGCGGGGGACGACACGATCTCGGGGTGGTACGCCGACTGCACCGGGGGAGTTTCGACCCTGCGCCTCGACTTCGAGGACGTCCTGCGACAGGCCGACATCCCGGCGGCGGTGATCGAGTGCGCGGTGAAACGCCTGCGCCGGACCGTCAGCGACGCCGAGATCCGGTCGATGGGCCGGGGCGGGCTCCAGGCACCACCGGCAGCGGTGCAGAAGCGGATCGAGAACGCCACGGTCGCCTGCGTGGAGGCGGCGCAATGATTCCGGGGACGTTGCCACCCCGAGGGGGTCCGGGCTCCGCCCGGCGGGGTAGAGCACCCGGCAAAAAGCCTGATGGGAGGCTCGCTGCGCGTGAGGTAGGCTGAAAACCGCCGCTGGGCCAGTGCCGTCCCGACAGAGTGGTCGCGCCCCCGGCTTCGCCTCGGTCGCGTGCGCGCCACAGCTGATGCGCCGACCAAAGCAGTGCCGACGAGCCGTCCGCCCGACGCCTCGCCCTCGTTCGGACCCGATCTCAGGAGTGGCTCATGCCTGCGGCCGCACCCGGAGGATTTCCCGGTTCGCAAGGACCGGTTCCTCAAGGCCTGTACACCGGCCGCCACGAACACGACGCCTGCGGCGTCGCGTTCGTCGCCACCATGACCGGGGTCCCGTCCTACGACATCGTCGCCAAGGCCCTGATCGCGCTGCGCAACCTGGAGCACCGCGGTGCGGCCGGCTCCGACCCGGACTCCGGCGACGGCGCGGGCATTCTCACCCAGATTCCCGACGCGTTCTTCCGCGCGGTCGTCGACTTCGAGCTGCCCGAAGCGGGCAAGTACGCGGTCGGCATGGCGTTCCTGCCCCACGACAAGGTCGCGCGCGCCCAGGCCGAGACGGCCATCGAGGGCATGGCTCCCCAGGAGGGGCTCGTCGTCCTCGGCTGGCGCGACGTGCCGGTCACCCCGGCGCTGCTCGGCGCCGGCTCCCGGGCCACGGTCCCGGTGTTCCGCCAGCTGTTCGTGGCCTCGGCCGAGGACTGGGCGGCGGGTGCCTTCTACGCCGGCGACGACGGCCTGGGCCTGGAGCGGGCGGCGTTCGTGCTGCGCAAGCGGGCCGAGCGCGAGGCCGGCGTCTACTTCCCGAGCCTGAGCTGCCGCACCACGGTGTACAAGGGCATGCTGACGACCGGCCAGCTGGAGCCGTTCTTCCCCGACCTGTCCGACCGCCGGTTTCACTCGGCGATCGGCCTGGTGCACTCCCGGTTCTCCACCAACACGTTCCCGTCCTGGGAGCTCTCGCACCCGTACCGGTACATCGCGCACAACGGCGAGATCAACACCGTCCAGGGCAACCGCAACTGGATGCGCGCGCGTGAGTCCCAGTTGGTCACCGAGCTGATCCCCGGCGACCTCGAGCGGCTCTTCCCGATCTGCACCCCGGGAGCCAGCGACTCCGCCAGCTTCGACGAGGTGCTCGAGCTGCTGCACCTCGGTGGCCGCTCGCTGCCGCACGCGGTGCTGATGATGATCCCGGAGGCCTGGGAGAACAACCCGGACATGGAATCGGCGCGACGGGCGTTCTACGAGTTCCACTCCACGGTGATGGAGCCGTGGGACGGCCCGGCCTGCGTGACCTTCACCGACGGAACGCTCGTCGGTGCCGTCCTCGACCGCAACGGCCTGCGCCCGTCCCGGTTCTGGGTCACGGACGACGGCCTGGTCGTGCTGGCCTCCGAGGTCGGCGTGCTCGACATCGACCCGGCCAGCGTGGTCCGCAAGGGACGTCTGCAGCCCGGCCGCATGTTCCTCGTCGACACGGTCTCGCACCGCATCGTCGAGGACTCCGAGATCAAGTCGGCCCTGGCCGCCGAGCACCCCTACGACGAGTGGCTGCATGCCGGGCTCATCCGCCTGGAGCAGCTGCCCGAGCGCGAGCACATCGTGCACACCCATTCCTCGGTGACGCGGCGTCAGCAGACCTTCGGGTACACCGAGGAGGAGCTGCGCGTCCTGCTCGTCCCGATGGCCCGCGCCGGCATGGAACCCATCGGCTCGATGGGCACCGACACCCCCATCGCGGTGCTGTCCTCGCGGCCACGGCTGCTCTTCGACTACTTCACCCAGCTCTTCGCGCAGGTCACCAACCCGCCGTTGGACGCGATCCGCGAGGAGCTCGTCACCTCGCTGTCCACCTCGGTGGGCCCCGAGGTCAACGTGCTCACCTCGAGCCCGAGCCACTGCCGCCAGGTCGGACTGTCGTTCCCCGTCATCGACAACGACGAGCTGGCCAAGCTCGTCCACATCAACGCCGACGGCGACAAGCCGGGCCTGAAGTCGGTCAACATCACGGCGTTGTACGAGGTCGACGGCGGTGGCGCCGCGCTGGAGACGCGATTGGACGAGATCTGCGCCGAGGTCTCGGCCGCGATCGCCGACGGCGCCCGGATCATCGTGCTCTCGGACCGGCACTCCGACGCGGACAGCGCGCCCATCCCGTCGCTGCTGCTGACCGGCGCCGTCCACCACCACCTGATCCGCGAGAAGACCCGCACGCAGGTCGGCCTCGTGGTCGAAGCCGGAGATGTCCGCGAGGTCCACCACGTCGCGCTGCTCGTCGGGTTCGGTGCCTCTGCGGTCAACCCGTACCTGGCGATGGAGTCCGTCGAGGATCTGGCCAACGCCGAGGTGCTGCTGACGATCGAGCCGGAGAAGGCGGTCCGCAACCTGGTCAAGGCGCTCGGCAAGGGCGTCCTGAAGGTCATGTCGAAGATGGGTGTGTCGACCGTGGCCTCGTACCACGGCGCGCAGATCTTCGAGGCGATCGGCCTCTCGCAGGAGCTGGTGGACAAGTACTTCACCGGCTGCACCTCCCAGCTCGGTGGCGTCGGTCTCGACGTGATCGCCGAGGAGACCCGCCGCCGGCACCGCATCGCGTACCCGGAGAGCGGGATCTCGCCGGCGCACCGCAAGCTGCAGATCGGCGGCGAGTACCAGTGGCGCCGCGAGGGCGAGCCGCACCTGTTCGACCCGGACACCGTCTTCCGGCTGCAGCACTCCACCCGTGCCCGCCGCTACGACATCTTCAAGCAGTACAGCGAGCGGGTGGACTCGCAGGCCCAGCGCCTGATGACGCTGCGTGGGCTGTTCGCCCTGCAGGAAGGCCTCCGCCCGCCGGTGCCGATCGACGAGGTCGAGCCGGTCAGCGAGATCGTGAAGCGCTTCAACACCGGTGCGATGAGCTACGGCTCGATCTCGCAGGAGGCGCACGAGACCCTCGCGATCGCCATGAACCAGTTGGGTGCGCGTTCCAACACCGGTGAGGGTGGTGAGGACGTCGAGCGGCTGCACGACCCGACCCGCCGCAGTGCGGTCAAGCAGGTCGCCTCGGGCCGGTTCGGCGTCACGGCCGAGTACCTGACGAACTCCGACGACATCCAGATCAAGATGGCGCAGGGTGCCAAGCCGGGTGAAGGCGGTCAGCTGCCCGGGCCGAAGGTGTACCCGTGGATCGCCAAGACCCGGCACTCGACGCCGGGAGTCGGCCTGATCTCACCGCCGCCGCACCACGACATCTACTCGATCGAGGACCTCGCCCAGCTCATCCACGACCTGAAGAACTCGAACCCGGCTGCACGTATCCACGTGAAGCTGGTCGCCGAGATCGGAGTCGGGACGGTTGCGGCCGGGGTGTCCAAGGCGCACGCCGACGTGGTGCTGATCTCCGGCCACGACGGCGGTACCGGCGCCTCACCGCTGACCTCGCTCAAGCACGCCGGCGGGCCTTGGGAACTCGGCCTGGCCGAGACGCAGCAGACCCTGCTGCTCAACGGGTTGCGCGACCGGATCGTCGTCCAGACGGACGGTCAGCTCAAGACCGGCCGCGACGTCGTCATCGCCGCGCTGCTGGGTGCGGAGGAGTACGGCTTCGCGACCGCTCCGCTGGTGGTCTCCGGCTGCATCATGATGCGGGTCTGCCACCTGGACACCTGCCCGGTCGGCATCGCCACGCAGAACCCGGTGCTGCGCGAGCGGTACTCGGGCAAGGCCGAGTTCGTCGTGAACTACTTCGAGTTCGTGGCGGAGGAGGTGCGCGAGTACCTCGCCGCCCTCGGGTTCCGCAACCTCAATGAGGCGATCGGGCATGCGGAGTTCCTCGACACCTCGGCCGCGGTCGACCACTGGAAGGCCAGTGGCCTCGACCTGACCCCGATCCTGCACGTGCCGGACCTGCCCGAGGGGGCGGCCCGGTACTGCGTGACGGCGCAGGACCACGGCCTGGACAAGGCGCTCGACAACGAGCTGATCGCCCTGTGTGCCGAGGCGATCGAGAGCAAGGTCCCGGTGCGGGCGCAGGTGCCGATCCGGAACGTCAACCGCACCGTCGGCACCATGCTCGGCCATCAAGTGACGAAGCGTCACGGCGGCGCCGGCCTGCCCGACGGGACGATCGACATCACCTTCACGGGCTCCGCCGGCCAGTCCTTCGGCGCATTCGTCCCCTCAGGCATCACGCTGCGCCTGGAGGGCGACTCCAACGACTACCTCGGCAAGGGGCTCTCCGGTGGACGCCTGGTGGTCCGGCCGGACCGCAACGCCTCCTTCGTCGCCGAGGAGAACGTGATCGCCGGCAACGTCATCGCCTACGGCGCGACCGGCGGCGAGATCTACCTGCGCGGCGTGGTCGGCGAGCGCTTCTGCGTACGCAACTCCGGCGCGACCGCGGTCGTGGAGGGCGTGGGCGACCACGCCTGCGAGTACATGACCGGTGGCCGGGTGGTCATCCTCGGTCCGACCGGGCGCAACGTCGGCGCGGGCATGTCGGGCGGCGTCGCCTACGTGCTCGACCTCGACGGAACCGACGTCAACCCCGACATGGTCGACCTCGACCCGCTGGAGGACACCGACCGCGAGTTCCTCCGCACCACGATCGCCCGGCACTCCGAGGAGACCGGGTCGGACGTGGCGGGCCGCCTGCTCGATGACGTGGACGCGAACCTGGCCCGGTTCACCAAGGTGATGCCGAAGGACTTCAAGCGGGTGCTGGCGGCGCGGGCTGCTGCCGAGGCCGAGGGACTGACCGGGGACGATGTCACCCGCCGAGTGATGGAGGCGTCCGCGTAATGGCTGACCCCCGAGGCTTTCTGACGACGGGCCGCGAGGTCGCGAAGCGACGTCCGGTCGAAGAGCGGCTGAACGACTGGCAGGAGGTCTACCCCGAGGAGGGGCTGGGCCGCGCACTGCTGCCGATCATCACGCAGCAGGCCGGTCGCTGCATGGACTGCGGCATCCCGTTCTGCCACTCGGGGTGCCCGCTGGGCAACCTGATCCCGGAATGGAACGACCTGGTCTGGCGCAACGACTGGCGCGAGGCGATCGAGCGCCTGCACGCGACCAACAATTTTCCGGAGTTCACCGGACGACTGTGCCCGGCCCCGTGCGAGCCCGCCTGCGTGCTCGGCATCAACTCAGGAGCCGGTGACGATCAAGAACGTCGAGGTCTCGATCATCGATCGGGCCTGGTCGGACGGTCTGGTCACCCCGCAGCCCCCGGATCGGCTCTCCAGCAAGACCGTCGCGGTCATCGGTTCCGGGCCGGCCGGCCTGGCCGCCGCGCAGCAGCTCACGCGGGTCGGCCACACGGTGGCCGTGTACGAGCGGGCGGACCGCATCGGCGGCCTCCTGCGCTACGGCATCCCCGAGTTCAAGATGGAGAAGCGCTACCTCGACCGCCGGCTGCGTCAGATGAAGGCCGAAGGCACGAAGTTCCGTCCCGGCGTCAACGTGGGCGTGGACATCACCGCCGAGCAGTTGCAGGCCAAGTTCGACGCGATCGTGATCTCGGTCGGCGCTACCGCAGCCCGGGACCTACCGGTGCCCGGGCGCGAGCTGAACGGCATCCACCAGGCGATGGAGTACCTGCCCTGGGGCAACAAGGTGTGCGAGGGCGACCTGACGGAGCCTCCGATCACCGCCGAGGGCAAGCACGTGGTCATCATCGGTGGCGGTGACACCGGCGCGGACTGCCTGGGCACCGCCCACCGGCAGAAGGCCGCCTCGGTGACCCAGATCGAGATTTTGCCGACACCGCCGGATTCTCGTCCCTCCGCCCAACCGTGGCCGACCTACCCGATGATTCTGCGCACGGCGAGCGCGCACGAAGAGGGCGGCGACCGGGTCTACTCCGTCTCGACCAAGCGCTTCGTCGATGACGGGACCGGCAACGTGAAGGCCCTCGTGCTCTCCGAGGTCCGGTTCGTCGACGGAAAGCTCGAAGAGGTGCCCGGCACGGAGCGGGAGATCCCGGCCGACATCGTGTTTCTCGCGATGGGTTTCGTCGGACCGGAGAAGGGCGAGCTCCTCACCGGCCTGAAGGTCGACTACGACGACCGTGGCAATGTCCGCCGCGACGAGGAGTACATGTCCAGCGTCGACGGCGTGTTCGTGGCCGGCGACGCCGGACGTGGTCAGTCGCTCATCGTCTGGGCGATCGCCGAGGGCCGCGCCTGCGCCGCCGCCGTCGACACGTACCTGACGGGCACCACCACGCTCCCCGTTCCTATTCCTCCGTCCGCACGGCCGCTGGTCGTCTGAGCGCTCCGCGCCCTTAGGGTCAATTCATGCGGCGCGCGAAGATCATCTGCACCCTCGGTCCCGCCACGGAGAGCGAGGAGCAGATCCGCGCGTTGGTGTCCGCCGGGATGGACATCGCCCGGCTGAACCTCAGCCACGGTGCGCACGCCGAGCACGAGTTGCGGTACCGCCGCGTCCGCGCCGCCTCGGATGCGGTCGGCCGCGCGGTCGGCGTCCTGGTGGACCTGCAGGGGCCGAAGATCCGGCTCGGGCGGTTCGCCGAGGGCCCGGCCGAGCTCGTCGTCGGAGCGCCGTTCACCATCACCACCCGCGACGTTCCCGGTGACGCGAGCTGCGTGTCGACGACCTACGCGGGGCTACCGCGTGACTGCGAGCCTGGTGACGCGATCCTGATCGACGACGGCCGGATCGGGTTGCAGGTTCTCTCGGTCACCGGCACCGACATCCACACCGTCGTGGTCGACGGCGGGACGGTCAGCAACTCGAAGGGGCTGAATCTCCCCGGTGTCGCGGTGGGGGTCCCGGCCCTGTCCGAGAAGGACATCGAGGACCTGCGCTGGGCGCTGCACCTGCGGGCGGACATCATCGCGCTCTCGTTCGTACGTGACGCGAAGGACGCCGAGCTGGTGCGCGCCATCATGGACGAAGAAGGTGTCCACCTGCCGGTCATCGCCAAGCTGGAGAAGCCGCAGGCGGTCGAGAATCTCGAGGAGATCATCGGTGCCTTCGACGGCGTGATGGTTGCCCGCGGTGACCTCGGTGTGGAACTTCCGCTGGAGGATGTGCCGCTGGTGCAGAAGCGGGCGATCCAGCTGACGCGGATCAAGGCCAAGCCCGTCATCGTCGCCACGCAGATGCTGGACTCGATGATCGAGAACCCGCGGCCCACCCGGGCCGAGGCCTCCGACGTCGCCAACGCGGTCCTGGACGGCGCCGACGCGCTGATGCTCTCCGGCGAGACCAGCGTCGGTCGGCACGCGCTCACGACCGTGCGCACCATGGCCAGGATCATCGAGGCCGTCGAGGAGGACACCCTCACGGCGCTCGGGTCCGCGATCGGCCCGCCGCAGACCATCGGCGGGGCCATCGCCCGCGCCGCCGCCGAGGTGGGCGATGCCGCCGACGCCAAATACCTGGTGGCCTTCACGCAGTCGGGACAGAGTGCGCGGCGGCTCGCCCGCTACCGCTCGCCCATCCCGGTCCTGGCCTTCACCCCGACCCCGGCCGTCCGCAACCAGCTCGCGCTCAGCTGGGGCGTCGAGACCTTCCTGGTGCCCGAGGTCCGGCACACCGACGAGATGGTCAAGCAGGTCGATGCGGCGCTCCTGGACCTGGGCCGCGTCGAGGTGGGGGACCGGATCGTCATCATCGCGGGCTCACCACCCGGGGTGCCCGGCGGAACCAACGCGATGCGCGTGCACCGCATGGGCGACGCGGTGAACCTCGTGGTGCCGGCCTACGACAGCCCCTGAGTCCTGCCGACCGCAGGGCCGCCGCCCGTGTGCTGTTCGGTGCCGAGGGCGGGATTCGAACCCGCACGCCCTTGCGGACAGGTGAGTTTGAGTCACCCGCGTCTGCCATTCCGCCACCCCGGCCGGTGCGGACCCAAGCCTAGAGGGTGCCGAACAGTGGCCGGACGGGTCCGGCGGGTGGGGCATAGGCTCGGTCTGTGACCGACTCCAGCGCTCCGTCGATCCCGGCGGCGACCCCGGCGGACAACTCCCGGCGTGTGGTCATCGCGGAGGACGAGGCCCTGATCCGCCTCGACCTCTCCGAGATGCTCCAGGAGGAGGGGTTCGACGTCGTGGGGGAGGCCGTCAACGGCCAGGAGGCCGTTGACCTCGTCGCCCGCCACGCGCCGGGCCTGGTGATCCTCGACGTGAAGATGCCGATTCTCGACGGGATCACCGCCGCCGAGCAGATCGTGGCCGCCCGCGGTGCCGCCGTCGTCATGCTGACCGCCTTCTCGCAGAAGGAGTTGGTGGCCCGGGCGCGGGACGCCGGCGTCATGGCCTACGTGGTGAAGCCCTTCACGAAGAACGACCTGTTGCCCGCCATCGAGATGGCGGTGTCCCGGCACGCCGAGATCGTCGCGTTGGAGCAGGAGGTCTCCGGCCTGACCGAGCGGCTGGAGATCCGCAAACTGGTCGACCGGGCCAAGGGCGCTCTGCAGACGAAGTACGGCCTCAGCGAGCCGGAAGCGTTCCGCTGGATCCAGAAGGCGTCGATGGACCGGCGGATGACCATGAAGGAAGTCGCCGAGGTGATCATCGAGGACTTCGCCGCGCAGCCTAATGTCACGCCCGAGGGGTAGACGTCCTCGCACGGTCTCAAAACGGGCGAAACCGCCGGTCCTAGATCACGAACCGGACACGGGTTGGTCCCTCTCCCGCAAGTCACCCAGTGTGCGGCCGTGACTCCCTTAGGTTGCAGCCACAATGCCGTGCCACAGCAACGTGAAGGGCGCTCGCCTTCACGCTCGGAACGGCGACCTGATGTCGAAGGAGAACTACCCCATGGCACGTGCCTTTCCGGCCGTCCGGGCACTCGCGTTGGTGGCCGCTGCCGCCCTCGCGCTGACCGCATGCGGCGATGACGACGACGAGGCCACACCTGGCGCCTCGGCGTCGGCCTCCACGAAGATGAACACCGGCAACGGTGTCCTCAAGATCGGCACCCTGCTGCCGGAGACCGGCAGCCTGCAGATCCTCGGCCCGCCGGAGATCGCGGCCGTCAAGCTCGCGATCCAGGACATCAACGCCGCCGGTGGCGTGCTCGGCAAGAACGTCGAGTCCGAGTTCTCCGACTCCGGCGACACCAAGACCGACATCGCGTCGCAGTCGGTCAACCGCCTGCTCGACGGTGGCGTCGACGCGATCATCGGTGCCGCGTCGTCCGGCGTCACCTTGACCGTCATCGATCGCATCACCGGCAGCGGCGTCCTCCAGATCTCGCCGGCCAACACCTCGACGACCCTGACCGACTACCCGGACAAGGGGCTGTACTGGCGTACCGCGCCCTCGGACGTCTACCAGGGCCGCGTGGTCGGGCAGACCGCGCTGGACGACGGCGCCGAGACCCTCGGCATCCTCGCCCTGCAGGACGCGTACGGCACCAGCCTCGCGGACCAGGCCGAGAAGGCCTTCACCGCCGGCGGTGGCGAGGTCGTGATCAAGAAGATCTACGACCCGAACGCGAGTGAGTTCTCGGCCGAGGTCGGCCAGCTCAAGGCCGAGGACCCGGACGCCATCGCGCTGATCGGTTTCGAGGAGTCCTCCAAGCTCATCGACGAAATGGTCAAGCAGGGGCTGCTGCCGCTGAAGTCCGGCAAGACGATGTACCTGGTCGACGGCAACATGTCGAACGTGAGCTACGCGAACGCACCGAAGGGCCAGATGGAGGGTGTCAAGGGCACCATCCCCGGATCGAAGCCCGCCGATGACTTCGTGGACAAGCTCAAGGCCTTCGACCCGGGCCTGAAGGACTACAGCTACGCCGGTGAGGCCTACGACGCCGTCACCCTGGTGGCCCTGGCCGCCGAGGCTGCGAACAGCGACGCCGGCGTCGACATCGCCAAGGAGATGGTCGACGTCTCCTCCGGCGGCGAGAAGTGCGGCACGTTCGCCGACTGCGTGAAGCTGCTCAAGGAAGACAAGGACATCGACTACGACGGCCAGAGCGGCCCGGTGGAGTTCGACTCCAACGGCAACCCGACCGTCGCCTCGATGGGTGTCTACCAGTACGGCGACGACAACCAGTACAAGCCGCTGAAGTTCGTCCGCGGTCCGATCGCCGGTGGGGCTTCCACGACCGAGTCGGCCAAGCCGGCTACGTCGTCGAACCCGACCAGCTCGGCCTCGCCGACGACGGGCTCGGCCTCGGAGGCTGAGGAGACCAGTTCACCGGCTCCCAGTGCAACGACCAGCGCCACGCCCAGTGCAACGCCCAGTGCAACGGCAAGCGCCACCGCAACGCCGTAACACCGCAACGAACGAAGGGCCCCACCGCACGGTGGGGCCCTTTGGCTTGTGCAGGTGCTTGCGGTGGAGCAGTTCCCGGTCCGCAAGCGGACTGACGACGCGTCAGGCGCGGGCGAGCGTCCCCAGGTAGAGCTCGATCACCTTGGGATCGTTGATGAGAGCCCTGCCGGCGCCGGTGTAGGCGTTGCGGCCCTGGTCGAGGACGTAGCCGCGGTGGCAGATCTGCAGGCACCGGCGGGCGTTCTGCTCGACCATCACGACCGTCACGCCCGTGCGGTTGATCTGCTTGGTGCGGATGAAGACCTCGTCCTGCAGCGCGGGGGAGAGCCCGGCCGACGGTTCGTCGAGCAGCAGGACCGAGGGCTCGAGCATCAGTGCCCGGCCCATGGCGACCATCTGACGCTCGCCGCCGGAGAGAGACCCGGCCCGCTGGTCCTTGCGCGCGCCCAGGGTCGGGAACAGGTCGCAGACGTAGGCGAAGCGCTCCTTGAAACGCTTGGGCTTCTGGAACACCCCCATCTGGAGGTTCTCCTCGATCGTCAGGCTGCCGAAGACGTTGTTCGTCTGGGGCACGAAGCCGACGCCGCGCGAGACCAGCTTGTTGGCCTTGAAGCCGGTGATGTCCTCGCCGCGCAGGGTGACCGTGCCGGACCGGACCGGGACGAGTCCGAACAGGGCCTTGAGCAGGGTGGACTTCCCGGCGCCGTTGGGGCCGATGATCGCGACCAGCTCCCCGGGGGCGGCGTAGAGGTTGCAGCCGTTGAGGATGTCGACGCCCGGTGAGTAGCCGGCGATCAGGGAGTCGGCGCGCAGCAGCGCCTCCGGCGGCGGCGCATCGGGCGCCGGCGCGGGCGGGACGGGTGCGGGAGTCGGGTCGGTCACGGCGCGGCTCCGCCCTCGGTCGAGTGGTCGGCGGCGATCTGGGCGTGGAGTTCGGAGTCCGCCTCGGCGAGCCGGGCTTCCTCTTCCTCCTCCGACAACGGAGCGTCGTGGTGCGCTCCGAGGTAGGCGTCGATGACCCGGTCGTCGGCCATCACCGCGGCCGGTGGCCCTTCCGCGATGATCGCGCCCTGCGCCATCACCACGACCCAGTCGGCGATGTGGCGGACCACGTCCATGTCGTGTTCGACGAACAGGACGGTCATGCCGTCGTCGCGCAGGCTCTGGACGTGGCCGAGCAGCGACTGCGTGAGCGCGGGATTCACACCGGCCATCGGTTCGTCGAGCATGACGAGCTGCGGCGAGCTCATGAGGGCACGGGCCATCTCGAGTAACTTGCGCTGCCCGCCGGACAGGCTGCCCGCGAATTCCCCGGCCTTGTCGGCGAGGGAGAACCGCCCGAGCAGTTCCATCGCACGGGCCGTGATCGCGGCCTCCTGCCGCTTCCACAGCGGCGGCACGACCGCCGCCCAGAGCGCCTCGCCGCGTTGATCGGTGGCGCCGAGGCGCATGTTGTCCAGTACCGAGAGCTTGGACAGCGCCTTGGTGAGCTGGAACGTCCGGATCATCCCGCGGCGCGCGACGCGGTGCGGCGGCAGCCCGCTGACCACCCGGCCCTCGAACGTCCAGGCCCCGGCCTCCGCCTTGTCGAAGCCGGTGAGCAGGTTGAAGAACGTCGTCTTGCCGGCGCCGTTGGGCCCGATCAGCGCGGTGATCGAGTGGCGCTGGATCTCGAAGTGGGCCACGTCCACCGCGGTCAGGCCGCCGAAGCGCCGGATGACGGCGTCGGCGACGAGGATCGGGTCGGGCTTGGGTGCGCCGGGTACGGGTTCGATGCCCGAGAGCGCGTCCAGGGCGACGGCGTGGTGCTCGGAGATTCCCCGGGGCGGCGCCGGGTCGCTCTCGTAGGCCACGGGCGGTGTTCCCGGGATCGGGGCGAGCGGGTCCGGGACGGCAATGGGGTCCGGCGCGGCGATGGGGTCGGCGGCCGGGTCCCGCAGGAAGTCCCACTCCGGCCCTGACAGTGCGTCATCTGGCATCGAGGGCGATCTCCTTCCGGTCGCCGAAGATGCCCTGCGGGCGGAACACCAGCATGAGCACCAATCCGAGACCGACCAGCATGAAGCGGACCTGGCCGACCTGGCTCCCGCTCATCACGTCGGAGGAGATGTGGCCGTTGGCGATGGCCTCGCGCAGGAAGGTGTCGGTGAAGGAGAGCAGGAACCAGAAGATGATGGCGCCGACCACGGGACCGAACACGCGCGCGGCACCGCCCAGGATCAGGGCGGTGTAGAGGAAGAACGTGGTCTCGGAGCCGAACAGATCCGGCTGCACCGAACCCTTGCCCAGCGCGGCGATGAATCCGGCCAGCGCCCCGATCACGCCGCCGAGAACCAGGGCCTGCATCTTGTAGGCGTAGACGTTCTTGCCGAGGCTGCGCACCGCCTCCTCGTCCTCGCGGATGGCCTTGAGCACCCGGCCCCACGGGCTGCGCATCAGCGTCCACACCAGCAGGCAGCACAGGAGGACGAGCACCCAGCCGACCGTGATCACCCACGTGTCGCGGGCGCTGAAGTCGATGCCGAGCAGTCCGTACTCCTTGCCCTCCGAGTACGGGTTCAGGTCGAAGAAGGATTCGGAGTACTGCTGGAGGCCGTCGGTGCCGCCGAGGCGGTCCTCCAGCGACACGGCACGGAGCACCAGACGGACGATCTCCGCCGCCGCGATGGTCACGATCGCGAGATAGTCCGCCCGCAATCGCAGCGTGGGTATCCCGAGCAGGATCGCCAGCACGACGGACAACCCGAGGCCGATGAGGAGGCTCAGCCAGAAGTTGAGGTCGTAGCTGGCGACCGAGACCGCGAGGCCGTAGGCGCCCATGGCCATGAAGGCGGACTGACCGAAGTTCAGCAGGCCGGCGTAGCCGAAGTGGATGTTGAGCCCGATGGCCGCGAGGGCGAAGTACACCCCGTCGACGCCGATTCCGGCTTCGAAGGCATTGGAGAAGATCCGGCCCCAGTCCATCTCAGCCGACCCTTTCCCGACGGCCCAGGATGCCCTGCGGGCGGATCAGCAGGATCACGATCAGGACCCCGAGCGCGCCGACGTTCTTCAGTTCCGGTGACACCCACAAGGTCGAGAGCTGGATGAAGAGCCCGATCACCAGGCTGCCCAGCACCGCGCCCGTCGCCGAGCCCAGCCCGCCCAGGGTCACCGCCGCGAACATCAACAGCAGGATGTTGAAGCCCAGGGAGAAGTTCACCTGTTGGGCGAGCCCGAGCAGGATGCCGGCCAGTCCGGCCATCGCCGCACCGACCGCCCACACCAGGCGGATCACGCGGTCGACGTCGATGCCGGAGGCGGCGGCCAGGGACGGGTTGTCCGCGACCGCCCGGGTGGCCTTCCCCAGCCGCGTCCCGATCAGCGCCCACAGCACGAGCGCGATCGCGACGATCGCGATGCCCATGCTCCAATAGTCCCGCGGGGCGAGGGCGAAGCCGAGGTTGAACGGCTCCTCGGCCGGCTGACTGCGGTAGTCCTCGTAGGACTCGAACCCGCCTCCGAAGAAGTACTGGTAGATGTACCGGACGAGCAGGGCGAGACCGATCGAGATGATCATCATCGCCAGCAGGCCGGCCTTGCGCTTGCGCAGCTGTCCCCAGAACAGCGCGTCCTGAGCGCCTCCGGCCGCGCCGCAGACCAGCACGGTGATGGCGGCCGCCAGCAGCAATTGCATGCCGAGCTCGACGTTGAAGAAGTACGCGACCATCGCGCCGAGGGTCACCAGCTCGCCGTGGGAGAAGTTGACCAGCCCGGTGGTGCCGTAGATCAACGACAGACCGACGGCAGCCAGGGCGAGGATCAGGCCGAAGCGCAGTCCCTCCGCAGTGAGCTGGACCCACTCGATGGTGTCCGACTTGGCCGCGACCCGGCCCTCCCCGAGCGGGAATAGCTGCGGTGTGCCCTGGGTGCTGACTACCTGGCGGGTGACGCTCGCGTTGTCCTCGTTCCGCAGACTGACGCCCTCGGGCAGCGTCTCGGTGTCGAGGGTGACGGTGTAATCGCCGGGACCGGGCAGCGGGATCGCCCACACGCCCTCGGCGTCACTGCGGGTCTCTCCGACCTGGGTGCCGCCGGAGTCGGTCACGAAGACCCGGACGTCGGCGACGGCCTCGGTGCCGTTGCGCAGCTTGCCGTGCAGGTCCTCGCCCTCGGCAGCGGCGGGGGAGGCGAGCAGGGGGATCGCCAGGAGCGCGAACACGACTGCCGCCAGCACGCCGGCCAGCCTGCGGAGCACCGTCCCGCCTCCCGGGTCGCGTCGAGGAACATGTCGCCGAACCTGTCGTCGATCTTGTCGGGATCGATCATGCCCTCCCGAGCGGGACACCGGGCCGGAATCGTCAGAGGCGCGCGGTAGGTTCGCCGGGTGGGAGACCAGATGCCGGAAAGCGGCAGCGCCGGCCGCCTGTTGCTGCTCGACGGGCATTCCCTGGCATACCGGGCGTTCTACGCGCTCCCGGTCGAGAATTTCTCCACCACGACCGGGGCCCCCACGAATGCCGTCTACGGGTTCACCTCGATGCTCATCAACACCCTGCGGGACGAGGCGCCGACGCACCTCGCGGTGTGTTTCGACATCTCCCGTGCGACCTTCCGCATGGAGGTCTTCCCGGAGTACAAGGCCAACCGGACCTCGAGTCCGGACGAGTTCCGGCCCCAGGTCAGCCTGATCCGCGAGGTGCTCGACGCCCTCAAGATCTGCGTCGTCACCGCGGAGGGCTACGAAGCGGACGACGTCATCGCCACCCTCGCCGTGCAGGCCGAGGCGGAGGGGATGGACGTGCTGATCCTGTCCGGGGACCGTGACAGCTTCCAGCTCGTCTCGGACCGGGTCACCGTGCTCTATCCCAAGCGTGGTGTCTCCGAACTGTCCCGGATGGACCCGGCGGCGGTCTTCGAGCGCTACGGGCTGACCCCGGCCCAGTACCCGGACTTCGCGGCGCTACGCGGCGACCCGTCGGACAACCTGCCCTCGATCCCCGGCGTGGGGGAGAAGACGGCGGCGAAGTGGATCCGTGAGTTCGGTTCGCTGGCCGCGCTGATCGACCGCGTCGACGAGGTCAAGGGCAAAGCCGGCGACGCGCTGCGCGCCCACCTGGCCGCCGTGATGACGAACAGTCACCTGACCCATCTGGTCCGGGACGTCCCGCTCGAGTTCGCGCCGCAGGACCTGGCGGTGCAGCAGTGGGACCGCGACGAGGTGCACCGCGTCTTCGACACCCTGCAGTTCCGGGTGCTGCGCGAGCGCCTGTGGGCGACGCTGGAAGCGGCCCAGCCGGAGGCCGAGGCCGGGTTCGAGGTGGCCGGCGCGGTGCTCGACGGCGGCGAGCTGGCGCAGTGGCTGGCCGAGCACGCCAGCGGCGAGGGCCGGACCGGCGTCGACGTCACCGGCACCTGGGGGCGGGGGACCGGCGTCCTGACCGGGATCGCGCTTGCCTCCGCCGACGGCACCGCGTGCTATCTCGACCCCGCGACGATCACCCCGGAGGACGACGCCGCATTCGCGACCTGGCTGGCGGACCCGGCGCGGCCGAAGGCGTTGCACGACGCCAAGGGTCCGATTCTCGCCTTCGCCGCGCACGGCTGGACGCTGGCCGGGATCACCTCCGACACCGCGTTGTCGGCCTACCTGGCGCTGCCGGGGCAGCGCTCCTTCGAATTGTCCGACCTCGCGCTGCGGTTCCTGCATCGCGAGCTGCGCAACGACACCGCCGAGGACGGGCAGCTCTCGTTCGACGGGGGGGACGAGCGGGCCGCCGCGGACGCGGCGATGGTCCGCGCCCGCGCCGTGATCGACCTGGCCGAACATCTCGACGGCGAGCTGGCCGATCGCGGCGGGGCGATGCTGCTCGCGGAGGTGGAGCTGCCGCTGGTCGGTCTGCTCGCCGAGATGGAGGCCATCGGTATCGGCGCCGACGCCGAGTACCTCGCGCACCTCTCCGCGCACTTCGGCGGTGAGGTGAAGGCGGCGGAGCAGGCCGCGTACGCCGCGATCGGGCACGAGGTGAACCTCGGTTCGCCCAAGCAGTTGCAGGTCGTGCTCTTCGAGGAGCTCGCGCTGCCGAAGACGAAGCGGATCAAGACCGGGTTCACGACCGACGCGGATGCCCTCGCCGACCTCTACGTCAAGACGGAGCACCCGTTCCTCGAGCACCTGCTCCGGCACCGCGACGTCACCCGGCTGAAGTCGACCGTCGACGGACTGATCCCGATGCTCGACGAGCAGGGTCGCATCCACACGTCGTTCAACCAGATGATCGCGGCGACCGGACGGCTGTCCTCGACCGACCCGAACCTGCAGAACATCCCGATCCGCACCGAGGAGGGCCGGCGCATCCGCACGGCCTTCGTCGTGGGCCCCGGCTACGAGGCCCTGATGACGGCGGACTACAGCCAGATCGAGATGCGGATCATGGCGCACCTGTCGGAGGACGCCGGGTTGCAGGAGGCCTTCGCCTCCGGCGAGGACCTGCACACCACCGTCGCCTCCCGGGTCTTCGGCGTGGAGCCCGACGGGGTCACCCCGGAGATGCGGGCCAAGATCAAGGCGATGTCCTACGGCCTGGCCTACGGCCTGTCCCCGTTCGGGCTGTCCAAGCAGCTCAACATCGGGGTGGACGAGGCCAAGGAGTTGATGGACGAGTACTTCGAGCGGTTCGGCGGGGTGCGGGACTACCTGCGCGCGGTCGTCGACGAGGCTCGTATGGAGGGCTACACCTCCACGATCCTGGGCCGCCGCCGCTACCTGCCGGACCTCACCAGCGACAACCGGCAGCGCCGCGAGATGGCCGAGCGGATGGCGCTCAACGCCCCGATCCAGGGCTCGGCGGCCGACATCATCAAGGTCGCGATGCTCGGCGTCGCCGACGCGCTGCAGAAGTCCGGCATGCGCTCGCGGATGCTGCTGCAGGTCCACGACGAACTCGTGCTCGAGATCGCGCCGGGGGAGCGGGAGTCGCTGGAGGAACTGGTGCGCCGCGAGATGGGCAATGCCTATCCGCTCTCCGTCGCGTTGGATGTTTCCGTCGGAACCGGGCGAACCTGGCACGAAGCCGGACACTGAGCCACGGCGCCGCCTTGACGCGGTGTCAGTCAGGGCGCCGACCCGGTTCGCGGTTCTTCCAGCACGACGGGGGGCGCGGTCGATCGGCGCGATCTGACAGGGTGCTGCCCGGCGTCCCGCAACGGTGCAGACGCCTGGACCGAGAGGCTTCGCCGTGACCGACCCCCGTTTCCTCGCCGCCGCCACCGCCGCCGGCGGGCCCATCGAGCAGGTCGGCGCGACCTGGATGTTGCACCCTGAGCAGTTCGAGGCGACCACGCAGGCCGGCTACGGCCACCCCTTCGCCGGGTACTTCGCCGGCCGCGGTGGCGTCCTGGGCGACGTCAGCGCCGACGTGGTCGACGCGACGTTCGCAATGTTCGCCCCGCAGGTCGTCGCGACCATGTGGAACATGGGCGTCCCGGTGCACGGCGCCCGGGGTGGCGCCGAACTCTACTTCCGGCAGGCCGCGGAGTGGGCCGAGCGCCACCTCGCCGGGGTCGAGGGACTGAAGCGGTTCGCCGAGCTCGGCGAGCGGGTGATCGCCTCGGCGCCGACGCTCGGCCTGCCGCTGTTCGCGGGCTGGCGCAGCCTGCCCCGGGTCACCACCCCGGCCGGGCACGCGTTCCAGGTGGCGCTGATCCTGCGGGAACTGCGCGGCGCGATCCATGTGGCCGCCCTCGCGTCGGCCGGCGTGACCCCCGTTCAGGCGCACAAGCTCGCGGGCAAGCCCGACGAGTACATCGACATGTTCGGCTGGCCGACCCCGTACCCGGACGTCGAGGACATCAAGGGCCTGCGGGACGACGTCGAGGACACCACCAACGCCCGGTGCGCGCAGATTCTCGCCGGCACGCTCAACGCGGACGAGGCCGACGAACTGGCCCGCATCGCCGCCACGATGAGGGCCGCGGTCAGCGCCGGCTGAGCAGGAAGGCGGCCGCGGCCCGTCAGCCTGGACCGGGGACGGGACTTAAGACCATGGTCCAGGGTGCCGATATCCCGCGTGATGGGCAGGCACAGTGCACCGAAGAAGACGCATGCGCAAAAGCGGGGGAAGACTGCGTCGAAGCCGGTCTCGACACCGGCCTCGACGCAGGCCTCGACACAGGCCCCGAAGCGCGCGCGGTCGCCGCGATCGGACGGCGGTAACGGCGCCACCTCGATGATTGCGGCCGCGACGGCCGTGTCCTCGGCGATCCTGGGAACGGTGAGCCTGGTTCCCGGTGCCGGCGACGGAGCCGGCGATTCCGTGTACATGGCCTCCACGAACGACAACGTGCTGCGCGGGATCGCCGCCGGGGAGCCCGTGCCGTTCGTGGTCCCGCCGCAGCCCTACGAAGCCGAGCTGCCGCGCCGGATCCTCGGCCCTGAGCCGCTGCTGTTCCCGACCCTGGACCCGGCCGCGCTCGACCTCCCCGACCCGCTGCTGACCACCCCCGGCTCCCGGTCGATCCCGCCGCGCGTGCTCGCCGCCTACCAGGCCGCCGCGCGCACGATGCGGGCCGAACGCCCCGAGTGCCACATGAGCTGGCCGCTGATCGCCGGCATCGGGCGTATCGAGTCCGGGCACGCGCGCAACGGTGACGTCGACGCCAAGGGCAACACCCGGCGTCCGATCCTCGGCCCGGCCCTGACCGGCGAGGGCAACTTCGCGCTGATCCGCGACAGCGACGACGGCAAGCTGGACACCGACACCGTCTACGACCGCGCCGTCGGCCCGATGCAGTTCCTGCCCGGCACCTGGGCGGGCCTGGGCCGCGACGGCAACGGCGACGGCAGGGCCGACCCCAACAACGTCGCCGACGCGGCGCTCGGGACCGCCGGCTATCTGTGCCTGGGCGGCGGGAACATGCTCGAGCGCGACGACCTGCTGGCCGCGGTGTTCCGGTACAACCGGTCCTGGCAGTACGTCTCGCACGTCCTCGCGTGGGCCGGTGTGTACGCCAACACCGGCGCCCCGGCGAAGGGAACCAAACCGGGCAAGAACCCGCCCACCCCGGCGCCGGCGGCCCCGAAGCCGAGCCCGGCCCCGGCGAGCAGCCCCAAGCCGACACCCGCCGCGGTGGTTCCGACCCCGACGCCGGCGCCGGTGGACCCCACGCCGACGCCCACCCCGAGCCCGTCGCCCTCGCCGGACCCGACCGCGCCGACCCTGGCCACGATCAGCGGCCGGGTGTTCCTCGACACCGCGGCCGATCTGGTGGACGACCTCACGGACCCGGGGATCGCCGAGGCGACCGTGCGGATCTTCGGCACCACGGCCGAGGGCGCCACGGTGGATCTCTCCGTCCCGACCGACGCGCAGGGTCACTTCGTCCTGGCGACGCTGGCTCCCGGCACCTACTCGGTCCGGGTGGGCGCGCTACCGGGTGGGCTGTTGCCGCTCGGGGTCCTCGCCCCGGCGGGATGGCTCCTCGGTCTCGACGCGGTCGAGACGCTCGAGCTCGGGCCCGGTGGCACCGTGCACCTCGGCTTCATCGCCCGGCCCGGCGCCTGAGCCCGGCAGGACCGGCGACAGCGTCCGCCACTCCGCGGCCAGCCCCGTCAGCGACAGCACTGCCCCCGCCGCGCAGACGCTGAGCACGATCGCGGGAACGGAGTCGTTGTTGGCCAGTTGGACGGTGAGCACCAGCCCGGCGAGGACGGCGGCGACCCGGACTCCGGTGCGCGGGTCACCCTGCGCCAGCCGCGCGTAGACCAGCAGTTGCGCGACGGCGAACACTGACCCGGCGAGCGCGAACAGCGCGACCTCGCCGGTGAGGTCGCGGTACTCGTCGCCGCCGACGGCCGCAACGACCACCCCGGGCGCCAGCGCCGTCCCGAGGGTGAGCAGCGCTCCGGAGGCACAGACCAGCCCCAGCGAGACCCGCATCGCGCTGCCGCGGCGCGCCTCGTCGACCAGCATCGGGTAGACCAGCACGGCGATGAAGGCGGGGAACCAGAAGGCGCCCTTCGCGACCACCGCGCCCAGCGCGTACAGCCCGGCCTCGTACCCGTCGAGGTGGTGCCGGGCGAGGAGGACGTCGACGTTGGTGAGCGCGAAGAACGCGAACAGGGCCCCGCCCGCCACGGCCAGGTCGCGTGCCGCTCCCGGCTCGGGGATGCCGGTCGCCGGTTGCGGGGAGGGTGCGACCCGGGCCGCCACGGCGGCCGCGGCCGTGGCCCCCGCGAGCGCGCCGATCAGGCCCGCGGTCACGCTGTCGCGGATCGTCAGGCCGATCAGCGTTCCGCCGAGCCGGCCGGTCGCCAGGATGATGTAGAGCACGGCCAGCACCGCGAAACGTTCGGAGCCCTGGGCGAGCCCGAACCGGTAGCCGATCAGGGTCAGCGGCACCAACGAGGCGGCCACGAGCAGCACCTGCGTCGTGTCCAGGTGCAGGAAGACGGAGAAGCCGGGCGCGGCGAGCGCGATCCCGGCGGCGATGCCGAGGGCCAACCGGCGGCTGAGCCGCACCATGGCGGGCGCGGCGGCCGGGCCGTCGGTCGCCAGCCGGCGGGCGGTCACGGACTGCAGTGCCAGCGACCCCACGAAGGCGACCAGCACGATCCCCATCAGCGCCGCGAAGGCACCGAACTCGTCGGGGCCGAGGACGCGGGAGGCCACCAGGTTCAGCGCGTAGCCGAACGCGTTGGACACCGCCAGGCCGGCGGCGAGGAAGGCACCGCCGCGCACGAAACCGGCGGGGGAACCGGCCGGCGCTGCCGCGGAGCTCATGCGGGCTTCTCGCAGCAGAAGATCGCGGTGCCCGGCACCAGGCGGCCCCGCAGCGGGCTCCACCCGCCCCAGGTCTGGGTGTGCCCGGGCGGCCACTCGGGCTCCACGACATCGACGAGACGGAAGCCCGCGGCCGCGATCTCGCGCACCCGGTCGCCGAGGGTGCGGTGGTGCTCGGCGTAGACGGGACGTCCGTCGGCGGTGGCCTCCACGTACGGCCGGCGGTCGAAGTACGAGTCGCGCACGACGAGGCCGTCGGGGCCCGGATCGTCGGGCAGGCACCAGCGGATCGGGTGCGTCACCGAGAACACCCAGCGTCCGCCGGGACGCAGCACGCGTGCGACCTCCCGCATCACGCGGGCCGAGTCCGCGACGAAGGGGACCGCGCCGTAGGCCGAGCACGCCAGGTCGAACGCGGCGTCGCCGAACGGCAGGGCGGCGGCGTCGGCCAGCACGACCGGGACGACGGTGCCGCTGCGCGCGTCCAGGGCCCGGGACGCGCGCAACTGACCCGCGGACAGGTCGAGACCGACCGCCGCGGCTCCCGAGCGGCGCAGCCACCGGGCGCACTGCCCGGCGCCGCAGCCGATCTCCAGGACCCGGCGCCCGGCCACGGGCCCGAGCAGCCCGGCGGCGGTCTCGGTCAGCCCCTCCGGGCCCCAGACGAAGTCGGCATCGCCGAGGAACGCCCCGTGCTCGGCCTGGTAGTCGTCCGCCTCGCGGTCCCACCAGCCACGATTGGCCCAACGGGAGGCCGTTTCGTCACACTCCGCACGCCCGGCGACCGCCACCTCGGGCGTGTCGGCCCCCGCGGCGGGGCCGGCGGGCGCGCTCATGGGCTCCTCGGCGATGGTCCGATACGGGGCGTGATTGACCGGATTTCCGGCGACGACGTATCCTGACAGACGCGTTGTGGGCTCGTGCGCCTCAGACGTAGTAGGTGCACGCTCGTAGGTCGTTCCGATTGTTGTTCTTGGTTTGCGCTACTCGCCGTCGCGTAGGCAGGGGATTCCACCGGTTGTCGGCTCGCGGGAGCCGTCCGCTCGCAGCACCCGAATCCCTGTCCCTATCCGGAGCAACCCACCACATGACGAGTACCGTCGAGGCCAACCCCGCACTCTCCACGCCGCCCCAGGTCGCGATCAACGACATCGGCTCCGAGGAAGATTTTCTCGCCGCGATTGATCTGACCATCAAATATTTCAACGATGGCGACATCGTTGAGGGCGTCATCGTCAAGGTCGACCGGGACGAGGTTCTCCTCGACATCGGTTACAAGACCGAGGGCGTCATCCCCTCCCGCGAGCTTTCGATCAAGCACGATGTCGACCCGGCCGACGTGGTCAAGGTGGGCGACGAGATCGAGGCCCTGGTTCTCCAGAAGGAGGACAAGGAGGGTCGTCTGATCCTGTCCAAGAAGCGCGCCCAGTACGAACGCGCCTGGGGCACGATCGAGAAGATCAAGGAAGAGGACGGCATCGTCACCGGCACGGTGATCGAGGTCGTCAAGGGTGGTCTGATCCTCGACATCGGCCTGCGCGGCTTCCTCCCCGCTTCCCTGGTGGAGATGCGCCGCGTTCGCGACCTGCAGCCGTACGTCGGCAAGGAGCTCGAGGCGAAGATCATCGAGCTGGACAAGAACCGCAACAACGTGGTTCTGTCCCGTCGCGCGTGGCTCGAGCAGACCCAGTCCGAGGTCCGCCAGACGTTCCTGACGACCCTTCAGAAGGGCCAGGTCCGTTCGGGCGTCGTGTCCTCGATCGTCAACTTCGGCGCCTTCGTCGACCTCGGTGGGGTCGACGGTCTCGTCCACGTCTCCGAGCTGTCCTGGAAGCACATCGACCACCCGTCCGAGGTGGTCGAGGTGGGCCAGGAGGTCACCGTCGAGGTTCTCGACGTGGACATGGACCGCGAGCGGGTCTCGCTGTCGCTCAAGGCGACGCAGGAAGACCCGTGGCAGCAGTTCGCGCGTACGCACGCGATCGGCCAGGTCGTGCCCGGCCGCGTCACCAAGCTCGTCCCGTTCGGTGCGTTCGTGCGCGTCGACGAGGGCATCGAGGGCCTGGTGCACATCTCCGAGCTGGCCGAGCGCCACGTGGAGATCCCCGAGCAGGTCGTCCAGGTCGGCGACGAGATCTTCGTCAAGGTCATCGACATCGACCTCGAGCGTCGTCGCATCTCGCTCTCGCTCAAGCAGGCCAACGAGAACGCCGGCGCCGCGGCCGAGGGCGACGAGCACTTCGACCCCGCGCTCTACGGTATGCCGGCGGAGTACAACGAGGCGGGCGAGTACATCTACCCGGAGGGCTTCGACCCGGAGACCAACGAGTGGCTGCCCGGTCACGACGCCGCCCGCGAGAAGTGGGAGGCGCAGTACGCCACGGCGCGCGAGCGTTTCGAGGCGCACCGCAAGCAGATGAAGGCCGCCCAGGAGGCGGACGCCGAGGCCGGTGCGGCTGCGGCGGCCCCGTCCTCCTACTCCTCCGGCGGCGAGCCGGTCGAGGGCGAGGGTGACGCAGGCGGAACGCTCGCCTCCGACGAGGCCCTCGCGGCGCTGCGCGAGAAGCTGACGGGTCGTAGCTGACCGGCAGCTGATAGTCCGTCAGAAGGCCCCGTCCGTGGAATCGGACGGGGCTTTCTGCTGTTCTGCAAGGATCGGGTGGTGATCCTCGGACTAACGGGTGGCATCGGCTCCGGCAAGACCACCGTCAGCGACCTGCTGGGCTCGTGGGGCGCGGTGATCGTCGACGCGGACGTGATCGCGCGGGAGGTGGTCGAGCCCGGCACGCCAGGCCTGGCGGCGCTGGTCGAGGCCTTCGGTGCGGAGATCCTCACCGCCGACGGGGGATTGGACCGGGAGCGGATGGCCGCGATCGCCTTCGCCGGCCCGGAGGCCCGGACCTCGTTGAACGGCATCGTGCATCCGCTGGTGCGGAACCGGGCGAAGGAGCTCACTGACGGCGCTCCGGCGGGATCCGTGGTCGTGCAGGCGATCCCGCTGCTCGCGGAGACCGGTCAGCGGGGGAACTTCGACCTGGTGGTGGTCGTGGACGTCGATCCCGAGGTCGCGGTCGAACGTCTGGTCAGCAGCCGCGGGATGAGCGAGGCCGATGCGCGGGCCCGGATCGCCGCCCAGGCGTCGCGCGCGGACCGACTGGCGATCGCCGACGTCGTGATCGACAACTCCGGCGACCGCGACAATCTCGAGGCGCAGGTGACCGAACTCTGGCGCGAACTGCAGGAGCGTTAGTTCGGCACCAGGACCGGCTGCGCCGGCGGGATGTCCCACATCTGCGGTTGCGACTCGTCGTGGTCGTGCTCCGACCGGCCGATCAGGTACGGCGTACGCGCGTCGCTCTCGCGGACGTTGCCGATCAGGACCAGGCCGGCAACCTTGGTGCCGCAGCGCTCGAGCAGGTCCGCGGTGCGCTTGGCGGTGCCGCGGCTGGTCCGCCCGGTCCGGGCGACGATCAGGACCGCGTCGGCGATCTCCAGGGCGTCGAGGGCGTCGCCGGCGCACTCCAGGGGCTCGGAGTCGATGACGATCACGTCGACCATCCGCTTGGCCGCCTCGAGCAGGTGTGGAAGTCCGCTCGCGAGCTGGCCCGGCTGGCGACCGCCGCGGGTGCCGATCGAGAGCACGACCACCCCCGGCGTCTCGGCGTACTGGACGACCTCGGCCAGCCGGGCGCCCGGGTCGGGGGAGGCCAGCAGGTCCGAGAGGCCGGTGCCCGGCTGGATCCCGACGCCGAAGTGCGCGGTGGGGTGGCCGAAGTCGCAGTCGACGAGCAGCACCCGGCGGCCCGACTCCGCCAGCGCGGCCGCGAGGTTGCGGGCCACGCTGGAGCGGCCGTCGCGCCGCTGCGGTGAGGTGACGGCGAAGACCCGCGGCAGCGCCTCGTTCTGCTTGCCGCGGTTCAGTACCGCGCACCGCAGGACGCGGTAGGCCTCGGCGACCGTGCCGGTGGGGCGGGCCAGGAACGCCACGTACCCGTTGTAGCGGGCTCGGCCCTTGACGCGGGGGATCTCGGTGAGCACCGAGGTCGAGTAGGCGCGCTCCAGGTTCCGGCGGCCGTGCAGTCGGCCGTCGCGCCCGGGCAGGATCGTCCCGGCCAGCAGCGCGCCCAGGACGAGGCCGACCAGGGCGCCGAGGGCCCCGCGCTCGATCGGGTCGGTCGGAATCGGGCCCGCGTCACCAGTGGCCGCCACCGGCGTGCCGATCGAGCGCAGGGCGATACCCGTGGTCCGGGCGATGTAGTCGGTGGCCGCGGCGGCGTAGGCGGCTGCGATCTCGACGGAGGAGTCCGCCTCGCCGGCGGTGGCGGTGACCAGGACCGACTCGACGACGGGATCGAAACCGACGGTGACCGCATCGTCGATGCGGTCGGAGTCGAGCAGCAGATTCTGCTCGGCCGTTGCCTCCGCGACCTCCGGCTGCGCGGCGACCCGCGCGGCCAGTTCCACCTGCTGGCGGGATTGCGCCGAGGAGGTGACACCTGCGCTGTTCCCCCACTCCGGGCTGAGCACCAGTTCGGTGGTCGCGCTGCCGGCCGTGGTGCGCAGCCGTTCCGTTGCCGACGGCGCGCCACCGGCCGCCAGGCCGGCCCCCAGCGCGACCAGCGCGACCACCAACCACCACCGGCGGACGACCGTCCGGAGCAACCGGAACCCCCCGAGTCTGACCATGACCGACCACCCCGAAATCGAAACGATGCGCCTCGGGCCCCCCAAAACGCGTGGTACTCGTGAGTGTTTCTGATGTCCGATTTGTCCAGCAATGCCCGAGGGGCAAAGATGACCGGAAGTAGACCTATGAGTCGCGTGTAGTCGGTTGTGACACACGAGGCCGCAGGGGCAGGACGGTCGCGTCCGGCCGCGCACAGCGGGCCGCCGGCTCGGGGAGGCCACCGACGAGGCCGCGCACGAGGTCGAGGACATCCTCGGCAGCCAGGATCAGAGCGGTGCGCTCCCCGTCCGCGGAGTCGATGCGAAGTTGGACCACGTCCGCGTCCGGCGACCAGGCGACGCTCAGGGCGCGGTCCGGGTCGGCGGCGTCGGCGAAGAACTCCGCCGGTTCGGGAAATTCCGGGGCGCGGCGGCGCAGCGGGACAACGTCCGCGCGGTCGGCCATGTCTCGGACCTTGCGTCCGACCGCGGCCCGGTGTCAATGCAGGACCCGGCGATCTCACCTGATTCTCAATCTGGCGCGCTGGGAGTTGGTTTCATTGCTGTTCACCTGCCGGCTTGTCCCACCGACGGCCAGGGCGATCCCGCGGAACGTCCCGGACAGCCCCGTACGCTGAGGAGGTGAATCCGGGGAGCGAGCAGGGCCAGTCCGATCTCGAGTTGGCGCGGGAACTCGCCGCGGCCGCGGGGGAGCGGCTCACACAACTGCGCGCCGGATGGAGCGGTGACGAGGCGGAACTCCGCAAGGCCGGCGACGCCGCCGCGCAGGAGCTGCTCGCGGCGCGGCTGACCGTCGCACGACCCGACGACTCCGTGCTGTCCGAGGAGGCGAAGGACGATCCGATCCGCCTCGGCGCGGACCGCGTGTGGATCGTCGACCCGCTCGACGGGACCCGCGAGTTCGGCGAGGGCCGACACGACTGGGCCGTTCACGTCGCCCTCTGGGAACGATCGGCCGGGCCGGAGGGAGACCTGACGGTCGGTGCGGTCGCTCTTCCCGGCCGCGGGCTCGTGCTGGGGTCGTCCGGTCAGGTCGTGCCCGAGCCGGCCGACGGCCCGATCCGCATCGCGGTCAGCCGCACCCGGCCCCCCGCGGTGGCGGTGGCGGTGGCCGAGGCCCTCGGCGCCGAGCTGGTCCCGATGGGCTCGGCGGGTTACAAGGTGACCGCCGTCGTCCTCGGCGAGGTCGACGCCTACGTGCACGGCGGTGGGCAGTACGAGTGGGACTCCGCGGCCCCGGTCGCGGTCGCGCGCGGCGCGGGTGTGCACACCAGCCGCCTCGACGGCTCTCCGCTCCGCTACAACCGTCCGGACCCGCTGCTGCCCGACCTGGTGATCGCCCGGGCCGAGCTGGCGGCGCCGCTGCTCGCGGCCATCGCCGCCGCGTCAGGACCGGGGGAGTGACCCGGCCGCCACACCCCGGGCACGGACACGGGAGAATTCCCCAATGAGTGAGCGAACCATCGCGTCGAACGACTACCAGCTCAGCCAGTTGCGGGTGCTGGAGTCGGAGTCCGTGCACATCGTCCGCGAGGTGGCGGCGGAGATGGAGCGGCCGTGTCTGCTGTTCTCCGGCGGCAAGGACTCCGCGGTGATGCTGCACGTGGCGGCCAAGGCCTTCGCCCCGGCGCGGATTCCCTTCCCCGTCATGCACATCGACACCGGACACAACTTTCCTGAGGTGCTGGCCTTCCGTGACGCCGAGGTGGAGCGGTTCGGCGTGCAGTTGATCGTCGCCTCGGTGCCGGACGCGATCGAGCGCGGTCTGGTCCGGGAGGAGCCGAACGGCTCGCGGAACCGGATCCAGACCCCGGTGCTGTTGGAGGCCTGCGAGAAGCACCGCTTCACCGCGCTGTTCGGCGGCGCGCGCCGCGACGAGGAGCGCGCACGGGCGAAGGAGCGGATCTTCTCCTTCCGCGACGAGTTCGGTCAGTGGGACCCGAAGAACCAGCGGCCGGAACTCTGGAACCTCTACAACGGCCGTATCCACGCGGGCGAGAGCATCCGGGTATTCCCGCTCTCCAACTGGACCGAGCTCGACATCTGGCACTACATCGCCGAGGAGAACGTCGCGCTCCCGCCGATCTACTACGCGCACGAGCGCGAGGTGTTTCTGCGCGACGGGATGCTGATGGCCAACAACGAGTTCTGCCGCCCGCGCGAGGGTGAGGAGACCTTCACCGCGACCGTTCGCTACCGCACCGTCGGCGACGCGACGCTGACCGCGGCGGTGCGCTCCGACGCGCGCGACGTCCACGCGATCATCGAGGAGGTCGGCGCCACCCGACAGACCGAACGCGGCGCCACGCGCGGCGACGACCGCGCGACCGAAGCAGCAATGGAAGACCGCAAGAAGGAGGGCTACTTCTAAATGGACCTTCTTCGGTTCGCCACCGCCGGCTCGGTCGACGACGGTAAGTCGACGTTGATCGGCCGGCTGCTCTACGACACCAAGTCGATCTTCGAGGACCAGCTCGAGCACGTCGAGAAGGTCAGCCGCGACAAGGGCCGCGAGTACACCGACCTCGCGCTGCTCACCGACGGCCTGCGTGCCGAGCGTGAGCAGGGCATCACGATCGACGTCGCCTACCGCTACTTCGCGACCCCGAAGCGCAAGTTCATCATCGCCGACACCCCGGGGCACATCCAGTACACCCGCAACATGGTCACCGGGGCCTCCACGGCCGACCTCGCGATCATCCTGGTGGACGCCCGCAACGGCCTGGTCGAGCAGTCGCGACGGCACGCGTTCCTCGCCTCGCTGCTGCAGGTGCCGCACGTGGTCGTGGCGGTGAACAAGATGGACCTCGTCGACTGGGACCAGGCCGTCTTCGACCGCATCCACGCCGAGTTCACGGCCTTCGCCGCCCGCCTGCGCATCCGCGACCTCGTCACGATTCCGGTCTCGGCGCTCAACGGCGACAACATCGTCGAACGCTCGGCCGCCTCGCCCTGGTACGCCGGATCCTCGTTGCTGCACCACCTGGAGACGGTGCACGTCGCCTCGGACCGCAACCTGATCGACGTCCGCTTCCCGGTGCAGTACGTGATCCGGCCGCAGACCAAGGAGCACCACGACTACCGCGGCTACGCCGGCCAGGTCGCCGGCGGTGTGCTCAAGCCCGGCGACACCGTCACCGTGCTGCCCAGCGGCTTCTCGACCACGATCGAGTCCATCGAATCGCTGAACGGACCGGTGGATCAGGCGTTCGCGCCGATGTCGGTCGTGGTCCGGCTGAAGGACAACCTCGACATCAGCCGCGGTGACATGCTCTGCCGTCCGAACAACATGCCGACGGCCACGCAGGACATCAACGCGATGGTCTGCTGGATGGCCAACGAGCCGCTGCGCGCGGGGATGAAGCTGTCGATCAAACACACCACGCGGACTGCGCGTGCCCTCGTGAAGGACCTCCAGTACCGCCTCGACATCAACACGCTGCACCGCGACGAGACGACGGGCGAACTGGGTTTGAACGACATCGGCCGGGTGCGGCTGCGCACCACGGCCCCTTTGTTCGTCGATGACTACGGCAAGAACCGGACCACCGGGGGATTTATCCTGGTGGATGAGGGCACAAACGTCACAGTCGGCGCCGGGATGATCACCGACAACCAGTGATGCGGCCGCCTCGAAATTTGGAGCGGTGCAATGTCTCGGCGTAATCGGTTGATCTCGGGTGCCGTCAGCGTGCTGGCGGTGAGCCTGTGCGCCCCGGCCGCGCTCGCGCTCGACGAGAGCAGCTCGGCCGCCTTTGCCGCCGAGGAGCCGACGCCGACGCCGGACCCCACCTCTACCCCGTCGCCCACCCCGACCTCCACCCCGTCCGCCCCGCTGCTGCCCGTCGCGCCGGACCCGACCCGGACGCCCACGCCGACGCCCGCCGCGGTCACGGCGGAGCCCGCCGGCGACGACATCGATCCCCGGTTCCTGCCCGATCTCCGCCTCGGCGGGGTGGCCGACCTGCGTCTGGTGCGGACCGCGGAGAAGCGCCTGCAGTTGCGGTTCTCCAGCACCCTGCTGAACTACGGGACGCACGAGATGAAGGTCCGCGCCAAGCGGGACAAGCCGCGGGGCAAGTTCGCAGTGGCCCAGCGGGTCCGGCTGATGAACGGCCACTGGACCTGGCGCATGCTCCCGATCGGGACGGTCTACGCGGGCGACGGCCACTCCCACCAGCACCTGCGGGACATCGTGCGGTACCGCATGTACCTGGTCGACGCCGACGGCAACCGGGTCGAGGAGGACAAGCGGCGCGCACGCAAGATCGGCTTCTGCATCTACGACAACGTGCGCCGGCCGGCGCGCGAGGGCCAGCCCAAGCGGCCCGTCTTCCTGCGCTCGGGCTGCGGGAAGAAGACCTCGACCCGGCTCTCGATGGGCCTCTCGGTCGGCTGGGGTGACTTCTACGACTGGCGCCTGCCGGGCCAGTACGTGAGCCTGGGCGGACTGCCCACGGGCACCTACACGCTCATCGGTGAGGCGAATCCCGAGGGCGTGCTCTACGAGCAGAAGACCACCAACAACGGCGTCTTCATGGAGTTCAAGCTCCGCCGGGGCGAGAAAACCTCCATCAAGGTGCTGCGCAAGGGCTTCCGTCCCGCCGAGAAGGCCGTCGTCGACGTCTCCTCGCACGACGGTCACCCGGCCCACCCGGAGGGCGACGGCCACGACGACGAGGCCTCCCTGCCGCCGGTTCCGGCGACGACCGCCGGGACACAGCAGCATCGGACGGGGCGCGGGCGCCGGAAGTCCTCCTGAGTCTGGCGCCGCGGCGCCGGGTTCGGTTGACTACCCGGCATGTCCTTCGACGCGAGCACCCTGAACGCCATCCTGTCCAACGCCGTCGCCGAGGGGGTCGTCCCCGGCGTCGCCGTCGTGGTCGTCGACCGCGAGGGGACGCTCTACTCCGGCACCGCCGGCTCGCTGCGTGCGAGCGGCGGGCCCGTGGACGCCTCGACGATGTTCCGCTACGCCTCCTGCACCAAGGCGCTGGCGAGCGTCGCCGCGCTGCAGCTCGTGGAGCAGGGGAAGATGTCCCTGGACGACGAGGTCACCGCGCTGCTGCCGGAGTTCGCCAAGCTCCAGGTGCTCGACGGCTTCGACGGCGACACCCCGATCCTCCGTCCCCCGGCGCGCTCGCCGCTCGTCCGTGAGCTGCTCACCCACTCGTCCGGACTGACGTACTTCTTCACCAACCCCGCCGTGGCGAAGTTCCACAGCGTGAGCGGCGTCGCCGACGTGCTGTCCGGGGAGCGGGCGGCCCTGACGGAGATCCCGCTGTCGCGGGACCCCGGCGGCGTCTGGGACTACGGCACCAACACCGACTGGCTCGGCCTGCTCGTGGAGCAGGTCAGCGGCCAGTCCTTCGACGCCTACCTCGCCGAGCACGTCCTCGGCCCGCTCGGCATGACCGACGTGACGTTCGCGCCCACCTCCGAGCAGCGCGACCGGATGATGCCGGTCTACGCACGGACCCCGGACGGCGGGCTCGTGGAGACCCCGCTGGAGCTCGCCGAGACGCCGGAGTACTTCTCCGGCGGGCACGGGCTGTACGGCACGGCAGAGGCGTACGGACGGTTCCTGCGCGCGATGCTGCGGGGCGGCGAACTGGACGGCAACCGGATCCTGAAGGAGGAGACCGTCGAGCTCGCCTTCAGCGACCAGTTGAACGGCGTCCCGATGCCGACCGAAGGCATCGTGTCGACGGTCCCCGAGCTGCTCAACGACGTCCCGCCGTTCCCGTTCGCCGAGAGCTGGGGCCTGGGCTTCCACCTCGTGCTGGAGGACGTCCCCGGAGCCCGCCGGGCCGGGACCGGCGACTGGGCCGGCATCTTCAACCTCTACTACTGGATCGACCGCTCCGCCGGGGTCGGCGGGATGCTGCTCACCCAGGTGCTGCCGTTCTTCGACGAGGGCGTCGTCATGACCTCGATGGGCGTGGAGGCGGCGGTGTACGCGGAACTCGGCATCGCCTGAGGTCGAAGCGGTCAGTTCAGCGGTCGGTCACGTCACGGCGCGCGCGAAGACGACCACGTTGTCCTGGTAGCCGCCCCGGGCGCGGTCGTACTTTCCGGTGCAGGTGACGAGGCGGAGTTCGGCCTGCTTGCCGTTGCTGCCGTACACGCGCGCGGTCGGGAACCTGTTTCGCGGGTGGACCTCGACCGACTGCACGACGAAGGTCACCACCGAGCGGTCCCGGAGGATCACCCGGATGCGGTCCCCGGGTCGCGCGCCCTTCAGGGCGGCGAACACGTCGGGCCCGGTCTTCGAGTCGACGTGCCCGGCGATCACGGCCCGCCCGATCTCCCCGGGCTCGGGGCCGGCCTCGTACCACCCGGCCCGGCCGTAGTCCGGCGGCACGAGCTCCCCGCCCTTCCCGAGGTCCAGGGGTTGGAGCGAGGCGTCGATCTTCAATCGTGCTACCCGCACCCGGGCGGGGGTGGCGACATCGAGGCCGGGGACCGCCGCCGTCGTGGCTGCCGGCGTCGACGTGGGCGGCGTCGACGCCGGCGGCGGCACGGCGACGTCACCCGCCGCGGGCTCCGCCGAGCCGCCGCAGGCGGCCGGCAGCAGGAGGAGCGGGAGGAGCGCAGCGGCGACCGCCCACCGGCGTGGCCGGTGGGCGGTCGGGGTGCTGCGGGTTCGGTTGATCACGCAGAAGGCCTTCGGATCACTCCGAGCGCCGCCGGCGGAGCGGGATCGTGGCGAGCGCGAGGCCGGTGACCGCGGTCATCAGCAGCGGGAGCGTCACGTCCACCGAGGTGGCGCCGGCCAGGCCGCCGCCGCCGGTGGCCACGCCGCCGACCGGGGGCGTGCCCTCGTCATCCGGGTTGCCGACGCCGCCGACACCGCCGTCATCCGGGTCACCGCCGCCGCCGGGGGTCGGGTCGGGGTCGCCGCCGCCACCGGGGGTCGGGGTGGGGGTCGGCACGCCGGGAACGTCGTCGCACTCGACGGTGAAGACCTTGGTCTTCGAACCGTCGTTGGTGGTGCCGGTGACCTTGTACTTGCCGTTCGACAGCCCGTGGACGTCGGGCTCGAGGACCGGAGTCCGGCCGTCACCGGTCGGGTTGTTCCCGGTGGGACCCACCGTGAACGAGCCCGGGTTGCCCGCGGGGTCGCCGTTGTTGGCACCGCCCTGGACGTTGAAGCGGTAGTTGACGACCTGATTCGAGTCGAATCCGAACCCGGCCAGGTAGAACCGGCAGACCTGCTTCGGTTCGTTGGCGCGCACCTCGAACGGGGTGTTGGGCCCGTGCACCTTGAGCGTGCCGTTGTTGCCCGGCGCGTCGCCGGCGAAGGCGACCCCAGGGAAGGCGAGGGTCGCGGCGAGGGCGCCGGTGAGGACGGCCGCGCGTCCGGCGGTGCGGGTGGCAGTGGTCATGATGACTCCTCGGCCGAAGGGCGTTTCGGCGTACGCAGCGATGGGAGTAACAGGGCACCGGGGACCTGGGTGAACATGTATCTCCGAAGTGCCCTGATAATGGGGCACGAATCGCCCATCCACCAACTAAAAGGACACGGCGTGTGGTACCCGCCGTGAAACGCCGGCCTGGTCCGAGCCTGGTCCGAGCCTCGGCCCGGCGCCGTTGTCGGTCCCGGAACGTACGGTGAGCGTGTGAGACCCACGACTGATCTTGAGCGGACGACCGCGCCATTTCGCGTGATCAGCGACTTCTCGCCCTCCGGCGACCAGCCGGCCGCCATCGCGGACCTGGCCCGCCGGGTCCGGGCCGGCGAGAAGGACGTCGTCCTGCTCGGGGCGACCGGTACCGGCAAGTCGGCCACGACGGCCTGGCTCGTCGAGGAGCTGCAGCGCCCGACCCTGGTGATGGCGCCGAACAAGACCCTGGCCGCTCAGCTGGCCAACGAGTTCCGGGACCTGCTGCCGAACAACGCGGTGGAGTACTTCGTCTCCTACTACGACTACTACCAGCCCGAGGCCTACGTCCCGCAGACGGACACCTACATCGAGAAGGACTCGTCGGTGAACGACGAGGTCGAGCGGCTGCGGCACTCGGCGACCAACTCGCTGCTGACCCGCCGCGACGTCATCGTCGTGGCGAGCGTGTCCTGTATCTACGGTCTCGGCACGCCCCAGGAATACGTCGACCGGATGATCCGGCTCAACGTCGGCGACGAGGTCGACCGGGACACCCTGCTCCGCCAGCTCGTCACCATGCAGTACACCCGCAACGACCTGTCCTTCACCCGCGGCACGTTCCGGGTCCGGGGCGACACCCTCGAGATCTTCCCGGTCTACGAGGAGCTGGCGCTGCGCCTGGAGTTCTTCGGCGACGAGATCGAACGGGCGATGACGCTGCACCCGTTGACCGGCGAGGTGATCGCGGAGAATTCAAGCATCCACGTCTTCCCGGCCACCCACTACGTCGCCGGCCCGGAGCGCATGGAGCGCGCGATTGCGGGCATCGAGCTCGAGGCCCAGGACCAGCTCGCCAAGATGGAGAAGCAGGGCAAGTTGCTGGAGGCGCAGCGGTTGCGCATGCGCACGACCTACGACATCGAGATGATGCGCCAGGTCGGTTTCTGCTCCGGCATCGAGAACTACTCCCGGCACATCGACGGCCGCGGGGCCGGGACCCCGCCGCACACGCTGCTCGACTACTTCCCGGACGACTTCCTGCTCGTCATCGACGAGTCGCACGTGACGGTGCCTCAGATCGGCGCGATGTACGAGGGCGACATGTCGCGCAAGCGCACCCTCGTCGACCACGGCTTCCGGTTGCCCTCGGCGATGGACAACCGGCCGCTGCGGTGGGAGGAGTTCGTCGAGCGGATCGGGCAGACGGTCTATCTCTCTGCCACGCCGGGCCCGTACGAGCTGTCGCGCGGTAACGGCGTGGTCGAGCAGATCATCCGGCCGACCGGCCTGATCGACCCGGAGATCGTGGTGAAGCCGACCAAGGGCCAGATCGACGACCTCGTGCACGAGATCCGGATCCGGGCCGAGAAGAACGAACGGGTCCTGGTCACGACGCTGACCAAGAAGATGTCCGAGGACCTGACCGACTACCTGCTCGATCTCGGCGTGCGCGTCCGCTACCTGCACTCCGAGGTGGACACCCTGCGCCGGGTCGAGTTGCTCAGCGAGCTCCGCCAGGGCGTCTACGACGTGCTGGTCGGTATCAACCTGCTCCGCGAGGGACTGGACCTGCCCGAAGTCTCGCTCGTCGCGATCCTCGACGCGGACAAGGAAGGCTTCCTGCGCTCCGGGACGTCGCTGATCCAGACCATCGGGCGCGCGGCCCGCAACGTGTCCGGCCAGGTCCACATGTACGCGGACACCGTCACCCCGTCGATGGCCAAGGCGATCGACGAGACCAACCGGCGGCGCGCCAAGCAGGTCGCCTACAACACCGAGCACGGCATCGACCCGACGCCGTTGCGGAAGAAGATCGGCGACATCCTCGACTCGATCGCCCGCGAGGACGCCGACACCGCCGAGCTGATCGGGGGAGCGGGCCGCCAGCGCAGCCGCGGCAAGGCGCCGGTGCCCGGTCTGTCCTCGAAGGTCAGCTCCAAGGCCGGCTCCGAGGTGGGCCGGCACGCCTCCGACCTCGCCGATCTCCCGGCGGCCGACCTGGCCGACCTGATCCAGCAGCTCACCGCCCAGATGCACACCGCCGCGGCCGAGCTGCAGTTCGAGCTGGCGGCACGGCTCCGGGACGAGATCCGGGAGCTGAAGCGTGAACTGCGCGGAATGCACGAGGCCGGATCGCGGCGTTGACCCTTCGCGGGCGGCGCGCTCGGTACGCTGCCCGGATGCGAAGGGTGGCGGGGATCGTCCTGACGGCAGCGTTGCTGACCGGTACGGCGGCCTGCGGTGACGACGGTCCGCAGGACGAGTCCAACGGCCAGGCCGCGACCGAGTTCGGCAACCTCAAACCCGAGGACGTGCGCGCCGCGCCGGCGGAGGTCGCGGACGGCTTCCGTCTGCTCGACGACTTCGTCGATGACGTCGTCGCGAAGCTCGGCACCGATGCGGCCGCGACCACCGAGGCGCAGGAGCGGGTGCTCACGATCTGGGAGAGCATCCTCGGCGCCGTCAAGGCGAACGACGAGGCGGCGTACTCGAAGCTGAACGACGCCCTCACGCTCCTGATGGGTGTGAAGGACGCCGACGAGAAGGCGAAGGCCCAGGAGGCCGCCGACACGGTCTCCGAGACCGCCGACGCCTACCTCGAGCGCTTCCCGGGGTCAGGCTCCCCGCAGACCAGCGGCTCGCCCTCGCCCTCGGCCGGTTCGAGCTCGGAGGATTCCGACTCCGATGTCGACTCCGACATCGAGCCCGCCGCGGACCCGCCGATCTCCTACTAGCGGACCGGCGCCGGCCGGCCAGGTCCGGCGGCGCCCGCGAACGCCTGCGCCACCGACATCCAGGCCTCGGCGGCCGGACCGGCGACCTCGAGCTGCACCTCGTCGCGGTGCCGGCGTTGGGTGACGAGCAGGCAGAAGTCGAGCGCGTCGCCGGCGACGCGGTCCGCAGCATCCGCCGGGCCCCAGCTCCACGTCGAGGAGTCGGGGGCCAGCAACTCGACCCGGATCGGTTCCACCGGCACCTCGAGCCTGCGGACGCCGAAGCTGTAGGCCCGGGCACCCACGCCGATGTGGGCGACGTGCCGCAGCCGCATCGACGGCTCGCGAGCCACCCCGAGCGCGTCGGCGATGTCCTGCCCGTGGGCCCAGGTCTCCATGATCCGTGCGGTCACGCAGGAGGCGAGGCTCATCGCCGGCCCGTACCAGGGCACCCGCTCCTTGGGGTCGCGCTCCCCGGTCTCGGTGATCAGGGCCAGCCGGGCCCGGCGGAACCAGGCGTGCAGCTGCGAGATCGACAGCGAGCGGTGCTCCAGCACCAGGCGGTCCGGGAAGTCCATCCCCTCCGCGATGTGTGTCGCCGCCTCGGTGCGGAACCGCCCTGGCTCCGACACGGCCGTGGTCGCGGCCTCGTCGAAGTACGCCAGGTGGGAGATCTGATCCCGGATCAGCCAACCCTCCGCGGGTGTCGGCAGCCCCCAGGTCTCTGCGGATCGGCCGGCGAGCAGCTGTTCGATCACCTCGGTCTCGGCGGCGAGATCGGTGACGAGGTCGGACATGGAGGCGGCCACGGACTCGCCCTTTCGGCGGGAGGGACGGAAGGAGACGGGACGTCAGATGATGCGCAGAGAATCGAGGAACCGGGTGCCGAGCTCGTCGTCGCCCTTGAGAGCGACCCCGGCCTCGCGCCACGGTTCCCGTGCGGTGCCCCAGATCGGGAAGCTCGCCGCCGGCCCTTCGAGGGTCTCCCCAGCGGTCTCGGTGCTCCCGGCGGTCGCCTTCACCCGCTTGCTGCCGGGCGACACCGTCCAGGTCCCACCGCCGAAGCCGGCCAGCCGAAACTCGATGGGCGCCGGCTCGACTCGCTTGCCCCACACCTCGTACTCGCGCAGCAATCTGGCGGGCTCCCGGGACCGGCGCCGCTCGGCGTCCCGGTCGTTCGCGGCCTCGATGTCCCGGCCCGCCAGCAATTTCAGCACCCAGGGGGTGAACGTGCCGTGGCACGCGGCGCCCAGGTGGGAGACGACGTCGCGCACCGCCCCGCCGTCGCCCTTGCTCGGCGCCGCCCACTCGGAGTCGCTCAGATCGCGCAACAGGGCCAGAATGTGGGTTCGGTCAGTCCGAAAGGCCGCAGCCCGGTCCAAAGCCATGCGGCACGCTAACCGTTTAACCTGGCTCCCAGTGCCTATCCGAGGATGGATTTCATGACCTCAGTCGCCGATCGGTCCGCCGAGACCTCGACACCGGACTCCGGGCGCTGCCCTGGCCGCTGACACCGTCGCCCGGCTGCGCGCGGTGCACAAGACGGGGCGGACCCTGCCCTTGGAATGGCGCAAGCGTCAGCTCGAAGGAATCGTCCGGCTCGTGAGCGAGCGGGAGTCCGAGTTGGCCGAGGCGCTGGCCTCGGATCTCGGCCGGACGCCGCACGAGACGTGGTTCGGGGACATCGCCTCCACCGTCGGTGAGGCGGAGTACGCGCTCAAGCACCTCAAGAAGTGGATGAAGCCCACCCGCACCGGCGTGCCCCTCGCGTTGATGCCGGGCAAGGCCGCCTACCGCTACGAGCCCCTCGGCACCGTCCTGGTGATCGGCCCGTGGAACTACCCGTTCTATCTGACCTTGAGCCCGCTGGTCGCCGCCGTGGCGGCCGGCAACTGCTGCGTCGTCAAGCCGTCCGAGCACGCGCCCGCGACCTCGGCTCTGCTGGCGCGGCTGATCCCGGAGTTCCTGGACTCCGAGGCGATCGCGGTGCTCGAGGGCGACGCCCGCATCACGCAACAGATCATCGACCAGAAGATGGATCTGGTCTTCTTCACCGGCGGCACCGAGATCGGCCGCAAGATCGCCGAGGCGTGTGCTCCCCACCTGACCCCGGTCGTCCTCGAGCTCGGTGGCAAGAGCCCGGTCGTCGTGACGAAGAACGCCGACCTCGCCGTCGCGGCCCGCCGCATCGCCTTCGGCAAGCTGCTCAACTCCGGCCAGACGTGCGTGGCTCCGGACTACCTGCTGGTCGAGAAGAGCGTCCGCGAGCAGTTCGCCGCCGAGCTGAAGAAGGCGATGACCGACTTCCGCGCCGGGGCGCCGGACAAGCAGCGCATCGTCAACGAGCGTCAGTTCCAGCGCCTCTCCGGAATGCTGGAGGGACAGCAGGCCGAGACCGGCGGCGCCACCGATGCCGTCGCGATCGCGATGGAACCGACGGTCCTGATCAACCCGGAGCGCACCTCGTCGGTGATGCAGGGCGAGATCTTCGGCCCGATCCTGCCGATTCTCGACGTCGACTCCCTCGACCACGCGATCTCCATCATCAACGAGGGCGAGAAGCCGCTCGCGGCCTACATCTTCAGCAAGTCGAAGGCCGAGATCTCGCGGCTGTTCACCGAGGTCCCGTGCGGCGGCGCCGTCGCCAACCACATCGCGATGCACGTGCTCGCGCCGCAGCTGCCGTTCGGCGGCGTCGGGTACTCCGGCATGGGCGCGTACCACGGCAAGTGGGGCTACGAGGCGTTCTCCCACCGCAAGGCGACGCTGCGGATGCCGACCAAGCCCGACCTCAAGCTCATGTATCCGCCGTACAGCGAGCGCGACAAGAAGATTCTGCGCAAGCTGGCCTGACGCTACGTCAGTGGCGCTTGTCAGAGCCCCGATCGTCGACATCGCGATCGGGGCTCTCGTCTGTCCAGCCGTTGCCGCAGTCGGGAACGGGGAGTAGCCCACTACTCCTGCGGATCGGTCGCCCCGGGACTGCAATGGTTGCATCGAGCAGAGTTGCTGAAGCGGACGAACGAGGTGACGGGCAATGCAGAACTCTCTGGTGCGGTCAATCTCAGCGGAACACGGGTGCAGCCACGTCCCCCGCTGTCCGCCGCCGTCAGCGCGGGAGCGTCTGAACGCTCTGGTTGCCGCCCCGCACCCCGAACAGGGCTGGAATCTGCTCTGCAACGGCGTGATCGTGTTCGACGACGGCGGTGCGCTGCTCCCGGGCGGCGAGGCAGTGGCCCCGCCGTCGCGCGCGGCCTGAGCCCGCGCACGCAGCCCTACCTAGTAGCTGCGCGGCAGCCCCAGGCTGTGCTGCGCGATGTGGTTGAGAATCATCTCGCGGCTGACCGGGGCCACCTTGATCAGGCGGGCCAGGCCCCAGAGGTGAGCCACGCCGTACTCGGTCGCGAGGCCGTTGCCGCCGTGGGTCTGGATCGCCTGGTCGACGCACTTCATCGCCGCGTCGGCCGCGGCGAACTTCGCCATGTTGGCGGCCTCGCCGGCGTCGGCGCGCGTGTCGTAGAGCTCCGCGGCCCGGTAGGTCATGAGACGGGCGAGCTCGAGCTGAATCTTCGACTCCGCGAGCGGGTGGGCGACGCCCTGGTGGCTGCCGATCGGTGCCTTCCAGACCACCCGCTCGTTGGCGTAGCGGACGGCCTTGTCGAGGACGTGGCGGCTGATGCCGTTGCACAGGGCTGCACCCGTGATCCGTTCCGGATTGAGCCCGTGAAAGATCTGCTTCAGGCCGTCGCCGGGGTTCCCGACGACACGATTGGCCGGGACCCGGACGTCGTCGAAGCTGAGCAGGAACTGCTTCTCCGGCAGGACCAGCTCGGTCGGGATGTGGGACTTGCCGAGCCCGGGTGCGTCCGTGTCGACGAGAAACAGGGCGAGCTGGCCCTTGCCGGTTTTCTCGTCGGTGCCGATCTTCGCCACGACGAGCATGGCCTGGGACTCGTCGACGCCGGAGATGTAGATCTTCGCACCGTTGAGCACCCAGTCTCCGTCGGGCTGCTGCGTCGCCCGCAGGGACAGGTTGTGCGAGTTCGAGCCGGCGTCCGGCTCGGTGATCGCGAAACACATCCGGAAGTCCGGCTCGGTCCAGCGGGGCAGCCACTCCGCGCGCTGTTCCGGCGTCCCGAACTCGGCGATGACCGGGCCGCAGATCGCGGAGTGCACGACCATCAGGAGCAGGGGAGCCCCGCCGGTGGCGATCTCCTCGCAGACGACGGCGAGCTCGGACAGCCCGCCCCCGCCGCCGCCGAACTCCTCGGGCAGGTTGACCGAGGTGAAGCCGCCCTTGACCACGGCGGCCCACAGTTCGTGCGTCGGCTCCCCGCTGCCGGCCTTCTCACGGAAGTAGCCGCCGCCGAACGGGGCGACGGCCTGAGCCACGCTCTTGCGCAGCAGGGCGCGTTCCGGGCTGTCGTTGTCGATCGTCGACTGCGCGACCATGAGCGGTCCTCTCGAGCGGTTATCACTCCCGCGTACACCCTAGGCCCGCATGTGAATGCGCGCTAGTTAATCGCGCGGTCCTTGCCTTCCCAGAACGGCGCGCGCAGGTCCTTCTTCAGGACCTTCATGGCGCCGGACAGCGGCAGCGGGTCGGTCCGGAAATCGACCGAGCGCGGGACCTTGTAACCGCCGATCGACTGCCGCGCGTGGGTGAGAATGTCGTCCGCGGTGAGGGTCGAGCTCTCCGCCACCACGCAGATGGCGTGAACGGCTTCGCCCCACTGCTCGCTCGGGATGCCGATCACCGCGACCTGGATGACCTCCGGGTGCGAGGCGATCGCGTTCTCGACCTCGACCGAGTAGATGTTCTCGCCGCCGGAGATGATCATGTCCTTGGCGCGGTCGACCAGGAACAGGTAGCCCTGGTCGTCGAGATAACCGACGTCGCCGCTGGCGTACCAGCCGTCCTGGAGGGCCTTCGCGGTCTCCTCGGGCAGCTTGAGGTAGCCCTGCATGAAGTTGCCGCCGCGGGCGTAGACCTCGCCGGCCGAACCGGGCGGCAGGTCGTTGCCGTTCTCGTCGACGATCTTCAGCTCGGTGCCGGGCACCGCGCGGCCGCAGGAGCCGAGGCGCGACCCCTCACGGTGGTCCGCGTCGGTGAAGAAGGTCAGGATGGTGGCCGCCTCGGTCATGCCGTAGCCCTGGTAGAGCCGCGTGCCGGGCAACAGTGTGAGCAGCTTCTCCAGCAGCGACTTCGGCATCGGCGAGGCGCCGTAGATCAGGCGCTTGAGCGAGGCCATGCGCTCGGGCGCGAACTCGGGGTGATTGACCACCATGCCGATCATGGTCGGGACCAGCACCGTGACGGTGCAGTTGTACTTCTCGCAGGCCGCCAGAAAACCGGCCGGTTCGAACATGGGCTGGATGACGACGGGCACACCGAACATCGCTGCCCCGACGACGCCGAGCATGGTCGCCCCGTGGAACAGCGGCGTCGAGATGATGTACGCGTCGCCCGGCTCCCACGGCACCGCCATCGCAATGTGGTACTGGTTCAGCACCTCCGCGCGCTGGTCGAGCATGACGCCCTTGGGCCGGCCGGTCGTGCCGCCCGTGTACATGACGACGCAGAGATCGTCCTCCTCCGGCACCTCCGGCCACCGCGGCTCCGCGGCGGCCAGCAGGTCCTCGTGGCGGAAGTCGGCCTCGCCCTCGCCGCCGCCCATCAGGACGACGTGCTTCAAGCCGGCCGCGTCCCGGATCTTGGAGATCAACGGGGCAAAGGTGGAATCGACGAAACAGACGGTGCTCTCCGCGTCCTGCAGGACGTAGATGAGCTCTTCCGGGGAGAACCGCAGGTTCAGCGGATTCACCACGAAGGCGCCGAGGAAGCCGGCGTGCCAGAGCTCGAGGTACTCCATGCTGTTCATGCCGAGCACGGCCACCCGGTCGGTAGGAGTGACCCCGAGCTGCGTCGCGACCGCGTCGCAGAGCCGGGAGACGCGGTCCGCGTGCTCGCCGAAGGTCCGCTGCTCGCCGGTGGCGGCGTTGATGAAGCCGACCTCGTCCGCCCCCCGTTGCCAGGCGGGCAGCAAGGTACGGGCGAAGACCAATTCCTTCATGGCGGAGCCTTCCTCGAAGTCGAGAATCCTGAGCCGTCGTCAGGATTCCGTGGGGTTGCTCAGTTCCACAAGAACGGCGCCGCGCTCCACCTGGGTTCCCGCGGTCACGTTCAGGGCGGACACCACACCGTCGGCGGGGCTGGTGATGGTGTGTTCCATCTTCATCGCCTCCATCACCATCAGGGGTGTTCCGGCGGCGACCACGTCGCCCTCGGCGACCAGGATCCGGAGCACCGCGCCCGGCATCGGGGCGACCAGTCCGCCGGCGGGGACGCTCGACCCCGGGGCGGGCAGCGGGTCGACCACGGCGAAGGCCGAAGCACCGCCGACCCCGTCGATCAGGGCGCCATCCGTGCCGGAAGTTCCGGTGAGATGCACCCGGTAGCGCCGTCGGACGCCGCCGATGGTGGCATCGACCGACCGGGCGTCCGCGGCGTGAATCTCCACTGCAACGGGTTCGCCGTCGATCTCGATCACCGGGACGCTGCGCTGCAGGTTGTAGGCGACCCGGATCGGGTCACCTTCGCCCTTCAACTCGATCGACTCCAGGGTGGCGCGGTTGTTGCGCCATCCGATCGGGAGCCCGGGCTGCACCGTGCGGTCCGCGGCCCGGCGCGCGGCCAGGGCGATGGCGGCGACGACGGCGTGCGAACGGTGCGTCGCGTCGGAGGTGAGGGGTTCAGTGAGGCCCTCGACACGCTCCAGGAAGTCCGTCGTGGTGTCTCCGGCGAGGAACTGCGGGCTGCGCAGGATGCGGACCAGCAGATCGCGGTTCGTGGTGACGCCGTGGATGCGAGCGCGTGACAGGGCGTCAGCCAGGCGCCCCGCGGCGGCACTGCGCGTGGCGCCGTGCGCGATCACCTTGGCCACCATCGAGTCGTAGTACGGCGAGACCTCCGAGCCGGACGTCACGCCGGTGTCCACGCGGATACCGTCGCTACCGTCAGGGGAGCCGACCTCGAAGAGGTCGAACGTGCCCGACACCGGTAGATACCCCGCCGCGGGATCTTCGGCGCAGAGCCGGACCTCGATGGCGTGCCCGGTGATCGAGGGGTCGAGCGCCTCGGGAGGAAGGGCCTCACCGCGGGCCACCGCGATCTGCAGCTGCACCAGGTCCAGGCCGGTGATGCACTCCGTGACCGGGTGCTCGACCTGCAGGCGGGTGTTCATCTCGAGGAAGGCGAAGGTGCCGTCATTCGCGGCGATGAACTCCACGGTCCCGGCGCCCCGGTAGTCCACCGCACGGGCTGCCTTGCACGGCGGCGTCCATCAGCCGGGCGCGCCACTCGTCGTCGACGACGGGCGAGGGCGCCTCCTCGACGACCTTCTGGTGCCGACGCTGGATGGAGCACTCGCGCTCGAACAGGGCGGCGACCTGACCGTGGTCGTCCGCGACGATCTGAACCTCGATGTGTCGCGACGGCGCGAGGTAACGCTCGATGAAGACGGTGCCGTTGCCGAACGCGGCCTTCGCCTCGCGCTGCGCGCTCTCCACCTGGGCGAGCAGTTCCTCGGGGGAGTTGACGATGCGCATGCCGCGCCCGCCACCGCCGGCTGAAGCCTTGACGATGGCGGGGAGGCCGATGTCGGCGAGCGCGGCCTGCAGGTCCTGCGCGTCGTCGTCGGTGACGGTCACGCCCTGGAGGGTCGGCACGCCGTTGGCGGCCATGATCTCTTTCGAGGTGACCTTGTCGCCCATGCTGCGGATCGCGGCCGGCGGCGGTCCGATGAAGATCAGCCCGGCCGAGAGGCAGGCCTCGGCGAAGTCGGCGTTCTCGGAAAGGAAGCCATATCCGGGGTGCACGGCATCCGCGCCGACCTTCGCCGCCGCCTCCAGGATCAGGTCGCTGACGAGATAGGTGTCCGCCGCCGCGGTGCCCTCAAGGCGGACGGCCTCGTCGGCCTCGGCGACGAACAGCGAGTCGGCGTCCGCGTCGGAGTAGACGACCGCGGTGCGGATGCCCAGTTCGCGCGCCGCCCGGATCACACGGCGGGCGATCTCGCCGCGGTTGGCGATCAGAATCTTCTGCATCGAGGACGCTCCCTTACATGCGGAAGACGCCGTAACCGCGGCGTCCTTCGATGACGTTGTTGTGGACCGCGGACAACGAGATACCCAGGACGGTGCGGGTGTCGGCCGGATCGATGATCCCGTCGTCGTAGACCTTGCCGCTCATGAAGAACGAGTAGGACTCCCGCTCGATCTGCGCTTCGATCGCCGCGGTGCGCGCGGCGTCCTTCTCCTCGTCGAACTCGACGCCGGCGGCGGCCGCAGCCTCGCGGCCGACGATCGAGAGCACACCGGCCAACTGCGAAGGCCCCATCACGGCGGTGCGGGAGTTCGGCCAGGCGAAGAGGAAGCGTGGGTCGTAGGCCCGGCCGCACATGCCGTAGTTGCCGGCGCCGTAGGAAGCGCCCATCAACACGGTGAGATGCGGAACGGTGCTGTTCGAGACGGCGTTGATCATCTTGGCGCCGTCCTTGATGATCCCGCCCTGCTCGAAGGACTTGCCGACGATGTAGCCGGTGGTGTTCTGCAGGAAGATCAGTGGGGTGTCGACCTGGTTCGACTTCTGGATGAACTCGGTGGCCTTCTGAGCCTCCTCGCCGAACAGCACGCCTTGCTTGTTCGCGAGCACGCCGACGGGGTAGCCGTGCAACGTGCCCCAGCCGGTGGCGAGGGAGGTGCCGTACTCCGGCTTGTACTCCTCGAACTCCGACCCGTCGAGCAGCCGTGCCAGCACCTCGTACGGACTGAAGGGCACGCGCAGATCGGCCGAGGCGATGCCCAGCAGTTCTGCGGGGTCGTACAGCGGCTCGATCGCCGGCTTCGGCTTCGGGCCCAGCTTCGTCCAGTTCCAGCTCTTCACGATCTGCCGGCCGAGGCGGATGGCGTCCCGCTCGTCGACCGCCAGGTGGTCGGAGAGGCCGGAGATCGTGGAGTGCATCCGGGCCCCGCCGAGTTCCTCGTCGGTCGAGACCTCCCCGGTCGCCATCTTCACCAGCGGCGGACCGCCCAGGAACACCTTGGACTGTTTGTCGATCATGACGTTGTAGTCGCACATGCCCGGCACGTACGCGCCGCCGGCGGTGGAGTTGCCGAACACCAGCGCGACGGTGGGGATACCCATCGCCGACAACTGCGTGAGGTCGCGGAAGAGCTGGCCGGCAGGCACGAAGAGGTCGGCCTGGGTTGGCAGGTCGGCGCCGCCGGACTCGACGAGGTTGATCACCGGGAGCCGGTTCAGTCGCGCGATGTGGAGCGCGCGCAGCATCTTCTTCCACGTGTAGGGGTTGGACGTGCCGCCCTTGACCGTGCCGTCGTTCGCGATGAAAACGCACTCGACGCCGTGGATCACGCCGATGCCGGTCACGACGCTGGCGCCGACCGTGAAGTCGGTGCCCCAGGCCGCGAGCGGGGAGAGCTCGAGGAACGCGGAGCCGGGGTCGACCAGCAGGTCGATCCGTTCCCGGCAGGTGAATCGGCCGCGTTCGCGGTGCCGGGCCATGTACTTCGCGCCGCCGCCGGCGCGCGCCACCTCAAGCTGGTCGTCCAGGAGTTTGAGCATCCCGGCGTTGTGCGCCCGGTTGCTCAGGTAGTTCTCGGAGGAGAGATCGACTTCCGAACGCAAGATGGGCACGTGGGAGCCTCCTGGACGCCGGGGCGGACCCGACGTTTATAGTCGTTAACTCGATGGGACGCCATCTCCGAGGGTCAGAACGAGGGCAGCAGGGCCACCGGCGTGGTGATCAGCGCGGTCAACGCCATGTCGCCCAACATCGGACCGATGACGTCGCGCGGCAATGTGTTGCTGTACTCGGTGGGGGACTGGATCAGGGCGACCGCCCCCTGGCACATCGAGCGGACCTGTTCGATGTCCAGATCCGTCCGCAGTCGCTGCACGATCCGCACCCACTCTTCGGTGTAGAGCCGCTGGAGGTAGCGCAATCGGCGTCGGTCGGGCTCGGGCAGGCTGCGGAACTCGGTCCGCCAGGTCTGAATGTTCGCCGTCTGGTCGAACACGAAATCGACGTGATTCGCGATGATGGCCTTCAGCGCCTCGCGCGGATCGGAGACCGAACGCACGACGTCGGCGACCGCTTCGAGGTGCGCGGTGATCGCGTCGTCCAGGCATGCGACCAGCAGGGCCTCTTTGCTCGGATAGTGCCGGTAGAACGCCGGCCCGGTCAGTCCGAGTGCGCCGCTGATCTCGTTGATTCCCACTGCGTGGTAGCCGTTTTCGGCGAACAGGCGAGTGGCCACCGCGATCAGTTCGCGCTGGCGGGGTGTGCGGGCACCTTCGGTCGCCGTGGACACGTAGGCCCCCCTCCGCGCACCGATGTGATTGGCCACTAACACGCTAGCACGGGAGGGGCCCGCGATCCCGGGTCCAGTTAACGCTGGTTTACTGGATGCCCCACCTGGATCCGGAGGCTCCCATGACCGAGAAGATCGTCATCGCCAACTGCGGCGGCTTCTGGGGCGACGACCCCACGGCTGCGCGCCGGCAGGTCGAGGGTGGCCCCATCGACTACCTCGTCATGGACTACCTGGCCGAGGTCACGATGGCGATCCTGCAGAAGCAGAAGGTCAAGCGGCCCGAGCTCGGCTATGCCGGCGACTTCCTGACCCAGCTGCGCGATGTGCTGGTGGCGTGCATGGAGAAGGGCGTCACGATCATCGCCAACGCCGGCGGGGTGAACCCGCACGCGTGCGCCGCTGCCGTCGAAGCGCTCGCCGCCGAGCTCGGAGTGGCGGACAAGGTGAAGCTCGGCGTTGTCGCCGGCGACGACCTCTTCGACGATCTGGACGCGATCATCTCCTCGGGTCAGGCGCTCGCGAACATGGAGACCGGCCGTCCCATCTCCGACATCCGCCCCCAGGTGCAGTCCGCCAACGTCTACATCGGGGCGCCTTCGATCGTGCGGGCGCTCGAGCTCGGAGCGAACGTGATCGTGGCCGGCCGGGTCACCGACACCTCGGTGGCGCTGGCGCCGATGATCCACCACTTCGGCTGGGCAGCGGATGACTGGGACAAGCTGGCCGCGGGCGTCGTGGCCGGGCACATCATCGAATGCGGCTGCCAGTGCACCGGCGGCAACTTCACCGACTGGCACCTGGTGCCTGACCACCGCAACATGGGCTACCCCTTGGTGGAGGCCTCCGCCGACGGGACCTTCGTGGTCACCAAGCACCCGGGTACCGGGGGCCTGGTCAGCGTGCACACGGTCTCCGAGCAGCTGCTGTACGAGATGGGCGGCCCGGCCTACCTCTCGCCGGACTGCATTGCGCGCTTCGATTCGATCGAGCTGACGCAGGAGGGCCCGGACCGGGTCCGCGTCTCCGGGATCGCCGGCGAGGCGCCGCCGGAGCTGCTCAAGGTCGCCGTGTCCTACTCCGACGGGTACCGCTCAGTGGGCCGGTTGCTGCTCTCGGGCCCGGACACGCTGCGCAAGGCGAACAAGGTCGCCGAGGTGTTCTGGTCGGCGGCAGGCGGCGCGGACACCTACGACGAGAGTTCGACGCAGTTCATCGGCTGGGACGCGAGCCACCCCTCCTTGGCCGCCGAGGAGCCCAGCGAGGTCCTGGTCCAGTTCGGGGTGCGCGACCGCGACCGGGCCAAGATCGAGAAGAACTTCGCGCCGATGGTGGTTGGCGTGATGCTGCAGGCGTTGCCCGGCATGACGGTTCCCGCCGATCAGGGCCGCCCGCGCACCGCGGAGGTGGTCGCCCACTGGCCCGCGCTGATCGCGCGCGACGCAGTCAAAGCCACCGTGACGGTGGGCGGCACCACCGAGCCGGTCTCGTCGGCGGCGGCCGCCTACAGCGATGTCCGGCTCGCGCCGGCACCGCTGAACAAAGCGACGCCGGCCGACGACGCCACCCCCCTCGATCAGCTACCGGCCTCGGATTCGGTCACCGTGCCGCTGATGCAGTTGTGCATCGGGCGCTCGGGGGACAAGGGCGACACCGGCAACGTCGGCCTTCGCGCACGGAGTCCCGAGATCTATCACTGGATCGCCGCGAACATCACTGCCGAGGTGGTGAAGCAGCACTTCAAGGGCATCTGCAACGGCGAGGTCGAACGATTCGAGCTTCCGAACCTGCTCGGCCTGAACTTCCTGCTGCACGAGAGCCTCGGTGGCGGCGGCGCGAACTCACTCCGCTTCGACGCGCAGGGCAAGACGTTCTCGCAGTACCTATTGAGCATCCCGGTGACCGTGCCGGCCGCGTTGGTCGCGACTGCGGGGTGAGCCTGTCGGGACGGCTGCGGGCGCGGGCTGCGCAACGGCCGGCGCGAATCGTCTTCTGTGAGGCGGACGACCCCCGGGTTTCGGCTGCCGCCGCGACCTTCGGGGCTGGGATCGGTACGCCGTTGCTGCTCACTGCGGGCCTGCGCGAACAGCTCCGAGCAGAACTGACGCCGGGTCATGTCGATCGGCGGACCGCTCGGGGCATCGCCGCGGCCGCCGCGGCCGCGGAGCTCGACGATCCGCTCCTGATCGGTGCGCTGATGGTGCGAGCGGGTCTGGCGGACGGTGCGGTGGCCGGTGCCGTGGCGACGACGGCCGCGACCGTCCGCGCGGCCCTACGCGGCATCGGGCCCGCACCGGGCGTGGCCACGGTCTCGGGGTTCTTCCTCATGGACTGCCCACATGCCTCGGGTGGCTCCCGCACGGTGGTGTTCGCCGACTGCGGAGTGGTGCCGGACCCGACGGCGGACCAGCTGGCCGACATCGCCATCGCCTCCGCGCTCAGCGCCGCGGCACTGCTGGGGGAGCCGGCCCGGGTCGCGCTGCTCAGCTTCTCGACCAAGGGCAGCGCCGCGCACCCGCGGGTGGACAAGGTGCTCGCCGCGCTGAAGCTGGCGGGGGAGCGGCGCCCGGACCTCGCGATCGACGGCGAGCTACAGGCCGACGCCGCCCTGGACGCGGTGGTCGGCGCCGCCAAAGCGCCCGGCAGCGCGGTGGCGGGCGCGGCCAACGTCCTGGTCTTCCCCGACCTGGACGCCGGGAACATCGCGTACAAACTCGTCGCGCGCCTGGGCGGCGCGGTCGCGATCGGCCCGGTGCTGCAGGGCCTTGCGCTCCCGATGAACGACCTGTCCCGCGGGGCGACCGTCGACGAGATCGTCGACCTCGCCTGCGTGACCGCTATGCAGGCGAAGGCACCGGCGTCGGCGCAGTAGTCGGTGCGGGCGTCGGCTCCGTGGATGCTCCGGGCTCCGGCGCGCCCGTCGCGGGGAGATCCGGCAACGGGATGTCCGGCAGCGGTTCCGGGGCGACGGCGGGGCGCTCGGTGAGGAGCGCCTTCGGATAGCCCGGGTCGCGGGCGCCGAGCCGTTCGTCCCACATGCCGTTGCCGACCAGGGCCAGCACCTGGGAGATCTCGGTCGCCTCGCCCTGAAGCGCGGCCGGGACCAGCCGGGTCACCTGGGCCGTGCGCATCGCCTCGGCCTGCGTCAACAGACCGAGCTGGACCCGGGTGCTGAGCTCCCGCTCGTCCATCGGGTCGGTTGCCTCGAACAGCGAGTCCGAGGCCGCGGTCAGCTGTTCGGCCAATTTGCCGAGTTCCTCCACGGAGGCGGCCTCGATCGCGGTCGCCTCGGTCTGCGCGGTCGGGATTTCGGCGGCCTCGACGGCCGCCTGCCAGTCGGCGAAGGGGCCTTCGGGGCGGATCTTCTGGTACTCCCGGTTCGCCGGCACGCCCGGGCGCGACTGGGCGAGCGGCGGCCCGGGGGCCAGATCGGTCCCGGCGAAGGAGGGAACGTCGACCGCGCGCTGGTAGTCGAAGCCGGCGACGTCCGGTCCCTGGGTGGTGAACGGAGCCAGCTCGTCGCCGCCGAGGTCGAAGAGCCGGTCGGCGAGATAGCGGACCCGGCCCATCGTGAGCTGGATCTGATTCTGCAGCTTGTCGTCCTTCGCGGCGGAGAGCCCGGCGCCGAGCTTCGCGAGGCGCGCATGCGCGATGTAGATCTCGATCGAGTCCCGGTAGTTCAGGAGCGCCCGCGGCGCCTGCTCGAACGGCTGCCGGGCGGCGACGGCCTCGCGGGCCAGGAGGAACGAGTTGAGCGCGACGTCCGCCGCGGCGTCGACGTTCTCTTCCTGAGCCTTGTTCACCCGCCAGTCGTTCACCGTCTGCAGGTAACTGACTGCGCCCTGCGACATGCCGGCGAAGTCCGCGGTGATGTCGCTCTTCCAGCGATCGCCCGCGGTCTGCTCAGGCGCGGAATCGGAGTCGCCGCTCAGAGCGAGCGCCCACCCGCCCGCGCCGACCACGGCCAGGACCACACCGGCGGCGATCCACTGGTTGCGGCGTTTCGAGTACCACTTGTTACGTCGGGCGGCCTTGCCGGTTACCCGGCCGGGTCGACTTGCCATTCGTCACCGCATCCTGCGTGGGCGTACTGGGTACTGGGGTACTGGGGGCGTTCTCGGGGGCCCCGCAGTCTAAACGTGGGGTCTGTGGCGCACTCCTACCTTGTCAGCCGTCATTAGCCGTCAGTAACCTGTGCCCGGGGAGGGTCTTGTTCCCACCCCTCTACGACGGTGCCCATGCGGATGTCAGCCGCCATGGGCCCGACGGGAAGCCGGCGCACTGGGGATGGTGAGTCGGAGAAGCCGCGACCGCTTGCGGAGGCTTCGAACTTCCCGCGAGCCGTCGGGTCGGTTCCACCGGGACGGGAACCGACCCGACGGCCATCTATGTCCCGGGTCGGGTGGCCGCCCGCGCGTCGCGGTGCGCCGGGGTGCCTCGATAGTTTGGGCGTGGCGCCGGAGTTGCTCGGCGCCCTCGATCTACGAGGAGGCGACGCGGATGGCGTCCACCAGTCCCGTCCGGGTGCTGTGCATCGGGGGCTCGACCCGGCCGAACTCTTCTTCGGAGAAGGCGGTGAAGGTCAGCGCGGCCGCGGCCGAGGCCGCCGGCGCGACCGTCGACCTGATGGTCAGCCGGGAGCTGATGTTCCCGATCTACGACACCGAGACGCCCGACCGGACGCCGGAGGCGGCTCGCTTCGTCGAGGCGGTCCGCGCGGCCGACGCCCTGATCGTGGCCTCGCCGGGCTACCACGGGTCGATGTCGGGGATGCTCAAGAACGTTCTCGACTACCTCGAGGACACCAACAAGGACGAGCGGGTCTACCTCGACGGCGTCCCGGTCGGCTGCATCGCCGTCTCCTACGGCTGGCAGGCCACCGTCTCGACGCTGCAGAGCATCCGGACGACCGTGCACGCGCTGCGGGGCTGGCCGAGCCCGTTCGGCGCGACGATCAACGCCACCGAGCCGATCTTCGACTCCGACGGCGCCTGCATCGACGACCGGGCCCGGTTCGGCCTCGAAACCGTCGCCAAGCAGGTCGTCGAGTTCGCTCAGCTGCGCAAGGCGGGGCTGGTCACGGATCTGGCGGTCGCCGGTACGGTCTGATCCGATCGACCCCGACCGGGTGAGCACGTCGACAGGAGTTTGCGTGAGCGTCCGAACCGAAGCTCCGCTGGTGGTGCTGGCCGCGGGCCGGACCAAGATCGAGAAGGGTCTGATCCGGGACTGGGTCGCCGAGCATCACCGCGGCGCCCCGGTGCTCGAGCTCCGGAGCGATCCGAACCTCGACGAGCTGCCCGACGAGACCCTGCTGGTGCCGGTCCGGGTCACCTGGCTGTCGGCGCCCTCCAGTTCGCGCCGCCCCTCGGAGCTGCTGGCCCACCTCTCGCCGCGTCGTCCTCCGGGCCCCCTGCAGGGCGTCCTCCTCCGCAACGCACCCGGCCGCGCCGGCGTGGTCAAGGGCGAGCCGGCCACCGTCGGCGAGTTGCGGGAGCGGTTCGCCCAGGAGACCGGCAACGCCTCGTCCTTCGCGGCCTTCGTCGACCGCGTGGCGACGGTGGCGGTCGACCGCGCCGAGCGCCGGTTGATCGGTGACCGCTACAAGGTGCCCCGCCAGGTGGTCGAGCAGATCACCGCGTCGTCCCGGTTCCGGGCCAAGTCCGCCGAACTGGCGGCCAAGCTCGGTAAGCCCGAGGCCGAGGTGCTCGCGGAGGCGCGTGAAGCGCTGAGCGAGTTGGTCACGGTGCAGAGCCCCGCCGCCATTGACGCGTTCCGGACCGTCGTCGCGCCGATGCACTCGCGGACCTGGAACGTCCAGGTCGACACCTTCAACCTCGAACGGCTGCGGGCACTGAACAAGGAGAAGGCGCTCGTCTTTCTCCCCGCCCACCGGTCCTACGTGGACCCGCTGGTGCTCGCCGAGGTGCTGCACCAGCACGACTTCCCGCGCAACCACCTGCTCGGCGGGAACAACATGTCGTTCTGGCCGCTCGGTCCGCTGGGCAAGCGTGCCGGGGTCATCTTCATCCGGCGTGCGAACGACACCGCGGCCGGGGAGGCCATCTACAAGTTCGCGCTGCGCGAGTACCTCGGCTACCTGACCAGCAAGAAGTTCAACCTGGAGTGGTACATCGAGGGTGGCCGTACCCGCACCGGCAAGCTCCGCCCGCCCAAGTTGGGGCTGTTGGCGTACCTCGTCCGCGCCGTGCAGGAGGACCTCACCGACGACGTCGGAATGGTGCCGGTCTCGATCGTGTACGACCACATGCAGGAGGTGCGGGCCCTCGACGCCGAGCAGGGCGGCGCGTCCAAGGCGAAGGAGAGCACCCGCTGGATGGCCCGGTACGTCCGGGGTCAGCAATTGCGCAGCGGCAACGCCTGGATCCGGTTCGGCGAGCCGTTCTCGCTGCGCCAGGCGCTCGAAGAGGCCGGAGAGGGCCCCGCGCAGCTCGACAAGGTCGGGTTCCGGATCTGCGACGGCATCAACCGCGCAACGCCGGTCACCTCGCCGGCGTTGCTGACCTTCACCCTGCTCGGCAGCCACGACCGCGCGCTGACGCTTCCTGAGGTCGGCCGCGTGCTGGCGCCCCTGCTGGACTACCTCGACGCGCGCGGCATTCCGCGCACCGACACCGAGGTCTCGCTGCGCGAGGAGGCCGGGCTGCGCAAGGCTCTGGACCGCCTGGTCTCGGTCGGCGTGGCCACGAGCTTCGCCGGTGGGCCCGAGCCGGTCTGGTCGATCCAGGCCGGCCAGCACCGGGTGGCCGCGTTCTACCGCAACGGCGCCCTGCACCACCTGGTGACGCGGGCGATCACGGAGCTCGCGCTGCTGCAGGTGTCCGCGCAGCCGGTGAGCGAGGACTCGATCGCGGAGGCGTGGGTCGAGGCGCAGCGGCTGCGCGATCTGCTCAAGTTCGAGTTCTTCTTCCCGCCCACGGAGCAGTTCCGCGACGACGTCGTCAAGGAACTCCAGCTCGTCGACCCGAACTGGGAGAGCCACGTCGGCCCGGACGGGGGCGCGAAGATCCTCAACTCCTCCCGCTTGCTGGTGGCGCCGCGGGCCCTCCGCTCGTTCTTCGACGCGCAGGTCGTGGTTGCGACCGCGCTGGCGGAGCGGGACCCGGCGATCGAGGTCGTCGAGGGCCCGTTTCTCGAGCAGTGCCTCGGTCTCGGTCGGCAGATGCTGCTCCGGGGCCGCCTGCACCGGGCGGATTCGGTCTCGCGCGAGCTCTATGCCTCGGCGCTGCGCCTGGCCCGGCACCGCGGCCTCACCGACACCGCGGATGGCGAGGCCGTGCAGGCCGCCCGGCACGCGTTCCTCGCCGAGGTGACCGAGGTGCTCGAACGACTCGGCCGGATTGACCGGCTCGAGGCAGACCTGCTCGAAGAGGTGCTGGGATGACGGTGCTCACATGACACTGGACAAGCTGCTGGCGGACGTCTTCAGCGCGCCGCACGGGCCCGAGATCGGTGCCTTCTTCGACTACGACGGCACCGTCATCACGGGGTACTCCGCGACGACGTTCTACAGCAAGCGCCTCAAGGATTTCGACATCGGCCCGGAGGAGCTCGTCCGGACGCTGTTGCTCTCGATGCGCGGCGTCCACACCGAGGAGGACTTCGGCGCGCTGCTCGAGCTGGCGAGCAACGCCTGGTCGGGCAAGTCCGAGGAGGAGATGGAGAAGGTCGGCAGGAAGCTCTTCACCTCCGAGATCGCGGGCAAGCTCCACACCGAGGTGTGGGAGTTGGCCGAGGCGCACCGGGCGATGGGCCACACCGTCGTGCTCGCCTCCTCGGCCACCCGCTTCCAGGTGGAGCCGATGGCCGAGGCGCTCGGTGCCGACCACGTGCTGTGCACGCCGTTGGAGGTCGCCGACGGCCTCCTGACCGGCAGGACCGGCGGCACGCCGCTGTGGGGAAACAACAAGGCGCAGGCCGTGATCGACCTGGCCCGTAGCAAGGGCATCGACCTGACCCGGTCCTTCGGTTACAGCAATGGGAACGAGGACGTGCCGTTTCTCTCCGCGGTAGGGCATCCCACCGCGGTCCAGCCGGACAAGGGCCTGCGCGAGGAGGCCGAGCGTCGCGGCTGGCCGGTCCTGGACTGCGTCCCGCGCGGCAAGCGCCCAGGCGTCGTCGACATCGCCCGCACCGGCGCCTTCTACGGCGCCTTCGCCGGTGCGTTCGTGGCCGGACTCGGCGCCGGGCTGCTCAACCGGAACCGGCATCAGATCATCGACATCACCTCGACGATCGGGACCGACCTGGGCTTCGCGCTGGCGGGGGTGAACGTCGAGGTGGTGGAGGGCGCCGAGCACCTGTGGTCCCGCCGGCCCGCGGTCTTCATCTTCAACCACCAGAGCAACATCGACGCCGTGGTGGCGATGAAGCTGGTGCGGACCGGCTACACCGGCGTCGCGAAGAAGGAGGCCAAGAACATCCCCGGCTTCGGGCAGTTGTTCCAGATCGCCGACGTCGCCTTCATCGACCGCGGCAACGTCTCCGACCCGCGGGCGATCCTGGCGCCGGCCGTGGAGAAATTGCGCAACGGACTGTCGATCGTGCTCGCCCCGGAGGGCACCCGATCCCCGACCCCACGGCTCGGTCCTTTCAAGAAGGGCGCCTTCCACATCGCGCGGCAGGCCGGGGTTCCCATCGTGTCGATCGTGATGAAGGGTCAGAACGAGGTCATGTGGCGCGGCTCGCAGACCGTGCGGCCCGGACGCATCGAGGTCGTGGTCCTCCCGCCCGTCGAGACCGCGGACTGGAAGATGTCGGAGATCAGCAAGCAGGCGGAGAAGATCCGCAACGACTTCCTGCACACGCTGTCCCACTGGCCGGGCCGGCCGGCGGCCCCTGAGCTGCGCTCCCCGGACACCCAGGCTCGGCTCCACGGACACGACCGAGGTGACGCCATGACCACCGCGGCCGACATCCCCATGGCAAGTGCCGAGTGGGGCGGCGGCAGCGATGTCATGAACGCCTTCGAGTCGCTGATGTGGCGGGTCGAGGACGCCTCGCCGGTGCGCTCGACGTGCGTGGGCATCGAACTGCTCGACGGCACGCCGGACTGGGCCGACGTGGTCGAGACGCACCAGCGGCTGGCCCGGCTGGTCCCGCGGTTGCGGCACCGCGTGGTGGCTCCGCCGATGGGCCTCGCTCCGCCGCGCTGGGCGGAGGACCCGAACTTCGACCTGCACTACCACCTGCGCCGCACCCGGTTGCCCGACGACGCCGGCTGGGTCGGGCTGCTGCAGGCGGCGGAAAAGGCGGCCATGCGCGGCTTCGACCGGGCGCGCCCGCCGTGGGAGGCCGTGCTCTACGAGGGGCTGCCGGAGGGCAAGTCGGCCTACGTACTGAAGCTGCACCACTCGATCTCCGACGGCCTCGGAATCATGAAGTTGTTGTCCTACCTGAACCCGTCGGCCGGGATGTCCGTTCCGCTCGGCCCGGAACTGACGCCCCGTCCGGCCAAGGTGATGTCGCCGCTGGACGCGTTGCGGGCGCACACGGTCGAGGGTGTGCTGGGCACTCCGCAGGTGCTGCGTAAGGCCGGCGGAACCGCGCTGCGGGCGCTGTCCACGCCGACGGAGTCGGTGCGTTCCTCGCTGCGTTACACCAGCTCGCTGAAGCGGGTGCTGTCGCCGCCGGCGGCGGAGCCGTCGCCGCTGCTGGCCGGCCGCAGCACCAACTGGCGGTTTGCCGCTCTCGACGTCGACTTCGCGGCGCTGCGTGCTGCCGCCAAGACCGTCGGGGCCTCGATCAACGACGCGTACCTGGCGGCGTTGCTCGGCGGCTACCGGCTCTACCACGAGGCGATGGGCGCCCCGCCGCAGCCGGTGCCGGTCGCGATCCCCATGTCGCTGCGCAAGGCCGACGAGGCGCACGGTGGCAACGACATTGCGAGCGCCCGACTGGCCGGGCCGATGGACATCGTCGACCCCACGAAGCGGATGCTCGCCATCGGCGAGCAGGTCCGCAAGGCGCGCGACGAGCCGGCGATGAACAACCTCAGCGTGATCGCGCCGGCGATCGCACGGCTGCCGGCCGGGGTGATCGCCCAGATCGCCGGCGGCATGACGAAGGCCAACGACCTGCAGGCATCGAATGTGCCGGGCCCGCGGGTGGACGTCTTCCTCGCCGGGGTCCGGGTCGAGCGGCTGTACGGCTACGCACCCCTGCCGGGGTGTCCAGCGATGATCACGCTCGCCACCCACGGTCCGGTCGCGTGCGTCGGCGTGAACTACGACGCGGCGGCGTTCACGCACCCCGGTGAGTTCATCCGAGCCCTGGCGGCCGGGTTCGACGAGGTGCTCGCGGTCGGGAGCGACAACCCGCCCCCGACACTGGCCCGATAGCGCTCCCCCCGACAGCTCGACCGCCGGAGGGCTCGACAGATCGAAAGGGAGTGCCCGAGTGACTGAGCCGCTGACCGATGCGTACGCGGGCGGGTCCGGGACGCCGATGGTGCTGTTCCACGGCATCAACGGGTCGTGGCGGATCTGGCGGCCGGTGCTCCCTGCCCTGGAGACGCGGCACTCGTTGTTCGTGCCGACGCTGATCGGGCACCGGGGTGGCCCGGAGTTGGCACCCGGGCCGAATGGCATCGGCGTGATCGCCGACGACATGGAGAACCGGATGGACAAGGCCGGGATCTCCCGCGCCCATCTGGTCGGCAACTCACTCGGCGGCTGGCTGGCGCTGGAGATGGCGGCGCGGGGCCGCGGGCTCTCCGTCGTCGCGTTCTCACCGGCCGGCACCTACACGAGTCCGCGCGACCTGCGCCGGATCGGTGCCCTGCTCAAGGTGGCGCGTTCGAGCGCGGGCCGGAAGTCCGTCGCGCGACTGATGGCGAAGCCGGGCACGCGCCGGATGCTGCTGCGCAGCGCGATGCTGCGCGGCGACCTGATTCCGACGGAGCATCTCGACGAGATGAACTCCGACCTCGCGGCGTGCACGATGCTCGACGGGCTGCTGGAGTACCTCCGGGCCACCGGGCCGACCCGGGAGCTCGCGATTGCCGCCGACTGCCCGGTGCGCATCGCCTGGGCCGCCAAGGACCGGACCATCCCGTACAAGCGCTACGGCACGCCGTGGAAGACGATGCTCCCTGAGGCCGAGATCCTCCAGATGCCGGGCATCGGGCACGTGCCGATGTACGACGACCCGGCCCTGGTCACCCGCACCATCCTCGAATTCACCGACCGGGTCGACAATCCGTCGGCTGCGGCGTCCTAGCGAAGGATTCGCATGTCCAGCAGCGGTTACACCCTCGCGGGTTCCCAGGGCACGATCGTCGTGCGCGGCGCGACGCCGGCGCAGGCGCGACTCGTCGTCGTCCTCGCCCACGGATTCGGCGAGCACTCCGGCCGCTACGCCCACGTGATCGACCGGCTGGCCGCCGACGGCGCCGTCGTCCACGCGCCGGACCACCGCGGGCACGGGCACTCCGACGGTCCCCGCGCGGTCGTCGACGACGTCGAGGCCATGGCGGACGACCTTCATCTGGTCGTGCAGAAGGCTCGTACCGAGCATCCCGACCTGCCGGTGGTTCTGATCGGCCACTCGATGGGCGGCCTGATGGCCATCCGCTACACGCAGCGATACGGCGCCGACCTGACGGCGCTGGTGGTGTCCGGCCCGTTCCTCGGCAATCCGATGATGGCCCCGCTGCTGGACATGGAGGTGCTGCCGGACATCCCGATCGACCCGGCCGCGCTGTCGCGCGACCCCGCCGTCGGCGAGGCCTACGCCGCGGACCCGCTGGTCTACCACGGCCCGCTGATCAAGGAGTCGTTCGTCGGCATGTTCGCTGCCGTGGAGCGAGTCGCCGCCGGCCCCGTCCTGACGCTGCCGGTGCTGTGGGTGCACGGCGAGGCCGATCAGTTGGCGGCCTACGACTCGGCGAAGGTTTTGCTGGAGAAGGTCGGCGGCAGCAACCTCACCGCCCGTTCGTACCCGGACGCCGCGCACGAGGTCTTCAACGAGATCAACTCCGACGAGGTGCTCGACGAGGTCGCCGCGTTCCTGAGCAAGGTCTCCTGACAGCGCGTCAGACCGAGGTTCAGCCCGCCGCGTTCACGAGTTCATGGCGCAGGGGTGACCCGACGAACGTCCCGAGCATCTTCAGCTCGGCGGCGAAGAAGGTGAGTTCCTCGAGCGCCCGCGCCAGCGCGGGTGATTCGGGGTGCCCGTCGACCTCGGCGTAGAACTGGGTTGCAGTGAACTGGCCGTCGATCATGTAGGACTCGAGCTTGGTCATGTTCACGCCGTTGGTGGCGAACCCGCCGAGCGCCTTGTACAGCGCGGCCGGCAGGTTGCGGACGCGGAAGACGAAGCAGGTCACGATGTCGGCGGCGTCCGGCGAGACCTCCGCCGGCTCGCGGGACAGCATCACGAATCGCGTGGTGTTGTACGCCTCGTCCTCGACGTTCCGCTCGGCGATCTCCAAGCCGTAGAGGCCGGCCGCCGGCTCGGGGGAGAGCGACGCGGCGGTGGGGTCACCGAGTTCGGCGATCTCGCGGGCGGCGCCCGCGGTGTCGCCCGCCACGATCGGCTTCACGCCGAGGCGGCGGATCACCTTGCGGCACTGGCCGAGCGCGTGCACGTGGCTGTGCACGGTCCGCAGCTTCGCGACCTCGGCGCCGGGCAGCACCATCAGGTGGAAGTGGATCGGCAGGAAGTGTTCGCCGACGATGTGCAGCCCTGAGGTCGGCAGCAGGTGGTGGATGTCGGCGACCCGGCCCGCGACGGAGTTCTCGATCGGGATCAGGGCCCGCTCGACGTCGCCCTCGACGACCGCCGCGAACACATCCTCGAAGGTGGGCAGTGGCAGCGTCGGGTGGTCGGGCCACGCCTCGGCGCAGGCGAGCTGCGAATTCGAGCCGGGCTCGCCCTGGTAGGCGATGGTGCCTGGGCCCCCCGGAACGGGCGACGTACCGGTCACTCAGTCCTCAACTTCCAGCAGCTGCAGGGCTGCGTCGATCCAGATCGGCAGGTGCCGTTCGGCGGCGTGCTCCCGCGCGTCGAAGGTGTAGGTCAGTGCGACGCCGCGCATCGAGGTGAACAGCAGATCCCGCACCGCCGGAAAGTTCCGGTGGGCCGAGAGCTTCGGCCCGTACATGGCTGCGACGGTCTGCCGGATCGCCGCGCCGAGCTGGTGCTCCTGCGGCCGCAGCGTCTCGCGCAGCTCGGGGCGCGTCCGGCACGCCACCCACAGTTCGACCGCGGCCCAGAAGTACGGCTGGTCGAAGGTCAGCCAGCATCGCGTCGTGGCCTGGACGACCCGTTCGCGGTCGCCGCCGGCCTCGGGGGAGAACTCGGCGCCCCAGCGCTCACCGTCGAGCAGCCGGTTCATCGCGAGGTGCTGGGCGGCGGCCACCAGGAGCGCGTCCCGCGAGGGGAAGTGGTGCAGCAGACGGCCGCGGGAGATCCCGGCGCGGGCCTGGATCGCCAGCGTGGTCGTGTCCGCGTATCCCATCTCGGCGAGGCAGTTCACCGCGGCGTCGAGGATGAGGGCCCGGCTGTCCGCACTGCGATCCGTCCGGCGCCGGGGAGCAGGGTCCCCGTCAGCGGCGCGCGCGGCATCGGTCACGGGTGCAAAGCCTAGTGACCGGCCCGCCCCGGCGGTCCTCCGACGCAGCCCGGCTACCCCGGTAACAGCGCCGGGATATCCCGATCGGCGCGCTGAACACCCCCGGGGGCAGATGTGATCTGATGCACGCGTATCGGATGCTGCTCGGGTCGCGGCTGCAGGTCTCGTCCCGGACGGGCAGCCGCCAGGACAACCAAAGGAGCAGCTCCACATGGCTTTCTTCGCCGACGCCAACGAGGTCGACAAGTACATCGGCGGGGTCTTCCGCGCCGCAGCCGATCACCCCGAGTCGGGCCCGAAGTTCAAGACGGCCGACCTGGTCATGAAGGTCATCTACACCGACCCGGACATCGAGATGAACATCGTCATGCGTGACCCGATGCAGGTCGTCGCCGGTCCGATCGACGAAGAGGCTGACGTCACGCTGATGATGAAGGCCGACACCGCGGACAAGTTCTGGCGGGGCGAGTACAACCTCGCGGTCGGCATGGCGAAGGGCGAGGTCAAGGCCAAGGGCCCGGTCAACAAGATCCTCAAGCTGGTCCCGCTGACCAAGCCGCTGTTTCCGATGTACCGCGAGATCATCGCCGAGAAGGACGCCCAGGGCTGAGCGTTCCCCCTGCCCGAACCGCGGCGGCGCCGGGTCTCACCCCACCCGGTGCTCGCCGCGCGGCCCTGTAGGACATAAGATCCGGACAGCCTGTCCGAGCAACGGCGTAGGGAGCACGAACGTGCCGAGCATGAACGCAGTGGTGCTGCGCGGTCCGCACGACCTGGTGGTGGACGAGGTTCCGGTCCCGTCGGATCTCGGGCCCGACGAGGTGCTGCTGAAGGTCGAGAAGACCGCGATCTGCGGCACCGACCTGCATCCCTACGACGGGCGCATGGAGCTGGAGCCCGACCTACGGCTCGGCCACGAGTTCCTGGGCACGGTCGTCGCCGTCGGTGCCGCGGTCGGGCTGTTCAGCGAGGGAGACCGTGGCGTCGCGTCCTGCGTCATCAACTGCGGGTTCTGTCACATGTGCCGCCGGCAGCAGCCCGGCAAGTGTCAGGGCATCCGGATGTACGGGATGGGCCTGACGTTCGGCGGCGTCGACGGCGGCCAGGCCGAGTACGTGATCGTGCCGGCGGCCGACATCTCGATGCGCCGGATCCCCGAAGGAACTGCCGGTAGTGACGAGGACTTCCTGTTCGTCGGCGACATCATGACGACGGGTTACGAGTCGGTGCGTCACTTCGGCCGGCCGGGCGACATCGTCGCGATCGTGGGCGCCGGCCCGGTCGGCATGTGTGCCGCGATGGCCGCGCAAGCCCTCGGCATGGGCAAGGTTATCGTGATCGACAAGGTCGCCTCCCGCCTCAAGGAGGCGGAGGCCTTCGGTGCCATCGCCGTGAACGCCGATGAGACCAACCCCGTCGACGCGGTCTACGACCTGTCCGACTGGCGCGGCGCCGACCTCGTCATCGACGCCGTCGGCCACCCGTCGGCGCTGGAGACGGCGCTGAAGTTGCCGCGCTTCGGCGGCTCGCTCTACGTGCCGGGCGCGTACAACGAGGAATCGCTCGCCCTGCCCTGGGGCGAGATGTGGATGAAGGGCCTCAACATCTCCGGCGGGGTCTCGAACTTCACCCTCTACATGGACGAGGTCATCAATCTGATCGCGGCCGGCAAGTTGCAGCCGTCCGCGGTGATCTCGCACCGGATGCCGCTCACCGAGGCGCCCGAGGCCTATCGCATGTTCGAGGCCCGTGAGGCCACGAAGATCCTGCTCGATCCCGCTCGCTGAGCGTCCCGCTCAGTTGTCTGACTCTGCGTCACGTCCCGGACAGGAGCACCCATGACCGCTGAGTACCAGCTTCCCGACATCGACTGGGATGACGAGGACCAGGCGAACTTCCTGCCGGCCACCAGCGAGAACAAGCCGCCCTACGACGAGATCGACGTCTCGTCCAAGGCGTTCTGGAGCCAGCTCCTCGAGGACCAGGACAAGTCGTTCGCGATCCTGCGGCGGGAGCGGCCGGTGTCGTGGCAGCGGCCGGTCGAGGACGCGGTCATCCCGGACCCGGACGACCCGGGCTTCTGGGCGCTGACCCGGCTGTCGGACATCCAGAAGGTCAGCCGCGACAACGAGACCTTCATCTCCGGCCAGGGCGTCCTGTTCGACATGCTGCCGAAGATCTTCCTGGAGATGTCGCAGTCCTTCCTCGCCATGGACGACCCGCAGCATGCGAAGCTGCGCCGCCTGGTCTCCTCCGCCTTCACCCCGAAGCAGGTCCGGCGGATGGAGGAGAAGATCCAGGGCATCGCCAAGCGCTGCGTCGACGACATTGTCGACAAGGGCAAGATCGACTTCCCCGTCGAGTTCTCCGGCCGGGTGCCGCTCATGACGCTCGGCGAGGTGTGGGGGATTCCGGAGGAGCTTCGGGCCGAGACCGGCGCGGCTGCGTCCGACGTCGTCGCCTGGTGCGACCCGGAGGCCCTGGGTGACCGCGACCCGCAGGAGGTCCAGACCGAGGCCTGCGTGCGCCTGCACGACATCGCGGAACGGATGATCGAAGACCGGCGCCGGGAGCCCCGCGAGGACCTGATGCAGGCCCTGATGGACGCCGAGATCGACGGCGAGAAGCTGGACGAGGCCCAGATCGGGGCGTTCTTCGTCCTGATGTCGGTGGCCGGAACGGACACCACGCAGCACACCACCAGCTTCGCGATGATGGGGATGACGCAGTTCCCGGAGCAGAAGGCCTGGCTGATGGAGGACTTCGAGGGCCGCATCGACCAGGCGATCGAGGAGTTCATCCGCTACGGCACCCCGGTGATGACCTTCCGCCGCACCGCGGTGAAGGAGACTGAGATCGCCGGGCAGCAGATTCTGCCCGGCGACAAGGTGGTCTTCCTCTACGCCTCGGGCAACCGGGACGACACCCTGATCGACAAGCCGTGGGAGCTCAACCTCGCCCGGGATCCGAACCCGCACTGCGGATTCGGTGGGGGTGGGGTGCATTACTGCCTCGGCAACCAGCTTGCGAAGATGATGCTCCGGCACGCTTTGAAGGAGCTGCTCTTCCGGATCCCGGAGTTTTCGGCCAGCAACCCGCGGTTCATGGGAACGAACTTCATGCGGGCGGTCACCCACCTGGACTTCGAGTTCAAGCCCGTACGCAAGGAGACCTAAATGAAGATCGTCGTCGACTACGTGAAGTGCACCGGCCTCGGCATGTGCGAGGCGGAGGCGCCGGACCTCTTCGAGGTTCAGGACGACGGCAGCCTGACGGTCCTCAACGACCACCCGGGCGACGACCAGCTCGCGGCGGCCCAGGCGGCCGTCGACTCGTGCCCCACCGAGGCACTCTCTCTGGTGGAGGACTAGAACGCCGTGCGGGACGATCGCCTCGTTGTCGTCGGGGCCTCGTTGGCCGGTCTCCGCGCGGTCGAGGCCGCCCGTAGGGCGGGCTACGACGGCTCCATCACGCTGATCGGCAACGAGCCCCACCTGCCCTACGACCGCCCACCGCTGTCCAAGGCGTTCCTGGACGTCGGTGCGGACGTCGACGGGGCCCCCGAGGTCCCGACGTTCCGCGACGAGGCGACGCTGCGGGACGAGCTGAAGGTGGATCTGCGCCTCGGGGCACCGGCCACCGCGCTCGCGCCCGCCGGGCAGGTCGTCCTGCTCGACGGCGACGCGGTGCCCTACACGCGGGCGATCCTCGCCACCGGCGGCGATGCGCGGATGCTGCCGGGTGGGGAGAACCTGGAGGGCGTGCACGTGCTGCGCACCCTCGACGACGCCCTGGCGGTGCGCGCCGCGCTGGATGCCGGGGCTCGCACCGTCGTGATCGGCGCCGGCTTCATCGGCAGTGAGGTGGCGTCAGCTGCGCGCAAGCGTGGGCTGGAGTGCACGATCCTTGAGGCGCTCCCGGTGCCGCTGGTCCGCTCGGTCGGTGCCGACACCGGCAAGGTGGCCGCCGAGCTCCACCGCCGCTACGGGACCGACCTCCGCTGCGGCGTGGGCGTCTCTGCACTGGAGGGATCCGGCCGGGTCGAGAAGGTGCTCCTCGACGACGGCACGGTGATCGAGGCCGACCTCGTGGTGGTCGGCATCGGCGTCCGGCCCGCGACCGGGTGGCTGGAGAGCTCCGGCATCGCCCTGCACGAGCGCGACGGCGGCATCATCTGCGACGAGTTCCTGCAGACGAGCGTTCCCGGCGTGTACGCGGCCGGCGACATCGTGCATTTCCCGAACCCGTTGTTCGGCGGGGACCTGATGCGCGTCGAGCAGTGGACCAACGCCGCCGAGCAGGGCGCGCTCGCGGCGAAGAACGCGCTGTTCCCGGACGAGGCCAAGCCGTCGGCGGCCGTGCCGTACTTCTGGTCGGACTGGTACGAATCCCGGATCCAGTTCGTCGGCATCCCGCAGTCCGAGGAGGTGCGCGTGGTCTCCGCCGAGCTGGGGGAGGAGAAGTTCCTCGCGCTCTACCGCCGCGGCGACAAGCTCGGTGGCGTGCTCACCGTGGACCGGCAGAGCCAGATCATGAAGTACAAGCGGATGATCGCGCAGGGCGCCACCTGGGCCGAGGGTCTGGCCTTCGCCGGCGTCAGCTGACCGACGACAGAAAGGGCCGCCGGAACGTTCCCGGCGGCCCTTTCTGATGCATGCTCAGATCAGCTGGCTCAGATCAGCTCGAGAATGGTGGCGTTGGCCATGCCGCCGCCCTCGCACATCGTCTGCAGGCCGTAGCGGATGTTGTTGGCGCGCATGTGGTGCACCAGCGTCGTCATCAGGCGGGCGCCGGAGCCACCGAGCGGGTGGCCGAGGGCGATCGCGCCACCGTTCGGGTTCATCCGCGCCGGGTCCGCGCCGGTCTCGCGCAGCCACGCGAGCGGCACGGTGGCGAAGGCCTCGTTGACCTCGAAGGCGCCGATGTCGTCGATCGACAGGCCGGACTTGGCCAGCGCCTTCGCGGTGGCCGGGATCGGTGCGGTGAGCATGATGACCGGGTCGTCGCCGGAGAGCACCGCGGTGTGGACACGGGCGATCGGGGTGAGGCCGAGGGCCTTGGCCTTCTCGGAGGTCATCATCAGCAGCGCGGACGCACCGTCGGTGATCTGCGAGCTGTTGCCGGCGGTGACCGCGCCGCCCTCGGGCTTGAACACCGTCTTGAGGCCCGCGAGGCCCTCCAGGGTGCCGCCCCGGCGGATGCCTTCGTCGGTGGAGACCAACTGCAGGTTGCCGTCGGCGTCCGGAGCCTTGATCGGCACGATCTGGGAGTCGAAGAGGCCGGCGTCCTGCGCGGCCGCGGCGCGGGCGTGCGAGGTCAGCGCGAACTCGTCGAGCTGGGTCCGCGTGAGGTTCCAGCGGTCGACCATCATCTCGGCGCCGGTGCCCTGGTTCGGGGCGACGCCGCCGTAGCGGGTCGCGAAGCCCGGGCCCCACGGGTCCGCGTCGCCGATCGAGGAGAACATCGGCACGCGGCTCATCGACTCGACGCCGCCGGCGACCGCGACGTCGTACTGGCCCGCGATCAGGCCGGCGGCCGCGAAGTGCACGGACTGCTGGGAGGAACCGCACTGGCGGTCGACGGTGGTGGCGGGAACCGACTCCGGCCACCCGGCCGAGAGCAGGGCGCTGCGGCCGGGGTTCAACGTCTGCTCGCCGACCTGGGACACGCAGCCCCAGATCACGTCGTCGACCAGGCCCGGGTCGACCCCGGTGCGCTCGACGAGGGCCTTGAGGACGTGAGCGGACAGCTCCACGGGGTGGACGCCGGCGAGAGCGCCGTTGCGCTTGCCGAGGGGGGTGCGGACGGCTTCGACGATGACCGCATCGCGCATGTGTCGGTCTCCTGTTCGGGGGAGCGCAGGTACCGGAGGGGGCGGGGTACCCGCGAGTAAGGGGGATTCCCCTAAACAGTCACCGTTGACCGTGACTGGTGTCAAGGGTTCCGGCCTATGACGGTCAGCACTAGGCTCCGGCCGTCCGGTTCATCCCCCCGGGCGCTCGCGACGTACCCCCTGAAGGAGTCCCTGCTGTGGTGGAGGAAGGCTTTCCCTCATCGGGCACCTCATTGGCCGGCCGGACGATCGTCATGTCCGGCGGCAGTCGAGGAATCGGCCTGGCGATCCTGGTCGCCGCCGCGCGCGAAGGCGCGAACGCCGTGATTCTGGCCAAGACCGACCAGCCGGATCCCCGGCTGCCCGGCACCGTCCACTCCGCGGTCGCGGAGATCGAGGCCGCCGGGGGCCGGGCCGTCGGTGTCATCGGCGACGTCCGCAACGAGGAGGACGTCCAACGCGCGGTGGACACCGCCGTGTCGAGCTTCGGCGGCGTCGACATCTGCGTGAACAACGCGAGCGCGCTGAACCTGACCGGGACCGAAGAGCTGCCGATGAAGCGCTTCGACCTGATGCAGCAGATCAATGCCCGCGGCACCTTCCTGCTGACGAAGACCTGCGTTCCGCATCTGAAGAAGTCCGGGAGTGGGCAGATCCTGACGCTGTCGCCGCCCCTCAACCTCGCCCCGCACTGGTTGGGCCCGCACCCGGCCTACATGTTGTCCAAGTACGGCATGACCCTGCTGACGTTGGGATTCGCCGCGGAGTTCTCCTCCTTCGGCGTCACCGCGAACTGTCTGTGGCCGCGGACCACGATCGCCACCGCGGCCGTGATCAACCTGATCCCCGGCGCCGCGGAGGCTTCCCGCTCGCCGGAGATCATGGGCGACGCCGCGATCGTGCTCCTTCAGGAACACAGCCTCACCGGGTCGCGCCGCACCGGCGAGTGCCTCATCGACGACGACGTCCTGCGGGCGGCCGGCGTCTCGGACCTGTCGAAGTACGGGGCCGGCCCCGACTTCGCCCCGGATCTGTTCGTGGATCCCACGGACTGACCGGCCGTGAACAGCTCCCGCGTGGAGTTCATGCGTGCCCGTGATCCTGGAGCGCCGTGGCCCGGTCGTGGCTATCTGCTGCCGGCCGGGCGACGGGACGAACTGCGGACCCTGCTCGGACAGATCGCCGAGCGGACCGGCCGCGACGACCTGTGGGAGCCGTCGCTGGTCGTCGACTACGCCGCGGCCCACGACGTGCTGGCGGCCGGCTGGGAGATCCTGCTCGGCACCCTGGGCACCCTGAACGCTCCGGGCGCGCAGGGAATGCCCCGCGCCGACCTCGACGGCCTGATCGACCTGCTGCGCGGGCTGAAGGCCTATGACGACCAGATCCGCGACGAGCGGCTGCATCTACGGGACGCGGCACTGGGCCGGGTCCGGGAAGCCCTGGCCGCGCTGCGCCGGATCGACGCCACCGCGACGTTGGTCAACGAGGCGGCGGTGGCGGTGTGCAGCCTCGGGTTCGACCGCGCGATCGTCTCGCGGATCGACCACGGACGCTGGCTGCCGGAGACCGTCTACGTGGGCCGGGACGCCCGATGGGCGGAGGAGATCCTCGCCGCGGGCCGGGAGAACCCGGTCGTGCTCGACGACTCGGTCCCGGAATGGGAGATGGTGCGCCGGGGGACCGCGCTGTTGATCTCCGACGTTCAACAGAACGTCGGCGTTCACCGGCCGATCGCCCACTCGTCGCTGTCCCGCTCCTACGTCGCGGCCCCGATCGTCGCGCACGGCAGCGTCGTGGGCTTCCTGCACGCGGACTGCTACTACCAGAAGCGCAACCTCGACGAGACCGACCGCGAGGTGCTGGCGGCCTTCGGTGAGGGCCTGGGCTATGCGCTGGCCCGCAGCGCGGTGCTGGACCGGCTGAACGCGGTGCGGCTCGATCTGGGGAACCTGGTGAACGGCGTCTCCACGGCGATGCCCGTGGCGGACTGGTCGCTGCACCGGCCGCTCGATCCACCGACCGACGCCCCGCCCGCCAACGGGCACGCGTTCCTGCAAACCTTCCTCTCGCCCGGAGAAAACGGGGAGGCGGCGCTGACGCGGCGCGAGGTCGAGGTGCTGCGACGCATGGCCGAGGGCGACACCAACGCCCGGATCGCCCGGCGGCTGGTGATCTCGGAAGGCACCGTCAAGACCCACGTCAAGCACATCCTGCGCAAGCTCGGCGCCTCCAACCGCGCGGAGGCGGTGTCCCGCTGGGTGCAACTGGACCGCCAGCACGGCTCGCGGGGCCGCGCGGAGGGTTAGGCCTGCGCTCGTCGATCCGCCCGGCCTCAGTCGCGTGAGTTGTCGTTGTAGTAGCCGGCGTAGTCCGCGCGGAACTTGGTCAGCGGCGTGCTGACACAGTCCCCCACGAGCTCGCTGACCACGTAGCTTCCGGAGAACTTGTTGCCGACGAAGTAGCCGAGCGCAGCGGTGAAGTCGTTGCGCACGGTCTTCACCCCGTCGGCCGTCGGGATGTGGTGCAACGCGTAGCCCCGCAGGACCAGGTCGGTGCAGGTGCCGGAGTAGGTGATGTAGTGCTCGATCCCGATCGGCCCGGTTGCCGTGTAACCCATCGAGTCTCCGGTGCACGTCTCCTCGCCGAGTGGACCGATGTGGTGAACCGTGCCCTCGGTGACCTCCGTGGCCGACAACCCCGGCGAGACCTCCAGGACGTCGTAGCCGACGCAGGCGGGACCCGCCTCCGCCGCAGCGGCGGTAGCGGCGGGCAGCACCGCGGGAAGGGTGGCGGCGACGCAGGCGAACGCCGCGGCGGCCCGCGCGGACAGGGACAGGCGGGAACGCGACACGGAAACTCCTGGGGGTTCGAACTCGGCGGGGGGCGATCACCGGCCATTGAGCCAGCGGTTCGAGCAGCGCGCGAGAGCAACCGACTACTCCCGCCCAGACCAACCGCGGAAGCCGCGTGGATGGCGGGAGAATGCTCTATCGCCATATTATCGGGCGACGCAGCAATTCTCCGGCACGCGGGCCGGGCGGACCGGAGGCCAGCGATGACGGAGACCCTCGACTCGATCGGGTGGATGCGCGGCCGCTGGGAGGAGCGCGGCGCACCCGCGCCTGCACAGTTCGCCGCGCTGTTCTCGGTGCTGCGGGCTGCGGCACTGATGACCGAAGAGGTCGACCGTGTGCTCAAGGAACATGCCCTGACCCGGACCGGCTACATGGTGATGATCACCCTGCAGATGACCGAGGGTTCGGCGCGGCCACTGGGACAGCTGTCCAAGCGCCTGCTCGTGCACCCCACCACCGTCACGATGGTCATCGACCAGCTCGAGAACGCGGGTCTGGTGGCGCGGCGGCCGCATCCGACCGACCGGCGCACCGTCCTGGCCGAGCTGACCCCCGCGGGACATCAGGCGGCCACGGCCGCGAGTGCGGCGCTGGCGGACGTGGGCTTCGGGCTTCCCGGCATCGAGGACGAGACCGCGGACCAGATCAGCGACGATCTCCGCCGGGTTCGTCGCGCGCTCGGCGACAAGAACTGACGCTGCCGAAGGAGCCTGGGGTGCACGATCTGACCGGCCGGACCGTGGTGATCACCGGCGGCAACTCCGGCATCGGGCTGGCGCTCGCGGCGGGGGTGGCCAAGGCCGGCGCGGACGTGGCGATCTGGTCCCGCAACGCGGAGCGGAACGCCGAGGCGGCGGCCGAACTGGCCAAGCACGGGACACGCGTGCTGCCCGTTACCTGCGACGTCGGTGACGAGGACAGCGTGGCCGGGGCGATGGCGCTCACCGTCGGCGAGCTCGGGCGGCTGGACTGCCTGGTCGCGAATGCCGGCATGCACGCCGCGGCGCTGATCCAGGACACCACTCTGGACGAGTGGCACCGCGTCATGCGGACCAACGTCGACGGCGCGTTCCTCACCACGCGCGAGGCGGCGCGGGTCTTCATCGAGCAGGGCACCGGCGGCTCGCTCGTCGTGGTCTCCTCGACGATCTCCCGCTACGGCGCGGTCGGCGGCGCCATGTACGGCACCAGCAAGACCGCGCTGCTGGGCCTGGGCCGGACCCTCGCCGTGGAGCTCGCGCGGCACCGGGTCCGGTGCAACATCCTGATCCCGGGCTGGACCCGCACGCCGCTGAACGAGCAGCTGCACGCCAACGACCCGTTCCGGGATGCGACCACCCGCCGTACGCCGGCCCGGCGGTGGGCCGACCCGGAGGAGTTCGAGGCGATCGCCCCGTTCCTGGCCGATCCCACGCTGACCTTCCACACCGGCAACGAGATCGTCGTCGACGGTGGGTACACGATCTTCTGACGCAGCGTCAGGGCACGCCTCAGAACGGCGGGGTGTCCTCGTCGGGTGCGGGCGCCGGGCAGAACTCGGGTGGTTCTTCGCCGTCGGGCGGTGGGGGACGGGTGATGAAGACACGGCCGGTGGGATCGGTCCACGTGAAGGCGCCGCCGGAGTCCTGACTGACGTGCCAACCCGGGAACTGTTTGACCCGGTGGTGAAAACGGCAGACGCAACCGAGATTGGCGTAAACGGTTCGGCCACCGGCCTTGAACGAGAGGTCGAACGGGATCGTGTGGTCGATGTCGCAGTGGACCGCGGGGCGCCGGCAGCCCGGGAAGCGGCAGTGCCGATCACGGGCGCGGATCGCCGTCTTCATCGCCGGGCTCGGCACGTAGGTGTTCGCGCCGCGGTCCAGCCGGGCGATCTGCTCCGCCGTGAGGACCGGTGACTTGGAGTCGGTGGTCGCGTTCAGGTCGATGCCCAGTGCGGCGACCAGAACGGCGAACAGATGATCGACCCGACGGGCGCCGACCGCGCGGGGGTCCTCGGGGCCGCGCTGGGCCGGGATCCGGGCGTTGATCGCGTCCAGGATCAGGTAGGCCTGGTCAGCCGGCAGGTAGGCGCACAGGGTGGCCATGCCGTCCGGCTCATCCCGGACGTAGAGGGCCCGCCCCGCCCGCGCGGCAACGGCGCGCTTGCGCACCGCGTCGGCATCCAACTTCTCCACCTCGCGGCGGCACTTGTCCCGCAATGAGCGTGGAGTTCGGGCCTGGGCCTCGGGCAGCACGCTCGCCTCGAGGCGGGAGCACTGCGCCACGTCGAGGTTGACGCTCTCCTCGGCGATGACCCGCGCCTTGAGGAGGCTGATCACGCCGTCCTCCAACGCAGCGAAGGTGCGCGGCAGCCGACGGGTCAGGGTCATCGCCAGGCCCAGCACACCGGATGCCTCGCTCGAGCTGATCCCCAACTGCAGTCCGACGTGGGCTTCGACCGAGTGCATCGTCACCTCGTCGTCGTAGCCGATCTCGGGGTGGGCCAGCGCGCGCAGCGTGAAGTCCGAGACCGCCCGCAGTTTCGCGCCCTCGGCGCGGGCCGCGGCCGCCGCCGCGTCCCGCATCGAATCCAGCAGGCCCGCGTCGCTGTTGGGCCCGGTCGGGGGAACCTCACCCAGCGAAACCGCCGACCAGTACGCGTCCTGCTGCGCCCGGTAGACCTGAAACGACTCGTAGCCGACGGCGCCAGGCATCGGCTCCTCGCCGGACCACTCGGACCCGGCCATCGGGGAGACCAACGACTCGAACATGTGTTCGAATTCTACGTCACCCGATCGGCCCGGTCAAGTGTCTACACCCGAACATCCTGCTCAGTGCGGCGTAGATCTGACGTAGTGTCAGCCGACCATGCCGTGGGGGATCTTGAACGGTGCGCCGCCGCCGGCATCGAGGACCTGGGTCGTGCCGGTGATGTAGCGGGCCTCGTCGGAGGACAGGAACAGCACCATGTTCGCGATGTCGATGGCCTCCAGCCCGGAGATCTTCAGCGCGTGCATTCCCTGGTAGCCCTCCTCGGCCTCGGCGCGGCTCGGACTGTCCAGGTGCGGCAGGAACAGCTGGTAGATCGCCTCGTTGTGGGTCATGTCGGTGTGCACGATCGCGGGGTGCAGCGAGTTGCAGCGGATGTTGTACGGGGCCAGTTCGACGGCCAGGGTCCGCATCAGGCCGGTCACGCCGTGCTTGGCCGCGTTGTAGTGGCCGAGATTCGGGAAGGCGACCAGGCCTGCGAGTGAGCTGGTCAGGATGATCGATCCGCCGCGACCGGCCTCGATCATCGACGGGATCGCCGCCTTCACCGTCTTCCAGACGCCGGTGAGGTTGACGGCGATCACGTCGTCCCACTGCTCCTCGGTGATCTCCCAGATCGGGGCGAAGCTGCCGATGCCGGCGTTGGCGACGACGATGTCGAGACCGCCGAGGTCGGCGACCGCGTCGGCGACGAGCTGCTGGAGGCTCGCCAGGTCCCGGACGTCGACCTGACGGGCGATCACGCGGCGGTCGTGCTCCTCGACCAGCTTCGCGGTCTGCGCCAGGTCGTCAGGGGTCGCAAGTCCGTAGGGGACGGTGTCCATCGGCCCGCAGAGGTCAACGGCGACGATGTCGGCACCTTCCTCGGCCAGCCGCACCGCGTGCGCGCGGCCCTGGCCTCGGGCGGCACCGGTGATGAGGGCGACCTTGCCTGACACGCGTCCCATGACTCGCTCCCTTGCCGACGAGAGTGCCGAGGAGATCGGCGGTTCGGCACGAGGCTAGGGGAGGGACGGCTGGTCGTCACCGGCCGACGTGGGTCGCTTTTCCCGGTCCGTCGGCCAGGAACGAGGCCACCGCGTTGCGGTTGTCCTCGGTCTCGAACAGTTCGCCGGCGAGGGCCGGGGTGATCGCGGTGGCCGCGGGTTCACCGGCGGAGCAGGCGGTGTCGATGAGCCGCTTGGTGACGGCATGTGCCTTTGTCGGGCCGTGCGCCAGGCGGAGGGCGAATCCGCGGGCCGCGGCGTCGAAGCCCTCGACGGGCAGCACCCGGTTCACCACGCCCCAGGTGTGCAGGCTGGCCGCGTCGTAGCGGTCCCCGGTCATCACGAACTCTTTCGCCCGGGCGGGGCCCACTCGCAGCGCGAGGCGCTGCGGCCCGCCCATGAACGGGCTGAGACCGACGATGTGCTCGACGAGCGCGAACTGCGCCTTCTCGCCGGCCAGCAACAGGTCGCAGGCCAGGGCGAGTTCGAAGCCCCACGTGAGGCAGAGCGCGTGCGCCGCCAGCACCGTCGGGTACGGCAGGTCGGCCACGCGCCCGGCAACGTCGAGGACCTCACGCGCCATCGCCTCGCCGGTCTCGCGGTTGCGGCCGGAGAAGACGTGGACGTCGACGCCCCCGGTGAACACGCGACCCTCCGCGCGGATCAGCAGTCCGCGCGGAGGGTCGGCGTCGAGCGAGTCCAGGGCCGCGGAAAATGCCGGGCCCATGGCGGTGTCCCACAGGTTGACCGGGGGGCTGTCGATCGTCAGAACCGCGAGCGGCCCGTCCCGCTCGACCCGTAAGGGAGCCATGGATTTAGCGCGGTGCCATGCGGATCGCGCCGTCGAGGCGGATCGTCTCGCCGTTCAGCATCGGGTTCTCGACGATGTGCGCGACCATCGCCGCGAACTCGGCCGGGTCCCCCAGGCGCGAGGGGTGCGGCACCGACTTCTCCAGCGAGGCGATCGCGTCCGGCGGCAGGGCGTCGAACAGCGGGGTCTTGAACAGACCGGGGGCCACCGTGACGACGCGGATCTTGCTGGACGCGAGGTCACGGGCGATCGGCAGCGTCATGCCGACGAGGCCGCCCTTCGACGCGGAGTAGGCGGCCTGGCCGATCTGACCGTCGAAGGCGGCGGCGGAGGCGGTGTTCACGATGACGCCGCGGTCCCCGTCGACCTCGTCGCCCGCGGCCATCCGGACCGCGGCCAGCCGGATCACGTTGAACGTGCCGATCAGGTTGATCTCGATGGTGCGCTGGAACTTCTCCAGGTCGTGCGGGCCGTCCTTGCCGATGGTCTTGATCGCGTAGCCCATGCCGGCGCAGTTGATGACGATGCGGAGCGGCGCGAGCGCGCTGGCCGCGTCCACGGCGGCCTGGACCGCCTCCGGGTCACGGACGTCGGCGCCCGCGAACACCGCGCCGTCACCCAGGCCCTTGGCGACCGCTTCGCCGTCGGAGGACGGGAGGTCGACGATGACGACCTTCGCGCCCGCTGCGTGCAGGTTCTTCACGGTGGCCAGGCCGAGGCCGGAGGCCCCGCCGGTGACCAGTGCCGAGCTTCCGCTGATGTTCACGTGCTTCTCCTGTCCTGCCTGTTCCCGAATGCGAACGAGGATGCCATCCGCAGTCAGCGCTGACCGTCAGGGGGTCCGGTTGATCCAGTCGGCGATCAGCTTGTTGACGAGATCCGGGCGCTCCAGCTGCAGGAAATGGCCGGCCCCGTCGATCGCCAGTGCCGAACTTCCCGGGAGCAGAAAGCGCTCACCCAGCGGAAGTAGCTCGACGCCCATGCAGCCGTCCTCGACGCCGTGCAGATAGAGCAGCGGCGCGCCCGGCGGCGCCAGGCCGGCTCGAAATGCGCGCGGGCGCAGGCTGTCGCGGTAGTACCGCAGCGCCGCCCGCCGGCACTCCGGCCGGTCGAGCGCGGTCAGGGCGGTCTGGGCGTCACCGACGCCGGGATGGTGCGGGGACCAGTCCCGCCACAGCTTCGGGATCAGCCGATCCAGAGACCGCTCGGAGATCCCCGGAAGCTGGGAAAAGGCGCCGTACCAACTGCGGCGCAACTGCCGCAATCCGGCGCCGGCCGTGGCGCGGCTGCGGAACGCCGCGACGAGCCCGGCGGGGGGTGGGACCGCGAGCGTCACGAAGTGGGCGAACGTGGTCGTCGCCGCCCGCGTCGCCTCGTACGTCGCGACCGCACCCCAGTCGTGCCCGATCAACACGGCTCGACCGTCGCCCCCCAGCGCTGCGTGGAGCGCGACCGCATCGCGAGCGAGTGCCGGCGCGGAGTAGTCGTCGTCCGGTGCGGGACCGGTGGGCGCGTATCCCCGGATGAACGGAGCGACCACCCGCCATCCCGACGCGGCCAGGTGCGGCCCGAGTTCCCGCCAGGTCCAGGGGGTGTCCGGGAACCCGTGCAGGCACAGGGCCAGGGGGGCGCTCGAATCTCCCCACGCCAGGACCTCGAAGGAAAGTCCACTCGCCTGGACCGCAAATCGCTCCGGCTGCATCGCAGCGAGCCTACGCTGACCCCCATGAAGATCAACTGCCGCCGGTCCGCACTTTTCGCGTTGACGGCGGTCCTGCTCGCCGCGTGTGGTGACGGCTCGTCAGACGCAACGGCTCCGGACGCGGCGCCGACGGCCGGTTCGACGGCATCGGCCGGTCCGGGCGCCGCCGACATCCCCGCCGCGGTCTATCGCGGCACCACCCCGTGCGACAGCATCACCCGTCCGGTGCCGACGATGCCCGCCGGTGCGAAGTGCGAGATGGCCACCTGGCGCCTGGACCTGCGTGTCGACGGCCGGTTCGAGCTGGCGGCGGCCTACGGAATGCCCCAGCCGAACTCTTCGGGGATCCGGAACGGTGGCACCCCCGTCGAGCTGACCGGCATCTACGGGGCCGAGGACGATGTGATCCGGCTGAGCGCCGACGACCCCGGGGTGACCATCCGCCTCCTGCGCGTCGGCGAAGACGTGCTGCACCTGATCGGCCGGGACGGGCGACTGTTGGTCGGCACCGCCGCGTGGAGCTACTCGTTGAACCGGGACGGCAGTTCCGGCCGGCGCACCCCGGTGGTCGCCGCGACCTACGACGAACCGGGCCGTCCCGGTGGCGGGGTCTTCGAGGGGCGTACGCCCTGTGCGCCGGAGCTCCGGGCGTTCACCGCGAACCTCGTTCCGGGCTGCGAGCGGTTGAAGTGGCGCCTGACGTTGCGTCAGAACGCCGCGGGCGATCCTGCCGGCTACGTGTCCGGAGTGGCCGGCCGCAAGGACGCCATCGAAGGCACCTGGCGGATCCGGCGCGGCCTGCCCGGCCACCAGGACGCCGTGCTCTACGAGCTGCGGCCCGCCGGTGCCGCCGCACGCCTGACGTTCCTTCTGGTCGGCGGTCACCATCTGTTCCTGCTGGGGCCGGGGCAGCAGCTCCTCGTGGGCGACCAGTCCCTGAGCTACACGCTCAGCCGGAACGAGTGAGATCCAGCGCCGCGGCGAGCAGCCGAGGGTTCGCGGCGTCCAGGCAGGCGAAGAACGGGTCGTCCGTCGTGCCGGCGAGGTGCCGGGTGTAGCTCGCCTCCAGGAGCAGCGACATCTTCCACAGCGCGAGGACGTGGAACCAGCGCAGGTCGTCGAGGTTCAGCTTCTGCTCAGTGAGCTCGGCGTAGATGTCCACCATCTCGGCCCGGCTCGGGAAGCCCTCGGCGAGGGTGACGTCACCGAGCAACTCCGTGAAGACCGCGGCCGCCGCGGGGGAGTCAGGCCAGAAGGCGAGCAGGAATCCCAGGTCGGCCAAGGGGTCGCCGATCGTGGCCATCTCCCAGTCGAGAACACAGGTGACCTGGCACGTCTCCGGGTCGACCAGCACGTTGTCCAGCTTGAAGTCGCCGTGCACCAACGTCGACGTCCGCTCCTCGGGCAGGTTCGCCTGCAGCCATGCGCGGACGGGTGGTTCGTCGTTGAGCGGACGCACGCCGCGCGCGACGAACTCGTCACGCTGACTGGACCACCGCTTCAGCTGACGCTCCAGATACCCGCCCGAGCGCCCGAGCCTGGCGGCCTCGAACGGCGCCGTGGGCAGCGCATGCAGCTCGGCCAGCGCCCCGACCAGTTCCCGGCCGATCGTCGCCCGCTGCGCCGGGGTCTGCAGCCAGTCGGGCGCCTCACTGCGGATCGCGACGCCGGGCAGCCGGGTCATCACGTAGGCCGGGCCGATCCCGGCCGCGTCCCCGGCCTCGGCGATCGCGATCACCCGCGGGGTACGGGTGGAACCGGCTTCCGCCAGGACCGTGAGCAGGCGCGCCTCCCGGAGCACGTCGTGCGCGGAGGCCGCGTACTCGCCCATCGGCGGCCGGCGCAGGATGTAGCGCCCGTCCCCCCGTCGCAGCGCGAAGACCAGGTTCGAGTGGCCCGCGACCAGCGGTTCGAGCTCGACCGGGCCTTCGCCGGGCAGAACGCCGGGCAACCAGGCCAGTACTTTTTCGGTCCATGCGGCGGTCAGCGCGCTCGGGTCGGTCATGGGCGACATGTATATAACGCGGCGTGCCCGGTTGGGCCGACCCGGCTCCGGGGTGTGAGGCTGGACCCATGGCCACAGCTCTCACTGACCGGTGGATGGTGTTCGGCACGGAGGTTCGGAAGCCGGCGCACATTCGCGACGCCCGGTTCGCCGGCGCGGTGTACGCCTGCCGCGCGGCGGAGGCCCGGGCCGTGGTGCGCGGCACCGGGCTGGACGCGGTCATCGCGGGTGGGCGCGGATTCTCGGCGCTCGCCTGCATCCAGTACATCGACACCGATCTCGGGCCGTACGACGAGGTGGCCCTGCAGGTGCTGGTCCGGGGTCCCGGCGGCAAGCCGGGCCTGTACACCGCCGAACTGCCGGTCACGGGTGAATTCACCCTGCACGCAGGTCGTCAGATCTGGGGACTGCCGAAGTGGCGGGCCCGGACCGAGAGCAGCTTCGGCGAGCGGGAGGTACGGCTGAAGTTGTGGGACGGCGACACCCGGGTCCTGGCGGTGGCCCTCGACGGCGGCCCCGTCGCCGCGCCCGTCCCCATGAGCATGCCGTTGCCGGTGTGGAGCGCCCGGGTCGACGGGCCGAACCAGGGTGAACTGCTGCACGGCACGTTTTCCCTGCGTGCGGAGGGCTTGCGGATCCGGCCGGGCGGTGCGCGCGTCGCGCTCGGCGACCACCGGATGTCCGAACTCGCCCGCCGTCTCGGCATGACCCGATCCGCCCTGCACACGATGAGCGCGCGCAAGATCTCGGGCTCGCTCGGCGACTTCGACGTCCGAAGTGAGTAGGAGCTCACACCTCAAGTAGTCCACTGACAAATACTCGACAACTAGACTATTTATCCGTAGCGTTGTTCGGAGTCGAGTGCAGAGGGCTGGCGTTGAGCGTCGAAGAGAAGCAAGCACAGATGCCGCAGGCGGTCATCACCGACGAGATGATCGCGTCGATGCAGGCCAAGGTCGGCGCGAATCTGCGGATCGACCACTCGGTGAACAACGAGCTGGCCTCGCGGATCGCCGTCACCAAGTTCACCGGCGGCATCGGGGACATCAATCCGCTCTGGACCGATGTCGAGCACGCGACCGCGTCGCCCTACGGCGCGCCGGTCGCTCCTCCGAGTTTCATCATCGGCTGCTTCTCGGGCATCCAGTTCGGCTGGCCGGGCCTGGGATCTTTCCACTCGGAGTCGACGCTGACGTTCCACCGGCCGGTGTACTGGAACGACGTCGTCGATTCGACGTGCCTGTACACCGGCTTCGACGGGCCGTCGCCGTCGAGCTTCGCCGGGCGCACCGTGACCGACAAGTTTCGTAACAGCTACACGAATCAGCTCGGTGAGCTGATCGCCACGATCGACTGGAACGTCATCAACTTCGAGCGGGGCGCGGCGAAGGCGAAGGCCGGCACGAGCGAGGCCAAGCCGCAGCCGACGCTGCCGCACCCGTGGGCCGAGGACGAAATTCTGGAGATCGAGGCGCAGGTTCTGGCCGAGGTGCCGCGGGGCGCGGATCCGCGCTATTGGGATGATGTGACGGAAGGTCAGGTACTTGACGTCGTCACCAAGGGCCCGATCGGGCTGACGGATGAGATCGCGTTCGTCGCCGGTGGCGGTACGCCGATCCCGCGGCTGAAGGCGCACGCCGCGGCCCTGCACGATTACGCCGCGCACCCGGCCTGGGCGTTCCGGGACCCGATCACCGGGGCCAAGGAGCCGATCTACTCGGTGCACTACAACTACCAGGCGGCGCGGGCGATGAGCGTCGCGTTCCAGTACGACGTGGGCTTCCAGCGGCAGTGCTGGCAGCTGCACCACCTCACCCACTGGGCCGGTGACCACAGCTGGATCAAGACCGCGCGCTCGGAGTACCGCAAGTTCGTCTACCTCTCCGACGTCGTCCGCCTGACCGGCACCGTGACCGGCAAGCGCATCGACGATGACGGCGAGCACGTGGTCGACATCCGGACCGCCGCGATCAACCAGCGCGGCGAGACCGTCATGCCCGGCTCGGCCACCATCGCCCTGCCGGTGCGGGGGGCGGAGCTGGGGGCGAGCTCGCCCGCCGGTCAGCGGGCGCGGGCGTGACCACGCCGACCCCACAGCCAGAGGTGACGTTCGCACCTCTGCCCATCGAGGAGTTCGCCGCGGCGGCGCGGGCCTGGCTCGCCGATTCGTACCCGGCCAAGGCGGCCGAGGCCGGACGTCGCCGGTTCGTCTGGGGCGAGGGCAGCGACGAGGTGCCCGTTTTCCAGGAGCCGGACCCCGTGACGCAGGCCGACGCCGTGCAGGCTCTCCGGCGTTGGCGGGCCGCTCTCTGGGCAGCGGGCTACGGCTGGATCACCGGGCCCACCGAGTACGGCGGCGCGGGGCTCCCGGCCGCGTACCAGCGCGCCTTCGAAAAGGTCAGCCGCGAGTTCGACGTGCCCGGCGACGCGACGCTGACCATCGGGCTCGGCATGATCGCGCCGACGATCCTCAAGCACGGCACGGACGATCAGAGGCGCCGGTACCTGCCCGCCATCTACAGCGGCGAGAAGATCGCCTGCCAGTTGTTCAGCGAGCCGGGCGCCGGCTCGGACCTGGCCTCGATCAGCACCAAAGCGGTCCGCGACGGCGACGTCTGGCGGATCACCGGCCAGAAGGTGTGGACCTCCGGGGCGCACTTCTCCGACGTCGGCGAGATCATCTGCCGCACCGCGGCCGAACCCCGGCACCAGAACCTCACGGCCTTCCTGATCGACATGCACGCCCCCGGCGTGACGGTGCGACCCCTGCGGCAGATGACCGGGGACGCCGCCTTCAACGAGGTCTTCCTCGATGACGTCGTCGTCCCGGACACCGACCGTCTCGGCGCCGTGGGCGAGGGCTGGACCATCGCCCTGAGCACGCTGGCCGCCGAGCGCAACGCCCTGGGCCACAGCGCCTTCGGTGGGGTCGGACTGCTCTCGACCGACCGTCTGGCGGGCCTGGTCCGCAATGCGGGCCTCGCCGAGGACCAGGTGGTGCGGCAGCAGTTCGGCGAGACCGTGTCCCACCTGCGCGCCGCGCGCTACGTGAACGAGATCGTCGCGGCCCAGGCGCGCGCCGGGAACCCGCCGGGAGCGGAGATCGGGCTGAGCAAGATCGCGCTCTCGGACAACCTGCGCCGCCTCGGCGAGTTCGTCGGCGAGGTGCTGGGGCCGGAGATGGTGGCCGACACGGGCGAGTGGGGGACCTACGCCTGGAGCACGTTGGCACTCGGCGCTCCCGGCTTCCGGCTGGGCGGCGGTACCGACGAGATCCTCAAGAACACGGTGGCGCAGCGCGCCCTCGGCCTGCCCCGAGCCACCTGATGGAGCATCAGATGCAAACTGCGGAGCTGGTACCCAGCGCGGACGAGCGCGCGCTGGCCGACACCGTGCGCGATGTGCTGGCCGACCTGTCGTCTGCCGCGCAGATCCGCGCCGACCTCGACAGCGAAGCCGGCTTCGGCGCCACCGCGTGGAAGGCGCTCGCGCAGGATGTCGGCCTCTGCGGGCTGACCATCGCGGAGGAGCACGGCGGTCTGGGTCTCGGCTGGTCGGCCGCGAACGTCGTCCACCACGAACTCGGGCGCGCGCTGTATCCCGGCCCGTTCCTGGCCACCTCGCTCGCCACGACGGCGCTCGTCGCCACCGGCGCCGAGCGCTGGTTGCCGTCGATCGCGTCGGGGGAGACGGTGGCGGCGGTCGCGCTCGCCGACCGCCGAGGAGCCTGGACCGGCGCGGAGGTCACGGCCACCGCGGCGGCCGGCGGCTGGCGGCTGACCGGGCGACGGTGGTTCGTCGTCGCCGGCCACGTCGCGGATCTTCTGGTGGTGCTCGCCCGTACGGGTGACGGTGACGCCCTGTTCGCGGTCGAGGCCGGTGCCGCCGGCCTGGCGGTCGCGCCGATGACCGGGATGGACCTGACGCGACGGCTCGCCGTCGTCGACCTCGTGGACACCCCGGCCACACGTCTCGGGAACGCCGGTGCGGTCGGCGACGTGGCCCGGCACCTGCGCCTCGCGCTGGCCGCCGAAGCCGGCGGAGGTCTGGAGTGGTGCGCGACGACCTGCATCGAGTACGCCGGCACCCGGCAGCAGTTCGGCCGGATTATCGGGTCCTACCAGGCCGTCGCGCACGGCTGTGTCGACCTGTACGGCGCCGCGCGGTCCGCACAGGCGGCCGCCCGCTGGGCCGCGGTCGGAAGCCAGAACGGTGAGGCCGAGGCCGAGATCGCCGGTCATGTGGCGGTGCTGCGCGCCGGGGAGGACTACAAGGTCCACACCGAGGCCGGGGTGCACCTGCTGGGCGGCATCGGCTTCACCTGGGAGCACGACATGCACCTGTACTACCGCCGCGCGCGGGCCGCTTCGACCCTGACCGGGGGCCCGGCGACGCATCGCCGGGCCATCGCGGACCTGACGGGCCTGTAGCTCCACGCGGGCACCGGATCCCCCTTGACTCCCGGGGGGAGCTGTGGGGGCAGATTCGGGGCCGATCGGCCTCCGGAGCCCGATTTCTGATTGTTTCCGCAGGTCAGGGGCGCTTTCGGCCCGGGGAAGCCGCTGAGGTCGGGGCCGCGCGGTCTACCCACGGGGTGGTACATCCGGGTGACAAATACCCATTTCGGGCGATGTGACCCAGGGCACCCAAAGGCCAAGATTTTCTCAGCCACCTTTTTCGGTCTCCAGGCGGTCGGAGTCCGGAGTGGCGGCGTCCCGGTACGCGTGCGTAGCGCGCGCCATTCACCCTGAGGAGATTCAGGTGCGGAGAGCGAAGAAGCAAGGTCTGCTCGCCGTCCTACCTCTTGTCGTCAGCACGGCGCTGGTTCTCAGCGCCTGCGGCGGCGGGAGTGACGATGCAGACAACGCAGCACAGCTAGACCCCGGCGCGGTCACCGACACCACTGGTGCGGCTACCGATGCGGCCGGTATCGACACGGCCGGCGTCCCCGAAGCCGGTGCAGCACCGGTCGCGGGCGGCGCCGCTGAGACTGCCCCAGTCGCCGGCGGAGCCGAGACGGCGCCCGTCGCCGGCGCGGCCAAGGGCGAGAAGGGTAAGGCCACCAAGTCGGGCAACAAGGGTTCAGGTAGCGCCAATACCAACTCGGCGACCGACCTCAAGGGCCTCACGGCCATTGACTCGGCAGCTCAGGTGGCCGAGAACCAGAAGATCGCCGAGTCCAAGGGCGGCGCCACCGATGTCGGTGTCACCAAGGACGCGATCAAGATGGGCACCGTGACGATGCACGGCATCGCCCTGGGCAACCTGCTCGCCACCCCGTTGGTCAACGGCATCAAGGCCACCATGGCCTCGGTGAACGACCGCGGCGGCGTGCTCGGTCGCCGGATGTCCCTCGTCGACTGTGACGACGGCCCCGGTGAGGTCTCGCGTTCCAAGGCCTGCATCAAGAAGCTCGTCGGCCAGGACAAGGTCTTCGCGCTCCTCAGCTATTCCAGCTGGGCGTCGGCCTCGGTCCACTCGGACCTGGCGCAGTACAAGCTCCCGGCAATCGGTACCTGGGCCTACTCCCAGACCGAGTGGCAGGACCCGTACATGTTCCCGACCCACATGTCGATGATTCACGAGGCCATGGCCAACGCGACCTGGGTTCGTAACGTCATCAAGCCGAAGACCTACGGCCTGGTCTGCCTGACCAGCCCGGAGATGCAGCTCTCGTGCCAGGAAGTGTCGAAGGTTCTCGACGCGAGTGGCGCGAAGATGGTCAAGAAGCTCGACGTGGGTATCTCGGAGACCTCGCTGTCCGCGCAGATCCTCTCCATGCGGTCCGCGAACCCCGAGCACATCGTTCACTACGTCATCAACCCCGCGACCATGGCCAAGTTCATGGTCGAGGCCGCTCAGCAGGGCTACTACCCGCCCAAGGGGGTCTCCGGTAACCACCTGGCTGCCGAGATCCTGGGTTCCCTGTTCGGCAAGCACCCGGTCAACCGCTACTGGACGAACACGACCTACAAGCTGTGGGGTGCGGAGTTCATGGCCACCATGAACAAGTACGCCCGTGGCAACAAGGGTCTGAACCACCACATCGTCCAGGCCAGCTACACCGGCGTGCTGATCTTCGAGCGCGCCGCCAAGGCGGTCGGCCCGAACCTGACCCGTGAGCGCCTGATGGCGCAACTCGGCAACGGTGACGTCTACGCCGCGGACTCTTCGCTCGACCAGCGGTTCTCGTGGGCCAAGGCCGAGCGTGGCGGTAGCAGTGAGCAGCAGACCTGGAACCCGGAACACGGCCAGGGCCGCGAGTTCATGTACAAGTACACCTCGACCAACACCGTTTCCGACCCGAACGGGACCCCGTCTGGCTTCCAGCCCGACCCGTCCCAGTTCGTGATCTACACGGGCAAGTGATCGAGGCTTAGCGACACAGCACTGAGCACCACAGCATCTGAGCACCACCCCGGGGCGGGCACCGCAAGGTGCCCGCCCCGGGGCGTTTGAGCGACGAGGACCGGCAGGGGTCGCCCCGGCCCGCCTGAAGCGGCGCGGAAGGACGACGGAGGTGCGGGAAGGCAGCGCCGGGGGAGTCTCAGCCGGCGAGCGAGAGCGCCGCAGCGGGCCGCTCGGGCGCCGGGGACTCGGCGACGACCTGCGTCAGCATGTCGAGCGGAACCGTCGTCAGCCGGCGACCCTCGATGTCGGCAACGATGACCGGCCACTCATGCGGATTCGCGCGGAGATACCGGCGGATGAACGCCGTGACACTGCGCCGCAATTGCGTCAAGGCCACGGTGTGCCAGCCCTCGGTCGGCCGCAAATCCTCGAGCCGCTCGAGGATGTCCAACCGCTGCGTGACATTGAAGTCGTAGGAGGGCGCCTGCCGCGACATCGAGCCCGGTACGACAGCCCGGTAGTACGTCGCGTGCGCGTCCAGCGGACACACCTGAATCTTCAAGGGGTGCCGCATGAAGAAGCGGATGTAGAACGCGATGTCCTCGCCATTGCGGAGCTCGGGATCAAAGCCGATCTCACGCGCGAGTGCCGTCGGCAGCATCTTCCCGACGCTGTAGGTCAGAGCGACCGGAATGTCGCTGATGTGCAGGGTCCGGCCGGCCACTTCGAGCTGACGCGACATGCGTGTCGCGAAGTTGGGGGCGACCCCTCTGTCGTTCACGTCGGCGAGGTGCGCGAGCCCCACGGTGTCCGGCCCGCTGCAGGTGAGCAGGGCCTGGAGGTAATTCGCGGACAAGGCGTCGTCGTCGTCGACGAAGGTGACATAACGACCGCGGGCCATCGCCATACCCGCATTGCGCGCCCGCCCCAGGCCGAGTGCCTGATAGGAAAGGTGCCTAATGATCAAATCCGGGTGATCTTCCCGGATCTCATTGATCACCTTGACGGTGTGGTGCGGAGATCCGTTGAGGACGATGACAACCTCGAAACGGGACCGCGGGAGCGTCTGGGCAGCGAGGGAGCGAAGCATCCCGCCGATCTTGGTCGCGCCCTGGTAACTGCCAATGATCACAGAAACATCGGGAAGGTCAGCAGAAACGAGATCGTTATGATCCAATAGAGGCGAGAGAGATCGGGAGATCAATTCGATACCTCCGTCACTCAGGGCCGTCCTTCCGACGGCAATACCGGCCGAATACTAGCGTGAAAGTCGCGAGATCCCGATCCGCTAATGTGTCGGGATGCTCACAGCGCTACCCGTTTCGGCGTGACCGCAACCCCGTCAGTCGTGCGCACCGTTCCCTTCCTGCCGGGTCGAGCGCTGGTGATCGCGCCGACCATCGAACGCGCCGCGGCCTTCGCGACGGGGTTCGACGACGTCGTCGCCGCGACCCCGGACGAGCTGGGTGACGTCCTCGCTACGGAATGTCACGACTTGACCGTGATCGGCATCGCCGGATTTCCTGCGCGTGGCGGGCAGCTGGCCGACATCGTTCGGCATGTGCTCGACAGCTGCCCTTCCGATGTCGAGATTGTGCTGGATGTGGCCGGTTCGCTCCAGACACAACTTGGTGACAGCCGTGAGGCCCTCCGCGGCCTGTCGGTGATCGAGGCGCTCGCGATCGGTGGGATTCCCTGCCTGCGCTTCGCCCCGGCACCGTTGCGGGAGTCGATCCCGGACGTGAGCGCCCTGCTGGCGGCGGCCGACGTGCCTGCGGTGCCGGACGCCTCGATGCTGGAGCTCCGTGCGGAGATCGCGCACCTGCGCAGCGCCCTGGCTGCCGCGCAGGCCCAATTGCCGGCGGAGGGCTCCGCCGCCCCCGCGGCGCCCGGGCCGGCCGGGAACGGTGCCTTCAGCCGCGGCGGCCGCCTGCTGCTCGCCAGCGCCGGAGCCGTGATCCTGGTGGCCGCCCTGGTGCTGCTGGTCACCGACGCCACCTACGTCGAGGTAGCGGCTTCTGCGGTCGGCGGGCTCGTCCTGCTCCAGCTCGTCTACGGCTGGCGGGGGGTCGAACGGGGGCGCGTCAACACCGCGAAACTGGGCCAGGAGGTCTTCACGGTCCGCCAGCAGATCGTGGAGCTGCAGCGGGTCCTCAGCTCGCTCAACAGCCGGCTGCAGCAGATGGAGAACAACGTCGCGATCGTGACCGCCACGTCGGCCGACACCGCCCACGCCGTGGCCTCGGTCCAGGACCGCCTGCGGGGCGAGTTCCCCACGCTTCCGAGCTGATCGAAGGGATCCGTGCCCTAACATCTGGGCCGATGAGCGCTCCCTGGCACGGTCGAGACGTCCTCGTGACCGGAGGATGCGGGTTCATCGGGTCGCACCTGGTGGAAGCCCTGCTGGCGCAGGGTGCGCAGGTGCGGGTGCTCGATCTCTACAACGCGGCCAACTCGCGCGGGTACCTCGAAGGACTGGTTCACCCCGCGCTCGACGTCCGCCTGGGGGACGTCTCGGATCAGGAGTTCACCCGCGACGTGGTGGCCGGGTGCGACACCGTCTTCCACCTCGCCGCGCTGATCGGTATCCCCTACTCCTACGTGGCGCCCGGCCACTATGTTCGGGTCAACGTCGGCGGCACGCTGGCGGTGCTCGAGGCCGTCCGGCGTGAGGGGGTGCGACGGTTGATCCACACCTCCACCTCCGAGACCTACGGCACCGCGCAGTACACGCCGATCGACGAGGCCCATCCAGCGGTCGCGCAGTCGCCCTATGCGGCGACCAAGATCGCTGCCGACCAGCTGGCCGGCAGCTACCACCGCTCGTTCGACCTGCCGGTCGTGACGATCCGGCCGTTCAACACGTTCGGCCCGCGCCAATCGATGCGTGCGGTGCTGCCGACGGTGATGGCCCAGGCGCTCTACTCCGATGAGGTACGGGTCGGCTCGCTGGAGCCCCGCCGGGACATGACGTTCGTCAGCGACACCGTCGAGGGCTTTTTGCTGGCCGGGGCGACGGAAGGCCTGGAGGGCGAGGTCTACAACCTCGGTACGGGTGTCGCCTACAGCGTCGGCGAGATGATTGAGATGGTCTTCGAGGTCACCGGGGAGCGGAAGCCGGTGCAGACGGACTCGGACCGGGTCCGCCCGGCTCGCAGCGAGGTCGACGAGTTGCTCTCCGACTTCAGCCGGGCCACCGCGGCGTTCGGCTTCACTCCCCAGGTCTCCTTCGTCGAAGGACTGCGCCGGCTGCGTGATCACGTCGCCGAGCGTCCGCCGACGGACCCGTCGAGTTACACGGTCTGAGCCATGCGCGCCTTTGTGCTGGCCGGTGGTCTTGGCAACCGCCTGAAGCCGCTGACCATCGTCATTCCCAAGCCGTTGGTGCCGGTCGGAGAGTTCTCGATCATCGAGATCCTCGCCAAACAGCTCGCAGCTCAGGGCTTCGATCGGATGACGATCGCGGTGGGACATCTCGCGTCGCTCATCCACGCCTACTGCGGCGACGGCAAGGCGTGGAACATCGCCATCGACTACGTGCACGAGGACGAACCGCTCGGGACGGCCGGGTGCCTGTCCCTGATCGAGGACCTCGAGGAGGACGACCGCGTCCTGGTGCTGAACGGCGACATCCTGACCAACGTCAACTTCGCCGAGGCCTACCGCGCGCACGACCCGGCCGACGGTGCGACGGTGTTCGCGAACCAGCGCTCGGTCGCGGTCGATTACGGCGTGCTCGAGACCGACGAGGACGGATTCCTCGCCGAGTACATCGAGAAGCCGAAGCTGACCTACGACGTCAGCATGGGCATCTACGTCATCTCCGCCGAGGTGATCCCGGAGTTCGTCCCCGCCGGGCAGCGCCTCGACATGCCGGACCTCATGCGCTCGCTGATGAAGTCCGGCCGCCGGGTGCGCGTCGTGCCCAGCGGCGCCTACTGGCTCGACCTCGGGGCGATGGACGACCTCAACGCGGCGACCGAGCGGTTCAACGCGGACCCCTCCTTCTTCCTGCCCTGAGATGGCCGATCCGCTCCGTGTCCTGGTGACCGGCGCCGGGGGAGTACTGGGTGCCGCCCTGGTGCCGATCCTGCGGAACCGGGGACACGACGTCCACGGAGCGGACTCGTCCGCGGGCGATCTCGCGGACCCGGACGTCGCGCAGCGGCTGGTGAAGGCGGTCGCGCCCGACGCCGTGGTGCATCTGGCCGGCGGGCCGGGTGGAGATCAGGACGCGCTGCACCGCTCGAACGTGCTCACGGTGCAGAACGTCGTGGCCGCTCTGGGTCTCGCCGCGCGCCCGCCCCACCTGGTGGTGATCGGTTCGGCCGCGGAGTACGGCGAGGGCGGTGGCGAGCCGATCGCGGAGGACGCCCCCCTGCGTCCGGTCTCGGACTACGGCCGGGCGAAGGTGGCGGCGACCACCGTCGCCGCCTCGCTGGCCGGCGATCTCGGGATTCCGCTGACCGTCGCGCGCCCCTTCAACGTTGTCGCGCCACGACCGCCCATCGGGACGCCCCTGGGAAATCTGAGCGCCCAGTTGCTGGCCCAGTCCGGACCCGTTCGCGTGGTGCGGTGCGGCCGGCTGGACGTCGTGCGCGATTTCGTTCCGGTCGGCTTCGTCGGAGAGGCATTGGCGGCCCTCGTGGAGGGCCGGCATCTCGGTAATTACAACGTCTGTTCGGGTGTCGGGCTCGCGCTGGAGTCGGTGCTGGCACAGATGGCGGCGCTGCTCGGCGTGGAGGCCCGGCCCGAGCCGGTGCCGGAGCTCGTCGCCCTGCCGGCGGCCGACCGGGTGGTGGGGGATCCGAGCCGCTTGGCGGCCCTCGGGGTCCGCTGTGAGCCCACGAGCCGGGAGCTGGCCCGCCTCTGTCTCGGGTAGTGCGCTACTGCGCCATCCAGGGGTGGGGCAGGGGATCCAGTTGCGGCGGCGGAGCGAACCCGGCCGTCCGCGGCACCTCGGCGTCGAGCCAGAAGGCTGAGCCCGTCGCAGGCATCCAGGTGTGGCCCTGACCCCGGTAGTAGAGAAAGCCGAGGTCATGGATGCCGTAGATCCAGCCCCCGCTCGCGCGGACCGCGCGGATCACATGCGCGTCCTCGCCGAGTGCGACCGGGGGCCAGGCGCCCAGCGCGTGCAGGTCGTCGCGGGCCAGCAACATGGTGCCGCCGTGGACCCAGGTCGCGGCGGTCTCGGTCGGATTCTTCGTCCAGCGAAGGGTGACGTCGGCATCGGCGAGGTAGAGGTGATAGCCGCTCGACCCGACCAGGGTCGCGCCGCTGTGAGCGTGGGCCTGGACGAGGTCGGTGACGTGGTGCCGGCCGTACCAGTCGTCGTCGTCCATCTTGGTGACGAGCCGGCCGGCGCAGCGCGCGAGCCCGGAGCCGAGCGCGCGTCCGAAAACGACGTCGGGCTCGACCTCGACAACGGTCAGCGGACGGGTAGTCGCCTCGATCGCGGCCTGCACGGCGGGCTCGTCCCCGCGGACCCCGTGCAGCACGAGCACGATCTCCAGCGCAGGCCAGTCCTGCCGCTCGACCTGCGCGAGGGCGAACGCCAGGAGTTCCGGCCGACGCGTCGCGAGCAGGACGCTCACGGTGGGCGGCGGCGCGTGCCCATGATTGCTGCGCCAGTACGCGTCAGGGGAGAAGCGGGCGAGGGCCATGCGACGGGTCGTCACCGACCAGGATTCGCGGGTCACAGGGTCGGACAGGTGCTCCGGCGTCAGGCGGCGGAGCCTCCCGGTGATCTCGCCGCCGAGATCGAAATCGGAAGGCAGGGCGGGCGCGCACGTCGGGACGCCGGCGCAGCAGAGCTGGGACAGGACGCGGGCCACACCTGGGGCAGTTCCGGCGTCCGTATAACGCACGGCCGTGATTCCGCGGAGGGCGCGGATGTGATTCTCCGTCAGGCCGACCAGCGGATCGAGTGTCCAGTCGACACCGCCCGGGGCGGCGAGGTACAGGCCGGACGCGTCGGCCGTCAGTTCGGCCAGACCTGCATTCGACGGCCGGAATCCGAGCGGGGAGCAGAACGCCGTATCGACCGGGGGGACGCCGGCGATGTCCGGACCGAGGAGGAGATCCGGGATCTGAACCGGATCGGAGGAGTCGATCTGACTCAGCACCGGGACGTGCGCGGCGCCGACCGACCACGACAGGGCGGACGGCTCGGTCAGCGCCAGGCGGAGCCCGGCGCCACCGTGACGCCGGCCGATCGTCTCCACCGGGGCCAGGCAGGCCCGCACGATGGTGGCGACCTCGGTGGGCCGGCTCAGTTCGATGTCGAGTCGGTGCGGCGAGCGCCCGAGCGTTGCCACGGTGACGGCGCGATTCCCGACGAGCGCCGGCGGCTGCAGCGCCCGCTGCCGATCGGTTCGAGCGACCACGATGCGCAGGCGCTGCGTCGAGCCCGCGAGCGCCAGCCACGGGACCGCCCGCCGAAGTTCGGCCAGCGAGCCCGAACGGATCTCGACCTTTGCCCAGTCCTGGGTGTGCTCCGGGCCGAGGCGGTCGAGGGCGACGGAGGTCCACCCCGGACCAGGCGGCTCGGACGTTACGCCCAGCGTGACCTGCAGGTTCGGGCCCTCACCGGGGGCGCCGTCAGCAGGGGCGGAGGCTCGCCGCACCTTGTCCGCCACCGCGCGGAAGCGAGCCATTCGCTCACCCTAGGGCACCGTCACCGGACCCTCCGGTGGGCGCGCAGGGGGTCATCCGGACGGTTAGACATATCCCTCGCACCCGATCATTTCGGACGCGGGTACTGGCGCTTCCGGCACAGCGTCGTCACAGTCGTCGAAAGGACACGTGCAAGGAAAACCTTTCGTAGGCTGATGTTCAGCGCCGGGACGCCCCGGCGTTTTTTCTGGGAGGGCCCGTATGAACCGTTCGCTCGTGGGTGCATCGACCGCCGGGGCGCTGGCGATCACCGGGGTCCTGTCGTTGGCGATGGTGGGCGGCGCTTCGGCCGGTCAGGCCGCGCCGGCACAGGTGAGCCCGTCCTCGGGGTCCTCCGAGACCGTCGAGACCACGGCGTCGAAGTACAAGCTGGTCTGGAGCGACAACTTCTCCGGCAGGCTCTCGTCCAACAAGTGGTACACGTACCCGACCGGCCCGTGGGCCGGGAGGACCTGCGCCACCGCATCGCCCGCCATGGCGAAGACGAGCAACGGAATCCTCTCCGTGAAGGCCACGGTCAACAAGAGCAAGCCTGCCTCGGCGAAGTGCAAGAAGCACTTCTACAACGGCCAGATCGCCACGAAGCAGGCCTTCAAGTACGGCAAGTTCTCGGCGCGGATCAAGTACCAGTCGCCCACCGGGATGGGCGGTGCCTTCTGGCTGCTGCCCGGCAAGGAGGCCCCGTCCGGCGTCTCGCCGAACAACCTCGCGGCCTACCGGGGCGGCGAGGTCGACATCGCCGAGTACTTCGGTGACCGGTACGGCAAGCGCGACGGCGGCATGTACCGCTACGTCTACTGGCCGAAGCAGACCTCCAGCGGCGTGAAGATGATCAAGACCGGCGGCCTGCAGAAGAACTCGTACAAGGCGCTGCGGAACAAGCTGCCGTCGAAGGGTTTCCACACCTACACGCTGGAGTGGACGCCCACCAAGTACGTCTTCAGCATCGATGGCATGGTCACGTCCACGATCAAGGTCGGCGTGTCGCAGCGCAAGGAGTTCATCCTCTTCAGCCTGCTGACCTCGGACTGGATGCTGCCGCTGCTGAAGTCCGGAGCCCTCCCGAACTCGATCAAGGTCGACTGGGTGAAGGTTTACCAGAAGCGTTGAGCGTCTCCCTCTAGGCTGACCCGCAACTCACGGGGAGGCGTCAGGTGAAGGTCAAGGCTCTCGGGCTGTTCGTTGTGTTCCTCCTGCTCGTCGGCGTCGCCGCGTGCGGAGGCGGCGACGGCGACAAGGTGGCGGCGGGCGACGGCCCTCCGTTGGTCGTCTCCGTGGAACCGCGCAAGCCGCTCGCGGGCGAGACCGTCGTCATCAGCGGGAAGGCGGGCCCGGCCGGACGCGCCCTGAACCTGGAGCGCCTGGCGGGCACCGCCTGGGAGCAGGTGGAGTCGACCTCGGCCGGCGAGGACACCGGCTACCGGTTCCAGGTGGAGCCCGGGGCCGACCCGGTGACCTACCGGGTCGTGGCCGCGAGCACCGGGTCGAACAAGACGCGGATCTCCGAGCAGGTGGAGCTGCGCACGTACGACAGCGGCGGCACCCTGTTGCTGCGCCCTGCCATCGGCGTCCGCGCCGACGGCAAGGACGAGCTGATGCCCGGCATCGCGTCGTTCACCCCGTCCCGCAAGGGTGCCGAGGTGGTCGTGGAGAAGCGGACCAAGAGCGGCTCCTGGACCGAAGCGGCCGAGGGGGAGCAGGACGAGAACGGCGAGTTCGCCTTCCGGCTGCCCGTCAGCGACCAGACCGACCTCGAATTCCGGGCCCGCAGCGAGGGCGAGGACGGCGAGGAGGACCAGCTGACCGGCGTCGTCAAGGGCACTCCGTGGAAGCTCACGTGGAACGACGAGTTCGAGGGCACCACGCTCGCCGACCACTGGCGGATGTGGACGTCCTACCGGCCGTGCACCCGCCACGACCCCTCGCAGAACAAGGTCGGTAACGGCGTGCTGAAGATCAGTGCGAGCTTCGACAAGTCCAAGTCGCCGTTCAAGACCGCCGAGTGCAAGGACGGGCAGTTCCTCACCAGCCAGATCGGCACCGACCAGTCGAAGAACTTCACCTACGGAGTCTTCGCCGCCCGGGTGAAGGTGCACCCGGACGCCGGCGTCCACTCCGCCTTCTGGCTGTACCCGGCGCCGGGAACCGGGCCGGCAAGCCCCGCCCCGGACGACCCGGGCCAGAAGGGCGCAGAGGTCGACATCGTCGAGTACTTCGGCGACAAGTTCGGCAACGGGGACTATCACAGCTACGTCTACTGGCCGCGCCGCGAGGCCGACGGGACGATCACCAACGTGAAGACCGGCGGCGGTCAGAAGAGTGCACTGCTCCTGCCGGAGGGCGAGCTGCCGTCGGAGAACTGGCACGTCTACTCCGTCGAGTGGACCCCGACCGAGTACATCTTCCGGATGGACGGCATCGAGACCTCCCGCGTCAGCACCGGAATCTCCCACCGTGAGCAGGCGATCATCCTGAGCATGCTCGCCTCGGCCTGGGAGACTCCTCTGCTGAAGGACGACAGCCTTCCCTCGAGCATGGAAATCGACTGGGTTCGGGTCTATCAGCGGGATGAGCAGCCCGCAGGGTAAGGGCACGCCATCACATGACGTCTGCACCGACCGGGCGGGGCGACGCCCCGCGGTTCTCCATCGTGTCCGCGGTCTACAACGTCGCGCGGTACCTCGATGACTTCATCGCCTCGATCGAGGCGCAGACGTTCCCGCTCGACCGGGTCGAGATTCTCGCCATCGATGACGGCTCGACCGACGAATCGTTGGCCCGACTCCGCGAGTGGAGTGCGGCCCGACCCGGGTTGGTCACGGTCCTGACGAAGCCCAACGGCGGCCAGGCCTCGGCGCGCAACCTCGGGATGCGGCAAGCCCGGGGCGAGTGGATCACGTTCACCGACCCTGACGACATGATTAATCCGGAGTACCTGGCCGTCACGGATGAATTCCTCCGGGCGAATCCCGCCACGGACATGATCGGATGCCGACGCATCCTGCTGATCGACGCGACCGGCGAGCGGGCGGAGCACCCGCTCGACCACCACTTCGCCCTCGGGAGCCGGCTGGTCGATCTGGACTCGTCGCCCACCCACTTTTATGCGAGCGCACCCTGCGCGTTCCTGCCACTCGCCCGGTTGCGCGAGCTGGGCGTGGAGTTCGACGAGCAGATCCGCCCGAGCTTCGAGGACGCCCACATGGTCGGGCAGTACCTGCTCGCGATCCCGTCGCCGCAGGTCGGATTTCTCGTCGCTGCCGAGTATCTGTACCGCCGGCGGGACGACTCGACCTCGGAGTCCAGCTTCAAGGATCCGGGCCGCTACACGACGGTCCCCCGGCGCGGGTATCTCGACCTGCTGCGGCGTGCAGCGGAACGCCCGGGGGGAATCCCCGCGTGGGTGCAGAACCTGATCATCTACGACCTGTCGTGGAGTTTTGCCTACGAGGACCGGATGAGCGAGGCCGGCGGCGGGGCCCGCGGCCCGGTCGCCGAAGAGTTCCACGAGTTGCTTGCGGAGATCGCCTCCCACCTCCAACCGGAGCTCATCGCCAGGTTCAACGCCCGCACCATTCCGTATCTCTGGCGCGAGCTGTTGGCTCACGGGTACTCAGATTCGCCCTGGCGGCCCGATGTTGTGGTCCGCGACCGACGCGACCACCGCGCGAAGTTGGACCGGATCCGCTACCGGTACACCGGCGACCTGCCGATCGAGACGTTTCTCGTCGACGGCGCCCCTGCCCAACCAGTGCACGCCAAGAGCCGAGACCTCGACTATTTCGACCGGCTGATGCTCCGGGAACGGCTGGTCTGGCTGCCTCGGGGCGAGGTCAGTGTTGCGCTGGACGGCACGGAGGTTGCGGTGCTTCGGGCTGACCCGCGACCGCCGTACCGCGACAAGTGGCCCGGGGTGAAGAAGAAGAGCGCGCCGCAGCGAAGGCTGCCGACCCGCGAACAAATGATTCGACGGGCCTCCCGTACCCGGCTGGTGCGGCACTTCTACCGCCGCGCCTGGGTGCTGATCGACCGGGTGCACGACGCGGACGACAGCGCCGAGCATCTGTTCCGCTGGATGCGCGAGCACCGGCCCGAGGCGAACGCGTGGTTCGTCATCGAAAAGGGCACCGTCGACCAACGCCGTCTGCGCTCGGCGGGCGTCCGCCGGGTGGTGCCCTACGGCTCGCTGCGGTGGAAGCTCCTCATGCTCAACTGCGACCACCTCGTCTCGTCGCACGCGGACAACGCGATCACGAAGCCGGCCGCGTTGCGCGAGCTGGTCCCGTCACCGTCCTGGCGCTACAGCTTCCTCAACCACGGCGTGATCAAGGACGACCTCTCGGGTTGGTTGAACCCCAAGGACATCGAGATTTTCGTGACGAGTACGCCGGGGGAGTACGAGTCGATCTGCGGCGAGGGAACTCGGTACACCTACACGTCCAAGGAAGCCGCCCTGACCGGGATGCCGCGCTTCGACAAGGTCCGCGAGGCGGGCCTGCGGTTCCCGCCGGACAAGCGCGACCTGCTTCTGATCGCGCCGACGTGGCGGAGCTGGCTCGTCGCTCCACTCGCGCCCGGGTCCCAACGTCGCGTGCTGGCCACCGGTTTCGCCGAGTCCGAGTTCGCGCGGCAGTGGCGGGCCGTCCTTGGTGCCCCTGAACTGGGGGAGTTCGCCGAGCGGATGGGCCTCCAGGTCGCAACCCTGTTGCACCCGAACCTGCAGGCGGTCAGCGACGAGCTCCAGCTGCCGTCGTACGTGACTCAGTTCGGATTCGTCGGCCACGACGTGCGTGAGCTGTTCGCGCGCTCCCGCGTGGTCGTGACCGACTACTCGTCGATGGCGTTCAACGCCGCCTACATCGACCGGCCGGTCGTCTACTTCCAGTTCGACCACGAGGCGATGTTCGGCGGCGCCCACGTGGGCCGCGGGGGGTACTTCAAGTACCCGCGCGACGGTTACGGACCGGTGACCTACGACGCCGCGGCCGCACTCGCCGCCATCCGGGAGATCGTCGAGCGGGGGCCCGAGCCGGCTGAGGAATACCGCCAACGGATCGCGCAGGCCTTCCCTGAGCGTGATGGACGCTGCAGCGAGCGGGTCTACGAAGCGATCAGGGCCTCGGCACAGGCCGCTCCCCGGTCTGAGACAGTGTCCAGCGGCTAGTTCGGTCGCTCCCGGACAGCTCCCAGGCCCCCGAGACAAGGAGCGCGATGTCGAAGGTCGCCTTCATCACCGGCGTGACCGGGCAGGACGGCGGACACCTGGCCAAGCTATTGCTGGGCAAGGGGTACCGCGTCGTCGGCATGGTTCGCGGGCAGATGGAACCGGGCCACCCCCGCTACCGCCAGATTCAACAGGACCTCGCGGGCGTGGAACTCGTCCTGGCCGACCTCCTGGACCCTGCGGCCCTGGTGCACGCGCTCTCGAGAGTCCGACCCGACGAGGTCTACAACCTCGCGGCGATCAGCCACGTGGGCTACTCGTTCTCGAATCCGACGCTGACCCACCAGGTCACGGCCGGCGGTGTCCTGAACATGCTGGAGGCGATCCGTGCGGCCGGTCTGACTGAGAGCGCGCGGTTCTACCAGGCGTCCACGTCCGAGATGTTCGGCGGTCTGGATTACAACCGTCCCACGCAGGGCTACGACGAGAGTGCACTGTTCCACCCGCGCAGTCCTTACGGCGTCGCGAAGCTCTACGGCCACTGGATCACGTGCAACTACCGCGAGAGCTACAGCATGCACGCCAGCAGCGGGATCCTCTTCAATCACGAGGGCGAGCGCCGCGGGCCGGAGTTCGTGACGCGGAAGATCAGCCAGGCCGCGGCCAGGATCAGTCTCGGGAAGCAGTCTGTTCTTGAGCTCGGGAATCTCTCCGCGAAGCGGGACTGGGGCTACGCCGGCGACTACGTCGAGGGCATGTGGCGCATGCTGCAGCAGGACACCCCAGGAGACTTCGTCCTCGGCTCGGGTGAGGCCCACACGATCCGGGAGTTCTGCGAGCTGGCGTTCGCCGAGGTGGGCATCACTCTGCAGTGGTCGGGTGAGGGCGCCGAGGAGCGCGGCATCAACGCCTCGACGGGAGCCACCATCATCTCGGTCAACCCAGCGTTCTTCCGCCCGGCCGAGGTCGACATCCTCCTCGCCAACCCGGCGAAGGCGGAGCAGGTGCTCGGGTGGCGCCGCCAGGTCGACTTCCCGGGGTTGGTGAAGCTGATGGTCGCGCACGACCTTGAGCTCGCGCGGCCAGCCCCCGGTCGGGCTTGACGCTCGCCGTGACCAATTCACGCGGCGGGCTTCGGAGAACGATGGTCACCGGGGCGAATGGCTTTGTGGCGCAGCATGTCATCGCAGAGCTGGCGCGGCGCGGGAGTGAAGTGATGGCGATAGGTCGTCAGGACGAGCCGGCGCCGAGTACTTCACTGGCAAACGAGTACATCGGGTGCGATCTGACGGATCAGGCTGCCGTGGACAAGCTCCCTCTCGGGGAGGTCGACGCCGTCATCAATCTCGCTGGACTCGCTGCGGTGGGAGAATCCTTCTCGCAACGCGATCGCTATCTCGCCGTGAATGTCGGGGTGAACAAGACCGTCTGCGACGTCGCCGCGCGGCGCGGCTTGCGCGACTTGCGCGTGATTGCTGTGAGTTCCGGGGCTGTTTACGCGGGCGGCCAGGCGATGCCGCTGTCAGAGTTCTCAGCGGTAGACCCCACGTCCTCCCCTTACGCAGAGAGCAAGCTCGCGATGGAGGAGAACGCTCGTGCCTATCGGGGCGCCGGCGTCGATTGCCTGATCGTCAGGCCCTTCAATCACATCGGTCCCGGCCAGGGCCCCGGGTTCCTGTTACCGGATCTGCTGCGTGAGGCTCAGCGGGCGCGGACCGACGGCGAGCCCATGCGGGTCGGCAATTTGTCCACGCGCCGGGACTACACCGATGTTCGCGACGTCGCTGCTGCCTACGTCGACCTCGCTGCAGCCGTCGACCTGAAGGGTGACCTCTACAACGTCTGTACGGGCCGTTCTCTCTCCGGGGTCGAGATCTTGCGGCTGTTGCTCGACGCGATGGGATCCCCTGACCTGGAGGTCGAGATCGACCAGACGAAGTTCCGTCCCTCTGATCAGCCCGACATCGTGGGGAACAGCGACCGGTTGAATGCTTCGGCCGGGTGGGTTCCGGTCGTCCCCGTGGAGCGATCAATATCAGACTTCGTGGCGGCCGCACAGTCGAACTGACGCTCGGTCACCTGTTGATACTCGCTTTCAGTTCGCCGCTTCCAGATTCAGGTTCGCGAACCATCGGCCCGTGCCCGAATCCGTGCAGGCAGCCACAACTTCTTCTGCTGACGCACCCGGGGCGAGTCCAGCTTCGAGAACCCCGACGCGGTAGCCCAGTTCTTGCAGGAAGCGCACTTCGCCGACAGGATCAATGCCGCGATCCGAGAGCCAGGACGGGACCATCTCAACAATCATGGGAGGTCGGTGGACCTCAAGCAATCCCGTCATGCCGCGCACGACCTCGTGGTCCCAACCCTGCGCGTCGATCAGGACAGCATCGATGTGGATCCCCTTGAGGATGTCGTCCATACGCCGGACCGGCACCTCTGTGAAGTCCATGGCTTCCTTGAACTCGACGAGGCGATTGTCGCCAGGGTTGTCAGCGCCGCGGAACAAGCGTCCGGTGCCGCGCGTGCTGCCTGCGGCGCACTGGATCGGACTGACGTTGCCCACGTTGTGGAAGGCGACGTTGAGGAGAAGGAAATTGAAGTTGATGGGATCCGGTTCCACGGCGATGACGCGGCCCTCGCCACCTACGAGCCGAGACATTCGCAACGCGTGGTACCCCACGTTGGCCCCGACGTTCAGGACGATTTGCCCGCGGCGGACGTTCTGATTGAGCCAGTCGACCTCCAGGGGCTCCCACGTGCCCGTGGCTCGAATGTAAGGAGCCATGACTGTGTCGCGAGCGGGGAAGAGCAGGGTTCCGAGGCTGGCGTCCTGAACGGACTGGATAGCGGTGGTCGAGTCGCCTGTTCGTGCTTTCCACCTGCCAGTCGTGGCGAACGGATCGTCCCACCGGCCGCTGCGGCGCGGCACGAGCGCAGCCACAGACAGCGGAGCATCTGGGCAGACCCGCCGCAGTACGCGTGACCTCATGCGCGCAAGGCGGCGCCGAGCACCGGCCTCTCCGGCTCTTGCCGCTGCGTTGGACATTGCTCGAAGGCTCGCCACTATCTCGCCCGCTGGACCGCGATATCGCAGAACATGCTGTGCTGCAGCGCGAAGCCGGAGATCTTCCACTCGCCGGCGGTTACCAACTCGTTGACCGCCTGCACCACCCCGTAACCCTCCAACGAGAAGACGTCGATGATCGTGTAGTCGTTGAAGATGATCAGGCCGTCGCGCTTGCACTTCCGCACCGCGACCTCGGTATCGCGCTTGACGTTCTCGTAATCGTGCCCGGCATCGACGTAGATGAAGTCGAAGTACTCGTCGTCGAACTGCTCCAGGAGATCCGCGCTGGCCCCGACCCTGGCTTCGACGACCTGCGCATCCTTGGCGAACCGGTGATTGAAGTACTCGAGCTGCGTCATGTTCTCGAACAGCTCAGATGAGGGTCGACCCCAGATCATCTTGTTCTTGTGCATGTCGAACATGTCGAGTGCATAGAACTTCTTGGGCTTCAGGGTGTCGAGGATGAAGCGACTGAGATCACCCGCGGCCACCCCTACCTCTGCGACGACGCCGCTCCGGGGTGCGATAGCGGCGATCATCGCAAGCCGATCACCGTAGAGGCGCGCTCCCGGCGCGAGGTGCACCTGACTGACTCCCGGGAAGTCCTGGTGGGTATACGGCATGCCGCGCCTCGTTCCGGTGGTTGGCTGAGAAGGCTTGCGTTCGACAGTGGGAGCTTGCGCTCAACTAGCCGGCCTGCTCAAGGATGTCGCGCCCCAACAACTTCTGGGCTGCTCGGTCGATCTCCAGTAGCTCGATGTACCCGCGCAGCGCACACTCGGCCATCTCGACGTCCGAGAATCTGCGCTCGTACCTAGAACGGCCGTTCCGGCCGAGTTTGATTCGCAACGCTGGATCGCCGATCAGCCGCTCCAGCGCGCCAAGGAGCTCTGGAGCCGACCCAGGCTCCGCAAGGATGCCGGTTACGTTCGCGTCCACGACCTCGGCGACCCCACCCGCGTCGCATGCGATCACGGGCTTCGCGAACATCATGGCTTCGAGGTAGATGAGGCCGAAGGACTCGAAACGAGATGGAGCGACAAAGATGTCGCACGTCTTGTAATGGGCGCGGAGCGCGTCGTCGGGCAGCTTGCCGTGGAACATGACCCGCGTGCCGGCCAGCGCCGGATAAGCAGCTTCGAAGCGCTCGCGATAAGTGGAGCCGTCCCCCAACCGAATGCTGTCGTCGCCGACGATATCGATCGTCACGTCGGGATGACGCTCCGTCAGGATGGGGGCGGCTTCGAGAAGGAGGTCGATCCCTTTCCTGGTTTCGAGCCGGCCGACGAACAGAATCTTGGTCGGCCCGGCGTCAAGACAGATGTTTTCAGGCGGAACATCGCGGTCGGCCCAGTCCGGCATACCCAAGGGCGCCACGTAGAGGCGGTGCTTCCCGATCTTCAAGTCGTACGCAGCTTCTACCTCATCCGCGATCGCCTTGCTGATGGCGATGACGGCGTCGCTCTCGGCGATCAGCATCCGTTCGGCGGCGATGATCGGTTCCACAAAGTTTCGCAAGGTGCTCGGGTCACGGTGGAGGTCAGGTCGATAAGGCTCGGAGATCTTCAGCGTGGTCTGGAGGCTCGTCAGAACGCGGTACCGCTGCGAGAGCATGCAGGCCAGACCGGGCACGTTCCATACGGGCGCCTCGACGATGTCCACGGTCCGATGACTCGAAATACGATCGATCTCTTCGAGGTAGGACATGGACTGGTTCCAGTGAGATGCCGGCAGGTTGATTGCGCGGACTGCCGGCGGTCGCTTGTGTACCTTCGCGACAATCCGGTGAACCCAGACGCCGTTCTCGAAATCTACGGTGTCGTGGTCGTGCCCACGAGCGATCACGTGGACCTTGTGCCCCTTGTCGGCGAGTGCGGTCGCCTTGTCTTTCGTGAATCGGGCGATGCCTCCGAGCAGCGCGGGGGGGTAGTCCTCGCAGAGAAACACCAGCGTCAGCTTCTCGTCGGGTTCATGGGTGGGGAACCGCTTGAACGATGACTGGTGCTCGGCCAGCAGGGCCGGTGTGATCAAGCGGTGGGGTTCCTCGGCGGCGGCCCGGCCTTCGGCGAACGCCTGCTGAACGTGACCCTCGAAGGTCGCGAGATCAGACCGGTCCAGCCGGCCCAGCGCAATGTTGTTCAGCACGTCGGCGCGATGTTTCTCCATGAAGGCCAAGTTGTCGTCATCGATCTCCGCCTGCGTGGCGTAGGCCTTCGCATGACGATTGGAAAAGTAGACCTTCGAGCGCAGGACCGGGTAGCGGTAGATCGCTGCTCCCGCCTTGCGTATGTAGGACGGAGCGTATTTGTGATGGACGTATGCATCGTGTAGCTGCCTGATCAGGAAGCCATGGTCGATCAGACGCATGCATACGTCCGTCTCATCCAGGTAGTAGACAAACTGCTCGTCGAAGCCGCCAATCTCCAGTAGCGCGTCGCGCCGGAACGACGTGTTCGTTCCCTGCAGGTACGGGAACTCGAAAGCCCGGGGGTAGCAGAATTCCGGGCATGGGCGCGGCACGCGCCATTTGCCGCGTCCGAAGCGGTCCGCGTTGGCGTAGTGATATTGAAAGCGGTGTCCGGTGTGGTCCAGGACGCGACCGCCGACAGCCGCGACCTCAGGGCTGTCGTAGGCCGCGACCAACTGTGCGATCCATTCCGGCTCCGGTACCCCGTCGTCATCGATGAAGGCAACGATGTCACCAGTAGCCATCGCGATCCCAATGTTGCGTGAGACGGACAGGTTGGCTACCGGGCATGTCCCGATCTTGATGTGGTCGGACCAGGTGGCCAGAACCGCGGTTGTATCGTCGGTGGACGGGCCGTTGACGACTACGACCTCGAGGTCGCTGTGGTCTTGATGCACCAGCGCAGCCAGCGTGTTCGGTAGAAGGTTTGCGCGATTCAACGTGTTGATGACCACCGAGACGCGCAGAGGCATTCGCTGCGTCACGGGCGGACCGCCGTGAACTCCATTTCTAGGCAGGACCCATTCCGGCGTCCGCGGGCGGTCCACTCGACCTGAGTGAAACCCGCTTCGGTCAAGAGCTCTTGGAGTTGGTCCGGCGCGAACATGTTGAAATGAAAATCGCCGTCGTAGTCTTGCGCGCCGAAGGTGACCTCACGCAGGTCGCCGTAGGGGAAATCGCCGGCCGCGTACGCAGAAATCATGGCGTCCGCATCCGGGACGACGCCACGAAGGACACCGTTCGATTTCAGAAGGCCGTGCCAATAGGGCAATAATTCCCTACGAAGCTGCTCCTGGGGGAAGTGCTCCAAGAGGTGGGCGGAGAAGATCTCGTCCACCTCACCTTCCTTGAGTGGGAGCTGCTCAACTTCAGCGACGATATCGACGCCCGGTAGACCCCGCCGATCGACGTTGATGTAGCCATCGAGCGTGACGTGTCCGCAGCCTAGGTTCACCCTCAGTTCCCCGTTCCGCGCAGCCTCAAGCTTCTCGGGATTGAGGACCTCCGCCTCCGTCGTCAACGAGGCCGATGCCGTGGTCGACCGTGGAGAGGCGCCGTAGCGCATCTCGAACATCAGCTCGCGACGAACGAACTCGATGCGCTGCTGGAGCAAACGGAGGTGTTCTTCGAGGTCACTCTGTCGGTCGAGGCGAGCCAGGATGCCCCCGAACTGGCCTCGCAGGTCTGCCAGCTCGCGCGTTGTGGATCGGAGCGCGACAGGGACGGAGCGGGCGAGCTGTTTAATATCCTGGCGCTGCGCAGCCTGGGCCTCCTTGATGGCCGCCTGCCTAGCCTCCAGAGTCTTGAGTCGATTCTGCAGTTTGCTCAAGGCTCTGCGGCTCTCGGGGAGGAGCCACAGCGCCTTCAGCATGCGGAGGAGGCGCCCGACTCCCGGAAGCTTGGCGACGGCGCTAGCGCGAACATTTTGGCGGCTATTCATCGACTACCTGTCCTTATAGTCCTGGCTATTGCGAGCGATCCTCTCCGCTCCCTTGCGGCGACTGTCCGCCTGGGCTGCCAAGCGCCGAGGACGACCGCCTGTAGCCGCTGCCGGAGCCTAGCGGCCGAGGTCGGCACGCACTGGCGGACGGGGGAGTTCGCGCTGGATCAGGGACCGTAGCCCCGATACAGGACCGCAGTGATCCAGCCTGGTTTTTCGAGCTGGATCAACACATCGTCGGTCCATGACGGCAACTCGGCCATGACAACGCGTGGCCGGTTCGGCGTTCCGGTCTGGGACCCCTTGACGGTGGTTCCGCCGAGCATCTCCACCGTCGCGACGCTGCGGGTATCGCCATCAATCACGTGGCATGCGATGAAGCGGGTTGCTTCCGGCAACTGGACATGCAGCGCCGAGTCTCGGTGAGGCAAGCGGATGGCGTCGGCCTGGCCGAACTGCACATTGCTACTTGCGGCGCCCGGGTAACCGATCCACGGCCGCCATTTGGCCGTACGGCGCGGTACGGGGTCGGGACTTAACACAAAATCCAGCCACTGTCGTCCCCAGGCTGGATCGATGTCCGGACGGCGTCGCGCCAGACTCCGCGCCACTGCCAGCTCGCCGGGATGGACCTCGCGGTGCGGAGCAACCGTCGGGTCCCAACTGCTCGCGAGGATCGAGTCGTGAAGGTCGGTGCCCCACGCCAGCTCGAACTCATGGAAACTGATTCCTCGCCCGAACCGCTGGAGAGCGAGCAGGGCCGACTCATCCTGGGCAATCGGGACCGACTCGTCGCGATGAGCCAATACATGACCTGAGAACTCGGGCCGCGGCACAGTCGCAACAGTCGCCAGGTATTCGAGCGCGAGTGGCGGGGGCAACTGATTCACGTACGGCACCCAGCTGGAGTGATGGTCGAACTCTGACAGCCGGTTCGGGCTCTCGGTGACGACGATGACGCCGTTCGGCCTGGTGACTTGGCGCGCTGCTCGCAGTACGGCTAGACATTCTGGCGATGTCATGTGCTCAAGCACCGCGTACAACAGCAGTACGTCGACCTGCCCCTCCAACTCCAGAAGCACGTCGATGATCTCAGCCGGGGGGTGACAATGAAATTCCGCGTTGGGCTGATTCCGCCCCAGGTCGCGGCACACTGAGATGTGTTCCTCGTCGATGTCCAAGCCGATATGGCGCTTGACGCGCGGCGCGAACACGCGGCTCACGGATCCGCTCCCGCAGCCGTACTCCACGACCACCGCGTCATCGAGTCGGCGGGCTGACTCGATCCAGGGGATCCAGATCTGCTCAGCCCACCAGCCTCGCTCATCGACCTCCGGCGGTGGGATCATCGCCGTCGCAGCTCACGCAGAGGCGCGGTGAATCGCCAGCTGAGCGAGGACTCCATCCTGCTGATGACACGTTCGGCCCGCGCAAGGTTCTTGAGTGCAACGTCCCGTTGCTTCTCCACCTCCCGCAGGCGTCGGCGCGCGGCTTTGACCTCCGCCGCCGCAATCCGCTCAGGGATTGCTGGAGAACGGAGGTCCGGGAGTAGGCGAGCGACAGGCGCAGCGGAAGGCCGCCGGGGCAATGACTGGTGCAGTTGAGAGATCCCGATCAACCCGAGTCCACCCTCGAGGTGGAACGAGCCGGCGCCGGCTTCCACCAGCCGGGGAGGCACGAACTCCAGATCGACGTACCGAACCTTGGTCCAGGAAAACCAGTCGAGGAGTTCCAGCGGCCGGCGAGCCAGTTGAGGACCGGTGCCCAGGAGGAGTAAAAAGCCCTGCGCCCAGCTGTGACTCCCAAGGAGGTCGATGATCAGGTCCTCGCTCCGGGCGTGAACCACAACCACCACATCGCCGCTCGCAGCCTTGAGCACTTCCTTCGGATCGCATCCTCCCTCCAGCCCGACTCGCTCCTCGGAGACGATGCGCCATTCGGACAAGCCACGGATCGCCGCCATCTCGGCGACAGGTAGCTGCATGACCGAACTTTATCCAGCCCATTCGCGGCTGGCGCGCTCGAATCGCGGCTGAGCGCCGCCCGCCGGATCGCCAGCTGGAGTGTCCGGATTAGGACGATGAATTCTGGGCAGCGATATTGGAGGAATGTCGCAGCCCGCCCCCCCACCGAACGCGGCCGCACCGGGGTCCACCCACCCCACGAGCGTCGGGTCCCTGCCGGGTCACACGCGCGCGGGCCGGGACAAGCGGACCGACATCCAGGCACTCCGGGCGCTGGCGGTCGGACTGGTCCTGGCGTTCCACCTGCAGCCCTCCGCCATCCCCGGCGGTTACGTCGGCGTCGACGTGTTTTTCGTCATCTCCGGGTTCTTGATCACCAGTCACCTACTGAGCACGCCGCCCCGGAGAGTCGGCGACCTCCTGCGGTTCTGGTCGCGCCGGATCGCGCGGTTGCTGCCGGCCGCGTTACTGGTCCTGGTGTCGACCCTGGCGGCATCCCGGCTGGTGGCGCCCGAGACCCAGTGGGGTGAGACCGCCGACGACGTCTTCGCGTCGGGGTTCTACATCGTCAACTGGCACTTCGCTGACCAAGCTGTCGACTATCTCGCTCGGGATGACCTGCCATCGCCGGTGCAGCACTACTGGTCGCTGTCGGTGGAGGAGCAGTTCTACGCGGCGTGGCCCGTGCTGATCCTGCTGCTGTTCGCCATCGGAACGCTCCGGGGTCGAAGCGCGGCGCGGCAGCGGGTGATTGTGCTGAGCGGACTGGCGGCCGTGACCCTGGCTTCCTTCGCCTGGTCTGTCCATCTCACAGCTGCGGATCCCTCCGGGGCCTACTTCGTGACTCCCACCCGTATCTGGGAACTCGGAGTTGGGGGTGTCCTGGCCGCTCTCGTGTTGGTGCGCCGGAATCCGCCTGACCCGGCTCTGGACGGCGGCTGGGACGGACTGCGCACCGTCGTCGCGGTTGTCGGCCTGGCGGCGATCACCTGGTCGGCCTGGACCTATACCTCGGCGACCCCGTTTCCCGGCTACCACGCGGCAGTGCCCGTCGTCGGCGCCGCGGCGGTGATCGCCGCGGCGCCGCGCGGTGGGCTGAGCAGAGCGCTGGCCCTCCGGCCTATCCAGTACGTCGGAGACGTCTCCTACTCGATCTACCTCTGGCACTGGCCGCTGATCGTGCTGCTGCCGGCCGTCACCGGAAACGCCCTCACGCTGTTCGACAAGGTCGCCATCCTGGGCGCCACTCTCGTCCTGGCGGCAGCCACGAAACGCTGGGTCGAGGACCCGCTCATGCGGCCCCGGACGCGGCGTCCGATCGCGTTTCGATTCGCTGCCGCCGGGGCCGCAATGGCTGTGCTCGCCGGCCTGGTCACGCTGCAGAACGCGCAGGTGCGAGACCGCGAGGAGGCAGCTCGGCAGCAACTCGCCAACGCCGCCGCCGGACCCTGCTTCGGCGCCGCCGCGCTCGCCGACCCGGAGTGCGCCGAGGCGGCCTCGACGCCGGCCCCCGAGTCCGTCAGCTTTGCCGCGCTGGACAAGTCGCAGGCCTACCCCGATGTGGCGGGCGGCCGTGACTGCTTCTCGTACCTCCCGGATTTTCAGCCCGTCCGCTGCGAGTTCGGTGCTGGAGACGCAACGAAATCGATCGCGCTGGTCGGAAACTCGCACGCGGGACATTGGCTACCGGCCCTGCAGGAGCTCGCCGCAAAGAACCGGTGGCACATCACGACCTTCCTGTCGTCGCAGTGCGCGCTCTCCGAGGTCCCCCAGCAGTTTGCGACCACGGCCCAGTCGCAGGCGTGTGTCGAGTGGGTCCGCCGGACGGCTGCCGAGGTGGCAGCCGGCAACTTCACAGCGGTCATCGTGTCCAATCGCATTTCGGTTCCGCTCCGCGGTCAGACGATGGACGAGAGCCTGCCCGGCTACATGCGCGGTTACCGCGCTGTGCTCGACGTGTGGAAGGCCGCCGGCACCCGCGTGCTCGGCATCCGGGACACCCCGGCGCCGGGGGTGGCCGGCGTGCACTCGGTGCCCGACTGCCTCGCGGCCGGGTCCACCCCGACGGACTGTGCCGGGACGCGGCAGAGCTGGCTTCCGGCCGACCCGCTGGTCGCGGCCGCCAGGGCAATCGATGATCCGCGCATCCGCACGGTCGACCTCACGAACCGCATCTGCGGACCCCAGGTGTGCGACCCGGTGGTGGGCGGCGTGGTGGTCTACTTCGATGGATCGCACCTGACCGCAACCTACGCACGGACGCTGGCGCCATTCCTTGAGCCGGCGGTCCGCAAGGTACTTCGCGCGTAACTCATCTGACACTGCCTCAGGGGCACGGCGACCCTCAGCGCTCCGCTCCATCCGCCAGCTATGCCGATCGCCCCGCTGCCGCAAGCGCGCGCACTTTCGCCTCGGCAACGCGAAGCACCTTGATCTGCAGAGCATTCGTCCGCCGGGTCATCCAGCGGTCCTCGCCGGTCTGGCGGAACCTGACGACCTAGGAATCGGCGTCCGGAGACGAAGCTCAGCTGACCGCGGTGGGTGTGATGGTCGCGCGGGCGGGTGGACCGTCCGAGGTTTCGGTGCTTCCGCCGCAAGCACGGGGGAGAGCATGATGCTTACGTCGCGCTGGGCGGCGCGCACCTGCGAACCCAGGAACGCAGGGACTGCTCAAGCTGGTCCACGGCCTGTCCCCGCAGCAGGTCATTGACCCCCGCCGCCAGGACTATCACGCCAGGACGATCACGTCAGGACGTTGCTCGGCAACCTCCGTCCGGATCTGGCCGACCATCTTCTGGAGATGCCAGCCGGCTCGGGCGAAATGGTTGTGGTCCCACGACAGAGTTGTGTCGGTCCCGTGGCCCGGGTGGCAAAGTCTCGTTCGGAGGGACCGCTAGGAACCCGATGACCGCTTACTGAGGCCAAGGACACAGCAGGCCGAGCCGGGACGGTCCAGCGTCGGGATGCTCGGCCGGTCGTGAGCCGTCAGCTCGGTGCGCCGGCGGCGACCAACGCCTGCTCGAGGCGCGTGCTCAGTGATCGCGCGAAGGTGGCCGTGAGGTGGGAACCTTCGCGGTACACGAGCAGATCACCTACGACCGGATCGCACTCTGGCCGCGGGCAGATCGCCTCAGTCAGGTCGACGTACCCCACGCGAAAGGCCCCGCCGAATGATGCCAGGACCGTCCGGTCCGCGTTGGAACGTCCGCCGGCCAATTCGACGGCCGCCCGTTGCAGCGGTGCAGCGCTGAACACGATGCCTTGCGCCCGGTCAAAGGAACACTCGGCCAGGAAAGGACGGTTCTCGGCAACGCATCGCCACACCGTCAACTCGCGCGGAGGTGCAGGATTGTCGGCCAGCACGATTACCGGAACCGCCACATCGCGTAGACGGGCCCAGGTCGCGACGAGGCCCTTTCTCGCGGCCGCGCTCTGCATTTCGATCGATCCGACTCCGGCCGTGGAGTGCCGATGAGTGGTGAGTACGAGGTCTGGTTTCTCGGATCCCGTCAGCTTCCTCAGGACGTTCCGCACCCACTCACGACACGCGGGATACGGGTTACCGTTCACCACCGCGAGGACGTCCGCCGGCAGGCAACTCGATTTGGTGTACGTCACGATGCGCCAGCCGTGGCGGGGGGCCATTTCCTGGAGAGCAGGGAACCACTGCGCCATCTTCGAATCTCCGAACAAGGCGATAGTCGTCGATGCGTCAGCCGGCCCGTAGCGACACGAGTGAACCTCTACCGACTCCATGTCCTGCTGGCATCCATCGGCGTACATGGCCGGCAGATCTGAGTTCGCGTAGGCAGGCTCCGGCGAGATGGCGGAGATGCTGGGCGCTGCGAATACGAGCGCGAGCCCCAACGCTGCGATGACGCCGGCTGCTCCCGCCCAAGCCCGGCCGGCCGGCGTCACCAACCCCGCGCGCGCCATTCGCCGAGGGAGGTCCGCTCGTTCCCCAGCGTCGTGTCCGCCCCGTGGCCCGGGTAGACCCAGGTCTCGTCGGGGAGACGGCCGAAGAGCTTGGTCTCGACGTCGTCGATCAGCGTCGCGAAGTTGTCCTTGTCCCCGAAGGTGTTGCCGACACCGCCGGGGAAGAGGCAGTCCCCGGTGAACAGGTGCGGGTGCCCGGAGGGGTCGTCGTAGACCAGGGCGATGCTGCCGGGGGTGTGGCCGACGAGGTGGATCACGGAGAGCCCGACGTCGCCGAACGCGATCGTGTCGCCGTCCGAGACCGGATCGTCGGTCGCGACCGGGATGCCCTCGGCATCGAGATGGTGGGCGGTGGTCCGGGCGCCGGTCTCGCCCTTCACCTCGGCGAGGGCTTGCCAGTGGTCGTAGTGCTGATGCGTCGTCACGATGCGGCCGAGCGAGCCGCCGACCATGCCGAGGATGGTCGAGGCGTCGTTGGCGGCATCGATCAGCAACTGTTCGCCGCTCTGCCGGCACCGCAGCAGGTAGGTGTTGTTGTCCATCGGGCCGACGGTGGCCTTGGTGATGACGAGCCCTGCCAGTTCGCGGACGTCCGGCGAGCCGCCGAGAGTGACCTTGCCGGTGTAGGTGCGCATCGAGAGCCTCCTCGGGTGAGGACGCCATCCTCACACGGCGCACCCGGGCTGGTCCGGCAGCAGGGGGCTCGCGAAGATCTGCCACAACCGGCCGCGTTCCTCCCACTGGGTGCCGGCGGAATGCGCCATCAGGGCGTCGCGCACGGCGATGATCCCGGGGCCCTGCAGCACGACGCACGGGCCTGCCTCCGACAGCATCGCCAGATCGACCTCGGCGACCGGCCACGGGGTGATCTCCGCGTCGCCGCCGCCGAGGACCGGACGGACGCTCGCCGCCAGCCGGTCGGGGACGAACGGCTCCGGAGTCGAGACCCGGCCGGTCGCGATCGGATTCCCGCCACGCAACTGTTCCAGCAGCGCGCCGGCCCGGGCCCGGCGGTCGGCGACGTCGGGGGCGTCGTCCTCGTGCGGCGTCAGGCCGTTGAAGACGCTCGTCAGCACCCGGCCGTCCCGCGCGATCGCGAAGGTTGTCGCCTGCGCGTCCGGGTCCGGTGCATCGGCGTAGACCTGCTCGGTGAGCCGGGCGGTCTCCACCGCGGCGAGCACCGACTCCAGGCCTTGGGCATCCAGCGTCCGGCTCGTCAGGGACGGCATCGCGGGCGCGGGCTCAGGGGCCGGGTCCGCGGTCAGCAGGCGTCCGTCGTCGTAGAGCGTGACCACCGGCGGCGCCGCCACCGGTGAGGCGGCGAGCCCGCCGGAGACCTGCACCCGCAGCACCACGGAGGGCGGAGCGACCGGCTCGTCGGCTCGCGCGGTGGGCAGCGTGACCACCCCCGCCAGCACGAGGGCCACGACCGCGAACAGGCGCCTCATCGCTTTCCGTCCCACAGCACCCAGGTCAGCTTCTGCGCGCCGGCCCGGTTCTGCCAACGCATCGTCGCGCCCACGCGGTTGCCCTTCGCCTTCAGCAGCACCCCGTCGAGCCAGAAGCGGTCACGGAACCCCGTGGCGGTGTCCCGGACCCGGATCATCCCGAACGCCTGGCCCTGACGCACTGTCAGATCGAACACGACAGTCAGCGTCGCGGTGAGCTTGCCCCGGCCATCGATCGAGCGGATTCTTCCCGCTTTCCGCACGACGTCGATGTTCCCGGACTGCAGTGGACCACGGATGCGGTACGGCTGGCCGCCCGCGCGCAGCAGCCTGACCACGTCCCGCGTGATGCCCGGCTCGCCTCCGGAGGCGGCCGTCGTCGCCACCTCCCGCACGTCCACGCGAACAGTCGCGGTTCCGATCCCACCCCGTCCGTCGCGCACCGTGTAGGTGAACGCGTCCGGGCCGGTGACTCCCGGTGCCGGACGGTAGGTGCAGATGCCGAGATAGGTACATCGAACGGTGCCGCGGGTGCCGTCGGTCGCGGACCCGAAGTGCACCGGGTCACCGTCGAGGTCCGTGGCGCCCATCCGCAGGTCGACCTCGACCGACGAGCCCTTCTGCACCGTCAGATTCCGGTCGGACGCGCGCGGCGGGCGGTTGGGTGGCCCATCGTCCATCGCTGTTGCCCGCAATGCCGCGTCCACCTGGGTGCAGTCTTTGGCTGTGATCGCGGTCGCGCCCACCGGGGCGTCCCCCACGAGGTTCGCGCAGGTCTGTCGCAGCGCGTTCGCAAGGTCGCGGTAGCGGCTGGTGGGGCCGAGCAGGCTCTGGGCATGGACGAAGATCGCGGCCGCCTTCTTCGAGCCCGAGCCCGGTGACGTTCTGGCCGGCGAACGATCCACCGGCGGCGATCAGGAACCCGGCCTTGTTCCCGACACCGCTGTTGAGATGCACGCCGCAGTAGTCGTTGACGATGGTGCAGGCGGTCCCGCCCGCGTAGCGCTGGAAGCGCGCGCTCAGCAGCGAGTCCGGCTGGGGGACGCGTGACCGATCCGGGTCGGCCAGCGACCGGATCGCGCCACCGGTCGCCAGGTCCTCACCCAGCAGCCACGGCCAGGAGCTGTCGTCCGTCCCGTCGCCGGGTGTGAGCAGGTCCAGGTACTCGCCGAGCACATCGGAGATCGACTCGTTGATCGCACCGCTCTCGCCGACGTAGGCCAGCCGACTCGTGTGCTCGGTGAACCCATGGAGCACCTCGTGGAAAGCGACGTCGTCGACGACGAAACCCGCACCGAACACCATCGTGTCGTCGCCGTCCCAGTAGGCGTTCGCGTAGGGGCAGGTCGACGAACGGCAGTAGCGCACCACCGCGTTCATCGTGCGGCCGGCGCCGTCGATGCCGTCCCGGCCGAAGCGGGTGGCGAGGAAGTCGTAGACGTCGCCGAGGAAGGTGTACGCGCTCTGCGCCTGCGCATCGATCGGGTTCGTCCCGCCCTCGACGCGGACGGCGCGATCGGCGGCGCACGTCGCCGGCCGGCCGGTGCGGTTCTCGTTGTCGCACACCATGCGGGAGCGCGCGGTGTGCACGCCCTCGACGGTCGCGAGGGCCCGTCCGGAGCGGGCGTCGACGAAGGTCACCCCGGCGTGCGGGGACCCGCCGCCCGTGGCACGGACCGGTACCCGCCAGGCCAGAACGGGAGCGGACGCCGCCGCCGGGCCGTGCAGGGCCGGGTCGAAGACGCTCAGGCCGGGACGGCCCGCCCGCGTCCGTGCCGGGTCGGTGCCCCAGGCCTCCGCGGCGTCCTGCCGGGCCGCCGTGACTGCTCGCGCGGGGGTCGTCCGTGCCCGCACGTCGAGGCCTCGCGTCGGGACGAGCTTCCCCGCCGCGGTCACCACCCCGGCCCCGCGGTCGAGCTGCACGGCCAGCTCGGCGCCTGCCACCGGCAGGCCGCGGTGCCGTTGGGTGAACCGGACGGTGGTGCCGCCGGCCGACGACGCAGCGACCGCTCGGGCCGTGAGGTCGGCGGCGCGGACTCCGAACAGGGTCGAGTAGCGGGCGACGAAGGCGTTCGCGGCCCCGGCCGGGCCCGGTGCCCCGGGCGCGCGCCAGGCCGTCCCCGCGGGGAGGCCGACGAAGCTGATCGCACCGGTCGTGGGCTCGACGTCGACGATCGTGCCCCCACCCCCGGCGGCCACCAGCTCATCGACCAGCGTTCCCGCGCGCTCCTGCGCCCGCGCGACCGGGCCGCCCAGGGCGGCCGGACCGACGCCGGTGGCCAGCAGGCCGCCCACGAGCAGTGCGGCCAGCACGGCGCGACCGCGATGGGCAGAGCGGGGCACGGCAGACCTCTCGTCGCATTGGGCGCGACGCTAGGGACAGGTGTGGCCCGATTTCACCTCCGTTGCGCCGATTGAGCCCAGCAGCGAAGGCTCTGGCCTGGGCCGATATCGCCCGAACGGCAGTTGTCGGACCCCCCGCCTACGATGACCGGCGGGTCCGTTCCTGGGCCCGGACGGGGACTGCGAAAGGCTCAGGGTGGCGGATCGTCTCATCGTCCGAGGGGCGCGCGAGCACAACCTCAAGGACGTCTCCCTCGACCTGCCGCGGGACAGCCTGATCGTCTTCACCGGGCTGTCCGGCTCGGGCAAGTCCAGCCTCGCCTTCGACACGATCTTCGCCGAGGGTCAGCGCCGCTACGTCGAGTCGCTGACCGCTTACGCCCGCCAGTTCCTCGGGCCAGATGGACAAGCCCGACGTCGACTTCATCGAGGGCCTGAGCCCGGCCGTCTCGATCGACCAGAAGTCCACGAACCGCAACCCGCGGTCGACGGTCGGCACCATCACCGAGGTCTACGACTACCTGCGCCTGCTCTACGCCCGGGCCGGCAGCCCGCACTGCCCGCAGTGCGGCCGCCCGATCGCCCGGCAGACCCCGCAGCAGATCGTCGACCGGGTCCTCGAACTCGAGGAGGGCAGCAAGTTCCAGGTGCTCGCCCCGGTGATCCGCGAGCGCAAGGGGGAGTACGGCGAGCTGTTCCGCGAGCTCGTCTCCAAGGGCTTCTCCCGCGCCCGCGTCGACGGCGTCGTGCACTCGCTCACGGAGCCGCCGACGCTGAAGAAGCAGGAGAAGCACACCATCGAGGTGGTCGTGGACCGCCTCGCGGTGAAGGCGTCCGCGAAGCGCCGGCTGACCGACTCGATCGAGACCGCGCTCGGCCTGTCCAGCGGCCTGGTCACCCTCGACTTCGTCGACCTGCCCGAGGACGACCCGAACCGCGAGCGCGTCTTCTCCGAGCACCTCGCCTGCCTCTACGACGACCTCGACTTCGAGGAGCTCGAACCGCGCTCGTTCTCCTTCAACTCGCCCGTTCGGGGCCTGCACCGAGTGCACCGGCCTCGGCACGCGGATGGAGGTCGACCCGAAGCTGGTGGTGCCGGACCCGTCGCTGTCCATCGAGGACGGCGCGATCTCGCCCTGGGCGGGCGGGCACTTCCAGGAGTACTTCGGCCGACTGCTGGTCGCGCTCGGCGACGCGCTGGGGTTCAAGACCACGACGCCGTGGGGGAAGCTGCCGGCCAAGGCCCGCAACGCCGTGCTGTACGGGCACGACCACCAGGTGCACGTGAAGTACAAGAACCGCTACGGCCGCACGCGCTCGTACTACACGGGCTTCGAGGGCGTGCATCCCGTGGATCACCCGCCGGCACGCGGAGGCCGAGAGCGACGCGAGCCGCGACCGCTACGCCGGCTTCATGCGCGAGGTGCCCTGCCCGGCCTGCCACGGTGCCCGGCTCAAGCCGGTGTCGCTCGCCGTGACGCTGGGGGAGAGATCGATCGCCGAGGTCGCCGTCGATGTCGATCGGCGACTGCGCGGTGTTCCTGCGCGAGCTGCAGCTCTCCGCGCGGCGGCGCAGATCGCCGAGCGGGTGCTCAAGGAGGTCAACGCCCGGCTGGGCTTCCTGCTCGACGTCGGGCTCGACTACCTGTCGCTGGACCGTGCGGCCGCGACCCTGGCCGGCGGTGAGGCGCAGCGCATCCGGCTGGCCACGCAGATCGGCTCCGGCCTGGTCGGCGTGCTCTACGTCCTGGACGAGCCGAGCATCGGCCTGCACCAGCGGGACAACCACCGCCTGATCGAGACCCTGATCCGCCTGCGCGGGCTCGGCAACACCTTGATCGTCGTCGAGCACGACGAGGAGACGATCCGGACCGCGGACTGGGTCGTCGACATCGGGCCCGGTGCCGGCGAGCACGGCGGCCAGGTGGTGTTCTCCGGGCCCGTACGAGGACCTGCTCAAGGTCGAGGACTCGCTTACCGCGGCGTATCTGTCGGGGCGGCGCAGCATCGCGGTGCCGAACATCCGCCGCAAGCCGCAGAAGGACCGCATGCTCACCGTCCGCGGCGCCCGTGAGCACAACCTGCAGAACGTCACCGTCGAGTTCCCGCTCGGCTGCTTCGTCGCGGTCACCGGCGTCTCCGGTTCGGGCAAGTCCAGCCTGGTCAACGACATCCTCTACAACGCGCTCGCGAAGTACCTCTACAACGCGCGCGAGGTGCCGGGCCGGCACACCCGCATCGACGGCCTCGACCAGATCGACAAGGCGATCCACGTCGACCAGTCGCCGATCGGGCGGACCCCGCGATCGAATCCCGCGACCTACACCGGCGTCTTCGACAACATCCGCAAGCTGTTCGCCGAGACGCAGGAGGCGAAGGTCCGCGGCTACCTGCCGGGCCGGTTCTCCTTCAACGTCAAGGGCGGGCGCTGCGAAGCCTGTTCCGGCGACGGCACGATCAAGATCGAGATGAACTTCCTGCCCGACGTCTACGTGCCGTGTGAGGTCTGCCACGGCGCCCGCTACAACCGCGAGACGCTCGAAGTGCACTACAAGGGCAAGACCATCGCCGAGGTCCTCGATATGCCGATCGAGGAGGCGGCGGAGTTCTTCGCCGCGATCCCGGCGATCGCCCGGCACCTGAACACCCTCGTCCAGGTCGGGCTCGGCTACGTCCGGCTCGGCCAGCCCGCCCCGACCCTGTCCGGGGGCGAGGCCCAGCGGGTCAAGCTGGCCTCCGAGCTGCAGAAGCGGTCGACCGGACGCACCGATCTACGTGCTCGACGAGCCCACGACCGGCCTGCACTTCGAGGACGTCCGCAAGCTCCTCGGGGTCCTGACCAGCCTGGTCGAGAAGGGAAACTCGGTCGTCGTGATCGAGCACAACCTCGACGTGGTGAAGACGGCGGACTGGGTGATCGACATGGGACCGGAGGGCGGATCCGGCGGCGGCACGGTCGTCGCGACCGGCACCCCGGAGGACATCGCGGCCGATCCGGACAGCCACACGGGACGCTTCCTGGCGCCGCTCATCGGCGGATCGCGCCATTCGGCGCAGGCAAAGGGCCGTCACGGCGACGAAGCAGGTTACGAAACGGACAAAGCCCGCTGCTCGAGGCAGAAGGGTTCAGAGCCGCGGTTAGGCTCTGTTCACGCCTAGTCGAGTTTTCTTCACATTCGCCCGCCGATACACGGAGGTTCCCCATGGCTGCTGCGGATACGCCTAACTCACCGGAGGGTGCGGACGAAGCCGCCGGTCGGCCGACGCGTCCTGCTTCGCGGGATCTCCGCGATGGGTCTGGCCGCCTTCGCCGCGGCGCCGCTCGCCGCCTGCGGCAGCGATGACGAACCGCGACCGCCAGGTCCGGAGGCCACCCCGGAGGCCCCGTCGAGGCGACTCCCGAGCGTCGCGACCGTCAAGGCCACCAAGACCCCGAAGCCGGGGAAGAGCCCGTCCGCGGAGCCGACGAAGACGGCCGCCGGCGAGGCCGACAGCCCGAAGGCCACGCCCAAGGCCACGCCCAAGGCGCCGGCGACCGGCGGCAAGCTCGTCAAGGACGGTGACACCCCGCTCGCGGCGGCCGCGGACATCCCGGCCAACAGCGGTGCTCGTTCGAGGCCGACGAGATACATCGTGACCCAGCCGACGGCCGGCAAGTACGTCGGCTTCGACTCGCTCTGCACGCACGAGGGTTGCTCGTCGACGTGTTCGAGGCAACCGGGAACATGGTCTGCACGTGCCACAGACCGAAGTTCAACATCACCGACGGCGGCGACGTCCGGCCCCGCCGAAGAGCCGATGCCGAAGAAGGAGATCATCGTCGAGGACGGCCAGATCTATAAGGCCAAGAAGGCCTGACCGCCGTCCCAGTACTCCTCGCGAAGACCTCCCGGCACGCCCGCCGGGAGGTCTTCGTGCTTTCTAGGTAGCGGTAGCCGTTGAACAAGCCACCGCGGTTAGGCTCGCGCAATGGTCCCCCGACGAGTCGTGATTCGAGGCGCTCTTCGCGGTCGGCCTCATCGGCGCGACGGGGCTGTCGCTGACCGGCTGCGGGGACGACAGCGCGAACGCCGGTGGTGCGGCCCCGGCGACCGACCTCGGGACCGCTCGTACCGGCATCCGGCCGGCACCGTCCGCCCTGGCGACCTCGACGCCGACGACCAAGTCCGACGTCTACCAGCGCGGCCCGGAGGAGCGCCCGGCGCGCACGTCGGCACCGGGTGCGGCGCCTGGAGCCGACCCCGCCGGCGGTCGCGACCGGGGAACCGACGGTGGGTTCCCGCGGCGGCGACGACCTGGCTACGGCCCGTGATCCGAAGGCACTGCCAGGGCCGGCGACGGACCCCGCCCCGACCCCGACGCCCACTCCGGCCCCGCTGCCGCCGGGGGCCTTCGCCCGCACCTCGGAGATTCCCGTGGGCGGCGGGAAGACCTTCACGGACCGAGAAGATCGTCGTCACGCAGCCGAAGCCGAGGGCCAGTACATCGGCTTCGACGCCACGTGCACCCACTCCGGCTGCCTGGTCAACAAGGTCGAGTACGGCCAGATCGTCTGCCCATGCCACGGCAGTCGGTTCTCGATCGCGAACGGCCGGCCCAGAAGGGCCCGGCGCTGCTTCCCCTGGCCGGAAAGCCGATTCGGTCGCGGCCGACGGGTCGATCAGTCAGGCCTGAGCCGGTCGTCGGCCCCAGCGCATACTCTCGCTCCGTGGCTGACCCCTCTACCTACCGACCGCGGTCCGGGTCGATCCCGGATTCGCCCGGGGTCTACCGGTTCTCGGACGCGCACGGCCGGGTGATCTACGTCGGCAAGGCCAAGAGCCTGCGGGCGCGGCTGAACAGCTACTTCCAGGACATCTCCGCGCTTCACCTGCGGACACGTTCGATGGTCACGACCGCCGCGAAGGTCGACTGGACGGTGGTCAGCACCGAGGTCGAGGCGCTGCAGCTGGAGTACTCCTGGATCAAGGAGTTCGACCCGCGGTTCAACGTCCGCTACCGGGACGACAAGTCCTACCCGAGCCTCGCCGTCACGCTGAACGAGAAGTACCCGCGACTGCAGGTGATGCGCGGGCCGAAGAAGCGCGGCGTCCGCTACTTCGGCCCGTACGCGCACGCCTGGGCGATCCGGGAGACCCTCGACCTGCTCCTGCGGGTGTTTCCGGCGCGCACCTGCTCGGCCGGAGTGTTCAAGCGGGCGGGCCAGGTCGGGCGGCCGTGCCTGCTCGGCTACATCGGGAAGTGCTCGGCGCCGTGCGTCGACCGGGTCTCCGCGGAGGAGCACCGGCGGATCGTCGAGGACTTCTGCGACTTCATGGCCGGGACAGACGACGACTTATCTCCGTCGCCTGGAGAAAGAAATGCAGGCGGCCGCGACGGTCCAGGAGTACGAGCGCGCGGCCCGGTTGCGCGACGACATCGGCGCGCTGCGCCGGGCGATGGAGAAGAACGCCGTCGTGCTCGGCGACGGCACCGACGCCGATGTGATCGCCCTCGCCGAGGATCCGCTCGAGGCAGCCGTCCAGGTCTTCCACGTGCGTGGCGGTCGCGTACGTGGGCAACGGGGATTCGTCGTCGACAAGGTCGAGGACGTCACCACGGGGGATCTGGTCGAGCACTTCCTCCAACAGCTCTACGGGGACATAACTGATTCGGCGTCAGCTGAGGGCAGCGGCGAGGCGGTCCCGCGAGAGGTCCTCGTGCCGGAGCTGCCCGGGCGACGCCGCCGCGGTGACCGAATGGCTGTGCACCAAACGGGGTTCGCGCGTGGACCTGCGAGTGCCGCAGCGCGGGGACAAGAAGTCACTGATGGAGACCGTCGAACGCAACGCGCTGCAGAGTCTCGCGCTGCACAAGACGAAACGCGCGAGCGATCTGACGACCCGTTCGCTGGCCCTGCAGGAAATCCAGACCGCTTTGGCCCTGGACGAAGCGCCGCTGCGTATCGAGTGCTTCGACGTCTCGAACCTGCAGGGCACCGAGGTCGTCGCGTCGATGGTGGTCTTCGAGGACGGGCTGGCCCGGCGGAGCGAGTACCGGACCTTCAACATCAAGGGGTTCGACGGCCAGAACGACGTCGCCGCCATCGACGAGGTCATCACCCGCCGCTTCCGTCGGCATCTCGAAGATCGGGTCGCGGCCGCCGAGGACCGGCACAGCGGCCCGATCGACCCGGAGACCGGCAGGCCGCGCCGGTTCGCGTACCGGCCCAACCTCGTGGTGGTCGACGGCGGCGCCCCGCAGGTCGCGGCCGCTGTCGCGGCACTGGAGGCCCTGCACATCGTACGACGTCGAGATCTGCGGGCTGGCCAAGCGGCTCGAGGAGGTCTGGCTGCCGGGCCAGATCGAGCCGAGAATCCTGCCGCGCACCAGCGAGGGCCTGTACCTGCTGCAGCGGGTCCGGGACGAGGCTCACCGGTTCGCCATCACCCACCACCGCAAGCGCCGGTCGAAGTCGATGGTCGACAGCACGCTCGACGCCGTCCCCGGGCTCGGTGAGGTGCGCCGCAAGGCGCTGATGCGGCACTTCGGCTCGGTGCGCAAGCTGCGCGCCGCCACCGCGGAGGAGATCGCGGTGGTGCCCGGATTCGGCCCGCGAACGGCCCAGGCGGTCGTCGACGCGCTGGCTGCCACGTCGGGCGGGGTCCCCGCGGTGAACATGGCGACGGGCGAGATCATCGACGACAGCGACACCGGGGTCGCTCAGGCAGGGGGCGAACGATGACGGAACCGGCCGGCGCGGGGATCGAGCCCGTCATCTCGCTGGTGATCATCACCGGCATGTCCGGGGCGGGCCGGAGCACCGCGGCCAACGCCATGGAGGACGCCGGCTGGTTCGTCGTCGACAACCTCCCGCCGGAGTTGCTGCCGATGCTGGTGGAGCTCGGTCGGCGCAGCCAGGGGACCGTGCCGCGGATCGCCGCGGTCGTCGACGTGCGAGGGCGCGCATTCTTCGACTCGCTGCGGGGCGCCCTCGCCGAGTTGGACGGGCGCGGCGTCGTGCCGCGGATCATGTTCCTCGAAGCCTCCGACGGCGCCCTGGTCCGCCGCTTCGAGAACGTGCGCCGTCCGCACCCCCTGCAGGGCGACGCCCGGATCGTCGACGGCATCGCCGAGGAGCGCGAGCTGCTGCGTGACCTGCGTGGCCGGGCCGACCTGGTGATCGACACGTCGGACAAGAACGTGCACGAGCTCCGTGCCGAGGTGGACCGCGCGTTCGGCTCCGCCGCCGACGACGACGTGACCATGACCGTGGTCTCGTTCGGTTACAAGTACGGACTGCCCGTCGATTCGGATCTGGTCGTGGACTGCCGCTTCCTGCCCAACCCGCACTGGGTCCCCGAGCTGCGCCCGCGGACCGGGACCGATCCCGAGGTCAGTGCCTACGTCCTCAGCCGGCCCGGAGCGACCGAGTTCCTCGACGGCTACACCGCGTTGCTGAAGACCGTCACCGAGGGCTACCGCACCGAGCGCAAGCGGTACGTGACGCTCGCCGTGGGCTGCACCGGTGGCAAGCACCGCAGCGTCGCGATGGCCGAGGAGCTGGGTGCCCGCCTCCGCAACGCAGGAGTGCAGGTCCGGGTCGTGCACCGCGACATGGGGCGCGAATGAGAAGCACCCACGTCGTAGCCCTGGGCGGGGGACACGGTCTCGCCGCGTCACTGTCGGCGCTGCGCACCGTGACCGATGAGCTCACGGCGATCGTCACCGTCGCCGACGACGGCGGCTCCAGCGGCCGGCTGCGTCGGGAACTGGGCGTGCTCCCGCCCGGCGACCTGCGGATGGCCCTGGCGGCGCTCTGCGGCGACGACGAGTGGGGCGCGACCTGGAGCAAGGTCGTCCAGCACCGCTTCGCGGCCGAAGGGGACCTGCACGGGCACGCGGTCGGCAATCTGCTGATCGTCGCGTTGTGGGAGTTGCTGGGCGACACCGTCACCGGTCTGGACTGGGTGGGCCGCTTGCTGGGCGCCCGTGGTCGGGTGCTGCCGATGTCCGCCGTGCCGATGGACATCGAGGCGGTCGTGAGCGGCCTGGACCCCGACGACCCGGAGGCAACGACGCGGATCCGCGGTCAGGTCGCGGTCGCGACGACTCCGGGCAAGGTTCGCGACATTGCGCTGGTTCCGGCCGACCCGCCTGCCTGTGCCGAAGCGGTCGAGGCGGTCCACACCGCGGACTGGATCGTGTTCGGACCCGGCTCGTGGTTCACCAGCGTGCTGCCGCACCTGATGGTTCCTGACCTCGCGCACGCGATCTGCACGACCGGCGCGCGACGCCTGATGACACTCAACCTGGAGCCCCAGCAGGGGGAGACCACGGGGTTCTCCCCGGAGACCTATCTCGAAGTATTGCGCTCGCACAGTCCTGACCTGCGGCTCGACGCGGTGCTCGCCGACCCTGACGCAGTACCCGATGTCGAGGCCCTGCGCAAGGTGGTCGAGGAGGCCGGCGCCGAACTCGTGCTCGCCTCGGTGGCCATGGGGGACGGGTCCCCGCGGCACGATCCGGCGAAGCTCGCAGCGGCGTACACGGACATCCTCACGCGTGGCAGGATCGACACATGGCGATGAAGCTCAGCCGGCGGTCCACCGCAACGAAAATGGGAGCCGCACCATGGCTATGACGGCGGCGGTCAAGGACGAGCTCTCCCGGTTGACGGTCACGAAACCCTGCTGCCGCAAGGCCGAGGTCTCCTCGATGCTCCGCTTCGCCGGGGGCTTGCACCTGGTCAGCGGGCGCATCGTCGTCGAGGCCGAGCTGGACACCGGCGCCGCTGCACGTCGGCTGCGCAAGGACATCGCCGAGGTCTTCGGACACCCGTCGGAGATCGCCGTCATGGCGCCCGGCGGGCTGCGCCGGGGCAGCCGCTGGGTGGTCCGCGTCGTGGCCGCGGGGGAGGCGCTGGCGCGCCAGACCGGTCTGGTCGACGGCCGTGGCCGGCCCGTCCGCGGGCTGCCGCCGCAGGTGGTCTCCGCTGCCGCGTGCGATGCCGAAGCCGCCTGGCGCGGGGCGTTCCTCGCTCACGGCTCCCTGACCGAACCCGGCCGTTCCTCGGCCCTGGAGATCACCTGCCCGGGCCCGGAGGCCGCGCTGGCGCTGGTCGGCGCCGCACGCCGGCTCGGAATCGGTTCCAAGGCCCGTGAGGTCCGCGGCGTCGATCGGGTCGTGGTTCGGGACGGCGACGCGATCGGGGCGCTGCTGACCCGTCTCGGGGCCCACGAGAGCGTGATGGCCTGGGAAGAGCGCCGGATGCGTCGCGAGGTCCGCGCCACCGCGAACCGCCTGGCCAACTTCGACGACGCCAACCTGCGCCGCTCCGCCCGCGCTGCCGTGGCCGCCGGTGCCCGCGTGGCCCGTGCCCTGGAGATCCTCGGCGACGACGTCCCCGAGCACCTCGCCTCGGCCGGAAAGCTGCGCGTCGAGCACAAGCAGGCGAGCCTGGAGGAACTCGGAGCCCTGTCCGACCCCCCGCTGACCAAGGACGCCATCGCCGGCCGGATCCGCCGCCTCCTCGCGATGGCCGACAAGAAGGCGTCGGACCTGGGGATTCCGGGGACCGAGGCCAACCTCACCCCGGACATGCTCGTCCCGTAGTCCGCGCGTTCAGGGGCCGCGCTAGTGGCCCTCGCCGGGGCCGTGCTCGCCGTGGGCGGAGGTCGGTACCCGCGTGGTCGGGGTCTTGCGCATCGAAGCCGGGGCCTTCGTGCCGCCGTTGACCTCGTCGGTCTCGTACAGGGCGAGAAGCATGATCCCCATGACGTCCTTCATGGGGTCATGCGGGCGGTAGAGGCTGGTCATCGTCAACGTGTCGCCGGCCCGCACGGCGCCGAGGGAGTCCCAGCTGCAGCTCGACATCGACGTGACCATGCCCTCGGTCGCGCCGGAGCCGTAGCCCGCCGCGGAGGAGCAGATCCGCGTGTTCGTGGTCGCGTTGTCGAGCGTCAGGCCGACCCCGCCGGCGTGTACGTGCCCGTGGCCGTAGACGATCCGGCCGGTCAGGGTCGACACCCAGGACCAGGTCTTCGCTGACGGGCCGGCCGGGACCGCGTACGCCGAGGTGCGGCAGTTGTCCACGTCGAGCCAGACCGGCGTCACGGGCTTCATTCCCGGCGTGCCGACGGGTACGTGGTGCACCAGAGCCTCGAAGTAGACGACCCGCGAATCGGTGTTGTGGTTCATCAGGTGCATGAGTCCGACCCAGGGTCCTGGCTCGATCTTGAAGCCGAAGCCCTCCGGGAGCCGGACCGTCGTGCGCTCGTCCCCGGAGGCGAAGAAGCGCCGCCCCACGGCACCGAGCCCGTCGGTACGTCCGCAGGTCACGTCGGTCTGCGCGGGTTCGGAGATCAGGAGGTGGTGCATCATCACGCCGGTGTTCATGTCCGCGCGCGTGCCGTCCTCGTACACCAGGCGCGGCTCGATCGAGGTGATGAAGCAGTTCTCGCACGGTTTGGGGACGTCCGGCGTGAACTGGTTCACGACGGGGAGGGTGGGCGTCTCCGCCGGCGGCAGCACGAACGGACCGACCCGGACCGTCGTCGCGGTTCGCCCGGCGCCGGCGCCCGGGTCCGCCGCGGCGCTCCCGGAGAACGTGGCGAGGGTCGTGGCCACCAGGCCAAGCGCAGCGAGGGATGCCACCCACGTATTGATCCTGAGGGCCACCATGGCCCGAAACTTCCCGGGCGGGCCCCCGACACACATCATTCGCCGTGCCCTCCGCCGCCGTCCTCGGGGCCGTGATCGCCGTGGGCGGAGTTCGGAACCCTGGTGGTCGGCGTCTTCCGCATCGCGGCCGGAGCCTTCGTGCCGCCGTTGACGTCGCCGGTCTCGTAGACCGCGATCAGCATGATCCCCATGACACCCTGCATCGGGTCGTGCGGGTGGTAGAGGCTGGTCATCGTCAGGGTGTCGCCGGCGCGCACGGCGCCGAGGGAATCCCAGCTGCAGGTCGACATCGAGGTGACCATGCCCTCCATCGCGCCGGAGCCGTAGCCCGCCGCGGACGAGCAGATCCGTTTCCTGGTGGTCGCGTTGTCCAGGGTCAGGCCGACGCCCCCGGCGTGCACGTGCCCGCCGCCGGCCACGATCCGGCCGGTCAGCGTCGACACCCAGGACCACGTCGTCGCCGTCCGGCCGGCCGGTACCGAGTACTCGGAGAACCGGCAGTTGTCGACGTCGAGCCAGACCGGAGTGACCGCCTTCATGCCGGGCGTGGAGGCCGGCACGTAGTGCACGACGGTCTCGAAGAAGACGACCTGCGGGACCTCGGAGTGGTTCATCAGCTCGATCAGTCCCACCCACGGTCCGGGCTCGACCTTGAAGCCGAACCCGTCCGGCAGCCGGATCGGCGTCCGCTCGTCGCCCGAGGCAAAAAGCCGCCGGCCCATCGCGCCGATGCCGTTGCGCCCGCAGGTGACGTCGGTGCCGGCGGCCTCGGCGACCACGAAGTGGTGCAGCATCACGCCGCTGTTCATGTCGGCGCGCTTGCCGTCCGCCGTGACGAGCCGAGGCTCGATCGATGTGAGAAAGCAGCCCTCGCACGGCTTCGGGATGTTCGGCAGGGGCCGGTTCATGTGCGGGACCGTCCCGCCGTTCGATGCCGACGGCAGCAGGAACGGCCCGATGCGGACCACAGCGTGGTTCTCGCCGGTGTTCACCAGCGTCGCGGGCGGCGTCGCGGAAGCGTTCGCGCCGGCCGGCCCGGAGACGGTGGCGGAGGCCACAGCGACCGTCGCGGCGGCGAACAGCACGGCCGCCCGGAACCACACAGAGGTGCGCATGCTGACCACGATCCGTTCGCCTTGGGGCACGGTCAACCGATTCGCCCGATTTTTGGGAGTAGCCGGGTACCTCCGGGCGGGCGCGACGCGCCGGGTAGGTTCGGGACCACCAGACGAACATCAGCGCAGGCCACCAGCCAGCAGCAGGAGGAGACGGTCGTGACCATCCGCGTCGGCATCAACGGTTTCGGGCGCATCGGCCGCAACTTCTACCGCGCGGTGCAGGCGAGCGGCGCCGACATCGAAATCGTGGGCGTCAATGACCTCACGGACAACGCGACGCTGGCGCACCTCCTGAAGTACGACAGCATCCTCGGCCGTCTGGGTCAGGAGGTGAAGGCCTCCGACACCGAGATCACCGTCGGCGGTAGGAGCTTCGCGGTCACCTCCGAGCGCGACCCGGCCAAGCTGCCGTGGCAGAGCCTGGGCGCGGACATCGTCCTGGAGTCGACCGGTCACTTCACCAAGGCCGCGGACGCCTCGAAGCACGTCGGCGCCGGTGCCAGGAAGGTCATCATCTCGGCGCCCGCGAACGACGAGGACATCACGATCGTGATGGGCGTCAACCACGACAAGTACGACCCGGCGGCGCACACGATCATCAGTAACGCCTCGTGCACGACGAACTGCGTCGCTCCGATGGCCAAGGTCATGTTGGACACGTTCGGGATCGAGAAGGGTCTGATGACCACGATCCACGCGTACACCAACGACCAGGTGATCCTCGACTTCCCGCACAAGGACCTGCGCCGCGCGCGCGCCGCTGCCACCAACATCATCCCGACCTCGACGGGTGCCGCGAAGGCGACGTCCCTCGTCATCCCGGAGCTCAAGGGCAAGCTCGACGGCATCGCGATGCGCGTGCCGGTGCCCACCGGCTCGGTCACCGACCTGGTACTGAACCTGTCCCGCGAGACGACCCGCGACGAGGTCAACGCCGCGTTCCAGGCCGCCGCCCAGGGAGCGCTCAAGGGGATCCTGGAGTACACCGAGGACCCGATCGTCTCCTCCGACATCGTCACCGCGCCGGCGTCGTGCACCTTCGACTCGCAGCTGACGATGGTCCAGGGCAACCAGGCCAAGATCGTCGGCTGGTACGACAACGAATGGGGCTACTCGAACCGCCTCGTGGACCTCATCGCGCTGGTCGGGAAGTCCTGAGTAGGTGAAGGGAATCGCCGACCTCGGGGACCTGTCCGGCAAGCGGGTTCTCGTCCGCTCCGACCTGAACGTCCCGCTCGACGGCTCGCGCATCACCGACGACGGTCGCATCCGGGCCAGCCTGCCGGTGATCCGGCAGCTGGCCGACCAGGGCGCCCGGGTCATCGTCTGCGCGCACCTCGGGCGACCCAAGGGCGCCCCGGACCCGCAGTACTCGCTGGCCCCGGTGGCGCACCGGCTCCAGGAACTCGTCGGGCACCAGGTGATGTTCAGTCCTGAGCCCGTCGGTGAGCGTGCCGAAGCGACCGTGGCAACGCTGCCCGACGGCGGCGTCGCCCTGCTGGAGAACGTGCGCTTCGCGGCGGCCGAGACGTCGAAGGACGACGCGGAGCGTGGTGCCTTCGCCGAACAGCTCGCCTCGTTGGCCGATGCCTACGTCGGTGACGCCTTCGGCGCAGTCCATCGCAAGCACGCCAGCGTCTACGACGTCGCGCGGCTGCTTCCGCACGCCGCCGGCGACCTGGTCCGCACCGAGGTCGAGGTGCTGCGCCGTCTCACCGAGCAGCCCGAGCGGCCGTACACGGTCGTGCTCGGTGGTTCGAAGGTGTCGGACAAGCTCGCAGTGATCGACCGCCTGCTGGGGCTCGCGGACAAGATCCTGGTCGGTGGCGGGATGGTCTACACGTTCCTTGCGGCTCAGGGCCACGAGGTCGGGACCTCCCTGCTCGAGGCCGACCAGATCGAGGTCGTCAAGGGCTATCTCGCCGAGGCGGAGAAGCGCGGCGTCGAACTGCTGCTGCCCACCGACATCGTCGTCGCGGACCGCTTCGCCGCGGACGCGGACACCGCGATCGTGGCGGCCGACGCGATCCCGGCCGACCGGATGGGCCTGGACATCGGCCCGGCCAGTGCAGCCGCGTTCGCCGCGGCGCTGGCGGAGTCGCGGACGATCTTCTGGAACGGCCCGATGGGCGTCTTCGAGATGGCGCCGTTCGCCGCCGGCACCCGGGCGGTCGCGCAGGCGCTCGTCGACGGATCGGGTTTCTCGGTCGTCGGTGGCGGGGACTCGGCCGCGGCCGTGCGCACCCTGGGATTCGACGAGGCCGCGTTCGGCCACATCTCGACCGGCGGCGGTGCCAGCCTCGAGTATCTCGAGGGCAAGGACCTCCCCGGTCTACAGGCACTGGAGGACTGATGGCCGGCAAGGACGCCAAGACTGCATCCGCCAAGGGGGGCGACCCCGAGGGCCGCACGCCGTTGATGGCGGGCAACTGGAAGATGAACCTCAACCACCTCGAGGCCATTGCCCTGACGCAGAAGCTGGCGTTCTCCCTCGACGACCCGGACTTCGACAAGGTCGAGGTCGCGCTACTGCCTCCGTTCACCGATATCCGCTCGGTGCAGACCCTCGTCGACGCCGACAAGATGCGCTTCACCTACGGCGCGCAGGATCTGTCGGCCAACGACTCCGGCGCGTACACCGGCGAGATCTCCGGCGTGATGCTGGCGAAGCTCGGCTGCACCTACGTCGTCGTGGGGCACTCCGAGCGGCGGCAGTACCACGCCGAGGACGACGCAGTCGTCAACGCGAAGGTGAAGGCCGCGTTCCGCCACGGACTGCGGCCGATCCTGTGCATCGGCGAGGGACTGGATGTCCGCCAGTCCGGTGAGCACGTGAGCCACACCCTCGCGCAGCTCGACGGCGCGCTCGACGGCATCCCCGCCAAGGAGGCGGCTGACATCGTTCTCGCCTACGAGCCGGTGTGGGCGATCGGTACCGGCGAGGTCGCTACCCCGGACGACGCCCAGGAGGTCTGCGGGGCCATCCGGACCCGCTTGGGCGAGCTCTACTCCAAGGAGCTCGCGGACGGTGTGCGGGTGCTCTACGGCGGCTCCGTCAAGGGCGACAACGTCGTCGGGATCATGGCTCAGGCGGACGTCGACGGGGCGCTCGTGGGTGGCGCAAGCCTGCAGGCCGAGGAGTTCACCAAGATCGTGCGGTTCTACCGCGGCTAAGTCCTGGCGCGAGCGTCGGGGTCGGATCGGCCTACCCGGGTTAGGATGGCGCCGCTCCGTACGGAGCAATGTCGCGCACAGAATTCCGCCCTACCTGAAGGACCGTCGTGGAGACCGCGTTCCAGATCCTGCTGCTGCTCACCAGCGTGCTGATCGTCCTGCTCGTCCTGCTCCACAAGGGCAAGGGCGGCGGTCTGTCCGACCTGTTCGGCGGCGGTGTCTCGTCCTCGCTCGGCGGTTCGTCCATCGCGGAACGCAACCTCGACCGGGTCACCTACATCGTCATGATCGTGTGGAGTGCCAGCTGTATCGGCCTGCTCCTGCTGCTCAAGGGTTAGTTCACCACTGCGCCACGCACGTCGTGTCTGGCACCACCTGCGGTCACCGAACCCGCCCCGGCGGCCGCCCGAAGAACAATCTCAGGAGATCTCTCGTGGCAAGTGGTAACGCGATCAAGGGCAGCCGCGTCGGCGCCGGCCCCATGGGCGAGGCGGAGCGCGGCGACTCGGCTCCCCGGTTCTGGATCTCCTACTGGTGCGCCAACGGTCACGAGACCCGGCCCAGCTTCGCCGAGGACGGCAGCGTCACGGCTCCGGACTTCTGGGACTGCCCCCGCTGTGGTTTCCCCGCCGGGCAGGACCGCGAAGCCCCGCCGTCGCCCCCGCGCAACGAGCCCTACAAGACCCACCTTGCCTACGTCCGCGAGCGTCGCACCGAGGCCGACGGCGAGGCGATCCTCGCCGAGGCCCTCGACAAGCTGCGCGCCACCGGCCGCCCGTACTGATCTGCGGCGCCGCGACTAGGACTCGGAGCGGCGCGGCTCCATCGCGACGATGCCCCGCTCGTCCTGCAACCCGCTCGGGGAGTGCCAGTAAGGAGCAGCCGGTCGTCCGTTGACGACCCGACGGCGCACCGGGCGCATGTTCGAGGCGGCCCACACGTACGTGAAGAGCAGGATCGCCGCGGTGCAGGCGAGGAGAATGACCAGCGATTCGACGCCGGATATTGATTGACCCATGTCGGACTCCTTCCGCCCGACCGAGCCACTGCGGCTCGGGCGGTGCCCTGTGCCGTAGGTACAGGATGTGTCAACATTCGCCGCCAGTCCAGTGTCGGACTGCTCCCAGAGGGCACCGATAGGTTGAACACGACTCGACCCGAGGGCTCGCGAGGAGGCTGCGGATGCGCATCGGGGTACTCACCGGTGGGGGCGACTGCCCCGGACTGAATGCGGTGATCCGGGCCGTCGTTCGTAAAGGTGTGCACCAGTACGGGCACTCCTTCGTGGGTTTCCGCGACGGCTGGCGCGGGCCGCTCGAGAACCTGACGCAGACCCTCGGCGTTCCCGAGGTACGCGGCATCCTGCCCCGCGGCGGGACCATCCTCGGCTCGTCACGGACCAACCCGGTCAAGGTTGACGGCGGCATCGAGCGGATCCGCAAGCACCTCGCGGATCTCGGCATCGACGCGTTGATCGCGATCGGTGGCGAGGACACCCTGGGTGTCGCCACTCGGCTGCATGAAGAAGGCATCGCCGTCGTCGGCGTCCCGAAGACGATCGACAACGACCTCGGCGCGACCGACTACACCTTCGGTTTCGACACCGCGGTGAACATCGCGGTCGAGGCGATCGACCGTCTGCACACCACGGCGGAGTCGCATCATCGCGCTCTCGTCGTAGAAGTGATGGGCCGTCACGCCGGGTGGATCGCGTTGCACGCCGGCATGGCCGGGGGAGCGAACCTGATCCTGATCCCCGAGGTCCCCTTCGACATCGCCAAGGTCTGCAAGCTCATCGAGAGCCGTTTCGAGAGCCACTACTCGCCGATCGTGGTCGTCTCCGAGGGCGCGGTGCCCAAGGAGGGGACGATGGAGCTCGTCTCCGGCGAGAAGGACGCCTTCGGCCACGTCCGCCTCGGTGGCATCGGCGATCGCGTCGCCAAGGAGATCGAGATCCGGACCGGTGCGGAGTCCCGCGCGGTCGTCCTCGGTCACGTTCAGCGGGGTGGTACCCCGACCGCCTTCGACCGCTGGCTCGCCACCCGCTTCGGCCTCCACGCGATCGACGCCGTCCACGAGAAGGACTTCGGCCAGATGGTCGCCCTCCGGGGCACCGACATCGTTCGGGCCCCGCTCGGCGACGCCACCCGCGAGCTCAAGCTCGTCGACCCCGCGCTCTACAGCGAGGCCGAGGTGTTCTTCGGCTGACCCGGGAGATCGGCGAGCTGCCGGTGGCCGGACCCCGACGCCGCCGGAGGAAAGCGATTTTCGCCTCCGACCAGGGGAGACGTACCCTCTTACCCGTGAGTACCGACCTGGACACCTGGCGCGAGCTGTCTGCTCTGCAGCAGCCGGACTACCCCGACGCCGCGGCGCTGGCCGCGGCGGTGGCCGAACTCCAGTCCCTGCCGCCCCTGGTTTTTGCGGGGGAGTGCGACCAGCTCAAGGCCCGGCTGGCCGCAGTGGCGCGGGGTGAGGCGTTCCTGCTCCAGGGCGGGGACTGCGCGGAGTCCTTCGACGTCCGCGGGGCCGACCCGCTGCGGGCGAAGTTGAAGACGCTGCTGCAGATGGCCGTCGTGCTCACCTACGCCGGCTCGGTCCCGGTCGTGAAGATCGGCCGGTTCGCCGGCCAGTACGCCAAGCCCCGGTCGTCCCCGGTGGAGAAGCGCAGCGGCGTCGAGCTGCCGTCCTACCGCGGTGACGCCGTCAACAGCATCGAGTACACCGCCGAGGCGCGGATCCCGGACCCGCAGCGACTGGTGCGGATGTACAACGCGTCCGCGTCCACGCTGAACCTGGTCCGCGCGTTCACCCACGGCGGGTACGCCGACCTCCGGCAGGTGCATGCGTGGAACCAGGACTTCGTGGCCGACTCCCCGGTGGGGCAGCGCTACGAGGCCCTCGCCGCCGAGATCGACCGCGCGCTGGAGTTCATGCGCGCGTGCGGCGTCGACACCGACGCGCTCTCCAGCGTCGACATCTACTCCAGCCATGAAGCGCTGCTCCTGGAGTACGAGCGGGCGCTGACCCGCATCGACTCCCGGACCGGGCAGCCCTACGGCGTCTCCGGTCACTTCCTCTGGATCGGGGAACGCACCCGCAACCTCGACGGCGCGCACATCGACCTGCTGCGCAAGATCCGCAACCCGATCGGTGTGAAGCTCGGCCCGACGTCGACGGCCGATGACGCGCTCGCGTTGATCGACGCACTCGACCCGGACCGTGAGCCCGGCCGGCTGACGTTCATCACCCGCATGGGCAGCGGCAAGGTGCGCGAGAACCTGCCGCGCCTCGTCGACAAGGTGACCGCGTCCGGCGCGGTCGTCGGCTGGGTGTGCGACCCCATGCACGGCAACACCTATGAGGCCGCGAACGGCTACAAGACCCGCAAGTTCGACGACGTCCTCGACGAGGTCCGCGGCTTCTTCGAGGTCCACCGCGCGCTCGGCACGCACCCCGGCGGCATCCACATGGAGCTGACCGGCGAGGACGTCACCGAGTGCACCGGCGGCGGCTACGTGCTCGATGAGGCCGACCTGCACCAGCGCTACGAGACCGCCTGCGATCCGCGGCTCAACCGCAACCAGTCCCTGGACCTCGCGTTCGAGGTCGCGCGGATGTACCGCGAGTACCACTGACCGTCCCCTTGGAGATGTCATCTCCACGAGGATGAGGAGATGCGTTCCGTGATCGATCTGCGCAGCGATACCGTCACGCGCCCCACACCGGGCATGCGCGCGGCGATGGCCGACGCGGAGGTCGGGGACGACGTCTACGGCGAGGACCCCACGGTCCTGGCGCTGCAGGAGCGCGTGGCCGCCCTCCTGGGCCACGAGGCGGCGTTGTTCACCCCGACGGGCTCGATGGCGAACCAGCTCGGACTGCGACTGCTCGCCCGCCCCGGCGAGGAGGTCCTCTGCGATTCGCAGGCCCACGTGGTCCGCGCCGAACTCGGTGCCCACGCTGCCTTCGGCGCCGTGACCACGCGGACGTGGAACGCGCCCGAGGGACTGTTCGCCGCCTCCGACGTGATCGGGATGGCGGTGCCGGAGAGCAGCACCCACCTGGTGCGGACCGGCGTCGTCGCGGTCGAGAACACCCACAACTTCGGCGGCGGAACGGTGCAGCCCCTTGCCGAGCTGGAAGCGCTGAACACCTGGGCGCACGAGTCCTCGGTCCGGCTGCATCTCGACGGTGCGCGGCTGTGGAACGCGCACGTCGCCAGTGGGACCCCGCTCGACGTGTACGGCCGCCTCTTCGACGCCGCCTCCGTCTGCCTCTCCAAGGGGCTGGGTGCCCCGATCGGCTCGCTGGTCGCGGGCTCCGCGGATCTGGTCACCGGCGCCCGCTGGTGGCGCAAGCGGCTGGGCGGGGGCATGCGACAGGTCGGCATCCTGGCCGCGGCCGGGCTGTACGCACTCGACCATCACATCGACCGGCTGGCAGAAGACCATGCCCGCGCGGCGGAGCTGGCCCGCCGGCTCGGCGAGGTGATCTCCGGCGTGAGCACGCCGCAGACGAACATCGTCGTCCTCGACCTGCCGCCGGGCGGCCCGGTGGCGGCAGAGGTCGTCACGGCCGCGAACGACGAGGGCGTGCTGGTCTCGCTGATCGGCCCACGGACGATCCGCCTGGTGACGCACCTCGACGTCGACGACGCGGGATGCGCCCGCGCGGCCGACGTCCTGTGCAAGCTGTTGGAGCGCTGACCTACCTACGGGTTGTGCTGGTCCAGCACGTCGAGATTCGCGAAGGTCGGCGGGCCGTCGCAGAGCTTGGCCATCTGCTGCGAGAACTCATGAGTGTCCGGGTGGTTCGAGTTGGCCATCGCCGCCTCGTGGGAAGCGAACTCGACCACCACGGTGTACTGGTTCGGCGTGTCCCGGTCGGCGCACAGGCTGACCTGGACGGGCTGGTCGGCATCGCCGGCGGCGGTCCGCTTGTCGCGCTGCCCATCGGCAAGCCGACGGACCTCGTCGATCCGGCTGGTGCGGAAGGTGACGGTCTGGATGAAGTGCGCCATGGTCGCTCCTTCACAGGCGAAAGGCTCCGGTGCGGTGGCACCGGAGCCTTCTCCTGTTCGAACAGGTTGCGCAAGGGGATCAGTTCGACGGTGGCCGGGTCACGCACTGCGCGAGGTAGAGCGCCTCGCCGAGGGCGTCCATCAGCGACAGCTGGGTCTCCAGGTAGTCGATGTGGCTCTCCTCGTTGCCGAGGATCTTCTCGAGCAGGTTGGCGCTGGTGTGGTCGCCCTTTTCGCGGCACATGATGATGCCGGGACGCAGGCGGGCCACGACCGCCAGTTCGATGCCGAGGTCGGCCTGGAACTGCTCGCGAACCGTCTGGCCGATGCTCAGCGGGAGCAGCTTCTGGTAGTTCGGCAGGCCCTCGAGGAACAGGATCCGGTCGGTGATCTCCTCGGCGTGCTCCATCTCTTCGATGGACTCGTGCCGGGTGTACTTGGCCAGCTCCGTGTAGCCCCAGTTCTGCTGCATCTTGGCGTGCAGGAAGTACTGGTTGATGGCTGTCAGTTCGCTCGTCAGCTGCTCGTTGAGCAGGGCGAGAACCTCGGGGTCGCCGATCATGAAACGGGGTCCTTCCAGGGCGGGGTGCAGTGGCGGCCGGGGCGTCGGCAACGACGACGGTATAGCCGAACTCCACGCGTGTCATGGAAGGAGAGGCTGCCCTGTCAGCGTGTCCGAAGACCCGACAGAGCCCAGGCTGACCTCACCATATAACGCTGTGTGATCGACTCGCCGGAGCTGTCGAAACGCGTCAGGCGGTGGCGGCGAGGGAGGTGTTCAGCACGCTCCGCGGGCAACCGCTCAGGGCGCCCTCGACCAGGTTCTCGACCCGCTCCAGGCAGGATCCGCAGTTGCTGGCGGCCTCCGTGGCCTCGCACGCGCTGCGGGTGCAGCGGGCACCTGCGGCAACGGCACCGAGGATGTCGTCCTCGGTGACTGCGTTGCAGATGCAGACGAACACGCGTCCTCCGGGCGTCGCGGCTGAACCTTGCCTTCTCTTAGGTAAGGCTAAGCGTAGCTGAGCCGACGTCAAGACCCTGCGACCAGCGGGGCGAACGGCGCAGTGCGGACGGGGCACCGACCTGCGGAAATCACAGAAAGTTACGAGCGCTCCGGGGGTCAGAAGACGCGCAATGTGACGGTGCTCCCACGCGGCAGCCGTGTTCCGGGCGGCGGGTCCTGGTCGATCACCCGGTTGCCGAAGAGGCCCGAGACGTCGACCTCGAAGCCCAGCCGCTGCAGGAGGTCCTCGGCGTCGTCGACGTCCATCCCGATCACGCGCGGGACCTCGACGAGGTCCGACTTCGCGACGACGAGCTCGATCGAGGAACCCTTCGGTGCCTTGCGCCCGGCGCCGCCGGGCGGGTTCTGCTCGAGGACGGTGCCGTTCGGGACGTCGTCGTTGAGCTCCTCGCGAACGTTCACCACGAAGCCCGCCAGGAGCTCGGTGGCCTCCTCGATCGTCTTGCCGACCACATCCGGGACCGCGAGCGGCTTGGAACCGCGGCTGACGATGAGCTTGACGACCGCGTCGCGGCGCAGTTGCTTGCCCGCGGCCGGCTCGGTGCCGATGACCTTGCCCTCGTCCACGGTCTCGCTGTACTTGCGGCCCGGCTCGTCGGCGACGGTGAGGTTGCTCTCCCGAAGGCGGCGCTCGGCCGATTCGACGCTCTCGTTGGCCAGGTCCGGGACGAAGTAGCGCTCCGGACCTTTGGACAGGACGACGGTGATCGTGCCGTTCTCCGCGATCTTGCGCGTGGGCGCGGGATCGGTGCTGAGCACCTGGCCCTGCGGCACGGTCTCGTCGAACTCCTCGCCGACGACATTGACCTTCAGCCCGACCTCGGCCGCCTTGGCCTCCGCTGCCGCGGCGGTCAGCCCGAGCAGGCTCGGCGTGGTCACCGAGCTGCCGACCGCGACCTGCCAGGCGCCGATACCGACCGCGAAGGTCGTCACGAGCACCGCGACCAGCGCGAGCAGACCGCGCCGGCGCCGGTGCTGCAACCGGGCCGGGACGGCATAGGGCACGCCCGGACCGGGGGTGCGTGGTCCGCCCGGCTGGCCCGGTCCGCCACCAGGAGCAGGGCTCCCGGAGCTGCGGGAGATCTGCTCGGTCACGGCGTGCGGGCCGGCGGCGAGGCCAGGGGGGACCTGACCGAAAACGATCGTGGGGGAGCCCGCCACGGGGGCGGGCGCCGGCAGGGGCGACCCGGAGCCGGCCAGGTCGTCGAGCACCTCGGGGCGGAGCGCGCGGCGGACGACCACGGTCTCGGCCAGGAACGCGCCGGCGTCGGCCGGGCGGGCGGCCGGGTCCCGCGCGGTCGCGCGCAGCACCAGGCCGTCGAGCGCGGGCGGCAGCGTCGGCCGCGAGTCGGACGGACGCGGGACGTCGTGGTGCACGTGCTGGTAGGCGACCTGGATCGGGCTGTCACCGGAGAACGGCTGCAGGCCCGTCAGGCACTCGTAGAGCAGGATCCCGGCGGCGTAGACGTCGGAGCGGTGGTCGGCATGGCCCTTCTCCACCTGCTCGGGGGAGAGATACGCGACTGTCCCGATCAGGGTGTTGGTGCCGGTCGGGGCGCCCCAGGTCGCGGTGGAGCTGCCGCCGGAGACGGCGCGTGCCAGCCCGAAGTCAGCGACCTTCACCCGGCCGTCGTCCGCGATCAGGACGTTCTCGGGCTTGATGTCGCGGTGGATCAGGCCGGCCTGGTGGGCCGCCGCGAGCGCGGCCAGGACCGGCTCCATGACCGCGAAGGTCTCGCGCGGGGTCAGCCGGCGCTTCTCGCGCAGCCAGTCCCGCAGGGTGCGGCCCTCGACGTACTCCATGGCGAGGAAGACCGACCCGGAGTCCGCGCTCTGGTCGAAGACGGAGACGACATTGGGGTGCGAGAGGCGGGCCGCGGAGCGGGCCTCGCGGATGAACCGTTCGACGAAGTCCTTGTCCTCCGCCAGGCCGGGGTGCATCACCTTGACGGCGACGACGCGGTCCAGCCGGGTATCGACAGCCTCGTAGACGGTCGCCATGCCCCCACGCGCAATGCTGCGCGTGACGCGATAGCGCCCGTCCAACACGGTGCCGACCAGGGCGTCGGCAGGCTCCCCCATGGGGGGAAGTTTACGCGGCTGATCGCGCGAAGCGTGGGACGAGTGGAAAGGTCAGCCCCAGGCCAGACGGCCCGTAACCGGGGACGACGCCTCCGCGTGATCCCGAATCGGTATGCGCCCGGCCCGGCGGGCGAGTCGTCCCGATTCGACCGCTTTGCGCATCGCCGCGGCCATCGCCACGGGGTCCTGGGCCCGGGTCACCGCGGAGGCCAGCAGCACGGCGTCGCACCCCAGTTCCATCGCCAGCGCTGCGTCCGAGGCGGTGCCGATCCCCGCGTCCAGCACGACGGGGACCGAGGCCCCGGAGACGATCAGCGCGATGTTGTGGGGATTGCGGATGCCCATGCCGGACCCGATCGGCGACCCCAGCGGCATCACCGCCGCACAGCCGGCCTGCTCCAGCCGCCGGGCCAGAATCGGGTCGTCGTTCGTGTAGGGGAGCACCACGAAGCCGTCCGCGACCAGTTGCTCGGCCGCGTCCAGCAGTTCGATCGGGTCGGGCAGCAGTGTGCGTTCGTCGCCGATCACCTCGAGCTTGACCCAGTCGGTCTCGAGCGCCTCGCGGGCCAGGCGCGCGGTCAGGACGGCCTCGGCGGCGGTGTGGCAGCCGGCGGTGTTCGGCAGGGCGGCGATGCCGTGGCGGGCGAGCAGGTCCAGGACCGAACCACGGGTGGCGGGGTCGACCCGGCGCATGGCGACGGTGGTCAGCTCCGTGCCGGACTCGATCAGTGCGGCCTCGAGCACGTCGAGGCTCGGGGCGCCGCCGGTACCCATGATCAGGCGGGAGCCGAAGGGCCGGCCCGCGATGACGAGCGGGTCCGTAGGCATCTCCGTCGAGGAGACGGACCGGACGCCGGGCAACTCGTTCACCGGCGTCATCCTCCCTGGACCGCGGTCAGGATCTCGACCCGGTCGCCGTCCTGCAGTTCCAGCAGGCGCCACCGGCCGCGGGGGACCACGGCGCCGTTCAGCGCCGCCGCGACCCCCTTGGCGTTGGCGCTCCCGGCCAGCTCTTCGACGAGGTCGGCGACGGTGGTCCCGGCGTCCACGGTCCGGGCGGTGCCGTTGACGACGACCGTGCCGCCCTCGGACTCGTTCCGCTCGCTCATGCCGCGGCCTGCAGCAACCGGTTCGGGGTGAACGCCTGCGCGACCTCGGGCAGGGCTTCCCCGGCCAGCACGGCGGCGACGGCGTCGGCGGTGACCGGCGCGAGCAGGATGCCGTTGCGGAAGTGGCCGATGGCGAGTACCAGACCGGGCAGCGCGGTGGCGCCCAGCGCGGGCATGTTGTCGGCCGTCGCGGGCCGCAGCCCGGCCTGCGGCTCGGTGATCACCAGCTCGCTGATGCCGGGCAGGATCTCCCGGGCGTCGCGCAGCAACTCGTAGACGCCGCCGGCCGTGACGGTGGTGTCGAAACCCAGCTCCTCCATCGTCGCGCCGAGAACGAGCTCACCGTCCTCGCGGGGGACCAGGTACAGCGAGCCGCCCCGCACGATGCCGCGGACGTTGTGCCGGAGCAGCGGCCGCAGCGCGCTGGGCACCTGCAATCGAAGTAACTGACCTTTCACCGGACGGAGGTCCGGCAGCACCCCGGCCGGGATCCCCTCGATCGCGCCGGTCCAGCAGCCCGCAGCCAGGAGGACCTGCCCGGTGGGCAGGCGAGCGCCGTCGTCGAGGCGGACGCCGGAGACGCGATCGGCGGTGACCTCGACCGCCGCCACCCGGTCCGGACGCACCGTCACCCCTGCGGCGCGGCACGCGGCGAGGAGGGCGGGGATCAGCCGGCGCGGGTCGACCTGGTGGTCGCCCGCCACGAACAGGCCTCCCCGTACGCCCGGCGCGAGCATCGGCTCCAGCCTGCGCAGCTCACGGCCGGTGAGACGGTCGACGCTCAGGCCGAGCGAGCGCTGGAACGCGTGCAGCTCCTCGGCCATCGCGAGATCGCCGCCGTCCGCGGCGGCCAGCACCGTGCCGGTCTCGCGGTACGCGGGATCGATGCCGGTGCGGTCGAGCAGTTCGGCGGCCAGCGCGGGCCAGCGGGCCGCGGAGTCCAGTGTCAGCCGGAGCAGAGCCTGCTCGGTGTAGTGCGCCTCGGTGACCGGCGCGAGCATCCCGGCGGCGACGGTGGACGCCCCCGACCCGGGTGCGGGGTCGCACAGCACCACGGACAGGCCCCGCCCGGCGGCCCGCCAGGCCGTCGCCAGCCCGATCACACCGCCGCCGACGACGACGACATCGGCGATCGGCTGCGTCGGTGCCGCCACTGGTGCTCCCTTCGCCGGCATTACCCGGCAGGTTCAACGGTCGGAGGCGGTTCGGGCTGCCCAGTGGACTGCCCAGCCTCCCTCTCAGCCCGGTCCTCCGAGCTCCCGCGTAGTGCCCCCAGCCTAGTCCGAGGTGGCTTTGACAGGCTTAGCCCATGAGCGAGACGCAGGACGGCACCGATTTCGTCGAGACCGCCGTCACCGAGTGGCTGACTGTTCCCGACGTCGCGGACCGACTGGGCCTCGACGTGGTCAAGGTGCGGGCCCTGCTCAAGGACCGGCAGCTGCTGGCCCGGCGGCGCGGGGAACGGAACGTGCTGTCCATCCCGGCCGAATTCCTCCAGGACGGGCCGGACGGCCCGGCCGTGCTCAAGGGACTGCCGGGCACGCTCGTCCTGCTCCTCGACGCCCGCTACTCCGACGACGAGGCGCTGCGCTGGCTGTTCACCGACGACGACCTGCCCGGCTCCCCGATCGACGCCCTGCGCGCCAACCGGGGCACCGAGGTGCGCCGCCGCGCGCAGGCGCTCGGATTCTGATGGTCCGCTCGTGACGGTCCAGCCCACCGGCGTCCGCGGCCAGCTCGAGGCCGCGCGCCTGTACCTGTGCACCGATGCACGGGAGAAGCAGGGCGACCTCCCGGAGTTCCTGGATGCCGTGCTCGCTGCCGGTGTCGACATCGTGCAGTTGCGCCAGAAGCATCTGGAAGCCGCCGACGAACTCGCCGCACTCGACGTCTTCGCCGACGCCGCGGCCCGCCACCGGCGCCTCTACGCCGTCAACGACCGGGCGGACCTGGCCTACGCCGCGCGGGCGGACGTGCTGCATCTCGGCCAGCGGGACCTGCCGGTGCCGGACGCGCGCTGGCTGCTGGGCCGGAACGTCCTGATCGGCCGCTCCACGCACGACGAGGAGCAGGCCGAGGACGCGATCGCCGACCCCGCGGTCGATTACTTCTGCGTGGGGCCCACGTGGGCGACCCCCACCAAGCCGGGCCGCCCCGCCGCCGGCCTCGACCTCGTCCGTTACGTGGCGGGCCGGACCCCGAAGCCGTGGTTCGCGATCGGCGGCATCGACCTGGCGAACCTGGACGAGGTGCTCGAAGCGGGCGCCCGCCGGATCGTCGTGGTCCGCGCGATCACCGAGGCGGACGACCCCGCCGCCGCGACCGCGGCTTTCGCGCAGCGCCTGCGTTCGGCCGGATCCTGACGAAGGTCTTGCCGACAGGCCCCGCCGGACGCTCCCGTCACCATTCCGTGACAACGGTTCGTCAAATCCCCCTCGGCGTTCCCAGCGAATCCCTAGCTTCGTAGCAGCGGAGCCCCTGCTTCCGCCGCTGAGCCGGCGACCCCGAGAAGTTCCCGGCCAGGAACGACGGATGGGGCGCATCGACCCCCTGCGGTGCGCCCCATCCTTCGTCTTTTGCACGCTCCGCGCGCGTCGCGCTCGTCGGCCCGGCCGACCTGCAGCCGGCGCGCGGAATCGGGCAGTCGCGGCCGGCGCTCGGGGTGGGCGCGACAGACTGCGTCCGTGCGGCAGTTCTCGTATCTCGCGATGCTGGTCGGCTGTCTGGGCGCGACGCTGCCGCTGGAGTGGCTGCTCGGGACCCGCGTGCTCGCGCAATGGCGGCGGTTGGCGCTCACGCTCGCGATCGCGGGAACGCCGTTTCTGTGCTGGGACCTCTACGCGGTCTCGCGCGACCACTGGTCCTTCGACGAGGATCAGACCCTCGGCCTCACGGTGCCGGGCGGGCTGCCGGTCGAAGAGGTCGCGTTCTTCGTGGTCATCCCACTCGCGATCCTGTTGAGCTTCGAGGCCGTGCGCGCGGTGCTGCACCGGGCACGGCGGTGAGCTACACCGATCTCGCGGTCCTCGGGGTTGCCCTGGCCGTTGCCGTCGATCTCGCCGTGCTGCGCACGCGGCTGCTGACGCGGAGACCTTTCTGGTTGGCCTACGCGATCATCGTGTTCTTCCAGTTGCTCACCAACGGCTGGCTGACCGGCCGGGAGATCGTCCGGTACCACCCGGACGCGGTGATCGGCGACGCGGAGCCGCAGCTCCTCGGCGACGGGCGGATCGTCTATGCGCCGCTGGAGGACCTGCTGTTCGGCTTTGCCCTCACGCTCTGGACCCTCGGCTGGTGGACCTGGCTGGGTGCGCGCCAGGAGCGACGGGCCCGCACGTAGGCGCTCGCCCCGACCCGCAACCGGGTGGACAACCCCACCTTCGCGCGACGGTCGAGAACCCGGAAGTCGTTGCGCTCGATCTCGTCGAGGATCCCGCGGTAGAGCCGCGTCGCCGCGTCGATGCAGGCCCGGCTGTCGGGATGCAGCATCGCGACGCCGGGCGCGGCGTCGGCGTACCAGGACCGGGCCCGCTCCATCTGAAAGGCCATCAGATCGCGAATGGCGGGCGTGTGTTCCCCTCGCTCGAGCTCGGCCCGGGTGACCGCGAATGTGGCCAGGTCCGCTTGCGGCAGGTACAGCCGGCCGCGGCCGAGGTCTTCTCCGACGTCGCGGAGGAAATTGGTCAGCTGGAAGGCGATCCCCAGCGCGCGGGCCGGTTCCGCGGCCGCCACCGGGTTCGCCGGCCGCAGCAGGGGCAGCATCTGCAGCCCGATCACCGCGGCCGAGCCGTGCATGTAGTCGAGCAGATCGCCGAATTCGGCGTAGCTGCCCACCGTGAGGTCGGCGCGCATCGCGTTCAGGAACGCCTCGGTGTGGGCCACCGGGATGTCCCAGGTGCGGGCGGTGTGCACGGCGGCCCGACCGATCTCGTCGTCGCTGGAGCCGCGCTCGAACTCGTCCAGCCGCGCGGCGGACCAGGTCTCGAAGCGCTGCTTCCGGTCGTCGAGGGGGCCGGAGACGTCGTCGACGATCTCGTCGGCGTAGCGCGCGAACCCGTAGAGCGCCCACACGTGCGGGCGGCGGGCGGGCGGCAGCAGCAGCGTCGCGAGGTAGTACGTCCGGCCGTACCGCGCGTGCAGGTCCTTGCAGCGCAGGTACGAGGCCCGCAGTTGCGGATCCGCGATCCCGGCAGCGTCGAGGGCGGCGCGGGACATGGCCGAAAGATTACGCCGACGGCCGCCGCGTCCCCGTGGGGCGGCCGTCGGCCGCTGCCAACTCAGTCGAAGAGTTCGGACAGGAACGAGGTCTTCTTTTTCTTCTTGTAGCCACCGCCGTAGCCGCTGTAGTGGCGCTCGTCGGAGTCGTACTTGCGCTCGTCGTACCGCGGGGGCTCGGGGCGGCGCTCCTCGTATCGCGGCGGTTCGGGTCGACGTTGCTCCGCCCGCTCCGGCTCACGCGGCCGCTCCGGTTCGCGCGACTTCTCGTAGAAGCTCGCCTCGGCATCGAACAGGCGTTCGAGTTCGCCGCGGTCCAAGAAAATGCCGCGGCACTCGCTGCACTGGTCGATGGTCACGCCGTTGCGCTCGTAGCTGCGCATTTCGGCGGTGCATTTGGGGCATGTCAGGACGGTCACGGGTCTCAGAACGGACGGGGAGCCCCCGGTGTTCCCGCGGGGACCAACTCGTGGTCAATCGCCCACACGCCGGTCCCCTGCGCGTTACCGTCGCCAGATGGTCCGACCCCCCCGACTGCTGCCGATTCTCGCCGCGCTGGCGGTCGTGGGCGTGATCGCGCTCCCGCTCGCGGTCGCCGACGACGTCGGCCCGGACCGGGTCGAGGCCGTCGCCGAGGTTCTCGAGCCCGCGGCCGCGCCCAGCCCCGCACCGCGCCTCCCGCTGACGGCCGGCTTCCGTTACGTCGCACTCGGCGACTCGTACACCTCCGCCCCCGGGGTGACCCCGGTGGACCAGACCGCTCCGGCGGCCTGCGGGCGCTCCGCGGTGAACTACCCGCACCTGGTGGCCGAGGCGCTGAGCGCGCAGCTCGTCGACGTGAGCTGCGGCGGTGCGCAGACGATGTCGTTCTACGAGGAGCAGTACGCCGGGGTGCCCGCCCAGCTCGACTCGCTGACCAAGGACACCGCCCTCGTCACCGTCGGGATCGGCGGGAACGACAACGACCTGTTCGCCAGCGCGATCGCCGGGTGCGCGGCCAGCCTGGGTGACATCGTCGCCGGCCAGGCGGCTTCGTGCCGCGAGCGCTACGGCCAGCGCTTCAGCGAGGACATTGCGGCGTCGGGCGAGATGATTCGACAGGCGCTGAAGAACATCCGCTTCGAGGCGCCTCAGGCGCAGATCGTCGTCGTCGGCTACCCGAACCTGCTGCCGACCACCGAGGCCGGCCGTCTGACGTGCGCCGCGGCCGGTGTCCCGTTCACCCCGGAGGACATCGAGTTCCTCGACGAGATCGAGCGCGAGCTCAACGCGATGCTCAAGACCCAGGCCGAGGCGACGAAGAACACCTACTTCGACACCTACACCCCGAGCATCGGGCACGACATGTGCGCGCCTCCGGGCGTGCGCTGGATCGAGCCGACGATTCCGCTCTCTCCGGCCGCCCCGGTCCACCCCAACGCCCAGGGTCAGGCCGCGGTCGCCGAGGGCCTCGCCGCGCTGCTGCGCGCCACCACCTGACGCATCCTGGGGCGGCCTTTCGCCCTATGCAGGCCCTTCGACAGGGCGGATCCCCGCCCCATGATGTGCGGGTCAGCCGCCGGACTTGCGGCGGAAGGTCCGCTGGGCCTTGGCCGGTCCGTGGGCCGAGCCGACCTTGGAGCTGCCGCCCGCCTCCCCGGCACCGGTGCCGGCGTTGCCGTGCTTGCGCGCCAGCGCCTCGCGGAACTTGGCCTTCGGGTCGTCGCCGGCGAACACGTCCTCGGCCGGCTCTTCGTTCTCGACCTCGGGCGCCTCGTTCTCGTTCTCGCTCATAGGGTCCACCTTCCCATGAGTCAGGGCCAGGCGCGCGACCGATATCGGGGGTCCGGGCCGGTGATCCGCTCGGCGGCCAGGCGCCCGGAGATCAGCACGCAGGGCACTCCGACCCCCGGGACGGTCCCGGACCCGGCGAAGACCACGTTCTCCCATCCGCGCGCGAGATTGCGGGGCCGGAAGGGACCCGTCTGGCCGAAGGAGTGCGCGGCGGCGAACGGGGTGCCGGCCGCCATTCCGCGCGCGGCCCAATCGGCCGGGGTCGTCACGTCGCGGACCTCGATGCCCGCGCCGAACCCCGGGTAACCGCGGGCCTCCAGGGTGGCGACCATGTGCTCGACGTAGGACTCGGTGCGGACCGACCAGTCCTGATTGCCCGTCAGATTAGGGGTCGGGAACAGAACGTAGTAGGAGTGCCGGCCGGGGGGAGCCATCGACGGGTCGGACGCCGTCGGAGTGGTGACCAGGAACGACGGGTCGGACATCGGCCGGCCCGCCTCGATCACCTCGGAGAAGGTCTGCCGCCAGGCCGTGCCGAAGGTGATCTCGTGGTGGGCGCGCTCGGGATAGGCCGCCGTCGATCCCGCGAGCAGCAGGACGCAGGACGGGGAGTGGCGCAGCCGCTCCAGTCGCCGCGGTCCGCCCTGAAGGAGGGTGTGCCACGCGGTGGGCAGGTCCGGGGTGAGCACGACGGCGTCGCATGCAATCCGCTCGCCGTCCGCGGTGTGGAGGGCGACTGCGCGGCCACCGGCGCGTTCGACGCGCGTCACCTCGACGCCGCAGCGGAGGTCGACGCCGTGCTTGACGGCCGCGCCGGCAAGCGCGGTCGGCAGAGCATGCATCCCGCCCTTCGGGAAGTACACCCCGGCCACGGTGTCCATGTAGGAGATCACCGCGTACAGCGCGAGGGCGTCGTAGGGGGACCGGCCGGCGTACATGGCCTGGAAGGTGAAGACCCGGCGCGTGCGTTCGTCGCGCAGGTAGCGCCCGATCGCCGGAGCGAGGCGCCCGAACCCGCCGGCCGCCACCAGCCGCGCGAGGTTCGGGGTGAGCAGGTCCAGCGGGGAGTCGACGTTGCGGTCGATGAAGTCGCGCATCTCGTACCGGTACAGCCGGTGCAGCCAGCTCACCATCCGGCGGTAGCCGTCGGCCTCCGCCGGTCCGCACAGATTGCCGATGGCGGCGGCCATCGCCTCGGGATCGGTGTGGACGTCGAGAGCGGACCCGTCCGCGAACCGCGCGCGGTAGGCCGGCGCGAGGGGATGAAGTTCCAGCCAGTCGTCCAGGTTCTCGCCGACGCAGTCGAGGGCGTCGGCGACCAGGTCCGGCATCGTGAGGACCGTGGGCCCGGTGTCGAAGGTGTAGCCACCGCGTTCCACCCGGCCGGCTCGTCCGCCGGGGACCTCGGCCCGTTCGAGGACGATCACCTCGCGGCCGGCTCCGGCCAGGCGCAGGGCGGCGGAGAGCCCGGCCAGACCGGCGCCGACCACGACGACCCGATTCGTAGGGCCGCTGACGGTCCGCATCACTCGTGCCGCTGGGTGGCGGCGACCACCAGATCACCCAAAACCTGACGGGCCGTCGGATCGACGATGGGCGCCTCGGCGAGGGCCTCGACCGCCTGCGCGGTCAGGCGTTCGATCAACTTCTCGACCTCGTCGACGGCACCGGTGCGCACGAGGATCTCGCGTAGCCGTGTGACGCCGTCCGCGTCGAGTTCGGGATCGCCCAGAAGGGTCTGCAGCGTGTCCCGGTCGCCCGCGTCGGCACCGGCGAAGGCGGTGGTGACCAGCACCGTGCGCTTGCCCTCGCGCAGATCGTCACCGGCCGGCTTACCGGTCCGGGCCGGATCGCCGAAGACGCCCAGGACGTCGTCACGGAGCTGGAACGCCTCGCCCAGCGGGATGCCGAAGGCGGAGAACGCCGCGACCAGGTCCGGGGAGCCGCCGGCCAGCTCTGCGCCAAGTTGGAGCGGGCGTTCGACCGAATACTTCGCGGTCTTGAACCGCAGGACGCGCATCGCCCGGGTCCGGCCGTCCGCGTCCGCGGCGTCATCCGCCGCGGCCTGCGCGACCAGGTCCAGGTACTGCCCGCCGATCACTTCGGTGCGCATTGCCTCGAAGACCGCCATGCCCGCGGCCACCCGATCGGCGGGCAGGCCGCAGCCGCGAAGCAGTTGGTCCGACCACGCCAGGACGAGGTCTCCGAGCAGGATGGCGGCGCCGTACCCGAACCCATCGGGCGCGCCTCGCCAGCCGGCTGTCTCGTGCAGGGCCGCGAACTGGCGGTGGGCCGAAGGCCGACCCCGACGACGGTCCGAGCCGTCCATGACGTCGTCGTGCACGAGGGCGCTCACGTGCAGCAACTCCAAGGCGGCGGCTGCGGCAACGATCCCCTCACCGTCCGCACCGCCGGCTGCGCGGTACCCCCAGAAGCAGAACGCGGGACGCAGCAGCTTTCCGCCGGGTGTGAGACCGGACAGCACCGCCATGGGGGCCGACAACTCCGGGCCGAGTTCGGAGACAGCGCGCGCCCGTTCCGCGAGAAACGCGCTCAGGCAGGCCGTCACCCGCTGACGCAGGTGCGCCGGGTCCGGCGGCGGGGCACTCATCGCGGCGGGTCCGTCCCGGGCTCGAGGGGGAGTGGTGCAGGTCACGGGCGTAATACCGGCAGGCTCGAGTGCCGGTCATCGCTAGCCTTGGCTCCACTATGACGACCGGATCCGGCCCGCGACCTGTGGGGTCCTCGCTCGGGGCCACCCTTCGCGACCTGCTCGCCGCCGACGGCCGCTCGTACTCGTTCGAGTTCTTCCCGCCGAACACCGACGAGGGCGAGCGGACGCTGTTCGAGACGATCCGTCAGCTCGAGCCGCTGGCGCCGACGTTCGTCTCGGTCACCTACGGCGCCGGCGGGTCCACCCGGGACCGCACGGTGCGCATCGTCGAACGGATCGCGAACGAGACCACGCTGACCGCCGTGGGCCATCTGACCTGTGTCAGCTCCTCACGGGCGGATGTGCGCTCGGTGATCGGCAGTTTCGCCGCCGCCGGGATCCGCAACGTGCTCGCGCTCCGGGGCGATCCTCCCGGTGGTCCGAACACTCCCTGGGCGCCGCACCCCGAGGGGCTGGAGCACGCTGACGAACTGGTCCGGATGCTGCGCGAACTCGGCGATTTCTGCGTCGGGGTCGCGGCTTTCCCGGAGGGACACCCCGAGTCCTCCGACCTGGACTCGGACGCCAAGCACCTGGCGCTGAAGGCCGCCGCCGGTGCGGACTTCGCGGTGACGCAGTTCTTCTTCGACGCCGACGACTACTTCCGGCTCGTGGATCGCGCCGCCGCGCACGGCTGCACCATCCCGATCCTGCCGGGGATCATGCCGGTCACCAACCTCTCGCAGATCCGCCGGTTCGCCGAATTGTCCGGGGCGGCCTTCCCGTCGGCCCTCGCCGAGCGCTTGCAGGCGGTGGCGGACGATCCGGCCGAGGTACGCCGCATCGGCGTCGAGGTGGCCACCGAGTTGTGCTCGACGCTGCTCGACGGCGGCGCGCCGGGCCTGCACTTCTACACCTTGAACCGCTCGACCTCGACCCTGCAGATCTATCGGGCGCTCGGCCTGGGACCCACGAGATCTGACCCTTCGTCATGACCGCGCGCGAGGACTACCTCGCCGCTTGGGCGGAATCGCACGGCGGTCATTCGCCCGCCAGCGGGGGCCGGGCCGAGCGGGCCTGGTTCGACGTGGTGTTCCGGATCTCCGGTCCGCTGCGCGGTATCCACCCGGACGCGATCACCGGCACCGCGGTCGCGTTCGCGGTGGCGGCTGCGGTGCTCGCGGGTGCGGACCCGCGGCTGTGTCTGCTCGCGGCGGGCCTGGTGGCCGTCTCCGCCGTGCTCGACGGGGTGGACGGCGCGGTGGCGGTGCGAACCGGCCGGGCGACGCGGTGGGGTCACCTGATCGACTCGCTGGGTGACCGGGTCGCGGAAGCGTTCTTCGGGCTGGCTCTCGCGCGGGCCGGCGCCCCTTGGCAACTCTGCGCCGCCGCGGTCGCCTGCGGGTGGCTGCAGGAGTACGCGCGGGCCCGCGCCGCGGCCGGGGGAGTGACCGACATCCTCGTGGTGACCGTCGCGGAACGACCCACCCGCGTGATCGCCACTCTCGTCGGCCTGCTCGCCGTGGGTGCGCTCGGCGGGAACTCGTTCGGGGAGTTCGACGCCGAGACCGCCGCCTTCTGCGGGGCGGTGGTGTGGCTTTCGCTCGGGCTCGTCGGGTTCGCCCAGCTGCTGCACGCGCTGCGCCGCGCGCTGCGCTGACGGGGCGCGGACCGGCCCTGACCTGCCCAATTTTCCCGACATCGGCCGAACGGTGGAGGGAAGACCGGCCGCACGGCCGAGCAGGATCCGCCGGTCCGGCTGATGCACGGACCCGCTCGGAAACCGATTCTCAGTACACGGCAGGACATTCGCGCACGGCGTGCAACCGCTCGCGCGACCGGGTTCGAATTCCGGCCGTGATCGATGATCGAGCGCGTCCGGCCCGTCGGGGTGCACCGCCGGGCCGGGACGCGTGCCGATTCGTAACCGAGATCGTCGTTGATCCTGCTGAGGGGGCTGGATCACCGGCGATCTCGGCGTTTGAGGACGCGCTTGTCCGGGGGGCCATCCGGAGGGCGGAGCCCCCGACCGCTCTACTTCGCCCGGCCGATCGTCTCGGCCACCAGCGCCGGGCCGAGCGGCGCGAGGGCCAGTCCCGGACCGGGGTGCGCCGATCCGCCGACCTGGTAGAGCCCGCGCAGCTCGGTGACGTTCGGCGGACGGAACACGGTGCCGCGCAGCCCGTGCAGCGCTGGCCCGCCGATCGCGCCGCCAGGGGCGCCGGTGCGGCGCTCGACATCGACCGGGCTGTACGCCTCGCACCAGCGCAGCCGGGCCGAGATCCCGAAACCGCGCCGGTCCAGCACGTCGAGGATCTGGCGGGTGCAGGCCGCAGCGGTGGCATCGGTCCAGTTCACCTCGCGGGAACCGGTGCCGTGGCGCGGCGCGATCACCGTCACCGCGCAGGCGGTCGCGCCGGCCGGGGCATGGGCAGGCGACAGGAAGAGCGTGGGGTCGGCGGCCGGTCGACCGCGGTCGAAGAGGTCGTGAAGCTCGGCGCGGGTGTCCGCGCCGAAGGACAAGGTCGGCGGCAGGTCTGTCGTCCCGTCCAGGGCCAGCAGCAGGGTCATCGTGGACGCGCTGCGATGGGCTCGGCGGCGTCGGCGTTCCCCGAGCAGGTCACGGGTCACGTCGACGTCCACGGCGGAGACGACGATCTCGGCGCCCAGGGTCTCGCCGTTGCCCAGGCGCACACCGCGGACCTGACCGCGCTCAGAAAGGATCGCGGCCACCGGGCTGCCGTAGCGCAGCTCGACTCCCCGGGAGATGGCCCGCTCGGCCATCGCGTCCACCAACCGGCGGATCCCGCCCGCGACCTGCCAGGTGCCGAAGGTGTGCTCCATCGCGGGCCAGAGTGCGACGGCCGCGCCCGCCTTGCGGGGGTCGGAGCCCAGCCGAAGGGCGTAGGAGTGGGCGGCCGCCACCAGCCGCGGGTCCCGAAAATGACGGTTAGTCAGACGAGCCAGGGTCTTCTCCGGGCTCAAAGCTGCGATGCGGGCGCGTCCCTCCTTGGAGCGCAGGGCATCGATCCGCCGGGACGGAGGCGCAGCGACGAACCCCTTACGGAAGACGTCCCACAGGTCGCTGCCGACCGCGAGGAAGCGGTCCCAGTCCTCGGCCGCGTCGGGGCTGAAGGCCGCGGCGAGCGCCTCCAGGGTTCCCGCCCGGGTCGCGTTCGGGAGGTCGACGGTGGTGCGGTCGGCGAACTGCCAGCGCACCGCGGGATCGACCGGCTCGAGAGTGACGTAGTTCTCCAGCGGGGTGGTCTTGCCGGTCTTGCGAAACAGGTCGCGGTAGCCGGCCGGCAGGTGGACGTGGGTGGGCCCGGTGTCGAAGGCGAAGCCGTCCCGTTCGTACCGGCCGGCCTGGCCGCCCGGCCCGGCGCTCCGCTCGCAGAGCACGACGTCGTGCCGGAGCCGCGCCAGCCGCGTCGCCACCGCGAGCCCGGACAGCCCCGCCCCGATCACCACCACCCGTGCCACGCGCAGACCTTAGTTGGAGATGTCATCTCCACCGGCGCTGCGTTGGAGATGTCATCTTCAAGGGCGCTGCGTTGGAGATGTCATCTTCAACGGAGGGGGCGGCCCTTCCAGGTCAGGGTGCCGCGGCGGTGGGCGCGGACCGAGTCCGCGAGGAGGGCGGCGGCGGCGGCGGTCGAGACCGGGTGAGCCAGGACGTCGGGCCAGACGCGGGACCCGGCCCGGCGGGCCACCAACGCGCGGCCCGCGGCTCCGGCGAGGTAGCCGGCCAAGCCGAGCCGGGAGCCGCCCAGGGCGGCGGCCGCGGGCACCGGGCCGAGCAGCAGCAGGACTCCGCACACCGCGGCGGCGGGGACCGCGCGTCCGCCCCCGCCGAAGGCCGCCCAGAGCCACTTGGTGTGCCCGGCGCGCACCTCGGCCCAGCCGGAGTACATGCGGCACGACGCCACGGCAGCGCCGATCGCCATGCCGGCCCGGTGGCCCGTGCGCTTCGCGGCGCGGGCGAGCTCGATGTCGTCGACGACGCGGTCGCGCACCGCTGCGTGCCCGCCGAACGCGTTGTAGGTGTCGCGATCGACCACCAGGAACTGTCCGATCGCCGCTGCGGTCGACGGACGCAACGAGTGCTCCGCGGGGCGGACCGGCAGGGTGGAGAGCCAGCTCCAGGCCAGCAGCGGCTGGATCAGGCGCTCTCCGGCCGTGTGGGCGATCTGACGTGGCATCAGTGAGATCAGGTCGAGCCGGGCCTCCGCCCGCAGCGCGACGGCGGCAGCGACCGCCCGCGGGTGCAGGATCACGTCGGCGTCGACGAACACGAGCAGGTCGCCGTCGGCGTGCGCGGCCAGACGGGCGCAGGCGAACGGCTTGCCGAGCCACCCCGGGGGGAGTGGGCCGCCGGTCAGCAGCTGCACCCGCGGGTCGGTCCCGGCCACGGCGCGCACGATGTCGCCGGTGCCGTCGCTCGACCCGTCGTCGAGCACGAGGATCTGCAGCTTCGGCACGCCCTGCTGGGCGAGGAGGGCCGTCAGGCATGGTGCGACCCCGGCTGCCTCGTCGCGGACCGGCAGCAGGATCGAGACGGCGAGCGACTCCGATACGTCCGGGGCATCGGTCCGGGCCACCCGGACCGTGGCGACATTCGCCGCCGCCAGGGCGGCCCCGCCCACGGCCAGGGCGGTCCCCGCTCCGACCGCGATGCGGACGGGAGAGCTCACGCGGGAACGCGGGCCGGGTCGAGCAGGGAACGCGCGTAGGGGAGTGCGATCGCGCCCATCGCGACTCCGCCGAGCAACGCCACGGCGGGCCGGTCGAAGAACGCGAGGTTGCCGAGCACCTGTGCCGCGTAGGTCCACAGGTAGAGCAGGCCGGGCAGCAGATCGCCGGAGTCGGACGGGGGCACCACCCGGTCCAGGACCGCCATCAGCAGGACCGACACCACCAACCAGCCGGCGTAATTGGTGAGCGGAACATCGGGGGAGCCGGGCAGCGCGGGGTCGGGGTTCGCCCACTGCCAGTAGCCCTCCTCGACCATCTGCGGGTCGAGAAAGATGTCCCAGCTCGCCAGCGCCCAGCCGCCGACGAGGGCGGTCAGCGGACCACCCCGCGGCGTCAGGCGACGGGCGACGAGCAACGCGGGATAGGCCGTCATTCCCCAGGCCGCCGGAACCACCAGGGGCACGCCGGCGAGCTCGGGCCCGAGTCCGTTCCCGTAGTCGTAGTCCCCGAAAGGAAATCCGGTGTGCACGCCGACGACCTCGGCGGCGAAGGCGACCGCCAGGACCACGCCGATCGACGCGCCCGCGGCCCGCATCCCGAACCGGGCCACCGCGTGCGCGGCCACGGCGGCGAAGGTCACGACCACGGTCGCGACGGTCAGCCGGTCGCGGCCGGTGCCCTCGATCAGCGGGTAGGCGATCTGACAGGCCACGGTGGCCGCGGCCAGCGCCCACGCGAGGCGCAGCAGGTCGGACCGCGCAGCGATCACCTGCTCAGCCAAGCGCGCTGCTCACCCCAACGGCCGCAGGATGGAAAAGGTCTCCCGGCCCGGCGCCGCGATCGCGGCGAAGCGGCCGACGTTGGGAACGTCCATCGGGGCGACCGCAACGGTCGCACCCAGCTTGAGCGCCTGCTCGGCCGTCGCGTCGACGTCGGCGACCTGGAAGGTCACCGACCAGTACGGCCCGGGGGCCGAGCCCTGCGGCAGCGGGGAGAACCCGGCCACGCCCTGCTGGCCCAGCATCGCCACCGCGCCGGTCGAGCCGGAGGGGTCCGCACCGCGCACCGCCCAGCCGAAGACCGCGCTGTAGAACGCCGCTGCGCGGGGGATGTCGGGGGTCACCAGGTCCGACCAGTACCAGGTGCCGGGCACCCGGGTGACGCGCGCGCCGATGTGGTCGCGGGCCTGCCACAGCGTCAGCACGCCGCCCTGCGGGTCGGCGCAGGCCGCGCCGCGGCCGAGGTTCAGGATGTCGCCGGGGCCGGCGATCAACGTCCCGCCGGCCGCCTTCACCGCAGCGACGCTGGAGTCCACGTCGCGGACCGCGACGTAGACGTTCCAGCTCGGCCGGGTGCCCTTCTGGCACGGGCCGAGTCCGGCCACGGGCCGGCCGTCGAGCAGGAACGTCGCGAAGCCGTCCTCGTCGTCGACGGAGTCCCAGCCGAACAGTTCGCTGTAGAAGTCTTTGCCGCCCGCGGCGTCGTGGCAGGCGACATCCACCCAGCACGGGATGCCGGGGGCGTAGCTGTCGACGTAGGTCACGACTCTCTCCCCTGTTCCGCGCCCGCGAGGGCACGTCGGCAGCCTACTTCCGGATCCTTCGTGGGTGGCGCAGGTCCCGGACGAGAACCTTCGCCGCACTGCGCCCCGAGGCCCCGAACACGCCGCCGCCCGGGTGGGTCGAGGCGCCGGTGAGGTAGAGGCCGGCCAGCGGCCCTCGGTAACCGGAGAGCTCGGGGACGGGCCGGAGCGCGAACATCGCGTCCAGGGCCATCTCGACGTGCATCACGTTGCCCCGGCGCAGTCCGAGCTCGCGCTCGAGATCCAACGGCGTCTGCACATGGCTCTCGAGCACCCCGGCCGCGAACCCGGGCGCGACGGCCTCAAGGCGCGCGACCGCGGACTCCCCGGTGGCGGCGCGCAGTGCGTCCCAGTTCTGTGTCGCCAGGTCGTAGCGGTGCCACTGCGCCCAGAGCGTCACGGTGTGTCGTCCGGGCGGAGCCAGCGACGGATCCTGCGCGGTGGGGGTGAGGGCGAGCACCGCGGGCCGCTCCGGCGGCCGTGCGGCCAGGTAGTCGGCGTAGGCGGCGCGCAGCTCGGCGCGGTCGGAGACCAGCAGTTGCATCCCGTGCAGCGCGTCGGCCGGAGCGCCCGGGTAGGCGGGCAGGGCGGTGGTGGCCAGCCGGACGGCGGCCCCGATGCCGTCGCCGACCCGGACCCGCTCGCGGATCCCGGCCGGTTCGGCCCCGGCGGCGGCGAGCAGGTCGAGCGTGGAGAGGACGTGGGCGCCGGAGAGCACGGCCCGGGCGCGCACGGTGTGCCCGGCGGCGGTCCGGACACCGGTGATCCGGTCGCCGGCGAGGGTGAGGGCGGTCGCCGCGTCCCCGGCCCGGATCCGGCCGCCGAGGCGGGTCAGTCGCTCCGCGAGGGCGCGGCTGAGCTCGCCGGACCCTCCGAGCGGGCGCCCCGGCGCTCGGAGATGCATCAGGCCGACCCAGCTGAGGTGCCCGACGGTTCCGGGCTCGTGCGGCGGCGGACCGGACTGGGCGGACAACCACGCCAGCGCCGCCTTGAGCCGCTCGCTGCGGAAGGTCGCGTCCAGGAGATGGTCCGCCGGCTGCAGGAACCAGCGCGAGGTCTCGCCCCCGCCGCGGGCGCGACCCAGGGTGGCCATCTTGCGAGCGATGCGACCGGGAGTCGGGGGCCCGGCGAGGACGTCGAGGATCCGCCGGCAGGCGGGGGTGAAGGCGGCGATCAGCTCGCGGTACGCCGCGGCGTCGGCCGCGCCGCACGCGGCCGCGATCGAGTCGCAGGTGCGGTCGAGGTCGGTGGCGAACAGCAGGCCGGGCTCGTCGGGGTTCGCCGCCGGGGCGTAGGCCCAGGGATCCGCGTCGACGTAGCGCAGACCGCACTCGCCGAGCTCCAGCTCCTCGATTATCGAAGTGTGACGGACCATCACATGCAGGCTGGAGCCGCGGTCGACCCGGTAACCCGGCCATCGCTCCACGGTGGAGACCGCTCCGCCGAGGACGGTGTCGCGTTCGAGCACCTCGACCTCGAGACCCGCGGCCGCGAGGTAGCACGCGGCGACCAGGGCGTTGTGGCCGGCGCCGATGACCGCGACATCGCAGTCGGTGCTCATCGAGGCGTGGTGCGCTCAAGATAGGCGCGGCCCCGCGGCGAGAGCTCGTACCCGACCGCGAGGCTGTGGGTGAGGCCCAGGTTCTTCAGCTTGCGCACGTCGATCTTGAACGGCGCGGTCTCGCGGCCGTACGTCGCGGCGAGGTCGGGGGCCCGGACGCCGGGTCGCTCGGCGATCGTGGTCAGGTACTGGCGGGTCCAGGGGCCGTGGGAGCTGGCCAGGTCGAGGCGGTCCAGGCGCTTCGTCAGGTCCGCGACGGCTGCGTCGTCCAGCGCGGCATCGGCGGCCAGCGCGGCGCGTGGATCGGGATCGACGGCGAGAGCGAACTCGACCCGCCACAGCGGGTGGGCGGGGTCGCCGGGCAGCTCCGCGAGCAACTGCTCCGGACTCGGGCGGCCCGCCCGTCGGGCGTCGGCCTTCGTCAGCTTGGCGGGGTCGATCGGGCGGACCGAGCGGATCTCGATCCGTCCGGCGTTGGTCCGGTAGGTGCGCCCGGCAAGGACGCGGGCGATGGCCCACCGGCGGAACTGCACGGTGATCGCCCCGGTTGCGGCTGCCCGGGCGTCCGGGCCGGTGAAGCGCACGGCTCAGAGTTTCCGCTCGGCGTCGATCGCGGCCTGCACGGCCTCGGGGGACCGTCCGACCACCGCGCTGCCGTCCGCGGCGGTGAGGATCGGGCGCTGAATCAGCTTGGGGTTCGCCGCCAGGGCCTCGATCCAGCGATCGCGGTCGGCCGCGTCCTGCGGCCAGCTCTGCATGCCGATCTCGGCGGCCACGGCCTCGCCGAGCCGGGCGATGTCCCACGGCTCGAGCCCGAGCCGCTCCAGCACCTCGGCGATCTCGGCCGGTGTGGGTGGCTCATCCAGGTAGCGCCGCACCGTGTAGCTCACCCCCGCGGCGTCCAGGTCGGCAACCGCCGTCCGGCATTTCGAGCACGCGGGATTGAGCCAGATCTCCATGAGCTCCGAACCTAGGGCATGTCGCCGCGACCGCCCGTCGAGCTTATTTACTCGGAGTAAGTTATGGCTTAGCCTGGCTCTCAGCGACCCCAGGAGGCAGACATGGACAGGCGGATCCTGATCACCGGTGCGGCGTCGGGGCTGGGGCGTGCACTCGCGCAGGCCGCGGTGGCCGACGGGGCACGCGTGCTGCTCACCGACCGGGACCAGGCGGCCGGGGAGTTGGCACGGCTCGAGCTCGCCGAGAGCATCCGGGAGGCGGGCGGCGACACGGCGCGCGTCGCGTTCCTTCCCCTCGACGTACGCGACGACCTGGCCTGGGACGCCGCCCGCGAGTGGTGCGCGCTCCAGTGGGGCGGGCTCGACGTCCTGGTCAACAACGCCGGGGTGGCTGCCGCCGGGCCGATCGCCGAGATCCCGATGGCCGACTGGGACTGGATCCTGGAGATCAATCTCAAGGGCGTGATCCGCGGGGTCCGCACCTTCGTGCCGATGTTCGCCGCGCAGGGATCCGGGCACGTCGTGAACATCGCGTCGCTGGCCGGGTTGATGAACCTGGCCAACATGGCGTCGTACAACGTGACCAAGGCGGGCGTCATCTCGCTGTCGGAGACGATGCGGTGCGAGCTGGAGCCGCTGGGGGTCCGGACCACCGTCGTGTGCCCCAGCTTCTTCCAGACCAACCTGGCTGCACGGGATGCGCACCACCGACCCGTCGTTCGAGTTGATGGCACGCAAGGCGATCGCGGGCGAGCTGTTTCCCGGCCCGAAACTGACCGCGGACGACGTCGCCCGCAAGGTGCTGCGTGCGGTCGACCGGCGCAAGTTCCTGCTGCTGCCGCACATCGAGACCCGCCTGATGTGGGCGCTGAAGCGGCTGGCCCCGACCCCGTTCGCCAAGGGTCTGGCCGCGGCCAATCAGCTGGTCGAGAAGCGATTCGCGACGAAGACGGCCGGCCGCCCGAAGGCGACCGGCCGGATTCGCTGACCCGCTTATGACGTGACTACGCGTCAGCGCTTGAGGTCGACCACGACCCGCTTCGGGTTGGTCAGGTGCGAGACGCTGTAGCTCTTCAGGTTCTGAACGCCGACGCCGAAGGTCACGTGGCCCTCGAAGTCGCACGCCATCCGGACGCCCTTGATGGTGCTGAGGTTGAACGTCTTGGTGGACAGGCGTCCGGGGCCGGAGTAGGTGCTCTGACCGCTGTTGTTGTGCGCCTGAGCCGGCGTCAGGTCGATCTTGACGATCTTGTCGCCCGGGATCGTCAGCTTGTCGCCCTTGCCGCAGCTGTAGAGGCTGTTGACCAGTGACACCCGCACCGTGGGCTTGCTGCCCGTGTAGTCGATGACCACCCGGTCGAAGGTGCTGTGGCTGCCGACGCGCAGGTTGGACACCGTGGCGGTGCCACCGGCCGCGTCCGCGGTGGCGACGACCCCGGCGAGGCCGGTGCCGGCCACTGCGGTGACGGCGAGCGCGGCGGCGGCGAACTTGCGGTTGTACTGGGTGCGGAACTGGAACATCTGATCCCCCTGGGATGAGTGACTCGGTGTCGTCCGGCACGAACTGCGGTGTGGGGCGTGCCGTAGCGCTGAACTGCAGAGGAGACGCCGCAGGGGCCGGATCGGTTTACCGGACATTCCGGACTTTTTCTCCGGCCTCGACGCGCCGGGATTCGGTACTTGCGCAGGTGTCGGTCCCTCGAGGTAGTGTTCTCCCTGTCGAACATATGTTCGAGCGACTGAATCCCCCCGCGGTCGCTGGAGCGTTCGGCACCACTCGCCGGCGGGCGGTTGGCCTCGACCCCCGACCGCCCGTCCGGCGCCTCAGCCGAAGGAGAGGTGTGCTCGCGGAATGCACGAGCTGAACCTGGTCATCGAGCACCCGCCCGCCCCGCATTCCGGCGCGGGAGAGCTGTTGAACGCGGCGGGGCACTGCCTGTCCGCCGCCGCCGGCGCCACGCGTCCGATCGACCGGTACGCCTCCGCGCACCTCGCGGCGCTGCGTGGCGCCTCCGCTGTGCTGGCGGTCCGGGCGCAGCCGATCGGCGGTCGGCGGCGCCGTCCGGCCACCGCGTGGGAGTTGCTGGTCGTGGTCGCGCCCGAGCTGGGCGAATGGGCCGCGTTCTTCGCGGCCGGTGCGCGCAAGCGCGCGGCGGCGCAGGCCGGGCTGACCGGCTCGGTGACGGCGCGGGAGGCCGACGACCTGATGCGGGACGCCGCGACCTTCGTGGCGCTGGTCGCGGCGATGCTGGACGTCCCGTGCCCGCAGGCAGCCGGCCTCTAGGGCTGACGCTTCGTCAGAACGTTCGGGTCACGGGGAAGCGGCGCGCGCGAGTGCCGGCGGCAGCTTCGACGCGGCTCCCCGGTCGAGCAGCCACAGCGTCCTTGAACGCCCGGACGCACCGGCAGCAGGGATCTGCACCGGCCCGGCACCGGAGAGCGCGAGATGGACCGCGGAGGCCTTGTCCTCACCGGCGACCACGAACCAGACCTCTTTGGCGTTCCGGATCGTCGGCATCGTCAGGCTGATCCGGGTCGGCGGCGGCTTGGGTGATCCACGCACCCCGACGACCGACCGCACCTCCTCGTACAGGGCGGGCTTCTCGGGAAACAGCGAAGCAATGTGCCCGTCCGGGCCGACGCCCAGCAGGACGACGTCGAAACTCGGCGTAATGCCGTGGTCCTCGGGCCGCGAGGCCGTCCGGAGCGCGGCGGCGTACCGGTCCGCCGCGGCCTCGGGATCGTCGCCGTCGGGCCCGTCGCTGGCCGGCATCGCGTGCACCCGCTCGGGGTCCACCCCGACCTTGTCGAGCAGTGCCGCACGTGCCTGGGTCTCGTTGCGGTCGGCGTGGCCGGCCGGCAGGAAACGTTCGTCGCCCCACCAGATGTCGAGGTTGCGCCAGTCGATCGCGTCCCGGGCCGGCATGTCGGCCAGCGAGGAGAGCGTCGCGATGCCGACCGAGCCCCCGGTGAGTACGACCGAGGCCCGGCCGGTGGCGGCCTGGACATCGACGAGCCGCGTCACCAGACGGGCGGCCACGGCCGCAGCCAGGGTGGGGGGATCGCGATGGACGAGAACGGTCGCGGTCACGTGGAGGTCCCTCCCGGGCGTGCGCAGGTGGCGAGACATTCGTGGTAGATCTCGTCCGGGTCCAGTCGGCGCAGCTCCTCGGCCATGAGTTCGGACAGGTGGCGACGAGGCAACGCGATCGGTCGTACGGGCCAGCCGGGCGCCGCGAGCGTGGCCAGCTGCCCATCGGTGCGGACCAGCGCGATCTCGCCCTCGTCGGTGACCAGGCGCACCTCCGTCAGGCCGGGCCCGTCCGACGTTCGTCGTTCGACCTCGATCCCGAGCCGGGTCTGCAGCCAGCAGGCGAGCAGCTGGGTGCTGGGGCTACCGGCCTCCCCGGCCACCGAGCCGCGCCGGATCGGCGCGTGCGGCTGGTCGAGCGCCGCCGCCAGCTGGCTACGCCAGGACGTCACCCGGGTCCAGGACAGGTCGGTGTCGCCCTCGGAATAGCTGGCTGCGCGCTGTGCCAGCCCGGCCACCGGATCCGCTGCCGTCGCCAGGTCGGTGATCCGGCGCTGGCTCAGGGCGCCGATCGGATCGTCAGCCGGATGGGCGGGGGCTTCGCCCGGCCAGAAGGTCACCACCGGCGCGTCCGGCACCAGCAGCGGGAGGACGACCGAGCTCGCGTGCGGGGCGAGTTCGCCGCACAGGTCGAGGACCACGAGTTCACCCGGTCCGCGCTCGCCACTGCCGAACACCTCGGCATCGAGTCGGGCGCTGTCCGCGCCCGGCCGACACCGGGCGACCAGGATCCGCGAGGGATGCTCGGACGCGGTGCTGACCGCGGCGTCGACCGCCTCGGCGTGCTCGTCGTCGTCGGTCACCACGACGAGCGTCAGAACCTGCCCGGTGGCCTGGCTGCCGCCGGCTCGCCGGGCGGTGATGAGGGCCTTGTTGACCGCCGCGGCAGTGGTGTCCTTGAGGAGCTCGCTCACGGGCGCCGCCACATCCGGCCGTCGCGGGCCAGCACCGCGTCCGCACCCGGCGGTCCCCAGGTGCCGGCGGGATAGTCCTCGGGTGGGCCCTGGGTGGCCCAGAACTCCTCGATCGGGTCCAGCACCTTCCAGCCGTACTCCACCTCGGCGGCCCGCGGGAACAGCGGCGGGTCGCCGAGCAGCACGTCGAGGATGAGTCGCTCGTAGGCCTCCGGCGAGGTCTCGGTGAACGCGCCGCCGTAGGCGAAGTCCATCGTCACGTCGCGGACCTCCATCGCGGAACCGGGGACCTTGGAGCCGAACCGCACCGTGGTGCCCTCGTCGGGCTGGATCCGGCACACCAGCGCGTTCTGGCCCAGTTCCTCGGTCGCGGTGCTCTCGAAGGGCAGGTGCGGGACCCGCTGAAAGACGAGCGCGACCTCGGTGACCCGGCGGCCCAGCCGCTTCCCGGTCCGCAGGTAGAACGGGACGCCGGCCCACCGGCGGGTGTCGAGTTCCAGCTTCACCGCTGCGTAGGTCTCGGTGGTGGACTGCGGCGTGATGCCCTCCTCCTCGCAGTACCCGATCACCTGCCGGCCGCCCTGCCAGCCCGCGGCGTAGCGGCCGCGGGCGGTCGCGGTGGACAGGTCGGCCGGGAGGCGGATCGCGGAGAGCACCTTCTCCTTCTCCGCGCGGAGGTCGTCGGGGGAGAAGGAGACCGGTTCCTCCATCGCGGTCAGCGCGAGCAGTTGCAACAGATGGTTCTGCAGCACGTCGCGGGCGGCGCCGATGCCGTCGTAGTAACCCGCCCGGCCGCCGATGCCGATGTCCTCGGCCATCGTGATCTGCACGTGGTCGACGAAGTTGCGGTTCCAGATGGGCTCGTACAGCTGATTGGCGAAGCGCAGCGCGAGGATGTTCTGGACGGTCTCCTTGCCGAGGTAGTGGTCGATGCGGAAGACCGCTGACGGCGGGAAGACCTCCTCGACGATCCGGTTCAGTTCGCGCGCACTCGCGAGGTCGTGACCGAACGGCTTCTCGATGACGACGCGTCGCCAGGACCCGTCGGGGGACCGGGCGAGCCCGTGTTCTGAGAGCTGGTCGATCACCTCGGAGAAGAATTTCGGCGGGATCGACAGGTAGAACGCGTGGTTGCCGCCGGTTCCCCGACTCCGGTCCAGCTCAGCGAGCGTCTCGCTCAGCGTGCTGAAGGCGGCGTCGTCCCCGAAGTCGCCCTGGACGAAACGGAAGCCCTCGGACAGCGCGGCCCAGACCTCGTCGCGGAACGGGGTGCGGGCGTGCTCGCGGACGGCGTCCCGCACGACCTGCGCGAAATCCTGGTCCTCCCACTCCCGGCGGGCATAACCGACCAGGGAGAACCCGGGCGGCAACAGCCCGCGGTTGGCGAGGTCGTAGATCGCGGGCATCACCTTCTTCCGGGCCAGGTCGCCGGTCACGCCGAAGACGACGAGGCCGCACGGCCCGGCGATCCGCGGGAGGCGCTTGTCCCGTGGATCGCGCAGGAGATTGCGGTGTGCGTCCCGCTCGGTGGCGATCGGGCCGGCGGCGGCGACCGGAGCGGCCGTCATGCCCCGAGCGCGGCGAGCAGCGCGGCGATGCCCGCGGCGCGGTCGGTCAGGTGCAGCCGCAGTGCCGGTCGTCCACGCTCGGTCAGCGCGCCGAGGTCGCCGAGCGCCTGGGCCATCTGCAGAGTGCCGAACGTGTACGGCTTGCCCGGGACCTGCAGGTCCTCCTCCGCAGCACCGGTGATCTGCAGGAATGACCCGACCTGCGGGCCACCCTTGTGGAACTGGCCGGTGGAGTGCAGGAACCGCGGGCCCCACCCGAAAGTGACGGGCCGGCCGGCCAGCACCTTCGCGATCGCGGGACGAAGCCGCGCCACCTCGGCGTCGCCGACCCGGTCGAGGTAGGCCATGACGGCGAGGTACCCCTTCGGACCCACCTGACGCAGAATCAGTTCGAGCGCGTCGATGAGGGTCTTGGCACCGCCGAACGTCGCTTCGTCGCCGTAGACCTGGATCGGGCCATCGGTGAAGAGCGGGGCCGGAACGTCCAGGCCGTCGGGGCCGGCCGTCTCGAGCAGACGAGCGGTGTTCTCCTTGGACTCGGTCACGTTCGGCTGGTCGAACGGGTTGAGGTGCAGGCCCCAACCCGTGAACGCGGTCGCCCACTCCCACAGGAGGAACTGCGCCCCGAGCGGGCCCGCGGTGACCCGGATCTCGGAGTTCTCATGGTCGCCGAGCGTCGCCCGCACGACGTCCTCCGCAGCGTCGAGGAAGCCAGGTGCGTCCTCCCCCTCGAGGATGACCGGCAGCATCCCGCTGCCGTTCTTGCCGGTGGATTCGGCAATCAACTGCTCGACCCAGTCACCGAAGCCGCGGAGCTCGGGGTCCAGCGTGACCAGCGCCATCTTGTCGCGGCTGCCACTGGCGGCGCCGCTGAGCGCCGCACCGAGCAGGAGGCCCGGGTTGTTGGCCACTTCGGTGAGCACGGGGGAGAGCGCCTCGGCCTGGTCCAGCAGAGCAGCGACGTCGGCGCCGGCGAGACCGCTGGGCACGAGACCGAACGCGGACAGTGCGCTGTACCGGCCACCCACCATCGGGTCCGCCAGGAACAGAGCGCGGTAGCCGCCTTCGCGAGCGACCTCTTCCAGCGGTGACTCGGGGTCGGTGATCACGATGAATCGGGCCGCGATCCCCGCGTCGGAGAGGCCGGCCTCACGGAAGGCGTGGATGTAGGCGCGGCGGTGACTGTCGGTCTCGATCGTCGAGCCGCTCTTGCTGGCGATGATCACGACCGTCCGGTCGATCCGGTCCGCGAGCGCGCGCGAAATCTGCAGCGGGTCGGTGGTGTCGAGCACGGTGAGCTCGACGCCGGCGTTGGCGGTGATGACCTCGGGTGCGAGCGAGGATCCCCCCATCCCGGCCAGCACGATGTGGTCGAGGCCATCGGCAGCCAGACTCTGCCGGACCTGCTCGATCTGCGGGAGCAGCGCGCGGGAGGACCGGGGGAGGTCCAGCCAGCCCAGCCGGTCCACCGCCTCGAGGAACGCCGCTTCGCCCCAGAGATTTGCGTCCTTCTCGTTGAGTCGTCGGACCGCCTCGTGGGTGGACGCGGCGCGTAGCGCGTGGCCGGCCCGCTCGCGGATCTCCGCCCCGGACAGCCGCACTCGGCAACCCCCGGCCTCGGCGGAGTAGGTGTTGAACGGGCTCTGCGGCTTCTCGGAACTCACGCTTTGGCTCCCGACTCAGCACCCAGGCGGGTCAGCTCGGCTCCGACCGAGTCGAGCAGCTCCTGCCAGGCGGCGATGAACTTGTCGACGCCCTCCCGCTCGAGCAGGTTCACGACGTCGTCGTAGTCGATGCCTACAGCGGCCAGATCGGAAAGGACCCCCGCGGCGTCCGCGTAGTGCCCGCGGACCGTGTCGCCGGTCGCGGCCGAGTGGTCGGCCACCGCGTTCAGCGTCGCCTCCGGCATGGTGTTGACCACGCCGGCGGTGACCAGGTCATCGACGTAGAGGGTGTCGACGTAGGCGGGATCCTTGACGCCGGTGGAGGCCCACAGCGGCCGCTGCGGTTTCGCTCCGGCCGCGGCCAGGGCGGCCCAACGCGTGCCGGCGGTGATCTCCTCGTAGGCCTCGAAGGCGAGGCGGGCGTTGGCGACGGCGGCCTTGCCGCGCAGGGCCTTGGCCTCGTCGGTGCCGATCTTGTCCAGGCGCTTGTCGATCTCGGTGTCGACGCGGGAGACGAAGAACGAGGCGACCGAGCCGATGGTCGCCAGGTCGACGCCGGCCTTGTGGGCCCGCTCCATGCCGTCGAGGAACGCGTCCATCACGGCGCGGTAGCGCTGCAGCGAGAAGATCAGCGTGACGTTGACGCTGATGCCCTCGGCCAGGCACTGCGCGATGGCCGGCAGGCACTGCACCGTTCCCGGGATCTTGATGTAGAGGTTGGGCCGGTCCACCGCCCACCACAGGGCCCGCGCCTCGGCGACGGTCTTCTCCGGTTCGTGGGCGAAGCGCGGATCGACCTCGATCGAGACCCGGCCGTCGACGCCGTCGGTGGCGTCGTAGACCGGCCGCAGCACGTCGCACGCCTCACGGACGTCGGCGGTCGTGATCGAGCGGACGGCCTCGTCCACGGCCACCCCGCGCACCGCCAGGTCGTGGACCTGCGGGTCGTAGAGGTCGGATGTGGAGACCGCGTTCTGGAAGATCGACGGGTTGGTCGTCACGCCGACGACATAGGAGTCGCGGACCATCGCCGCCAGCGTGCCCTTCTGCAGCCGCTCGCGGGACAGATCGTCCAGCCAGATGGCGACACCGGCCGCCGAGAGCCGTTGCAGGTTTTCCGTCATGCAGTTCTCCTCGCGAAGCGGGCACTGTCCGTCGTCGATCTGACGATCAGTCAGTTGCCGGTGGTCGAGCCCTTCTCGCCGCGGGTGCGGGCGAGTGAGCGGTGTGCCGCGGCAACGACCGCGGGTGCGGTGATGCCGAACTGTTCGAACAACGTGGCGTAGGGAGCAGAAGCCCCGAAGTGCTCGATGCCGACGACCTCGCCGCCGTCGCCCGACGTAGCGCCACCAGCCCTGGGCGATGCCCGCCTCGACGGCGACGCGGGCCTTCACCCGCGGCGGCAGCACGGTCTGGCGGTAGTCATCCGGCTGGGCCTGGAACCACTCGACGCAGGGCATCGACACCACGCGGGTCGGGACGCCTTCGGCCTCCAGGGCGGTGCGGGCCTCGACCGCCAGCTGAAGTTCACTTCCGGTGGCGATGAGAATGAGGTCGGGCAGGCCGGCGCCGGCTTCGGCCAGGACGTACCCGCCGCGGGCGACGCCCTCGGGCGAGGTGCCTTCCAGGGTCGGCAGGTTCTGCCGGCTCAGGGCGAGTGCCGCCGGGCCCTGCGGGTTCTCCAGAATCGCCCGCCAGGCGGCGACGGTCTCATTCGCGTCACCGGGACGGATCACGTCCAGGCCGGGGATCGCGCGCAGCGACCACAGATGCTCGACCGGCTGGTGGGTCGGACCGTCCTCGCCGAGTCCGATCGAGTCGTGCGACCAGACGTGCACGACCGGCGCCTTCATCACGGCGCCGAGGCGGACCGCGCCGCGCATGTAGTCCGAGAACACCAGGAACGTGCCGCCGTAGGGGCGGAAGGTGCCGTCGAGGGCGATGCCGTTCATGGCCGCGCCCATGGCGTGTTCGCGCACCCCGAAGTGGATGTTGCGGCCACCCGGGTCGGCGTTCTTCGCGCTCGACCCGACGGGCAGGAAACTGGACTCGCCCTCGATCCACGTCAGGTTGGACTCGGCCAGGTCGGCCGATCCGCCCCACAGTTCAGGGATCACCGCGGCGATCGCGTTCAGCGTCTCGCCGGAGGCCTTGCGGGTGGCGACGCCCTTGCCCACGGGGTACTCGGGAAGCTTGGCGGCCCAGCCGTCGGGAAGCCGCTTGGCGCGCATGCGGTCGAGCTCGGCGGCCCGCTCGGGGTTGGCCTCGCGCCAGGCGGCGTAGCGGGTGTCCCACTCGGCGTGGGCCGCCCGGCCGCGGTCGACCACCCCGCGGGCGTGGGCGAGGACGTCGTCGTCGACCTGGAAGGACCGCGCGGGATCGAAGCCGAGGACCTCCTTGGTGGCCGCGACTTCATCCTTACCCAGCGCCGAGCCGTGTGACTTGCCGGTGTTCTGTGCATTCGGCGCCGGCCAGGCGATGATCGACCGCATCGCGATGATGCTCGGCGCCTCGCGGTTGTCGCGGGCCGCCGTGAGGGCCCGGTGGATCGCCTCGATGTCGTTGGCGTCGTCCACCCGCTGCGTGTCCCAGCCGTAGGCGGCGTAGCGGGCGAGGACGTCCTCGGTGAACGCGACGTCGGTGTCGCCCTCGATCGAGATGTGGTTGTCGTCGTAGAGGACGACCAGCTCGCCCAGCTTCTGGGTGCCCGCGAGCGAGGAGGCCTCGGACGCGACCCCTTCCTCCATGTCGCCGTCGGACGCGAAGACGTAGACGGTGTGGTCGAACACGCTCTTCCCCGGGGCGGCCTCGGCGTCGAACAGATAGCGGGTGCGCCGCGCGGCCATCGCCATGCCGACCGCGGTGGCCACGCCCTGGCCGAGCGGGCCGGTGGTGGTCTCGACGCCGGCGGTGTGGTGGACCTCCGGGTGGCCGGGGGTGCGGCTGCCCCACTGACGGAGGTGCCGCAGGTCGTCGAGGGTCAGGCCGTAGCCCGACAGGAACAGCTGGACGTACTGCGTGAGGCTGGAGTGACCGCAGGACAGCACGAACCGGTCGCGGCCCAGCCAGGTCGGATCCGTCGGGTCGTGCCGGAGGAGGCGCTGGTAGGTCAGGTAGGCCGCCGGGGCGAGGCTCATCGCCGTGCCGGGGTGGCCGTTGCCCGCTGCTTCCACGGCGTCCATCGCCAGCACGCGGGCGGTGTCGACGGCGCGGGCGTCGAGGTCGGTCCAGGTTGGGTCGAGGCTGCTCTTTGCGCTGCTCACTGCGGCGGGATCCTCTCGATCGGACCGGAGATTCGACCCTATCCACCGCTCTTTCTTCCCCGGGCGGCGCGTGTGACGCAGGTGGTGCCCCCGTTGACCGGAGGGCCCCGGGCCGGGAGCTACAGTGAGGGCCGCTCGTCGCCGGCTGTCGTTCCGCCGGCATGGGCGTGCCCATCCGCGCTACCGCCCCCGAGGTACGAGTGACGACTGTCGATCTTCGCCCCCCCGGGGTGCAGGTCGGTGTTGGCCGGCGCAGCCTCGGCGACACGGTCCGCGCCTATGTGGCGCTGACCAAGCCGCGGATCATCGAGCTCCTCCTGGTCACCACCGCACCTGTGATGTTTCTCGCCGAGCGCGGGGTTCCGGACCTGTGGCTGGTCGTCGCGACGCTGGCCGGCGGAACGATGGCCGCGGGCAGCGCGAACGTCCTGAACTGCTACCTCGACCGCGACATCGACCTGCAGATGCGCCGCACGCGGCGCCGGCCGCTGCCGATGCACGGGGTCTCCGCCCGCGAGACGTTGATCTTCGGCGTCCTCCTCGGGATCGCCGCCACGCTGGTCCTCGGCCTCGCGGTGAACTGGCTCTCCGCCCTGCTGGCGCTGACGGCCAACCTGTTCTACGTCTTCGGCTACACGATGTTCCTCAAGCGGCGGACGTCGCAGAACATCGTCTGGGGCGGTGCGGCCGGGTGCTTCCCGCCGCTGATCGGCTGGACCGCGGTCACCGGGTCCATCTCCTGGGCCCCGATCGTCCTGTTCGGCGTCGTCTTCTTCTGGACGCCGCCGCACTTCTGGGCCCTGGCCATGCGCTACAAGGAGGACTACGCCGCGGCGAACGTCCCCATGCTGCCGGTCGTCGCCACCGAGACCCGGGTCATTACCGAGATCACGCTCTACACCTGGGCGACGGTGCTGTGCTCCCTGGCCCTCTGGCCGGTGGCGGACACCGGGGCGCTCTACCCGATCGTCGCCGCCGTCCTCGGCGTCGCGATCCTCGTCGAGTCCCACCGCCTCCTCGCCAAGGTCCGCCGCGGCGTCACCGGGACCGACCTCAACCCGATGCGTCTGTTCCACTTCTCGAACAGCTATCTCGCCCTGCTGTTCCTGGTGATCGCGATCGACGCCGTCGCCTTCTAGCCCCACCGCTCAGCGCTCAGCCTCCGGACTCTGGTCGGCTGGCCGGGGCTCGGCCCCTGTGTACCCATCTTGGGGCGCCCGCCGGCCCTATGGACGCGCTCCATGGGGCCGATCGCCGCCCCTGGTGGGTGCAGGCCTCGCCGGCGCCGCGTCTTGGGGCGGGATTCGGACGCATCATCGACGTCGATAGGGCGAATTGCCGCCCTCAGATGGTGCGACCGCCGCGGGAGTCAGGCGACCGCCCGCAGAGACCGGCCGCCCAACATGGCGGCAACTTCCCGCTCTATCCGCTGCGGGGTCCGAAAGACGTCGTGAGCGCCGTACCGCAGCAGCGGGAGATTGCCGACGACGAGCAAGCGGTTCTCTCGGACGTTGTCCCGGGCGTGCTGGCTGGGCTCATGGTGATAGGCGCCGTCGTACTCCAACCCGAAGTCCGGTGAGAGGTAAAGCATGTCGGGGACGCCCAGCAGCTCCCCTGACTCGTCGTAGATGCCGCCGTTGAGAATCGGTGGCTCGGGGAGTCCGCCGAGCACGATCACCATGCGGAGGCGAGTTTCGCCCGGCGACGCCGCTTCGTGGCGGGAGAGGTCGACGGCGCACCGCACCTTCCTGACGTGCGGCCAGTGCGGGCGCTCATCTGCAAAGCGGAACAGCCCACGTTGTGTCGCTAGGCCGGCGTGCTGGAACGCGTCGGCGAACACCACTCCCTCGACGAGGGAGGACCGGGCCATCAGCGAGAAGCAGGTCCGTTCCGGCGAGGTCACGGGCAGACCGTTCCACTCGTTGACGTCGACGGGATCCAGCACGATGCGCCGGGTCAGAGCGCGGGATCCGGACGTGTTGCGGTCTTCCCGTCGTACGCCTAGTTCCAGCGGCAGCCCCGCGCCGGGACTCGGCGCCCACGCGCCGAACAACCAGGCGGCCGTCAGTCCGGTGACGACAGTGCCGGCGGGTGCGGCCAGCAACACCGCATGGAGACGCACCTCATCGGTGAGGGGGAGGCCCGCGTAGACGAAGACGCTTCGGAACAAGCGCCGCCAGCAGCTTGAGCGCAGTTGCTTCGTGCTCAACCCCGCTGTGTACGCGGTTTCCGCCAGGAATGGCCCGGTCATGAGCGACGGCGGGAGATGCGGGCGCGGCGCCATGCCTCAGGCTCGGTTCGCCGGAGGCGCGGTCGCGCGTCCGCGACGGGCCCGCAGGTACGGGGCGAAGCGGATGACCTCCGCTCCGGCTTCGGGCGGGCCGGCCGCATTCACCGCGGGCTCCCGTCCGCGTTGGTCGAAGACGCCGATCAGGACATCGGCGTCAGGTCGGTGATTCCGCTCCACGCTTCCCCCTCGAACTCGGTGCAGAGCAGGAGGGTTTCCGAGGGGCGGGAGGTTACGCGACCGGAGGTTCGGTTCTGTGGATAACTTCGCGACGTCAGCGGACGAGCGGGCGGCGGGTGTGGAGTTGAGCGCGGTCGGCGGCGTCGCGCCCGGCGGCCCAGCCGGCGGAGTTGGACACCGTCGTCCGACGGGATCTGCTGATCAGCGGGAACAACTCGCGAACGCGCCGGTCGACGTCGGCCGCGTGCTGGGTCAACACCGGCAGCAGGCGGTCCCGGTCGTCGGACTCCGTGACGGCGACGGCCGTGGCCTCGAGGAGCCGCTGCCGGATCCGCGCCGCGAACGACAGCAGGAACGCGCGACGGAAGGACCTCGTTCGTGACGAGGAATCCCACGACGCCGGCGTCCCCCGATGCCGGCGCATCGCGACCTCGGCCTGCGTCAACAGGGAGGTCGTCAGCAGGTCGACGGCGTCCAGATCACCGGGCGCTCCCACCAGCGTCACCAGCGAATCCGCCGGGGAGAATATGCAGCGGCAGCGATTCGCCTCGGCGACCGCGCCCGCCAACGACGCCTTCGCCGAGACATACGGCGCGTGCAGCACAAGGTCCCTGGTGCTGACCTGTCCGCGACCCGTTTCCGGCTCGCGCGCGGCGGCCGCGAGCAGATTGTCGAGCGCGTACTTGCTGATCAGCTCCTGCGCCTTCGCCGTCAGGGCGTCGGCCTCTTCGTCGAACGTCGTGGATTCCGCCTTGGCCAGCAAGGCCCGCACCCGGGTGAGGTGCTTGGCCCGATCGTTCGCTGCGTCGCTCATTCTGTTCCCCCTCCGGCGCCGTGGGTCGGTGCAGGGAAAGCGTCGCAACGCGCACTGACAGCGAGCGCCGTTCGCGGAGCAGGGTGTGGACGGACGTCAGGCCGGGGCCACTTCGCGCTGTGGTTCGACGACCGAGAACACTCCGGGAAGTGCCGCCCGCTCCCGCATCGACAGCACCAGGCGCACGGTCACGATCACCAGGCATCCGGCGCCGAACATGTGCAGCCCGACGAGCACCTCGGGCAGGTCGGTGAAGTACTGCACGTATCCCACGAGGCCCTGCGCCAGTTGGACGCCCAACATTCCCCGGGCCGCGACGACGACCTCGCGGGGTGCGCCGGACCGCGCCAGCAGAATGTTCAACGCGACGGTGCCGAGCACGAGGGCGATCACCGAATCGGCGTGGATCATCGAGAACAGGTGGGTGTCGAGGCCCGTGCGGGGCGCGTCCACATCGCCCGCATGCGGTCCGCTGCCGGTGACGATCGTCCCGAGATAGAGCACCCCCACGGTCAGCGCGAGCAGACCGACCGCCAGGCGTTGAATCGCCGGCGGAACCAGGGGGCTCGGCGACGCATCGCCTTCGCCCACACGGCGGTAGAGCACGGTGGACAGCCCGATCAGGCCCATCGACACCATCAGGTGACCCATGACGACCCACGGGTTCAGGTCGGTCAGGACCGAGATGCCGCCGATCACGGCCTGCAGCGGAATCCCGATGAAGAGCACCAGCGCGAGACGGCGGACGTCCCGGCGCGCCGGGCGGGACCGGAACGCCCCGATCAACGTCGCCAGCGCCACCGCGCCGAGAACGTAGGTCAGCATCCGGTTGCCGAATTCGATCTGTTCGTGGATCCCGACCTCGCCCGTCGGGACGAAGGAGTCCTCGTGGCAGCGCGGCCACTCCGGGCACCCGAGGCCGGAGCCGGTCAGCCGGACAGCGCCGCCGGTGACGACAATTCCGACGTTGGCCACGATCGACGCCAGGGCGAGCCGGCGCAGCCCCACCGGGCCGGGCCGGAAGCGCTCGCCGCCCCAGGGGCCCGTCCTCGTCACGGCGTCATCGTAAGTGGCCCGCCGCGCTGCATCTTGGGGCGGCTGCCTGCCCTATGGATCGCGGGGACAGGGCGACACGACGCCCCAGGATGGGGGACTCGGCGGGACTCCCTCTCGGGCGCTACTCCCAGCGGAACCAGCGGGCGGCGGCGGCGAGAGAAGTCACGGCCCAGACCGCGAGCACAGCGAGGGCGGCCCACGGGGTGGCGTCGACGCCGGTGAAGACGTCCCGCAGCCCGGTCGCGAGGGCCGCGGCGGGGGTCAGTTCGAGCACACCCTCGGCGGCCCCGAACTTCTCGAGGGGGATCACGATGCCGCCGCACATCAGCAGCACCAGGTAGACGAGGTTGGCCGCGCCCAGCGTCGCCTCGGCGCGGAGGGTCCCGGCCATCAGCAGGCCGAGGCCGCTGAAGGCCGCGGTGCCGACGAGGAGCAGCGGCAGGACCATGCCGATCTCGCCCACCGGATCCCACCCGAGGACGAAGGCGGTCGCCGTGAGCAGGGCCAGCTGCAGCGCGATGACCAGGAGCACCGAAAGCGTCTTGCCGGTGAGCAGGGCCCAACGCGGCAGTGGTGAAACCGCGAGGCGCTTGAGCACCCCGTACCGGCGTTCGAAGCCGGTGGCGATGGCCTGGCCGGTGAAGGCCGTCGACATCACCGCGAGGGCGAGGATTCCCGGCGCCAGGAAGTCGACCCGCTCGCCCGGGCCGGTGTCGATCACCTCGACGGCGGAGAAGAGCACCAGCAGCAGCGTCGGGATCAGCACGGTGAGGAGCAGGTTCTCGCCGTTGCGCAGCATCATGCGCGTCTCGAAGGCGGCCTGCGCGCGCACCATCCGCGCGACCGGCGCCGACCCCGGCGCGGGGGACAGATCCATGCTCACGTCTCCACCCGCCCGGTGAGTTCCAGGAAGACGTCCTCCAGGCTGCGACGCTCGACCAGGAGACCCTCCGGCATCACGCCGAGGTCGGCGCACCAGGACGTGACCGCCGCCAGCGTGGTCGGGTCCATCGGCCCGGAGACGAGATAGACGCCCGGCGACGGCTCGGTGGCCTCGGTTCCCTCCGGCAGCGCGCCGGTCAGCGCCGCGACGGGAAGTCCGGCCGGCGCGCGGAACGTCAGCGAGTTGGACACTCCCACCCGCGTCAGGTCAGCCGGCGTGCCGGCCGCGATGACCTTGCCCCGGTCGACGATGTGCACGTGGTCGGCGAGCGATTCGGCCTCGTCCAGCAGGTGCGTGGTCAGCACGACGGTGACCCCGTGCTCGCGCAGCGAACCGATCAGCTCCCAGGTCCGGCGCCGGGCGTGGGGGTCGAGCCCGGCCGTGGGCTCGTCGAGGAAGGCCAGCTCCGGACGTCCGACCACGGCCAGTCCGAGGGCGAGCAGCTGCTTCTCTCCGCCCGACATCCGCCGGTAGGTGGTGCGGCGCGCGTCCTGCAGGCCGAGCAGCTCGAACAGCGCCCCGGGGTCCAGCGGCGACGCGTGCAGCGACGCGACGTGACGCAGCATCTCCGCGGGCTTGGCTCCGGAGTAGATCCCCCCGGCCTGCAGCATCACCCCGATCCGGGGTCGCAGGGCCGCGCGGTCCCGCCGTGGATCGAGGCCCAGCACCCGGATCGTCCCGCTGTCGGCCGCCCGGAGGCCGGAGCAGATCTCCAGCGTCGTGGTCTTGCCGGCCCCGTTGGGGCCGAGGACGGCCGAGACCCCGCCCCGTGGAATGACCAGATCGAGCCCGTTCACCGCGGTCCGCGTGCCGTAGCTCTTGCGGAGATCGGAGATCTCGATGGCGGGGCCGGACACGGCGGTCAGTGTAGGGAGGAGGGGGCGCCGGCCCGTCCGGGTGATCAGGTTAGGTAAGCCTTGCCTAGCTCACCGATCTGTGGTGAAGTGGGCGGTTTTATTTGGCAGGCCCGCGGAATTAGGTAACATCGGTGTTGTGAAAACAGTCCACGCCGATTCGGCCCCCTCTGCGAGCGCCTCGGCGCGCGAGCTGGGGCCCGTCGAGGACGTCACCGCCGGGACCCGCGAGAAGGTCGCCCGCGCGATTCTGGAGAACGGCCGCTCCACCGCAGCCGACCTGGCTTCGCAGCTCGAACTCACCTCCGCCGCGGTCCGTCGGCACCTCGACGCCCTGTTGGCCGAGGGCCTGATCGTCGCCGGCGAGCCCCGCGGGCAGGCGTCGCGCGGGCGCGGCCGCCCGGCCAAGGTCTTCGTCCTGACCGACGCGGGCCGCCACCACTTCGTGCAGGCCTACGACGACCTCGCGGCGAGCGCCCTGCGCTTCCTCGCCGAGACCGCCGGTGAGCACGCCGTCGAGCAGTTCGCGGCCCGCCGGGTCGCCGAGCTCAAGGAGCGCTACCGCCGGGTGGTCGCGGCCGCGGCCCCCGCCGACCGCGCGGCCGTTCTCGCCGATGCCCTGTCCGCAGACGGCTACGCCGCGAGCGTCCGCCCCGCTCCGGGCGGCGCGGCCGGCGAGCAGATCTGCCAGCACCACTGCCCGGTGGCGCACGTCGCCGAGCAGTTCCCCCAGTTGTGCGAAGCCGAGACGGCGGCGTTCGGCCGCCTGCTCGGCACGCATGTTCAGCGCCTCGCAACCATCGCCCACGGCGACGGCGTCTGCACGACTTATGTACCGACCGGAAGGACCACGTCATGACCAGCACGACCGAGACTGCCCTCGAAGGCATCGGCCGATACGACTTCGGTTGGTCGGATGCCAACGACGTCGGCGCCACCGCGCGACGCGGGCTGTCCGAGGAGGTCGTCCGCAACATCTCAGGTCTCAAGAGCGAGCCCGAGTGGATGCTGGAGCAGCGCCTCAAGGGCCTCAAGCTCTTCTACAAGAAGCCCATGCCGACGTGGGGCTCCGACCTGTCGGGCATCGACTTCGACAACATCAAGTACTTCGTCCGGTCGACGGAGAAGCAGGCGACGACGTGGGACGAGCTGCCCGCGGACATCAAGAACACCTACGACCGCCTCGGCATCCCGGAGGCGGAGAAGCAGCGCCTCGTCTCCGGTGTCGCGGCCCAGTACGAATCCGAGGTCGTGTACCACCAGATCCGTGAGGACCTCGAGGAGCAGGGCGTCATCTTCCTCGACACCGACACCGGTCTGAAGAAGCACCCCGAGCTGTTCCAGGAGTACTTCGGCAAGGTCATTCCGGCCGGGGACAACAAGTTCTCCGCGCTGAACGCCGCTGTGTGGTCCGGTGGGTCGTTCATCTACGTGCCGCCGAACGTCAAGGTCGACATCCCGCTGCAGGCCTACTTCCGGATCAACACCGAGAACATGGGCCAGTTCGAGCGGACGCTGATCATCGTCGACGAGGGCGCCTACGTGCACTACGTCGAAGGCTGCACCGCCCCGATCTACTCCTCCGACTCGCTGCACTCCGCGGTCGTGGAGATCATCGTGAAGAAGGGTGGGCGTTGCCGGTACACGACCATCCAGAACTGGTCGAACAACGTCTACAACCTGGTCACCAAGCGCGCCATCGCCCAAGAGGGCGCGACCATGGAGTGGATCGACGGCAACATCGGCTCCAAGGTCACGATGAAGTACCCCGGCGTCGTGATGACCGGTGAGCACGCCCACGGCGAGGTGCTCTCGATCGCCTTCGCCGGCGAGGGTCAGCACCAGGATGCCGGCGCCAAGATGGTGCACGCCGCGCCGCACACCTCCTCGGCGATCGTGTCCAAGTCCGTCGCCCGCGGCGGCGGCCGCACCTCCTACCGCGGCCTGGTCAAGGTCCAGGAGGGTGCGCACCACAGCAAGTCCACGGTGCGCTGCGATGCGCTGCTGGTCGACACGATCAGCCGCTCGGACACCTACCCGTACGTCGACGTCCGCGAGGACGACGTGGCCCTCGGTCACGAAGCGACGGTCTCCAAGGTCTCCGAGGACCAGTTGTTCTACCTCATGAGCCGCGGCATGACCGAGGACGAGGCGATGGCGATGATCGTCCGCGGCTTCGTCGAGCCGATCGCCCGTGAGCTGCCGATGGAGTACGCGCTCGAGCTCAACCGGCTGATCGAGCTTCAGATGGAAGGGGCCGTGGGCTAAGTGCAGGGCACAGACATGGCGACGGCAGGAGCCGTCGCCACGGAGTTCCCCGTGCCCACCGGGCGCGAGGAGGAATGGCGCTTCACCCCGATGCGGCGCCTCCGTGGCCTGCACGACGGCACGGCCAAGCCCGAGGGCAAGGTCCTGGTCGAGGTCGACGCACCCGAGGGTGTGATCGTCGAGACGGTGGGTCGCGATGACCCGCGGCTCGGGCGCGCAGGTGCACCGAGTGACCGGGTCGCCGCGTCGGCGTTCGAAAACATCACCGCCGCGACCGTCATCACGGTTCCGCAGGAGCTCACTCCCGGGCCGACCGTGCTGACCCTGAACGGTCAGGGCGCCGAGGGCGCGGCCTACGGCCACATCGTCATCGACGTCAAGCCGTTCGCGGTCGCCACGGTCGTGATCGACCACCAGGGCTCGGCCACCTACGCCGGCACCGTCGAGGTACACGTCGGGGACGGCGCGAAGCTGACCTTCGTCAGCCTGCAGGAATGGGCCGACGACGCGGTTCACCTCGGCCACCAGCGCATCTCGCTCGGCCGCGACGCGACGATCCGCGGCGTGGTCGTCACCTTCGGTGGCTCGGTGGTCCGGCTGTACCCGCAGGTGCACTACACCGCCCCCGGTGGTGACGCCGAGCTGCTCGGGCTCTACTTCGCCGACGCCGGGCAGCACCTGGAGCACCGGCTGCGGGTCGACCACACCGTGCCGAACTGCCGCAGCAACGTGGCCTACAAGGGCGCGCTGCAGGGCAAGAACGCGCACACCGTCTGGATCGGCGACGTCATCATCGGCAAGGACGCCACCGGTACGGATACGTACGAGCTGAACCGCAACCTGATCCTGACTGACGGTGCGTCAGCTGACTCGGTGCCCAACCTCAAGATCTACACCGGCGAGGTCGCCGGTGCGGGCCACGCGAGTGCCACGGGCCGGTTCGACGACGAGCAGTTGTTCTACCTGCAGTCGCGCGGCATCGGTGAGGCCGAGGCCCGCCGGATGGTGGTTCGCGGATTCTTCGCCGAGATCATCGCCCGGATCGGCATCCCGCTGATCCAGACCCGCCTGCTCGCGACCATCGACGTCGAGCTCGCCAAGACCCTCTCCTAATCCCTTACGCAGGAGCATCGCTTTCATGAGCACGCTGACGATTCAGGACCTGCACGTTCAGGTCGACACTCCCGAAGGTGTCAAGGAGATCCTCAAGGGGGTCACCTTGAACATCGCCGCGGGGGAGACCCACGCCGTGATGGGTCCGAACGGGTCGGGCAAGTCGACGCTGGCCTACACGATCGCCGGGCACCCGAAGTACACGGTCACCGGCGGCAGCATCACCCTCGACGGTGCCGACGTGCTCGAGATGAGCGTCGACGAGCGGGCGCGCGCCGGGCTGTTCCTGGCGATGCAGTACCCGGTCGAGGTGCCCGGGGTGAGCGTGTCCAACTTCCTGCGCACCGCGAAGACCGCCGTCTCCGGCGAGGCCCCGAAGCTGCGGACCTGGGTCAAGGAGATGAAGGCCTCCATGGACCAGCTGCAGATGGACCCCACCTTCGCCGAGCGCAACGTCAACGAGGGCTTCTCCGGCGGCGAGAAGAAGCGCCACGAGATCCTCCAGCTCGAGCTGCTGAAGCCGAAGATCGCGATCCTCGACGAGACCGACTCCGGCCTGGACATCGACGCGCTCAAGGTCGTCTCCGAGGGCGTCAACCGGGTGAAGGCGGAGGGTGAGGTCGGCGTCCTGCTGATCACCCACTACACCCGGATCCTGCGCTACATCGCGCCGGACTTCGTGCACGTCTTCGTCGGTGGCCGGTTCGTCGAGGAGGGCGGCCCGGAGCTCGCCGAGCAGCTCGAGGCCGAGGGCTATGAGAGGTTCCTGGCGAAGGCTGGGGCGTGACGGTGGCTCAGCTCCCCGGGCTGCTCGACCTGGACAAGATCCGGGCCGACTTCCCGATCCTGGATCGCCGGCTGTCGGGTGACCGGCCGCTGGTGTACCTGGACTCGGCGAACACCTCGCAGAAGCCGCAGTCGGTGATCGACACCATGTCCGAGCACTACGCGCTGCACAACGCCAACGTGGCGCGTGCGGCGCACCAGCTCGGTGAGGAGGCCACTGCGGCCTACGAGGGCGCCCGCGACAAGGTGGCCGCGTTCGTGAACGCGCCCAGCCGCGACGGCGTGATCTTCACCAAGAACGCCTCCGAGGCGCTGAACCTGGTGGCCAACGTGCTCACCTGGGCCGGGACTCCCTACGGGTTCGGTCCCGGCGACGAGGTCGTCATCACCGAGATGGAGCACCACTCCAACATCGTCCCGTGGCAGCTGGCGTGCGAGCGCCGCGGCGCGACGCTGCGCTGGTTCGGGATCACCGACGACGGCCGGCTGGATCTGTCGAACATCGACGACCTCATCAACGAGCGCACCAAGGTCGTGGCCGTGACCTGGGTGTCCAACGCCCTGGGCACGATCAACCCGGTCGCCGAGATCACCCGGCGCGCCCACGAGGTCGGCGCCCTGGTCGTCGTCGACGCCTCGCAGTCGGTGCCGCAGATGCCGGTGGACCTGACCGCCCTCGGTGCGGATTTCGTCGCCTTCACCGGGCACAAGCTGTGCGGCCCGACCGGCATCGGGGTCCTCGTCGCGAAGCCCGAGCTGCTCAACCAGCTGCCGCCGTTCCTGGGCGGCGGCGAGATGATCGAGATCGTCCGCATGGAGGGCTCGACCTACGCCGAGGCCCCGCACCGCTTCGAGGCCGGCACGCCGCCGATCGTGCAGGCCGTCGGCCTGGGTGCGGCCATCGACTACCTCTCCGCCATCGGCATGGACGCCGTCGCTGCCCACGAACACGCCATCACCGGCTACGCACTGGAGCGCCTGCAGAGCGTCGAGGGCGTTCGCATCCTCGGGCCGACCGAGAACGTCGACCGGGGCGGGGCGATCAGCTTCGAGCTTGCGGACATCCATCCGCACGACGTCGGCCAGGTGCTGGACTCCTACGGCATCGCGGTTCGCGGCGGCCACCACTGCGCCCGTCCCGTGCACGCACGGTTCGGTGTGACCGCCTCCAACCGGGCGTCGTTCTACCTCTACACGAAGCCCGAGGAAATTGATGTCCTTGTCGAGGGGTTGGACGCCGTGAAGGCGTACTTCGCGAGGGGAGCGTGAGGACATGAGTGATGTCGACGCGCTCTATCAGGAGATCATCCTCGACCACTACCGCAATCCCCGGCACAAGGGCCTGCGCGAGCCGTTCGAGGCGCAGGTGCACCACGTCAACCCGACCTGCGGGGACGAGGTGACCCTGCGGGTCCACGTCGTCGACGGAACCATCGCCGACGTGTCCTACGACAGCCTCGGCTGCTCGATCAGCCAGGCCTCGGCCTCGGTCCTCACCGAGCTGCTCATCGGCAAGGACCTCGACGCGGCGATGGCCGTGCACGAAGAGTTCCTGGCCCTCATGCAGTCCAAGGGTCAGGCCACCCCCGACGAGGACGTCCTCGAGGATGCCGTCGCGTTCGCCGGGGTATCGAAGTACCCAGCCCGCATCAAGTGCGCGTTACTGTCCTGGATGGCCTGGAAAGACGCCACTGCCCAGGCCCTCGTGAACGGAGCCCAGTCATGACCACCAGTGCACCCACCGAGGACGACCTCACCGAGGCGATGCGCGACGTCGTCGACCCCGAGCTCGGCATCAACGTGGTCGACCTCGGCCTGGTTTACGGGGTCAGCGTCGACGAGGCGAACATCGCGACCATCGACATGACCCTGACCTCCGCGGCCTGCCCGCTGACCGACGTCATCGAGGACCAGACCCGGCAGGCCCTCGAAGGGCTGGTGGCCGACTTCCGCATCAACTGGGTGTGGATGCCCCCGTGGGGCCCGGACAAGATCACCGACGACGGCCGCGAGCAACTCCGGGCGCTCGGCTTCAACGTCTAAGCGATGACGCGGCGCTCCGTCGAGGTCGATGCGGAGCGCGTTCCGCGCTGGTTCGCCAACTTTGCGGACCGCAACGAGGGTCTGACGGAGACTCAGGCAACATCTGACGGCCTGCGGGCGGTCGGCGGGAACGGTACGATCGCGGACTGCGTCGTGCCGTTCGTGCGTTCCTGGGCGCCGGCTGGTGACCCGGTGGCGGCGCTGGCGGCCCACGCGATGGCGGACCGCAGGGTGGGCGTGCTGCTGGTCCGGCTCGGCGGTTACGCGGCCGGCGTTTTCGACGGCACCGGGCTGGTCGAGTCCAAGGTCGGCTCCCGGCAGGTCCACGGACGCACCTCGGCCGGAGGCTGGTCCCAGCAGCGTTTCGCCCGCCGCCGGGAGAACCAGGTCGACGTCGCCCTCGCCACCGCGACCGAGGTTGCCGGGCGGATCCTCCTCCCGCACGCCGGCTCGATCGAGGCGCTGGTGGTCGGCGGCGAACGGACGGCGGTGGACAAGGTGCTCGCGGACCGGCGGCTCGCGGGGCTCGGCGCGATCCCGGTGGAGCCACGCTTCCTTCCCGTCCCGGACCCGAAACACTCCGTCCTGCTGACGACGCCGGTGCAGTTCCGCGCCGTCACGATCCACCTCACCGACCCGACCTGACGTCGCGCCCCACGATGGGGTTCAGGGGGCCGGCACCGACCGGTACGGCCGGACGATGCCCTTGTCGATGACCAGCACGCGGTCGCAGTCGTACTCCCGCAACTGCTGGAACTGCTCGGCGATGACGACGGACGTCCCGCGGTCCAGGCAGATGCGCTGCAGGGTTTCGTACACACGGTCGACGATCACCGGAGCGAGGCCCTGCGAAGGTTCCTCCACGAGGATCAGATCCGGTCCGGACATGAGGGCGCGCCCGATCGCCAGCATCTGCTGCTCGCCGCCGGACAACGTGCCGGCCGACTGGCCGGCGCGTTCGGACAGGATCGGGAAGTAGTCGAACACCTCGGCCCGGCGGTTCCGGAGTTGTCGGGTCGGGACGTGGGACGCGCCGGCGTCGAGGTTCTCCCGGACGGTCAGGGTCGGGAACACCCGCCGGCCCTCCGGCGAGTAGCTGACTCCGGCGCGGGTGCGTCGCGCCACCGGCCACCGGGAAATCGTCCGGCCGTCCAGACGCACCTCGCCGGCGAGGACCGACACCGTGCCCATGACCGCCTGCAGCAGCGTGGATTTCCCGGCGCCGTTGCCGCCGACCAGCACCACGATCTCCCCGGGTGCGACTTCGAGGTTGACGTCGAAGACGACCGCGACGCGGTCGTAGCCGGCGCGCAGCCCGGTGAGCTGCAGACGCGGTGAGGCGAGAGGCGACTCAGCCACGCTCCACCGCCGACAGGGTCATCCGCTCACGCCACCCCGTCGTGGCCGTGCCCCGGCCCGCGCCGAGGTAGCGCTCCTGCACCTGGGCGTCCGCCGCCACGGCACCCGGCGCACCCTGCGCCAAAATCTGACCCTCCGCCAGAACGTAGACGAGGTCGCAGCCGTCGAGCACGGCCTTCACGTAGTGCTCGACCAGCAGCACGGTCAGCCCCAGGTCGGCCTGCAGCCGGCGGACCAGGCCGATCAGGGCGCCGGAGGATGCCGGGTCCAGACCCGACGTCGGCTCGTCGAGAAGCAGGATCTGAGGTCCGGAGAGCAGCGCGCGGCCGAGCTCGGTACGCCGGCGCGCGGAGAACTCCAGTTCGCCGACCCGCTCGTCCCAGTACCGCTCGATGTCGAGCAGGCAGGCGATGGCCCAGCCGGCCTCCTCTGCCTCGCGGACCTGACGCCATTGCGCGGGCATGCCGGTCAGGAACTGGGTGAGGTTGCCGGAGATACGCAGGCCCGCTCCGGCCAGCAGGTTGTCCGCGACCGACAGCTCCTTGACGATGCGCGTGGTCTGGAACGTGCGCGTCATGCCGAGCGCAGCGCGTTCCCACGGCTGGGTGTGCGTGACGTCGGCGCCGAAGATCCGCACCGTGCCGCGGTCGGGTCTGGTCAGGCCCGACACCACGTCGAACAGGGTGGTTTTACCGGCTCCGTTGGGCCCGATCAGGCCGGTGAACGACCCCGTCGGCACCTCGATGCTCGCACCGCGCAGGGCGTGCACCCCGCCGAAGGACAGGGCAATGTCCGTGACCGACAGGGCGGCCGGTTCGGTGCGTCGTGGGGGGAACCAGCGCTCCAGCGTCTCCAATGCCTGCTGGCGGACGTCGTCGCTCGGACCGACCTCGCGGAGCTCGGTGAGGCCGTCGGACCGCGCCAGCACCTCGGCTGCCGCGGGAAAGGACGAGGGGCGCCGGGCGCGGCGCTGCGCGGCCGGACCGAAGCGCACCCGCCGGTAGAGGTCCTGGACCCGGCCACCGAGCCCGCGGGAACCGCACAGCACGCCGGCGAGCAGGGAGATGCCCGCCAGCAGCTGGTAGTTGATGTGCAGCTTCTCGAGCTGGAACGGGATGTACTGGAAGGCGACGGCGACCGCGAGCACGCCGACCATCGAGTCGAAGCCGCCGAGGATGGCGATCGAGAGCCACAGCAACGACGTCGTCGCGGTGTAGTTCACCGTGCCCGGGGTGCTGCCGTAGAGGGTCGCGGCGAGAATGCCCGCCAGCCCGCCGAGCGCACCGCAGACGGCGAACGCCAACGCCTTGGCCTTCAACGGTCGCACCCCGACCGCAACCGCGGCCTGCTGGTCCGCGCCGACCAGCAGGATCGCTCGTCCGTAAGGGGACAGCCGGAGGCGATGCAGGAACACCAGCACGAGCGCGACCGTGCTCAGCACGAAGAGGTAGAACGCCCGGTCGTCGTGGCTGGAGACCTCGTAACCGAAGATCCGCGGACTCGGCGTGACCAGGCCCTGGTCGCCACCGGTGAGGCGGTACTGGGTGAAGACGATGCGCTCGACCAGGATCTGCACGCCCAGGGTGAAGACCATGACGTAGACCCCGGACAGGCGCACGCTGAACAACGCGACGGCGAGCATCATCAGGATCCCGACCACGATCGAGACGCCGATGGCGATCAGCAGCGGGTGACCCCAGCCGTTCGGCGCCGGCCGGTAGACCCACGACCCCAGGTACAGCGAGGTCGCGTAGACCCCGGCCGCGGCCAGGTTGATCTCGCGCGCCCAGCCGACCATCACCATCACGCCGAGGGCGAGCACCCCGATGATCAACCCGGTGGTGACGGTGAAAACGCGATAGTCGGGCGCGAAGAAGATCCACCCGATCGCGACGACGGCGCCGACGAGATTCAGCGGTTGACGCAGCAGCGAGAGCACCGGCCGGGACCGACTGGCGAAGTCTCCGTCTCGGTTCATGAGCGCAGCGCCAACGACGTTCGTGGAGAGCTGCGATTGCGCACAACCGCGACCCCGACGGCGGTCGCCACCATCGCGGCGAAGATCATCCCCTCGCGGGTGGCCGGGTTGATGTTGCCGAGCGCCGAGGTGGTCGCGAAGCTGTCGACGGTGCTGAGCACGATCGCACCGAACAGGGCGAGCGCCGGCGAGCTGAAGGCGCCGACCACCGCGACGGTGAGGGCGCGGAAGAAGACCAGCAGGATCGCGGAGAGGTCGGTGCCGGCGAGCGGTGCCAGCAATGCACCGGCCAGAGCGGCCATGGCACCCGCTGCGGCGTAGGAACCGACGCCGATCCGGTAGAGCCGGATCCCGGCCCAGCGCGCGGCCTCGACGTCGTCGGAGACGGCCCGCATGTTCACGCCGGCCCGGGTCCGGTTCAGGTACAGCGAGACGAACAGCACCAGGATCAGGCTGATCAGCAGGCAGGCGAAGCGGTGCGCGGTGACGTTGAAGCTCCAGACCCGAAAGCTGCTCTCGCCGAACGGGCTGGCGGCGATCGCCACGTCGGGCGCCACCGGAAAGTTCTCCGTCGCGATCGCGCCGACGATCAGCATCGCGGCGATCGAGACCGTCGACAGCGTCAGCGGGGGCAGGAAGGCGATCCGGCTGGTCATCATCACCAGGCCGTAGCCGGCGCCGACGGCTCCGCCGATAGCTAGCGCCACGATCAGCGCGACCCAGCCGGGCAACGTGTACTCGACGGTGAAGTGGTAGTAGCCGTAGGCCCCCACGACGGCGATGCCGTAGTGCACGAAGCCGATCGTGCGGCTGATCCGGAAGGTCAGCACCAGCGCGATCGCCAGCACGCTGAAGATCCCGGCGTTGGCCAGCCCGATCACGAACGCCGGACCGAACAGGTCCGGGTTCGGGTCGAATCCGAGCATGCGCCAGCTCTCGGGTCGGTCGGCCTGCGACCCCCCGGGACGGGGGAGGCGTCAGTGAAGTGGTGCTGCCTGGCGGGCGGGACCAGCGTAGTCCGAGGGTGATTCGGGCCACAGGCTCCGCGGGCTCGGTGGCAAATCCCCGGGTCGAACCGCCGGTAAACTCCGGCCAGTGAGCTTCCCTGTCAGCGCTGCGTGATCACCGCATCCGGTCTGGAGCTGCGCGTAGGGGCCCGTCTCCTGCTCGGCGCGGCCAGCTTTCGCGTGGGCGCAGGGGACCGGATCGGTCTCGTCGGGCGCAACGGTGCCGGGAAGACGACCTTGACCAAGGTGCTCGCCGGTGAGGGTCTGCCCGCCGCCGGGCAGGTGACCCGCTCCGGCGACGTCGGCTACCTGCCGCAGGACCCGCGCACCGGTGACCTCGACGTACTGGCACGGGACCGGATCCTCTCCGCCCGCGGCCTGGACGAGATCGTTGCCGGAATGCGCGCCACCGAGGGCCAGATGGCCAGCGCCGACCCCGAGACCCATGACAAGGCGATGCGCCGTTACACCCGGCTGGAGGCGGAGTTCGTCGCCAAGGGCGGCTACGCCGCGGAGTCGGAAGCCGCGTCCTTCGCCGCCAGCCTCGGGCTCCCGGATCGTGTGCTGGGTCAGCCGCTGCACACTCTTTCCGGCGGGCAGCGCCGTCGCGTCGAGCTCGCTCGCATCCTGTTCAGCGGCGCCAGCACCCTGCTGTTGGACGAGCCCACCAACCACCTCGACGTGGACTCGGTCGTCTGGCTGCGCGACTACCTCAAGAGCTTCCCGGGCGGCCTGATCGTGATCAGCCACGACGTCGCCCTCGTCGAGCAGTGCGTCAACAAGGTCTTCCACCTCGACGCCAACCGCTGCGAGCTCGACCAGTACAACGTGGGCTGGAAGGCCTACCTCCAGCAGCGTGAGACCGACGAGCGACGGCGCCACCGCGAGCGGGCCAACGCCGAGAAGAAGGCCGCCGAACTCACCGCGCAGGCCAACAAGATGCGGGCCAAGGCGACCAAGGCGGTGGCCGCGCAGAACATGCTCCGCCGCGCCGAGAACCTCGTCGCGGGTCTCGAGGGCCAGCGCAAGGCCGACAAGGTTGCGAAGATCCGCTTCCCGGAGCCGGCGCCCTGCGGCAAGACGCCGTTGATGGCGACGGGCCTGTCCAAGTCCTACGGCAGCCTCGAGGTCTTCACCGACGTCGACCTCGCCGTCGATCGCGGTGCCCGCGTCGTCATCCTCGGCCTCAACGGTGCCGGCAAGACGACGTTGCTGCGCATGATGGCCGGCGTCGAGGAGCCGGACACCGGCGAGATCGTCCCCGGCCACGGACTGAAGATCGGCTACTACGCCCAGGAGCACGAGACGCTCGACCCTGAGCGCACGGTGCTGGAGAACATCCAGTCCTCGTCGCCGGACATGCCCGAGACCGACCTGCGCAAGCTGCTCGGCTCGTTCCTGTTCACCGGCGACGATGCCGACAAACCGGCGGGGGTGCTCTCCGGCGGGGAGAAGACCCGACTCGCGCTCGCGGCCCTCGTCGTGTCCAGTGCGAACGTCCTGCTCCTCGACGAGCCGACGAACAACCTGGATCCGGCCAGCCGCGAGGAGATCCTCGCGGCGCTGCGTCGCTACAGCGGCGCGATCGTGCTCGTCTCTCACGACGAGGGCGCGGTGCTCGCCCTCAACCCCGAGAAGCTCATCCTGCTGCCGGACGGCATCGAGGACCTCTGGGGCGATGAGTATGCGGATCTTGTCGCCCTTGCGTGATCGTTTGAACCGATCAGGACCTATTCGTTCCCGTCGGGGATGACATCTGCCAGTACGGCATGTGCAGCGCTCACTTCTTTCGGCGAACACCCTCAACGCGACGGTCTGGTCAACCGATCATGCAGATCTCGGGGTCACAAGACCGGTTCGCGTTTGAGCGACAGTTCGATCGGAGGCACCACGTGGCCGAAACCCTGCGCAAGGGCAGCCGGGTCACTGGCAGTGCGCGAGAGCGCCTTGCTGCTGACCTGAAGAAGAAGTACGGGCAGGGCCGGAGCATTCGCGCCCTGGCGGAGGAGACCGGACGTTCCTACGGGTTCGTCCACCGCATGCTGACGGAGTCGGGTGTCACGCTCCGCGGCCGCGGCGGCGCCACCCGGGGCAAGGTCAAGGCCTGACGCCTCGACCCCTCCGATTGAGCAAGCGACGAGCCGGTCGGCGCCTTCGGGCGTCCGGCCGGCTCTCGTCGTTGCGGGTCCTCAGTAGGGTCGCGGCATGAGTGAGCCGACGGTGGTCAAGTCCGAGGTCCTGACGGTCGGCGGGATCCGCCTCGAGATCGACGGCGCGGTCGCGTCCGTCGTGCTCGACCGGGCGGACCGCCGCAACGCGATGACGCCGTCGATGTGGCTGGCGCTCGGCGAGGTGCCTCAACTGCTTCCGCCCGAGACGCGCGTCGTGGTCATCCGCGGCGAGGGCGTGACGTTCTGCGCCGGACTGGACCTGCGGATGGCCAGCCCCGACGGGGTCCCCGGCGAGGGATCGTTCGGGTCGATCCTGGCCGGGGTCGATGACGCCGGAATTGCCGCGCAGGTCGAGATCTGGCAGCGCGGGTTCCTCTGGATGCGGGACGCGCGTTGGATCACGATCGCGGTGGTGCAGGGCGCGGCGGTCGGCGGCGGTTTCCAGCTCGCCCTCTCCGCCGACCTGTTGATCGCGGCGGACGACGCGAAGTTCTGTATGAAGGAGAACGCGCTCGGCCTGATCCCGGACCTGACGGGAACCAAGCCGTTGTACGACCGGGTCGGCTACTCGCGTGCTCTGGAGATCTGCGCGACGTCGCGCTGGGTCGACGCCGTCGAGGCCGGCCGGCTGGGCATCGCCCAGACCGTCGTCCCGCTCGCCGAGTTGGAAGCCGCCGTGGCCGCGCAGGTGGCGGCGCTGCTCGCGACCGTCCCGGCGCCGGGTGTCGCGGTGAAGGACCTGCTCCTCGGGGCCGACCGGCGCGACGTCGCCGAGCAGGCCCGGGCCGAGCGGGAGACCCAGGTCCCCCTGATCCGCGCGATGACGGCACGCGTCACGGGCTGACCTTTACGTCAGCGGCATCGCCAGCTGTAGCGCCCGCTGCCGCTGACGCAACGGCTTCCGGCGTCGGCGATGCCGTCTAAAGTCGAAGCCGATGAACGCCACCGCAGGAGCACCGTGACGCAGCTGTCCCCGTGGTCGACCTACCGGGCCTACACCAAGGTCAAGCCCGGCAAGGCGCCCAAGGGGACAGCGCGTCGCATCCTGCGTTACGCCCAGCCCTACCGCCGGTGGATGGCCTGGTTCCTGTCGCTGGTCGTGCTCGACTCGCTGCTGATCGTCGCGACGCCGCTGCTGCTGAAGAAGATCATCGACGACGGCGTCATCCCGCAGGACCGCTCGGTGGTCACGACGATCGCCTTCATCGTCGCCGGGATCGCGATTTTCGACGCGATCCTCACCCTGATCCAGCGCTGGTACTCCGCCCGGATCGGCGAGGGCCTGATCTACGACCTCCGGACCCAGGTCTATGCCCATGTGCAGCGGATGCCGTTGGCGTTCTTCACCCGCACCCAGACCGGAGCGCTGATCTCCCGTCTGAACAGCGATGTCCTCGGTGCCCAGTCCGCCTTCACCTCGACGCTGTCGGGGGTCGTCGCGAACTCGGTCAGCCTGGTGATGGTCAGCATCGCGATGCTGTACCTGTCGTGGCAGGTCACGCTGCTCGCGCTGGTGATGCTGCCGGTGTTCGTCTTCCCCGCGAAGTACGTCGGCCGCCGCCTGCAGCAACTGACGCGTGAGTCGATGGACCACAACGCCGACATGAACACCACCATGGCGGAGCGGTTCAACGTCTCCGGCGCCCTGCTCGTCAAGCTCTTCGGCCGCCCCGCCGAGGAGACGGGCCGCTTCAACGACGCCGCCGCCGAGGTCCGGCAGATCGGCGTCCGGATCGCCATGGCGAACCGCTTCTTCTTCGCCTCGATGGTTCTGGTCACGTCCCTGGCGACCGCGGTCGTCTACGGCGTCGGCGGCAACCTCGCCATCTCCGGCGACCTGTCCGTCGGCACCCTGCTCGCGCTGGCTGCGTTGCTCAGCCGCCTGTACGCACCCCTGACCGCACTGGCCAATGTGCGCGTCGACGTGGCGTCCGCGCTGGTCTCCTTCGACCGGGTCTTCGAGGTGCTCGACCTCCAACCGATGATCGCTGAGCGACCGGGTGCGCGCCCGGTTCCGGCCGGCCCCATCGCCGTCGAGTTCGACGCCGTCGACTTCCGGTACCCGGGACCTGACGAGGTGTCACTCGCATCGCTGGAAGCGATCGCGATCCGCGAGCACGGGCCTTCCGAGCAGGTGCTTTTCGACGTCTCGTTCCGCGCGGAGCCCGGGCAGCTGGTCGCGCTGGTCGGCCCCTCGGGTGCCGGCAAGACGACGATCTCGCACCTCGTCGCCCGGCTCTACGACGTGACGGCGGGCGAGGTGCGCATCGGCGGCTCCGACGTCCGCGACCTCACCCTCGCCTCGTTGACCGACACCGTCGGCGTCGTCACCCAGGACGCCCACATGTTTCACGACACGATCCGGGCCAACCTGTCCTACGCCCGCCCTGGCGTGGGGGAGGAGGAGATGGTGGCCGCCTGCCGCGATGCGCAGATCCTCGACCTGGTGGAGTCGCTGCCGCGCGGTCTGGACACCGTGGTGGGGGACCGGGGGTACCGCCTGTCGGGCGGGGAGAAGCAGCGCCTGGCGCTCGCCCGCCTCCTGATCAAGGCGCCGGCCGTGGTGGTCCTGGACGAGGCCACCGCACACCTGGACTCGGAGTCCGAGGCCGCCGTGCAGCGGGCGCTCGCGAACACCTTGGCCGGCCGCACCTCGATCGTGATCGCGCACCGGCTGTCCACGGTCCGGGCCGCGGACCAGATCCTCGTGATCGAGGCGGGCCGCATCGTCGAACGCGGCCGGCACGCGGAGTTGCTTGCTGCTGACGCGCTGTACGCGGAGCTCTACCGCACCCAGTTCGCCCCGGTTTGATCGATCTGTCTTCTCGGACGGCTCAACGAAAGATCATCCGAACGTATGGTTTCCGGGTCCTCCGGGTCCGCCTGCCAACCCCCTGCGTCATAGCCCTACCGGTCGAGCCAGTGCTGATCGGTGCGGCGGGAACCATGGGGGAGTCGATGTCGGAGTTCGAGCGCGAGTACGGGGCCGAATCGCCATTTGAGGCGTTCTCGACCGAGGGGGAGACCCCGGACCCGTCGTGGAGCCGGTCCCGGTTGTCCGAGGAGACCGACGCCTCCCGCGAGTTGCGCGCTGCCCGCCTGGTCTACGCCGGTGTGCGTGACGCCGAGCGTGTCGCCGCCGTCATCTACGGCTCGATCTTTCGCCGCATCAAGGTGCACGTCGTCGGCCTGGAGAACGACCTGCAGTGGGTCTCCGCCGTCGAGGCGATGTGGGCCTCCGGCATCGTGGTCGTCCTGGAGGACATCGCGCCCACCGAGTTCGACGAGCCCGCGTCCGCCGGCCTGCCGACCGACGCCGCGGTTCGCGCCGCTGACCTGCTGGTCCTCACCGGCCACTACGAGAACGACGCGAATCTGCTGGCTCAGGCCCAGCGCTGCGGCACCCCCGCGGTTCCGCTGCGGGCGCTCGTCCAGTCGTAACCGCCGGGGGTCCGCCCCCGCCGACCCCCGAGAAGCCCGGCCATCACGCAGCGCTCTCACCCGGATGGGTGAGTCGGACGAAACGTTCGAGCCTTGTTTCCCGATATGCGGGGACGAGGAGGTGCGCATGCGGGCGTACTCGATGACCAGCCGTGACAGCGATGTCACGTGCGGTGACCTGCGCGGCACCCGGGTGTACCTGGCCGGGCCGCGAACGTGCCTCGATGCCGCGGGCTACGCCGCGGTGACCTCCGGTCTCCTGGAGCTCGGCCTGATCTCCGAGGCCGCCGACGTCGCCTTCGTCGAGGCTGCGCAGCGCCTGCGGGCCGCCGGCGCCGAGGTGGTCAGTCCCTACGAGCAGGCCTGGTGGCGCGGCGCCGAGGTCGAGGCCGACGAGCTACGAGCCGGTCGGGCCGCCCACGCGGGCGCGCCCGCCGCTGCGGATCTGGTGGCCGTGCTGGACGGCTGGCTCGACGTGCCCGCTGCCGTCGACGCGGCGGTCCTCTCCGCCCGGACCGCGGGCGTGCCCGTACAGCCCGTGAGCGAGGTCCTGGCCGCGCTCAGAGCGAGCGCAGCGCTCCACCGTCGACCGGCAGCATGACGCCGGTCAGGTAGGACGCCGCGGGGCTCATCAGGAACGCCGCGGCCCGGCCGAACTCGGTCGGTTCGCCGTAGCGCCGCAGCGGGATCGCCGCGCTGTGCTTCGCCCGGTTCTCCTCGGGGTCGGCCCCGCCCATACTGTCCAACTCGCGGACCCGGTCGGTGGCGATGCGGCCGGGCAGCAGCGCATTCACGCGCACACCCCGCGGCCCCAGTTCGTCGGCGAGGCTCTTGGCCACCATCGCCAATCCCGGTCGCAGTCCGTTCGACACCGCGAGACCCGGGATCGGGGAGCGGACCGAGGTCGAGAGCACCAGGCAGATCGAGCCGCCGTCGCCGAGGCCGTGGGCCGCGGCTCGCGCCGTGCGGACCGCCCCGAGGAAGACCGTCTCGAAACCGGTGCGCCACTGCTCGTCGGTGGTGTCCATGGCGGATCCGGCGGGCGGCCCGCCGACGCTGATGAGCGCGCCGTCGAGCTGCCCGAAGCGCGCATTGGCCGCGGCGACCAGGCGCTCCGCCGTGCCCGGCTTGCCGAGGTCCTCCGCGAACCCCACCGCGACGTCCTGTCCGAGCTTGTGCGCGGCCTCGGTCACCAAGGCTTCGTCGCGGGCGGCCAGCACGACTCGAGCGCCCTCCGACACCAGCACACTCGCCGTCGCGAAACCCAATCCCCGGCTTCCGCCGGTGACCAGGTAGACGCGCCCCTCCAGCCCCAGGTCCATGGCCCGCATCCTGCCCGAATCGGAGGTGGCGACGCAGTGAGCCGTTCGTGAAGGCAATCGGGTTTCAAGATCAACTTCACGAAGAGTGATCACGTTAAGGTCGGGCTCGTGACGGCGGAGGGGATCGGTCGGGCGCAGGTGCGGACGTGGCTGCAGGACGCCGAGCGGGTCACGGTGCTGACCGGCGCGGGGGTCTCGACCGGCTCGGGCATCCCCGACTTCCGTGGCCCGCACGGTGTCTGGACGCGAAACCCGGCCGCGCAGCGGATGTTCGCCCTCGACGAGTACGTGCGGGACCCCGCGCTCCGGGTGCAGGCGTGGATCAACCGACGCGACCATCCCGCCTGGACGGCGCGGCCCAACGCCGGCCACGACGCGCTCGTCGAACTCGAGCGGTCCGGCCGGCTGCGGGCGCTGCTGACGCAGAACATCGACGGGCTGCACCAACGCGCCGGCTCGGATCCCGACCGGGTGCTGGAACTGCACGGCACGCTCTTCGGCGTCGAGTGCCTGACGTGCAACGCCCGCACCTCCATGGAAGCCGCGCTCGCCCGCGTCGCGGCGGGCGAGCCGGACCCGGCCTGCGAGATCTGTGGCGGGATCTTGAAAGCGGCCACGATCTCCTTCGGTCAGGCGCTGCGGGCCGACGTCCTCGACGCCGCCGTGCGGGCCGCCGCGGACTGCGACGTGTTCCTCGCGATCGGCACCTCGTTGCAGGTGCAGCCGGCCGCCGGTCTGTGCGAGATCGCCGTCTCGCGCGGCGCCAGGCTCGTCATCGTCAACGCCGACCCCACGCCCTACGACGGTCTCGCCGCCGCGGTACTGCGCGAGGAGATCTCAGACGTGCTGCCCGCGCTGCTGACGGGCTGAATCGGCGCGCAGGTCCGCGGCCTCGCGCCGGGCCAGCAGGACGAAGCCGATCGGTCCGATCGCCGCGAAGACGTACCACTGCCAGCCGTAGGAGCGGTGCAGCAGTTCGCTGCTCGAGCCCGGGAGCTCGCTCGGGTTGGGGGAGAGGACGCCCGCCACCACCGGCACCGGCGGGGTCTGCTCGGCCAGTTGCAGATAGCCGCCGTAGACCGGGTAGGGCAGCGTCGCCGCGATCCCCAGCACGTCGATGCTCAGCACCTGGGCCGGCGGCAGGTCGTCGGCTGGACGTGCGTTCTCACTCGGGCGCAGGTAACCGGAGACGGTGACGGTCCCGGTCGGGGTCGGGGGCGGCTCCGGGTCGCCGTCGATCGGAGCGACGACCCACCCGCGGTCGACCAGCGCGGCCGGACCGGCTGCGGTGATCACCGGAGTGAGCACGTGGAAGCCCTGCCGCCCGTCGCGGGGCCGGTTGCGGACGAAGAGCGAATGGGCCGGGTCGTAGCGGCCGACCACGGTGACCGCCCGGAACTCGTTCTCCCCGGCCACGGCCGACCCGACCGGGGACACGTTCCCGAAGGCCATGGGCGGGCCCGCGGAATTCTGGGCGACCAGCGAGTTCTCCTGCTCGGCGTCGTGCAGACGTCCGAACTGCCAACCGGCCAGCCACAGGCAGCCCGGAACCGTCAGCACGGCCACCAGAAGGAGGCCGACCCAGCGCGGCGTTCGCAGGAATCGGTAGCCGGGCGCAGACACGGGCACACCGTAACCACACCGCCTGAGCCGCCGCCGAAGTCACCATCGGAGAGGTCCGCGAGCGTGCGGCGGGAAAGTTTGGCCTCAAGTCCAACCGCGGGACCTCACCGCGTGTCGCTATGGAGCCTGCGACCTCCACTGGCGAACGGCCCCTCGCAGGTGCGGCCTGCGCGGCCGGTTCGGCGAATCGGGCCGGGCATATCTACGCAGGTCAGGGCATTGAAACGGGTGTCGGGTAGTCCGGATCGGACTACTCTGGAAATCGCTGGTCCCCGCCCGGATCAACACCCCCTCTGGAGTCCCCTTGCTGAAGTTGGCAGACACCTACGGCCGTGTGGCCTCGGATCTGCGCGTGTCCCTGACGGACAAGTGCAATCTGCGGTGCACCTACTGCATGCCGGCCGAAGGCCTCGACTGGCTGCCGAAGCCGCAGTTGCTGACGGATGAGGAGATCGTCCGGCTGATCGGCATCGCGGTCACCCGGCTCGGTGTCGAGGAAGTCCGCTTCACCGGCGGCGAACCGCTGGTCCGCAACGGCTTCGTGGGGATCGTCTCCGAGGTCGCCAAGCTGGAGCCGCGCCCGAAGATGTCCGTCACCAGCAACGGCCTGGGCATGGAGCGCCTCGCGCGCCCGCTCAAGGAAGCCGGCCTGGACCGCGTCAACATCTCGCTCGACACCGTCGACCCCGAGTTGTTCCACAGCCTCACCCGGCGCGACCGCTTCGACGACGTGGTGCGCGGGATGGCGGCGGCTGCCGAAGTCGGCCTGGCCCCGGTCAAGGTCAACGCGGTCCTGATGCGCGGCGTCAACGACGAAGAGCCCGAGAAGCTCCTGCAGTTCTGCCTGGAGCGCGGCTACGAACTTCGCTTCATCGAGCAGATGCCGCTCGACGCCCAGCACGGCTGGAGCCGCGCGGACATGGTCACCGCGGACGAGATCCTCGAGAAGCTGCAGCGTCGTTTCACCCTGACCCCCGAGCCGTCGAGCATCCGCGGCTCCGCGCCGGCCGAGCGCTGGTTCGTCGACGGCGGCCCGGCCAACGTGGGCATCATCGCCAGCGTCACGCGCCCGTTCTGCGGTGACTGCGACCGCGTCCGCCTCACCGCCGACGGCCAGGTCCGCAACTGCCTGTTCGCCCGCGAGGAGTCCGACCTGCGTGCGGCGATGCGCGCCGGCGCCACCGATGCCGAACTCGCGGTCCGCTGGCAGGTCGCGATGCGCGGCAAGAAGGCCGGTCACGGCATCGACGACCCGTCGTTCCTGCAGCCCGACCGCCCGATGTCGGCGATCGGCGGCTGAAGTCGCCCGGCCCGACGTAGGTCGGGCCGGCCCCTAGTTCTTGGCCGTGGCGGCCTTGCTGCGGGCCTTGGCCTTGGTTTCGGTCTCTGTCGCGGCCTTCGCCGCGGCGGTCTTCTCCGCCGCCTTGGCCGCTGCCTCGGTGCGGGCCTGGTCCAGCTCGGCCGCGAGGGTGTTGTCGAGTTGCAGTGCGCGGTCGAAGGCGGGCTGGGCCTGCTCGGCCTGACCGAGCTGCGTCAGTGCGAGTCCGAGGTTCAGGTGTGAGTACGCGTCCTCCGGCTCGAGCTGGGTCATCCGGCGGTACAGATCGGCCGCGCCCTGCGCATCGCCGGCGTCGTAGCGGAGCAGCCCGAGGTTGAAGATCGCATCCCCGAACTGATCGTCGAGGGTCATGGTGCGCCGGTAGTAGTTCTCGGCGGCCGCCTTGTCCCCGGCCTCGTCGGCGATCACCCCGAGGTTGAACAGGGCGACCTTGTTGTCCGCGTCCGAGGTGAGGATCTCCTGGTAGATCCCGGTGGCCGTGGCGAGGTCTCCGGCCTCCATCGCGGTCAGCGCGCTGTTCAACTGCGACGCCGAGGACGTCCCCGAACAACCCGTCAGCCCGACGGCCCCGATCGCCAACGCCAGTGCCGCGATACCGACCCGCATGATTCCCCCTGAATGGTGCCGCCCTTGGCTGGCATCTTCGGGGCTGCACATCGCGGCATCAACGCGAGTCGCCCATTCGGGGCATTTGCGGCAGAGCGACTCGTCCGCCCCAGCCGTTGCGCGCGCAGCGTCGGCGCGCGGAGCGCGACCTCTCCAGAGCAACGCCGGGCGGCCACGGGGGAAGCCGCCCGGCGTTGCGTTCCGGGGCCTGGGCGAGCACGTTCCTCCAGGCGTGACGCGAGTATTACACGCGTTTCAGGCCTGAATCCGGCTGTTCGAGGAAGTCATGAGCCATCCTCGCGTTGAAGCGGGGGCAGCTGGGTCCGGAGCGGCAGTTGGATCGGGGGCAGGTTGTCCCGGCCGGGCTCGCGGCCGCCGTTGGCGACGACCACGGCGACGTAAGGCAGCACGATGGCGCCGGCGAACAGGATCCACCGCAGGGGCCCTTCGGCGACGATCGCGCCGAGGAAGCATCCGGTGCGCACGGCCATCGAGATGGCGTACTTGCGGGTGCGTACCCGGACGTCGTCGGTGAGGCTCGACCGCACACCGGAGACGGAGAAGACCTCCTGGTCCCTCTTCTGGCGGCTGCCGCGGCTCACTCCGTCACGGTACGTCCGAATCGGTCGCCCGGCGATCCCGGGTGCCGCTGTGCGCCGGGCGGTGGGCCCGCGAGACGATGCCGGAAGCAGTTTCCGGCTGGGCGAACCCAGGCGACGCAGAACAGGGAGTGAGTGATGTCGGACCGTACGTACCGGATCACCGAGCTGGTGGGCACTTCGCCCGAGAGCATCGAGAACGCGATCCGCAGCGGCATCGCCCGGGCGAGCGCGACCCTGCGCCATATCGACTGGTTCGAGGTGACCGAAATTCGCGGCTACGTCCGCGACGGCCAGCTCGACCACTACCAGGTGGGCATGAAGCTCGGCTTCCGTCTCGAAGACCCGTGATCGGCGCTGCGCCCACGGCTGGCGCGGGCCTGACGGTCCGTTAGGTGGCGGCGGGCACCCCGCCGGAGTCCCCGTCCCGGCCGTCGAGGTTTCTTCTCCCGGTCCTGATCTACTGCGGCCTGTGCACGGCCGTGATCAGTTCGCTGGGCGTGCTGTTGATCCCGACCATCTCGGCGGATCAAGGCGTGTCGTTGTCCACCGGGCAATGGATCCTGACGGTCTCGACCTTCACGGCGGCAGTGGCCACCCCGGTGCTCGGGCGGCTGGCCGACCGGGGTGATCCCCGCAAGGTGCTGCTCGGCGTGCTCGTGGTCGTGCTGGTCGGATCGCTGCTCGCGGCCACGGCTCCGTACTTCTGGGTCCTGCTGCTGGGACGCGCGCTGCAAGGCGTCACCTTCGGCATCGTGCCGGTGACGATGACGCTCGCGCGCAAGCACCTGCCGATGGAGCGTCTGCAGTCCGGGGTCGCCGCGCTGTCGGTGACGGCGGTGACCGGCATCGGGATCGGGTATCCGCTGACCGGAGCCGTGGCCGAGTACGGCGACTACCGCATCGCCTTCTGGATCGCGGTGGCGTTCGCCGCGAGCGGCCTGGCGGTCGTGCCGTTCGTGGTCCCGGCCTCGGGGCCGCGGCGTCCGCCGACGGACCCCTTCGACGTCGGTGGCGTCGTCCTGCTCGGCGCCGGGCTCGGGAGCGGCCTGCTGGCCCTGGCCGAAAGTGGCCGGTGGGGCTGGTCGTCCCCGGCCACGCTGGGCCTGCTGGCCCTCAGCGCCGTCCTGCTGACGGCCTGGGTGTGGTGGGAACTGCGCGCGCCGGCGCCGCTGATCCGGCTGGACCTGCTCCGGTTGCCCGACGTGCGCCTGGCGCAGGTCTCGGGATTGACCTTCTGGCTGGCGATGTTCGGCTCGTTCGCGGCGACGGGCACGCTGGCGCAGAGCCCGGAGGGCGCCGATTACGGGCCGAGCCTGGGCGCGTTCGCGGCCGGCTTCGTGATCCTGCCGCTCTCGATCGGGAGCCAGGCGGCGAGCCGGTTCGGGATCCGGCTCTCCCGGCGGCTCGGGCCGCGCGCTGTGTTGGTCGTCGGCGCCGCGGCCGTCGTCGGCGCCAATTCCGCGCTGCTGGCGTGGCACGCCGAGACGTGGCAGTTGCTGGTCGGCATGCTCGTGCTGGGAATCGGCGTCGGCGTGGCGCTGAGCACGATGCCGCTGCTGCTGCTCGGGGCGGTGCCCTCGGAGCAGTTGGGCAGCTCGATGGCGGCCAACGGCGTGCTGCGTCAGGTGGGCGGATCGATCGCGTCCGCCACGGTCGGCGCCCTGCTGGCCGCGCACAGCGTCGGCGGGATGGCGAGCGACGAGGGCTTCCGCTGGATCTTCGGGCTCGGCGCGGCAATGGGAGTCGTACTCATGATCTGGCTGATCTGGGCCACCGCGCGATCACGCTCCGCAGCCGAGTCCTGACGCGCGGTACACCGTTTGAGGTTTTTGGGGATTCGGGGATCCGTCGACCTCCAGCCCGCGTCGGAGGTCCTGACACCTGGTGGACGGAAGGGGACCCCATGAGTCTGATGCTGGACCGCGAGTACGCGCCCGAGTCGGAGCACGCCGAGAAGGAGACCTTCGGCCGCACCGCCGCCCGCGTCGTTCTGCTCAGCGTTGTGGTGACCGCGTTGATCGCCGGCCTCTACATGGCCTTCGGCGGCAGCAGCGGTACCGACCCTCTGGCCGGCACCGCGAACAACTCCGGCGCGCCTGCCGCCGCTGCGAAGCCCGCGGCAGTTGCGCCCAAGCCGCTGACCTACTCGGAGAAGGCCGTTCAGCTCGCCGGCGCGCTCCCGAAGGCCGGCACCCTCGACACCGGGGAGAAGCGGGCCGAACTCATCGGATACCTGAAGGCGGTCGGCATCAAGGTCTCGGCCGCGAGCAGCCCGGCCACCGCCGCTTCGCAGGGCTGTGACTTCCTGAACGCCGGTTACTCGCCGAGCAAGATGGTCGCCGAGGTCGCCTCCGGTGGTGGCTACACCCGTCAGCAGAGCAAGGCGTTCCTGCTGGGCGCCTCGACGCTCTACTGCCCGGCGCACGCCAAGAACTTCCGGTAGTTCCGGATCGCGCGAGCGGTCACGCGCCCGCCTCCCGGCCCGCCGGGACGGCGGGCGCGTTGCTGTGCGGGCTCCCTCTTAGTCTGATCCGCATGAGCATCCCGGTTGCGATCTCCGACCTGCCCGACACCCTCGCGAACTATGACCTGTCGTTCCTGGTGAGCGTCTCCGCTTCCGGCCAGCCGCGGTTCCTCGCGCAGCGGCCGCGGCTGGAGGAGGGTCCGCGGCTGGTGGTCGACAAGGCCGGGGCCGGGACCCAGAAGGCGGCGGACGGCAAGGTCGTGGCGCTGCTCTATCCGAACAGCGACCCGACGAAGCACGCCCTGATCGTCGACGGCACCGCCGAACTGCTCGGCGAGGAACTCTGGATCACCCCGACCGCCGCCATCCTCCACATCCCCCGCTGATACCCACCAGGGCGTGACACGCCCTGGTGGGTACTCATGAGGCCTGTGAGACCGAGCTCATCAGGAAGCCGTCGACGCGGACCGGGGGCATCGCGGCGCGGGTGAAGTAGTCACTCCACTCGCGGGGGAGGGTCTGCTGCGTCGGGCCGATCTCGACCATCCGCGCGAGCAGGTCGACGGGAGAGACGTTGAAGCGGAAGTTGTTCACCGCCCCCACGACCTTGCCGTTCTCGACCAGATAGACGCCGTCGCGGGTCAGGCCGGTCAGCAGCAGCGTCTGCGCGTCCACCTCGCGGATGTACCAGAGGCAGGTCAGCAGCAGGGCGCGTGAGGTGCCGGCGATCATGTCGGAGAGCGCGGGCCCGGGGGAGTCCGCGGCGAGGATGAGGTTGTCGATCGGCGGGGCGACGCTGCCGCCGGTCGTGGCGGCGGTGGAGCGTGTGTGAATGAGGTTCGTCAGTTCGCCGTTGCGGATCCAGTCCGTGGCGCCCACCGCGAGCCCGTTGTCGAAGATCGACGACAAGGACGACGACGCGGCCGCGACGGCGAACGGGCAGCACTCCAGGCCGGGTTCGGCCGGATCGCTGCGCAGAGTCAGCTTGGCGTCGGTGAGGCGCTCGCCGACCCGGGTGCCGCCACCGGGGGCGGAGAAGACCGTCCGGCCCTCCGCGGCGTCGCGGCCGGCGGCCGTCCAGTAGGCGTAGATCATCAGGTCCGCGATCGCGCTCGGCGGCAGGATCGTCTCGTAGGTGCCGGCCTCCAGCGAAATCTGGTTCGCCGCCCAGTCGAGGCGCTCGGAGAGTTCGGAATCCAGCGCGGCGACGTCCACGTCGGAGAAGTCGCGGGTGGCGACCCCGGCCCACGCCGAGCGGGAGTAGTCCACGGACTTGCCGTTGATCTCGACCTTGCCGGTGGGCTGCACGTGCCGCAGTCGCACGCCGGCCGAGGTGCCCAGGTACACCGTGCTCAGGTTGTGCGACGCGAAGCCGAACAGCAGCCGGTCCGCGGCGCGGGCCCGATCGAAGGCCGAGCCCAGGGCGGTGGCGAAATCGGAGAACACCCCGATCGTGGTCTCGGCCGGGGCCTCGTCCCAGCCGGTGCCGGTCGCGGCCTGATCGGGTGTCACCAACGGCCCGGCGTCCTCGGCCGGGTCGTTGCGGCGGGCCGCGTCATCGGCCGCGCGTACCAACTCGGCCAGGTCGTCGACGTCGGGGTTGCTGCGTGACACGACGCCGACGGCGCCACCCGCGGTGGAGATCACGGTGACGCCGCGGGAGCGGCTCACCCCGTTCGTGGTCAGGGTGTTGCCGGCCCAGCGCAGGTTGGCGTCGCTGTCCTCGGACACCAGAACCTGGCAGCCGTCGGCGGTGGACAGCGCGAGTGCCTTCTCGACGATCTCCTGAGGGTCCATCATCTGCGGGCTCATCGGCCGGCCTCCGCGAGGGTGTTGAGAACGCGCACGCCACGGAACAGGGCGACGGGACAGCCGTGGGACACCGCGGCGACTTGGCCGGGTTGGCCCTTGCCGCAGTTGAACGCGCCGCCGAGCAGGTAGGTCTGGGGCCCGCCGACCGCGGCCATCGAGCCCCAGAAGTCCGTGGTCGTGGCCTGGTAGGCGACGTCGCGCACCTGGCCCGCGAGCTTGCCGTTGCGGATCGCGAAGAACCGCTGCCCGGTGAACTGGAAGTTGTAGCGCTGCATGTCGATCGACCAGCTCTTGTCGCCGACGACGTAGATGCCGTGCTCGACCCCGGCGATGAGTTCCGCCGTCGACGGGCCGTCCGGCGCGGCCTGCAACGACACGTTGGCCATCCGCTGGATCGGTGTGTGACCGGGCGAGTCCGCGAAGGCGCACCCGTTGGACCGCGTCTGCCCGGTACGGGCGGCGATGCGGCGGTCGAGCTGGTAACCCACCAGCACGCCCGCGGAGACGATCGGCCAGGACTGGGTGGCCACGCCCTCGTCGTCCCAGCCGATCGTCGCAAGGCCGTGCTCGACGGTGCGGTCCCCGGTGACGTTCATGATCGACGAGCCGTACTTGAGCTTGTTCAGCTTGTCGGGAGTGGCGAACGACGTACCGGCGTACGCGGCCTCGTAGCCCAGCGCGCGATCGAGCTCGGTGGCGTGCCCGATCGACTCGTGAATGGTCAGCCACAGGTTCGTGGGGTCGATCAGCAGGTCGTAGTCGCCCGGCTCGACCGACGGGGCCGCGAGCTTCTCCGCGAGGAGGCCGGGGAGGGCCGCGAGCTCGGCGTCCCAGTCCCAGCCGGTGCCCTGCGTGTACTCCCACCCGCGACCGGCCGGCGGCCCCAACGTGTCCATGGTCTCGAATCGGCCCGACTCGGCATCGATCGCGGTGGCGTTCAGGTTGGGCTGGATCCGCACCCGCTGCTGCGTGGTCGAGGTGCCCGCCAGGTCGGCGTAGAACTTGTTCTCCAGCACCGCGAGGACCTCGGCGTCGACATGGGAAACACCGGGAGCGGACAACACCCGGTTGCTCCAGTCCGCGAGCAGCGCGATCTTGTCGCTCTCCGGGATCGAGAAGGGATCGACGTCGTAGGCGGAAACCCAGACGGCGTCCGGATACGTCGGCTCCGGCGCCAGCTCCACCGGCTCGGTGTTGACCGGGCGGCAGGTGCGGGCGACCTCGACGGCCTGCTCGGCGACGCGCACCGCAGCCGCCGGGGTGAGCGCGATACCCGAGGCGAAGCCCCAGGTCCCGTCGACCACCACGCGCACCGCGAAGCCGACGTCCTCGGAATCCGAGCTGGACTCCAACCGGGTGTCGCGCAGGCGGATCGCCTGGTTGCGGACACGTTCGAGGCGGAAATCCGCGGAGGTCGCCCCGAGGGAGCGGGCGCGGTCCAGGGCGGCGTCGGCCAGGGCGCGGGCGGGGAGGGCGAGGAAGGCCTCGTCGAGGTTCTGGGTCACGGACCCACCCTAGGCAGCGAATCGCCGGGAACGGCGACGGCGATGAGGCGGTTGGTCGCCTTCGTCGGGCAGGTCCCACACCGACCAGCGGATCTCGCCGTCGTCGCAGGTGGTCTGGACGTGGCTCTCTCGACCGACACCCCGTCCCGGGTGATCGACTCCACCGTGCCGGAGGCGGCGGCCAGGGCGGTCGGGACGGCAACGAGCGGCGCGAGGCCGGCGGAGAAGTCGGGCCGGAGGTCCCACCGAATCGAGCCGAACGGAGGGCTCGATAGCGTCTGGAAGAACATCCGTCCCGACTGACGCGACCGCGAGGAGACGCCACGTGAGCCGTTCCGTACTGGTGACCGGGGGGAATCGGGGGATCGGCCGCGCCATCGCGGAGGCGTTCGTGGAGGCCGGCGACAAGGTCGCCGTGACCTACCGGAGCGGTGAGCTGCCCAAGGGCGTCCTCGGCGTGGTCTGCGACGTCACCGACGGCGCGGCCGTCGACGCGGCCTTCGCCGCGGCCGAGGAGGCGCACGGACCGATCGAGATCGTCGTGGCCAACGCCGGGATCACCCGCGACACGCTGTTGTTGCGGATGAGCGAGGAAGACTTCACCGCGGTCATCGACACGAACCTCACCGGAGCCTTCCGCGTCGCGAAGCGGGCCTCGAAGTCGATGCTGCGTCAGCGCAAGGGCCGCATCATCTTCATCTCCTCCGTGGTCGGGCTGCTCGGCTCGCCCGGGCAGGTCAACTACGCCGCCTCGAAGTCCGGGCTGATCGGCATGGCGCGTTCGATGGCGCGCGAACTCGGTTCGCGCGGGATCACGACCAACGTGATCGCGCCGGGGTTCATCGAGACCGCGATGACGGCGGAGCTCACGGAGGACCGGCAGAAGCAGATCCTCGCCTCGGTGCCGTTGACGCGTTACGGCCAGGTGGAGGAGATCGCCGGCGCCTGCGTGTTCCTGGCCGGACCTGATGCGGCGTACATCACCGGGGCCGTGATCCCGGTGGACGGCGGTTTGGGCATGGGTCACTGAGAATTTTCTGACACCCCGTCAGATCGAGAGGAAGACATGTCGCTGCTGGACGGCAAGCGGATCCTGGTCACGGGCGTGCTCACCGACGCCTCGATCGCCTTTCACGTCGCGCGCCTCGCGCAGGAGGAGGGCGCGCAGGTCGTGCTGTCCTCCTACGGGCGGGTGCTGCGGCTCACCGGGCGGATCGCCGGCCGGCTTCCGAAGCCCGCCGAAGTGATCGAGCTCGACGTGACCGACCCCGGGCACCTGGCCGCACTCGCGGACAACGTGCGCGCAGCCGGCCTCGACGGCCTGGACGGCGTCGTGCACTCGATCGGGTTCGCGCCCGAGGCCGCGCTCGGCGGCAACTTCCTGAGCACCGAGTGGGAGGACGTGGCCACCGCGCTTCACGTCTCCACCTACTCGTACAAGTCGCTGGCGATGGCGGCCAAGCCGCTGTTCCCGGCCTCCGGCGCCTCGGTCGTCGGGCTCACCTTCGACGCCACGATCGCCTGGCCGAAGTACGACTGGATGGGCGTGGCCAAGGCCGGGCTGGAGTCGTGCAACCGATATCTGGCCAAGTACCTGGGCCCGGAGAACATCCGGGCGAACCTGGTCGCGGCCGGCCCGATCCGCACCATGGCCGCCAAGTCCATCCCCGGCTTCGACGAGTTCGAGAACGTCTGGAACGAGCGCGCTCCGCTGCACTGGGACCTGAACGACCCGGTCCCCGCCGCCCAGGCCTGCGTCGCCCTGCTCTCGGACTGGTTCCCGGCGACCACGGGCGAGATCGTCCACGTCGACGGCGGTGTCCACGCCATGGGCGGCTGACGCGCAGGTGAAGACCGCGCTCCTCGTCGGAAGAGGCGCTTGTCCGGGGGGTGGTCGGGGAGCGGAGCCCCCCGACGGTCGTGATTGACTGAGCCGATGGACGACGGAAACACCCGCGGGCCGGGCCCGGCGACCGAGCCACCACGTCTCGGCCGACCCGGTGACCCGTTGCCGGCCCGCAGCGGCCGGCAGGTCGTGATTGTGCTGGGCTCGATGGCCATCCTCTTCCTGGTCCTGTTCCTCCTCGCGTCGTGGGGAGCGAAGAACGGGTGAAGCGCCGCCTGGTCATCCTTCGGCACGCCAAGGCCGAACGCGGGAGCACCACCGACCACGAACGTCCGCTGAGTGCGCGCGGACGCGCCGACGCCATCGCTGCCGGCCGTTGGCTGGCTGAAGCGAAGCTCGCCCCGGACCTCACGGTCTGCTCGACCGCCACGCGCGCCAAGGAGACCTGGGTGTTGGCCGCGACCGAGCTCGAGGACGGCATCGCCACGACCTACGAACGCGGGGCGTACCACGCCGATGTCCCGGACCTCATGGTCCTGCTGCGTGACACCCCCGCCGAGGTGAAGACGCTCCTCTTGGTGGGTCACAACCCGGGCCTGTTCTACCTCGTGCTCACCCTGGCGGGTTCCGGCCCGGAGGCGCTGGTGCGCGAGGCCCGCGAGCACCTCGCCACCGCCGGGCTCGCCGTCCTGGAGTTCGAGGGGAAGTGGGCGGACCTCGCCGAGGGGTGCGGCGCCCTCACCGAGTACGTGGTGGCACGGGGCTGATCCGGATTTCCGGCCCGCCTTCGCCCGCCATCGGCGCGACGCTGTTGGCGGCGCTGTTCGCCCTGGCCGCGTGCACCGGCGGCGGTTCGGAGCCCAGGGTCCAGCCGGACGGCGCTGGGCCCACGGCCGCTGTTTCGTCGTCGCCGAGCGCGAGCCCGCGCGCGGACCTGCCGGCGGTGACCGATGAGCGTTCGCTGCCCGCACTGATGCGGGAGGAATTCGCGGCCGGCCAGATCCGGCAGGTGGCCGTCGAATCGCGCAACTCCGAGTACACGCGGTCGCGGGTCACCTACTCCGCCGGAGACCTGACGATCTCGGGCGTGCTGCTGCGCCCCCGCGGAGAGGGGCCGTTCCCGGGGATCGTGCTGAACCACGGCTACATCGACCCCGACGCCTACAACCCGGGCCAGGGGCTCGCGCGTGAGCAGGACCGCCTGGCCCGGGCCGGGTTCGTGGTGCTGCACACGGATTACCGGGGGCACGCCGGCTCCGACGAACCTGTCGACGACTTCGACCGCGAGAGTCGGCTCGGCTACACCCGTGACGCCATCGGGGCGGTGCTGGCCCTGGAGCAGGAGCCTTACGTCGACCCCGACAAGATGGCGATGCTCGGCCGCTCGATGGGCGGCGGCGTCACGTTGAACGCGTTGGTGGCGTATCCCGACCTCGTCGAGGCCGCGGTGATCTACGCCTCCGTCAGTTCGCTCCTCCACGAAAACGTCGAGCACTTCACCGCGCGCAGCCGTCCGGGCGCGGCCGACGACATCTACGACGAGTACGGCACCCCGGAGGCGGCGCCGGGGTTCTGGGCCGGCGTCTCGGCGCGCACGTACTTCGACCGCATCTCGGACCCGCTGCTCATCCACCACGGCCGGGTCGACGACACCTGCCCGTACCGCTGGGCCACCGCGACCCAGCGCGCCCTGCAGAGCGCCGGGGCGGACAGCGAACTGGTCACCTACCCCGGCGAGGGGCACACCTTCTACGGCGAATGGGACACCTCGATGGACCGCACTCTCGCCTTCCTGCGTGAGCAGCTTCAGCTCTGAAGCAGCGCATCCCCGGCGTCAGCGGCCTCGACCTCTTCGCGCGAGATGCCGAGCAGGAACAGCAGCGCGTCGAGGTACGGGACGTTGATCGCAGCCTGGGCCTGCCGGCGCACCAGGGGTTTGGCGTTGAAGGCCACGCCGAGCCCGGCCTTGGCAAGCATGTCGAGGTCATTGGCCCCGTCGCCGATCGCAACCGTCTGGGCCAGGGGGACTCCGGCCAGGACCGCGAACTGCTCGAGGGCGCGGGCCTTGAACGCGCGGTCGACCACAGGCCCGACCAGGCCTCCGGTCAGCTTGCCGTCGACGATCTCGAGGGTGTTCGCCGCCGCGTAGTTCAGCCCCAGTTCTTCGACGAGGCCGTCGGTGATCTGGGTGAAGCCGCCGGAGACGATCGCCACCTCGTGGTCGAGACGTTTGAGGGTGCGGATCAGGGTGCGGGCGCCGGGAGTGAGCTGGACCGCCGCGCGGACCGCATCGATCGCCGTGGCGTCCAGCCCCTGCAGAAGGGCCACCCGGGCGCGCAGCGATTGCTCGAAATCCAGCTCGCCGCGCATGGCGGCCTCGGTGATCTCCGCGACCTGCGCGCCGTGTCCGGCGTGGTCGGCCAGCATCTCGATCACCTCGCCCTGGATGAGCGTGGAATCGACGTCCATCACCACGAGGCGCTTGCCGCGCCGGTGCAGGCCGGCCGGGTGGACCGCGATGTCGACGCCCCGCGCGGAGGCCTCGGCGGCGAGCGCGATCCGCAGCGCCTCGGTGTCCTGCGCGCCGGAGATGTCGAGCTCCAGGCTGGTCACCGGATGCCGCGACAGGCGCATGATCCGGTCGATGTTGGCGCCGCACTCGGCGATCCGGGCGGCGACGCCGGCCATCGCGGCGGTGCGCAGCGGATGCCCGAGCACAGTCACGTGCAGCCGGCCGTCGCGGCGCGGCTGATTGTCGCCGGCGCCGGAGGCGATCTCCACATCCATGCCGAGCTCGTTCGCGACCTTGGTCACCGCGACACGTAGACCGCCCTCCTCGGTGCCGGGTGCGACCAGCACTCCGAGCACGAGCCGGCCCCGCAGCACGACCTGCTCGACGTCGAGCACCTCGACGTCGTACCCGGTGAGTGCGTCGAACAGCGCGGCGGTGACGCCGGGCCGGTCGCGTCCGCCGATCGTCACGAGCAGGGTGCGGTCGCTGGCCATCGCGCCCAACGCTACCGGGGCCGCTCGCCCCGGTTTCGGCCGCCCGGCCGGACATTTCCCGGTCGCGGCGGGGTAGTCGTGCGCAGTGGCGGACGCTGATCAGGCTGCGCGTCCGGTCGCCCCCGAGAGTCTCCTCGCGGTGGCCCGCGAGGCCGCCGCGGCCGGCGCGCGGGTGGCGATCGACTGGCAGCGGCGAGCCCATCTTCTCCGCGTCGCAGAGAAGGCCGACGGCACCGACGACCTCGTCAGCGCGGCCGACCGCGACAGCGAGGCCGCGGTGCGCGTGGTCCTGGCCCGACTGCGACCGGACGACGCGGTTCTCGGGGAGGAGGCAGGGACGACAACCGGCACCACGGGCGTCCGCTGGGCCGTTGACCCGATCGATGGCACCACGAATTACCTCTATGGGCGTCCGGACTGGGCGGTGAGCGTAGCCGCGACCACCGAGGCCGGTCGGGTGTTGGCGGCGGTCGTCTCCGAGCCGGCGCTGGGCCGGACGACCGAGGCCTTCGCGGGCGGCGGGACGTGGGTGAACGGCGCGCGGGTACCGCCGCTTGCGCAGACCGACCTGAGCCGAGCCCTCATCGAACTCAACCTCGGTCGCTCCGAGCAGAAGCGGTACGCGGCGCGCACCCTGGCGGCCTTGATTCCGTGCGTGCGGGACGTACGCCGCGGCGGCAGCGCCGCCGTCGGGCTGGCAGAGCTGGCCACCGGCCGCGTCGACGCGGCGTGGATTCCCGCGGTGCAGCTCTGGGACTACGCCGCGGGTGTGCTGCTGGTCCTGGAAGCGGGCGGTGTCGTCGGCAATCTCGACGGGCCGAGCGACGTCGTGCCGCTGCAGGGGGACGTCCTGGCCGCCCCGCCCGCGCTGTGGGAGCCGCTACGCCGGTTGATCCGCGCCGCTCGCTCCGAGTGACCCGCAACCTCAGGGCAGCTCGAGGGTGGTGCCCTTCGCCACGACCCGGATGCCCTCGTCGGTCATCGTCACGCGCTTGAGGTCGGCGTCCTTGTCGTGGACGCCGAGCTGGAAGCCGTCCGGCACGATCACGTTCTTGTCCAGGATCGCGTTGCGGATCACCGCGTCCTGCCCGATCTTGACGCCGTCGAGCAGCACGGAGCCCTCGACACTCGCCTTACGGCCGATCACCACGCCGGGGGAGAGGACTGAGCGCTCCACCGAGCCGGCGACCTGCGCGCCGTCGGAGACCATCGATTCGACCGCGTGGCCGGTGACGCCCTCGGTCCCGCCGACGAAGCGGGCCGGCGGCCAGGGGTCCTGCAGGGTGTAGATCGGCCACTCACGGTTGTAGAGGTTGAACGCGGGGTTGGCCGAGATCAGGTCCATGTGGGCCTCGTAGAACGCGTCCAGCGTCCCGACGTCGCGCCAGTACGCGATCTCGCGGCCGGGCGGACCGGGCACCTCGTTGCGGGAGAAGTCGTAGACGCCGGCCTGCCCCTGGGCCACCAGCCTGGGGATGATGTTGCCTCCGAGGTCGTGGCGGCTACTCGGGTCCATCGCGTCCTCGGTGACCGCGCGGACGAGCGTGGAGGTCTTGAAGACGTAGTTGCCCATCGAGGCGTGGATCTCGTCGGGGGAGTCCGGCAGCCCGGGGGGATCCGTCGGCTTCTCCAGGAACTGCTCGATGCGGGAGCCGGTGGAGTCGGCCGTGATCACGCCGAACTGGTCGGCCATGTCCCGGGGCTGGCGGACCGCGGCCACCGTGACCCCCATGCCGGACTCGATGTGCTGGGCGACCATCTGCCGGGGGTCCATCCGGTAGATGTGGTCGGCCCCGAAGACGATCACGTGCTCGGGCTGCTCGTCGTCGATCAGGTTGAGGTTCTGGAAGATCGCGTCCGCCGACCCGGCGAACCAGTGCGGTCCGCGCCGCTGCTGGGCGGGCACCGGGGTGACGTAGTTGCCGAGCAGCGAGGACATCCGCCAGGTCCGGGAGATGTGCCGGTCCAGGCTGTGGTTCTTGTACTGCGTCAGCACGACGATCTTGAGGTAGCCGCCATTGACCAGGTTGGAGAGGACGAAGTCGACGAGGCGGTAGATCCCGCCGAAGGGGACCGCCGGCTTCGCCCGGTCGCCGGTCAGCGGCATGAGCCGCTTGCCCTCGCCACCGGCGAGGACCATCGCAAGAACGCGGGGCGATGCCATGCCGTGAGGTTAGTCCCCCGGCGGGGGCGCAGCGCGCACTAGTACCTTTCCGTGAATGCGGGTCGATCTGCTCACCCGGGAGTACCCCCCGGAGGTCTACGGCGGTGCCGGAGTCCACGTCGAATACCTGGCGCGCGAGCTGCGCCGGCTGACCGACGTCCGGGTGCGCTGCTTCGGCGGGCCTCGCGACGGCGAGGGCGTCGCGGCCTACCGGGTGCCCGGCGGGCTGGAGGGTGCGAACTCGGCGCTCGGCGTCCTTGGCGTCGACCTGGAGATCGCGGCCGGGTGCGACGGCGCGGACGTGGTGCACTCCCACACCTGGTACGCCAACATGGCGGGCCACGTGGCGAAGTTGCTGCACGGGGTCCCGCACGTGATGACCACCCACTCCCTGGAGCCGCTGCGGCCGTGGAAGGCCGAGCAGCTCGGGGGCGGGTACGAGCTCTCGCGTTGGGTGGAGCGGACCGCCGTCGAGGCGGCGGATGCGGTCATCGCCGTCTCGGCCGGCATGCGCGCGGACGTTCTGCGGTGCTACCCGGACGTGGACCCGGACAAGGTCCGGGTGATCCACAACGGCATCGACACCGATGAGTACGCGCCGCGCGACTACGCCGATCTGATCCAGCGTCAGGGCATCGACCCGGAACGTCCGATCGTCCTGTTCGTCGGGCGCATCACGCGGCAGAAGGGGTTGCCGCACCTGTTGCACGCGGTGCGCGACTTCGATTCCGACGCGCAGTTGGTGCTGTGCGCGAGCGCCCCCGACACCCCGCAGATCGCGGCCGAGGTGTCCGAGCTGATCGACGGGCTGAAGGCCGACCGCGGCGGCGTGCACTGGATCTCCGAGGTGCTGCCCCGCCCGGAGCTCATCGAGCTGATCAGCTCGGCCGCCGTGTTCGTCTGCCCCTCGGTCTACGAGCCGATGGGCATCGTGAACCTGGAGGCGATGGCCTGCGAGACCGCCGTGGTCGCGACCGCGACCGGCGGCATTCCTGAGGTCGTCGCCGACGGCGAGACCGGCATCCTCATCCCGATCGACCAGGTCGAGGACGGCACCGGCACCCCGCGGGACCCGGAGGCCTTCGCCGCCGACATCGCCGCGGCGGTCAATGCGCTCCTGCGGGACCCGGAGCGGGCCGGTGCGATGGGCAAGGCCGGACGGGAACGTGCGGTTTCGCAGTTCTCCTGGACCGAGATCGCGGCCCGCACCCACCAGCTCTACGCGAGCCTGGCGTCCTGACCGGCCGCGCAGTTGTAGGCCGCCAACTGCGCACGGCGGGCGGCCCGGATGAGCGCCCGCAACTCGGCGTCGCGTCCGGCCATGCCGCCCAGGTTGAACGCAGCGCCGTCGTCGTCGGCGGCGAGTTGGGCGATGGCCGCGACGCGCTGGGCGAGCGCGAGGACCCGGTGCGCCCGCGCCGGATAGCCGGGGGCGAGGAGGTCGGTCTTCGCCCCGGATCGGATCTCGGAGATCCGGTCCGCGGCCTCGGGCCGCCAGCGCGCGACGTCGAGGGCATCGAGGGCGTCGGTGGCCGCGCGCATCGTCTCGGCCAGTTCGCGTTCCGCCTCGCCGAGGGTCGGCTGATCGCCCGGGCCGGTGTTCACGCGCGCCGCCTGCCAGTGCACGGCGGTGCCGGGGCAGTGATCGAGGTTCTCGTCGAGCACCGTGGGGATCAGCCCCCAACCGTCGCCGCTGTCGGGGCTGCCGTCGATCAGCACGGCCTCCCCCGCCGCGAGCGCATCGACGTTGAAAGCGGCGGGGCCGGGCAGCCCGAGCACGTCACCGGGCACCGGCAGGACCAGGCGCAGCCCCGTGGCGCCGGCGGTGCGGAGCCGGGCCAGCGCGACCGTCAGGGTGTCGGCGTCCTGACCGGCCCAGTTCAGGACCCGGTGGCAGCTGTCGCGGCCGCAGATCCGCTCCGCGGCGGTGTCGGGGGAGACCAGGCCTGCGAGCACGGCGTTGCCCCAGGCCACGAATCGTCCCGCGCGGATGCCGCCGTCCATCGAATCAGCGTAAGCGGTGGGTGCGGGTGCGTACTGCCACATCCCCTTGACGGTGCGTTGCGCGTTTCCCGGGGACCTGGTCGCGTAACTTGGCGGGTATGACGCTGGTCCTGGATCTGGCCGAGATCGTCGTTGCACGCAGCGGCAAGCGCCTCCTGGACGAGGTCACCTGGGAGATCAGCGAGGGCGAGCGCTGGATCGTGCTCGGACCCAACGGCGCCGGCAAGACGACGCTGCTGCAGGTCGTCGCCGGCCAGCTGCACCCGACGTCGGGCTGGGCCGCGATCCTGGGCGAGGCACTGGGCGAGACCGACGTCTCGGAGCTGCGCACGCGCGTCGGCCTGGCCAGCGCGTCGCTCGCCGACCGGCTCCCGCGCAACGAGCTCGTTCGCGACGTCGTGCTGACCGCGTCCTACGGGATGGTCGGCCGGTGGCGCGAGAAGTACACCGACCTCGACCGGCAGCGCGCGGAGGTCCTGCTCCGCGCCCTCGGCGTGCTGCATCTGGCCGAGCGGACCTACGGAACCCTGTCCGAGGGCGAGCGCAAGCGGGTCCAGATCGCCCGCGCGATGATGCCCGACCCCGAGCTGGTGCTCCTCGACGAGCCGGCCGCCGGCCTCGACCTCGGCGGCCGGGAGGACCTGGTCCGCCGGCTCTCCAACCTCGCCCTCGACGCGAGCTCGCCGGCGATGATCATGGTCACCCACCACGTCGAGGAGATCCCCGCGGGCATGACCCACGTCCTCATGCTCCGCGAGGGCAAGGTCGTCGCCGCGGGGCCGATGGAACGCGCGCTGACCTCCGCGAACCTGACCGCCTGCTTCGGCCTGACCCTCGAGCTCACGTTCGACGCGGGCCGCTACAGCGCCCGGCTGGCGCGCGAGCGCCTGCACCTCGCCTCGGGCTGACCCGACCGCACGCTGGTCGCCTGTTCGGGCTGTCAGCCGCACGCGACAGCCCGGCGACCCGACCGGAGTCGGTGCTCAGAGCGCCGCCCGCAGGGCCTGCAGCTTGCGGGCGGCCCGGTCCGCGCCCGCCCGGGCGATCGCTGCCTTCTGCGCCGCGATCGTCGCCTCACCCTGCAGACGCTGGATCGTCTGCGCGCGGGACGCCTGCTGTTCGGGTGGCGCGAGCCGGGCCTTGCGGATCGCGCGGCCGAGTTTGTCCTGCGCGAGGTCGGCCTCGGCCTGCTTCTTGACATAGCGCGCCGCGGTGTTGGTCGCCTTCTTCCGCGCGGCGGCCAGCGCGGCGGCCGTGGGGGGCGTCGCGGCCGGCGGCTTCGGCGTCGGGGTGACCGTGGGAGTGGGGGTCGCGGGTGCCGGCGTGGGTGCCGGGGTCGGGGCCGGACTCGCCGCCGGACTCGCCGCCGGACTCGCCGCCGGGAACGGGTTGCCGAGGGCGTCCGCCGCTCGCAGCCGGAGCTTGGTCGAGCAGGCGGGCCAGGGGCCCCATCCGCGGTCGGCGAGGAGGCGCTCGGCGACGCGAATCTGCTGTGTCCGGGTGGCCCGGTGCGCCTTCGGGGCGAACTGGGCCCCGCCGTAGGCGAGCCAGGTGCCGGCGGAGAACTGGAGGCCGCCGTAGTAGCCGTTTCCGGTGTTGGCGTCCCAGCGTTTCCCGCTCTCGCACTGCGCGAGGCGGTCCCAGGTGTCGGAACTCGCTGCCATGGTGGGCGCAAGCCAGGTGGCGCCGATCGCGAGGGTCAACCCGGCGGCGATGCGGAGTCGGTGAGGCTGGATCTTGGTGGCCATGAAGCGACGCTAGGCAGTGGTCTAACCGTCTAGTTGAGGGTTTTACCAGCCCTCGCCCCTACGATGATCACGTGGACGCCTGGGTGTGGTGGGTTCTGATTGCCGCTGCGCTGGCCGCGGCGGAGGCCTTCACGTTCGATCTGGTCTTCATCATGCTGGCCGGCGGAGCGGTGTCGGCGGCCGGTGTCGCGGCCGCGGACGGCAACGTCCCGCTCCAGATCGCGGTCGCGATCGTGGTGGCGCTCGCGGGCCTCGGCGGCCTGCGTCCGGTCGCGTTGCGCCACCTGAAATCGACCCCGGAGATCCGCACCGGGACCGCGGCCCTGGTCGGGCAGCCGGCGCTGGTGCTGGAGGACGTCGGGCCGCACGCCGGGCGGGTGAAGCTGAACGGCGAGGTGTGGTCCGCGCGGTCCTACGACGGTGCGAGCACGTTCGCGGTAGGACAGATGCTCGACGTGCTCAAGATCGACGGCGCTACTGCGCTCGTCGGATAGGGGATCCGATGGACAACCTGCCACTGACCATTGCGGTCGCGGCCGTCGCGGTACTCGTGCTCGTCGTGCTCTCCCGGGCGGTCCGGATCGTGCCCCAGGCGCGGGCCGGCGTGGTTGAACGGCTGGGCCGGTACTCGCGCACGCTGAATGCGGGCCTGACCCTGCTGGTGCCGTTCATCGACCGCCTCCGTCCCCTGATCGACCTGCGCGAGCAGGTCGTCTCGTTCCCGCCGCAGCCGGTGATCACCGAGGACAACCTCGTGGTGAGCATCGACACCGTCATCTACTTCCAGGTCACGGACCCCAAGGCCGCGACCTACGAGATCGCCGACTACATCTCCGGCGTCGAGCAATTGACGGTGACGACCCTGCGCAACGTCGTCGGCGGCCTGACGCTGGAGCAGACCCTCACCTCGCGGGACCAGATCAACGCCGCGCTCCGCGGCGTCCTCGACGAGGCGACCGGACGCTGGGGCCTCCGGGTCAATCGCGTCGAGCTCAAGGCGATCGACCCGCCGCAGTCCATCCAGGGCGCGATGGAGCAGCAGATGCGCGCCGAGCGCGACAAGCGCGCCTCCATCCTCACGGCCGAGGGCTTCAAGCAGTCGCAGATCCTCACCGCCGAGGGTGAGCGGGCCGCGGCGATCCTGCGGGCCGAGGGTGAGCGCGAGTCCCAGATCCTGCGGGCGCAGGGTGAGGCGCAGGCGATCACGACCGTCTTCCAGGCCATCCACGACGGCAACCCGGACCAGGAACTGCTGGCCTACCAGTACCTGCAGATGCTCCCCGAGATCGCCCGCGGCGACGCGAACAAGGTCTGGATCGTGCCCAGCGAACTCGGCAAGGCGCTTGAAGGACTCGGCAACGTCGTCAGCAACGTGCAGCGGCCAGATCGCGCTTGAGCTTCTGGGAGGCGCTGGCGATCGCGATCGCCGGGCTGGCCGCGGGCGCGATCAACGCCGTGGTCGGTTCCGGCACGCTGATCACCTTCCCGACCCTGATCGCGTTGGGCTATCCGCCGGTGCTCGCGAACGTCTCGAACACCGTCGGCCTGGCGCCCGGGTCCGCGGCCGCCGCGTGGGCGTACCGCCGTGAGCTCGCCGGGCAGCGCGAGCGGCTGAAACGGCTCTGTGTGTTCTCGACCGTCGGGGCGATCGCGGGTGCCCTGCTGCTGCTGACGCTGCCGGCGGGCGCGTTTCAGACGATCGTCCCGGTGCTGATCGGGGTCGCCCTGCTGCTGGTGGTGTTCCAGCCCCGGCTGACCGCGGCCCTCACGGCGCGGCGGGAACTGCCGCACCACGGCGGCCTCGCGCTCGCTCTTGGTGTGCTGGCCACCGGCATCTACGGCGGCTACTTCGGCGCGGCCCAGGGCGTCCTGCTGATGGGCCTGCTCGGCACGCTGCTGGCCGAGAATCTCCAGGTGCTCAACGGCATCAAGAACGTGCTCGCATTCACGGCCAACGGCGTCGCGGCCCTTGTTTTCATCGCCATCGAGGAGATCGACTGGACGGTGGCGGGGCTGATCGCCGCCGGGTCGATCGTCGGTGCGTTCGGCGGTGCTTCGGTCGCGCGGAAGCTGCCGCCCAATGTGTTGCGCGGCATCATCGTCACGATCGGCACCGTCGCGATCGTGCGGTTGCTGGCGTGACGGAGGTGTCGGCGGTGTCGGGGTCGCCGGAGTCGTTCGACGAGGTGTGCGACGGCCTGTGGGTCGCGCTCTCCGCACGGGGGGTGCCGCCCGGCAGCCCGCAGGAGCTCCACGTCAGCTGGCGCTGCCCGACGGTGGCTGCCGCCGAGGCGCTGGAGGCCGCGTTGCCGGCCGCCGGCGGGACGGTGGGGGTTGCCCAGCCGAACGCCGAGGCCGGGGGGCGCGGCTTCGGCGTCGCGGCGACGGTGTCGGTCCTCGCGGACCGAGGCCAACTGATCGACGTCCTGACGCAGATGGCTCACCTGGGCGCGGCGCACGGCGGCACGGTCTGCGCGGTCGGGATCGTCGCCCCCGACTGAGTGCTGGGCCGAAGGGGTCCTCACGGGGCAGGCCGCCGTCGAAGGCCGGCGACGGTCGAGATCCGCGCAGGACAGCATGGGGAACAGCTTCGGGGCCACGCCCCCAGCCTGTCGGTCGTCGATCGTCAGTCGTCGGTGGAGCGCCGCAGGCGTTTGGTCTGCGACCGGCGGGTCTTGGAGTCGAGCCGGCGTTCGGTGGAGCCCTTGGTGGGACGGGTGGGTCGGCGTGACTTCGGGGGCGGGGCCGTCGCTTCGGCGAGCAGCGCCGCCAGGCGCTCGGCGGCGGCCTCCCGGTTGCGGAGCTGCGACCGGTTCTCGGAGGCGACGACCACGATCGTGCCGTCGACGAGGCGGTTCCCGAGCCGGGTCATGGCCCGGTCCCGCAGCGCGGGGGAGAAGGCCTCGGAGTTCGCGAGGTCGAAGACCAGTTCCACCCGGGAGTCCGCGGTGTTCACGCCCTGGCCCCCCGGGCCGGAGGATCGCGAGAACCGCCAGGTCAGCTCCTTCTCGGGGATCGTCACCGACCCGACCTGTATCGCCTCCGGCATGCCGCCAGGATGCCGCTGTCGGGCCGTGGACTCCATCCCCTTCGGCCCGGCGGCCGACGCGAGTTGCTCATGCATGAGTGGATCGTCGATTTCTGGCCGCCCGGGCCCCGGAATTCGACGATCCACTCATGCATGAGCGAAGCGTGGGGCCCGCTTTCCCGGGGCCACACGAACCCGGGGAGCGGGTGTGGTTGGTTGTCCCGGTGACCGGCCGATCTGGAGCTCCGCGGACCTCGGCGGACGTGGTGATCCTCGGCGCCGGGCCGGCGGGACTGGCCGCGGCCTGGCGGGCCGCCCGGACCGGACGCTCGGTGATCGTGCTCGAGGCGGCGCCCTACGTCGGGGGCATGGCGGCGAGCTTCGAGGTCGCCGGGGTCCGGGTCGACGCCGGGAGCCACCGGCTGCACCCCGCGACCGCGCCGGCGCTGCTGGCCGACCTCCGCGGCCTGCTCGGCGCCGATCTGCAGACCCGGCCCCGCAACGGCCGGCTGCGCGTCGCCGGGAGCTGGGTCGGCTTCCCGTTGAAACCGGTCGAGCTCGCCAACGCGCTGCCGACCCGGATGCTCGTCGGTATTGCCCGCGACGCCGTGACCGGGCCGCTGCGCAAGCCGCGCGAGGACACCTTCGCCGAGGTGCTGCGGGCCGGTCTCGGACCCACCCTCTACGACGCGCTCTACGACCCCTACGCCCGCAAGCTGTGGGGCCTCGACGGTGACCGGATCGACGGTGAGCAGGCCCGCCGCCGTGTCACTGCGGACACGCCGTGGAAGGTCGCGGCGAAGATCCTGGCCCGCGCCCGGCCGGGCAAGGCGACCGGGGAGGGGGGCAGCGGGCAGGGCCAGATCTTTCACTACCCCCGCCGCGGTTTCGGACAGATCGTCGAGGCACTGGCGCAGGCCGCGACCGACGCCGGGGCCGAGCTTCGGCTGTCCAGCCCGGTCGAGCGGATCGTGCCGCGGTCGGGTTCGGACTCCGCCCCACTGGTGTGCACCGCGGACGGCACCGCAGTGACGGGGCGTCACGTCTTCTCGACCGTCCCGCTCCCGCGGCTTGCGGCGATGTCGGACCCGGCGCCGCCCGCCGCCGTGCTGGCCGCCGCGGAGGGCCTGACCTTCCGCGCGATGGTGCTGGTCTACCTGGTACACGGCGGCGGGCGATGGACCGGCTTCGACGCGCACTACCTCCCCGCGGACGGCACCCCGGTCACGAGGTTGTCCGAACCCGCCAACTACCGCATCAGCGCCGACGACCCGGCCGACCGCAGCGTGATCTGCGCCGAGATCCCCTGCGCCCCCGGCGACGCGATCCACACCGCCGACGATGCCGCCCTGGCCGAGATCGTGGCCGACACCCTGGCCCGCACCGGCCTGCCCCCGATGAACGTCGAGCACGTCGAGGTGCGGCGGGTGAAGCACGTGTACCCCGTCTACACGCGCGGCTACGGCGAGGCCCTGAACGCCCTCGACTCCTGGTCGCGCGGGATCCCCGGCGTGACCACCTTCGGCCGGCTCGGCCTGTTCGCGCACGACAACACCCACCACGCGCTGGCGATGGCGTACGACGCGGTCGCCGCCCTCACCAGCGCGGGCTTCGACCAGCACGCCTGGGCGCAGGCCCGCGAGCGCTTCTCCGCCCACGTGGTCGAGGACTGACGGCACGTCAGGACTGAGTGGGCCGGACCCCGTCCACGAGGATCGAGGGCGTGATGCCCGGGGCAAGGCCGACCGAGACCCGGGCGCCGACCGCGTGCAGCACGTCGTGGGGCTGCAGCGAACGCACGGTGATCCCGGACTGCAGGGTGACGGTGTAGAGCACGAACGCACCCTGGAACTCGAACGCGACGACCTCGCCCTTGCCGGGTCCGCCGGCATCGAGGGTCACCTCGTGGGGCCGCGCGACGATCTCGACGGCGCCGTGGCCGATCCCGGCCGGGGTGATCATCTCCACGATCTCGCTGTGCAGCATCCCCGCGTCGCGCTCCGCGGGCAGGAACACCGCGTCGCCGACGAAGGTGGCGACGAAGCGGGTCGCCGGGTGGTGGAAGGCGTCGTCCGGGGTCGCGTCCTGCTCGATCCGCCCGCCGCGCAGGATCACGACGCGGTCCCCGGTCGCGAGCGCCTCGTCGCGGTCGTGGGTGATCAGGATCGCCGCGGTCCCGGTGTGACGCAGGATCGCGACGGTGTCGGTGCGGATCTGCGCCCGCAGCCCGCGGTCGAGGCTGGAGAAGGCCTCGTCGAGCAGGACGATCGGGGGCCCCGGGGCCAGCGCTCGCGCCAACGCGACCCGCTGCTGCTCGCCGCCGGAGAGTTCGTGCGGGTAGCGGCCGGCGAGCGGGTGCATCGAGACCAGCTCGAGCACCTCCCGGATCCGTGCGGCGCGCGTGGGGGAGCGGCGAGGCAGTCCGAAACCGACGTTGTTCTCGACCGTCAGGTGCGGGAACAACGCGTGGTCCTGGAACACCAGCCCGACGCCGCGGCGCTCCGCCGGCACCCAGGTGCCCGGTCCGGCGACGCAGCGGCCGGCGAGGTGCACCGAACCCGAGTCGGGCCGCTCGAGGCCGGCCACCATGCGCAGGGTCGTCGATTTCCCGCAGCCGGACGGACCGACCATCGCGACGATCTCGCCCGGCCCGACCGTGAGGGAGATCCCGTCCACGGCCCGGGTCCTGCCGAAGTCCTTGACCACGGACTCCAGCGACAGCGGAAGCGCCGGCGCGGTCATGTCAGCGCCTTCGCCGGGAGGATCTTCCGGAACAGGATCAGGACCGGGATCATCGCGACGACCACGATCGTCAGCGCCGGCACGGCCGCGCTCTCCCACCGCGTCTCCGAGGCCTCCTGGTAGACCTGAACCGAGAGCGTGGTGAACCCGAAGGGCCGCAGCAGCAGCACGATCGGCAGCTCCTTCAAGGCGTCGACGAGTACCAGGACCGCCGCGACCGCAACACCGGCCCGGGCGAGGGGCAGGTGCACACGGGTCAGGACGTGGCGCGGCAGCGTACCGAGGCTGAGGGCCGCCCCGGTCAGCGACGGGGACATCTTCGCGAACGAGGCGTCCACGCTCTGATAGGCGGGCGCCATGAAGCGCACGAGGTAGGCGAACACGATGCCGGCGACCGAACCCGTCACCACCAGCCCGGTCCCGCCCGGAACGCCGAGAGACCTGAGCCCGTCGTCGGCCCAGGCGAACACGATCAGCACGCCGATGGCCACGACGACCCCGGGCACCGCATAGCCGACCGTGGCCAGTTGGGCCGCCACCTCGATGCGGCGGCCGTGCGTCAGCTTCGCGGCATGGGCCATCACCACCGCCGCGGCCACGCAGCCGGCGGCCGCGAGAAGGCCGATCCGCAGGCTGTTCCAGAGGTAGTCCAGGTAGCGCTCGTCGACGAGGCTGGAGAGCCCACCCTCGTCGGCGGTGATGGCCCACCAGAGCAGCTGACCCAGCGGCAGGACGAAGGCGAGGCCCAGCAGCACGCTGCACGCCCCGGTGGCGGCCGCGGCCCGGCCGCCGCGGAGGCGCACGGGCGTGAAGCCACGTTCCGGCCCACCGCGCTGCAGGTAGCGGGCGCGGCCCCGGGCCAGGCGCTCGGCGAGGATCACGAGAATCGCGAAGGAGAGCACGAGGCTGGCGAGCGCGGTCGCGGACTGCCGGTCGAACGTGCCCTTCCAGACCTGGTAGACCCCGACCGTGACGGTGTCGACGTTGAAGTACGTGACGGTGCCGAAGTCGGTCAGCGTCTCCATCATCACCAGGGCGGCGCCGGCCATCAGGGAGGGCCGTGCGAGCGGCAGGACGACCCGGCGCAGGGCCTGCCACGGGCCGCAGCCCAGCGAGCGCGCCGCGTCGTAGGTGGCCGGGGCCTGTTCGAGCAGGGCCGAGCGCGCCAGCAGGTAGACGTAGGGGTAGAGGCACAGGGAGAGGACCAGGATCGCCATGCCGGTCGAGCGGACGTCGGGGAACCAGGCGTCCTGCCCGAACCACGCGCGCCACTGGGTCTGCACCGGGCCGGGGTAGTCGAGCATCGAGAGGTAGATGAAGCCCAGGATGTAGGCGGGCATCGCGAGCGGCAGGACGAGCAGCCAGGAGAACGCCCCCCGGCCGGGGAAGTCGTACGCGGTGACCAACCAGGCCAGCCCGCCGCCGATCAGCACGGTCAGAGCGCCGACGCCGAGCAGCAGCACGACGGTGGTCCAGACCATGGCGCCCAGCCGCGGCGGCCATTTCACGTCGCTGCCGGTGGCGGCGAACGCGTCGATGACCACCGCGAGGACCGGCAGGGTTGCGAGGAGTGCGATGACGGCGACGCCGACGGACCAGGCGACCCGTCCGGTCCCGGCGCCGCGTTGCGGACCCCGGCCTGGCTCGGCCGCGGGGGCGGCGACGCCGGGGTCGAGCAGTGTCACCGGTATCCGGCCTCCGACATCAGTGCGATCGCCTCGGCATTGAGCCGACCGTAGGCCTCGGCGTTGATCGGCTGGAACGTGTACTCGCCGAAGGCGGCGATGATCTGGTCCGGCTTCACGTCCGGGTTCACCGGGTACTCGTGGTTGCCGTCGACGAAGGAGTCTGGCCCCGGTCGTGGCCAGCCACTCGAGCAGCTTCTGGGCGTCCGCGGCGTTGTCGGAGTTCTTGAGGATCCCCGCACCGGAGATGTTCACGTGCACGCCCTCACCGTTCTGGTTCGCCCAGAACGGTTTGACCTTGAAGTCGGCGTCGTCCGCGAGAGTGCGTGCGAGGTAGTAGTGGTTGGTGATCCCGACGTCGCATCCGCCGGCCTCGACGGTCTTGAGGATCGAGACGTCGTCACCGATGATCTCGACGTCGTTCTCGACCCAGCCCCGCACGATCTCCAGGGCCTTGTCGCGGCCCTGCTTGTCGATCATCTGCGCGACCAGCGACTGGACGTAGGGCGAGGTGGGCGAGCGCATGCACAGGCGGCCCTCCCACTTCGGGTCGTCGAGGCCGGCGTAGGAGTCCGTGGCGTCGAAATCGCTCGGCTGGACCTTGTCCGGGTTGTACATGAGGGTGCGCGCACGCACGCTCAGCCCCACCCAGCGGTCCTGCGGGTCGCGGAGGCCCTCCGGCACCGCGTCGTCGAGGACGGAAGAGGTCATCGGGAGCAGCAGATCCTGCTGGGCCGCGTTCCAGAGGTTGCCGGCGTCGACGGTCATGTAGACGTCGGCGGGGGTGTTCTCGCCCTCGGCCTTGATGCGTTCCAGCAGTTCGGCGTCGCCGCCGTAGAGGAACTCGACGTTGATGCCGGTGTCCTTGGCGAACTGGGTGAAGGCCGTCTCGAGGTCGTAGTGCCGACCGGAGTAGACACGGATCGTGGCCCCGTCGTCCGAGCCGCACGCGACGAGCAGCGGCAGGCAGAGCGTCAGGACGGCACCGACACGGAGGGGCATGCGGAGCGACTTGCGGAACACGGCTTCCACCCTTGAACGTTGATCAGGTCGTTGCCCGATTTATGGGGAGCCTAACCTAACTGTGCGACCTTGGGCCGTCGTGTGTGTACCGGCCAAACTGTGAAAGGAACGTCTGGATGAAGCTGTCTCGCACGGGGGTTGTCGGAGGTCGTCTGCTCGTCGCGGTCGCCCTGGTGTTCGGTGTCGGGGGCATCGCGGCTTGCGGAAATGACGACGGTGGTGAGATCCGCAACCTCAACGAGGAGGAAGGCGTCCCCGAGGGTGCGTCCGGGGCCGGCTCGGTCAGCGGGTCAGGGAGCGGATCGAGCAGCGGAGCGGGGACCGAGTCCAGCAGTCCGAGCTCGGCCGAGTCCGGCAGCCCCGCGCCTACCGGGCCGGGGTCATCGAGCGGTTCCGGTTCCGCCGGCGGCTCCTAGCCGGGTCGGCCGCGAAGGCCGCGGAGCCGGCCCGCTCCGGGTTCAGCTCGCGGTGCACGGCCGGTACCACCTTCCGCAGGTACCGGCCGAGCTTGACGAACGAGTCGCCGGTGGTGCGGAAGTGGTACCGGATCGGCACCTCGGCGTAGGGAAAGCCCTTGCCCAACAGGTCGAGGGTGAGTACCTGCGCGTAGTTGTAGTCGTGCACGATCTCGGCCTCGGCCGCGGCGCGGGCGGAGAATGCCCGGTACCCGCTCTGACCGTCCGTCAGATCACGGCGACGCGCGGTCCAGCGTACCCAGCGCGTCAGCGCGAGGTTGCCTACGCGTCGGTGGGGGCGCATGTGCTCGATGTTGCCGGCGAACCGGGATCCCACGACGTAGTCCGCGGTCCCGGCGAGCACCGGGGCGACCACGGTAGGTAGGTCCTCCGGGAAGTACTCACCGTCCGCGTCGAGATAGACCACAGCGGCCGGGTGCAGGGCGGAAGCCTCCCGCAACGCGGTCCGCACCGCGGCGCCCAGGCCCTGGTTCTGCCCATGCGCGATCACCGTCGCGCCGGCGTCGGCGGCCCGGGCCGCGCTGTCGTCGGCCGAGCCGTCGTCGACCACGAGGCAGCGCACCGGACGACCGGCCACCGTTGCCGGCAGTCGGCGAATCACGTCGCCGACGACGTCCTGCTCGTTGAAGACCGGGATCACCGCGATCACGGGGGCGTCCGCCGCGACCGGCCAGGGCTCGGGCCGCGGTGCGCGCGCTCGGGGGAGCCGCAGGTTGCCCCAGTAGGTGGGCGCCGGGCTGACCAGCGCGACGCCACCGACGGCGAGGGAGTACGCGGTCTTGACCGCATGGGTCGCCAGGGCGATCGCGAAGGCGGTGCCGGCGTCCACCCCGAGGGCGGCCAGCGCCGCCGTGCCGGCCGCCTCGTAGGACCCGATGCCGCCGGGCGTGATCGCGACGGTCTGCGCGGCGATCGCGACCGCCGTCACCGCGATGGCCTCGTGATAGGCGAGGGACACCCCGGCCGCGTTCGCCACCTGCCAGGCCAGCGTCGCCTCCAGCGCCCAGGCGACGAACGCCGTTCCCACGATCGTGGCCGCCGGCAGGCGTACGCCCCCGCTGCGCACGGCCAGGCCGCGGACCCAGAGCAGGACGGGGACGGCCGCCGCCGCCAGCGCGATCGCGAGGATCCACGCCCAGGCGCCGATCAGTGTCCCGGCGAGCCCCGGCACGGCGACCAGCGCCAGGACGGCCACCGAGAGCAGATCCGCCAGGCGCAGGGTCACCGTGGTGGCGGTGACGGGGCCGACGGACAGATCGGTGCGCCGCAGGACCGACGTCACACGCAAAATCTCGCCCAACCGGAACGGCAGCACGTGATTGCCCAGCAGCGAGACGTGCAGCGCGGCCCAGGCCTGCCCGAAGCTCAGGCCCGGAAGCGTCCGCGTCCACGCCCAGCTGCGCAGGCCGAAGGCCAGCGCGTAGCAGAGCAGCGCCAGGGCGAGGCCGCCCGGCGCCTCCACCAGTGCCTCCGCGGTCTCCCGCAGCACGGGTCCGTCGACGACGGAGATCAGGTAGACCAGTGACAGCGCGAGGACGACGACGCCGACTGCCGTGCGTGCCCTCCGCAATCGACGCTCCTGTCCCTACTCGCGCATGCACCTTTCTTGAGGAAGGCCAGGCTAGCCTTGCCCCCGCGAAGGGACGGAACGCGTGGAGGTTCGAGCATGGCAGTGGTGGTCACCGGGTCGGCCGGCTTTCTCGGCCAGGCCGTCGTGGCGCGCCTGCTCGCCGCCGGGCGGGAGGTCGTCGGCGTCGACCGGCGCGGCGCCGTCCCCACGGCCGCGGGTCATTCCGAGTTGCACGCCGACCTGCTCGGTCACGACGGGATCGCGGCCGAGGCCATCCGGCAGGCGTCCGGCGTCATCCACCTCGCCGGCTGCCCGGGCGTGCGCGACCTCCGGGCCGACGTCGCCTGGTACCGGCACCGGGACAACGTGCTCGCCGCTGCCGCGGTGCTCGGTGCCGCGGGGCGGCGGACCCCGGTGGTCGTGGCGACGTCGTCCTCGATCTACGGCGGCTCCGTCGGTGGGCGGGCGTGCACCGAGGACGACCCGCTGAACCCGCGTGGCGGCTACGCCGCGAGCAAGGCGCTGGCCGAGTCGCTCTGCCGCGACCACAATTCCGCCGGTGGCCGGGTCGTGATCGCGCGGCCGTTCACCGTCGCCGGTGAGGGGCAGCGTTCGGACATGGCGTTGGCGATGTGGATCGAGGCGGCCCAGGCGGGCCGGCCGTTGCGCATCCTCGGCGGGCCCGAGCGCACCCGTGACGTCACCGACGTCCGCGACGCCGCCCGGGCGCTGGTCGCCCTGCTCGACGCCGACGAGCCCGGTCCGGTCAACATCGGCACCGGAACGCCGATCCGTCTCGACGCCATGGTCGAGGCCATCGCGACCAGCCTGGACGTCGAGGTGCGGACGCGCGTCGAACCGGCCGGCCCGGAAGAGGTCTCCGACACCCGCGCCGACACCCGGCGCCTGGCGAGCCTCGTCGGGTTCGTCCCGGAGACCGATCTCGCCGATGTGGTGGCCCGTCAGATCGCGGCTGCCGTCCCGGAATCGGGCCGGGTCTCTGCGTGAACCCCGCGCCACGCCGCGCGGTCGCGGCGGGGATGCTCGCGGCATTTCTCGTCGCGCTGACGGTGGGGCTGCTGGGCATTGACGTGCGCGCCACCATCGGCGGCCGCGCCGCGGTCGACGAGCCGCAGTACCTGCTGAGTGCGCTGTCGCTGGCCGAGGACGGCGACCTCGACATCTCCGACGAGCTCTACGACCGCCGCTGGCGGGCGTTCCACGACAGCAACCTGCCGGTGCAGACCCAGCCTCAGGCCGACGGGAGCGCGATCAGCCCGCACGATCCGCTGCTCCCCGTCCTGATCGCGGCCCCGATGGGGCTCTGGGGGTTCGAGGCGGCCAAGGCCACCGTCAGCGTCCTCGCCGGCCTGGCGGCCGCGCTGACCGTGTGGATCGCGGTGCGCCGCTTCGGTGTCCGGCCGTCCCTGGCGACGGCGGTGGTCGCAGTGGCCTTCGCCTCCCCGCCGCTCGCGATCTACGCCCAGCAGATCTATCCCGAGATGCCGGCCGCCCTGGTCACGTTGGTGGCCGTGGCGGCAATGACCGGCTCGTGGTCCGCCCGTGCCCGCGTCGTGTTCGTGCTCGCCGTCGTCGCGCTGCCCTGGCTCAGCGTGAAGTACGCCCCGGTGGCGGCGACGCTCGCGGTGGTCGGGCTCGTGCGGTTGTGGCGGTCGACCGGGCGTCCCGCCGTGCTCACCCTCCTCGGCGTCTTCGCCGCGATGGGCGTGGCCTACCTGGTGGTGCACCAGATCGTCTGGGGCGGCTGGACCGTCTACGCCTCCGGTGACTTCTTCCAGGGGCCCGGCGAGTTCGCGGTGGTCGGTACCAGCCCCGATTACGCCGGGCGCAGCCAGCGGCTGACCGGCCTGCTGATCGACCGGCAGTGGGGGATCGCCGCCTGGCAGCCGGCGTGGCTGCTGATCGTGCCGGCGGTCGCCGCTCTGCTCGCGGCACGGCCGCGGGGCTGGGTCGGGCTGGTGATCCCGGCGACGGCCGGCTGGCTCGTCGCGACCTTCGTCGCCCTGACGATGAGCGGATTCTGGTCCCCGGGGCGGCAGATCGTCGTGATTTTGCCGCTCCTGGTGCTCGTGATCGCGTGGTGGCTGTCAACGACACCGCCGGCCGTCCTGGTGGCCGGTGCGGCGCTGGGGTTCCTCGGCCTGGTCTCGATGGCGGCCCTGTTGGCCGACGGCTGGGACCGCCGCATCACCTGGGTTTTCGGTTTCGACAAGGTGGACAACCCCCTCTACGACGGTTGGCGGGTGTTCCTGCCGCCCTATCAGGAGGGCGCGGGCGCGGAGGTCTGGGTGCGGCACGCCGTCTGGCTCGGTGTGATGGCCGCGGCCGCCGCGCTGGCCTACCGGGCCGCGCGGCCCGGAGCAAACGATCCGGTCGGGGGGAGTCGGGGGGCGGAGACCCCCGACGGTGCCGATAACGTCCCCGCACGTGAGACGGGCGCGCGCGACGGGACTGGCGCTGGGCGTTCTGGCTGACGCCGTCCTGGCCGACCCCCGCCGCTTTCATCCGGTGGCGGGGTACGGGCGCTTCGCGGCCGGCACCGAGCGGCTGCTGTGGCGGGACTCCCGCGGAGCGGGCGTGGCCTACACCGCACTCTGTGTCGGCGTGCCGGTCGCGACGGCGGTGCTCGCTCGGCGCCGTGTTCCCGAGACGCTGCTGACGGCGGTGGCGACCTGGACGGTCCTCGGGGGCACGAGCCTCGGACGTGAAGCGAATCTGATGGCCCGTCACCTCAAGGACGGTGATCTGCCGGGGGCGCGGGCCAGACTCTCGCACCTGTGCGCCCGCGATCCGGCGGGCCTGGGGGAGAAGGAATTGACGCGGGCGACCGTGGAGTCGGTCGCGGAGAACACGGGTGACGCGGTGGTCGCGCCGCTGCTGTGGGGCGCGGTCGCGGGCGTTCCCGGCCTGGTCGGCTACCGCGCGGTGAACACCCTCGACGCCATGGTCGGTTACCGCAGTACCCGGTACGCGAAGTTCGGCTGGGCGTCGGCGCGGCTCGACGACGTCGCGAATTTCCTGCCGGCGCGAGTCACCGGCGCGCTGACCGTCCCGGCCGCGGGCGTGGTCGGTGGGTCCGCGAGACGGTCCGCCCGGGCGCTCGGAGCGGACCGACGGAATCATCCGAGCCCCAATGCCGGGTGGTGCGAGGCCGCCGCCGCCGGCGCGCTGGACGTCCGGCTCGGCGGCACCAACTCCTACGCCGGCGCGAACCAGACCCGGGGAACCCTGCATGCGGCCGGCCGCGAGCCGGAGGTCGCCGACATCGATCGCGCGGTGCGGCTCTCGTGGGCGGTGGGGCTGGGAGCGGCCGCACTGGCGGTCGCGCTCTCCTGGAACCGTGTGTGATGGGTCGTCAGATGAAGGGTGCCCTGCTCGTCGCCGGCACCACCTCGGATGCGGGTAAGAGCGTGCTCACCGCCGGCTTGTGCCGGTGGCTGCACAGGCGGGGGGTCTCGGTCGCTCCGTTCAAGGCGCAGAACATGTCGAACAACTCCGCGGTGACCCGCACCGGGGCGGAGATCGGCCGCGCGCAGGCGATGCAGGCGGCGGCGGCGGGCATCGAACCGGAAGCCGCCATGAATCCGGTGCTGCTCAAGCCCGGCACCGATCGCAGTTCGCAGGTTGTTCTCCTCGGCGAGCCCGTGGCCGAGGTGACGGCGCTGTCCTACCGGGACCTGAAGCCGCGACTGATGGCCACCGTGCTCGAGTCGCTGGCCGACCTGCGCTCGCGATACGACGTCGTGGTGTGCGAGGGCGCAGGCAGCCCCGCCGAGATCAACCTGCGGGCCGACGACATCGCGAATCTGGGGCTGGCCCGGGCCGCGGACCTGCCGGCGATCGTCGTCGGCGACATCGACCGCGGCGGCGTCCTTGCCGCGATGTTCGGTACGCTGGCCGTCCTCTCGCCCGCCGACCAGGCCTTGATCGCCGGCTTTGTCGTCAACAAATTCCGGGGTGATCCGGCGCTGCTGGCGCCCGGTCTCGACCGACTGCGGGAACTGACGGGGCGTCCGGTTCTCGGCGTGCTGCCGTGGCAACCCGGGCTGTGGCTCGACGCGGAGGACTCGCTGACCCTCGACGCCGCCGGGCCGATCCCGGGAACTCCGAGCCCGCCGGGCGCGGAGGTCCTGCGGATCGCCGCGGTCCGCTTCCCGCGGCTCTCCAACCTCACCGACCTCGATGCGCTCGCTGCCGAGCCCGGCGTCGTGGTCCGGTTCGTCGTCTCGCCCGATGAGCTCGGCGACGCGGACCTGGTCGTGTTGCCCGGCACCCGGGCCACCGTCGCCGACCTGGGTTGGCTGCGCCGGAGCGGGCTGGCCGACGCCGTGGCGGTGCGCGCGGCCACCGGTCGTCCGGTGCTCGGCGTGTGCGGCGGCTACCAGATGCTCGCGCGGACGATCCTCGACGACGTGGAGTCGCGGGCCGGCCGGGTCGACGGGCTCGGTCTGCTCCCGGCCGACGTCGTCTTCGAGCTCCGCAAGACCGTCGGGCGCACGGCCGGCGAGGAACTCGGGCAGCCGGTCGCCGGGTACGAGATCCACCACGGCCGGGTCGCCTTCGACCCCGGTACGGCGCAGTTCCTGGACGGCTGCCGCGCCGGGGCCGTCTGGGGGACCACCTGGCACGGCGCGCTGGAGTCCGACGGGTTCCGGCGGGCGTTCCTGGCCGAGGTGGCGGCCGCCGCCGGTCGCGACTTCCGGCCGGTGGGTGAGGTCAGCTTCGCGGCCGTCCGCGAGGCCCGGCTGGACGTCCTCGGCGACCTCGTCGCCGACCACCTCGACGGCGGGGCGCTGGACGCGCTGATCACGGGCGGCGCGCCGCGGGGCCTGCCTGTTCTGCGCTCCGTGCTCGAAGCGGGCCCGACGCGGGTGAATACTGACTGAACCACTGTTGTTCACGAACGCGGTTTCGGAGGGGAGGGCGTGTGAAGATCTCGGCGAAGGTCGACTACGCCGTCCGCGCGCTGATCGAGATCGCGGGCAACGAGAGTGACCGTCCGCGCTCGGCCGAGTCGATCGCCACCGCCCAGGACATCCCGCGCGACTTCCTGCTCGCGGTCCTCGCCGACCTCCGCCGGGCCGGCCTCGTCGCCAGCCAGCGCGGGCAGGCGGGCGGCTGGGTGCTCCTCACCCCGGCCGACGCGATCTCCGTGGCCGACGTCATCCGCGCCACCGACGGCCCCCTGGTGAGCGTCCACGGCCGTGCCCCGGAGGACGTCTCGTACGAGGGATCGGCCGAGGCCCTGCAGTCGGTCTGGATCGCGGTCCGCTCCAGCCTCCGCGAGGTCCTCGAGGACGTGACCGTCGGCCACCTCCTCGCCAAGGAACTCCCCCCGGCCGCGGTCGCCCGCACGCGCTCAGAAGACGCCTGGCATCGCCGGTAGCCGCGGACATCAGCCCAACGCGTAGCCGAGGAAGGTTCCGCGGGCGGGTTCGCCCTGGACGCCGGGGCGGCCGAGGGCCCAGAACTGGGACCCGGTGCCGGTGGGGCCGCGTTCCGAGGCGCCGAAGACGGTGAACGCGCCGCCGCGGTGGTTGTTCGTCCCGGGCGCGCCCTCGGCAGGAGCACCCACGACGAGCCGGGCGGGTCCGCCGCCGGTGATCGCCCGGATCGCGAGGGCCGCGCCGAAGCGGTCACCGGTGGTCGGGTCGCCGCCCACGCCGGTCGTCGCCTGGCTCAGCAGCAGTGAGCCCTTCGCCTGCAGACCTTGGCCGGAGCCGAGCAACACCTGCACGGCGCCGGCGCTCGGCACGTCGCCCACGCGGTCACCGGGAACGCCGATGGCGAGGTCGGCGAAGGTGCCGCCGTTGAGGTTGCCGGCCACGAGGACCGCGCCGAAGCGGTCGCCCGCGGCGCCGACGCCGGCCAACCCGTCCGCCCCCTGCACCCACTGCTCGGCATCGTCGACGAGTCGCTCCTGGTCGGCACGCAGCACCGCGACGGCGCCGCGGCTGCGTCCCAGGCCCGGGATGCCGACCGCGATGTCGGACCGGCCGTCGCCGTCGAAGTCGGCAGCGGCCACCGCGGCGCCGAAGGCGTCGCCGAGAGTGGGCTGGCCCGGCAGGCCGGCGGCGGAACGGTCGACGACCCGTCCGGCCTTCAGGCCCGCCGGCGAGCCGGGGAAGATCTCGATCGCGCCGGCGCCGTTCTCGCCCGGGATCCCGACGAGAAGTTCGTCGCGGCCGTCGAGGGTGAGATCGCCGGCCGCCAGCGCCGCCCCGAAGGCGTCGCTGTCCTCGGCCTTGTCGCCGGCGACGCTGTCGCCCTGGCGCCGCGCGGTCGACAGCGGGCCGGTCCCCAGGCCGCCAGGGGCGCCCCACAGCACGGCGATGCTGCCGGCGCCGAAGGCCTTGCCGAGTCGCTCGCCGGGTGCGCCGATCGCCAGGTCGGCCGCGGAGTCGCCGTTGAAGTCACCGGTCGTCAGCGCGGCACCGAAGCGGTCGTTGGCCTCGGGGGCGTCGGGTAGGCCGAAGGTGCCCTGGACGATGTGCTGAGCGCCGCTCGTGGTCAGGCCGCCCGGTGAGCCGTAGAGCACGGTGACCGCGCCGGCGGTGCCGTTCTCACCCGGGGCCGCCACCGCGACGTCCGCGCACCGGTCGGCGTTGAAGTCCCCGACCGCGAGGGCCGCGCCCCATTCGTCCGCGTCCTCCGACGAATCCGGGACGCCGGGGGAGTCCTGCGTCAGGAACTGGTCGTCCGGCGCCGAGCCCGCCGGGTCGGCGGTCAGCCCGCTCGCGGTCCCGTAGAAGACGTGGATGCCGCCCTGCAGGCGGGTGTGGCCGTACTCGGTCACCACGAGATCGGTGTAGCCGTCGCCGTTGAGATCGCCGGGCCGCGCCGTCGGGCACGCCGCGGCGGCCGCGGACGTGGCCGGCAGGAGCCCGCCGGCGAGCAGGGTCAGGGATCCACAGATGGAGCGGAATCGCATGGTGCCAGAGTGACCGATGGGACTGACGATCGGCGGCCAGGACGCGCCGGACAACGGGGTCCCGTGCCTGTGAGAGGCTCGCCGCGTGCCTGCCGGATACCCGTTCTCCGCGGTCGTCGGGATGGACGACCTCAAGCTCGCGCTGGCCCTCAACGCGGTCGCTCCGACCATCGGCGGCGTGCTCGTCCGGGGCGAGAAGGGCACCGCGAAGTCGACGGTGGTCCGCGCGCTGGCGGCGCTGCTGCCCCTGCAGGAGGCGGTGGACGCCTGCCGCTTCGGCTGTGACCCCGCCGCTCCCGACCCGGAGTGCCCGGACGGCCCGCACCCGGCCGGGGCCGCCGCGTCGACCCGCCGGGGCCGGCTCGTCGAGCTGCCGGTCGGGGCGGCCGAGGACCGCGTGGTCGGGTCGCTCGATCTGGAGCGTGCCCTGACCGAGGGCGTCCGGAGTTTCGAGCCCGGGCTGTTGGCCGCCGCGCACCGTGGCGTGCTCTACGTCGACGAGGTCAACCTGCTCCACGACCACCTCGTCGACGTGCTCCTCGACGCCGCCGCCATGGGCCGGTGCTACGTCGAGCGCGAGGGCGTCTCGGTCTCCCACGCCGCCCGCTTCCTGCTGGTCGGGACGATGAACCCGGAGGAGGGCGAGCTGCGTCCGCAGCTGCTCGACCGGTTCGGGCTGACCGTCCACGTCGCCGCCAGCCGCGAGCCGGCGGTCCGCGCCGAGGTGGTGCGTCGCGGCCTGGCCCACGAGGCCGACCCCGACCGCTTCGCCGCCGTCTGGGCTCCGGCCGACGCCGAGTTCGCCGCGTGCATCGAATCCGCGCGCGAACTGCTGCCCCACGTCTCGCTGCCGGACGTCGAGCTGGAGCGGATCGCCGGGGTCTGCGCCGACTTCGGGGTCGACGGCATGCGCGCCGACCTGGTCACGGCCCGCGCGGCCCGCGCCCACGCCGCGTGGCACGGCCGCCTGCAGGTCACCGCGGACGACGTCCGCGCGGCCGCCCGCCTCGCCCTGCCCCACCGCCGTCGCCGCGACCCCTTCGACGCCCCCGGCCTGGACGAGACCCAGCTGGACAAGGCGCTCGACGAGGCGGGGCCGCCCCCGGAGAACCCCGACGGCGGTGACGACGGCGGTGGCGGGAACGACGACGGAGGTGGGGGCGGCGACGACGGTGGGAGCGGGAGTGCACCGCCGGCCCCCGCGGAGCTCCCCGCCGACTCCGGGACGTCAGGGGAATCGAGCGGAAATGCGCCCGGTCCAGCGCACGCACCTCCTTCCGCGCACGCATCGGACAGCGCGCCGGAGCGGGTGGCGGCGCCGGGGGAGCCGTTCCGGGCCAAGCTGCTGACGGTGCCGGGGGTCGGGACCGGGACCCCGGGACGGCGCTCGCGCGCGGTGACCCCGTCCGGCCACACGTCCGGCGCCCGTCGGCCGATCGGCCGGCTCGGTGCCCTGCACGCGGCGGCGACGCTGCGGGCGGCCGCGCCGCACCAGCGGGCGCGCGGACGGGTGCCCGGCCAGGGGCTGCGCCTGCGCTCGGAGGATCTGCGGGAAGCGGTCCGGGAGGGTCGCGAGGGCAACCTGGTGCTCTTCTGCGTCGACGCCTCGGGATCGATGGGCGCGCGGACCCGCATGGGCGCGGTGAAGACGGCGGTGCTCTCGCTGCTGCTCGACGCCTATCAACGGCGCGACAAGATCGGGCTGGTCACCTTCCGCGGGACTGACGCGCGGCTGGACCTGCCGCCGACCTCCTCGGTCGAGGCCGGGGCGGCCCGGATGCGGGCGCTGCCGACCGGCGGGCGCACACCGCTGGCGGCGGGTCTGCTCCAGGCGCGCCACGCCCTGGCGGTCGAGCGGCTGCGCGATCCCGCGCGGCGGCCGTTGCTCGTGTTGGTCACCGACGGCCGGGCAACCGCGGCCGCCGGTGGGAACCCGCTGGCCGAGGCGCACCGGGCCGCGGCGGCGCTCGCCGCGGACGGGATCGCCGCGGTGGTCGTGGACTGCGAGGACGGCCCGGTCCGGCTCGGCCTCGCGGCGGGGTTGGCCGAGGTGCTCAATGCCCCGTTGTTCCGGCTCGACGAGCTGGAGGGCAACGGACTGGCCACCGTCGTGCGGAACGTGCGGCGGGTGGCCTGACATGCCGCAGGGTGTTCCGACTGCCGTCCCTGCCGACGGTCTGACGACCCGTCAACGGCGGAACCGTCCGCTGCTGATCGTCCACACCGGGGAGATGAAAGGGAAGTCGACCGCGGCTTTCGGCCTCGCCCTGCGCGGCTGGAACCAGGGCTGGTCGATCGGGGTCTTTCAATTCGTGAAAAGCGCGAAGTGGAAGGTCGGCGAAGAGGAGGCCTTCCGCGCCCTCGGCCGGATGCACGAGCAGACCGGGGAGGGCGGACCGGTCGAGTGGCACAAGATGGGCGTGGGCTGGTCCTGGTCGCGCAAGGCCGGAAGTGAAGCCGACCATGCCGCGGACGCCGCCGAGGGCTGGGCGGAGATCCGGCGCCGGATCGAGGCGGAAGCCCACGGGCTCTACGTGCTCGACGAATTCACGTACCCGCTGCACTGGGGCTGGGTCGACACCGCCGAGGTCGTCGAGACCCTGGCGAACCGGCCCGGGCACCAGCACGTGATCATCACCGGCCGGCACGCCCCGCCCGAGCTGCTGGCGGCCGCCGACCTCGTCACCGAGATGACCAAGATCAAACACCCCATGGACGCGGGGCAAAAGGGTCAGCGCGGCATCGAATGGTGACGCCGGGGTCGGTCGTTCGGCCGACCCCGCCTGGGAAGTACTGCAACTACTGTGGTCCTGGGTTACGGTCGCTGAGGTAACCACCGGACGACCGCAGGGAGCGGGAAGTCGTGGACCGTTTGATGCCGGCAAGACGTTTTGCGCTGCCGGTTGCCGTGTTGCTGATCCTGGCGCTCGCGTTCGTCCTGCTCCTCGCCCGAGGTGGTGGCGAGAAGGTCGAGCCGGTCGTATCGGCGCCGGCGCCCACCCCCACCCCGAAGTGCAGCACCGCCGACAGCCGTTTCGTCCCGACCTCGGTCTCGATCCCGGGTGTGGCCAAGGAGATCTCGGTCCTCCCGCTGCAGCGCGAGCCCAACGGCGTTCCGGGCACGCCGCCGCTCAGCGGTTCCGGCAAGCTGTCGATGGCCTTCGACCTCGGCAACGGCATCCGCCCTGGCGACACCAAGGGCAACGCCCTGCTGAACGCGCACACCTTCCCCGACGGCAGCGCGCTGGGTAACAAGCTGCTCGACGGCTTGGAGGAGGGCGACCAGATTCGGGTGAACGGCGCCAAGGGCTTTCTGTGTTACGAGGTCACCGACCGCCGCGAGGTCCCCGCCGGCGTCTACAAGCCCTACTTCGCCAAGAACGGCAAGCCGCAGATCGCGATCGTCGTCTGCTCGGGCCAGCGCCTCGGACCCGGCATCTGGACCAAGCGGACGCTGTGGTTCGCGTCCCCGGTCGACGAGATGAAGCGCTCGACCATCTCCGCCGCCGGCTGACCGAGCCGGGCACGGGTCGCCGCGCAGCGGTGGCCCGCCATTGGCTCGACGGGGACGTGCAATTACCGTCGTCGGGTGAGTGTTCGCGTTCCGGCGCCCGGTGGGCCGCCCCGGCTGGTCGTCGCCGCCCCCGCCAGCGGCCACGGCAAGACCACGGTCGCCACCGGCCTGATCGCCGCGCTCCGCGCGCGGGGCTTCCGGGTCTCGCCCCACAAGGTCGGCCCGGACTACATCGACCCCGGGTACCACGCGCTGGCCGCGGGACGCCCGGCCCGCAACCTTGACGCCTGGCTGACCTCGCCGGAGGCGATCGCTCCGCTGTTCCTGCACGGCGCCGCGGACTCCGATCTCGCGATCGTCGAGGGCGTGATGGGCCTGTTCGACGGGGTCACCGGCGGTGCCGACGGCATCGAGGACTTCGCCTCCACCGCGCACGTCGCCCGCCTGCTCGACGCACCCGTGCTGCTGGTCGTCGATGCGGCCGCCCAGGCCCGCTCCGTGGCGGCGCTGGTGCATGGCTTCGCCACCTTCGACCCCGCCGTCCGGATCGGCGGCGTCGTCCTGAACCGCGTCGGCTCGGACCGGCACGAGCAGATCCTGCGCGACGCCCTGGCCGGCCTCGGGGTGCGGGTGCTCGGCGCGATCCGACGCGAGGACAAGGTCGCAACGCCCTCCCGCCATCTCGGCCTGGTGCCGGCGGCCGAGCGGGCCGCGGACGCCGTCGACGCCGTCGCCGCGATGGGCGAGCTGATCGCACGCACCTGCGATCTGGAAGCCATCTACGCGATGGCGGCCTCGGCGCCGCGGATGTCCGCGACGCCGTGGGATCCGTATCTCGCCCTGGGTCCGACGCCGCGAATTCGGGTGGGCGGACGGCCACGCGTCGCGATCGCCGGCGGCCCGGCGTTCACCTTCAGTTACGCCGAGCACGCCGAGCTCCTGATCGCGGCCGGGGCCGAGGTCGTGACCGTCGACCCCCTGCGCGACGAGGCCCTGCCCGCCGGCACGACCGCCCTGGTGATCGGCGGCGGATTTCCCGAGGTGCACGCGGCGGCGCTCTCGGAGAACGAACGGCTCCGCAAGGACGTCGCCGATCTGGCCGCCTCCGGCGGGGTCGTGGTCGGCGAGTGCGCCGGCCTGCTCTACCTGGCCCGTGAGCTGGACTCGGTGCCGATGTGCGGCGTGCTCGACGTGAGCGCGACCATGACGCCGCGCCTGACCGTCGGCTACCGGCAGGCGATCGCCGTCACCGACTCGGTGCTGTGCCGCGCCGGTGACCTGGTCCGCGGCCACGAGTTCCACCGCACCGCGTGCGACCCACGCTCGGCGTCGCTCGGTGCCCGCCCGGCATGGAGCTTCGAGACCTCCGCCGCCGAGGGCACCCTGCTCGAGAACGAGGGCCACACCACCGGCAACGTCCACGCGTCCTACCTGCACCTGCACTGGGCCGGCCGGCCGCGGATCGCCCGACGGATCGTCGAGGCCGCCCGGCGCGTCGACCCCCGTCGCGTCCGGTGAGCGAACCGGACCTGCGTCATCACGGCGACGACGAACTTGCGCCCGGCCTGATCGATCTCGCGGTCAACGTCCGGCCGGGGACGCCGCCGGAGTGGCTACGGGCGCGGCTCGCGGAGTCGCTGGGCGCCCTGGCTGCCTACCCGAAGCCGGACGCCGCGCGCGCGGCGGTCGCCGCCCGGCACGGCCGGGCGCCCGCCGAGGTGCTCCTGACCGCCGGTGCGGCGGAGGCGTTCACGTTGATCGCCCGCGCGTTCGCGCCGCGGCGGGCCGTGGTGATCCACCCGCAGTTCACCGAGCCGGAGGCCGCTCTGCGGGCCGCGGGACATCCGGTCGAGCGGGTGGTGCTTCCGGCTCCGGACTTCCGGCTCGATCCCGCGGCCGTTCCCGACGACGCCGACCTCGTCGTGGTGGGCAATCCCACCAACCCGACGTCGGTGCTGCACCCGGCGGCGGCGCTCGCGGCGCTCGCCCGCCCGGCCCGCATCCTCGTCGTCGACGAGGCTTTTCTGGACGCGGTCCCGGGTGAGAGCGAAACGCTCGCCGGCGCAAACCTGGACGGACTGATCGTCGTCCGCAGCCTCACCAAGACGTGGGGCCTCGCGGGCCTTCGCATCGGCTACTGCCTCGCGGCCCCCGACCTGATCGCGGCGCTCGGCCGGGTGCAGCCGCACTGGTCGGTCAGCGCCCCGGCCCTGGTCGCCGCGGAGGCGACGAGCACCCCGGCGGCGCTGGCCGAGGCCGCAGCGGCCGCCCGCGAGGCCGGGATCGATCGGGCGTACCTGGTGCGCCGCCTCGCGGAGATCGGTGTGACCGTGGCCGGCGACCCGCGCGCCCCCTTCGTCCTGGTGCACGTCCCGGACGGCGCGGCGATCCGCGCCGGTCTCCGCCTCGCCGGCTTCGCCGTCCGCCGGGGCGATTCCTTCCCCGGCCTCGGCCCGGACTGGCTCCGCCTCGCCGTCCGCGACCCCGTCACGACCGACGCCCTGATCGCCGCCTGGGCCACCCTCCGCGGGCCGTCGGCCCCAGCGCGCGCGAGTGAGCCTGCGGGCCGGCTGACCGGCGCCCCGCAGGGATGACGTCCCGCGGAGAGCGAGATCCCGGATTCGGGGAGGCCGCGCGGGCGGCGGTGTACGAGGTCATCTCCGCGCGGCGCGACGTGCGCACCGGGTTCCGGCCCGACCCGGTGGGCGACGAGGTGCTGACCCGGGTGCTCGCGGCCGCGCACGCCGCCCCGAGCGTCGGGTTCTCCCAGCCCTGGGACTTCCTGGTGGTCCGGTCGCAGGAGACGCGGGCGCGGCTGCACACCCTCGCCCTGCAGGCCCGCGACGCCTACGCCGCCGCATTGCCGGCCGCCCGGGCGCAGGCCTTCGCCCGGCTGCGGGTCGAGGCGATCCGCGAGGCACCGGTCGGGATCGTCGTCACCTGCGATCCCACCCGCGGCGGTCGGCACACCCTCGGCCGGCACAGCCAACCCGCCACCGCCGCCCACTCGGTGGCCGGGGCGGTGCAGAATCTCTGGCTGGCGGCCCGGGCCGAAGGGCTCGGTGTCGGCTGGGTCAGCTTCTTCGACGCCGCCGCGCTCGCGGCGGAGCTGCGGCTGCCGGCCCACCTGGAGGTGGTCGCCTACCTGTGCTTGGGTCACGTCGACGCCTTCGCCGACGCTCCGGAACTCGCCACCGCGGGCTGGGCGCACCGCCGCCCGTTGGGCTGGGCGGTCCATTCGGAAGAATTCGGCCGGCGAGGCCTACCCGGGGAGGAACCGATGGACCTGCTGGCGCAGACGCTGGCCCAGATCGCGCCGCTCGACGCGGCCGCGGTCGCCGCCGCGCGCGACCGGCAGGACCGGATGACCAAACCGCGCGGTGCCCTCGGCGTGCTGGAGGACGTCTCCGTGCAACTGGCCGGGCTGGCGGGCGTGTGCCCGCCGCCGCTGCCGGAGCCCGCGGCGGTGGCGATCTTCGCGGCCGACCACGGGGTGCACGCCCAGGGCGTGTCTCCCTGGCCGCAGGAAGTGACCGCCCAGATGGTCGCGAATTTCCTCGCCGGTGGCGCCGTGGTGAACGCGTTCGCGGCGCAGGTCGGGGCCGAGGTCGTCGTGGTCGACGTCGGGGTCGCGGGGAAGCTGCCGACCGTGCCGGGCCTGCTTCCTCGGAAGATCGCCCTCGGGACGGGGGATCTGACCTCGGGTCAGGCAATGGCGCGCGAGCAGGCGGTCGCGGCGCTGGAGATCGGCATCGAGGTCGCACGCGACCTCGTCGCGGCTGGGAACCGGTGCCTGCTCACCGGCGACATGGGAATCGCCAACACCACCGCCTCCGCCGCGCTCATCGCAGCGTTCACGGGTACGGACCCGGAGGTCGTGACCGGGCGCGGCACCGGCATCGACGACGAGATGCATGCGCACAAGGTCGCGGTGATCGGCCGTGCGCTTGAGCTGCACCGGCCGGCGCTTTCCGACATCGAGGCCGACCCGATCGGAGTGCTCGCAGCGATCGGCGGATTCGAGCACGCCGCGCTGGCGGGCTTCCTGCTCGGCGCCGCCGCGCTGCGCACACCGGTTGTCCTCGACGGGGTGATCGCCGGCGCGGCCGCGCTGGTTGCCGCTGCGCTGCACCCTGATGCGCCCACCGCCTGGGTCGCGGGGCACCGGTCGGCCGAACCCGGTCACGCGGTCGCGTTGCAGGCATTGGGCCTCCGGCCCCTCGTCGCCTTGGACCTCCGCCTGGGAGAGGGAACCGGTGCACTCCTCGCGCTGCCCCTGGTCCAGTCCGCGGTCCGCGCGCTTGCCGAGGTCGCGACCTTCGACGCCGCTGGTGTGACCGAGAAGTGAGTTCTTCCCAGAGCGAGGAGCCGACCGCCTATCCGGTCGGGCTCCGGTTGTCGGGCCGCCGGGTGCTCGTGGTCGGTGGGGGACAGGTCGCCGCCCGCCGGGTGCCGGCGCTTCTCGACGCCCATGCCGACGTCGTGGTCGTATCGCCGGAGGTCACACCCGCGATCGACGCGCTCGCCGACCACGGCCGCATCCGGTGGGAGCGGCGACCTTACGCACCGTCAGATCTCGAGGGCGCCTGGTACGCACTCGCTCTCACCGCCGACGCGGCGGTCAACGCTGCGGTCGCCGCCGACGCGGAGGCGCGACGGATCTTCTGCGTCCGCGCCGACGACGCCACCGAGGCGACGGCCTGGACGGCCGCGTCGGGTCGTCACGACGGCCTGACGGTCGCCGTGCTCGCCGGCCGGAATCCGCGCCGGGCGGCTGCCGTGCGGGACGGGTTGCTGGGGGCGTTGCGCGACGGTTCGGTCGACACCACCGGGGTGCGGGAGCGAGTCGCGGGTGTCGCCCTCGTCGGGGGCGGCCCCGGGGACCCCGACCTGATCACCGTGCGCGGGCGGCAACTGCTCGCGCAGGCGGACGTGGTCGTCGCCGACCGGCTGGCCCCTGCGGCGTTGCTCGCCGAGCTCGGACCCCACGTCGAGGTGATCGACGCGTCGAAGATCCCGTACGGCCGGGCGATGGCGCAGCAGGCGATCAACGCCACGCTGATCTCCCACGCGAAAGCGGGCAAGTTCGTGGTCCGCCTCAAGGGCGGCGACAACTACGTGTTCGGTCGCGGCTTCGAAGAACTGCTCGCGTGTGCGGACGCGGGCATCGCGTGCACCGTCGTGCCGGGCATCTCCAGCTCGATCTCGGTCCCCGCGGCGGCCGGCATCCCGGTCACCCATCGCGGGGTGGCCCACGAGTTCACCGTGATCTCCGGGCACATCGGCCCGGATCATGCCGACACCCTCACCGACTGGGCAGCGCTGGGCCGGATGCGCGGGACGCTGGTCGTCCTGATGGGCGTCGACAAACTCGGCGCGATCGCGGCGGCGCTCATCGAGCACGGGCGCGACCCCGACACCCCGGCGGCGGTCATCCAGGAAGGCACCACCGCGGCGCAGCGGACGGTGCGGGCGCCGCTGTCCGGCATCGCGGCGGCCGTGATCGAGTCCGGGATCCGGCCGCCCGCGGTCGTGGTGGTCGGCGACGTCGTCGCGCTCGGCGACGGGGAGGACCCCCGCGCCCGCACGAGCCCGTGACCGCACCGGTCTCCGTCCTCGATCCTGCCGATCCCCGGCTGGCCGACTACGCACGTCTCACCGACGTGGGACACCGAGTGCGCCGGGAGCCCGCGGCAGGGGTCTTCATCGCCGAGGGCGCGACGGTGCTGCAGCGTGCGCTCGATGCCGGGTACATCCCACGGTCCCTGCTGCTGGCGCCGAACCGGGTCATGCCCGCGGCCGCTCTCGTCACCGCCGTTGCCGAGCGCGGCGCGCCCGTCTACGTCGCGCCGCCCGACCTCCTTGAGCATCTGACGGGGTATCACGTGCACCGTGGTCTGCTCGCCGCGATGGATCGTCGCCCGCTGCCGACCGTCCCGGATCTGCTGGCCGGTGCCCGCCGGATCGTGGTCTGCGAGGACATCGTCGACCACACGAACCTCGGCGCCCTGTTCCGGTGCGCCGCCGGGTTCGGGATCGACGCCGTGCTCGTCACGCCGTCGTGTGCCGACCCGCTCTACCGGCGCGCGATCCGGACGTCGATGGGCACCGTCTTCGCGCTGCCGTGGACGCGCCTGCAGTCGTGGCCGGCTGATATGGCCCTGCTGCGCGAAGCGGGATTCGCGGTCGCGGCCCTGAGCCCCGGCGGCGGCAGGGAAAGCCTGGAGCTCGCGGAGTTCGCGGCCCGTTCGCCCGAACGGATCGCCTGGGTCTTCGGCACCGAGGGGGGCGGCCTCGCGGCCGCCACGCGGGCTTCCGCCGATACCTGCGTACATATCCGGATGAATCCCGGTGTGGACTCGTTAAACGTGGCCGCCGCGGCGGCGGTGACCTTTTACGCCACTCGGGTGAATTGAGTAACGACGCGGTTTGCCACCCGGTTGAACCTGGGTAAGCAGGGTCGGCCCGTGCCAAGATCCGCCTCGTTGATTCTTCCGTTATTTACGGACACGAGGTGGATTCTGTGGCGCTCGGCAACCGGGGACGAGACATCCCGGGCCTGGGCGTACCCGGACTGAGCGACGCCGAGGTGGTCGGGCGTGGCGGCTTCGCGGTGGTCTACCGGGCTCATCAGGACGCGCTGGGCCGGGACGTCGCGGTGAAGGTCTCCACCGCCGGCCGCCGCGGCCCCGCCGACGAGGCGGCCACACGGTTCGCCCACGAGTGCATCGCGCTCGGCCGACTCTCCGGGCACCCGCATGTGGTGCCCGTCCACGCCACCGGTGCCCTGTCCGATGGCCGGCCCTACCTCGTCATGGACTACCTGCGGCGCGGCACCCTGCACGACTCGGTCAGCCGGCGCGGACCGCTTCCTTGGCATCAGGTCGCGCGCATCGGCGTCAAGCTGGCGGGGGCCCTGGAGTCGGCGCACCGCCGGGGGGTGCTGCACCGCGACGTCAAGCCGCACAACGTGCTCGTGGCCGAGACCGGGGAGCCGCTGCTGGCGGACTTCGGCTCCGCCCTGGTCGCCGGTTCTCCGGACGTCCCGGTACGCGGCGTCACGGGATCGGTGCCTTACTGCGCGCCCGAGGTGCTCGACGGGGCCGCGGCGTCGCCGCAGTCCGACGTGTACTCCCTCGCCGCCACGCTGTACTTCCTGCTTGCCGGCGAGCCGCCGTTCTCGGTCGCGCCCGGTGAGCCACTGGTCGCGCTCTACCTCCGCGTCGCCGAGGATCTCCCGCCGGCCGCGCCCGGCTCGCCGGACGCGCTGGTCCGCCTGCTGCGCTCGGCGCTGGCCAAGGACCCGGCGGACCGCCCGGCGGGCGCGCTGGCCTTCGGTCTGGGACTGACGGACGTTCTTGCCGCGGCGCGTCGCGCCGCCGCGGATCTGGTTGTCGTGCCGCAGCCCGCTGCTGCACGCGCTATCTCGGCGGGCGCCGGCCTGGAGGGGAGGTCCGGCGCCCGCCGAGCAGAGGACCCACCGGACCCCGACGCCGAAACGACGGACCTCACCGAACTCGCCTCCCGCTGGCGCGGCCTGCGCGTCCCGGCCCCCCGCGAGCTGTCCGCACCTTGAGTGGTGCGGGCGGGGAGCGACGCCGGATCGGCAGCCGCTCCCCGCCCCTGGGGGATGTTTCCCGTGCCGACGGAGGCCCATCCGTTGTGTGGTGGCCCCGTCGTTGGTGGGGGATCAGCTCCCTTCGAACGGCTGGTCAGCCGCCGAAGTGCTGGACCCAGTAGCCCCCGGACGATGCGAAGCCGACGCCGAGGATCTTGAAACCACAGTCCACGATGTTGCGACGGTGGCTGGGCGAGTTCATCCAGGCCCGGAACACGCCCTCGGGTGAGGAGAAGCCTTCGCCCAGGTTCTCGCCGGTCTTGTCACCGTGAAAGCCGGTGGTGCGGATCCGCTTGTCCGAGTTCCGGCCCTGGCGGTCGTTGTGCGACATGTAGTTGTGCTGCGACATGTCGTTGGCGTGCGATTGCGCGGACCGCTCCAGCTGGGTGCTGTAGCGCAGGGAGGACTTGCACCCGGCCGAGGCACGGGCCTTGTTGGTCAGCTTGAGGATCGCGTCGCGCAGGGAATCGGCGGATCCGCCGCCCTCGTCGTCGTCGGCAGTGGCGCGCCGCTGCGACTGACTGCGCTCCTGGGCCGCCTCACGCGCCGCGGCCGCTCGAGCCGCCTTGAGGGCCTGCTGCCGCATCTTCGCGGCGGCCTTCTTGCGCGCGGCCTCCTTCTTCTTCTTCTTCGCCGCCTTCTTCTTGGCGGCTTCCTTCTTCTTCTGCTTCGAGCTCTTGGCGGACTTGGCCTTCTCCTTCTTGGACTTCTTGTCCTTGGTGACCTTCTCGTAGCGCGAGTCGGAGTCGGAATCGAAGTCCCGGTCGGAGTTCCGGTCGCCCTCGTCCTCGTCGTACTCCTCGCGGCTCGGGCGCTCGTCGGAGTCGTCCGAGCGCCGGTCGTCCTTCTCCTCGCCCGCTTCGTCGCGGTCCTTGTCCTCCTCCGGGTCGTGCGCGGCCCGGCCGCCCCACCCGGCGCCGTTCGACTTGACCTCGTCGTCGGGGTCGTCGCCGGACGGGGTACCGGGCGCCGTCGGTGCCGCGGCGGCGGGAGTGGTGGCCGGCTGGGCCGGCGCTGTGGTGCTGGTGGCGCTGAACGACGGCGCGGGGTTGGTCTCGGCCGCGAGTCCAGGTACTGCGGTGGCGACCAGGCCTGCGCTGGTCAGGAACGCCAGCAGCAAGAGCTTGCCGGGTGCTGTCCTGCATCGATCCATAAAACGTTCGACCCCCCTCGAACATTGCCGAGAAGATTTCCTCGGCAACGGCATCCTTCGCGGTTACCGCAGAGCAGGTAATAACCGGGGGAGTCAGCCTGTTGACCCTCGAAGGTAAGGGAAAACTGCCGAGGTCGATACCGCCCGTTTTTCGTACTCGGCGGTAGTGCGGACACAAAAGGAAAGGGGCCCCAAAAGGGCCCCTGACCTGGCCGTTAGGCCGTCTGGTGTACTCGTTGGTAGCGACCGAAATCCACGTTCTCGACCGCGATAAGCGGTTCGAAGGTGAATTCGGTCTTATCGGAGAATGTCGCGGACCTCGCTGAACGAAACCGCACCGCGGCGAAGGGCCTCATTCGCCAGTTGAACCCGCCGCCGGTCCCCGCCGGCCCGGATGCCGAACTTTTCGTAGAGCTTCAGCAGGTGCTGTTTGACCGCGGCCTCGCTGACGAACAGGACCTCCGCGATCCGACGCGTCGACGCCGGTTCCATGAACACGTCGGCGGTGCCGGCGGTCTGGAACAGGGCGAGCAGCACATCGCGCTCGCGCCGCGTGAGCTCCGGCGGCGGGTCCGCGGCCAGGGTCTCGGAGTACTGCTCGATGTCCGGGTCCGGACGGTACGCCAGTCGCGCACTGCCGACCCGGATCTCGTCCCGGTCGCGCAGAGCGCGCTCACCGAGAATGCGTTCGCCGTTGACGTAGGTCCCATTGCGCGAGCCGAGATCCCGGATCGACCACCCACCGGAGCGGGCCTCCAGGATCGCGTGCAGCCGCGAAACGCTGTCGTCGGCGATGATGACGTCGTTGTCCGTCCCCCGGCCCATACTCATGCCCGAATCGGACAGCACGACGAACTCAGGGCCCCCCGGCCGTGAGACAACCAAGTGCGCGACCACGTCCACTCCCCATCCCGCAGGGGATCGAAACCCCTGAGCGGCGTTATCCGCAGAACAAAAAAGCTACCCGCGAACAGCCGAAACGGGGATGCTGCCGAACGGGTTACAGATGATCGGTCGAAACCGGACCGGCCGTCACGCCCGGTGGCCTCGCTGATGCTGCGTCACGAAAGCTGGGCCGTCAGAAGCAGCAAATCCGGCAATGACCCCAGGACGGGCGTCACCCGGCGTGATCTCGGCCGGCTCGAGCGCGACCACCCGCACGCCATCGCGGACGAGCGCACCGATCAGGTCCGCAGCGTCTGGGTCGCCGCGCAGCAGAACCTGGATCCCGGTGGCCTCGGACGCGCAGTGATGGATGCCGTAAGCACGTAACGCGGCGAGCAGCGCATCTGAGTCCAGGGCGCGGATCCGCCACGGGGTCGCTTCAACCGCCTCGTCGAATTCGGCGACGACAGCTCCACCCGTTTCGTGGAGCGCGACCGTGCGGCCCGCCGCGACCAGGACGAAGCGGTCGGCGATCCCGGCCACTTCGGCGGGCGTGCGCGCCGTCAGCAGGATCGTGAGCCCGTCGGCCGCCAGCTCCCGCAAGAGTCGGGCCAGTTCGCCCCGGGAAAGTCCGTCCAGGCCGGCGGTCGGCTCGTCGAGCAGCAGCACCTGTGGTCGATGCACGATCGCCCGGGCCAGGCCGAGCCGCTGCTTCTGTCCGCGGGTCAGTACTTGCACCGGCCGGTCGGCGTACTCGCTCAACCGGACCCGTGCCAGCAGCTCCGCGGCCCGGGACGCCCGGTCCAGGCGCGAGAAGCGGTAGGCGGAGGCGGCGAACTCCAGTACCTGACGGGCCGTCAGAGTCTCGTAGGGCCCGAAGGAATCGGGCATCCACCCCATGCGTGCGCGGACCTGACCGGGTGAGCGCACCGGGTCGTACCCGGCCACGCGGATCTCGCCGCTGTCCGGCCCGACCAGGGTGGCGAGCATCATCAGCAGGGTCGTCTTTCCCGACCCGGCGGGACCCACCAACGCGGTGACCGCGCCCGGTGGCGCGTCCAGGTCGATGGAATCGACCGCGGCCAGCGCACCGAAGGTGCGGCGTGCACCTCGCACCCGGATCCCGTACGACGTCCCGGCCGTACCCTGTGCCGGGATCGATCTCTGCTCAGACACGAATTCGCTCAAAGCGCCCTCCCCAGTTCGCTCGGCCGGAGCCTAGGGAAGTTCGGGAGCGAGATGTCGAGTTTGGCCGAACTCGTCCGGGTTCTGAGGAAAGCTCAGCTCACGCGAAGAGCGTGTCGCCCCAGTAGCGGTCGGGTCCCTGAACGCCGGGCGGGCACGCGTACACGCCCGAGCCGGTGTGGCGGATGTACTCGTTCAGCACGTCGGCCCGCGCGAGCTTCTTCTGCACGGGGATGAATCCGGTGCGCGGGTCCCGCTGGAACGCGAGGAAGAACAACCCGGCGTCCAACCGGCCGAGACCGTCGGAGCCGTCGACGAAGGAGTAACCGCGGCGGAGCATCGTCGCGCCGTCGGTGGTCTCCGGCATCGCGAGCACGACGTGGGAGTCCGGCGGCTGCTGAGAGATATCGATCGGGTCCCGCTCAAGACGCAGCCCGGCCGGAGCGCCTTCCCTCTTGTCCCGGCCGATGATGTTCTCCTGCTCCACGAGCGAGGTGCGGTCCCACGTCTCGACGAGCATCCGGATCCGGCGCGCCACCAGGTACGAGCCGCCGCGCATCCAGTCCGGGTCATCCTCGGCCCCGACCCAGATGTGCTTGTCCAGCGTGGCCAGGTCGTCGGTCGCGGGGTTGTTGGTGCCGTCCTTGAAGCCGAACAGGTTGCGCGGCGTCTGCTCCTCCGGCGTGGTGGAGGAGGTCTTGCCGAAACCGAGTTGGGACCAGCGCACCGACACCGTGCCGAATCCGATCCGCGCGAGGTTGCGGATCGCATGGACCGCGACCTGGGGGTCGTCGGCGCAGGCCTGCACGGCGATGTCGCCGCCGCTGCGGAGCGGGTCGAGGGTGTCGCCCCGGAACTTCGGCAGGTTCGCCAACGCGTCGGGCTGTCGGCCCTCCAGCCCGAACCGGTCCTTGCCCCCGCGGCGGAACAGGCTCGGGCCGAACCCGATCGTCAGCGTCAGCCGCGAGGCCGGCAGGCCGATGGCCTCACCGGTGTCACCGGGCGGGTACTCCACCACCGACGGGAACGCGCCGAGCTCGACCGCTTCGGCGCCGGCGCACATGCGCTCCGCGGCCCGCGTCCAGTTCTGCAGCAGCGTGATCAGTTCGCCGCGGCTCTCGGTCGTCACGTCGAAGGTCGTGAAATGCAGCCGGTCCTGCACCGGGGTGGCGATCCCGGCCTGGTGCGCACCGCGGAAGTCGATGGGCAGGCCGCGCGGGGCCAGTCCACCGGCTGCGACCGCGGCCGCCTTGGTCGTGTCCGTGCCCGCCACGGCCGAGCGGCCCGCATAACCGAGCCCGCCGATCGTGGCGGCGCCGAGCCCGGCGATGCTGAGCGCACGCCGGCGGCTCATCGCCGTCGGGTGCTGAGCCTCGGGCTCCGGAGTGTTCTTATCGTTCGTCATCTTCCTCACCTCCGCGCGGTGGGTGTGACGGCCACTTACGAGCTGGGACTGCCGCTCGCGGAGCCACCGTCACTGCTCTGGACCGCGCCGGCCAGCTGCGAGAGCGGCTCAGCCAGCGCGTTGACGACGTCGGTCAGCGTCTTGCGCTGAGATTCCGTCACCGTGTCGTAGGAGACGTAGCCGTCGCCCTTCTCGTACTTCTCGAGCGCCTCGTCGACGTCGTCGAACTCGGTCTCGAGCTTCTGCACGAGCTCGGCGTCGTTGTCCTCCGCGATCGGCTTGAGCAGGTCGAAGACCCTGCGTGCGCCGTCGAGGTTGGCCTTGAAGTCCCACAGGTCGGTGTGGCTGAACGCCTCTTCCTCGCCGGTGATCTTCCCGGAAGCGACCTCGTCGAGAAGTTCCTTGGCGCCGTTCGCCATCAGGGTGGGCGTGATGACGACGGTCTCGACCGACTCGGTCAGCTCGTCGAGATCCTGAAGCAGGGTGTCGCCGATCTCGTCCATGCCGTCGAGGTCTTCGTCCTCCCACAGCGCCTTCTCGATCACGTGCCAGCCGGTCCAGGTGTCACCGGCCTCGACGTCCGCCTCGCGCAGGTCGACCCGCGGGTCGAGGTCACCGAACGCGGCCGCGACCGGCTCGATGCTCTCCCAGCCGACGCGCGACTTGGCGTAGAGGTCCTTGGCCTCGCCGATGTCGTCGGCCTTGATCGCCGCGACGAGCTGCTCGGTCAGATCGACGCTGTCCGCGACCTGCGCCTGGATGTAGGTCCGGTAGCCGTCGACCGCCTTCTGCTCCTCGGCGCTCAGCGGTGCACTGGATTCCTGGTCTCCGAACGCACCGGACGCGGAGCCCGACCCGGAGCCCGACCCCGCCCCAGAACCGGAACCGATCGTGCCGTTGGTCGGCGTGATGTTGGTGGAGCTGCCGGCGTTGTCGTCGTCGCCGCAGGCGGAGGCGGTGAGGACGAGCGCGGTGACGGCGGCGGCGGCCGCAAGGCGGTGGTGGGCGCGGGGCAGACGCATACGGGAACTCATTTCTGGCCGAGCACGTTTAGGTGAGCCTCACCTTAGCGTTTACCCAGGTCCGGTCATCAATACCGACTTCTGCACTTTCCCCAGGGCATTACGCGGCAGCTCCGCCACGAACACCACGCGGCGTGGTCGCTTGTGCGCGGACAGTCCTTCCGACACGAATCGGGTCAGCGCCTCGGCGTCGATTCCCTCCTCCGCGACGACGAACGCAACGATGCGCTGCCCGAGGTCGGGATCCGGCTCGCCCACCACCGCCGCCTCCCGGACGCCCGGGTGCGCGAGCAGTGCGGCTTCGACCTCACCGGCACCGATCCGGTAGCCACCGCTCTTGATCAGGTCGACGGAAGCGCGCCCGACGATGCGGTGCCAGCCGTCCGGCCCGATCGTGGCGACGTCACCGGTGGTGAACCAGCCGTCCGGTGTCCAACAGGCCGCGGTCGCCTCCGGCCGGCCCAGGTAGCCCTCGAACATCGTCGGCGCCCGGAGCTGCAACTCACCCACGCTCTCGCCGTCGTGCGGCACCGGTCTGCCGTCCTCCGCGGCGAGCCGGGTGCGGACCCCACGCAGGGGGAGTCCGACCTGTCCCGGGCGCCGCTCGCCGTCGGCACGGGTTCCGATCGTGATCAGCGTCTCCGTCATGCCGTAGCGCTCGACGGCACGATGCCCGGTCAATGCGGCGAGGGAATCGAAGACCGGGGCGGGCAGCCCCGCGCTCCCGGAGACCAGTAACCGCGCGGAGCGCAGTGTCGCCGCGACCGCCGGGTCGGCCACCAGGCGCGACCACACCGTCGGGACGCCGAAGTAGAGCGATCCGCCGGCCGCGCCGTAGCGCTCCGGGCTCGGGCGGCCCGTGTGGATCAACGCGTTGCCGAGCCGCAGCGAGCCCAGCACTCCGAGGACCAGACCGTGGACGTGGAACAGCGGGAGACCATGAACCAGCACGTCGTCGGCGGTCCAGTCCCAGGCGTCGGCGAGCGCGTCGAGGTTGGCGGCGATCGCGCCGGGGGAGACCACGACGCCTTTCGGGGCTCCGGTCGTCCCGCTGGTGTACATCACCAACGAGCCCGCGACCGTGTCGGCGTCGATGCGGCAGGCGTCGTCCGTCCCGGGCCGTGGCACCGCGATGCGCTCGCCCGGCACGTCCCAGTCGGGTGCGCCGAGCACGACGTCGGCCCCAGAGTCGCGAAGGACGTGATCGCGTTCGAGGGGCCCGGCATCCGGGGCGATCGGCACCACCGGCACTCCGGCGGCGAGGGCACCGACGATCGCGATCACGGTGTCGATCGTCGGGGTGGCCTCGACGACCGCGGTGCGGGCGCCGCCGAGTCGACCGGCCAGCGACAGCGCGGCGCCGAGCAGGTCGGCGCGTGAACACCCCGTCCCGTCGACGCGGACCGCATCGGGGCCGTCGCCGGCGCGGCCCGCACCGTGCACCAGGCCGGGGAAGAGTTGCCGCAGCGAGAGCGGCGCGTGCGGACCGGGGGGAGACGCGGGAGGCGGGGACACGGCAGTAGTTTCTCGGACATGCCGAACGTGCTTCTCGAGTACACCCTCGCCGACGACTACCTGGAGCGGCGTGGGGAGTTCCGCGCCGACCATCTGGCGATCCTGGAGGCGGCGACCGAGCGCGGTGAACTGCTGCTGGCCGGCCCGCTGACCGAGCCGTTCGATCGGGCCCTGTTCGTCTGGCGGGAGGACGCGGAGGCGGCCGCCCGGACGTTCGCCGAGACCGATCCCTACGTCACCAACGGGATCGTGCTCGGGTGGACGATCCGGACCTGGAACACCGTGCTCGGCACGGCCGTGCCGCCGGCATGACCTCGTCGGCCGGGGATTTCCCCGCGGAGGGCACCGTCTTCGACGGAGAGTCCTATGCCGCACGGATCGCGGCCATCGCGGCCACCGGGAAGGACATGCACGGTGAGGCGCGCTTCTGTGCGGCGCTGGTCGCGCCGGGCGCGCGGATCCTCGACGCGGGGTGCGGTACCGGTCGGGTCGGGGCGCGACTGGCCGAGCTCGGGTTCGACGTCGCCGGCACGGACGTCGACGCCTCCATGCTGGCCGTGGCGCAGCGGATCCCCGGGGTGCGCTGGCATCTCGCGGACCTGGCGGCTCTCGAGCTGGACGAGCCGCCGTTCGACCTGATCGTCGCGGCGGGCAACGTGTTCCCTTTCCTGCAGCCGGGCGCCGGGCCGCGTGCGCTGGCCCGGCTCGCCGCGCATCTGCGCCCGGACGGGCTGCTGGTGTCGGGCTTCGGCCTGGACCGCGCGCACCTGCCCGCCGCGGCGGCGATCGTGGACATCGCCGACTACGACGCCTGGTGCGCCGCGGCGGGAATGGCCCCCGTCAGCCGGCACGCCGGCTGGGACGCTGACGCCTGGTCAGACTCCGCCGGGTACGCCGTGTCCGTGCACCGGCGACTACCTCCGAGGTAATCGACTCCGTGTCGCCGTCTTGCCACCCTGGATCCGACGGAAGGGGTTGCCGCGATGGCTGAGGAGCAGACACCCACCAACAAGGGTCTGCGCCGGGTGATGCAGGTCGACGCCTGGCTCTCGTTCTACGCGCCGGTGGTCTTCATGCTGTGCGTCCCCGTGCTGGTCCTGGTCGACGTTCCCGGCTGGGTGGTGGCCACGGTGGTGTTCGTCTCCGCGGTCGTGCTCGGGGCCTGCGGCATCGTGATGGCCGGTGTGTGCGCGGTGGCCGCGGCGCGGGGCCGGTTGGAGTTTCCCGACCAGCCCGCCCTGGAGCACTTTCACCTGACCGGCCCGGCCGGGACGCGGGGGCTGCGGGTCGGTTAGCTCCGGCTCCCCGGTTCGAGGCATCCGTCGGACCCCTCTACGGTGAGTTCATGACCGCGCTCGACGCCTCCGCCGCTGCCCTCCTCGAAGCCCTCTCCGCGACGCCTCGGCCCCCGGTCGAGATCGGGACCCCGGACGACGCGCGGGAGGCCCATGAAGCAGCCGCCGCCTTCCTGTCCGGGCCCGGCGAGGACGTCGAGACCGTGGCGGAAGGACAGATCGACGAGGTCGACGTCCGGGTCTACCGGCCGGCGGGCGCCGCGAACGCGGCAATCGTCTACGCCCACGGCGGCGGGTGGGTCGCCGGGACGCTGGACACCTACGACACGCTCTGCCGCGCGCTGGCGAACCGGGCCGGGGTCAGCGTGCTGTCCGTCGGTTACTCGCTCTCCCCGGAGGTCCAGCACCCCCACCTCGCCGGTCAGGTCATGAAGGTGCTCCAGGCGGCGATGATGGACGGCGCCCCGGTGGCTCTCGCCGGCGACAGCGCCGGCGCGCACCTCGTCACGCTGGCGGCGAGCGTTGCCGGCAAGGTCGGGATTCCGATCCGCGGCCTCGGGCTGATCTACCCCGTGGTCTCGCCCGCGCTGGACACGCCCTCGTGGGACGAGTTGGGCAACGGCTACGGCCTGACCCGCGAGAGCATGCGCTGGTACTGGGAGCAGTACCTCCCGCCGCAGCCGGTCTCCGCGCTGCCGGCGGACCTGCTGGAAGCGGACCTCTCCGCCCTTCCTCCGACCCTCGTGGTGACCGCCGGATTCGACCCCCTGCGCGACGAGGGTCTGGCGCTGGCGGCCGCGATCGAGAAGGCCGGCCCCGCGGTGGAACGCCGCAGCTGGGACGGGCAGATGCACGGTTTCGCGCGGTCGATGGCGCACATCCCGGAGGCGTACGACGCCCTCGATGCCGTCGGGCAGTTCCTGCGCGCACGCCTCGTGTCCTGACCGCATCTGACTTTCCGTCAGAGAAACCGCGAGCACATTTCGCGCGAGAAGTCCAGGAAAACTCTTTGACCCCGGCTCACGGACCATGGCGGCGGGCGCCCAGGATGGTCCCGTGATGCTTCCGACGTCGTCCGAGGTGCGCCGCGCGCTGCGCCGGGCCCGTGACGGAGCGACGCTCAACCGCGATGAGGTCGCGGCGCTGTTGGCGTGCCGGGGCGGCGACCTGGTCGACCTGATGTCGACGGCGGCCCGGGTCCGCGATGCCGGGTTGGAGGCGGCCGGGCGGCCGGGGGTGGTGACCTTCTCTCCGAAGGTGTTCCTGCCGATCACCCGGCTGTGCCGGGACCGTTGCCACTACTGCACGTTCGTCACGACCCCGGGTGGGCTGCGGCGTGAGAACCGCGAACCGTACCTGTCGGCGGACGAGGTGATCGCGCTGTGCAAGGAGGGCGCGGAACTGGGATGCCTGGAGGCGTTGTTCACCCTGGGGGACCGGCCTGAGGACCGGTGGCCGGTCGCGCGGGAGTGGTTGGACGCGAACGGGTACGACTCGACGTTGGACTACGTCCGTTCCCTCGCGGTGCGGGTGCTGGAGGAGACGGGGCTGCTGCCGCATCTGAACCCGGGGGTGATGAGCTGGCAGGACCTCGCCCGGCTCAAGCCGGTCGCCCCGTCGATGGGGATGATGTTGGAGACGACGGCGACGCGGTTGTTCTCCGAGCCCGGGGGAGCGCACTACGGCTCGCCGGACAAGGACCCCGCGGTGCGGTTGCGGGTCCTGGAGGACGCGGGCCGGCTCAACGTCCCGTTCACGACCGGGCTGCTGATCGGTATCGGGGAGAACCTCGCCGAGCGCGCGGACTCGCTGTTCGCCCTCCGCAAGGTGGCGCGTGCCTACGGGGGCGTGCAGGAAGTCATCGTGCAGAACTTCCGCGCCAAGCCCGACACCGCGATGCGCTCGGTGCCCGACACCGGGCGCGAGGAGTACCTGGCCGCGGTGGCCGCCGCCCGGGTGGTGCTGGGGCCGAAGGTGCGGATCCAGGCGCCGCCGAATCTGTCCGAGCCGTCGGAGTTGGCCGCGCTGCTGGCGGCCGGGGTCGATGACTGGGGCGGTGTCTCACCCCTGACGCCCGACCACGTGAACCCGGAACGTCCTTGGCCGGCTCTCGACGTGCTGGGAGACGTCACCGCGGCGGCCGGTTTCACGTTGATGGCGCGGCTGACCGTGCACCCGGAGTACGTGCGCAACCCGGAGCCGTGGATCGACCCGCGGGTCCGTCCCCACGTCGATGCCCTCGCCGACCCGGGCACCGGCCTGGCGCGTCCCGGCGCCATTCCGACGGGGCTGCCCTGGCAGGAACCCGACCCCGACTGGGGCGCTTCCGGCGGGGGCCGGGTCGACCTGCACACCGCGATCGACACCGAGGGGCGGCGCACCGAGACCCGCTCGGACATCGACGCGGCGTACGGCGACTGGGACTCGGTGCGCGAGGACGCCGCTCGGATGGTCGCGGCCCAAGGCACCGCGGCTGGGGGCGCCGCCGCGCCGGTCCGCCTCGACTCCGATGTCGCGGCTGCCTTGCGCGCCGCGGAACGCGACCCGGCCGGGCTCTCCGACGCCGAGGCCCTGGCGTTGATGACGTGTGACGGCCCCGAGCTGTCCGCGTTGACCTCGCTCGCCGACGCGGTGCGTCGTGACGTGGTCGGGGACGAGGTCACCTACGTGGTGAACCGGAACATCAACTTCACCAACATCTGCTACACCGGCTGCCGCTTCTGCGCGTTCGCGCAGCGGCGGACCGATGCCGACGCGTACACCCTCTCGGTCGAACAGGTCGGGGACCGGGCGGTGGCGGCGTGGGAGATCGGGGCGACCGAGGTCTGCATGCAGGGCGGGATCGATCCGGACCTGCCGGGCACGGCGTACTTCGATCTCGCGGCCGAGGTGAAGCGCCGGGTGCCCGGGATGCACGTACACGCGTTCAGTCCGATGGAGGTCCTCAACGGCGCGACGCGCACCGGGCTCTCGATCCGGGAGTGGCTCACCGCCGCGCGCGAAGCCGGACTCGACACCATCCCCGGCACCGCGGCCGAGATCCTCGACGACGACGTGCGCTGGGTGCTGACCAAGGGCAAATTGCCGACCGCGGCGTGGATCGAGGTCGTGACCACGGCACATTCGGTCGGCCTGCGCTCGTCCTCGACGATGATGTACGGCCACGTCGACACCCCCGCGCACTGGGTCGCGCACCTCAAGCTCCTCGCGCGCTTGCAGGACCAATCCGGCGGGTTCACCGAGTTCGTGCCCCTGCCGTTCGTGCATCACAGCGCGCCGCTCTACCTCGCGGGCGTCGCCCGGCCCGGGCCGACGCCCCGGGACAACCTCGCCGTCCACGCGATGGCCCGGCTGCTCCTGCACGGCCGCATCGACAACATCCAGACCTCCTGGGTCAAGCTCGGCGTCGAGGGCACCCGCGCCGCGCTACGTGCCGGGGTCAACGACCTCGGCGGCACGCTGATGGAGGAGACCATCTCCCGGATGGCCGGCTCCGAGCACGGGTCGGCCAAGACTCCGCCCGAGCTCGAGGAGATCGCCACCGGCATCGGACGTCCGGCTCGGCAACGGACCACGACCTACGGCGTCGTCGACCCCGAGCGCATCGCCGCGTCGTGGCGGGCCGGACGCGATCTGGGAATCACGCCCGCCTGAGCTCCGCGCTGGGGGAACGGCTACTGGACGGTGACGGTGACCCGGGCGCTGCGGCCCCCGCGGTAGTCGTCGCTGCGGGGAACGCGGGCCTTGAAGTCGGTGGCCGGCGGTTTCACCGCGGCGGTGAGGATCGCGCGGCCGGCCTGGTCGGTGACGGTCCGATCGGCCTCCGCCCAGCCGCCCTCGCCGGCGGCTCGCCGCATCAGGACGACGAGGGCCCCGGCGACCGGTGTGCGCGAGCCGGGGTCCCGCACGGTCACGCCGAGCGTTGCTTCCTGACCCTGCGGAACACTCTCCGGGGCGGTGATCGACACGAGAATCTTCGCCCGGTCCTGCGCCGCGGTCGCCGTCGGAGCCGCGGCGGCGGGAACGCCGAGGGCGGTCATCGCGCCGAGGACGAGCGCCCCGGCGACCGCGGTACGAGATGTGAGCAGCACTCTCGAAGGGTAGAGCCGAGACCTCCTCGTTACCAGTTGTGAATCCAAGTACTACCGTCCGTGAGGTGCCGGTGTGCATTTCGTGCACATCTGGGGCCTTACGTGCCTGGGGATTCTCGCTCCGCGTGCGGCACTAGGCTCGCCGGGTTCGGTGGCCGGACGCGATGCAGGGCGGATTCTTTGATTCTGAGGTTCTTCGGGTGGTCGTTCGCGGTCACCGTGGTCGGGCTCGCACTGGGCCTCGCGTACGGCGGCATCGAAGGACTGCTGTTGGTGGCGATCCTGTCGGTCCTCGAGATCTCGTTGTCCTTCGACAACGCGGTCGTCAACGCGAAGATCCTCGAACGAATGAGCCACTTCTGGCAGAAGATGTTCCTGACTGTCGGGATCGTGATCGCGGTCTTCGGCATGCGGTTGGTGTTCCCGCTGCTGATCGTCGGCATCACCGCCAGCCTGGGCCCCGTCGAGGCCATTGATCTCGCGCTGGAGAAGGGCGACATCCACGAGCCGGGCACCTACGCCTATCTCCTGGACGAGGCCCACCCGCTCGTCGCCGCGTTCGGCGGCATGTTCCTGCTGATGCTGTTCCTGGACTTCCTGTTCGACACCGACCGCGACATCCACTGGCTGACCTGGATCGAGCGGCCGCTGGCCCGGGCGGGCTCGCTGCCGACGGCCTCGATCATCCTGGCGCTCACCGCGCTCGCGCTGGCCGCGGAGTATCTGGCCGAGGACCGCGGTGAGGTGTTGTTCGCCGGCGTGCTCGGTCTCGTGACCTACCTGCTGGTGGACGGCCTCGGTCGACTGTTCGAGCACCAGGGCGTCTCCGACGGCGTACTGGAGGACATCGAGGGCGACAGCCTGCCCGCGGTGCCGGTGCGCTCGGGCCCGACCGCGACGGCGAAGGCCACCGGCAAAGCCGGGTTCTTCCTGTTCATGTACGTGAACATCCTGGACGCCTCGTTCTCCTTCGACGGCGTGCTCGGCGCGTTCGCCATCACCCAGGACCCGATCATCATCGCCCTGGGCCTCGGCATCGGCGCGATGTACATCCGCTCGTTCACCGTGTTCCTGGTCAGACGCGGGACGCTGGGGGACTACATCTATCTGGAACACGGAGCGATGTGGGCGATCGGCGCCCTGGCCACGATCCTGCTGATCACGATCAAGTACCACGTCGACGAGTTGGTCACCGGCGGCATCGGTCTGGCCTTCGTGATCGCCGCGATCATCAGTTCGGTGGCGCACAACAAGCGGATGGGCGGCCCGGCGTCCAGGCGCGAGGCGCCGGTCTCCGCCGAGGCGTGAGGCGTCAGGCCTGACGGCGCGTCAGAAGATCGATGCCGCGGAGCACGCCCACTGTCACGGCCACGACGCCGGCCAGAATCGCGGACATCAACAGGAACCAGAGGCCCTCCGGGCCGTCCTGGGGCGCCAACGCGACGAGCGCGAGTACCCCGGCGCCGCAGAAGATCGACCACAGTGCCCGACGGCCGGCGGAGTGCCGAGGTTCCTGAGCCGGCTGTTCGCGGCGCCACACGAGGTAGGCGAATCCGAGCGCGACCAGGCAGACGATCGCGGCGATACCGATCGGGCCGCCGATCACCGACGTGGTCGCAGCGAGGGCGCCGGCGGCGACGGCCAGCGGCGGAACGGTGCGCGCGGTGAGTTTCATGTGGGCCTCCAGGTGCCGGGTCGGCAGGGTGAGTGCGAGATCCGTGGCGGCGCGGGTCCAGACGCGGCCCCGCGGCTCGTCACGGAGCTGGGCTGCGAGCAGGGCGACCATGTCCTCGCCGTAGGCGTCCCGGAACGCTGCCGGATAGAGGCGGACCATCCGCGCGTAGAGCCGCAGCGCGCCGCTCATGCGGTTGCCGGTCCCAGGCCCGGGCGCAGCCGGGAGAGCAGGGTGCGCAGCCGGTCGACCTCCGCGTGGGCGACGCGTTCGCCGGCGCCGGTCAGGCGGTAGTAGCGGCGGCGCTCGGCGTCGTCGGGCTCGTGCAGGTGCGTGGTCTCCTCGATCAGCCCGTCGGCGAGGAGGCGGTTGATCGTGCCGTACATCGTCCCCGGACCCATGCGGACCGCCCCGTCGCTGATCTCCTCGACGCGGCGCATCAGGGCGTACCCGTGGTGCTCCCCGTCGAGCAGGGCGAGGACGACGTGGGTGGACGCCGCGGGCAGCGGCTTCGGTCGGGTCGAGCGGGTCATGCTCGGAGTTTGATATATCGAAAGTCGATAGTCAAGCTTCCTGGCCCGGCGCTCGGCCGGGCCAGGCTCGCTACAGGCTTCGAATCCGGTCCTGGCCGGGACCGCCGGAGCCGCGGTCGTTCCCGGCTCCGCCCAGCAGGACGTCGTTCCCCCGGCCGAGCGCGAATCCGCCCTGGAAGCCGGAGCCGTACACCGACGAGCCGCCGGATCCGCCCCGGAGACGAGAAACGGTCGACCGGGTCACGGTGATGTCGCTGTTGTAGTCGTTGACCCCGATCGCCGAGCCGCCTCGACCACCGACGCCGTTGGTGGTGCCGCTGCCGCCCGCGCCGCCGTCCCCGCCGTAGAGGTCGGTCAGCGTCGATGCGGACACCTGGACATCCCGAAGGCTGCCGTCCGCGTCGAGAGCTCGCGCCTCACCGCCGCTCCCGCCGAACGAGGTCGGGTCGGTGTTGGCGCCCACGGTGCCAGAGGCTCCGTCGCCGCCGCGGATGTGGCTGATGACGGTCCGGGTGACCGTCAGATCGCCGCGGGCGCGGATCCCGACGCCGTGGGCGCCGGAGCCGCCGTCTGCGGAGGCGTTCGGGTTATTTAGGGCATCTGCAGGGAGAGCACGCTGCCGTTGTGACCGCCCAGCGGCTGAATGACGGTGCTGCCGGCGCCCGCGCCGACGAAGGCGATCGAGGTCGGGTTGATTCCATCGCCATCGGGCTCCAGCTGGGCGCCGTTGACGTACTGGTTCCCGGCGCCGAGAACGATCGTGACGGCGTCGTTGTCGTACAACGTGCCGTCGGTCACCAGCTGGATCGCTTCTTCGATGGTCTCGCACGGGCTCGCCTGGGTGCAGGCAATGCCCGGGCTCGCGGCGTGCCCGTCGACGTACAGCGTCTCGGCGGCCGCCTGGGCGCTCCGCTCGGTCAGCACGAGCGTGCCGAACGTCGTCAGGACCAGCAATCCGGTGCTGGTGAGTGCGGTCGTCCGGCGGTTGCGGGCGCGGCGCGTCATCTCATGTCCCCCAAGGTTCGCGATATGACGCTAAAAACGATCTTGCGGATCCACAACGGGACAGATCCGTCCGAGTCGGCGGCGATAGCGTGATGGTGTGAGCACCAGCGGGCTGGGCGCCGAACCCCCACGCACACTGCGGGGCCGCAAGCGCCGCGAGTGGGAGGCCCGGGCAGCGCAGGAAGCCGCCGCGGAGGCCTTCGCCCGGATGGACGGGCTGCAGCGGGAGTTGCGGGCCCGCTTCGCCGCGGCCCCGCCGGCGGAGTTCGCCGACCTGGACGCTGCGACCGACGCCGAGGCGCGGAGCTATCTGAGCGTCCAGGACCGGCACCCGGTCGCGTCCGAGGTGAGCAAGTCGGAGTTGTTGGCCGCGGCGGTCGCCTTTCGCCAGGCCGCATTCGACTGCGCGAGTCAGGCCGAGCGACTCTCCGAGTTCGACCGGCGGCACCCCGCTCCCTGAGCCTGAGGGACAATGGGGACATGCCTGTGGTGGTGGGGATCGAGACCTCGTGCGACGAGACCGGGATCGGTGTCGTCCGCGACGGCGAGCTGATCGGTGAGGCGCTGGCCTCGAGCATGGACGAGCACGCCCGCTTCGGCGGCGTCGTGCCCGAGGTGGCGGCCCGTGCCCACCTGGAGGCGCTGGTTCCGGCGATGACCCTGGCGCTGTCCAGCGCCGGCATCACCTCCGACGACGTCGACGCGATCGCGGTCACCGCCGGTCCCGGTCTGGCGACCGCCCTGCAGGTCGGCCTGGCGGCGGCGAAGGCCTACTCGATCGCGTGGGGCGTTCCGCTCTACGGCGTGCATCACCTGGCCGGCCACGTCGCCGCGGATGCCCTCGCGCACGGCGCGCTGCCGAATCCCTGCGTCGTGCTGATCGTCTCCGGCGGGCACACGTCGCTGCTGTACTGCCGCGACCTGGTCGACGACCCCATCGAGCATCTCGGCGACACGCTGGACGACGCCGCGGGCGAAGCGTTCGACAAGGTCGGGCGCGTGCTCGGCCTGCCGTTCCCCGGGGGCCCGGCGATCGACCGCATCGCCACGTCGGGCGACCCGACCGCGATTGCCTTCCCGCGCGGGCTGTCCCGCCCCCAGGACCCAGCGTTCGAATTCTCCTTCTCCGGTCTGAAGACGGCCGTGGCGCGGTGGGTCGAGAAGCGCGAACGGGCCGGTGAGGAGGTCCCCGTCGCCGACGTCGCGGCCTCGTTCCAGGAGGCCGTGGTCGACGTCCTCGTCGCCAAATCGCTGGCGGCCTGCGTGGAACGCCAATGCGGCGATCTGCTGATCGTCGGCGGTGTGGCGGCCAACAGCCGACTGCGGGCGGTGGCGGCGGAGCGGGCCGCGGCGGCGGGCGTCCGGCTCCGGATCCCCGCACTGAAGTACTGCACCGACAACGGGCCGATGATCGCCTCGGTCGGTCACATGCTGGTGGTCAACGGCGCGGCGCCGGACGCGCTCTCCCTCGGCGCCGACCCCTCGGCGATCCTGCAGGCGGCCACGCTCGTTCCGGCCTGACACAACGGGCATCGGGCGGTCCTGGCTGCCGGCGGTGGGAGGGGTGCCACCGGCTGGCGAGGACCGCCCGCGCCCTGGGCGGCGAGTGGGGGACTCGCCGATCTGACGCGCGGCCGGGGGGTGACGGTGCGTCAGAGACCTAGGTCTAGAGGATGCAGGGGTCGAGCGTGTAGCGCTGCGTCCACTCGCCGCTGACGAGATCCTGGGCCTGGACGTGGCGGACGCGGTGGTCGCAGCGCACCGCGGTCCCGACGTGGAAGACAGGCTCCGGCAGCCCCGGGTCGTAGGAGGTCGGCACGGACTTCGACCAGAGCACCTTGCCGGCCTCGTTCTGCACCACGACCCGAACCTTCCCTTCGGAGAACCCGATGCCATCGATGCGGTAGCGCGGGGCCCCGTCCCTGGCGGTCCAGACGCCCCAGTCCAGGGTGGCAGGAACGCCGGCGGCGCACGCCTGCTGGCAGGTCGCGAAGCTCGTCGGGGTGGCGCCGGCCGGTGCCCCACCCGCGAGACCTACGACGCCCAGGCTGAGAACGACGGCCAGGGCGGTGGCGATCCTGCGGTGCTGGGTGGCGGTCATTCGGTCTCCCTCGGTTCGGCGGACCCGATCCTGTTCACGACGTGGGTTCCCGCTCCGGTGTCGAACTCAAACCGCGAGAGTCCGCGGATTGACCCGTTAGAGGAGCCGTGGCCGAAGGTTCACCCCTACGTACGGGCAGGATTGCCGTCAGGGCGGACATGCCGGACCAGGCACGAAACGCCCGCATATGACAGGTCTGCGCACGGTGGTGCTGGTCGAGGGGAGAGCGTTGCGTCCGAAGACGCGCTGGACACAGCGACCGCATTCCTGGACGTAACGGGCAGTCAGGTTCCGGCTTCGAGATCGCCTTCGGTCTCGAGATAGGCCTGCCGCAGGGCCGCCAGGATCTCCGGATCCGGCTCCGCCCACAGCTTGCGATCGACTGCTTCGAGGAGCCGCTCGGTGATGCCGTGCAGCGCCCACGGGTTCGACTCGGCGAAGAACTTGCGTTGCTCGGGATCGAGTACGTAGGCCTCCGTCAGCTTCTCGTACATCCAGTCCTGGACGACGCCGGCGGTGGCGTCGTAGCCGAAGAGATAGTCGACGGTCGCTGCGAGTTCGAAGGCGCCCTTGTAGCCGTGCCGGCGCATCGCCGCGATCCAGCGCGGGTTGACGACACGCGCCCGGAAGATCCGTGCGGTCTCCTCGGACAGGGTCCGGGTACGAACCGCGTCGGGGTTGGTGGAGTCACCGATGTACGCCGCGGGGCTCTTGCCGGTCAGCGCGCGGACGGTGGCGACCATGCCGCCGTGGTACTGGAAGTAGTCGTCGGAGTCGGCGATGTCGTGCTCGCGGGTGTCCACGTTCTTGGCCGCGACTGCGATCCGCTTGTACGCGGTCTCCATGTCCGGGCGGGCCGGAAGACCGTCGAGGTCGCGGCCGTACGCGTAACCGCCCCACACCGCGTAGACCTCGGCGAGGTCGGCGTCGTCGCGCCAGTTGCGGGAGTCGATCAGCGGCAGCAAGCCGGCACCGTAGGCGCCGGGCTTCGAGCCGAAGACACGCAGCGTGGCGCGGCGGCGGTCGCCGTGCTCGGCGACGTCGGCCTCCACGTGGGTCCGGACGTAGTTGTCCTCGGGGGACTCGTCCAGTCCGGCGACGAGCGCCACGGCGTCGTCGAGCATGGCCACCACGTGCGGGAAGGCGTCGCGGAAGAACCCCGAGATGCGGATGGTGACATCGACGCGGGGACGCCGCTGGCCGTCCAGTTCGAGTTCGTCGAGCGGGATCGCCTCGAGCCCGGTGACGCGGCGCGAAGCCTCGTCCCACACGGGTCGCACACCCAGGAGCGCGAGAACCTCGCCGATGTCGTCCCCGGAGGTCCGCATCGCCGACGTGCCCCACACCGAGAGACCGACCGAGCGCGGCCACTCGCCGTTGTCGCGGCGGTAGCGCGCCAACAAGGAGTCGGCCATGGCGGCGCCGGTCGCGTAGGCCAGCCGCGACGGGACGGCCTTCGGGTCGACGGAGTAGAAGTTCCGCCCGGTCGGGAGGACGTTGATCAGCCCGCGCAGCGGTGAACCGCTCGGACCGGCCGGCACGTACCCGCCGGCGAGCGCGTGCAGGACGTGCGCGATCTCGTCGCCGGTCCGGTTCAGCCGGGGCACGATCTCGGCGGCTGCGAACCGCAGCACGTCCGCGACCGCTGAATAGTCGATGTCGTCCCGGAGCCGGGGGAGGACCTCCACGACGGAGTCTGCGGCCGCGACGTCCCAGCCGGCGGCCTCCATCGCCGAGACCAGGGAGCGGGCGGTTACCTCCACGCTGTCGGTCTCGGTCAGGGTGGCGCTCCCGTCCTCGGCGAGACCGAGGGCCTCTCGTAGCCCGGGGAGGGCGGCCACCTGCCCGCCCCACATCTGACGGGCCCTCAGCATGGCGAGCACGAGGTCGATCCGGGGCTCGCCCGCGGGAACCTGCCCGAGGATGTGCAGACCGTCGCGGATCTGGACGTCCTTGATCTCGCAGAGCCAGCCGTCGACGTGCAGGATGAAGTCGTCGAACTCGGCGTCGTGCGGGCGGTCCGCCAGCCCCAGGTCGTGGTCCAGCTTGGCGGCCTGGATCAGGGTCCAGATCTGCGCCCGGACCGCGGGTAGCTTGGCGGGGTCCATCGCGGCGATGTTCGAGTGCTCGTCGAGCAACTGCTCGAGGCGCGTGATGTCGCCGTAGGTCTCGGCGCGCGCCATCGGCGGCACGAGGTGATCGACGAGGGTCGCGTGCGCCCGGCGCTTGGCCTGCGTGCCCTCGCCCGGGTCGTTCACCAGGAACGGGTAGATCAGCGGCAGGTCGGCGATCGCAGCATCGGTGCCGCAGGCGGCCGACATCGCGGCGGTCTTGCCGGGCAGCCACTCCAGGTTGCCGTGCTTGCCGACGTGCACCATCGCGTCAGCGCCGAAACAGCCTGCCCCCTCGCCGCCCAGCCAGTGGTAGGCGGCGAGGTAGTGATGCGACGGCGGCAGGTCCGGGTCGTGGTAGATCGCGACCGGGTTCTCCCCGAAACCGCGCGGTGGCTGCACCATCACCGCGAGATTGCCCGCGGTGAGGCACGCGAGCACGATCTCGCCGTCGGGGTTCTGACTGTGGTCGACGAACAGCGAACCGGGCGCCGGGCCCCAGTGCTGCTCCATCGCCTCCCGCAGTTCGGCGGGCAGGGTGTCGAAGAAGGCCTGGTAGTCGGCGGCGGAGATCCGGACCGGATTGCCGGAGAGCTGAGTCTCCGTCAGCCAGTCCGGGTCCTGCCCACCGGCGGCGATCAGGCCGTGGATGAGCGCGTCGCCGTCGCGGGCACCGAACCCGGGCAGGGCCCCGGCACCGTCGAGGGGACCGACGTCGTACCCGGCGTCGCGCAGGGCGTGCAGCAGCACGATGACGCTGGCCGGGGTGTCGAGCCCGACGGCGTTGCCGATCCGGGAGTGCTTCGTCGGGTAGGCACTGAGCATCAGCGCGAGCTTCTTGTCCACGGGAGCGATGTGGCCCAGCCGCGCGTGCCGGACCGCGATGCCGGCGACCCGCGCGCAGCGCTCGGGGTCGGCGACGTAGACCGGCAGCCCGTCGGCGTCGATCTCCTTGAACGAGAACGGCACGGTGATCAACCGGCCGTCGAACTCCGGCACGGCGATCTGCGTCGCGGTGTCCAGCGGGGAGAGTCCGTCGTCGGACTCGGCCCACGTCGCACGCGACGACGTGAGGCACAGCCCCTGCAGGATCGGGACATCGAGCGCGGCCAGGGCCTGGACGTCCCACGCCTCATCGTCCCCGCCCGCGCCGACCTCGGCCGGCCGTCGGCCACCGGCGGCGAGCACGGTGACGACGAGGGCGTCGGCCTTGGCGAGCTCGGCGAGCAGGCCGGCGTCGGGCACCCGCAGTGAGGAGCAGTACATCGGCATCGCCGTCGCGCCGTGTGCCTCGACCGCCTGGGACAGGGCCTCGACGAACGCGGTGTTCCCGGCGACGTGGTGCGCCCGGTAGTAGAGGATCCCGATCACCGGGGCGGACCGTGTTCCCGAAAGCGCAGTTGCGCAGGCGGAATCGACGGTTTCGGCCTGGGGATCTGCGCTTTCGGAGGCAAAGCCGCGTGCCAGGTGACCCCACTCGGGGAGCTGGGCCGGGGGAGCGAAGCCCTCGCCGGTGAGCAGCACGGTGTCGGAGAGGAACGCGTGCAACTCGGCGAGGTTGGCCGGGCCGCCGTAGGCGAGGTAGGCGTGGGCCTCGGCGGCGACACCGGCCGGAACTGTCGAGAGCGCCATCAGGTCGGCGTCCGGCATGGCTTCGCCACCGAGCACGATCAACGGGACGCCGCCGGGCCGGGTGGCCTGCGCCCGCAGTGCGTCGAAGCCGTCCTGCCAGTCGCGGTAACCGCCGAGCATCCGGACGACCACCAGGTCGGTGCCGTCCACCATCGCCAGGACATCGGCGAGATCGTGCTTCGTCGGGTTGGCCAGGCGGTACCCGGCGCCGGATCCGCGTGCGGACAGCAGATCGGTGTCGGAGGTGGACAGCAGCAGTTGGGTGCCCATGCGTTGCGTTTCCCCTCTCGGGATCCGCGCCCCGGGTCGGCCTGGCGACGACGGGAGTGTCTGGCTCCCCGGGTTCTTGAGGAAGGCACCGGGTCACAGTCGCGGGACGGCGCCGGGTTTGCACCGGCTTCCTCCGCAGGTCGTCGCGAACGTCCGTCAGCCTCGCACAGGGACGGTGCGGCGAAGACCACCGGTGCGGGCTCTTACGATGCCCGGGTGCCGACTCCGCCCTTCCCGACCCGTCGCGACGGCGCCGACCTGTGCCCGGGCGTGCGTTCGGTGTGGTCCGCGGCCGACGGGGGTCTGGCGCGGGTTCGCACTCCCGGCGGGCTCCTGACCGTTGATCAACTTCACGTGCTGGCCCTCGCCGCCGAGGAACTCGGGACGGGCGTGCTGGAGCTGACCAGCCGGGCGAACGTGCAGGTCCGCGGCCTGCGCCCGAACGGAGAGCACGAGCTCGCCGACCGGTTGCGCCGCGTCGGACTGCTCCCCAGCGAGACCCACGAGCGGGTCCGCAACATCGTCGCCTCGCCGTTGACGGGCCTGGTCTCCGATCGGCCCGACGTCCTGCCGGTCGTGGACGCGATCGACGAGGGACTGCTCGACGACCCGGAGCTGGCCGGTCTGCCCGGGCGGTTCCTGGTCGCGGTCGACGACGGAGCTCTCGACGTCGCCGGGCTGACGGCCGACGTGACGCTGATCGCCGGTGGCGAGGGGTATGCGCTGCACCTCGGCGGCGCAGCGGTCGGGCGGGTCGCGGACCCGGCCGCCGCCGCGCTGGCCACCGCCCGTGGGTTTCTCGCCGAGCGGGGCACGCAGTGCTCGCCGGCCTGGCGCCTCGCGGAACTCGACGACGGCCCGGCCCGGGTCGCTGCGCGCCTTGACGATTCGCTCATGCATGAGCGAGTGGTTGACCTGGGGCCCCAATCGGGGCCGGAATCGACGATTCGCTCATGCATGAGCAACGGACCGACCCGCCCCGGGGTGCACCGCCAGCGGGACGGCCGCACGGCGCTGGTGATCGAGGTGCCCGACGGGCGCTTAGGAGTCGCGGCGGCCCGCGAGCTCGCCGCACGTTCGACGGGCGAGCTGCGGGTCACGCCGTGGCGTTCGGTGGTCCTCCCGAACCTGGACCCGGAGACGCCGTGACCGAACTCGACTACATCCGCGACGGTGCCGAGATCTACCGCCGGTCCTTCGCGACGATCCGGTCCGAGGCGCGCCTCGACCACCTGCCCGACGATGCCGCTCGGGTGGCGGTCCGGATGATCCACTCCTGCGGGATGACCGATCTCGTCGACGACCTGGCGTTCTCGCCGAACGCGGTGAAGGCGGCGCGCGAGGCCCTGCTCGCCGGTGCGCCGATCTACTGCGACGCGCAGATGGTCGCCTCCGGCATCACGCGATCGCGATTGCCGGCGGACAACGAGATTCTCTGCACCCTGAATGCCCCCGGGGTCCCGGACCTGGCGCAGCAGATCGGCAACACCCGGTCGGCGGCCGCGCTCGACTTCTGGGATCGGGTCGGCGGTGCGGTCGTCGCGATCGGCAACGCACCGACGGCGCTGTTCCGGTTGCTCGAGCTGATCGCGAACGGCTGGCCGCGCCCCGCAGCGATCCTGGGCCTTCCGGTCGGCTTCATCGGGGCCGCCGAGTCCAAGGTCGCGTTGGCGGAGAACCAGCTGCACCTGGAGTACCTGGTCGTGCACGGCCGTCGCGGCGGATCCGCACTGGCCGTGGCAGCCGTCAATGCGATCGCGAGTGAGAAGGAATGACGGGCACCCTCTACGGCGTCGGGCTCGGCCCGGGCGACCCCGAACTGGTGACGGTCAAGGCCGCGCGCCTGATTGCGGCCGGCGACGTGGTCGCCTATCACGCCGCCCGGCACGGCAACAGCGTCGCTCTGTCCATTGCCCGCGGCTACATGACGGATACTCAGATCGAGGAGCCGCTGCTCTATCCGGTGACGGTGGAGACCACCGACCACCCCGGTGGCTACCGCGGCGCACTGGAGGAGTTCTACGACGGTGCCGCAGAGCGCCTCGCCGCGCACCTCGATGCCGGACGGAACGTCGTCGTGCTGTGCGAGGGCGACCCGTTCTTCTACGGCTCCTACATGCACATGCACAAGCGGCTCGCCGGCCGCTACGAGGCCGTCGTGGTTCCGGGCGTGACAAGCGTCGCCGGCGCCGCGGCCGAACTCGGTCGGCCGTTGGTCGAGCGCGAGGAGACCCTCACCGTCCTTCCCGGCACGCTCTCGCCGGATGTCCTCGCCACCAAGCTCGCGGCCGCGGACTCGGCCGTCGTGATGAAGCTGGGCCGCACCTTCGCCGGGGTCCGTGACGCGCTCGCCGTCGCCGGCCGGTTGGAGGAGGCCTGGTACGTCGAGCGGGCCACGACCGACCGGCAACGGATCGCGCCGCTGGCCGAGGTCGACCCCGCCACCGTGCCGTACTTCTCGGTCGCCGTCCTGCCCAGCCGGGTGCACGAGAGCACCCGCGCCGAGTTGGCCCGCGCCGCGACACAGCAGCAGAGCCTCGGCGAGGTGGTGGTCGTCGGGCTCGGCCCGGCCGGCCGGGAGTGGCTGACCCCCCAGGCGCAGGCCGCGCTCACCGCCGCTGACGACCTCGTCGGCTACGGCCCTTACCTGGACCGCGTCCCGGCCAACCCAAGGCAGGCGCGCCACGCGAGCGACAACCAGGTCGAGTCCGAGCGCGCCGAGTTCGCCCTCGACCTGGCCCGCCGCGGGCGCCGCGTCGCCGTCGTCTCCTCCGGTGACCCGGGGGTGTTCGCGATGGCCGCCGCGGTCCTGGAGGTTGCCGGCGAGGAGCGCTACAAGGACGTGCCGGTCCGCGTCCTGCCCGGTCTGACGGCGGCTCAGGCCGTCGCCAGCCGCGTGGGCGCCCCGCTGGGCCACGACTTCTGCGTGCTCTCGCTCTCCGACCGGCTCAAGCCGTGGGAGGTCATCGAGGCGCGCCTGGCCGCGATCGCCGCGGCCGACCTGGTGCTCGCGGTCTACAACCCGCGCTCGAAGGCCCGCCCGCACCAGCTCGGCCGGGCCAAGGAGATCCTGCTCGGCCACCGCGCCCCCGGGACCCCGGTCGTGATCGGCCGGGACGTCGGCGGTGCCGCGGAGCACGTCCGGGTCACCACCCTGGGCGACCTCGACCCCGAGACCGTCGATATGCGGTGCCTGCTCATCGTCGGGTCATCGACCACCACCGTGCTCGACCGCGGGGACGGGGTCCCGACCGTCTTCACACCGCGCCACTACCGGGCCTGAACTCCGGTCCGGGCCGGTTCCGGGCTCAGCCCCGGGCCACGACCTCGGAGGCGACGGCGGTGGCGGCAGCGACCCCGAGGACGGCCTTCCAGGGCCCGATCCGCTTGGCCAGGGGGTGCGACCCGCCCATCGCGAGGGTGTAGATCGCGCCCATCGTGGCGGCCCGGCGGGGGCCCGCGGCGCGGACCCAGGCCGGGGCGGCGGCAGCGCCCGCGGCGGCGAAGACGGCCCCGCCGAGAGCCCGGTTGTGGCTGTACCGGGCAGCTGCGAATCCCCCCAGCAGACCGGCGGCGGCGAGGGTCGAAGGACGGCGTGCGACACCGGGGACGATCATGGGGGCACACTACGCACTGGACCCTGGCGCAGCGGCGCCCGGGGAAGCGACCGAGAGGCGGACGATGAGCACGGCGATCCTGGTGACCGGCGGGACCGGGACCCTCGGCCGCAAGCTCGTCCGGAAGCTGGTCGCCGCGGGCCGCGACGTCCGCGTGCTCAGCCGCAAGGACCGCCCGGGGATCGAGCCCGGCTCGCCGAAGCTGCCCGACTGGCCGGACTGGTTCGTCGGTGACCTGCGCACCGGAGTCGGCCTGCCGAAGGCGCTCGAAGGGGTCGGCATCGTCGTCCACTGCGCGAGCGTCCCGGGCGCCGACGTGGAAGCCGCCGCTCAGCTGCTGATCGCCGCCACCCGGGCCGGCAAGCCCCACATCGTGTATCCGTCGCTGATCGGCGCCGACCGGATCGAGGACGACACCTACCGCGACCGGCGCGCGATCGAGCGGCTGCTCTCCGACAGCGAGCTGCCCTGGACGGTGGTCCGGATCTCGCACCTGCACGAGCACATCGATGCGGCGCTGCGCCGCGCCAGCCGGAAGCCGTGGGTGATGGTCCCGGCCGAGACCAGCTACCAGCCGATCGCCGCCGAGGACGTCGCCAATCGGCTCGTCGACCTGTGCACCCCGATGCAGGCGCACCAACTGCCCGACGTCGCCGGACCCGAGATCATCGACGCGGAGGACCTGACCGCGTACTGGCTCAAGACGGTGGGCCGGACACGGAAGATCGTGACGGTCTCCAAGCGCGGCAAGCTGTGGGCCGGGTACCGCCAGGGCTATCACCTCGACCCCGAGCGGGCCCTGGGTCAGCAGACATTCGCGGAGTTCCTGGTCGAGGCCACCGCGGTCCCGGAGAAGCCGGAGCAGGTCGAGAAGGCGCCGAAGGAAAAGCCACCCAAGGAGCCGAAGGCGGCGAAGGAACGACGGGCGTGGCTCGGTCGGACCAACGATGCCGAGGTCGCGCTCGAGTCGGACGACAAGCCCGCTACCTGAGCCCCCGCAGCCAGCCCAGGACGTCGGCGGGCTCGGTCACCGTGGGTACCCCGGCCGGGGCGGGCGGGCGGTCGACCATGACCACAGCCACCCCGAGTTCACGGGCCGCGACGAGCTTGGCCGCGGTCATGTCGCCGCCGCTGTCCTTGGTGACCAGGGTGCGTACGTGGTGCTGCGCCATGAGCGCCCGCTCGCCCGCCAGGGTGTACGGGCCGCGCGCGAGGACCAGGACGTGGTCGGCCGGCAACGGCGGATCGGGCGGGTCGACGGTCCGGATGATGAAGCGGTGCGGCAGGTGTGCGAAGACCTCGAGACCACCCCGGCCGGTGGTGAGCAGCACGCGCCCCCGGGCCTCGACCAGCAGTTCGGCGGCCGCGGCCATGGTCGGTACGCGCTGCCAGCGATCGGTCGTGCCGGCTTTCCAGCCGGGTCGACGCAGCATCAGCAGCGGGACGTCGGCCGCGGGCGCCGCCGCGGCCGCGGAGGCGGAGATCTTGGCGGCGAAGGGGTGGGTGGCGTCCACGACCGCGGCGATCTCCTCGGCCCGGAGCCAGTCGGCCAGCGCCGCCGGGCCGCCGAACCCCCCGATCCGGACCTCGCCGATCGGTAGCGCCGGGTCGCTCACGCGGCCCGCAAGGGAGCTGACGACCCGCCAGGTCCCGCTGTCGACCAGTGCGGCGGCCAGCGTTCGTGCTTCCGCGGTGCCGCCGAGGATCAGGACGGTTCGCATCAGTCCCGACACCTCGTGCTGGAGTACAGGTGACTGTCCGGGAACTGATGGGCAGTCAGGACCTCGCCGACGAGAATGACCGCGGTACGCACGACCCCGGCGGCCCGCACCGTGTCGGCGATGTCGGCGAGGGTCCCGCGCAGGATCAGCTCGTCCGGACGGCTGGCGCGCGCGACGACCGCGACGGGGGTGTCGGCGCCGTAGGACGGCATCAGGTCCGCCACGACGGATTCGATGCGCTGCACCGCGAGGTGCAGGACCAGGGTGGTGCGGGCGCGGGCCAGCGTCGCCAGGTCCTCGCCGGCCGGCATGGGGGTGGACGCCGCGGAGATGCGCGAGAGCAGGACCGACTGGCCGACCCCGGGAACGGTCAGCTCCCGGCTCAGCGCGGCCGCTGCGGCGGCGTAGGCGGGCACACCCGGCGTCACGTCGTAGGGAACGCCCTCGGCGTCGAGACGGCGCATCTGCTCGGCCATCGCGGAGTACAGCGACGGATCCCCGGACTGCAGCCTCGCCACGTCCTGGCCGGCCTGGTGGGCCCCCACGAGTTCCGCGGTGATGGCGTCGAGGTCGAGGTCGGCAGTGTCGATCAGCCGGGCGCCCGGCGGGCACCAGGTGAGCACCTCCGGCGGCACCAGGCTGCCGGCGTAGAGACACACCGGGGCGGCGGCGATCAGGTCGCGGCCCCGCAGGGTCATCAGGTCCGCCGCGCCGGGACCGGCCCCGATGAAGTGCACGGTCACTTGCGCACAGTCCACTGCGTGACGGGCGCCTGCGGCCGCCAGACGGAGAATCCGCCGACGGCGGCGGTGCGCGAGATCGCGAGCTTCACCAGATCGCCACCGAGCTCGGCCTGTCGCGCCAGCACCAGCGCCTCGGTCTGCAGGGTCACGGCGTTGACGACCAGCCGGCCGCCGGGCCGTAACGCGTCCCAGCACGCCTCGAGGACGCCCGGGTCGCCCGCACCGCCACCGACGAAGACTGCGTCCGGCGCGGGCAGGCTCTTGAGCGCATCCGGGGCCGCACCGGTGACCACGTCCAGCCCCGGCACCCCCAGCGCGGCGGCGTTGGAGACGATCCGATCGGCGCGGTCCGGGCGTTCCTCGATCGCGACGGCGCGCGCCGAGCGCTCCGTGCGCATCCACTCGATCCCGATGCTGCCCGCGCCGCCGCCGACGTCCCACAGGAGCTGTCCGGGGAGGGGGGCCAGCCGGGCCAGGGTCACCGCGCGGACCTCCCGCTTGGTCAGCTGACCGTCGTGGGAGTAGGCGTCGTCGGGCAGGCCGGGAACCCGGCTGCGCAGCGGAACATCCTCGCCGCCGCACGCCACCGCCACGAGATTCAGGGCGTCGTGCCGGTCGGGGCCGGCGTCCCACTCCGCCGCCGTTCCGGTCACGACCGCGGCGTCCGGGGCGCCCAGCCGGGACAGGACGGCGATGCGGCTGGCCCCGTAGCCGGCGTCGACCAGCATCGTCGCGAGCGCGGCGGGGGTGTCGATCCCGGCGGAGAGCACCAGCAGGCGCCGGCCGGGGGCCAGGAAGGCCCGCACCGCCGCGAGGGGCCGCCCGACGGCGCTGACGACGTCGACGTCCTCCGCCGGCCAGCCGAGCTTGGCGCAGGCCAGCGCGGCCGAGGAGGGGTGCGGCAGGACGCGGAGGCGGACGTCGGGGGCCTCGCGGGCCAGCGTCGCGCCGATCCCGTAGAACATCGGGTCCCCGCTGGCGAGCAGGCACAGGCTGCGCCCCGCGTGCGCCGTCAACAGGCCCGGCAGCGCGGGCACCAGGGGACTGGGCAACGGGACGCGTTCGGCGCCCAGATCGGCCGGGAGGTACTCCAGGTGGCGCCGCCCGCCGAGCACCACCTCGGCGGCCCGCAACGCGGCCTGCGAGGTCGCGGCGAGCCCGTCCCACCCGTCGGCACCGATGCCGACGACGGTGACCTGGCGCGCGCTCACGGAGCCCCGCGGAAACGGCCGCTCACACGTTGCCCACGATCCGGTCGATCGCGATCAGGAGCACGATCCGCTCCGGGTTCGGCCGCGGTTCGCGGTAGCGCTCCGCGTACCGCAGGCAGGCCTCGTCGACCTCGGCGGGGGAGGTTCCGATCGTCGCGATGCCCTCGATCGTCGACCACCGCCGCCCGTCGACCTGGCAGACCGCCACCGGTGCTCCCGCCGGGCCGGCAGCGGCCACGTGGCGCACCTTTCGTGACGTGCGCCCGGCAATGATCCGCGCCAGCCCGGCCGCGGGATCGAGGGTGGCGCCGACGGGCACCACGTGGGGCCGTCCGTCCGAACGCAGGGTCGTCAACGTGCACAGATGCCGCTCGCGCCAGAACGCCAGCAGGTCTTGGTCGTCGATCGCCAGCACGTGCGACGCCTTTCGCACCCGAGCCTCAGCCACGCCCGAAACCTACGACACGCGAGAAACCGGTCATTGTAGAGTAACTAAGTCCAGTCACTCTGGTTCTACCCGCCGCGACTCCCCGGAAGGCCCTCGATGACGCAGCGAACGCCGCTGCGCCCCGCTCCCGGATGGACGGCAGACCCACTAGGCGCGGCGGCGATGCAGGAGGTAGCTGTCCATGATCCAGCCGCGGGCAGCCCGGGCCTCGGCACGGAGTGCGACGATCTCCGCCTTGCGTTCCTGCAGGTCGCCGGCGATGAGCAGCTCGTCCGGCATGCCGAGGTAGGCGCCCCAGTAGATGTCCAGGTCGGGATCATCCAGGGCGGCGAACGCCTCCGAGCCGTCGAGCATGACCAGGACGTCGTCCAACTCGGCCGGCATGCCGGCCGCCAGCCGGCGGCCCGTCGTGACATGGACCGGAGCTCCGACGCCGGTGAAGGTCACCCGGTGGCGCGCCGCCAGCGTCTGCAGCGACGTGATTCCCGGGATCACCTCGTAATCGAAGTCGACGGTCCCTCGTTGCTGGATCCGGTCCAGCACCCGCAGCGTGCTGTCGTACAGCGCCGGGTCGCCCCAGACCAGGATGCCGACGCTCTCCCCGGCTGAGACCTCGTCGCGGAGCAGGGGCTCGATCACGTCCGCGCGTGCTTCGTACCAGTCGCCGACCGCACCGGAGTAGTCCGCTGCCTGCCGGTCGCGCTCGGGGTCCGGCGCCGTGAGCACCCGGTACGACGTGCCGATGTGACGTGAGCAGATTTCGTGCCGTAGGTCGACCAGTTGACGCTTGGCCTCGCCCTTGTCCAGCACGAGGACGACGTCCAGGCCGCCCAGCACGCGGACCGCCTGCAGCGTGAGGTGCTCGGGATCGCCGGCCCCGATCCCGATCACGTAGACCTGTACCGCGCTGCCCGCCACGAAGAGCCCTTCGATCCGACGCCGAAAATCCGTCCGCCGATTGTGATCGGAGAGCACTCCTCGGCCGCGACCGGGCCTGGCCATAGGGTTTCGGCATCGGCGAATGCCGGCAGCGGCGGACGAGAGGGCGCACGTGTTCCGACGGATCGCGGTGGTGAACCGGGGCGAGGCTGCGGTCCGCCTGATGCGTGCGGTTCGGGAGCTGAATGCCGAGCGCGGCACTTCGATCCGGACCGTCGCGCTGCACACCGAGGGCGAGGCGGCCGCCATGTTCGTGCGGCAGGCCGACGAGGCGGTCGCGTTGCGGCCCAGCCTCACGGCGTCGGTGCCGTACCTGGACTACGCGGAGCTGGAGCGCGCGCTGATCGAGTCCGGCGCGGACGCGGTCTGGGTGGGCTGGGGCTTCGTGTCCGAGCACCCGGCGTTCGTCGAGGTCTGTGACCGGCTGGGAATCACGTTCATCGGCCCGTCCGCGGAGGCCATGCGGCTGCTCGGCGACAAGATCGAGGCCAAGCTGGTCGCCGAGCGGGTTGGTGTGCCCGTGGCCCCCTGGAGTGGCGCCGGGTCAGTGACGTCGTACCAGGACGCGCGCCGCCACGCGTCCACGATCGGGTACCCGCTGATCATCAAGGCCAAGGCCGGCGGCGGTGGCCGCGGCATCCGCAAGGTGCTCGTCCAGGAAGAACTCGAAGCGGCCTTCGAAGGCACCCGAGCCGACGCCGCCCGGTACTTCGGTGACGACGGGGTCTTCCTCGAGGCGCTCGTCACCGGCGCGCGCCACGTCGAGGTTCAGATTCTCGCCGACGCGCACGGCAATGTGTGGGCGCCCGGCGTGCGCGACTGCTCGATCCAACGCCGCAACCAGAAGATCATCGAGGAGTCCGCGTCGCCGGTTCTGACGCCGGATCAGTCGCTGGAACTGCGCCGGGTCTCGATAGACCTGGTGCGCGCCGTCGGCTACCGCGGTGCCGGAACCGTGGAGTATCTCTACGACCCGGTGCGGAAGACCTTCGCCTTCCTTGAGGTCAACACCCGGCTGCAGGTCGAGCACCCGATCACCGAGGTCGCCACGGGCATCGACCTGGTCAAGCTGCAAATCCTGGTGGCGGCGGGGGAGCCCCTCCCCGGGGAGTGCCCTCCGGAGGTCGGGCACGCGATCGAGATCCGTCTCAACGCCGAGGACCCCGACAACGGATTCGCGCCGGCGCCGGGCCGGGTGGCCCTGCTGGAGTTCCCCCAGGGGCCGGGCATCCGTGTGGACTCCGGGATCGCCGCCGGCGACACCATCCCGCCGGAGTTCGACTCGATGGTCGCCAAGATCATCGCCGGCGGCCGCGACCGCAACGAGGCGATGGCCCGGCTGACCCGCGCGTTGCGCGACACCACCGTGGTGCTCGAGGGCGGGACGACGAACAAGTCGTTCGTGCTCGACCTGCTCTCGCGTCCGGAGGTCCGGGACGGCAGCGCCGACACGGGGTGGCTCGACCGCGGTTCGCTCGACGATCGCGGCTTGGCGCCGCACGCCGATGTCGCGCTGTTCGCGGTCGCGGTCGACAACTACGAGCGCGAGGAGTTCGTCGAGCGCGAAGCATTCCTCGCGCTGGCCCGCGGGGGGCGTCCGCAGGCCGACCATGCCATCGGGCGGACCTTCGAGGCGCGCTACGGCGGCCACGCCTACCAGATGGAGGTCGCGGCGCTGGCCGCCGACCGCTATCGGGTGACGGTCGGCGGGATCAGCGCCGACGTGCGCGTGCACCAGCTCTCGGCGTACGAGTGGCGCCTGTCGGTGCGAGGGAACGTGCACCGGATCGTGCTCGCCGCCGGACCCAACGATCACCTCGTCGAGGTCGACGGTGTCGCCCATCGCGTCGGACGCGACTCCGGCGGCGTCGTCCGCGCGCCGGCACCGGCGGTCATCGTCTCGCTGCCGGTCCGCCCGGGCGATGTCGTGGTGGCCGGACAGACCGTCGCCGTGCTCGAGGCGATGAAGATGGAGACCCCGGTCCCGGCGCCGTTCGCCGGTCGGGTGCGCGAGGTGCTGGCCACGGCGAACTCCCAGGTGCCCGGCGGCGCAGCGCTGCTGCGTATCGACCCCGAGGGCGGGGAGACCGCCGTCAGCACTGCGCCCCTGGTGACGTTCGCGCCGACCTCGGAGGGCCGGAACAGCCACGTGGCCGACCCGGCCCAGCGGGCCGGCGATCTACTGGAGGCGTTGCGCGCGCTCGTGACCGGCTACGACGTCAGCGCCGCGGAGGGCCGCGCGCTGGTCGCCGAGTACGGGTCGGTGCGCCGTGTCCTGCCCGCGCAGGACACGCGGATCGTCGCCGCGGAACTGTCGGTGCTGCGCATGTTCGCCGACATCTGCGAACTCTCCCGCAACCGGCCGTCGGCCGAGGAGGAGAAGTCCGAGACGCGGGTGCACAGTCCGCGCGAATACCTGCACACCTACCTGCGGTCGCTCGACGTCGAACGCGAGGGCCTGCCGGATTCCTTCCGTAGCAAGCTCTCCCGCGCCCTGGTGCATTACGGCGTGCGCGACCTCGAGCCCAACGAGCACCTCAAGGACGCCGTCTACCGCGTCTTCCTCGCGCTGGCCCGCGGTGATGCGCAGACCCCGGTGGTCACGGCACTGCTGGAGCGCTGGCTCGCCGCCGACGATCTGTTCATCCCGGACCAGCAGGTCAACGACGAACTGGCCGAGGTGCTCGAACGGCTCGTCAGCGCAACCCGGATCCGTTATCCGCTCATCGGCGATCTCGCCCGCAGCGTGCGTTTCCGCCACTTCGAGCAGCCGCTGATCCGCATCGCACGCGAGAAGGCGCTGGCCTCGATCCGCAGGAAGATCGACTATCTCGTCGAGCATCCCGACGCCCCGGACCGGGCCGAACGCGTCGAGGCGTTGGTCGCCAGCCCCGAGACGATCATCGGCCTGCTCAACGAGTACCTCGGCACCGATGTGGCCGCCCTCGGGCCGCTGCTCGAGGTACAGACCCGGCGCTACTACCGCAGCCGCGACCTCGAGGACGTGCGCGTCTTCGACCGTGACGGCCGGCAGTGCATGACCGCCGAGTTCGACCTCGGTGACCAACGTCTGCACCTGATCGCCACCGTCGGCGACTTCGCCGAGTTGCCTGCCCTCGCCGCGGCCGTCGGAGCGTTGGCCGCCGAGGACGCCTCGGACGCGCCGAGCACCCTGGTTCTGGACTTCTTCCTGTCCTGGCAGGACATGCCTGCCGACGTCGACGAGGTGTCGGCGACGCTGCGGGCGGAACTGGACCGGCTGTCCTGGCCGACCTCTCTGCGCCGGATCACCGTCGGGATCGCCGGTGGACTCACCGCGCGGACCTTCTACCTGACGTTCCGGCCCTGGGCCGACGACACGGGAGGCCTCTCCGAGGACCGGCTGATCCGGGGCCTGCACCCGCTCGTCGCCCAGCGGCTCGGATTCAACCGGCTGGTGAATTTCGACCTGCACCGGATGCCCGCCGACGACGGGGTCTACCTCTACCGCGCGACGGGAAAGACGAACGCCGACGACGAGCGGATCATCGCTCTCGCCGAGATCCGCGACGTGCACCCGTTGCGCGACGCCGCCGGCCGGGTGCTCGCCGTGCCCACCGTGGAACGCGTGCTCACCAGTTGCGTGCAGGGCATCCGCAACATGCAGGCGCGGCGCGCGTCCGGGCATCGCCTCGACCGCAACCGGATCGTGCTCGCCGTTTCGCCGACGGCGAAGGTGCCCGTGGAGGAACTCGACGCCGTGATCCGCGGGCTGGTCCCGCTGACGGCCGGCGCCGGCCTCGAAGAGGTCATCGTCATCGGCCGGCTGCAGGAGACGCCGGACGCCGAGGAGCGCGAGGCGGCGGTGATCATCTCCTACACCCAGGGGGTGGGGGCGCAGATCGCGATCACCAGCCGGCCGGTCGAACCGATCCCGCCGCTGGACGACTACGAGCAGAAGGTCCGGGCCTCGGCCAAGCGCGGGGCGGTGTACCCGTACGAACTTCTCGGCCTGCTGATCGGCACCGCCGGCACGTTCTTCGAACTCGACCTGGACGAGAGCGGCGAACTGGTTCCGGTCGACCGCGAGTCCGGGCACAACACCGCGGGCATCATCGTCGGCCTGGTCACGTCCTCGACCCCGCGCCATCCCGAGGGCCTGTCCCGCGTGGTGCTGATGGGTGACCCGACCAAATCGCTCGGTTCGCTGGCGGAGCCGGAGTGCGTGCGCGTCATCGCCGCCCTGGACCTGGCCGAGGCCGAGGGCTATCCGGTCGAGTGGTTCGCGCTCTCGGCCGGCGCCCGGATCTCGATGGACTCCGGCGTCGAGAACATGGACTGGATCGCCCGCGCGCTGCGCCGCATCGTCGAGTTCACCCAGGCGGGCGGCGAGGTCAACATCGTCGTCGCCGGGATCAACGTCGGCGCGCAGCCGTACTGGAACGCCGAGGCGACGATGCTCATGCACACCAAGGGTGTGCTGATCATGACCCCGGACTCCGCGATGGTGCTCACCGGCAAGCAGTCCCTCGACTACTCGGGTGGTGTCTCGGCGGAGGACAACTTCGGCATCGGCGGCTACGACCGGGTGATGGGCCCGAACGGGCAGGCGCAGTACTGGGCGCCGAACCTCGCCGCTGCCTCGGAGATCCTTTTCGCACACTACGACCACGCCTACCGGGCCGCGGGGGAGCGTTTCCCTCGCCGGGTCGAGACTTCGGACCCGCTCGATCGGGATGTGCGCCTGCACCCGCACATTCACCCCGGCAGTCCGGAGTTCACGACCGTCGGCGACATCTTCTCGGCGGAGAAGAATCCCGAGCGCAAGAAGCCGTTCGACATCCGCACGGTGATGCGCGCGGTCGTCGACGCCGACCACGCCGTGCTCGAGCGCTGGGCGGGAATGGCCGACGCGGACACCTCGGTGGTCTTCGACGCCCACCTCGGCGGGCAGCCGGTGACGGTGATCGGCATCGAGTCCCGCCCGGTGCCGCGACGCGGCTACCTGCCGTCCGACGGCCCCGACATCTGGACCGGCGGCACGCTGTTCCCGCAGTCGTCGAAGAAGACCGCGCGGGCGATCAACGCCGCCTCCGGCGTGCGCCCGTTGGTCGTGCTGGCCAACCTCTCGGGCTTCGACGGCTCACCGGAGTCGTTGCGCAACCTGCAGCTGGAGTACGGCGCCGAGATCGGCCGCTCGGTGGTCAACTTCGACGGCCCGATCGTCTTCTGCCTGATCTCGCGCTATCACGGCGGAGCATTCGTCGTGTTCTCCGGGACGCTCAACGACAACATGGAGGTTGTCGCCGTCGAGGGGTCGTTCGCGTCCGTGCTCGGTGGCGCGCCGGCGGCCGCGGTGGTGTTCACCGCCGAGGTCCGGTCGCGGACCAACAACGACGAGCGGATCCGCAACCTCGAGGCCGAGCTCTCCGCCGCCGAGGGTGCCGAGGCCGCGCAGCTACGCGTCGAACTGGCCGACCTGCGCAACACCGTCAAGATCGAGAAGCAGGGCCAGGTCGCGGCCGAGTTCGAGTCGATCCACGACATCCGCCGGGCTCAGAAGGTGGGCTCCGTGCACACCATCATCTCCGCGGCGGAGCTGCGGCCGTACCTGATCACCGCCGTGGAGCGCGGGATGGCCCGCGCTATCGGCGGCGGTCAGGTCTGACGCTGCGTCAGCGGATCAGCGAGGGATGAAGTACTTCCCCTTCTTGGTCCGGACGTTGCCGGCCCGGTCCACAGCGGCCGCGGTGTAGTTGACCCGCACCATCGTTCCGTTCCGGACCAACTTCGCCTTGGCGCCGACCTGGCACTGGAACGGGCCAGAAAAGGTGTCCACGGCCTTGCACGTGATCTTCCGCGGCTTGTTGTAGGTCTTCCCGGACTTCACCCCGCGGACCGTGATGGTCGGCTTCGTCTTGTCGACGCTGATCTTCATCGAGAGGGAGGCGGTGCGACCCGCGGTGTCCCGGGTCGCGACGGTCGCGGTCTGGTCCTTACCGCTGCTGGAGAAGACCACTGGCGCCGGGCAGGTCACGATGGCGGCCCCGCTCGCCCCCGGCGTGCAGGTGAAGTTGACGGTGACCGTGCTGCGGTACCAGTTGAAGCGGGTCTTGGCCGTGGCGCTCTGGATCTGGCCGACGATCTTCGGCGGTGCCCCGGCCGGCGGAGTGACCACTGGCGGCTGCCCGCTCTGCGGTTCGTAGGCGCCCGCTGTGCACGCGGGGGCGGCGCTACCGGGGCGGGCGGAGCCGCGCTGGTCGGTCGGTTGCTGCGCCACGCAGGTGGCGAGCAGGCCGACGGCCGGGTTGCCGGACGTCGTCGCGATTGTCGGTGTGGGCCCGCCGTTGTTGGCCAGCACGCCGAGGTTGCCGACGGTCGATCCAATGACGTTGCCGCCACTGCCGGCGAAGCAGGACGCGTCGGTCGCCGCGGAGGTCGCGGCGCCGGGTACGACGGCGTCGCAGTTGGCGACGGGGTTGGCGAACAGCGCAGCGGTCACCGAGGTCCCGGCGGCCCCGGCCAGTCCGCCGACGACGCCGGCCGGTCCGGTCGCGCCGCTGACGGTGCCGGCCGCGCCGGTGCTTCCGCCACGGGAGCCACCCGTACCGCCCGACCCGGGCAGGCCACCTGCGCCCCCGGCGCCGGTGGTGTTGTTGGCGATGGTCACGTACGTCAGGGCCGCTGTGCCGCCGGCTCGATAGATGGCCGCGCCCGTGCCGCCCGCCCCACCGATGCCGCCCGGGCCACCGGGACCTCCGTCGCCGCCCGGACGCGCAGCGCCACCCAGGCCGAGCAGCGACGGTGCCTTGCCGGCACCGCCCGTGCCGCCGGTCCCGCCCTTACCGCCCGCGCCACCCACGCCCGTGCTGTTCAGGGTGAAGGTCGAGTTCGTGACGTTGGCGCTGCCGGCGGCCACGTACAGGCCGCCGCCGCGGCCACCGATCCCACCGGTGGTCCCGGTACCGCCGACGCTGCCGTCCTGGCCGTCAGTGCTCGAGGTCGCGTTGGCTCCGGCAGTGCCGGTCGGGCCCTGGGCACTGGTGCCTCCGGCTCCGCTGCGGTTGCCCGCGATCGTGGTGCGGTCGATCACCAGATTTCCGGCGCGACCGAAGTAGACCCCGCCGCCGTTGCCTCCGGCGCCGCCCACCCGCGTTCCACTGTTTCCCGCCACGCCCGCGGACGCGACGTTGGCGAGCACCGCCATGTTGCTCAGCACCAGCGCGCCCGTGCCCTCGGCGGAGATGCCGCCGCCGTTGCGACCCGCGGCGCCTGCCGTGCCCGGCGACTTCAGGCCGCCGCCGGTGAGCGTGAGTCCTTCAATGCCGACGCCCCCGGTACCGGTGATACCGAGCACCCGCTTGCCCGAGTCGGCGGCGGGACGCAGGGTCGTGAGGCCGGCGCCTGCCCCGCGCAGGATCACCGATGCAGGCGCATTGGACGTGGGGAAGGCGATCGTCATCGCGTCGGTCGCGACGGTGCCGTTGTTCTCGGTCCACATTCCGGCGCCGATGTCGATCGTGACGGCGTCGCCGGCGCGGAGCAGGGCGCGTTTGATCGCGGCGTTGACCGATCCGCAGGGGGTCCCCACCGCGTTGCAACTGTTGGCGTCGGCGTCGCTGCCGCCGACCCGGACGTAGAGCGTGACGGCCGCCGCCGAGGCGGGGGTCGCTCCGAGGGTCAGCCCGAGCGAGGCGCACATCGCGCTCGCAGAGGCGAGCGCCACGGCACGACTGCCGCGGGACAGACCGACCCGTGGGCGCCGGTGGGAGGAGGTGCGCTTGGACATCGTTGCCGCCTTTCGCTGTGACCCGAGCGAACCTAGGCAGCCGTCGCGGCGGTGATCAAGGCCGCCACTCCATCCGGGGACCGGCCTGAACGTGGAACGTCCGCGCCCGTTGTCGGTGCTGATGACATCAGCACCGACAACGGGCGCAGGGTGGACTCAGGACGAGGAGAGCTGTGCCCGTGCCTCCTGCAGGAGCTCGATGGTCGCGGCGCGCACCTGGTCGGCGGTCTCGACGGGGGAGCTGAACGAGACCCGCGCGGCCCGCTGCTCGCCGCCGGTCATCGTCGCCAGGATGTCCATCCCGTACCGGTCGACGCCGACCATGCGGGCGGACTCGACGTTCTCGAAGCGGGCGAACACCTGGCAGTAGGCGATCAGGGCATCCCCGTGGTCGTCGTTCATGTGCTCGATGATTCGCGCCGCGGACCCACCCAGCAGGGGGTCCGGCTCGGCCGCGGCGTACTCCTCGGCGGTCACCCAGCTCATCCGGCCGAAGCCGCCGACGTAGCGGATCGCGGAGACTTCGAGCCGATAGGCAGAGAAGTCGTCGAACCGGACGTAGAACGCGTTGGGGTGGCCCTCGAGATAGAGATCGAGCGCGGCCTCGCGCTCAGCGCCCTCGAGCACCTTCATCTCGCCCACGAGGGTCACCCGGGACAGGGCCAGGCGGTCGTTGACACCGTCCTCGGGCGCCGTGACCATCAGCGACGCACGTGGGTCCGCGGCCATGTTGCGGCTGTGCTCGGCGAGGCTGGACAGGCACAGGATCGGCCGGCCCACGTCGTCGGTCGAGTAGGCCACCAACGATCCGAACGGGAAGCCCTCGCACTCGGTGCTCATGGTGGCCAGCGAGGCCCCGCTCCCGATCGCCATCAGTGTCCGGGAACGCTCCGCGTCGGACGGCATTCCCAGGATGCCGGGGGTGGCGCGCAATGTTTCCGCGGTCTTCTCCTTGGCGTCCTTGGGGACCTGGTGGCCCCCGAATCGCTCCGCCATCCGAACCTTTCCTTTCTGGGTCTCTCGCCGAGGCGAGGCCCTGCATTGTCGTGCGGAAGTGACGCTAACTACGGTCAGAAACCGGGGCAACTGTGCTGATCCGGGCGGACGGGAGGTGACCGATCCGGGCCCCGACCCGGCGCCGCGGCGGGTCGCCGAGCACCGCGGGAGCCGGCATCGGCGGGGGTTCTGCGGGATCCACGAGTACGAGTGGCGCATCGACCGGCGCCCCGCACCGGCAGAACTGCGGCTCGCACGGCACGGGGGGTAGGACCGGCGGTGCGGCGGGCGCCGGCACCAGCGGCGTCAGAACCAGCGTCGGGTGCGCGTCCGCGTACGGCATCCGGCGGCGGGGCGGGGGCGATGCGGCCGGTACCGATCTTTCCCGCGCGACCCGGCGACGTTCCCGGCGGCTGGGCAGCGCGAACTGCAACAGCAGTACCCCGCCGACCAGCAGGAGCAACGCGATCAGCGCCAGCGTCGCCGCGCCCCCGCCGCCCTCGGCAGTCCCAGCCTGCGCGGCCGCCTCCTCCGCGGTGAGGATCTGCGTGCTGCCGTCGGAGAGGTCCGTGCTCTCGTCGAAGGCGCGCGGAGCGCCGCGACACAGAAGGTGAGAACGAGCAGGAGCAATACTGCAGTGCGGCCGGGTGGCTGGCGGTGGGCCGGTTCGCGCTTCACTCGTTTCTCCTCTCTGCGGCGACCGTCAGGATGACCACGTGACGGACTGTCAGATGGGACCGGCAGGGACTGCGACGGCGTCGGCGCGATCGTCGGCGCGCAGCAGATCGACCCCGTTGACCCATTGCCCGGTCTCGAGTCGCTGCCAGAACCCCGGCCGTGCGTAGATCGTGCCGGGCTGCTCGCAGACGATCCAGGCGACGGTCCCCCCGGCGAGACCACCGGGCGATTCGGCCGACTCCGCCGCGCCGATCCGGAGCGGAGTCGTGCCCGGCTCCAGTTGGAACGGCGTGGCGCACGTGGGCAGGAGTCCCAGCAACCGTGTGACCGCCGCGTTCCCCTCGAGCGCCGATCTGGGGACCCAGACGCCGTTCGCCGTCTGGAACCAGGCCCCGGCGCCGGAGATCGCCGGAGCGGTGACGCAGACCAGATCCAGGCGGCCCCCCGGATTCCGCACCGCTGCCACGATCGACGGAGCAGCCCTGCTGACGAGATCGAGACCGGCCGGTGTGGCGACCGAGTGGGCGACGGTCGCGACCGCCGCGTCCACGACGTTGCTGTCGATGACGAGCGTCACCCCGCCGTGGGTCGCGCGGTGATCGCCCCGGTACTGCTTGATGCGCTGGTGTGCGGCCCAGAGATAGGACTCGACCCCGTCCCACCCGCTGAGCTTCGGCGTGCGGTCCCATGGGCCGCGGCGACATCGGATTCGACCCGCTCGGCGAGCTGGTCTCCGAGTTGCGGCACTCCGAAAATCTTGGCGACCTCGCGGATCTGCGGGGCGATGGTGGAGCGGTTGCGTTCGCTGCTGGTGATCACCACCGGGATGCCGGACTCCTCGAGCTGCAACTGCACCTCGAGCGGCCCGATGCTGTAGTCGGTCACCACCAGGTCGGGGTCGATGTCGAGGATCGCCTCCGCGTTCAGTTCGTGGCCGTTGTGAGTGACGACGGGCAGGTCGCGCAACTCCGGAATGCCGGTCGAGACGTCCCGTCCGATGAGGCGGTCGCCGAGGCCGAGGGCGTACACGGTCGAGGCGAGCGTTCCCGCGACGTCGAGCGCCAGGACCCGGTCGGCCGAGTCGATGAGGACCTGCTTGCCGCGAACATCGGTGTACGTGACCGGGAGGGCCGGGGCCGTGTCGTGCGCGACCGGGGCCACGGTCGCGTCGGCCGTCGCGGTGGCGGCGCCGGTGCAGGGGCGGGCCGAGCCGCCGGCGGGCTGGGGGCCGTCCGTGGACGAGTCGTCCGCCTGCTCCGACACGACCGGTGCACCGGCGACCGAAGGGTGGTCGCTGTCCCCGCACGCCGCAAGGACGAAGCACGCGAGCACGGCCGCGGCGGCGACCTGACCCCGCACGGGGCCGCGCCGACGGCGGTAGGCAGGGCAGAGCAAACCGGGGAACATCCGAGCCCTTCACGACATCGGCCGCGAGAAGTTCGCAGCCGTTCCGACCGTCGTGCCGAGTGGGCGTCCTCGGAACTAGTAAGGGAAGCCTTACCTGAGTGCACACTCAAACCGAGGGTCACATCGGTGTCAACCAGGAGAAGTGCCGCGGCGGTTTGACTCACCGAGGGCGGGGCATCTGGTGACGTTGGCTCGACGCCGCCGGGCTGCGGCAATAACGCAGAGTGGTTGTCTCGTCACACTTTCTCGCCTGGGAGGTTGTGCTCCACGCCACAGTCGCTGGGCCCAGGCGGGACCGTTGTTCACGCAACGTGACGGCCCGCTTGTAGCGTTGCGTGACGATGCTGTCGCGGCAGCAAGTCTCCGGCCGCGATCCGGTTCCCGGCGCCGGCGGCGCCACGCGAGGCGGCGCCGCCGACGACGGCCGCCTCCGACACGCCCGTCGGAAGCGGATGTGACAGCCACGCGAACGTGTCCGTCACTCCTGGCGGGGCGGCGAGACGACCCGCACGCTCCCATGAACTTAGGCAAACCTTACTTAGGCGTACCTAATCCGATGGGAGTTCACGTGTCAACCGGGCGGTCAGCCGAATCTGCGGAGATGGAGCCGTCGGGCCAGTCCGTGTAGCGAATCCGGTCGATCTGCCGAACCGGCGGAGGCCCGCCCCACTCGTTGCGCCCGAGCCGGCTCAGGGGCCGGAGCAGCTCCATCGCCGGGTGGCCGTCCACGAGGACCGATTCGTCGACCGAGGCGTGCACCACCTCGCCGAAAACGACGGTGGAGTCGCCCAGTTCGAGCGTGGAGTGCAGGCGGCACTCCAGGGCGACCGGTGACTCCGCCACACGCGGCGGGGAGACCTTGACCGAAGGCTCGGGCGTCAGCCCTACCGCGGCGAATTCGCTGATCTCAGGCGGGAAATCGGTCCCGGTGGCGTTGATCTGCTCGAACAGGGACTCGGGCGCCAGGTTGATGACGAACTCACCGGTCGCCTCGGCGTTGCGGAGGGAGTCCTTCTTGCCCACCGAGGTGAACTGCAGGATCGGCGGTTGCACGCAGGACACGGTGAAGAAGGAATGAGGCGCCAGATTGTCGATGCCCTCGGCCGAACGGGTGGACACCCAGGCGATCGGGCGGGGCACCACGACCGAGGTCAGGAACCGGTAGAAGGTCGGGTGGGGAGCCTGCGGATCGACGTCAATGCGCACGCCGGCCATCGTAGGCGGCCGCCATATGGCCGCCCTTGCCTCGGTTTGACCTGTGGGCCTGCAGGTCAAAACTGCGAAGGGAGTGCATCGGGAGGCGCATCAGGTGGGATTCTGGTCCCATGTCGCAGCACGGACGGCGTCGCGCCGCCTCCGCACCGGTCGTCGTCGATGACGAGCCGGTGCGTCGCTTCGGCTTCCTCACGATGGAAACCGCCCTGGTCCTCGGGCTGATCGTGCTGATCGTGGCCGGGTCGTTCCTCGTGCACCTGACCTTCCCGTCAAACCGTGCGTCCGAAACCGTGATCGGCGACCAGAAGGTCCGCATCACCACGGTGGGCAAGGGCGGCGTCGTGCCCGGCCCGGTGGAGCCCCGCGTCGTCCCGGTCGCGGTACCGACTCCGGCACCGATTCGGACCCCCAGGCCGGCCAAGCCGAAGCCGGTGACCGCGGTCCCCACTCCGACCCCGGCTCCGCCCACTCCCACACCCAAGCCCGGCGGCGGCGGCACGAGCCCCCTGCCCGGCGGTGGCGGTGGCGGCGGCGGCGGCGGCCAGGAATGCACCGTGCTGATCTTCTGCAAGCCGGGGGAGACGCCGGTTCCCACGCCGAAGCCGCAACCCGCGAACCCGAACCCCGCTGACCCGGCGAATCCCGCGAATCCGCCGGCGGTCGGGTAGTCGCCGACAGCATCGGCCGACTCCGGCCGTGCTGCTGATCAGCGCACCCCGCGCGGCCGGAACTGGATGCTGATGCGCGGCCCGACCGGGCGTGCGCTCTTCGGGACCGCGTGCTCCCAGGTCCGCTGGCAGCTGCCACCCATCACCAGCAGATCGCCATGCCCGAGCTCGTAGCGCAGCGCCGGCGCGCCGCCGCCCCGGGGGCGCAGCAGCAGCGCGCGCGGTTCACCGACGGACAGGATCGCGACCATCGTGTCCTCGCGCTGCGCGCGGCCGATCGTGTCGCCGTGCCACGCGACGCTGTCCCGCCCGTCGCGGTACAGGCACATCCCGATCGTCGCGAACGGCTCACGCAGCTCGGCGGCGTAGTGCGCATCCAGCGCGGCCTTGGCCTCGGCGAGCGCGGGGTCCGGCGGGGCCTCGTCCTCACCGACAAAGCAGAGCAGCCTCGGGACGTCGACGACGCGGTCGTACATCGGACGCTTCTCGGCCCGCCAGGACACGCCGTCGCGCAACCGCTCGAACAGCTCGCTCGCTCCGGAGAGCCACCCACGGCGGACGTCGATCCAGGCGCCTTTGGTCAGCGGTACTCGTTCGACGGTGTCGCCGAGGCCCCCGACGGCGACATCCTCGGCGAGATCGAGAAAGGACCCTTGCAGTCCGGTCATGACTCGACGATAGCATCGGATCGAACGTCTGTTCGATCAGCTCGCGGGGTGATTGGATCGCCGCGTGCAGATCCCGGCCGCGGTCCTGTGGGAGCCGAACACGGCGTGGAGCGTCGAGGAGATCACGCTCGACGCGCCGCGAGAGGGCGAAGTACTGATCGAACTCGCCGCCAGCGGGCTGTGCCATTCCGACGAGCACCTGGTGACGGGTGACCTGGCGCCCGATCCGGGTTTCGCGGTCGCCATGGGGATGGAGCGGTACCCCGTGATCGGTGGCCACGAAGGCGCCGGAACGGTGGTCGAGGTGGGGCCGGGGGTCTCGCGGGTCCGGGTCGGCGACCACGTCGCGCTGTCGTTCCTGCCGAGCTGCGGCCGGTGCCCGAGCTGCGTCCGCGGGCGCCAGCAGTTGTGCGACCGCGGCATGTACCTGCAGGGCGGCCGACAGCTGCTCGACCGGACCAGCCGGCATCACGCCCGTGGCCGCGATCTCGGGCTGATGTGCCTGCTCGGCACCTTCGCACCGTTCACCGTCGTCAACGAGGACAGCTGCGTGGTCATCGACGACGACCATCCGCTGGACCTGGCGGCACTCGTCGGGTGCGGCGTCACGACGGGCTGGGGCTCCGCGGTCTATGCCGCCGACGTGCGGGCGGGGGAGACCGTCGTCGTGGTCGGCGTCGGGGGCGTCGGGATGAGCGCGGTGCAGGGGGCGGCATTCGCCGGCGCTCGGCACGTCGTCGCCGTCGACCCGATCGGATGGAAGACGGACCTGGCCCTCAAGCTCGGAGCCACCCACCGGGCGCCCTCGATGGCCGAAGCGCTGCCGCTGGTCACCGAACTGACGCGCGGAAGCCGGGCGGACAAGGCGATCCTCACCGTCGGGGTGGCGCTCGGCACGCACATCGCCGAGCTGATGGCGTTGATCGCGAAGGGCGGTCGCGCGGTCGTCACGGCCGCCGGCCGGACCACCGAGATCGACGTCAAACTGAACCTCGTCGACCTCACGATGCAGCGCAAGGAGCTGGTGGGCTGCCTGTTCGGCAACGCCAACGCCCGTGTCGACATCCCGCGGCTGCTCACGCTGCATCGTGAGGGGCGGCTTCAGCTCGAAGAGCTCGTCACCGCGACCTATCGCCTCGACCAGGTGAACGAGGGCTACGACGATCTCCGCCACGGTAAGAACCTCCGGGGACTGATCCGGTTCGACTCATGAGCCCGCGCGCCAGCCCGTGGCGCCGTCGGCGACGAATCCGCGGGAGGCTCGGGGCAGGAGGAGACGGATGACGCTGTCGGATCGCGAACGACAGGTGCTGGCCGAGTTGGCTCGCCAACTTGAGGAGCAGGACCCGGAGCTCGCCTGGGCCCTGGGCGATGCGGAGCGCCGCGCAAGGCACCTGGTGCGCGGCCGGCAGGAACTGGTTCGGTGGCGAGAGAGGGTCCGGGTGTCCCAACGGGCCCCGTTGCGCATCGCCGTGGCCGGCGGCGCGCTCTTCGTCGCGGGTCTGATGGTCGGCGGCAGCTACTCCGGGGACCCGGGTCCCGGTCCCGGGGGCCAGGTCGAGATGCCGGTGTTTGCCGAACAGCAACTGGATCGCTGACCGCAAGAACGGCGCGCCGGGTCACCCGACGATTCGCATAGCGAAGGCCCCTGACCAGCGGTGCAGGTCAGGGGCCGTTTCGTCTGCGTGCGCGAGGGGGGACTTGAACCCCCATGCCCCGGAGGGCACTAGCACCTCAAGCTAGCGCGTCTGCCAATTCCGCCACCCGCGCGCATGCGCTCCGGGAGCCGGATCGCGGCCCCGGAAGCGGGCCAACCTTAGCACCGCCGCCGTGGGCACCGAGTGCGCCGGATGGGGTCGAGGGGCAGGATGGGGGGATGAACGCCACCCCGGACACCAGCGCGGCGCAGGCCGAGGTCGTCGGCCTCTGCCAGGACCTGATCCGCATCGAATCGGTCAATTTCGGCGACGGGTCCGGGCCCGGGGAGCGGGCCGCCGCGGAGTACGTCGCCGGCAAGTTGTCCGAGGTCGGGCTGGAGGCCCAGATCCTGGAGTCCGAGCCGGGCCGGGCCAGCGTCGTCACCCGGATCGCCGGGGCCGACTCCTCCCGCGGGGCGCTCCTGATCCACGGCCACATCGACGTCGTGCCCGCGTTCGCCGACCAGTGGACGCTGCCGCCGTTCTCCGGCGAGATCGCCGACGGGTGCATCTGGGGCCGCGGCGCGGTCGACATGAAGGACACCGACGCGATGGTGCTCGCCGTGATCCGCGAATGGATGCGCAACGGCACCGTCCCGCCGCGCGACATCGTGCTGGCGTTCGTGGCCGACGAGGAGGCCGGTGGCAAGTACGGGGCTCGCTACCTGGTCGACAACCATGCCGATCTGTTCGACGGCTGCACCGAGGCGATCAGCGAGGTCGGTGGCTTCTCCCTGACTGTGGCGGGCAAGCGCCTCTACGCCATCGAGACCGCGCAGAAGGGCATGGCCTGGATGCGGCTGACCGCGCAGGGCCGCGCCGGGCACGGCTCGATGATCGCCGAGGACAACGCCGTCACCGCGCTCTGCGAGGCCGTCGCCCGCCTGGGTGCGCACCAGTTCCCGATCCGGATGACGAAGACCATGCAGGCCTTCCTCGACGAGATCGCCGACCTGTTCGGCATCACGCTCGACCCGGACGACCTGGAGTCGACGATCGCCCAGCTCGGGTCGATGGCCCGCATGATCGGGGCCACCCTGCGCAACACCGCGAACCCGACCATGCTGATGGCCGGGTACAAGACCAACGTCATCCCCGGCGAGGCCCACGCGGTCGTCGACGGCCGGTTCCTGCCCGGCTACGAGGAGGAGTTCCTCGCCCAGGTGCAGGAGGTCGTGGGGGAGAACATCGCGATCGAGATGCTGCACCACGACAAGGCGCTGGAGACCACCTTCGACGGCGCGCTCGTCGACGCGATGGTCGCCGCCCTGCTGGCCGAGGATCCCGGTGCCCGCGCGATCCCGTACACGCTGTCCGGCGGCACCGACGCGAAGTCCTTCTCCGACCTCGGGATGCGCTGCTTCGGGTTCGCCCCGCTGCAGCTCCCGGCGGACCTCGACTTCTCCGGGATGTTCCACGGTGTCGACGAGCGCGTCCCGATCGACGGCCTCACCTTCGGCGTCCGCGTCCTGGACCGCTTCCTGCGCACCTGCTGAGGAGTTCTACGCGGTGCGGACGGCGCGGATCACCCGGCGCCGGAGCCGGACCCGGCGGCTGCCGTCGGCGAACAGGCGCAGCCAGTCGAGCTCCCAGTGCCCGTACTCGGCCTCGTCCGTGAGTATCCGTAACGCCGCTGATCTGGACGTGCCGCGCGGCAGGTACAGCGTGCGGAACTCGTAGGTGGTCATTGCACCTCATGGTGACCGAGAACCCGCCGCTAGGTTGCGCATATGTCACTCACCGCCCGCGGCGCCGCCGCGCGTCTCCGCACCGCCCTGGACCAGCACCTGGCCGCCGTCGAGGCGAAGTCCGGCGAGCACGATCCCGAGGTCCAGCTCGCCTACAAGGAGCTCCGCGCCGCGGCCGCGGACTACGACCTGGCCCTGTACGACGAGCACGACGAGGTCACCCCGTTCGACCTGCCCGATTTCGAGCCGCCGGACGAGGACGAGGAGGAGATCGACCTGGATCGGTTGACCCTGGTCGCCCGCTGGGACTTCAGCGTCTCCGACCCCGACGTGCTGCTCTCGGCCGCGCAACGCGCCGTCGGCGAGGAGGTACCGAACGTCGCGGTGGCGCTGGCGGCGCTGGTCGCCTCGGCCGGCCACACCCGCGTCGCCGCACCGGATTCCGCGGGTCTGGTCGGCCTGCGGCCGCACGGCCACGCGACCTGGGTGCTGGCGACGGACGACGCCGATCCGGACGACGACGACCCGGGCTGGATGGCGGACCCGTTCGCCGGGGCAGATCCCGACCGGGCCCTGTGCCGCCTGGAGGCACCGATCGAGCCGGACGAGTCCGACGACGACTGACCTGGCGCCACCACCACGGGAGATGTCATCTCCAAGGACGCTGCGTTGGAGATGTCATCTCCAAGGACGCTGCGTTGGAGATGTCATCTCCAAGGACGGCTAGTCGACGGCGGAGAGGTTCGCCTGCGGGCGGCGCGGGTCCGAGACATCGTCGAGGGCGGCGCGGATCTCCGGCGGCAGCGTGAGGTCCTCCGCGGCCAGGGAGGCCTTGAGCTGGGCCACGGTCCGGGCCCCCACCACCGCGGCGGTGACGCCGGCGTGGTCGCGAACCCAGGACAGGGCGACCTCGAGCGGGCTGCAGCCCAGTCCGCTCGCCGCGGTGGCGACGGCGTCGACGACGGCCCGGGAGTTCGGCGTGAGGTAGCCCTCCACGAAACCACCGAAGCGGGTCGACGCGGCGCGGGAGTCCACCGGGGTGCCGTTGCGGTACTTGCCGGTGAGGACGCCGCGGCCCAGTGGGGACCAGGCGAGCACCCCGACGCCGAGGGTGTGCGCGGCGGGCAGGACCTCGGACTCCACCGACCGGTTGAGCAGCGAGTACTCGACCTGGTCGGAGATCACCTGCGCTCCGCACGGGGAGTTGCCCTGCAGGGTCGCGGCCTGCGCGAGTTGCCAACCGCCGTAGTTGGACACGCCCACGTAGCGGGCCTTGCCCGAGCTCACGGCCTGTTCCAGCGCGGTCATCACCTCGGTGGCCGGGGTGGCGCCGGAATAGACGTGCACCTGCCACAGGTCGACGTGGTCGGTCCCGAGGCGGGCGAGCGAGGCGTCGAGGGTGTCGAGGAGCGCGCGGCGCGACGTGTCGAGGATGTTGTGCCCGTTGCGGTGGGAAATGCCCGCTTTGGTGGCCAGCACGACGTCCTCGCGAGGGATCGTCTTGCCGAGCAGTTCGCCCAGGATCGCCTCGGCCTTGCCGTCGCCGTAGACGGCCGCGGTGTCCACCAGCGTCCCGCCGGCGTCGCAGAACGCGGCCAGGATCTCCGCGGCGGCGTCGGGGTCGGTGTCCACGCCCCAGGTCATGGTTCCCAGGCCGAGCCGGGAAACGGCGAGCCCGCTTCGCCCCAGGTGGCGGTATTCCATGCCCGGTCCCATGCCCGGAAGGCTAACGGCCCAGCCGGTCGGTCCCCGGATGCCGCGCGGATAGTGTGCGGCGAGGCGACCGGTCCCGGGACCGGTCAGAACGGGGATACACGTGCGGCTCGGACTTAACCTCGGCTACTGGGGCATGGGCAACGACGCAGGCAACATCGCCCTGGCGAAGGAGGCGGACGAGCTCGGATTCTCGGTCGTCTGGGCCGCCGAGGCCTACGGATCCGACGCCGCGACCGTCCTGGGGTACATCGCGGCCCTGACCACCCGGATCGACCTGGGCTCCGCGGTGTTCCAGATCCCCGCCCGCCAGCCCACGATGACGGCGATGACGGCCGCGACGCTGGATTCGCTCTCCGGCGGCCGGATGCGGCTGGGGCTCGGGGTGTCCGGCCCGCAGGTCTCCGAGGGCTGGTACGGGGTGCCCTTCGCGTCCCCGATCGGACGCACCCGCGAGTACATCGAGATCGTGAACATGGCGCTGCGGCGCGAGGAGGTCGTGTATTCCGGCAAGCACTGGACGCTCCCGCTGCCGGACGGCCTCGGCAAGAAGCTGAACCTGATCATCCACCCGGTCCGCGACTACATCCCGATCTACCTCGGCTCGCTCGGACCGCAGAACCTGCGTCTGACCGGAGAGCTCGCCGACGGCTGGCTCGGGCTGTTCTGCGACGCCGGGACGCTGCCGGACGTCCTCAGCCAGATCGCCGAGGGCCGGGCCAAGGTGGGCAAGACGATGGACGGCTTCGACGTCTCGCCGACGATTCCTTTCGTGGTCGGCGACGACATCGCCGCCTGCGCCGACGTCACCCGCAAGCAGACCGCCCTGTACGTCGGCGGCATGGGCGCGCGGGAGAAGAACTTCTACAACGACCTCGCCTGCCGAATGGGTTATGAGGCCGAGGCCGCTGCCGTGCAGGAGCACTACATCGCCCGGCGCTACGCCGAGGCCGAAGCGGCGTTGCCGCTTCGAGTTCCTCGAGCGGATCGGCCTGCTCGGACCGGTCGACCGCATCGCCGATCGCATCCGCGAGTACGCCGCCGCCGGCGTCACGACGATCAACCTCGCGCTCTACCACCAGGGCGGCCGCGGTGGCGGCCCGGAGATCCTGCGCGCCGCGGTCGAAGCTCTGGAGAAGTCCGGCGTCGCGGACTGATGGCGGACTGGTTTCAGGCGGTCTTCCTCGGGATCCTGCAGGGCCTCACGGAATTCCTGCCGATCTCGTCCTCGGCCCATCTGCGGATCTTCCCCGACCTGTTCGGCTGGAAGGACCCGGGCGCCTCGTTCACCGCGGTCATCCAGATCGGCACCGAACTCGCCGTGCTGATCTACTTCCGCAACGACATCTGGCGCATCGTCAGAACCTGGACACTCTCGCTGTTCCGGCCTCAGTACCGCGGCGAGCTGGACGCCCGGATGGGCTGGTACTGCATCGTCGGCACCATTCCGATCGGCATTCTCGGCCTCCTGTTCAAGGACGAGATCAAAACCGGCGCACGGAACCTGTGGCTGACCGGGTCAATGCTCATTCTCTTCGGCCTCGTGCTCTACGGCGCCGAGAAGATCGCGACTTATGAGCGCGACGTCAGTCAACTGACGCTGCGCGACGGCGTGCTCGGTGGGTTGGCTCAGGCCTGCGCGTTGATTCCCGGGGTCTCGCGGTCGGGCGCCACTATCTCCATGGGATTGACGCTCGGTCAGAAGCGGGAGGCCGCCACGCGGTTCGCGTTCCTGCTCGCGATCCCGGCAGTGGTCGCAGCCGGGTTGTTCCAGATCTCCGACGTCGCGGACGGCGACAGCCCGTACTCGAACGGGCAGACGGTCCTCGCCACAGTGATCTCCTTCGTCGTCGGCTACGCCGCGATCGCGTGGCTGCTGAAGTACGTCGCCACCCACACCTACACCCCGTTCGTCATCTACCGCATCGCGCTCGGGGCGCTCGTCCTGATCCTGGTCGCCTCCGGCGTGCTGGAAGCCAAGAGCGACATCGAGCTCGCGCCGCCGCCCGGGCCGGTCGCCGTCATCGGCACGGGGAACTAGCTACCCTCGCCACCGTGCCCATCGTTCTGCTGGTCCGTCACGGCCGCTCCACCGCCAACACCTCCGGTGTCCTCGCCGGCTGGACGCCCGGCGTCGCGCTCGACGACCGGGGGCGGGAGCAGGCCGAAGCCCTGTCGCTCCGGCTCGGTGAGCTGCCGATCGCCGCGATCGTGTCCAGCCCACTGCAGCGCTGCCAGGAGACGGTCGCGCCGCTTATGAAGAAGACCGGTCTCAAACGGGTGACGGAGAAGCGGCTCGGGGAATGCCGCTACGGCGACTGGACCGGACGCAAGCTGACCGAGCTGTTCAAGGAGCCGCTCTGGCGCGTCGTCCAGGCCCACCCCAGCGCCGCCGTGTTCCCGGGATCTGAGGGCGAGTCGATGTCCGCGATGGCGGCCCGCAGCGTCGCGGCGATCCGCGACTGGGACGCCCGGATCGCGGCGGAGCACGGCCCGGGTGCGGTCTGGGTCGCGTGTTCGCACGGGGACGTGATCAAGGCGATCGTCGCCGACGCGATGGCGGTGCATCTGGACAACTTCCAACGGATCGTCATCGATCCGGGCTCGGTCACCGCGATCAGCTACACCGAGACCCGACCCTTCGTGCTGCGGGTCAACGACGTCGGCGGCGACGTCGCCGCCTACCGGCCGCCGCCCCCCGCCAAGGCCAAGCGTGGTCGCAAGCGCAGCTCCGACGCCGTCGTCGGCGGCGGCGCGGGCGCCTGATCCGCTCGGCCGCCAGAGACGTAAAGTCGGATCCGTGTCCCGCCAGGTCTTTCTCTACGACCCGCCTGAGCGCTTCGTCGCCGGGACCGTCGGCGAACCCGGCGCGCGCACCTTTTTCCTGCAGGCTCGCGCCCAAGGTCGGGTGACGAGCGTCGCGCTGGAGAAGCAGCAGGTCGCGCTCCTCGCGGAGCAGATCGACAAGCTGCTCGACGAGGTGCTCCGCGTGACCGGCGGCGACGTCCCGGTGCCCCCGCCGACCGACGATCCGGTGGACGACCTCGCCCCGTTGGACCAGCCCGTCGAGGAGGACTTCCGGGTCGGCACGCTCGCCCTGGGGTGGGACCCGAGCTCGGAGCGGCTGGTGATCGTCGCCCAGGCGCCGGGCGAGGAGGACGCCGAGGTTCCGGGTCCCGCGATCGACGACGACGAGTCCGTCGAGGGCCCCGACGTGATGCGGGTCCGGCTGACCGGCGAGATGGCACGGGCGTTCGCGAAGCGGGCGCAGTCCGTGGTATCCGCGGGCCGGCCGGCGTGTCCCTTCTGCGGCCTTCCCCTGGACCCCGCCGGCCACATCTGCCCGCGGGCCAACGGCTACCGGCGTTGAGCGAGCCCGAGGCCCAGACCGAGCACGAGGCCCAGACCGAGTCCGAGACCGAGTCCGAGGAGATCCCGGTCTTCGAGACCCCGGACCTCGACGAGGCCGGGTTGCTCGATCTGCTGACCCGCGGTGAGATCGAGGTGATCGGCCGGCTCGTCGACGCCTCGAACGCCACGCTGTACTGCGCGGTGACCCTGGACGGCGCCACCGCCGCCTGCGTCCACAAGCCGATCGCGGGGGAGCGCCCGTTGTGGGACTTCCCGGACGGGACGCTCGCCGCCCGGGAGGTCGGTGCCTACCGGGTCTCGGCCGCCACCGGGTGGAACATCGTGCCTCCGACCGTGCTGCGGGACGGGCCGTGGGGCCCAGGCATGGCCCAGCTCTGGATCGAGGTGGACGACTCCGTGGACCTCGGGTCGCTGGTGCGCACCGACGACGACCGGCTCCGCCGCATCGCGGTCCTCGACGCCGTGATCAACAACGCGGACCGCAAGGGTGGGCACCTGCTGCCCACCGCCGCCGGTGACCTCTACGGCATCGACCACGGCGTGTGCTTCGCGGTGGAGAACAAGCTGCGGACGCTGCTGTGGGGCTGGGCCGGTCAGCCGCTGCCGGACGAGGCGGTCGCCGTGCTGGAGGAGCTCGTCGCGGACTGGGAGGCCCGCCTCGGACCTGAGTTGGCGCAGCTGCTCACCCCCGGGGAATCCACCGCCACCCGGCGACGGTTGACCCGATTGCTGCGCACGGGCGTCCACCCCGAGCCGCGCCAGGACGGCTGGCCCGCCGTCCCCTGGCCCCCGTTCTAGAAAATAGGGTGACCCCATGCACGCCTGGCCCTCCCCGGAGATTCCCCGACTGCCCGGGCAGGGACCGCCGGTGCAGGTGCGCGACACCTCGTCGGGCGAGCTCGTTCCGGCCGTTTCCGGTCCCGAGTTCCGCCTGTACGTGTGCGGGATCACGCCCTACGACGCGACGCACCTGGGCCACGCCAACACCTACGTCACCTTCGACCTGCTGAATCGCATGGTGCACGACGCGGGCGTGCCCGTGCATTACGTGCAGAACGTCACCGACGTCGACGACCCGCTGCTGGAGCGGGCGAACGCGACAGGGGAGGACTGGCGCGCGCTGGCGGTGCGGGAGACCGAACTGTTCCGGGAGGACATGACGGCGCTCCAGGTGCTCGCCCCCGAGCATTTCGTGGGCGCCGTCGAGGCGATACCCGTGATCGACGAGTTCCTGGTCGGCCTGCGCGAGCGGGGCGTCCTCTACGAGGTCGACTCCGACACCTACCTCTCGGTCCATGCCGACCCCGCCTTCGGTGGGGTGGCGAACCTGCCGCAGGACGAGATGCTGACGCTGTTCGCCGAGCGGGGCGGCGACCCGGAGCGGAGCGGCAAGAAGGACCCGCTGGACGCGCTGGTCTGGCGCGGGGAACGTCCGGGCGAGCCGGCCTGGGACTCCTCGGCCGGGTGCGGGCGGCCGGGCTGGCACATCGAGTGCACCGCGATCGCGCGGGACCGCCTCGGGGACCGGATCGACGTGATGGGGGGCGGACGCGACCTCGCGTTCCCGCACCACGAGATGGGCGCCTCCCACGCACACGTCCTGACCGGGCAGCCGGGTTTCGTCCGGGTCTTCCTGCACGCCGGCCTGGTCGGGTACCAGGGCGAGAAGATGTCGAAGTCGCGCGGCAATCTGGTCTTCGTCTCCAAACTGCGCCAGGCCGGGGTCGAGCCGGCCGCGATTCGCCTGGCTCTGCTGAGCCGGCACTACGGCACCGACTGGGAGTGGACGGACGACGTCCTGGTCGCGGCCCAGGAGCGCCTGGCGGCCTGGCGGGCGGCCGTCTCCCGCCCGGACGGTCCGGACGCGACCACCACCCTCGCCGAGGTGCGGGCGGCTCTGGCCAACGACCTGGACGCTCCGGCGGCCCTGGCGGCGATCGACGCCTGGGCGGCGCGGCAGCAGGCGGACGGGGGGTCCGACCCGGGCGCCCCCGGGGTCATCTCGCGGCTCTCCGACGCCCTCCTGGGCGTCGCGCTGTAGCCCTCGGACAAGATCGAACATGACCCTGGCCGGGGCGGATACGAGGAATGTCCGATTCGCCTCTCATCCTTAAGGGCCATTTAGCTTCGGACCTGGGTCCGCGCGGCGACAACGGACGTCAACTGAGTACACACGCGAGTTGCGTGAAGAACTCAGATTTCCCTCTGGAGGCCCCGCCATGGCAGTCCGTTCCACTACCGCTCGCCGACTGGCGACCGTGATCGTGGCGACGGCGGCCGTCTCGGCAGTGGGCACCGGTGCCGCTTCCGCCGCGAGCGACCCGAAGCCGGCCAAGTCAGCGACCACGACCTCGGCTCCGGACGCGCAGGTCCCGGTCCCGCCGCTGTCGCTGCCGCAGGTGAGCATCCTGCTTCACAACCTCCTCGGCACCGTCGACGGGTTGCTCGGCGACTCGCTGGGCGTCCGGACCCCGGCGGAGATCGAGGCGGACAAGGACCTGCCGGTCCTCGCCAGGACCGTCGACAACCTGACCAACACCACCAAGGAGCTGCCGCTGCTCGGCGGCGCCGTCGGTGGACTCACCGACAGCCTGGGCCTGTCCGAGCCCGCGCGGGTCGCCGAGACCCCGACCGCTCCGAAGCCCGCGCCCGCGAAGCCGACGCAGCCCGCCGAGGGTCCCGGCCAGGTCGACCGCGTCGACCAGGTCGCGCCGGTCGGCTCCACCTGGACGATGCCGATGGAGCAGGCGCCCGCTCCCCAGCCCGTGGTCAACACCGGCGACCCGTCGCCGAGCGGTCTGCCGGGGTTCTTCAACGACATCCGCAACTTCCTGCCGTCCAACTCGGCCGAGGCCGCGGCCGCCGGCGCCGGTGCGGCGACCATCGCGCTGATCGTGCTCGGTGGCATCGCGGTCACCGGTGCAGCCGGTGCGGCCAGCGCGGCGGGTCGGCGTGGGCTGATCAACGGGTCTGTCGGCGGATCGCTGTGATCCGGCGGGCCACCCGCGGCGGCGTGCTGGCCAAGCGTTCTGACGAGGACTACGACCTGTTCGCCGACCACGACGAGGTCGTCGACGACGTCGTCGAACCTTCGGCCGCCGAGATGCCCGAACACGACGCTGCGCGCAAGCGCACGTTCACCCGGCTGCAGTTCGCGCTCGCCGCCCTGTCGGCCACCCCCGTGCTCTTCATCGGCGGGCTCGGTGGCTGGCCGTGGGAGAAGGATGCGGCTTCTGCGAACCCCGAGATTGTCGCGGGCCAGGCGCACTACCCGGTGTCGGTGCAGCTCGCCCGGCTGGGTATCGACACCGAACTCGACGCGCTGAACCTCGATCCGACCACCGATCTGCTGCAGATTCCGGACCTCGGTCGCGCCGGCTGGATCGAGAGTGGCCCCGAGCCCGGCGAGATGGGCCGCTCGGTCATCCTCGGCCGCCGCAGCACTGACGGCGCAGACGTCTTCGCCAAGCTGACCAAGGCCCGGTCCGGGGACAAGATCGTCGTGACCACCGAGGGCGGCAAGGCCCTGACCTTCGTCGTCCGCTCCGTCGAGGAGTTTCGAGCCGGCGCCGTTCCCGAAGCCCGCGTCTACGGCGGCGACAAGAAGTCGGCGCAGCTGCGCATGGTCACCTCGACCGGTGCCTACAACCAGGCTTCGGGCGGCTTCCCGCGCAACGTGGTCGTCTTCGCCGACCTGGCCAGGTAAGCGGCTGTGGAAAGCTGACCATGGGGCGGGCGTGACACGCCCTGGGGTTGGTTATCCACAGATCTGACGGGATGTCAGCCGGGGCCGAGCGGGCCCTCGTCGCGCCGGCGCAGGTAGCGCTCGAATTCCTTGGCAATCGCTTCGCCGGAGGCCTCCGGTAGCTCCGTGGTGTCCTTGGCCTCTTCCAGGGACCGCACGTAGTCGGCGACCTCCTGGTCCTCCGCGGCCAGTTCGTCCACGCCGTCCTGCCAGGCCCGTGCCTCGTCGGGCAGGTCGCGCATCGGGACGGTGATGTCGAGCACGTCCTCGACCTTGTGCAACAGCGCCAGCGTTGCCTTCGGGCACGGGGGCTGTGCGACGTAGTACGGGACGGCGGCCCAGAACGAGGCGGCGGAGATCCCGGCCTGCGCGCACGCATCCTGGAAGACCCCGACGATGCCCGTCGGGCCGGAGTAGCTGGACGGCTCCAGGTTCAGCCGTTCGCGCAGCCCGGCGTCGATCGAAGTCCCCTTCACCGGCACCGGACGCGTGTGCGGGGCGTCTCCGAGCAGGGCCGCGAGGGTGATCACCTGCTCGACGCCGACGGACTGGCAGGCCGTCAGGATCTCTTCGCAGAATCCGCGCCAGCGCATGTTGGGTTCGACGCTGCGCATCAGCACCACGTCGCGGCCGGTCTCGAGGCGGGCGGCGTAGAACCGGGTGGTCGGCCACGTGACGCGGGACACACCGGGCGAGACGTCCACGGAGATCGACGGGCGGTTGACCTGGAAGTCGTAGTACTCGTCCGGGTCCAGTTCGCCGATGGGGCGGGCGTCCCAGACCGTGATCAGGTGCCCCAGCGCGTTGGAGGCTGATTCCGCGGCGTCGTTCCAACCCTCGAAGGACGCGAGCAGAACCGGGTTCACCAGCGCATCCGCGCCGTCGAACACGATCACGTGCCGTCCTTCCCGAGCCCCGCCGGCCGTTTCGCCGGATTATCCGACGAACCTATCGGACGGTGCCCATTACGATGTGACCTCCATGAGCCCGTCCCCGCAGGAGTTACGCCGCGCCCTGGCCGAACGTGTCGTCGTCGCCGACGGCGCGATGGGGACCATGCTCCAGGCCCATGACCTGTCCCTGGACGATTTCCAGGGCTACGAGGGCTGCAACGAGATTCTCAACGCGACCCGTCCCGAGGTCGTCCGCGCCGTCCACGACGCCTACTTCGAGGTGGGCTGCGACGCGGTCGAGACGAACACCTTCGGCGCCAACTTCGCCAACCTCGCCGAGTACGACATCCCGGAGCGGATCCACGAGCTCTCCGAGTCCGGTGCGCGGATCGCACGCGAGTCCGCGGACCACTGGAGCGCCGAGACCGGCCAGCAGCGCTGGGTGCTGGGCTCGATGGGCCCGGGAACGAAGCTGCCGACGCTGGGCCACGCGCCCTACGCCCAGCTGCGCGACGCCTACCAGACCCAGACCGAGGGCATGATCGCCGGCGGGATCGACGCGATCCTGGTCGAGACCAGCCAGGACCTGCTGCAGACCAAGGCCTCGATCCTCGGCGCCAAGCGGGCCCTGACCGCGATGGGAGTCGACCTGCCGATCATCGCCCAGGTCACCGTCGAGACCACGGGCACGATGCTGCTCGGGTCGGAGATCGGCGCCGCGCTCACCGCTCTGGAGCCGCTGGGCATCGAACTGATCGGCCTGAACTGCGCAACCGGTCCGGCCGAGATGAGCGAGCACCTGCGCTATCTGGCCAAGCACGCCACCATCGGCGTCAGCTGCATGCCGAACGCCGGCCTTCCGGTGCTGGGCCCCAACGGCGCGCACTATCCGCTCGGCCCGGCCGAGCTGGCCGATGCGCAGGCCACCTTCATCCGCGACTACGGCCTCTCACTCGTCGGCGGCTGCTGTGGCACGACGCCCGAGCACCTGCGGGCCCTGGTCGAGAAGGTCCGGGAGACCGAGAAGGGCACGCGCAAGCCGCGTCACGAGGCGGGCGTCGCCTCCCTCTACGCGCACGTGCCGTTCAAGCAGGACGCCGCCTATCTGGCCGTCGGTGAACGCACCAACGCGAACGGGTCCAAGGCGTTCCGCGAGGCGATGCTCGAAGGGCGTTGGGACGACTGCGTCGACATCGCGCGGGCCCAGATCCGCGACGGCGCGCACCTGCTCGACCTGTGCGTCGACTACGTCGGCCGCGACGGGGTCGCGGACATGAAGGAGCTCGCGGGCCGCTTCGCCACCGCCTCCACGCTGCCGATCGTGCTGGACTCCACCGAGCCCGCCGTTCTGCAGGCCGGCCTGGAGATGCTCGGCGGCCGGGTCATCATCAACTCGGTCAACTTCGAGGACGGCGACGGGCCGGAGTCGCGCTTCGCCAAGATCATGCCGCTGGTGCAGGAGCACGGCGCCGGCGTCGTGGTGATGTGTATCGACGAGCAGGGCCAGGCCCGCACCGCCGAGCGCAAGGTCGAGATCGCCGGGCGCACCATCGACGACCTGGTCTCCAAGTGGGGGATGCGCGTCGACGACATCTTCGTCGACTGCCTCGCGTTCACCATCGGCGCCGGCCTCGAGGAGTCCCGCAAGGACGGCCTCGAGACGCTCGAAGGCATTCAGCTGCTCAAGCAGCGCTATCCGACGGTGCAGACGACGCTGGGGCTGTCCAACATCTCCTTCGGCCTCAACCCGGCCGCGCGCATCGTGCTGAACTCGGTGTACCTGCACGAGGCGCAGAAGGCCGGCCTGGACTCCGCGATCGTGCACGCGTCCAAGATCCTGCCGATGGCCCGCATCCCCGAGGAGCGGCGCAACGTCGCCCTCGACCTGATCTACGACCGCCGCCGTCCGGCGACCGGGGACACGCCGGCGTATGACCCGCTGCAGCGGTTCCTCGAACTCTTCGAGGGTGTCGACGCCGCGAGCATGGCCTCGGCGAAGGCGGAGGAGTTGCTCTCGCTGCCGCTGTTCGAGCGGCTTGAGCGGCGCGTGGTCGACGGCGCCCGCAAGGGTCTCGAGCCGGACTTGGACCTCGCGCTGGCCGAACGGCCGGCACTGGAGATCATCAACGAGACCCTGCTCTCCGGCATGAAGACCGTCGGCGAACTGTTCGGCTCGGGACAGATGCAGCTGCCGTTCGTGCTGCAGTCCGCGGAGGTCATGAAGACCGCGGTGGCCTACCTCGAGCCGCACATGGAGAAGGTCGAGGGCGAGGAGTCCGGCAAGGGCTCGATCGTGCTCGCCACCGTCAAGGGCGACGTCCACGACATCGGCAAGAACCTCGTCGACATCATCCTGTCGAACAACGGCTACACGGTCGTGAACATCGGCATCAAGCAGCCGATCGCCGCGATCGTCGAGGCGGCCGAGACGCACAACGTCGACGTGGTCGGCATGTCCGGGCTTCTGGTCAAGTCGACCGTCATCATGAAGGAGAACCTCGAGGAACTCGGGCTGCGCAAGCTGGCCGAGAAGTGGCCGATCCTCCTCGGTGGGGCGGCACTGACCCGGGCATTCGTCGAGGAGGACCTCGCCGAGCAGTTCGACGGCCAGGTCCGCTACGCCCGCGACGCCTTCGAAGGCCTCCGCCTGATGGACGCCTTCATGGCGGTCAAGCGCGGCGTCCCGGGCGCGGAACTCCCACCGCTGAAGAAGCGCCGTGTGACCACCGGCGGTGCGAAGCTCGAACTCACCCCGCTGGACCAGATGCCGGCCCGCTCCGACGTGGCGGTCGACAACAAGGTGCCGGTGCCTCCGTTCTGGGGCACCCGCATCGTCAAGGGCATCTCCCTGGCGGACTACTCGTCCTATCTCGACGAGCGGGCGCTGTTCCTCGGCCAGTGGGGCCTGAAGTCCACCCGCGGCGCCGAAGGCCCCGACTACGCAGAGCTGATCGAGAGCGAGGGCCGGCCGCGCCTGCGGATGTGGCTGGACCGGATCCTCGCCGAGAAGATGCTCGAAGCCGCTGTCGTGTACGGCTACTTCCCCTGCTACTCCGAGGGGGACGACCTCGTCGTGCTGCATCACGAGGGGCCGTTGGAAGGGCAGGAGCGCCTGCGCTTCACCTTCCCGCGCCAGCGCCGTGACCGGCACCTGTGCCTGTCCGACTTCTTCCGCCCGAAGTCGTCCGGCGAGACCGACGTTCTCGCCTTCCACCTCGTGACGATGGGCAACCGGATCTCCGAGGCTGCGAACGAGCTGTTCGCCGCGAACTCCTACCGCGACTACGTCGAACTGCACGGCCTCTCCGTCCAGCTCACCGAGGCCCTCGCCGAGATGTGGCACGCCCGCATCCGCGAGGAGCTGAACTTCGGAGAGGACGACGGCGATCTCGACGCGATGCTGCGTCAGGGTTACCGGGGTTCGCGCTACTCCTTCGGTTATCCCGCCTGCCCGAACCTCGAGGACCGCGTGAAGATGGTCGAACTGCTCGACCCGAGTCGCATCGGCGTCGAGCTCTCCGAGGAGCTCCAGCTCCACCCGGAGCAGTCCACCGACGCGCTCGTCGTCCACCACCCCGAGGCGAAGTACTTCAACACCTGACGTTGCGTCAGCGAGATCGAGCGTGATAGCGACCGTTTTCGCTGACGTAAGGAGGCAGAGGGTATGAGACGGGTCGCCCGTGTCGCCGGCATCGCGGGACCCGCGGCGTTCGTCGGTGCCTGGGTCGTGGGGAGTGCGGTTCAGGACGGGTACTCGCCGGTCTCGGACGCGATCAGCCGCCTCGCCGAACAAGGTGCCTCGACCCAGCCGCTGATGACGGCAGGGTTCCTCGGGTTCGGCCTGCTGATGCCGGTCTTCGCTCGCGGACTCGGCCAGGCGCTGGGCTCGCGCGCCGCGGCGGCCGCCGTCACCACGTCCGGCCTGGCCACGCTGGCGGTCGCCGCGCTGCCCTTGTCCGTCGAAGGTGGGACACCGATCGACACCCTGCACAACGCCGCGGCCGGCGTGGCCTACGCCGCCAACGTCCTGGGTCCGATCGTGGTGGCGTCGCACCTGCGCACACCCGCCGCACGCCGCGCCTCCTACGCACTCTCGGCGGCGATGGCCGCGGCGCTGATCGGCAGCCTCGCGGTGGACGACACGACCGGCCTGCTGCAGCGGACCGGCCTGACGATGTACGACGTGTGGGCGGTCACCCTCGCGGTCACCGTGCTGGGGCGCCGCGGGGTGGCGTTGCTGCGTTAGCGGTGGAGCGGGTCGATCCAGCGCACGGCCTCCGGCTCGTCGACCCCGTCGATGTCGAGGTTGACGACCACGGCGTCCTGACCCGAACGGGCGAGGACGCAGTGCAGCTCGGCGTCGGGATCGGCGTTGATCTCCTGGTGGGGGACGAAGGGCGGCACCCAGATGAAGTCACCCGGACCGGCCTCCGCGGTGAACTCCAGACGCTCGCCCCACCGCATCCGAGCCAGCCCGCTGACGACGTAGATGACGCTCTCGAGGTCCCCGTGGTGGTGAGCGGCGGTCTGAGCGCCGGGGAAGATCCGCACCGTGCCCGCCCACAGGCCCGTCGCGCCCGTGCGGGGTCCGTTCACCGCCGCGGCTCGATGCATGCCCGGGGTCTGGGGGGTGTTGCCGTCGAGTGATCCGGCCGGGATCACCGCCACGCCGTTCGTGCGCCAGCGCTCGTCCATTCGGGACCTCCGTCGTAACTCACTCGCAGCAACGCCCGACCACGGGTGCCCGATGCGTACCAAAGTTGGCAAAAGAGGCCGAACACCCGCAATCAATGCGATCAACTGATCTTTGCAGGATCGCCTCCGACATCTCCTTCCTGCCGATTCGAGGAGCTACCCCATGAACGGCAAGACCCTGGCCATCACCGGCGCGCTCACTCTCGGCCTGCTCGCCCCGGCCGGGACGGCGATCGCCGCGACCACCGATGACGACAACCCCGGCCTCGGCGGTCTGCTCGGCATCTTCGACCGCGACGACGACGACAACGACCGCAGCGACCGCAAGGAACGTCGGGAACGGCGCAACGCCGGCACCTTCCGCCTCAACGGTGATCTCCGCTCCGTCGACCGCGACGACCGCGAGATCACGGTGGACCTCGGCAACCGGAACCGCACCGTGAAGGTTGCGAAGGACGCGAAGATCTGGCGCGACGGCGACCGGGTGCGCCTGCGGAACCTGGAGCGCGGCGACGAGGTCCGGGTCTCGGGCGAGAAGCGCAACGGCCGCTGGGTTGCTGAGCGCATCGTGGCCGAGGACTGATTCGGGCAGGTCTTCAGACGGCGGGGCGACGCCGGGCCCGCACCACGGCGTCGACTCCGGTGCCCGCGGCTGCGCGGGCCCGCTCGGTGGCTTCGAGAAACTCCCAGGCCGCCGGGTCGAGCGCCGCGTGAGCAGCCTCGAGGGATACCTGGACCTGCCCCGCGGCGGGGGTGGGTGCGCCGGTCGCCGGATCGTCCGCGCGGTGGCCGACCAGCAGCAGCGTCCCGCCCGGGGCGATTCCGGCTCCGAGGCGCGCGATCATGCCGGCGACCGATCCCGGCACGTGCACGTACAGGCAGCTGATGAGGTCGTAGCGGCCCGGCTCGGGTGCCCAGGTCCCCAGATCGGCCTCGATCCATTCGATCCGCCCGGCGACCTCGGCGCCGAGAGCCTCCGCCGTGGACCGACCGTGCTCGAGGGCGGCGGCGGCGAAGTCCACGGCCGTGACCTGCCAGCCCCCACCGGCCAGCCAGATCGCCTCGGAGCCGTGGCCGCACCCGGCGTCCAACGCACGGCCCGGATGTAGATCGCCGATCACTTCGACCAGATAGGAACTCGGAGGGCGGGTCGCGACCGTGTCCGGCTGCTCGCGCAGCGCCTGGGCCCAGCGACGCTCCCAGAAGTCCCGGTCGAACGCCTTCGCGGTCACTCGCCAACCTTCGCACGCCGGTGCCTCCCCGGGCGCGGCGAACTTGACGCAATCGCAAGGCCAACTCACGATGCGGGAATGCGCCCTTTTGCCCGCGTGGCTGCCGGTCTGACCCTGAGCGCGGCTCTGTGCGCCACGGCGATCGGCACTCTTCCGCACACCGCCGACGCCGCGCCGCCCGCTGAAGCCGGACGGGAGTTCTCCGTTCTCGGTGTTTCCGGCGCTCCGGTGGCCGACGTGATCGCCGCCGTCGAGGCCGCGGGCGGCACCGTGCGCAACGCCAACGCGGTGGTCGGTCTGGTCACGGCGACGGCCGGCTCGGACGGGTTCAGTGACCGCGTCGCGCGCGCCGCCGCCGTCGAACTGGTCGCCCCGGTCCGCGCCATCGGCCGGGTGCCCGAACTCGTCCCGCAGCTGGCGCAGCTGCCGAGCGTTTCCCCGCAGGCCCTGTCCCCGGAGACGGTGGTCCGGGCGAACAAGCCCGCGCCACGACCGGTCGGCCCGGCGGGCGACCCGCTGGACAAACACCTCTGGGGCCTGACCGCGATCAACGCCGCGGAGGCCCACAAGATCGAATCGGGCGACCGCCGCGTCCTGGTCGGGATCCTCGACACCGGGGTCGACGGCACGCACCCGGACATCGCCCCGAACTTCAGCCGGAAGCTGTCCCGGAACTTCGCGACCGACATTCCCACCGACCCGAACGGCGGAGAGGTCGACGGCCCCTGCGAGGTCGCGAGCTGCAAGGACCCGGCCGACGCCGACGACAACGGTCACGGCACCCACGTCGCCGGCACCATCGCGGCCGCGCTGGACGGGTTCGGACTCTCCGGAGTCGCGCCGGGCGTCACGCTCGTCAACGTCCGCGGCGCGCAGGACTCCGGGCTGTTCTTCCTCCAGGAGGTCGTCAACGCGATCACCTACTCCGGCGACATCGGCATCGACGTGCTCAACATGTCCTTCTACACCGACCCGTGGGCGGCGCTCTGCACGTCGAACCCCGCGGACACCGCGGTGCAGCAGGCCGAGCAGCAGATGATCCTGGCGGGCATGGCGCGCGCGATGGCCTACGCCGACGCCAAGGGGGTGACCCAGGTCGTGGCCCTCGGCAACGCCAACCAGGACCCGACGGCGCTGCGCGTCGACGCCTCGAGCCCGAACTACCCCGCGAACACCGCCCACCCGCGGCTCGTCGACGGCACCTGCACGTCGATGCCGGCCGGGGACGAGCACGCGGTCCGGGTCGGCGCCTACGGGCCGTCCGGCAACAAGTCCGGGTTCTCCAACTTCGGTCCGTCGCTGTCGGTCGCCGCTCCCGGCGGCTGGTTCGGCGACTTCGCCGGGACCCCGCAGGCCGGGCAGCAGGAGAACGGGATCCTCTCCGCGCTACCGCGCTCGCTGGCGGTGAAGCTCGGCGCGGTCGACGCCAGCGGCCGACTGACCGAGGTGGGCGCCGCGGACGGGGTCCAGACGGCCTGCAAGGGCACGGGCACCACGACCGTCTGCGGGTTCTACCGGTTCCTCCAGGGCACCTCGATGGCGGCGCCGCACGCGAGCGGGGTCGCCGCCCTGATCGTCAGTGCCTACGGGCGCGGTGAGGGCGCAGCGTTCGGCCTCCCCACCTCGGCGGTCCGTTCGGTGCTCGAAGGCACGGCGCGCGGCATGGCGTGCCCGGACCCGCTGTTCGCCTTTGCCGCGTACCAGACCGCGTGTGCGGGGGACACCTCGTTCAACACCTTCTACGGCCACGGCTCGGTCGACGCCCTGGCTGCGGTCAGCGCCGGCGGGCCGCTGATCGCCGCGGCCCGCTCGCGCAACTGATCGATTTAGTGCGTCGCGATCGCCTTCAGCACGTCCAGCTTCGCGGCACGCCGCGCCGGCCACACCGCGGCGAGCACGCCCACCAACCCGGCCACCACGAGGAACACCACCAACTGGACGCCCGGCACGCGTAGTTCGGTGATGCCGTCATCGGCCAGCGTGCGCTGCAGGGCGATGCCGAAGCCGAGCCCGACGATCAGCCCGAGCACCGCACCGAAGATTGCCATGACGACCGATTCCAGCCGGATCATCCGCCGCAACTGACGCCTACTCATACCGATCGCGCGGAGCAGCCCGATCTCACGGGTCCGCTCCGTGACGGAGAGCGCCAGGGTGTTGATGATGCCCAGCACGGCGATCACGACAGCGAGCGCGAGCATGCCGTAGATCAGGCCGAGCAGCTGGTTGACCTGGGCGCGCACCGAGTCGGTGTACTCCTCCTGGTTCTTCAGCTCGACCGCCGGGTTGTTGGCCAGGTTGTCGTCCAGGCGCTGGCGGACGTCATCGGCATTCGCTCCGTCGTCGAGATTGACGAAGGCGAGGATGTCGACCGGCCGGGTACCGCCGGCGGCCGCGGTGTCCAGCGACACCAGGTAGCCGCCGAGCATGTCGTTCTTCTCGTAGACCCCGCCGACGCGCAGATCCATGTGCGTGCCGTCCAGGAACGTGGCCGAGACCGTGTCGCCGACCTTCCAGTCGTTGTTGTCCGCGACGTTGTCGTCGATCAGCAGGCCTCGGTCGCCCAGGCCGCCGGCGTCGCCTTCCTGGAAGTCGAGGGTGAACGAATCGTTCAACGACTCCGGCGTGATTGCGGAGATGTTCTTGGTGCTGTCCTCGATGCGTACGGCGGTGGCCCGCATCTGGGTCACCGACTTCACGCCCTCGATGTCCGCAGCCCGTTGGGCGATCTCCGGGCTGAACGGCGTGTAGCTCGGGTCGAGCAGGATGAACTCCGACCGCAGGCTCTTGTCGACGACCTTGCCGACGGAGGCGTTGATCGATGCCGCCATCACACCGAAGGTCCCGATCAGGGCCAGCCCGATCATCAGGGCGGACGCGGTGGCCGCGGTGCGGCGTGGGTTGCGCAGCGCGTTCGCCACGGACATCCGCCCGATCGTGCCCCACAGGCGCGGGTACGGCGCCCCGAGGGCACGCACGAACGGCATCGACAGGATCGGGCTGACGACGGTGACTCCGACAAGTACGCCGAGGGCGCCCAGGCCGACCCAGATCGCGGGCTTGTCGCCGGCTCCGGCCAGACCGGCACCGAGGGTCGCCGCACCCAGGACGAAGAGCGCGGCGCCGGCCATCGCGCGGATGCGCAGCGAGCGCTCCGGCATCGCCACGTGGTCGCCCATCGCCGCCACCGGCGGCACCTTGGCCGCGCGCCGGGCGGGGAAGTACGCCGCGACCATCGTCACGATCATGCCCACCGCGTAGGCGGTGAGAACGGTCGACGCCTTCACCACCAGGCCCTGGTCGCCGAGCTCGATCCCGATCTTCTGGAAGAGCCAGCGCAGCACGCTCGCAATGCCCAGCCCGGAGAGCAGGCCGAGCGTCGAGCCGACGAAGCCGACCACGGCGGCCTCGACCATGACCGACTGGGTGACCTGGCGGCGACTCGCCCCCAGGGCGCGGAACAGCGCGAGTTCCCGTGTGCGTTGCGCGACCAGCATCGTGAAGGTGTTGAGGATGATGAACGAGCCGACGAACACCGCGATGAAGGCGAAGATCAGCAGGAAGATGTTGAGGAAGCCGAGCGCGTCCTTGATGTCGGAGGAGTTCTCGTCGGCCTGTTGCGTCTTCGTCCGCGCGATGTACTCGCCCGGGATCACCTGCTGGATCTCGGCGCGCAACTCATCGAGGTTCTGGCCGGGCTCCGCGTCGACGGCGATCTCGGTGTAGTCGTCCGAGCCGAGAATCTCGTGCGCGCGTTCCTCGGTGAACCCGGTGAGCGTGGCTCCGCCGAGGTTGCCCGTGTCGCCGAACTTGAAGATGCCGACGATCGTCGCTTCGATCTCCGGTCCGGGGGTGAGCAGCCGGATCCGGTCGTCGATGCCGAGCTCACCCTTCTCCGCGGTGACCGAATCGAGGACGACCTCGTCGCTGTTGGCGGGCACCCGGCCGCTCAGCAGCGTGACGGTGTCGTCGGTGCCCTCCGGCGGGTAGTTGATACCGAGGCCGGGTGCACCCCCGACGCCGACCAGATCGCCGTCCTTGCCGATGACCCGGACGCCTTCGACCGTGATCTCGCCTTCGGCCTTCTCCACGCCGGGGACGCTGTCGATCGTGCCGACCAGATCGCGCGGAACCGTCGTCGCGCCGTTCTGCTGGCCGGGGACGTCCGCGTCGAAGGCGGTGTCGCGGCTGACCGTCACGTCCGCGGAGATCTCGTCGAAGAGCTGGTCGAACGCGGCCGAAATCGTGCTGGTGAAGATCAGCGAGCCGGCGACAAAAGCGACGCCGAGCACGACGGCGAGTCCGGACAACATCAGGCGCAACCGGTGCGCCACGACGCTGCGTAGCGAGGCCTTCCACATGGGTCAGGCTCCGCCGGTCTCGGTCTGCTTGCGGGTCAGCCAGGCGTCCCAGTCCGCGTCCGTCCAGTTCGCCATGTCGACCGCGTCCGGCGCCGGCGCGCTCTGCGCGCCGTCCGGGCCCGGCCCGTCCTGTGCGGGGCCGCTCGGGGCCGGACCGTTCTGCGTCGGGGCACCGACCGGCACCGGAGGCGACCCGGGCACCGGAGGCGACCCGGGCGCCGGTGCGACCGGCGGGGGCGCGATCGGAATCGGCGGGGCGAAGGGCGGGGGAGCCGGCGTGGCCGGCGGAGCGGCAAAGGTCGGGGCGTAGGCGGGCTCGGCCCAGATCACCTCGGCGTGCGGGACGTCCGCGTCGAAGGCCTTCATCCGCTCGAGCACCAGCTCGGCGGTCGGGTCGCGCATCTCGTCCACGATGCGGCCGTCGGCGAGGAACAGGACGCGGTCGGCATAGGCGGCGGCGCTCGGGTCGTGGGTGACCATCGCGATCGTCTGGCCGGTCCGCCGGACCGACTCACGCAGGAACGACAGCACCTCGGCCCCGGTACGGGAGTCCAGGTTGCCGGTCGGCTCGTCGGCGAAGATGATCGCCGGCCGGCCGGCCAGCGCGCGGGCGCACGCGACGCGCTGCTGCTGTCCGCCGGAGAGTTCGGTGGGCCGGTGCTGAAGCCGGTCCCGCAGCCCCAGGGTGTCGACGACGGCGTCCAGCCAGGCCTGGTCCACGGGATGCCCGGCGATGTCGGCCGGCAGCGTGATGTTCTCGAGCGCGGTCAGCGTCGGGACGAGGTTGTAGGCCTGGAAGATGAAGCCGATCCGGTCCCGCCGGAGCCGCGTCAGCCGACGGTCATCCAAGGCGTTGAGTTGAATGTCACCGACGAACACCGCCCCGCTGGTCACCGAGTCCAGGCCGGCCATGCAGTGCATCAGCGTCGACTTGCCCGACCCGGAGGGGCCCATGATCGCGGTGAACTGGCCCTCGGCGAACGCGACGTCGACCGCATCGAGGGCCACGACCGCCGTGTCGCCGGTGCCGTAGCGCTTGGTCAGCGCGGTGCAGTGGGCGGCGACGCCGGCCAGGCCGTGCGCGGGTACGCCGACCGGTTCGGCGGGCGTCGGGTAGGCGGCAGGCCCCGAGGTCATCGTTCCGTCCCAAGATCGCGAGTAATGATCTTTCACCTTAGGCAGCACAGGTAACTCTCCGCATAACATCGGGTCAGGAGGTCGTTCGGGTACTGCAACCGCGACCCATCACCGAAGGAGACCTGGGAACGCGTGAGCGATCAGGCGGCGCCGCCGGCCGGAAGTGGCTGGCTGGTCGGCCGGATCGGCGGGGTCCCGATCTTCGTGGCGCCGTCCTGGGTGATCATCGCGCTGCTCATCACGCTGATGTTCGCGCCGAACGTCGGTTATGACATCCCGGAGATCGGCAGCGGCAAGTACGCCGTCTCCTTCGCCTACGCCGTGCTGCTCTACGTCTCGGTGTTGATCCACGAGTTGGGTCACGCCTTCACCGCCCTCCGGTTCGGGCTCGGCGTCAAACGGATCACCCTGCAGCTCCTCGGGGGCGTCACCGAGATGGAGCGGGAGTCCAACTCCCCGCGGCGGGAGTTCGCGGTCGCCGGTGCCGGGCCGGCCCTGTCCCTGCTGCTCGGGGTGCTGGCCTGGGCGTCGATCCATGCGCTCGGTGGCGACCCGGGTGGCCTGTCCGGCTCGACGGCGGCGAGCAACCCGGACGACTCGGTCCGGCTGCGGATCACCCTCGAACTGCTCGACGCGCTGATGTACGCCAACGTCGCGGTCGGCATCTTCAACCTGCTGCCCGGGCTGCCGCTGGACGGCGGCATCATGCTGCGCTCAGCCCTGTGGGGCGCCACCGGCCAGGTGAACCGGGCGACGGTCATCGCCGGGCACGTGGGACGGGTCCTGGCCGTCATCGTCTTCTTCATCCCGATCGGGCTGGACCTCGCCGCGGGCCGCGACCCGGACGTGATCTCGGTGGTCTGGGGCGGCCTGCTCGGCGGCTTCATCTGGTTCGGCGCGAGCGCGGCCCTGCGGGGAGCACAGATCCGGGAACGCCTGCCCCAGTTGGGCGCGCGCGCGATGGCCCGGCGCGCGATCCCCGTCGAGTCCGGGCTTCCGCTGGCCGAGGCCCTCCGCCGCGCCGGCGCGCTGGACGCCCACGGGATGGTCGTGGTCGACGCCAATGGCGCCCCGATCGGACTGGTCAACGAGGCAGCGGTCGCGGCGACGCCGGAGCAGCGGCGGCCCTGGGTCACGGTCGCGGCCCTGGCCCGCCGGTTGGAACCGGGCCTGCGTATTCCGGCCGACCTGACCGGCGAGGACCTGATCCGTCGCCTCGACGCGACTCCCGCCACCGAGTACCTCGTGGTCGAACCCGACGACACGATCGTCGGCATCCTGACCGCGGCCGACGTGCGGCGCGCGGTTCAGGCCTGATCGGCGCTGACCCTCCGCGGCGTCGTGCACTTCGCGGCGACGACGCAGAACAGCACGACCAGCACGCAGAAGATCGCGAAGCCCAGGTGGGCGATGTGGTGGGAATGCCCGCCGTGCGCACTCAGGATCGCTGCGTTCATCGGACCTCCGCCGGCTCGATGTCGAAGGCGGCCTGCAGGCGCGCGAACGTCGCGTCCAACCGGTCCACGACGTCGGGGGAGCGCATCCCGGCCTCCAGGCCCGCCAGCAGCGCGGACAACTCTGCGGCCCCGAACAGGGCACAGGTGGGCCGGATCGAGTGCGCGACCCGCACGACCGTGTCGCCGTCGCCGTCGGAAAGCGCCGCCCGGAGCCGCAACAGGTTCGTGGCGGTGTCGGTGAGGAATTCCGCCACCAGGTCGTGCGCGGTGGCTTCGGTGCGGCCGAGCTGGGCCAGCAGGGCGCGCAGGACCTCGCGGTCCAGCGTCGGGGTCGTGGCCGGCGTCCGCGGGCCCGCCGGGACGACGCCGGGGGTGATCCCGCGCATGGCGGCAGCCAGGGCTTCGACCCGGATCGGCTTGGAGAGGTAGTCGTCCATCCCGACCGCCTGGCAGGACTCGCGATGGGCCCCCGAGGCCGCGGCGGTCAGGGCGATGATCCGCGGCTGCGGCCACGCCAGGTCGAGCGCGCGGATCAGGCGGGTGGCGCCGAGACCGTCGAGCTCGGGCATCTGGACGTCCATCAGCACCAGGTCGAACGGACGGGCCCGGACGGACTGGACGGCCTCGCGGCCGTTGCCGGCGATCTCCACGTCCTCCTGGCCCAGGCTCCGCAGGAGCAGGCGCCCGACCTTCTGATTCACTGCGTTGTCCTCGACGAGCAGGATCCGCAACGGGGGGAGTGACTCCCCGAGGTCGTCGGAGTCCGAGCGCTGACCGGGCAGGATCACCTGCGGCGCGACCAGCGCGACGAGCACCTCGGCCAGTGCGCCCACGCGCACCGGGGTGGCGAGCTCGGCCCGGAACAACGTGCGGTCCAGCGGCGCGAGTCCCGCCTGCAGGTTGGTCAGAGCGACCAGCGGGAGCGGGCCTTCGCCCACCGCTCCGGCGGCCAGGATCGCGGCGTCCGACGGCGCCGCGGCGGCCGTGGCGGTGCCCATCAGCGCCACCTGCCACAGACCGCCCTCGGCGGTGAGGCGCAGGGCGCCGGCCAGATCGTCGGCGACCGTGCAGGCGACCTCCCAGGACTCGAGCTGGGCGGCGAGGCGGTCACGGAGTACGCCCGGCTGTTCCACCAGGAGCACCGAGGTGCCGCGCAGCGGCTTCCAGCGGGGGTGCGGGTCGGTCGAGACGCGCCCGACGCGAACGCTCAGGGTGAAGGTCGACCCCCGGCCGGCCTCGCTGTCCACGTGCACGGTGCCGCCCATGGCCTCGGCCAGGCGGTGGCTGATGGCCAGGCCGAGCCCGGTGCCGCCGTAGAGGCGGGTGGTCGACGTGTCGACCTGCGTGAACGGATCGAACAGGCGCGCGACGGCGTCGGCCGGGATGCCGATGCCGGTGTCGGTGACCGCCGCGGTGAGGCGGAGGTGGTCCGGACCGTCGGGCTCGCTGCGGACGTCGAGGCCGATGTGGCCGGTCTCGGTGAACTTCACCGCGTTGCTCAGCAGGTTGAGCAGCACCTGGCGGAAACGCGTGACGTCGCCGACCGCCCAGGTCGGTACCTGGGGCGAGACCCGGGTGACCAGGTCCAGGCCCTTGAGCGCGGCGGCGCTCGCGACGAGGTCGACGGCGTTGTCGACGGCCACCACGACGTCGAACGGCCGCTCCTCCAGGCGCACCTCGCCGGACTCGATCTTGGAGAAGTCGAGGACGTCGTTGACGACGTCGAGCAGGGCGTCGCCGCTGGTGCGGACCGTCTCGAGCAGGTCGCGCTGATGGTTGTCGAGCGGGGACTGGAGCAGCAGGCCGGTCAGGCCGATGACGGCGTTGATCGGGGTGCGGATCTCGTGGCTCATCGTGGCCAGGAAGGCCGAGCGGGCGGCCGCCGAGGCGAGGGCGGCGTCGCGGGCCTCGGCCATCGCCTGCTCGACAACCCGGGACCGGGCCAGCCGGGCCTCGGCCAGCTCCTGGGCGGCTTGCGCCCGCTCCAGGCGCTGCTGCTCCTGCATGTCCTCGAACAGCTTCGCGCCGTTCAGCAGGGAGCCGTAGATCTTGCGCAGCGACCAGTAGTAGACCGCGACGACCGCCGTGAAGGCATCCCACACCGCCAGGTGCCAGCTGTAGCTGGCCCGGGTCGCGGCGCTCGCCTCCAGCGCGTGCATCAGGTGGATGCCGTGCCCGACCGCGCAGGTGAAGAAGATCAACGCGGTCGCCGAGCCGAGCCGGTTCGTCCACCACTGGCCGCTGCGCAGCAGCGGGATGGCGACGGCACCGGAGATCGCGAAGTAGGCGGCGGCGACTGTGGCATTGCCCAGCACCGTCAGCACGAGCCAATCCACGGCAGGGGTGTCGGCGCCCCGGGCGCCGATCTTGACCTCTCCGAGGTAAAGGCTCGGGATTCCGGGGCCGATACTCCGCCCGTGCCCCGGGTGATGATCGTGGATGACAACGCACTCGTTCGTCGGCTCCTGCGGGAGCAGTTGACCGCCCGCGGGGCGCTGGACGTGGTGGCCGAGGCCGGCGACGCGATCACCGCGGTGCGGCTCGCCGCGGAGGTCGCGCCCGATCTGGTCGTCCTCGACCTGTCCATGCCCGGCACCGACGGGTTCGCGGCGATCGCCGACCTGCTGGCCGCCGCGCCGGGCACGCGGGTGGTCGTGATGTCGGGCTACGCCGCGCACGAGGTCGCCGACCGGGTGCTGGCTGCGGGCGCGGTCGCCTACCTGGAGAAGGGCCTGCGGCTGGACTTCACCGACGCCCTGATCGAGGCGCTCGCGAACTAGCGCCCTACTGTGGCCGCCCATGACCGCACACCGAGGGCCGTTCCGTAGCGGCGACCTCGTTCAGCTGACCGACCCGAAGGGTCGGCACAGCACGATCACCCTGCAGGCGGGCAAGAGCTACCACTCGCACAAGGGGAACTTCCCCCACGACGAGCTGATCGGGGCGCCCGAGGGGTCCGTCGTGAAGACGAATGGTGGCCAGGACTTCCTCGCGCTCCGGCCGTTGCTGTCGGACTTCGTCCTGTCGATGCCGCGCGGGGCCACCGTCGTGTACCCGAAGGACGCGGCGCAGATCATCGGCCTCGCCGACATCTACCCCGGTGCCCGGGTGCTGGAGGCCGGCGCGGGTTCCGGGGCGCTGAGCTGTTCGTTGCTGCGCGCCGTCGGTGAGGGCGGCCGGGTGTCGTCGTACGAGCGCCGCGAGGAGTTCGCCGCGATCGCGCGCAAGAACGTCGAGCGCTTCTTCGGCGGCCCGCACCCGGCCTGGCACCTGACCGTCGGGGATCTGGTCGAGTCCCTCGCGTTCGCCCCGGACGACACCGAGGTCGACCGCGTCGTCCTGGACATGCTCGCGCCGTGGGAGTGCATCGAGGCGGTGTCCGAGCGGCTGGTCCCCGGCGGTGTGTTCTGCTGCTACGTCGCCACCACCACCCAGCTCTCGCGCCTGGTGGAGGAGTTGCGGGCCTCGCAGACGTTCACGGAGCCGGCCTCGTGGGAGACGTTGGTCCGGACGTGGCACGTGGAGGGCCTCGCGGTGCGGCCCGACCACCGGATGATCGGCCACACCGGATTTCTCGTCACGACCCGGCGGATGGCCCCGGGGGTCGCTCCGCCGGTGCGCCGGCGCCGGCCCGCGAAGGGGGCATATGCGGAGGAAACCGAGCCTCCCGTTGTCAGCGAAGGGCCCTTCCGGCCTCGACTTCCGTGACCGTCGGCCGATAGGCCGAACGGGGGAGGCGGCACCGGACGTTCGGTTCGTCACGGCGCTTCGTCACACCCGGCGCGAGCGCGGGTTGTAATGTCAACTTCCAGCCACCTCGGGAGGTGAGGATCGTGACCGAATCCGACGATCGCAGCGCGCGCGGTGACGCCGACCTGCTCAGCCAGGTTGCATTCCTGGAGCAGGAAGTAGCGGTCCTCCGCCGCCGGCTCACTGAAGCCCCGCGCCACTCACGTCAACTCGAGGACCGCATCGTCGAGCTGCAGACGCAGCTCTCCGGCACCTCGTCACAGAACGAGCGCCTGGTCGCCACCCTGCGCGAGGCGCGCGAGCAGATCGTCGCGCTCAAGGAAGAGGTCGACCGGCTGGCCCAGCCGCCGTCCGGTTACGGCGTCTTCATCGCCGCGGCCGAGGACGGCACGGTCGACGTCTTCACCGGCGGGCGCAAGCTGCGCGTCGCCGTGAGTCCCGAGATCGACGCCGAGACCCTCGAGCCCGGCCGCGAGGTCATGCTCAACGAGGCACTCAACGTGGTCCGCGTCATGGACTGGGAGCGGATCGGCGAGGTCGTCATGCTCAAGGAGATCCTTGAGGACGGCATGCGTGCGCTCGTCACCGGTCACACCGACGAGGAGCGCGTCGTCTGGCTGGCCGAGCCGCTGCGCGGCGAGACCATCCGCATCGGCGAGTCGCTGCTGCTCGAGGGCCGTTCGGGCTACGTCTACGAGCGGGTGCCCAAGGCCGAGGTCGAGGAGCTCGTCCTCGAAGAGGTGCCCGACATCGACTACTCCTCGATCGGTGGCCTGATGGCCCAGATCGAGATGATCCGCGACGCCGTCGAGCTGCCCTACCTGCACCGCGACCTGTTCGTCGAGCACAAGCTCCGCCCGCCGAAGGGCGTGCTGCTCTACGGCCCGCCCGGGTGCGGAAAGACGCTGATCGCCAAGGCGGTCGCGAACAGCCTCGCCAAGAAGGTCGCCGAGCACACCGGCCGCCCGGAGGGGAAGTCCTACTTCCTCAACATCAAGGGCCCGGAGCTGCTCAACAAGTACGTCGGTGAGACCGAGCGCCACATCCGTCTGGTCTTCCAGCGGGCCCGGGAGAAGGCCTCGGAGGGCACCCCGGTCATCGTCTTCTTCGACGAGATGGACTCGCTGTTCCGCACCCGCGGTTCCGGTGTCAGCTCCGACGTCGAGAACACGATCGTGCCGCAGCTGCTGTCGGAGATCGACGGTGTCGAGGGCCTGGAGAACGTCGTCGTCATCGGCGCCTCCAACCGCGAGGACATGATCGACCCCGCGATCCTGCGGCCCGGCCGACTGGACGTGAAGATCAAGATCGAGCGCCCGGACGCCGAGGCGGCCAAGGACATCTTCGGCAAATACATCATCGCCGAACTGCCCCTCCACGCGGACGACCTCGCCGAGCACGGTGGGGACCGCGCCGCCACCGTGGCGTCGATGATCCAGCGCACGGTCGAGCGGGTGTACGCCGACGCCGAGGAGAACCGCTTCCTCGAGGTCACCTACGCCAACGGGGACAAGGAGGTCCTGTACTTCAAGGACTTCAACTCCGGCGCCATGATCGAGAACATCGTCAACCGCGCGAAGAAGATGGCCATCAAGGACTGGCTCGACCACCAGCAGCGCGGCATCCGCGTCTCGCACCTGATGGCGGCCTGCGTGGACGAGTTCAAGGAGAACGAGGACCTGCCCAACACGACGAACCCGGACGACTGGGCTCGTATCTCGGGCAAGAAGGGTGAGCGGATCGTCTACATCCGTACCCTCATCTCCGGCAAGCAGGGTGCCGAGGCCGGCCGCGCCATCGACACCGTCGCCAACACCGGGCAGTACCTCTGACATTGCGGCCTTCGGCCGCGAACGCTCGTAGCGTCCGCGGCTGCGCGCAGGCCGGCCGGGGACGCTGCTCGCAAGCCGTGAGATGGTGATCTGCATGGCCAGGGATTCGTCAGGACGCAGCGTCGAGCCGACGTCGTGGTCGCGTAAGAGCAGCAGGGACAAGTTCACCGCGATCGTGGTCTGGGGCGTGATCGCCACGCTCCTGCTCAGCATCGCCGCGTCACTTCTGTTGGGCTGAGTTACGCGGCCTGGGCTGAGCTTCGCGGCAGAATGACCACCATGCTGACCACCGGGTTCGACCACGTCGCGGTGCTGACCGCCGACACCGAGGCGTTCGTGGAGTTCTTCGCCGATGTCTTCGGAGCCGAGGTGTTCGGGGAGCCGGAGATGCCGCCGGGCATGCGGCTGACGTTCGTGAAGGTCGGCCCCGACAGCGAGTTCAACGTCTTTCAGATCGACGACAACGACGAAGCGTCCCGGCAGACGCCGATGGGCGGGCGCGGCCGGCTCGACCACCTGGGCCTGCGCGCGGGGTCGATGGAGAACTTCGAGACCATCCGGGACCGCCTGATGGCCCGCGGCGCCAGCGACGGCTTCGTGACCGACTTCGGGCCCGTCCTCAGCTGCTTCTTCGTCGGTCCCGACGGCCTCGAGTCCGAGGTCTGTGTCCCGAATCCGGACTGGGCCGCGGGGGACCGACTGAACCCGCCCGGCACCCCGGCCAAGCGCTTTCACCCCGACCCCGCTTGACCGTGACGACCACCCGGGTCACCTGCTTCATCGCGGCCCCGCCGGCGGCGGTCTACCAGGCCCTGCTCGACCCCGCCGCGGTCCGGCAGTGGATGGTGCCCGACGGCATGACCAGTGAGGTCCACCGCTTCGACGCCCGCGAGAACGGGGAGTTCGAGATCTCGCTGACCTACGACGACCCCGCCTCGATGGGAAAGACCGAGGGCGCTACGGACACCTTCGCCGGCCGCTTCGTGAAGCTGGCCCCGGGTGAGTCCGTGGTCCAGGTGGTGTCCTTCGCCACCGAGGACCCGGCCGTGGCCGGCGCTTCCGGCCGACCCGCGTCGGTAAATGCTGCACGTTGCAACTGGTGGGGCGAAGGGCTCGCCTCTGGCGCCCCCTACGTCACAACCTGCAGCTTCTGCCGACGCGGGCCCCGCGAATACACCTCCAGCACTGTGCGCAACACGTACTCGGGGCGAAGGAACACGTCCTCCCACGAAAAGCGAAGCAGCACATAGCCGTCCACCACGACCGCGTTGCTCCTGATCCGGTCTCTGCGATACGAGCTGCGATCGTGGTGGTGTTCGAAGCCGTCTCCTTCGATGGCCAGCCACTCATCGAGAACGAAATCGACCCAGCCGACGCCTTCGATGTAGACCTGGGACTGCACGTCGTTGCTGAGCAGATGGACATACATCCGAAGACGGCTCTCCAGAGAAGACCCTGCGAGCTCGTCCACGTAGGAGACCGCCTGCCGAAACGCGGCAGAGCCCGCGCCTCTCGCCGCGCGGGCCATCGCTTGCAGTTCCTCCAGAGTGATGAAGGGCTTGCGCACCCCGCTGTCGAGGATCTCCACGGCCTGGACGATGGGAAGCGTGCGGCCACAGTCGGAAAGGGTCCGGCGCAGGCTCGTCAGGGGCAGCACGTCCTCGACCTCGTGCGGTGCGAGGCGACACGCGTGGACCCGCACCCCGACCAGGCGCTGGCGGGATCCGCGTGCCACCGTGACATCGATCGTCTTCGGCTTCGGGTACAGGTCCAACCCGTGGAGGCACGCGGCGGAAGCGTGCGAGACGACTCCGTGTAGGTCGACCGCGGCGACCAACGCGGGATCGGTGCCCTTGAGTGAATAGGCGCCGGCGCGACCGAGCTCGACGGCGCCGGCGGTGATTGCCGCCGGCAGTGCCCGCTCCGGGACGCCCATGGCTCGCAGCCGGGTCCAGCGCGCGGCGCCGCCGCAACGCCGGAGGGCGTCCTCAATCTCCACCAGGCGGAGGGTTCCCGATCAGAACGCGGGCCTGGCCGCGCGAGGGCGGATCTGGGGACAACGCCGAAGCGGCGGCGCGCTGTGGATGACGCCGAACGCGCGCCTGCGCGCCCTGCTGGCAGGGGCGCCAACTACCCTTCGTCCATGAGCGTGTGGCGGGTCATGGGCCTGGAGACCGAGTACGGGGTCTCCGTGCCCGGGCACCCGACCGCGAACGCGATGCTCACCTCGTCGCAGGTGGTGAACGCCTACGCCGCGGTGACCTCCCGGGCCCGGCGGGCACGGTGGGATTTCGAGGAGGAGAACCCGCTACGCGACGCCCGCGGGTTCGACCTGGCGCGCGATCTCGCCGACTCCTCCCAGCTGACCGATGAGGACGTCGGCCTGGCCAACGTGATCCTCACGAACGGGGCCCGGCTCTACGTCGATCACGCGCACCCCGAGTACTCCAGCCCGGAGTGCACGAACCCGCGCGACCTGGTGGCCTGGGACAAGGCCGGCGAGCTGATCATGGCGGCCGCGGGGGAGCAGGCCGGGCGGACGCCGGGTACGCCGCCGATCAACCTGTACAAGAACAACACCGACAACAAGGGCGCCTCCTACGGCACCCATGAGAACTACCTGATGCAGCGCGCGACGCCGTTCGCCGACATCGTCCGCCACCTCACCCCGTTCTTCGTCTCGCGCCAGGTCGTCACCGGGGCCGGCCGGGTCGGCATCGGGCAGGACGGCCGCGGGCAGGGGTTCCAGATCAGCCAGCGCGCGGACTTCTTCGAGGTCGAGGTCGGTCTCGAGACGACGCTGAAACGTCCGATCATCAACACCCGCGACGAGCCGCACGCCGACGCCGAGAAGTACCGCCGGCTCCACGTGATCATCGGCGACGCCAACCTCGCCGAGGTCTCCACCTACCTGAAACTCGGCACCACCGCGATCGTGCTCTCGATGATCGAGGACCAGTTCCTCACCGGCGACCTCGCGGTCGACGGCCCGGTGCAGGCGCTGCACCAGGTCTCGCACGACGCGTCGCTGACGCATCTGATCACCCTGCAGAACGGCCGCAAGCTCACCGCCGTGCAGTTGCAGATGGAGTACTGCGACCAGGCTCGCAAGTACGTCGAGGACCGCTACGGCTCGGATGCGGACGACGTCACCATCGATGTGCTGAACCGGTGGGAGTCGGTACTGACCCGCCTCACGAGCGACCTGCACAGCCTGGCCCGTGAACTCGACTGGGTCGCCAAGCTCGAGCTGTTCAACGGCTACCGCGAGCGCGACGGACTGGACTGGAACGCCCCGCGCCTGCACCTGGTCGACCTGCAGTACTCCGACGTCCGCCCGGAGAAGGGGCTCTACAACAAGCTCGCCTCCAAGGGCCGCTTCGAGCGCGTGGTCAGCGACGCCAAGGTCGCCTGGGCGATGACGAACCCGCCGGAGGACACCCGCGCCTACTTCCGGGGCCGCTGCCTCGACCAGTACGCGGACTCGATCGCCGCCGCGTCCTGGGACTCGGTGATCTTCGACCTGCCCGGCCGCGACTCGCTGCAGCGGGTCCCGACGCTGGAGCCGCTCCGCGGCACCAAGGCCCACGTGGGCGCGCTGCTCGACCGCTGCTCGACCGCCGAGGAGCTCGTCCGGACCCTCGCCGGGGGCTGAGCGAACGCTTCTGACCTGGGCCGATCCGGCGCGTCGGCGGGTTCGACCGCTGTGTGCGGCGTTGCTCGCGTATCGTCGACGTGGCGGTCCCTGGAGACCGAGTGTGATTGAGGGAGAGCGCCATGGCGGCCAAGGACACCGGCGGCGGGCAGCAGCAGGCCCGCAAGTCCGATCAGACCGAGGAGACCACCGAGGTCCAGGAGTCGACGGACGTCCAGGAGCGTCAGGAAAAGCTCACTGACGACGTGGAGTCGATCCTCGACGAGATCGACGAGGTCCTTGAGGAGAACGCCGAGGAGTTCGTCCGGTCGTTCGTCCAAAAGGGTGGACAGTAACCGTCACGCCTGAGGGTCCCGCAGATATTCCCGACGCACCGTTCGCTCGACGCGGACGGTGCGTCGCGGTTTAACGCCGACCCGCTGGATAGGGTCAATGCGTGACCAGCATCCCTGACGGCAACAGCCAGCTGCCCGCCGCTTTCCGCGCCGTGGGCTCCTCGTCGTTCACCGAGTTCCTCGCGTCCTACGCCCCCGAGATGCTTCCCCATCGCCGGGCGCTTCCCGCCGGTGCGGCGGTGGAGGCCCCCCACGCCACGACGATCGTGGCCGCAACCTTCCCGGGCGGCGTCGTGATGGCCGGCGACCGCCGGGCGACGATGGGCAACATCATCGCCCAGCGCGACATCGAGAAGGTGTTCCCGGCCGACGAGTTCAGCTGCGTGAGCATCGCCGGTACCGCGGGCATCGGGCTGGAGATGACGCGGCTGTTCCAGGTCGAGCTGGAGCACTACGAAAAAATCGAAGGCATGACGCTGAGCCTGGACGGCAAGGCGAACCGGCTGTCCCAGATGATCCGGGCGAACCTCGGCCTCGCGATGCAGGGCCTGGCCGTGGTCCCGATGTTCGTCGGTTGGGACCACGAATCGGGCGAGGGCCGGATCTTCAGCTACGACGTCACCGGCGGTCGGTACGAGGAGACCAACTACCACTCCGTCGGCTCCGGGTCGCTCTTCGCCCGCGGTGCGATGAAGAAGTTGCACCGCCCGGGCATGGACGCCGAGACGGTCGTGACGGTGCTGGTGCAGGCGCTGTACGACGCCGCCGACGACGACTCGGCCACCGGCGGTCCCGACCTCACCCGTTCCATCTGGCCGGTGGTGTACGTGATCACCGCGGACGGCGCGCGCCGGATGCCCGACGACGAGATCGGCGCGATCGTCCGCGCGGTCGTCGGGGCCCGCATGACCGACCCCGACGGGCCGAACGCCAACCCCCGCTGATCTGTCCCTGCCCCGCTCCGCAGTAGCTAGCACTCGGCTGACCGAGTCACGGAAGGACATGCGGTGACCACGCCGTTCTACATCTCGCCCGAACAGGTCATGAAGGACAAGGCCGACTATGCCCGCAAGGGCATCGGTCGCGGCCGGTCCGCCCTGGTGCTGCAGTACGACGCGGGCATTCTGCTGGTCGCCGAGAACTGGTCGCCGGCTCTGCACAAGATCAGCGAGATCTACGACCAGATCGCCTTCGCCGCGGTCGGTCGGTACAACGAGTTCGAGAACCTGCGGATCATGGGCGTGCGCATCGCGGACATGCGCGGCTACTCCTACGACCGCCGGGACGTGACCGCCCGTGCGCTGGCGAACGCCTACGCGCAGACGCTCGGCGCGATCTTCTCCTCCGCCGGCGAGAAGCCGTTCGAGGTGGAACTGGTCGTGGCCGAGGTCGGCGACAGTGCTGCGGACGACCAGATCTACCGCCTGACCTATGACGGCTCCGTGGCCGACGAGCACGGGTGGATGGTGATGGGCGGCCAGACCGAGCCCATCGCCGCCTATCTGGAGGAGCACTACCGCGAGGGCCCTGCGCTCGACGACGCAATCCTGCTCGCGGTCCGCGCTCTCGGCGAGGGCAACCCGGGCCCGGAAGGCCCGCGGCGCATCGCGGCCAACCAGCTCGAGGTGGCGGTGCTCGACCGCGGACGTCCCACGCGGAAGTTCAAGCGCCTGACCCGGGCCCGGCTCGAGGGGATCCTCGGTTCCGAGTCGGCTGCGGCCGAAGCCACGCCGGAAGCGCCCGCCACGGACGCCCCGGCGGCACCGGCGGCACCGGCGACGGAGGAGTCGGCGGGGGGCAAGCGGCCGCCGACCGGCCCGCAACCGCCCAAACCGGGCGCGACCTCTGCCGGTGACGGCGACGGCGGACCAGCGCTGTAGACGAGTTGCCTCCGCGCGCCTGAGTGCGTTCAGCCTCCCGAAGATCGTTGCTCCGCGTACTCTCGGGCCATGGATCGCCGCATCTTCGGGATCGAGAACGAGTACGGCGTGACCTGCACGTTCCGAGGGCAGCGGCGCCTGTCCCCGGACGAGGTCGCGCGGTACCTGTTCCGCCGGGTCGTGTCGTGGGGCCGTAGCTCCAACGTCTTCCTCCGCAACGGGGCCCGGCTGTATCTCGACGTGGGCAGCCATCCCGAGTACGCCACTCCCGAGTGCGACTCCCTCATCGACCTGGTCACCCACGACAAGGCCGGCGAGCGGATCCTCGAGGGCCTGCTGGTCGACGCCGAGCGGCGCCTTCGTGAAGAAGGCATCGCCGGCGACGTCTACCTGTTCAAGAACAACACCGACTCGGCCGGCAACTCCTACGGCTGCCACGAGAACTACCTCGTCGCGCGGCACGGTGAGTTCTCACGCCTGGCCGACGTGCTGATCCCTTTCCTCGTCTCCCGCCAACTGATCTGCGGCGCCGGCAAGGTGCTCCAGACCCCGCGTGGCGCGGTGTACTGCGTCAGCCAACGGGCGGAGCACATCTGGGAGGGCGTCAGCTCGGCGACCACGCGGTCCCGGCCGATCATCAACACCCGCGACGAACCGCACGCCGACGCGGAGCGCTACCGCCGCCTGCATGTCATCGTCGGCGACTCGAACATGAGCGAGACGACCACGCTGCTCAAGGTCGGCGCGACCGACCTGGTGCTGCGGATGATCGAGGCCGGCGTCGTGATGCGCGATCTGACGCTGGAGAACCCGATCCGGGCGATCCGCGAGATCAGCCACGACATGACGGGTCGCCGGAAGGTGCGCCTGGCCAACGGCCGCGAGGCGAGCGCCCTGGAGATCCAGGAGGAGTACCTGTCGAAGGCGCGCGACTTCGCCGCCCGCCGGGGCCTGGACGAGGGCGTCGTCAAGCAGGTCCTCGACCTGTGGGAGCGCACCCTGTCGGCGATCGACGACGGCGACCTGACGCCGGTCGAGCGTGAGATCGACTGGATCATCAAGTACAAGCTGATCGAGACCTACCGGAACAAGAACAACCTCGCGCTCTCCGCGCCGCGGGTGGCCCAACTCGACCTGGCCTACCACGACATCAACCGCCATCGCGGCCTCTACTACCTGCTGGAGAAGAAGGGGGCGGTCGAGCGCGTCGCGCGCGACCTGTCGATCTTCGAGGCCAAGTCCGTGCCTCCGCAGACCACCCGGGCCCGGCTGCGGGGCGAGTTCATCCGCAAGGCCCAGGAGCGGCGCCGCGACTTCACGGTCGACTGGGTGCACCTCAAGCTCAACGATCAGGCGCAGCGCACCGTGTTGTGCAAGGACCCGTTCCGGCACACCGACGAGCGGGTCGAGAAGCTCATCGCCAGCATGTAGCGAAGGCGCCTCACTAGGCTCTGCATCGTGCGTCGGATCCCCGCTCTGCTGCTCGCCGCGAGCCTCCTGCTGCCCGCCGCCTGTGGGGGCGGAGGAGGCGACGAGGGTGGGAAGACCGCCGCATCGACGGCGCCGTTCGCGTTCCCCTCCGTCTCCGAGAACCAGCCCGGCGCCGAGCCGACCGTCGTGTCCAGGACACTGCCTCCGGAGACCACGCAGTTCCAGGTTCTCCACGAGGGCACGGGCCGACAGATCGGTCAGGACGACGTGATCGTCGCCGACGTCAAGGGCCAGGTCTGGGACCCCGACGGGATCGACCTGCCCGCGTTCGTGAACTCGTTCCGGACCGGCCAGCTGCTGATCCGGCCGCTCAACACCGTGGTGCCGGCCTGGGAGAAGGTTCTGCCGGGGGTGAAGGTCGGTTCGCGGGTGCTGCTGGTCGCCCCGCCGGCCGACGGTTTCGGTGATCAGGGCAACCCCGGGGTCAGCATTCAGCCCTTCGACACGATCATGTTCGTGATCGACGTCCTGGACTCGGTCGCGCCGCAGACGATGGCGGCCGGCACGGCCGTGACGCTCGCCCCCGACGCCGCCCTGCCGACCGTCACCGCCGGGAAGAACCCCAAAATCACGGTGCCCAAGGTGGATCCGCCTCGGGGCCTGGTCGAGCGCCTGCTGCTGCAGGGTTCCGGCGCGGCGATCAAACCGGGGCAGACCATCCTCGCCCAGTACGTCGGAGTCCTGTGGCGGGACGGGAAGAAGTTCGACTCGTCGTGGGACGCCGGCCGGCACCCGTTCGCGGCCCGCGTCGCCGAATCGGACCCCCGCACGGGGGAGTCCGGGGTCATCAAGGGCTGGGTCGAGGCGCTCGTCGGAGAGAAGGTCGGCAGCCGGGTCCTGCTCGTGGTCCCGCCCAGCCTCGGCTACGGCAAGGCGGGCAACCCCGAGGGCGGCATCAAGGGCGACGACACCCTCGTCTTCGTCATCGACATCCTCGGGGTGTACGGCAAAGCGGCGTCCTGAGGCCCGCCCCGCGGGGTGCCGTCGGGTCGGACCAAGCTGGCGGCCCTAGGCTCGCAGCGTGCGCCGACTCCTGATGCTGTTGCCCCTGCTCGCCGGACTGACGCTGCCCGCCGCGTGCGGTGGCGGCGACGATGCCAAGGCCTTCGAGTTCCCCTCGGTGTCCAGCGCCGAGGTCGGGGTGGTTCCGCAGATCGTCTCGAACTCGGCACCGCCGGCGGAGAGCCAGGTGAAGGTGCTCACGGAGGGGTCCGGCCGCGCCCTCGCGTCGGGCGACGTTCTGGTCGCCGACCTGAAGAGCCAGGTCTGGACCCAGGACGGCACCGAGGTGCCGCCCTACGTGGACACGTTCTCCGCGAAGCGGCTGCTGATCATCTCGATCGACCAGATCGTGCCCGGGGTGGCCAAGAAGCTGCCCGGGGTGAAGGTCGGGTCCCGCGTGGTGCTCGTGACGCCACCGGCGGACGGTTTCGGCGAGCAGGGCAACCCGCAGGTCGGAGTCAGCCCGACGGACAGCCTGGTCTTCGTCTTCGACATCCTCAACGCCTTCGGTGCCGACGCCCTGGTCGACGGAAAGCCGGCCAAGTCCGCGCCCGGTGCCGCACTGCCGACCGTCGCTGCGGGCAGGAACCCCAAGATCACCGTGCCGAAGGTCGACCCGCCGAAGGCCCTGGTCGCCCAGGATTTGCTCGTCGGTGCGGGGGAGAAGGTCGCCGAGGGCCAGCAGATCGTCGCGCAGTACACCGGCGTGATCTGGCGCGACAACAGCGTGTTCGACACGTCCTGGAAGGCCGGCCGCGGCCCGTTCGCGGCGCGCATCGCCGAGACCAACATGCAGACCGGCGAACCCGGCGTGATCAAGGGCTGGGTCGACGGACTGGTCGGTAAGCGCGTCGGCAGCCGCATCCTGCTCGTGATCCCACCCAAGCTGGGCTACGGCAAGGACGGCAACGCCCAGGCGGGCATCAAGGGCACGGACACGCTCGTGTTCGTCGTCGACATCCTGGGCGTCTACAACGAGCCCGAGGGCGCGGCGAAGTAGCCGCCCGACAGCAGGCCGGCGGCGTGCCGGCCGGCCGCGGCCGCGGCCAGGAAGCATTCGGGATCGGCCGCGAAGTTCCGCCCCATGCTGGACAACGGCACGGGACTCGCGGTCAGGACCTCCGCCAGCCCGGCCAGGTCGACCGGGACGAGTCGGTGGCGCACGCCCAGAGCGGCGCACTGCTCGCGCACCCGGTCCCCGAACTCTCCGGGCAGACCCGGAACCGGGACGTCGGCCGGTGCGAGGGCGACGCGGCCGTAGGCGGTCAGGCTGTGGTGCGACACCCCGCGGTGGCGCTCGCGAGGGTCCGCCGACGACACGCGGAGCGAGGCGACCGGCCGGCCGCCGAGCACCGCGGCGGCGTTCACGGCATCTCCGGCGGCCACTCCCGAGAATCCCCACCGGGTGCCGGTGCCGAGATTCCCGGGCCCGGGCGCGACCACCGCGAGGTCGGCGCCGAGCACCAGACGCGCGGCCAGCAGCCCCGAGTGCAGGGACACGCACTCCAGGTCGCCGCCGAAGGCCTGCCCGGTGGTCACGGTCCCGCTGAGCAGCCCGGCATCCCGCATCGCGGCAACGGTGCGGGAGAACCAGGCCGGCAACGCGCCGCCGTCGGTCATCACGAACGCGATCCGGACACCCGGCCGGTCGGCGGTGGCGGCTACGCAGACCGCGGGCAACGCGGAGTGCAGGTCGGCGGTGACCACCGGCATGCCGTCGAGGGAATCCGCGTCCCGCAACAGCTCGTGGTGCGGGGATCCCTGCTCGTCCGCCCCGGCCACGAGGGCCTGCAGCGGGGTGTAGCGGGCCTTGACGAGATGCCCGTCGGGTCCTGGGTCCGGCGGCAGCCGGTCCGGGATCGCGATGACCGGCGCGTACCCCCCGGTGCCCAGGTCGCGGACCAACGCCCCGGCGTTCACCAGGACGTCGTCGCCCGGTTCCGGGCGGCCCACCAGCGCCGGATATGCCAGTGCGCGCAGGGTGTCCGCGCCGCAGGTGACCTCGACTTCCACGGCGCCGTGCCACTCCCGGATCACGCGGAGCACACGCGCCCGCCGCCAGTGGATCACGGCAGCGACGGTACAGGCGTGGGAGCGGCCGCCGCCCTGCGCCGCCGGGTACCGTTCAGCGATCCGGAGGGAGGAAAGCCATGTCGGCGAAGCGCACCGAACGCCTGCTGAACCTGACGATCTGCCTGCTCGCCGCGCGTCGCTTCCTCACCAAGGAGCAGATCCGCGCGGCGGTGACCGCGTACGCGGAGTGCCCCACCGACGACGCCTTTGAGCGCATGTTCGAGCGGGACAAGGACGAGCTCCGCGAGCTCGGGATCCCGCTCGAGACCGGGACCCACGAGGCCCTGTTCGGCGACGAGGTCGGCTACCGGATCGACCGTGGCGCCTACGCGCTGCCCGAGGTGACGTTCACTCCGGAGGAGCTCGCCGTACTCGGCCTGGCGGCGCGGGCCTGGCGACAGGCGTCGCTCTCGCACGCGGCCGGCACCGCGCTGCTCAAGTTGCGGGCGGCCGGGGTCGACCCGGACGAGACCGCGATGGCGGGTCTGGAGCCGCGGGTCGGCGACGACCCGGCCCTGCAGCCGCTGTGGTCGGCGTCGTTCGAAGGCCGGCCGGTCAGCTTCGACTACCGGACGCCGGAGGCGGACTCCTCGAGCCGGCGGACCGTCGAGCCCTGGGGTCTCGGGGTGCGCAACGGCAAGTGGTACCTGGTCGGTTTCGACCGCGACCGGCAGGCGTCCCGGGTGTTCCGGCTCAGCCGGATCTCCGGTCCGGTCAAGGTGACCGGTCAGCCGGGCAGCGTGGTCCCGCCGCCGGACGTCGACATCCGCGAGGAGTTGCGCCGGATGATGCCGGCCGAGCCCCGGGAGACCGCGATCGTGCGGGCCCGGCCGGAGTCGGCGTACGGGCTGCGGGGGCGTGCGACCACGGTCGAACCCGGCGAGGAGTGGGACACCCTGCAGGTCGGGTTCTGGAACGCCGAGACGCTGGCCGAGGAGCTGGTGTCCTACGGCTCCGCCGTGGTGGTGGACTCGCCGCCGGCGGTCCGCGACGCGGTGATCGCCCGGCTGCGCGCGTTGGCCGGTGTCGCATGAGCGCCGGAGCCTCCGAGCGGCTGACGCGCCTGCTGGCCCTGGTGCCGTACCTGCTCAACCGGCAGGGCATCCCGATGGAGCAGGCGGCGCGCGACGCCGGCATATCTGTCGACCAGCTGGAGAAGGACCTGCTGCTGCTGTTCGTCTGCGGTCTTCCCGGACACCTGCCGGACGACCTGATCGAGGCGGACTGGGAGGACGGGCTGGTCTACCTCGGCAACGCCGACACGATCGCCCGCCCGCTGCGGCTCGGGCCGGACGAGGTGGCCACATTGCTGGTCGGCCTGCGCCTGCTCGCCGCGCTGCCTGGCACCCACGACCGGGTGGCCCTGGACAAGGCGATCGCCAAGTTGCAGGAGGTGGCCGGGGCCGCCGCCGGCAAGGCCGACGAGCGGGTCGGGGTCGACGTCGGACCCGCTCCGGACTCCGGCGTGCTCGACGATGCCCGCCGCGCGCTGGCCGAGGGCCGGCGCCTGCACCTGCGGTACTACGTCCCGGGCCGGGACGAGACCACCGAGCGCGATGTCGATCCGATGCGGCTCGCGCTGGTGGACGGCCACACCTACCTCGAGGGCTGGTGCCACCGCGCCGAGGCCGTCCGCCTGTTCCGGCTGGACCGGGTCCTGCTCCTGCAGGTGCTCGACGTCGCGGCCGAGGTTCCGGCCGACGCGGTCGCGCACGACCTGGACGCCGGCCTGTTCTCGCCGTCGCCGGAGGACACCGTCGCGGGCCTGGAGCTGGAGCGCGACGCCCACTGGGTGACGGAGTACTACCCGTGCGAGGAGGTCGTCGAGCTCGAGAGCGGACGACTCTACGTCCGGCTGCGCAGCGGGGACCCCGAGTGGATGGTCCGGCTGGCGATGCGACTCGGTCCGACCGCCCGGCTGGTGGACCCGCCGGAGCTGGCCGAGCAGGTCCGGGCGGCGGCGACCGCCGCCCTGGCGGGCTACCCGGACTCGCCGTGACCGAGCCCGGGACGGCGGGAGGACCGGCGCCGGTCAAGGTGACCTGCCCGGACTGCGGGCACGTCCGCGTCGCGCCGACGGACGTCCGGTTGGTGGTCGTCGAGGCGCCGGGCTCGTCCTTCTACACGTTCACCTGCCCGGGCTGCGACCAGCGGATCCGGCGCGAGGTCACCAAGGACGTCGCCGGTGCGCTGCTGGCCCGGCGGGTGCCCTCGATCCGCGCGGTCAGCGGGGGCTGAGACCCCGCGGCGCGGGTGGGTTAGCCTTCGGCCGTGCTCGTCGGACTGTGGGTCGTCTGCGGCGTCCTGGGGATGCTGATCCTCGTCGTGCCTACGCTGCGGCTGTGGCGCGTCGTGAAGGAGTTGGGCCGCGAGGTCGGCCGCGTGTCCGATCAGCTCGCGGAGGCGAGCACCCGGTTGGACGTGGCGGCGCGCGACCTCCCGACCCGGCGGCTATAACTACTCTGACCAGCAACGAGGACCCCCGCCCGGATTGTCCGGATGGCTAAAATTCCCCCTTTCGGTGGGAAGACATTTCGGACGTTCCGCCACTCCGGCGTCTGAGGGGTACTCTCAGGTAGAGCAATTGCGTCCCCGATTTTGGAGAGCCGACACATGGGCAACCTTGGCCCGCTGGAACTGACGCTGATCCTCGTGATCGTCGTGCTGCTGTTCGGTGCGAAGCGCCTTCCCGAGACCGCCAAGTCGGTCGGCCAGTCCCTGAAGATCTTCAAGAAGACGATCGCGGACGACGACGAGAAGAAGGACAAGGACGCGCCGCGCGAGGTCACCGACACGCAGGCCGCCCCGCCGCCGCCGGCCTCGACGCGGTCGGACGAACCGAACCGCACCGAGCTCTGAGTAGCCCGGCACTCCGGCCATTACTGAAGCGGTGACCTCCACCACCGGCCCGAGGCACCGCGGACGCCCGGAAAACCCGGAGGGGCGCATGCCCCTCCTGGAGCATCTCAAAGAGCTGCGCACCCGGCTGATCCGCGCTGTCATCGCGATCGCCATCGGCAGCATCGTCGGCTTCATCTTCTACGAGGAAATCATTGATTTCCTGATCGACCCGGTCTGTGAGTCCGGCGTGGAAGGTGTCTCCAACAAGGAGTGCGGCGCCCTCGTCGTCACCGGCGTCATCGGCCCGCTGGCCTTGCAGTTGAAGGTCGCGCTGTACTGCGGCCTGGTCATCTCGCTGCCGTTGTGGCTGTGGCAGCTCTGGGCCTTCCTGGCGCCCGGGCCTGCACCGGCGCGAGAAGCGGTGGGCCTACCTGTTCGTGTTCGTCGGCGGCCCGCTGTTCATCGGCGGTGGCGCACTGGCGTACCTCATCCTGCCGACCGCCGTCCGCATCCTGTTGGGCTTCAACCCCGGCGACGTCAGCAACCTCGTCCCGCTCGACGAGTACCTGGACTTCGTGCTCCGGATGCTCTTCGTGTTCGGTCTGTCCTTCGAGCTCCCGCTGATCCTCATCACGCTGAACCTGGCCGGCGTCCTGTCCGCGAAGCAGATCCGTGGCATGTGGCGCCAGATGGTCTTCGGCATCGCGGTGTTCGCCGCGATCGCCACGCCCACGCCCGACCCGTACTCGATGATCGCGCTGATGACCCCCATGGCGGTCCTCTACGGAGTGGCCATCGTCGTGACTTTGGCGCTGGATCGGAAGAGTCGCCGGGAGCGGGCGCTGACGGGCGAGCACGAGGATCTGCCCTGACCCGGTGGTGAGTGAGCTCAGCACGTTCTCCGCGGGATTTCCGTTCCCGTTCGACCCCTTCCAGCTCGAGGCGTGCCGTGCGCTGGAGGGGGGCGCGGGCGTCCTGGTGGCGGCACCGACCGGCGCGGGCAAGACCCTCGTCGGTGAGTTCGCCGTCCATCTGGCGCTGAGCCACGGCCGCAAGTGCTTCTACACGACGCCGATCAAGGCGCTGTCGAACCAGAAGTACGCCGACCTGGTGCGGCGGCACGGCCAGGAGAACGTCGGCCTGCTGACGGGTGACAACTCGATCAACTCCCACGCGCCGGTGGTCGTGATGACGACCGAGGTGCTGCGCAACATGCTCTATGCCGGGTCCTCGACCCTGCGCGGACTCGAATTCGTGGTGATGGACGAGGTGCACTACCTCGCCGACAAGTTCCGCGGCGCGGCGTGGGAAGAGGTGATCATCCACCTCCCGGAGTCGGTCACGCTGGTCTCGCTGTCCGCGACGGTGTCCAACGCCGAGGAGTTCGGCGAGTGGCTGCAGACGGTCCGCGGCCACACCGAGGTGATCGTCTCCGAGCACCGGCCGGTGCCGCTCTGGCAGCACGTGATGGTCGGCGACGCGATGTCCGACCTGTTCGTCGACGGCGACCACCAGAAGGTGAACCCGGACCTGACGCGGCTGGTCCGCAGCGGCGGACCGCGCGACCGCCGCCGCGGCCCGCCGGCTCGCAACGGGGCACCCCAGCGGCGGAGCGGTGTGTACACGCCGAGCCGCCCCGAGGTGATTGTCCGCCTCGACCGCGAAGGCCTGCTACCGGCGATCACCTTCATCTTCAGTCGCGCCGGGTGCGACGGCGCGGTCGAGCAGTGCCTGCGGGCGGGTCTGCGGCTCAACAGTGCCGAGCAACGCCGGGAGGTCCGCGCGATCGTCGATGCGGCGTGCGCGTCGATCCCGGAGTCCGACCTCGTCGTCCTCGGGTTCGAGGCTTGGCGCGACGCCCTGGAACGGGGGATCGCGGCGCACCACGCCGGGATGCTGCCGACCTTCCGCGAGGTCGTGGAGAACCTGTTCGTGCGCGGGCTGGTCAAGGCGGTGTTCGCGACGGAGACGCTGGCGCTGGGCATCAACATGCCCGCGCGATCGGTGGTGCTGGAGAAGCTGGTCAAGTGGAACGGCGAGACCCACGCCGACGTGACGCCGGGGGAGTACACCCAGCTGACGGGACGGGCCGGCCGGCGCGGCATCGACGTCGAGGGCCACGCGGTCGTCCTGTGGAACGCCCACCTGGATCCGATCGCGGTCGCCGGCCTGGCCTCGACACGCATGTACCCGCTGCGCTCGAGCTTCCGGCCCAGTTACAACATGGCGGTCAACCTCGTCGGCCAGATGGGCCGGGAGCGGGCGCGGGCATTGCTGGAGACCTCGTTCGCGCAGTTCCAGGCCGACCGCTCGGTCGTCAGCGTGGCCGCGCAGATCCGGCGGCAGGACGAAGGCCTCGCCGGGTACGCCGAGGCGGCGACCTGCCATCTGGGGGACTTCGCCGAGTACCACGGGCTGCGCATGGCGCTGGCCGCGCGGGAGAAGGAGCTCTCCCGCGCGCGGTCCGGGGACCGCCGCGCCGAGGCGGCGACGTCGCTGGAGAAACTGCGCAAGGGCGACGTCATCGTGGTGCCGACCGGCCGGTTCGCCGGCGTCGCGGTCGTGATCGATCCGGGGCTCTCCCCGGGCCCGGAGGATCCGCGCCCCGCGGTCGTCACCGCCGACCGGCAGTACCGCCGGCTCTCGCTCGCCGACTTCTCCGCACCGGTCGCGCCGCTGGACCGGGTGCGGATTCCCAAGTCGTTCAACCCGCGCTCGCCGCAGTCCCGTCGCGACCTCGCCTCGACGTTGCGTCCGTTCGCGGACACCCCGGTGCACCGGCAGCGGCGAGGTCCTTCGGCCGCCGGCGACGACGCCGAGCTCGCCCGGATCCGCCGGGAGATTCAGGCCCACCCGTGCCACGCCTGCCCGGAGCGGGAGGACCACGCGCGCTGGGCCGCCCGGCGCCAGCGCCTGGCCGTCGACACCGACAAGCTGCGGGCCCACGTGGCCGGCCGGACCGCGACGGTCGCGAAGACCTTCGACCGTGTCTGCGGCGTCCTCACCGACCTCGAGTACCTCGACGGTGAGCGGGTCACCCCGGCCGGCGAACGACTCAAGCGCCTGTACTCCGAGCTCGATCTCCTCGCCGCGGAGTGCCTGCGCCAGGGCCTGTGGAACGGCCTGACCCACGCCGAACTCGCGGCGTGCGTCTCCGCGCTGGCGTACGAGTCGCGCAACTCCGACGACGCGGCCCCACCGCGGCTGCCGGACGGCGCGGTCCGGGAGACGCTGGCGGAGATGATCAGGCTGTGGGGCGATCTCGACCGGCTCGAGAAGCGCCACCGGCTGGACTTCCTGCGGGAACCCGACCTCGGCTTCGTCTGGGCGACCTACCGGTGGGCCAACGGCAAGGGTCTGGAGTCGATCCTGCGCGAGGCCGACCTCACCGCCGGTGACTTCGTGCGGTGGTGCAAGCAACTGATCGACCTGCTCGGCCAGATCGCCAAGGCCGCCGACGGAGACCTCCGGGACACCGCCGACGCGGCGATCAACGCCATTCGCCGCGGTGTTGTCGCCTATTCGTCGGTGACCTGACGCCACGTCAGAGCCGGTGGATCACTCACACCAGGGCGTGACACGCCCTGGTGTGAGTTATCCACAGAGGAGGGCGAGGGTCTCGAGGTCGATGGCCGCCTGGGCGTAACGGTCGGCCAACGGCGCGCGGACGGCGGCGGGCTGCATCTCCTCCGGGGTGAGGCAGTACACCGCGCCGTAGACGGCATTGCGGCGGTACGCGTCCCACGCCTCGTCGAAGCGCTCTGCGCCGTCGCCACGTGCGGTCAGATACTCGCGCAGCAGCGCCTGCTCATTGGCCCGACGGTCCTGGACCGACAGCGACCCGACGAGGAAGCACGCGACGTCCTGGTAGGCATCGGTGCAGCCGGCGAACTGCCAGTCCAGGAAGCGCGTGGAACCGTCCGCATCGAAGTACACGTTGGTGGGGTTGGCATCGCCGTGGACGAAGGTCGCGGGACGGGCGTCCTGGGCCTCCCACAGTCGCTGGTAGACCTCCGCGATGCGCTCCCGCTCGGCGAACACCTCGAGCACCGGACCGGCGGTGGTCTGGCCGATGTAGGCGTCCCAGTGGGCCGGGGCGAAGAGGCTGTCGACGATGGGGCGGTAGTAGGGGGACGGCGGCATCCACTCGAGCCGGAGGTCCCCGCGGGAGTGCCACGCCGCCATGGCCGTGAGCCCGTCCGCAACCTGACTGACCGTCATCGGCTCCCGCGGATCGTTGATGCGCGCGCCGGCCGCGAGGATGTCGTCGAGGACCACGATGCCCTGCTGGCCCTCGACCGCGGCGTGGTGGCACCGCGGGACACCGGCGCCCAGCTCCGGTGCCACGTCGCGGTAGAAGTACGCCTCCGCCTGGTAGCCCGCGGACATGATCGCGAGCAGCTCCGCGCGGAAACCGCCTTTCACGCACAGCCGCTGGGTGCCGCCGCCGGAGTGCGTCACCTCGACGAGCACCTTGGTCGCGGTGCCCCACACGACCCCGGTCTGCTCGACCTTCTCCACGCCCAGTATCTCGCGCAGCCAGCCGTCGACCTCGTCGACGCTGAGGGGAAGAGTCATGCTGGATCTCCTAGCGGAAGACCGAGACCTCGCGCAGCTTCGCAAAGAAGCCACCGGTCGCGGTGCGAATGTGGACGACCTTCAGCGGCGCGCCGGACAGCTTCTGGACGTAGAACCCGTCCGTGCCCGAGCCCGGGGCCGGCAGCTCACGGAAGATCTTGCCGTCTGCGGAGACCAGGACGGTGCAGGTGAACCCGCAGCCGCGGACCACGAGCAGGGTGGCGCGCACCGATTTCGTCAGCGTGATGTAGATGTCGCGGTGATCGTTCTGCGCCGTCCCCGGGCACGGGCCGCTCGCGCAGCGCGGATCGTCGACCGGTTCCCACGGACTGCCGAGGAGGCCGTCGGTGAGCCCGCAGGTCTGCTGCGGCAGCGCCTGGCCGCGGCTGTCGGTGACGCGGCAGGCGGCTCCGCGCGAAGCCGGTACCTCGGTACCGGGAAGCACGCTCGTGGCGGTCAAGGTGGCGGACCGGTCGCCGATCCTCGCCTCGCGGTGCGCGGCGACCAGCAACCGGCTGTCCTCGGCCATGCGCAGGTCGAAGGGAAGCGGCACCGGTGTCTCGGTGAAGTCCGCCGTCGCGCTCGACACGTTGCCCTCGGCCGGCAACTGGGTGACGGCCACCTTGACCGCGCCGCTCGGCACGGCCTGGCGCGTGAGCGGCATCGTCACCCGGAGGTCGTGGCCGTCCCGGTTGCGGATCAGTGTCAGCGGCTCGGTCGCCACCGGCATGTCGAAGGTCCCGCCTTCGACGATGCGCGCCGGTAGGGCGATCGTCGTGCCGACCCGGTTGTCGCCCGAGGTGCCTGCCGGTGCCACCACGGACACGGCGACGCCCACCGGCGGATCCCCGTTGTTGCTGGGCATCGCGACCGCGTACGTGCCGTCTGCCGCGCTCACCCCCTCCGAGGTGGGGGCACGACAACCACGTTTGTCCGCGAAGCAACTCAGACCGAGGCTGAACGCGGCCCCGATCCCCACCGAGGTGCGCTCTTCCTTACTGCGCAGGAAGGTGACGGTGACCCGGGCACCGGGCACCGGTGCGCCCTCGGTGTTGCGGACGGTGCCGCGCATCGCCGGCCCCTCGACCGCAGCCGCGGTGTCCGGCACCGAGGCCGGGTTCACGGGCCCCAGATCTTCGGCGCCGGGCCCCGAGTCGACGCAGCCACTGAGCAGCCCGGCGAGCACCAGGGGAACGAGGAGCCGGCGCACGGAACGTTCTTAGAGCGCGAGGGTCTGCGGGTCGCCGGCCTCGTAGTAGGTCAGGGTCGGCGCGCCCGCCAGGACCATGCCGAGGCCCTTACCGGCCTGCTGAAAGTGCGGGCTGGCGAGGTGCGAGTCCATGGCGGCCTTGTCGGCGTAGACCTCGATCATGACGAAGGTGTTCGGCTGCGCGATCGCCTCGTAGCACTGGTAGGACAGGATGCCTTCCTCGGCGTTGCTGGCGTCGACGAGACGCGGGATCGCGCCCAGGAAGGCCTCACGCATCTCGGGCTTGACGGGCATGGTCGCGTGCAGAACGATCGGCATCGGGGCGCTCCAGATTCGGGGAACGGGACTCGGCGATCCTATGCCGCGGCGATCACGCGCCCGCGACCTCGGACAGCGCGTTGAGCAGGCGATTGCACGGGCTCTCCAACCCCCACCGGTCGGCGAGAGCGAGCAGCGCCTCCGGGTCCCGCGGCGTGGCCGGGAGCGCGGCATCGAACTGCGGGACCGGCAGGTCGCACACCACCTCGACCACCTTGGGCGCCACCGCCAGATAGGGGACGGCGTCGCGCAACTTGCGGCGCACGGCCGGCGACATCGAGGAGCCGGGATCCTCGGCCGCCGCGAGGATCGTCGGGATGTCGCCGTACGCGGACACCAATGCCGCCGCGGTCTTGTCGCCGACGCCGGGCACTCCGGGCAGTCCGTCGCTCGGGTCGCCCCGGAGGCTGGCGAAGGTGGCGTAGGACCGTCCCGGGATCCCGTACTTCTTCGTCACTGCGGCTTCGTCGACGATCTCCAGATTGCGGATGCCCTTGGCGATGTAGAGGATGCGCACCTGGCGCTCGTCGTCGACCAGCTGGAACAGGTCGCGGTCGCCGGTGACGACGTCGACCGGCCCGTCGGCGCGGGTCGCCAAGGTGCCGATGACGTCGTCGGCCTCGTGGCCGTCGATGCCGAGGTGCACGATGCCGACCGCGTCGAGGACGGCGGTGATGATCGGCACCTGGATCTCCAGGTCGTCCGGAACCTCTTCCTCGGCCGGCCGGGCGTTCGTCGCCGGCACCGCCACCCGGTGGCTCTTGTAGCTGGGGATCGCCTCGACCCGGAATGCCGGGCGCCAGTCGTAGTCCATGCAGGCGACCAGATGGGTGGGCCGCCGCAGCTTGGTGAGGTGGGCGATGAAGTCGAGGAACCCCCGCACCGCGTTGACCGGCGTCCCGTCCGGCGCCCGCACCGTGTCCGGCACCCCGAAGAACGCCCGGAAGTACATCGACGCCGCGTCCAGCAACATCACACTCATCGGCTCGGCCGGATCTGAGGTTGCCACGCGGCGGATCATGCCAGGTACCACAGCGTGGGCGGTACGTGAGACGACTCGGCGTGATCCCGAGAACCGCGCTCAGTCGGCGTGGACCATGCGGGCGTGGAGCCCGTCGCTGTAATGCTCGGCGAACAGGCGGGCCACGAGCTCGCCGCGGCTCGAGACGTCGAGCTTGACGAAGACCGTCTTCACGTAGTCGCGGACCGTGTGGTGGGACAGGCACAGCTGGGACGCGATCTCCGCGGTCGACGCACCGCGAGCGATGGCGCCGAGCACCTCCCGCTCCCGAGGAGTCAGGGAGTAGGCATCGATGATGATCGGGGCCACGTCGGCGCTCTTGGCCGCCTCGAACATGAGCGCGACGTGGCCGCCGGCGCCGTCGGTACTCGACATGATCGAGGCATGCAGGACGATCCACCGGCCACGCTCGTCCCGCAGCCGGAGCCGGGCCGGCCCGCGCTCCCGGCCCTCGGCCACCGCCCGCGCCTTGGCCACCAGGGCGAACAGGGGGGTCGGCACGCCTACGCCACGGTCGCGCAGCTCCAGCAGCGCGCTGGGGCCGCTCGCACGTCCGTCGCCGAGGGCGGTCAGCGGCCACAGCAGGCGCAACCACTCCAGCGCCTCTCCGTTGGCCGACACGATCGTGCCGTGCTCGTCGACGACCATGAGCCCCGGCGCGCTCGGCTCGAGCCACGGCACCGCCCGGCGCACGTGAACGCGCAGAGCCTCCGCGACGACGCCGGAGATCGACCGGACGAGTGTCACATCGTCGCTGTCGAAGGACCGGTGGACGCTCTCCCGGTACAGGCCCATCGCACCCCAAGCCGAGCCGCCGGTCTGGAACACCGCCCGGAGTTCATCGTCGTAGCCCTGCGGGACCAGGCACTCCCGATAGCGCACGCTACGTCCCACCCGGTCGTCGAGCGCCAGCCGAAGCGTCGTCACGCCGTCGCCCCTGGCCAGGTCGGTGAAGAGAGCGGCGTCCTGCTCGTGGAACTCCAGGTGCCAAAAGGTGTCGCACAGCGACGGGTCCATTCCCTCGACGCGGCTCGGGGCCGTCGCCAGCATGGTGACCGGATCGAGGCCGAACCAGATCGACGCATCGTGCGGGATGGCCCGCTGCAGCGCCGCCTGCAGTCCCTCGAGGAGCTCATCGGGCGTCTCCGACTCCGAGCACACCTGCTCCACCGCTCGTCGCGCCGTGGCCGCCGCCACCGCCCTGCTCATGGCGCGACCCTACTCCGGAAACCCCTTTCCAGGACCCCCTCACCTGGGGGGTTCCGGCCTGCGAGAACCACCGAACGGCGGGATATCCCTGGCCGCCGGGGCGCCCGCAGGGTAGGGCATCCCACGACCAAGGAGACCACGAGATGAACGCAACGGACATCCTCGCCGGAGTGCCCACCACCGAGCCGGTGGAGATCGCGCCGGAGACCTTTCTGATCCCGAACTTGTTCCCCGCCGGCGACGACCTGTACGTCCCGGTGAACGCCATGGTCATTCGGGGCGCCGAGCCCGTGATCGTCGACACGGGGGCTCCGGTCCACCGCGACCTGTGGCTCGACAAGGTGTTCTCACTCGTCGAGCCGGAGGACGTCCGCTGGATCTTTCTGTCCCACGACGACGGCGACCACACCGGCGGGCTCCTCGATGTCGTCGAGCGGTGCCCGCAGGCCACGCTGGTCACCAACTCCTTCAGCGTGGAGCGCCTCGCCCTCGAGAAGCCCGCACTGCCGCTCGAGCGCATGCGCTGGATCGACGAGGGCGGCACCCTCGACGTCGGTGACCGGGTCCTCCGGCTGTTCAAGCCGCCGATCTTCGACGGTCCCACGACGCGGGGGCTCTACGATCCGACCACTGCGGCCATGTGGATCGTCGACACCTTCGCCTGCCTTACACCCGGCACACTCGACGTCCACGAGATGCCCCGCGACCTGCTCGAGGAGGGGATGCCGGCCATGAACAGCCTGGTGTCGCCCTGGCACCAGTGGCTCGACCCCGCCGCCTACCGTCGCCACGTCGACGCGGTCGAGGGGCTGGGCGTGCTCACGGTCGCCTCGGCCCACGGTCCGGTGCTCACGGGCGACGCCGTGCACGAGGCGTTCGAGATCGTCCGTCAGTTGGCCGGCCGGCCGATCATCCCCGCTCCCGGCCAGGACCTGCTCGACGAGCTGGTGAGCCAGGTGCTGGCGGCCTGAGCCGGTTTCGCCGGAAGGTCGGTGACAGGATGGAGGGATGGCGAGCGATCTCTTTTCGGCCCGGCTCAAACGGGCCCAGGCGGCGACGGCCGAGGCCGGTCTCGACGCCCTGCTGATCACCCCGGGTCCGGACCTGCGCTATCTCACGGGGTACGTCGCGAAGCCGCTCGAGCGGCTGACCTGCCTGGTGCTGCCGGCCGGCGCGGACCCGGTGCTGGTGGTGCCGTTCCTGGAGCGGGCGGCCGCGGAAGCTGCGGGGGTCGCGGAGCTGGGGCTGGCGATCGCGGACTGGCAGGAGACCGACGACCCGATCGCGCTGGTCCGCACCCTGCTGCCCGCGGGCACGCGCACCTACGGTCTGGACGACCACATGTGGGCGGAGAAGGTCCTGCGGTTGCGCGACGGGATCCCCGGCGTGGAGCAGTCGCTGGCCGGCGGAGTGCTGCGCGAACTGCGCATCCGCAAGACGGCCGAAGAGGTCCAGGCGCTGCGCGACGCCGGGGCGGCGATCGACCGGGTGCACACCCGCATCGGGGAGTGGCTGCGTGCCGGCCGGACCGAGCGCGAGGTCGGCCGGGACATCGGTGACGCGATCGTCGCGGAGGGCCATGTCCGCGCCGACTTCATCATCGTCGGATCCGGCCCCAACGGCGCCAGCCCGCACCACGACGTGTCGGACCGGGTGATCCAGCCCGGCGACCCCGTCGTCGTCGACATCGGCGGCACCACCGAGGCCGGCTACTGCTCGGACGAGACCCGCACCTACGCCGTCGGTGAGCCGGACGCGGAGTTCCGCCGCTACTACGACGTGCTGCTCGCGGCGCAGATCGCCGGCTGCGAGGCGGTCCGGCCGGGCGTCGCGTGCCAGGACATCGACCGCGCGTGCCGGAAGGTGATCACCGACGCGGGCTATGGCGAGTACTTCATCCACCGCACCGGCCACGGCATCGGCATGGAGGGCCACGAGCACCCCTACATGGTCGAGGGGAACACCGAGGCTCTGGAACCGGGCATGGCGTTCTCGATCGAGCCCGGCATCTACCTACCCGGTCGCCACGGCGCCCGGATCGAGGACATCGTCGTCTGCACCGACACCGGCGGGGAACGGGTCAATCTGACCCCGCGCGAGCTGATCGTGCTGCCGGCGTAAGGACGGTTGCCGCCGTGGAAGCCCTGGATCGTCAGCTGATCGATCTCCTGTGTGCCGACGGGCGGATGAGCTACACCGACCTCGGTAAACACACCGGGCTCTCGACGTCCGCGGTGCACCAACGCGTGCGCCGGCTCGAGCAGCGCGGCATTCTCCGCGGCTATACCGCAGTGATCGACCACGAGGCCCTCGGCCTGCCGCTGACCGCGTTCATCTCGATCAAGCCGATCGACCCCAGCCGGCCCGACGACTCGCCGGAGGCGCTGGCCGACATCGCCGAGATCGAGGCCTGCCACAGCGTGGCCGGCGACGAGAACTACATCCTCAAGGTCCGTGTCGGCAAGCCGTCGGACCTGGAAGCGCTGCTCGCGGAGATCCGTACCAAGGCGAACGTCTCGACCCGGACCACGATCGTGCTGTCCACCTCGTACGAAGCGCGGCCGCCGGGCCCTGGCAGCGCCGGGCCGCCTGCGTGAACGATCCGCTCGACGGCGACTGGGATCCGGACGCGTACTGGTCCACCTCCACGGTCGGCGAGGTGGTGCCCGGCGTGCTCACGCCACTGAACTGGTCGCTGTGGAAGCGTGGCGGCGAGGCCGGCTTGCGCGCGGCGCTCACTTCTGTGGGTGCGCTGGAGCGCCGGCACGCGAAGGTGCCGCGGCACGACCGGGACCGGATCCTCGGCCTGTTCCACGGGCGGCTCGCCGCGAACGTCGACTACCTGGGCCGGATGGGCGACCGGCTCCCGGGCACGAGTGGAGCGGCGCTCGTCGAGCAACTGCTCGGGCGGCTGCCCGACCACGTCGATTCCCTCCCCACCCGGGCGCGGATGCCGGCGATCGCCATGTCGTTCCCCCGAGCGGCCGTGGCCGCCCCGCGTGCGGTTCGCGACGTGCACGCCCGCACCGGGCCGTGGTGGACGGCTCAGATCGCCCGGGCACCGGGCCTGACCCGGGACGAGGCCCGCGCCCAGTGGCTGCTCGCCGCGGACCGTTTTCCCGTCGCGATGTCGGCGCACATCACGAGCGTTCTCGCCGCCGTCCAACCGGTCCACGACGGTCTGCGGCGTCTGTGTGCCGCGGCGGGCCGCCCCGATCTTCTCGGCCATCTGACCGTCGGCATCGGCAACCACGGCGAACTGGACCCGGTTGCGGGCCTGTGGGCGGTCTCCCGGGGCTGGATCTCTCTCGAAGCGTTTCTGGCCGAGCACGGCTGTCATGGCTCCGGCGAGGGCGAGATCGCCAGTCGCGTCTGGCGCGAGTACTCCCGACCCGTGGAGCATCTGCTGGCGCAGTACCGCGCGCGGGCGCACGGGCCGGAGGACGTGCTGCAGCTGCGCCGGATCGAGCGAACGATGGCCGAGCGCGATCTGATCGAAGCGCTGCCGAGATGGCAGCACGGCCCCGCGCGAGCCCTCCTGGAGACGTCCCGACGGGTGATCCCGTTGCGCGGATTGGGGCAGGTCGCGGTCCTGCGTGTTCTTGACGTCGCCCGCGCGGCGGCGCGGCGCAACGGCGAACTCCTCGTCGCCGCCGGGCACCTCGCGAACCCGGAGGACGTCTTCCTGCTGACCGCGGAGGAGATGCTCGCCGACGTCCCGCGGAACGAACTGGTGGTGGAGCGCCGCGTGCAACGCGCGCAGCACCTGGCGGTGGCGCTGCCGACGGGCTGGCGAGGCCGTCCGGACGTCACCCCGCCGGCCGGGAGTCCGATTTCGACCGGCTCGGTGCTCAGCGGCCGCGGCGTGGGCGCGGGTGTGGTCGAAGCGCGCGCCCGGGTGGTCCTCGACGCCGCCGGTCTCGAGGTCGAGCCCGGGGAGATCCTGATTGCCCCGTCCACCGACACGAGCTGGGGACCGCTGCTGTTTCCCGCGGCGGCGCTCGTCGTGGACGTCGGTGGCGAGTGGACCTCCGCCGCGGTGGTGGCCCGCGAACTCGGTGTGCCTTGCGTGTTGGGGACCGGCGACGGGACCCGCCGGCTGCGCACCGGCGACCTGCTCCGGGTCGACGGGAACACCGGCCGGATCGAGGTCCTGGGGGTCACGTCGTGACTCGACCGCGGTGGCCGCCGCCGTCGTGGCGCCCGGGAACCAAGCCTGAGCTGGGCCGTTGACGTATGTAGATAGTCAAATAGGGGCAGTTCGGCGGGAATCGCCCGCACCGCGGGTGATGGTGGAAGTTGCACAGCGAGAGGGAGCTCATGCGGCACATCCGAGCGATCGCCGGGTCGGCAGCCGCGGCGCTCCTGATCGGGGCGGCGGCCACCACGTCCGGCGGGACCGCGCTGGCCGAGGCGCCGGCCGTTCCCGCCCCGGATGCCGCGTTCGCCGACGTGCTGCCCGAGGAGCTGCCCGACGTTACGCGCTACCCGCTGGAGGAGTCCGTCGGCGCGACGCTGGAGTCGTGGCGGGCGACCCCGGCCGGAGCCGCTCAGATCCGTGCCGCCGCGGCGGCCGGCCGCACCCCGTCCGTGGGGACCAAGCGGATGTGGCCGGCGCTCGATCAGGTGAAGCAGTCCGTGTACGTGAAGGAGTACACCCTGCGCGGGGTGGGCGACAACATTGAGGTCTGGGTGGCCAGCGGCGCCGGCCCCGACAACGTCGTCGGGACCAACTTCCCGACCGGTGACTGCCGCGCGGCCGTCTCGAACAGCACCGCCGTCACCGACGCGCAGGTGAAGGATCTGATCCACGAGTACGACGACGTGATCCTGCCCAAGGAGTCGAAAGCCTTCAGCGTCGCGCCGGACCGGAACGGCTCCGAGGCGGCCACCTCCGGCCCGACGGCCGGCGTCGACTTCACCGGCGACGGCGACAAGGTCGTCACGCTCATCGACAACGTGCGCGACCCGAACTTCTACGACTTCCCGACCAACCAGACCTACGTCGCGGGCTTCTTCTCTCGTCAGTTCAACGAACTGACGGACCGCAACATCATGACGATCGACGCCTATGACTGGGCGCACCGCACCGGTCGCGCCCCGAAGCATGAGCCGGACGACAACGTCTGCGTCAGCCGACCGTCACGTCCGCTGCTCTACGAAGGAATCTTCGCCCACGAGTACCAGCATCTGCTGCAGTACTACGTGGACCCGGCCGAGGTGAACTTCATCAACGAGGGCCTGTCGGACTACGCGCTCACGGTCACCGGCTACGGCGCACCGGACCGGTCGGTGTTCCAGCACAAGTTCGAGAGCCACATCGTCTGTTATCAGGGCTTCGGCACCGTCACCACGAAGTACCAACCGAATGCGCGTCCGTGCGGTGGTCCGCAGAATTCATTGACGCTCTGGGGCGACGAGGGCACTGGAGCCGAGATCCTGGCCGACTACGGCGTCGCCTGGGCGTTCCTGCTGTTCCTGCGCGACCGGTACGGCGCGAAGATTCTCGAGGACGTCCACCGTGACAGCGCTCTGCACGGGCTGGACAGCGTCGAGGCGGCGCTGCAGAAGCACAGCAAGGGCGACAAGCTCGCCGACGTCCTGCACGACTTCCAGGTGATGACGCTCATCGACCGTGCCGTCGGCGGGCCGGACGGCCGGGTCTCCGGGATCGCGAAGAGTCGCGTCACCTCGCGCAGCCTGAAGTCCTACATCAACCTGCTGAACACCTCCTCCCACGCGGCTCCCGGGGCGGCGCCGAACGGCGCCGACTTCGTCCCGCTACGCGGAAGCGGAGCCGGCCTGCTGAGCGGAACCGACCTGCGCTCGCTGTCCTTCACCGGACGCAAGGTGCTCGACCCGCTACCCATGACCTGGTCGGTCGCGCCGCAGGTTCCGCTGCTTCCGACTCTCCGGTTCCCGCAGCAGCCCGGCCTTCCGGCACTGCCGGAGATCGCTCCGCCCACCCTGCCGCCGAGCTCGCTGGACAACCCGTCGCTGTTCTCCGGGGACAAAGGCAGCTCGGACGCCGGCGCCGTGTTCCGGGTCAAGGTGCCCGCGGACGCCCCGACGTTGAGTTACGTGACGAGCTACAACATGGAGAGCGGCTTCGACTACGGGTACACCGTCATCTCCACCGACGGCGGGGCGACCTTCAACTCGCTGGCGAACGCGGCCACCGTTCCGACTGCCGCGCCCGCTCCGGCCGGCAGTGCCCTGACCGGCTCCTCCGGCCTGCCGACGACGCTCTCCTTCGACCTGACGCCGTACGCGGGCCAGGACGTCATCCTCGGCTTCCGGTACCTCTCCGACCCCCTGGTCAACTCGGGCGGCTGGTACATCGATGACGTCAAGGTCGGCAACACGCTGATCAGCGACGGCACCTCGACCGCGCCGTTTCAGTCCTTCACCGAGATCCGGCCGCAGCGGCTCGCCCCGTTCACGGTCACCCTCGTGGGCCTCGACGAGGACGGCCGCCGGGCGCGGGTGATCCGGATGGACAAGACCTTCAACTTCAACCTGACGAAGCGTCAGCTCAATTCGCTGCGGGGCTACCCGGTCGTGGTGGCGATCGTCAGCTGCGACGACTTCACCGAAACCCAGACCACCTACGCCCCTTACAACCTCAAGGCGAACGCGATCACCCAGCTGGGCGGCCGTCCCTAGGAGGCGGCGCGCTCCGTCTGCTGCCGCCACCAGGCTCGGCCCGCGGCGGGGAGGGAGTGGATCGGGTCGTAGTACGGGTAGACCCGCGAGATCGCCCCGGTGTCGTCGGACTCGATCGAGGTCCGGTAATTCTTCGTCCAGGACGAGATGCCGCGGACCTGGTCGTACGACTCGACCTGGTGCACCCACCGCTTGCCGACGTAGGGGACGTCGGCGACGATGCGGGGCGTCGCGAAGCCGGGCAGGTAGCCCATGATCCCGTGCTGCAGTGCCTGCGCCTGGGCGAGCGAGGTCCGCCAGTGCTCGGAGCCGGGGATCATGTCGCACTGGTAGAAGTAGTACGGCGTGATCGCCGCCCCGTCGAGCAGCGCGAAGCAGAGGTCCAGCAGCGCGGGCACCGAGTCGTTGACCCCCCGCAGCAGCACGCCCTGGTTGCGTACGTCGCGCACGCCGGCATCGAGCATCGCGCCGGCCGCGCGGGCGACGAGGGGAGTGACGGAGGTGGCGCTGTTCGCGTGGGTGTGCAGCGCCAGGCCCACACCGCGGCGCCGGGCCGTGCGCGCCAGTCGCTCCATGCCGGCGCGGACCTCGTCGTCCAGCCAGTGCTGGGGAATGCCGACGAGGCCCTTGGACGCGAGGCGGATGTCACGGACGTTCTCGATCTCCAGCAGCGCGGCGACGAAGGACTCCAGCCGCGGCCAGGGCAGGTTCGCCACGTCGCCCCCGGAGACCACGACGTCGCGCACACCCGGGGTGGACCGCAGGTAGGCGAGCATCCGGTCGTGCCGGTCGGCCGGCTTGAGCTCGAAACGGTGCTTGTCGACGCTCGCCGTCGAGTTGCCGACCAGATCCATCCGTGTGCAGTGCCCGCAGTACTGGGGGCAGGTGTTGGTGAGCTCCGCGAGCACCTTGGTGGGGTACCGGTGGGTCAGACCCTCCACCGCCCACATCTCGGCCTCGTGCAGCGAGTCGCGGGCCGAGTAGGGGTGGCTGGGCCACTCCGGGTCGCGGTCCGAGGCGACGGGCAGCATGTAGCGGCGGACCGGGTCGGCGAAGAACGCGTCCGTGAGCGAACCGGGGCCACGCGGGGCGACCGCCGCGGCCATCGTGTTCACCATCTGAGGGGGAATCAGCATCGACATCGTCGCGTGCCGGTCCTGGTCCGCGGTCAGGTCGGCGTAAAAGGAGTCCGCCACGAGATCGCCGAGGACGTTCCGCAGCTGGGCGAGATTCTTCACGCAGTGCGCCCGCTGCCACTGGGCCGACTCCCACTGCGCCGCGGTGACCTCACGCCAGCCGGGCAGGCGTGTCCAGTCGGGCTCGACGAGCTCGACCCGCTGGTACAGGTACGGCTGGACCATGTCCCCTCCAAACGACCCAAGGCAGGCAAATCTGCTGTCATGAGTACGCCAGACAGGAGAAACTATAGGCCCAGGAGCAAACTACAACAGGAATTCTCGCGGGATCGCTATGCTGAAGGCGTAGATCTTCCTGCCGCGGAGGGAGGGCCGGGATGCGCTGTGCAGGATCCGCGCTCGGCCTGCACCGGGTCGTCGAACCCGTGGGTGCGCTCCCGCAGGCCGCGTGGCGCCTCGACGCGAGCGCCGAGCTGTGGCCGGACGAGGTGCGGATCGACGTCGAGCGACTCAACCTTGACGCTGCGTCCTTCCGTCAGTTGTCCGAGGCCGTCGGCGCCTTATCCCCGACCGAGGCCGGCGCCGCCGTCCGGGCCGAGGTCGCCGACATCGTCGCGACCCGCGGCAAGATGCACAACCCGGTGACCGGTTCCGGCGGCATGCTCATCGGACGCGTCGCCGAGGTCGGGCCCGCGAGCCCGCTCGGGCTTTCTCCCGGCGACCGTGTCGCCACCCTGGTCTCGCTCACTCTCACGCCGCTGCTGCTGACCGACGGTCTGGCTCATTGGGACGGCCGTTCTGAGCAGGTTCCGGCCGCGGGCCACGCCATCCTGTTCGGCCGTTCCATCGCGGCCGTGCTCCCTACCGACCTGTCCGCCGAGACGGCGCTGGCCGTGCTCGACGTCTGCGGCGCGCCGGCCCTGACCGCGCGGATCGTCGCGGAACGCCTGGCCTTCTCGGTGGCTGTGCTCGGTGCCGCCGGTAAGAGCGGGTCGCTGGCGCTGGCCGCGGCACGGCGGGCCGGGGCGCGCCGACTGGTCGCCCTGGTCCGCGACGACGCCGAAGCGGCGGCGGTCGCAGACTCCGGGTTGGCCACGGACATCGCGGTTATCGACGCACGGGACCCGGTCGCCGTCCTCGACGCCGTGCAGCAGCGTGGTGGCCCGGTCGACGTCACGGTCGTGTGTGTCGACGTCGCCGGCGCGGAAGGCGGTGCGATCCTGGCCACCCGGGAACGCGGCACCGTGATCTTCTTCTCGATGGCCACCTCGTTCTCGGCGGCCGCCCTCGGCGCCGAGGGCCTGGCCGCGGACGTCGAGATGCTGGTCGGCACCGGCTACACGCCCGGGCATGCCGTCACCGCGCTCGAGCTGTTCCGCACCGAGCCGGGCGTGCAGGCCCTCTTCGCCCGCCGCCTGCACCCACTGGAGATGACATCTCCAACGACAGCACTGGAGATGTCATCTCCAGTGAAGGGGGAAGTCGCGTGAAGCTCGACCTCGATCAGGAACTGGCCGCCCGTGCCCGCGATCTCGCCCGTGCGGCGGGGGAGCCGATCGTGGACCTCGCCCGCTCGCACACCACGGTCTCCGTCGAGCGCGCCGTCCTGCGCCTCGCCGGACTCGACGGGGCCGACGCCGAGGGTCGGCCCTGGGTGAATTCCGTCGTCGACGCGGTCCGGGAGCAAGTGGGGCTTGAGCACGGTGTGGCCCTGCCGGTCTGGGACGCCCTCGCCGACCGGCGTGACCTGCACGGGCTCGCCGAAGCGGTCACCGCGGGGCGAGTGCAGTTCCGCCTCCCGACCGGCACCGCGGCCCGCGAGGCCCGCAGCGCCGCCCGGGTCGCGGCCGCCGGCGGGATCGCCCGCATCGACGCCCGCCGCCGTGAGCGCGACGCCATGATCGCGAGGATCGGGGATGCCCCGCGCCGGCCCTGGATCTATCTCATCGTCGCCACCGGCGACATCTACGAGGACATTCCGCAGGCCCAGGCCGCGGCCCGGGAAGGTGCCGACGTCGTCGCCGTCATCCGCTCGACCGGCCAGTCGCTGCTCGACCACGTTCCGGAAGGTGCGACCCGCGAGGGCTACGCCGGCACCTACGCCACCCAGGCGAACTTCCGCCTGATGCGCGCGGCGCTGGACGAGGTGAGTTCCGAGCTCGGCCGCTACGTGCGGCTCACGAACTACGCGAGCGGCCTGTGCATGCCGGAGATCGCCGCCCTGGCCGGGCTCGAGCGACTCGACATGATGCTCAACGACTCGATGTACGGAATTCTCTTCCGCGACATCAACCCGATCCGCACGTTCACCGATCAGCGCTTCGCCCGGCAGATCCACGCCCGCGCCGGGATCGTCATCAACACCGGCGAGGACAACTACCTCACCACTGCGGACGCGGTCGAGGCTGCGCACACCGTCACCGTGAGTCAGTTGCTGAACGAGTACTTCGCGAAGGAAGCCGGTCTGCGGGACTGGCAACTCGGCCTCGGACACGCGTTCGAGATCAACCCTGCGCTGCCGGACTCGTTCCGCCTCGAACTCGCGCACGCGATGCTCGCCCGCGCGTTGTTCCCCGACGCGCCGCTGAAGTGGATGCCGCCGACGAAGCACATGACCGGCGACATCTTCGCGGGCTATCTGCTCGACGGCTTCTTCAACCTGGCCGGCGCGATGACCGGACAGGGCATCCTGCTCGTCGGCATGATGACCGAGGCCGTCGTGACGCCGTTTCTCGCCGACCGCGACCTTGCCCTGCGCAATGCCCGCTACGTGCTGGACGCGGCCGGCCGGTTGCACGAGGACCTGCAGCTCGCCCCGGACTCCTTCATCGCCCACCGTGCGCACACGGTCCTGGGCGAGGCCGTCGAGCTGCTGGAGCGGATCGGCGCCGAGGGTCTGCTGGCCGCGATCGGCGACGGCACCTTCGGCCTGATGCGCCGCCCGGCGGACCGCGGCAAGGGGCTGGACGGGGTCGCGGTCAAGGCCGAGGGCTACCTCAACCCGGTGGCGGAACTGTTGGAGCCGATCGCGGGGGAGCGTGCTGCCTGATGGATAGTCAGATTGTCCGGCCCTACGGCGATACCACCGATGACGGAATGATGCAGGTCTCGTTCACCCTGCCCATTCCGCACGACGCCCGTGCCGAGGGCGCAGCGCTGCAGCTCGCGGCCAAGATGGGACTCGCGCCCGCGATGGTGGTGCACACCCGCGGGATGGGCCCCGACTTCACGTTCTTCATCGTCTACGGCCGTTGCGCGCACACGGTCGACCTGGCGGAGATCGTGGTGATCGAGCGCGAGTTCCCCCTGCTGACGCCCGCCGAGGTCAACGCCGCGATCCGCAGCACCCTGCGCCGCAAGCTCGTCGTCGTCGGCGCGTGCATCGGCACCGATGCGCACACCGTCGGGATCGACGCGATCCTCAACATCAAGGGGTTCGCGGGAGAGAAGGGCCTGGAGTACTACCGGGAGATCAAGGTCGTGAACCTCGGTGCCCAGGTCGAGATCGACGATGTGGTCGCGACCGCGCGAGCCCACCAGGCCGATGCGGTGCTGATCTCCCAGGTGGTGACCCAGAAGGACGCCCATCTGCAGAACACCCGTGCCCTGGTCGCGCGGGTGCGTGCAGAGTTCCCGGTCGGTACCCGGCGTCCGCTGGTCGTCGTCGGCGGCCCGCGCTTCGACCCGGCCGCGGCCGCCGAACTCGGCGTCGACCGGATCTTCGCCCGGGGCACGACACCCCGCGAGGTGGCGGGTTACCTCGCGCACGCCCTCGCCTCGAGCAGGATCGCCGCATGAGCAACGCGGGGCTCGGCGCGACCGTCACGCATCGCCGTTACGTCTCGCACCACGAGGCGCACTACGGCGGATCGTTGCTCGACGGCGCGTACGTGATGGGGCTCTTCGGTGACGTCGCCACCGAGATGTGCCTGCGCACCGACGGCGACGAGGGCCTGCTGGCGAGCTACCGCTCAGTCGCCTTCCATGCCCCCGTCAAGGCCGGCGACGTGGTCGAGGTCACTGCCACCCTGACGCGCGTCGGGACCCGCAGTCGGACCCTCGAGCTGCGCGCCTGGGTGTGCTGCCGCGCGACGCCGGCGGTCTCCGAATCCGCGGGATCCGTGCTCGATCCGCCCCTCCTGGTGGTCGAGGCGATCGCCGAGGTCGTGGTCCCGCCCCGCACGCCCTGACCGCTCGGCGAATTGCCCGAAATTTCCCGCCCGGCGGCACGCCGGGACTGACCTGCGACGTTGCGCATCGCTGCAGGTCAGGGCCGGGTTGAGAAGCGCACCGCGCCCTAGTACGTTTCCCCGCGTCCAACCACAGGACGACCAGTGAGGATCGGTCGCCGGAACGGCTACTTCGCGAGCGGGCCAGATGCGGTGGTTGCACCACCACCCGGTGCCAGGCACGCCAAAGCATTCGGAGAAGTCGAAACGGCGTCACGACCGACACGGGGGTCGGACCCGGAAGGAGCCGGAGATCCAGTAGACAACGGCACGCGAGTTCGCACCCAACGATCTCGTGGTCGGTCCGAAGGATTTCCCGGTCCCATCCGCGAACGTTCCTGAACCCGACAGTGCGGGGCCGGACGAGAACTTTCGTCCGGCCCCGCCGCTGTGTCAGGGCACGCTCCGAGCGGCGGCTCCGCTTGCAGCGGGTGCCGACGGCCGGCGGGCCGGCCCGCCAAGCTGACGTACCGTCAGGTCTTGAGGTCCTGGTCTGTTCGGTCAACCGCCGGGTCGGGGTCGCGGGGGCGGCGTCGGCCGGTCAGGGCCCCCAGCCATTCGCGGGCCGCGGCGGCGGGGCTCAGGGGCTCGGGCCGGCGGGTCAGGCCCTGGGTGTGGCGCACGAGGGCCCAGAGCAGGGTGCCGACGACCAGGGCGGCGGCCAGCCACCCCAGGAGCGCGCCGTTGCCGACGCCGAGCAGCTTGAGCGCCGAGGCGGTCAGCACGATCACCAGCGCCCGGCGAATCACCGCCTGGGAGGCGTGGGCCGAGACGCGGGCGCCGACGTAGACGCCGGGGATGGCGCCGACCAGGACCGAAGATGCGACGTCGAACTGGAAGTCGCCGAACAGCAGGTGGCCGATCGCGGCTGCGCCGACGAGCGGTACCGCCTGGACCAGGTCGGTACCGACGATCTCGGCGGCCTTCAGGCCGGGGTAGAGGAACAGCAGCGCAACGATGATCAGCGACCCCGAACCCACCGAGGTCATGCCGACCACGATGCCGCCCACGATGCCGACCAGGACGGTCGGGATCGGCCGGATCACCACTGGCGGCGGGGCGTAGTCGCCCTGGAACCGCGCCTTGGTCCGGATCGTCTGCAGCGACTTCAGGACGATGCCGGCCGCGGCGATGATCAGTGCCCAGCCGAGCGCTTTCTTCACGAAGGTCTGCAGGTCGGCGTCGTCGCCGCCCAGCTCGCGGAGCAACAGGACCCCGGCGAACGCTGCCGGCACCGAGCCGACGGCCAGCCAGGTCACCAGCGGCACGTTGACGGTCCCGCGCCGGGCGTGCACCGCCCCGCCGATCGGCTTCATCACCAGCGAGACAACGAGGTCGCTGGAGACCGCGGTGAGCGGATTGACGTTGAAGAAAATCACGAGCACCGGCGTCATCAGCGCGCCGCCGCCCATGCCGGTGAGCCCGACGATGAACCCGACGAAGAGACCGGCGACGGCCATCATGAGATCGATGTCCATGACACCCGCCCCCCGTGCACGCCAATAACCTGATTGTCGCTAAATATAGTCGACAATCAGGGTCGAGGCCGCGAGTCCGGGTCAGGCGGAGGGAAGTCCCGCCGCTTTCCACGCGCAGAAACCGCCGATCACGTCGCCCGTCCGGTGCACTCCCAGCTCACGGAGACTGGCGGCGGCGAGGCTGGACGTGTAGCCCTCCGAGCACAGCACAATCACGTGGAGGTCGAAGTCGGCGAGGGGGAGCCGGGCTTCGCTCCGCGGGTCGAAACGCCACTCCAGGACGTTGCGCTCGATGACGAGCGCGCCGGGGACGGTGCCCTCGGCGGCGCGTTGTTCGGCCGGCCGGATATCCACGAGCACGGCGCCGTGAGCGAGCGCGCGGTGCGCCAGCTCCGGGTCCAGCCGCCGGATCCGGCCGCGGGCGGCGGCGAGGATCTCGTCGATCGACCGCGACCCCGGGGGAGCGCTCAACACGTCGCTCACCAGTCCGCTCCGGCCCGCTCGGTGGCCAGGGGAATCCATCGGCCGCCGGTGTTTCGGTAGCGCGTCATCGTCGCCAGGCGCGGCGCGTACACGTGCAGGCTCATCGCCGGCTCCAGGGTGTCGTTGCGGACCCGATGGATGTGGTCGGCGCCGAGCTGCCGCACGGTCCCGCCGCGCAGCCGCTGCGTGCGGCCCGTGCTCCGTCCGAATCCGAGCGGACCGCCCGGTGTCCATGCGGAGAGCACACCGCGAAGCACCACAAAACTCCTTCGGAGCCGCCGTGGTTCTGGATGTCGGTGCCCGGCCCGGGCCGCTGATGGTGACCTGCGATCGCGGCTAAGACAAGTAATTGAATCAAATAACCGCATTTTGAGGGTTCCGTCGTCGTCCCGGGCGGCGATGTACCGTGCAGTCCGGTTTCGCGGCGCGCCCGGAGGAGGTCGAATGCGACCTCGGCTGGGCCTGGCGGTTCTCGCTGGCATTGCGTTGGCGCTCGCCTACCCGCCGTACGACCTGTGGCCGCTGATCTTCCCGGCGGTGGCGGCGCTCAGCCTGCTGGTGCGGGGCCTTCCCCCGAAACGGGCGGCCGCGGTCGGCTTCGTCTACGCCCTCGCGTTCTTCCTGACCCTGATCCGCTGGCTGCACGTCATCGGCTGGGACGCGATGGTGGTGCTGAGCGTCCTGGAATCCGGATTCTTCGCGGTCGGTGCGATCGGACTGGCCTGGTGTTACCGGTACCGGGCCTGGCCGCTGCTGCACGCCGGCGTCTGGGTCGTGATCGAGGCGCTCCGCTCGCGCCAGCCGCTGGGCGGATTTCCCTGGGGCAAGCTCGCGTACGGGGTCGTCGACAGTCCGCTGGCGGCACTGGCCTCGCTCGGCGGCACCCCGTTGGTCAGCGCCGGGGTGGCGGCGATCGGCGCCGCGTTGGCGGCGGCCTATCTCGCCGTCCGCGACGGCCGGTTGCGCCCGGCCGGTCTGGTCGCCGGCGGCGCGCTGGCCGGCCTGCTGATCTGTTTCGCGATCCCGCTGCCCACCGGAGGTGGCTCGAGTGCCACCGTCGCCCTGGTGCAGGGCAACGTGCCGCGCGCCGGCCTGACCCTCAGCGCCCAACGCGACGCCGTTCTGAACAATCACCTCGCGGCCACCCACCAGCTCGCCGCGGACGTCCGGGCCGGCCGTGTACCCGCACCGCAGATGGTGATCTGGCCGGAGAACGCCTCCGACGAGGACCCGTTCCGGGACCCCGCCGTCTTCGCCAGGATGAATGCCGCCGTGCTCGACGTCGGCGCCGACACGTTGATCGGCACCGTGCTCGATTCGCCGCCGGACCGCGTCACCAACACCGCGATCGTCTGGTCGCCCGCCACCGGGCCGGGGCAGCGCTACACCAAGCAGAAGCTGGTTCCGTTCGGCGAGTACATCCCGATGCGGGACCTGATGACGAAGTTCATCGGCCGGCTGGCGCTGATCCCGCGCGATTTCCTCCCCGGCACGGAGCCGGGCACCCTCGACCTCGGCGGCACCCGGATCGGTGACGTCATCTGCTTCGAGGTCGCGTTCGACGGACTGGTCCGCGACACCGTGCGCGACGGCGCGAAGCTGCTCATCGTCCAGACCAACAACGCGACCTACGGACGCACCGGCCAGCCCGAGCAGCAACTGGCCATCTCGCGGCTGCGGTCGATCGAGCACGGCCGCGCGATGGTGATCGCGGCGACCAGCGGGATCAGTGGCGTGATCCGCCCCGACGGCAGCGTCGAGCACGAGACCGAGGAGTTCACCCAGCGCGTGATCGTCAGCGAGGTCCCGTTGCGCGGGGCGCAGACCCTCGCGACCCGCCTCGGCGCCTGGGTCGAGCTCGGGCTGTGCGCTCCGGGAATTGTTCTGGTCGTTCACGCGTGGTGCCGCCGAGTCCGCCGTCGGCAGACCGTGGAGCCGGTTACGGTGGATTCACCATGAGTGATCCCCGGGTGCTGGTCATCGTCCCGACCTACAACGAGGCATTGAACATCCGTCCCGTCCTCGGACGCCTGCGCGCTGCCGTGCCGCACGCCGACGTCCTGGTCGCCGACGACAACAGTCCGGACGGCACGGGAGATCTGGCCGACGCACTCGCCTCCGACGACGCCCAGATCTCCGTCCTGCACCGACCGGGCAAGGAGGGCCTCGGCGCGGCGTACCTGGCCGGTTTCGCCTGGGGTCTGGAGCGCGGGTACGACGTTCTCGTCGAGATGGACGCCGACGGATCGCACCGGCCGGAGGACCTGCCCCGACTGCTCGCTGCGCTCAAGGACAACGGCGGGACCGCGGATCTCGTTCTGGGCTCGCGCTGGGTGCCCGGGGGAGCGGTCGTGAACTGGCCGGCCAGCCGCAAGATGATCTCCCGCGGCGGCACGCTCTATGCGAAGGTCGCCCTCGGCATTCCGATCCGCGACGCGACGGGTGGCTTCCGGGCCTTTCGGGCCGACACCCTGCGCGGCCTGAACATCTCGGACGTCGCGTCGCAGGGCTATTGCTTCCAGATCGACCTTGCCTGGCGCGCGGTGCAGCGCGGCTTCTCCGTCGTCGAGGTTCCGATCACGTTCGTCGAACGGGAGCACGGCGTCTCCAAGATGAACCGCGGCATCGTCACCGAAGCGCTCTGGCTCGTGACGAAGTGGGGCGCCACGCACCGGCTTGCGCGCCTACGCCGGGGCGCACGGCGTCAGGTCACCTCCTCCGCCGGGATCTGAGCCCATGCCTCTGCTGCTGGTGCTGGCGCTGCTGGTCGTCCCGATCGCCGAGATCTACGTGATCGTGCAGGTCGGCCAGGAGATCGGCGCGGGCTGGACGATCCTGCTGCTGATCGCCGACGCGGTGCTGGGCGGCTGGCTCATCCGTCGCGAGGGTCGCCGGGCCTGGCTGGCGCTGCGCGAGAGGGTCAACTCCGGCGGTCTCCCGGCCAAGGAACTCGCCGACGGCGCGCTCATCCTGATCGGCGGCACCCTGCTGCTGACGCCCGGTTTCCTCACCGACGTCGTCGGGTTCTTTCTGATTCTGCCGTTCACCCGTCCGCTGGCCCGGCGCGCTCTGGTCGGCTTCGCGAAGCGCTTCTTCGTGGTGGTCGGGCCGACCGGACCCGGCGGGATGGGCGTGCCGCCCTACCCGCCGGGGATGCGGCCCCCCGGGGGACGACCTGCGTCCGACCCGGGACGCGGCGACGTGATCCGCGGCGAAGTCGTCGACAACGACGACTGACCGGCTTCTCCACAGCCGGGCTGTGGAGAACTGCCCCGAGATGTGGAAACACCCCCACCAGGGCGTGACACGCCCTGGTGGGGGTGTTTCTTCGACGTGGGTCTTACGCGGACTTGCGGGTCGCGGGGTGCCCCGGGATGCCGCCGGCGCGCAGGACGGCGAGCCGCTCGGCGAGGATCTCTTCGAGCTCCTCGCGTGTGCGGCGCTCCATCAGCATGTCCCAGTGGGTGCGGGCCGGCTTGGCGCGCTTGTCGTCCTGCTCCGGGTTGTCGGCCCGCAGGGCGACGTTGCCGCAGACGCGGCACTCCCACACGACCGGGACCTCGTCGGCCTCGACCGAGAACGGCACATGGAAGTTGTGTCCCTTGGGACACGCATACTCGACGGCCTGGCGCGGGGCCAGCTCGATGTCACGGTCGGTCTCGTAGCTCGTGGCCCCGAGCCGCGAGCCGCGCAGTGCTCGCTCACTCATGATCCGCACCTCCTGGGCCCTCCGGCCCCTTGTGGCGGTTCCCCTCTAGGGAGCTACTCGTACTCACTGGTACGGCAACGATCGTGTACGTCGATCAATTCCCGGGACGGGGTGTACGAAACCGTTTCGTGCAGGACATGGGTACCGGTTTCCCCACCCCCGCGCCACCGAATTCCGGGGAAAGTTACCAACGCGTAGGGGCTTCCTAGACTGTCCACAGTGACAGCACAGCAAACGCCGCCGAATGGCGGTACGCGTCAGCCCCGCAGGCCGAAGCCCTCCAGCGTGAGCGGGCCGGCGGCCGGGAGGCCGAGCGACGCCGCCAGGTCGGCCCACGAGCCCCAGCCCGCGGCCAGCGCCGAGGCGGCTCCCGGCGCCGCCGCAGCCGCGCGGGGGTCCGCACTCGACTTGGGACGCGCGAACCGGTCGAGTGGGGTCCGGATGGGCAGGGGACGCACCGGCGCCCCGGGGGACAGCCCGGCGAGGGCCCGGGCCTGGGCGGCAGCCTCGTGCAGCCCGCCGAAGGCGTCGACCAGGCCGCGCTCGCGGGCGTCCGCCCCGGTCCATACGCGGCCGCGGGCGGCGGCCTCGATGGCGTCGGCGGAGAGGCCCCGGGCGGTGGCCACCTTGCCGGTGAAGTCGGCGTAGACCCGGTCGAGCCAGGCCTCGAGCGCGGCCAGTTGGTCGGCGTCGAAGCCGACCCGGGCCGACGCCATCCGCGCCCGGGCGCCGGCGGCCACCGCGTCGTGGTCGATGCCCCGGCGCGTCAGCAGATCCGCGATCACGAGCTTGCCGCCGAACACCCCGATCGAGCCGGTGATGGTGGTGGGCTGGGCCAGGATCCGGTCGGCGGCCATCGCGACGTAGTAGCCGCCGGACGCGGCGACGCCACCCATGGACACCACGAGCGGCTTGCCGGCCGGGCGCAGCGCCTGGGTCGTCCGCCAGATCGCGTCGGAGGCGACGTACGAGCCGCCGGGGGAGTCGACGCGCAGCACGACCGCGGCGACATTCGAGTCCGTCACCGCCGTCCGCAGAGCCGCGTTGACGGTGTCAGACCCGGCCGCCGACCCCATCACGCCGCGCCCGCTGCGCCCGGACTTGATGCCGCCACACACATCGACGACGGCGACGTAGCGCTTGTCGCGGGATACGACGCTGCGCACTCGCGTGCCCGGGTGCTCACCGAGCCGGTGCAGGAAGCGCAACTGCGCTCCGGGCACCCGGGCGCTCAGGTCGCCGTAAGCCTCGTCCCGGTACCCGAGCCGGTCGACCAGCCCGGCGTCGAGGGCTTCGATCGCGGAGAGCGGAGCGCGGTCCACCAGCGCCCGCACGACCTCGACGTCCAGGTCGCGGCACTCGGCGATGTCCTCCAACGCACCGTGCAGGCTGGACTCGACCAGCCGGGCCATCGCCTCCCGATGGGGCTCGGTGTACCCACGCTCGGTAGCCATGTTGGGGGCGTTCTTGTACTCGCGCCGCGCCCCCACCTCGGCCCGGATGCCGAGCCGGTCGAACAGTTCGCGCACGAAGGTGGCCTCGGCGGCGATGCCGGTCAGGCCGACGTCACCTGTCGGCTGCAGCCAGATCTCGGCGCAGCCGGTGGCGATCAGGTAGCCCGCCGTGGCGCGGCCGAACTCGCCGAAGGTCTCCGCCCACGCGAGGGTGGGTCGCCCGGACGCGCCGAACTCCAGCAGCGCGTCGCGCAGTTCCTGCGCGTGGGCCAGCGGGTGCGGTGTTCCGCCGGTGCGGACGATCAAGCCCGCCACGCGCGGGTCCTTGACCGCCCGGTGCAACCCGGACAGCACGGTCCGCAGGGCCGGACGCCCCCGGGTCATGGCCTTCGCGAGCGGCGCCGAGGGAGGGGGATCGACCAGGGCTACGTCGAGGTCGAGCTCAAGCAGGAACTTCGGACTCCGGCCGGGCACAGGCATGCCCTCACCCTAGGCAGCGGGCCGCTCAGGCGGGATACACCGAGGTCTCGGTCGCCTTCACGGTCGCCCAGACCTCGCGGCCGGGCACCAGTCCGAGTTCCGCGACCGCGCCCGCGGTCACGTCGGCCAGGACGTCCAGCGCGCCCTGCAGGTGCAGCCGCACCGAGCCGGCATGCAACTCCATGTCGGACACGTGGGTGGAGAACACATTGCGCGGCGTGCCGACCGGCCGCTCGGTGAAGATGCTGACGGCCGACGGCGGGAACGCGACCAGGACGTCGGCGGAATCGTGCGGGGCGAGGTGGTCCATCACCGCCGCGATCAGGGTTCCGTCGGGGAGGCGGACGCCGGAGACCTCGGCGGTGCCCCGGTACAGGTTCAGGCCCACCAGCCGGGCGACGTAGTCCGTCTGCGGATGGCGCGCGACCTCCGCCACCGCGCCGCGCTGGACCGCTCGGCCGTCCTCGAGGACCAACACATCGGAGGCGAGCACCATCGCGTCCAGGGGGTCGTGCGTGACGAGGAGGGTCGCGCCGCCGAAGTCGGCCAGGTGCTTGCGCAGATTGGTCCGGACGTCGAGCCGGGTGCGGGCGTCGAGTGCGGCCAACGGTTCGTCGAGGAGCAGCAGCTTCGGCTCCGGGGCGAGTGCGCGCGCCAATGCCACCCGCTGCGCCTGGCCGCCGGAGATCGCGGCGGGCCGCTTCTTCGCGTGCTCGGTCAGCCCCATGCGGTCGACCCAGATCGCGGCCCGCTCCCGCGCGGCAGCTTTGGAGGAACCACGCGTCTGCAGCCCGAAGGCGACGTTGTCGAGCACGGACAGGTTCGGGAACAGGCGGTAGTCCTGCCAGACCACGCCGATCGGACGACGTTCCGGCGGCACGTGCGACCCCGGACCGTCCAGCGTCAGCCCGTCCAGGCGGATCTGGCCGCCGAAGGGACGCAGCAGCCCCGCGAAGACCCGCAGCGCGGTCGACTTGCCCGCTCCGTTGGGGCCGAGCAGAGCCGTGGTGCGCCCAGGACCGACGGACATCTGCAGTTCGAGGCGGAATTGGCCGCGGGCGACGTGGAAATCCGCGTCCAGGCCCTGAGAGCTCTCGGCGCCGGGCGCCGTCACCGTGTTCTCGCCGGAGTGATCCAGTGCTCGCGCAGACTCGCCAGCACGACGACGGAGATGGTCATCAGGACCAGGCTGAGCGCGATCGCGGTGTCGGGTCGTCCCGCCTCCAACTCGCGGTACACCGCCGAGGGCATCACCAGCGTGCGACCTTCGAGACTGCCCGCGAAGGTGACCGTCGCTCCGAACTCACCGAGTGCCCGCGCCCAACACAGCACCGCGCCGGCCGCGACGCCCGGCATCACCTGAGGGAGCGTCACACGGCGGAAGGCGTACCACCGGGTAGCGCCGAGAGTCGCTGCCGCCTCGGTGTACCGAGGATCAGCCCCGCGCAACGCACCCTCGACCGCGATGATCAGGAACGGCATGGCCACAAAGGTTTCCGCGATGATCACCGCGTTGGTGGTGAACGGGAGCGAGTAGCCGGTCCAGTCGTGAATGTGCTCCCCGATCACACCGCGCCGCCCGAGCGCGGCGAACAGGGCGACACCGCCGACCACTGGTGGTAGCACCAGCGGAACGGTAACCAGCGCGCGCACGATGCCGCGGCCGCGGAAACGCCCATGGGCGAGCACCACCGCGATCGGGATGCCGAGCACCAGGGAGACCAGCGTCGCCATCGAGGCCGTGTAGAGCGAACGCATCAGTGCGTCGCGCACGATCTCCCGGCCGAGCTGGTCGGGCAGCTCCGTCCAGGGGGCGCGGAAGATCAGGCCGAGCAGCGGCACGATCAGGAAGAGCAGACCGATCGCCGCCGGGGCGAGCAGGAGCGGCGGGATCCCGGACCGCTCCCGGGGCGGACGGGAGCGGGCCGCGCCCGATGCGCCGCCCGCTCCGTGTTGCTCCGTCGCTGCCGTCACGTGCCCAGTGTCACCGTCACGAGGACGTCGGCGACGGCGACGCGCTCGACGACGGCTCGGTGCTGGGTGTCGTGTCGGCCGTCGCACTCGGGCTGCTCGCCGCGGGTGAGGAGTCGGCGGCCTCGAAACCAGCTTCCACGAGCGCGTCCTGCGCGTCGTCGGTCTGAAGGAACTCCACCCAGTCGGCGGCGAGATCGCCCTGGTCCGAGTCCTTCAGCGCGCTGATCAGGTAGTCGTTGATCGCGAGGTCCGACTCGTCGAACGAGATGCCCTCGACCTTCTCGGGCGCCGCCGCGAGAACGTCGGTGTGATAGACCAGCGCCGCGTCGACCTCGCCGGCTTCGACCTTGGTCAGCACGGCCTTGACGTCGGCCTCGCGCGTGTCCGGCTTGGGCTCAAGATCGGCCGCTTGGAAGACCTTGTCCGCGGCCGCACCGCAGGGTGCGGTCGATGCGCACAGCGCGATGTCCAGGTCGTCGTTCGCGAAATCGTCCAGGCCGTCCACCGCGCCCGGATTGCCTTCAGGGACGGCGATCTCGAGACGATTCTTCACAAAGGTGACCGCGGTCCCCGCGCCGTTGCCGGCATCGGTGACGGTCTTCATGGTCGCCGGGGAGGCCGAGGCGAAGACATCGGCCGGTGCTCCTTCATTGATCTGCGTGGCCAGCGTTCCGCTGGAGCCGAAGTTGAAAGTGACCTTCGCGCCGGGATGAGCAGACTCGAACTCCTTTCCGAGCTCGGTGAACACGCCGGTCAGCGAAGCCGCGGCGAAGACGAGAAGTTCCTTGTCAAGGGACGGTGCGGTCGCGGCCGGGGCGTCCGTCCCGGACGGAGACGCGACGTCGTCGTCATCGTTCGAACAGGCGGCGATCGGCAGAGTCAGAGCGAGTGCAGCGACGGCGACCAGGCCGCGCCGGGACCGCGGCGAGCGGAACATGGGATCTCCTGTGGACGGTGGTGGGTGACGGAGGGTCAGTGATGTTCGTGGCCCGGCACGCCGGTCAGAATCCGTCCGGCGTTCCCCCCGGCCATGTTCGGACTCAGGCGCAGCAGTGAGATGGCAGCGACGTCGTAGACCTGGCGGGCGCCGTGGGAATCGCCCGGCAGAACCAGGCGCGGGCGCTTCAACTGCTTGCCGTCCTCGGTCAGGGCGAGAATGGCCCGCTTGTTGGCCAGTTCCGGGTCGATCTCACCCCAGGCCACGGCGGCGAGAAAGCCGTCGGTTGCCTGAACGAGCAGCACGTAGCGGAGTGGGTCGTGCTTGTCGGAGCTGAAATTGGGCTCGACGGACTTCACCAGGTCCAGCAACAGCGGACCGGTGTACCGGTGCGTCTGATCCCCGCCGCTGGTGGTGTAGGTCATCTTCACCGCGCGCTGGGGGAAGTCCGCGAGATCGGTGCGGCTGATCGCACCGCGGTCGCCGACGGCACCCTTGAACGTGACGCCCTTGGGCGCCGTCGCGGCGACGGGGGCGCCGGCCGTCGACGTGGTCGCAATCGTCGGCGCCGCGGGTGCCGACGATGTCGAGGAGGCCGTAGACGAACCGACGGTCAAGGTCGCAACCGCGACGGTGGCGACCGCGGTGGTCGTGGTGAACAGGGCAGCGCGAGTACGCCGAGGGAACACAAGAACTCCTGCGGGCGTGCGAGAAGGACTGGGGAGGAGGATCAGTCCGGGTCGGGCAGCTCGACGATCACGTTGGTCGACTTGACCATCGCGATGGCGAGCACGCCGGGTTCCAGACCGAGGTCATCGGCAGCCTCGCGGCTCATCAGGGAGACGATCCGGTAGGGGCCGCACTGCATTTCGACCTGCGCCATCACGGTGTCCCGGACGACGTGCGTGACGATTCCCCGCATGCTGTTGCGCGCCGAGGTCGTCCCGGTGCGCTCGGGGTCGGGGTTGTCCGCCAGCGCGCGGGCGAAGGAGGCCAGGGCCGCGCCGTCCACGGTGCGGTGGCCGTTCGCTTCCCGGCTGGCCGGCAGACGTCCGCTGTCCGTCCACCGGCGCACCGTGTCGGTGCTGACCCCCATCAGGTCGGCAACCTCGCTGATGCGAAATGTGGTCACGCCAGCACTGTATTGCAGATGCGGGCAAAATGCAGCATGGGGGTCGGGATTAGCGGCCGTTCGAGGTGCAGAGTGCTTGCTTTTGCGCCGGTACCCGGCTCTGGCGGGGGTACGCGGCTGCTCGGCCGGCGACCCGATCAGGCGTGCAGGTCGGCCAGGATCGGCTCGACCGGACCGGGTTGCGAGCCTCATCGACGAGCGAGAGAACGACCTCGCCCCCGCGGTCGAGGATCGATCGGCCGCCGAGCAGCACGATGTTGAGGTCAGGCATCAGCCGGGTGATCGGCCGGTCGACGACCTTGACGAGGTTGCGGTCGAGCAGCGTCTGCGGCATCAACTGGGACGGGACGTCCTTGGCGCTGAAGGTCTGGTCAGACATGGGGAAAGCTCCTCGGGGCGGCGGCGGGGGAGGTCAGTCGGCGGTGATGATCGTGCCGACGTGCTCGCCGGCGAGGGCGCGGGTGACCAGACCCGGCTTGAGGCCGTTGAGAATCTGGACGCTGCGGATGAAGCGGGCGTTACGCATCAGGTCCAGCACCGGAGGCTCGATGATGACGTCGTGCAGGTCCATCGCGATGACCTCTTCCGCGGTGGCGTGGGGAATCAGCTTGCGTTCTTGTCGGTCTTCGGGTTGGCCGTGTAGAGGCCGTCCTCGTCCTTGACGTAGATCAGCTGCTTGCAGCCGTAGACCTCGGCGATCAGGAAGATGCCGGCGTCGGTGCGGTACGGGGGGATGACACCCTCGTCCGGCGTTGGGTGCCACATCCCGAAGGGCGGCAGGCCGAGGCCGGCTCCCACGGTGTAGGCGTGTCGGGCGCGCGTGCCCCCGGCGGTGCCGATCAACAGCTGGTGGGTCTGCTTGGCCGAGGCGAGCTTTCTCGACCAGGGGATGGATCGCGGCGCGGCCGCGGTCCATCACGCTCTGCCCGCCGATCTTGAGGACGCTGGCCTCGGGCTCGCACCTACGCCGGCGTCACAGAGAGCCCGGCTACGCGAAGGTGCGAACCAGGTCCAGCACGGCATCTGCGTCGGGCCCGGTGGCGTGCAGACCGCTGGTGTGACCCGGGACGCGCCGGGCCGCGACCTGACAGAAGGTCACGGCGTCGCCGGTCACGGTCGTGAGCGGCTCGCCGTCGGCGAACTCCCAGGTGCGGCCGTCCGGGGTGTCGAGGAGGATCGCGACCGGCCCGGCCAGCGCCTGCCCCGCCCGGGCGAAGGCGTACGGGAGAGTCCGCCACGCGAGCCGAGCGATGTGGCGCATCCGCTCGCTGAAGGGCTGGGTTGCTCCGACCCCGGCGGCGACGTCGCCGGTGTGGATCCAGCACTCCGCGAGGCGGGTCGTGGCAAGAGTGCGCGCCGGCAGGTCACCCACCACCCACGGCAGTAGCCGCTTGGGGTCGCTGATCGACAACGTCGCCACCAACTCGTCGGCGGTGTCCGACCACCGCACGAGCAGATCCGCCGGTGCGATCCCGCGCTGCTGCTCCACGGCCGTGGCGGCGATCTGGTCGACGTTCGCCGTCCCTGCGTGCATGGCGGTCAGGTCCCAGCCGGCCTCGCGGGCCGCGACGGCGATCGTGCCGCGAGCGCTACCCAGGGCGATCGAGTCGGCCTGCGTCAGATGCAGGACGACGTCGGCGACCGTCCACCCCTCGCACAGGGACCGCGCGCCCCACTGCTCGGGCACCAGGCCGGTCAGGATCGCCCGCAGCTCGGCGTGCTGGGCGGCGAGGTCGGCAGTGATCTGTTCCATGTGGCGGACGTCCTCCCGGGCCGGCGGTCAGGGCGTGGCGAAGCCGGCATCCACGGGCAGCGCGACCCCCGTGATGTACCGCGCCTGGTCGGAGACGAGCCACGCGACCGCGTTGCTGATCTCCTCGGGCGCAAGGATCGTCACATCGAGCAGGTTGCCGACATCGCTGCCCTTCTCCGGCTGCGGCTTGTCCGCGAACAGCACAGCCATCGCATCGTTGAGCACCATGGGCGTGGCGACCCCGCTGGGATGGATCGAGTTGACCCGGATGTCGTGCGGAGCGAGCCAACGCGCCCAGGCGCGCATCAGCCCCACCTGGCCGTGCTTGGCCGCGGTGTAGCCGTCCGCGGTGCCGTTGCCGCCTCCGGTGCGCCCGGACAGGCCCATCACCGAGCTGATCAGCACGATCGAGCCGCCGTTGCCGGCCTCGATCATCGCCGGAGCCGCCGCGTGCCCGGTGTTCCAGACCCCGGTCAAGTTGATCGCGATCTGGTCGGCGAAGGACTGCGGCTCGGAGACGTCCCACTTCGGCAGTGCGATGCCGGCGTTGGCGATGACGATGTCCAGGCGCCCGAAGCGGTCGATGGTGTCGGCAACCGCGGTCTTCAGCGCCTCGACATTCCGGACGTCCGCGGTGATCGCCAGGGCGTTGCGATCGGCCGCCTCCACGCCCGCGACGGTCTCGGCGAGCTCTTCCGGAGTAGCCAGCGGGTAGCCGACGGTGGGGATGTCGGCGCAGATGTCGAGCGCGACGATGTCGGCGCCGTCGGCGGCGAGGCGCAGCGCGTGCGCGCGCCCCTGGCCGCGGGCCGCTCCGGTGATCAGCGCGACCTTGCCGTCCAGTGCACCCATGGACGCGAAGCTTAGGTCCCGCAGAAGGTGACGTAGCCGCGGCCGTTCGGGTCGGGTTCGGCGTAGGCCTCCAGCCCGGGCCGAACCACGTACGGGTCGGCGATCGCTGCCAGCAGCCGGTTCACCGGACCGAGGTCGCCCGCGGTCGCGGCGTCCAGCGCCTCCTGGACCTTGTGGTTGCGCGGGATGTAGACGGGGTTGACCGCGTCCATGGCAGTTGCGGCCGCGGCGGGATCCGGGAGCCGGGGCAGCCATCGCCCGACCCACGTGTCGAACTCCTCGCGGGCGAGGAACAGGTCGCGGGCCGGGGCCGGCTCGCCTCGCGCAGTCTCGGCCAGCGCCCGCCAGACGGAGGTCCAGTCCACGCGGTTCTCCTGGAGCAGCGCCACCAGTTCCTGCAGCAGCTCCGCGTTGTCATCGGCGTCGGGCAGCCCGATCTTGGCCAGCATTCCCGCGCGCCACGCGGCGGCGAAGCGGTCGGTGAAGGTCTCCAGGATCGGCACGACTTTCTCCACCCCGGCGTCGGTGTCCTCGGCCAGCAGGGGGAGCAGAGCTTCGGCGAACCGCGACAGGTTCCAGAGGGTGATCGGCGGCTGGTTCGCGTAGGCGTACCGGCCGCCGGAATCGATCGAGCTGAACACCGTGGCGGGGTCGAAGGCCTCCATGAACGCGCAGGGCCCGTAGTCGATGGTCTCGCCGGAGATCGTGACGTTGTCGGTGTTCATCACACCGTGCACGAAACCCAGACACATCCACCGGGCGACAAGTTCGGCCTGACGCTGCATCACGGCTTCGAAAAGCGCGAGATACGGCTCGTCCGCGTTCGCGGCCTGCGGATGGTGGCGAGCGATCGCGTAGTCGGCGAGGCGCTTCAGCAGCGTCGGGTCCTGCTGGCCGACGGTGATCGCGGCCGCGTACTGGAAGCTGCCGACCCGCAGGTGGCTGGCGGCGACCCGGACCAGCACGGCGCCAGGCAGCATCCCTTCCTCCCGGGCGATCCGTTCGCCTGTCCCGAGCACCGCCAGCGCGCGGGTCGTCGGCACGCCGAGAGCGTGCATCGCCTCGCCGATGACGTACTCGCGGAGCATCGGCCCGACCGCGGCCTTACCGTCACCGCCGCGGGAGAAGGGGGTACGGCCCGAGCCCTTGAGGTGCAGATCGCGGAGATTGCCGGCGGCGTCGGTCAACTCGCCGAGCAGCAGGGCCCGGCCGTCGCCGAGGCGGGGGGAGTACCCGCCGAACTGGTGCCCGGCGTAGCCCTGGGCGATCGGGGTCGTGCCCTCGGGTAGGGCCGCACCGATCAGGAGCGCGATGCCGGCCGGTGACCGCAGCGTCGCCGGGTCCAGTCCGAGTTCGCGGGCCAGGTCCGCGTTCAGCGTCAGCAGCGCGGGCTCGGGGAACTCCGCGGCCTGCCAGGGGACGAACAGCCCCTCGAGGTCGCGCGCGAAGGAGTTGTCCAGGTGCAGCTCTACCGTCGTCACGCTCTCGAGGTTACGTGGTGACGGGTATACCGGTACGTAAGGCAAAACGTCTTACATGAGAGATGCGTCCAGGCTCCATCCATGCCCGCTTCCATCACCATCCGGACCCACCCCGAGATCGATCGCGCCCTGGACGCCCTGACGCAGGACGGTCGAACGCGGTCCGAAGCTGTTCGCGCAGCGATCCTCGATGCCGAACGGGCGGCCCGGCGGGCCGCGTTACGGGCCTGGGCTGAGGAGATCAGGACCGACCCGAACGAGGTCGCGGCTTCGCGAGCGTTGACGGCTGAGATGGACGAGCTCCGTGCGTGGTGACGTCTTCCGACTGAAGGCGCCGAAGGACGCAAAGGGGCGGGAGCACAAGAGAACGCGGTTTGCTGTCGTCGTCCAGTCCGACGATCTGCCCCTGTCGACCTGGGTGGTTGCGCCAACGTCCACGGGGCGTCGGCCCGGCCCGATCACGCATCGCGAGATGTCTGAAGTCGACGCCGCGATTCGTCTCGTCCTCGGCCTGGACTGATCCGGTCGGCCTGGACCGGACGTGGGCCTGGAGGTCAGCGCGTGCGGCCGGCGTAGCGCTCCTCACGCCGGCGGGCGAGCAGGGCCAACGGGTCGTTGTGCGGGTTCAGCTGCGGGGGACCCCACACGGTGAAGAGGGCGCGCTGGACGCGGTACTTGATCCGCCAGGGCACATCCTCGTGGAAGCGCGGCTGGTAGGTGCCGGGCGCGAGGGTGCGGGCACTCGGGGTCGTCGCTTTCCGCTCCTTCTTCGCGATCGGAGCGGTGCGGTTGTCCTGGTACAGCGCGTTGCTCATCGGCCTCTCGCTCTCTTCTGAGCTTTCCTTTGCCACGACCTCATAGTAGTCTAATGCTTAGGGCACTAACGGATGGGGTGCGTCACAGCGGTGGAGGACAGAACGGCAACGGATGAGATCGACCTGGGGGACAATCCGCTGGCCCTCGACCGGCAGGTCTGCTTCGCGCTGGCCGTGGCGTCCCGCTCGGTGATCGCGATCTACCGGCCGCTGCTGGAACCGATGGGGCTGACCCATCCGCAGTATCTGGTGATGCTGGCGCTCTGGGACCGCGAGCCGCGCTCGGTCAAGGACATCGGGGTGACCCTGCGCCTGGAGCCGGCCACGCTCTCGCCGATGCTCAAGCGCCTGGAGACCCTGGGTTACATCAGCCGCCGGCGTAATGAGCAGGACGAACGCGAGCTCTCGGTGGAGCTGACCGCCGCGGGACGGGCGCTGCGCAGCGAGGCCGAGAAGATCCCCTACGCCGTCGTTCGGCGGCTGGGGATGCCCGTCGACGACCTGGTGGCGCTGCACGGCGCCCTGGGCCAGGTCATCGCCGCGACGGACCGCGAGGTGGCACGATCGCGCAGGTGACCAGCTCGCCGGACGAGGGCCAACGTCTGCGCGACCTCGCCCTGCTGCGCCGGGTCCGCGACCGGATGGACCGCGAGTACGCGCAGCCCCTGAACGTCGAGGCGCTGGCCCGCGGGGTCCACATGTCGGCCGGGCACCTGAGCCGCGAGTTCAAGAAGGCCTACGGCGAGTCGCCCTACTCCTATCTGATGACGCGCCGGATCGAGCGGGCGATGGCCATGCTGCGGTTGACCGAGCTATCCGTCACCGACATCTGCTTCGCGGTGGGCTGCTCGTCGCTGGGCACCTTCAGCACCCGGTTCACCGAGCTGGTCGGGGTGGCGCCCAGCGTCTACCGCCGGAACGTCGGATCGGACACCGAAGGCATGCCCCCGTGCGTTGCCAGAGCGGTCACCAGACCCGTCAGGAATAGACCCAGCAGGAATCGAGAAGCGCCGGACCGGGAAACACGGACAGCATGAGCGACATGGACATCAACATTCACGCCACCTTCCTCCCGCACAACGACGCTGACGCCGCCCTGGCGTTCTACCGCGACATCCTCGGCTTCGAGCTTCGCAACGACGTGGGCTACGAGGGGATGCGCTGGCTCACCGTGGGTCCGCCCAACCAGCCCGAGGTGAACATCGTGCTGCACCCGCCCGGCGCCGATCCCGGCGTCACCGACTCCGAGCGCAAGACCATCGCCGAGATGATGGCGAAGGGCACCTACCAATCGATCATGCTCGCCACCAAGGACCTCGACGGCGTCTTCGCCAAGCTCGAGGCCGGCGGGGCCGACATCATGCAGGAACCGATCGACCAGGACTGGGGCTCGCGCGACTGCGCGGTGCGCGACCCCTCCGGCAACACCGTCCGCATCCAGCAGCTCTCCTGACCCACCTGGCCACCAAGCGGATCAGAAGAACCGCTGAGGCGGCTGCGCGCGAGGGGCGGCCGGTGCCAAACTGATCAGGCACCGAGCTGCCCTCCCCGAGGAGTGACGCGATGGTCGACCCGGGCCGACGCCGGCTGATGCTGACGGCCGGGGCTCTCGGTGCCGCCGGCGCGCTCGGGCTCGTTTCCCCGGCCCGGGCGTGGACCTGGAGCCCGCAGGCATCGATCGTCGGCGCGGGGACCGGCGCCAATCCGCGTCGGGTGTGGGACCCCGAGGCCGACGCCGTCGTCGCGGACCTTTTCGCGCGTGGTCAGGTTGCCGCGGTGAACGATCTGCTCCTCGGATGGACGCACAACGACCAACCGGTTCCGGCCGGCCTGCCGTCGGACCTGGGCGTCTTGCTGACCGACGCCCGGCGGCTGCCCGCCTGGACCGATCACGACGCATTGGCCCAGGCGTTCTCGTTCTACGAACGACGCGGCACGTACCTGGGCGTGCTGTACGGGTTGGGCAGCGGAATGATGAGCTGCGTCATTCCGCGCGAGGCGAAGGCGGTGTACTACTCCGCCGGCGGTGCCCACATGAAGGACCGGATCGCCAAGACCGCCAAGCTCGGCTACGACCTCGGAACCCGTGACGCCTTCGGCCCGGGTGGGCAGATGGTCGTCACCTGTGTGAAGACCCGGTTGACCCACGCTGCGGTTCGCCAGCTGCTTCCGCACTCCCGGCACTGGAACGCAGCGGCCTCCGAGCGCCTCCCGATCAGCCAGGCCGACATCATGGTGACCTGGCACAGCCTCGCCACCTTCAGCAGGAACAAGCTCTCCGCCTGGGGGGTTCCGGTCCCGGCCGCCGACTCGGCTGCCTTTCTCCACCTGTGGCAGGTCACCGCAGCGATGTTGGGCGTTCGGGACGAGTACATCCCGGCGACCTGGGCCGACGCGCTGGCGCAATCCCGGCAGGTGCTCGACCCGGTGCTTGCCCCTTCACCCGAGGGCATCGCGCTGGCGCGCACGCTGCTGAACCTCGCCGCGGAGTACGACCAGGGCCTGAGCAAGCCCATGCTCCACTCGTTCACCCGGTACTGCCTGGGCGACCGGATCGCCGACTGGCTGGAGATCCCGCGAGACGCCGCCGCGGACCGGGCCGTCGCCCAGGGGTGGCCGGCCTTCGTGGCTCATCGCGAGGCGGCGGTGGGATGGCCGCTGGCCCCGCAGGCGTACTGGACACAGGACGAATTCCTGCGTCTTGCGGTCCTCTTCTTCCTCGGCGAGGGCAAACGCATCGACATCACGATGCCGACGGGAAACAACCCGCACTACAGCTGACACGCGCGTCCGGACCGATCAGGATCCGAGAAGCGCCTGCCGACTGTCCACCCGTAGCGTGTGGCCGACCGCCTGATGGATGGAGAGCCGACCGTATGGCCGCAAGAAAGCCGACCCAGGCCACCCCGCCCCACGCCGCCGACAGCCACGACAGGATCCGGGTGCTCGGCGCGCGGGTGAACAACCTCAAGGACGTCAACGTCGAGATCCCGAAACGCCGTCTCAGTGTGTTCACCGGCGTTTCGGGATCGGGCAAGTCCTCGCTGGTCTTCGGCACCATCGCCGCGGAGTCCCAGCGGATGATCAATGAGACCTACAGCGCGTTCGTCCAGGGCTTCATGCCTTCGATGGCACGTCCCGAGGTCGACGTGCTCGATGGCCTGACGACCGCGATCCTGGTCGACCAGGAGCGGATGGGCGCCAATGCCCGCTCCACCGTCGGCACCGTCACCGACGCCAACGCGATGCTGCGCATCCTGTTCAGCCGCCTCGGCAAACCGTACGTCGGTTCGCCGCAGGCGTTCTCCTTCAACGTCGCCTCGATCAGCGGCGCGGGCGCGGTGACGATCACCAAGGCGGGGCGCCAGGTCAAGGAGCGCCGCAGCTTCTCCATCACGGGCGGTATGTGCCCGCGGTGCGAAGGCATGGGCAAGGTCTCCGACTTCGACCTGACGGCGCTCTACGACGAGAACAAGTCGATCAACGAAGGTGCCATCACCATTCCCGGCTACTCCATGGAGGGCTGGTACGGCCGCATCTTCAACGGCTGCGGCTTCTTCGACTGCGACAAGCCGATCAAGAAGTTCACCAAGAAGGAGCTCGCCGACCTCCTTCACAAGGACGCGACCAAGATCAAGGTCGAGGGCATCAACCTCACCTTCCTCGGTCTGATCCCGCAGATCCAGAAGTCGTTCCTGTCCAAGGACGTCGAGGCGATGCAGCCGCACATCCGCGCGTTCGTCGAGCGCGCGGTGGTGTTCCAGACCTGCCCGGAGTGCAAGGGCACCCGCCTCGCCGAGCACGCGCGCAACTCCAGGATCAACGGCAAGAGCATCGCGGACTGCTGCTCGATGCAGATCTCCGACCTGGCCGACTGGGTGCGCTCCCTGAAGGAGCCGTCCGTGGGTCCGCTGCTCGCGAACCTGCAGCACTCGCTGGACAAGTTCGTCGAGATCGGCCTCGGGTACCTCTCGCTGGAGCGGCCCTCCGGCACGTTGTCCGGGGGAGAGGCCCAGCGGACCAAGATGATCCGCCACCTGGGGTCCTCGCTCACCGACGTCACCTATGTCTTCGACGAGCCGACCATCGGCCTGCATCCGCACGACATCGCCAACATGAATCAGCTCCTGCTGCAGCTGCGGGACAAGGGCAACACGGTGCTCGTCGTGGAACACAAGCCCGAGGCGATCGCGATCGCCGACCACGTCATCGATCTCGGCCCGGGCGCGGGGTCCGGCGGCGGCGAGATCGTGTTCGAAGGAACCGTCGAGGACCTCCGGAGGTCCGGAACCCTGACGGGACGTCACCTCGACGACCGCGCGAAACTGAAGGAAGCGGTCCGGGAACGCAGCGGCGCGATGGAGATTCGCGGTGCGAACCTGCACAACCTGCAGAAGGTCGACGTCGACATCCCCCTCGGGCTGCTCGTCGTCATCACCGGCGTCGCCGGGTCGGGCAAGAGCTCGCTGATCCATGGCTCGGTGGCCGGCCGCGACGGTGTCGTCGCCATCGACCAGGGCGCCATCAAGGGCTCGCGGCGCAGTAACCCCGCGACCTACACCGGTCTGCTCGAACCGATCCGCAAGGCCTTCGCGAAGGCCAACAACGTCAAGCCGGCGCTGTTCAGCGCCAACTCCGAGGGCGCCTGCCCGACTTGTAACGGCAACGGCGTGATCTATCACGACCTCGGCATGGTGGCGGGCGTCACGACCCCGTGCGAGCAGTGCGAGGGCAAGCGCTTCGACGCGTCGGTGCTGGATTACAAGTTCGGCGGCAAGGACATCAGCGAGGTGCTGATGATGTCGGTCGCCGAGGCGGAGGAATTCTTCGGCGACGGAGAGGCGAAGACCCCGGCGGCGCACGCGATCCTCGACCGGATGAACGACGTCGGACTCGGCTACCTGACGTTGGGTCAGCCCCTGACGACACTGTCGGGCGGCGAGCGGCAGCGGCTCAAGCTGGCCACGCACATGGGGGAGAAGGGCGGGGTCTACATCCTGGACGAGCCCACGACCGGCCTGCACCTCGCCGACGTCGAGAACCTGCTCGGCCTGCTGGACCGGCTGGTGGATTCAGGTAAGTCGGTGATCGTCATCGAGCACCACCAGGCCGTGATGGCGCACGCCGACTGGATTCTCGATCTCGGCCCGGGTGCGGGTCACGACGGCGGCCGCGTGGTCTTCGAGGGCACCCCGGCCGACCTGGTCGCCACTCGCTCCACCGTGACGGGGGAGCACCTCGCGGAGTACGTCGGCGTGCCGAAGAAGGCGGCCCGAAAGCGCTGACCCGGACGCCGCGCGGCTGAGAGGACCCCGGGAGTTCACGTTCCGGTCGGGTGTGTCGGGCGTTTTGCCCCAGTTTCGGTGGGAACATGTGCGCCGCACGGGCGCTTCGGCCCGGCGTATCTGGGAGCTCCTTCATGACTTCTGCTCGTCTCCGCATCGGCGTCCGCGCCGGCGCCCTGAGCTCGGCCCTGATCGTTCTCGGCGCGGTGCCGGCCGGCGCCGCGACCCAGGCCCCGGCGCTCAGCCCGGGGTGCGACGAGGCCGCCGACGGACGGGTGACCTGCACGTTCACCGCGCCGACGACCGGTGACGCGAACGTCGTCGAGGTCCCGGCGAACGTCACCAGCGCTCAGATGACGCTGCGCGGGGGAGCCGGCGGGGCCGGCGTGTTCCAGTTCTTGCTCGGGCCGACGCCCGACGCCAGCCCCGGTGGTGCTGGAGGTACTGCGGTCGCGACGGTCGAGGTCGCCCCCGGCAGCGACCTCGAGGTGCGCGTCGGCGGTGCCGGCCAGGACGGCGTCGACGGTGGCGCGGGCGGCGCCGGCGGCGGGGGTGCGGGGAGTGTCTTCGGCATCCCGCAGGTCGCACTCGGCGTCGGTGGTGGTGGCGGTGGTGGGTCGGAGGTCCGCGTGGGCGGAACCAATCCCGCATCCGACAACCCGCTCGTGGCGGCCGGTGGTGGTGGCGGCGGCGGAAGCGGCTTCCCCCTGAGCCTGATCCCCGGACCGGGGCCGGGCGGGGCGGGCGGTGGTGAGGCCGGCGCGAGCGCACCCGGCATTGACCTCGGGCTCGGGTCCATCGCGGGAGGCGGCGCGGGCGGGACGCAGACGACCGGCGGCGCGGGCGGGACGCTGCTCCCCGCCCTGCCGGTGATCGAGGGCGAGGCGGGCGCCCGCGGTGTCGGCGGGGACGCACCCACGGCCGTCGTGCCTGGGATCATCGACGGTACCGGCGCCGGCGGCGGCGGCGGCGGACTCTTCGGTGGCGGTGCCGGCAGCCTCTTCAGTGGCGGCGGCGGCGGCAGCGGCTTCGGTCCGGCGGGCACCACCTTCGGCACGGGGCCGGATCCGGCAGCGGCGTTCAGCGCGGCGGCTCTGCCCGACGGCGAGGTTCTCATCGAGTTCGCCGCGCCGGAGGACGAGGACGGTGAGGGTGGCGGTTCGGGCGGTGGCGATGACGGCGGCGAGGCCGGCGGTGGTGGCCTCGACCCGTGCAGCGACGTCACGCGTCTGACGGTCAGCGACCGGGCGCCCTTGGTGCCGCTCTCCTGCTGAGTCAGGGCTGACGCGGCGTCAGAACACAGAACTCGTTGCCGTCGGGATCGGCCAGGACGACCCAGCTGACGTCGCCCTGGCCGATGTCGATGCGCTTCGCTCCGAGGGCGATCAAGCGCTCGACCTCAGCCCGCTGATCGCCCTCGGCGGGCGGCGCGAGGTCGAAGTGGAGACGATTCTTGCCGAGTTTCGGTGCCACGGGCGGACCGCCCCAGGTGATCTTCGCGCCGCCCAGCGGCGACTGGATCGCGGTCTCGGAGTCCTGGTCCCAGACCAGGGGCCAGCCCAGCGCCTCGCTCCAGAAGTACCCGACCTCCCGGGACCCGTCGGAGGAGACCGCTCCGAGGAACCCGCAGCCGGCGAGGAACTGGTTCCCGGCCTCGAGGACGCAGAATTCGTTGCCCTCGTGGTCCGCGAGCACGACATGGCCTTCGTCCGGGGTCTGACCGACGTCGATGTGCCGGCCGCCGAGCCGCAGCGCCCGCGCCACCGTCTCCTGTTGTTCCTCCGGTGACGAGCTCGTCAGGTCGACATGCATCTGGTTCGGGCCGAGCTTCCGATCCTGGCTCGGGAAGAACTCGATCCGGAAGTGAGTCTCGTCGGCCGGCCGGAGCGCGAAACCGCCGTCGGACTCGTCGACCAGATCCCGCTGCAGGACGCCGGCCCAGAACTGCGCGACGGTGCGCGCGTCGTTGGCGTCGACACAGAGTGCGTGCAGGTGGAGTGCCATCGCACGCCACGGTAGGTGTTGCGGCGCGGCCGTGCCGACCCCTTTTCCGGAGTCGGCCCACGGGCCGGAAGGGGTTCCACACTCCGACGTAGATCGCCGATAATGTACGTTATGTCAAGTAGTACAGAGACAGCGATCCCCTGCTGAGCAGGGCGCTGTCGGTGGAGCGCTCTAGCCTGCCGCGGTGACCGAACCCGACTTCCTTGCCGAGGTGCGCACGTTCTACGACGTCCTGGCGCCCAAGCACCACGCACGCATGGGCACCGATCTCGCGATCTCTCCGGTCGAGCGTTCCGTGCTGTCCTTGTTCGCCGATCTGCTCGGCCCCGGTGCGCGCGTGCTCGACGCCGGCTGCGGCCCGGGTCGCATCACGGCTCACCTGGCGCAGTTGGGTCTCGCCGTTGAAGGACTCGACCTGTCGGCCGCGATGCTCGACCTGGCACGAGCGGCCTTCCCGGAGCTCTCGTTCCGCCTGGGCTCGCTCACCGCCCTGGATGTGGCCGACGGGAGCCTGGACGGCGTCCTGTGCTGGTACTCCCTCATTCACGTACCGCCCGCGCATCGTCCGGCCGTGATGTCCGATTTGTGCCGCGTCGTCGTTCCGGGCGGTCTGCTCCTCCTCGCGTTCCAGGTCGGGACCGACGTGCGCCATGTGGTCGACCCGGACGGCTCCGACATCGCGCTCGACTTTCACCGCCTCGACCCGGACACCGTCACGGCGCAGCTCGCGGACGCGGGGTTCGAGCCGGTGTCGCTGACCGTCCGTCCGCCCGTCCCGGACCGCGAACTCGTGCCCCAGGCCTCGCTGATCGCACGGCGACGCTCCCGAGGAATATAGTTGACGTGTCATCTGTTGGCCCGGAGGACGATCCACCTGATGCGGAGCCTGCGATGTCCTCGGTCATGACCCCCGATGTTCCCGGTGCTGCCTTCGACGCGTTCCTGCGCGACGTCGCCCCCACGGCGGCGCAGCGCCGGCCGTGGACACCCGCGGAGGGTCCGATGCCCGCGCTCTACCTGAGCCACGGGGCGCCGCCCGTCTTCGACGACCCGCACTGGATCGCCCAGCTGTTCTCGTGGGCGCAGCAGTTGCCGACGCCCAAGGCGATCCTGATCGTGAGTGCCCACTGGGAGTCCGCACCCGCCGCGCTCAGTGCGACCGGTGCTCCGACTCCCCTGGTCTACGACTTCGGTGGCTTCGCGCCGCGGTATTCCACGATGCGCTACGAGACGCCGGACGCCTCAGAGCTCGCCAAGCGCGTGGCCGCCGCCTGGCCGGACGACGATCGGCTCCACATCCACCCGGGACGGGGGCTCGACCACGGGGCCTGGGTGCCGCTGAAGGTGATGTACCCGCACGCCGACGTCCCGGTGCTGCAACTGAGTCTGCCGACCAATCAGCCGGATCAGCTGCTCGACCTCGGCCGGCGGTTGCGTGAGCTGCGCTCCGAGGGTGTGCTGGTGATCGGCTCCGGTTTTCTGACCCACGGACTGCAGTTCGCGACCCGCGAGATGTTCTTCTTCAATCAGGTCCCGGGTTGGTCGACCGACTTCGATGCCTGGGCTGCCGATGCTCTCAAGCGCGGCGACGTCGAGGCCCTCGCGAACTTCTCGCGCGCTCCGGGCATGCCGTACGCCCACCCGACGGTCGAGCACTTCACGCCGCTCTTCGTCACGCTCGGCGCCGCGACCGATCCTGAGGCCGCTCCCCTGACGGTCATCGACGACTTCCAGTTCGGCTTCGCGAAGCGCTCGTTCCAGGTGGCCTGACGCACCGTCAGCGCTGAGCGATTCCGTCGACGTAGTACCAGCGGCCAGCCTCGCGGACGAAGTGGCTGCGCTCGGTCTGGACGCCCTGGTCGTGGGTCGCACGGAACTCCACCATCCCGGTGGTGTCGAAGAGGCTGCCGCTCGCGGAGAGAACCTCGAGGCCGATCCACCGGATGTTCGGGTCAAGGGCGAGCTTCTCCGGTCGGGTCGAGGGATGCCAGGACGCGAGCAGATAGTCGACGTCGCGGAGCACGAACGCGCTGTACCGGGACCGCATCAGCGCCTCGGCCGTAGCGGCCGGCGTCTCGTCGCGGTGGGCGGGTCCGCAGCACGCGTCGTACGGGGACGGGGCGCCGCAAGGGCAGGGTCGGGGAGCCACGGCAGGTCAGGGCGCAGGTCAGGGAGTGCGGCCGGTGAAGGCGATGAGGCGGGTCTGCTCATCGGCATCCGCCGGGTCGTTCAGGCCGGCGAGGACCGCATCGCGGGCGGCGGCCCAGGCACCGGCCGGATCGTCCTCGACGGAGGGACCGGATGGCGCCCCGGCGTCGGTCCGGCTCAGGAAGAACGCCGAGGTCTCCACGATGTGCCGGATCACGTCGCGGGCGACCCAGCCCTCGCACGGGGCCGGGTTGTCCCAGGCCCCGGACGGCACCTGCCGCACCCGCTCGGTGAAGGCTGCTGCCACGCTCGCGTATCGCTCCGCCGTCTCGGTCATGACCGCGACGCTACCGGGGCCGTGCCGCCCGCTCACGAGCGCCGCGGCGTGGCTGTGCGGAGCGTTGTCGCCGGACGCGATACGCCGGAAACGGTTCGGAAACACGAGGCGGCTTCCCTGACCGGGTGAGCCCCCTCTCTCCGTCGACCTCGCACGTCCGCGGCGTCTGTTCGTACTGCGGCGTGGGCTGCGGGATCGTGGCGGAGGTCGGTCAGGACGCGACCGGGGGCCGCCGGGTGCTCTCGATCGTCGGTGACAAGCACCATCCCGCCAACCGGGGCCGGTTGTGCACCAAGGGGGCGACCAGCGCGGAGGTCGCCTGCGCGCCCGGGCGACTCGAGACCGCGTTGATCCGTCCTGAGCGTGGTGCGCTGCCCATCGCCGTCGGCGTGGACGACGCGATCGCCGAGGCGGTTGTCCGCCTGCGCGCGATCGTCGACGAGCACGGGCCCGACTCGGTCGCGCTCTACGTGTCCGGGCAGATGACCACCGAGGCGCAGTACCTGTCGAACAAGCTGACCAAGGGCTTTCTGCGCACCAACAACATCGAGTCCAACTCGCGGCTGTGCATGGCGAGCGCCGGTGTCGGTTACAAGCAGTCGCTCGGGTCGGACGCTCCCCCGGGTTCGTACGACGACTTCGATGCCGCCGATGCGTTCCTGGTGATCGGCTCCAACATGGCCGACTGCCACCCGATCCTGTTCCTGCGCATGATGGAGCGCGTCCGGGCCGGGGCCAAGCTGATCGTCGTCGACGTCCGGCGTACGGCGACCGCGGACAAGGCCGACCTCTTTCTCCAGGTGAAGCCGGGCACCGATCTGGCGCTGCTCAACGGCCTGCTGCATCTGATCGTCGCCAACGGCCACACCGACCCCGAGTTCATCGCCGAGTTCAGTACCGGCTGGGCGCCCCTGGCGGCGATGCTCCCCGACTACTCCCCCGCGGCCGTCGCGGCGATCACCGGGCTGGCCGAGGACGACCTGCGCACTGCCGCCGCGTGGATCGGCGAAGCCGGGAACTGGATGACCTGCTGGACGATGGGGCTCAACCAATCCGTGCAGGGCACGTGGAACACCAACGCGATCTGCAACCTGCACCTGGCCACCGGCGCCATCTGCCGCACCGGGTCCGGCCCGTTCTCGCTCACCGGCCAGCCGAACGCCATGGGTGGCCGGGAGATGGGCTACATGGGCGCGGGCCTTCCCGGTCAGCGCGCGGTTCTCTCCGCGGACGACCGTGCGTACGTCGAAGAGCTCTGGGGATTGCCGGCCGGAACACTGCGCGCGGACGTCGGCCGGGGAACCGTCGACCTGTTCGCCAAGGCGGCCGCCGGCGAGATCAAAGCGGTCTGGGTGATCTGCACGAACCCGGTCGCGTCGGTGGCCAACCGCAGTGCGGTGATCGCCGGCCTCGAGGCTGCCGACCTGGTGATCGTCCAGGACGCCTTCGCCGACGCCGAGACCAACGCGTACGCCGACATCGTCCTGCCGGCCGCGATGTGGACCGAGGTGGACGGTGTCTTCATCAATTCTGAACGAAATCTGACGCTGCTTCAGTCGATGGCCGACCCGCCCGGTGAGGCACTGGCGGACTGGGACCTGATCGCGCGGATCGCCCGCGGACTCGGCTTCGCCGACGCTTTCGACTACGACAGCGCTGAGCAGATCTTCGACGAGTTGCGCACGGCCGCGAACCCGGCCACCGGCTGGGACCTCCGCGGCGTCACCTACGACCGGTTGCGCCGCTCCCCCGTCCAGTGGCCGGCCCCGCCGGACGACGACGAGCCCCGCCACCCGATCCGCTATCTCAATGACGGCAGCAGCCGCACCCTCGTCACGCGCGAGGACGGCACCGTGCCCCGGCTGGCCTTCGCCACTCCCGACGGCCGCGCCGTCTTCCACGCCCGCCGCCACGTCGGACCGGCAGAACTGCCCGACGACGATCACCCCTTCGTCCTCACGACCGGCCGGGTGCAGCACCAGTGGCACACGCTGACCAAGACCGGGAAGATTCCGCGCCTGGCCAAGCTCAACCCGGGGCCGTTCGTCGAGATCCATCCGGAGGACGCGGCGGCGCTGGACATCGTCGACGGGGACCCGGTCGAGATCACCTCGCGCCGCGGCCGGGCGGTCCTGCCCGCAGTCCTCACCGACCGGATGGCTCCGGGTACCTGTTGGGCGCCGATCCACTGGAACGACGCCTTCGGTGCCGACCTCGCAATCAACGCGGTCACCAACGACGCGGTCGACCCGGTGTCGTTCCAGCCCGAGTTCAAGGTCTGCGCGGTGCGCCTCGCCCGCGTCACCACCCCCGCTACGTCAGCGAAAGCGCGCGCTCTAGCGCCCGATCCCGCTGACTCAACGCTTGATATCGCGGTCCCGGCCTTCACCGACCAGCAGCGCCAGTACCTCTCGGGTCTCGTGTGGGCGCGCCGCACGGAGCAGGCCCGCGACGGCGTCCCGGTGCTTCCGGCGGACGCTCCGTTCGACGAGATCCGCCGGGCCTGGGTGGAGGGCATGCTCGTCGGGCTGTACTCCCGCGCCGGCGATACCGCGACGGATGCCACCTCCCCCGTCGCGGCCGCGGAGGCGCAGAGTCGCGAAGCCGGTTCCGTCCTGCTCGCCTGGGCCTCGCAGACCGGCAACGCCGAGGACTTCGCGGCCGGCGCGGCGGCGCTGCTGCGTCGCGAGGGCCTGCAGGTCGACCTGACGGTCATGGACGAGATCGACGTCGCCGCCCTGCCGCAGGCCGCCACGTTGGTCATCGTGACGAGCACCTTCGGCGAGGGCGAATCCCCGGACAACGGCCAGGGCTTCTGGCACGCGCTCTCCGCGCCCGACGCCCCACGCCTCGACGACCTCAGCTTCGCGGTCCTCGCCTTCGGTGACCCGAGCTACGCCGAGTTCTGTGGCCACGGCCGGCGCCTCGACGCCCGTCTCGCCGAGCTCGGTGCCACCCGCCTCCACGAACGCGTCGACGCCGGTCCGGACGAGCGCGCCCGCGCCGCCAACTGGCTGACCGCCGTCCGCGATCTCCTCCGCCCGGATGAGCTCGGCCCCGTCCGGGCGGAGGGCCACGACCCGTCACCGACGACGCCGCCCACGACACCGCCCACGACACCGCCGCCGACACCGCCCACGACTCCGCCTGTGGAGCCCTCCCACCAGGGCGTGACACGCCCTGGTGGGAGGTATCCACAGGTCGTGGGATTTCCCGCCCCGGTCCCGGGGCCGCTTCCGCAGTCGACACCGCGGCCGGGGCCGGGATCCGGGAGCGGCGCGGAGGCCGACTACGTCTCCCCGGACGTACAGCCGGATACCGACGCCGACACCGGCGTGGCCTTCACGCGACGGCAGCCGCTGCCCACCCGGCTGGTGACGAATCTTGCCCTCACCGGCCCGGGCTCGGCGAAGGACGTCCGCCGGTTCGGGTTCGCACTCGAGGACGGCTGCGGCTACGAGGTCGGGGACGCGATCGGGGTCTGGCCCAAGAACGACGACGCGGTGGTCGACGAATGGCTCGAGGTGACCGGACTCGACGGGGAGAGCGCGGTCGGCCTCGAGGACCTGCCGGAGATGGACCTGCGCACCGTCGCCCGGGAGTACCTCGACATCGTCCGGATCACCCCGGACCTGATGCGGTTCGTGAACGAGCGGCACCCGGACCGGGACCTGGCCCGGTTGCTGCGTGCCAACAACAAGATCGCGCTCGAGCAGTGGCTGTGGGGCAAGCAGTCGATGGACCTGCTCGGGGAGTACCCGGTCCGCGCCGGGGCCGAGGACTGGCTCGGCGTCCTCCGGCGGCTCACCCCGCGGCTGTACTCGATCTCCTCGAGTCCGAAGGAGTCGCCGCACGAAGTGGCACTCACCGTCTCGGCGGTGCGGTACGCCTACGAAGGCCGCGCCCGGCACGGTGTCTGCTCGACGTTCCTCGCCGACCGCTGCGCCTCCGAGACGGTTCCGGTCTTCCTCCAGCGCTCCCCCCACTTCCGCCCACCCGCCGACGGGCGCACGCCGATGATCATGATCGGCCCCGGCACCGGCGTCGCCCCCTTCCGCGGCTTCCTCCAGGAGCGACGCCAGCTCGGCCACCACGGCCGCAACTGGCTGTTCTTCGGCGAGCAGCGATCGACGACCGACTTCTACTACCGGGCCGAGCTCGAGGAGATGTACGGCGCGGGCCTGCTCACACGGCTCTCACTCGCGTTCTCCCGCGATCAGCGGCAGAAGGTCTACGTCCAGGATCTGATGCGGGCTGCTGGCCGGGAACTCTGGCGCTGGCTCGACGCCGGTGCGCACCTCTACGTCTGCGGGGACGCCGGCCGGATGGCGAAGGACGTCCACTCCGCGCTGATCGAGATCGTGCGCGACCACGGCGGGCTGGGTGACCGCGCCGAGGAGTACGTCCGCAGCCTCGTCACCCAGCGCCGTTACGTCCGCGACGTGTATTGATGGGTGCTCGCTAGACCGCCATCTCGCGCAGATCGTCCGCGACGGAGAACTCCGGCTCGGTGGCCTTGCGGATGTCGTCGACGGACACACCCGGCGCGTGCTCCCGCAGCACCAGCCCGGTCGGGGTCACATCCATCACCGCGAGGTCGGTGATGATCCGGTGGACCACGCCACGGCCCGTGTACGGCAGCGAACACTGGTTCACGATCTTGTAGGTGCCGTCCTTGGCGACGTGCTCCATCAGCACGATGACCTGCTTGGCGCCGTGGACGAGGTCCATCGCGCCGCCCATTCCCTTGACCATCTTTCCGGGGATCATCCAGTTCGCGATGTCCCCGTTCGGAGCGACCTGCATCGCACCGAGGATCGCCGCGTCGACCTTGCCGCCGCGGATCATCCCGAACGACAGCGCCGAGTCGAAGTACGAGGCACCGGGCCGGATCGTCACCGTTTCCTTGCCGGCGTTGATGAGGTCCGGGTCGAGGTCCTCCGGGTAGGGGTAGGGCCCGACGCCGAGGATGCCGTTCTCCGACTGCAGCACGAGTTCGATGTCGTCGGCGACGTAGTTCGGCACCAGCGTCGGCAGCCCGATGCCGAGGTTGACGTAGGAACCGTCGTGCAGTTCCGCGGCCGCACGCGCGGCCATCTGCTCACGGGTCAGTGCCATCAGGAAGCCGCCTTCCGCTCACGGGTCGTCGCCTTCTCGATCCGCTTGTCCGCGGCCTGCTCGGCGGTCAGTGGCACCACGCGGTGCACGAACACCCCGGGCAGATGGACCGAGTCCGGATCGATCTCCCCGACGTCGACAAGCTCTTCCACCTCGACGATCGCGACCTTCGCCGACATGGCGGCGAGCGGGTTGAAGTTGCGGGTGGACTTGGAGAACACCAGATTGCCGTGCCGGTCACCCTTCGCCGCGCGCACCAGCGCGAAGTCGGCAAAGAACGCCTGCTCCAGGACGTAGGTGCGCTCGACGCCGTCGACCTGGAACTGCGCGGTCGGCCGCGCCGGGGAGGACACGACCACGTTGCCCTCGCTGTCGTAGCGCCACGGCAACCCGCCTTCGGCGACCTGGGTCCCCACACCGGCCGCGGTGTAGAACGCCGGGATCCCGACGCCGGCCGCGCGCAGCCTCTCGGCGAGCGTTCCCTGCGGGATCAACTCGACCTCGAGCTCCCCGCCGAGGAACTGCCGCGCGAACTCCTTGTTCTCCCCGACGTAGGACGCGGTGACGCGCGAGATCCGGTGCTCGCCGAGCAGCTTGCCCAGCCCGGAGCCGTCCACCCCGCAGTTGTTGGACGCCACCTTCAGATCCGAGGCGCCCTGCTCGAGCAGCGCGTCGATCAGCAGTGCGGGGATACCGCACAACCCGAATCCGCCGACGGCGAGAGTTGCCCCGTTCGGGATGTCCGCGACCGCCTCCGCGGCCGAGGCCACGACCTTGTCCATGTGTGCCCTTCCGTGCTGATCCGTGCCGACCCGTGCCGATCAGCAGTTACTGCGACTGGTGGACCAACGTACGCATCAACCGGGCCAGGTCTTCCGCCGGATCCGTGGTCAGCCCGGTGTGCACCGGTCCGGGCTGGACCACGGTGCTGCGCGGCGCCGTGAGCCAGCGGAACCGTTTGCCGAGCTCCTCCGCTCCCACCGGCCCGGCCCGTGCGGCACCCACGCAGACATCGGAGGCGGAGGTCAGCGCGCGTCCGATCGCGGCGACGTCGGCCTCCGGGTCGAGCGCGCGCAACCGCGCGGGGTCCAGATGTGTGTCGGCGGCGAGGTAGTCCATCGCCCGGCAGTACAGCAGCACCCCGCCGTTGAGCACCTCTCCGCGTTCCACCCTGGGGACCACGCGCAGGATCGCGTACTCGAAGGTCGAACGCCCGGTCGGCGACGAGGTCATGTCCGCCCTCCGCGACCGCGACGGGACAGCCACCCCGGGCGGTTGTCCCCCGCTTCTGAGGTGACCGGGCCGGCTGCGGCGGACTCGGCCAGCGGAGGCAGCCAATCGCCCATCCGGTCCAACCGGGACCGCAGCCGCGCCACGTACGCCGCCCGCAGGTCGTCGGGACTGCGGTCGGGCTCGCCCTCCAGCCAGCTGTCCGGCACGGCGGCGAGGATCTCGCGCAGCACCTCGTCGGTGATCCGCGGCGCGCAGTGCTCGGCGGCCGTCGTCACGTCCGGGGTGAAGCGGACCAGCGCGTGCTCGCCGACGTCGTACGTCCGGCCGGCGGAACCCGCCGCCCGCGCCCAGTCGTGGTGGAAGACCAGCGCCGCTCCGTGGTCGATCAGCACGAGCCGGCCGTGCCAGTGCAGCATGTTCGGGTTGCGCCAGGACCGGTCCGCGTTCTGGATCAGGGCGTCGAACCACATCACCCGGCCGGCGAGCCCGGCATCGCCGTCCAGCGAGGTGGGGTCGAAGTCCAGCGACCCCGGCAGGTAGTCCACACCCAGGTTCAGTCCTGGACTCGCCTTCAGCAGGGCCTGGATCTCCTCGTCCGGCTCACCGGGCGCCAACGCCGGGTCGAGTTCGATGGCGACCAGGTCGGGCACCGGCAGCTCGAGCACCCGCGCGAGCCCGGCGCAGATCACCTCCGCGACCAGAACCTTCGGACCCTGACCGGCGCCGCGGAACTTGACGACGTAGGTGCCGAGGTCGTCGGCCTCCATCAGCCCGGGCAGCGAACCGCCCTCGCGCAACGGGGCCACATACCGCGTCGCGACGCGGACGGGCAACCCGGCCGATCCTGGAATGTGCACGCACCAGAGTCTGCCTCAGCGCCGTCACCCGGCGGCGAGCTGTTCCTTCACGTCCGTGGCGTAGGCGTTCACGTACTCCTGGCCGGAGAGCTGCTGGATCGCCCGCATGATGTCGTCGGTGATCTCGCGGTAGAGCCGGGCGTCGCGCTTGCGGCCGTCGTACTTGGCGAGGTCCATCGGCGGCCCGAACTTCACCGCGACCGGGACCTTGGCCCGCTTCGGCAACTTCTGCCCCGGCGGCTGTACCTCGAAGGAGCCGATCACCGCGCAGGGCAGCAACGGGGCCCCGGACTCCAGCCACAACCGGGCCACGCCGACGCGGCCGCGGTAGAGCCGGCCGTCGGGCGAACGGGTGCCCTCGGGATAGATGCCGAGCAGGTTGCCCTCCGCGAGCACCTCGGCGGCGGTCGCGATCGCCGCGAGCCCGGCCCGCCCGCTGTCGCGGTCCACCGGCTTCTGGCCGAGTGCGTTGAACATGCGGGCGGTCAGGCGGCCGACGATTCCCTGCCCGGTGAAGTACTGGGCCTTCGCCAGGTAGATCACTTTGCGGTTCAGCACGTGCGGGACGAAGAAGTGGTCGGAGACGGAGACGTGGTTGCCGGCCAGGATCGCCGGTCCCGTCGCCGGTACGTGCTCGCGTCCACTCACGCTGGGATGGAAGACCGCCTGGACCACGGGTCCCAGGAAGATCTTCATCCCCCGGTAGAGCACGGTGGAACCTCCCGGGCGGCATCAGCCATCAAGTCCGCGGGGCGCAGCTCCCCGTCGGAAAGACTCTAATGGTCAGCCTTCCGGAGCTGATTTCGACGCCAGTTTCGCGGCCGCGAACTCGGCGTACCAGCGCACGACGTCGGGGTTGTCCACCGCCGCGAGGTTGGCCGCCCGCTCCAGCGGGATCCCCTGCAGCATCCGCTTGACGGGGACCTCGAGCCGCTTGCCGGTCAGCGTGTGCGGGATCGCCGGGGCGGCGATGATCTCGTCCGGGACATGGCGAGGGGTGCGCTTGGTGCGCAGCTCGGACTTGATCTTGTCGATCAGCGCGTCGTCCACCTCATGGCCGGCCGCAGGAACGACGAAGAGCGGCAGGTAGTAGCCGCCGCCGGGCTGTTCGACGCCGACCACGAGAGTTTCGGCGACCTCCGGCAGCGCCTCGACGACCCCGTAGAAGTCGCTGCTGCCGAGCCGCACCCCGTCGCGGTTGAGGGTCGCGTCGGAGCGACCGGAAATGACGACGGAGTGGTCGGCCTCCATCGTGATCCAGTCGCCATGACGCCAGGTGCCGGGCCAGGGCTCGAAGTAGGACTCCTGGTGGCGCACACCGTCCGGGTCGTTCCAGAGGTACAGCGGCATGGAAGGCATGGGCTCGGTGACGACCAGTTCGCCGAGGTCGCCGACGACCGGCTTGCCGTCATCGTCCCAGGCCGCGAGGGCGACCCCCGCGATCGGGCCGGCGATCCGGCCGGCCCGCACCGGGAGCAACTCGTTGCCGCCGACGAAGCAGCCGCAGACATCGGTGCCGCCGCTGGTGGAGTCCAGGCGGACGTCCGATGAGACGTGCTCGTACACCCAGGGATAGCCGGCGGTCGGCAGCGCCGAGCCGCTCACCAGCAGCGTGCGCAGATTGCTCAGGTCCGCCCGGTCCTTCGGTGAGATTCCGAAGTTCTGCGCCGCGGTCACCAGGGCGGCGCCGAGGAAGAAGGCCTTCGCCCGCGTCAGGCCGGCCACCTCCCACAGAACCCCGAAGTCGGGATGTCCGGGGCTTCCTTCGTAGAGCACGACGGTGGCGCCGGTGGCGAGCCCCATCAACTGGGCGTTCCAGAGCACCCAACCGGTGGTCGTGTACACGAAGTAGGTGTCCCCGGGGCGCAGGTCGATGTAGAGCCGGCCCCACTTCAGCCCTTCGAGAGTGATGCCGCCGTGCCCGTGCACCAGGCCCTTGGGCAGCCCGGTGGTGCCCGAGGTGAACAGCACCCACAGAGGGTGGGAGAACTCGACCTGCTCGAACTCGAGCGGCGCATCGGCCGCAACGGCGTCGGCCCAGGTGCTCACGGCGGGTCCGTCGGCGGCGTAGGCCGGCAGGTTCTCGGCCGGGAAGGCATACGGGACGTGCACGATCTGACGCAGCGTCGGAAGCGAGCCGGCCAGGCGGACACCGACGTCGCGGCGGTCCAGAGTCCGCCCGTTCCAGTGGTACCCGTCGATGACGACGAGCACGGTCGGCTCAAGCTGGGAGAGCCGGGCAATGGTCCCGTCCACACCGAAGTCCGGGGAGCAGACCGCCCACACCGCTCCGACCGCCGCGGCGCCGAGGCAGGCGATGACGGAGTGCTCGGTGTTAGGCAGGTAGGCGGCGACCCGGTCCCCCGGCTGCACGCCGTTGGCCCGGAGCCAGCCGGCGAAGGCGGCCACGTCGCGCCGCAGCTGTCGCCACGTCAGATTCCGGGGGGCCAGGGGCGCTCCGTCGTGCGGCTCGCGCAGGCAGATCAGCGCCACGTCGTCGTCGGAGCCGGGCCGCAGGCAGTGCTCGGCGAAGTTGAGCCGGGAACCGGGAAACCAGCGCACCCCGGGCATGCCCTCGCCCTCGCGGACGGCCGTGTACGGGGTCGAGGCGGTCACGCCGGTGAAGTCCCAGATCGCGGTCCAGAACCGGTCCACCTCCTGGGTGGACCAGGCCCAGAGCGCGCTGTGGTCCGGGAACTCGCGGCCTTCGCGCTCCCCCAGCCAGTCCAGGAACGCACGCAAGGTGCTGCCCGCGGCCCGCTCGGGTGACGCCTGCCACAGGATCGGGCCCAGCGGGTCGGTAACGGACGGGACCTGCGACATACGAACCTCCGGACGTGGGCGCAGCGTCATTGTTCTCCCCGGGCATCGCCCGCACCTGGTCGGGGCCGAGGAACCGGTGGGGCACAATTCGCCTGTGCTGGACAGACTGCGAGCGACGCCCCGCCGCGCGGTGGCCACCACCGCGGCCCTGGCCGTCCTCACGGGCGCGACCGGGTGCGGGGGCGGCGGCGGCACCGACACACCCGGACCGGACGCCACGAAGGCGGCTCCGGCCCCTGACCTGGGCTTCGCGATCACCCCGTCGGCCTACGACGACCCCTACAGCGGCGCCGTGGACGCCGCTGCCCAGGCGCCCGCCCTGGCCCAGGTGCTCGCCCGCGGCATCGCGATCGCGGACAAGCGGTCCGGGGCCGTGGCCTCGCCCGCGTCCGACCTCGCGGCCGACCTGACCTCGCTGCTGGCCACCCATGTCTACGCCACCGGTTCGGCGATCAGCACCGTCTACCAGACCGATCGCAAGAGCCCGCAGGCCGAAGCCGCCTGGGCGGCGGTCGAGACCAACTCCACGAAGTTCATCAAGCTCGTGAAGTCGCTGGAGGCCGAGGCGGACGGTCGGGGCGGCAAGGGAGGCAGTGGCGGCAAGGGCATGTCCCGCGTGCTGCCCGCCGCCGATCCCACGCCCCCGCCGACGAAGCCCTCGGCGAACCCCGGCGACAAGGGCGAGAAAGGCAAGGGCGGAAAGAAGGCTTCGCCGTCCCCGACGGCGACCGAGCCGCCCTTCGACCTCGACGACTATGACTTCGGAAAGTCCTGGCGCGAGCACGTGGGCCTGCTCACCGACTACGCCCTGTCCGCCCGCGGCGAGAGCACGGCCGATCAGCGCACAGCGCGCCGCGAGCTGGACACCTGGCGCCTGCAGGCCGGGCAGTACTTCCGCGAGATCACGTCGGGCCGGCTCTCGTCGTCGGTGGTACGAGCCGACCTGGGCGACTACCTGGACGCGATCACCGAGGCGATCGACGGAATCGCCGACCGGGCCGGGGAGAGCTTCGTCGCCCTGCGCGAAGCGGCCGACGAGATGCCCGAGATCACGCAGCGGCTCGCCGCCGGCCTCGCGACCGCCACCGACCGCAAGGGCAGCGTCTATGACGAGGCCGCCGAACTGCGCAACACGCTGACCGCCACCATGACCGGCCATTCCTACCTCGTGGTGATGGCGTTCCAGGTCGCCTTCAAGCAGGGCGCGGCGGGCCTGGTGGGCACCAACTACCGGCGCGTCCAGGTGAGCCTGGACGACAACTCCAAGCAGATCGCCGCTGCGGTCCGCGAGCTCAGCAATCCGTTCAAGGAGGCCGAGTTCCTGCAGGGCTGGCGCGTCCACCTGCGTGACCTGGAGAACTACGCGCGCAGCGTGCTCGAGAACGACCTGGCCGGCCGGCGGACGGCCACGGACGCCCTGGACGCCTACCTGGGCACCGTGTCGAAGTTCTTCGGCACCCTCAGCAAGGGTGCGATCGACCCGGCCAACGCCGACAAGCGCCTGCGCGCCCAGTTGGCTGCCATGATCGGCGTGGTCGACGCCCTCCAGAAGGCCTTTCCCGCAGACTGACCTGCGCGGCAAGCCAAGATCGGGTCGGCTCCGAAGGGATGACATGAATGAACGTCCCGTGAGACTCCGAGCCGTCGGAGCCGCCTCGGCCGATCAGGCGCCGGAGCGTCTCGAAGACCTGATGGTCGCGGTCGCCAAGGGCGACAACGCCGCCTACGAGGCCGTGTACACGCGGGTCTCGGGTCCGGTGTACGGCCTGGTCAAACGTGTTCTCCGCGACCCCGCGCAGTCCGAGGAGGTCGCCCAGGAGGTCCTCCTGACCGTCTGGCGCACCGCGTCGCGCTTCGACGAGGCGCAGGGCAGCGCAATGGCGTGGATCATGACCATGGCCCACCGCCGCGCGGTGGACCGGGTGCGGTCCGAACAGTCGGCGACCGAGCGGGTCCGCAAGCTGGCGCCCCAGACGTACGAACCGTCCTACGACGACGTCTCCGAAGCCGTGGAGACCCGTTTGGAGAAGGAAGCGGTGCGCCGCTGCCTCGGGTCGCTGACCGACCTGCAACGGGAGTCCGTCGGGCTCGCCTACTACGGGGGCTACACCTACCGCGAGGTGGGCGAACTACTGGATGTGCCACTCGGCACAGTGAAGACGAGAATGCGCGACGGTCTCATCCGCCTGCGCGACTGCTTGGGGGTGACCGCATGAGCGACGCAGACCTGCACCTGCTCACCGGTGCGTATGCGACCGGTGCGTTGACCAATGAGGAACACGACGCTTTCGTCGCGCATCTGGGGAGCTGCGCGAACTGCCGGGACGAGGTGGCCGAACTGGTCGCCACCGCGACCCTGCTGGGTATCGCAGCGGCCGAGCGCCCGCCGCCCGGATTCCGGGAGCGGCTGATGGCCGAAGTGGCGCAGACCCGCCAGTTGCCGCCGGTCGTGAGCACCCTTGAGGAGGCGAGGGGGCGGAAGAACGCCTCCCGCTTGCGTCGCCTGACGCTGTCGGCCGCCGCGGCCGCTGTCGTCGTCGCCGTCGGCGTGGGCAGCTGGGGGCTGTCCTCGGACGGTGCGGACGGGCCCTCGATCGACGCGGTCGCCGCCGTGCAGACCGCCGCTGACGCCCAGACGGTGCGGTCGGGCGACGGGTCGGCGGTCACCGCGGCGTTGACCATGTCCCGCAGCATGGGCGGGATGGTGTTCATGGCGCACGGGCTCAAGGATCCGGGCGACAAGCGCACCTACCAGGTGTGGCTCCTCGGACCGGGCTCGGCCGTGACCTCCATGGGCACGTTCGACCCCGACGGCAAGGAGAACTACACGAGGCTGTTCCCCGGACCGGGCGACGCGACCGCGCTGGCCGTGACCGAGGAGCCGGCGGGTGGCTCGAAGCGCCCCACCACCAAGCCGGTGATGGCGATGGACCTGCCGCGCGAGGCCTGACCGGATGTTCACCGTCGGGGGCTCCGCCCCCGACGCCCCCCGGACGAGCCCAGTGTTAATCAGAACTTCGCCGCGACCGGTACCGGGACGGTAGGTACACGAGGGACGGAGGGGGCAGGCTGTGCACGTGACAACGACGATCACTGGCACGACGTGCCGGCACCGGCCCATCTGTCCGCCCGCTGCTGCCTCCAACCGTGAGGCCGCGCTGACCCTGGTCTGCTACCCCGAGCAAGGCTGGAGCCTGCTCTGCAACGGCGTCGTGCTCTTCGACGACACCGGCGAACTGCTGCCCGACGGCGAAGTGGTCGCTCCCCGGCGACCGACGGACCGCGGGCAGGGCACGAACGCCGCCTGACCGCTGACGAGATACGTACGCCGCCTGACCCCGACGGGTTCAGGCGGCGTTTTCGCGTTTGGGTGGAGCGTTCAGCCGGTGCGGCGGGCCCGCCGTTGGGCCAGCTCGTCGGCCGGTGAGTCCGCCGCCGGCTCGGGACGCTCGCCCGGCAGCTCGGCCAGCGATCCTTCGACTTCCTGCCAGACCCGGCCCACCGCGATGCCGAACACGCCCTGGCCGCCCTGGAGGAGGTCGACGACCTCGTCCGCGGAGGTGCACTCGTACACGGTGGCGCCGTCGCTCATCAGCGTGAGCGTGGCGAGGTCGGAGATCCCGCGGTTGGTGAGATGCGTGACGGCCTGACGGATCTGCTGCAACGAGACGCCCGCGTCCAGCAGCCGCTTGACGATCTTGAGCACGAGGATGTCGCGGAAGCCGTACAGCCGCTGCGTCCCGGAGCCGGTCGCCGGCCGGATGCTCGGCTCGACGAGCCCGGTGCGTGCCCAGTAGTCCAACTGCCGGTAGGTGATGCCGGCGGCGGCGCAGGCGGTCGGGCCGCGGTAGCCGACGTCCTCGGTCAGCGAGGTGATCTCCGGCTCGAACAACAGACCCTGCTCGCCCGCCGCCAGCACGGCGCGCGGATCCGGCGAGGTACCGGTCGCGGGGGTACCCGGGGTGTCGCTCACGGCGCCTCCTGCCACATGTCCCGGCCAGGTAATTACACCGGAGACGTTTCTGTTGTTGAAGGTAGGCGGGGTGCCGGGGCCCGTCAACGCAACTCGCCGCACCAGCGTGTGACGGAAGGGGCTGATGGGACGACTGTTACGTCGGCGGGTAGGAGTCCGGCCCTCAGCCGGTGGTGTCGAAGTCTTCCGGCGAGATGGTGTCGAGGAACTCCCGGAACTTCTCGACCTCGTCCTCCTGCTCGTCCGGGATCGCGATCCCGGCCTCGTCGAGGACTTCCTCGCTCCCGAAGATCGGGGTTCCCGTCCGCAGCGCGAGCGCAATCGCGTCCGAGGGCCGGGCGCTGACCTCGATGCCTCCGGTGAAGTGCAGCTCGGCGTAGAAGACGCCGTCGCGCAGACCGGTGATGCGGACCTGCTCAAGCTCCTGCCCGAGGGCCTTGAGGACGTCGCGGAACAGGTCGTGGGTCATCGGCCGGGCCGGGACCACCCCTTGCTGGGCGAAAGCGATTGCGGTCGCTTCGACGGCGCCGATCCAGATCGGCAGGTACCGCTCCCCCGAGGTCTCGCGCAACAGAACTATCGGCTGATTGGCGGGCATTTCCACGCGGACACCGACGACGTCGAGCTGGTTCACATCGTCACAGTACCCGGGCTCAGGGGCTCAGGGTGTGGCGAAGCCCAGCCTGGAGGAGGGCCGCGTGCAGGCGCACGAGGCGAGTCGCCAACTCTGCCGCCGTGTCGCGGCTCCGCTCCAGTCCGGCGTTGCCGCGGCGCCGAGTGTTCGGCTGGACCACGGCCTGCTCGACGAGACCCACCTCGCGATCGGACGCTCCCTTGAAGGCGCGCAGATGGCGGGGCTCGAGGCCGAACCGACCCAGTTCCGCGACGATCGTGGCGATGACCACGTCATCGGCGTCGTAGTAACCACCGCGACGCCGGTGCAGCAGGCCCGATTCATCGATCGCCGCCAGCTGGTCGTCGTCGAGCCCCGTCTCGGCGAGCATCTGCTCACGAGTGAGGCGCACGTCGGAGGGGCTCAGATCGAACTGCGGAGCCGGCCCCGGGGCGTTGCCGCCCCGATCCACCAGCGGGTTCTGCCCGGAGTCGATGGCCTCGAGCTGATCCCGGATCACCCGCAGCGGCAGGTAGTGGTCGTGCTTGGCGGTGAGGACGTAACGCAGGCGCTCCACATCGCGCGTGGAGAACTTGCGATAGCCGGCCGCGGTCCGCGCGGGCTCCACCAGGCCGGCCGCCTCATAGAACCGGATCTTGGAGATCGTCAGCTCCGGGAAATCCGGGCGGAGGCAGGCGAGCACCTCCCCGATGCTCAGGTGCGAGTTGCCGGCCGGCACGGCGGAACTCACGACGTGCTCGCCGGCGCCGCCTCCTCGCCTGGTGCACCCGGCGCCGAGGCGAAGAAGACGAGCCGGTACTTGCCGATCTGGACCTCGTCGCCGCCGGAGAGGACGGCCTCCTCGATGCGTTCCCGGTTGACGTAGGTGCCGTTGAGGCTGCCCGCGTCCTGGACCCGGAACGAGCCGTCCCCGATCCGGTCGAAATCCGCGTGGCGGCGGGACACCGTCACGTCGTCGAGAAAAATGTCGCTGTCCGGGTGCCGACCGGCCCGGGTGACGTCCGCGTCGAGCAGGAACCGGCTGCCGGACTGCGGGCCGCGCTGGACGATCAGCAGGGCCGACCCCGGCGGCAGGGCGTCGACGGCGGCCTGATCACCGGGCGAGAGCAGGCCCGCCTCGGCCTCGACCTCCAGGCCCGCAATCGTGATGGACGAGGTGTTCTCCGACCCGTCGGCGCCGCCCGGGGCGCCGGCGAGCGCCGCGCCACAGTTCGGACAGAACCGTGCGTCGTCGGGAGGCCGGTGGCCGCACTGGCTGCAATACATTGCTCCGGCCTTTCCCTGTACCTGAGGTTGAGCGTCCACGAAACTTATGTGCCGCAAGATCAGAGGGTCAACCGAGTCCTACTCGATTCCCGCGGCGTATTCCGCAGCCGTCAACAGTTCGGTCAGGGCCTCCGCGTTGTCCGGCCGGACCTCGAACATCCAGCCGCCGCCGTAGGGCTCGGAGTTGACGAGTTCCGGGGCGGTCTCGATGGCCGAGTTCACCGCGACGATCTCGCCGGAAACCGGCGCGTAGATCTCGCTGACGCTCTTGGTCGACTCCAGTTCGCCGCACGGCGATCCGGCCTCGACCTTGTCCCCCGGTTGGGGCAGCGAGACGAAGACGATGTCTCCCAGTTGCTCCTGGGCGTGGTCGGTGATGCCGACCCGTACCGCGCCGGTCTCGGTGGATCGGGCCCACTCGTGCTCGGCGGTGTACTTCAGCTCGTCGGGGACGGACATGCGGGCCTCTCGTGGGTCAGCTGTTCTCATTCGGCCGGGCGTAATCGAGGTCCGCGGCCGGACGCGTGGCGTCCACCGTGATCTGTTGACGGGTCTCGACGGTCGGGGTCGCGCCCCGTTCGCCGAGAACCGCGAACACCCCGCCGGGGATCCGCAACGCGGGGTCGAGGGTATCCGGGTCGCCGATGACCTTGAACAGGTACGGCGCGGCCACCACCTGCCCGTCGATCCGCACGCTGCCGGGGGTGGCGTCGAGGAAGTCGGTGCTCGCCACGACCCGCACGTCATTGATCTGGACGGCCTCCGCCCCGGCGTCGCGCAGCTCTTGCAGGGTGTCCAGCAGCACCGCCGCGTCGACCTTCTGCTGGGGGTCGGCGATACGCAGGACGATGCCCGGCCCGCGCGCGGGGACGGTGCCGGCCAGGATGCCGAGCACCGCGCGACGCTCCTGGGCCTCGATGAGCGCGGCCTTGGACCGGTCGGAGCCGGTCTGGAGCTCCACCTTGCGCTGCTCGAGGTCACGGATCTCGCTGTCGAGGCGGTCGGAGCGGTCGTTGAGGTCGTCCAGGATGCGGATCAGGTCTGGTTGACGCGCGGTGCGCAGGTTGTCGTCGTCCTGCAGCCGGAGCTGCACGACGGCGAAGAACCCGAGCAGGCCGCACAGGACGGCGATGACCAGCTGCGTGGGTGCGGCCCGGCGGACCCGCAGGGCGGCGAGCAGCCCACGGACCCCGGCCGGGGGCGGGGAGAAACCGGGCGAGATGTGCGGCAGGGTCGGGGGGACCTGCGGCGGCCCCGGGTCCGGCTGCGGGGGCGCGGCGTCGGCCGGCCGCCCGCCGACCTGGTGGCCGGCGATCAGCAGCGTCTCGTCCTCGCGGTCACCGGGCCTCGACCCGTAGTCCAGGCTCGCGTCCGGCTGGTCGACGGGCTGGTCGAAGGCTGGTCCGAAGGCTGGTCCGAAGGCTGGTCCGTCATGCGTCAGGCCGAGAGCAGGTGGCGGCGGATCGCGGCCACGTTGGAGAAGATCCGGATACTGAGCACGACGATGATCCCGGTGGTCAGCTGCCCGCCGACGCCGAGCCGGTCGCCGATGAACACGACGAGGACGGCGACGAGGACGTTGGCGATGAACGAGACCACGAAGACCTTGTCGCTGAAGATCCCGTCCAGCAGCGCCCGGAGCGCGCCGAACAGCGCGTCGAGGGCGGCCACGACCGCGATCGGCAGGTAGGGCTGCATCCAGACCGGAACCGTCGGGTCGAAGAACAGACCCATCGCGATGCCGACGAGGAGGCCGAGGGCGCCGATCATTCGTCGGCCTCCGCGGTCGGCTCCGCGTTGCGCAGAGTCACCCCGGATGCGGCAGGCAGGCGCAGATCCTCTTCCGCGGTCACCCGGAAACGGATCCCGAACCCCGCGAGCGTGGTGAACCAGCGCCCGCCGGGGCCGTCGACGAAGTCGACCTCGAGGTCGTCAGGGTTGCCGATCGCGAGCACCTCGTAGGGCGGGCTCAGAGGGCGGTAGGCGACGAGGATCGCATCGCCGGCGGAGCGGACCGCGGTCAGCTGGGTCAGTCGCTGGTTGTTCACCGAGACCGCCTCCGCGCCGGCGGCCCAGAGCCCGTTGAGCAGGCGCTGCAGGTCGGTGTCCAGCACCCTCCCCGTGGCACTGTCCGCACGCAGGCTCCCGCTGGGTGCGTCGTCGACGACGACCTTGATCCCGGGGCCGCGGACCGGGCTGACCCCCGCCAGTGCCGAAAGGCGTTCGAGTTCGGTCCGGGCCACCGAACCCGCGGAGGTCGCGGCGAGCGCCTCGTCGCGGACCCCGTCGACCTCGGCGCGCAACGCCACCAGCCGGCCCTGGAGGTCGTCGGCGGCATCGGTCTCGAGCCGGACGCGATCGATCAGGTCGTTGCGCTGCTGGGCCACCGCCGGCGCGTTGTCGTGCGTCTGCCGCGCGGCGACGGTGAGCACCAGACCGGCGGCGCCGAGGGCCACCATCAGGGCGATTCCGCCGCGCCAGCTGGTCCGGGCCGGGCGCGGGCCGGGTTCGGCACCGTCGGCGAGCCCGGCCGCCTCGACGGCCGCCCGGCGGGTCGCCTCGCGCTGGTAACCCTCGTCCAGGGTGTTGGCCATCAGGTCGGCGAGCAGGGACATCGACGCGTCGGGGCGGCGCGTCGACGCATCATTCATGACTGCATCGTTCCACGAGAGACCGCTCTGCTGCGGGAGGGCCGTCAGCCGGCTGCCTGCTCCACCACGCCGCACCACTCCTCGGCGAGGGCCGCGGCGGCCGCGTCGTTGTCGGCCTCGGCCCATAGATGGGTGTAGGCCTCGGAGGGATCCGGGAGGACCATCACCCAGCTGCCGTCCCGCTGAACGACGCGGACGCCGTCGGTGGTGTCGATCTGGCGGTGCCCGGCGGCCTCGACGACAGCGCGCATGACCTTGCCCTTGAGCGCCCACGGCGTCGGCAGATCGCGGTAGAGGACGTGAGCGCGCGGGATCCGGGCGTCGATCTGGCTCAGCGTCAGTTGGGTCCGCGCAATCAGTCCGACGAGTCGGACGAACGCCGCGGTCCCGTCGATGGCGTTGCCGACCTCGGGGATGACGAACCCGCCGCGCCCATCCCCGCCGAGGATCAGGCGCGGGTCGGTGACCGCTCGGGCGAGGTCGTCGGAGGACGTTGCGGTCCAGGCGATCTCCACGCCGTGGAAGCCGGCGACCTTCTCGGCGACGCGCGTCGTCGTCACCGGGAGCGCGATCCGCCCGCCGCGGCGCTCCGCCGCGACCAGGTCCATCACGACCAGCAGCGCCCGGTCGTCGGCGACCGGCACACCCCGCTCGTCCACCAGGGAGATGCGCTCCCCCAGCGGGTCGAAGTACACACCGAAGGAGGCCTTCGACGAGGCCACGAGTTCACCGAGACGGGCCAACGCGCGCACCTTGTCCTCGGGCATCTGCGTGGGCCGGGCCTCGTCGATACCCAGGTTGACCGTGAGCACGTCCACGCCGAGGCCGCCCACGACCCGCGGCAGCAGGAGCCCGGCGGCGCCGCTGCCGGCGTCCACCACGACCTTCATGTCCGGCGACGACCCGCCCCGGGGGACGCCACTGGTGTCCACCGTGTTGAGGACCTGCTTGACGTAGTGCTCGACCACCCGCCCCGGGAAGGTGAGGTCGCCGATCTCACCGGGGAAGGCGCGGCGGTACTCCTGGCGGCTGAAGACGCGTTCGACGCGGCGGCGGTGCGCGGCGGAGAGGTCCGCTCCGGTGGCGTCGATGAACTGGATGTCGACGCTCTCCGGCACTCCCGGCGTGGTCCGGATCAGCACGCCCCCGGCGTGGCCCCGGGTGGCCTCGAGGCGGGCCACCGGCGGGGGTTGCATCTCCAGGTCGCGGACGTTGATCGCCGAGGCCTGCAGGGCAGCGATCACGGCCTGCTTGAGCGCGCGTGCGGCGCGGGAGCCGTCCCGCGCGGTGAGCACGGTGTCGCCCTTCTTCAAGGTGGTCGCATACGAGCTTGCAAGCCGGACCGCGTGCTCGGGGGTGATCTCGACGTTGACGATGCCGGAGACGCCCCGGGGTCCGAACAGCGCGCGTTGACCCCGGGCCTCCCAGATGACGTTCTGATTGACCACGGCGCCGGCGTCGATGGTCTTGGAGGGGTAGATCTTCACCCCGGCGCTGATGATCGCTTCCTCGCCGATCAGGCAGTGATCGCCGATCACCACGCCCTGATCGATCCGTGCCCCGCGCATCACGTCGGTGTTCTTGCCCACCACGCACGCCCGCAGGTTGGTGCCGGGACCGATGTAGACGTTGTCGTGGATGACCGCGCGGTCGAGGAACGCGCCGCTCTTCACGACGACGTTGCTGCCGATCACGGTGTACTCGCGCAACGTGGCCCCGGCCTCGACCTTGGCGTAGTCCCCGATGAACAGCGGCGGGCGCAGTTCCACGCTCGGGTCGACCTCGGCGCCCTCGCAGATCCAGACGCCGGGCTTGACCTCGAACCCGTCCTTGTCCGCGGTCGCGACCGCGCCGGAGAGCACGTCGGCCTGCACCTTGAGGTAGTTCTCGTGGGTACCGACGTCCTCCCAGTAGCCGTCCGCCACGTAGCCGTAGACCGGCAGGCCCTCCTTGAGCAACAGCGGGAAGATGTCGCCCGACCAGTCGGAGGGCTCGTCGGTCGGGACGTGTTCGAAGACCGAGGGCTCCATCACGTAGATGCCGGTGTTGACCGTGTCGGAGAAGACCTGGCCCCAGCTCGGCTTCTCCAGGAAGCGCTCGACGCGGCCGTTCTCGTCGAGGATCGTGATGCCGAAGTCGAGCGGGTTGGCCACCCGCGTCAGGCACACCGTCACCATCGCCTTCTTCTCGCGGTGGAACCGGATCACCGCGGAGAGGTCGATGTCGGTGAGCGCGTCGCCGGAGATGACGAGGAAGGTGTCGTCCCGCAGCGCGTCCTCGGCGTTCTTCACGCTCCCGGCGGTCCCCATCGGGACCTCCTCGGTCGCATACGTGATCGACATCCCGAGCTCTTCGCCGTCGCCGAAGTAGTTGCGCACCAGCGAGGCGAGGAACTGCACGGTCACGACGACGTCGGAGAGCCCGTGGTGACGCAGCAGGCGGAGCACGTGTTCCATGACCGGTCGGTTGACGACCGGCAGCAGGGGCTTGGGCATCGAGACGGTGATCGGGCGCAGTCGGGTGCCCTCTCCCCCGGCCATGACGACGGCCTTCACCCGTGCCTCCCGTCCGTTCTTCCGCGGTCAGGTCCGGCGGTCGGCTGCCGCCAGGCTCCGCACCTGAACCACGTACAGCACGCCCGCCCACCAGTACAGCCCGCTACCCCAGATAGCGAAAGCCCACCCGAAGACGTTGGCCAAGGTCTGGACAGTCGTCATGTCCCCGGTCCCGTCCCCGAGCAGCAGGAGCGGGAAGGCGTAGAGCAGGTTGAACGTTGCGGCCTTACCCAGATAGTGGACGGGTAGCGCCGGGCCGTAGCCAAGCTTGCGCAACGTCGGGACGCAGGCGACGAGCAGAAGGTCCCGGGCGATCAGCGCGAGCGTGAGCCACAGCGGGACGATGTCGCGCACCGTCAGCCCGATCAACGTGGCCAGGATGTACAGGCGGTCCGCCGCGGGGTCGAGAAGCTGCCCCAGCCGGCTGGTCTGGTTGAGCTTGCGGGCGAGCCAGCCGTCCGCGTAGTCGGTGAAGCCCGCGAACATCAGCACGCACAGCGCGAGGCCGTCCCGTTCCGGCCCGAGCACCAGGTAGAGGAACACCGGTACCCCGGCCAGTCGCAGGGCGCTGAGCACGTTGGGCAGGGTCAGAATCCGGTCCTGGTTGCCGGTCGCCACGTCCCCTGTCACGCGCTGACTTTACCGATCAAGGAGCGGACGGTTGGCGTGCCGCCTGCCCACAGGACGCGGTGGGGCAGGCGGCACGCCGTCCTGGGTGGGTCGTGCGATCGGATGGGCCCCCGCCGGCCGACCGCGACCACCGCAGGTCAGAAGGTCTCGTGGTCCCAGCGTGGCGGGGCGGTGTTTCGCCGGTGTTGCCCACCAGTGAAGAGCCGACGGCGACTAGGTGCGGCGGACGCCGAACATGTGAACGGTGCCGAAATCCTGGAGGACCGCCTCACCGAGGGTCGCCGCCTCCAGGTGGGGAGCGTTCCCGATCGCGGCGGCCGTGGTGCCCTCGATCAGCACACGGCTGGGGTTGGACAGGCTGGTCAGGCGGCTCGCCAGGTTCACCGTCGGACCGTAGACGTCACCCATCCGCGCCACGACGTCGCCGGTGGCGATCCCGACCCGCACCTCGGGCAACATCGGATCGAGGTCCATCGACTCCGCGAGATCCAGGCCGATGTCGACGGCCTGCGCGGCGGTGTCGGAGACGAAGAGGATCTCGTCACCCACTGTCTTGATGACGCGGCCGCCCTGGCGCAGGACGACGTCGGAGGACACCGTCTCGAAGCGGTGAACCAGGCGCGACAGCTCGAGGGGGTCCATGTTGCGGCTGAGCCGGGTGTACCCGGCCATGTCGGCGAATCCCACCGAGAGCCGCATGCGCCGGGCGTCCTCGGCCACCCGGTCGAGTCGCCATTTGACGACCGCGGCCAGGTGGCGGCGGAAGGCGTAGACGAGCAGCGGGCCGAAGTCGTCGACGTGGTGGTAGAGGAAGTCGACCGCCCGGGCCGCGCCGGCCTCGCCGTCCCCCGCCTGATCGCTCATCTGCTCGACGAGGGCGATGACCTGCCACATCGCGAGCCGGGCCATCTGGTGCCCCACGGCCCGGATCAGGCCGACGACGAACTCCTCGTCGGATCCGATGTCGGTGACCAGGCGCGCCAGGGTGGCGATCGCGTCCTTGTCGCCGCGGGTGAACATCCGGCCGGCCGGCTCGGTGTCGGGGAACCCGAGGGCGTGCCAGAACAGGCTGGCGATCTCCGGATTCAGCCCGGCTGCGTCCGCGAGAGCGGCGAGGGAGATGTCCGGGTCCCCACCGAGCAACAGGCGCTCGAGGTCGTCGGCACTTCTGCCGCCCGGCTCACTCATCCAGTGCTCAACTCTCCGCCCGCGTGGCATTTCTGATCGCTGGCCCATTGTGGCAAGCCCCAGTAGCTTGAGCGAAGTCGCTACTCAAGTCGTGGGAGGACGGGCCGTGACCGATCCCAACCAGCCGTGGAACCCGCCCGGCGCTACGGACCCTGCCCCTCCCGCTGACCCCTACTCGGCACCGCCCCCGGCCGGACAGCCGGCTCCCCCGTACGGGCAGCCGCCGACCTACGACGCGCCGCCGGCCGGGTCGCAGCCTCCGGCGTACGGCCAGCCTCCGGCGTACGGCCAGCCTCCGGCGTACGGCCAGCCTCCGGCGTACGGCCAGCCTCCGGCGTACGGCGCGCCGCCCCAGGGCACCGTCGGACCCGGTGGCTACTACCAGGCACCGCTCGGTGCGCTCGGCCAGGTGCGGGCGACGGGCACATCCATCCTGCTCTTCTTCGTCACCTTCGGGATCTATGGACTGGTCTGGTACTACCAGGTCCACGAGGAGATGAAGCGCCACAGCGGAAACGGTCTTGGCGGTGGTCTCGCCCTGGTGATCGCCGTCGTGGTGGGCGTCGCGTCGCCGTTCCTGACCTCGTCCGAGGTCGGCAAGATGTACGAGCTGCGCGGCGCGCCCAAGCCCGTCAGTGGTGCGACCGGCGCCTGGTACATCCCCGGCTTCCTGTTGTTCCTGATCGGCCCGTTCGTCTGGTTCATCAAGACCAACAACGCGCTCAACGAGTACTGGATCCGCTCCGCCCAGCCGGTGGCGCCGGGTTCGCCGGCTTGACCGACAGCGAGGATCGGACGGGTTCGACTCCGCCCCGGCTGAAGGTCGCGCTGGAGGGCGTCCCGGAGACCACGCTGTGGACGCTCTACCACCGCGCGCGGGACGGCGCGCGCCCCGGCTCAAAGCTGCACGACCCGAAGGCCGCAGAGCTGGTCGAGGCACTCGACTTTCCTTTCGCGGAGCGGTTCGGCGGGCTCGCCACCGGGATGGAGGGCTATCTCGGGGAGCGGGCGCTGACTTTCGACCGCGAGGTCCTCGGCGTGCTGGCGAGCGACCCGGACGCGGTGGTGGTGGCGCTGGGCGAAGGTCTGGAGACGCAGTTCTGGCGGGTCGACAACGGGCGGGTGCGGTGGTTCACCGTCGACCTCCCGGAGACGGCGGCGATCCGGCAACAGCTGGTCGGTGATGACCCGCCCCGGCGGCGGCTCTTCGCGGGTTCGGCTCTGGACGACACCTGGTTCGACGCCCTCGACGCCCAGCCCACGGACCGGGTGGTGGTGGTCGCGCAGGGCCTGTTGATGTATCTGCCGCCGCGCGAGGTCGCGGCGCTGATCGCGCGCTGCGCCGAACGCTTCCGGCGCGGCGTGTTCCTCTTCGACACCGTCCCGGTCTGGTTCTCCGCGTTGAGCAAGCGCGGACTGATCCGCACCCCGAACGGCTACCGGGCCCCGGCGATGCCCTTCGGGCTGAATGCGGGTGACCACGCCCGGTTGCGCCGGCTGCACCCGCAGATTGCGGGAGTCCGCACCGTGACTCCTGCGGGTGGCCCGGGTGCGATCACCAAGTTCTGGCTCCCCCTGGGTCGCGCGCTGCCGGGGATTCGGCGTGTGATGCCCGCGATCGTGCGGCTCGACTTCCGCGCCTAGGACCGTCCGGACATACCAAGGGCGGGCCGCTGTGGGATGTCGCGACCCGCCCGAGGAGTTCGAGGTGATCAGCCGTGGTACGTGGTGATCGCGTCCATCGACAGATCGAAGGACTTCAGCACGCCGTGCAGCTCGCGGTGGCCGAAAGCCTGGCAGGCCGAGGCGAAGCCGACCTGCTTCGGCGTCGAGTCCAAGCACTGCTGGGCCGCGTAGGCCTGCAGCAGGCCCGTCTGCTGGTAGTTGCAGTTGCCGTAGATCACGGTGTGCGCGCGGGCCAGCGGGCCGGACGCGTACACCGAGTCGATCGAGATGTTGACGTGCGGGTCCTCGCGCGGCGGGTACGTGTTGTTCACCTGGGCGGCGACGCCGGCCAGGATCGCCCGGGTCTCCTCCAGGGACTTGCCCGCCGTGAGCTCCAGCATCTGGGCGACCAGGCCGGGAACGGCCTCCATCAGCGGCCGGTTGATGACGCCGCCGAGGACCTTGACGTTGCGCACCCGGTCGTCGTTCTGGAACCAGATCGGGGACGAGGTGCCACCCCACGGCAGGGCCAGGCCCGGCTCGTGCTGGCCGGGAACGGTGAGCGAGTACAGGCCGACGTCCGCCGGCCACTCGACGAGCTCGTTGTTCTCCAGGAACAGGGCCTTCGACAGCACGGCGTTCTGCACGATCGTCGCGGTCGAGGCGACGGTCGGCTGACCCTTCCAGAACACCGACATGTCGAGCGTGTCCAGGCCGTCGTTCTCGAGGCAGTAGTTCGCCGCGATCTCACCGGTGGTGTACATCTGCGCGATGCCCGGGGAGAGCAGCAGGTTCTTCTCGGCGAACTTGGCGCCGAACTCCTCGCGGCACCACATCATCCAGTCCTGCTCACCGGTGGTGTCCATGTAGTGCACACCGGCGTTGTGGCACGCCTCGACCGATGCCGGACCGAACTCCATGAAGGGGCCGACCATGTTGCACATCGCCTTGGCGCCGGTCAGGAGTTCGGTGAGCGCCTCGACGTTGTGCGCCACCTCGACCATCTCGAAGTCGCCGGAATCCAGACCCGGGACGGTGTCCAGACCCGCCTTCAACTTGCCCAGATCGCGGCCGGCCGCGATGAAGGGAATCTTCAGTTTGATCAGGAATTCACAGACCAGACGGCCCGTGTATCCGGAGGCGCCGTAAACGACGACCGGCTTGTCACTCATGGGGGTTCCTTCGAAGGGCTGGGGATGGGGACGAAGATGTCGAGCGGGATGAGGGGCCGTCAGGTACCCATGCCACCGTCGACCGCGATGCCGGCGCCGGTGACGAAGCGGGCAGCGTCCGAGGCGAGGAAGACCACGACGTCGGCCATGTCGCCGACCTCGCCGAGGCGGCCGAGCGGCGTCTGCTCGACGACCATGCCGATTGCGGCGTTGATGTCGGGCGCGAGCCCGATCTCAACGATGTCCATCGCCAGCTTGGTGCCCATCTCGGTCGGCACCAGGCCCGGGTAGATGCAGTTCACGCGGACGCCGTAGCCGAGCTTGCCGGACTCCACCGCAGCGACGCGGGTGAGGCGGTCGACCGCGGACTTGGACGCCGAGTAGCCGGCGATCGCCGGGAAGGCGATGGTCGCGGCGACGGAGGCGATGTTGATGACCGAGCCGCCGTTGCCCGCCGCGCCGCCGGGGCGCATGGCGCGGAAGGCGTGCTTGACGCCGAGCATCGTGCCGACCACGTTGACGTCCATCATGCGGCGGACGTCGTCGGGGCTGATGTCGACGACCAGGCTGGAGAGCTCGATGCCGGCGTTGTTCACGAGGATGTCGAAGCCGCCGAGGGCGGACACGGTCTGCTGAACCGCGGCCTCCCAGCTGGACTCGCTGGTGACGTCGAGCTGGATGAACTCCGCGGTCTTCCCGTTGGACTTGAGTTCTTCGACGGTGGCCTTGCCGAGGTCCTCGGCGATGTCACCGATGGCGACGGACGCGCCGGCGTCGGCCAGGGCGGCCGCCATGCCGGAGCCCAGTCCGCGCGCTCCCCCGGTGACGAGTGCCTTGCGTCCCGTCAGGTCGAAAACGGCCATGGAAGTCCTCCCGAGGGCTGGATGAGTGATCTGGGCCATAGCCAAGCCCGGATCCTGGACACCCGTCAAGAGTTTCTTGGGCAACTGTCAAAGAAACTCTGGAAATTGCCAGGGTCGGGCTGCTTTCATAAGGGGCGTGAGTGAGACGGCCGGGTCCGAGCGCGTATCGCTGCGCCTCGTCGACAAGTTCGCCGCGCGCCGCGACGAGCTGGCGTCCGCGACCCGCACCACCCTGGCCGAGCTCGGCTACGCCCGGACCAGCCTGCGGGAGATCGCCGCGAACAGCGCGTTCTCGCACGGCGTCCTGCACTACTACTTCCGCGACAAGGTCGACCTGATCACGCACAGCGTGCGCCAGTACAAGGCCGAGTGCGTGACCCGCTACGACGAGATCGTGTCCTCGGCCTCCGATGGAGAGGCCCTCGCCCGCGGGTTCGCGGTCGCGATGGCGACCACGTTGCGCGACGACGCGGCAATGCACCGGCTCTGGTACGACCTGCGCAACCAGAGCATGTTCGAGGACGTGTTCCGGGCCGACGTCGCCGAGATCGACGCCGGGCTCGAAGGCATGATCTGGCGGGTGGTCAGTCGCTACACCGAGCTGACCGGGACGACGTTGACGCTGTCGTCGAAGGCCGTCTACGGCGTCTTCGACGGGCTGTTCCTGCAGGCGCTGGGCCGGTGGACGACCGACCCGATCGGCGCGGCGGCCGAGCTCGAGGAGTCGGTGGAACGGCTGCTCCGTCAGGTCGTCACGGCCTGACGGATCGTCAGCCGCGTCCGTTCAGTTCTTCGACACCGCGCTGAGCGACAAGGCGTTGCCGCTCGGTGCGCAGGCGGCCGGCACCTCAGGGAACTCGTCGGCCTCGGCGATGAGGATCGTCTCGCCGTTCGCGCTGAACGAATCGCCGTCGTAGAGGTCGATGCCGTCGGCGGGATTGACTCCGGCGCGGGAGCCGTCGGCGAGGGGGCGCGAGCCACGCGGCCACACGAGCAGGCTGGTTCCGTCGGTGAAGCACTGCTCGGTGGACAGGTAGCGGGCGACGCCGTTGTACGGCGAGCCCGGCCCGGGGACGCCGCGTGGCAGGGTGTTGGTCACCAGCTGGGTCTCACCCGCGGCGCCGACGGTGAACCAGAGCGGGCCGCCGTACTCCCGGGGCGGCGCCGCTCCGGTGGGCTGGTCCTCGAATTCCGGGTCCGAGTCCCAGAGACTGGCGATGCCGGCCGCGGCCACGATGAACACCACGACGAATCCACCGGCGGCCGCCAGCATCCACTGCTTGTTCAGCCTCGGTCCCGGCGGCCGACCGGACGACTGCGGGGGCTCGTCCTCAAACGACTCACTCACAAGATCATTGTGCGCCACCGCGGCAGTGCGAGGCGCAGACACGGGCCACTTGGGGCCAATCCTCACGCCGTCCGGTTGGATCTGGTCATGACCGCACCCGTGCTGCGCACCGATCGGCTGCTCCTGCGGCCCTGGCAGGAGGCCGACCGGGAACCGTTCGCGGCGATGAATGCCGACCCGGCGGTCGTGGAGTTCCTGCTCGGCCCCCTCACCCGCGCCGAGAGCGACGCAATGGTCGAGCGGATCGAGGCCTCGTTCGCGAGCAAGGGCTACGGGCTCTGGGCGGTCGAGGTGATCGACGGTCCGCCGTTTCTCGGCTACGTCGGGCTCTGGGAGCCCCGCTTCGAGGCCCACTTCACCCCGGCGGTCGAGATCGGGTGGCGGCTCGCCCGTGCGGGGTGGGGACATGGATACGCCTCCGAAGGAGCCCGCGCCGCACTCACCTACGCCTTCGCGAGCCTGGGTCTGCCCGAGGTCGTCTCGTTCACCGCGGCGACGAACCTGCGGTCGCGGGCGGTGATGGAACGCCTCGGGATGGTCCGGAACCCGTCCGAGGACTTCGAGCATCCGCTGGTCCCCGCCGACTCGCCCCTGCGCCGCCACGTGCTGTACCGGGCTCAGAGCAGCGCGGCCACCTGGACCGCGCGAGCCTCCCACCAGGCCCACTCCTCGTCGTAGCCGCCGAAGGCTTTCTCCCCGGCGAGGACCAGCCGTGGCACCAGCGCGTCCGTTCCGAGTTCCGCCTCGGTCGCGGCCAGCCAGGGTGGGAGATCGAGGTACCGGTGGCTGGTGGGAACGACCTCGCACTCGGGGCCGGCGTCCCAGAACGCGGCGTGCATCGCCGCCATGTGGTCCAGGAACTGACGCTACGTCGGAAGATCGATGGGCTCGTTGGTCACGGGTACCAGCAGGTCGGGCACGTCCCACAGCAGCAGCGCAGCGGGCACCAGGCAACCCGCGGCGCGCATCGCCCGGTCCGAGTCCAGGTCGACATAGGTGACCACGTGCGGAACGCCGTCGATCTGCATGCGTTCGAGGCGGGCGCCGGACGTGCCGGCGCCGTCGCTCACGGTCACGCGGTCGGAGGCGCCCGCGAGAAGGTCGGCCACGGACGCGGCTTCGGCGGCAATCGGCGGTGCCACCTCCGGATCCTGCCGGAGAAGTGGCCCGCCGCGCCCGCTGAGTCTTCAGACCGGCACCGCGATCGGTCCGGGCGCCGTTGGTTAGGGTCGCTGAGTGGCGGGCCGTCCGCCCGGCCGGCTGGTGCGGAGGTGTGCCCGTGATTCGAATCGTCATGCTCGTGGCGTTCGGCGCGGCGTTCTGGCGCAAGGTTTCCCGCAAGCGGCGCTACGCGCTCGGCGTCTTCGCGACGGCGTTTCTCGGCATGGGCGGCGCGATCCTCGGTGGTCTGGCCGGCGACCTGCTGGTCGACGGCTCCGGTCTCGGCCGAGATGCGGCCGCGGGCGGCGGCGCGGTGCTCGGGGCGATTCTGTTCGTGACCGGCGCAGAACTGTTCGCCCGCTCCCGAAGGGGCTGGCCGCTGTTCGGTCCGGCCCCGGAGAAGCCGCGCCGGAACCTGCGCATTCCGCGTCGCCGCTGAGCCCCGCCGTTGCGGCTTGGCCGTGCACGTCTGACGATGGATCAGGTCGTGCTACGCCCGGTTCTCCCGGCCGCGGATGTCCTCCGCGACCGAGGTGCGGAAGGTCGAAAGGCGAGTCCAGTCGAAGCGGCTCAGGTTGGCACCGACGTCGCTGAGTTCAAGAGTGTGGATCGAATCGCCGATCGGCACGCTGACCCGGCGCAGGTGAAGGTCGTCGATCCACACGGTGAGAGTCACCGCCGCCCGGTCCGCGAGGCCCGCGGGGCTCCACTGCATCGCCCCGCTCGTCTCGGCCGACCGGACATCGGCGCGAACGGAAAGGTCGGCGCTGACCTGGAACCGTCGGCAGGGGGTCTCGCCCACGTCTTCCTGGCCGGCCGCGGACACGGTGTTGAGGAACTCGACGGCGCCGAGGAACCACAGCGGGCCGGGGCGGCAGTTCGGATCGACGACGAGGTTGTCCAGCGACCGTCCGGACGGACCACCCCAGATGCTGTCCCCGATCTCCGTGACCGCGAATTGCCCGTGGTCATAGGCCGCGCCGGGCCGGCTGAGGTCGAGGATCCCCTCCCCCTCGACCGCCTTGCCCGTCGCGGCGAGCGTCCGGGTCAGGCGGGCTCGGAGGCCCCGTCCGCCGGCGGCGGCCGGCGGCGCCACCGGCTCCCGCCGCAGCACCAGTCGGGCCGTCCGGGCCGTGAACAGCTGCCGGCGCGCGTCGTGCAGCGCGGCGACCGGGTCGTCCGGGCGGGAGCTGCGCACGACTTCTTCCATGGCCGCGCAGCCTACGGCGCGGGCCGGCTGGTTGCGGTGGCGCTAAGCGCGCGCCCGGGAGCTCACCGCCTCGAGCGGATCCAGCCGGAACCTCGCGTGAGCCCGCACCATGCTCTCGCTGGACCCGCCGGCAAGCCCCAGTGCCAAGGACACCTCGCTCCAGGAGCGCGATCCAGTCACCGCGTCAGCGAGCTGCGAGTCGGTCCAGCGCCGTTGTCCGGTGAAGTGGCTGTGATCCATGCCGAGACGGTCAGCATGAAGCCTGACGAGCGGATTCCCGACCCGGACGTGCCGGAAAGCCCCGGAGCGCGGAGAACCGCCCGCCACGAATGGGTGGTGGCGATCGCCGTCGCCAGCGCCTCGTCCGGGTAGCTGCGTCGATGGTTCTGCTGACCTGTCATGTCGAGCGGAAAGAGCCACCCGAAGGTGGCTCTGACCTGCCAAAACGTGGTCGGGCTGACAGGATTTGAACCTGCGACCCCCTGACCCCCAGTCAGGTGCGCTACCAAGCTGCGCTACAGCCCGAAGCCCGGCGAACCGAGCAGGACGACGGTATCGCATGGCGCTCCCGCGGACCGACCCGGATTCGTTCCCCCACCCCGTCAAAGGCACCCCAGGCCGACCGATGTGATCGTCGTTCGTCGGGTCCCTGGTTGCGCATTGGGGCAGGGCGCGGCAGCGTGGTCGGATGCGCGACGCCGACCTGCACTTCTATTTCGACCCCGTCTGCCCGTTCGCGTGGCTGACCAGTACCTGGGTCCGCCAGGTGATGGCGGCACGGGACTACCGGGTCGAGTGGCGGCTGGTCTCGCTACGGCTGATGAATGCCGAGATCGACTACGACAGCCACTTCCCGCCCGACTACGAGGCCGGGCACGACGCGGGGCTGCGGATGCTGCGGGTGGCCGCCCGGGCCCGGGCTGAGCACGGCCCCGAGGCCCTGGACCCGCTGCAGGCGGCGATCGGGCGGGCGGTGTTCGAGGGTGCGCCCTGGCCGGCGGGCTTCCCGCTCCGTGAGCCGGAGCGCGAACTGGCCACCACGCGGCAGATCCTCGCCGAGGCGGAGCTGCCGGCCGAGCTCTCCGACGCCCTGTACGACGAGGACTGGGACGGCCCGCTGAAGGACGAGACCGACTCCGCGCTGGCGCTGACCGGCCGCGACGTCGGGACGCCACTGATCCACGTCGACCCACCGCACGGGCCGGCGTTCTTCGGCCCGGTGATCAGTCGTCGTCCGAGCGACAAAGAAGCCGTCGAGTTGTGGGACCACGTCGTCGCGCTGGCGCGCTTTCCCGGACTGTCGGAGTTCAAGCGCAGCCTGCGGGAGCGGCCGCAACTGCGGGCGTTCGGGGTCGAGGACGGCGACGTCGGAGTGGTCGAGGACTGGCACGGCGGCAGCCGGCGGCTCAAGCGCTGACCGGCGTACCCCCTCGGGACCGCGGCGTCAGCGGGGCGGGCAGCCGACGCAGGTGCGGGCGGTCGGACGGGCGACCAGTCGTTCGGTCGGGATCGAGCTGCCGCAGACCTCGCACGAGCCATACGTGCCGGCCTCGAGGCGGCTGCGGGCCGCGGCGATCTCGGTCAGGTGGCGCTCGGCGGACTCGATCAGAGTCGCGGTCCGGGCGCGGTCGTAGGCGGTGGTGCCCTCCGGGTCGTGCTCGTCGTCGGTGGCGGTGTCGGCCGAGTCGACGATCTGGGTGAACTCGCGGCGCAACCCGTCCAGGCGTTCCCGGGTCTGGACGTCGTCCGCGGCCAGCGCCGCCGCGGGATCCGACACGGTCATCGGATCTGCGGCCACGAGGCCGGCCCGGCGAGATAGTGCTCGATCCACCCGCGCATCGGATCGACGGGGAGCAGCTTCTCCAGGAAGGCCCTCGGGTCCGACCATTCGACGCGGGAGGACTCGGCGCTGGGCCGGGGTGTGCCGCCGAGCGGGCGCGCGGTGAGCAGGATTCCGAACTCCTGCCGCACCTCGTCGTTGCTCGTGTAATGGATGAGGTGACCGGGGTCGGAGTAGATGCCGACCAGGCCGGTGATCTCGCAGCGGATCCCGGTCTCCTCCTCGGTCTCGCGCACCCCGGCCTGGGCGACGGACTCCCCGAGTTCAACGGCGCCGCCCGGGATGGACCACCACCCGTTGTCGGTCCGTTCGATGGTCAGGATGCGGTTCTCGTCGTCGACGACCAGCACGATCACGGAGGGCACGAGGCTGTTGGCCGCCGGTGCCGCCGGGTCGTCTCGGTAGTCGATACGTCGGGACACGGGCTAGCGCTTGCCGCGCTTCTCCCGGACCCGGACCGAGAGGTCGATCGGGCTGCCGACGAAGCCGAACTCCTCGCGCAGGCGGCGCTCGATGAACCGGCGGTACCCGGCCTCGATGAATCCCGACGCGAACAGCACGAAGCGTGGGGGCCGGGTCGCGGCCTGGGTCGCGAACAGGATGCGTGGTTGCTTCCCGCCACGGATCGGGTGCGGGTGCGCGGCGACGAGGGTGCCGATGAAGCTGTTCAGGCGGCCGGTCGGAATGCGCTGGTCCCACGACGCGAGCGCGGTCTCGATGGCGGGCACGAGCTTGTCCATGTGCCGGCCGGTCCGCGCGGCGATGTTGACCCGGGGGGCCCACGGCACGCGCACCAGGTCGCGCTCGATCTCGCGCTCGAGGTAGTGCCGGCGCTCGTCGTCGAGCAGGTCCCACTTGTTGTAGGCGATCACGAGCGCGCGGCCGGAGTCCACGACCATCGAAATGATGCGGGTGTCCTGCTCGGTGATCGATTCATGCGCCTCGATCAGCACGACGGCGACCTCAGCCTTGTCCAGCGCGGCGGCGGTCCGCAGCGAGGCGAAGTACTCGTGACCTGAGGCGGTGTTCACCTTGCGCCGGATGCCGGCGGTGTCGACGAAGCGCCAGGTCTTGCCGCCCAGCTCGATGAGCTCGTCGACGGGGTCGACGGTGGTGCCCGCGACCGCGTCGACCACGACCCGGCTCTCCCCCGCCAGCTTGTTCAGCAGCGAGGACTTGCCGACGTTCGGCTTGCCCAGCAGCGCGACCCGGCGCGGTCCGCCGGTGACCAGGTGGCCGAGGCCGGGTTCGATGGGCAGCGCCTCGAGGGCGGCGTCGAGCAGGTCGCCCGAGCCGCGGCCGTGCAGTGCGGAGACCGGGTACGGCTCACCCAGCCCGAGTGACCACAGCATCGAGGCGTCGGCCTCGGTGGCCGGGCCGTCGACCTTGTTCGCGGCGAGCACGACCGGCTTCTTCGACGACCGCAGGATCTTGACCACGGTCTCGTCGTGGTCGGTGGCGCCGACGGTGGCGTCGACGACGAAGAGCACGGCGTCGGCCAGGGCGACGGCGCGTTCGGCCTGCGCGGTGATCGAGGCCCGCAGCCCTTCGCCCTCGGGGTCCCAGCCGCCGGTGTCGAGCACGGTGAACCGGCGGCCGTTCCAGGTCGCCTCGTAGGCGACCCGGTCGCGGGTCACGCCCGGGAGGTCCTCGGTCACCGCTTCGCGGCGCCCGATGATCCGGTTGACGAGCGTGGACTTGCCGACGTTCGGCCGCCCGACCACCGCGAGGACGGGCAGCAGTACGCCCTCGTCGTCGGCCCAGGCATCGCCGTCGTAGAAGGGCACCTCGTCGCCGACGAACTCGGCCTCGTCGAAAGTGCGCTGGTCGAAGTCGTCGTCGTCGTGATCGACGACGACGTCGCTGGCATCGAACCCGGCCGCGGGAAAGTCGTCCTCGTGGAGGTCGTCGCCGGGGTCGAGCCCGGAATCCGGACCGCTGTTCACGCCCTCCACAGTAGTCGCCGTCCGCGGAACCGCGTTCCCGCCGGTCAGCCGCCTGTGATGTGCTTCACGACCGCCGCCAGTTCGGCGGACGGGGAGAAGTCGACGTAGGCGCAGTCGGTGAGCGCGAACGGCGCGTGACCCGGGCCCCAGTAGAACGCCTGGCCGGCCTCGTAGGTCTGGTCCCCGCCGGGCATCCGCATGAGCAGCCGACCTTCGAGCATGTAGCCCCAGTGCGGGCACGGGCAGCAGTCGTCGGGCAGCCCGACGAGCGCGGGCCCCAGGTCGGTCCCCTGCTGGAGACGGAAGAAGCCGACGGTCATCTCCCCGGCTTCGGCGGCTCGGACCTCGATGCCGTCGTTCTCCAGGGCGATGGGGGTGGTCTCGGCGGTGAAGGCCTGCATGGCGCGCTCCTCGATGTCGGTACGGGCTGACACCGGAGAGATTCGCGCGGCGGCGTTCCCGGATCGTTCCTGACCTGTGAAGACGTCCCACCAGGGCGTGTCACGCCCTGGTGGGTGAGGAGTCGGCGGCGGCGAGGGCGGCGAGGGCGGCGCAGCGGGCGGCGTCGAGAGGCTGACCGGTCGCGGTGAACTGGCGGGCGGCTTCGGCGAAATGCGGCGCGGCGGCCTGCCCGCGCGCCTTCGCGGCGTGGCCGCGGACCTCCTCGCGGGCAGCGTTCCAGCCCGGCAGGCGCATCACGACGTCGGCGAGAAAATCCACCGCCGGCTCCCACTGGGCCAGCAGGTCCAGATCTCCTGCGCCCGCCGCCGCGATCGCGGCCGGGACCGCCAGGGTGATCCGGCAGCCGGGACAGGTCTCCAACGGTCCGCGGACGCAGGCCTCGGCATCCACGAGCACGGCGACGGCACGCTCGGGGTCGGTGGCGGCGGTGATCCGGGTCCCGTAGATGCGGTCGAGCAGGTGGAAGCCGACGTCGGTGTCCCGGGCCACCGCCAGGGCGTCGTCGAGGAGCGCGGCGGCGTCCGCGGTCCGGCCGCGGTGCAGCGCCACTTCCGCCTGACGTTGCAGAGCCAGCGCCTCCCCGACCGCTCCGCCCAGGGCCCGGCTGAGTCGCTCGGCCTCCCGCAGGTCGGCCTCGGCCTCGTCGAGCCGGCCGGAGAGCAGCTCGGCCTCGCCGCGCAGCGACACGGCGTAGGCGCGTCCGCGAGCGGCACCGAGCCGGTCGGCCTCGGCCTCGAACCGGTCGGCGAAGGCGATCACGTCCGGGTAGGGCGCAGAGCCGTAGAGCAGGCGCTGGCTGATGCACAGGTGCCCGTCGAAGACGTTGACGGCGAGCTCCGGCAGGCCGGCGGTGTCGAGGAGATCCGCCCAGACGCTGCCCCGCAGATCTCCGCGGGCGTGTGCGGCCGCAGCCTGCGCCCAGGAGGCGATCACCAACGTCCCGGAGTCGCCGGTCTGCAGCGCAAGCCGCCGGCTCTCCGCCGCCTTGGCCGTACCGACGTCGGGCGGGGCGAAGCCCAGCACCGCGGCGCCCGCCCAGGCGAGGGCCTCGGACATCCGCCCGTCCACGGTCACCGGAGCGATTCCGTCGAGCACCGTCAAAGCTGACGGAGGGTCACCGCGCTTCACCAGGGCGAGTGCCTGCTTGGCCCGGATCTCGTGCGAGGCCGCGTCGCCGGCAGTGTCGGCCGCCAGCCCGTAGGCGGCGGGCGCGCCCGGATCGCCCAGCGCGTCGAGTACCTCTGCCCGCAGGCAGAGCCCGTCGACGTCGGCGGGGGTGTGCTCCACCAAGGTGTCGAGGTGCCGCAGGGCTTCGGCGTACGCACCCACCTTGACCGCGCGCCGAGCCGCGGCGAGCAACCACCCGGTCGCCTCGTCCGCGCGCTCCCCCAGCAACCAGTGGCGGGCAATCAGGGCGGGTTCCGCCCCGGCTTCGGCCATGCGGCGCGCGGCGTCGCGATGCATCGCGATGCGATGGTGCGGCGGAACCTGCTCGGCCAGCGCGACACGGACCAGGTCGTGGCGGAAGCGGTATCGGGTGCCGGTGACCACGAGCGCACCGGCCTCGAGGCCGGCGTCGAGCAGGGCGAACGCGTCGGGCTCGACCAGTCCGGTCATGGCCAGGACCCCGGCGACGTCGAGGTCGTCGCCCGCGACGGCGAGCCGCCGCAGCATCGCGGTCGTCGAGTCGTCGAGATCGAGGAAGCGCGCGGTGACCGCGTCCCACACCGAGCGCGGCACCCCCTGACCGCTGTTGCGCAGCAACTCCAGGGCGAAGAACGGGTTGCCCTGGGCCAGCTCGAGCACGGAACGCACCCGGTCGGGGTCGGCGCCGGCCGCCAGCGCCGTCAGGTCCTCGGCGGGCATCGGTCCGAGATCGACGGCGTCCGCACGCTCGGCGTGCTGCAGCACGACGACGCCTTCGCTGAGCGCTGGTCGGGCGGCATCGGCCCGATACGCGACGACGATCAGCATCGGCCGATCGCCGCGTGCCCGCGCCAGTTGGAGGCAGGCCTCGATCGTGCCGTCGTCGGCCAGATGCGCGTCGTCGACGATCAGGAGGACCCCGGGCTCCGGTCCGCTCATCAGCACGCGATGCGCGGCGCCGATCACCATGTGCCGGCTCAGCCCGGCCGCGGGGGGCGGCGCGGGCCCCGCCAGGGCCGTCAGTTCGGCGAGGGTCGAGCGGACCTGCGGCGTCAGGTCGTCGAGCACGGTGCGGTTGGCGTCGAGGACCGTTTCCAGCGCCTCGACCATGGGCGCGTAGGCGCCGCAGCCCGCGGTGGCGGTGACCGCGACGACGCGCCAATCCCGCTCGCCGGCGACCGCGGCCACCTGGCGGCACAGCGTCGTCTTCCCGATGCCGGCCTCGCCCCGGATTGCGACCAGACCGGAGCCGCGTCGCGCCGCCGCGACGAGGGCCGCCTCCGCGGCGGCCAGCTCGAGCTGACGTCCCACGAAGGTCGGTCGCGCCGGACCCAGATCGGCGACGCACTGGTCGTAGAGCGCGCGACTCGCGGCGTCGGGACGCATGCCGAGCTCGCGCTCGAGAGCGGTCCGCAGCCGCCCGTACCAGCGGATGGCGGCATGCCGGTGACCGGCGGCCAGCGCCGCCCGCATCAGTTCGCGGTAGGCCTCCTCGTCGGTCGGATCGGCCTCGATGAGACGGTCCCACGCGCCGGCTCGGCGCAGCAGATCCACCCGGACCCGGGTGAGCTGCTCCCGCCGGAGTTGCGTCCAGTCCTCGTACCGGGCATCGGGCAGCAGTTCACCGGCGCCGAGGTCGGCGGCGGCCGCACAGGCGGTGACGTCGCCGGACTTCGCCGCGGCCGCCGCCGCGCGCTCGAAGACGTCCACGTCGATCTCGACGTCGGTGCCGGGAAACAGCGACACCCGGCCACCGGCGAGGGTCACCGCGTCGTCGCGGCCGAGGACCTGGCGCGCGTGGTGCGCGGCCTTGCGGAGTTGGGCCGCTGCGGCCTCGGGATCCAGATGCGGCCAGAGCGCTTCGAGTATCTGGTCCCGCACCAGCGCGCGCCGTTCGGCGAGCGCGAGCAGGGCTACCAGCTCGGCCGGGCGTCGTCCCGGCCAGGCAGCTTCGTCGATGTGCCGCCCGTCGAGGGAGACGCGCAGTCCTCCGAGGAGATTGATGCGGACGGCCATGGGCGTGCGCCCCTCAGGGCGTGCCGCTCACCGGCTGCAGAACGGTGCGACGCACCTGGTCCAGGACGGCCGCGACCACGCCGGCCTTGTCGAGCGGCGTGGTGTCGAGCAGGACCGCGTCGGGTGCCTGGGCCAGCGGAGAGACGGTTCGGGACGAGTCCAGCGAATCGCGCCGAGCCATGTCGGCATGCATCTCGCGGACCGTCGCGTTCTCGCCGGTGTCCAGGATCTCCTGCGTCCGCCGGCTGGCCCGCGCGCCCGCGGAGGCGGTGAGGTACATCTTCACCGGCGCATCCGGGGCCACCACGGTCCCGATGTCGCGGCCTTCGACGACGATGCCGCTCCCCTGGCTCAGCGTCGCGGCGATGATCTGCTGCTGCATGGCGACCAGGCGGGCGCGGATGGCGGGCACGGCACTCACCGCGCTGACCGCACCGGTGACCTCGCGACTGCGGATCGGGAGCGAGACGTCGGTGCCGTCGACCGTGATCAGCGGGGCCAGCGGATCGGTCCCGATGACGAGCTCGGCCTTGCCGGCCAGACTCGCGACGGTGGCGGCGTCCTCGACGTCGACTCCCTGCGCGAGCATCCACCACGTCAGTGCGCGGTACATCGCGCCGGTGTCGAGGTAACGGAAGCCGAGGGTCGAGGCGACCTCACGGGAGACGCTGGACTTGCCGGACCCCGAGGGCCCGTCCATCGCGAGAACGATCGGAGCTGTCTCCACGGACGTCCATTCTACCTCGCCCGGCGCCATGACCAGCGCGAACGACCGCGCATCGGTCACCAGTGCACGGTCCAGCCACGCGAGCGCAGTTCGGCGACCAGCGGCTCGGCCCGGTCGGGTCGGATCGCGATCTTGGCCAGGCCGACCGGCTGGCCCGGCGAGTGCTCGATCTGCAGGTCCTCGAGGTTGAAATCGGCGTCACCCACGTCGGTGAGCAGCCGGGCGAGCTCACGTGGGCGGTCCGGCACCAGCACCGGCACCCAGGTGTAGAACGCGGCCTCGCCGCCGTGCTTGCCGGGCAGGCGCGCGCGGCCGCTGTTGCCGGCGCGCAGGGCCGCCGTGACCTCGCTGGTCTCCCCCGACCGCAGGGCGAGCAGGACGGCGTCGAGGTCACGGGCCAGACCGTCGAGGACATCGGCCACCGCACCGGCGTTGCTGCCGAGGATCTCGGTCCACAGCGCCGGATCCGACGCCGCGATCCGCGTGACGTCACGGATGCCCTGCCCGGCCAGCTGCACGGCGTCCTCGGGAGCGTCGACCAGTCGCGCGCCGACCAGGCTGGCGAGGACCTGGGGGGCGTGCGAGACCAGCGCGACGGCTCGGTCGTGCGCGTCCGGGTCCATGACGACCGCCGCGGCGCGGCAGAGGCGGACGAGCTCGTTGACCGCCGCGACCGCATCAGGGCTGCTGGCGCCGGACGGCGTGAGCACCCAGGGCCGGCCCTCGAACAGGTCGCCGCGGGCGGCGGTCGGCCCGGAACGCTCGCTGCCCGCGAGGGGATGACCGCCGACGAAGCTCGCCGGGTCCGCTCCGGCCGGCCCGGAGCGCCCGCTGCAGCCCGCCCTTGGTGGAGGCCAGGTCGGTGTAGGCACGCGCCGCGCCGCGCTGCTGCAACTCGGCGAGGATCCCGGGCACTGCTCCGGGCGGAGCCCCGATGACGGCGAGGTCCGCCGGCGGGGTCTGCGGCCCGGCCACCCGTCCGGCGCCGAACGCCGCGGCCATCTCCGCGACCGCGGGATCCCGGTCGAGCAGGTGGACCTCGACGTCGTGCGAGCGCAGCGCGAGCGCCACCGACGTGCCCATCAACCCCGTCCCGACCACCAGGACGGAGTCCAGGGCCGGGCTGGCACTCACTGCTGGGCGCTCATTGCGCGATGTCCTTGCGCAGAGCGACGGCTCCGCGCAGATAGACGTGCGAGATCTCGGCCTTCGTCAGCTCGGTCTCGGCGTGGGCCAGGATCCGGATCACCCGCGGCATCGCCCCGGCGACGTCGATCTCCTGCGCGCACAGCAGCGGGACGTCGGTGATCCCGATGTCCCGGGCCCCCACCGCCGGGAACTCGCAGTGCAGATCCGGGGTCGCGGTGAACACGATGCTGATCAGATCGTCGACATGGACCTGATTGCGCTCGAGGACGGCGCCGACCAGCTCCGACACCGAGGCGAGCATGTGCTCCCGCTCGTCAGCATCCAGCTGTACCGCTCCGCGGATCGCCCGCACCGCCACGACCTGGCCCTCTCCTCGCCACCGACCCTCATCTTCCGCTGCGCGTCGCGCCCATCGAGCGCTCCGGACGGCTGCGCCACGCACCAGAAGATGGCCGGGCGCAACCCTAACCGCGCGGGCGCTTCGTCTCCGGCGTGGCCCGCCGCGCCGGAGCCGCTCCCTTGGCCGGCGCGGAACGCTTGGCCGGGGCACCGCGTCCCTCGGGTGCCGCCCGCTTGGCCGGGGCCGCACCTCGGGCCGGTGCGCTGCGCTTCGCAGGAGCCCCGCGCTCGGCCGGAGCCGACCGCTTCGCAGGCGCTCCACGCTCGGTCGGTGCCGATCGCTTCGCGGGTACCCCGCGGTCGGCCGGTGCCGACCGCTTGGCGGGCGCTGCGCGGTCCGCGGGCCCCGAACGCTTGGCCGGTCCCCCACGCTCGGCAGGGGCGCGGTTCGTCGGGGCGGAGCGCTTGGTCGACGCCGGACGACTCGAACGCCCGTCCCGCCAATCGTCCCCGCTGCCTGCCTCGGACCTCCGCGGTGCGGACCTCCGCGGCGCGGAACTCCCCGACGCGGACTTCCCCGGCGCGGAGGTCCGGTCCGCACTGCTCCGGTCGGCGCTGCTTCTGCTTGTCGTGCCACGGCTCGTGCTGCGACTCACCGCGGGCCGGTCGACGGTGCTCCGGCTCGCCGGGGTACGGTCCGCCGGGCTCTTCCGGGCGGCGCTGCGCGGCGCGCTGGGCCTGTCCCCCGCCTTCTTCGCGGCGGTTGCGGCATTCCGCTCGGCCTTGGCCTTCCGGACCGCGGGGGCGCCGACGTTCTTGCGCGCGGCGGCCTTCGCGGCGTCCTTCGCCGCCACGCGCCGGGAGGACGCCGGCTTCGTGCGGGGTGCCGGCTGGACATCCTCCGAGGCGGTGAGCAGGGCCGAGACCTCGTGGGTCGTCAGGTGCCGCAGCCGGCCGGGGGCGAGGTTGCCCATGTTGACCGAGCCGATCTGGACCCGGACCAGGCGCGCGACCGGATGCCCGACGGCGTCGAACATGCGCCGGACGATGTGATTGCGGCCCTCGTGGATCTCGACCTCGACCTGGACCCGGCCGCCGGTCTGCCCGATCATCCGGAACTTGTCGGCCTTCGCCAGGCCGTCCTCGAGCTCGACGCCGCCCTTCAGCGTGCGGCCGAGGTCGCGCGGGATCGGGCCCGGGATGTCGGCGAAGTAGGTCTTCGGCACGCCGTACTTGGGATGGGTCAGCCGGTTCGCCAGGTCACCATCGTTGGTGAACAGGATCAGGCCCTCGGTGTCGGTGTCGAGGCGCCCGACGTGGAACAGTCGCTCGGTGCGGTCCTGCACGTAGTCGCCGATGCACGGCCGGTTCTCCGGGTCGCTCATCGTCGAGACCACGCCCCGCGGCTTGTTGAGCACCACGTACGTCATGCCCGAACGTGTCGGCAGGCGGGACCCGTCGACCTTGATGATCGCGGTGTCCGGATCGACGCGCATGCCCTGCTCGCGGACGATCTTGCCGTCGACCTCGACGCGGCCGGCGTCGATCAGTTCCTCGCAGGCACGCCGGCTGCCCAGCCCGGCCGCGGCCAGGACCTTCTGCAGGCGGATGCCCTCGCCCTCGTCGTCCATCACGAGGTCGGGAAATCGAGATCGCCCTCGAGCGAGCTCAACTCGGGCAGGAGGGGGGCCAGCTCCGGCAGTTCGGACAGGTCGTTCAGGCCGAGCCGCTCCAGGAACAGGTTCGTGGTCCGGTAGAGGGTCGCGCCGCTCTCGTGCTCGGTGCCGGCCTCCTCGACCAGCCCGCGGCTGAGCAACGTGCGCATGACTCCGTCGACGTTCACGCCACGGACCGCCGAGACCCGCGAGCGGCTCACCGGCTGGCGGTAGGCGACGACGGCGAGCGTCTCCAGGGCGGCCTGAGTGAGGCGGGCCTGCTGGCCGTCACGGAGGAACCGCTCGACGACGGCGGCGCATTCCTCGCGGGTGTAGAACCGCCACCCGCCGGCGACCTCGCGCAGGGCGATGCCCCGGCCCTCGGCCGCGTACTCGCCGGCGAGGGACTCCAGGCAGGCTTCGACCTCGTCCCGAGGCCGCTCGCAGACCTGGGCGAGCATCGTGGAGTCGATCGGGGCGTCGACGACCAGCAGCACGGCTTCGATCGCTGCGCGGAGGGTCGGGCCGCCCTCGGCCGGGGCGTCCTCGACCTCCGTCGCCTCACCGCCGACCACGTCGACCGTGTCGGACTCGCGCTGTCCGGCCGTGTCCCCGGGGATGTCCTCCGTCCGGATCTCGGTCGTCCCGTCGATCTCGTTCTGGATGTCGTTCTGCATGTCGCTCTGAATCTCGGTGATACTCAAGGCCCCTCCTGCGGTGCAGCACTCGGCTCGGCCGGCCCGACTTGAGCGGGGATCACCGGTGCTTCGTCGAACTCGTCGTGGACCACGACCTCGCCGTCCTCGGTCCCGGTCCACCGGATGTGCAGCTCGCCCAGCGGCGTGAGCTGGTCGAACGAGACGACCTGCTCCCGGAACAGCTCGAGCAGAGCGAGAAAACGACCGACCTTGGTCGCGGTGTCGGGTGCGTCGGCGACCAGCGCACGGAAGGTGGAGCCGCCGAAGTGCCGTAGCCGCTCGACCAGGATCGCCGCCTGCTCCCGCACGCTGACGCGCGGCATGTGCAGGTGGGCGATCGAGACGACCGGCTCCGGCTTCGGCGTGAGCGCCTTGGCGGCCAGGGCCGCGAACTCGTCGGGCCCGAGGCCGATCAGCACCTCGGGCAGCAGTTGGGCGAACGGCTCCTCCAGCCCGACCACGCGGGGGAAGCGCTTGGATTCCTCGGTCATCCAGTGCTGGAACTGCGCGGCGACCTGCTTGTACGCCTTGTACTGGAGGAGCCGTGCGAAGAGCAGGTCGCGGGCCTCCAACAGCGCCAGGTCCTCCTCGTCCTCGATCTCGCCGGCCGGCAGCAGCCGGGCCGCCTTGAGATCGAGCAGGGTGGCCGCCACGACCAGGAACTCGCTGGTCTCGCCCAGGTCCCACTCGGTGCCCTGCGCGCGGATGTAGGCGATGAACTCGTTGGTGACGGTCGCCAGCGCGATCTCGGTGATGTCGAGCTTGTGCTTGGCGATCAGGTTCAGCAGCAGGTCGAACGGGCCTTCGTAGACGCCGAGATGGACCTGGAACGTGGAATCATCGACCGCCGCGGCGTCCGGGTCGACGATGTGCGCCCCAGCAACCCCATCCGGCGCAGGAGCGACCTCCGGCTCCGGGAGGCCGGTTTCCAGCGCGCCCGCTCCCCTGTGCATCGCCACCGTGGAACCGTAGCCGACGCCGGGGGGTGCTCCGTGCCTGCCGCGGTCAGCGGCGATAGCCCACCTGCTGGACCCGGGCGGGCCGGGCCAGCAGCTCGCGGGCGAGCTGGCGGTAGGCCTTGGCGCCGGTCGAGGACGAGGCGTAGGTCGTGATCGGCTCCCCGACGACCGTGGTCTCAGGGAATCTGACGGTCCGTCCGATCACCGTGTGGAACACGCCGTCACCGAAGGCCTCGACCACCCGGGTGAGCACCTCGCGGCCGTGCACCGTCCGCGCGTCGAACATGGTGGCGAGGATGCCCTCCATGCGCAGGTCGGGGTTGAGCCGGTCCTGGACCTTGGCGATGGTGTCGGTGAGCAGGGCGACACCGCGCAGCGCGAAGTACTCGCACTCCAGCGGGATGATCACCGAGTGCGCGGCTGTCAGCGCGTTGAGCGTGAGCAGACCGAGCGACGGCTGACAGTCGATGATCATGTAGTCGTAGTCGGCCTGCAGCGGAGCCAGCGCGCGGTACAGGCTCTGCTCGCGGGCGACCTCGTTGACGAGCTGAACCTCGGCCGCCGCCAGGTCGATGTTGCAGGGCAGCAGATCCAGGCCCGGCACGTTGGTCTTGAGCAGGACGTCCTCGGCCCGGGTGCCCCGCTCCATCAGCAGGTTGTGCATCGTCATGTCGAGCTCGTGCGGATTGATCCCGAGGCCGACCGAGAGCGCGCCCTGCGGGTCGAAGTCCACGAGGAGCACCCGGCGCCCGTACTCGGCCAGCGAGGCGCCGAGGTTGATGCTGGAGGTGGTCTTGCCGACGCCACCCTTCTGGTTGCACATCGCGATGATCGTGGCCGGGCCGTGCCGGTCCAGCGGGGGCGGCTCCGGGAAGATCGGCAGGGGTCGGCCGGTCGGGCCGAGCTTGGCCGAGGGGACCCGCGGGGCCCCGCCGAAGATCGGGTCCTCGGCCATCGCCATCTCATCGACGTGATCGGACGCTCGCGACGGCGACCAGCGGCGTTCTTTCGGCACGGCGGCGCGCACGGTCGGCAGCGGCGGGAACGATTCGCCGGCCCGAGCAGTGGCGCCCGCGAATCGCGATCCGTACTTGTCCGTCATCTGCTGCCGACCTTCTCCGCTTGGGCTCTTGTCGGTCCGCTCTCTCCGCGCACCGGCATCGCCGGTCCGCCGTGCGGTCACGCATTCAGATTCCCGCACCCGCGGGCCACTTCCCCGGCACTGGCGCGGCGTGTCGCGAGGGTCCTTGACACGGGGCCCGGATTGTGGTGCCGGTGAGGTTCATGAGGCTGGTGTGACTCGCGGAACCATCACACCCGGGCCCGGGGGTGCGAACTCGCGTACACCTCGCGGAGCCGCTCGACGGTGACCAGGGTGTAGAGCTGGGTGGTCGCGACCGAGGCGTGGCCGAGCAGCTCCTGGACGACGCGGACGTCGGCCCCGCCGTCGAGCAGATGCGTCGCGAAGGAGTGGCGCAGGGTGTGCGGGGAGACCTCGACGTCAAGGCCGGCGGCCCGCGCCGCGGCCGCCAGGACGGCCCACGCGCTCTGCCGCGACAATCGGCCGCCGCGGGCGTTGAGGAAGACCGCCGGTCCCCCGGTCCCGGACTCCGCGAGCACCGGGCGGCCCTGCACGAGGTAACGGTTCAACGCGTCGAGTGCGTAGCTCCCCAGGGGGACCATCCGCTCCTTGCCGCCCTTGCCGAGCAGCCGCACGGTCCGGGAGTCGAGGTCGAGGTCGTCGACGTCGAGCCCGACCGCCTCGGAGATCCGCGCTCCGGTCCCGTAGAGCAGTTCGAGCAGCGCCGCGTCGCGGGTCGTGAGCTCGGTGCGCGCGCCCTTCCCGGCCGCTTCGATCAGGCGCTGCACCGCATCGACCGGGACCGCCTTCGGGAGCCGCTGCGGGCGCTTCGGCGGCCGGACCGGGCGCGCCGGATCGACCGCGGCCATCCCCTCCCGGACGACGAACTTGTGGAAGCCGCGGACGGCGATCACGGCCCGGGCCGCGGAGCTCGCGCTCAGCGGTAGGTGGTCGGCGTCACCCTGCCGCAGCCGAGCGAGGAAGTCCGTCACGTCCTGCTCGGTGACCGCGGCGACGTCGGCGATCCCCCGCTGGTGCAGGACGCCGGCGTAGCGCTTGAGGTCGCGGCGGTAGGAGAGCAGCGTGTTGGTCGCGAGCCCGCGTTCGACCGTCAGGTGGTCGAGGTAGCCACGCAGCGCCAGGCCGACCTCGGTACTCACACCGCTAGGAGTACCGGGTCGGCCTGACATAACCGGCGCGACGCGCCGGGACGGCCGCAGTGGAGCTCAGGCGAGGACCTCGGCCAGACCCGCCACCGGCAGCCCGTGGGCCTCGGCCACCGGGCCGTAGACAGCCCGTCCGGCATGCGTGTTCAGGCCCAGGGCGAGGGCCGGGTCCTGCCGGAGAGCCTCGCGCCAGCCCGCGTCGGCGATGGCGAGCGCGTACGGCAGCGTCACGTTCGTCAGGGCGTAGGTCGAGGTGTGCGGCACGGCGCCGGGCATGTTCGCGACGCAGTAGAAGATCGACCCGTGCGCCTCGAAGGTCGGGTCGCCGTGCGTCGTCGGCCGGGAGTCCTCGAAGCAGCCGCCCTGGTCGATGGCGATGTCGACGAGGACGGTGCCGGGCTTCATCCGCGCCACCAGGTCGCTGGAGATCAGCTTCGGTGCCACCGCGCCCGGCACCAGCACCGCCCCGACGACGAGGTCGGCGTCGAGCACGGCCTTCTCGATCTCGTAGGCGTTGGACGCGACCGACTGCACGTGCCCCTGATAGATCCGGTCGGCTTCGCGGAGCTTGGCGATGTTCTTGTCCAGCAGCAGCACCTCGGAGTGCATGCCGATCGCGATGGCGGCAGCGTTCATCCCGGCCACTCCGGCCCCGATCACCACGACCTTCGCCGCGTACACCCCGGAGACCCCACCCATCAGGACGCCGCGCCCTCCCCCGGAACGCATCAGGTGGTAGGCCCCGGCCAGCGGCGCCAGCCGGCCGGCGACTTCGCTCATCGGGTAGAGCAGCGGCAGCGACCGGTCGGGCAGCTGAACCGTCTCGTAGGCGATCGCCGTCGTCCCGGCCGCAAGCAGCGCCTCGGTGCAGGCCTTCGAGGCGGCCAGGTGCAGATAGGTGAACAGCACCTGGTCGGCCCGCAGCCGGCCGTACTCCTCCGCGATGGGCTCCTTGACCTTGAGCACCAGGTCGGCGGTCGCCCAGACGTCGTCGGCGGAGGGCAGGACGGAGGCCCCGGCGGCGACGTAGTCGGCGTCGGCGAGAGAGGACCCGGCCCCGGCGTCGTGCTCGATGACCACCTGGTGGCCGTGCCGGGTGAACTCGTGGACCCCGGCCGGGGTGATCGCCACCCGGTACTCGTGTTCCTTGACCTCGCGCGGCACGCCGACCCTCATGCGGTGCAGCCTAGGCACGGCAGTCGCAGAAAGGAGGCGTGGACCTATGCGGCACCTCCGGTTAGCGTCACCTCACGGCCCGGCCCGCAACGACGCGTGGAGGCGTAATGAAGGTCTCGATGGTCCACCTGATGCCGCACCGGGAGCTCCCGGACGACTTCACCGAGCGCTACAAGTCCGTCTGGGTCACCCCGCCCTGGCACGAACTGATCGACGGCGAACAGGCCGGCCGGTTCTACAACGAGTCCATTGACGAGCTGCTGCACGCCGCGGAGTCCGGTTACGACGCGATCGGCGTCAACGAGCACCACCAGAACGCCTACGGCTTCATGCCGAACCCCAACCTGATGGGCACCGCGCTGGCGCGCCTGACCAACCACCTCGACGTCGGGCTCCTGCAGATCGGGTCCACGCTGCCGAGCACGCAACCGGCGATCCGCATCGCCGAGGAGTACGCGATGCTCGACTGCATCTCCGGGGGCCGGCTGATCGCCGGCATGCCGGCGGGCACCTCGATGGACGCCAATCAGTGCATGGGCATCCCGCCGATCGAGCAGCGCGAGCGCTACTACGAGGCGTACGAGCTGATCATGAAGGCCTGGCAGTCCCGGGAGCCCTTCGCGTTCAACGGCCGCTACACCCAGCTGCCCTCGGTCAACATCTGGCCGCGCCCGATCCAGGACCCGCACCCGCCGGTCTGGATCCCCGGCCTGGGCTCGCTCTCGACCTGGAAGTTCGCGGCCAAGCACAACCACAACTACGCGATGCTCAGCTTCTTCGGTTCCCAGATGGGCAAGAAGGTCATGGACGGCTTCTGGTCCTTCGTCGACGAGGAGGGGCTGGACCGGAACCCCTACCGCGCCAGCTTCGCGCAGATGGTGTGCGTCGCCGACACCGACGCGCAGGCGCAGAAGCTGTTCGAGAAGCACATCCGCTACTTCTTCGACAAGTGCATGCACGTGCCGCTGCCCTGGTGGGGTCTGCCCGGGCACCTGGACCACGCGAGCCTGGCCAACGGCGTGCGCAGCGGGTCGGCGCTCCGCCAGATGGAGATCATGGGGAACTTCAAGAACTTCTCGTACAAGGATTTCGTCGACAAGGACATCGTCATCGCGGGAAGCCCGGCGACCGTCGCGGACAAGCTGGTCGGTGCGGTCAAGGACCTGCGCGTCGGCAATCTGATGACCCTTCAGCACATTGGTTCCATGCCGCACGAGCTGACCAAGGAATCGATCTCGCTGTTCTGCCAGGACGTGCTCCCCAAGTTGCGCGACGTCTGGGACGACGAAGGCTGGGTCAACCATTGGTGGCCGGCGAAGATCCGTGCCCAGCGCGCCGCGGTCTGAGGGGGTCGACGAGATGCAGCACTCACAGACGCACAACGTCGAGACCCGCAACGTCGAGGTCTGGGGCGGCGACGTCCGTACCCAGGTCCTCATTGCCGGCGACGGCCCTCCCCTGGTCTTCCTGCATCCGGTCCTCGGGTTGGCCTGGGACCCCTTCCTCGATCTCCTGGCGCAGAGCCACACCGTCTACGCCCCGTACCTGCCAGGGACGGCGCCCGGTGAGCCGGACGCGCACAAGACGATCACGAACAACTACGAGCTGACGCTCGTCTACGACGAGATCCTCGACGCGGTCGGCGTCGACGGACCGGCCGCGGTGGTCGGGCACTCGTTCGGTGGCATGGTCGCGTGCGATCTCGCGGCCACCTTCCCGGCCCGGGTCTCCAAACTCGTGCTGCTGTGCCCGATCGGCCTCTGGACCGACGGGCGTCCGTTCACCAACCCCTACCTGCTCGAGCTGCCGGAGTTGGCTGCGGTGGCCTTCGCCGATCCGGCCGGACCGGTGGCGCAGGCCGCCCTGACCCTGCCGACCGATCCGGAGGCCATGGGCGAGGTCCTGATCGCCCTGCAGTGGGCGATGGGTGTGGCCGGCAAGTACTGGTGGCCGATCCCGGATCGCGGGCTCGACCGGCGCATCCACCGGATCACCGCGGACACCCTGGTGATCTGGGGCGAGAAGGACGGAATCATCTCGCCGGAGTACGCGCAGGACTTCGCGCGCCTGACCGGTGGACGGGCCGAGGTCCTGGCGGACGCGGCGCACGTCCCGCAGCTCGAGCGGCTCGACGCCGTGGGCCCGATGGTCACGGCCTTCCTGACGGCGTAGCCGGCACGCCCCATCTTGGGGCGCCTTTCCGCCCTGTCGAGGGTTCTCGATACGGCGGGATCGCGCCCCAAGATGCGTCTCGGTGTGTCCAGCGGGGCTTGAGTGATCGCTGCCGCTACGTTCGCGAGGTGGCCGCCGAGATCCCGGTCTTTCGACCCCTCGCGCTCGCGATCGTGCTGGGCTGCGCCGCGGTCACCGTCGCCGAGTCCGACGCCGCGCCCGAGGACCTGCCGGGCGGGTGCACCCAGATCGACGCGCGACTCGTCTCGTGCCGGTACAGCACCCCGTCCAACTCCCCCATCGAATTCCGGGTGCCGGCGGACGTCACGGCCGTGACCCTCACCGCGCGCGGTGGCACCGGTGGAGGGGGAGCCGCCGGTGGTGCCGGCGGGCGGGCCGGCATCGTGCACGCGACCCTCGCCGTCAAGCCCGCGACGGAGCTGGACCTGTTCATCGGCGGACGCGGGACCCCCGGCCGGGTCGCGGAGTCCCAGCGCGGAACGACCGGCGGCAACGGCGGAGTAGGTGGCGGTGCCCGGGGCGGTGGCATCGCGAACCCGAGCGGTTTCGGCGGCGGCGGAGGGGGCGGCGGCACGTTCGTGCTGTACGCCGGGCAGAGCCCGACCGATGACGCGACGGTGCCCCTGCTGGCCGCGGGCGGAGGCGGTGGCGGCGGTGGCAGCAACGGCGCCGAGGGCCTCGCCGGCGGGAACGGTGGCGGCACCAACGGAAAGCCTGCGGGCGCGGACGGCGCCGGCGCCCGGGGCGAGAGGTCCGCGGCCAAGGGTGGCGGCGGTGGGACGGATCTCGACGGCGGACTCGGCTCCATGGCGACCCGGGGCTCCTCCGCGGCCGCGTTCGGCACCAAGGGCGCCGGTGGTGCGGGTGCGAACTCCGCCGGGACCGGTGGCGGCGGGGGCGGAGGCGGCGGGTTCTACGGCGGCGGCGGCGGCGGGGCCGAAGGCGGAGCTTCGGCCCAGGCCCCGGCCGGACTCGGCGGTGGCGGAGGTGGCAGCAGTTTCGCGGACACGAGGAGGGCCTCGGAGGTGCGCTTCGAGCTCGGCCCGACCGGCATCGCCCAGGACGGCGTCGTCCAGCTGACGTACCTGCGCCCGGCCCGCAGCTCGGAGTCCTCCGTCCCGGCGGGCCGGACCCTCACCTGCGACGGCGAACTCGCGACGAAGACCGGCACCCCCGGCGCCGACACCCTCGTCGGCACCGCCGGGAACGACGTGATCGTCGCCCGCGGCGGAGCGGACCAGATCGACGGCAAGGGCGGCCGGGACCTCATCTGCGCCGGGGACGGCAACGACACGATCCGCGGTGGTCCCGGCAACGACCGCATCTTCGGCGGCCCCGGCCGCGACCGCGCCATCGGGGGCGACGGCCTCGACTCCTTCGACGGCGTCGAGGAAATTTCGTACTGAATGGCGGCCTGCGGCCGCGTCGCGCTCGCGGGGTCAGGCGGGGCGGTCGCGCCAGGGGGCGGTGGCGGGGCGCAGGGACGCGATGCCGGGGCCGTCGAGGACCGACCGGAGACCGAGGGCGCCCATGACCACCAGGGGGTTGTGGAGCCGGCCGGCGAGGACCCCGGTCACGAGGTCCGCGAGTGGGACCCAGCGCAACTCCATGTCGGCCTCCTCGTGGACGGCGGCGCGGCGGTCACCGTCGGCCGGCCGGATGTCGCGGGCGAGGTAGATCCGGACGGCCTCGTCGCTGATGCCCGGTGAGGTGTAGGCGTCCAGCAGGACCCGCCAGTCGCGGGCCTGGACGTGCGCCTCCTCCTCGAGCTCGCGTTTGGCCGCGGCGAGGGCCGACTCGTTCTCGTCGAGCAGGCCGGCCGGGAATTCCCAGAGCCGTCGCTGCACCGGGTGGCGGTACTGCCGGAGGATCAGGACCTTCGGCTCGCCCTCGGTGTCGTCGAGGACGAGGATGCCGACCGAGCCGGGGTGGACCAGGACATCGCGTTGGGCGACCAGGCTGCCGGGCATCGCGACCTCGTCGACCCGGACGGAGACCACGCCGCCGGTGAAGGCGGTGCGGGAGTCGAACACCTTCCAGGCGTCGTCGGTGTCCGCCAGCGGTGCCTTGCTCAACGAACGACCGAGGGGAATCCGGTCGACGACGCCGCGGGGCGCTCCTTGCGCCGCACCAGGCCGGCCTCGATCAGGCCGGCGAACAGGGGGTGGGCGTGGGTCGGGCGGGACCGGAACTCCGGGTGGGCCTGGGTGGCGACCAGGAAGGGGTGCACCTCGCGCGGCAGTTCGACGTACTCGACGAGACGGTTGTCCGGCGAGGTCCCGCCGAAGACCAGGCCCGCACGTTCGATCTGTGCGCGGTAGTCGTTGTTGACCTCGTAGCGGTGCCGGTGCCGCTCGGAGACGTAGGGCTCGCCGTAGAGCTCGCGCACGATCGATCCCTCGGCCAGCTTGGCCGGGTACAGCCCCAGGCGCATCGTGCCGCCCATGTCGCGCTCGCCGGCGACGACGTCGCGCTGGTCCGCCATCGTCGCGATCACCGGGTGCTGCGCCGCCGGGTCGAACTCCGCGGAGTTCGCGCCCTCCAGGCCGGCAAGGTTGCGTGCGGCCTCGATCACGACGCACTGCAGGCCCAGGCAGAGGCCGAGCAACGGGATCTTGTTCTCGCGGGCGTGGCGGATCGCGGAGATCTTGCCCTCGATGCCGCGCACCCCGAATCCGCCGGGCACGCAGACCGCGTCGCAGTCGTCGAGCTGTTCGGCGGCGCCCTCCGGCGTCGAGCACTCGTCGGAGGCGACCCAGCGGATGTGGACCCGGGCGTCGTGGGCGAAGCCGCCGTGCCGCAGTGCCTCGGTCACCGACAGGTAGGCGTCGGGCAGGTCGATGTACTTGCCGACGAGGCCGACGGTGAGTTCATGGGCCGGCTTGTGAACGCGGCGCAGCAGGTCGTCCCAGGCGGTCCAGTCGACGTCGCGGAACGGCAGCCCGAGGCGGCGCACCACGTAGGCGTCCAGGCCCTCCGCGTGCAGCACCCGCGGGATGTCGTAGATCGACGGGGCATCGACGGCGGCGGCCACGGCCTCCTGGTCGACGTCGCACATCAGCGAGATCTTGCGCTTGATGCTCGCGGTGATCGGCCGGTCGGAGCGGCAGACGATCGCGTCGGGCTGGATACCGATGCTGCGCAGCGCCGCGACCGAGTGCTGGGTGGGCTTGGTCTTCAGCTCGCCGGACGGACCGATGTAGGGCACCAGCGAGACGTGCAGGAAGAAGACGTTGTCGCGGCCGACCTCGTGGCGGATCTGGCGCGCGGCCTCGAGGAACGGCAGGGACTCGATGTCGCCGACCGTGCCGCCGATCTCGGTGATCACGAGGTCGATCTCGCTGCCGGCCATCCGGCGGATGCGGGACTTGATCTCGTTGGTGATGTGCGGGATCACCTGGACGGTGTCGCCGAGATACTCCCCGCGACGCTCCTTGGCGATGACGGTCGAGTAAACCTGACCCGTCGTCACATTCGCCGAGCCGTGCAGCTCGGTCTCCAGGAAACGCTCGTAGTGCCCGACGTCGAGGTCGGTCTCGGCACCGTCGTCGGTGACGAAGACCTCGCCGTGCTGGAACGGGTTCATCGTCCCGGGATCGACGTTGAGATAGGGGTCGAGCTTCTGCATCGTGACCCGGAGCCCGCGCTTGGTCAGCAGGTTTCCGAGGGAGGAAGCGGTGAGCCCTTTTCCGAGCGACGACGCGACGCCGCCGGTGACGAACAGGTGCTTTGTGGTGTGCGGCGCGGCCATGGAACTCCAGCCTACGTGATCGGCGGCGGGGCTCCGACGCGCCACTCACGGTAGAGCTTGATCAACTCCTGCTGCACGGCGGTTTCGTCGGGCCAGGTGGCGGATCGCCGCCTTCCGGCGGCGGCCAGGGTGGCGGCAAGGCCGGGTTCGGTGAGCAGGCGGCGGACCGCGGCGGCCAGCGCGGCCGGGTCCCCCGGCGGGACCAGCAGGGCCGCATCGCCGACCAGTTCCGGGACCCCGCCGACCGCGGTGGCGACGAGGGGGACGCCGGCGCGCAGCGCCTCCTGGGCCACCAGCGCCCGGGCCTCCCAGGTGCTGGAGAGCACGACGGCGTCCGCGGCGCCCAGGAGGTCGGCGACGTCGGTGCGGGCGCCGAGGATCCGGACGTCGAGCCGGTGGAGGTCGACCTCGGCCTGCAGTTGCCCGCGGAGCGGGCCGTCCCCGGCGATCGCGAGCACCGGCGCGGGGTCGAGACCCGCCCAGGTCCGGGCGGCGGCGAGCATCGTCGGGTAGTCCTTCTGCGGCGCGAGTCGTCCGACCGCCAGCAGCAACGGACGGTCCTGCGCGTCGAGCTCGGCGCGGACCTTCTCGCGGTCCCGGACCGGTGGCGGCAGCGGCGGGGCCGCCACCGGGGCGAGCCGGGCGGTGCCGGCACCGAGCGATTGCGCCCGGGCGACCAGATCCTCCGACGCCCCGAGGGTCAGGTCGGCCCCGCGGGCGACGATGCGCTCGAGCACGCGCTGGAGCCGGCCGACCGCGCCGCCGGCGAGCGGTGCGTTGTGCCAGGTGACCAGGAGACCGGGCGAGATGTTCGGCCGGGCGGTCCGGCGGGCGGCGAGCCCGACTCCCCCGGCGCGCAGACCGTGGGCGTGCACGACGGTGGGCCGCCAGGACTTCATCGCACTCGCGAGCGCCCGGACGGCCCGCAGGTCGGGAGCCGGTCGCGGGGAGCTCGCGATCTCGACCGGGAGGAACACGGCGCCGGAGTGGCGAAACTCGAAGTGGAGGTCCGTGGCGGCCGGCCCGGCGACCGCGACCGGTATCCCGGCCGCGGACAGGCCGGACACGAGCGAGAGCACGTGCCGCCCGATCCCGCCGGTGCTGCCGGCGAGCACGAGCATCACGCGCGGCGGCTGGGGTTCGATCACAGCGGCTCCGCCCGGTCGTTGGAGATGACATCTTCAACGTTGGAGATGTCATCTCCAGTGGTGAGGGCGCGCAGGGACGCGACGGTGTCCCGGTCACCGGCGGCGACGACGGCCAGGAAAGTGGCGCCCGCGACGGCGGCGCAGGCCGCGGTGCCGCCGAGCGCAACGACGAACGACGCGTCGTCGAAGACCGTGCCCAGCGCCGCACCCAGCCCGGCCCCGGCCAGCCCACCGACGCCGGCGGCGCCCGCGGTGCGGATCAGACCCTGCACAGCGGCGCCCCCGTGGTGCCGGACGACCGCGAGCAGGAGCAGCAACCCGGCGGCGGCCATACCGATCGCGTTGCCGAGCCCGAGCGCGACCACTGTCTGCCGGTCCGGAAGCGCGGCCACGAGCGCGATGTCCGCGATCACGACCACCGCCCAGCCGGACGTGACGGCGCGGGCGGCGGCCCGGCCGGAGTGGTCGGCGTAGAGGACCCGGGTCAGATGGGCGACGAGACCGAAGCCGAGCAGGCCGGGCGCGAACGCGGCGATGCCGCCGGCCAGGGCGTCGGGGTCGTCGAGCCCGCCGTTGGAGGCGAAGACCCGCGAGGCCGGGACCGCGGCGGCCGCGACCACGGCGGCGCCGGCAGCGGATGCGAGCACGACGGCCCGCGTGGTTCCCGCCGTCAGGCGGGTCAGCAGGTCGACGTCCCCGGCCTCGGCGGCCGCGGCCAACCGCGGGAACGCGCTGGTGGCGATCGGCACCGCGAGCACCGCGTACGGCACCAGGTACACCGCCCAGGCCCAGATGTACGCGGTCAGCGCACCGGGATCTCCGGAGGAGTTGGCGAGCCAGGCGATCACGAGCAGCGACACCTGCTGGGCGAGCAGCACCGCGAGGCCGGCGACCGCCAGGGCCCGGACCTGCGGCAGGACCCCGGCGGGGAAGGTCAGCGTCGGCCGGACGTGGACGCCGACGGCGCGGATGGGCACCGCGACCGTCAACGCGAGGGCGGCGACGCCCAGGGTCGTGCCGACCGCGAGCGCGGCCTCGGCGGAGCGCGGGACGGCCTCCACCGCCCGCTCCCCGTCGGCGAGCGCGACGAAGCTGAGGTACGCGCCGATCACCACCGCGCTGGAGACGAGCGGCGCCGCCGCCGCCGCGAGGAAACGGCGATGCGCCTGCAGGGTGCCGCCGAGCACCACGGCCAGGCCGTAACAGATCAGCTGCGGGGTGAACATCAGCAGCATCCGGGTGCCGGCGTCCACCGCTCCCGGACAGTCGACGTCCTCGCCGAGCAGGAGCTTCACCGCGGGCCGCGCCGCCAGGGCCAGCAGCAGCGAGACGGGGACGAGCAGCAGCAACGTCCAGGCCAGCAGCGCCGAGACCGTCCGGTCGATCGCGGCCCGGTCGGAACGCGCCACCGCGCCGGCGAGCACCGGCACGACCGCGCCGGCGAGCGCTCCCCCGGCGACCACCTCGAACAGCACGTTCGGCAGCAGGTTCGCGGTGTTGTACGCGTCGGCCAGACAGCCACCGCCGACGGTCTTGGAGAACACCACCCAACGCCCGAGGCCCACCACCCGCGCGATCACGGTGACCACGGCGACGGTGACCGCACCGCCCACCAGCCCGGCGGCGAGAATTCGCGCGGCGGGTGGGACGGGGTCGGTCACGGAGTAACCGTTCCAGTGGTGCGTCCCAACTCGTCGAACCAGCGCAGCGGCGGGGTCCGGGCGATCACCTTCGTGAAGCTGATCTTCTCGCTGGCCGCGGTCAGGGCGGCGAGACCGGCGAGATGCACCAGGCGGCCCGTGGTGCCGTAGCGCAGCAGCACCGCGGTGCCCAGCGCCGCGCCGAGAGCGTTGGCTCCCGCGTCGCCGAGCATCGCCTCCTCCCGCAGGTCGGCGGAAAGCAGCGCCGCCGCGGCTCCGAGCGGACCGGCGACCAGGGCACCGGCGGGACCGGGGATCGCGGCGAGGGGCGCATGCAGCAAGCCGAACTTCAACGCACGGCCGGGTCGAAGGTCGAACAGGTTCGCCAGGTTCGCGTAGCCGGCCACCACCGCGCCGCCGATCAGGGCGTCCCGCGGCCGCGTCGAGACCAGCGCCGCGGCGGCCAGTGAGGTCAGCCCGATCCCGCCCGCCTTCACCGCTCCGCTCGTGATCCGGCCCTCGCGCAACGCCGCGAGGTGCCCGGCGAAGCCCTTGGCCTGCGAGGTCCGCAGACCGCCGAGGTCGTCGTAGGTGCCGATCGCCCCGGCGCCGAGAATGGCCAGTGCCCCCGCCGCCCGGGCCCGGGCGGGCAGTCCCGGGGTGAGCGCGACGGCGGTCGCTGCGCCGGCCGTCAGCGCCGGGCCCTCGAGCAGCGTCAGCGTGCGTCCGCGGTGGTTGATCCGCTCCCAGCGCCGGTCGTGCCCCGCCTGCCGCCGGAACGCGGAGTAGGCCACCCGTGCCGCCACGGCGCCGACGCCGGCCGCCACAGCCCGTCCGCTCATCGCTTGCCCGGCGGGGTCTGCTCGGCGGGCAACGGAGCATCGGAGTCCGCGGTCGAGCCGTAGTGCCCGGCGCCGCCGGCCATCTGCTCCACGAGGGCGAACACGGCGGCAACCCGGCCGAACACCGTCTCCACCGTGTCGACGGTGCTGATCGTCTCCCGGGTGGCCGCGGCCTTGCGCAACTCGTCCATGGCGCCGCCGACGGCGGCCTTGGTGGGTGCCGCGACCACGACCCCGTTCCCGGCGGCATCCAGGGCCGCGGCGAGTCCGACCAGGCCGGTCGTCGTGCGGTCGGTCGTCGGCACGGCCGGGTCCGGGGGTGGGCCGGTCAGGACGACGGCGAGGTCGGCGCGGTCGGACAGGCCGCTGCGGGAGATGAACCCCGCCCGGTCCAGCTGCTCCAGCATCGTCTTGGCGGGCACCGTCACCGCGCGATCGGTACCGCCCTTCATGAGCAGCGCGCCGGCGAGCTGAATCTCGGCGGACTGCCCGCGCAGCTCCGGCAACGGGTTCTTGCGGACGATCTCGTCACGGGCCTGGGCCTTCTCCGCGACGTCGCGCGGATCATCGGCGGTCGCGAAGAACCCCGCGGCGATCCCCACCCGCCCGGTGACCCGCGCGCCGGCCTTGGCCAGCAGGTCGGTCAGCCCGTCGGCGTCGCCGCCCGCGGCGCCCGGCAGCATCACGAGCAGCACGCGTTGACCGGCGAGCCGGCCGGCCAAAAGGCGTTCGTCCGCGAGATCGGCCAGGTACTGATCGCGGTAGACGACGCCGCTCCGAACGGTCTCAAGATCCGACCGCAGGTTGTCCTTCTCGGTGTTCTGCTGGCTGATCGTGGCGCGCTGGGAGTCGAGCAGCGACTGATTGAGCAGGGAGCTGCCGACGAGGATCCCGGTCGCGAGCGCCATGAAGACAGCGATCAACGAGACCAGGTGGTAGCGAAAGGAGACCACGGGACGATCTTGCCGCCTAGATCTTTCCGCTGAGCCAGTAGGTGAAGTCGCCCCACTGGTCGGACATCGTCGTCATGATCGCGCGGCCGGACGGTGAGGCGGTGAAAGCGATCGTCATGGTGATCAGACAGGCCAGCAGCAGGAAGGCCAACTGCCCGTTGCTGACGCGGCTCCGGTAGAGCCGGGACACGCCCTTGGCGTCGACGAGCTTGCCGCCGACGCGCAGCCGGGTGAGGAAGGTGCTGGCCATGCCGGCGCGGCCCTTGTCGAGGAACTCGTCCAGCGTGGCGTGGGTGCCGACAGCGACGATCAGCGCGGCGCCGCAGTCGTCCGCCAGCAGCATCGCGACGTCCTCGCTGGTGCCGGTCGCGGGGAACAGGACTCCGTCCAGGCCGAGGGACTCCAGGCGTTCCAGCCCGGGAGCGTGCCCGTCCCGGTAGGCGTGGACGACGAGCTCGGCGCCGCAGCACAGCGCCCGGTCCGAGACCGAGTCCATGTCGCCGACGATCAGGCTCGGGGTGTAGCCGGCCTCGAGCAGCGCGTCCGCGCCGCCGTCGACGCCGATCATCACGGGGCGGAACTCCTGGATGTAGGACCGTAGCGTCGCGAGATCCTCGCGGTAGTGGTGGCCGCGGACCACGATGAGCGCGTGGCGGCCCTCCAGCTCGGTCCGCAACTCCGGGATCCCGACCCCGTCGAGCAGCAGGGAGTGCTCACGCTCGAGGTATTCCATCGTGTTGGCGGCGAACGCCCGCAGCTGATCGGACAGGCCCTCGCGCGCCTTCTCCATGGCCGCCGCCACGCCCTCGGCGTCGAGGACGATGCCCTGCCCGACGGCGTCGTCTCCGCGGTAGAGGGTGCCTCCGCTCAGGCGCAGCACCTCGCCCTCGGCGACGAAGTCGAACAGGTCGGCGCCGGCGTCGTCGATCAGCGGGATGCCGGCGGAAAGCAGGATCTGCGGGCCCATGTTCGGGTACCGGCCGCTGATGCTGACCCCCGCGTTGATCACCGCGCGGGCGCGGCAGGCGACGAGCGCCTCGGCGCTGACCCGGTCCAGGTCCTCGTGGTCGATGACGGCGATCTCGCCCGGCCGCAGCCGCTTCGTGAGGTTCTTGGTGCGCCGGTCGACCCGGACGACCGCGCTGACTCCGGGCTCGGAGCTCTCGCGGGACCGGGTCCGGTGCGGCCACCTCATGTCCGGATTCTCCCACGCGGAGTAATTGGCGCGCTCCGCGCGCGTCGCGCTCGTGGAGCTGCCGCCTCCGCTTAGGACACCGAGCTCCTTCGGTCGCTCGCTCGCAGGCTCGCGAGCTCCCTACCTCGCCGGCGCCCTGCGCTACGAGCGGCGGCTCTCCTCGCCACGGGGTCGGGCCGCCGCGAGCAGTTCTTCGGCGTGGGCCCGGGCGGTGGCGGAGTCCTCCTGGCCGGCCAGCATCCGGGACAGCTCCCGGACCCGCTCCTCCCCGTCGAGGGTCCTCACGCCGGTCCGGGTGACGCGGCCGTCGTCCGCCTTGGCCACCAGCAGATGCCGGTCGGCGAACGCGGCCACCTGCGGCAGGTGGGTGACGACCAGGACCTGTGAGGTCCGGGCGAGCGCGGCGAGTCGTCGTCCGACCTCGACGGCGGCCTTTCCGCCGACGCCGGCGTCGACCTCGTCGAAGACGAAGGTGGGCACCGGGTCGGCACCGGCCAGGACGACCTGGAGGGCGAGCATGATCCGGGACAGCTCGCCGCCGGAGGCCGAGCGCGCGATCGGACGCTCCGGAGCGCCCGGGTGGGGGGCGAGCAGGAGTTCGATCTCGTCGGCACCGTCGGAACCGAACTCCGCGGGACGGACCGCCACCGTGAACGTCGCCTTCGGCATGGCGAGGCCCGCCAGCTCCCCCGTGACCGCCTTGGCGAGGCGGGAAGCTGCCTTCGTCCGGGCCGTCGTGAGGTCCGCGGCGAACGCGATGAGTTCGGCGTCGAGGCGGGCCTCGTTCCCGCGGAGCTCCGCGGTGGTGTCGGTGTCGGCGTCGAGCTCGAGCAGGCGGACCGACCCGGTGGCCGCCCAGGCCAGCACCTTCTCGACCGAATCCCCGTCCAGTCGGGGGGCTCCGCCCCCCGACATCCCCCCGAAAAGCGCTGCCATCTTGCGTTGCAGCCGGATCAGATCGGCGAGGCGCTCCTGCGCCGATTGCAGCCGGTTCGGGTCCACCTCGGTGCTGGCGGCGTAGGACGCCAGGTCGGCGGTGACGTCGGCCAGCAGGTAGGAGATCTCGGCGATGCGCTTGCCCAGCTCCGCGAGCTGTGGGTCGTGAGCGGCCATCGCCTCGACCGTGCGCCGCGCGTCGCCGACCAGCGAGGAGGCGTCGGTGCCCGTGCGGTCGGCGTCCGTGAGCAGCAGGTCGTGGGCGCCGGTTGCGGCGGCGCGCAGGGCGTCGGCGTGGGCGAGGCGTTCGATTTCGGCGGCGAGCGTCACGTCCTCGGCCGGCTCGGGGGCGACGGCGGCGATCTCGGCGAGCCCGAGGCGGAGCAGGTCGGCCTCCTGCGCGCGCTCCCGGCCGCGGGAGGTGATCTCGGCCAACTGCGCGCGGACCTCGCGCAGTTCGGCGAAGGTGCGACGGTAGGCGGCGAGCGGCTTGGCAACCTTGTCGCCGGCGTAGCGGTCGAGCAGATCTCGTTGCCGGGCCGGGCGCAGCAGCCGCTGCTGGTCGTGCTGGCCATGGACGGCCACCAGATCCTCGGCGAGCTCGCTCAGCAGTCCCACCGGTGCTGAGCGACCGCCGACGAACGCCCGGGAACGGCCCTCGACGGTGACGGTGCGCCCGAGGATCAGCACGTCGTCGTCCAGCTCTCCGCCGGCCTCGGCGGCCCGGGCGGCGACCGCGGAATCCGCGGCCACCCGGACCCGGCCCTCCACGGAGAGTCGCTCGGCGCCGGCTCGAATCAGCCCGGAGTCCGCCTTGCCGCCGAGCAGTAGTCCGAGCCCGGTCATGACCATCGTCTTGCCGGCGCCGGTCTCGCCCGTCAGCACGGTCAGGCCGGGGCCGAGCTCCAGCACGGCGTCGGCAATCACGCCGAGCTCGCGGATCGCGATCTCCTCCAGCACCTGACGCTCCCTCAGTTCACGATTGGCGTTCGGTGTCGTGCCGCTCGGCGGCGGCACCGCGCCAGCCGCGCACCGGCAGCTCGAACTTGCGCACCAGTCGATCCGTGAACGGCGCCTGATGCAGGCGGGCCAGCCGGACGGGGATCGACCCGCGGCAGACCTCGACGCGGGCCCCGGCCGGCAGCGGCCACGTGCGGCGGCCGTCGACCCAGAGCACGCCGTGCGGGGTGTCGGACTGCACCTCCACCGCGAGCCGTGAGCTGGGCGAGACCACGATCGGGCGCGAGAACAGCGCGTGCGCCGAGATGGGAATCATCAGCAGGGCGGCAACGTCGGGCCACACGATCGGGCCCCCGGCGGAGAAGGCGTACGCGGTGGAGCCCGTCGGGGTGGCGCAGACGACCCCGTCGCAACCCCAGCGCGACAACGGGCGCCCGTCGACCTCGGCGACGACCTCGAGCATCCGGTCGCGCGCGGCCTTCTCCACCGAGGCCTCGTTGAGCGCCCAGGTGCTGGCGACGATCTCGCCGTCGACCCGCACGGCGACGTCGATCGTCATGCGTTCCTCGACGGTGTAGTCACGGGCGACGACGCGGTCGACCAGCCCGCCCAGTTCTTCGCGCTCGGCCTCGGCGAGAAATCCGACATGACCGAGGTTGACGCCGAGCAGCGGAATGCCGGGATCGCGGGCGAGCTCGGCGGCACGCAGCAGCGTGCCGTCGCCGCCGAGCACCAGGGCCAGCTCGCAGCCGGAGGAGGCGGCCTCGTCGGCGGCCACGACGTGCACGTCTCCAAGTTCGAGCGCCTTGGCCTCGACGTCGGTCGCGTGCACGGAGATGCCGGCCTCCAGGAGGCGCTCCGCGGCCTTGCGGGCGGCCTCGACCGCCTCGGGGCGGCCCACGTGGGCGACCAGCAGGACGGCCCGCTCCACCGGCGCTCCTTCGGTCATCGGTCCACCGTCATGCCGGTCCGGCGGCCATCGCCGCGGCCAGGTCGGCCTCGTCCAGGCGTGGCGCTCCGGCGGTCATCCAGAGGAAGTATTCGACGTTGCCGGCCGGGCCGGGCAGTGGACTCGCCGTGACACCGCGGATCCCGAGCCCGACGGCCTCGCCCGCTTCCGCCACGAGCCGGACCGCCAACGCCCGGAGCTCGGGGTCGCGAACGACTCCCCCGGTGGTCAGCCGTTCCTTCCCGATCTCGAACTGCGGCTTGACCATCAGCACCAGGTCCGCGCCTTCGACGGGAAGCTGCGCGAGATTCGGCAGCACCTTGGCCAGCGAGATGAACGACAGGTCCGCGACCACCAGCTCGGGACGCGCGGGGAGCTCGTCGGGGCTGATCTCGCGGATGTTCGTCCGGTCCAGAACCGCGACCCGGTCGTCGGTCTGCAGCGCCCAGGCCAGCTGGCCGTAACCGACGTCGACCGCGATCACCTGGGCCGCGCCGCGCCGGAGCAGGACGTCGGTGAAGCCGCCGGTCGAGGCACCGGCGTCGAGGCAGATCCGGCCGGAGACCGTGGGCCCTCCGCCCGGGCGCCCGTCGAAGGCATCGAGGGCTCCGGCGAGTTTGTGCCCGCCGCGGGAGGCGTAGTTCGGGTCGTCGTCGTCCGCGGTCACCACGATGGCGTCGGCCGTCTCGACCTGCGTGGCGGGCTTGCCGGCGACCCGTCCGGCGACGCTGACACGGCCAGCCGCCACCAGCTCGGACGCGTGGTCGCGGGAACGGGCGAGCCCACGTCGTACGAGCTCGGCGTCCAGACGCAGTCGGCGGGGAGCCGCCATGGAGGACCTAGCCCTGGTCGAGGTTCGCGAGGGCGTCCTGCAGACCGCGGTGGACCTCGTCGTAGACCCCGACGTGCTCGGTCGTGGGCCGACCCTCGATCCCGGCGAGCTTGCCCAGAACCTCGTCCACGCGGGGATCCCCGGTTTCCGGCAGGTCCGCGGCCGCCATGCTGTCGTCCCCAGAAGCGGCCTGGGCCTGGATCTCCTCGACAAAAACCTCCGGCTCGTCCGGAATCCCGGCCTCGGCCTCGTCAGGACCGATGTCATCAGTCGCGACCATGTCGGCGGGCTCGGTCCAGGCGTCGGTCACGTCCGCCACGCTACCGCGCGCCGACGGAGCTATCGCCCGTAGCGGCTCGGTGGGGCGCCGTACACGGCCTTGAAGGACCGGCTGAATACCGCGGGGTCACGGAACCCCCAGCGCCGGCTGATCTCCGCGACGCCGCCGCGGCTCGTGGCGAGGTCCCGCCGGGCGCGCTCCAGGCGCTCCTCCCGCAGCCACTGGGCGACGGTCCGCCCGCCACCGGCGAAGAGGCGGTGCAGGTGCCGGGTGGAGATGAAGTGCGCGGCGGCGATGCCGTCGGGGCACAGATCGGGGTCGGCCAGGTTCGCGCGCAGGTAGATCTCGATCTGCGCGCGCCGGGTGAGATCCCCCGGTCGCGCCTCGTGGGGCAGCGCGGTTCCGGCGGCGGTGACGGCCAACCCGGCGACCCGTCGCGCCAGATCCGCCGCGTCGTGCCTCGGGCTGCCGCCGATCGCCGCGGCGTTGCTCGCGAGGTCGCGCAGCATCCGGCTGATCACGCCGGAAAACCCTTCTGCACCGGAGAGGTGACGTGCCGTCAGGGCTGCCGCCTCCACGTCGCCCAAAACGACCCTCTCGCGCGGCCAGGTGAAGACCAGGAGCCGCCACGGGTTACCGCCGGTGCCGAGGTCCCAGGTGAAGGGGCGGTCGGTCTCGTAGACCGCGAAATCGCCCGGCGCCAGCGCGCATTCCCGGCCGTCCTGCTCCAGGCGAGCGGCGCCTGCGGTCAGCAGCCCCACCTGGAAGTAGCGGTCGCGGTCATGCCGGGCCAAGGTCGGGGTGCGGTGCGCCGACTGCGGAATCGAGGCAACCTCCGCCACCCGCAGATCGCCGAGTTCGACGGTGCGCACCAGCCCCCGAAAGCTCTCGTCGCGCGGCGCGGCCACGTCGAGTGCGACGAAATGGTCCCGGATCAGGTCGCGCCACACCCCGAGGCGTCCCGTGGATGCGGGCGCCGGATCCACGTGGACGGCCACCGGTGCTCCCTCGAAGCGGTCGAGATTCCAGGCCCGACATTACGACGGATGTCCCTGTGCGTCATGGCCCCCAAGGGCCGCCGCGAGCAGGATTCCCCCACGAGGTGGCGCCCCGCCCGGCGCCGCCGCGGCGTGGAGGTACGCCTGAGATGACTGCTGTCCTGCCCGATTCCCAGTCCGTCACAGTGAAGGCGGCCTGCCCGCACGACTGCCCGGACACCTGCGCGATGCAGGTCACGGTCACCGACGGCGTGGCCACCGGCGTGCGCGGCGACCCGGATCACCCGTTCACCCGGGGCGGGCTCTGCGTCAAGCTCAACAACTTCGTCGACACCGTCTACTCCCCCGGCCGGGTGCTGTACCCGATGCGACGCACCGGCCCCAAGGGCAGCGGCCAGTTCGAACGGATCACCTGGGACGAGGCGCTGGACGAGATCGCGTCGAAGTTCCGCGAGATCGTGGAGGTCCACGGACCGGAGGCGATTCTGCCGGCCAGTTACCTCGGCACCCAGGGAATCCTCAACGGCCTGAACGTCGGCGACCCGTTCTTCAACAAACTGGGTGCGACGATCGCCGAGCGCACCTACTGCGATTCCGGCGCCTCCACCGCGTACGTGATGACGCTGGGGCCCGCGGCGGGCGTCGATCCCGAGAGCTTCGTGCACTCGAAGTTCATCCTGATCTGGGCCTGCAACCCGATCAGCACCAACCTGCACCTGTGGCCGTTCATCGCCGAGGCGCAGCGTCGGGGCGCCAAGGTCGTCGTCGTCGACCCGCTGCGCACCCGGACCGCCAAGCACGCCGACTGGCACATCGCGATCCGACCCGGTACGGACACCGCGCTCGCGCTGGCGATGATGCACGTGATCATCGCCGAGAATCTGCACGACGCCGACTACGTCGCGAACCACACCGTGGGCTTCGAGGAGCTCGCCGAGCGGGTGCGCCAGTACAGCCCGGAGTGGGCGGCCGAGCAGACCGGCGTCCCGGCCGACGACATCCGCACCCTGGCGCGGGAGTACGCGACCACGCAGCCGTCGATGATCCGGATCGGCGTCGCCATCGAGCGGCATGCCGGTGGCGGCCAGACCGTCCGCGCCCTGAGCTGCCTGCCCGGTCTGGTCGGAGCGTGGAAGCGGCCCGGGGGCGGACTTCTCGCCCTGCCGCTGTGGGCGTTCCCGGTCAACTGGCCGGCGTTGCTGGGTGCGGATCTGCTGAAGCCCGGCACCCGCGTCGTCAACCAGTTCCTGCTGGGCCGCGCGCTGACCGGCGAACTCGAGCTGGACCCGCCGATCCAGGCGCTGATGGTCTACAACACCAACCCGCTCGTGGTGTGCCCCGAGCAGGAGAAATTGGTCGCCGGGTTGGAGCGCGAAGACCTGTTCACGGTGGTGTCCGAGCACTTCCTGACCGATACCGCGGACTACGCGGACATCGTGCTGCCGGCCACGACCCAGCTCGAGCAGGACGACGTCATGTTCAGCTGGGGGCACTTCTACATCACGTTCAACAACCGCTCGATCGAGCCGTTGGGCGAGGCGATCCCGAACACGGAACTGTTCCGCCGGCTCGGGCAGCGGATGGGCTTTGCCGAGCCCTACTTCACCCGGACCGACGAAGAGATGATTGCCGCGGCCTTCGACTGGTCGGCCCCGCAGATGGAGGGCATCACCCCGGAGACGCTGCGGACCGAGGGCTGGGCTCGGCTGCGGCTGCCCGACGCCGACTCCTACGCGCCGTACGCCGAGGGCGGGTTCCCGACCCCGTCCGGCAAGGTCGAGTTCGTCTCGACCGCCGCGGGCATGGGCAACTTCGTGCTCGGACTGTTCCGGCAGGGCTCGGAGGAGTTCCAGCCCGGCCAGCCGGTGGACCCGCTCCCGCACTGGATTCCGCCGCGCGAATCGGCCTTCGGGCCGGACAGTGGCGGGCGGTTGAACCTGATCTCACCGAAGTCGCATGCCTACCTGAACTCGAGCTTCGCCGACCAACCGCAACAGCAGCGGATCCAGGGCGAGCCGGCGTTGCTCATCTGCGCCACCGACGCCGCCGACCGCGGGATCGTGGACGGCGCACCCGTGCGGGTGTTCAACGAACGTGGTTCGTTCGTCGTGGTCGCGAAGGTCACCGACGAGACCGCACCCGGCGTGGTCGCGGCCTACATGGGTTCCTGGCGCAAGCACGCCAAGGACCTGGCGACCGTCGCCGCGGTCAGTCCCTTCGTCTTCGCCGACCTCGGGAACGCCCCGACGTTCTCCGACACCTGGGTGGAGGTCGCCCCGGCCTGACCCACCAGGGCGTGTCACGCCCTGGTGGAGCGGCGTCAGCTCTTGTCGGCATCCTTGGTCGACGGCCCGCCCAGCAGGGTCCCGGCGTGCGCCACAGCCGTCGGGTCCTGCTTGGTCTTGATCAGGCTGGCCACGGTCACCACGGCGAGCACGACGACGATGACGACGAGGCTGAACGGCGTGCTGATCTCCGGGACGTCCTTGCTGAGGTCCTCGTGCGCCCAGTGCAGGGCAAGCTTGGTCCCGATGAAGCCGAGGATGACCGACAGCCCGAGGGAGAGGTAGACCAACCGGTCGAGCAGTCCCTTGACCAGGAAGAACAGCGCCCGCAGGCCCATCAGGGCGAAGGCGTTCGCCGCGAAGACGATGTACGCCTCCTCGGTGACGCCGAACACCGCCGGGATCGAGTCGAGGGCGAACAGCAGGTCGATGCCGCCGATGGCGATCAGCACGATCAGCATCGGGGTGACCATCCGCCGGCCGTCGATCCGGGTGACGAGCTTGCCCTCGACGTACGTGTCGGTGACCGGCAACAGGCGCCGCGCGGTCTTCACGATGCCGTTGTTCTCGATGTCCGGGTCCTCGTCGCGGTGGCGGAACAGCTGCACCGCGGTGAACATGAGCAGCAGGCCGAAGAGCAGGAACATGAAGGAGAACGCCGCCAGCAGCGCCGCGCCCAGCGCGATGAAGATCGCGCGCATGGCCAGCGCGAGGACGATGCCGAACGTCAGGACCTTCTGCTGGTAGGCCTCGGGGACCGCGAACGTCGTCATGATGATCACGAAGACGAACAGGTTGTCGACCGACAGGCTGTACTCGACGATGTACCCGGCGAAGAACTCGGTCCCGTAGTCGCCGCCATGGGCCAGCGTGAGCCAGATGCCGAAGGCCACCGCCACGGCTACGTAGAAAACGACCCAGGCCGCGGCCTCGCCGAAGCCGATCTTGTGCGGCCGCAGCACTCCGAGCACGAGGTCGAAGGCCAGCAGACCGACAACCAGCGCGACCGTCAGCGTCCAGGTCAGTGCGCTGATCTCGAGGTCCATCCGTGCCCTTTCGTCCGTCGGTCGGGAGCCGACCGCTCTTCTAGGAAGCTACGACCCGGACGGCCGCAAGGTTCCGCTTCCCCCGGCGTAGGACGAGCCACTCACCGTGAAGAACGTCACCTGCCGACGGCGCGGCCGCCTCGTCCAGGATCTTGACGTTGTTCAGGTACGCCCCGCCGTCGCCGATCGTCCGGCGGGCGCTGTTGCCGCTCTTCTCCAGGCCGGTCGCCACCAGGAGCTCGGCCACCGTGGGCAGGGCGCCGGAAACGGTCGTCCCCGGCAGCTCACCGAGCGCGGCCGCCAGGGTGGCGGCGTCCAGACCCGCCAACTCACCGCGCCCGAACAGGGCCGAGCTCGCGGCTTCGACCGCCGCGGTCTGCTCCGCGCCGTGCACCAGCGTGGTCAGCTCCTGCGCGAGGGCACGCTGCGCCTCCCGGGCGCCGGGGCGCTCCGCGGTGGCCTGGGCCAACTCGTCGATCCGCTCGTGGGAGAGGAACGTGAGGCACTTGAGGTACCCGACGACGTCCCGATCGTCGGTGTTCACCCAGAACTGGAAGAACGCGTACGGGCTGGTCAGGGCGGGGTCGAGCCAGATCGTGCCGGACTCGGTCTTCCCGAACTTGGTCCCGTCGGACTTGGTCAGCAGGTTCGTGGTGAGCGCATGGGCCTTGCCCTGCTCGACCCGGCGGATCAGCTCGGCCCCGGCGGTGATGTTGCCCCACTGGTCCGAGCCGCCGATCTGCAGCGAGCAGCCGTGCCGCCGGAACAGCTCGAGGAAGTCCATCGACTGCAGCAGGACGTAGCTGAATTCGGTGTAGGAGATGCCGACGTCGGAGTTCAGGCGCTGGGAGACCGCATCCCGGGCCAGCATCCGGTTGACCGGGAAGTGCTTGCCGACGTCGCGCAGGAAGTCGACGGTCGACAGCGAGGCCGTCCAGTCGAGGTTGTTCACCAGCAGCGCCGGGTTCTCGCCCTCGAAGTCCAGGAACGGCTCGATCTGGTCGCGGATCTTCCCGACCCACTCCCCCACCAGGTCCTTGGTGTTGAGGCTGCGCTCGGCGCTGGCCTTCGGGTCGCCGATCAGACCGGTGGCGCCACCGACGAGCGCGATCACCTGGTGACCGGCGTCCTGGAAGCGCTTGAGCGTGAGGACCTGCACCAGGTGCCCCACGTGCAGGCTGGGAGCCGTGGGGTCGAACCCGCAGTAGAGCGTGACCGGACCGGCGGCCAGGGACGCGGCGAGCGCGTCCGGGTCGGTGGTCTGGGCGAGCAGGTCGCGCCGGCGGAGGTCGTCCAAGATGGTCACGGGCGGAGATTCTGTCACCGGGGCGCCGGCGGCCGCTTCCGAGTTCCGGCCCGGTAGGCCGAGACGGTCGGCTCGTCGGCCAGCCAGAACCGCCAGGGCCGGGTCGCCCCGGTGCTGACCCCGACGCGCGGTCCGGTGCGGATCCCGGCCTCGGGCGGGGCTCCCCGCCGGATCCGCACCGGACCGCGACCCACGACGTCGATCCCGTTGTGTTCCGGCCCGAGTCCGAGCGCACGAACCAGATTGGCCGGGCCGCGGGCCAGTGCGGTGTCCTTGGCGATCCCGGGGCGGCGGGTCCGCGCGACGTCGAGGCCGGCCACCACCTCTCCGGCCCGGAGCAGCACCGCAGACGCCGTCCCGTCGGGGCCGCAGACGAGGTTCGCGCAGTGGTGCATGCCGTAGGTGAAGTAGACGTACAGGTGGCCGGGCGGACCGAACATCACCGCGGTGCGCGGAGTCCGCCCGCGAAAGGCGTGCGAGGCGGGATCGGACGACCCGTCGTAAGCCTCCACCTCGGTGAGGCGAACCGCGACCGGTCCGAGTGCGACCACCGCACCGAGAAGGTCGGGAGCGACCTCGAGGACCGGCCGGGCGAAGAACGACCGGGGCAGCGTGTCGGACCGGGTCATCCGGGCACGTTATGCCGGTCTCGTCGGCGTGGTGCAGGCGCCGGCCGCCTGGCGGCACCGCCGGATACTCAGCCCGAAGCCGCCGCCCAGGCACGTTGGGCGGCGACGTCGGCGTGCAGCTCGCTGAGCTGCTCGTCGACCCGGACCTGGGCGGTCCCGCCACGGCCGTCGCGGGAGGCGATGGAGCCCTCGACGGTCAGCACCCCACGCACCGCGGGCGTGAGATGTTCGGAGATCGCCGCCAGGTCGGCGTCCGAGAGATCCGCGAGCTCGATCCCCTTGCCCTCGCAGACCTGCACACACTCCCCCGCGACCTCGTGCGCGACCCGGAAGGGCACGCCCTGCCGCACCAGCCATTCCGCGATGTCCGTGGCGAGCGAGAACCCCGCCGGGGCCAGCTCGGCGAGCCGGTCGGTGTGGAAGCGCAGCGTCGCGATCATCCCGGTGAAGGCCGGGAGCAGGACCTCGAGCGTGTCGACGGAGTCGAAGACCGGCTCCTTGTCCTCCTGCAGGTCCCGGTTGTAGGCGAGCGGCAGGCCCTTGAGCGTCGCCAGCAGCCCCGTCAGATTGCCGATCAGCCGGCCGGACTTGCCGCGCGCCAGTTCGGCGATGTCGGGGTTCTTCTTCTGCGGCATGATCGACGACCCGGTGGAGAACGCGTCGTCCAGCGTGACGAACGAGAACTCCTTCGTCGCCCAGAGGATGACCTCCTCGGCCAGGCGGGACAGGTGGATGCCGATCATCGCCAGGACGAAGGCGGCCTCGGCGGCGAAGTCGCGCGAGGCGGTGCCGTCGATGGAGTTCGCGACGGAGCGCTCGAAGCCCAGTTCGGCGGCCACCTGCTCGGGGTCCAGGCCGAGGGAGGATCCGGCCAGCGCGCCGGAACCGTAGGGCGAGACCGCAGCGCGGACGTCCCAGTCCCGCAGTCGCGCCGCGTCCCGGGACAGTGCCTGGACGTGGGCCAACAGGTGGTGTGCGAGGAGCACCGGCTGGGCGTGCTGCAGATGGGTCCGCCCGGGCATGGCGGCGCCGGGATGGGCCGCAGCCTGCGCGACGAGTGCGTCCTGCAGGTCCGCGAGGAGCAGCGTGATGCGGCGGGCAGCGTCGCGCAGGTACATCCGCAACAGCGTCGCGACCTGGTCGTTGCGGGACCGGCCGGCGCGGAGCCGACCGCCGATCTCGGGCCCGACCCGCTCGATCAGCCCCCGCTCCAGTGCGGTGTGCACGTCCTCGTCGTCCACGGTCGGAGTGAAGACTCCGGACTCGACGTCGGCCAGCAGCCGGTCCAGGCCGCCCAACATCCCGGCCAGGTCGCCGTCGGACAGCAGCCCGGCCCGGTGCAGAACGCGCGCGTGCGCCTTCGACCCCGCGATGTCGTACGGCGCGAGCCGCCAGTCGAAGTGCACCGACACCGACAACGCGGCCAGCGCATCCGCCGGCCCCGAGGCGAAACGTCCGCCCCACAGCCGCAGCGCCTCGGGCTCGTTGCTCACAGCGTTCCTTCCGTAAGTGCTACTTGTTGCGGGCGTCGCGGCCCATGGCGATGCGGCTGGACATGCCGAACAGCTCGATGAAGCCCTTGGCCATCGACTGGTCGAAGGTGTCCTCGGCGTCATAGGTCGCGAGGTTGTAGTCGTAGAGCGACTGGTCCGAACGGCGTCCGGTCGGCACGGCACGACCGCCGTGCAGGGTCATGCGGATGTCGCCGGAAACCGGGGCGTTGGCTTCCTCCAGGAATGCGTCGAGCGCGCTCTTGAGCGGGGAGAACCACAGGCCGTCGTAGACGAGCTCGGACCACCGCTGGGAGACGCCGCGCTTGTACCGGGCGAGTTCGCGCTCGACCGTGACGTTCTCGAGCTCCGCCTTGGCGGTGATCAGCGCGATCGCGCCGGGGGCCTCGTAGACCTCGCGGCTCTTGATGCCGACCAGGCGGTCCTCGACCATGTCCAGGCGCCCGACGCCCTGGGCGCCGGCGCGGACGTTGAGCTGCTCGATGGCCTGGAGCATCGTGACGGCCTTGCCGTCGATCGCCACCGGCACGCCGGAGGCGAAGGTGATGATCACCTCGTCCGGGTCCCGCGGGGTGGCCGGGTTCTGGGTGTAGCTGTAGATGTCCTCGATCGGGCCGTTCCAGACGTCCTCGAGGAATCCGGTCTCGACCGCGCGGCCCCAGACGTTCTGGTCGATCGAGTACGGCGACTTCTTGTTCACATCGACCGGCAGGTTGCGCTCCTCGGCGAAGGCGATCGCCTTGTCGCGGGTCATGCCGGAATCGCGGACCGGAGCGAGCACCTTGAGGTCCGGGGCGAGCGCCCCGATTCCGACCTCGAAGCGCACCTGGTCGTTGCCCTTGCCGGTGCAGCCGTGCCCGACCATCGACGCGCCGTGTTCGCGGGCCGCGTCGACAAGGGCCTTGACGATCGTGGGGCGCGAGAGTGCCGAGACCAGCGGGTAACGCTCCATGTAGAGGGCGTTGGCCTTGAGCGCCGGCAGGCAGTAGTTGTCCGCGAACTCGTCCTTCAGGTCGAGCACGATGGACTCCACCGCGCCGCAGTCCAGGGCGCGCTGGCGGATGACGTCCATGTCCTCGCCGCCCTGGCCGACGTCGGCGGCGACGGCGACGATCTCGGCGCCGGTCTGGGCCGCGACCCAGCCGATGCACACGGAGGTGTCGAGGCCTCCGGAGTAGGCGAGTACGACGCGCTCGGTCATGTCTTTGCTCCTTGACGCTTTGAATCGGCGGTTGCTTGGGCGAGCGAGAGGAAAAAGGCGGCGGTTGCGGCGCCGCCGGTCGGGTCGCGGGTGATGACGACGACGGTGTCGTCCCCGGCGATCGTGCCGAGCAGATCGGTCAGGGCGGCCTGGTCGACCGCCGAGGCGAAGAACTGCGCCGCCCCGGGAGGGGTACGCAGGACGACGATGTTGGCCGAGGCCTCCGCGGAGACCAGCAGCTCCTCGCAGATCCGGGCGAGCCGCGAGGAGTGGGCGCCGGGTTCCGGCGCACGGGGCGTCCGGTCGCCACCCTCGCCGGGAACGGCGTAGACCAGCGATCCGTCGGTGTCGCGAATCCGCACCGCGCCGAGTTCGTCGAGATCGCGCGAGAGCGTGGCCTGGGTGACGGCGAGCCCGTCGTCGCCGAGCATGCGCACGAGTTCGTTCTGCGAGTGGACGGGTGCACGCGAGAGGAGCTCGACGATGCGCCGGTGCCGGGCCGCCTTGGTGGCCGGGATGCTGGTCGACGTCATGCGTGCACCGGAGGGCCCGACTGCTCCAGCAACCACACCAGCAGGGCCTTCTGGGCGTGCATCCGGTTCTCCGCCTCGTCCCAGATCGCGGACTGCGGGCCGTCGAGGACCTCGGCGGTGACCTCCTTGCCGCGGTAGGCAGGAAGGCAGTGCAGCACGATCGCGCCGGGGTCGGCCAGGCCGAGCAGCGCGGCGTCGAGCGAGAACGGCGCGAACGCGGCCTCCCGCGCCGCCGCGTCGGACTGACCCATGGACACCCAGGTGTCGGTGGTGACCACGTGCGCGCCGGTGCAGGCTTCCTTGGGATCGTCGGTGACCGTGACCGACCCCCCGGTGGTCGCGGCGATCTGCTCGGCGCGGGCGTAGATCTCGGCGTCGGGGACGAAGCCGGCGGGGCTGGCGATCCGCACGTGCAACCCGGCGGTCGCGCCGCCGAGCAGGTACGAGTGCGCCATGTTGTTCGCGCCGTCACCGAGATAGGTCATGGTGAGCCCCGCCAGCCGGCCGTGCCGCTCCCGGATGGTCTGCAGGTCGGCAAGCACCTGGCAGGGGTGGAACTCGTCGGTCAGCGCGTTGATGACGGGGACGGCGCTGATCGCGGCCATCGCCTCGATGCGCTCCTGCCCGAACGTTCGCCAGACGATCGCGGCGCACTGCCGGTCGAAGACGCGCACCGTGTCGGCAATCGGCTCACCGCGACCGAGTTGTGAGCTGGCGGCCTCGATCACCAGCGGGAATCCGCCCAACTCGGCGATGGCCACGCAGAACGAGACGCGGGTGCGCGTCGAATGCTTGTCGAACATCACCGCGACCGTGCGCGGCCCGGCCAGGGCCGCCGAGGCGAACCGGTCGGCCTTGAGCCGGTCGGCGAGGTCGAGCACCTCCAACTGCTCAACCGGCGACAGGTCGTCGTCGCGGCAAAAGTGACGAATCGTCATGGTGCACTCGCGGCGGCGTCAAGAATGCCCGGCAGGGCGTCGACGAACTCCGCGACCTGCTCCGCGCTCAGCACGAGCGGTGGCGCGAGCCGGATCCGGCCGGGCTGGACGGCGTTGATCAGGAACCCGGCCTCCCGGGCGGCGGCCTCCACCTTCGCCGAGACGTCTGACGTGAGCACCAGAGCCAGCCACAGGCCGCGACCCTCGACCGTCGCCAGCAACGGGTGCGAGATCGCGCAGATGCCGTCGGCCAGTTGGCCACCGACCTTCACCACATGGTCGAGCAATTCCTCGTCCTCGATCACGGAAAGCACCGCGAGGGCGGCGGCACACGCCACCGGGTTCCCGCCGAAGGTGGAGCCGTGATCGCCCCGGGCGAAGGTTCCGCCGAAGGCGCCGAGCCCGATGCAGGCGCCGATCGGAAGCCCGCCGCCCAGGCCCTTCGCCAGAGTGATCACGTCCGGGCGCACGCTTTCGTGCTGGTGGGCGAACCAGGCGCCGGTCCGGCCGATGGCGGACTGGATCTCGTCGAGGACGAACACGGCTCCGGTGGCGTCGCAGATCTCCCGGGCGGCCGCGAGATACCCCGCGGGCGGCGGAACGACGCCGCCCTCCCCGAGGGTCGGTTCCAGGAAGACCGCTGCGGTGTCGCTGTCGACGGCGGCGCGCAGAGCCGCTGCGTCGCCGTAGGGAACGAAGATGGTGTGCCAGCCGAAGGGCGCGAAGGGCTCCCGGATCGCGGCCTTGCCGGTGACCGACAGGGATCCGAGCGACCGCCCGTGGAACGAACCCTCCGCGGCGACGATCTTGGTCCGCGTCGGAGCATGCCGGCGCACCAGCTTCAGTGCGGCCTCGTTGGCTTCGGTGCCGCTGTTGCAGAGGAACACCCGCGCGGCGGACCCCGCCACGCCGAGGAGTTCCAGCAGCCGTTCTGCCAGCGCGATGCCCGGCTCGTGGAGGTACAGGTTGGACGTGTGGGCGAGCTGGGCGACCTGCCGGCTCACCGCCGTGATCAGTTCGGGGTGGCCGTGGCCGAGCGAAGAGACGGCGATCCCGCCGAGCAGGTCGAGATAGCGCTTGCCGTCGACGTCCCAGACCTCGGCGCCCTGCCCGATCTTCAGCGCGACGGCCGGGGTGCCGTAGTTCGGCATCAGCGCGGCGTCCCACCGCTGCTGCAGGCCGGTGGTCATCGGTCCGGTCATTTCTCGCCTCCAGGAACAACCATGGTCCCGATGCCTTCGTCGGTGACGAGTTCCAGCAGCACCGAGTGCGGGACCCGGCCGTCGAGCACGTGCGCGGCGGGAACTCCGCCTCGCACCGCGTGCAGGCACGCCTCCATCTTCGGGATCATCCCGGAGGACAGGGTCGGCAGCATCGCGGCCAACTCGTCGGCGGTCAGCCGGGAGATCACCTCGTCGTCGTCGGGCCAGTTCGCGTACAGCCCCTCGACGTCGGTGAGCAGAACGAGCTTCTCCGCGCCCAGGGCCACGGCCAGCGCGGCCGCCGCCGTATCGGCGTTCACGTTGTAGATCTCGCCGTCGTAGCCGCGGGCGACGCTGGAGACGACCGGGATGCGGCCGTCGGCGAGCAGACCCCGGACGACGCCGGGGTCGACCTCGGCGACCTCGCCGACGAGACCGATGTCGACTTCTTCGCCGTCCACCACAGCGGAACGCCGGGTGGCGGTGAACAACCGCCCGTCCTCACCGGACAGGCCGACGGCATAAGGACCGTGGGCGTTCAGCCGCCCGACGATGTCGCGCTGCACCTCGCCGACCAGCACCATCCGGACGACCTTCATCGCCTCGGGCGTGGTGACCCGCAGCCCGCCCGCGAACCGCGACTCGATGCCGAACTTCTCCAGCGCAGCGGAGATCTGCGGCCCACCGCCGTGGACGATCACGGGCTGGATCCCCGCCAGTCGGAGGAAGACGAGATCCTCCGCGAAGGTGTCCATCAGCTTGTCGTCGGTCATGGCGTTACCGCCGAACTTGATGACGACGGTGCGGCCCTGGAAGTGACCGAGCCACGGCAACGCCTGAACGAGGATGGCGGCCTTGGCCTGGGCGGTGGCGGTTCTGCTCATGTCGAGTACGCGCTGTTCTCGTGGACGTAGTCGTGGGTCAGGTCGTTGGTCCAGACCGTGGCCCCGGCGGTCCCCGCCTTCAGGTCGATCAACACGTCGACCTGACGTCCACTCAGATCCACCTTGTCGCGAGACTCCCCCACGCCGCCGTTGCGACACACCGGCACACCGTTGAACGAGACGTCGAGCGCGTTCGGATCGAAAGCGGCGGCGGTGGTCCCGACAGCGGCCAGGATCCGGCCCCAGTTGGGGTCGTTACCGAACACCGCGCACTTGAACAGGTTGCTGCGTGCCACCGAGCGGGCCACGTCGACCGCCTCGTCCTCGGAGGCGGCGTTCACGACCTCGATCGCGATGTCGTGCGCCGCGCCCTCGGCGTCGCGGAGGAGTTGCAGTGCCAGGTCGAGGCACACCGCGCGCACAACGGCTGCGAACTCGGCGGGGTCCGGTTGCGCACCGGACGCACCGGAGGCGAGGAGCAGCACGGTGTCGTTCGTGGACATGCAGCCGTCGGAGTCGACCCGGTCGAAGCTGACCCGCGTCGCCGCCCGCAGCGCGGTGTCCAGGCCGGTGGCGTCCACATCGGCGTCGGTCGTGAGCACGACGAGCATCGTGGCCAGCCCGGGCGCGAGCATGCCCGCACCCTTTGCCATGCCGCCGACGGAGTACCCGGAGCCGGCCGCGGTCGCCTGCTTGGACACCGAGTCGGTGGTCGAGAATCGCGACGGCCGCGGAATCCCCGCCCTCGGCGGAGAGGGCCTCGGTCGCTGCGGAACAACCGGGCAACAGCTTGTCCATCGGCAGTCGCTCACCGATCAGGCCGGTGGAGCACACCGCCACATCGCCCGCGGAGATGCCGAGAAGCTCGGCCACGTGCTCCGCGGTGCGGTGGGTGTCGCCGAATCCCTCCGGTCCGGTGCAGGCGTTCGCTCCCCCGGAGTTGAGGATCACGGCGTCCACGCGGCCGTCCGAGAGCACCTGCCGGCTCCACACCACCGGCGCCGCCTGCACGCGGTTGGAGGTGAACACCGCGGCGGCGGCGTAGGAGGGCCCGTCGTTGACCACCAGCGCCACGTCCGGCTTCCCGCTGGCCTTGAGGCCGGCGGTGACGCCGGCGGCCCGGAAGCCGGACGGCCCGGTCACGGTCACGGGGCCACCCCGATCGCCGACAGACCCAGCGTCTCGGGCAAACCGAGGGCGAGGTTGGCGTTCTGCAGCGCCTGGCCGGCGGCGCCCTTGCCGAGGTTGTCGATCGCCGAGACGACTACGGCGCGGCCGGAGTCGAGGTCGGCGGCGGCCTGCAGGTGCACGGCGTTCGCGCCGAACGTGGCGGCGGTGTGCGGTAGCTGACCCTCGTCGAGCAGGAACACGAACGGCTCGTCGGCGTAGGCGGTACCAAGCGCGTTGCGCAGGGCAGCCGTGTCGACGCCCGGCTTCAGTTTCGCCGTGCAGGTGGCGAGGATGCCGCGCGGCATCGGCGCCAACAGCGGGGTGAACCCGACCGTCACCGCGGCACCGGCAGCCTGCGAGAGGCCCTGCGTGATCTCCGGGGTGTGCTGGTGCGCGCCGCCGATCTTGTACGGGGAGAGATCGCCCATCACCTCGGAGCCGAGCAGGTTCGTCGCGGCCTTGCGGCCGGCGCCCGAGGTGCCCGAGGCCGCCACCACCACGATGTCGTCGGTCTCGACCAGCCCGGCGGCGAGCAACGGAGCCAGCGCCAGCGTGACCGAGGTCGGGTAGCAACCGGGGTTCGCGATCCGCTTGGCGCCGGTGATCAGCTCCCGCTGACCCGGCAGCTCCGGCATGCCGTAGACCCAGGTGCCCGCGTGCGGCAGACGGTAGAACCGCTCCCAGGCCGCGGCATCGCTCAGCCGGAAGTCCGCACCCAGGTCGACCACCAACTGATCGGGCCGCAGCGCGGCCACCAGCGCGGCCGATGCCCCGTGCGGCAGGGCCAGGAAGACGACATCGGCGTCGGCCAGCAGGGCCGGATCGCTGGGTGCCATCGTCTGCCCGGCGTAGGTCACCAGGTTGGGGTGGACCGCCGTCACGGCCTCCCCGGCACGCGAGTCCGCCTGCGCGACGACGACGTCCAGTTCCGGGTGTGCAGCCAGCAGGCGCAGCAGTTCGCCGCCCGCGTAGCCGCTCGCTCCGGCGACCGCCGTCCGCATGCCCACGAGAGCTCCCCACATAAGAATACGTTTGTTGACAGAACTATACGCAGACGTCACCCGACCGGCGCAAACGAGGGCGGGGAGGCCTTCCGCCGCGGGTACGGTCCCGCGCATGACCACTGTCGGGCTCTGCATGATCGTCAAGGACGAAGCACAGGTGATCGAACGGTGCCTGGCCTCGATCCGCAACCGGATCGACCACTGGCTGGTGATCGACACCGGGTCCACCGACGGGACCCCGGATCTCGTCCGGCGAGCGCTCGCCGACGTCCCGGGTCGCCTCTACGAGCGGCCGTGGGTCGACTTCGCCTACAACCGCACCGAGGCGGTGCAGGCGGCTCGCGTCGGCGCGGACTACACGTTGCTCCTCGACGCCGACGAGATCCTCGTCGGCCCCGACGACTTCGGCTGGCCGCAGCTGGAGACGGACGTCGTCGAGCTCGCCCACATGGCGGGCAACTCCACGCGCCGCCACACGGCGCTGCTGTCGAACCGGCGGTCGTGGGAGTTCTCCGGAGTTCTCTTCGAACGGCTCCGGTCGGCGGCGGAGGACTCGCGGTCCTTCCTGCCGGACGTGATCGTGCGCGAGTTCTCCGACGGAGCGCGCCACACCGGCGTCACTCCGATCGAGCGCAACACCCTGGACGCCCGGGTCCTCGAGGCCGCGCTGAAGGCGGACGACGGACGCGTCGACCCGCTCCACCACCGCTACCGCCTCGCGACGTGTTACCGGGACAGCAACCGGGTGGCGAAGGCGCTGGAGGCCTATACCGAGCGGGTCGCGCTCGGCGGGGACCGCGGCGAGGTCGCGGACTGCCTGCTCCAGATCGCGCACCTGCTGCAGCGGTCGGGCGCGGAGACCGACCGCGTGGTGGCCGCCTACCTGCATGCGTGGGAAGCGATGCCGACCCGCGCCGAGCCGCTGGCCGATCTGGCCGGGTACGCCCGGGAGCAGGGCCGGTACTCCCTCGCCCGGATGATCGCGCACCGCGCCCTGGAGATTCCGGCTCCGATGGACGCGCCGTACATCGACGAGACCGTCTACCGCTGGCGGAGCCAGGACGAGTACGCGGTCGCCTCGTACTGGACGGGCTACGTCCTCGAGTCCGCCATCGCCAGCCGCGACCTGATCGCGCGCGGCGTCCTGCCCGACGCCGAGTTGCCGCGGGTCGAGCAGAACCTGCACTTCGCCCGCGCACGGTGCGAGGAGGCCGGGCTGGCCGTGCTGCCGGAGACGGTGGCGCCCGGCACGCCGGCCGGAGTCTCCCCGGGCGCGCCGCCGGCCGCCGGGCCGGGCGCGACGGTGGGACCCCTGGCCAGTGTCACCGGGGGTGCGGGCGCCGATGCCGAGGCCGAGGCGCGGATCCCCGTCCCGATGACCGCACTCGACGACAAGGCCCACCAGTTCCGCGGCCTCGCCCCGGCGATGGAGCCGGAGAACAGCGCCTCGTCGGCCTAGCGATCTCCCGACGAACGACGGGGGCCCGGGCAGTTGCCCGGGCCCCCGTTGTCGTTTCGCCGATCGCCTCGGCCGCAGCCGGGTCAGCCGACGCGGTCATCCAGCGCCGTGACCCGGTCGCGCTGTGCCGGCAGCCAGGCGACCGGTACGGATCCCCCCAGCGCGGCCACCTCCGTCGCCGGTTGCCGCAGCCAGGATTCGAGCCGTTCGCGACCAGTCATGACGTTCCCTGCCCCCCGTGGACGTGCCTGGACCGGCATGTCCGGCACCGCTCCCAGCCGACCACCTGCGCCGCCGGATCCGCGTGCGCCGTTCGGGTGAGGTGAGGAGTTACGCGGAGCTAGGCGGGAATTGATCTTCGCTGACCTTTTCGTCGACTCGAGCGTCACTTACGCTTCGGCCATGACCGCGACCGGGAACGGACCCGCCGGCACCGGGCCACGCCGCCCGGCCGACCGGCTGATCCTGCGCGGCTACGGGCCCCTGGCGGCGCTGATCGTGATCCTGCTCCTGGTGACCATGCTGGTCCCCAGCCGGCCGAAGGACGAGCAGCTCACCCAGTTCGGGGGCGAGACCACCGGGCTCTCGGGCCCCCAGTCCGTCCCGGGCCGGCCGGGGAACGCCCCGGTCGGCACCGCCCCGACAGGTACCGCCCCGCAAGGCGGGGGCCAGGCGACCGTCCCGGGCGCGCCCGTCGCCAGCGGCAGGACCGTGACGACCAACACCGCGACGGCTGCCGCGACGGCGAAGAACTGCTCGGGCGGGGCCAGGCAGGACGGCAACACCGCGTACTCCCCGCCCTGCCTGGCGTGGGCCGGGGGTGACAACGGCGGCGCGACCACCCGCGGAGTCACCAAGGACACGATCACGGTCGCCTTCCGCGACATCGGCAATCCCCTGGGCGACGACGACTCCGAACTGGCGAAGACCGCGGAGAAGAAGGGCATCGTCGCCTCGCCCGAGGCCACGGCCCGGACCCGGCAGGCGCTCGTCGACTACTTCAACTCGACCTACCAGCTCTACGGCCGCAAGGTGAAGGTCGTGACCTACAAGGGTCGCGGCGACGCCATCAAGGAACTCGGCGGCACCGGCCAGGAGGGCGCGAACGCCGATGCCCTCAAGGTGGGCCAGGAGATCAAGGCGTTCGCGGACATGTCGGCGATCAGCCAGCCCTACCTCGACGCGCTCGTCCGCCAGAAGGTGATCACGTTCGGCGGCATCCACCTGCCGGCGAGCTACTACAAGGCGCGCGCGCCCTACGCCTGGGGACAACTGGTCGACTGCACCGCGCTGATGAACAGCGCCATCGACCTGCTGACCAAGCGCCTGCCCCCGAGTGCGAACGCCACCCGTGCGGGCAGTGCCGCGCTGCGTTCGAAGCCCCGCAGTTACGGCCTGGTCGTTCCCGACGACGCCGTGTACGGCCAGTGCATCAACGACGCCCGCCCCAAGCTCGCGGCCGCGGGGATTGCGCTGACCAAAGAGATCCGCTACTCCCTCGAGATCGCGAAGCTGCAGCAGGAATCGCCGAACATCGCGGCCCAGCTGAAGGCCGCCGGCGTGACGACCGTGCTGCTGGTCACCGACCCGATCCTGCCGTTCTTCCTGTCCGGTTCGGCCACGCAGCAGGACTTCTGGCCGGAGTGGTTCCTCTCCGGCACCTTCCTCACCGATGCGGACGTCGCCGGCCAGTTCTACGACCAGGACCAGTGGCAGTTCGCCTACGGGCAGAGCTACCTGGCCGACATCAAGCAGGGTCAGGCGTCGGAGTCCTACCGGGCGTACAAGAAGATCCGGCCCAATGACGAACCGACATTGACGCGCGATCTGGACTACTACTCGTTGCTGATGCTCTTTCTCGGGCTGCAACTGGCCGGGCCGAACCTCAATCCGCAGACCTTCGAACGCGGCATGTTCGCCTATCCCGGCGCCAGCGGCCCGCTGGGGCACTGGAGCTGGGGACCGAACGACTACACCGCCATCGACGACGCGCGCGAGATCTATTACGACCGGCGCGCGCTGTCGGCCTTCAACAACCAGCCCGGGCGCTACGTCTCCCCCAGTGGGACCAACCGCTACCGCGGCAGCTGGCCCGCCCGGGCCCCGGCCGCTCCCGTACCGCCCGCCGCCGCGACCTGACCGATCCGCACGCCGTCGACGCCGTGGTTCGCGGGCGTCAGCACCGCGTGCCGCCGGGTCGGGCCGGTGGCCGCGCGGACCTCGACGACGCCTGGCTGGTAGCCCGGTGCCGTCGTGACCACCAGCACGGTGCCGGTGTCGGCGCCGGCCTCGATCCGGCACAGATAGCTGCCGTCCGCGCCGACCCGCCCGGATCCGATCTGACGACCCCGCAGATCCACCAACGTGACGACGGCGCCGGCCAGCAACGCACCGTCGGAGCCGCGCACCGTGCCGTACAGGACGGGCCATTCCGCGACGGGAACCGCTGTTCCGGCCGGCTCGTCACCGAGGGCGGCACGCAGGCGCTCACCCTCGACGTCCACGTCGGGCAGGATCCGGTCCAGCCAGCGCGGTAGCCACCAGGCGCTGCGCCCGAGCAGTGACAGCAGCGCCGGTACCAGGGTCATCCGGACGACGAACGCGTCGACCAGCACCCCGAACCCCAGCGCGAAACCGAAGGACTGCAGGATCGGATCCGGGGCGAGCACGAAGCCGAAGAAGACACTCATCATGATCACGGCGGCCGCGGTAACCACGCGCGCGCCCTGCTCGAAGCCGACCGCGACGGCCCGGTCCGGGTCTCCGCCGTGCACGAATTCCTCGCGCATGCGGGTGACGAGGAAGACCTCGTAGTCCATGGCCAGTCCGAAGACCAGGCCGATCATGAAGATGGGCAGGAAGCTGATGATCGGGCCGGTGCCGCCGATGCCGGCCGACTCCAGCCAGCCCCACTGGAAGATCGCCACCACGGCGCCGAAGGTCGCGGCGACACTCAGCAGGAACCCGGCCACCGCCTTGATCGGGACCAGGATCGAGCGGAACACCAGCAGCAGCAGCAGGAAGGCCAACCCGCCGACGACGGCCAGGAAGGGCACCAGCGCCCGATCGAGCTTGTCCGAGACGTCGATCATAATCGCGGTCGAACCGGTCACCGCGAGTTCGACGTTGGCCTCGTCGCTGATCGACTCGCCGGCGGCGCCGCGGATGCGCTTCACCAGAGCGGTGGTGTCGGCGTCGGACGGCCCGGTCTCGGGGACGACGGTGACGATCGCTGCGTCCCCGCCCTCGTTCAGATTCGGCCCGGTGGCGGCGACGACGCCGGGCAACTCGCCCAGCCGGTCCCGCACGGTGTTGGCCGCGATCGACAGGTCGGTGCCCGGCCGCGGTTCCACCGCGATCAGCAGCGGACCGTTGAATCCGGGCCCGAAGCCTTCCGCGAGCTGGTCGTAGGCCTGCCGCTGGGTGGTGTCGGTGGCGCGCGTGTCGTCGCCCGGCATGCCCAGCCGCAGGTCCAGCAAGGGCACCGCGAGCACCAGCAGGCCAAGCGTGGACGCCGCGACCGCGATCCCCCGGTGACGCAGCGTCAGAGCACCCCAGCGCGCCCCGAGAGTGGGGCGGTCGGCCCGGGGTGAACCGAGGCGACGCAATGCGCCGGGCAACCGGCCCGGCAGCACCCGTCGCCCCGCGAACCCGAGCAGCGCGGGCAGCAGGGTGAGCGCGACGAAGACGGCGACCACCACGGTGAAGGCCGCCCCGAGTCCCATCGCGGTCAGGAACGGGATGTTGACGACGGAGAGCGCGGCGAGCGCGATGATCACGGTCAGTCCGGCGAACACCACCGCCGAACCGGCGGTACCGGTGGCGCGGCCCACTGCCTCTTCCGGCTCGCGGCCGTCCGCGAGCTCCCAGCGGTACCGGGACACGATGAACAGCGCATAGTCCACCGAAACGGCGAGGCCAAGCATCAGGGCGAGCGAGGACGCGCTCGAACTCAGGTCGAAGAAGCCGCTCGCGACCGCAATGCCCATCATCGACAACGCGACGGCGATGATCGCGTTCAACAGGGGCAGTCCCGAAGCGGCCAGCGAGCCCAGGGTCAGGATCAGCACGAATGCCGCGACAACGATGCCGACGACCTCGGCCAGGCTCTCCTCCGCCTCGACCTCGGTCGCGTCGCCGCCGAACTGCACGCCCAGGCCGGCGTCGCGGGCCGGCTCGGCCGCGTCGAGCAGTTCCTGCTGGGTCTTCTGCGTCAGTTCGTTGACCTGTACCCCGTAGGAGACCTGCGCGTAGGCGGTCCGGCCGTCGGGTGCGATCGCATCCACCTCGTACGGGTCCACGACCGTGCTCACCTGCGCGGCGTCCCGCAACTGGGCGACCACGCCGGAGAGAACCTCGCGCCGCGACTCCGCACGCAGATCGTCGCCGTCCGGCGCGGTGAAAACGACACGCGCCGTCGCCCCGTCCACGCCGGTGTCGGGGAACTTCTCGGCGAGGAGATCAATGGCGCGCTGACTCTCGGTGCCCGGGATCGAGAACTCGTCCGAGGTCTCGCCGGCCAGGGTGGCGGACGCGACGCCGGCCCCCAGCATCGCGACCAGCCACATCGCGGCCACGAGGCGCCGTCGGCGGAAACACCACCGGCCGAGCCGGTACAGCAGAAGTGCCACGGGGCCCCGATCTTCACAGGTTTCAGATAATTGTGAATCCTCCGCGCCGTGGACACAACTCGATCACCGAAAGAGGTTCGAAGCGGCGGGCGGCACGCGCGTCGTCCGCACCGGGGTCAGGACGGCTCGGAGCGGTGCCGGTTCTTCCAGCGCTCGGAGATCCCCTGAAGTTCGTCGTCGATGAACCGGACGAACTCGGCCAGTTCGCTCAGCCGCTCGGCGCCGGGCGAGCGTGCGCCGAGCACGGCGACGGCTTCCTCGGCGAGATCGGCCAGGTGCGGCGAGGCCTCCTGCTTCCGCATGACCGCGCCCAGGATCCCCCCGGGCGCCAGCCGGTAGTGCTCCTGCCGCGAGCCCGGGATCGGGTCCCGGACGAGCAGGCCCGAATCGATGAGGTGGTTGACCGCGGCGGAGATCGCGGCGGCACTGACGCCGAGCAACTCGGTGAGCTGGCGGGCGGTGAGTTGCTCGCGCTCGTCGCAGAGCAGTGCGACGTAGACCCGCGCCGGCATCCGGGACCAGCCGCGCTCGTGGAGCGCCAACGACATCCGCTCGACCAGGGTGCGGAGCGGATCCGGCACGGAATGTTCGGCGGAAACCACCGCGACCTCCCACTGAGTGCCGTTCGCTGATCGGGCTGGCGACTCTATCTCCGCGCCTGGAATCTCCGCGGATAAGGCATACCTGACGGACGCCCCGCCAAGCGCGGGTTATCCCCGGGCACGGAATCCCTCCCCCACAGCTTCGGGACAGCTCAGGCTGCGCACAATGACTGGAACCGGTAAAGATTTCGGGTCATCGCGCACTTCGTTCACGATTTTCCGAATACAGTGAAAGTGCGGTCGTTGGTCCACCTCGGCCGCCGTTCCGATCCACCTGCCGAACCCGGGAGGCGCCCATGAGGGCGAGCCGCCGTATCCGGCTCGGACTGCCCCTGGCAGCGGGCGCGCTGATAGCCGCTTCCGCCTCGGTGCACGCCGGGCCCAGCGAGAAGAAGGTGGAGACCGACACGCAGGGCCAGTCGCAGGCTGTCCTCGCGCGGGTCGTCCCCTACGTCGGCCTCCCCGGCGTCACCACCAGCATCGGCCTCGTCACCGCCCAGGTGGCCAACGGCACCGCACAGTCCTCTGCTGCCGCCGCCGACTTCGGCCTGCTCGGCACGCTGGCCGGCGGCGCGGCCTCCGGCCAGGCGCCGGACGTGGAGGGCGCGCCCTCCCTCGAGCTTCCCTCCCCCATCAGCGCCGACAGCGAGGGCACCACCTCCGTCGAGCGCGACCCCTTCGCCAACGCCGGCGCCCCCGCGCTGCCGGCCACCGGTGGTGCCTCCGACCCGCAGGCCTTCTTCGGCCACGAGTCCGCGAGCGCGACCAAGAACCCGCTCGCGGCGGCCAGTTCGGTGCAGGGCCCGACAATCAAGCTGCCCGGCGTCTTCGAACTCGCCGGGGGCCGGTCCGCGGCCAACGCGACGAAGGCCGGTTCCGGTTCCGAGGTCACCCTCTCCAAGCTCGATCTCGGCGACGGTCAGGTCGTGCTCTCCGGCCTGCGCTGGGTCGCCAACCAGACCAACTCCGCGGCCGCCACCTCCGGGTTCTCCATCGGTGCTCTGACCGTCGCGGGTCAGAGCATGCCGGTGGACAGCCCGGCTGAGCTCGCCGCCAGCCTGACCGAGGCCAACAAGGCGTTGGCCCCGCTCGGCCTGGTCCTCGACGCTCCGACCAATCTCGCCGACGCCAACGGCGGATCGGTCGCGCCGCTGGTCCTGCAGATCCGCAACCCCGAGGCCCTGGTCGAGCCCTCCAACCAGGCATCCGCTGCCCTGGCCCCGGTGGTGACCCAGCTGATGGAAGCAGCCATCGCCTCGAACCCCGACGCCGCCGCCGCGCAGATCGTGGCCAACGCGCTCGTCGGCGGTGCCGGCGGCCGCAGCGGTGGCCGGCTCGAGATCGGCGGTGTGAGCACCCGCTCCGCGCTCGTCGAACTCGAAGGCGCCTTCGACGCGGTGACCGACGCCATCAGCGGCGGCGCACTGCCCTCGCTCACGCCGCCGTCCGCGTCCAGCCCGACGGTTGATTCGGCCGCAGCCGGTCTCGGGAACGTCCCCGCCAGTGACGTCCCCGCCGAGACCACCAACCTGGTCCCCGCAGAGTCGCCCGCCACCCAGAACGCAGCCCTCGGAAGTCCCGAGGACACGAACAACAGCCTCGCCATCCTCGCCCTCGCGCTCGGATTGGCCGCGGTTCTTGTTCTCGCGCTCGGCGATCGACTGCGGATGGCCGCGAGCTCGAAGTGAAGCCCCGCCCGAACCACCTGATCCTGGCGGGCTACGGACCGCTGGCCGGCGTCATCGCGGTGCTGCTGATCATCACGGTGACGGTGCCCAGCAAGGCGCCGAGCGGCGACGAGCTGGCCGTTGCCGGACCGGACCAGTACTCGGTCGGGAGTCCCGACGCCGGCGTCCTCGGCGCCGGCACCCCGGCCGCGTCGGCGGCGGAAGCTGCGGGCGGAGCAGCCCCCGGAAGTGCCGGCAAGCCGGGCAAGGGCGGCAAGGTCGTGACGACGGCGCAAGCGGGGTCCGCCCCGCGCGCGCAAGGTGTGGCTCCGGCCGCCAACTGCGCCGGCGGTGCGTTCCAGGTCGCCGGCAGTCCCTACTCCCCCGCGTGTGTCCAGTTCAGCGGCAACAACGGCGGGGCCACGACGCGGGGAGTCACGGGCGACACGATCACCATCGCGTTGCGCGAGGGCAATCAGCGCGAGGACCCCAACTCCGACGACGAGGACAGCGAGATCGAGAAGAAGGCCGAGGAGGCCGGCATCTCGGCCAGCCCCGCGGACCGCAAGCGCGAACTCGACACCCTGGTCGCCTACTTCAACAAGAACTATCAGCTCTACGGGCGGCAGGTGAAGCTCGTCCGCTACACCGGCCGTGGCGACGGACAGGCTGAGATCGCCGGCGGTGGCCAGGAGGCCGCCAACTCCGACGCGGTCAAGGTCGCGCAGGAGATCAAGGCCTTCGCCGACCTCTCCGCGCTGACGCAGCCCTACATGGACGCCCTCGTCCGGCAGAAGGTCGTCGCGATCGGCGGTCTGCACATGCCGCAGACGTACTACAAGGCGCGCGCCCCGTATGCGTGGGGCCAGCTGGTGGACTGCACGACGCTGATGAGCTCGGCCGTCGACCTGATCGCCAAGCGCCTGCCGGCGAACGAGAACGCGATTCGCGCGGGCAGCACCGGGATGCGGGAGAAGCCGCGCAAGTACGGCCTGATCTTCCCGGACGACGCGGTCTACGCGCAGTGCATCAACGAGGCCCGGCCCAAGCTCGAGGCCGCCGGGATCAAGTTCTCCAAGGAGATCCGCTACGCGCTGCAGTTCGCCAAGCTCCAGCAGGAGGCGCCGAACATGGCGGCCCAGCTCAAGGCCGCCGGCGTGACCACGCTGGTGCTCGTGACGGACCCGCTGTTGCCGTTCTTCCTGACCGGTTCGGCGACCCAGCAGGACTACTACCCCGAGTGGTTCGTGTCCGGGACCATCGGCACCGACGCCGACGTCGCGGGCCAGTTCTACGACGCGGATCAGTGGCAGAACGCCCTCGGGCAGAGCTACCTGACCGGCCTGGGCTCCGGCAAGAACACCGAGGCGCACAAGGCGTTCGCCACGATGAAGAGCGGGTCGCCGACCTCCCTGGTCGACCTGACGTACCAGACGCTGATGATGCTGTTCGTCGGTCTGCAGCAGGCCGGGCCGAACCTCAACCCGGCCACGTTTGCGCAGGGGTTGTTCAGCTACGGCAAACACACCGGCGACTACGGCCAGTGGAGCTTCGGTCCGAACGACTTCACCAGCACGGACGACGCGCGGGAGTTCTACTTCGACCCCAAGGCGCTGAGCCCGTTCAACAATCGTCCGGGCCGGTGCGTCCCGCTGCACGGCGGCAAACGCTACGTCGGAGCGACGTGGCCTGCGAGAGTGACGATGCCGCTACCACCGGCCGTCGCGCCGTAAGCCGCCGAGTCCGACGATGAGACCACTGCCCGCCGCAGTGTCCAAGGCACTGCCCGCCGCCGTTCCGGCTGCGCTGTCCGACAAGCGCAGCCGGGTGCTCGCGGCGATCGTGGCCACGCCGATCGCGTGGGTCATCCTCAACGCGGTCCTGCCGTCGGGCCTGCCCCTCGGCGTCGTGCTGCAGGGCGTCGTGCTCGGGTCGCTGACCGGTCTGTCGGCGCTCGGCCTGGTGCTGGTCTACCGGTCTTCACGGATCATCAACTTCGCCCAGGCCGCGCTCGGGTCGGCCGCCGCGTTCCTCGCGGTGCAGCTGTTCCTCGTCAAGGGCTGGAACTACTACGTCGCGATCGGCGTGGGTCTGGTCGTGGCCGCGGGAATCGGCGCCCTGTGCGACCGGCTCGTCGTGCAACGACTGTTCTGGGCGCCGCGGCTGATCCTCACGGTGGCGACCATCGGTCTCGCCCAGATTCTCGCGGCCCTGCAGTTCGCGGTGCCCAGCATCGTCGGTTCCGGTGGCGGGTTCGGCGGCCTGCAGGGATCGTTCCGCACCCCGCTGGACATCAAGTTCACGTTCGAAGGCCTGGTCTTCACCGGCGCCCACGTGATGATTCTCGTGGCCGTTCCGATCGTCCTCGGTCTGTTCGCGATCTTCCTGCGCAACTCCGCCGTCGGTGTCGGCATCCGCGCGACGTCGTCGAACGCCGAGCGGGCCATGCTGCTGGGCATTCCGGTCCGCCGGCTCTCGACCCTCGTGTGGGCGCTGGCCGGGTCCCTGTCCGCGCTCGCGGCGATGCTCTCCGCGCCGCTGGTCGGTCAGGGCGGCGAGATCGCCGGCGGGCCTGCTCTCCTGCTGCCGGCACTGGCCGCCGCGGTCATCGCGCGCATGGAGAGCCTGCCGGGCGCGGTCTTCGCCGGCATCGGTGTCGGCGTGTTCCAGCAGACGGTGTTCTGGAACACCTCGCGTTCCAGCTACGTCGACGTCTTCCTGCTCGTGGCGATCCTGATCTCCCTGCTGCTCCAGCGCCACAAGCTCACCCGTGCCGCCGACGCGAACACCGCCGGTTGGGCCACCGCCGACGAGATGCCACCGGTCCCGGCCGAGATCCGGCACCTGCCCGAGGTCATCTGGGGCCGTCGGCTCGTGCTGGCCGCGGTGATCACCGGCGCGATCCTGCTCCCCTACGCCCTGAGCCCCAGTCAGATCAGCCTGCTCGGCACGGTGACGATCATCTACGGCCTGGTGGCCATCTCGCTGGTCGTGCTGACCGGGTGGGCCGGTCAGATCAGTCTCGGTCAGTTCGCGATCGCGGGTGTCGGCGCGGTCGTCACCGGTGACCTGGTCGCGAAGACCGGTGCGGACCTGCTGATCGCGATGCTGGCCGGGATGGGCACCGGCATGGTCGTCGCGGTCGCGATCGGCATCCCGGCGCTGCGGATCCGCGGCCTGTTCCTCGGCGTCACCACGCTCGCCTTCGCCGTCCCCCTGTCGACGTTCTTCCTCAACCCGGCGAACTTCCCGTCCGCGATCCCGACCCAGGTCGACCGGCCGCTGGTGCTCGAGCGCTTCGACCTCTACGACGAGAGGACGCTGTACTGGTTCTGCCTGACCATGCTCGGCCTCGCCCTGGTGCTGGTGCACGGCATCCGGCACTCGCGCACCGGCCGCGCGATGATCGCCGTCCGCGACAACGAGCGTGCCGCCGCGGCCCGCGGTCTGAGCCCGACGAAGATCAAGCTCGCGGCGTTCGCCGTCAGTGGCGCGCTGGCCGGGCTGGCCGGGTCGATGCACGTGATCGCCCTGGACGGCGTGCGTGCGGGCACCTACTCCCCCGCGATCTCCTTCGAGGCCTTCACGATGGTCGTCCTCGGAGGGGCCACCTCGGTCACCGGCGCCCTGCTCGGCGCGATCTTCCTCAGCTACGCGAAGTACCGGCTCTCCGGCGGGATGCAACTCTTCGTCACCGGCGCCGGCGTGCTGTTCGTGCTGCTCGTCCTGCCGGGTGGGCTCGGCCGCGTGGTGATCTCCGGCCGCGGGTTCTGGTTCCGTCTGGTCGCCCGGATGCGCGGCATCACGCTCGCAGGACCCGGTGGTGAGACCGGGGCCACCGAGGTGGACCTGGCGGCGATCGGTGGCCGCCTCAGTGCTGCCGGGCCGGACCCGCTCGCTGTCGGGGAAGAAGGACCCGGTCCACGTCCGACCGGCCGGCCGGCAGGTGCGGGATGACGAACACCTCGAAACTCCTGGAATGCTCCGGCCTTGAGGTGTCCTACGGCCGCAACAAGGTCCTGCACGGGGTCGACGTCCACGTCGGTGCCGGTGAGGTCCTCGGCCTGCTGGGCACGAACGGCGCCGGCAAGTCCACCCTGCTGCGCGCGATCTCGGGCCTCACGCCGCCGAAGCACGGCAAGATCTACTTCGACGGCAAGGACACCACCGGCTCCTCGCCGATGAAGATGGCCCGTCTCGGCCTGGCCTACATGCCGGGTGGTCGCGGCATCTTCCCCGACCTCTCGGTGGCCGAGAACCTGCGGATGGCCACCTGGGTCACCCGCAAGGACAAGGACCATTGCGCCGCGGCCGTCGCCCGGGCCATCGAACTGTTCCCGGCGCTGACCACGCGCATGGAGGACCGCGCCGGCCTGCTCTCCGGCGGTCAGCAGCAGATGCTCGCCCTGGCCCAGGCGCTGGTCCAGGGCCCGGCCGGTGTCGACGGCAAGCCGGGGGCGCGCGTTCTCCTGATCGACGAGCTTTCGCTCGGGCTGGCCCCGGCGATCGTGTCCGAACTGCTCGACGTGGTGCGACACCTCCGCGACCAGGGCATCGGCATCCTGCTGGTCGAGCAGTCGGCCGAACTGGCGCTCAAGGTGTCCGACCGTGCGATGTTCCTGGAGAAGGGCGAGGTCCGCTTCTCCGGCCCGGCTCAGGAGATCCTCGACCGCGGTGACCTGATCCGGTCGGTGTTCCTCGCCGGCGCGCTCGAGCAGGCCGACCAGAACCTGCCGCACATTGACGGCCTCGAGGTACCGGAGATCGACCCGGAGGCGGTCCACGACGCGCGGCTGCACCTCGACGACGAGATGGACGACGACGCTGACGACGACACCGACACGCACCACGTCGACGTGCTCGGCGAGCGGGCCGCGCCCGGGGACGACGACGAGGTCCTCGACCAGGTCGGGGTCGATCTCGACGATCTCGACGATCTCGACGATCTCGACGATCTCGACGACGTGGACGAGATCGACGACGACCTGACGGACATCCTGGAGGCGGCGGCTGCGGCCGAGGACGCCGCGCCGGTCGCCCGGGTCGTTATCGCCACCCGCAATCTGCGCAAGACGTTCGGCGGTGTGGCCGCGATCGCCGGGGTGGACATCGACATCCGGGCCGGCGAGATCGTCGGCCTGATGGGTCCCAACGGCGCCGGCAAGACCACGATCCTCGACGCGATGTCCGGATTCCTCGTGCCCGACACGGGACGAATCTTTTTCCAGGGGAACGACGTTACCGACCTCGCCCCGCAGGCGCGCGCGCACCTCGGGCTGGGGCGGTCGTTCCAGGACGCCAAGCTCTTCCCCGGGCTCACGGTCACCGAGACCATCGCGGTGTCCTGCGAGCGGTGGGTGACGTCGCGGGAACCGCTTGCGGCGGCGCTGCGTCTGCCGGCCGCGATGCTGTCGGAGATCGACGTCTCCGAGCGGGTGCAGCGGATCATCTCGCTCCTCGGTCTGGGCGTCTTCCAGGACCGGTTCGCCAGCGAGCTGTCGACCGGCTCGCGGCGCCTGGTCGAGTTCGGGTGCCTGCTCGCCCAGGAGCCGGACGTCCTGCTCCTCGACGAGCCCGCGGCCGGGCTGGCGCGCGCCGAGGCCGAACTCATGGGTCCGCTGATGAAGCGCATCCGGGAGGCCACCGGCGGAGCGCTGGTGATCGTCGAGCACGACGTCGGTCTGCTGCGGCGCACCTGCGACCGGATCATCGCCCTGGAATCGGGCCGGGTCGTGGCCGAAGGCGCCCCCGACGACGTGCTCTCCGACCCCACGGTGATCGCGACCTACCTGGGTGCCGAGGCCGCTGCCGCACACTGAGCCGGGAGAAAGCAACCCGCTGGAGTTCCCCCAAGTTCTCGTTTTCACACCGACGTGACAGGGAGCGCCGCCGTGGCGTGGGCCACCTGGTCCGGTTATGTACGGTTTCGTGTCGCCTGATCGGACCAACAGTTTCTCAGCGTGCGGACATGGCGATGCCGAAAGCCCCACCCTGTACAGGTAACGGCGCCAAGCAGCGGCGCGAACGTCGAGGAGATCGTGATGGCGACACCGAAGGGCAGCCCGCGAACGGGCCTCCGCGTGTCGTTCCGCCGCGGCCCCCTGGTCCCCCTGGTCGGGGTCTGTGTCGGCGTGGTGGCGGTGACCGCGGCGGTAACGCTCGGCGGCGAGGACTCGTCGTCCAACACCGGCAACATAGGCATCACGGGGAACAACGGCGGCGGAACGGCCCTGTCGACCACCGGCCCGGCCCAGCTGCCGCCCACGAACAACTGCGTCCTGCGGGTCGACGGCGCAGCGCGCGCCATCTCCGCGGTGGACGCGCGCACGCTCACCCAGGTCGCCGCGGTGGGCTGGCAGGTGAAGGCCCCGGAGGAGATGGTTGCCCGGGTGCTCGACGTCGCCACCGCCAAGCCCGGTAAGACGCCCTCGGTCACCGACGCCCTCGACCTGTTCACCCGCGAGGACTCCCTGGTTCCCTCCGGCGATTCGGTCGCCGAGCTGCGGGCGCTCGCCCAGCCGGGCGGCCTGACGTGTGCCTTCCCCGCGCCGGCCGCCCCCGCGGAGAAGCGCGGCAGGTCGGGTCTGACCCCGCGCGCGGACGCGATGCGGCAGGGCATCGTGGACGCCTTCGGCAAGCTGACGATGAGCGGCTTCGGCCCGAAGGCCAAGGACAACCCGGCGGGCGCGGCCGGACGCGCCCTGAGCGTCGCCGTGCCGGACACGTTCACCCCCGAGACGAATGCCGGCTGGGTGATCGCGCACTGGCTGACGGCCCGCGGGGCGGACCTCAAGCTCGACACCGTCGCTTTCGACGATCAGGTGTGGTCCCCCATCGCCGGGTGGCAGGCAGCCACGCCAGGCTCGGCGAAGGTCGCTCCGGTCCGGGACGGTCGCCTCTTCGTGTCGGTCACCGCCGGTACCTCGGCGACGAAGGATTCCAAGTCCTCGGCGAAGAAGTCCAAGAAGAAGTCGTGACGAGCGCACAGCGGTGGCGCCGGTCGGCGCCACCGGTTCGAACCCGGCGTCTGCGCCCACATCTGAGACAATGGGAGCAATGACCGCGCAGCACTCCGTCCGACGAGGACCCCAGCGTGCCGTCGGGATCGCGGTCGCCGCGCTCCTGGTGGTCGGCGGCGCCGTGACGGTGCAGGCCACGCGCAGTGATGGCTCCGTCACGCCGCAGGCCCCCGTGGCGGGCAACAGTGGCCTGCTGGACATGGCGACGCGCGACCGCGCCGTCGCCACCCGGTCGGACGTCCGCACGAAGGGCCCACGGGTCGTCCCCGCGCCCACCAGCAGGAAGCCGGAGTGCCAACTCGACCTCGGTTACGGCGTCTGGGGTCTGGACATCACCGCGGCCCGGACCTTGACGATGCTCACCGCGGTCGCCTACCGGGACGGACGCAGCTACGTCCGGGCGGCGCGGGCGTTCGACCGTTCCCTCCAGATCTCGGGCCGGGTCCCGCTGCGCGCCGACCAGGCGGTCGAGGAGATCCGGCGCAAGCGCCGTGACCCCGCGCCTCGCACGACGTCCCTGGACGCGGTGCACGCGTTGTTCCGGCCGCATGCCCTGACCTGCGTCACCCCGCAGCGCGGGATGCCCCAGCAGCCCATGACCACCAACGGGCTGACGATGCGCTCCCTGGCGATGATCCGGGGATGGGCCGAGGCCTACGGCGGGCGCCCGATCGGGGGCTTCGCACCCGGAGGCGTGACCGGTGGTCACATCGAGAACTCTGCGCACTACGACGGCCGGGCGGTCGACATCTTCTTCCCGCTGTCGGACCCGGACAACAAGGCCCGGGGCTGGATGCTCGCGCACTGGCTGGTCGCGAATGCGGACTACTACCAGATCGCGAACCTGATCTTCGACGACATGGTGTGGTCGAACGTCAACTCCGTCATGGGCTGGCATCCCTACGTCCACCCGTCCGGGAACGTCACGAATGTGACGCTGCGCCACCTCGACCACATTCACGCCGACGTGGTGCGGGGTTACTGAGGACGAGCGAAATCTCCGGGTCGGCAGGCTGACAGCGGGAGAGCTCGAGCAATACGGTCGCCCCATGCGATCTGCGCTGCTGGCCAGTGTGCTGCTCGTGGCGTCGTTGGCCGGGTGCGGAGACTCGGACGACTCCGAGGACTCCGGCGCGTCCGGGCCGTCGGCGACCACCGTGGCGAGCGCGTCGCCCACTGCCTCGGGTTCCTACGTCTCCCAGGTGAACGCGCTCTGCGAATCGATGATCGACAAGGTGATGGCTGTCCGCGGCGATGAGAACGGCGACGGCGGTGGCGACTTCCCGTCGATGGAGGAGTACGAGCAGCAGGAGTTGCAGATCCGGTCGGTCCACGCGGAGTTCGACGCTCACGTCGACTCGATCCCGGTGAGCAGTGCCGACCGGGCCGCCGTGGACGCCTTCGACGCCTTCCGGGAGGCGGGCGACGCTGATGCCGAAGTACTACTGACCGCAGCCCGGACCGGGAACCGCGCGACCTACGCCGAGGCCCTCAAGAAGTCCCTCAACTCCACGGAGTTCGAGGCCACCCGCCGGGCGATGAACGACGCCGGAATCGAGTGTCCGGCCCGCTGATCACGTCAGGTGCTTGCCGAACCACGCGAGCAACTGCACCTGCGCCTGCTTGGCCGCGGTCTCGTTGTAGCGCTCGCCGGTGTTGTTGAAGAACGCGTGCTGCGCGCCGTCCCAGACCTTGATCTCGTAGGTCAGCCTGGCGGTCTTGAGCGCCTCCTCCGTCGGCGCCATGGTGCCGTTCACGCGTTCGTCGTCGCCGGCGAACATGCCGAGCACCGCGGCCTTGGAGCCGGAGAAGTCGGGCGTCGCGGGCCCGGGACCGTAGAACGGAATGGCGGCGCGCAGGCGCTTCTCCTGGCCGGGGCCCTTCTGCAGCAGGTTCCAGGTCATTCCCCCACCGAAGCAGAAGCCCATTGCCCCGAGCTGAAGGTCGTCGCCCGCACGATCCAGCAGCTCGTCCGCGCCGGCTTTCAGGTCGCCGAGCAGCTGCTCCATCGGCATGGCCGAAAGGGTCGCAGTCGCGGCGGCCTGGTCGTCGAATCCGGCGAGCCCGTCCTTGCCCTCGCGCGAGAGCAGGTCCACGCACAGTGCGCTGTAGCCGTTCGCGGCCATTCGGCCGACCAACTCGAAGAAGTGCGTGGTCAGGCCCTTGTTCTCGTGAATCACCAGAACGGCGCCCTGAGGCCGAGCTGCGGCCTTGTAAGCGGCACGGAAGCGCTGCCCGCCGGCCGAGTAGGAGATCAGCTTGCCGACGTCCTTGCCCGGGGGTGCCGTCGCCTGCGGCGGGACCGGGCCGGCCGGGCTTGCCGCCGGCCCGCCGGAGTCGGCTTCGTCGTCGCCCCCACCGCACGCGGCCAGCAGCGCCGTCGCGCCGGGCAACCCGACACCGAGGAGTCCGAGCCGCCGGACCGCTTCGCGCCGGGAGAGCATTCCCTCGGCGTACTCCTCGGTGACCTCTCCGACCAGATATTCGCGCATCGCCATGCCGCGCACCCTAGATCGCGGACCTGGGATCCGAAGCACGTTGAAGGTCTCGATCCGGAGAACCTCAGAAGAGCGTCTGAGGCGCCGCCTCCTCGAGCGGGACGACCAACTCAGGGCCGTTGTTGCGATGGTTGTTGACCGCCGTCGAGACCGGGTACGCCTCGAGCCCGGCGCCCGGGCTCGGCACCAGCAGTTCCGTCAGGACGGCGGTGTCCTTCTCCGCCGGGTCCAACCAGGTCGACCAGGCCGGCGGTTCGACGAACATCGGCTGCCGGTCGTGAATCTCCCCGATCGCGTCACTGGCCGTTGTCGTCAGGACCGTGCACGTACGGAGCCACGCCGTCGGGTCCTCCCGGTCCTTGCCGGGGTCGCGCCAGAACTCGTAGAGCCCGGCCATGGCGAGGGTGCCGCCGTCGCGGCCACGGATGAAGAACGGTTGCTTGCCCCCGGACTGCTGGGTGTACCACTCGTAGTAGCCGTCGGCGGGCAGCAGACACCGCCGCTTCGCGAACGCCTCGCGAAACGCCGGCTTCTCCGCCGCGGTCTCGACCCGGGCGTTGATCATGCGCGCCCCGACCTTGCGGTCCTTGGCCCAGAACGGGACCAGGCCCCACTGGAGGGTGACCAGGCGGCGGGCCGGTTCGGCATCGTCCGGTTCCTCGCGGCCCCGCCGCGTCACGACGGCGTACACCGGCTTGGTGGGCGCGACGTTGTAATCGGCTTCCAGGCGCTCCTCGACCGGAACGTCGACCGCGTCCAGGTCGAACTCGGCGACGAGGTCGTCCACGCCCCAACTGGCTCCGTAGCGGCCGCACATACCTCCACGCTAACTCCGGGTACCGACAGGCCACGACCGCGGGCAGAGCGCGGCACGCGGCCTCCTAGGCTTCGCGCATGGCCCAGAAGCTCCGCAGCATCCATCCGGACGACGCCCAGGACGAGCGGCTGGCCGCGCTCCCCCTGGAGACCGCCCACACCTACGCGTACCTGCCCACGGTGCTGGACGACGAGGGCCGGGCCAAGGACCAGCCCGCCGTGCTCAACGGCTACCTGTGGCCGCTCCGTGCCGACGACCATCCCACCCCGGCGATGGAGTCCGACCTGGCGACGCTGACCGGCGCGGGCCTGCTCTGCCGGTACGAGGTGGCCGGCCGTCCCTATCTGCACGACCCCCGGTGGAAGATGCGGCACAAATTGATCCGACCGGCCCCGTCCACTCTCCCCCCGTGCCCTGAGCACGAGAAATCCTTCGACGAGGCCGTCACCGAGACCCTCGGTCGGTTCGCCGAACAGATGAACTCCGTCGTCGAGGTCGCGGCCAGTCATATCGACCAACGGCGCATCGGCGATTCCGTCGCCCGGTTGGTCGAGGACGTCACGTACCTGGTGGACCCGGAGAAGGCCGTCGCCAACGGCCAGAAGGTCCGCAAGATGTTCAGCCGCTCCAAGAACGACGAGATCACGGACGGCACCTCGGACGACCCGGCATGAACGCGGCGCCGGAACCGGCGAACGTCCTCCACTGCGGCGGCTCCTCCCCCGAGGTGGCCTGGTCCACCGTCAACGCCGGTGAGGCCATCCCGGGTGTGGTCACGACGTTGACGTGGAGCTTGTTCGGCGATCGGACCGAACGCGGACTGCGCGGAGCGTTCGCGGACCTCGGTGTCCTGACGGAAAGTCAGATCGGGCGGCCCCCGCACCCGGACGACCGCGTCTGGGACATCTTCTACGGCCGCGCCGCCGCGAACCTCGAGACGTTCCGCGCACTGGCCGACCGGATGCCCGGTACCAGTGGTGACGCGATGGAGTCGCAACTGTTCGGCACGGTGCGACCCGGAATCTCGAGCAGGCAACGCTTCCAGCGATATCCCGTCGTCGCCGCCAAGGCGCCGATGGCGATGTGGGGCGTCGCCGGACGGCTCGAACGCGCGGCCGAACACATCGGGCCCTGGTGGCGCAACACTCTCGCGGCGACGCCGTCGATGACCGCTGAACAGGCTCGGGCCACCCTGGACGCGGGTCTCCGTAAGTTCTCCGGGGTGATGCGCCCTCACATCGTCGCGGCGATGCTCTGCCAGGGCGTCTACGAACAGGTGCGGGCGGCCGCCGAGCGCGCCGGGCTGCCCGGCCTGGAGATCGCCCTCCTCACCGGTCACGGCGACATGGCGGAGACCGCGTTCGTCGGGGACCTCTGGGACGTCTCCCGCCGCACGCTTGAGATGGAGGAGTTCCTCGCCCGGCACGGCTACCACGGGCCGAACGAGGGCGAGCTCGCCGCCCGGGTGTGGCGGCTCGATCCGACGCCGCTCGAAGAAGCTGCTCGTGCACTACGCCGCGATGGACCCGGCACGGGGTCCGCGTGCCCTCGAGACCGCGCGGGCGGCGGAGCGCGTCGAGGCGGAGCAGGCCCTGCTGGCCGCCTCGCCGCGCGGCCAGCGGACCGGTGCCGCGATCGTGATCAAGATCGCCGGCCGGTTCTTCCCGCTGCGCGGCATCGGCAAGGCCGCATTCCTGCAGTGCGGCGACGTCGTCCGCGCCGCGGCCCTGCGGCTCGGAGAGCTCCACGCCGACGCCGGCGTGCTGGCGGTGCCGGAGGACGTCTTCCACCTCACGGTCGAGGAGCTGGCGGCGCCGACCCTCCCCGCCGGGGTCGCCGATCTGGTGGCCGGTCGACGGGCCCTGCACGAGCGGTACCAGGGTTTCGAGTTGCCCGAGTTCTGGCAGGGCGCTCCTGAGCCGATCGTTCTCGGCAAGCCGGACGAGGCGGTCGACGTCCGGTCCGCGGACGGGCCCGCCGTGACCGGCATCCCCGTGACCCCCGGGGTCGTGCGGGGCGTCGCGCGGGTGGTGAAGGACCCGGAGACCGACGACGGTCCCGAGCCCGGCGAGATCCTCGTGTGCCGCACCACCGACCCGAGCTGGGCGGCGGTGCTGATCGTCGCCGCGGCGCTGGTCATCGACATCGGCGGGCCGATCAGCCACGGCGCGATCGTCGCGCGCGAGCTGGGGATCCCCTGCGTGATCGGCACGCGGGACGGCACCGCGCGGATCGCGCACGGCGACCTCATCGAGGTCGACGGGTCGGCCGGCACCGTGACGGTGCTCCAGTCCCGGACGGACGTCGCATGACCGCGGACCCCTGGCGTCTGCTTTCGCTGCTCCCCCTGCCCGACGACGCGGTCCTGACGGCACTCGGCGATCTCACCGAGCGTGCGGACGTGACCCTGCTGCCGTCGTCCTCGATCCCCGACCTGCATGGCGCGCTGACCGATGCCGAGATCGTGCTCGGCGCGTGGCAGAGCGCCGGCGCGCAACGCCTCGACACCGCGGCGGTGTCCGCGACCGGGCCGGACCTGGTGTTCGTCCAGCAGCCCAGCGCCGGGGTGGACGTCCTCGACGTTCCCGCGCTCACCGGCCGCGGGGTGCCGGTGGCCAACGCGGCCGGAGCCAACGCGCGCGGAGTCGCCGAGTGGGCGGTGGCGGCGGCGCTCTCGTTGTCGCGGTCGATCCCCTTCGCGGATGCGGGCGTCCGCGCCGGGGGCTGGCCGCAGATGGAGGTGGTGCGCCGCGGTTCCGGGGAGATCGGCGGGTTGCGCGTCGGCATCCTCGGATTCGGACCGGTCGGGTCGACCTCCGCGCAGTTGTTCGCGGCGTTCGGTTGCGACGTCGCGTACTGGTCGCGGAGCCCGCGGCCGGACGTCCCCTACGTCCATCTCGAGCCGGCGGCGTTGTGCGCGCGCAGCGACATCCTCGTGCTCGCGCTGCCCTTGAACCCGGACACGCGGAACGTCGTCTCCACCGAACTCCTGACCGCCCTGCCCGCGGGCGCCTACGTGATCAGCGTCGGCCGGGCCGGCACCCTGGACCACCCGGCGCTGCTCGCCGCACTCAACTGCGGGCACCTCGGTGGCGCCGCGTTGGACGTCTTCCTCGAAGAGCCGCTGCCGGCCGACGACCCGTTGCGCGACAGCGACCGGATCCTGCTCTCCCCCCACGCCGCGGGCGCGACCCGCCAGTCGGTCGGCCGCATCGTGGAGAAGTCCGTGGCGAACCTGCGCCGGGCCCTGGACGGCGAGCCGGTGATTGATGTCGTCAACGGCCTGGACCCGGTCATCAAACGGCGCCCATGAAGTACGCGGTGCTGCTCTCAGCTGATCTCGAATTGACGGGTGATCAGTCCATTCGGGAATCAGCTCAACAGGCGCGTGACGTTCGCGGGCTCGGACCCGAGATCGACGTAGAGCTGGGCCCAGGCCCGGTCGGTTCCGGACGCCGGCTTGCCATCGCAGTAGCCCGCGACCGTCCGATTGGCCGTGTAGTAGCGCAGCATCTTGAGCACCAGCACCGTGGTCGCGCTCTCCCCACCGGTGTACGCAGTGCCCGGCTTCTCGGCCTGGTGCTCCATGCAGGCGAGCGGATAGGCGGATTCGTCGCCGGCGGCGAAGGAGCCCCCGTCGTCGGAGTTCGAACCACAGCTCGCGAGCAGCAGCACCGTGAGTCCGGCCGCCGCGGTGCGGGTGACGCGCCAGCGGCTTTGCACATTGATCATGGGTGGTCCTATCCAATCCGGTGGAGCTCGTTGAGGATCAGGCCCAGGCCGACGGCGACCACCAGGCCTGCCGTGATCAAGGGCAGAACGGCCGAGACCCGGGTCAGCACTGCCCCGCGCCGGTGGCTGAGCAGGCCGTCCACGCGATCGCGCAGCTTCACCAGCAGCAGTCCCGCGGCCATCAAAGTCAGAGCCATCCCGAGTCCGTAGCCGACCACGAGACCGACGCCGAACCAGGTGCGCCCGAGCGCGATCGCGCCCAACAGCACGACCAGCGCCGAGGGGCTCGGCACCAGGCCGCCGGCGACGCCGAGTCCGATCAGGCCGCGCCGCGTGAAGCGGCGCTCTGCCGGATGCCCGAGGCCCGGGTGCTCGTGCTCGTGGTCGAGGTGCTCGTGGACAAGGACCGCGGACCCGGCCGGCGCGACGTGCCCCTGACCGTGCCCTGACCGTGCCCTGACCGTGCCCATGACCGTGCCCGTGACCGTGCCCATGACCGTGCCCATGACCGTGCCCGCCCACGGGATGCTGACCGGAACGGCGATGACGCCAGGCCGAGCGGAACAGCGCAACACCGATGACGGTGATCAGCGCGCCGCTGATCACCCCCAACCAGGCGAGCAGTCCCTCACCGCTCACGGCGGCGGTCGCCGAGAGCAGCATGCCCATCGCGAGAACGCCACCGGTGTGGGTGGCGGTGACGGTGGCACCCACCACGACGGCGTCCCGGACTCCGCCGTGCCGGCCCACCAGGTAGGCCGCCATCACGGTCTTGCCGTGACCGGGCAGAGCCGCATGCGAGGCACCGAGCAACATGGACAACGCGAGCGCGGCCAGCCCGACGCCGATGCTCAGGTCCCGATCAAGCATGCCGTCGAAGGCCCGGTTCAGCGGCGCCAAGGCACGGGTGATCGTTCCGGCGCCATCGGTACGGGGCGCGAGGCCGGGTGACACCCCGGTGCCCGGTTGTGTCCGGAGCTCGGCAGCTCGCTGGTCCAGCGGTGAGGCCAGCAGGTCGTCCGGGTAGCGGCGCAGTTCGTCGCTGATGCTGAGTTCGGCGACGCTGGCGGCGGTCAGTGCTATGCCTCGCCCCGTGGCCGTGATCTCCCGCCAGCCCACGTTGCTGTCGGCATACCGGCTGGCGAACTCGACCCGTGCCGGTGCGTCGAGCGGCGCGGACGCGCGGAGCTCGCACTCGATCCGGGTGACGCGCAGGCCCTTCTCACCGGGCAGGTAGGTCATCGAGGACGTCGCGAGGATCCAGGTGAGCGGGCGTCCGTCGACGAAGGTGCTCAGCCCGGTTCGTACCGCGGCGCACACCGTGCCGGCTTCGGCCGCCAGTTCCGCCGGCGACGCTGCGCCGTTGCCGTCGGTGTCCACCGCTGACGCTCGCTGCAAGGTCGGGACCTCGGCGATGTCCACCACGGCGGAATCCAGGACGGCGTCCGGGATCAGCTCAAGCGCGTGGTGCTGATTGACGGAGAAGTTGTTCAGTGGATGGGCCTGCGCCGGCGCGGCGCCCAACAGGACGCCACCCGCCGTCAGCCCCGCGGTGAAAAGTGCCAGCACTGCCCCGCTGACGTTCCGCCGAACGCGGCCGCCGCGCTTCGTCATGTCGGCCGACCGAAGGCGGGTAGCGTCGGATCGAAGCTGGGGTTGTCGCGACGGGCGCGCTGGGTGTCCGCGGCGGCGCCGGGAACGTCGCCGAGCGCGCGGCGGATCTCGGCACGGTGGTGGAAGAACAGCGCATTGCGCCAGCCCCGGGAAACCGCCTTGTCGGCGAAGATCAAGGCCTCCTGATCGCGGCCGGCCCGGTGCAGGGCCCAGGCCAGCGCGTCCGCGACCACGACGCTCTTGCGCTGCCGCCATTCGGCCCGGGCGTAGGCCACGGCGCGGTCGGCATCCCCGTGATCGGCCTCGTACTCGGCGAGCGCCAGGTCGTCCCGGCCGCCGTTGGCGGCGAAGATCTCGTGCAGGGTCTCGACGAGAGCGAACTGTTCGCGAGCCTTGTCGTCCTGACCTTCCTTGGTGAGCAGTTCGGCGTACTCGACCACGTACTGCGGATTGGGGACGCGCCCGACCAGGGCCGCGTAGTCGCGCAGCGCAGCCGCGCTGTCGCCGCGCAGCGCCGCGACCTTGGCCCGGCCCTGAAGCAGCGGCGCGCTGCGGGGATCTGCGGCGAGGCCCGCGTCGTAGTGCCGGGACGCAGTGCGCAGGTCTCCGGCGGAGAAGGCGAGCTCCCCGAGGTAGTACCGGCAGAACCCGATGTCGGCCGGGGTGAAGGCGTTGCTGAGTGCGCGCTGCATGAGCGTCACCGCACCGCGGCGGTCCCCCCGCTGCTCGAGGTCGTAGGACCCACGGGTCAACGCGGGTAGGGCCGGTGAGAGGTCCAGCATGCGCTGCACCGCTGCGGTGGCATCCGCGGGCCGGCCGAGCTGGGTGTAGGCGTCGGCCAGTACGGCGAATGCATCCGGGTTGTACGTACTCACCTCGACCGCCCGCCGCCCCCAGCGAGCGGCCGAGGCGAACTCGTGGCGGGCGTTGGCGAGCGCGCCCATGCCGACCAGGGCCGCGAGATTGTCGCGTGGACGCAACTCGAGCGAACGCTGCAGCGCTCCCTCGGCCTTGGGATAGAAGCTCGGGTCGAGGGTGATGCGGGCCTGCTGCAGATAGGCAGCGCCCAACGCGGCCCAACCGGGCGCGTCCTGCGGCAGATCGACGAGCCGGCGCTGCAGTCGCAGAATCTGGGCCCCGGTCTCATCGCCGCTCGCGGCGACCGGCGATACAGCGAGGGCCGAGCCCGGGTCGTCGGTCGCGGCTGCGCCGAGCGCATCGGCGCCGGACCTGCCGTTGTCTCCGAGCAGGCCCACGCCCAGGGCGCCGCCGACGAAGAGCGCGGCGGCCGTGACGACGACGACGGCGATTCGGCGTCCACCTCGTCGAGGCGGCGGCGTTGCCGAGCGGTTCGACGGCAGCGAGTTGGCCGGGTCGCCGCCGGGTGCGGGAGCAGTCATCGACATGTCCACCAGGGTGTGAAAGAGGGACCGGTGCCGGTGGCCCGGTTCGGGCCACCGGCACCGGCTCGGGTCACTGGGTGTTGACCGCGACCTGGTTCGGCGAGGCGATGTACGGGAACTGTGACGTGGTGCCGCGGTTGTTGGCGTTCACGCCGTCACCGGCCATCAGCGCCTTGACGAATTTGCCCGTGCGGGCTGCTCCGACCAGCGCTTGGATCTCGATGTCCACGACGTCGTCGACGAGACGACGACCGTTCGGGAACCCCTGCAGGTCTCCGGCCAGAACGCCCAGCCGGTTCGGGTTCTTCGTGACCGGCACGCTCATGTTCAACCGGAGCTGCTCCGACGGCACGATCGAATTCTCGTCGGCGTCCATGTTCAACGTGTGAGCGTTCAGGTCCGCCTGAATCGGGCCGGTGCTCTTCGCGATACCCGTCGCGAAGATCTGCAGCAGGTCGGTGCGGTCTCCCTTGGGGACCTTCAGGCCATAGATGGCCTTCAGGAGCTTGGGAACCTCGGGCCGGAGCACCCGCTGAACGAAGGCGCTGTTCTTGCCGTCGTCGGACGGGTTGCTGCGGTTGAACTCGTCCTTCATGCCCGCGGCGGTGATGACCTCGTTGATCAACGGGTTGCCCAGGCGCGAAACCTGGACCCACCCGTCCTCGTCGGCCGCGGCACCGCCGGTGTCGCCGACCGACTTCGAGCTCGCACCCAACGGGCAGGCTCCGCCGAGGGAGACCGTGCCGCACTCTTCGTTCGACTCGTCGTCACCGTTGATCGACGGGTTGATGGTGGAGGTGCTGACGGACGCGGACATGCGGTCCGTGGTGGACCAGACGCCGATGACCGGGTTGCGCTTGGCGTTGCCCTTGAGAGCGAGCGCGCTCTTGGGCACCTGGATCGCCAGGGTGTTGACGTTGTATCCCTTGAGCGAGTCCTGGCCGGCTTCGGACAGGTCCGCGCCGTACAGCAGGTCGAATACCCGCAGATCGAGGGCGAAGGAGTCGTCGGCGGCACCGGCATAGGTCTGGCCCGAGCCCTTGCCCTTGTCGAAGCCACGGCTGGCCTCATTTCGAAGCTTCCCGTAGTTGGGCATGCCTGCCTTGCCGGTGAACGACGGGGCGGAAATGCCATTCGCGATCAGGACCTTGCGGCCCGAGTCGGTGATCTCGGTCAGCGTGTAGCGCTGCTTGAACAACAGGTTCTTGTCCTGGAGGGACGTGACCTTGTCGTTGTTGTAGAGGAAGGTCGTATTGCCGCGCTTGTCGTCGTTGCGGAACTTCCACTCGTAGGTGACGTCGGCGACGCCGTCCCCGGAGTTGTCGACCTTGATGTTGTACCGCGCGTCGGTCGCCCACGGGTAGAAGTTCGGGCCTCCGTTCGGGTCCTGGAACGGAATCCAGTTCGCCAGCAGAGTGACGGTGTTTTTCTTGTCCGGGCTGACGAAGGCGTAGGTGTCGGTGTTGTCAGCCTGCGGGTCGCCCGCGATCTGCGGCGCCTCCCGGTGGCTCGATGCCGTGCTCGCGGTGCCGCCGAGCAGAGTGAGGCCACTGACGGCCATCACCCCGGTGAGCCCGAGGGCTCCGGCAGCGGTGAACCGGCTGCGCCGGCTCATCCGTGGTCTCATGCTTCTTCCTTCCGATCATGGACAGGGAGTGCATCGACGCCCGTGCGAGGCCAGGTATCGCGGCATGAGTTCGGCTGCAGCTATGCGAGGGATTGGCACGGTTCGGTATTCACAGGTGTTACCGGCGTCCGCAGGCTCCGCGGCTACGAAACACCCGAAGCACCGGAACGTCGGCACCCAGTTGCGACTCGATTGCAGTAAGGAATAAGTCGTGATTAGAGTGCTGGTATGAAATTCCGCGTCCGGCGTCCACCGGCCGTCGTCCTCACCGTCGTGACGGCATGTGCGCTCGTCGGATGCGGTGACGGCGACGACCGGAGCGCGGCGGACGCCGCGGCCGTCCCGACCGCCCGGGCAGGCTCCGACGTCGCTCTTCGGGTCGTCACCACCGTCGCGCCGATCACCTCCATCGCCGCAGCGGTCGCCGGCGATCGGGCCCGTATCGACGGTCTCGTGCCGGAGGGCACGAACTCACACACCTTCGAGCCGGCCCCGAGCGCCGCCAGGGCCCTCTCCGAAGCCGACCTGGTGTTCATCAACGGGCTGAAGCTCGAAGAGCCGACCAAGGAACTGGCCGAGCAGAACATGGCCGCGGACGCCCGGCTGGTGGAGCTGGGCAACGAAGTGCTCCCGGTCTCGGACTATCTCTACGACTTCTCGTTTCCCGAGAGCGAGGGAAAGCCGAATCCGCACCTGTGGACCGATCCGACGTACGCGATCAAGTACGCCGACCAGATCCGCGGTGCACTCGCCGAAAGGGACCCCGAGGGCAGCGCGTACTACCGGGCGAACTTCGAGAAGTTCCGGGATCAGGCTTCCGCGCTGTCGGCGGCCATCCGCGCCGACCAGGAAAGTCTGGACCCGGCCGAACGTGAGCTCCTGACCTACCACGACGCCTACGCGTACTTCGCGAAGTCCTACGGCTGGACGGTGATCGGCGCGATCCAGCCGAGCGACTTCGAGGAACCGACCCCGCGAGAGATCGCCGGCCTGATCGACCAGATCAAGGAGAAGAACGTCCGCGCGATCTTCGGTTCGGAAGTGTTCCCCAGCAGGGCGTTGGAGGAGATCGGCCGGGCGACCGGCGCCGTCTACGAGGACACCCTGCGCGACGACGACCTTCCCGGCGACCCGGGCGATCCCGAGCACTCCTGGCTGGGGTTGATGCGGTACGACTTCCGCACCATCATCGCGCGCCTCGGTGGTACGACAAAGGCGTTGGACGCTCTCGACACCGAGCCGGCCGTCCCCGATACGGCGAACTACCCGCAATGAGCGCCACGGGCCATGGCCACGGTCACAGCAGTCGACGCCGGGGTGTCCCTCGTGGTTCCGGCGAGCCCTTGATCGCCTTGGCCGATGTCGGCTTCCGCTTCGGTGCCGCACCGGTCCTGTGCAACGTCGATCTGACGGTCCGGCGCGGGGACTTCACCGGCGTCGTCGGACCATCCGGTTCAGGCAAGACAACGTTGCTGCGACTCCTGCTGGGCACATTACGTCCGGTTGCCGGCAGCGTCGAACGCGCCCCCGGTCTGCGCGTGGGCTACGTGCCCCAGCTGGAGAGCGTGGACTGGAATTTCCCGGTCACGGTGGCCGAGTGCGTCCTCATGTCCCGTTCCGAGCGGCGAGTGCCGTGGCCGAGCCGAAGCGAACGCACGGAGCTCGCCGCCATTCTCGACCGGCTCGGTATCGCGCATCTGGCCGACCGTCACATCCGTGCCCTGTCGGGCGGGCAGCAGCAGCGGATGTTCATCGCGCGGGCGCTGATGTGCTCACCCGACCTCTTGCTGATGGACGAGCCGACGACGGGGGTGGACTTCACCAGCCGGCACGAGATGCTGCACCTTCTCGGCGATTTGAATGCCGCCGGGACCACGATCCTGCTCACCACTCACGACTTGAACGGCGTCGCCGCCCACCTGCCCTCGCTGGTGGCGCTCAATCGGAGCGTGATCGCTGCCGGCGCACCGGCGCAGGTGATCACCGCTCCAGTGCTGGAGCGCACCTTCGGCGCCCCGATGGAGGTCCTGCAGCACCTCGGCCTTCCCGTGGTTCTCGATCCGGGCCCCCACCTGGCGATACGCGGAACGGGCTGACCCGCCATGTGGGACCTGCTGGACCCCTATTCCTACGAGTTCTTCGTACGCGGCGTCACCGCTGCCACCCTCGCGGGGGCCCTGTGCGGCCTGGTCGGGGTCTTCATCGTGCTGCGCGGGATGAGCTACATCGGCCACGGCCTCTCGCACTCCATCTTCGGTGGCTTTGCCGTCTCGTCCGTGGTCGGAGCCAACTACTATCTCGGCGCCGGCGCGTGGGGTCTGGCCTCGGCCCTCGCCGTCAACGCGATCGCCCGCAGCAGACGGATCGGCGCCGACGCGGCGATCGGCGTGATCACCACCGCGTCGTTCGCCTTCGGCATCGCCCTGATTTCCATCTTCGGCTCGCGCGGAGCGAGCTTCGACGCTGCCCTGTTCGGCAGCATCCTCGGTATCCGCCCCTTGGATCTGTGGGTCCTGGCCGGCGTCGCTGCCGCCGTCGTGGCGATCATCGTGACGCGGTACCGCGCGCTGCTTTTCACCTCGTTCGACCCCGATGTCGCCGGCGCCCACGGCGTCCGTGTCGCCGCCACCGATGCCCTGCTGATGCTGGCGCTGTCCGTCTCGATCCTGGCGACCCTGAATGTCATCGGAGTCACCCTGGTGGCAGCGGCCCTGGTGATCCCCGCGGTCGTGGCCCGGATGCTGACCCACTCATTCGCCCGGATGCTCGTCCTGTCCACCGCGATCGGCTCAGTGGGCGGTTTCGTCGGGATGAACCTCAGCTACCACCTGGACGTCCCGTCCGGCACCATGATCGTGCTCACCGACGCCGCCTTCTTTGTTCTTGTCCTCACGGCGACCAGCGTTCGTCGACTGCCCGCCGCAGCACTTCCTGCGAGCACGGGTACTGACCGACGCGTGCCGGTCGGCTGACTCCGGCGTCAGGCGTCGAAGGGGAGGGGGCGGCGGCCGGCGAAGCCCACGTCGCGGCGGTGGTACCAGGCGATGCTGAGGTCGCCCTCCAGCCAGCAGAGCAGGACGTGCTGGCCGTCGAAGTCGGCCGGGAAGTCCATCAGCAGCGGGGCCCAGCCCTTCACCTGGACGCCGGTGTCCTGAACGGTGCGCATCAGGATCTCGAGCTGCTGGTTGAGCTCGCGGAGGTCCATCGCGCCGCCGAGGGTGTTGCCCCGGATCGAGGCTCCGAGCTCGGCGGCGTCCGCGCGGAGCGTGATGAAGCGCTGCAGCGTGGGCATCAGCTCGACGAGCGCTCCCCGCGCTTCCGCGACGGTGAAGATGGGCACGGGTGCCATAGCTCGCCAAGCGTGCCACGCCGATCCGGTCCGGTCGACATCGGCTAGCGGTTGTTGACGATCCGCGGGTTCGCGTCGGGCTTCAGCCAGCGGACGACCCACGCCATGTCCGCGGGGCTGCCGAGCTGGACGCAGCCGGCGGTAGGGACGAACGGCGCCCCGGCGTTCGAGGTGTGCATGAAGATGCCGCTGCCACGACCGGGCGTCGGTTTCTCGCCCTTGCCGACGTCCAGGCGCGGATTGTTCCAGTCGATCCAGAGGCCCCAGCTCATCATGCGGCGGTCGCCGCCGCGGCTGCCGGAGACCTCGACCCAGGTGTTGTAGGTACGCCCCATGGCGTCGTCCACCACCGAGGTCGGGAGCCGGCGGCGCCACGGCATCTCGGTCGGCCGCTCTTTCGTGGTGGAGAAGGTCGTGACGATGCCGTAGGTCCCGCTCGGCGTCCGCATGTCGCCCTGGCGGCGAACCGCGGGCGACGCGAACCCGTTCTGACCGACCTGCGACCGGACGGCCATCGGTCGCGCGTTCTCGCCCGTGCCCCGGGTGGCGACCTGCCAGGAGCCGTCGACCTTCTCCCAGGCCTCCGTGCGGGTGCACCAGATCTGGCTGCACCACCGGTTGGTCCGTACCGTGCGCAGCACCTGCGTCGTGCTCGCGGGCAGGTTCTCGGCCCAGGTCGGCGTCTTCGCGTCGCCGCTCCGTTCGGCGACCGCGGCCTTCAGCGGACCGGGCTGGACCCCGTAGTTGGCGGTCTGGATCTCCGCGGCCTGCGAGGACACGCGGGTCGACGGGTCGAGCGCGCCGGTGACGCCCAGCGCGCAGACCAGGGCCGCTCCCGTGAACACCGCGATGCGGCCCACCCGGGCGCCCCCCGGGCGCCGGTGGGCATGCGCGGAAGCATGCCGGCCGTCCATCTCACCCACCATCGGCGGCAAACCTTGGAGACGGGCTCAAGATCCGCGTGGCGAGACCCACACTTGACCCGCTCCTGACGGCCTTTTCCGCGAATCGGGCGAACCGGCCCGGGGGACGCTGACCCGTTCGGGTGCGGACTAACCCCGCAGCACGGCCCCGGTGGCGGCCGTGGCGGCCGCGACGGCGGCATCGCGCGCCGCGGTCGCCTCTTCGACGGTCAGCGTGCGGTCCGGTGCACGGAAGCGGAGCCCGAAGGCCAGGGAGCGCCGGCCCGCACCGATCTGCTCCCCCGAGAAGACGTCGAAGAGCCGGATCGACTCCAGCAACTCCCCGGCCCCGGCGCGCAGGGCGGCCTCCACCTCGGCGGCCGGTACGGCGGCGTCGACCACCAGCGCGACGTCCTGGGTCGCGGCCGGAAAGCCGGAGATGGCCGGCGCGGTCACCAGGGCGCCGCCCGCAGCCAGCAGGGCGTCCAGATCCAGTTCCATCGCCACGGTCCGCGGCGGCAGTTCGAGAGCGCCGATCGCGCGCGGGTGCAGCTCACCTGCGTGCCCCACCACCCGTTCTCCCCCGGGCGTCCGCACGAGCAGTTCGGCACAGCGCCCCGGATGCCAAGGCGGAAGCGCGCCCTGACGGACCATCAGTTCAGCTCTGGCGGCGGCCGCAGCAATCCGCGCCGCATCAATCGCGTCCTCCCAGGTTGCCGCCCGGCCCGGACCCCACCAGCCCGACGGAGCGCGCAACCCGGTGAGGACCGCCGCGAGGTGCCGCGGTTGCGCGGGCAGGGCCGCCTCGGTCGCGGCAAGTTCCTCGGGGGTGGCGCGACGGGTGACGGGCGGCCGCGGTGCCGAAGGGGCACCCGGGTTGGGCAGGAACACCCGGCCGGTCTCGTAGAGCGCGAGGTCCGTGGTGCCGCGCCCCAGGTTGCGCCGCAGGGCGGAGAACAGGCCAGGGAGGAGGGAGGTGCGCATCTCCGGCTCGGCGTCCGAAATCGGATTGGCGAGACGCAGTGCGTGGCGGCGCGGGTCGTCGGCGGGAAGGCCGAGGGCGTCCCATTGCTGCGGTGCGACGAAGGGGTAACTGAGCACCTCGACCAGCCCGGCGCCGGCGAGTGCCCGGCCGACCCGGCGGCGCTGTTGCTGAGCCACCGTCAGACCGCGGCCCGCCGGTGCGTTCGGTAGAACAGAGGGCACCGAGTCATAACCCTCAAGACGAAGGATCTCCTCGGCCACGTCGGCCGGGTCCGTCAGGTCCGGCCGCCACGTCGGGACGGAAACGGACAGGCGGCCGCCGTCCACCGAGGCCTCGGCGCCGACCTGCGCGAGGCGGCGCAGCACGGTGGCCTCGTCGAGTTCCCGGCCTGCCAGGCGGCCCGGGTAACTGATCTCGAGCGCGATGTTCGTGGCCGCCGGCAGCCCGCCGGCATCAGTACCCGTGGCCGCGGCCGTGCCGCCACCGAGTTCGGTGAGCAACTGTGCGAACCGCAGCGCCGCGACCGGGCCGAGAGCCGGGTCCACGCCCCGCTCGAAGCGACGGGAAGCCTCGGACGGCAGCTTGTGCCGGCGCGCGGCCCGAGCGATCGCGACCGGGTCGAAGTGCGCCGCCTCGAGCAGCACGTCGGTCGTGGTGTCGGAGATCTCGGTGCTCGCGCCGCCCATCACGCCGGCCAGGCCGATGGGTCCGGAGTCGTCGGTGATCAGCAGATCCTGGCCGTCGAGGTCGCGGGTGGCGCCGTCGAGGGTCTCGATCTTCTCCCCGGCCCGCGCACGCCGGACGACGATCGGCCCGCGCAGTTTCGCCAGGTCGTAGGCGTGGGTGGGCTGTCCGAGCTCGAGCATCACGTAGTTGGAAATGTCGACCGCGAGCGAGATCGGTCGCATGCCGCACTGCTGCAGACGCCGGCGCAGCCAGTCCGGGGACGCCGCGGCCGGGTCGACGCCGGAGATGGCCAGCGCGTTGAAGCGGTCGCACGCGGGGTCGTCGAGACGGATCTCGTAGCCTTCGCCCGCCGTTGCCGCACCGCGCGCGGCCGGGTCGACGAACTCGACGTCGTAAGCGGTGGCGACCTCGCGGGCGATCCCGCGGAGGGACAGCGCATAGCCGCGGTCGGGGGTGACGGCGATGTCGAGGACCTCGTCGTCCAGACCGAGCACGGTCTTGGCATCCGCCCCGACGGCGGTGTCCGGCCCGAGCACGATGATCCCGGAGGCGTCGCCCTCGGGCTTGCCGAGTTCACGCTCGGAGCAGATCATTCCGTCCGACACCTGGCCGTACGTCTTCCGTGCGGCGATCTCGAAGTTGCCGGGCAGCACGGCCCCAGGCAGCGCGACCACGACCACGTCGCCGACCGCGAAGTTGCGGGCGCCGCAGACGATGCCGCGACTGCCGGTGCCCTCGCCCGAGGTCTCGTTGTGCTCGGACCCGACGTCGACGCGGCAGTACCGGATGTCCTTCTTCAGTTTCTGCGTCTCGCGCAGTTCCTCGATCGAGAGCACGCGGCCGGTCACCAGGGGGCCACTCAGCCCGGGCGCACCCGAATCGACGGTCTCGACCTCGAGGCCGGCCGCGATGATGCGCGCGGCAACCTCACGACCCGTCACCTGTGCAGGCAGGTCCGGAACAAATTCCCGCACCCACGACATCGGTGCGCGCATCAGGCGTCCGCCCCGAACGGCAGCGAGAAGCGCACGTCGCCCTCGACCATGTCTCTCATGTCCTCTGCGTTGTTGCGGAACATGACGGTGCGTTCGATACCCATGCCGAAGGCGAAGCCGGAGTAGCGCTCGGGGTCCACGCCGCACGCCACCAGCACGCGGGGGTTGACCATGCCGCAGCCACCCCACTCGATCCAGCCTTCGGAGCGGCAGGTCCGGCAGGGAGCGGCCGGGTTCCCGACCGAGGCGCCGCGGCAGACGAAGCACTGCAGGTCGAACTCCGCGCTCGGCTCGGTGAACGGGAAGTACGACGGCCGCCAGCGGGTCAGCGTGCCGGCGCCGAACAGCGTCGAAGCGAGGTGGTCCAGCGTCCCCTTGAGGTGGGCCATCGTGATGCCCTCGTCGACGGCGAGCCCTTCGATCTGGTGGAAGACCGGGGTGTGCGTGGCGTCGAGCTCGTCCGTGCGGTACACCCGTCCCGTGTGGACGACATAGACCGGCAGCTCGCGGTCCATCAGCGCGCGGATCTGCGTGGGCGACGTGTGCGTGCGCAGCACCAGGCCGCGCTCCGGCGGGTCGACGAAGAAGGTGTCCATCATCGAGCGGGCCGGGTGGTCGGGCCCGATGTTGAGCGCGTCGAAGTTGAACCACTCGGTCTCGATCTCCGGGCCCTCGGCGATCTCATAGCCCATCGCGACGAAGACGTCGGCCAGATATTCCTGAGTGGTCGTCAGAGGATGCCGGGCGCCGCGGGGCCGACGTGTCGTCGGCAGGGTGACGTCGACGGCTTCTGTGACCAGCACCCGGGCGTCCCGCTCCTCCTCGAGCGTCGCCTGTCGCGCGGCCAGCGCGGCCGACACCTGGCCGCGGGCCTGTCCGACCCGCTTACCCGCCTCGGACTTCGCCGCGGGTGGCAGCGCGCCGATCTCCCGATTGGCGAGCGCGAGCGGGGAGCGGTCACCGGCCACGTCGCTCCGCACCTGCTTGAGTGCGTCGAGGTCGCCGGCGGCACCGATCGCCGTCAGCGCCGCACTGAGAGCCTCGGCGATCGCCTCAGGAGCCAGGGCGCTGACCTCGACCGGGTCGAAGTTGGAATTCGGTGCAGACACCCGCCGGAGTCTAGGCGGCTCAGGATCCGGGGTTGAAATCGATATTGCCCCTCCCACCAGGGCGTGTCACGCCCTGGTGGGTCAGACGTCCTCGGGCAGGAAGTCCGGCAGAGTGAAGCGGAAGGCCGCCCCGCCACCGGGAGCGCGGCCCACGCCGATCGAGCCGCCGTGCGCCTCCACCAGGCCCTTGGCGATGTAGAGACCGAGGCCGGTGCCACCGTGCCGACGGTCGCGCCAGAACCGATCGAAGATCTGCCCGACCAGCTCGGTGGGGACGCCGGGGCCCTGATCGCTGACCGTCAGCGCCACGCCGCCCGGGATCGGCTCCAGGCGCACGGTGATCACGCCGCCGCCGTGCCGCTGGGCGTTCTCCAGCAGATTGCCGATGACCTGGTCGATCTTGTCCGCGTCGATCCAGAGTTCCCCGACCGGCGAGGGCAGCTCGATGCGGAAATCCTCCGGAGCGGCACCGGCCGCGATCCGGCGGGCGATGTGGCGCTCCAACGACTCGGCGAGAACGGTCGGGCGGCGGTAGAGCTCCAGGCGCCCGGAGTCGATGCGCGCGATGTCCAGCAGCTCGGTGATCAACCGGGCCAGCTTGTCGGCGTCGGCGTCGACGGCGCCCAGCATCTCCTTGCGCTGGTCGTCGGTGAACCGATCCCAGCGCGAGAGCAGGGTCGAGGTGAAGCCCTTGACGCCGGTGAGGGGACTGCGCAGCTCGTGCGCCACCATCGCGACCAGTTCCGCGCGCTCGCGGTCCCAGCGCTCCCGGGCGGCGCCGCTGCGCAGGGTGACGACGACGCGGATCACCCGGCCGAGCCGGCCGGCCCGCAGGTACCGGGACGAGACCAGCACCTCGCGACCGCCCACCAGGGTGAGCGCGCGCTCCGGGTGCCCGGTCCGGATGGCCAGCCCCCCGTACGGGTTGCAGACCTCCCACCAGTCCCGGTTGCTCCGGTCGACGAGTGGCAGCACGCTGCCCAGATCCTTGCCGATGAGCTCGTCCGCCGGGAGCCCGAGGAGGCGTTCGGCGGCGGAGTTGACGATCACGACGGCACCGGTGTCATCCGCCACGACGACGCCGTCAGGCAGTTCGTCGTACGGAATCCGGCCGTCCTGGGCGTCCCCCGGCACGCTCATCATCACCTCGTCAGGATCTCGGAGAGATCATCATTGCGAGAGCTTTTTGCGTTTCCGCAACTCGGTACTGCCCCGCCGAACGAGACTCTGACAGTCAGCTGTGACCGACACGCGGAGATTGAGCGCGTCGTTGAGCGCGAGCCGACGCATAAAGACACACGGCGGCGGCGGTCGCCAGGTTGAGGCTCTCGGCGCGTCCGTGGATCGGCACCCGGACCACAGAGTCGGACAAAGCTCGCAATTCGGGCGGGAGGCCCCAGGCCTCGTTGCCGAACAGCCATGCCGTGGGGCGCGCCAGCTCCCCCGCCTCGTCCAGCTCGTCGAGATCCGTGGGGCCGGCTCCGTCGGCCGCCAGGACCTGGATGCCGGCCGCCCGCAGAGCCGCCACCGTCGCGGCGACGTCGGCCTCCACCGTCACCGGCAGGTGGAAGACGCTGCCCGCGGAGGCGCGGGCGCATTTCGGGTTGTAGACGTCGACGGAACTGCGGGTGAGCACCACGGCGTCCGCTCCGGCCGCGTCCGCGACGCGGATCACCGTGCCGGCGTTCCCCGGGTCGCGGACCTCGGCCAGCAGGGCGACCAGGCGCGGCGGGGGCTCCAGGGTCAACGGCACGTCCAGGAACCGGCAGACGGCCACGAATCCCTGGGGTGTGACCGTCTGCGCGATCGAGGCCATCACCGAACCGGACACGGAGTGGATCTGGACGTCCGCGGCCGCGGCGAGCTTCAGCAGGTCGCCGTGCCGTTTCCCGGCGTCCGCGGTCGCGAACAGCTCAAGCACGTTCCCGGGCAGGCCCAGCGCCTCCCGGACGGCCTGCGGTCCCTCCGCGAGGAACCGCCGGTCCTGGGTCCGGAAGCTGCGCTTGGCCAGCCGGCGCGCGGCGTTGACGGGCGCCGCGCGGACATTCGTTATCTCGGACAGCTCGGGCGCCCGGTTCGTCGTCGAGTTCGGGTCAGGCCGCCGGCGCGTTCCGGTCTTCGGGCAGGGCGTTCTTGGCGATCTCGACCAGAGCCGCGAACGCGGGCGGGTCGTTGACCGCGAGCTCGGCCAGCATGCGGCGGTCGACCTCGACGCCGGCCAGGTTCAGGCCCTGGATCAGACGGTTGTAGGTCAGGCCGTTCTCGCGGGACGCGGCGTTGATCCGCTGAATCCACAGGCGACGGAAGTCGCCCTTGCGCTTCTTGCGGTCCCGGTAGGCGTAGGTCAGCGAGTGGGAGACCTGCTCCTTCGCCTTGCGGTACAGGCGGGATCGCTGGCCGCGGTACCCGCTGGCCTGCTCAAGAACCTGACGGCGCTTCTTTTGGGCGTTGACCGCCCGCTTCACGCGTGCCACGTCGAATTGCTCCTCATGCGAGGGACTGCGGTTGCGGGCGCAGTCCCGGGGTCCGGTGGGTCGAGGGGGTGCGAGTACTACTTGCGCAGCAGCTTCTTGATCCGCTTCGCGTCGCCGGGGGCCATCTCGGCCTCCATGGCGAGTCGGCGGGTGCGCCGCGACGACTTGTACTCGAGCAGGTGACGGCGGTTGGCGCGCTCGCGCATGACCTTGCCGGTCCCGGTGATCTTGAAGCGCTTGCTCGCGCCGCTGTGCGTCTTGACCTTCGGCATGGTGCCGTTCTCCTCGATCTCAGCCGTACTTCAGTGCGGTGGACACCCTGCGGGTGCGGTGGGTCACTCCTCGGGAGCGGCGCCGGTCTCGGTCGTCTCGAAGTCTTCCGGCATCTGGTCGTCGGGCTCGTCCTCGCGCTTCATCCCGCCGCGCGCCTCGCGTGCCTCGCGCGCCTCGGCCATCGCCTCGGACTTCTTCTTCGTCGGGCCCAGCACCATGATCATGTTGCGGCCGTCCTGCTTCGGGCTGAACTCCACGAAGCCCAACTCCGCGACGTCCGATGCCAGACGCTGCAGGAGCCGGTAACCCAGCTCCGGCCGGGATTGCTCGCGGCCACGGAACATGATCGTGATCTTGACCTTGTCGCCGGCCTTGAGGAACCGGACGACGTGGCCCTTCTTGGTCTCGTAGTCGTGCGGGTCGATCTTCGGGCGCAGCTTCATCTCCTTGATGATCGTCTGCGCCTGATTGCGTCGGGCTTCGCGGGCCTTCAACGCCGACTCGTACTTGAACTTGCCGTAGTCCATGAGCTTCGCGACCGGCGGACGGGCCATCGGGGCAACCTCGACCAGGTCGAGATCGGCCTCCCGGGCCAGCTCCATCGCCTTGGCGATCGGGACGATGCCGACCTGTTCGCCGTTGGGGCCGACCAGTCGGACCTCCGGCACACGGATCCGGTCGTTGATGCGCGGCTCTGCGCTGATAGTGCCTCCTCTAAAAGCTTCTCTTCTGCCGACCCCGCCGCGAAAAGCAAAAAAGCTCCCGCGGTCACACTCGCGGAAGCCGACGACCCGGCACGCGTCCCCGCTCAAATTTCGAACAGCGAGGTCGCGCGCAAACAACCCCGAAGGGCCGTTCTGACCGGGACCCGACGACCTGCGAACGGTCGGTGCGGGTGGGAGTCGGGCTCCACTTGTGCTCCGACCCGGCTGTGCTCCGACGAGCGGGGCGCAGATCAGGCCGAAAAGGTCGTTGATCAGCCTACCAGTTGGGGAGAAGTGCCAGCTCCAGGCCGGAATCGAGCCGTTCCCGCAGGGCCGGGTGCTCGGCCAGGCGGGCCGCGAGGGCGCCCGCGACCGCTTGCGGGTCCGCGCCCGGGCGCACCGCGAAGACCAACCGGGCGTCGGCGCCGGAGGTCGCCGGGATCAGCTGATGACGGGAGACCTGCGGGTCGGCCGCGACCACCGCGGCGATGGCGGCGGTGACCTCGGGGTCCGTCAGGGGCGCCAGCGGCACGCGGCCCTGGGCCAGCGCGCGCAGCGCGGGGCCCTCGACGGGGAAGGTCACGGGCCCGCCGGGATCGAGAACCATCAGTTCGCCCTGCTCGGCGACGGTCGACAGGCAGGCCGCGGTCGTGGCGACCGGCACCGGACGGGCCTCGGGGTACCAGGCGACCAGCGCCGGCAGGCTGGTGAACGCCGGCAGCGCGGTGCGGCCGTCCTCGCCCTGGATGGTGACCAGCATCATGTCGGTCTCCTTGTCGGCCCCGGTGATCTGATCGACGTTGACCGCCCGTGCCACCACCGGAACCATCACGCGTCCACCGACCAGCGCCGCGTACACCGGGTCGGGTGGTCCCCCGGCCGCCCAGGCGGCCAGCGCCTCGACCAGGGCCGGATCGGCGGAGCCGTCGTCGCCGGCGAAGCCCGGATCCGGGATGTGCTTACCCATCGGAGTCAGCCGGCCTTCTCGTGGACGAGCTGCGCGAGCTGACGCGCGGCGGTCGGGGCGGCCTCCCCGTCGGAGTTCTGGATCCCCATCGCGGCGATGGTCTCCCCGTTCGAGAGGTCCAGGTAGGCCCACGGGTCGCCGCGGCGGAGCCGGACCGCCAGCACCTCGCCCCACTGGAGGCGGTGGCGCCGGAACAGGTTGACGACCTCGACCCCGGCGTCGGTGGCGATGATCCGCACATCGGCGTGCCGATGCAGGAACGCCGCCATCGGGATGCTCACCGCGAACAGGGCGATGCGCGACGGCAGGTTCCAGGCCCGCGCCCCGTCGTCCGGAAGGATGACCGCGACGACGGCCATGGCGAGCACCAGGCCCGCCGCGATCGCGTAGCAGAAGATGCGCGTCTTCCGGGGCCGCCAGGTGTGCGGCAACGCAACGCCGGTAGTCATCAGACCTGACGCAGCGTCAGAGCCGACAGGCGTGGATGTCGGTGACGAGAATCGCCCGCGCGCCGACATCCCAGAGGTCGTCCATCAGCCGCTGCGCGTCCCGCTTCGGCACCATGGCCCGCACCGCGACCCATGCGGGGTCGCGCAGCGGCGACACCGTCGGGGACTCGAAACCTGGCGTGATCGCGACCGCCGCCTCGACCTTGGAGACCGGGCAGTCGTAGTCCATGAGGACGTACCGGCGGGCCACCAGCACACCTTGGAGGCGGCGGACCAGCTGGTCGTAACCGTTCCCGGTCGGCACGCCGACGCGGCGGACGAGCACGGCCTCCGAACGCAGGATCGGTTCTCCCACCACGATCAGTCCGGCCTGACGCAGGGTCGTTCCGGTCTCGACGACATCGGCGATGACATCGGCGACGCCGAGTTGGATCGAGGTCTCCACCGCGCCGTCCAGGCGGATCACCTCGGCGCTGATGCCGGCCTCGGCCAGGTGCTTGGCGACCAGGCCCGGGAACGACGTGGCGACGCGCAGCCCGCCGAGGGCGGAGACGCCGGCATCGGCGGTGCCGGGCAGAGCCGCGAAACGGAACGTGGAGCCACCGAAGCCCAGCTCGAGAACCTCCTCGGCGGCGGCGCCGGAATCGAGCAGCAGATCCCGGCCGGTGATCCCGACGTCGAGCCGGCCCGAGCCGACGTAGACCGCGATGTCACGGGGGCGCAGGAAGAAGAACTCGACGTTGTTCTCCGGGTCCTGCAGCACCAGCTCGCGGCTGTCCGTCCGCTGCCGGTAGCCGGCCTCGCGCAGCATGGCGGCCGCGGGCTCGGAGAGTGAACCCTTGTTCGGCACAGCGATGCGGAGCATGGGAAACGGCCCCTTTCCGGGGAGCGTGCGCGGGGAATCCGGTGGCGGTGTCGAGCGCTCGTTCTACAGATGAGCGTATACGTCGTCGAGCGTGAGGCCGCTCGCGATCATGAGCACCTGCAGGTGGTAGAGGAGCTGGGAGATCTCCTCGGCCGCCCGGTCGGCACCTTCGTGCTCCGCCGCCATCCAGACCTCGGCGGCCTCTTCGATGACCTTCTTGCCGATGCCGTGGACCCCGCCCGCGACCGCGCGGACAGTTCCTGACGCAGGGTCACCAGCGGCCACCTTCGCGGTGAGCTCCGCGAACAGCCCGTCGAACGTCTTCACGGGGCGTAAGGCTACGTGAGGGGGTGACGACGCAGCGCCGCGGCGGTCTGCACAGCCGCCTGGGCCGCCTCGTAGCCCTTGTCCTCGCTCGAGCCGGGCAGCCCGCTGCGGGCGAAGGCCTGGTCGTCGGTGTCGCAGGTCAGCAGGCCGAAACCGACCGGAACGCCGGTCTCCACCGTGACCGAGGTCAGGCCCAGCGTGGCGGCCTGACACACGTACTCGAAGTGCGGGGTGCCACCGCGGACGACCACACCGAGCGCGACCACGGCGTCGTGGGACGCCGCGAGCCGCCGCGCGGCCACCGGCAGTTCGAACGCCCCGGGGACGCGCAGGACGAGGGCGGCCTCCAGGCCGGCCTCCTTCAGGGCGCGATGCGTGCCTTCGAGCAGTCCGTCGATGACCTCGGCGTGCCACTGCGCCGCGACGACCGCGATCCGCAACCCGGCGACGTCGCCGAGCTCCTCGGGCTCAAGTTTCGGTGCTCCGGCCCCGCTCATGAGAACGGAGTCCAGGGCCCGGCGCTGTCGTCGTGCTCACCGCAGATGTCGGGATCCTCGGGGAGGTCGTGTCCCATGCGCTCCCGCTTCGTCCGGAGGTAGTGCACGTTCTCCGGGGTCGGCTCGATGATCGACGGCACCCGCGAGAGCACCGGCACGCCGTAGTACTCGAGCCCGCGGCACTTCGCCGGGTTGTTCGTGATCAGCCGCACCGACCGGACGCCGAGGTCGAGCAGGATCTGCGCGCCTACGCCGTAGTCGCGCGCGTCGACCGGCAGACCGAGGTCGAGGTTGGCGTCGACGGTGTCGCGCCCGTGGTCCTGGAGTTCGTAGGCCCGCAGTTTGTGGGCCAGGCCGATGCCGCGACCCTCCTGCCCGCGCAGGTAGACGACGACTCCGCGGCCCTCCTTGTCGACCCGCGCGATCGCCGACCGCAGCTGCGGGCCGCAGTCGCAGCGCAACGAGCCGAAAGCGTCACCGGTCAGGCACTCCGAGTGCACCCGGACCAGGATGCCCTCACCGCCGGTGACATCGCCGCGGACCAGCGCGACGTGCTCGTCCTCGCTGTGCGCGGCGCCGCGGTCGGCGTAGGCGAAGGCCTGGAACTCCCCCAGCACCGTCGGCAGCCGCGTCTTGGCCAGCCGGATCACCTGGGATTCGACCCGGCGGCGGAAGTTGACCAGGTCGGCAATGGAGATCAGGGCGAGGCCGTGCTCCTCGGCGAACTTCGCCAGGTCGGGCAGCCGGGCCATCGAGCCGTCCTCGTTGACCACCTCGCAGATCACCCCGGCGGGCGTCAGCCCGGCCATCCGGGCCAGGTCGACGGACGCCTCGGTGTGACCGGGCCGGCGCAGCACCCCGCCCTCGACCGCGCGCAGCGGGAAGACGTGGCCGGGCCGGGTCAGCTCCCAGGGTTCGGTGGCCGAGTCGACGAGCACCCGGATCGTGCGGGACCGGTCCCGGGCGGAGATGCCCGTGGAGATCCCGTCCCGGGCGTCGACCGAGACCGCGTAGGCGGTCTGCTTGCGGTCCTCGTTGACCATGGTCATCGGGGGCAGGCCGAGCCGGTCCAGTTCCGGGCCGGGCATCGGGACGCACACGACGCCGGAGGTGTGGCGGATCATGAAGGCGAGGAGTTCCGGGGTCGCCTTCGACGCCGCGAAGACCAGGTCACCCTCGTTCTCGCGGTCCTCGTCGTCCACGACGAGCACGGCTTTGCCGGCGCGGATGTCGGCGATCGCCCGTTCGATCGAGTCGAACTCGAACCGGGTGTCGGCCGGGGGCGTGCCGGTGTGCTCGGCCGTCATCCGCCACCTCCCGGTTCCACCGCTGTCTGCGTGCCGGCTCGGAGAAGCCGCTCCACGTGCTTGGCGAGCACGTCGACCTCGAGGTTCACCTGGTCGCCGGGGGCTCGTCGGCCCAGGGTAGTCGCAGCCAGCGTGGTCGGAATCAGGCTGACCGTGAAGGAGTCCGCCCCGAGCGCCGCGACCGTCAGCGACACCCCGTCGACCGCGATCGAGCCCTTCTCGACCACATAGCGTGCGAGATCCGCGGGGAGGCTGATCTCGACGAGCTCCCAGTGCTCGGCGGGGCGGCGGCTCCGGATCACGCCGACACCGTCGACGTGGCCCTGGACGAGGTGCCCACCCAGGCGCGTGGCCATCGTGACCGCGCGCTCCAGGTTGACCGGGGACCCCGGCGCGAGGCGGCCCAGCGCGGACCGGTCGAGGGTTTCCTTCATGACGTCGGCCGTGAAAGCCCCGGCCTCGACGTCGACCACCGTCAGGCAGACGCCGTTGACGGCGATCGAGTCTCCGTGCCGCGCGTCGGAGCACACCGTCGGGCCGCGCAGCGTCAGCCGCGCGGCGTCCTCGGCCAGGGTGTCGAGGCCGACGACCTCACCGAGTTCCTCGACGATGCCCGTGAACATGGCTCAATCCTCCACGTCGCGGTCGCGGGGCACGGCGGCGGCCGCCGGCCGGGCCACCAGGCGGACGTCGGGGCCGATCTGCGTGATCTCGTCCAGCCGGAATCGCCGCGCCGCCTCGATGCTGGCCGCGCCCGGCCCGGCGAGCGCCGGGAGCCCGTCCCCACCGATCAGCACCGGCGCGACGTAACCGACGACGCGGTCCACCAGGCCGGCGGCGAGGAAGGACCCGGCGAGGCGGGGCCCACCTTCGAGCAGGACAGAAACCACCTGACGGGAATGGAGTTCGGCCAGCACCGCGGCCAGATCCACGCCGGTGCCGTCCGGCGCCTGAGGGACCGTCACCACCTTGGCCGCGGGGTAGGCCAGCGGATCCGCCGCCACGGCGCCCGGAGCCTTGAAGATCAACGTGGGGGCCGTTCCGTCCAGCACCCGGGCACTCGGCGGGGTGCGCAGCGCGCTGTCCAGCACGACGCGCAGTGGTTGCCCGTGCCGCAGCGGCGCGTCGCGGACGGTCAGGGCGGGGTCATCGGCCAGCACGGTGCCGGAGCCGACGATCACGGCGTCGCACTCCGCCCGCAGGCGGTGCACGTCGGCCCGGGCCGCGGTACCGGTGATCCACTGGCTGCTGCCGTCGGCAGCGGCCGAACGCCCGTCCAGGCTGGCCGCGTACTTCCAGGTGACGAACGGCCGGCCTCTGCGGACCGAGGTCAGCCAGGCCTCGTTGACCCGTTCGCCCGCCTCGGCGAGGACACCGACCTCGACCTCCAGGCCGGCCGCCCGTAGCGCCTCGACTCCCCCGGCCGCCGGAGCGAACGGGTCGCGCACGGCGATGACGACGCGGGCGATTCCAGCGTCCAGCAGCGCCTGCACGCACGGCGGCGTCCGCCCCGTGTGATTGCACGGTTCGAGGGTGACCACACAGGTGCCGTTCTGGGCCCGCGTGCCCGCCGCGGCCAGGGCGAGCACCTCGGCGTGCGGCCCGCCGGCCTTCACATGGAAGCCTTCCCCGACCACCGTGCCGACGATGTCGAGGACGACCGCCCCGACCATCGGGTTGGGACTGGTCGTGCCCACGCCGCGTCCGGCCAGGGCCAGGGCGCGCCGCATCGCCGCGTACTCGGCCTGGGATGCCACGGTCAGGCCTGCTTGGCCCAGGGCGAGGCCGCGGTCGCCGCCTCGGCCTGGGCGCGCAGCCGTCGGATCGCCTCGGCCGGGTCCTCGGCGCCGTAGACCGCGGAGCCGGCGACGAACACGTCGGCGCCGGCGTCGGCGCACCGCTCGATGGTGCTCGCCGCCACTCCGCCGTCGACCTGGAGCCAGATGTCGAGGTCGCGGCCGGCGATGAGCTCGCGGGCCCGGCGGATCTTCGGCAGCACCACGTCGAGGAACGCCTGCCCGCCGAAGCCCGGCTCGACGGTCATCAGCAGCAGCATGTCCAGTTCCGGCAGCAGGTCCGCATAACCCTCGACGTCGGTGGCCGGCTTCAGCGCCATGCCGGCGCGCGCGCCGGCGGAACGGATCGCGCGGGCCAGCCGCACCGGGGCGTGCGCCGCCTCGACGTGGAAGGTCACCGAGCCCGCGCCGGCTTCGGCGTAGCCGGGCGCCCAGCGGTCCGGGTCGGCGATCATCAGGTGGCAGTCCACCGGGGTGGCAACCCGCTTCAGCAACGCCTCGACGATCGGCAGCCCGAGCGTCAGGTTCGGCACGAAGTGGTTGTCCATGACGTCGACGTGCAGCCAGTCGGCCGCGCCCGCGACCCGCTCGCATTCCTCGGCCAGCCGGGCGAAGTCGGCGGAGAGGATGCTCGGCGAGATCTGGACACCCATGGAGGCGGAGCGTAACGGCCGGGGCGCCCGGCCTGTCGCCGGGAGAAAAACTGAGAAATCCTGCGGGTTACCGCGACCTCACGGCACGCCGTCGCCGGTGTGCGAACTAATTGGCCGGAAACGCTTACTCCTGAGGGAAAATCGCACGCGTGGCCCCTCTGCCCGCGGGCACGGGCGGGTTAGCTTGAGCCCACTCCCGGGGAGGCAGTTGTGCCGAAGCGCGCCGCAGCGGTGCTGGTGTCCGCCGCTGTGCTCGCCGCCGTCCCGACGACACCGGCCGGGGCGGCACCGGCCGCCCCCCTGCCCTCGGAGTGCGCGGCCGAGGGCACCCGGGTGCGCTGCCTGTACACCCAGCCCGCGGCCGTCGCGACGATCTTCACCGTCCCGGCCGGCGTGGTGAACCTCAAGGTCTCCGCCCGCGGCGGATCCGGCGGACCCGGCGATGCCGACCAGCAGAGCGACTGCACGGACGGCGCCCTCTCGCTCCCCCGCGCCGACAGTGTGCGCGGCGCAGCGGGCGGCCTCGGCGGTACGGCGAGCGCGGTCCTCAACGTCGAACCCGGCCAGATCCTGGACCTCTTCGTCGGCGGCGTCGGTTATTCGGCCAACGGCATCACCGGCGGCGCCGGCGGCGTCAACGGCGGTGCGCCGGGCGGAACCGTCCGCATCGATCCGAGCACCGTTGTCTGCGACCCGTTCAACCAGTTCGGCGGTGGTGGCGGCGGTGGCGGCGGTGGGTCGTTCGTGATGGCCCACAACACGCTGCCGCAGGTGGCGGTTCCGCTGATCTCGGCCGGTGGCGGTGGCGGCGGCGGTGGCACCTACGCCGGGACGACCGGCGGCGTGGGCGGCGGGGGCGGTGGCGAAGCCGGCGACGCGGGTGCCGGCGGGCCCAACCAGGGTTTCGGCGGATCGGACCAGGGCGGCGCGGGTGGCCCCGGCGCCGACCACGGCGCGCGTGGTTCCGGCGGCATCGGCGCCGCCACACTGAGCGCTCCCGGCGCCGGCGGCGGCGGCGGAGGCGGCTACTTCGGCGGTGGCGGCGGCGGGAGCAGCGTGCCCACCGAGACGCTCACCGGAGCTGCGGAGGACCTGGCGGTGATCAGCGGTGGCGGCGGTGGTGGCAGCGGCTTCGTGGCCGGCGCCGGCCCGGGCGTCCGGTTGAGCAAGGGGTCGGTCGGGCCCGGGTCGATCTCCGGGCCGGGCGACATCGAGATCTCCTACACCGCGCCGACCGCCGCGACCGCCGCGGACGCTGCGGCGACCAGCGGCGGCCAGGCGAACGCCGACCGGCGGATCACGGCCGGGCGTCGGACGGCGCGAAGTGGTAACCCATCCCGGGGTCGGTGATCAGGTAGCGCGGACGGGCGGGATCCGGTTCGAGCTTGCGCCGTAGTTGGGCCATGTAGACCCGCAGATAGTTGGTCTCGGTGCCGTAGGTGGGACCCCACACCTCCTGCAGCAGCGTCTTCGACGGGACGTGGCGGCCGGCAGAACGCACCAGGACCTCAAGCAGGGCCCACTCGGTGGGGGTCAGCCGCACCTCGCCCGCCGGGGTGACGACGCGCCGCGCCGGCAGGTCGACGGTGAAGTCGGGGGTCGTGATGACCGCGCCGGGCTCGGCGACCGGAGCGGCCCGGCGCAGTGCTGCCCGGACCCGGGCCAGGAACTCGTCCATCCCGAACGGCTTCGTCACGTAGTCGTCGGCGCCGGCGTCGAGAGCGGCGACCTTCTGTGGCTGGTCCTCCCGCGCGGACAGCACGACGATCGGTGCCCGTGACCAGGCCCGCAGCCCGAGAATGACCTCGACCCCGTCGAGATCGGGCAGGCCGAGATCCAGGATGACCACGTCCGGTGGCCGCCGAGCAGCCACGGCCAGCGCCGAGGCGCCGTCGGCGGCCTCAAGGACCTCGTAGCCCCGCGCCTTCAGATTGATGCCGAGCGCCCGGCGCAGCGTGTCGTCGTCATCGACGATCAGCACACGGGGCGCATCATCCTGACGCCCCGTCATATCTCTTCCGTCTCCGCCACCGGGAGGGTCACGGTCATGGTCAACCCACCGCCTTCCGTCGCGGACGGGGTCAGACTGCCACCCATGGCCTCGGTGAAGCCCCGGGCGATCGCCAGCCCAAGACCGACTCCCGACCCGCCGCGGTCGTCGAGCCGCTGGAACGGGGTGAACATGTCCTCCCACTGCTCCGGCGGAACTCCCGGGCCGCGGTCGACGACCGAGAGCCGCAAGGACCGGCGGTCGGGATTGAGCTCGCCGGCCACCCGCACCGGAGTCCCGGCCGGGGAGAACCGGCGCGCGTTGTCGACCAGATTGGCCACGACGCGCTCGAGCAGACCGTCGTCGGTCCGTGCGTGCGGCAGGTCGTCCGGCACATCGACGTCCACCGCGGCCGAGTTCTGGTCCAGCAGGGCGCGGGCCACCACCCCGTCGAGGGCGACCGTGTCCAGTGCGACCGAGACCACCCCGGCCTGCAGCCGGCTCATCGCGAGCAGGTTGGCCAGGAGATCACTCAGCCGATCCGCCGACGACTCGATCTGGGCGAGGAACTCCGACCGCTCGTCGTCGCTCCAGACGATGTCCGGCTGACGCAGGCTCGAGACCGCGGCCTTGACCCCGGCCAGCGGCGTGCGGAGGTCGTGGCCGACGGCGGCCAGCAGGGCCGACCGCAGCCGGTCCACCTCAGCCAGCTCCCGGGCGCGCGCGGCCTCCTCGGCCAGCCGTTGGGCCTCCCACGCACGGGCCGCCGCGAGGGCGAGCCGGTGCAGCAACCGTTTGTCGGCGGCGAAGAGCTCGGGTCCTTCCGCGACGAGGCGCATGCCGTCCCCGGCGTCCGCGGAGATGACCGGTCGGCCCTCCAACGGCGGACCGACCAGACCGACGGGGCGCGCGCCGCCGTCCGGCCCGTCGGCGAGCAGGGCGACCGAGGCCATCCCGAAGGTGTCGCGGACCTGAGCCAGGACGTCGACGAGTGAACTCGCCCCCACCGAGGCGGCGGAGACCCGGGAGAGCAGGTCGGCCTCGATCCGCTCGCGGGCGGCGGCAACCCGGGCCCGTGCCGCCAGTTCTACAGTGACACTGACCCCCACGGCCACGAGCAGGAAGGTCACCAGCGCGATCACGTCGAGTCGGTGGGCGACGTCCCAGGTGCCGTACGGCTCGGTGAAGTAGTGGGTCGACAGCAGCAGGGCTGTCAGCGCGGCCACGACGGCCGGCAGCACGCCGCCGAGCACCGAGATGACCACGACCGCGAGGACGTAGAGCAGCAGCACGCTCTCGAGGTCGAGGTGCTCGCGCACCCCGACCATGGCCAGGGTCATCAGGGGCAGGGTCGCCGCCGCGACACCGAACGCCGCGAGCCGTCGCGTTCGCGGCAACCCCCCACCTGAGCTCGGCACGGGCCCAGTCTGCCGTTCGCTCAGCCGATGGGGGTTCGCCGCGCCTCCCGGTTCTCGGCCGAACCGAGCTGCCAGGGCACGCTGGTGACCATCACGCCGGGCATGAACAGCAGCCGTGCCTTCAGGCGCAGCGCCGTCTGGTTGTGCAGCAACTGCTCCCACCAGTGCCCCACCACGTACTCCGGGATGAACACGCACACCACATCCCGCGGGCTCTCCCGGCGCAGGTTGCGGATGTATTCGACGACCGAGCCGGTGACGTCGCGGTAGGGCGAATCCACGATCGTCAGCGGCACGGGCACGTCTCGCTCGGCCCATTCGCGCATCAGGTGGCGGGTGGCCTGCGGCGAGGTCTGGACGGTCAGGGCAGTGAGGGTGTCCGGCCGGGTCGCCCGCGCGAAGGCCAGCGCGCGCAGCGCCGGGGTGTGCAGGCGCGAGATCAGCACGACGCTGTGGATCCGGCTCGGTAGCGTCACCCCGGCCGGCGGCGGGGTGAGCTCGTCGGTCAGCCGGTCGTAGTGCCGGCGGATGCCCTTCATCATCAGGAACAGGATCGGCATCGCGATCAGCACCAGGTATGCGCCGTGCGTGAACTTGGTGATCAACACGATGACGAGCACCGAGCCGGTGAAGAACAGGCCGACGGAATTGATGATCCGGGCCCGGATCATCCGTTTGCGCTCGGCGGGGTCGGTCTCGGTGCGCAGCAGCCGCGTCCAGTGCCGGACCATCCCGGTCTGGCCCAGCGTGAAGGACACGAACACCCCGATGATGTACAGCTGAATCAGCCGGCTGACATCGGCATCGAAGAGGTAGACCAGCCCGCCGGCCGCGACCGCGAGCAGCACGATGCCGTTGCTGAAGGCGAGGCGGTCCCCGCGCTGACGTAACTGACGGGGCATGTAGCGATCGTGCGCGAGCACCGAGGTGAGCATCGGGAAACCGTTGTAGGCGGTGTTCGCGGCGAAGAACAGGATCAGGGCGGTGACCGCGGCCAGGTAGACGAACGCGAGGGAGCCGTCTCCGAAAACGGCCGCCGCGACCTGGGCGATGATCGGGTCCTGGTGGTACTCCGGCCCGGCCGGGACGCCGTTGATCAGGATCTCGGTCTCCGGATGTTCGGCGACCCGGATCCCCGAACGCTGACCGAGCGCGATCAACCCCGCGAACATCGTCACCGCCAGCGTGCCCATCACCAGCAACGTGGTCGCGGCGTTCTTGCTCTTCGGCTTGCGGAACGCGGGCACACCGTTCGCGATCGCCTCCACCCCCGTGAGGGCGGCACAGCCGGAGGCAAAGGTACGCATCAGGAGGAACAGCAGGGCGAAGCCGGCCAGGTCGGTGTGGTCGGAGGCGATCTCGTAGCCGGCGGTGGGCGCACGGAGCTCGTCGTCGAGGACGAAGGTCTTCACGAGACCGACCGCGATCAGTGCGAGCACGCCGACGATGAAGGCGTAGGTGGGCAGGGCGAAGGCGAAGCCGGCCTCCTTCACTCCGCGGAGATTGACCAGCGTCAGCAGCACGATGATGGCGAGCGCGACGGAAACCTTGTGTTCGCCGACGAATCCCACCGCCGAGGCCAGGTTGTCGATACCGGCCGCGACCGAGACCGCCACCGTCATGACGTAGTCGACCAGCAGCGCGCTCGCGACGGTGAGTCCGCCGGTCTGTCCGAGGTTCTTCGACGCGACCTCGTAGTCACCGCCGCCGCTCGGGTAGGCGTGCACCAGTTGGCGGTAGGAGGCGACCACCACCGCCATCAACACGGCGACGGCCACGGCGAACCAGAAACTGTAGGAGTAGTAGGTGACCCCGGCCACGGAGAGGACGAGGAAGACCTCCTGTGGCGCGTAGGCGACCGAGGAGAGCGGGTCAGAGGCGAAGATCGGCAGCGCGACGCGCTTGCGCAGCAGGGTCTCGCCGAGTCGGTCCGTCCGCATGGGCGAACCGAGCAGGAGGCGCTTAGGGGTCTGGAGTGCTTTCACCGTTGCAATCAACACCCGCGGTCGGCGCGCGGCCGCCGTCTTGACGCGGCTCTGACGGGCAGCCGCCGGATCCTGACGGGTCCTTAACGCCCGGTGTTGTCTGCGTCACCCGGTCCGGGCGGCGGCCCTCCGTTGTCGGTGCGCCTCAGGGGACTCGGCGAGTAGGTACGGCGAGCCTCCAACTGCCTTGCGGACCCCAGCTGCCAGGGCACGCTGGTGACCATCACCCCGGGCTGGAACAGCAGCCGCGCCTTCAGTCGCAACGGCGTCTGGTTGTGCAGGAGTTGTTCCCACCACCTGCCGACGACGTACTCGGGCACGAACACACACACAACGTCCCGCGGCCCCGACAGTCGCACGTTGCGCACGTAATCCAACACCGGCCGGGTCACCTCGCGGTAGGGCGAGTCGAGCACGGTCAGCGGGACCTCGATGTCGTGCTCGGCCCACTCGCGCAGCAGTTCGGCCGTGCTCTCCGGCGAGGTCTGCACCGTCAGCGCAACCAGGGTGTCCGGTCGGGTGGCGCGGGCGAAAGCGAGAGCGCGCAACGTGGGGGTGTGGAGCTTGGAAACGAGCACGATGCCGTGGATCCGGCTCGGCAGGGTGATTCCGCCTTTGACCGGGGTCAGCTCGGCCCGTAGGCGCTCGTAGTGGCGCGCGATTCCGCGCATCACCAGGAACAGCACCGGGATCGCAATGAGCACGATGTAGGCGCCGTCGGTGAACTCGGTGATCAGGGTCGTGAGCAGGACCGCTGCGGTCAGGACCAGCGCTACGACGTGGACGAGTTGCGTCCGCCAGGCACGTGGTGCGCCCTGGCGCGCGAAGTGGCGCACCATGCCCGCCTGACCCAGCGCGAAGGCGAGGAACACCCCGACGATGTACAGCTGAATGAGCCGGGAAGCATCGCCGTTGAAGGCGTAGATCATGAGTGCCGCGGTCAACGCGAGCGCCAGAATCGCATTGCTGTAGGTGAGCCGATCGCCGCGTTGCTGGAACTGCCGCGGTAGGAAGCCGTCGCGTGCCAGCACGGACGACAACAGCGGAAATCCGTTGAAGGCGGTGTTGGCCGCGAGGAAAAGGATCAGAGCGGTCACCGCGGTGATGAACACGAAGGCGGGCGACCCGTCACCGAACACCGCCGAGGCGACCTGGGCGACAATCGGATCCTGGATGTAGTCCTCGCCGACGGGACGGCCGTCAACGAGCAGCTTCTGTGCCGGGTCGACCGCGACGCGCATGTCGGTCAACCGGGCGAGCACGATCAAGCCGCCGAACATCGTGACGCCGATCGCGCCGACCAGCGCGAGCGTCGCGGCAGCGTTCCGTGCCTTCGGCTCCCGAAACGCCGGCACGCCGTTGACGAACGCTTCGAGCCCGGTCAACGCGGCTGCTCCCGCGGAGAACGCCCGCAGAATGAGCAACATCGCCAGCGCAGCGCCGATGTCGGTGTGGTGCGCGACCACCTCGAATCCCGCGCTCGGCGCCTGCAGGTCGTGCCCCAGCGCGGCACGGGTCAGCCCGACGCCGACGAGCAGCAGCATCCCGGCCACGAAAGCCATCACCGGCAGAGCGAGCGCCGCGCCTGCTGCGCGCACCCCGCGCAGGTTCAGCACTGCCAGCGCGGCAATTGCGGCGAAGGCCGACTCGACCTTGTGTTCAGCCACCCACGGAACGGCGGCGCCGAGGTTATCGAGCCCCGCGGCAACAGAGACCGCGACGGTCAGGACGTAGCCGACGAGCAGCCCGGCTCCCACCACGGTCCCCGCGGACTGGCCGAGATTGGACGCAGCGACCTCGTAGTCGCCACCTCCACTGGGGTAGGCCCGGATGGTCTGCCGATAGCTGAGCACCATCACTACGATCAGTGCCACGACGGCGAGACCGACCCACGGCCCGTGCGTCAGGTAGGTCGTGCCGCCGAGGGCGAGGACCAGCAGAATCTCCTGCGGCGCGTAGGCGACCGTCGACAACGAACTGCTCGCGAAGATCGGCAACGCGATCCGTTTGGGCAGCAGGGTGTCGCCCAGCCGGTCGCTGCGCATCGGGGTCCCCAGCAGGATGCGCTTGGGGACCCGGGTGAAGTTCACGGGAGAAGCCAACACCGTGCGTCAACCGCGGCGCAGGCGCCCCCTCGGGAGGTCGGATCTCAGATCCGGCGCAGCAGGGACAGGAACATCGCGTCGGTCCCGTGCCGGTGCGGCCAGAGCTGGACATGCGGCCCGTCGCCGAGGTCCGGAACGTCGGGCAGAAGCGGCCGCGCGTCCACCGGCTCGATGGTCAGCCCACGCCGGGCGGCCTGGCGGATCCCGGCGTGCACGACCCCCCGGGTCTCCCCCGGATGCGGCGAGCAGGTGACGTAGGCGATGAGCCCGCCCGGACGCGCCGCCGCGATCGCGGACAGCAGCAGGTCGCGCTGCAGGTCGAACAGGCGGCCCACGTCGCCGGGCTCGCGGCGCCAGCGGCTCTCCGGCCGCCGCCGCAGCGCACCGAGTCCGGTGCAGGGAACGTCCACCAGGACCCGGTCGAAGGTGTCGACGGGCCACGCCGGCGACCGGCCGTCGGCGACCACCGGCAGGGCGGCAGCCTCGCCGCGCAGGGCCGAGGCGACCAGGCCGGCCCGGTGCGGAGCGACCTCGGCGGCCACGAGAACCGCCCCGCGTTCCCCGGCCAGCCCGGCCAGCAGCGCGGCCTTCCCGCCGGGCCCCGCGCACACGTCGAGCCACCGCGAGTCCGGACCGGTCAGCGGTGCGTCCGCGAAAGCGAGGGTGACGAGCTGGCTGCCTTCGTCCTGGACGCCGGCGGCACCGGAGCGCACCAGGTCGAGCCCGCCCGGATCCCCGCCGGGCAGGACCGCGCCCACCCGCGACCAGCGCGCGGCCTCGGCCCCGGCCGCGACCAGATCGTCCTGCGTGGCTCGGCCAGGACGGGCGGTCAGCGTGACGCGGGCCGGCACGTTGTCGGCGGCGAGCGCCGCGGCCACCTCGTCCCAGTCGCCGTCCAGGGCGTCGGCGAAGGCGGACACGACCCAGCGCGGATGCGCGTGACGCAGCGCCAGATGGCCGGGCCGGTCTACGTCGGCGTCAGGTCCGAGGTGGTCGACCCAGGCATCGAGGTCCCGGGCGGACACCTTGCGAAGGACGGCGTTCACCAGACCGGCCGGACCCGGTCCGGCCACGGACCGGCACAGGTCGACGCTCGCCGACACCGCGGCATGGGTGGGGGTACGCATGGCGAGCAGCTGGTGGGCACCGAGCCGCAGCACGTCGAGGACCGGCGGGTCGAGCTGATCCACCGGGCGGTCGACGCAGGCCCCGAGGATGGCGTCGTACGTGCCCTGCCCGCGCAAGGTGCCGTACGCGAGCTCGGTGGCGAAGGCGGCGTCGCGCGGATTCAGGCGCCGATCGCGCAGCAGACCGGGCAGCACGAGGTTGGCGTACGCGTCGCGCTCGGCGACCGCACGCAGCAGGTCGAACGCGGCCCGGCGCGCGGGATCCGCCGGCTCCGCCCGACGCGGGCTCTGCTTGCGGGGCGCCGGTCGTTCGCCGGCCCGTCCACCGCTCTGCGGCCGGCGCGGCGGGCCGTTCATCGTGGCTTCGTTCCGGCGCCGAGGATCTCGCCCTTCTCCGGCCGGGCCCCGCGGGCCCAGTCGGCCGCGCGCATCGGCTTCTTGCCCGGAGCCGTTACCTCGCCGAGCGAGACCCCGTGGGTCCCGGTGCCGACCAGCACGGCGTTCTTCTCCACGACGAGTTCGCCCGGAACAAGGCCACGGCAGTCCTGACGCAGCGTCAGGGGACCGAGGCGCAGTCGATCGTTCCGGAAGGTGGTCCAGGCGGCCGGAGCCGGCGTGCAGGCGCGGACCAGGCGGTCGACGTGCATCGCCGCAACGGTCCAGTCGACCTCGGCGTCTGCCACCGACAGCTTCGGCGCCAGGGAGATGCCCTCGGTCGGTTGCGGCACCGCCTCTACGGCGCCGGCCTCGATCCCGTCGATCGTCGCCAGCAGCAGTCCGGCCCCGGCCTGCGCGAGACGGGTCAGGAGATCGCCGCTGGTGTCGCGGGGGCGGATCGTCTCGGTGAGCACGCCGAAGACCGGACCGGCGTCCAACTCGCGGACGATCTGGAACGTCGTGGCCCCCGTGATCTCGTCGCCGGCCAGCACCGCGCGCTGAACCGGGGCCGCGCCGCGCCAGGCCGGGAGCAACGAGAAGTGCAGGTTCACCCATCCGTGCGCCGGGATGGCGAGGGCGGCGTCCGGGAGCAAGCCGCCGTAGGCCACGACGGGTGCGCAGTCCGGCGCGATCTCGCCCAACCGCGCGAGAAATTCCGGATCGCGTGGTGTGGGCGGGCGCAGGATCTCGAGGCCGGCCGCCGCGGCCACCTCGGCGACCGGGCTCGGACGCAGCGTGCGGCCTCGTCCGGTCGGGGCGTCGGGCCGGGTGACGACCGCGACCACCTCGTGCGGCGAGTCGAGCAACGCGGTCAAACTGGGCAGCGCGACCTCAGGTGTGCCGGCGAAAACCAGGCGCATGACGGGGAGACGTCCGAATCAGAGCGCGCGGCCGGCGGTGGCGTGGGGCGAGATCCGGATCTGCGGCACGGCCTCGTCCGCCCACGCCGACTCGCGGATGGCTCGCAGCGCCTGGCGGCGGGTGTCGTCGTCGAGACGGTCGAGGAACAGGATCCCGTCGAGGTGATCGGTCTCGTGCTGCACGCACCGGGCGAGCAGATGCGACCCCGTGAGCGTGACGGGCTCGCCGTACATGTTCTGGCCCTGCGCCACCACCCGCAGCGCGCGGACCGTCGGGAAGGCGAGCCCGGGAATCGAGAGACACCCTTCGTCGCCGTCCTGCTCGTCCTCGGACAGCTCGAGCGTCGGGTTCACCAGGTGCCCGAGGGTGTTGTCGACGTAGTAGGTGAACACCCGCAGTCCGACGCCGATCTGCGGAGCGGCCAGCCCGGCCCCGGGGGCGTCCTGCATGGTGTCGGTCAGGTCGGCCACGAGTTTGCGCAACTCGAGGTCGAAGTCGGTCACCGGGGCCGCCGGGGTTCGCAGGACAGGGTCGCCGAACAGGCGGATGGGCTGGATCGCCACGCGGTGCCGCTCCCGGGTCGGTCGTACAGGGCCCGGCCAGTCTAAGTGTCCAGTCGGGGGGCTCCGCCCCCCGACGACCCCCCGAAAGCGCCTGCTTGCGATCAGCCCAGCTGGGCCGGGTCCACCTGGATGCGGACGCCGCCGGCGGCCTTGCGCGCGCTGCGGACGCCGGCGCCGGCGCGCAGGGCGGCGGCCAGCTCGCCGCCCAGGGTGCGCGGCACCCGAACGACGGCCCGGGCCTCGTTCTCGGTTCCTGTCGGCACCGGCCCCAGCCGCGTCGCGGCCGCCGGCAGCCGGGCGGCCTCAAGCAGTTCAGCCACGGCCGCGGTCGGCCCGGTCAGGACCGCGAGCCGGACGGCGGGCGGGAAGCCTAATTCCTGACGATCCATCAGTTCGCGCGCGGCGAACCCGTGAGGGTCCCAGCGGATCAAGGCCTGGACCGCTGGAGCTCCGGAGTCGGCCATCAGGACGACAGGGGCCCCCGGGCGCACCAGCGCGACCGCATTGGCCCAGCGGCGCATCGCCTCCTCTGCCGACCGAAGATCGGCGCGGGCGAGCAGGGCATCGCCGTCGAGGAGGAGCGCCGCGGCGTACCCGCCCTCCGCGACGGGCTCGGCTCCGGGAGTGGCCACGATCAGCGCCGCTTTGTCGTCGACGGCGGCCAGGATCGTGCCGTCCGCGCTCGACCACCGCACCGGGACGCCGGGAAAGGCCCGGCCGATCTCCTCGGCGGTGCGGGTGGCGCCGATCACCCGCGCCCGGAACGAGGTCGCACCGCAGGCGGAACAGGCCCAGTTCTCCGCGGGCGTCGCACACAGCCGGCAGGTCGCGGTCCGCTCCCCCGCACCCAGCCCGAGCGGCCCGGAGCAGGGGGTGCAGCGGGCCATCTCACGGCAGCGGACACAGGCCAGCATCGGCAGATAGCCGCGACGGGGCACCTGGACCAGCACGGGCCCCTCGGTCAGTCCGGCGCGTGCGGTCTGCCACGCCACGGTGGGCAGTCGCGCCGCCCGCGCGGCACCGTCGCGAGCCAGTTCCGCGTCCGAGCCCGCGGACGCGACCCGCGGTGCGGCCCCGCGCACGATGTCCCGGCTCGCCGCGAGTGGCTTCGCCCACCCCGATTCGACGAGCGCCGCGCCCTCGGCGGTGACCGCGTGGCCCCCGATCAGGACAGCCGCTCCGGTCAGGTGCGCACGCAGGCACAGCACCTCGCGCACGTGCGGATAGGGCGCACGGGGCTCGGCGTGCAGGTCGTCGCCGTCGTCCCAGATCGCGACCAGGCCGAGGTCGGCCACTGGCGCGAACATTGCGGCGCGGGTGCCGATCACGGCGCGCGCGGTGCCCCGCCGCACCGCGAGCCAGCGCCGGTAGCGCTCGGACGGTCCGAGGTCCGCCGTCAGCTGGACGTGCCCGCCGCTGCCCAGCAACGCGTCGAGTGCGCCACCGAGGCGCTGAAGGTCCCGCGCGTCCGGCACGACCACCAGGGCGCCGCGTCCGCCGGCGACGGCCGCGGCGACCGCCGCCGCCATTGCGGGCGCCCAGTCGACCCCGGGCAGGGCGGCCCACACCGCCCGCGCGGGTCGTCGCTCCGCGACCGCGGCCAGAAACGCCGGACCCGCCTCGTAAAACGCCCACGCCGCCGGGTCGGCGGCGGCCGGGTCGCGCGACGGCGCGGGAACCTCGGGCGGCACCTCCGCCTCGACCCGGGCGTGCCGGGGCGGAACGGCCAGGCGCAGGACGTCCGCGACGGTCCCGGCGTACCGGTTCGCGACCGCGCGGGCGAGCTCCGCGATCTCCGGGCTGAGCACCGGCTCCGGCGAGACGACCTTCTGCAGCCGCGCCAGCGTCCCGGTGTGCTCGCTGGCGTCGTCGCGAGCGAGAACGAAACCGTCGACCAGCTTGCCGGCGAAGCGGACCCGGACCCGGGCACCCGGTACCGCGGCGTCGTCGAGGTCGGCCGGGACCAGATAGTCGAAGGTCCGGTCCAGGTGGGGGAACGGGATGTCGACGCTGACGCGGGCGATCGGGCGCGACGCAGCGACCGGCGGAGGCTCGCGGTCCTTCGCCCGCGTCGCACGGGCGTTCCGCCGGGCGGTGTTGCGCACCAGCTCCAGCTGTTCTGCCACCGCCTCGGGCGGCCCCCCGCCGGAGTTCATCCGCCTGTCCTACCAGAGCCCGCCGACCTCCGCCCTCCGCGCCCGGTCGTGTGTGGACGACCCACCAGGGCGTGACACGCCCTGGTGGGTGAGAGGCCGGGCCTGTCCCCACACCAGGGCGTGACACGCCCTGGTGGGTTGGTTGTCGAGGGTGGGCCGCCAATCGGGCGGAGTTTGACCCGCACCGGCCGGATCGCTGCTAGAAACGACCCCGGTCGATGGTCTCGGGGGGGATCAAGTGCCGTTGTCCTGTCGTCGTGCTGGGCGTCCGCTTCTTCGTGCGGTCGCCGCCGCGCTCGCGCTCGCCGTCGTCCTGCCCGCAGCCTCGGCCGTCGAGACCGAAAGTCCGGGGGCGGCAACGGCCGCACCTCGTTCGAGTCCGGTCGAGGACCGGTACCGGGCGGTCGGCCCGTGGGTGGCCGCGACGACGGACGTGCGCGTCGGGGACGACCTCACCTACCGGATCTCGCACCCGCGCGACCTCGGCCGGAACGGCGCCAAGCACCCCATCCTTGTGTGGGGTAACGGGAGCAACGCGACGCCGGCGCTGTACACCGGGGTCTTCCGGCAGCTCGCGTCCTGGGGCTTCGTGATCATCGGGTCCTCGGACAAGCACCAGGCGGACGGGCGGACCATGCTCGATGCCCTGAAGTACCTGCTCGGCGCGAACCTGGACCCCGCGAGCACGTTCTTCCGGGTGCTCGACCCGACGCAGGTCGGCGCGCTGGGGCATTCGCAGGGGGCGGGCGGTGCGATCAACGCGGCCAACCACTCAGGCGGTCTGATCGACACCGTGGTGCCGCTGAATCTGCCCGACCGGCGCTACGTCGAGGGGAGGGGCAGCTTCTCCGTCACGGATCTGCCCACCCCGACGCTGTTCCTCGGCGGCGGCACCGACGGCCTGATCTCCACCCCGGGTGGGCTGCGCGGGTACTACCAACGCGTCCCGCGTGCGGCACTCGGCATCCTGCGGGGCGCCGACCACCTCGCGATCCAGCGCACCGGCGGCGGGTACCTCGGCTACCTCACCGCCTGGCTGATGTGGCACCTCCAGCACGACTCCTACGCCGGCTCCGCCTTCGTCGGGCAGAGCCGTAAGGACACCGAGTTCCGCCGCAACGCCCGCTGGCAGAACCAGCAGGCCAAGGGACTGAACTAGGAACTACACGCCGCAGGCGGAACGGAGCGCGTCGACGCGGTCGGTGCGCTCCCAGGTGAAGTCCGGCAGGTCACGACCGAAGTGCCCGTAGGCCGCGGTCTGGGTGTAGATCGGCCGCAGCAGGTCGAGGTCGCGGATGATCGCCGCGGGCCGCAGGTCGAAGACCGTGGTGACCGCGGACTGGATCTTGGCCGGGTCGGCGGTGTTCGTGCCGAAGGTCTCGACGAACACCCCGACCGGGTGCGCCTTGCCGATCGCGTAGGCGACCTGGACCTCGCAGCGACGCGCCAGCCCGGCGGCCACGACGTTCTTGGCCACCCACCGCATGGCGTAGGCCGCGGAGCGGTCGACCTTCGACGGGTCCTTACCGGAGAACGCGCCGCCGCCGTGGCGGGCCATGCCGCCGTAGGTGTCGACGATGATCTTGCGGCCGGTCAGACCGGCGTCGCCCATCGGCCCGCCGACGACGAACTTGCCGGTCGGGTTCACCAGCAGCCGGTAGCCCTCGGTGTCGATGTCGAGGCCGGACAGCTCGGGCGCGACGACGTGGTCCGCCACATCCGGCGCGAGCAGGGTCTTGAGGTCGATGTCGTCCGCGTGCTGCGAGGAGACGACGACCGTGTCGAGGCGAACCGGACGGTCGCCGTCGTACTCGATCGTCACCTGGGTCTTGCCGTCGGGACGCAGGTACGGGACGGTGCCCGACTTGCGGACCTGCGATAGCCGCAGCGAGAGCCGGTGCGCGAGCTGGATCGGCAGCGGCATCAGCTCAGGGGTGTCGTCGCAGGCGTAGCCGAACATCAGGCCCTGGTCGCCGGCGCCCTGCTTGTCCAGGTCGTCGACGCCCTCGCCCTCACGCGCCTCGTAGGCCGAGTCGACGCCCTGGGCGATGTCCGGGGATTGCGAGCCGATCGAGACCGAGACGCCGCAGGAGGCTCCGTCGAAGCCCTTCTTCGACGAGTCGTATCCGATCTCGAGGACGCGCTCGCGGACGATCGTCGGGATGTCGGCGTAGCCCTGGGTGGTCACCTCGCCCGCCACGTGGACCTGGCCGGTGGTGATCAGGGTCTCGACGGCGACGCGGCTGCGCGGGTCTTCCTTCAGCAGGGCGTCGAGGATCGAGTCGCTGATCTGGTCGGCGATCTTGTCCGGGTGGCCCTCGGTGACGGACTCCGAGGTGAACAGGCGACGAGACACAGCACGCTCCACTGATGGCGGGTCGAGAACCCGCGGATTCTATCGGTCAGGGCGGGGCGAACAGACTCACCAGGCGCAAACCGAGCCACGGCTTGCGTCCCCAGGCGGCCGCTTGGCCCCGCAGGATCGGTCCGGCCAGCCCGATTCGCCGGTGCAGAATCAGGATCATCGGGCCCCCGGCGCCGCTCATCACGCAGTCCACGGGGCCCTGCGGCTCCCCCTCGACGGTGAGGACGCCGTCGTGAAACGCGAAGACTGCTCGTGCCTCGGGGAACTTGCGGATCCGGACGTCGAACCGGGCGTTCAGGCCCTTCGCGTTGACCGGGTGGACGAAGTCCGGCAGGAACGGCAGGAACCCGCGGAAGATCAACGCCGCGTCCGCGGGCTCGATGATCCACAGCCGTTCGGCCGCCGTGGCGATGTCCCAGCCGTGGACGACGGCCTCGCCGAGGATCCGCGAGACCGCGATCGATCGCAGCGTGGGCACCCCGAGGTGGCCGGGTTGGTAGCTGTCGGGGCCCTGCTCCACCGCGGAGGCCAATGCGGGTCGCAGGGCCTGGATCTGCTCCGAGAGCTGGAACGGGGTGCGGTCCGTGATCCGCGTCAGCAGCTCGGTATTGGTCTGAGCCACCTTGCCCAGGTCCGTGTAGGGCGACCCGGCACCGCGCGCGATGTCGATGTACGCGCCGATGACACCCATCAGGTGCGCCGCGGTGTCCGCGATCGACCAGTCGGGCAGGGCTCGATCGCTCTGCTCCGGAATGCCGCGCACCAGGTGCGCCACCCGGTCCAGCGCGCGGTCGGCCGCGGCCGCGACCGTCGGGAGATCGATCGGCGGCGGGGCGTGCTCGGCAGTCGTCACGAGGCCCGATGATCCCCGATGGGCCGCCGGCGGACTAGGCCGGTCGGACCCCCAGCGGAAGGCGGGCGGAGAGCAGACGGGCGACGAGGGCCGTGCGTGCCAGCAGCGCAACCCCGCCGACGGCGGACGCGGCGATCACCGCAGCGCCGGCGATGTCCGCCGGGTAGTGCACGCCGACGTAGATCCGGGAGAACCCGACGAGGGTCGCGACGACGAACAGCGCGATTCCCCACCGCAGCGACAGGAACGCCCCGACGGCGAACGCGATGGCGAAGGCGGCGAGGGAGTGGTCACTCGGGAACGACTGCCCCGGCTCGTGGTGGACCAACTGGTGCAGTTCCGGATGCTGGGTGAACGGCCGCTCGTTCGGGAAGAGCTCCGCCGCGCCCCGGCCGAGAGTCAACGCCAGGACCAGCGACGTGCCGACCAGGACGATGCGATCGAGTCGGCGGGCGAGCACCTGCAGGCCGCAGAGCACCGCCAGCACGACGAACGACCCGAAGATCAGCGTCCCGGCCGCAAACTTCATGGTGGCGTCGAGCACCGCGTTGCCCGACCAGCCGTTGATCTCCAGCAGCAGATTCGTGTTCATGCCGCGTTCACCTTCCGCCCCCTAGGCGTTCACCTCACAGGATGGGGCCACAGACCCCTTCCGCGCGGCGAAATCGGCATCTCCGTCGGGCCTTTGGGACGCTGCGGCCATGACCGACCTGCGTCCACCGCTTGCGGAGATGCTCGACCTCGCGCCACACCCTGAAGGCGGCTGGTTCCGCGAGACCTGGCGCTCGCCACTCGAGCTAGCCGAGCTGCCCGGCTACCCGGGACCGCGCAGCGCGGGCACCGCGATCTACTACCTCCTCGCCCCCGGCGATTCTTCGGCCTGGCATCGGGTCCGCTCCGCCGAGCTGTGGTTCTGGCATCGCGGCGGACCGCTCCGGCTCAGCCTCGGCGGCGCGGGCGACTCCCCCGGCGATCCGGTGGAGCACGTTCTCGGCGCGGACCTCGCGACGGGTGAGTACCCGCAGTTGTTCGTCCCGCCCGGTGTCTGGCAGTCCGCGCGGCCGGCCGGCAATGCGGAGGTCCTGGTCTCGTGCGTCGTGGTGCCGGGGTTCGACTTCGCCGACTTCCGCCTCGAGCAACCATGAGGCGGTGCCCCCGCTCCCAGATCCGTTCGGCAACCTGAGTCTGCCCCGTCGCCGGCTCGCGCGCATCGTCACTGCGGTCGCCGCGCTCGCGGTGGCCGCGGGCGGGATCGCGGCGATGAAGACGGTCGGCGACGAGAGCCCGGCGGCACTTCCGCCGGCGGCCGTGGTGGCCCAGGACCGGCCGGGCCCGGTGGTGCTGGTGCCGGGCTACGGCGCACCGAGCGCCAACCTTGAGCGGCTCGCCGAGCGGCTCCGCGCGAACGGACGCGAAGCCCGGCTGGTATCGGATGCGGCCGAGAACACCGGCGATCTACGGGCCCAGGTCGATGCGGTGGAAGAGGCGGTCGATGACGCGTTGCGTGACGGCGCGTCGTCGGTCGATGTCGTCGGCTACTCCGCCGGCGGGGTGGTCGCGCTGCTGTGGGCCCAGCAGCACGACGGCGACCGGCGGGCTCGCCGGATCGTCACCCTGGGCTCGCCGTTTTCCGGGACCGGACTCGCCGCCATGGGCGCGGCGATCGGCGGGACGATCTGCCCCGAGGCCTGCCGACAACTCGTCCCCGGCTCAGAGCTCTTGCGCAGCCTCGGAGCGGGCGGTGTCGCCGCCACCGATCACCCGGCCTGGCTCTCGTTGTGGACCAACCGCGACACCACCGTGACCCCGCCCGCCTCCGCGCGGCTGACCGGCGCGACCAACGTTCAGCTCCAGGACGTCTGCCCGGCGGCCACCGTCGGGCATGGCGGCCTCCCGATCGACCCCGTCGTCGTCCGGATCGTCGAGCTCGCGCTGAGTCCGGCACCGCTGGCGCCTCCGACCGCCGGCATCTGCGACTAGCATTCGATCTGACGCATCGTCAGGACTGCTACTGCTAGGGCATTTCTGACTTCGTGGCACCAGATCTTGATTGTCGGTGGTGGCCTCTAGGGTCGGGGACGTGGAAGGGCTGCGGGGGCTGACTGGTCACCAGGTCGTCGGGGTGCTGCGGGAGCGGTACGCCGACGAGGCCCGCGCGTGTGCGGCGAGGCTGGAGGCGGTCTGGGAGACCGTGTTGTGCGCGGATGCCGATTCCATCGAGCGGATGCCGGAGCCGGATGAGTGGTCCAGTGATGAGGTCCGGGCCGCGCTGGGTCTGACCCGCGCGGCGGCGAACCGGATGGCCGGGGACGCGCACGAGATGTTTCACCGCCTCCCCGAGCTGGGTGCGGCGATGGCGGCGGGGCGGCTGGACCTGCCGCGGGCGCGGGTGATCGCGGACTGGACCACCGAGCTCTCGGCCGAGCACGCCCACCGGGTGGTCGCCGAGGTCCTGCCGCAGTGCCGACTCGAGGAGGAGACGGTGCTGACCACGGGGCAGTTGACGGCGGAGATCTCGGCCCGGGCGATCGCGCTGGACCCGGAGTGGGCGCGGCGCCGGTATGAGCGCTCGTTCCACCACCGCAAGGTGATCGGTTCCCGCACCCCGGACGGGACGGCGACGCTGTCCGGGACGAACCTGCCGTTGGAGCGGGTCGCCGCCGCCGTCGCCCGTCTCGATGACCTCGCCAAGACCGCGAAGCGGGCCGGGGACCCCCGCCCGATCGACCACCTGCGCGCCGATCTGTTCCTCGCCATGACCGACGGCACCTACGCCGGCCTCGACGACGACCAGATCCTCCAGGCCCTGCTCGCCTCCCGACCCGAGGACGCGACCAGCGCGTCCGCGGCAGACGAGGCGACGCCGGACGAGGCGACCATGCCGTCGCCCGAGCCCGCACCTGCGCCGGCGCCGGTACCGGTGTCGTCGTGGGCCGGGGTGCACCTCAAGGTCCGGCTGAGCACGCTGCTCGGCCTCGACCGCTACCCGGCCCAGATCGCCGGGTGGGGCGCGGTCCACGCCGAACTCGCCCGCACCCTGGTCGACCAGCTCGGCGCCGCGCAGTGGCGCTACACCTTCGTCTGCCCCACCGGGCACCTCGTGCGAACCGGGCTGACCACCGCCCGCCCGATCGGAGCGCACACGCGCGCGGCGTCCTGCGCAGCAGTCATCGAGATCCTCGTCCCGATCGCGCTCCTACCGGGCCTGCTGCCCCACCGCTGCGCGAACGACCCGACCGGTGACCTCACCGCGACGATCAATCCGCAGCTGCTCCGCGCGTGGGGACCGGTGATGCCGACCTCTCACGCGACTTCGCGACCCCAGGACCACCAAGCTGCTCGACCCCCGCCGCCGGGCCGCCGGCGCCGCGCTGCGCCGCGAGGTCCTGGCCACCCTCGACCACTGCATCGCCCCCGGCTGCCGCGCCCCCGCCGCCCGCGCCGACCTCGACCACCGCCACGACCACGCCCACGGCGGCGACACCGTCGCAGCGAACCTGAACCCGATGTGCCGCCACGACCACCGCGTCAAAAGCGAAGCCGGCTGGCAACTGCGCAGAATCGCCGACACCTTCGCATGGACCACCCGCCTCGGCCACACCTACCTCGTCCCCGTCCCCCCGGTGCTCCCGAACCTCCCCGCCCAGCGGCCCAGCCCACCCGAGAACGACCTCCCGATCAACCCCGACCGCGACAGCCTCGGCCGGCCCTGGCACCGCTCCACCACCTGGGACAACAGCCAACAACCCCCGGACACCGGCCGACCAACCGAGCCGGAGCCGCCAGCACCCCACGCGCCCCGGCCACACCCCCACCACAACCCACGGGACCCCTGGCGGCTCCGCACGAACACTCCACCCCTGCCACCCGACCCGGACGACCCGCCGCCCTTCTGACCGGGGCCGCGGGACGGTCCCGCGCGCGGTACCGGACCTAGTTCGCGATGTCCTTCGAGGACAGGTTCGCCCACGCGAGGGCGAGGAAGACGCCGGCGTAGACGACCTGGATCGCCATCCCCCGCTCGAGCTCCCGCCAGAGGATCGGGTCCCGGAACAGGTCGATCCATGCCAGCCAGTACCGGGTCGGCAGGTACGGCGCGACCGGCGAGGATGCCTGGAGCGAGACCAGCACCTGGCTGCCGACAAGACCCGAGAGGGCGCCGAGGGCGGCACCGGAGGGCGAGTCGCTGACCGTGGACAGGAACAGGGCGATCGCGGCGACCCCGACCATGGAGAATCCGATGAAACCGACGGCCAGGATCATCCGCCCCGCGACCTGAGTGGGCGTCAGTTCAGTGCCGGACACCGCGACGACCGAGCCGCGCTCGTTCCCCAGCAAGGTCAGTCCGACCACCAGCGAGACCAGCGCGACGATCACCACCGCGCCCAGCACGAAGACGATGACGGCGATCAGTTTGGCAACGAGCAGGCGCGTCCGGCTGACCGGTCGGATCAGGAGGTAGCGCAGTGTTCCCGCGTTCGCCTCCCCCGCGATCGCCTCGCCGGCCATCAGCGCGACGGAGACAGGCAGGAAGATCGGCAGCACGATGGCCAGCGCCGCCGCGGGGTACAGCGCACCGTTGTTCAGCACCGCCGACAGGAACGCCGGGCCCTCACCCGGGCGCGGGCCGATGTCGCGGACCGACACGAAGATCGCGACGACAGTGGGCAGCAGGCACAGCAGGAACACGCTGACCCAGGTGCGCGGGCGGCAGAGCATCTTCACCAACTCGACGCGGATCATGCGCGATCCACCCGGTCGCTGCCGGTGCTGACGAGCTTCAGCACCACGTCCTCCAACGAGCGTCGCTCCACCGAGACCCCGTTCACCCGCAGGCCCTGCCCCACCAGGTACGCCGTGAGCTCGGCCGGGTCACCCGCGCGCACGGCGAGGCGCTCCCCGGTACGGGCGGTGACTCGGCCGTCGAGCAGTGCCAGCGCGCGGTCGGTGTCCGGGGTGTCGACGAGCACGTGACCGGTCGGGGCCCGCAGGGAGTCGATGGAGTCCTCGACCAGCAGACGGCCACGGTCGAGGATGCCGACCCGGTCACAGGTCGCCTCGATCTCGACGAGCAGGTGCGACGACATGAAGACCGTGGTGCCCCCGGCGGTCAGTTCGGCCAGCAGCGCGCGCACCTCGTGGATACCGCCGGGGTCCAGGCCGTTCGTGGGCTCGTCCAGCACGAGCAGGCGTCGCGGAACGAGCAGCGCGGCCGCGAGGCCGAGGCGTTGCCGCATGCCGAGGGAGTACGCCTTCACCGGGCGGTCGTCGATGCCGCCGAGACCGACCCGGGTGAGGGCGTCGTCGATCCGACCCGTGCGGGACGACCGTCGTCCGCCGGGGCCGGCGGCGTCGAGCAACGTCAGATTGCGGCGGCCGGACAGGTGCCCGTACGCGGCGGGTCCCTCGACCAGAGCGCCGATGTCGGGCAGCACCTCGCGGACCCGCGACGGGACGGGGGCGCCGAGCACCTCGATCTCCCCGTCGGTGGCGAAGACCAGGCCGAGCAACATCCGGACCACCGTGGTCTTGCCCGATCCGTTGGGCCCGAGGAATCCGTAGGTGTCGCCCGCGCGGACGTCGAGATCCACCGCGTCCACTGCGGTGATCCGACCGAAGCGCTTGGTCAGTCCGCGGGTCCGGATCACCGAATCGCCGGTGGCGCTCACGGCTGATCCACCAGCAACTCGGCGGCCGCGCGGGCGAGCAGGCTTTCCCCTACCGGGCCGGAGAGCACATAGCCGACGCCGCCCTGGGAGATCACGACGAGGAGGTGAACCAGGGGTGTCCGCAGGAGCATGCCCTCGCCGCCCGCCACGGCGACGGGCAGCGCGCCGGCAGTGCGCACGGTGTCGAAGACGCGGAAGGCGATCCCCCCGGGCAACGCGATCGCGCCGAAGGTCGAGAAGCCTTCGCCGTAGGTGCGCAAGGCCTGTCCGTCCTCGATCGGCTCGACGCTGCGGCGGCCGGCCAGCTGGTTGGGCAGAACGGCCGGGGCGAACTCGTCGATCCGGCCGGCGGAGGTCACCAGGGCCTCGGCCTGCCGCGCGCCCTCCGGGTACGGGGGTTCGAGGACGTCCGCGGACACGGTTTCCGGCCCCTGTCCGAGGTCGAGGAAGCGCGAGCGCAGGCCGGGTGCGCCGCCCTCCCGGCCGGTGACCCGGACCTCGACGGGGAGCCCGGTCCGGGGGTCGGCCCAGATGTCGACGTGCCCGACCGTCGTTTCCGGATCGGCGGGCACGAGCCGCAGACCCGCAGCGGCGACGCCGGCGACTCGACGGTCCGGCAGGGTTTCCAGTCGCTCGGCGCCGCGCGGTCCACCGAGGAGTCGCAGCGCGAGCCGGGGCGGGACGAGGTCGGCGGCCCGCGGCAGCCGGAGCCCGGGCTCGCCGTAGAGGCGCGTCGTGACGTTCTCCTCGAAGTCCCACGTCGTCAGCCCCACCCCCACCGGGCCGGTGCCCGACGGTCCGACCGGGCGGCCCGGCCGAGCGGGGCCCTCGTAGAGCGCGCGCTCCCCCGTGGGCGTGAGCACGTCCACGCGGGAGCCACCGGGCGAGGACCAGACGCGTAGCCGGGTGAGACCGCCCAGCAGGGCCCCGACGTTGTCGATCGCGGGCAGGTCCGGCAGCCCGAGTGAGCCGTCGCTCTCGGCATATCCCGCGTAGGCGACGTCAGCAGAGGCGAGGATGCGGTTTCGCAGGTCCTCCGGTGAGACGTCGGTCGCCGAGACCGGCCAGGCACCGACCAGGGCCGGGAGCGAGGACAGCGCGACCAGACCGGCGGCGACCAGCGCCCACCGCTTCCGCGTCTGCCCCGCCTGCACGCCGCCCATCGGAGCCACCGTATGCGCGGATCCTTGGAGTAGGCCGTCCTGCATGAGCGAAGTCGACCTGATTGAGCGTCAGGAAAGACGGGCGAGGGCCAGATCCCAGATCACATCGGAGAGCGCGGACTTCGGGCCACGCTGGACCGGGGTCTCGCTGCCGTCGAGGCCCAGGATCACCGCGGCGTTGTCCGGGGAGCCGAAGGCCTTGCTGCGGCCCTGCGCGTCAGCCCCGACATCGTTGACGACGAGCAGGTCGCACTGCTTACGGGCGAGCTTGGCGTGGCCGTGGTCGAGCACCGACCCGGAGGCATCACCGGTCTCCGCCGCGAAACCCACGATCACCTGACCGGCACGGGGGCGGGCGGCGCAGAGCTCGGCCAGCACATCCGGGTTGCGGACCAGGGCCAGCGGCTCGGGATCGGCGTCGGTCTTCTTGATCTTGGCGTCGACCTGCCGGGCCGGCCGGAAGTCCGCGACCGCCGCGGCCATGACGACGACGTCGGCATCGGCCGCTGCCTCGAAGACCGCGACGCGCAGTTCCTCGGCCGAGCCGACGCGGACCACCTTCGCACCCGCGGGGTCGGGAAGCTCGACGTTGGCCGCCACCAGAACCACCTCGGCGCCGCGGGCCAGAGCGGTCCCGGCCAGGGCGTAGCCCTGCAGGCCGGTGGAGCGGTTTCCCAGGAAACGCACGGGATCCAGGGGCTCGCGGGTCCCCCCGGCCGAGATGACGACGCGGCGGCCCGCCAGATCCGCGGAAGCAGCGCCCCGGGCGAGCAGGCGCAGCGCGGCGGCGTGGATCTCCGCCGGCTCCGGCAGGCGGCCGGGGCCGGTGTCCGCGCCGGTGAGCCGGCCGGACGCCGGGTCGAGGACGATCGCGCCCCGACGACGCAGCGTGGCCACGTTCTCGACGGTCGCAGGGTGCTCCCACATCTCGGTGTGCATCGCCGGGGCGAACAGGACCGGGCAGCGCGCGGTGAGCAGCGTCCCGGTCAGCAGGTCGTCGGCCTGGCCGGTCGCGGCTTTCGCGAGCAGATCCGCGGTGGCCGGCGCGACGACGACCAGGTCGGCCTGCTGCCCGATGCGCACGTGCGGAACCTCGTGCACGTCGTCCCACACGGAGGTCGCGACGGGGTTCCCGGACAGCGCGGCCCAGGTGGCCGCGCCGACGAACTTCAGGGCCGACTCGGTCGGCACGACGCGCACCGACGCCCCGCCCTCGGTGAACCGGCGGAGCAGTTCGCACGCCTTGTAGGCGGCAATACCGCCCGAGACTCCGAGGACGACCCGGGGGCGGTCCGGGACGCCGGAGTTCACGGGGCCGCCGGGGGCTTAAGCGTTAGGAGCGGGCTCGAGCGGCTCGGAGGTGAGCATGCCGGCGTTGATCTCGCGCATGGCGATGGACAGCGGCTTTTCGTGCACGTGGGTCTCGACCAGTGGCCCGACGTACTCCAGCAGGCCCTCGCCGAGCTGGGAGTAGTAGGCGTTGATCTGGCGGGCGCGCTTGGCGGCGTACGACACCAGGCTGTACTTGGAGTCCGTGGCCGCGAGCAGCTCGTCGATCGGGGGGTTGGTGATGCCCTCACCGGTGGCGGAAGCAGACACGTGGGGCCTTTCAGCAGGAATCTCAGACGTGCATCAGTGCAGGTCAGGGGGCAGTTTATGCCGGGGGTGCTGTGGTCAAGGTTAGCAGTTCGGCGGCGACGGCCTCGACCGACGTGTTCACGAGCGTCACATCGAAGAAGTCCTCGGCCGCCAGTTCCTCCTTGGCGACGGCCAGCCGGCGTTCGATCACGTCCTCCGGCTCGGTCCCCCGGTGCGTGAGCCGGCGTACCAGTTCCTCCCAGCTCGGCGGCTTGAGGAACACCAGCAGGGCCTCGGGCATGGACTGCCGCACCTGCCGGGCGCCCTGCAGTTCCAATTCCAGCAGAACCGGCGAACCCGCGGCCAGCTTGTCCTCGACGGGCAGGCGGGGCGTCCCGTAGAGGTTGCCCGCGAATTCCGCCCATTCGAGCAGATCGCCGTCGGCGATCATCCGCTCGAACTCGGTGCGGTCGACGAAGTAGTACTCCGAGCCGTGCCGCTCGCCGGGCCGTGGGAAGCGGGTCGTCGCCGACACCGACAGCCACAGGTCGGGGGCGGAGGATCGCAGGTACTGCAACAGCGTCGACTTGCCGACCCCCGAGGGGCCGGAGAGGACGAGCAGTCGAGGGGCCGGAGCCAACCTCAGCTCGAGCCGAAGTCGCGCTCGAGCGCGGCGATCTGGTTGGTGCCGAGGCCACGGACGCGGCGGGTCTCGGAGATGCCGAGGCGCTCCATGATCTGCTTCGCGCGCACCTTGCCGACACCGGGCATCGACTCGAGCAGGGCCGAGACCTTCATCTTGCCGATGATCTCGTTGTTCTGGCCCTCTTTGATGACCTGCGCGAGGGACGCCCCGGAGTGCTTGAGCCGGTTCTTCACCTCGGCGCGTTCCCGCCGGGCGATAGCGGCCTTCTCGAGTGCTGCGGCACGCTGCTCGGGAGTCAGCGGGGGAAGAGCCACGGCAGGGTCACCTCGACTTGTTCGTACGGACTCGACTGACCTGATGGCAGTCCTGGCAATGGAAACAGGCATCTGCCTTGCCACCAGCGGCGACGCTACCGCAAAACGGTCGCGTACAGATCACCGGCCCGACTCGCGGCATCGGCCAATCCGCCCACATCGGGGCCTGCTCCGAGGATCTCTCGGGACACGCTGGGGAGGACGTGGCGGGCGACCGGGCCGAAGATCCGACGAAGATCGTCCGCGCTGCCGCCCTGGGCGCCGAGCCCGGGCACCAGGAGCGGGCCGTTGATCGCCAGGTCCTCGTTCGTGTCGCCGATGGTCGCCCCGACCACGACTCCGACCGAGCCCTGCGGTGAGGATCCGGCGTTCGTGGCGGCGACCGCGGCGAGCATCGTGCCGGCCACGGTCCGCCCGCCCTGGTCCGGAGTGGTCCGCGCGTGCTGCACCTGCGGACCCTCCGGATTGGACGTCAGCGCCAGGACGAAGACGCCCCCGCCGTGCGTCGCGGCCGCGTCCAGGAACGGTGACAGCGACCCGAATCCGAGATAGGGCGAGACGGTGAGGGCGTCCGCGCACAGCGAGCTCGCCGGGTCGAGGTAGGCCTGGGCGTAGGCGGCGGCCGTCGTGCCGATGTCACCACGCTTGACGTCCATCAGCACCAACAGACCGGCGGCCCGGGCATCGGCCACCGTGCGCTCCAGCGCGACCACGCCCGCCGAGCCGAAACGCTCGAAGAACGCGGACTGCGGCTTGACCACGGGCACCCGGCCGGCGAGCGCCTCGACCACGGTCCGGCCGAACCGCTCCGCCCCCTCCGCGTCGTCGGGCAGGCCCCAGGACCCCAGGAGGGACGAGTGCGGGTCGATGCCGACGCACAGCGGGCCGTGGGCCTCGACCGCGTTCCAGAGGCGCGTGCCGAAGGGTTCTGTCATGGCCAGCACCCTAATGACGACGGCGGCCCGTCAGCGCACCGCGATGGGGGGAGGTGGGTGACCCGTGAGACCTGGCCCTCCACCGACCCGGGGGCGGCAGTCCGGGTGAGCCGGCGCAGCCAGGCTCGCAGCTCCCCGCGGACGCGCGCGCACTTATCGTGGCGGTCTGTTCTTTCTCGCGAACCCGGGGGCACCGTGACCACCATCTCCATTCCCGTCGAGAAGTATGTGCTCGGGAACGGACTCGAGGTGATCCTCTCCCCCGAGCCGCAGGCGGCCACGGTGGCGACGAACCTCTGGTACCACGTCGGCGCGGTCGACGAGCAGCCCGGACGGACCGGCTTCGCCCACCTGTTCGAGCACATGATGTTCGAGGGTTCCGGGCACGTCCCCGGCGAGCTGATCGACATCCTCACCGAATCCGTCGGGGCCTACACGAACGCCTCGACGCACAACGACTACACCAACTACGTCATCCCGAATCTGCCGCCCGAGCAGCTCGAGCTCGCGTTGTGGATCGAGAGCGACCGGATGGCGTACCTGCTCGACTGCCTCGACGCGCCGAATCTCGCGAACCAGATCGCGGTGGTGCGCAACGAGCGGCGGCAGAACTGGGAGCAGGCCCCCTACGCCCTGACCTACCAGGCGGTGAACGAGGTCCTGTTCCCGGCCCCGCACCCCTACCACTCCTCGATCATCGGTTCCCACGCCGACATCGCGTCCACCGAGTTGCAGGACGTCCGCGACTTCTTCCGCACCTACTACGTCCCGAACAACGCGACGCTCGCGATCACGGGCAACTTCGATCCCGACCGGGCCCGGGAACTCGTCGAGAAGTACTTCGCCTCGATTCCGCGCGGGGCGGACGTCCCGCGGCAGGTGCACAGCGCTCCGGCGCTGACCGAGGAGCGACGTCTCACCCTCACCGACGAGGTTGTGCTGCCGAAGCTCACCCTCGCCTGGCCGTCCGCGCTGGCCTTCGCGCCCGGAGACACCGAGGCCGACGTGCTCGGGCACGTCCTGGCCGGCGACGCTCACAGCCTGCTCCGGTCGCGGCTCATCCGCGAACTCAAACTGGCGACGTCGGTCCACGCCTACCAGGACTCACACGGTCAGGGCTCGATCTTCCTGATCGAGGTCACGGCTGCCTCGGGCCACACCACAGCCGAGCTCCTGCGGGAGGTCGACGCGGTCCTGGCGGAGGTGCGAACGACGGACCTCGATCCGGCCCGGGTGGAGGCCGCGAAGACGAACAGCCTCGCCGCCACGATCCGCTCTGTCGAAGCGATCGGCGGGTTCGGTGACCGCGCGGACAAGCTGAATCTCTACAACCACTACACCGGCACCCCGGACTACCTGGCGGCCGACCTCGCCGCCTACCGCGCCGTGACCCCTCGGAGCCTGCGGGAGTTCGCGGTCGACTACCTCACCGACCGCCGTCTGGTGATCGAGACGCAGCCCGGGCCGCGGCATCTCCCGCCCGACCCGCCGGAACCGACCGACCTGCCCGCGGCCGCCGAGCCGGCGGTCTCGGCCGAACCCTGGCGGGACGCGGTTCCCGGCCCCGGACCGCAGGTGACCACGATCCTGCCGCGGATCTCCGGTTTCACCTTGCCCAACGGGCTCCAGGTGTTCACGGTGCCGATGGGTCGCCTCCCGCTGGTGACGGCTTCGGTCGTCGCGCTGGGCGGCAGCGGCTCCGACCCGCACGATCGTCCCGGGGTCGCCGAACTGCTCGGTCGCGTTATGCGCGAGGGCGACGTCAGCCGAAGCGCCGACCAGATCGCGGCCGAGGTGTCAGCCCTGGGCGCGGCACTGCGCTCGACCGCTGAGATGGACGGCCTCACGCTGAGCATCAATCTGCTCAGCGACAAGGCGGCGGCGGGTCTGGGCCTGCTCGCCGACCTGGTGTGCCGACCCGCGCTCCGAGCGGAGGACGCCACCCGGCTGCGCAAGCTCCTCACCGACGAGATCCGCGGTGCGCGCGCCGAGGTGGGCGAGGTCGCGCGTTCGGCCATCCTTCCGCTGATCTACGGCCCGGGTCACCCCTACGACCACCGGTCGGTCGGGACGCCCGACGGTGTTTCCGCGGCCGACGTCGAAGATCTGACGCGGCTTCACCAACGGACCTTCACACCGACGACCTGCGCTCTGATCCTGACCGGCGACATCGACTCCGACGGCGCGCGCGAGCTCGCCGAGACCGCCTTCGGTGCCTGGGAGGGAACGGGCGAGCCTCCCACGACGCCGGGTCCGGCGCGGCCGCAGGGACCTCGGCTCGCTTTCGTCGACATGCCGGGGGCCACGCAGACCGCGCTCCGGCTCGGGTTGCCGGGGCTTCCCCGCGGCGACGCGCGCTTCGACCCGCTGACCGTCGGCAACCTGGTGCTCGGCGGGCTGTTCACGAGCCGGTTGAACGGCAACCTGCGCGAGGACAAGGGGTACACCTACGGCGCCTTCTCCTTCTTCACCGGCGGCCGCGGGCCGACCCCGTTCCTCATCGACACCGCGGTGGACGCCCGCCAGACCGGCCCGGCCATCCGCGAGATCCTCGCCGAACTGGCGCTCATCACGACTGCACCCGTTTCCGACCTGGAGTTGGCCAAGGCGCGGCAGTCACTGGTGGCCTCGACCGCGCTGCTGTTCCCGACGACGGCCGCGGCCGCCCGCACGACCGCGGGGCTTTTTGCGTTCGGTCTGCCGACGACGTTCTACGACGGCCTGCCCGGGCGGGTGGCGGACCTGTCCCCGGAATCGCTACGCGACCACCTGGCCGCATTCCTCGACCTCGACGCCATCGTGCTGGTCGTTGTCGGCGATCGCGGCACGGTCGAGCCGCAACTGGCCGAGCTCGGCCTCGGCGAGTTCGTCGAGGTGGACGCCGACGGCCGCGTGCTCCAGGCGGAGCTCCGCTGATCAGCGGACCCGTTTGACGATCCCGCGGATCAGGCCGGGGCCGCGGTAGACGAAGCCGGTGTAGAGCTGCACCAGGCGTGCGCCGGCATCGAACATCCGCGTGGCGTCGTCGGGGTCCAGAATTCCGCCGACTCCGATCACGGGCAGAGCATCACCGGCTTCCTGGACCACGAACGCGACCGTACGCACCGCCTGTGCGTGGACCGGCCGGCCGGACAGTCCCCCGGCTTCCGCGCCCTTGGTCCGGTCCGCGGGCGCCAGTCCGTCGCGGCCGATCGTCGTGTTGGTCGCGATGATCCCGGCGACACCACGCGCTGCGCACACCTCGATCACTTCGGCGATCGCGGCGTCGGTCAGGTCGGGCGCGATCTTCACCAGCAGGGGCACGGGTCCGGCCGGGCCGGCTGCCGAGACCGTGTAGCCGCGCAGGGCTCCCAGCAACTCGTCGAGCGCGGAGCGGTCCTGCAGCGAGCGCAGCCCCGGCGTGTTGGGCGAACTCACGTTGACGGCCACGTAGTCCGCATGCGGCAGCAGCACCGTGAGCGAATTGAGGTAGTCCGCGGTGGCGTCGGCGACCGGCGTCACCTTCGACTTTCCGAGACTGATCCCGACCGGCAACGGTGCGGGGCCCAGGGCGGCGAGCCGCGCGGCCATCGCCTCGGCCCCCCGGTTGTTGAAGCCCATCCGGTTGAGAATTGCCTCGGACTCGACGAGCCGGAACAGCCGCGGCTGCGGGTTGCCGGGCTGCGGGTGCCAGGTGACGGTGCCGACCTCCACGAAGCCGAAGCCGAGGGCGCCCCAGGCCGGAATCGCGACACCGTCCTTGTCCATCCCGGCAGCGAGCCCGACCGGGTTCGGGAAGCGGATACCGAACACCGTGGTCGGCGCCGAGGGCCGCGGCACTCTCGCCAGCGCCGCCCGCCGCCGCGGGGTGTCGCCGGCCTGCTCGAGGATCCGGACCGTCCGATGGTGCGCCGCTTCCGGGTCCCCTCCCCCGGATGCGAAGAGGGCCTTGCGCGTGAGCGAGGTGTACGCAGACCTCACCGGCGGGTGGCCCAGAGCGCGGCGGCGTACTCCTGCAGCGGGCGCACCTCGATGTTGCCCGCCAGCAGCGACTCGATTCCCTGCACCGCGGCACCGAGACCCGGCACCGTGGTCACGCACAGGGTGTTCGAGCCGACCGCCGCGGTCCGGATGTCCCAGCCGTCGACGCGCGAACCCACCCCGAAGGGCGTGTTCACGATCAGCGCGATCTCCCCGTGGGAAATTCGGGTCACGATGGTCGGCTCGCCGTCCGGCCACTCCGGTGTCGCCGGGCCCGGGCCGTGGTGACCCTTGCGCACCACCGTGGTCGGGACCCCGTTGCGGCGCAGGACGTCGGCGGTGCCGCCGGTGGCGAGGATCTCGAACCCGAGGTCGTGGAGCCGCTTGACGGGGAAGACCATCGAGCGCTTGTCCCGGTTGGCCACCGAGACGAACGCCGCGCCCTTGGTCGGCAGCGTTCCGTACGCGCCCGCCTGGGACTTCGCGAAAGCCGTGCCGAAGGTGGTGTCGATGCCCATCACCTCGCCGGTGGAGCGCATCTCCGGGCCGAGGATGGTGTCGACGTGGGTGCCGTCGGCGGTGCGGAACCGGTTGAACGGCATCACCGCTTCCTTGACCGCGACGGGTGCGTCGTAGGGCAGGTCGGCGCAGTCGCCCGTCGGCGGCAGGATGCCTTCGACGCGCAACTCGGCGACGGTCGCGCCGAGCATGACCCGCGCCGCTGCCTTGGCCAGCGGCACCGCCGTCGCCTTGGACACGAACGGCACGGTGCGCGAGGCCCGCGGGTTCGCCTCCAGCACGTAGAGCACGTCGGCCGCGATCGCGTACTGGACGTTGAGCAGACCCCGAACGCCGACGCCACGGGCGATCGACTCGGTGGCTTCGCGGATGCGCTCGATGTCCTTGTTCCCGAGCGTGATCGGGGGCAGGACGCAGGCCGAGTCACCGGAGTGAATGCCGGCCTCCTCGATGTGCTCCATGACGCCACCGAGATAGAGCTCGGTGCCGTCGTACAGGGCGTCGACGTCGATCTCCACCGCATCGTCGAGGAAGCGGTCGATGAGCACCGGCCGGTCGGCGGAGATCTCCGTGGCGCGGGAGATGTAGTCGGCGAGCATCTCCTCGCTGTACACGATCTCCATGCCGCGCCCGCCGAGCACGTAGGAAGGACGGACCAGCACCGGGTACCCGACCTCGTCGGCGATCGCCTTCGACTCGGCGAACGAGAACGCGGTCCCCCACTTCGGGGCGGTGAGCTGCTCGCCGGCGAGCACCCGGCCGAAAGCGCCGCGATCCTCGGCGAGATGGATCGACTCCGGCGAGGTACCGACGATCGGCACGCCCTCGTTCTTGAGCGACTGGGCCAGCCCCAGCGGGGTCTGGCCACCGAGTTGCACCACGACGCCGACGACCTCGCCGGTCTGCTGCTCGGCGTGCACGACCTCCAGGACGTCCTCGAGGGTCAGCGGCTCGAAGTAGAGCCGATCGGAGGTGTCGTAGTCGGTGGAGACGGTCTCCGGGTTGCAGTTGATCATCACGGTCTCGTAGCCCGCGTCGCGCAGCGCGAAGGAGGCATGCACGCACGAGTAGTCGAACTCCACGCCCTGCCCGATCCGGTTCGGCCCGGAGCCGAGGATGATGACCTTCGGTTTCTGACCCGGCCTCACCTCGGTCTCGGTGTCGTAGGACGAGTAGTGATACGGCGTGTGAGCCTCGAACTCCCCGGCGCAGGTGTCCACCGTCTTGTAGACCGGCCGGATACCCAACGCGTGCCGGACCCCGCGGACCACCGCTTCCGGGATGCGCCGGATCTCCGAGATCTGCGCGTCGGAGAAGCCATGGCGCTTCGCCCGGCGCAGCAGCTCCGGATACAGCTGCTCGGCGTCGGCCAGTTCGGTCGCGACCTCGTGCAGCAGCATCAGCTGGTCGAGGAACCAGGGGTCGATCTTCGTGGCCTCGAAGAGTTCGTCCATCGACGCCCCGGCGCGGATGGCGCCGACGACGTCGCCCAGGCGCCCGTCGTAGGGCGTGGCGATCTTCGTCAGCAGTTCGGCCTTGTCGCCGGGTTCGCCGGCCCAGCTCAGGGTGGCGCCGCGCTTCTCCAGCGACCGCAACGCCTTCTGCAGGGCCTCGGTGAAGTTGCGCCCGATGGCCATGGCCTCCCCGACGCTCTTCATGTGCGTGGTGAGCCGGGCGTCGGCCTGCGGGAACTTCTCGAACGCGAACCGCGGCACCTTGACCACGACGTAGTCCAGGGTCGGCTCGAAGCTGGCCGGGGTGACCTGGGTGATGTCGTTGCGGATCTCGTCCAGGGTGTAGCCGATGGCGAGGCGGGCGGCGATCTTGGCGATCGGGAAGCCGGTGGCCTTCGACGCCAGCGCCGAGGACCGCGACACCCGCGGGTTCATCTCGATCACGATCAGGCGGCCGGTGTCCGGGTGCACCGCGAACTGGATGTTGCAGCCGCCGGTGTCGACGCCCACCGCGCGGATGACCTCGATCGCGACGTCGCGCATCCGCTGGTACTCGCGGTCGGTCAGGGTGAGGGCCGGGGCGACGGTGATCGAGTCGCCGGTGTGCACGCCCATCGGGTCGAGGTTCTCGATCGAGCAGATGACCACGACGTTGTCGTTGCGGTCGCGCATCAGTTCGAGCTCGTACTCCTTCCACCCGAGGATCGATTCCTCGATCAGTACCTCTGGCACCCGGCCGGCCAGCAGGTCCGCGCTGGCGGTCAGACCGGCGCCGGCGATGCGCATCAGGTCGGTCTCGTCGTAGGCCATTCCGGAGCCGGAGCCACCCATGGTGAAGGACGGGCGGACCACGACCGGGTACCCGAGGTCCTCGACGGCCTTGAGGCAGTCGTCCATGGTGTGGCAGATCGCCGACCGGGCACTCTCCGCGCCGATGTCGGCGACGATCTGCTTGAACTTCTCGCGGTTCTCCCCCGCCTCGATCGCGTCGACGTTCGCGCCGATCAGTTCGACGCCGAACTCCGCCAGCGTGCCGTCGGCGTGCAACGACATCGCGGCGTTGAGGGCCGTCTGGCCGCCGAGGGTCGCGAGCAGCGCCTGCGGCCGCTCCCGCTCGATCACCTTGCGGACCATCTCCGGGGTGATCGGCTCGATGTAGGTCGCGTCGGCGATGTCCGGGTCGGTCATGATCGTCGCCGGGTTCGAGTTCACCAGCGAGACGCGTAGACCCTCGGAGCGCAGCACCCGACAGGCCTGCGTGCCCGAGTAGTCGAACTCGGCCGCCTGGCCGATGACGATCGGACCCGATCCGATGACCAGGACGGAGGAGATGTCCTCCCGCTTAGGCATGGGCAGCGCTCTTTCCCTTGGACCCGGTCTTCATCAACTCGGTGAACCGGTCGAACAGGTAGCCGGCGTCGTGCGGGCCCGCCGCCGCCTCCGGGTGGTACTGGACGGAAAAGGCCGGGGCGTCCAGGCAGCGCACGCCCTCGACGACGTCGTCGTTGAGGCAGACGTGGCTGACCTCGGCCCGCCCGTAGGGCGTGTCCGCGACGCCGTGGCGCGGAGCGTCCACGGCGAATCCGTGGTTGTGAGCGGTGATCTCGACCTTGCCGGTCGTGCGGTCCATGACCGGCTGGTTGATCCCCCGGTGGCCGAACCGCAGCTTGTAGGTGCCGAAGCCGAGGGCCCGGCCGAGGATCTGGTTGCCGAAGCAGATGCCGAACAGGGGCACCCGCGCATCGAGCACACCGCGCGCGATGTCCACGGCGTAGTCGGCGACGCCGGGGTCACCCGGACCGTTCGACAGGAACACTCCGTCGGGATCGCGCGCCAGCACGTCCGCCGCCGTCGCGGTGGCGGGGACGACGTGGACCTCGATGCCGCGCTGCGCCATCCGGTGGGGCGTCATCGTCTTGATGCCGAGGTCCACCGCGACCACGGTGAAGCGCTTCTCCCCGATGGCCGGCACCACATAGGCCTCCGGAGTGGACACCTCCTTCGCCAGGTCGGCTCCGAGCATGCTCGGACTCGCCAGCACCCGCGCGTGCAAGGCGGCCGGATCGGTCTCGACACTGGAGACGCCGACGCGCATGGCACCGGCGTCGCGGAGGTGGCGGGTGAGGGCGCGGGTGTCGATGCCGGAGATCCCGACGACCCCGTCCTCATCGAGCTGATCCGCCAGGGAGCGGACCGATCGCCAGTTGCTCGGGATCCGCGCGGGGTCGCGGACGACGTAACCCGCCACCCAGATCTTGCGTGACTCCGGGTCCTCGTCGTTCATGCCCGTGTTACCGATGTGCGGAGCCGTCATCACGACGACCTGCTTGTGGTAACTCGGGTCGGTCAGCGTCTCCTGATACCCCGTCATCCCGGTGGAGAAGACGGCCTCGCCGAAGGTCTCCCCGACGTGTCCGTAGGCCTCGCCGACGAAACTCCGGCCGTCCTCCAGAACCAGGAGGGCGGGCTGGTGCCGCGTCACGCGAGCTTCCCGTCGAGAACGGTGGGCGTCCCACGCAGGAACGTGGCATAGACACTGCCGGGCAAGGTCATCCTCCGGTACGGGGTGTTGCGGCTGCGGGAAGCGAGAGCGTCGGGCTCGACGGTCCACGTGGTGTCGGGGTCGACCAGCGTCACGTTGCCCGGGGCGCCGACCTCGAGGGCGCGCCCGTGAGCGTCGACCCGCCCGATCCGGGCCGGCCGCGTGGACATCCGGTCGGCGACGTCCGCCCAGGTCATCAACCCGGAATCGACCATCACCTGCTGCACGACCGAGAGGGCGGTCTGCAGGCCGAGCATCCCCATCGCGGCCGCGGCCCACTCGCAGTCCTTGGCCTCGTCCGGGTGCGGCGCGTGATCGGTCGCGACCGCGTCGATGGTGCCGTCGGCCAGGCCCGCGCGCAGCGCCTCGACGTCGGCGGCCGTGCGCAACGGGGGGTTGACCTTGTAGATGGGGTCGTAGCTGGCCACGAGCTCGTCGGTCAGCAGGAGATGATGGGGCGTCACTTCCGCCGTCACGTCCCAGCCCTTGCTCTTCGCCCAGCGGATCAACTCCACGGAGCCGGCGGTGGAGACGTGGCAGACGTGCAACCGCGAACCGACGTGCGCGGCCAGCAGGCAGTCGCGGGCGATGATCGCCTCCTCGGCGACCGCCGGCCACCCGCCCAGACCGAGCACCGAGGACATTTCGCCCTCGTTCATCTGGGCGCCCTCCGTCAGCCGCGGTTCCTGCGCGTGTTGCGCGACCACGCCGTCGAAGGCCTTGACGTACTCCAGCGCGCGGCGCATCAGCACGGCGTCGGACACGCAGTGCCCGTCGTCGGAGAACACGCGGACGCCGGCCGGGCAGTCGGCCATCGCGCCGAGTTCGGCCAGCTGCTGTCCGGCGATACCCACGGTGACCGCGCCGACCGGGCGCACATCGGCGTGGCCGTACTGCTGGCCGAGGCGCCAGACCTGCTCGACGACGCCGGCGGTGTCCGCGACCGGTGAGGTGTTGGCCATCGCGTGCACCGCGGTGAACCCGCCGAGCGCGGCGGCCTGCGTGCCCGTCTCGACGGTCTCCGCATCCTCGCGGCCGGGCTCGCGCAGGTGGGTGTGCAGGTCGACCAACCCCGGCAGGGCGATCAGGCCGCCGGCATCAACGACGTGGGCTCCCTCGACGCTCTGGCCGGGCCCGACCTCGGCGATGCGGCCGTCCGCCAGGAGCAGGTCGGTGGGTTCCCCGCCCAGCGGCCGGACCCCCCGCAGCAGAAACGAGGTCACGCGGCCTCCTTCGTCGGCCGCGCTCCCGGAGCTGCTGTCACATTGGCTCGCTCGCTGCGCTCGCTCACGTGCCTTCTCCTTCAATCGATCCGATCGCCGGTTCGCTCCCCGACAGGAGCAGGTAGAGCACCGCCATCCGGACGCTCACGCCGTTGGTGACCTGCTCGACGATCGTCGACCGGGGCGAGTCGGCGACCTCTGCGGTGATCTCCATGCCGCGGTTCATCGGGCCGGGGTGCATCACTATGGCGTGCTCGGGCATCGCGGCGAACCGCAGCCCGTCCAGGCCGTAGCGGCGGCTGTACTCCCGGGCGCTGGGGAAGAACGCCGCGTTCATCCGTTCGTGCTGGACGCGCAGCATCATGACCACGTCGGACTTGGGCAGCTCGGCGTCGAGGTCGTAGGAGACCGCGCAGGGCCAGGTGGCGATTCCGACGGGCAGCAGCGTCGGCGGCGCGACGAGCGTCACCTGTGCCCCGAGCGTGTGCAGCAGCCGGACGTTGGAGCGCGCCACCCGGCTGTGCAGGATGTCGCCGACGATCGTGACCCGGCGGCCGTCGAAGGACCCGAGCCGGCGCCGCATGGTGAACGCGTCGAGCAGAGCCTGGGTGGGGTGCTCGTGGGTGCCGTCGCCGGCGTTGACCACGCTGCCGCGGATCCACCCGGAGGTGGCGAGCCGGTGCGGGGCCCCGGAGGCCTCGTGGCGGACGACGACCGCGTCCGCGCCCATCGCCTCCAGGGTGAGCGCCGTGTCCTTCAGACTTTCGCCCTTGGACACCGACGAGCCCTTGGCGGAGAAGTTGATGACGTCGGCCGAGAGCCGTTTCGCGGCCGCCTCGAACGAGGTGCGGGTGCGGGTGGAGTCCTCGTAGAAGAGGTTGACGACCGTGCGGCCCCGCAACGTGGGCAGCTTCTTGATCGGCCGGTCGGCGAGCCGGGCCAGCTCCTCCGCGGTATCCAGGATGAGCAGGGCGTCGTCCCGGGTCAGATCCGCCGCGGACAGCAGATGACGCTTCACGAGTCCCCCTTCGTGCCGAGGATCACCGCGTCGAGCCCGTCGAGCTCGGCGACGCGGACCCCGACGGTCTCCGCCAGCGAGGTCGGCAGGTTCTTGCCGACGAAGTCGGCCCGGATCGGCAGCTCCCGGTGGCCGCGGTCGACCAGGACGGCAAGCTGGACCGCCCGCGGGCGCCCGATGTCGGACAGGGCGTCCAGGGCGGCCCGGATCGTCCGACCGGACATCAGGACGTCGTCGACGAGCACTACGACCTTGCCTTCGAGGTCGCCGGGGATGTCGGTGCGTTCCAACCCACGCGCCGGACGCAGGGCGAGGTCGTCGCGGTACATCGTCACGTCGAGCGACCCCGCCGACGGGGTGACGCCCTCGACCTCACCGATCCGCTCCGCCAGGCGCCGTGCGAGCGGAACACCCCGGGTGGGGATCCCGAGCAGCACCAGATCCCCGCCGCCCTTGTTGCGCTCGACGATCTCGTGGGCGATACGCGTGAGCGCGCGACGGATGTCGGAGGCCTCCAGCACCGGACGACCGGGCGAGGCAACGGCGGGAAAAGCCGCAGAACTATCGGATTCGGACGCGTTCATACGCCGATCTCGACCCCCTTACCCGCCTCTCTGGACGGGCCTTAAAGGACGCCTTGGACGGTGCCGACACTAGCAGTGCAGAGGGAGGAGACCCGTGGGGCCCGCACCGCCACATGGCGCTCACATTCGGGTGCCGGATATTGACTCACATTCTCACTCTGCGTAATGTCACACTGAGTAATTCTTTTCGCGAGCTCCCGGTACGCCCCGTAATTGCCGGAGCCGTCGTCGTCCCGAGCAGGAGAAGCCCGTGCCCACCGAGTACGCGAAAGCTTTGGGCGCGCGGCTGCGCGCGATCCGCACCCAGCAGGGGCTGTCCCTGCACGGCGTCGAGGAGAAGTCCAAGGGCCGCTGGAAGGCGGTCGTGGTCGGCTCCTACGAGCGCGGGGACCGTGCGGTGACCGTGCAGAAGCTGGCCGAACTGGCCAGCTTCTACGGCGTTCCGGTGGCCGAGCTCCTCCCCGGCGGCGCCCCGAGCGGGGCGGCCGAGCCGCCGCCGCGCCTGGTCATCGACCTGGAGCGGCTCCAGCAGGTGCCGACCGAGAAGGCCGGCCCGCTGATGCGCTACGCGGCGACGATCCAGTCCCAACGCGGCGACTACAACGGCAAGGTGCTCTCGATCCGGCAGGACGACCTGCGCACCCTTGCCGTCATCTACGACCAGCCGCCGTCGAGCCTCACCGAGGAGCTCATCAACTGGGGCGTCCTCAGCTCCGACGCCCGCGGGGCGCTCGACGTCTGACCCCACCGGGGCGTGACACGCCCTGGTGGGTGACCCTCTACTAGAGGGCGAGGGTTGGCTTCAGATCCAGAATGCGGCCGAGCAGTCCGTTGACGAAGCCCGGCGAGTCGTCGGTGGACAGGTCGCGCGCGAGCGCGACGGCCTCACTCACCGCAACCGCGTCGGGGACGTCGTCCGCGAACAGCAGTTCCCAGACGCCCACCCGGAGTACGTTCCGGTCCACCGCGGGCATGCGGTCCAGCGGCCAGTTCACCGAGTAGGTGGCGAGCAACTCGTCGATCCGCGTCCGGTGTTCGGCCACGCCCTCGACCAGCGTCTTGGTGTAGTCCCCCACGGGCGGGTCATTGACCGTGATCCGCTCGGCGAGGGTCTCGAGCACGCCGCGCTCCCGCAGCTCCGCCTCGAACAGAATGTCGACGGCGCGTTTGCGGGCCTTGCCTCGCGCGCTCAAGAGTTGATACGGCCCAGGTAATCGCCGGAGCGGGTGTCCACCTTGACCTTCTCGCCGGTGGTGATGAACAGCGGGACGTTGATGGTCGCGCCGGTCTCCAGCGTCGCGGGCTTGGTGCCGCCGGTGGAGCGGTCGCCCTGCAGGCCGGGCTCGGTGTAGGAGATCAGCAGCTCGACCGAGGCCGGCAGCTCGACGAAGAGCACGACACCCTCGTTCTGGGCCACGGTGGCGATCTGGTTCTCCAGCATGAAGTCCGCGACCGAGCCGACCGTCGCGCCGGGCACCGTGAGCTGGTCGAACGTCGACGTGTCCATGAACACGAAGTCGTCGCCGTCCTTGTACAGGTACTGCATGTCGCGCTTGTCGACCGTCGCCGTCTCCACCTTCACGCCGGCGTTGAAGGTCTTGTCGACGGTCTTGCCCGACATCACGTTCTTCAGCTTGGTCCGCACGAAGGCCGGGCCCTTGCCGGGCTTGACGTGCTGGAACTCGATGACGGTCCACAGATTGTTGTCGATCTTGAGCACGAGACCGTTCTTCAGGTCATTGGTCGTCGCCATGGGGCGGTCCTCCAGGTTCAGGCCGCGTCAGTCCAGGACGAGCAGCTCTTTAGTGGTCACGGTCAGTAGCTCAGGCCCGCCGTCGCTGGCTTCTCGGACGATCAGGGTGTCCTCGATGCGGATCCCGCCGACCCCGTCGAGGTAGACCCCGGGCTCGATGGTGACGGGCGTGAGCGCACGCAGTCTACCCGTGGAAGTCGCGGCGATCAGCGGCGCCTCGTGGATCTGGAGGCCGACGCCGTGACCGAGCCCGTGACTGAACTTCGGCCCGTGACCTGCGGCTTCGACCACCGCGCGGGCGGCTGCGTCCACCGCGGAGAGCTCCACGCCGGGCGTCAGCGCCTCCCGACCGGCCCGCTGCGCGGCGAAGACCAGGTCGTAGAGCTCGACCTGCCACGGGGCGGGCTCGGCGCCCACGACGAACGTCCGCGTCATGTCGGAGTGGTAGCCGGCGACGCGGGCGCCGAAGTCGATCTTCAACAGGTCGCCGTAGGCGACGCGGCGGTCGGTGGGCCGGTGGTGCGGGATCGCCGAGTTCTCCCCCGCCGCGACGATCGTCTCGAAAGCCGCAGCCTCCGCCCCCTTGTCGAGCATCCGGCGCTCGAGCTCGCGCGCGACGTGGCGTTCGGTGCGGCCCATCACCAAGCCCTCGAGGATCTCGGCCAGGGCGGCGTCGGCGATCGCCGCGGCCTCGCGCAGGGCGGAGATCTCGACCTCGTCCTTGGTCAGGCGGAGGTCCTCGACGACCGGGCCGAGCGAGACCAGCTCAGCCTGGCCGGCGAGCTGACCGTGCAGGTCGACGGTGACCTGGTGGGACTCGAAGCCGAGCCGGCGGACCCGCAGCTTGTCCGCGCGCCCGGAGAGCGCCACCGCGCACGCCCGCTCCACCACGAGCTCGGTGTCGGGCGCCTGCGCCCCGGCCTGGGTGACGTACCGCCCATCGGTGGCGAGCAGCACTCCCCCGCCCGCGGCCTCTGCCAGCACCAGCAGCGCGCCGTTCGACCCCGTGAATCCCGTGAGGTAGCGGACGTTGACCAGGTCGGTGATCAGGGCGGCGTCGATGTCGGCCGCCGAGATCGAGGCCCGCAGCCGCTCCCGGCGCGCCTCGTGGATCTCCGGCATACGCGCCAGGGTACGGCCCGCAGGTGCGCCCGGTCAGAGGTTCGCGAGCGCCTGCAGGGCAAGTCGGTACGAATCGATCCCGAACCCGGCGATGGTCCCGGTTGCCACCCCGGCCACCACCGAGGTGTGGCGGAAGACCTCGCGGGCCGCGGGGTTCGAGATGTGCACCTCGATCAGCGGTGCCCGCAGTTGGGCGCACGCGTCACGCAGCGCGTAGGAGTAGTGGGTGAAGGCCGCCGGGTTGAGCACGACCGGGATGGATCCATCGGCGGCCTCGTGCAGCCATCCGACCAGCTCCGCCTCGTCGTCGGTCTGGCGGACCTCCACCTCGAAACCGAGGTCCTTACCGGCTGCCTGACAGGCCGTCACCAAGCCGGCGAAATCGACGGCGCCGTACACGTCCGGCTCACGCGAGCCCAGCCGGCCGAGGTTCGGCCCGTTCAGCACCCAGACCGCGCTCACGTGGTCACTCCGAGATCCGCTGAAACGCCTCGAGGAGGTCCGCCTCGGGCGGCGCTTCGGCAATGGCCGGTACACCGAGGTCGTCGAGAACGACGAAGCGCAGCCGGTCCGCGCGGGCCTTCTTGTCGACTCGCATCGCGGCGTGGAGTTCCTCCCAGTCGCCGCGGTAGCTGATCGGCAACCCGAGGCCGGCGAGCACCGCCCGATGCCGCTGCACCAGTTCGGCCGAGATCCGCCCCTGCAGCGCGGCCAGTTCGGCGACGAACACCATGCCGACCGCGATCGCTTCGCCGTGGCGCCAGCCGTAGTTCTCGACCTTCTCGATCGCGTGCCCGAGGGTGTGCCCGTAGTTGAGCATTTCGCGGCCGATCCCCCCGCCGGCACCGGTCTCCTTGAGGTCGACCGCGACGACGTCCGCCTTCACCTGGATCGCGCGCGTGATCAGTTCTTCGGTGTGCGGGCCGGTCGCGACGGTGGCACCCGCCGGGTCCTCCTCGATGCGCTGCAGGATCTCCGGGTCGGCAATGAAGCCCGCTTTGGCGACCTCCGCCATGCCGCTGACCCACTCCGGGCCGGGCAGGCTGTCCAGCGCAGCCAGGCCGCAGAGCACGCCGGCCGGAGTGTGAAAGGCACCGACGAGGTTCTTACCCGCGGTCGTGTTGATACCGGTCTTGCCGCCGACGGCCGCATCGACCATCGCCAGCAGCGTGGTCGGGACGTGGACGACCTTCACCCCACGCAACCACGAGGCCGCGACGAAGCCGGCCAGGTCGGTCGTCGAGCCACCGCCCACGCTGACGATCGCGTCGGAGCGGGTGAAGTTCGCCTCGCCCAGCGCCTCCCAACAGGCGGCGGCGACCGTGGCGGTCTTGGCCTCCTCGCCGTCCGGGACCTCGATCAGGCGGACGGCGTAGCCCGCCTCGGAGAGACCTTCACCGACCGAAGCACCGAAGGTGTGCAGGGACTGCGACGCGATCACGCCGACCTGGGCGGCACCGGCGCCGAGCAGGGCGGGGAGCTCCCGGGTCACCGCGTGGCCGACCAGCACGTCGTAGGGCGCGGGCCCGCCGACCCGGATCCGGGTGGATGCTGCGTGGGTCCCGGTCATGGGCTCGCCTCTCCTGTGGTCGTGCGGGTCGAGGACACGGCGTCGATCACGGCGTCGGCCACCGCCCCGGCGGGGCCGTCCGCCGGGACCGTCGCCGTGGCCACCTGAAGGTAGAAAGCGCGGCGCGCCTCCATCAGCTTCATCAGCTGGGAACGCGGATTGCCGAGCAGCAGCGGCCGGTCTCGGTTGAACCCGACGCGGCGGCTGGCCGAGGCCAGTCCGACGTCGAGGAAGACCACGCGATGATCGGCGAGCAGCGCCCGCGTGTCGGGATCGAGCACGGCTCCGCCGCCGAGGGCGAGTACCCCGTCGTGGGTGGCCAGGGCCTCCGCGACCACCTCGCGCTCGAGTGCACGGAACGCCGGCTCCCCGTCGTCGACGAAGATCTCCGAGATGGGCTTTCCGGCCCGGATCTCGATGTCGGCGTCGGTGTCCCGCACCCGCAGGTCCAGGCGCTTCGCGACCAGCTTGGCGACGGTGCTCTTGCCGGCACCGGGCGGGCCGACCAGCACCACGACCGGCGTCACGCGAGCCCGCGCCGGGCCAGCTCGTCCCGGTACGCCGCCACGTTGCGCGCGGTCTCGGCGATCGAGTCACCGCCGAACTTCTCCAGCACCGCATCAGCGAGGACCAGCGCAACCATCGCCTCGGCGACGATGCCGGCGGCCGGGACCGCGCACGCGTCCGAGCGCTGGGCGATGGCGGTGGCCGGCTCCAGGGATCGCACGTCGACGGTGGCGAGAGCCTTCGGCACGGTGGAGATCGGCTTCATGGCCGCCCGCACCCGCAGCACCTCGCCGGTGCTCATGCCGCCCTCGGTGCCCCCGGCGCGACCGGTGCGGCGGCGCACGCCCTCGGGGCCGGTCTCGATCTCGTCATGGGCGGCGGAGCCGCGCGTGGCGGCCAGGTCGAAGCCGTCGCCGACCTCGACGCCCTTGATGGCCTGAATACCCATCAGCGCGCCGGCCAGCCGGGCGTCGATGCGACGGTCCCCGTGCACGTAGGACCCCAGGCCCGGCGGCAGGCCGTGGACCACGACCTCGACCACGCCGCCGAGGGTGTCTCCGTCGCTCTTCGCGGCGTCGATCTCGGCCACCATCGCCGCCGAGGCATCGGGATCGAGGCAACGGACCGGGTCGTTGTCCACCCGTTCGGAGTCGTGCGGACCCGGGAGAACACCGGCCGGGGCGGCCGCGGTGCCGATGCGGACGACATGGCTGATCACGACGGCATCGACGCTCTGGGCGAGAAAGGCCTTGGCGAGGGTGCCGAGCGCGACCCGCGCCGCCGTCTCGCGCGCGCTGGCACGCTCGAGGATCGGGCGCGCGTCGTCGAAGCCGTACTTCTGCATGCCGGCGAGGTCTGCGTGGCCGGGCCGTGGCCGGGTCAGCGGCGCGTTGCGGCCTGAGCTGCCCAGGGCGTCGAGTTCGTCGGCGCCCAGGGGGTCGGCGGCCATCACCCGCTCCCACTTGGGCCACTCGGTGTTGCCGACGCGGATCGCGATCGGGCCGCCGAGGGTGTTCCCGTGGCGCAGCCCGCCGAGGAACTCGACCTCGTCGGCCTCGAACTTCATCCGGGCGCCGCGGCCGTAGCCGAGGCGGCGCCGCGCGAGCTCCGCGGCCACCTCCTTGGTGGACGTGCGCACGCCGGCCGGCATGCCCTCGAGGATCGCGACGAGGGCGGGGCCATGGGATTCCCCAGCGGTGAGCCAGCGCAACATGGGTGGAATTCTCCCACGTTCACCGCCGCGCCCGGTTCGCCCTCAGTTCGCGTACCAGTCGCCCACCTCGGTGCCCGCCACGATGCCGACCACGGCTCCGGCCAGCATGAACGGACCGAACGGGATCGAGGACTCCAGGCGGGCGCGGCGCGTGATCAGCAGCCCGAGGCCGACGACGGCGCCGGCGGCGAAGGCGCTCAACGTCCCGACCACCAGCGCCTCCCACCCGGCCCAGCCCAGGTACAGGCCCAGGACGCCGGCGAACTTCACGTCGCCGTACCCCATCCCGGCCGGGTTGATCCGGACGATCAGTTCGTAGAACGCGATCAGGGCGACCATCCCGGCGAGCGCCCGCCAGGCGCGCTCGGAGTCGGAGTCCGCGATCGCCGCCAGACCCAGCAGCGCGCCCGCCACCGGATAGGCGGGCAGCGTCAGCCAGTTCGGGAGCCGGTGCTCCCGGAGGTCGATGACGACCAGGGGTACGCCGACGGCGGCGAGGAACAGATGGGCCGGCAGGGCGGCCGAGTTTCCGAGCTGGATCCAGAAGATCAGCCCGAGCACGACGGCGCTCACCGCCGTCGTCTCCCAGCGAATCGTCGCGGTCACTTCAATTTAGTCCCATCAGTCACTCGCGTGTCTTCCGTATTCACAGGCACGCCAGCCATAGTGATCAAGAGGATTCGTACGGATACTGGTCTCAGAACCGGACATTTCGGAAGATTTCTCCGGTTCTGCCGACCCGGTCAACCGCGAAGCGGGGGTCGGCGTCTTGTCAGTGCGCGGCACGGGGACCGCGGAACAGACGCTACGAGGGTCGAGGACGGTCGGGCACCATGAACAGAACGACGATGCGGGCCGCGGCCCTGCTGGGGGCTGCGGTCCTGGCCCTGACCGCCTGCGGAGACGGCGAGGAGAAGCTCGCGCCGGTCGCCGCGAACTCGACGATGGCGATCGCCGTCTTCCCGTCGTACGACGCGACGGATGTGAAGCCGGACAGCATCGTCACGGTGAACGGCACCTACGGCCGGATCGACGAGGTCCAGGTCTTCGACTCCGAGGGCACCGTCATCACCGGTGACTTCAGCGACGACCGCTCCGCGTGGGTCGCGGACCGCCGGCTGTCCCCGAACGAGGACTACACGGTCATCGCGCGCGGCACGTCCGAGAAGGGTTCGGCAGTCAGCTCGACCAGCCGGTTCAGCACCCTCGAGGTCTCGAACAAGGACAGCATCGGCAGCACGCTGATCTCGCCGCCCGACGGCAGCACCGTCGGGGTCGCCCAACCCGTGGTCATCGCCTTCGACCAGCCCATCACCAACCGCGAGGCGGCCCTGCAGGCCCTGTCGGTCGAGACCTCGGAGCCCGTCGAGGGCGCCTGGTACTGGATCGACTCGCAGGAGGTGCACTGGCGGCCCAAGACCTTCTGGCCCTCCGGCACCGAGGTGAAGGTCAGCGAGAACCTCGTCGGCATGGATCTGGGCGACGGCAACTGGGGCGTCTCCCGGCGCGAGAACAGCTTCACGATCGGCCGCGAGCAGGTGATCAAGGTCGACGTCAGGAAGCACCGCCTGCAGGTGGTGCGTGACGGCGAGGTGATCCGCAGCTTCGACGTCTCCACCGGCAAGGCCGGCTGGGAGACCCGCAACGGCACCAAGGTCATCATGGAGAAGGACCTCGGCAAGAAGTGGACGAACGACGCGATCGACGCGCCCGAGGACTACACGCTCTTCTCGTCCTACGCGATGCGGATGACGAACTCCGGTGAGTTCATCCACGACGCAACCTGGAACGGCCGCATCGGCTCGGCGAACACGAGCCACGGGTGCGTGGGTATGCGCCTCTCCGACATGCGGTGGCTGTTCAACAACACGATCATGGGCGACCCGGTCATCACCACCGGCTCCCCGCGCAAGTTCACCGAGCTCTGGAACCGCTACCAGGACTGGAACGTGTCGTGGGAGCAGCTGCAGACGGGCAACTTCGACCTCAGCGACGGCTGAGCCCGCGCTCGTCCAACACGGCCCGGCCGGCGGTCAGCATCGCGGTGCCCACGGCCGGTCGGTCGACGACCTGACCCGTCATCAGTTCCACCTGCAGCACTGCCTGATGGACGAGTAGATCGAGGCCGCCCAGCACTGTGCCACCCGCGGCGGACCAGGCTGCGGCCAGCGGAGTGGGCCAGGGGTCGTAGAGCACGTCGAAGAGCACCGCCGGGACCCCTGGCACGGCGGCGGCGAGGGCATCGGCGGCCCCCGTCGGTGTGGTGGAGATGACGAGCGGCGCGGGCAGCGCGAGGCCGGCGTCGGCCCACGCTGCCACCCGCAGCTCGAGCCCGTAGTGCGCGGCCACCGGCAGCAGTTCGGCGGCGCGCTCCGGGGTGCGGACGAACACCTCCACCGGGCCGGTGCAGATCTGCGCCAGCGCGGCCACCGCAGCCGCCGCGGTCGCTCCCCCGCCCAGCACCACAGCCCGCTCCACGCTGGTGACCCCGCACCCGGCGAGCGCGTTCACCAGGCCAGGGACATCCGTGTTGGCGCCATGTACCGCACCGTCGGTGAAGGTGAGCGTGTTCGCGGCGTTGGTGACCCGGGCGACCTCGTCCAGTTCGGTGCAGAGCGGGATCGCCGCGCGCTTGAGCGGCATCGTCAGCGACAGCCCGCGCCAGTCGCCCGGCAGATCGCCGCCGAGGCGTCCCAGGAACGCCGCCAGACCGTCGGAGGCGACCTCATGCGCGTCATAGGTCCAGTCCAGCCCGAGCACGCGGTAGGCCGCGGCGTGCAGGACCGGCGACAGCGAATGCCGGATCGGCGAACCGAGGACCGCGGCCCGGGTGGGGCTCACCGGCCCGGGTTGGCGCGCAGCCAGGCGCGGAACTCCTCGACGTTGCGCGCATGCTCGGCCGCGTTGACGCCGTACTTGGTCTCGCCGGTGTCCGGATTGACGGCGACGAAGTAGATCCAGTCGCCGGCCGCCGGGGTCAGGGCGGCCTCGATGGCCGCCTCGCCGGCCGAGGCGATCGGGCCCGGGGGCAGCCCCGCGTAGAGGTAGGTGTTGTAGGGCGAATCCGTCGCCCGCTGCTGGGCCGTGGTGGTGACGACCTCCGTGCCGCCCACCGCGTAGTGCACGGTGCTGTCGAGCTGAAGCTTCATGTCGATCTCGAGCCGGTTGTAGATGACCCGCGCGACCTTGGGCTGGTCCGGCGAGAGCCGGGCCTCCTTCTCGATCAGGCTCGCGATCGTCAGCACCTCAAGCGGCGTCCGGCCGACCAGGGCCGCGCGTGAGACCAGGTCGGTGCTGGTGGCGGCCGCGTTGAAGCGCGCAACCATGCTTTTCAGGACCGACTCGGCGGTGGCGTCGGGCTCCACGTCGTAGGTGGCCGGGAAGAGGAAGCCTTCGGGGTTGTTCTTGGCCCAGCTCGGCAGGCCGAGGGTCTTCGGGTTGTCCAGGACCTTCTGGAACGCCGACCGCTCAAGGCCGGACTCCGCAGCGAGCGTGGTGACGATCTGGGTGACCGTGCGCCCCTCGGGGATGACGATGCGGGCCAGGATCCGCGACGAGGGGTCGAGCATCTTCGCCAGCGCCAGGTCGGCGGGCATGTTGAGATTGAGCCGGTAGAAGCCAGGCTGCAGGGTCGATGCACGGGAGTCGTCCCGGGCGGACGCGACGAACGAGCCCTCGGTCCGCACCACGCCGGCTTCCTCCAGCGCCCGGCCGATCGCACGGATGCTGGAACCCCGGGTGACCTGGACGACCTTCTCCTCGCCGGGCGGGCCCGCGAAGTCCGCCGTGCCCTCGGTGAGCTTGTCGTAGACCCGCGAGATCCCGACCGTCGACACCGCGGCGATCCCCCCGAGGACGAGCAGCGAGAGCACCACGGCGATCAGCTGCTTCCGCCGCTTGCGGCGGTGCGGCTTGCGGGGTCGCCGGGCAGCCGCGTCTCCTGCCCCGAGGGGCTCGTCGGCGGCGGGGGCGTTCGGCGGCAGGCTGTAGTCACTCACTGCAGGGATTATCCCAGACCGGGGGCCGGGACCGGCTCTCCCGGCGCGTCCCCGGTTCCCCGTTCGGCGTCCAGCGCGGCCTGGAGGAAAACCACGGCAGCCGCCTGGTCGATCGCCGAGCGGCCCTTGCGGGCGCTGACCCCCGCGGCGCGCATCTGGGAACCGGCCGTCACGGTGCTCAGGCGCTCGTCGACCAGACGCAACGGGCACGGCAGGACCGCCGCCAGGCGATCGGCGAAGGTCCGCACGGTCCGGGCCGCTTCGGTCTCGCGGCCGGAAAGCGCCCGGGGCAGCCCGAGGACGACTTCGAGCACCGCGTGCTCGGTCGCGAGCGCGGCGAGCCGCTCGACGTCGCCGCTGCCCCGTCGCACGGTCTCCAGCGGGAACGCCAGCAGACCGGAGGGATCACAGGCCGCGACCCCGATGCGGACGGAGCCCAGATCGACCGCCAGCCGCACCCCGCGGCGCATCAGGAAGCCGCGGCGACCGCAGCGGCGACGGCCGCGAGGGCGTCGTCGATCCTCGTCGGGTCCGCTCCGCCGCCCTGGGCAACGTCGTCCTTGCCGCCGCCCCCGCCGCCGAGAATTCCGGCGGCGACCTTGACCAGGGCGCCCGCCTTCAGGCCACGGGCCCGGCCGCCTTCGTTGGTGGCGATCACGAGCGCGGGACGACCGCCCGCCGCGGCGACCGCGACGACCACCGACGGCCGGGAGTCCCCGATCCGCCCCCGAACATCCAGGACAAGCTTGCGCAGGTCGTCGGCCTTGGTCTCGTCCGGCAGTCTCGTGCCGACGTAGGCCACGCCGCCGATGTCCGTCGCGTTGGCCGCGAGCTCCCCCGCCGCGGCCAGGACCGCGCCGGCGCGGACACCCTCGAGCTCCTTCTCGACCTCCTTGAGGCGCGCGAGCACCCCGGAGATCCGGTCCGGCAGCTCCTCCGGACGCGCCTTGAACGTCTCGGCGAGCTGGGAGACCAGGACGTGCTCGCGGGCCAGGAACCGGTAGGCATCGGTACCGACCAGCGCCTCGACGCGGCGCACGCCGGCACCGATCGAGGCCTCGCCGAGCAGCTTGATCAGCCCGAGCTGACCCGACCGCGCGACGTGGGTGCCGCCGCAGAGCTCGCGGGAGTAGTCCCCGACGGACACCACGCGCACCGTGTCGCCGTACTTCTCGCCGAACATCGCGATCGCGCCGGAACGCTTCGCCTCGTCCTGGCTCATGACCTCGGCGATCACCGGATGGTCCTCGATGAGGACCTGGTTCACGCGGTCCTCGACGTCGGCGAGCACCGAGGTCGGCACCGCCGTGGGTGAGGAGAAGTCGAAGCGGAAGCGGCCGGCCGAATTCTCCGACCCCGCCTGCGCGGCGGTCTCACCCAGCGCCTCGCGAAGACCCTTGTGGACCAGGTGCGTCGCGGTGTGCGAGCGGGAGATGGCTCCGCGGCGAGCGACGTCGACCTCGGCGCGGACGGAATCACCCACCGTCAGCTGACCCGCAATCACCTTGGCCCGGTGCACGATCAACCCGGTCAGCGGCGACTGCACGTCGTGCACCGCGATGCGGGCTCCGGTGCCGGAGACGATCAGGCCGTGGTCCGCCAGCTGTCCGCCGCCCTCGGCGTAGAACGGCGTGCGGTTGAGCACGACCTCGACCTCGTCGCCCTCGGTGACCGTCGGCACCGGGACGCCGGCGGTGATCAGGCCGAGCACGGTCGCCTCGGAGATCACCTCGGTGTAGCCGAGGAAGTCGACCGGCGACCCCGCTGCAGTCAACGCGTCGCGGTAGACGGAAACGTCGACGTGGCCGGTCTTCTTCGCCTTCGCGTCGGCCTTGCCGCGGGCACGCTGTTCGGTCATGAGGCGCGTGAAGGCCTCGCGATCGACCTCGATCCCCTGCTCCCCCGCCATCTCCAGTGTCAGGTCGATGGGGAACCCGTAGGTGTCGTGCAGCGCGAAGGCCTGCTCACCGGACAGCTTGGTGGAGCCGGCCTTCTTGGTGTCCGCGACCGCGGTGTCGAGGATCGTCGTGCCGGCGCGCAGCGTGCGCAGGAACGCGGCCTCCTCGGCCTCGGCGACCGCGTGGATCCGGGACGACTCGGAGATCAGCTCAGGGTACTGCGGAGACATCGCCCCGATCGTCGCGTCGATCAGTTCACGCATATTCGTCTCGGGCCCGCCGAGCAGGCGCATGTTGCGGGTGACCCGGCGCATGATCCGGCGCAGGACGTAGCCGCGGCCCTCGTTGCCCGGCGTAACGCCGTCGCCGATCAGCATCGCCGCGGTGCGGGAGTGGTCCGCGATCACGCGCAGCGAGACGTCCCGGCGCTCGTCCTGCCCGTACTTGACGCCGGTGAGCTCGGTGGCGCGGTCGAGGATCTTGCGGGTGGTGTCGATCTCGTAGATGTTCTCGACGCCCTGGAGGATCGCGGCCATCCGCTCGCAGCCCAGGCCGGTGTCGATGTTCTTCGCGGGCAGGTCACCGCGGATGTCGAAGTCGACCTTGGTGCGGACCTCGGAGAGCTCGGACTGCATGAAGACGAGGTTCCAGACCTCGAGGTAGCGCTCCTCGTCCGCGATCGGCCCCCCTTCCCTGCCGTGGTCCGGGCCTCGGTCGAAGTAGATCTCCGAGCAGGGTCCACCGGGGCCGGGAACGCCCATGTGCCAGTAGTTGTCGGCCAGGCCGCGGCGCTGGATCCGGTCGAGCGGCACACCGACGTCGCGGTGCCAGATGTCGATGGCCTCGTCGTCGTCCTGATAGACCGTCACCCAGAGCCGGTCGCCGTCGAAGCCGTATCCGCCGTCGACCACGGGGCCCGTGAGGAGCTCCCACGCCAGCGGGATCGCGCCGGCCTTGAAGTAGTCGCCGAAGGAGAAGTTGCCGGCCATCTGGAAGAACGTGGCGTGCCGCGTCGTCTTGCCGACCTCGTCGATGTCCGGGGTCCGCACGCACTTCTGCACGCTGGTGGCGCGCTTCCACGCGGGCGTCTGCTCGCCCAGGAAGTACGGCTTGAACGGCACCATGCCGGCGGGCACGAGCAGCAGCGTCGGGTCGTCGGCGATCAGCGACGCCGACGGGACGATCGTGTGGCCGTTCTTCTCGAAGAACGCGAGGAACCGGTTGCGAATTTCTGCGGAATCCATGACTTACCTTGCCGAAGCATCTTTCGTGTCGAGACTGTCACCGAGGCCGAACGCGTCGCGCAGTTCATCCTCGCGGTCCCACATCGCCTCGCGCACGTCCATTCCGAACTGGCGGATGGCGTCACCGAGGTCCGTGATGCTCCCGGCCAGCCGGTCGGAGATTCCCTCGGGCGTGAACTGCTCGAGCGCCCGAGAGGCCTTCCGGGTGGCGAGCACCCCCACCGCGACACCCATTCCGGTCCAGAACAAACTTTTCACTTGCCGACCCGCCGGGTCGCCTTACCCGCGGACTTCTTCGCGCGCCGGCTGCCGCGGCGCTTGCGGTGCGCGTCACGGCGCATTTCGTCCTTGACCCGCTTCTGCATCTCGCGCTGCTTCTTGCCGCCCATCGCCCGGCGCACGCCGTAGGTGAAGGACACGGCCTTGATCAGCGGGTTCCCCATGCCGACGGTCGCGATCGCCGTGAGGGCCTTCGCGTTGCGCGTGATCGACGAGACGTTGCCGGTGATCTCCTCGACGGAGGTCAGCGTGATGTTCGTGGTGGCGACGGTCGCGGTCACTTCGTGGAGCACCGGCACCGTGGAGTCACCGACCTCGCCGACGACCCGGGTCAGCTCCTTGAGCGCCCCGCCGAGCTTGACCAGCACGTAGGACAGGAAGAGCACGAGCACCGCCCACGCGACGGCAACGATCAGCCCCGCGACCTCTCCAGGGGACACCCGTTCACGTCCTTCCGCTTGTCCGATCAGCGACAGTGACCCTATCCGGGGTCCCGGAGCTTCTCAGTCGGTGTCCCCGCGCACGATCTGCCGTAACCGGGCGACTCGCTCGGTGAGCTCCTTCTCGGCGCCGTTGGCCGTGGGGCCGTAGTAGTTCTTCCCCACGACCGCATCCGGGGCGTACTGCTGGGCGACCACCCCGTGGGGGTAGTCGTGGGAGTACTTGTAGCCCTGACCGTGGCCGAGCTTCTGGGCGCCGGGGTAGTGCGAATCCCGCAGATGGCCCGGTACGGCCCCGGCGACACCGTTACGCAGGTCGTCGATCGCGGCCCCGAGCGCGGTGGTCACGGCATTGGACTTGGGCGCCACGGCGAGGGCGATCGTGGCGTGGGCGAGGTTGAGTTGGGCTTCCGGCATGCCGATCAGCTGGACCGCCTGGGCGGCGGCGGTCGCGGTCTGCAGCGCGGTGGAGTCCGCCATCCCGATGTCCTCGCTGGCGAGGATGACCAGCCGGCGGGCGATGAACCGCGGGTCCTCACCGGCCTCGATCATCCGCGCCAGGTAGTGCAGGGCGGCGTCCACGTCGCTCCCCCGCAGGGATTTGATGAAGGCGCTGATGACGTCGTAGTGCTGGTCGCCGTCGCGGTCGTAGCGCGCCGCGGCCTGGGCAACCGCGTGCTCGACGAGCTCGAGCGTGATCTCCGGGGTCGTCGCGTCGCCACCGACGTCCAGCGCGGCCCCGGCGGCGGCCTCCAGGGCGGTCAGCGCCCGGCGGGCGTCCCCGCCCGCGATCCGCAGCAGGTGCTCGCGGGCCTCCCCGGCCAAGGTGACGGCCCCGCCGAGGCCGTGCGCGGCCGCCAGGGCCCGGTCGATCAGCACACCGACGTCGACGTCCGTGAGCGGGCGCAGGGTGAGCAGCAGGGACCGCGACAGGAGCGGTGAGATCACGGAGAAATGGGGATTCTCCGTGGTCGCGGCGACCAGGGTGATGATGCGGTCCTCGACCCCGTGCAGCAGCGAGTCCTGTTGGGCCTTGGAGAAGCGGTGCACCTCGTCGAGGAACAGCACGGTCTCCGGCCCGCCGACGGACAGGTGCTTCTTCGCCCCGGCCAGCGCGTCCCGAACGTCCTTGACGCCGGCGCTGACGGCGGAGAGCTCCACGAACTGCCGGCCGGTCGCAGCGGAGATGATCCGCGCCAGCGTGGTCTTGCCGGTCCCCGGCGGGCCCCACAGCAGCACCGAGGACGGCGCCGCCGGTCCGGCCTTGCCGGCCGCGTCGACCAGCCGGCGCAGCGGCGCGCCGGCCTTCAGCAGGTGGTCCTGCCCGACGACCTCGTCGAGCGTCCGCGGCCGCATGCGGGCCGCCAGCGGCGCCTGCCGGTGGGCCTTTCCCGCCGACTCGAACAGGGTCTCCGGTTCACTCACGCCGCTGACCTTAGTTCGGCCCCGCCCTGACGCCGCCCGGATGACGCCCGGCTTCGGGTTCGGCGTTCGGCGGGGTGTGGTGGAGTCCGTCGCGGGTCGCGACGCGCGATTCCCGCCCGACAGCCAGCGGCTCGCCGAGGGGGTTGGCCACGATCGGGGTGATCCCGGCATCGCAGGCCAACCGTCGCAGCGTGGCCAGGTCCAGGTCCTCTCCGGTGGCGGTGCGGGCGAACGGGTGCCCTGCATCGCCGCGCAGGGACTCGATGGCGGCGGTGACGTGCAGGTGGGGGCCACCCCGCGGGACTTGGGTGCGTCCCCGAAGCGCAGGAACTGCCGGCCGGGGTGCGGCCAGGGGGGCGATCGCGGCATTGAGCAGGGCAGCGGTCTCATCGGTCGGAGTGCCGGAGATCCTGTGCTGACCGCAGCCGAGGTTCGTGATCGTCAGCCCACGCGACCGCCGGGCCTTCGCCGCCCGTTCGGGGTCCCCGTCCGGGTCGAGGACGGCCTCGATGTGGCGGGCCAGCCGGGTGATGTGCCCGGCGTGCAGCCCCACGCCCTCACGGAGCAGGCACGGTGCCGGCAGAGCATGTCCGCTCCCTGAACCCGGGCCGTGGCCTCCCCCGGATGCAACGACAGTTTCGCCGCCAGCCACGAGGCTGTCGTCGCCTTCCCGTCCTCACCGGCCGGCGTCAGCTCCACGGCGCCGGCCAGCAATTCCAGCGCCAGAGTAACCCTGAAGTCCGTCCCCACGGTCATGGCGCAATCCTACCAAAACTCGAACACCAGTTCGAGTGCTGGCAAGATCGCATTCACCCATCCGTCACTACTTTCTGACGCCCCGTCGGAAACCGGAGTCTGGGCCGCGGGGAAATGCTGACGTAGCGTCAGAACACGAGGGAGACAAAGCCGCGGCGGACCTGGATGCACGGCGAGCCATGGCTCCTCCTCGGTGCACTACGCCGGCGGAGGCGCGTCGATTCCCGCTTCCTTGCGCTGAGCCGGGGTGATGGGCGACGGGGCACCGGTCAGCGGGTCGCCGCCGGAGGCGGTCTTCGGGAAGGCGATGACGTCGCGGATGGTCTCCGTCCCGGCCAGCATGGCGCAGACCCGATCCAGACCGAGGGCGATGCCGCCGTGCGGCGGCGGCCCGTACGCGAACGCCTCGAGCAGGAAACCGAACTGGTCCTCGGCCTGGTCCTTGCTCAGCCCGATCAGCTCGAAGACGCGGGCCTGGACATCGCTGCGATGGATACGGATCGACCCGCCGCCGATCTCCGAGCCGTTCACGACGATGTCGTAGGCATCGGAGAGGGCGGCCGCAGGTTCGACGTCGAAGGAGTCGACGAACTCCGGCGTCGGCGAGGTGAAGGGGTGGTGCACCGCGGTCCACCCGCCGTGAGAGTTCTTCTCGAACATCGGGGCGTCGACGATCCAGACGAACTCCCAGCGGGACGAGTCGATCAGTTCACACCGCTTGCCGATCTCCAGGCGGGCCGCCCCCAGCAGGGCGACGGTCGAGGTCCACTCCCCCGCGGCGAGGAAGATGCAGTCGCCGGGGCTCGCGCCCGCGGCGGCCATCAGGCCGTCCCGCTCCGCCTCGGACAGATTCTTCGCCACGCCGCCGAGCGTGCCATCCTGACCCACCGTCACATACGCCAGGCCCTTGGCGCCGCGGGACTTTGCCCAGTCCTGCCAGTTGTCCAGCTCTCGACGGGTCTGTGCCGCGCCGCCGGGCATCACTACCGCACCGACGTGCTGGGCCTGGAAGACCCGGAACTCCGTCGCGGCGAAGTAGGAGGTCAGATCGACCAGCTCGCACCCGAAACGCAGGTCCGGCTTGTCGGAGCCGTAACGCCGCTCGGCCTCGTGCCAGGTCATGTGCGGGATCGGGTCGGGGATGTCGTAGTCCAGGACCCCGGACCACAGCGCCCGCAGCACCTTCTCGGTGAGACGGACGATGTCCTCGCGTGTGCCGAAGGACATCTCCACGTCCAACTGGGTGAACTCCGGCTGCCGGTCGGCACGGAAGTCCTCGTCCCGGAAGCAGCGCGCGATCTGGTAGTACCGCTCGAGGCCGGCGACCATCAGCAGCTGCTTGAACAACTGCGGTGACTGGGGCAGCGCGTACCAGGTGCCGGGCTGCAGGCGCACCGGCACGAGGAAATCGCGGGCGCCCTCGGGAGTGGACCGGGTCAGGTACGGGGTCTCGACGTCGAGGAAGTCCTCGGACTCCATCACCTCACGGATGACGTGGGTGACCTTGCTGCGCAGGCGCATGTTGGCGGCCATGTCGGCGCGGCGCAGGTCGAGGTAGCGGTACTTGAGCCTCGCCTCCTCGCTGATGTTCCCGACGCCGTGGTCGTCGATCGGGAAGGGCAGCGGCGCCGCTTCGGAGAGCACGATCACCTCGGTGGCGATGACCTCGATCTCCCCGGTGGTCAGGTTCGGGTTCGCGTTCCCCTCCGGGCGCAGCGAGACCTCGCCGGTCACCTTGAGGCAGTACTCGTTGCGCAGCCCGTGGGCGACCGACTCGTCGCGCACGACCACCTGGACGACGCCCGAGGCGTCGCGCAGGTCGAGGAAGGCGACTCCGCCGTGATCGCGCCGGTGGGCGACCCAGCCGGCCAGGATGACGGTCGTGCCGGCGTCGGACGCGCGCAGCGAGCCGCCGGTGTGCGTGCGGATCATGTGTCCCTACATCCCACGGGTCGGCCCGGCGAGTGGTGCCGCCTCGGCCAGGTACGGATTGGTGGCGCGTTCTGCACCGATGGTCGTCGCCCCGCCGTGCCCGGGCAGCACCATGGTGCCGTCGGCGAGCGGCAGGATCTTGGCCGCCAGACTGTGCATCATCTGCTCGTAGCTCCCGCCCGGCAGGTCGGTGCGGCCGATCGACCCCTGGAACAGGACGTCGCCGGACAGCAGCAGGTGCTCCGGGACGTCGGCGTCCGGCGGTAGGCGGAACATCACCGAGCCCGGGGTATGGCCCGGCGCGTGGTCGACGGTGAAGCTCAGGCCCGCCAGCTCGATCGGCGCGCCGTCGTCGAGCAGCCTCACGTCGTCCGGTTCGGTCCAGTCGAGCTTGCCCCCGAACATCGCGGCGGTGGACACACCCATGCCCTTACCCGGATCGGCCAGGAGCTCACGGTCGTCGGGGTGGATCCAGGCGGGGATACCGCGGGCGCCGCAGACGGGGGCCACCGAGAAGGTGTGGTCGATGTGACCGTGGGTGAGCATCACGGCGACCGGCTGGAGCCGATGCTCGGCCAGCAGGGCCTCAAGCTGGTCCACCACGTCGATGCCCGGGTCCACCACGACGCACTGTTCGCCCGGCGCGGGAGCCACGACGTAACAGTTGGTCGCGAACATGGCGGACGGGAATCCGGCGACGAACAAGCGAGCGACCTCCCCTGACAATCTGACGCCGCGAGACTACCCGGGCCGCCGCTCGTCCCCTGGGAGCGCGCTGTCCGCGGACTGGGCAGCGGCTGTCGGAGGTCGTCGGGGGGCAGGGCCCTCCGACTGTTTCCCTAGACTGTGCGTCGCCGACGCCACAGGCGGCCGGGACGATCGGGAGTACGAAAAGCGACGAGGAGCAGGGCGTGGCCGGGCAGGGGAAAAAGACGAGCGCCGAACGGCGCCGCGAACTGGCTGCGGAGCGCCGGGCCGCAGCCGCGGCAGCGGCCAAGAAGCGCCGCATGCGCACGATGGCCGGTCTGGTCGCCGTGATCCTGGCGGGCGGCGCCGTGGTCGGTGCCATTCTCGGCGTGCAGGCGCTGCTCGACGACGACGACTCGACCGTGGCGGCGGAGTCCACCCCGACCCCGGAGCCCACCGCCACGCCCGTGCCGGCGCCGGCGGGCTTCGTCAACTGCACCTACACCGCGGACGGTAGCCCGGCGTCCAAGGACGTCGGCGTGCCGAAGAGCCTCGCCCCGGCGAAGGGCAAGTTCCAGGCGACGATCTCGATCAACAACAAGCCGGTCGTGATGGAGATGGACGCGGCCAAGGCGCCGTGCGCAGTCAACAACTTCGTGCACCTTGCCAAGGCGAAGTACTTCGACGACACCCAGTGCCACCGCGAGCTGAACAGCACCGGCACCTACGTGCTCCAGTGCGGCGATCCCGACGCCACCGGGCGCGGCGGGCCGGGCTACAGCTTCCCGGACGAGAACCTTGAGGGCGCCACCTACGAGGCCGGCGTCGTGGCGATGGCCAACGCGGGTCCGAACACGAACGGCAGTCAGTTCTTCATGATGTTCAAGGACTCGGAGTTCGGACCGGACTATGTTCCGTTCGGCAAGATCATCTCCGGGCTCAAGGTCCTCACCGAGATCGCCAAGGCCGGCACCAAGGTCAACGAGGACACCGGGGCGAACGACGCACCGAAGAACAAGGTCACCATCAACAAGGTGACGATCACCAAGGAGCCGAAGGCCGCCGCCACACCGACCCCGAGCCCCAAGGCGACGGCGAAGCCCAAGGCGACCAGCAGCCCGAAGGCCTCGAGCAGCCCCACCGCCACCAGCACCCCCTGAGGGCGCAGTACCGAAGCCGGCAACGGCAAGGAGGAACCGTGACTGACACCCCCGAGCAGGTCGACGGCGACCAGCCCGGTGACGTCACGCGCGGCCAGGTGACGACCGAGGCGGCACCCGTTTCTGACGGGCCCGCCGTCGAGGCGGCGCCGATCCCTGACGAGCCGGTCGCCGTCGAGGCGGCGCCGATCCCTGACGAGCCGGTCGCCGTCGAGGCCGCGCCGATCCCCGATGAGCCCGTCGCCGTCGAGCCCGCGCCTGCGCCCGTTCCGCCGCCGGCCGCCGAGGTGCCCACCCCGGCCGAGATTCCGGCCGCGACAGCTGCTCCCGTCGACCGGTCGGCGTGGGGCTACGTGGACGCCGAGGGGACGGTGTTCGTCCGCACCCCGGCCGGGGACCGGTCGATCGGGTCCTGGCAGGCCGGCCCGCCCGCGGAGGCGCTCGAGTTCTACGGCCGCCGCTACGACAACCTCGTCGTCGAGGTGGACCTGCTCGAGCACCGGATCCGGGATACCGACGTCGCGGAGAAGGAGGCCCGCACCGCGATCGAGCGGATTCAGGCCTCCCTGGTCGACGTCGCGGCCATCGGCGACCTCGCGGCGTTGGACGCGCGGATCACGGGGCTGGAGCAGCTCGCGAAGTCCCGCGGCGCCGCGGCCCGGGCCGCGCGGGCGAAGATGATCGCCGAGGCCAAGGTGGTCAAGGAGCGCATCGTGGCCGACGTCGAAGCGATCGGCGCCGGCACCGAATGGCGGGTCGGCGGGGACCGGATCCGCGTTCTGCTCGATGAGTGGAAGGCCGCTCCCCGGCTGGACCGCAAGTCCGACGACGAGCTGTGGTCCCGCTTTTCCGCGGCCCGCTCGCAGTTCAGCAAGCGGCGCAAGGCGCACTACTCGGAGCTGACGGCCACGCGGGACGCCGCGAAGGCGGCCAAGGAGGCCCTGGTCGCCAAGGCCGAGGCCCTGACGTCGTCCACGGACTGGGGCGCGACCTCGGACGCGTTCCGCAACCTGATGAAGGACTGGAAGTCGGCGGGACGAGCCGCGCGTGAGGTCGACGACGCACTGTGGGAGCGGTTCAAGGCCGCCCAGGACCAGTTCTTCGCCGCCCGGAACTCGACCTTCGCCGCCAAGGACGCCGAGCTCAGCACGAACCTCGCCGCCAAGGAGGCGCTGGTCGTCGAGGCCGAGCGACTGCTGCCGGTCACCGACGCCGCGTCGGCTCGCGCCGCGCTGCGTGGGATCCACGACCGCTGGGAGAAGGCCGGGTCGCTCCCCCGCGACGCCCGCGGCCGGGTCGAGAGCCGGCTGTCCGCCGTCGAGACCGCGGTGCGTGCCGCCGAGGACGTGGCGCGGCAGCGCAGCAACCCTGCCGCCAAGGCCCGCGCCCAGGAGACCGTCGACTCCCTGCTGGCCGCGATCGCCAAGTACGAGAAGCAGGCCGACAAGGCCCGCGCCTCCGGCAACGCCAAGGCCATCGCCGACGCCGAGGCCGCCGTCGCCGCCCGTCGCGAATGGCTCGTCGAGGCCGAGAAGGTGCTCGGCGAGTTCAGCTGACCGGTTGTCCGTGCTGGTGACATCTCCCGCGGACGACGTCGGGGAGCGCTAGCTCGGTGAGCCGGCGCCGGTGACGCGGTAGGCATCGAAGACGGTGTCGATACCGCGGACCGCCTTGAGGATGTGCCCGAGGTGCTTCGGGTCGCCCATCTCGAAGGTGAACTTGCTGACGGCGATCCGGTCGCGGGTCGTCGCGACGGTCGCGGACAGGATGTTCACGTGCTGGTCCGACAACACGCGGGTGATGTCGGAGAGCAGCCGCGCGCGGTCCAGCGCCTCGACCTGGATCGAGACGAGGAACACCGAGGACGAGGTCGGCGCCCACTCGACGTCGAGCATCCGCTCCTGCTGGGTCCCGATCGAGGCGACGTTGGTGCAGTCGGTGCGGTGCACCGAGACCCCGCTCCCGCGGGTGACGAAGCCGATGATCTCGTCGCCCGGCACCGGGGTGCAGCACCGCGCCAGCTTCACCCAGACGTCGTCCACGCCCTTCACCACGACACCGGGGTCGCCGTGCGGGCGGATCTTCCCGCGTGAGCGCGTCGGGGTGGTCGCCTCCGCGACGTCCTCGGTCGTGGAGTCGGTGCCGCCCAGGGACTGCACGAGCCGTTGCACGACCCCCTGCGCGGAGTTGTGCCCCTCGCCGACCGCCGCGTACAGCGCGGAGATGTCGGCCAGCCGCAGTTCGTGGGCGATCGCGGTCAGCGACTCCGAGGTGAGCAGACGCTGGATGGGGAGGCCCTGCTTGCGCATCGCGCGCGCCAGTTGGTCCTTGCCGCGCTCGATCGCCTCCTCGCGCCGCTCCTTGGAGAACCACTGCTTGATCTTGTTGCGGGCCCGCGGGCTGGCGACGAAATCGAGCCAGTCCCGGCTCGGCCCCGATCCGGACCCGGTGCCCTTGGCTGTGAGGATCTCCACCACGTCGCCGTTGTTGACCTTGCTCTCCAACGGCACCAGGCGGCCGTTGACACGGGCGCCGATGCACCGGTGCCCGACCTCGGTGTGGACGGCGTAGGCGAGGTCGACGGGCGTCGATCCCAAGGGGAGCGCGACGGCGTCACCGCCGGGGGTGAAGACGTACACCTCGGCGCTGCCGAGGTCGAAGCGCAGCGACTCCAGGAACTCGCCGGGGTCGGCGGTCTCCTTCTGCCAGTCGAGCAGCTGGCGCAGCCAGACCATGTCCTCGCCGGCGGATTTCTCGCCGCTGGAGGCGGCGAGGGTGCCAGGGGTGCCGGACTGCTCGCCGTTGACCTCGGCCTTGTACTTCCAGTGCGCGGCGACGCCGTATTCGGCGCGACGGTGCATGGCGTGCGTGCGGATCTGCAGCTCGACCGGCTTGCCCTCCGGCCCGATCACGGTCGTGTGCAGCGACTGGTACATGTTGAACTTCGGCATCGCGATGTAGTCCTTGAACCGGCCGGGCACCGGGTTCCAGCGCGCGTGCACCGCGCCGAGCGTCGCGTAGCAGTCCCGGACGGAGTCGACCAGGATGCGGATGCCGACCAGGTCGTAGATGTCGGCGAAGTCGCGGCCGCGCACGATCATCTTCTGGTAGATCGAGTAGTAGTGCTTCGGACGGCCGGTGACGCGGGACTTGATGCGCGCCTTTCCCAGGTCCGCCGAGACCTGGTCGATGACGACCGCGAGGTAGTCGTCGCGCGAGGGCGCGCGGTCCGCGACCAGGCGCACGATCTCGTCGTACATCTTGGGATAAAGCGTGGCGAACGAGAGATCCTCCAGCTCCCACTTCACCGTGTTCATACCGAGGCGGTGCGCGAGCGGCGCGTAGATCTCCAGCGTCTCCCGCGCGGTGCGCTCCTGCTTCGCCTGCGGCATGTACCGCAGCGTCCGCATGTTGTGCAGACGGTCCGCGAGCTTGATGACCAGCACCCGGATGTCGCGGGCCATCGCGATGACCATCTTGCGGACGGTCTCGGCCTGCGCGGCGTCGCCGTAGTGGACCTTGTCCAGCTTGGTGACGCCGTCGACGAGCGAGGCGATCTCGGAACCGAAGTCGGACGCGACCGCCTCGATCGTGTAGTCGGTGTCCTCGACGGTGTCGTGCAGCAGCGCCGCGCACAGCGTCGGGGGCTCCATACCCAGCTCGGCCAGGATCGTCGCGACCGAGAGCGGGTGCGTGATGTACGGGTCACCGGAGCGGCGTAGTTGCCCGCGGTGGCATTCCTCGGCGACGTCGTACGCGCGCTCCAGCAGGCGGAGGTCGGCCTTCGGGTGCGACTCACGCACGCTGCGGAACAGCGGCTCGAGAACCGGGTTGCCGGAGGGCGTACGGGTGCCGCCCAGGCGCGCCAGCCGGGCCCGGACGCGTCGGGTGGGCGGTGGGGCGTCCGGGGTCGTGGTGGGCACCACGGGCTCGGTCACCGTGCCATGTTAACCGGCGGGAACTCCCGGCGTCAGACGACGTCGAGCGAGGTCAGGGGCAGGTTCGCCAGCCGGTCCCTGGCTCCCAGCCCGGCAATCTCGAGCGCGACGACGGCGCCGACCGCCGTCCCGCCGGACACGGAGACCAGGTGGGCCGTCGCCGCCAGCGTTCCCCCGGTGGCCAGGACGTCGTCCACCAGGACCGCCCGTGCGCCGGGCCTGAGGGCGTCGGTGTGCATGTGCAGCACCGCTTCGCCGTACTCCAGCGCGTACGCCACCGACCGCGTCGTGTAGGGCAGCTTGCCGGGCTTGCGCACCGGCACCAGCCCGACGCCGAGGGCGAGGGCGATCGGCGCACCCAGCAGAAAACCCCGTGCCTCGATGGCGACCACGACATCGGGCTCCCACGCACGCGCGACGTCGATGAGCTCCGCGGTCATCGCCGCCAGGCCGTCCGGGTCGGCCAGGACCGGGACGATGTCCTTGAACAGGATGCCCGGCACGGGGAAGTCCGGGACGTCCCGCACCAGGGCCCGCCAGTCCGCAGCACGACTCAACGTCGGGGCTTTTTCTGCCGTTGCTCTCGACCGGGGCCACGCCGGGGCTGGACCCGCGCCCCCGGTGCACGGGGCTCGCCGGACTCCTCCGAACTGTTCGAGTCCCGGCGTCGGCGTCCTCGGCGGCCTGGTCGCGCTCGGTCGACACCGCGACCGCGATGCCCCCCTGGGCAGGACTCTGCGCGCCCGCTTTTCTGAGCGCTGCCTCGCGACTGGCGACCCGTTTGGCCAGTGCCTTCATCTCCGGCTCCCGCTCCTTCAGCCCGGCCGCCAATGGAGTGGCGAGACAGATCGAGGAGTACGCACCGACGGCCATGCCGACGAAGAGCACCAACGCGAGGTCCTTGAGCGTTCCGGCCCCCAGCAGCCCGGCGCCGACGAACAACAGCCCACCGACCGGTAGCAGGGCGATCACGGTCGTGTTGATCGAGCGGACCAGCGTCTGATTGACCGCCAGATTCGCCGCTCCGCTGAACGTCAGCTTGTTCGACTTGGTGAGATCCTTCGTGTTCTCCCGGACCTTGTCGAAGACGACGACAGTGTCGTACAGCGAATATCCGAGGATGGTCAGCAGACCGATGACGGTCGCCGGCGTCACCACGAATCCGACGATCGAATAGATACCGGTCGTGATGATGAGGTCGTGGAGCAGCGCGACCAACGCCCCCACAGCCATCTTTGGCTCGAAGGCGATCGCCAGATAGACCGCCACCAGGACGAGAAAGATCAGCAGGCTCGTCAGGGCCTTCTTGGTGACGTCGTCGCCCCAACTGGGACCGACCACGTTCGTGGTGACCTCGTCCAGCGGCACATTGAGTTCCTTGGACAACGCCTCGGTGATCGGCGTCGCCTCCTCCGTGCTGACCGCGGTGGTCTCGACCCGGTAGCGGTCGCTGCCCAACTTCTGGACCTTGGGCTCCTCCGCTCCGGCACCCACGGCGATGTCGCGAACTGCTTCCACGCTGGTGGTGGCGGACTGGACCTCGAAGACGGAGCCTCCATCGAACTCGACGCCGAGATCGAGCTGCCGGAAGCCGAGGCCGAGGGCCGAGACCACCACCACGACACAGCTGATCAGGATCCACAGACGCTTGCGCCCGACGAAATCGAAGGAGCGCTCGCCGCGCTGCAGCTGACTACCGAGATCTGCCAGACGTGGCATGTCAGGCCCCCTTCGCGGCGGCAGCACCGGTCGGCATCATTCCGAGGCTCTCGCGGCTCAATCCGGAAAGTCGCTGTCCCCGGGCGAAATACGGACGCCTCAACAGCAGGGACACCAGGGGCTTGGTGAACAGGAAGATCACGATCACGTCGATGATCGTCACCACACCCAGGGTGAACGCGAACCCTTTCACCTCGGCGACCGAGAAGTAGTACAGGACCCCGGCGGCGAGGAGGGAGACGAAGTTGGCGCTGATGATGGTGCGCCGCGCGCGCTCCCAGCCGTACTCGGCTGCGGAACGGGGGCTTCGACCGTCCCGGACCTCATCGCGCAATCGCTCGAAGTAGACGACGAACGAGTCCGCGGTGATACCGATCGCAACAATCAGGCCGGCGATCCCCGCCAACGAGAGTCGATAGCCGATGGCTTCGCCGAGCAGGGACACCGTCATGTAGGACAACGCCGCGGCGATGAGGAGACCCGCCAGAGCGACGAGGCCGAGCCCCCGGTAGAAGAAGAGGCTGTACACCACCACGAGGATCATGCCGATGCCACCGGCGATCAGACCGCCGGTCAACTGATCCTTACCGAGACTGGCCGAGATGGTCGTGACCGTGCTCTTCTCGAACGCCAGCGGTAACGCGCCGTACTTCAGCACGTTGGCCAGATCCTTCGCGGTCTCCGAGGTGAAGTTGCCCTCGATGACCGCGCGGCCGTCCGGGATCTCACCGTTGACCTGAGGGCTGGAGTAGACGACGCCGTCCAGGACGATCGCGAGCTGATTGGCCGGCGGGGTCAGCCCGGCCAGCGCCCTGGTGAGGTTGGCGAAAGCGGAGGTGCCGGCCCCGTTGAACTCCATGTTGATCAACCACTGGCCGACACCGGCGCCCTGCGGGAGTCCCGCCTCGGCGTTGCTGATCTGCGTACCCTGCACCGCACTCGGGCCGAGTAGGTACTTCGCCAACCCGTCCTGATCGCAGGCGACCACGAAAGCGTCGGGCGAGTTCGTGTCCCCGCCCTGGCGCGCGGCCGGGTCGGTGCAGTCCAGTGCGGCGAAATCTTCGAGCACCTGCTTGGGAACGTCCCCGGCAGCGCCGGTTTCCTCTCCGGCCGCGGGCTTCGGGGTTTTCGACGGCGCCGTCGACGCTTTCGCGGACTGGCTCGGTGTCGCGGAGGCCGACGGGGATGCAGAAGCGGCTGGTGACGGCGACGGGTCGTCGGCGGCGCGCAGCGCGCTCGCCATGGCCCGGTTGGAGTCTTCGGCGCCGGAGTCACTGGTGGGCTCCGCGCTGGCCTTCTTGCTCGCCTTCGGTGACGGCGAGGACGACGCCTTGGGGCCGACCGTGTCGTCCTGCCCCAGCCCCTCGGTCAGTTCCCCCAGATCAGGCAGGCCCGTCGTCGGGCCGGGGTTACCGGACTGCAGTACCGGACGGAAGCGCAACAACGCGGTCTGCCCGACCTGCTCGACGATGCGCTGGTTGTTCTGGCCGGGGACGCTGACCACGATGTTGTCCGAGCCGAGCGTGGTCACCTGCGCCTCGGAGACACCGAAACCGTTGACGCGTTGCCGGATGATCTCCACGGCCTGGTCCATCGCGTCCGTGGTGACGGCGCCGCCGGAGCTGCCGTCGTCGTTGTCCAGCGTTTTGGCGGTCAACGTGACACTGGTGCCGCCGGCGAGGTCGATGGCCAGGCGCGGTTTCATCGCTCCGACGCCGATCATCGTGACGAGCCCGGCCACCAGCAGGGCAAGGGTCAGGGCCATCAGGCGCATCGGGTTCCCGCTGCGCGCCACACCCTTGGAAGTCGACACCGTCGAACGTCTCTTTCGTTAGTGGGACGACGGCGAGGACGGGCCGGGGCCCATGCCCCCGTCGTCCGCGGCTTCGCCGGCACCGGACGGCGCCCCGTCTCCGGTCTTCGCCTCCGAGCCCGCAACCTCCGCCGGGTCGAGGATCTTCCCGATGGCGCCGGTCAGCATCCGGATCACGACCCCGGGGGCGATCTCCAGATGCAGCTCGTCGTCCTCGACGCGCTGCACCGTGCCGAAGACCCCGGCGGTGGTGATGATCTCGACCCCGGGCCTCAGGTTGTCCTTAAGGTCCTTGGCACGGCGAGCTCGCATCTGCGTCGGCCGAATGATCAGCAGGTAGAAGGCTGCGAGGATCAGGGCGAGCGGCAGGATTGCTTCCACGGAAACGCAAGGTCCTTCCAGAGTGAGCCGGGCGCGAATCGCCGGGCCCGAGCGGCGCCGAGTCTAGTCGCGCCCGCTTTGCCAGCTCGTTAACGGCGGGCGCGACACTCGTGACTCAGGGCGCGTCGTCGAAGAGAACGGCCTGCGCTGCTCCGAAGGTTCCGGCTGGGACTGCGAGACCAAGATGTGACCAAGCGGCGGCGGTCGCGACCCGCCCGCGGGGGGTCCGGGCCAGCAAACCGGCCCGGACCAGGAAGGGCTCGGCGACCTCCTCGACCGTCTCGGTCTCCTCACCCACGGCGACCGCCAGGGTGGACAGGCCCACCGGACCGCCCCCGAAACGGCGGACCAGCGCATCGAGAACCGCCCGGTCGAGGCGGTCCAGGCCGGCCTCGTCGACGTCGTAGAGCGCCAGCGCCGCCGCGGCGACGTCGTGGGTGACCACACCGTCCGCCCGGACCTGGGCGAAGTCCCGGACCCGGCGCAGCAGCCGGTTGGCGATCCGGGGCGTCCCCCGGGACCGGCCGGCGATCTCCGTGCCGCCGGCCTCGGTCAGCGGGACGTCCAGCAGGCCGGCCGAGCGCCGCAGCACCTGCTCGAGCTCGGCGGGTGAGTAGAAGTCCATGTGCGCGGTGAAGCCGAACCGGTCGCGTAGCGGGCCGGGAAGGAGTCCCGCGCGCGTCGTCGCGCCGACCAGGGTGAATGCCGGGATCTCCAGCGGGATCGCGGTGGCGCCGGGGCCCTTGCCGACGATGACGTCGACGCGGAAGTCCTCCATCGCCATGTAGAGCATCTCTTCGGCAGGCCGGGCCATGCGATGGATCTCGTCGAGGAAGAGCACCTCACCCTCGGTCAGCGAGGACAGCAGGGCGGCGAGGTCACCCGCGTGCTGGATCGCCGGGCCGCTCGTGACCCGCAGCGGCATTCCGAGTTCCGCGGCCACGATCATCGCCAGCGTGGTCTTGCCCAGCCCGGGTGGCCCGGAGAGCAGCAGATGGTCCGGCGGCCGGTTGCGCAGCCGGGCCGCCTCGAGCACCAGCGAGAGCTGCTCACGCACGCGCTTCTGGCCCACGAACTCGTCGAGGCGCTTGGGCCGCAACGCGGCTTCGATTTCCTGCTCGTCGAGCTGCACCTGCGGCGCGACGATGCCGGCGGCCGCGTCGTCGAGCAGCTCGTCACCGTTCTGACGCGTCATCAGGTGGCCCGGCCCAACGTCTTCAACGCCATGCGCAGCAGCAGGGAGACCTGTGCCTCAGCGGTCTCGATCCCGGTGGCGTCGGCTTCGGCCTGAACGACCTCCAGCGCCTGTTCGGCCTCGCGGGCGGACCAGCCGAGGTTGAGCAACGCGCCGTGGACCTGGTCGCGCCAGCCGGCGTCGGCGTGGCGGGCCTGCGCGGGCACCGAGGCCGCGGAGCCGCGCGGCGGCCCGAGCCGGTCCTTCAGCTCGAGCACGATGCGCTGCGCGCCCTTCCGCCCGATGCCGGGCACCTTCACCAACGCGTTCAGATCGTCGGTCGTCACGGCACGGCGCAGCGAGTCGGGGTCGTGCACGGCCAGCATCGCCTGGGCCAGCCGGGGGCCGACACCGGTGACGCTCATCAGCTGCTCGAACACGATCCGTTCGTCCTCATCGGCGAAGCCGAAGAGGGTCAGCGAGTCCTCGCGGACGATCAGGGTGGCCGGCAACTGGGTGCGCTCGCCGATCCGCAGCCCGGCGAGGGTGTTGGGCGTGCAGGTCAGGCTGAGCCCGATCCCGCCGACCTCGACCACCGCCGCGTCGGGGCCCAGCGACGCGACACGGCCGGCGACGAAGCTGATCATCTGGCTCCTCTCGGGAGGCGGGACGTCGGCACCCTGGCAGCCGCCGCCGACAGGCGCGAGACCGCCGCGCCGCGCCACAGGTGGCAGATCGCGATCGCCAGGGCATCAGCGGCGTCGGCGGGTTTCGGTGCCTCGCTCAGGCGGAGGATCCGGGTGACCATCGCCGCGACCTGGTCCTTGTCGGCCCGGCCGCTGCCGGTGACCGACGCCTTCACCTCACTCGGCGTGTGCAGGGCGACGGGAATGCCGTGCCGCGCCGCCGCCACGATCGCGACGGCCCCGGCCTGGGCGGTGCCCATCACGGTCCGGACGTTGTGCTGGCTGAACACGCGTTCGACGGCGATCGCGTCCGGGGCGAACGCGGCGATCAGGCGCTCCAGTTCCCGCTCGATCCCGAGCAGCCGGGCCCCGATCTCGTCACCCGGCGGGGTCCGCACGACGAGAACCTCGACGAGCGTGATCGCGCGCCCCGGGGCACCGTCGATCACGCCGATGCCGCATCGGGTCAGCCCCGGGTCGACCCCCAGCACCCGCACGCCGCCTCCGTCGCCCCGAACCACCCGAACATGTGTTCTAGGCAACGGTAGGTGGCGGGGCAGGCGAACCGGCGCAGCGACGCGCCGCTCAGGCGTCCAGGAGTGCCAGGACCTCGTCGGAGATGTCGGCGTTGGAGTAGACGTTCTGGACGTCGTCCAGGTCTTCAAGGGCGTCGATCAGCTTGAAGACCTTCGTCGCACCCTCGACGTCGAGCGGCACGTTCATGCTCGGGACGAAGGAGGCGTCAGCGGAGTCGTACTCGATGTTCGCGCTCTGCAGAGCGGTGCGGACGGCGACCATGTCGGTCGCCTCGCTGATCACCTCGAAGGACTCCCCGAGGTCGTTGACCTCTTCGGCACCGGCGTCCAGCACGGCACCGAGGACGTCGTCCTCGGTGAGGCCTTTCTCCTTCGGCACGATCACGACGCCCTTGCGGTTGAACAGGTACGCCACCGAGCCCGGGTCACCCATCGACCCGTGGTTGCGGGTGACGGCGACGCGCACGTCGGAGGCCGCACGGTTCCGGTTGTCGGTCAGGCACTCGATGAGCACCGCGACGCCGTTGGGGCCGTACCCCTCGTACATAATCGTCTGGTAGTCCGCCCCGCCCGCTTCGGCGCCGGAGCCGCGCTTGACCGCGCGGTCGATGTTGTCGTTCGGGACCGAGGACTTCTTGGCCTTCTGGATGGCGTCGAAGAGCGTCGGGTTTCCGTTGACATCCCCACCGCCGGTGCGCGCCGCGACCTCGATGTTCTTGATCAGCTTCGCGAACATCTTTCCGCGCCGGGCGTCGATGACCGCCTTCTTGTGCTTGGTCGTCGCCCATTTGGAGTGACCCGACATAGCTGTCTTCTCCTTGCGCCCTCGGTGCTAAGTGGTCCGCACCAGGTCCACGAAGTACCGGTGCACGCGGTCGTCCCCGGTCAGTTCGGGATGAAAGGACGTGGCGATCAGCCCGCCCTGACGAACCGCGACGATCCTACCTGCGGCGTCTCCACCCGCCTCGGCGCCGACCCGCGCGAGCACCCGAACGTCCGGCCCGAGCGCCTCGACCCACGGCGCCCGGATGAACACCGCACGAAACGCGACGTCGGGGTCGGGCAGATCGGGGGCCAGGTCGAGGTCGGACTCGAAGGAGTCGACCTGGCGGCCGAAGGCGTTCCGCCGCACCAGGACGTCCAGGCCGCCGATCGTCTGCTGGCCCTCGATGCCGTCGGCGATGCGGTCGGCCAGCAGGATCATCCCCGCGCAGCTGCCGTAGGCCGGCAGGCCTTCCTTGAGCGCGGCCCGCAGCGGCTCGAGCAGGTCGAAGGCGATCGCCAGCTTGATGATGGTGGTCGACTCGCCCCCGGGCAGGATCAGCCCGTCGAGCTCGGCCAGCTCGGACTCGCGGCGCACCAGCACGCCGCGGGCTCCCAGGGACTCCAGGAGCAGCAGGTGCTCCCGGACGTCGCCCTGGAGAGCCAGGACCCCGACGACGGGGGTGGCGCTCACCAGCCCCGCTCGGCCAACCGGTGGGCCACCGGGAGATCGGCGACGTTGATCCCGACCATGGCCTCGCCGAGGCCACGCGAGACCTTCGCGATCACGTCCGGGTCGTCGTAGAAGGTGGTCGCCTTGACGATCGCCTCGGCGCGCTGCGCCGGGTTACCGGACTTGAAGATGCCGGAGCCGACGAAGACGCCGTCGGCGCCGAGCTGGATCATCATCGCGGCATCGGCCGGAGTCGCGATCCCGCCGGCGGTGAACAGCACGACCGGCAGCTTGCCGAGCTCGGCGACCTCACAGACGAGCTCGTACGGAGCCTGCATGTCCTTCGCCGCGACGTAGAGCTCGTCGGGGCGCATCGAGGTGAGCCGGCGGATCTCCCCGGAGATCGTGCGCATGTGGGTGACCGCGTTGGAGACGTCGCCGGTGCCGGCCTCGCCCTTGGACCGGATCATCGCCGCGCCTTCGGTGATCCGGCGCAGCGCCTCACCCAGGTTGGTGGCACCGCACACGAACGGAACGGTGAAGGCCCACTTGTCGATGTGATTCGCGTAGTCCGCGGGGGTCAGGACCTCGGACTCGTCGATGTAGTCGACACCCAGGCTCTGCACGACCTGCGCCTCGACGAAGTGACCGATCCGGGTCTTGGCCATCACCGGGATGGAGACCGCGCGGATGATGCCGTCGATCATGTCCGGGTCGGACATGCGGGAGACCCCGCCCTGGGCGCGGATGTCCGCCGGGACCCGCTCCAGCGCCATGACCGCAACCGCGCCGGCGTCCTCGGCGATCTTGGCCTGCTCGGGCGTGACGACGTCCATGATCACGCCGCCCTTGAGCATCTCGGCCATGCCGCGCTTGACGCGCGCGGTGCCGCGGGTGGGGGCGGAGTGGTCGTTCTCGGGGCTGGACAACGCGGGTCCTTCGTTCGCTGGTGGGTCACTGACGAGTCGCTGAACACGCCCATTCTAGGTGCCGAAAAATAGGAATCCCGCTCGCCTTCGTCCCCGCCGGTCTCGCGGACCCGGCCGTCGGGAACCCTGGAATCCCGCGCAACGTTCGTCCGCGTGGCGGCAAAGCTGCGTTCGCGAAAGCATGAATGCTTACCGCAGCGTGGCCCGCCCCGGATACCGTCGATCTTGGGCCCGCCTCCGGGCCGGCTCCGACCCCCACGAGAGGTACCGCCGAGTGTTCGCGTCCGAGCGCAGCTTTCGCCCGGACATCGAGGGGCTCCGGGCGGTCGCGATCCTGCTCGTCCTCGCCTACCACGCGGATCTGCTGTGGCTCTCCGGCGGCTTCGTGGGCGTCGACGTCTTCTTCGTCATCTCCGGCTTTCTGATCACCCGGCTGCTGTTCGAGTCCCAGCGCCGCCACGGCCGCGTCCAGCTGGTCGAGTTCTACGTCCGCCGGATGAAGCGCCTGCTGCCGGCGGCGGCGCTGGTCACGCTCGCGGTCCTGGTCGCGGCGCGGCTGTGGAGCAACGCGCTGCAGGCCGAGGACATCTCCGAGGACGCCGTCTACAGCGCGCTGTACGGCATGAACCTCCACCTCGCGGCCGAGGGCACCGACTACCTGAAGTCCGACGACGCCGCCTCCCCGCTCACGCACTACTGGTCGCTCTCGATCGAGGAGCAGTTCTACGTCGGGCTGCCGCTGCTCGTGCTCGCCCTGGTGCTCGTCAACCGGACCTACCGCCGGGTCGCCCTGATCGGCGCCCTCGCGATGGTCGTGGTCGTCTCCCTGCTGCGCTCGATCACCATGACGCCGGACAACGGGGTCGACGCCTACTACTCCCTGAGCACGCGGGCCTGGGAGTTCGGCATCGGTGGGCTGATCGCCCTGTTCGCGCCGGCGATGCTCAAGATTCCGCGCCTGCTCGCGATCGTGGGCTCCTGGCTCGGCATCGTGCTCATCGCGTTCGCCGGCTTTGCCTTCGACAACAGCACCGGCTTCCCGGGCAGCGCCGCGCTGATCCCGGTCCTCGGGGCCGGGCTGGTGATCGTGGGTGGTGCGCGGCAGCACGACGAAGGCGCCGAACGACTGCTGGGGACCCCGCCCGCCCAGTGGATCGGGAAGCTGTCGTACTCGCTGTACCTGTGGCACTGGCCGGTCCTGGTGTTTCTGCCGCTCGCGATCGACAAGGAGATGAACACCGGCTGGACCCTGATCGCGATCGCGATCGCGGTGGCGCTGTCCGTGCTCACCTTCCAGTTCGTCGAGACCCCGATCCGCGAACTCAGCATGCGCAAGCCGATCTGGCTGGCGCCGGGGCTCGGGCTGTCCGCGGGCACCGCGGTCGCGGCTCTCGTCTTCGCCGCCACCCTGCCCGCGCTCAACGGCACCGGGGTGCCGGCCGAAGCCGCCCCGGTCGCCGTCGCCGCCGGCAAGTCCCAGTCCGCGGCCGTCTCCGCCTCGCTCGAGGCAGCTCTGGGGACCACCGCCGTTCCGAGCAACCTGTCGCCCAGCCTGAAGAACGCCGAAGCGGACCACGACTACGCGAACGGCTGCCACCTGGACTTCCGGACGGTCAACCACCCGGCGAACTGCGCGTTCGGCAAGGTGGACGCCCCCGCCGCCCGCACGATGGTCCTGCTGGGCGACTCCCACGCCGCCCAGTGGTTCGCCCCGCTCCGCGATCTGTCCGACGCCCGCGGTTGGAAGCTGCTGCAGCGCACGAAGTCCGCGTGCCCGGTCGCGCAGGTCACGCCCCAGTCCGAGGTGCTCCGCCGCACGTACACGGAGTGCGTGGACTGGCGGAAGCAGCGCGTCGAGGAGATCGTGTCCCTCGCCCCGGCGCTGGTCGTCGTCGGGCAGGCCAACCTGAATCCCGGGTTCCCGGGCAAGAACGAGGAGTGGGCCAAGGCGACGGTCGAGACGCTGACCGCGCTGCGGGCGAGCGGCGCGCTCGTCGTGGTGCTGGGCGACAACCCGACCGCTCCCCAGGACCCCGTGGCCTGCGTCGCGGAGCACCTCAAGGACGTGCAGCCGTGCGTGTACCCCCGCGACGCCGGCTTCAAGGCGACCGCGGAGCGGCAGGCCGCGCTCGCGGCGGCGCTGAAGGCCGGCGGCTTCGACCTGCTGCCCACCACGAACTGGATCTGCGCCGCCGAGCGGTGCCCCGCCATCGTCGGCAACATGCTGGTCTACCGGGACGACAACCACATCACCAAGACCTTCGCGAAGTGGCTCGCTCCGCTGCTGGAGCCGATCGTCGTCTACGCCGAGGCCCGCAGTCCCGTCGCCGCCGCCCCACCCACGCCCGCGCCGACCCCGGCTCCCCCGCCGCCCGCCGAGCCGACCCCGGCTCCCCCGCCGCCCGCCGAGCCGACCCCGGCTCCCCCGCCACCGGCCGAACCGGTGCCCACACCGGTCCCGACGCCGATTCCCCCGCCGCCACCGACACCGACCCCGACGTTGGTGTCCGACGTCCCGCCGGGCTCGGTCCGGCTCTGACGGCGGTCCGCGGTCGGCACCGCCGGGTTCCGCTGGGCGCTAGAGCGTCCGGGCCAGGCACTCGGGGGGTGCGTCGTCGCACTCGAAGGTGATCGGGCGCGGCGCGTGTCCGGCGAGACGCAGGTACCGCACGTGCCGCTTCGCCCGCAGGGCCCGGGCGGCGCGCACTGCGTCGTTGTGGAACCTTCGCGCCATCACGACGCGGCGCCCGGCGGCCTCGAGCTCCTCGACGAGCTGTCGACCCTCGGCGGCGCCGGAGAGCTCCTCCAGTTGCTCGGGCTGGTCCAGGGCCGCCCGCAGGGTCCGGGAGAGGTCGCTCTCGGCCTGGGGACAATTCTCGCCCTCGGCCTGCCGGGCGGCGTGCGCTGCGTCGGCGATCAGCAGGGCCGAGGCCGGGTCGAGCAGGCCACTGGTGGCCAGCTCCATCGCCACGGCGGAGCGGCGCACGAGCTGGGCGTCGAGCGCGGCCCGGGACGTGTCCACCCGGGCGTGCAGCCGGTCCAGTCGCCCCGCGGTCCAGCTCAGGTACACCCCGGCCAGCAGCAGCGCGAGAACGAACCACAGGATGTCGGTCACGGGATGATTCAGGACTGCAGTCCGACCAGCCGGGCCAGACGCTGGGTCCGGGTGTCCTCCCCGACGCCGGAGCTGCCGGCAGTGACGGTCTCGTACACCGCGACGACGTCGGCGGCCACCTGCCCCCAGTCGTAGCGGGCGACCGCGCGGGCGGCCTCCCCGCTCAGGATCGCCCGCCGGGCCGGGTCGTCGAGCAGGTCGGCGAGGGTGACCGCGAGAGCGTCGGTGTCGCCGACCGGGAACAGCGCACCACAGGTGCCGTCCTCCAGTACCCGCCGGAAGGCGTCGATGTCACTGGCCACCACCGCGGTGCCGGCCGCCATCGCCTCGGTCAGGATGATGCCGAAGCTCTCGCCGCCGGTGTTGGGCGCGACGTAGAGATCCACCGAGCGGAGCATGCGTTCCTTCTCTGCCTCGCTGAGCAGTCCGAGCATGGTCACACGCTCGGCCACCGCCGGCGGCATCGCGGCGAGCGCGGCCTCGATGTCGCCCGGGCCCGCGACCAGCAGACGCAACCCGGGCCGTTCGGCCACGAGTCGCTCCATCGCTGCGGTCAGCAACTCGAAACCCTTGCGCGGCTCGTCGAAACGGCCCAGGAAACCGACCGCTCCGCCCGGCCCGGGCCAGCCCGGCATCGGCTGGGCCCGAGCGAACCGGGCCAGCGCGACACCGTTCGGAATCAGCACCGGGTCCCCACCGAAATGCTCGACCAGGGTCTGCCGGGCCGGCTCGGAGACGGCGATCCGGGCGGTGAGCTTCTCCAGGGCCGGCTGCGCGATCCCGTGCACCGCGGCCATCGCCCGGGAGCGCGGGGTGGACATGTGGAACGTGGCCACGATGGGGCCGGTCGCGCAGAACAGCGCCAGCGCCGCCAGGCTCGGCACGGCCGGTTCGTGAATGTGCAGCACGTCGAAGCCGCCCTCGCGAACCCAGCGCCGCACCCTCCGGTTCGTCACCGGACCGAAGGCCACCCGCGCCACCGAGCCGTTGTAGGGCACCGATACCGCACGGCCGCCGGAGACCAGGTAGGGCGGCAGGTCGGGAGCGTCCTCGTCGGCCGGAGCCAGCACGGACACCTCGTGCCCCAGGGAGATCAGCGCCTCCGCCAGGTCCCGTACGTGCGCCTGCACTCCCCCCGGAACCTCCCAGGCGTACGGGCAGACCAACCCGACGCGCATCAGGCGTTCCCCGCCGATCGGCCGCAGGACACGGCATGGTGACGCAGCCTCAGATCGTCCGACCACAGCCGCTGCAGCATGTGCCAGTCGGCCGGGTTCGCCCGGATCGAAGCCTCGAACACCCCGGCCAGGGACTGCGTCATCGCGGCGATCCGATCCGGCCGGCTGCCGGAGGTGGGCTGGTGGATCTTCGGGTGGATCCGCAGGTGCATGTGGTCCTCGTGGTACCACTGCGTGACCGGCACCAGGCCGGCTCCGGTGCTCACCGACAGGGCGGCCGGGCCACCGGGCATCTTCGCGGGGTGACCGAAGAACTCCACCTCGATACCGGCTTCGGTCAGGTCGCGGTCGGCCACGAGCGCGATCATCTTCCCGTCGCGCAGCCGCCGGGCCAGCGTCGCGATGACCTCGATCCCGGATCCCTTGTCCAGAGCCAGCACCTCCATGCCGAGGCTCTGCCGGTACGCCACGAAGGCGTTGTAGAGCTCCGGCGGCTCCAGCTTCTCCGCCACCGTGGTGAAGGGCATCCCGGCCGCGGCCACCCAGGCGCCCGCGTGGTCCCAGTTGCCGCTGTGCGGCAGTGCGAGCACCACCCCCACCCCGAGGGCGTACTCGGCGCGCAGGCTCTCCTCGCCCTCGACCCTGATCTTGGCGAAGACGTCGTCGCTGTCCCAGGTCGACATCTGGAACGCCTCGGACCAGTACCGCAGGTAGGAGCGCATCGCGTCCCGGCTGAGCTCACGCACCGCGGGATCGGTCGGCTCCACACCGAGCACCCGGGCCAGGTTGCGCTCCAGCTGAATCACTCCGCGGCCGCGGCGGCGCCAAGCGACGTCGGCGGCCTGGCGGAATCCGGCCCGCACGACCGGGCCGGGCAGGTGACGGACGACCCGAAATCCGGTCAGGTAGGCGGCGGCGCCGGCGCGCCGGGACACGCTCACGCAACACCCGCGTCGGCATCGGAGGACGCGGGCGCGGCCCGCTCCGCGGCCAGGGCCTGCTTGCGGACCAGCAGAATCCGCTGGAACAGCGTGATCGTGCTCGCGACGGCGAGGATGATCAGCGCCGCCCGCTGCACGCCGGGGACGCCGATCCCCTGGAGGCCGGTGGCGACGAGGATCAGGACCAGACGGTCCGAGCGCTCCGCGATCCCGACGTTCGCCGTCATGCCGAGACCCTCGGCGCGTGCCTTGGCGTAGGAGACGATCGAGCCGGCCGCGAGGTTGTACAGGGCCAGCGCGCAGAGCAGGTCGTTGTCGCCGTCCGCGGCGAACCACATCGCCACCCCGCCGAAGACCGCCGCGTCCCCGAACCGGTCCAGCGTCGAGTCCAGGTACGCGCCCCACGTGGAGGAGCGCCCGGTCATCCGCGCCATCAGCCCGTCGACGATGTCGGAGAAGACGAAGGCGGTGATCACGATCGTGCCCCAGAAGAACTCGCCCTGGGGGTAGAGAATCAGGGCACCGGCCATCACCCCGAGCGTGCCGACGATCGTCACGACGTCGGGGCTGATCCCGGCGCGCACCAGAATCCGCGCGATCGGCGTGAAGATTCGGCCGAACAACGCTCGCGCGTACTTGTTGAGCATCGTTCTCCGTAAGAGGGGTCAGCCGCCGCGACCATGGTAGTCAGCGGCCTCCCGCGGTCCCGGCGGCCACGCCGCCCGATCCGGGGCGAGGGATTCTTCAAATCCCACCTGTCCCCCTTGTCCCGCCGGGAGATGCGGAGGAAGCTGCCAGGACGCGCGGGCGCGTTGTTGTCTTGTCAGTGCCCCCGAACCAGCTCCCGAGAGGACTGCGCGCCCCCTGTTCCGAGGAGGTGGCGCATGGCCGACAAGTCGAACAACCCGAACGCCGGCAGGGCACCGGAGGCCGACCAGCCGGGCAAGATCCGCAACGTGGTCCTGGTCGGCCATACCGGGTCCGGAAAGACGACCCTGGTGGAATCTCTGCTGCTGGCCACGGGGAATCTCACCCGTCTCGGCCGCGTCGAGGACGGCACCACGGTCAGCGACTTCGACGAGGCGGAGATCCGCCAGCAGCGCTCGGTCAACCTCTCCCTCGAGCCGATCCTGGTCGACCAGCCCGACGGCGCGATCAAGGTCAATCTGCTCGACACCCCCGGCTACGCCGACTACGTCGGCGATCTGCGCGCCGGCCTCCGCGCGGCCGACGCCGCGCTGTTCATCATCTCGGCCGCCGAGGACATCGACGGCACCACCAAGATGCTCTGGGACGAGTGCGCCGCCGTGGAGATGCCCCGCGCGGTCATCGTCACCAAGCTCGACAACGGACGCACGGACTACGACGGCGTGCTCGCGATGTGCCAGGCCGCCTTCGGTGACAACGTGCTGCCGGCCTATCTGCCCCGCATCGGGGCGGACGGCGCGCAGACCGGGCTCGTCGGTCTGCTCTCGCAGTGCATCTACGACTACTCGACGGGCAAGCGGACGTCGACGGAGGCGGACGACGACCTCAAGCTCGAGATCGACGACGCCCGGAACGCGTTCATCGAAGGGATCATCGCCGAGAGCGAGGACGAGACCCTGATGGATCGTTACCTCGGGGGCGAGGACATCGACCTCAAGGTGTTCATCGACGACCTCGAGACGGCGGTGGCCCGGGGATCGTTCTATCCCGTCCTGCCGGTTAACCCGATGACCGGCGTCGGCATGGTCGAACTGCTCGAGGTGATGACCGAGGCCTTCCCGTCGCCGCTGGAGCACCCGGTGCCCGAGGTGACCACCATTGCCGGGAACCCGGGGCCCCAGTTGGCCTGTGACCCGAACGGACCGCTGGTGGCCGAGGTCGTGAAGACCACCTCGGATCCCTACGTCGGCAAGATCTCCCTGGTCCGGATCTTCTCCGGCACGCTCACGGCCGACGCGACCGTGCACGTGTCCGGGCACTTCCTGTCCGACCGCGGACACGCGGACCACGACGCGGACGAGAAGATCGGGGCGCTGACCTGCCCGCTGGGCAAGACGCAGCGCGTTATCCAGTCGGCGGTCGCCGGTGACGTCGTGGCGGTGGCGAAGCTGACCAAGGCCGAGACCGGGGACACCCTCTCGGACAAGGACGCGCCACTGCTCATGGAGCCGTGGACCATGCCGGAGCCGCTGCTCCCGGTCGCGGTGGTCGCGCATTCGAAGGCGGACGAGGACAAGCTCTCCCAGGGCCTGAACCGGTTGCTGGCCGAGGACCCGACGCTGCGCCTCGAGCACAACGTCGACACCCACCAACTCGTGTTGTGGTGCATGGGAGAGGCCCATCTCGACGTGCTCATGGACCGGCTCACCAACCGCTACGGCGTTGCGGTCGACACCGTCCCGGTGAAGGTGGCCTTGCGCGAGACCTTCTCCGCGGAGGCCGGCGGACACGGCCGGCACGTCAAGCAGTCCGGTGGGCACGGGCAGTACGCCGTCTGCGACATCCGGGTCGAACCGCTGCCCTCGGGTTCCGGTTTCGAGTTCGTCGACAAGGTCGTCGGCGGCTCGGTGCCCCGCCAGTTCATTCCGTCGGTGGAGAAGGGCGTGCGCGCGCAGATGGAGCGCGGCGTCGTCGCCGGGTACGCGGTGGAGGACATTCGCGTGACCCTGTTCGACGGCAAGGCGCACAGCGTCGACTCCTCGGACATGGCGTTCCAGACCGCGGGAGCCCTGGCGCTCAAGGACGCCGCCGAGAAGGGCAGTGTGTCGCTGCTCGAGCCGGTCGACGAGGTCGCGGTGATCGTCGCCGACGACTACGTGGGCGCGATCATGGGCGACTTCTCGACCCGTCGGGGCCGGGTGCTCGGCAGCGAGCCGGTCGGCAGTAGCGGACGCACCAAGGTGATGGCCGAGGTGCCGCAGCTCGAGATCTGCCGCTACGCCATCGACCTGCGGTCGCTCTCCCACGGCACCGGCACGTTCAGCCGCAAGTACGTCCGGCACGAGCCGATGCCCAGCCACGTCGCGGAGAAGGTCCGCGCCGAGGAGAAGTAGCGCCGCAATCTGCACCCCGAAAGCGCACATCCGCAGGCCGAAATCGGCGAAAAGACCTGCGGATGTGCGCTTTCGAACGTCAAGGCGGTCAGCGCGGGGCGGGGACCCGAAGTGCGGGGGCGCGCAGGCCGGCCATGGTGCGGACGACGGCGAGCTCCGCGGGGACCGCAGCGGCCAGGTGCTCGGGGTTGGGCACGACGATCGGGTCGACGCAGATCCCGACGTGCATCCGGCCGGCGTAGGTGGAGCAGCCGATCGCCAGGGGCTGGTTCGGCCCCAGCGGAGCCAGCGGGTAGATCTCACGGACCGCGCAGCCGCCGATCCGCATCGGCCGCGGGACCGGCACGGTCGTGATGAGCATGTCGAACAACTTCGACGCCGCGTTGGCCAGCGTCGGGCCACCCAGGCGGACGGCGGCGGCCGGCATCAGGTTCGTGAGGCCCGCGAGCGCACCGGCGCCGCCCTCGGGCCCGACGGCGCGGTGCCGGGCCATCTCCTCGCCGACGAAGCGGACCCGGGCGATCGGGTCCGCGAGGTGCACGGGGAGCTCCAGGAGGAACGCGGAGAACGCATTGCCGGAGCCGCCGCTTCCGGTCCGGTCCTTGCCCACCGGGACCAGGGCCCGCAGGCGCAGCTCGTCCGGACGGTAGTGGTGGAGTTCCAGCCACGAGCGGATCGCGCCGGACACCACTCCGATGCCGACATCGTTGACGCTGCCACCGCACACCGCACGGAGCCCGCGCAGGTCGTCGAGGGCCACCGAGGTCGTCGCGAATCCCCGCGCCGGCGAGACGACGGTGTCGAACGGGAACCCGGGACCCGCGGTCGTCAGGTGGGTGAGCACCCCGGTGGCCGTGGACAGGGCGCGGGCCACCGTGCGCGCCACCGCGGGTGGGTCGGCCAGCCCGGCGAGCGGTCCGAGCAGGCGGCGCGGGTCGAACGGCGGCCTTGCCTCCGCCGGCTCCGTTACTGCCGGGCTGGGCACCGAGTCCGGGGTGCCGCCGTCGGCGAGGGCGTAGGCCAGCCCTCCGGTGCCGAGCCCGTCGAGGAACGCGTGGTGCACCTTGAGCAGCATCGCGGCGCGACCCTCGGCCAGCCCGTCCAGGACGTGGATCTCCCACAGCGGCCGGCCGCGGTCGAGCTGCCGGCCCATGATCCGCGCGACCCAGGCGTGCAGGTCGCCGGCCTCGCCCGCGCCGACGGTGGAGTGCAGCCGTACGTGCGCGTTGACGTCGAACTCCGGGTCCTCGGCCCAGCTCGCACTGACCGGCGGGAACAGTTCGGAGCGCAGACGACGGCGCAGGCGGGGGATCTCACGCGCACGGGACCGGAGCAGCTCCACCAGCGCCTCACGGTTCGCGGCGCCACCCGGGTCGGGGTCGAGCACGGCGACCGCGCCGATCGTCATCGGGATCGCCGCTGTTTCGACGGTGAGGAACGAGATGTCGAGCGGGCTCAGCGCCCAGTTCGCCACAGCGGCCGCCCCCTCGTTCTCGGAGTTGCCAGCGTAGGGCGCGGTCGATGACGCTGACGTGACGGCGGTGTGACATCCCTCCCCCGGCTGGGCGATCAAGCGCCCCAGGCGCCGGCGTCGCCGGGCGGCCACGCCTCGGCCAGGACCGACCGTGTCTCGGCGAGCAACTGAGGGAGCACCTTGGTGTGCCCCACCACCGGCATGAAATTCGTGTCGCCGCCCCAGCGCGGCACCACGTGCTGGTGCAGGTGCGCGGCGATCCCGGCGCCGGCCACCGTGCCGAGATTCATGCCGACGTTGAAGCCGTGCGCACCGGTGGCCGCCCGCAGGGCGACCAGCGCCTGACGCGTCAGCTCCGCCACCTCGGCGGACTCCGCGGCGTCGAGGTCCGCGTAGTCCGCGACGTGCCGGACCGGGACGACCATCAGGTGGCCCGGGTTGTACGGGTAGAGATTGAGCACGGCGTAGGCCGATGTCCCGCGGCGCACGATGAGCGTCTCGGCGTCGTCCTGCGCCGGGATCCGGCAGAACGGGCAGCCCGCCGGCTCGGAACCCTCAGCCCGGTTCTCGCCCTTGATGTAGGCCATCCGGTGCGGGGTCCACAGGCGCGCGAAGGCGTCCGGGGTGCCGACCCCGTCCTGCTCGTCGTGCTCGCTCACCCCTGACCGCTCAGACCTGGACGCGGTCGCGGACCGCCGCGACGATCTCGGCGATCGCGTCGGCCACCGGAACGGTGTTCTTCTGCTCGCCGCTGCGGTAGCGGAAGCTGACAGCTCCGGCCGCCACGTCTTCGTCCCCGGCCAGCAGCATGAACGGGATCTTCTGCTTCTGGGCGTTGCGGATCTTCTTCTGCATCCGGTCGTCGGCGTCGTCGACCTCGACGCGGATGCCCGCCGCGCGCAGCTGCGCCGCCACCTCCCGCAGGTGCGGGAGGTGCTCGTCGGCGATCGGGATCCCGATGGCCTGCACCGGCGCGAGCCAGGGCGGGAACGCGCCGGCATAGTGCTCGACGAGCACCCCGAAGAAGCGCTCGATCGAGCCGAACAACGCGCGGTGGATCATCACCGGGCGCAGGCGGTCCCCGCCCGGTGCCTGGTACTCCAGCCCGAAGCGCTCGGGCAGGTTGAAGTCCAGCTGGATGGTCGACATCTGCCAGGTGCGGCCGATCGCGTCCTTGGCCTGGACGGAGATCTTCGGCCCGTAGAACGCGGCGCCACCTTCGTCCATCACCAGCTCGAGGCCTTCGCTGACCGCAACCTCGCGCAACACCGCGGTGGCTTCCGCCCAGTCGGAGTCGGAGCCGACGAACTTGACCGGGTCCTTGGTCGAGAGCTCGAGGTAGAAGTCGTTCAGCCCGTAGTCACGCAGCAGGTCCAGGACGAACCGCAAGGTGGTGGTGAGCTCGTCGCGCATCTGATCGCGGGTGCAGTAGATGTGCGCGTCGTCCTGGGTGAAGCCGCGGGCGCGGGTCAGACCGTGCACGACGCCGGACTTCTCGTTGCGGTACACGGTGCCGAACTCGAACAGCCGCAACGGCAACTCGCGGTAGGACCGGCCGCTGGACCGGAAGATCAGATTGTGGAACGGGCAGTTCATCGGCTTGAGGTAGTAGTCCGCGCCGTCCATCTGCATCGGCGCGAACATTCCCTCGGCGTACCACTCGAGGTGCCCGGAGGTCTCGAAGAGCTGGGCCTTGGTGATGTGCGGGGTGTTGACGAACTCGTAGCCGCCCTCGATGTGCTTCTGGCGGGAGTAGTCCTCCATGACCCGGCGGATGGTCCCGCCCTTGGGGTGGAACACCGCCAGCCCCGACCCGATCTCGTCCGGGAACGAGAACAGGTCCAGCTCGGCCCCCAGCTTGCGGTGGTCGCGCTTGGCGGCCTCCTCCAGACGGGTCTGGTAGTCCTTGAGCGCATCGCGGGTGTTCCAGGCGGTGCCGTAGACGCGCTGCAGCATCGGGTTCTTCTCGCTGCCGCGCCAGTAGGCCGCCGCGCTGCGCATCAGCTTGAACGCCGGAATGTCTCCGGTGTGTGGCACGTGCGGCCCGCGGCAGAGGTCCTTCCACGCCAGCGAGCCGTCCTTGCGGTGGTTGTCGTAGATGGTCAGCTGGCCGGCGCCGACCTCGACGTTGGCACCTTCGGCGGCCTCGCCGCCGCTGCCCTTCAGCCCGATCAGCTCGAGCTTGTACGGCTCGTCAGCGAGTTCGGTGCGCGCTTCGTCGTCGGAAACCTCACGCCGGGCGAAGGTCTGACGCTCCTTCACCAATTCCTGCATGCGCTTCTCGAGGCGCTTGATGTCGTCCGGGGTGAACGGGGTCTCGACGTCGAAGTCGTAATAGAAGCCGTTCTCGATCGGCGGGCCGATCCCGAGCTTGGCCTTGGGGAACAACTCCTGCACGGCCTGGGCGAGCACATGCGCACAGGAGTGCCGGAGGATGGCCAGCCCGTCCGGCGAGTCGTTGGAGATCGGCTCGACCTCGTCACCGTCGGACAGGACGTGGGTGAGATCGCGCTGCGCGCCGGAGATGCGGGCCGCAATGATCGACCGCTGCTCCGCGAAGATTGCGGCGGCGGTCGTCCCGGCCGGCACCGATCGCTGCTCTCCGGCAACGGTGATGCTGACCTCGGACACGGCTGCTCCTGACTCTGGCCTGGTTCCCCGGTGTTCCGGGCGGCCACCGATGCTATCCAGGTCGACCGCGAGCGCTCCTCCGACTTTCCGGGCTAGGGCTTGGGCAGCTTGACGACGCCCACGAAGAACTCGTCGATCTGGCGAACCACCTTGATGAACTGCTCGAAGTCCACCGGCTTGGTGACGTACGCATTCGCGTGCAGGCGGTAGCTGCCGAGGATGTCCTCGTGAGCGCCGGACGTGGTGAGTACGACCACCGGGATGTGCGCCAGGTTCGGATCGGCCTTGATCTCGGCCAGGACCTCCCGGCCGTCCTTCTTCGGCAGGTTGAGGTCGAGCAGGATCATGTCCGGGTACGGGGCGTCGGCGTACTTGCCCTCGCGGCGCAGGAAGGACAGGGCCTCAACGCCGTCGCTGACCACGCTGAGGTTGTTCTTCACCTTGTTGTCGGCGAAGGCCTCCCTGGTCATCAGCACGTCGCCCGGGTCGTCCTCGACGAGCAGGACCTCGATCAGATCGGCCACCATCGCCTCACACCTTTCCTTCGACGGCGGCCGGAGCCGCCGAGCTGACGAGCGCCGGTCCCACCGGGAGGGTCCAGTGCACGACGCTGCCCGGCGCACCGTTGCGATCGGTGTCCAGCCAGATCCGCCCACCGTGGTACTCGATGATCTTCTTGCACAAGGACAGGCCGATGCCCGTCCCGCCGTACAGATCCTTGCTGTGCAGCCGCTGGAAGATGACGAAGATGCGGTCCGCGTACTGCGGGTCGATCCCGATGCCGTTGTCCTCGCAGCGGAAGTGCCAGTACTCCCCTTCACGGTTCGCGCTGAGGCGGATCCGCGCGGGCCGGTCCGGTGACCGGAATTTGATCGCGTTGCCGATCAGGTTCTGGAACACCTGGGTCAGCAGCGCGTCATCACCGTGGACGGTCGGCAGGGGTCCGATCTCCACCTCGGCCTCGGCGTCCTCCCGCGTCTGGGCCACGGCGTCGAGAGCGTGCTGGGCGATCTCCGCGGTTTTCACCGGCGCCAGCTTCTCGGTCGTGCGCCCGACGCGGGAGAAGGCGAGCAGGTCGTTGATCAACTGCTGCATGCGCTTCGCACCGTCCACGGCGAACTCGATGTACTGGTCGGCGCGGTCGTCGAGCTGCCCGGAGTACCGGCGCTGCAGCATCTGGCAGAAGCTCGCGACCTTGCGCAGCGGCTCCTGCAGGTCGTGCGAGGCCACGTAGGCGAACTGCTCCAGCTCCTCGTTGGACCGTCGGAGATCGTCGGTCTGCGCGACAAGGACCGCCGCCTGTTCCCGGACCTCGTCCTCGGCCCGGCGGGCTTCGGCGAGCGCTTCGGCGAGCTGCTCGCGCATCTCCTCCACGTCGGCGCCCAGGCGGCGGATCTCGACCGGCCCGTCCACGGTCACCGGCCGGCCGAACTCACCGCGGGCAACGACCCGCGTCTCGGCGCCGAGCCGGTCGAGGGGGGCGAGGACCAGACGGCGGAGACTGAGCCAGGCGGCGAATCCGGCGATGACGGCCGCCGCGAACCCGAGGATCGTCAGGGCGCGGATCCGGAACATCTCGTCCACCACGCTTTGGCGGGCCGCCCCCCGTTCGACGGTGAGCGAGGCATTGAGCGTCTCGAAGTGGTCCCGGACGACATCGAACCGGACGCGGCCGAGCTTCTCGTTGAGCCGCACCTCCTGGCCGACCGGCGCCCTGCCCACGGCAATGATCGCCTTCTCGGCGTAGTCCGTGCGCCACCGTTCCCCGGCCGCCTCGATCGCGTCGAGGTCGCCGGCGACCTGGCCGTCCGGCCCGAGGAGGCGGCGGATCTCCGCGGCGTCCGCGGTCGCATCCTGCTGACCCCGGGTGTACGGCTCCAGCGCAGCGGGGTCCCGGGACAGGATGAACCCGCGCACGCCGGTCTCCTGGCTCAGGTACGCGGCCGAGAGGGACTCCGCGCGCGCCCGGGCGGGCGCGATCTGGTCCACCAGACGATCGACGTCCCGGTCGACCCGTTCCAGCTCCCCCGCGGCCACCGCGGCCCCGCCGAGCACGACGAACAGCAGCAGGAGCAGCACGAGCCGCAGCCCGGCGCGGAGCGTGTGCGGGCGGAACCGGCGCAGCATCATGTCGGATTCCGCGAGCAGAGCACGAGGACGCCGAGATCGTCGTTGAGTGCGCCGTGGTTGAGCTCGTGCACGCGGTCCAGCAGCGGGTCGAGCCATTGCGCCGGATGCACCAGGTCGGCCCGGAACTCGCCCAGCAGCCGCATCAGTCCGTCGATCCCGAGCCGCTCCTGGCCCGAGCCGCTGAGTCCCTCGATGAGTCCGTCGGTGAACAGCAGCAGGCGCCAGGAATCCGGCAGCTCCATCTCGATCCCGGACCAGTCGTCGTCGTCGAGCACTCCCAGTGGAGCCCCGGCCGGCAGGTCCGCCGCCGGACCGCCGAGCAGGATCGGAGCGGGGTGGCCGGCCAGGTAGACACGCGCACTGGCCCGGTCGGCCGCGATCCTGAGCATGCACGCGGTGGCGAACACTTCGTCGTGCGAACGCTCGTGCACCAGCATCTGCGCCGTCAGCGGGAGGATCCTCTCCTCGCCGACCCCGGAGAGCACCAGCGTGCGCCACGCGACGCGCAGGCACACCCCGAGCGCCGCCTCGTCGGGGCCGTGGCCGCTCACGTCGCCGATCATCGCGAACAGCGAGCCGTCCTCGCATTCAACGACGTCGTAGAAGTCACCCCCCAGCAGCGCCCGGTCGCGGCCCGGGCGATACCGCTGAACGACCTCGACCCCGTCAGTGTGGAGCAGGGGCACCGGCAGCAGACCGCGCTCGAGGCGGGTGTTCTCGGCCGCGCGCGCCTCGGCCTGGGCCAGCTCGCGGGCGGTGTCCTGGGCAGCGCGGCGCTCGAGCGCGTACTTCACCGCGCGCCCGAGCAACTCCGGATCGATCTGGCTCTTGTTGAGGTAGTCCTGGGCGCCGGCGGACACCGCGTCGACGCCCTTCGCGGAGTCCGAGAACCCGGTCAGGACGATGACGGCGGCCCGGGGCGCCATCGCGAGTACGCGCTGCAGTCCGTCGAAGCCGGTTGCGTCCGGCAGCACCAGGTCCAGCAGGACGCAGCGGGTGTCCGCGCTGAGCACCGGCTCGGCCTCGGCGATCGAGCGGACCCAGAGCAGGGACAGGTCGGGCTCGACCTCGTCGAGCATGTCCCGCACCAGCGTCGCGTCGCCGGGGTCGTCCTCGATGAGGACGATCTGCATCTTCGGGTCGAACGCGGGCGCCGCGGTGGGCGGCGCCAGCGCCGTGTCCGCAGAGTCGTTCACCCCAGGCCTCGCAATATGGGCAGCGGTCGGTATGGAGCCCGGGGCGGCCCGCTGCTGGACCGTCGTGCCCGTCGGTGGTGGATCCGGTGGGTGGATCCAGTGGGCGATACTGGGTTCGAACCAGTGACCTCCCCGGTGTGAGCGGGGCGCTCTCCCGCTGAGCTAATCGCCCGGGATGAGGAGCGCAACCTTACCGGAGCCCCGGGCCCGCTCCACGCGCGGCGGCGGCGGGTGAACCGGGCGTCCCGAGGGGCCGCCGCAGCGGGCTGCAGTGTCGGTCGGGCGGCCCGGGCTCATGACAATGGCACTGGATTCCACACGCCAAGCGGAGTTCAAACTTCGCTGCACCATGATCGTTATGGGCATTGGCCAAGTGCCCTATTAGGGCGGTGCGCGGGCGTTCGCCCGGCAGGGGGTTGCGCACCCTCTGCAAGCCCGTCATGCCAGGTCCGTCCGTATTCACGCGGGACAATGGTGGACAAATCGGACACGTTCGATTTCACGGTGTAGCGGGAATAGATCTTGAACGAAGCCACGCCGCGCGACGTTGCCCGGACATTGCGATTCGCTGTGGCCGTTGCCCTCGAAGAATCATGGCGATACACAGTGACCTGAGGTTGCGACGGACGTTGTACAGCGAGAACCACCGAGCACCATCACGGCACGGCGAGGTTTGACTCCCAGGCGGGCTAGCTGCGGAAACGCAGTCCGTTCGGGGAGGCCGGGCAAACCGCCGAGCACCATCGAGAGAGGTACGGCACGCAGATGAAGGCAGAGTCTTCGGTCACCTGCGAGCTTCGACTGCGACTTCTGGTCGCAGGCGACGCAGCCCTGCCGGTCCCCGCGGCGCTGCGGTACGACCTTGCAGATCCCTACGCCATCCACGCCACGTTCCACGCGGCCGGCGACACGGTCGAGTGGGTCTTCGCCCGCGACCTGCTCGCGGCCGGTCTGCGCGACGACGCCGGTCTCGGCGACGTTCGCGTCTGGCCGTCCAGCGAGGCCGGTGTGCAGGTCGTCTACATCTCGCTGAGCTCGCCCGAGGGCGAAGCTCTGCTGGAGGCTCCGGCCCCTGAGCTGTCGACGTTCCTGGACCGCACGTACGCCACGGTGCCCGCGGGCTCCGAGTCCGTGCACCTGGACATCGACGCGGCGCTGACCCAGCTCATCGCCGAAAGCTGATCCGACGCGGGTCCGGCCCCGCGCAACGAACCCACGGTGGGGCGTCCTTCGGGACGCCCCACCGTCGTTGTCCGGAACCTGATGATCTTGCGCGGGCGCTGTTGTGACGTCGGGTCAGAGGAATGATCTTCAGTACGGATCGGGATCGTTCGCCGCATTACGCGCAAATGTGTCGGCAATGGACGCGGTGACCGGGCCCGGGGCGGGGGCGTCCGGTCCACCGGGGCGGCGACCGTCGACGGCGTCGACTCCCTGCACGTCGCGCGTCGACGAGGTGAGGAAGACCTCGTCGGCGCTCGCGAGGTCGCTCGGCGTGAGCGGCTCCTCGCGGATCTCCGGGCGCCAGGCCAGGACCAGCGCGCGGGTGACACCGGCGAGGCACCCGGACAGCAGGGGCGGTGTCCGCACGAGGCCGTCGTGCACCACGAAGACGTTGGTGCCCGTCCCCTCGCACAACTCCCCCGTCGTGTTGACGAACAACGCCTCACCGGCGCCCGCGGCCTGAGCGTGGGCGAGGGCGACGACGTTCTCCGCATAGGCCGTCGTCTTGACCCCCGCGACCGCCGAGCGCTCGTTGCGGACCCACGGAACGAGGAGCACCGACTCGGTGGCCGGCCACGGCGTCATCCCCGAGGCGGCGACGACGAGGGTGGGCGGGGCGTCCCCGCGCCCGGAACCGAGCGGAGCATCCCCGGCGGTGTAGGTGATCCGGACCCGGCCGAGGTTCGTCCCGAGCTGCGCCACGACCGCGGCGACCGCCGGGCGGAGCACGGCCTCGTCCGGCCGCGGCAGCCCCATGGCGGCGGCCGAGGTCGCCAGGCGAGCCAGATGCCGGCTGAGGGCGAACGGGACGCCGTCGACGACCTTGGTGGTCTCGAAGACCCCGTCGCCGACGGTGAAGCCGTGGTCGAAGACCGAGACGCGGGCGGCGTCGCGCTCGACGAGCGCGCCATTGACCCAGACCTTCATGAGGTCGCCCTACCCGTTGCGTCAGCGAGATCGGTCGTCGTTGCGCGAGATCTCGCTGACGTCACCGGCGGCGCCGACGCCAACGCCAGCAGCCGTTCGGCCTTGAGTTCGGTCTCGGCCCATTCCGCGGCCGGGTCCGACCCCCAGGTGATCCCGGCGCCGGTGCCGAAGTGCAGCCGATCGCCGGTGCGCCAGAAGGTGCGGATCCCCACCGCCAGGGTTCCGGTCCCGGCGTCGGCGTCCACCCAGCCGAGGGCACCGCAGTACGGGCCCCGGGGCACCGGCTCGTAGTCGGCGATCACGTCGAGCGCGGCGAGTTTGGGCGCGCCCGTGACGGACCCGGGCGGGAACGTGGCGGCGAGCAGCTCCGGCCAGCCCGCACCGGTCCGCAGCTCGCCGCGGACGGTCGAGACGAGGTGGACCAGCCCGGGATGGGCCTCGACGGCGCACAGGGCCGGCACGGTGACCGACCCGGTCGCGCAGACGCGCCCGAGGTCGTTGCGGACGAGATCGACGATCATCACGTTCTCGGCGCGGTCCTTCTCCTGCAGGTCCGCGCTCCCCCGGCCGGTCCCCTTGATCGGGCCGGACTCCACGATCCGCGCGGCCCGGCGCAGGAAGAGTTCCGGCGAGGCACCGGCGACGTGCACGCCGGCGGCCGGGAGCCGCAGCAGGCCGGCATACGGTGCGGGGTTGCCCGCCGCGAGGAGCGCCGCGAGACCGGCCACATTCGCCCGTTCGGGGTCCGGTAGCCGCGCGGACAGGACCCGGCAGAGGTTCGCCTGATAGACCTCGCCGGCCGCGATCCGGGCGCGGATCGCCTCGACACCAGCTTCGTAGGCCGCGCGGTCGAGGGAACTGGACCAGTCCTCGCGGCGGGGCCCCACCCAGGTCGCCATCGGTGGCGTGCCGGGCCGGACGTCGGCGAACCTGGCGCAGGTCAGCGCGCCCTCGAAGGTCGCGAGGACCGCCCAGAAACCGCCCGAGTCCAACGCGGCCGGGTCGTCGGTGACGTCGCGCAGGTCGCGGGCGAGCAGCCCGCCGCCCCAGAACAGCGGCTCGTCGGCGGCGCCCACCTGCCGCAATCTACTCGTCCGGCGGGAGCTCCGACCCCGGCGCGTCGATCCTCGTGAAGCACCCCGGGCGATGGGCTATTGTTCTGACCTGCACCGCGAAGATCTTCGGATCGAGCGGCTCGCGCGGACGTGGCTCAGTTGGTAGAGCATCACCTTGCCAAGGTGAGGGTCGCGGGTTCGAATCCCGTCGTCCGCTCGAAGGTGGCCGATCGGCTGCCCCAGGGCAACACCCCTGGCCGGATGGCCGAGTGGCTTAGGCAAGGGCCTGCAAAGCCCTGTACGCGGGTTCGATTCCCGCTCCGGCCTCGTAGTACCAGCATCACCAAACCCGGGCGTTTAGCTCAGCGGGAGAGCGCTTCCCTGACACGGAAGAGGTCACTGGTTCAATCCCAGTAACGCCCACCAGTACGGCGCGGTCGGCCCCGGGTTCCTACCGGGGCCGACGCGTTTCTGGAACATCCGGCTTCCGCCGCCGAGCCCCCCTCACCGTCGCCGACGCTCGATCAGCGACGACGACGAGAGCCAGCGCTGCCGCGGCGCCGAGAGATTCGGCCCAGAAGCTCAGCGTCTTGTCGTCGTACCAGAACGGCTCGTACATGTTCGGCAACGGGCCGAGTTCCCCGACGTTGACGTAGCGGTAGAGGAGCACCGCGAAGACTCCGCCGCTCAGGACGGCGAACGCCGCCAAAGCGACGGTGCGACCGCGCACCAGGAGCACCAGGACGGCCGCGGCAACCGCCAGCGCGCCCTCGATCCGGAACAAGGCGCCCTGACTGATGGCCTCCTTGGTGCCGTCGTAGAAGTGGGCCAGGTGGAAATGCACCGCCGCGTCGATCACCAGTCCGGCGATGACCACCAGGCGCAAACCGATTTCGGCGGGCGCCAGCCTCGGGGCCCCTCGCCCGATGGTCAGAAGCCGACGGGAGTCCATCACGAGGCCTTCACGATGAGAGTGCCCTTCATGTACTGGTGGATATCGCAGATGTAGGGGTACTCGCCGGGCTGATCGGGCGCGGTGACCGAGCCGCGCTGGTTACCGTCCAGATTCCCGGTGTCGAAGCCCTGGTCCTCGGCGGTCACCGTGTGCGGTGCGGTGTCCTGGTTGTCGACCATGACCACCGTTCCGGGGGCAACGGTGATCGCCGCGGGGACGAAGACGAAATTCTTGATCACGATCGTGTTGGTGGGGACGTCCTGCGACGGGCCGGCCGGAGCGGGATCAGCTCCGGAGGCCCCCGGAGGGCCGTCCCCACACGCGGCGAGCACGCCGAGAGCCAGGGCGCCCCCCGCGCCGAACAGGAACGATCGTCGCGACGTCACGGAATTCGTCCTGGCATGGGCGGTTACGCGTCGAGACCGGGCTGGGCGCCCAGCGAGGTGTCGGTCTTGCCCAGCTTCACGAACGTGTCCGGGATCGGGTACTCGCCCAGGACGAAGCTGAGGATGGCCGCGTGCTGACGCTCGACCGGAGCAATGGTGGCGACGGCGGACAAGGCTTCGGGGCTGGTGAGCTCGCCCATCTGCTTGACGTAGGTCGCTGCCGCGGTGTTCTCCAGGGTCAGGGCCAGCATGGCCAGGCCGGGCACCGAGTCGACCGCTTCGAACATGTCGGTGACCGCGCCGGCCAGGGCCGGGTTCGGGTCGGTGTAGGCGGTGCCCCCGGCGCCGGTCAGGGCGGCGTTGAAGGCATCAGCGTGGTCCTGGTGCTGCTTCATGGCGTGGGAGGCGAATTCGGCGACCGCGGCCGGGACGCTCTTGCCGAACTTGCCCTTGGGGGCGGCATCGAGCGCGGCGCCGTAGGCGAAGACGGCCAGGTTCTCCAGGCTCGCGTTCGCCCGCAGGGCCGAGGCGTCGGCCCCGGCGCCGGCCGAGGACCCACCTGCGGGGGTGCCGGCCGGGGTGTCCGCGGCCGGGTTGGCCTCGTCGTCCCCGCCGCCGCAGGCGGCCAGGAACGCCGATCCCAGGACGAGGCCACCGCTGCCCATCACGAACCGGCGCCGGCTTCCGGCCAGCGCGGCGCGCCGTGCCTTGGCCTCCGCCCGCCGCGAGGTCCGCATCGAGGAGCCGTATTCGGAGAGTTCGGCGTACATCGTCGGGAACGTCTCGTTGTGCATCTCGACCATGTCCGCGGTCATTGCCCGCAGCTCGGCCTCGCTGATCTGCATCTCGTCCTTACCCATCAGACCGCACCCTCTTCCACCGGGCTGGCGAGCTCGGTCTTCTTGAACGTCTCGGGGATTCCCACCGAGCCGGCGGCGGCCGGCAGCTTCGCGGCGTTCGTCGCGCCGCCGGTGGCCTTGACGGTGATCAGTTCCAGCGCGTCACCCTTGATCAGCGCCTGCACCGCGTAGAGCGTCGCGAGGTGCTGGGACTCCACCCCGGCGACGGTGCCGAACAGCAACCGCACCTGAGGGTCCGTCACGTCCTGGATGTTCTGCACGTACGTCGAGGTCGCGACATCCTCCAGCGTGATCGCCAGCGCGACCACGTCGGCCGGTCCACCCTTCTTCAGCCCCGGGATCGCATCCATCACGATCGGGGTGTACTTGGGGTTGGTCTTGTCCTGGGCCTTCCCCCCGAGCTCCTTGGCCCGGGCGTTGAACGCCTGAGCATGCTCGGCGTGCTGGTCCATCGTCATGGTCGCGAAAGCGCCCAGGGTCTTGAGCGCCGCACTGTCACCCTTGAGGTAGGGCAGGGTCAGCGCGGTCTTGTAGGTGAGCACCGCGAGGTTCTCCAGCGACGCGGCGGTCTGCAACGCCATCACATCGGCCTCTTCGCCGGCCTCAGCGGCCGCCGCCCGCGTGGACGACATCCCGACCAGACCAACAGCACCGATCGCGCCCAGCCCCAGCATCAGGCGACGGCGGTTGACCTCCGCCCTCTCACGCTTGACCTCGGCGTAGTCCTTCGAAGCACGCCGCTCCCGACCCGCCTCGACAATCGAGTCCAACGGCTCCCGCATGCCCCGCATCGCATCAACCTGGAGATCTTGCGACTCCTCCATCAGCAACCGGAACTCACCGATATCTAGCTTTTCCATGCATCTACTCCAGACTGACTGAGCCGCCAGCACCGCGCAGTTGGGGCACGACAGCGATCGGGTGTACCGGGTCGCACGCCCGCAGCGTGCACCCGTGCGCCAAACAGCGGAGGAGGGCGCCCGTCCGCTGACGGGCCGGCCGGGAGGGCCGAATGGTCGTCGCCTTAGGACAGGGAAGTCCCCTGCGGGAATGAAACGCCGCCGGGGTCCGGAGCGACTGAATGGCGCCCTACCCGCACGATCTTCGTCTAACCCCGCACCAGGCGATCCGCCTCGATGGCCTGCACGTGGGGGTCGGTCCGCAGGGCGGCGGCAGGCTTGACTCCGCACCGGTGAATGCCTCATTCGGCACCCGTAGAGGGGTGGGCGTCCCGGAACCCGCCCTTACTCGTACAGCGCCTCGATCTCGGCCGCGTACTTGGCGGCGACGCCCCGACGCTTGAGCTTCATCGTGGGGGTCAGCTCCTCGCCGTCCGGGAGCCAGTCGACGCCGAGCACGGTGAACTTCTTGATCTGCTCGACGCGGCTGAGCCGGGCGTTGGCGGCGCCGACGGCGGCCTCGATCAGCTCCAGGGTTCCGGGGTCGGCGGCGAGCGTCGCCGGGTCGGGGTCGAGGCCCTGAACCTTCGCGTGGGCGGCCGCGGCGTCGGGGTCCAGCACCAGCAGCGCGACGTTGTAGGGGCGCCCGTCGCCGATCACGCAGGCCTGGCCGATCAGCGAGCTCGCGGCCTTGAGCTTCTGCTCGATGTTGGCCGGCGACATGTTCTTGCCGCCGGCGCTGATGATGAGTTCCTTCTTGCGGTCGATGATCTTGACGTAGCCGTCCGCGTCGATCTCGGCGACGTCACCGGTCTGCAGCCACCCGTCCGGATCGATTGCCTCCGCGGTCCGCTCGGGGTCGTTGCGGTAGCCGACCATGACGTTCGGCCCGCGCAGGAGGAGCTCACCGTCATCCGCGAGCTTGAGCTCGATGCCGCGCAACGGCTTGCCGACGGTGCCGACGCGCACCGCGTCGATCGGGTTGACCGTGCCCGCGCACGCGGTCTCCGACATCGCCCAGCCCTCGACGACCGGCAGCCCGAGAGCCATCAGGTACTCCAGCGTTTCCGGGGCGACCGGCGCAGCGCCGGAGAGCACCCAGTCGGCCTGGTCGAGTCCGAGCCCGGCCCGCGTTGCCGCCCGCGCCGCCTCGGGCAGCGCCGCCGGGGCGATCACGCCCTTGACCTCGAGCGCGGCCTTGATCTTCTCCCAGATCCGCGGGACGGCCAGCCAGCTCGTGGGCCGGGCGTCCACCAGGCCGGCCAGCACCGCCTTCGGGTCGGCGACCGAGGTGATCGACGAGCCCGTGCCGATCGCGATGTAGTAGTGCAGGAAGCGATCTGCGATGTGCGCACTCGGCAGGTAGGAGACCAGCCGGCCCTCGGGGCGCAGGGGCAATATGCCTCCCTCCCCACAGGCACTCAGGCCGGACATGATGTTGCGGTGCGAGAGCTGCACACCCTTGGGTGGGCCGGTCGTGCCCGAGGTGTAGATCAGCGTGGCGATGTCTTCGGGCTTCACCGTCCGCCACGCCGACTCGAAGTCCGGGTGGTCACCGTCGGGCAGCCCGTCCTCGATCTCGACGACCTCGACGTCGCCCCCGGCGGCCCGGATGGTGCCCTCGAACTGACGCTCAGTCAGTACAAGGCGGTTCTGCGCGTTCTCGAACAGGTAGGCGATCTGCTCCGGGGACGAGGTGTTGTAGATCGAGAACGGCGTCGCTCCCAGGTGCAACAGCGCGGTGTCGAGAAGATTGAACTCCGGTCGATTGACCAACATCAGGGCGACGGTGTCGCCGTGGCAGACCCCCCGCCGCGCCAGCCCGCCCGCGATGCGTTCGACACGCGCGGCGTACTCGGCCCAGGTCAGCGGATGGACGTCACCGACCGTGCGTAGCGCGGGTGCGCCGGCGAACTTCTCGGCCGTCAGCTGGAACGCGTCGCACAGCGTCGCCGCATCGAGACCGGGTGGGCGCTCGAACTGCATCGGAGAGTCAGTAGCGGACATTCGCGTTGCCCCTGTCGCCGGTCGTGCGCCGAACCGTAGTTCAGCCCGGCGTCGGACGGAAGTGCTGCCAGGCGCCGGCCAGCACCCCCCAGCGCGGGGCGATCGCGAGGCACCGTGCGGTGATGAAGCACTGGGGGCGGTCCTCACGCTCCAGCGCCGTCCGCAGCGTCTCGATCGTCCGGGCGTGTCCCACCAGGGCCCTCGGCCAGTCGTCGAACGGCCCACCGAGCACGACGCCTTGATCGGTCGCGATCCACCAGGCGGGCGGACGCTCGGGCGACCGGGACGGATCGGCGGTCATGGGTCAGCGGCTCCCGCGACGGAACGGCTCGACCCTCGGGCGCAGCTTAGGCGCCGGGAAGAATGACCGCATGGACCCCCTGCGTTCGATCGCCCTGTTCGTCATTGCCGCGATCGCGGAGATCGGCGGCGCCTGGCTCGTGTGGCAGGGCGTGCGGGAACACAAGGGCTGGGTGTGGGCGGGCCTGGGCGTGATCGCGCTCGGCGTCTACGGGTTCGTCGCAACGCTGCAGCCCGACCCGAACTTCGGCCGGATCCTCGCCGCCTACGGCGGCGTGTTCGTCGCGGGATCGCTGGCGTGGGCGATGGCCCTGGACGACTTCAAACCGGATCGGTGGGACCTGCTCGGCGCCGGCATCTGCCTGATCGGCGTCGCCGTGATCATGTACGCGCCGCGGGAGGTCTGACCGCCGAGGTCACATCGTGAAGACGGCGATCCCGGCGATCAGGAGGACGACGCCCAGCACCGCGGCCACGATGGCGCGGCTGAGGGTGGCGGTCATCTCGGCGTAGATCCGGCTGTCGTAGATGCGGTTCATGGCTCCCCGTTCGGCACGCCCCCCGGCGCGCACACTCCACTGAACCGCCGGGACGGGCCCGCTGTCCGGCGCTTCCGCTCTTTGGGTGGCACGAAGCAGGGCGAAAGGGCCAGACGCTAACCTCCGCGGCATGGCGGACAGCACCGGCGAGGACCTGCTCCTCGCCGTCCTCGTGCAGGGCTTCAACTCCTCACCCGATCCCGAGACCTCGGCGTCCATCACCCTCACCGTGGGCGGCCTGGTCGTCAGCGGTGACCTGGTCCCCGCGTGGGTCTGGTTCCGCGAGGTCCGCGGGTTGCTCAGCGGCGGGAGCGGCAGCGGGGCCGGCGGCATGGCCGACGTGTTCGGCATGTTCGCCGACGACGCGCTCGGTGAGGTGCTCATCCGGGAGGCCACCGGCGATGTCGAGGACATGCCGGCGACCCCGGCACCGGAAGGCACACTCCCCACGACGATCCACCTGGCCCGGGCGGTGATCCTCGGGGCGCACCACTCCCAGGAACTCGCGGGCGGGCTGTGGCGCGGACGCCTCAGCCACGTGTCCGGCTGGACGTTCGGCCGGTTCGAGCCGTAACCGCTCCCGGCCGGGATACCCGGACTGTCCCGAATTTGGTTACCCGGACGGACGTTTCCATTCGGACAGGTGCCGGGGCGGCTCGATAGACCTAGCCGTGCTGCAACCGAAGTAACGACATCCGGGGGGATGCGATGACGACGGGGACGAGCACCGCCATTGTTCGAAGCGAGGTCCGACTCCGGCCTGCCTGGGGAACCTGCCCCGGCGAGCCGACGGACATCACGCCCACCAGCATCGAGCCGCTCGACATCACGCCGACGGCCAACCGGTGGGCGCCAACGCAGTAACGATCGGTTCGGGGGAACCGGTTTTCAGTCGCCGCCCGCAATCCGGGTGGAGCCCGGGCGACGAATCAAGTTCGGTGTGGTCGGAGCCGATCTTTTCCGTGCCGCCGCCGCACCGGCTCACTCGGGGGATGACCAATGTTCGGAGATGACAGGTTGTACCGCGCGATGCCCATGGTGCCGACCGGCTGGCGCCGCCAAGGCGTCATCGGGATCACCGCCACGGTCCTGATGACCGGCGGGTTGCTGCTCGCCGCGGCCACGACCGACAGCGCGGGCGCCGCAACGACGAGTCAGGTCCAGACTCGCTGACGGTGCGTCAGCCGACCGAGTAGGGCGCGGTGTGCCAACCGCTGGCGCCGTCGGGGTCCGGCCGGGCCGTTTTCGCGGTCTGAACCTCGCCGAGAGCGTCGGTGGCGCGTACGGCGATGGTGTGGTTGCCCTTGGTCGCCTGCCAGTCGCGCAGGCGCCATTGCCGCCAGGTGTCCGGGTTGTTCCAGGGTGCGAGCTCTGCGACATACGGCTCGTCGTCGATGAGCACCTCGACCTTGCGGATCCCGCGGTGCACCGCCCACGCCATGCCGGCGAGCTCGGTCCGGCCGGACAGCACGTCGCTGTAGGGCTGCGGAACCTCGATACGCGACTGCGTTTTCACTGCCGCCTGGGCAGACCAGCCGCGGGAGGTCCAGTACGCCTCGAACTCGTCGAAGCGGGTCACCTCGAACTCGGTGATCCACTTGGTCGCGGACACGAACCCGTACAGCCCTGGCACGACCATCCGAACCGGGAAGCCGTGGTCGTAGGGCAGTGGCTGGCCGTTCATCCCGATCGCGAACATCGCGTCCCGTTTCGGGTCGGTCAGCGCCGAGAGCGGCGTGCCGCAGGTCCAGCCGTCGACCGAGGTCGACTTCACCGCGTCGGCCCCGGGCCGGACGCCGACGGACGCGAGAACGTCCGCCACCCGGACGCCGAGCCAGCGCGCGGTGCCGTTGTAGTAACCACCGACCTCGTTCGAGACGCACATCAGGGTGACGTCGCGCTCGATCAGCGGCGCCTGAAGCAGATCCTCGAACCGCAGGGTGATGGGGCGATCGACGAGACCCGAGATCTTCAGCGACCACGAGGCGTGGTCCAGTCGCGGCACCACCAGGGCCGTGTCGATCCGGTAGAAGTCGTCATTGGCCGTGAAGTACGGGGTCAGGCCGGGGATGCCGAAGTCCGCCCTGCCGACGGCCACCGCCGGGCTGACCGGGCGGGGCAACGTGATCAGGCCGGACGTGGCGTAGCTGCCCGATTCCCCGAACTTCCACAGCGCTCCCCCGGCGACGCCGACCGCGGCGATTCCGCCCGCGGCGGCGAGGAAGGTCCGGCGGTCGAGGCCGGAGGCCAGATCCGCGGCAAGGGTGAGTGGACGGCGCGTCGGGATCATCACGGCGGGCTGCTCGAGCTCACTCGACGTCTTGACCGGCGCCACCCGCGGCGTCGCCCGGGCGCCGAGGCCGGCCGCCGGCGTCGGCTCCGCGACCGCCGCGGCCTCCTCCGCGCGGTCGAGCCCGGCGAGCAACAGGATCAGTCCCGCGGTGCTGACGATCATCGCCACCAGGGCGGGCGTCACGCGGACCAGGGCCGGGTCGGTCACGCCCCGCGCCGTCAGCACGGCGAGGACGCCGATCAGCCCGACCGCGGTTGACATTCCCACCGCGAGCCGGCGCCGGCTCACGCCGATGGCCCCGGCCAGGGCTCCGAGCATCGCGATGGTGATCAGCATCCCGGTGACGAGGACCTGCTTGTCGTCGACGCCGAAGGTGCGAATCGCCCACTCGCGCAACCACGCGGGCGAGGTGTCGATCGCCCAGGTGCCGACGGCCACCACCGGCGACGGCCCGGAGATCGCGGTCGCGACGCCTTCAGCCGCGCCCACACCGGCAAAGGCGGCCAGCAGTCCGCTGGCGCCGCCCTCTCCCCTGGCTCGCAGTGACAAATCCGGCTCCCTCGCATCGATGCCGGTCCAGCCTGACACGGGCTCCGCCGAAGGGAGCCCGGCCAAGCCTTACCGTCCGGCGACAGTTCTTCGTCGCCGGACCGGGCCCGGACGGCTCAGCGGCCGGGTTTGGGGTGGCGCCGCATATCCATGTGGATCTGCTTCCACGCCTTGGTCCGCTCCTGCCGCAGGCGCGCATCGCTGCGGGACGCGATCCATTCGGCCTCACGCTGGAGCTTGCGGTAGCTCTCCCAACGTCGTTCCTCGAGCCGGCCTTCGGCCAGGGCCTCCGCGATCGCGCAACCCGGCTCGGCGCCGTGGGCGCAGTCGGAGAATCGGCAATCCGCGGTCAGCGCCTCGATGTCACCGAAGACGCGTTCGACGCCCGCGTCGGCCGCCCACAGGCCGGCGGCCCGCAGGCCCGGAGTGTCGAGGACCGCGCCGCCACCGGGCACCGGGACGAGTTCGCGGCGCACCGTGGTGTGCCGTCCCCTCCCGTCGTCCCGGATCGCCTGGGTCTCCAGATCGGCACCCGCGAGCCGGTTGGTCAACGAGGACTTACCGGCCCCGGAGCGCCCCAGCAGCGCCAGCGTCCGCCCGAAGGCGACGTGGTGGTTCAGGCCCTCGTACCCCTCGCCGGTGGCGGAGCTGACCACGTGCACCTCGACGCCGGCCGCCACCCCGGCGACCTCCTCGGCGACGGCCCAGGGATCAGCCACGAGGTCGGCCTTGGTGAGGACGATCAGCGGGGTCGCGCCGGTCTCCCACAGCAGCACCAGCAGACGCTCGATCCGACTCAGGCTCGGCGTCGGGTCCAGACCTTCGACGAGCGCGATGGCGTCGGCGTTCGCCGCGAGCGGCTGGGCCTGCGATTCCCCGCCGGCCACCGCGCGCGTCAGCAGGGTGCGACGAGGCAGCACAGCATCGACAAATGACGGACCACCAGGAGTGCGGCGAAGCACCACCCAGTCGCCCGTGCACGCGGCCCCGAGGGAGTCAGCGGCCAGACCGGGAACCGGCAACGCATCGGTGGGACCGGCGGCGGTCATCACCAGGACCCGGCCACGGTCCACCCGGGTCACCCGGGCCGGGGCGGTACTCGTGTCGCGATAGGGCTCGAAGGCGGCACCGAGATCGGCACCCCAGCCCAGGGCAAGGAGGGCGTCCGCACCGGACGCGTCAACAGAAAGGGGGTCAGGAACTACAGGATTCAACGCTGCACCTTGAGGAAGAGAAGGGACGGTTCAGGGCGCGGTCATAGACGGCCATGTCGCTTCACCTCCTCCGGTGCTGAGGCCCCGGGCTCGTCGTGCGCCGGGGCCGCCTGTTCGCCGAAGATTACGGGCAGGACGGTGACCTCGTCGCCTGAATTTCCCTGAGCCGTGGGGACGGGGGCTTCCGGCGGCGCCGACTGGGGCGCAGGGTCGGGCGTCCGGGCCGGCCTCGGGGTGCGCAGCACCGGGATGCCGTCGAGGGTGTGGTCATCCGTTCGCTGTGGCCATTGGCGGTCGACCGCGGCGTTGAACGCGGCGCCGATCAACATCGAGATCGCGAGCACGTAGAGCCAGATCAGCACCACGATCGAGGCGGTGAGCGGGCCGTAGATCGACGTGCTGCCGACGGACCAGTCGATGATGATGCGGACGAGGTAGCTGCCGACCAACCAGCCGACCAGCGTGAGCGCGGCGCCGGGCAGGCAGCGGGCCCAGGTGTTGGGCACCGGGACCGCGATCCAGTACAGCGTGGTCAACGACGCCATCGTCAGCACGATGACGACCGGCCAGTACAGGAACATCACCCAGTGCGCCTGGTCGGGGATCGCCTCGGAGACCAGGTCGGGGCCGGCCAGGATCGGCGGGGCGAGCACGATCGCAATGACGAGGCCGACGATGTAGAGCGAGAACGACAGCGCCCGCGTGGCGAGGATGCCGCGGTGCCCACCGAGGCCGTACATGATCGCGATGGTGTCGATCGTCGTGTTCAGTGCCCGCGAACCCGACCACAGCGCCAGCAGGAAACCGAGCGAGACGATGTCGAAACGGCCGCCGTCCAGGACGTCGTTCAACGTCGGGATGATGACCTCGGCGACAGCCTCGTCCGACAGCGCTTCGCGGGAGATGTCGATGATGTTGCTACGGATGTCCTCGACGGTGTCGGGCCCGATGACGTCCGCGAAGTACCCCAGGGTGCCGACCAGCCCCAGCACGAGCGGCGGCAGCGAGAGGATCGCGAAGAACCCGATCTCCGCGGCGAGACCGGTGACCCGGTGCCGCAGACAGATCGAGAACGTGGTCCGGACGAGCTTGCGCAGCGCAGCCGGAACCGCGGCCAACCGCCGCGGATGCGGCGCGGCCGATCCGCCCCCGGAGGCGGAGCTGCCACGGGCCATGTCTCTACGGTAGCCATTCGCGCACGCCGCAAGCCTCGGACGCGCCCCGGAACCCGCAACGATGTTGCCCTAATTCGACTTAGTCGATAGAGTTTCGAGTTGCCCGGACAAGTGCTCCGGCAAATGTCCTGACAAGGCGAAACACCGCTGTCCAGATGCTGGACAGGCGGCGTTCTGCGCGATTTTTCTGTGGCACTCTCGTGGTGTGAACACCGCGCAGATCGCCCTCGTCGAGCGTCGTCACATCGACCTCGGCCGCGTCTGCACGATGTCCTGTCCGGCCGGCTGACCTCCCGCCCCCGCATCACCTCGCGGGCGCGCCGTCGCCCTCCCCTCGCGCCCCGCCCGCTGCGGCGTGCCTGCAGGATGTGCCGCGCGTCCTCGCCTCAGCCGAAGGACCACAGCTTCCGTGAAGACCGCCGATTCCAGCACGTCCCCGACCGCCGGCGCGCCGGCCGGGAAGGTCGCCCGGCACAAGGGTCAGGGCCAGTGGGCCCTGGGTCACCGCGAGCCGCTCAACGCCAACGAGCAGTTCAAGAAGGACGACAACCCGCTCAACGTGCGGGCCCGCATTGTCGACCGGTACCAGTACACCGGCTTCGACTCGATCGACACCAACGACCTGCGTGGGCGCTTTCGCTGGATGGGCATCTACACCCAGCGCAAGCCCGGGATCAGCGGTGGCCAGACCGCGGTACTGGACCCTAACGAGCTCGACGACAAGTACTTCATGATGCGGATCCGCTCCGACGGCGGTCAGCTCTCCGGCGAGCAGCTGCGCGCGATCGCGGAGGTCTCCATCACCTACGGCCGCGACACCGCGGACGTGACGGACCGGCAGAACATCCAGCTGCACTGGGTGCGCATCGAGGACGTCCCGGCGATCTGGGAGCGCATCGAGGCCGTCGGCCTGAGTTCCCTCGAGGCCTGTGGTGACACCCCCCGTGTCGTGCTCGGATCCCCCGTCGCCGGCATCGCCGCCGACGAGCTGATCGACGGGACGCCCGCGATCCACGAGATCGTCCGCCGCTACGTCGGCAACCCCGACTTCGCGAACCTGCCCCGCAAGTTCAAGTCCGCGGTTTCCGGCTCACCCTCGATGGACGTCGCCCACGAGATCAACGACCTGTCCTTCGTCGGCGTCGTTCACCCGGAGTTCGGCGCGGGCTTCGACGTCTGGGTCGGCGGTGGCCTGTCGACGAACCCGATGCTCGCGCAGCGCCTCGGCGTCTGGGTGCCGCTCGACGAGGTCGCCGACGTGTGGGGCGCGGTCGTCTCGGTGTTCCGCGACTACGGCTACCGCCGGCTTCGCAACCGGGCCCGGCTCAAGTTCCTCGTCGCCGACTGGGGCGTCGAGCGCTTCCGCGAGGTCGTCGAGGCCGAGTACCTGCACCGCAAGCTGATCGACGGCCCCGCCCCGGAGACCCCGGGCATCGGATTTCGGGACCACCTCGGTGTCCACCCGCAGCGGGACGGCAACTTCTACGTCGGGTTCGCCCCGATGGTCGGCCGGCTGAACGGCACCGTGCTGACCAAGATCGCCGACCTCGCCGACGAGCACGGCACCGGCCGCGTCCGTCTGACGGCGGAGCAGAAGATGCTCGTGCTCGACGTGCCCGAGGACAAGGTGGAGAGCCTCGTCGGGGCCTTGGAGGCTCTCGACCTCCAGGTGCGGCCATCCCCGTTCCGCCGCCAGACGATGGCGTGCACCGGCATCGAGTACTGCAAGCTCGCGATCGTCGAGACCAAGGGCCGGGCGGGCGCGCTGGTGCGTGAGATGGAGCGCCGTCTGCCCGAGTTCGACATCCCGCTGACGATCAACATGAACGGCTGCCCGAACTCCTGCGCGCGGTCTCAGGTCGCGGACATCGGGCTGAAGGGCATGCTCGTGCCCGGCCCGGACGGCGAGCCGGTCGAGGGTTTCCAGGTGCACCTCGGCGGCAGCCTCGGCATCGAGGCGGGCTTCGGTCGGAAGCTGCGCGGCCTCAAGGTCACCTCGGTCGGGCTGGACGACTACGTCGAGCGGGTGCTGCGCCGGTTCCTGGCGCAGCGCGCGGAGGACGAGCGGTTCGCCGCATGGGTCGTGCGGGCCGACGAAGCCGATCTGGTCTGAGTCATGAGTGAGCGCGCGGTTCCGTTCCACTGCCCCTACTGCGCCGAAGAGGACTTGCGGCCTCTGGAATCCCACGGTTCGTGGGTGTGCCGGAGCTGCCGTCGTGCCTTTGCCTTGAAGTTCCTCGGTCTGTGGACCGAGTCGTCGCCAGAGGAGGTGTCCGGATGACGATCGTCGACCTCTCCTCCCCCCGTGTCCGGCGCCGCCGCGACGACCGGTTCTCCGGCGACCTGGAACACCTGGCGACCGAGGCGGGCCGCGAGCTCGAGGACGCCAGCGCGCAGGAGATCGTGCGGTGGGCCGCCGCCGTCTTCGGTGAGCGGGTCGCGGTGACCTCGTCGATGGCCGACGCGGTCGTGGCGCACCTCGTGTCTGCCGTGAAGCCGGGTGTGGATGTGCTCTTTCTCAACACCGGCTACCACTTCCCCGAGACGATCGGCACCCGCGACGCCGTCGCGGCGATGTATGACGTCAACGTGATCGATATCGGCCCGGCAATGAGCATCGCGCAGCAGGACGTCGCCTTCGGCAGGGACCTGTGGGAGCGGGAGCCGGACCGCTGCTGCGCCCTGCGCAAGGTCGCGCCGCTGAACACCGCCATGCGCGACTACGACGCCTGGATCACCGGGGTGCGCCGGGACGAGACCCCGGCGCGGGCCGACACTCCGGTCGTGTCCTGGGACGCGGCCCGCGGCAAGGTGAAGATCTGCCCGATCGCCCGCTGGAGTTCCGCCGACGTGGACGCCTACGTCGCGCAGCACGGGATCCTGCTCAACCCGCTGCTGCTGGACGGCTACGACTCCATCGGCTGCCGTCCGTGCACCCGCCGCACCATCGCAGGGGAGGATTCCCGTGCCGGTCGCTGGGCCGGCTCCTCGAAGACGGAATGCGGGTTGCACACATGAGCGGCGTTACGACCCAGGGCGCGACCATCTGGCTGACCGGTCTGTCCGGTGCGGGCAAGTCCACGATCTCCGAGGCGTTGATCGTGCGCCTGCGCGAGGCCGGTCACCGCGTCGACATCCTCGACGGGGATGAGGTCCGCCAGGTCCTCACCGCCGACCTCGGGTTCTCCCGCGAGGACCGGATCACCAACGTGCGTCGGATCGGGTACGTCGCCGAGGTGCTCTCCCGCAACGGGGTGCTCACCCTGGTGCCGGTCATCGCGCCGTACGCCGAGGCGCGCGACTCGGTTCGCGAGCGGCACTCCAAGGCCGGCACGCCGTTCGTCCTGATCCACGTCGCCACCTCGGTCGAGGTGTGCGCGGAACGTGATGTGAAGGGCCTTTACGCCAAGCAGAAGGCGGGTCAGATGACCGGCCTCACCGGCGTCGACGACCCGTACGAGGAACCCGCCGATACCGACCTCCGCCTGGACACAGCCGGCCGCACGCTCGACGAATCCGTCGACGCCGTGTGGGCCGTGCTGTCCGCGCGGGGTCTCGTCTGAAGGATCACGAATGTCCTCCTCGCTGCTGCTCGTCGCCCACGGGAGCCGGGACCCCCGGCACTCCGCGACGATTGGGCAGATCGCGTGTGCGACCCGGGCCGCCCGGCCGGACCTGCAGGTCCGCGTCGGCTATCTCGACCACGACGGACCGCGGGTGCCGGACGCGTTGGCGTCCTTCTCCTCAACCCAGGTCGTCGCGGTGCCGTTACTGCTGGGGAACGCCTACCACGGTCGGGTGGACGTGCCCGCCGCCATTGCCGAGGGGGCGACGCGTACGGGCGTGCGCGTCGAGTTGGCGGCGGTGCTCGGACCGGACCCACGGCTGCTGCCCGCCGCCAGCCGCGCGGTCCGGACAGCGGCCGGCACCAGCCCGGATGGTGACACCGGGCTGGTGCTGGCCTGCGCCGGCACGACCGACCCCTCCGCGAAGGCGGCGCTGCACCGGCTCGCCCTGCGGTGGCGGCGCACCCTCGGCGCCGACGTCCGCGTCGCGGATGCCGCGGCCACCGGGGCCCGGGTGGGCGAGACCGTCGCGGCCCTGCGCGCCGCGGGCTGCTCCCGGGTCGACGTCGCGGCCTGGTTCCTCGCCCCGGGTCTGCTGCTCGACCGCGCCGCCGCCGAGGCCGAAGCCGCGGGTGCCGACTCGGTCGCTGCTCCCCTGGGCGCCGCTCCCGAGGTGGTCGCCACCGTCCTGCGCCGCTTCGACGCCGTCGCCAACCGCGCCGCCCAGGTCGCCTGAACCTCGGTTCGATGAGTTCTGCCCGGTGCGACAGTCTGAGGACTGTCGTCAGCCAGAACCAAGGAGAGACCGTGCCCCAGTTGCTGAAGGTCCAGAATTTCGCCGTATCCAGCGACGGCATCGGCGCGGGTGAGAACCAGAGCCTCGAGAGCCCGTTCGGCCACGTCGATCCTTGGAAGCTCATGAGCTGGGCCGGAGCCACCGCGAGCTGGCCGAACCGCACCGACCCGGGCGGCACCCGCGGCCTGGACGACTACATGACGCGCGACTTCTCCCACAACATCGGCGCGGAGATCATGGGCCGCAACAAGTTCGGCCCCGTACGCGGCCCCTGGGAGAACGAGAACTGGAAGGGCTGGTGGGGCGACGAACCGCCGTTCCACACCCCGGTCTTCGTCCTGACCCACCACGAGCGGCCCTCGTTCACGCTCTCGGACACGACCTTCCACTTCGTGAGCGGCGATCCGAGGACCGTGCTCGAGCAGGCGCGCGAGGCCGCGCAGGGCAGGGATGTCCGGCTCGGTGGTGGGGTCAGCACGGTCCGCCAGTTCCTGGACGCCGACCTCGTCGACACCCTCCACATCGCCGTCGCCCCGATCGAGTACGGATCAGGCCTCAAGCTCTGGGACTCCCCGGCGGACCTGCTCGATCGATTCCATCTCGACGTGGTGCCCAGCCCGAGCGGCGTGACTCACCACCTGTTCTGGCGGAAGTAGGTCACTCGCCCGCTGCGCGCCGCCGCAGCAGCTCCTTCTTCATCCCGATCAGGCCGTAACCGACGCCGAGCATCAGGATGATCGCGAGGATGACGGCCCATGTGACGCCGCCGTACCAGCCGGCGAGCAGGACCAGCGTGATCTCGATACCGAGCGTCCAGGTCAGGTAGCGGGTCATCGTCCGGCGGTCCTCGGGGTGCATTCCCCAAGCCAACACCCCGGGCGCAGTCTCGCCTAACCAGCGGGGGGCGTGATCAAGTAACGGCCGTGACCACCGAACACACCGGCGAGGCCCATCACGGCAATCTGATCGGGAACCGGATGAACCGGTTGCGGGCGGCGGTGCTGGGCGCGAACGACGGGATCGTGTCCGAGGCCGGGCTCGTGGTCGGGGTCGCGGGGGCGACGACCGACCGGACGACGCTGCTGACCGCCGGGCTCGCCGGGTTGGTCGCCGGGGCGGTGTCGATGTCCCTCGGGGAGTACGTCTCGGTCAGCTCCCAGCGCGACGCGGAGCGGGAGCTGCTCGCGAAGGAACGTCGCGAACTCGTCGAACAGCCCGAGGCCGAACTGCTGGAACTGGCCGAGCTCTACGAGCAGAAGGGGCTGCGGCCCGCGACGGCGCGGCAGGTTGCCGAGGAGCTGACCGCGGTGGATGCCCTCGGTGCGCACGCCGAGACCGAGCTGCACATCAACCCGGACGATCTGGTGAACCCGCTCACCGCCGGGGTCGCCTCGGCGATCGCCTTCGTGCTCGGCGCGCTGCTACCGCTGCTCGCCATCACCCTCCCGCCCACCGACGCGCGGGTGCCGGTGGCCGTCGCGGTCACCCTGCTGGCGCTGGCCCTGCTCGGGTGGACGTCCGCCAAGGCCGGCGGGGGAAGTCCGCACCGAGCGGTGCTCCGGGTCCTGCTCGGCGGCACCGTCGGGCTGACGATCACCTACGTCATCGGCAACATCACGGGCGCTGCCATCGGGTGAGACCGATCAGGTGTGCGCCAGCACACCGAAGCCGAGCAGGCCGGTGTCGATCGTCAATTCCGGTACCCCGCCGCCCCCAGCCCGGCCGAGACTCGACCGAACCCGGCGGGAGGTCGATCCCGACGAGATCGGAGCACCGGGTCGTGAGCTTGCCCGCGGTGATGGCGGATGCATGACGTTGCGCCGTCCGGGCGATAGCGGTCGCCGACCGGTCCGGCACCCCGTCCTTCGTTTCCATCCTCCGAGTCAACTACCTGGGAGTTCGCCGCATAACACCGGTGCGATCGGGGGTAGGAACCTCCGGTGAGACAGGATGACGTGGCAGCGGCCTTGCCAGCCGACCCGGCGTCACGCCGGACCCCCACCGATCGAAAGGCCCGCCACTACATGAACGAGCCCGAGCTGTGGCCGGGTTCCGCCTACCCCCTGGGTGCGACGTACGACGGCGCGGGCACGAACTTCGCGGTGTTCTCCGAGGTCGCCGACCGGGTGGAGCTCGCGCTGTTCGACGAGCGCGGCCGTGAGACGCGGCACACGCTGCCGGAGGTCGACGCCTTCGTCTGGCACGCCTACCTGCCCGGCATCGAACCCGGCCAGCGGTACGGCTTCCGCGTGCACGGCCCGCACAACCCCGCGCGCGGCCAGCGCTGCAACCCCAACAAGCTCCTGCTCGACCCCTACGCCCGGGCGATGGACGGCGACATCCTCTGGAACGAGGCGCTCTACGGGTACCGCTTCAACGCCCACAACCAGCGCAACAACTCGAACAGCGGCCGCTACGCGATGCACTCCGTGGTGGCGAACCCCTATTTCGACTGGGGCGACGACCGCCACCCCCGCACGCCTTACCACCAGACCGTCATCTACGAGGCTCACGTCAAGGGCCTGACGGCCGCCCACCCGGACATCCCGCGCTCCATCCGCGGGACCTACGCCGGGCTCGGGCACCCGGTGATGATCGACCACCTCAAGGCGCTCGGGATCACGGCCGTCGAACTGATGCCGGTGCATCAGTTCGTGCACGACCATCACCTGGAGGAGCGCGGCCTGCGCAACTACTGGGGCTACAACACCATCGGGTTCTTCGCCCCCCACAACGGCTACGCCTCCCGTGGCACCGATGGCCAGCAGGTCCAGGAATTCCGCGCGATGGTGAAATCTCTGCACCGCGCCGGCATCGAGGTCATCCTCGACGTGGTCTACAACCACACGGCGGAGGGCAATCACCTGGGCCCGACATTGGCGTTTCGCGGGCTGGACAACGCCGCGTACTACCGGCTCGGCGAGGACCCCCGGTACTACTACGACACCACCGGCACCGGCAACACCCTGCTGATGCGCAGCCCGCACGTGCTCCAGATGATCATGGACTCGTTGCGGTACTGGGTCACCGAGATGCATGTCGACGGCTTCCGCTTCGACCTCGCCGCGACCCTCGCCCGCCAGTTCCACGAGGTCGACCGCCTGTCCGCGTTCTTCGACCTCGTCCAGCAGGACCCGATCGTCTCCCAGGTGAAGCTGATCGCCGAGCCTTGGGACCTCGGCGAGGGCGGTTACCAGGTCGGCAACTTCCCGCCCCTGTGGACGGAGTGGAACGGCGAATACCGCGACAACGTGCGTGACTTCTGGCGCGGCGAACCGCACAACCTCGCGGAATTCGCCTCCCGCCTGACGGGCTCCTCGGACCTGTACCAGAACGACGGGCGCCGGCCGTGGGCCAGCATCAACTTCGTCACCGCCCACGATGGCTTCACCCTGCGCGACCTCGTCTCGTACAACGACAAGCACAACATGGCCAACGGCGAGGACAACCGCGACGGGGAGAGTCATAACCGGTCCTGGAACTGCGGCGCTGAGGGCGAGACCCTCGACGATGCGGTGCTCGAGCTGAGAGCCCGTCAGCAGCGCAACTTCATCGGGACTCTGCTCCTGTCCCAGGGCGTACCGATGCTGCTGCACGGCGACGAGATCGGACGCTCGCAGCGCGGCAACAACAACGCCTACTGCCAGGACAACGAGATCTCCTGGGTCGACTGGTCGGCCATCGACACCGATCTGCTGGCCTTCACGCGGGCCGCGGCCCAGCTGCGGGCCGAACACGCCACCTTCCGTCGCCGGCGGTTCTTCTCCGGCCGCGGCCAGGGCGACGCGCTCGGCGACATCGCCTGGTTCACCCCGGGTGCAGCACTGATGTCGGACGAGGACTGGACGGTCGGCTTCGCAAAATCCGTGGCCGTCTTCCTGAACGGGTCGGCGATCACCGAGCCGGGCACCCGCGGCGAGCGGGTCACGGACGACTCGTTCTACCTGATCTTCAACGCCCACCACGGGGAGCTGGACTTCACGCTCCCCTCGGACGAGTACGGGGAGGCCTGGGAAGCCGTGCTGGACACAGCCGAGCCCGACGTCGGCGGACGCAAGCCGTACCGCAGTGGTCAGCAGGTTCGCATGATCGACCGGTCGATGATGGTGCTGCGCCGGTGCTGAATCCGAGGCCGCTCACCGCCACCTACCGCCTGCAGCTGAACGCGGATTTCACCTTCGCCGACGCGGCGCGCGCCGTCGACTATCTCGCCTCGCTCGGTGTCAGCCACCTGTACCTGTCGCCGATCCTGCAGGCGGCACCGGGCTCGATGCACGGCTACGACGTCGTCGACCACACGCGGCTGTCCGACGACCTCGGAGGCCGGGAGGGCTTCGACACGCTCGTCGCGGCGGCCCGCGACGCCGGGCTCGGCATCGTGGTCGACGTCGTGCCCAACCACATGGCGCTGCCGACGCCGGCGTCGCTCAACACTCCCCTGTGGTCGGTCCTCCGCGACGGCCCGGGTTCGTCCTACGCCCGCTGGTTCGACGTCGACTGGACGGTCGCCGACCGGGCGATGCTGATGCCGCTGCTCGGAAGCCGGATCGGCGAGTGCCTCGCGGCCGGGGAGATCTCGCTCGATCGCTCCGGGCCGGAACCGCTGGTCCGCTACTTCGACCACGTTCTCCCGGTCCGCCCCGGTACCGAGGACATGGACCTGCCGACGCTGCTGGACCGGCAGTGGTACCGGCTCGCGTACTGGCGCGTGGCCGACGAGGAGCTGAACTACCGGCGCTTCTTCGACATCGACACCCTGGCCGCGGTCAAGGTGGAGAACGAGGAGGTCTTCTCCGAGTCCCATCGCCTGGTCGCCGAGCTGGTCCGGGACGGCTCGATCTCAGGACTGCGCGTCGATCACCCGGACGGTCTTGCCGACCCTGCGGGCTATCTGACGCGTCTTCAGGAGGTCACCGGCGGGTGCTGGGTGGTCGTGGAGAAGATCCTCGAGGCCGAGGAGGAGCTTCCCACCGACTGGGCCTGCGCCGGCACCACGGGGTACGACGCGCTGCTGCGCGCAGGTGGGGTCTTCGCCGATCCGACCGCGTTGCCCGCGATGAAGGATGTCTGGGCGCGATTGAGCACCGCGGACGGCTCGGAAGAGCCGCCGGACTTCCCGGCGGTGGTCGAGGAGGCCAAGCGCACCATCGTCCGCGAGCACCTCTACGCCGAGGTGGAGCGACTGGTCGCGCTTCTCGCCGACATCTGCCACGACGACATCAACCTCCGCGACCACACCCGCCGCGGCCTCGAGGAGTCACTGGTCGAACTGCTCGTCGCCCTCGGGGTGTACCGCGCCTACGTGCGGCCCGGCGAGACCGCGCCGGAGATCTCCGAGCGGATGCTCGACGTCGCCACCGCGGTCGCCATCGCGCACCTCCCGGACGAACGGCACGCCACGGTCGAACTCATCCGCGATCTGGCGCTCGCGCGCCTGGGCCGCGACGTGCGCCGCGACGAGTTCGTCGTGCGCTTCCAGCAGACCACCGGGCCGGTGATGGCCAAGGGCGTGGAGGACACCGCGTTCTACCGCTGGTTCCCGCTCGGCTTCGCCAACGAGGTGGGCGGCGCGCCCGATCGTGCCGGCGTCGAGCCCGCCGAGTTCCACGAGTACTGCACACGCATGCAGAGCTCGTGGCCGGAGAGCATGACCACGTTGTCGACGCACGACACCAAGCGTGGCGAGGACGTCCGCGCACGGCTGGCGGTGATCACCGAGATTCCCGAGGAGTGGGGCCGGGTGGTGACGGCCTGGCGCGCAATCTCCGCCGCGTACCGCTCCCCCGAGGGCTGGCCCGACCCCGCGACGGACTACCTCATCTGGCAGACCTTGGTCGGCGCCTGGCCCTTGTCGGCGGACCGGCTCGCGGCCTACATGGAGAAGGCCACGCGCGAGGCGAAGCTCCACACGACGTGGACGACGCCGGATCCCGCGTTCGACGCCGGTGTCCGCGGCTTCGTCGAGGGCGTGTGCGCCGACGAGAACCTCCGGGCCGCGATCGACGCGTTCGTGAACATGATTGCTCCGCACGCACGGGCGATCACCCTGGGGCAGAAGCTGGTGCAGCTCACGATGCCCGGCGTCCCTGACGTCTACCAGGGCGCGGAGTTCGAGACGCTCACCCTCGTCGACCCCGACAACCGGCAGCCGGTCGACGTCGAGGCCCGCCGCACGGCATTGGCGGCGCTCGACACCGGCGGCCCGCCGAAGGACCTCGACACGGAGAAGCTCCTCGTGACGTCCCGGGCGCTGCGGGTGCGTCGGAAGCATCCGGACTGGTTCCGGCCGGGCAGTGCGTACACGCCGCTGGACACGCCGTCGCACGTGCTGGGTTTCCTGCGCTCGGACGGCGGGTCCCAGGGGGCGATCACGCTGGCCAGCCGGCTGACCGTCTCCCTCGAGCGGGAGGGCGGCTTCGGCGACGACGCCCTGAATCTGCCGCCGGGATCGTGGACGGACGTACTGACGAACCGTCAGTTCTCCGGCGTGGTCCGCTACGAGGATGTGCTCGGCGATCTGCCGGTCGCGCTCCTCGTGACGTCCGGCTGAGGCGCACCCGGAGGTGCGGGTGGGCCGGACGCAAGGTCAGAAGCCGGCGACGTCGAGCAGCGGGTCGGGGCGGCCGTCCGGATCGGTCTCAGCGACCCACTTCAACGAACCGGCCGCGACGAGCGCGGACCGCACCTGGGCCGGCGTCGCGTCCGGGTGGGCCGCCAGATACAGCGCGGCGGCGCCCGCGGCGTGGGCCGCGGCCTGCGAGGTCCCGGTCAGTTCTGCGTAGCCGCCGCGGATCCAGGTCGAGGAGATGCACACACCGGGGGCCACCACATCGACGTCCGGGCCGAAGTTGGAGAACTCCGCGAACTCGTCGTCGAGCCCCGGACAGGACAGCGGGGACGGGTTCTCGGCAAGCCCACCGGGTCGGCCGTCGAAATCGGCCAGTGCCGACACCGTGATCACCTCGGAGTACGAGGCCGGGCTGTAGTCCTCCGCGTCCTCGCTGTCGTTGCCGGCCGCCACGGTGTACGTCACACCTGCGGCCACGGAGCTGCAGATCGCCTCATGCAGAGCGCCGTCCTGACACCCCAGGTCCGGGTCCAGCCCGCTCAGGCTCATGTTGGCGACGTCGATGACGTCGGCGTGCGCAGTGACCCATTCGATGCCGCAGACCAGGGTGCCCAGGCTGCCGTTCCCGCTGGAGTCGAGCACCCGCACCGCCCACAGCCGCGCGCCCGGAGCGACCCCGGCGACGCCGACCCCGTTGTCCCGGGCCGCCGCGATCCCCGCAATGTGAGTGCCGTGCCCGCGGGTGTCGTCGTAGTCCGCGGGCTCGGTGCCCGGCTCCGGTGAGGGTGCGGCCTGGCCCGCCCCCACCGAGGCCGCGGTTCCTAAGGGCCCGCCGAACAGACCGCCGGTGGAGACGCAGTCCACGCCGCCGACGACGTCGAGGTCCGGGTGGTCGATCTCGATGCCCGTGTCGAGCACCGCGATGTCCGCGTCCACGGCACCGGCGCCGTCTCCGACCTTCGTGTCGCTGAGCGGCGCACCGACCCGCGCGATACCCGGGGGTGTCTGCTGGTCGGCCGCTGAGATCCGGCGGTCGAGGGTCACCGTGCGGATCCGCGGATCAGCGGCAACCCGGCGCGCGAGCTTGGTGGTCATCCGGGCGGTGTAGCCGCGGAGCGCGCGCGTGAAGATGCGATCGATCTGGACGCCGAACTCGGCATGGTCGGCTGCGACGGACGCAGGGTCGCCGTCGACCAGGGAGACGAGGTAGGAGTTCGGGATCACCGAGCCGGGCTCTGCGGACGCGGAAGCCGGCATCTTCGGGGCCGGGGCGGCATCGCGGGCGGATTCTCCGGACCCGGGCGCGGCATGCACCGACAGCGCCACGAGGGCTCCGACGACGGTCAGCGCCCCGGTTCCGAGCACCGCGGCGCGCCGGCGCGGCGGTGATCCGCTCTCCGCCACCCCCGGCCTCCCTGCTGTCGCCCCGCCCAGGAACCGGACAAACGTCTCGTTCGTGGTGGATCCGGCTCATTATCGCCGAGACCGGACATCGATGTGGCCGAATCGACTTGGCCGACGACGGTTGAAAGGGCTCGCTTTGCGACACCCTCCAGGCATGCAGGGGTTTGAGGTCTGGGCGCCAGGGGCGGACTCGGTCGAGGTGGCGTTGGCGGGGCGGACGCATCCGATGATTCGGGGCGGCGACGGATGGTGGAGCGCACCGGAGGTCGCCGCCGAGCACGGGGCGGACTACGGGTACGTCGTGGACGGCCAGGGCCCGATGCCCGACCCGCGTTCCCGCCACCAACCCGACGGCGTGCACGGACTGAGCCGGGTGGTCGAGCACTCGCGGTTCGCCTGGACCGATGCGGCCTGGCGCGGCCGTGCGCTCGCGGGCTCGGTCACCTACGAGCTGCACATCGGGACCTTCACCCCGGGGCGGACCTTCGACTCCGCGATCGAGCGCCTCGACCACCTCGTCGAACTCGGGATCGACCTCGTCGAGGTGATGCCGGTCGCGGCGTTCCCGGGCCGACACGGCTGGGGTTACGACGGGGTCGCGCTGCACGCGGTGCACGAGCCGTACGGCGGTCCGGACGGGTTGAAGCGCTTCGTCGACGCCTGCCACGCCCGCGATCTCGGCGTGATGCTCGACGTCGTCTACAACCACCTCGGGCCGAGCGGGAACTATCTCTCGGAGTTCGGGCCGTACTTCACCGACAAGCACCACACACCCTGGGGCGCGGCAGTCAACCTCGACGACGCGGGCAGCGACGAGGTCCGTCGCTACATCGTCGATTCCGCGGTGGCCTGGCTGCGCGACTACCACGTGGACGGGCTCCGGCTCGACGCGGTGCATGCACTGGTCGACGACCGAGCCACCCACGTGCTGACAGAGCTTCAGATCGCGGTCGAGGAGCTGGCGGAGCAGACGGGGAAGCCCCTTTTCCTCGTCGCCGAGTCCGACCGCAACGACCCGCGCACGGTCGCCCCGCGCGAACTCGGCGGGCACGGCCTGGCCGGCCAGTGGGCGGACGACATCCACCACGCCCTGCACTCGCTGCTGTCCGGGGAACGGCAGGGTTACTACGTCGACTTCGGCTCCTACGAGTGCCTCGCCAAAACGCTGACCGAGGCCTTCTTCCACGCCGGTACGTATTCGACGTTTCGCGGCCGCACCCACGGCGCGGCGGTCGACCGGACCCGGACGCCCGGCTCCGCGTTCGTCACCTACCTGCAGAATCACGACCAGGTCGGCAACCGGGCGACGGGAGACCGACTTTCCGCGTCCGTGTCCGGAGGCCGCATGGCTATCGGTGCTGCCCTGGTCCTCGGCTCGGCGTTCTCGCCCATGGTGTTCATGGGCGAGGAGTGGGCCGCGTCCACACCGTGGCAGTACTTCACCGACCACCAGGAGCCCGAACTCGCCGACGCGGTCCGCGAGGGCCGCCGCAACGAGTTCGCCTCCCACGGCTGGGACCGCGGCGACATCCCCGACCCGCAGGACACCGCGACCGTCGAGGCCTCCACCCTGGACTGGGCCGAGCTGGAGAAGGACACCCACGCGAGGATGCTGCGGTGGTACCGCGATCTGATCGCGTTGCGGCGTGCCCAACCCGACCTGAGCGATCCACGGCTGGATGCCGTACGCGTCGACTTCGACGCCGAAGCCGACTGGGTCGTGATGCACCGCGGCCGGCTGCGGGTCGTGGCGAACCTGGCCGAGACGGCACAGGCGGTGCCGCTGGACCTCCCCACCGGGGAGGTGCTGCTGGCGTGGGCCGACGCCCAGGCGCAGTCCACCGGTGTCCTGCTCGCCGCGGAGTCCGTCGCCATCGTTACGGTGCGGGAGTGATCTTCGAGCGTCTCTGCCGGACCCGGCCTCGACGTCGAGGCTCTTGCCGCCGCCTACGCCTACCCGGCCCAGATGTCGCGCGGCCGCTGGCTGCGCGCCAACATGGTCGGCACCGTCGACGGCGCGGCCATGGGCGGTAGCGGCGTCACCCGGCAGATCTCCAACGACAACGACCTGAGCCTGCTCCTGCTGCTGCGGGCGCTGGCCGACGTCGTCCTGGTCGGGCCGCGGACCGTGCGGGCGGAGAAGTACGGCCCGGCCCGGATCCGTCCGGATCACGCCGCGGTCCGCGGCGACCGGCCCCCGCCTCCGATCGCGGTGATGACCTCCAGCCTCGACCTGGACTTCGCCACGTCGCTGTTCACGGACGCGGCGGTGCCGACGATGGTCTTCACCGCCGAGTCGGCCCCGGCGGATGCCCTGGCCGCCGCCCGCAAGGTCGCCGACGTCGTCGTCGTCGGCGCGGACTCGGTGCCGCTACCGGCGGTGGTCGACGCCCTGGTCGAACGCGGACACACCCGCCTGCTCTGCGAGGGCGGCCCCGGCATCCTCGCGAGCATGGCCGCCGACGGACTGCTCGACGAGCTCTGCCTGGCGTTGAGTCCCGTGCTCTCCGGCGGCCGGGCCGGCCGCATCATGCGCGGACCGGACCTCGGCGGTGGCCTGCCACTGCAGCTCGCGCAGACCCTGACCGATCCGGATGGCTTCCTGTTCCTGCGCTACCTGGTGGAGAACTCTCTAGAGCTTGCCGGCGAACACGGAGGTCAACTCGAACGAGACGGGTTCCTCGAGCTGGGCGTAGGTGCAGGACTCGGGGTCGCGGTCGGGACGCCACCGGACGAACTGCGCGGTGTGCCGGAACCGGACGCCCTCCATGTGGTCGTACTTGACCTCGACGACGAGTTCCGGGCGCAGCGGGGTGAAGGACAGGTCCTTCTTGGCGTTCCACCGGCTACCGGCGGCCTCCTGGGGGGTGCGGGTGCCGGCTTCCTGCTCGGCCCACGCCCAGGGGTGGCCCTCGAACTCGCAGACCATGGGCTGCAGTTCGGCGAAGAGTTCCTTACGCCGAGCCATCGGGAAGGCGCCGATCACGCCGACGCTCGCGAGCTTTCCTTCGTCGTCGTAAAGACCGAGCAGCAGGGACCCGACCGCGTCGTCCCCGGACTTGTGGACGCGGTAGCCCGCGACCACGCAGTCCGCGGTGCGGTCGTGCTTGATCTTGAACATCGTCCGCTTGTCGGGTGCGTAGGCGCCGGCCGAGGGCTTGGCCATCACCCCGTCGAGCCCGGCCCCCTCGAACTGCGTGAACCACTCGCCCGCCTCGGCCGGGTCGGAGGTGGCGGGAGTCAGGTGGATCGGCGCCGCGACGCCCGCCAGCGCCTGCTCCAACGCGGCCCGCCGCTCGGCGAACGGCTGCGCGGTGAAGTCGGTCCCGCCGAGGGCCAGCAGGTCGAAGGCGACGAACCGTGCCGGGGTCCGTTCCGCGAGCAGGTTCACGCGACTCGCGGCGGGGTGGATCCGCTGCAGCAACGCCTCGAAGTCCAGCCGCACACCGGCGGGGTCCGGGATCACTATTTCCCCGTCCAGCACACATCGTTCGGGCAGGGCGGCGAGGAAGGCGCTCACGAGTTCCGGGAAGTACCGGGTCATCGGCTTGGTGTTGCGACTGGTGATCTCGACCTCGTCGCCGTCACGAAAGACAATCGCGCGGAAACCATCCCATTTGGGTTCATACAGGAAATCCCCGGTGGGGATCTCCGGCACGGACTTGGCGAGCATCGGGGCCACCGGCGGCAGAACGGGGAGGTCCATGCCGCGATCCTTGCACCTGACCTGGACAGCCCGGGACATACTGGACGGGGGTCTCCCAAGGACTTCCGCCCGCGAATCCGGTCCCGTGGAGGCAGAACGTGCAGCGCTTTCGGTTGGTGGGCGCCGTCGGCGTGGCGGGCCTGGCCGCGGCCACCGCCGCCGCCCTGCTTCCCGTCGGCGTCGACGCGCAGGCGGCCGCCACCGGTGCACCCGTCGAGTACGTGACGTTGTTCGCCGGTACGACCCCGCAGGCCGAGGCCTCCGCTCGGGCGGCCATCGCCGCCGCCGGCGGGAAGATCCTGCGCGAGAACGACGCGATCGGCACCGCGCTCGTGCGCTCGGACCGCACCGCGTTCGCCACCCTGGTCCGCCGCAGCGGAGCCGTCCTCGGCGCGGTCCCGAACCGCGCGATCGGGCACGCTCCCGACGTCGTCCCGACCCGGGACGCCGTCGAGCGGCTCTCCCCCGCCGACCGCGCCGCCGCGACGGAACGCTTCCGGGCCGCCCTTCCCCACCGGGCCGCGGCGGCCGCGGGTGCCGAGCCGCTGGCGGACCGGCAGTGGAACATGCAGATGATCGGTGCCACCCCGACCGGCTCCTACGCCACCGAGCGCGGGGACCGGCGGGTCCAGGTCGGCGTCATGGACACCGGTGTCGACGGCTCGCACCCGGACCTCGCACCGAACTTCGACGCCCGGCTGTCGAGGAACTTCACCACGGACATTCCCGACGCCGACGGCAAGTGCGAAGTGACGACCTGTCAGGACCCAGCCGACGTTGACGACAACGGGCACGGCACCCACGTGGCCGGCATCATCGGCGCGGCGATCAATGGGATCGGCATGGCCGGCGTCGCGCCGGACGTCACGCTGGTCAACGTCCGCGCGGGTCAGGACTCGGGGTTCTTCTTCCTCCAGTCCGTGGTCGATGCCCTGACGTACTCCGGCGACATCGGGCTCGACGTCGTGAACATGAGCTTCTACGTCGACCCGTGGCTCTACAACTGCGCCGCGAACCCCGCCGACTCCCCGGAGGAGCAAGCCCAGCAGCGCATGACGATCGAGGCGGTCCAACGGGCGGTCGACTACGCCCGCGGGCTGGGCGTCACACTCGTCGGCGCGCTCGGCAACGAGAGCACCGACCTCGGCAAGCCCGCCACCGACGACGTCAGCCCGAACTTCCCGGAGGGCAACGAGCGCGACCGCGCCATCGACAACACCTGCCTGACCGTGCCCGCCGAGAGCGCCGGCGTGATCTCGGTGGCCGCGCTCGGCCCGTCGGGCCGCAAGGCGTACTACTCGAACTACGGCGTCGAGCAGACCGACATCTCCGCCCCCGGCGGCGACGCGTTCGACACCGCGGACTCCAAGGTGGACCCCGCCGCGCAGATCCTCTCGGCCTACCCGGAGGCGCTGGCCCGCTCCAGCGGCGACATCGACGCCAAGGGCGAGCCGACCTCGCCCTTCACCGTTCAGGACTGCCTGGGCGACGTCTGCGCGTACTACCAGTACCTGCAGGGCACCTCGATGGCCGCGCCGCACGTCGCGGGCGTCGCCGCCCTGGTGATCAGCAAGCTCGGCCTGCCGTCGGGTTCCGGCTTCGGCCTCGACCCGGGGCTCACCGAGACGGCCCTGCTGTACACCGCCAGCCAGCGGGCCTGCCCCACTCCGGCCGACTACTCGTACACCGTCAACGGCGCGAGCGGCAGTCGCGAGTTCACCCACACCTGTGAGACGGGCTCGTCGAGCAACGGCTTCTACGGCCGCGGCATCGTCAGCGCCACGGCCGTCGCAGGCCTCCCGCCGCTCGCCGACCTGACGGCCACCCCGGCTCGCCCGGTCGAGACCGCCCCGGAGCCGACCCCGGCCCCCGCCGACCCGAACGCCGACCCGGCGGCACCGGCTCCGACCGACCCCGCGGCACCCGGCGACCCGAACGCCGACCCGTCGGCCCCGTTCGACCCGGCCGCGCCCTACGACCCGGCGACCGACCCCGCCGCCCCGGACGACGACCCCCCGCCCGGCGACTGACGAACCCGCACTCTGGTGGCGTGCTCGGGGTATCGCCACGCGCCGATAGCCCGGACACGCAGCGAGAGTCGCGTCAGTCCGCGGAGTCCTTCTTGGCGCGGCTGGGCTGGACCCGCTTCGGCTCGCCGGCCATCTTCGGGTACTCCGGCGGGTAGGGCATGTCGTCGAGTCCCTTGGCCTCGTCGCGGGCGTACCACTCGAGCAGCGGCGTCAGGTCGTGCGCGACGTCGTCGATCGCGGCGTGGAGGTCGCCCAGTTCGGCGAAGCGGGCGGGCATGGTGCGAACGGTGAAGTCCCGCGGATGAACGTCCGGGAGTTCGTCCCAGGTGACCGGCGCCGAGACGGGCGCGTGGGCGAAGGGCCGGATCGAGTAGGCGGACGCGATCGTGCGATCGCGGGCGTTCTGGTTGTAGTCGACGAAGATCGTCTCCCCGCGCTCCTCCTTCCACCACTTGGTGGTCACCCGCCCCGGCATCCGCCGCTCGAGCTCGCGGCCGAACGCGATCGCCGCGTGCCGCAGATCGGTGAAGGTCCAGCGCGGCTCGACCCGGACGTACATGTGGACGCCGCGGCCGCCGGAGGTCTTGGGGAAAGCGGCCCAGCCGAGCTCGTCGAACAGCACCCGCGCCTGCCCGGCCACCTCGACCACATCGGAGAAGTCGGTACCTGGCTGCGGGTCGAGGTCGATGCGGAGCTCGTCCGGGTGGTCGACGTCGAAGCGCCGCACCGGCCAGGGATGAAAGGTGATCGTGCCGAGGTTGGCGCAGTAGGCGACGGTGGCCGCCTCGGTGGGGCAGATCTCGTCCGCGGTCCGGCCGGAGGGGAAGGCGATCTCAGCAGTGACGACCCAGTCCGGAGCACCCTTGGGGATCCGCTTCTGGTAGAACGCGTCGGCCCCGTTCGGGTTCGCGCGGGTGGCCCGGACCGCGCCCTCGAAGACCCCGCCGGGCCACCGCTCCAGGGTCGTGGGACGGTCACCCAGGGCCCGCAGGATCCCGTCGGAGACGGCGAGGTAGTACTCGACCATCTCCCGCTTGGTGATCCCCGGCTCGGCGAAATAGATCTTGTCGGGGTTGGTGAGCTTGACCGTCCGCTCCCCGACCTGGAGCTCCACGAAGGGCGATGCCATGTTCGGAAGGTTAGGTCAGAGGTTCGTAAGGTTCCGTCGGGAAACACCGGAGCGGCGCGCGCGGTTGGATGGTGGCATGGCAACCAACTCATCGCAGAGCTATCCCGTGACCAAGACCGAGGCCGAGTGGCGCGAGCAGCTCAGCCCCGAGGAGTACCACGTCCTGCGCGAGGCCGGCACCGAGCGGCCCGGGACGGGCGAGTACCTCGACACCAAGACCGTCGGGGTCTACAACTGCCGGGCCTGCGGCGCCGAGTTGTTCCGGTCCGAGACGAAGTTCGACTCGCACTGCGGCTGGCCGTCGTTCTACGACCCGGCCGACTCCGACGCGGTCGAGGAGATCGAGGACAACACCCTCGGCATGCGGCGCGTCGAGGTCCGCTGCAAGAACTGCGGCGGCCACCTGGGCCACGTGTTCCCCGACGGTCACGGCCAGCCCACCGGGCTGCGCTACTGCATCAACAGCCTGTCGATCACGCACGAACCGGTCGAGCAAGCCGAGGGATGACGTCCTTCATCTCACACACCCCGGTCGACTGCGCGGACGCGTAGCGGCTCGCGGAGTGGTGGAAGCAGGTGCTCGCCGACCTGCGCGGCACATACGGCCCCGGGACGGGGTGGGTGGTCCTCGCCGATCCGGAGGGCGGCGAGTTCTGCATCCTGCGGGCGGCACCGTAGCCCGCACGCGAGGCCCCGTCACCCCACGGTCCTGGGGCGGTGTTCCGCCCTTTCGCAGTGCTCCGACAGGGCTGAAACCCGCCCCAGGTTGCGAGCCCGCGCGGGTTACGGCAGCGCGGCGACCAGGTCCGCGGCCTCACGGCGGCGGCCGGTGTAGAAGGGCGTCTCGTGCTTGGTGTAGAGCCGGGCCTCGCTGGCCCGCAGGTGCCGCATGAGGTCGACGATGCGGTACAGCTCGTCGGCCTCGAAGGCGAGCATCCACTCGTAGTCGCCGAGGGCGAAGGCGGGGACGGTGTTCGCCCGGACGTCGGGGTAATCCCGCGCCATCTTCCCGTGCTCGGCGAGCATCCCGCGGCGCTTCTCGTCGGGCAGCAGGTACCACTCCAGGGTCCGGACGAACGGGTACACGCAGACGTAGTCCCGGGGCCGCTCGTCCGCCAGGAAGGCCGGGATGTGGCTCTTGTTGAACTCGGCCGGCCGGTGGAGCGCCAGCTGTGACCAGACGGGGTCGCAGGCGCGGCCGAGCGCGGTCCGGCGAAACTCCGAGTAGGCCTGCTGCAGGTCGTCGGAGTTCTCGGCGTGCCACCAGATCATCAGGTCGGCGTCCGCCTTCAGGCCGCCGACGTCGTACAGCCCGCGTACGACGACGTCCTTGGCGGCGAGCTGGTCGAGCAGACCCTGGAACTCCTGGGTCAGCGCGCTCCGGTCCGTCTCGCCGAGGGGGCGCGCCACCTGGAACACCGACCACATCGTGTAGCGGAGAACGTCGTTGAGTTCGCGCGCGGACATCTCTGCGCGCGAGCGCTCGGACGGGTTGGCGGCATCGGGCGCAGGCGTGGTCATGGCGCCATTCTGCCGCCGGGCCGGTCCGAGCCGACAATCCGCTCCGCCGCCAGCCGCGCACCGGCGACGCAGGCGGCGATGCCGACGCCGTCATAAGCCGCCCCACAGACCGCCAGCCCGGGCTCCCCCGCCACGGACTCCCGGATCCGCCGGACCCGGTCCAGGTGACCGACCGCGTACTGCGGCAACGCCCCGCCCCAGCGGGAGACGAGCCAGTCCGCGGGCGAGCCGGCGAGCCCCGTGGCGTGCGCGACGTCGACGGCGACGCCGTGCACCAGATCCTCGTCGCTGCGCTGGAGATCGGCCTCCTCGCCGAGCCGCCCCACCGAGGCGCGGAGCACGGTCCCTGAACCCGCGGTCGCCGCCGCCTGCGCCGTCCACTCCCACTTCGCTGAGGACAGCGTCACCGCCTTGATCAGCCGCCGGTCCACCGCCGGAACCAGGAAGCCGCTCCCGCCGGAGGGCGGCGCCCCCGCGGCCGGCGGGTACACCAGCGTCACGATCGCCATCGAGGCGTACTCGATCCCGGCGAGCTCGGCCGCGGCCGCTGGGACCGCGTCGCCGAGGAGCCGTGCCGCCGCGGGCGCCGGGACCGCGAGGATCACGGCGTCGGCGCCGATCTGCTCGTCCGTACGGCCCGCGCGGGTCCGCAGCGTCCATCCGGTCTCGGTCCGCGCGAGCCCCTGCACCGTGACCCCGGTCCGCACCTGCGCGCCGGAGGCCGCCGCGACCGCCGCCGGGAGCCGCCCGACGCCTCCGACGATTCCCGCGAACACCGGGCCGGGCTGGGACTGCGCGCGGATCTCCGCCGCCGCCGTCGTCAGCGGCACGCCCTCGGTGACCGCACGCGTGAACTGCGGCAGCGTCGCGAACATCGACAGCGACTCGGCGTGCCCGGCGTAGACCCCACCCAGCAACGGGTCGAGCAGGCGCTCGACGATCTCCGGGCCCAGCCGGTCCCCCACGTAGGCACCGACCGCGACGTCGTCGGTCTGCGGCAGCGGTGGGGTGGCGGTGTCCCCCATCGCGCGCATCACCCCGGCGGTCGACACGATCCCGGACCGGGCGAGCGCCGCGAGGTCACTCGGGATCCCCATCACCTGCTCGGCGGGCAACCCGCGGACGTGGCCCCGGCTCCAGACACCGGCCGACGTGGTCGACGGGTGGACCAGGTCGTTCCCGAGTCCGACGGCGGAAATCAGGTCGACAGCCTCCGGGCGACGCGCCAGCACCGATTCGGCCCCGGTCTCGACGGAGATCCCGCCGACCTCCGCCTGCCCGAGCTTGCCCCCGACCTGCGGCGCGGCCTCCAGCACCGTCACGTCCGTCGCCGGACCGCCGAGCTCGCGGAGGAACCACGCCGCTGCCAGTCCCGCTATTCCGCCGCCGACCACCACGATGCGCACGTCCCCCAGGCTTCCACGCCGGGTAGATCGGGGCGAATCGAACGTTTCGGGCGCCTCCGTCGACCTCGTCCTCGCCGGCGCCGCCCGGCCCCCGGACGAAGGAGCGCTCAAGGACCAGACCTCACTGGGCACCCTCGTGGTCCATCGGCAGATCGCGGAGACGATCGCGGAGGCCGCCGCCGACCAGGACGACGAGGGCTCCGCGGCCGGACTCTCCGATGACTGGGACGCAGTGTCCGGAGCCGCCACGGCCGGGGCGACGGTGCTCGGCGCCCTGGGGGCGTTCCTCCCGCGGTCCTGATGGTGGGCCCGCCGCTGTGGTGGCTCGGGAACCGGATTTCACGGACCGCCCCGACCCTGCGCCGTAAGGTCAGCCCCATCGAGCAGAGCTGACACGGGCGGAGCCGTCGCCGATGCCGGGGCGGATGGAGCCCCCAGCAGCCGGGCGGACGCACACGGAAGGGGCGCCGATGCCAGCACGGCGGCGCCCCCGGTCGCTCGCCGCGGGCGGACTCGCGATTGTGGTCGCGGCGTCGATGGTCGGTCCGGTCGCGGACCGGGCCGTCGCGGCGCCGGGCCAGATCAGCCGGATCAGCGTCGACAGTGCGGGCCGCCAGGCCACCGACGACAGCTACGCCCCGGCCATCAGCGCCGACGGCCGCTATGTCGCCTTCGACTCCGAGGCCGCGGATCTGGTGCCCCGGGACAACAACCGCGTTCCCGACGTCTTCGTGCGCGACCGCAGAACCGGCCGGACCTCGCGGGTGAGCGTCTCCAGCGAGGGCCACGAGGGTGACCGCGGCTCCTTCACCCCGGCGATCTCCGGCGACGGCCGCTGGGTGGCGTTCGTCTCCGAGGCCACCGACCTGGTCCCGAAGGACACCAACGGCGATCCCGACGTCTTCCTGCACGACCGCAGGAGCAGGCGCACGGTGCGGCTGTCGTTGGCCTCTGACGGGCGCGAAACCACCGGCGGCACGTCGCCGGTGATCAGTCGCAACGGGCGCTACGTCGTCTACAACGTCGGCACCCCGTTGCGTTCGGTCGGCGACGACTCCGATCTGGCCGGCCTGTTCGTCTACGACACGAAGACGCGCAAGCGCTCGCGGCTCCCGGGGGTCGCCGGCGTCGACCCGTCGATCTCGGCCGACGGTCGCTTCGTGGCGTTCTCCTCGGAGGTCCGCGACCTGGTCCCCGGCGACTCCAATCGCGTGGTCGACTGCTTCGTGCTCGACCGGCGCACGAAGCGGATCAGCCGGGTCAGCGTCGGCGCGAAGGGCCGGCAGGGCAACGGGGAGAGCACCGGTGCGGTGATCTCCGCGAACGGCCGCTACGTCGCGTTCTCCTCCTCAGCGACGAACCTGATTCGCGGCGACACCAACCGGGCCGACGACATCTACGTCCGCAACCTGCGCGAGCGCACGACCCGGCGGGTCAGCGTGCCCCCCGGCGGCGGCCAGGCCGACGGCATCTCCGGCGGCCCGGTGCTCTCCGCGAGCGGGCGCTACCTGCTCTACCTGTCTGCGGCCGGGAACCTGGTCCGCGGCGGGCGTGGCCAGGCGGACTTCCACATCTACTGGGGCGACCTGCGGACCGGCGCGTTGCGCCGCGTCACCGCGAGCCCCACCGGACGCCCGGCCAATGCCGAAAGCACGTCGTTCCCGGCCCTGAGCGCCGACGGCCGGACCGTCGCCTTCGGCTCCCGGGCCTCGAACCTCGTCCCTGGCGACACCAACGGTCGCGACGACATCTTCGTCCGCCACTTCTGACCCCCCTCTCCACCGCCTTGACCCACCAGGGCGTGACACGCCCTGGTGGGAGTCCTGTCCTCCCACCAGGGCGTGTCACGCCCTGGTGGGTCAGCGGGCGGTCTGGGCGTGGACGCGGTCGACGACGCGGGCGAGGGTGTCGGGGTCGGTGTCGGGGAGGACGCCGTGGCCGAGGTTGAAGACGTGGCCGGGGAGGCCCGCGGCACTGGCGAGGACGTCGTCGACGGCGGCGTCGATCGCCTCCGGACCGGCGAAGAGGACGGCGGGGTCGAGGTTGCCCTGGAGCGCGTGGTCGGGGCCCACCCGGCGGGCGGCCTCCGCCAGCGGCACCCGCCAGTCGACGCCGACCACGTCGGCGCCGGCCTCCCCCAGAAGCGCCAGCAGTTCGCCGGTGCCGACACCGAAGTGGATCCGCGGCACACCCAGGTCGGCGATCGCGGCGAAGACCTTGGTGCTGGCCGGCATCACCGAGCGGACGTAGTCGGCGGGGGCGAGCGCGCCGGCCCACGAGTCGAACAACTGCAGGGCCGAGGCCCCCGCCGATGCCTGCACCCGCAGGAACACCGCGGTGATGTCGGCCAGCCGGTCCAGCAGCGCCGCCCACAGGTCCGGGCGGCCGAGCATCATCGCCTTGGTCTTCTCGTGGTTCTTCGACGGCCCGCCCTCCACCAGGTAGGAGGCGAGGGTGAACGGCGCCCCGGCGAATCCGATCAGCGGGGTCGCGCCGAGCTCGGCGACGAGGAGTCCGACCGCCTCGGACACGTAGGAGACGGCGGCGGGGTCCAGCAGCGGCAGCCGATCCAGGTCGGGCCAGTCCGCGAACGGCTCCGCGACCACCGGCCCGACCCCGGGGACGATGTCCAGGTCGACGCCCACCGCGCGCAACGGGACCACGATGTCGGAGAAGAAGATCGCCGCGTCCACCCCGTAGCGGCGTACGGGCTGCAGCGTGATCTCGGTGATCAGCTCGGGGCGGGTGCAGGAATCCAGCATCCCCACGCCCTCGCGGACCTTCCGGTACTCGGGCAGCGACCGGCCCGCCTGGCGCATGAACCACACCGGCGTGTGCGGAACCGGTTCGCGCCGGCAGGCCCGAACGAACGCGGAGGCTCGCACATCGTCGGCGGGTGGAGGAGACTCTGAGGACGCCAGGGGCATGACGCCGATCGTCCCACGCGACACGCCGCCGTCGTTGCACGGTGATCCGGGGCCCACGTGTCACCGTCTCGGGACGAGCTCGCCCGCTCGTGGCCCCAGCAAGGAGATCCGATGACGCGACTCCAGAAGGACGGTCCGGCGTCCCGGCCTCTCGACTTGCCCGCGGACTTCGTCGAGGCCCTGGACGGGATCCAGGCCGCCCGCATCCGCCCCGAGGTCCGGTTGGAGGAGTCGCCGGCCCCGCAGCAGCTCGCCCCGTATGCCGCGGCCGTGACCGCGACCGTGACGATCGCCGGCGAGGACGTCGCCCAGGGCCGGCTGATCCTGCTCTGCGACCCGGCCGGGCACGACGCCTGGGAAGGCCGCCTGCGCCTGGTGACCTACCTCCGGACGACGCTGGAGGCCGAGTTCATCACCGACCCTCTGCTCCCGGAGGTGGCCTGGGGCTGGCTGGCCGAGACCCTGGAGGCGCACGACGTCCCCTTGGTGGCCGCCAGCGGCACGGTGACGCGCGTCCAGTCCCACCCCTTCGGCGAGCTCGACGAGGGCGAGGACGAACCCGGCGGCGAGCTGGAGATTCGCGCGTCCTGGAGCCCGGTCGGGAGCATGGCCGCGCACGTGGAGGCCTGGATCGAGGTCCTCTGTACCGCCTGTGGACTCCCCCCGACCCCGCCCGGTGTCGTTCACATGCCGGGAACCAGTGGCGTTCCCCGCCGAGCTGGGGTAAAACGGGGCGCAACAGGACGCAGGGGACGCTGATACCACTAGTAACACCCGCATCTCTGACACCTGAAACGTAAAGTTCGGTAAAGAACCATTCAAGGAAATTCCCGGATCGGCCGATGGACGACTAAAGGCCACAACACCGGGAGGTTCCGTGACGCTCCTCGAATCCGCGACTCGGACGGAAAATTCCGTCCTGACGCGACCGAACCGCCCGCTGCCCCCGGCTCCCCGGGTGCCGTCGTCCCCGCTGGTGCGCGAGCCCCGCGAACTGCGCGAGCCCCGCTTCGCTCCGGACGACCTTCCGCTCGGTGCCGAGCGCACCGGTTGGTTCACCGCGATGGTGGTCGGGGCCGACCCCTACCGCCGCGCGCTGGCCGTCCGGCGGCTGCGCAGCCTGGGCGCCCGTGACGTCACCGAAGCGGGCACCGTCCTGCAGGCCCGCGCCTGGGCCCGCACCGCCGGCCCGCGCGACGTGTGCCTGTCCGAGGCCGCGCTGCCCGACGGTTCCGGGATCCTCCTGCTCGCCGAACTGCAGCGTGCCGGCTGGGCCGGCTGCGCCGTGGTGCCGCTGGCCGATGGCGCCCGCGCCGTCCGCGCCGCGCTGGCCGCCCGTGTCCGCAGCTGTGTGCTCGCGGGCCGTGTCACCGGCGTGGGCCCGGACTCCGACGCCGCACGCGCCGCGTCGCGCCTGGGCCTGTCCGCCCGCGAGGTCGAGGTGCTCCGCCACGTCGCCGAGGGCCGCTCCAACCGCGACATCGGCGAGGCCATGGGCCTGTCCGCCCTCACGGTGAAGAGCCACCTCGCCCGGATCGCCCGCAAGCTCGGCACCGGGGACCGCGCCGGCATGGTCGCCACCGCGATCCGCGCCCGCGCCATCGACTAGTTCCGATGACGGGCTCCCGACGCGCCGACTCGCCGGGGGCCGTCGGAGGTCCGCCACCCGCAGCAAGCGGAACACGCCGTAACGTAGGCACGTGACCAGCACGGCGGACGACACCTCCGACGTCGGCGGTCCGGTCCCCCTGCTCGAACCCGCCGGTGGCGTGCCTCCGGTTATCGAAACGGCCGAGAGCCTGGCCGAAGCGGCCGCCGCGCTGGCGGCCGGCAGCGGGCCGGTGGCCGTCGACGCCGAGCGCGCGTCCGGCTACCGGTACGGCCAGCGGGCCTACCTGATCCAGATGCGGCGCGCCGGCGGCGGGATCCTGCTGGTCGACCCCACCACCTGCGGTGACCTCACGCCGCTGATCGAGGCGGTGCGCGGCCTGGAGTGGGTTCTGCACGCCGCCAGCCAGGACATCCCCTGCCTGGCCGAGGTCGGGCTGCGCCCGGAGCGCATCTTCGACACCGAGCTGGCGGGCCGCCTGCTCGGCTACCCCCGGGTCGGGCTCGGCAGCATGGTCGAGGGCGTGCTCGGGCTGACCCTGGAAAAGGGCCACTCCGCGGTCGACTGGTCGGTGCGCCCGCTGCCGGAGCCGTGGCTGCGCTACGCCGCCCTCGACGTCGAGGTTCTCATCGACCTGCGCGACGCCCTCGAGGAGGAGCTTCGAGCAGCCGGAAAACTCGACTGGGCCCACCAGGAGTTCGCCTCGATCGTCGCCAACCCGCTCCCGGGTCCGCGTCTGGACCCGTGGCGGCGGGTGTCCGGTCTGCACCGGGTGCGCCGGGCCCGCCAGCTCGCCATGGTCCGCTCCCTGTGGGAGACCCGCGACCGCATGGCGGCCGGCCGCGACATCGCGCCCGGGCGCATCCTGCCCGACAGCGCCATCGTCGAGGCGGCGCTGGCGATGCCGACCACGGTCGAGCAGCTCTCGGCGATGCCGGTCTTCGGCGGCCGCTCCACCCGCCGTGCGGCCGGCACCTGGTTCGCCGCCCTCGAGGCCGCCCGTGCACTGCCCGAGGACCAGCTGCCACCGGCGCACCTGCCGGCCTCCGGTCCCCCGCCCCCGCGCAGCTGGCCCGAGCGTGACCCGGCCGCCGCCTCCCGCCTGGCGGCGCTGCGAGCCGGGGTCGGCGCGGTCGCCGAGGCAAACCATCTGCCCACCGAGAACCTGCTCGCCCCGGACCACCTGCGCCGCATCGCGTGGACGCCACCTGACGAGGTGTCAGTTCCGGTGATCGAGGGCATTCTTTCCGGCTTCGGCGCCCGCCCCTGGCAGATCGAACTGACGGCCGAGGTGATCGTCGCCGGGCTGGCGGAGGCCGCGGCCGGTGCTGCGGCCGCCGCCGAGGGCGAGAAGGCCGACGCCGACCAGAGCGCGGACGACGAAATCTCAGTCGAGTAGGGCTTCGACCCGCTCGCGGCCGCGTTCCCACCGCAGGTGGTCGAAGGAGCCCTCCGGCCCGAGCGCGTTGATCGCCTCTCGTGCCAGCACCAGGGCGTGGTGGGTGTTGTCGTGGAAGAACAACCCGAACCGGCCGAAGGACGTGACCGACGGGATGCCGCGCAGCCACGAGTCCAGCCCGTGAAGATCGCGGTCGTAGCCGAGGGTGTAGGTCGGGTAGTACATCGCCGACCGGTGCACCTGCACCTGGCCCACCCGTAGCTCGGGCAGGCCGGTGCGGGCGGCGGCGTCCGCCACCAGATCTGCGAGCTCGGCGTCGCCGGCGCTCCAGATCGGGTCCCCCACCGAACAGGGCAACTCGGCGCAGACCACCGTGTGCCCGGTGGGGTCGTCCGGGTTGTCGCGGTAGTTCGCCGGCTCGCTGATGCGCAGCACCGGGGTGTCGTCGCCCGGGATGTGGTGGCAGTCGTGAGGGGTCCAACGACCGCCCTCGTGCACCAGGAACACCAGCACCATCGCGCGGAACCGCAACCGCGTCGCCGTTTCGATCGCGTTCAGGGGCGGGCCGGGCCGGGTGGACCGCGCAAGACGCGGCAGCGGCAGGGTCGAGAACGCATGACGCCCCGTCAGACTGGCTCCGTCGATCGTGCGGACCGTGACCGACCCGAACGACGGCTCGATGGAGTCGATCTCGGTGCCGAGGCGGATCTCCACCCCGGCCTCGACCGCTCCCTCGGCGAGAGCGGACGCGATCTGTCCGAAGCCGCGGCGCGGGTAGCGGTACTGCGAACCCGCGGCGCGGTACCGGCGGCCCGACCGCCAGGTGATGTCGGCCCGTACGATGCGCCCGGCGGCATCGGCGTCCAGACGGTTGCCCGGCTGGTTCCAGATCTTGGCCGCGTACGGCTCGTAGACCGCGTCGTAGATCCGGCGGCCGACGCGGGCCCGCATCGCGTCCGCGTAGTCACCTCCGCCGCGCCGATGCAGCGCCGTCCGGCCGGCGTCCCAGACCATCGCGGTCACCATCGGATGCGGCAGCAACCGGCGCAGGTCCGAGGCGGAGCGCTCGAGCGGCACCCAGCGGTCCGCCACCCGCACCCGTGCGGTCCGCCGGCGCGTCTGCAGGTCGGCCCCGAGCAGCTTTTCCAGGTCGGCGAGGACATCGGGGGCGAGGCGGGCCGGGAGACGGTGGCTGCCGTAGTCGACCGACATCCCCGCCAGGTCGAAGCTGGCGGCCAGCCCACCGACATGGTCCGCGTGGTCGAGCACGAGCACGCTGCGTCCGCGCCGGGCCGCGCCGGCCGCGGCCGCGAGCCCGGCGGTGCCCGCCCCGAGGACCAGCAGGTCGACGGACGTCCGTTCGGACGACAGGCGGGAAATTCCCTCGGGCTCGAGGTCCGGGATATGGGTCGGCACCGGCGTAGCGGGTGCGTCAGGCACGCGGGGCCGGGCGCGAGGCGGAGTCGGCGACGCGGTCCGCGGCGCCGGCACTGTCGGTGCCCGGCGTCTCTGGCAGGCCCGCGACGATCTCGACCACCTCGCGGGAGATCTCCTGCGGGGTCAGGCCGAGATCGATCAGGACCTCGGTCCGGGTGGCGTGGTGCAGGAATTGCGGCGGGATGCCGAAGTCACGCAGGGGTACCCGGACCCGGGCGTCACGCAGTGCCTGCGCGATCGTCGAGCCGACACCGCCGACCCGGCCCGAGTCCTCGACGGTGACCACGAGGCGGTATCCCGCGGCCATCGTCACCAGCGCCTCGTCGACCGGCTTGACCCAGCGCGGGTCCACGACGGTGGCGCCGATGCCCTGGTCGGTCAGCCGCTCCGCGACCTCGAGACACAGCGGGGCCATCGCTCCGATGGCGACGAGCAGCACGTCGGACTCCCCCGCGCGGTGCAGCACGTCCACCCCGGACGCCCCGCCGACCCGCTCGATCGCAGGGATGTCCGCGGGCGTCGCGCCCTTGGGGAAGCGGACCACCGTCGGGGCGTCGTCGACCTCGAGTGCCTCGCGCAGTTGCGCGCGCAGTTCGACGGCGTCACGCGGCGCGGCCAGACGCAGCCCCGGCACGGGCTGCAGCATCGACAGGTCCCACATGCCGTGGTGGCTCGCGCCGTCCTCGCCGGTCACACCGGCGCGATCGAGGACGAACGTCACTCCGCACCCGTGCAGCGCGACATCCATCAGCACCTGGTCGAAGGCCCGGTTGAGGAAGGTGGAGTACACCGCGACGACCGGATGCAGCCCGCCCAACGCCAGCCCCGCGGCGGACGTGACCGCGTGCTGCTCGGCGATGCCGACGTCGAAGACCCGGCCCGGGTGCTTGTCCGCGAAGTGGTGCAGGCCGACGGGGATCAGCATCGCGGCGGTGATCGCCACGACGTCGGGCCGCTCGTCCGCGACCGCGACCATCTCCTCGGCGAACACCGACGTCCAGGACTGACCGCCCTTGGCGGCCAACGGCCGGCCGGTGAGCGGGTCGTTGATCCCGATCGCGTGGAACTGGTCGGCGAGGTCGTTCTCGGCGTGCGCGTACCCGGCGCCCTTGCGGGTGATCGCGTGCACGATCACCGGGCCCCCGAAGTTGCGGGCGCGGACCAGTGCGGCCTCGAGCGCCGCGATGTCATGGCCGTCGATCGGCCCGACGTACTTCAGCCCGAGGTCCTCGAACATGCCCTGGGGGGCGAGCCAGTCCTTGACGCCCTTCTTGAATCCATGGAGGGCGTGGAACGCCGGGCGCCCGACGACCGGGGTGCGCTGCACACGGTTGCCGCTCCAGCGCAGGAAGCGCTCGTAGTTCGGCTTGGTCCGCAGCACGGACAGGTGATTGGCGAGCCCGCCGATGGTCGGAGCGTACGAGCGCTCGTTGTCGTTGACGACGATGATCACCGGCCGGTCCGGAGCGGCGGCGATGTTGTTCAGCGCCTCCCAGGCCATGCCGCCCGTCAACGCCCCGTCACCGACCACCGCGACGACGGAACGGTCGCCCTCGCCCTGCAGCGCGTTGGCCTTGGCCAGTCCGTCGGCGTACGAGAGCGCGGTGGAGGCGTGGGAATTCTCGATCACGTCGTGCGGCGACTCCGCGCGGCACGGATATCCGGACATTCCGCCGCGCTGGCGCAGGGTGTCGAAATCCCCGGCCCGGCCGGTGAGGATCTTGTGCACGTACGCCTGGTGACCGGTGTCCCAGATGATCCGGTCCCGCGGCGAGTCGAAGACGCGGTGCAGCGCGATCGACAGCTCGACCGCCCCCAGGTTCGGGCCCAGGTGGCCGCCGGTACGCGACACGCGGTCGACCAGGAAATCCCGGATCTCGGCAGCCAACGTCTCGAGCTCGGCAGGCTGCAGACGCTGAACGTCTGCAGGCCCGGAGATCGACTCGAGCAGCCCCACGCGTGTCCCTTCCCACCGCAACGGCGGCGAGAAGACCCGCCGCCGTCCGGAATTCTAGTTGGCCCGTGCGGAGACTTGGTGAAGGTTCCGGTCAGCTCCGGAGGAGATTCCGCAGGACGTACTGCATGATGCCGCCGTGGCGGTAGTAGTCCGCCTCGCCCGGAGTGTCGATGCGCACCTTCGCGCGGAACTCCAGGTCACCGGCCCTCACCGTGACCTCCGGCGGGACGCCGCCGGTGTTGAGCGCCTCGACGCCGGTGATCTGGAAGGTCTCGGAACCGGTGAGCCCGAGGGACTCGGCGGTCTCGCCGTCGCGGTACTGCAGCGGGAGGACGCCCATGCCGATCAGGTTCGAGCGGTGGATGCGCTCGTAGGACTCCGCGATCACGGCCTTCACGCCGAGCAGCGCCGTGCCCTTGGCGGCCCAGTCCCGTGACGAGCCGGAGCCGTACTCCTTGCCGGCCAGGATGACCAGCGGGATGCCGGCCGCCTGGTAGTTCACCGACGCGTCGTAAATGGTGCTCTGCTCGCCGCCGGCGGTGAAGTCCGTCGTGAAGCCACCCTCGACGCCGGGCACCAGCTGGTTGCGGAGGCGGATGTTGGCGAAGGTGCCGCGGATCATCACCTCGTGGTTGCCCCGCCGGGAGCCGAGGGAGTTGAAGTCGGTCCGCGCTACGCCCTGTTCGGCCAGGTACCTGCCCGCGGGCGAGTCCGCCTTGATCGAGCCGGCCGGCGAGATGTGGTCGGTGGTCACCGAGTCGCCGAGCTTGGCCAGGACCCGCGCGCCGACGATGTCCTGCACCGGCGACGGGTCGATCTTCATGCCGTCGAAGTACGGGGCCTTGCGCACGTAGGTGGAGTTCGGGTCCCACTCGAAGGTGTTGCCGGTCGGGGTGGGCAGGTTCTGCCAGCGCTCGTCACCGGCGAACACGTCGGCGTAGTCCTTGGTGAACATGTCCTGCGTCACCGCCCCGGCGAGGACCTCTTCGATCTCGGCCGTGGAGGGCCAGATGTCGCGCAGGTAGACCGGGTTGCCGTCCGGGTCGGTGGTCAGCGGATCGTTCAGCAGATCAATGTCCATCGTCCCGGCGATCGAGTACGCGACCACCAGCGGCGGAGACGCCAGGTAGTTCATCTTGACGTCCGGACTGATCCGGCCCTCGAAGTTGCGGTTGCCGGAGAGCACCGCGGTGACGGCGAGGTCGTTGTCGTTGATCGCCGCCGAGATCTCCGGGTGCAGCGGGCCGGAGTTGCCGATGCAGGTGGTGCAGCCGTAACCGACGAGGTTGAAGCCGACCTTGTCCAGGTACGGGGTGAGCCCGGCCCGGTCGTAGTAGTCGGAGACGACCTGCGAGCCCGGGGCGAGCGTGGTCTTCACCCACGGCTTGCGCGTGAGGCCGCGCTCGACGGCCTTCTTCGCCACCAGGGCGGCCCCGATCATCACCGAGGGGTTCGAGGTGTTCGTGCACGAGGTGATCGCGGCGATCGCGACGATGCCGTGGTCGATCTCGAAGCTGCTGCCGTCCGCGAGCGTGACGGGGATCGGATTGCGCGGGCGGCCTGATCCGGCACCGACCGGCTCGCGGCGGCTGCCGTTGGTCTCGTCCGCGTGCTCGTCGCCCGGGGCGGAGGCCGCGGGGTCACTGGCGGGGAAGGACTGGGCGGAGGCCTTGTCGACCTCGCTGTGGTCGTCGGACCCGGTGTCGAAGCCGGCGTGGTCGACGTAGTCGCGCAGGCTCGTGCGGAACGCCGGCTTCGCGTCGGTCAGCGCGACGCGGTCCTGCGGGCGCTTCGGGCCGGCGATCGAGGGCACGATCGTGGACAGGTCGAGCTCGAGGTGCTCGGAGAAGCGCGGCTCGGCCGAGGGGTCGTGCCAGAGGCCCTGCTCCTTGCAGTACGCCTCGACGAGCGCGATCTGCTCGGCCGGACGCCCCGTCAGTTCCAGGTACCGGAGCGTCTCGGCGTCGATCGGGAACATCGCCGCGGTCGAGCCGTACTCCGGGCTCATGTTGCCGATGGTGGCGCGGTTGGCCAGGGGCACCGCGGAGACGCCGGGGCCGTAGAACTCGACGAACTTCCCGACCACCTTGTGCTGCCGCAGCATCTCGGTGATGGTCAGGACGAGGTCGGTCGCGGTGACGCCCTCGGGCAGTTCACCGGAGAGCTTGAAGCCGACGACCCGCGGGATGAGCATCGAGACCGGCTGGCCGAGCAGCGCCGACTCGGCCTCGATGCCGCCGACGCCCCAGGCGAGCACGCCGAGGCCGTTGACCATCGTGGTGTGCGAGTCGGTGCCGACGCAGGTGTCGGGGTAGGCCTTGCCGCCGCGCACCATGACCACGCGCGCGAGGTGCTCGATGTTGACCTGGTGCACGATCCCCGTGCCGGGCGGGACGACCTTGAACTCGTCGAAGGCGGTCTGGCCCCAGCGCAGGAACTGGTAGCGCTCGAAGTTGCGCTCGTACTCCAGCTCGACGTTGCGGGTGAAGGAGTCGGCGGTGCCGAAGAAGTCGGCGATGACGGAGTGGTCGATGACCAACTCGGCCGGGGCCAGCGGATTGATCCTGGCCGGGTCGCCACCGAGCTCCGCCACGGCCTCACGCATGGTCGCGAGGTCGACGATGCAGGGCACGCCGGTGAAGTCCTGCATGATCACGCGGGCGGGGGTGAACTGGATCTCGGTGTCCGGTTCGGAGTCGGGGTTCCAGCCCCCGAGGGCACGAATGTGGTCGGCCGTGATGTTCGCGCCGTCCTCGGTACGGAGCAGGCACTCCAACAGGACCTTGAGGCTGAACGGGAGGCTCGCCGAACCCTCCACGGCACTCAGCCGGTAGATCTCGTAGCTGTTGTCGCCGACCTGCAGATTTCCGCGGCTGCCGAAGCTGTCCAGATTTGCCGAACTCACGACCGTCTCCCTTCCTACGCCCGGGTCATCCTCCCGCCCGCCGGACGGCGCGGGGCTTGTGAGGTAACCCTTACTTCTGTCTCGATCCAAAGTATCTTGATGTCGAGACACAATGGTAGCGCACCGGTCGGGTTCTCGACACGTGCGCGACATGGTCGATTCCATCCGCCGGGAATGTCGCACCGAATGCCTAGGGTTCGGGCAGAGAAGCGGCGGGCAGATCGTGCGCATGCTTTCGCGGCTGGATACGGAGAGGGTGGCGGAGATGGAGCGGTTCGCCGACGCGCGCTTCTCGGAAGTGGCGGCCGAGACCTACGTCGCCAGCACCTGCTTCAAGACGGGCCCACCGCGCCTGGTGGGCATCGAGCTCGAATGGCTGCTGCGCCACCGTGCCGACCCGACGCGCCTGCTCTCCCGCACCGATCTCGACCTCGCCCGCCTTGCGGGCGACGTCCTCACCACCGGCCGCCTCACGGTCGAGCCCGGTGGCCAGGTGGAACTTTCGAGTGATCCGTTTTCCGACCCCGCCCCGGGCCTGCGTCGCATCTCCGCCGACGTAGCTGCGCTCCGGGCCGCTCTCGCCCCCGCCGGTCTCGAGCTCGTGGGCCTGGGCCTCGACCCCTACCGGCCGCCCCGACGCCTGCTCGAACTCCCGCGCTACGCCGCGATGGAGGCCTACTTCGACCGCAGCGGGCCGGCCGGCCGCTCGATGATGTGCTCCACCGCCGCGGTCCAGATCAATCTGGACGTCGGCGAGCAGGTGTCCGGACGATGGGACCTGCTGCACGCCCTCCAACCGGTCCTGATCGCCGCCTTCGCCAACTCCCCCGTGGCCACGGGCCCCGACCGCGGCACCCGCTCCGGCCGCGCTGCCGTCTGGGCCGCACTCGACGGGGCACGGACCCAGGCCCCTTCCCGGAGCACCGATCCCCGCGTCGCCTGGGCCGAGTACGCGCTGGCCGCGCCGGTGCTGTGCATCCGGAACGAGGGTCCGGACTGGAGCGCCCCAGCCGGTTTGACGTTCCGCGACTGGCTGCGCGGAGACGGCCCACGGCCGGCGACCCGGGCCGACCTGGACTACCACCTGACCACCCTGTTCCCGCCGGTCCGGCCCCGCGGACATCTGGAGCTCCGGGTGGTGGACGCCCAACGCACCGAGGCCGATGCCGGGGCGGCGCTGGCCCTGACCTGGGCGCTGTGCAGCGACCCGGCGGCGGGCGACCTGGCGCTGGAGGCCCTTGAGCGCGTCCCCGCGGACCCTGACGTGCTGGCACGCGCCCGGCGGTCGGCACTGTCCGACGGCGGGCTCGCCACCGCCGCCCAGGCCTGCTTCGCCGCCGCCACGTCCGCCGTCGGCCGCCTCGGAGCAGAGGGCCTCGAGCCCGTGCTCGAGTCCTTCGTCGACCGCTACGTCGCTCGCGGCCGCTGCCCGGCCGACGATCTCCTGGACGCCTGGTCCACCGGTACCGCCGTAAGCAACGACATCGAGCGGGGGGAGATGCCGTGCCCGGCTCCGACAGCGAGCTGATCGAACTGCCCGGCGTCGCGTCGACCGGCGGCCTGCGCGAGCGGATCGTCGCCGAACTGGACCGGGCGCGCAGCCGCACGCTCGCGTTGACCGGAGCGGTCGACAACGCCGATCTGATCCGTCAGCACTCGCCGCTGATGTCGCCCCTGGTCTGGGACCTCGCGCACATCGGCAACCAGGAGGAGCTCTGGCTGCTGCGTGAGCTCGCAGGCCGGGCGGCGATCCTCCCGGCGACGATCGACGAGCTCTACGACGCCTTCCGGCATGCCCGCCGCGACCGCCCCACGCTGCCGTTGCTGGACCCGGCCGAGTCGCGGCGCTACGTCGCCGAGGTCCGCGCCCGCGTGAGCGATCTGGTCGAGAAGGCATCGCTGGACGGCGCCCAGCCACTCACCCGCGGCGGATTCGTCTTCGGCATGGTCGCGCAGCACGAGCAGCAGCACGTCGAGACCATGTACGCCACGCACCAACTGCGCGCCGGCGCGCCGATCCTGAGCGCGCCGCCGGCCCCGACCGTGTCCCGTCCGGCGCTGCCCCCTGAAGTGCTCATCCCCGCCGGGAACTTCGCGATGGGCACCGACCTCGAGCCGTGGGCACTGGACAACGAACGGCCGGCGCACCAGGTGCACGTGCCGGCCTTCTTCCTCGACACCACGCCGGTGACCAACGCGGCGTATGCCGAGTTCGTCACGTCCGGCGGGTACACCGACCACCGCTTCTGGCACCCCGACGGGTGGGCCCACATCACCGGCGCCGGCTGGGACGCACCGCAGTTCTGGCGTCGCGAGGGTGCCGGCTGGGTCGTCCGCCGGTTCGGCGTCGACATCGAACTCCCGTCGGACGAACCGGTGCAGCACGTCTGCTGGTACGAGGCCGACGCGTACGCCCGTTGGGCCGGCCGGCGGTTGCCCACCGAGACCGAGTGGGAGAAGGCCGCGCGGCACGACCCCGCGACGGGGCGCTCCCGCCGCTATCCGTGGGGCGACTCCGACCCGACCCCCGAGCAGGCCAACCTCGGCGGTCGGCACCTGGGCCCGGCCGCGGCCGGTGCCCACCCCGCCGGGGCCTCACCCCTCGGCGTCCATCAGTTGATCGGTGACGTCTGGGAGTGGACGTCCTCGGACTTCACGCCCTACCCGGGGTTCCGCGCCTTCCCGTACCCCGAGTACTCCGAGGTCTTCTTCGGTGCCGAGTACAAGGTGCTACGCGGTGGTTCGTGGGCCGTCGACCCCGTCGCCTGCCGGGGGACGTTCCGGAACTGGGATTTTCCGATCCGGCGTCAGATCTTCGCCGGCTTCCGGACCGCACGTGACGCAGAGCCGGTGCAGACCTGATGTGCCGTCACTTTGCTTACCTCGGTCCGCCGGCAGCACTGCACGATCTCGTCTACGCACCGCCGTTCGGAATCGAGCGGCAGTCCTACGCCCCCCGGCGACAGCAGCACGGCCTGCTCAACGCCGACGGGTTCGGCTTCGGCTGGTACGTCAACGGCGTTGCCGAACCGGTCCGCTACCGCCGCGCCGTTCCGCTCTGGGGCGAGGAGAATGTGCGCGCGCTGGCCAAGGTCACGCACTCCGGCGCGATTCTGGGTGCGGTCCGCTCCGCCACGATCGGGCACCCGGTGCAGGAGGGCGCCAGCGCGCCGTTTCACGCCGGGCGCTGGCTGTTCAGCCACAACGGGGCAATCCCCGGCTGGCCGGACAGCGCTGCGGAACTGGCTGCCGGGGTGCCGTTCGCCGCCCTCGCCCGGCAGCAGACCCTGACCGACTCCACGCTGATCTGGGCGCTGCTGCTGGCCCGGCTCGAGGCCGGCGAGGACGCCGTCGAAGCGATGACCGCCGTCACCGGACAGGTCCGCGCTCTGACCGGCGGCCGCACCAATCTCCTGCTGCTCGATGGTGAGCGGATCGTCGCCACGACCGCCGGCGACACCCTCTGCTATCTGCAAGGTGCGCATCCCGGACCCGACGGCGAGTCCCGGCCGGGCGTGATCGTCGCCTCGGAGCCCTTTGACGACTCCGACGGCTGGGTCGACGTCCCGGACAACTCCGTCCTGCTCGCCACGGCCTCGCACGTGGCGCTCCACCCACTCCCGCCCGGCGACGAACCCGGGTACGACACCGCAACTCTGGAGACTCCGTGACCACGCTCGACTCGTCCGCCCGGTTCGCCCTCGACCAGCATCTGCCGGCCGACTTCGCCGACCAGGCCCTGCGGACCGACGTGGTCGCCGGTCTGACCGCGTCCCCGAAGACGCTGCCGCCGAAATGGTTCTACGACGCGCGCGGCAGCGAACTGTTCACCGCGATCACCCGGTTGCCGGAGTACTACCCGACCCGGGCGGAGTCCGAGATCCTCGCCCGCGAGGCGGCGGGGATCGCCGCCGCGACCGGTGCCGACACGGTCGTCGAACTCGGCTCGGGCTCCTCGGAGAAGACCCACCTGCTGCTCGACGCGCTGCGCGACGCCGGAACGCTGGCCCGCTACGTGGCGGTCGACGTCAGCGAGAGCGCACTGGTGGAGGCGGCCGCCGGGCTTCTCGGGGCCTATCCCGATCTGGTCGTGCACAGCGTCGTCGCCGACTTCGAGCAGCAGCTCCACGTGCTGCCCGCCGACGGACGGCGCCGGCTGTTCGTCTTCCTCGGCGGCACGATCGGAAACTTCGCCCCGGCCGAGCGGCGCGCGTTCCTGGCCGCGGTGCAGGCATGCATGCGACCCGAGGACTCCCTGCTGCTCGGCACGGACCTGGTGAAGTCCCCCGCCGTCCTGATCCCCGCCTACGACGACGCGGCCGGCGTCACCGCGGAGTTCAACCAGAACGTGCTGCGGGTGATCAACCGCGAACTCGGCGCCGACTTCGACGTCAACGCCTTCACGCACGTCGCGGCCTGGGACGCCGAGCACGAGTGGATCGAGATGCGGCTCCGGAGCTCGGTCGATCAACAGGTGCGGATCCCGGCCCTCGACCTTGCGGTGACGTTCCGCGCCGGCGAGGAGATGCGCACCGAGATCTCGGCCAAGTTCCGCAAGGCCGGTGTCGAGGCGGAGTTGTCCGCGGCCGGGCTGCAGCTACGGCAGTGGTGGACGGATGGCCTGGCGCGGTTCGGACTGTCCTTGTCGGCGCCGGCGGCCTGAAATATTTCGGTTCGGTCACATTCGCCTCTCCGGTCTCATCCTTCCCAAATGTTGGGACCCTTTCGGTGAGGAATTGAGAGGCCGACCCTTATCGTCGCGTTGCCTGGCAGTTCGTTGTGAACGCCCCACGACGTCGCACGCCCGGCTACGACCTCGGAAGGAAACCGCGCATGCACACCCCGTCGCGGCGAATGCTCGCCGCCACCGCCGCTATCGCCTCGGCCCTGTTCCTGGCCGGATGCGCCGATGACGACGATCCCATCGCCTCCCCCAGCGCGCCGGAGGTCACCCAGACCCCGACGCAGTCGGCCGCCCCGTCCGTCGACGAGTTCTGCGACGCCAAGGTCGCGATCGACGCCGCCTTCCTCGGTGGCGGCCCGCCGGAGGAAGAGGGCGCCGAAAGCGCAACACCGGACCCGAAGGTTGTGGGCGAGGGCATCTCGGCAGCGTTCTCCGCGCCGTACGAGGAGCTCGCCCGCACCGCCCAGCCCGAGGTCAAGGACTCGGTCGACAAACTCGTCGCGGGCCTCGAGGACGCGATCGAGGAAGGTAACGGCGAGTTCTTCTTCGAGCCGGACTTTGTCGCTGCGGACAAGATCGTCGACGACTTCCTGATGGACGAGTGCGACTTCGACGAGATCTCCGCGACGGCTGCTGACTTCGAGTTCGAGGGCCTCCCCTCCGTCAGCCCCGAGGGCATCACGGCGCTCACTCTCACCAACGAGGGTGAGGAGTTCCACGAGATGATCCTGATGAAGATCGACGAATCGTTGGAAGACGAATCGCTCGAGGAGATCTTCGCGATGGAAGAGGAAGAGCTCGGCGACAAGGTCCAGCCGGTGGGCGTTGTTCTGGCCACTCCGGGCACCACCGCCACCAACTTCTTCGACGTCGCGGCGGGACGCTACGCGGTGCTCTGCTTCATCTCCGAGGGTTCCGACGCCGAGCACGAGTTCCAGGGCGAAGGCCCGCCGCACTTCACCAAGGGCATGCTCGAGGAGCTCACGATCCTCGGTGCGGGCGAGAGCGCCAGCCCGAGCAGCTCCTCCGACTCGTCCAGCTCGTCGGAGGCCGAGGAGACGCCATCCAGCACCTCGGGTTCGGCGTCGACGTCCTCCGAGGACGAGGAAGAGACTTCGTCTCCGGAGGCGACTTCCAGCAGCTGACCGACGTACTATCCGCAATCACGGCGGGGCCCGGCGTAACCGCCGGGCCCTGTTCGCGTCCCCCGAGGAGGTCCGGTGCCAGCAGCCGGTCGGCCGATGCCGCGGCGGCGTTTCCTCGGCGTGGCCGGAGGCGTCGGGCTCTCGCTGATGGCCGGTTGCGCGGAGAACACCGACCCGGGCGCCTTCCCCACGGGCACCCCGGCCACTCCCGGACCCACGGCCGACCCGAGTCCGACGGGTCTGGGCCTGTTGCAGCCCGGCAGCGCCGCGGGCACCATCACCGCCTCCCCGATCGAGATCGACCTGGCCGGCACCGTGGTCACGACCTGGGGCTACAACGGCGCGGTCCCCGGCCCGGAGATCCGCCTCAAGCGGGGCGAGACCGTCCGTGCGCGCCTGACCAACGCGCTGCCGGACGAGACGACCATCCACTGGCACGGTGTCAACCTGGTCAACGCGATGGACGGCGTCGCCGGGGTGACCCAGGACGCGGTGCATCCCGGCGAGATGTTCGAGTACGAGTTCCGCGTCCCGGACTCCGGGTCGTTCATGTACCACGCGCACGTCGGGCACCAGCTCGACCTCGGTCTCTACGGTCCGCTCATCGTCGAGTCCGACGTCCCTGAACCGCTGCCCTACGACCGTGAGTACACGCTGATGATCGATGACTGGCGCGACGGCCTCGGCGTCACCGAGCCCGGCGCGCACTCGGGGGCCCACGGGCCCAGCAGCGGTCTGGGCTTTCTCGGCGGGTTGCGGAACGGCGGCCCCTCATCATCCGAGGACGACGAGGACGAGGACCCCGAGGCGGAACCGGAGGATGACGCCCCGCCGCCACCCGGGGCGAACCCCGGTGACCGGCTCGGCGGCAAGGTCTACCCGATGTACCTGATCAACGGCCGGCCCGCCGCCGACCCGATGACGCTCGAGGTCAGCACCGGCGAGCGCGTGCGGCTGCGCCTGATGAACATCGGCGCGGACACCGGTTTCGTGGTCGCGATCGCCGGGCACCGGATGACCATCACCCACACCGACGGGATGCCGATCGAACCCGTCGAGGTCGAGGCGGTCCGCCTGGGCATGGGCGAGCGCTACGACGTGATCGTCACGGCGGACAACTCCGGTGTGTGGCAGCTGGCCGCGATGCCGGAAGCCAAGAAGGGTTTCGCCCGCGCGGTGCTGCGCTACACCGACGCGGCCGCCTCGGCTCCGCCGGCGGTTGACGACCGACCGACGGAGCTGAGTGGGCGTCAGGCCGCCTACGACGAGCTCCACTACGCCGGCGAGCGCACCCGCCCGGCCACCGCCCCGGATCGGGTCTTCGACCTGACCCTGACGTCCAACAGCCGGATCAACGGCCAGCGCTATCCCGACGCCGACCCTCTCGAGGTCGAGGCGGGCGAGCTGGTCCGGTTCCGGCTGACGAACATGGCCGACCTGGCCCATCCGATGCATCTGCACGGGCATCCGTTCTGGGTCGCGACTCCGTCGGGGCGCGGGCCGGTGAAGGACACCATGCTGGTTCCGCCCAACGGCGGGGTGGGCAGTTTCGACTTCGTGGCCGACAACTCCGGCCTGTGGTTGTTCCACTGCCACAACCACTACCACATGGAGAACGGCATGAACCGCGAGGTGCACTACCGAACCTGATGAACCGTCAGGTACCTTGTTTCGTCGTAGGTTCGAGCGTCGCGACCGCTTCCACGTGGTGAGTGTGCGGGAACAGGTCGAACGCCCGCAGACCGCGAAGTACGTACCCGGATTCCGCGAAGGTCGCGATGTCGCGGGCCAGCGCCGCCGGGTCGCAGGCGACGTAGACCACGCGACGGGGGCGGAGCGCGGCGATCGCCTCCACCACCGGGCGGCCGGCGCCGGTGCGCGGCGGGTCCAGCACCACCAGGTCGGCCCGGCCGATGCCGGCCGCCAGCACGGAGTCGACCCCGCCGGCGACGACGGAGACACCGGGCAGCCCGGCCAGGTTGTCCTGCGCGGCGGCCACCGCGGCCGCGTCACCCTCGACCGCGACCACACTTCCGCCGGGCGCCACGGCCGGTGCCAGTACTCCGGCGAACAGACCGGACCCGGCGTAGAGGTCGAGCAGCGCGTCCCCGGGCCGCGGTGCGAGCGCCGAGGTGACCGCGTCGGCGAGGGTGGTCGCCGCCGCCGGGTGGACCTGCCAGAACCCCGCGGCGGGGACCGCGAACTCCCGGTCGCCGACGCGTTCGGTCACGCGCTGGCTCGCCGCCGGGCGGATCAGCACCGTCCCGTCCCCCGCCGCGGTCACCGGCACCTCGTCCGTTCCCGGCCAGAGCGTTCCCAGCACGCCCGAGGCGTTGACGGCCGGGGCGGCGATGAAGCACGCGTCGATCGGCACCACGTCGTGGGAGCGGTACTTGCGCAGCCCGGCGCGACCCGCCCCGTCCACCGCGAACCGCACCCGGGTCCGCCAGCCCGATCCGTCGTCCGGTCCCGGTACGGCCTCGACCAGCGGGGTCAGGTCCAGACGGGCCAGCCGGCGCAGTTGCTCGGCGAGCACCGCCGCCTTCAGCACCCGTTGGGCGGGCAGCGTCGCGTGCTGCCAGTCGCAGCCTCCACAGCGGCCGGGACCGGCGTAGGGGCACGGCGGAATCACCCGGTCCGGCGACGCGGTCAGCACCTCGACGGCGTCCGCGCGCAGGAAGCGGTCCTGGCCGAAGCCCTCCGTGACCCGGGCGCGCACCCGCTCCCCCGGCAGCGCATGCCGGACGAAGATCACCCGGCCCTCGTGGCGGGCCACGCAGATCCCTCCGTGGGCCACCGCGCCGACCTCGAGCTCGTACTCGGCACCGACCAGGCTGTCCGGGCCGGAGCGGGGGCGGCGCTGCGTGGAGGCGGTACGCCGCCGTCGGCGGTCGTGTCGCGGTTCGGGTCCGGCCATGGCGTGGCCGACCCTAGCCCGAGGACGTGTAGCGTCCTGCGCGGACTAGGAAAGGCAGTCGGCCACGTGCACATCGTGATCATGGGCTGCGGGCGCGTGGGATCGACGCTCGCTCACGCCCTGGAGGCGAAAGGCCACGACGTCGCCGTCGTGGATCAGGAGTCCGACGCGTTCCGCCGTCTGGGCTCCTCCTTCTCCGGGCGCCGGGTCAACGGGGTCGGATTCGACCAGGAGACGTTGATCGAGGCCGGCATCGAGCACGCCGGCGGCTTCGCCGCGGTCAGCAGCGGTGACAACTCCAACATCATCTCGGCGCGTCTGGCGCGCGAGCGGTTCGGCGTCGAGAACGTGGTGGCCCGCATCTACGACCCGGCCCGCGCCGAGGTCTACGAGCGCCTCGGCATCCCTACCGTCGCCACCGTCAGCTGGACCGCCGATCAGATCCTGCGCAAGCTGCTGCCGCCCGGCTCCGAGCCGTTGTGGCGCGACCCGAGCGGGCACGTGGCCCTGGCCCGGGTCAGCGTGAACCCGACCTGGATCGGGCTGCCGGTCGCGAAGCTCGAGGCCGCCTCCGGGGCCCGGATCGCCTTCCTGACCCGGTTGGGCGAGGGCATGCTCCCCACCGAGGAGACGGTGCTGCAGGAGGGCGACCAGGTCCACGTGCTCGTGCGCGAGGACACCGCGGCCGCGGCCGAGGCCGTTTTCAGTGCCGGGCCGACGGGATCGGAGGTGCACTGATGCGCGTTGCCATCGCCGGTGCCGGGGCGGTCGGGCGTTCGATCGCCCGGGAGCTCCTGGGCAACGGCCACGAGGTCCTGCTGATCGACAAGGACCCCCGGGCGATCAAGGTCGAGCGGGTGCCGACCGCGGAGTGGCTGCTCGCCGACGCGTGCGAGATGTCCTCGCTGCAGGAGGCGCAACTGCAACGCTGCGACGTCGTCATCTGCGCCAGCGGGGACGACAAGGTGAATCTCGTCGTCTCGCTGCTGGCCAAGACGGAGTTCGCCGTCCCGCGCGTGGTTGCCCGGGTGAATCACCCGGGCAACGAGAGCCTGTTCACGGAGTCCTGGGGCGTCGACGTCGCCGTCTCCACCCCGCGCCTGCTCTCCGCGCTGGTCGAGGAGGCCGTCACGGTCGGCGACCTGGTCCGGCTGTTCTCGTTCCGGCACGGCGAGGCCAACCTGGTCGAGCTGACGCTGCCGGAGGACTCCCCGCAGATCGGCAACCGCGTCGGCGACGTCCCGTGGCCGACCGACACCGCCCTGGTCGCGATCATCCGCCAGAGCCGGGTCCTGGTCCCGTCCCGCGACGACCCGCTGGAGGCCCTCGACGAACTGCTGTTCGTCGCCTCCGCCGAGCAGGAGTCGCGGCTCGAGGACCTGCTCTCGCCGCACCACCACTAAGTCACCCGATAGTGCAGTTGAGCACCGGCCTGCTGCCCCGTAGGCGTGTTCATCCGCACTATCGGGCGAGTTGGTGCACGGGTCAGTCAGCCACGGATGATGGCGTGAGCGGCGTGCGCCCGCGGGCGAGCAGCGCGGCCATGGCGGCCAGCGCGGCCACCTGCAGCGGCCAGCCCATCACCACCTTGGCCGTACCGAGCAGACCTACTTCGCCGGCCTCGTAGAGCGGGTACTGGACCACGACGCGCAGGACGCACGGCGCCGCCAGCAGCAGCGTCAGGCGGCTGCACAGCTTCACCATCGCGCGGTCGTTCCGCCACCCGGTCGGATCCCCCGTCACGGCCCCGACCATGAAGCCGACCAGGGGCCAGCGGATCAGCACCGTCAGCAGTAGCACCGCGCCGTACGCGGCGTTGTAGAGGATGCCGGGCAGGAAGTACGCGAGCGCCCCGTCGTCCTTGTCCTCACCCCCGCTCGCGCGCAGCGCGAAGGCGGCGCCGATCGCGATACCGAAGGCGGCGTTCATCACGAACTGGACGGTGCTGCGCTGGACCAGCCGCACCAGCAGCGCGATTCCGGCCAGGCCCGCGGCGACGACCAGCGCGGTCTTCAGCTCGTCGGTGATGACGTAGCAGAGGGTGAAGGCCGCGGTCGGGACCGCGGCCTCGATCACGCCACGCGGACCGCCCAGCGCCTTCGACAGTTGCTGCCGGACGAGCTGTTCGACGGTCTCGACGTCGGCCGCGGGTCGCGGCCCGGATGCCTTACTCGGATCGGTGGGAGCTGCCTCGGTCACCCGGCGCCGGGCCGTAGCTCGTAGCGCGGGTTGTAGACCACCGGGCGCCCCTCCAGCATGGCCACGCGGCCGGTCACCTTCATCCCGCGGCCGGGCTCCACGCCGGCGATCCGGCGCCGGCCCAACCAGATGAGCGACACCGTGCCGGACCCGTCGTAGAGCTCGGCCTCGAGCGCGGGCACCCCGGCCCGCGGCCGCAGCGTCACGGTGCGCAGCGTGCCGCACATCGTGACCTGCGCGCGGTCGCAGCACTGCTGGATCGGCGTGCCGCCGGCGTCCACGGAGTCCTCACGCAGCTCGCGCGCCTCGACCTCGTGCGCCGGGGCCGTGATCCGCCCGATCATCCGCTTCAGTCCCACGTCAACGGACCTCGGTGATCTCCGGGCCACGTTCGAACGGCTTCAGGTCATCGACGCGGGGTGGCGCGTCGGAGTCGGATTCGTCGTCCTCGTCCGGGTCCTCGACGTCGAACTGCTCCCCGTGCTCGCCGACCTCGACCTCGGCCGGGAGCTGCAACGGAATCGCGTCGCGCGGCGCCATCGCGTCCTCGCCGCGGACCACGACCACGTCGGCGAGCAGATCTTCCAGCGGACCGCGCAGCGAAGCGTCCACGGAGGCCTCGCCGGTGATCACTGCGCGCAGGAACCAGCGGGATCCGTCGACGCCGAGGAAGCGCGCGGTCTGCTGGCCCGAGGTGCCGTCGGGCAGGACGACGCCCACGTCCGCGATCAGCTCGGTCCCGAAGCGGCCGTCCTCCTCGCGGGAGACGCCCCCGGACTGCGCGATGCCCTCGGCGATCTCGGCACGCACCTCGTCCCAGATGCCGATCGTGCGCGGAGCAGCGAAGGGCTGGATCTGCAGGGCGCTGCGGCCGATGATCAGCGTCACGGCGACGACCTGGTCCTCGGCGAGCTCGGCGCGCAGCTCCATGCCGTTCACGATCGGGATCCGCACGCCGCCGAGGTCGACGCGCTCGATCTTGTCCTCGGGCGCGGTGGTCTCGTCCCAGGGCCCGCCCTCGCGCTCACGGATGACGCCGGTGGGCCACGCCGGGGCGTCGTCGATCTCGATTCCGACGTCGGTCTCGTCGTCGGAGCCCAACTCGGCCAGGACGGCCTCCCGCGGGTCCGGATCGGCGGCGAGCTCTTCCTGCTCGAGCGCCTCGACCTCGTCGGGTAACTCCTCGTCCTTCTTGCGGCGACGGAAGGCCACGTTCAGTTCCCCTCTCCGGTGGGGGCAGGAAAGCCCCCGGTACTTCCGTGCCCGCCGGCGCCGCGAGCCGAACCCGGCAACGTCTCCACCTCGTGGAAATGTGCGAGTTCGACGCGCTGGATGACCAGCTGGGCGATCCGGTCGCCCCGGCGCAGTACGACGGGCTGCACCGGGTCGTGGTTGATCAGGCTCACCTGGATCTCGCCGCGGTAGCCGGCATCGACCGTCCCGGGCGCGTTCACGATGCTGACCCCGTAGCGATGGGCGAGGCCGGAGCGCGGGTGGACGAAGGCGGCGTACCCGGCCGGGAGGGCAATCGCCAGGCCCGTCGGCACCAGCGCGCGCGCACCGGGCGCGAGTTCGACGTCGACCGACGTGCAGATGTCGGCACCCGCGTCGCCCGGATGGGCGTACACCGGCGCGGGGAGCTCCGGGTCGAGTCGCTGGACCAGCACATCGACGCGCTCCCCGTCCACACGGGCAGCCTGCAGGTCAGCGGTGGTCACGGTGCCCGACACTACCCGGGCTCTGGCAGGCTTTCCCGCACAGCCCGGGCACACGTCCGGCCGGGTGACAGCAGCGGAGAGCGAGTCGCGGTGGCGGAGATCAGCTCCACAGGTACTGGCGTGGCATGGAAGGTGATCGCCGCCGGCGGTGCGTTGGTCGGCACCGTTCTGACCAGGAAGGTCATCGGCGGCGTGTGGAAGGCGACCACCGGCGGCGACCCGCCCGAGCACCCCGAGAATCCGGACACCACCTGGACCCAGGCGCTGGCCTGGGCGATGCTCACCGGCGCCGTCGCGGGCGTGATGAGGCTGGTGATCACGCGTCAGGCGGCGACGTCCTGGCGCACGGCCACCGGTGCGCTGCCGCCGGGCATCTCGCCGGGCTGATCCGCTTCAGTTCTTCGCCGCCAGCCAGACCACCGCGTCCGCGACCGGGCGCTCCGAACCGGCCGGCCGGTTCACCACGCGACCGCGGACGGCCATCGTGGTCGAGCCGCCGCCGTCGAGGTTGATCGCGTCCTGCATGCCCAGGGCGCGGGCGACACGCGCCGCCTCCCACAACGTCGCCCCGACGCTGCGCGGCTGTCGGCCGTCGATCGTGACCAGCATCAGGCGGTCGGCGGAGTCCGTGCCGACGATCGTGCGCGGGTTGCGCCCGAACAGGCTGCTCCTCCGGTTGTGGAGCACCGTCGCGCCGTCGCGGACCAGGCGGTACCGGCCGGTGATCGCCGAGACCCCCGCGTGCAGCGGCAGCTCGGCGCCGTCGGGGCGATTGCGGACGGACTGCTCGGTGTCGACACAGCCGGCGGCGATCAGTCGCCGCAGCTGCAGCCCCGTCGCGCCCGTGGCCTGCAGCGAGGTCTGGGTGCCCGCGAGCCGCACCCCGCGGCGCGGAGCCACCCGCACCGGGCACCCGTCGCCGTCCAGGACGACCTCGACACCCGGTCCCTTCGGGGTACGGCCGCCGAAGTCGCGGGTGAACTCGGCGAGCTGGCCCGTGCCCGCACAGCGGGGCTTCGCCGCGGCCTTTCGCAGCGCGCACCCGCGCGGAACCCCGGGCGGGCTGTTCACGCGGCTGAGCGTCAGAGCGCCGTGCCCGGACCGGGATCGGACCGTGCCGGTCCAGGCATAGCGGCCGATGTGCAGCGCGTTGTCCGCGGAGTCGAGCGCGAGGGTCACCTCCTGCGAGGTGCCGGTGGGCCTGGAGAGCACGCGCCCGTCGGAGATGGTCAGGCCGACCGGCAGACCTGGGTAACGCCGATCGCCGCGGAGGGAGAAGAACGAGCCGTTCACCCCGGCCAGGGCGCTCGCCTGCCGCGCCAGGGCGGTCGTCCGGTCCAGGTCGGCCAGGTTCCGCCCGAAGGTCGTGGTGAGCTGACCCTCGGCCTCCCGCGGGTCGATGGTCAGCACGTTGACCTCCCACGGCCCGGTGGGCGTGGTGGCGAACCGCTTGCGTTTGGCCTTGCCCTCACCGCGACGGATCGTGGTGAGGGTGATTCCGGGCGCCAACTGCTCGGTGCTGCGACGTTCCCGCAGGCCGGCGCGGCCGAGCGGGAGCTCAGCCGGCTTCGGCGCGCCGATCCGCCCCGCCGCCGGATCGGCAGGGGAATCGGGTGGGCCGGCCAGCGCGCCGATCAGGCCGGACACCGGGTCCGGTGGCGCAGGCGTCGCGGTCGGGGCCAGCGCTCCGGCGGTGCCGGGGAAGCCCGCGGTGGCGACGGCCGTGGCGGTCACGATCCCGGCCAGCACGAAGGAAGCCGGACGAATCCGGCGGCGGAACGTCATGGTGGCGCAGTCTGATCAACGTTCCTGGGAGGACGGTCAGGCGCAGTCGCGGCAGGTCAGTACGCCGCCCTTTTCACTCGCCAACTGGCTGCGGTGATGCACGAGGAAGCAGGACGAGCAGGTGAACTCGTCGGCCTGACGTGGCAGCACGCGGACGCTGAGTTCCTCGCCGGACAGGTCGGCGCCGGGCAGTTCCAGCGACTCGGCGAGATCCGCCTCGTCGACGTCAACAGTGCTGGCGCCCTTGTCCACCCGTCGGGACTTGAGCTCCTCGATGCTGTCCTCACCGAGCTCGTCGTCCGTCTTGCGTGGGGCGTCGTAATCAGTCGCCATCTAGGTCCGGGTCTCCTCGTGCTCTCAGTGCGGGACCGCAGTATGCCTGCCCGGGGCGGGAATTGTGCCTTAAGGCAGGACGGGTGTGGCCACGGGGTCCGTCAACCCCGTCTCCTCGCCCGCTCCGGCGGCGAGCAGTAACGCCTCCAGCGGGTCGAATAATTCCGGTGGAGCGGCCAGCACGAAGGTCGAGGACGGTGCCGCTCCGCCGAGCCCGGCCACCCGCGCCCCGGCCTCGCTCGCGATCAGCCCGCCCGCCGCGAAGTCCCAGGGGGCGACCCCGCGTTCGAAGTACGCGTCCACGCGCCCGGCCGCCAGCGAGCACAGGTCCACCGCGCAGGCGCCCCCACGGCGGATGTCCCGCACGGCGGGCAGGACGTGCCGCAGGATCTCCGCCTGGTGGGCCCGCCGGCGGGGGTCGTAGCCGAACCCGGTCGCGACCAACGCGCGATTGACGGCCGCGGCCGGATTGCAGCGCACGGGCCGCCCGTTGCAGGTCGCGCCCCCGCCGCGGGTCGCCGCGAACGTCTCCCCGGCCGCGGGGATGTGCACCACCCCGGCCACCGATCGGCCCTCGACCTCGGCCGCGACGCTGACCGCCCAGCCCCCGAGGTCGTAGAGGTAGTTGACGGTGCCGTCCAGCGGGTCCACGACCCACCGCACGCCGGAGGTCCCCGGATGGTCGGTCCCCTCCTCGCCGAGCATCCCGTCGTCCGGCCGCAACCGGGCCAGCGACTCGGTGATCAACGCCTCGGCAGCGTGATCCATCTCGGTGACCACGTCGGTCGGGGTGCTCTTGGACGTCACCCGCAGCGGCCCGGCCGGACGTCCGGCGTGCAGCAACGCCCCGGCCTTCGAGCGCCAGCGCAAGCGCGACCTCCAGCAACTCCGTCGCCGGCGGGATCCCCCGCGTCATGCCGTCTCCCCCGCGTGCCGGCTCAGTCCCGGCCCGCCACCGCGGGCCGAGGGCCCTTCGGGTTGGGACAGCAGCCGATCGGGCACAGATCCCAGCTGACCCCGAGCTCGCCGAGCGCGGCGCGCCGATCGGGCATCACGCTCTCCACCCGTTCCAGCACCAGGTCGCGGATCGCGGCCACAAACTCCGGGGCGGTGCCGACCGTGGCGGCCCGGGCAAAGCCGATCCCCAACTTGTCGGCCGAACCGCGCAGCTCCACGTCGAGATCGAACACGACCTCCATGTGGTCGGAGGTGAAGCCGATCGGCACCACCACGACCGCCGGGGAGCCGGCCTCGGAGAGCGCGGCGAGCCGGTCGGCGATGTCGGGCTCCAGCCACGGCACCTGGGGCGGGCCGGAGCGGGACTGGTAGGCGAGCTCCCAGGGGTAGCTGACACCGGTCGAGGTGGAGACGCCGTCCGCGACCAGGCGCGCGACCTCCTCGTGCTGCTGCACGTAGAGGCCACCCTCCGGCCCGGCGCTGTAAGCCATCGCCAGCGGGATCGAGTGGGTGGTGAAGACGATCGTCGCGCCGGCGCGCTGATCCGGCGGCAGTTGTTCCAGCGCCGCCACCGTGTTGACGACCATCGGGCCGATAAATCCCGGGTGGTTGAAGTAATGGCGGATCCGGGCGAAGTTCGGCGCCTTGGCGATCCCGGCCTTGGCCGCGAAGACGTCCTCCCGGTACTGGCGGCAGCCCGGATAGGACGAGTAGGCCGAGGTGAGCATCACCAGCGCGCGGCGGCGGTTGTCGTCGGCCATCTGCTGGATGGCGTCGCGCAGCGTCGGCTTCGAGTTCCGGTTGCCCCAGTAGATCGGCAGGTCGATGCCGTTCATCGCGAAGTCGGCCTCGACCGCGCCCAGGAGCTCCCGGCAGTTGCCGTTGATCGGGCTGACCCCGCCGAATTGCTGGTAGTGCTCGGCGACCTCGGCCAACCGCTCGGGCGGCACGTCCTTGCCCCGGGTCACGCTCTGGAGGAAGGGCATCACGTCGTCGGGCCCCTCGGGCCCGCCGAAGGAGACCAACAGAAAGGCGTCGAAAGGACCTGCGCTCATGCGGCCATCCTGTCAAACCGCCCGGGGAGCGAATCGGGAAGCGTCCGCCGCACGCAGCCGTTAGCGTCGCCGGACCATCATCCGGACCGGAGACGCCCGTGCTGACGCCCTACCGCGAGGTCCTCGCCCACCCGGGTGCGTTGCGGTTCAGCCTGTCCGGATTCCTCGCCCGGCTGCCGATCTCGATGATGACCCTGGGCGTGGTGCTGCTGATCTCGGGCACCGGGCGGTCCTATGCCCTGGCCGGCGCCGCCGCGGCCGCGGTGAACCTCGGCTTCGTCGTGGCCGGGCCACGACTCGCGCGGCTCGCGGACCGGCACGGCCAGGCCGCCGTGCTGCGGCCCGCCGCGGTCGCCCAGGTCGCCACGGTCCTGGCGCTGATCGTCGCGGGCAGCAACTCCGCCCCGGGCTGGCTGCTAGTGGTCCTGGGTGGCCTGACCGGGATGTCGATGCCGAGCATCGGCGGGCTCGTACGGGCGCGGTGGAGCGCCCTGCTCAGCGGTGGCGAGGGCGTGGCCGGCCGGCTGCACACCGCGTTCTCGTTCGAGTCGGTCGTCGACGAGGTCATCTTCGTGGTCGGTCCGCTGCTGGCGACCGTGCTCGCGGTCACCGTCCACCCGGCGGCCGGCCTGATCGCCGTCCTGGCCGTCGGGCCCACCGGGGCGCTGGCCCTCGCGGCCGCCCGGGACACCGAACCCGGAATCACCCCCCACGAGGAAGGCGGTCCGGCACGGCCCGCGCTCGCCTCCGATGGACTGCTCGTCGTGGTCGGCGTCTTCGTGGCGCTCGGCGCGATGTTCGGAGCGGTCGAGGTCGCCGTCGTCGCCTTTACCTCGGCCGAAGGCTCGCGCGGCATGGCCGGGGTCATCCTCGCCCTCTACGCCCTGGGGAGCATGGCTTCCGGAATCGTCTTCGGCGCCGCCCGACGCGATGCCCCGCCCCGCCAGGGGTTCCTTCTCGGTGCCGTCGGCATCGGGGCCTCGGCGCTGGCGATGCCACACGTGAATTCCGTGGCCACCCTCGCTCCCCTGGTCCTGCTGGCCGGCCTGGCGATCTCCCCGACGCTGATCAGCGGACTGGCATTGGTCCGCGATGTGGCCCCGCCCGCGCGACTGACCGAAGGCTTCGCCTGGGCGATGACCGGGATGTCGGTCGGGCTGATGCTGGGCTCCGCCGCCGCGGGCTGGCTGGCCGAGCACGCGGGCCCCGCCGACGGCTTCTGGGCCGCCACGGTCTCCGCTTTGACGGCGGCCGTCCTCGCGGCAGCCGGCGCGGCCCGGCTGCGGCCCGCCGTCGTCCTGCGACCCTCGGAGTAGCGACGTGCCCGGCATCACCGGGCGCGCCTCCACGGGTTTCGGTGCGGCACCAGCCAGACTCGTGCTCGACCTCAGGTGCCATCGGCAGCAGGAGGACTTCGGTCATGCAGGATCTTCGTCTCGTCGCGGCGAACGAGCGCGGTACCCATCTGGTGCTCCGTTCGCCCGACGGCGACAAGTACGTGGTCCCTATCGATGAGCGCCTACGCGCCGCGATCCGAGGAGACAAGACCCTTCTGTCGCAGCTCGACATCGGCGCAGGACAGTTGCGTCCGCGAGAGATTCAGGCCCGCATCCGCTCCGGCGAGTCCGCCGAGCAGGTGGCGCAGGCCGCAGGTATCCACGTCGACCGGGTCCGCCGGTTCGAGGGGCCGGTGCTGGCCGAGCGCGAGCACATGGCCCAGATGTCCCAGCGCAGCGCCGTCCGCCGGCCCGGTCAGGCCGAACTTCGCCCGAACACCCTCGCCGAAGCCCTTCCGGCCCAGCTCGACTCGATCGGGCTGAATGTGCCGGACCTGGAATGGGACTCGTGGCGCCGCGACGACGGCCGTTGGGTCGTCCAGGCCACGTACTCGCACGACGGGCTGAACCAGCAGGCCCGTTTCCTCTTCGACCCGCGCGCACGCTCGGTCGTGGCCGAGAACGACCAGGCCCGCTTCCTGTCGGCCGAGCTGGCCGAGCACCCGGCGCGAGCCCCGTTCAAGCCGCGGATCGCCTCGGCGCTCCCGCCGGAGGCGGTCAGCGCACCCGAGCCGGACTTCGACGATCTCGAACTCTCCGAGGACGAGCCGGCGCCCGCGATGCTCCGCCGCCCCGACCCGACGCAGAACCGACGGGCGCCGGATGTCGTCGCCCGACGCCCGGAGCCGATGTCGGCACCGACGGCACCTCCACGCCCGGCCACCGTCGTCGCCCCGCCCGCTCCGGCCGCGACGTTGATGCCGCCGATGCCGGTCCCGGCGCCCCCGCCCGTGATCGCCCCGGTCGCTCCCCCGGCGGCAGCGCCGGCACCCGAGCCGGCACCGCGCCGCGTGGTGGTCGACGCTCCGACGCTGCCGATGGACCAGCCGACCGAGGTCGAGGAGATGCCGGCCGCACGGACCGGCACCCACGACGCCTCCGCGGACGACGTTCGCCCGACCGGCCCGACATCGAAGACGTCCTCCGGCCGTCGTCGCGCCCGGGTCCCCAGTTGGGACGACATTCTGATCGGCACCCGCCCGAAGGACTGAGCCTCGCGCGAGCGCCTCGGCGCCGTCGTCCGATGGCTCCGTCATGAACCATCCTGGCCAGAATGTGGTCCCGTTCCGGGCCGCGGTCCCATGTTGCTACCGGGCCCCGAGGCGCAGCAGCTCGCCATCTACATCGGCTGGCTTCTCAACGGGACGCCCGGCGGGTTGGTGGCCGGCATCCTGTTCGTGATTCCCGGCGTCCTGGCACTGTGATCGCGGCGTCCGCGGTAGCGGGCTGGGTCCTGGCACAGCGGATCCCCAACCTGCTGCGGGGCGAGGCGCACGCCGCCCAGAGCGGCCCGGAGCCGTTGATCCCCGACGGCGACCTGCACGTCGAGGCACCGAGCGGCCGACGCGCGCTGCGCGTCGCCGTTCTCGGGCTCTCGCTGTGGTGGGCGCCCGTCCTGGTCGTCCTCGCGGTCGCGGGTACGCACAGCGTCTTCACCACGCAGGCGCTGCTCTTCTCCGGCGCCGCAGTGGTGACCTTCGGCGGCGCCTACGCCGTCCTCGCGTTCGTCGCGCAGCGAGCCGTGGAGGACTACGGCTGGCTCGCACCGGGAGAGATGGCCCGCGGACTCGCGCTGGCCGCGACGATCGGCGCTCTGCTCACGACCTGGGTGACGTTCGCGCCGCGGTCTCGCTCGCGATCATCGCCTTCGTCCTGACGTTCCGGTGCCGTTGGAGCATGTTCCGGGTGCTCGCTGTAACTGCGCGGCCCTCGGCCTGCTCGCCGCGGCGGCGGGCCTACCGCTGACCTGATGTTGAAGAATCGAGCCATGGCACGTCGCGTCCGACGGAGCATCAGCATCGTCGCCGCGGTGTTGTTCGCGGGACTGATTCTCGGCGCCTCGCCGGCGCGCGCCCACGACTTCGCGTCCGTCGTCTACGTCGACCTGACCTCGCCGGAACCTGGCCACGTCCGCGCCGAGCTCAGGCTCGATTCCTATCTGCTCGTCGTCTCCGCGACCGACCACACGCAGGACGTCGCCCTCGGCCAGGCCGGCAGCGAGGCACAGTCGAACCAGGACGCTCCGGCGCAGGCGGCGGCTCTCGATGCCCACGCCGATTCCGTGCTCGCCTACGTGAACTCCCACTTCGCGATCTCGGCCGCGGGTGAACGCTGCGTCCCGACCCAGGACGGCCCGATCGTCCCTGAGCACCGCGACGACCAGCCCTATGTCGTCCTGACGCTCGACTACCGCTGTGCCGACGCGGACACGCACGAGGTGCGCAGCAACCTGTTCCCGGGTTCGGAGAACTACGTCAGCGACACGAAGACGATCGTCACTTTCGACCTCGATCTCCATTCCGGCACGGCGGTCCTCGACGGCGAGGACCAGAGCTTCGACACGCACCAGTCGTGGCCGGAATGGTTCTGGTCGTGGTTCCACCTCGGTGCCGAACACCTGTACCTCGGACTCGACCACATCCTGTTCCTGCTCGCGCTCATCGTCGGCTCACGCCGGCCGCGCGAGATCGTCCTCACGGCGACGACTTTCACCGTCGCGCACTCGGTGACCTTCATCCTCGCCGCGCTCGGCGTGGTGGACCTGCCGGGCGGGCTGATCGAACCGGTCATCGCCCTCTCGATCGCGATCGTGGCCGGCTGGCACCTGTGGCACAGCTGGCGCCGCGGTCCGCGTGCCGGCGCCACGGCCGAACTCGCGGGCAGCGGTCACTTCAGCCTCGACCGGGCGGGCTGGTCGCGGCTCGGGATCGTGTTCTGCTTCGGCCTCGTGCACGGGCTCGGGTTCGCCGGGGCCCTCGGGATCGACGAGCCGTTGTCGTGGAAGCTGCTGTCGTCGCTGCTCGTTTTCAACGTGGGCATCGAAGCGGTCCAGCTCGGCATCATCGCCGTCGTCTTCCCGGTCCTGCTCCTGCTGCGCCGATCGACCCCTCGAACCGGCTTCTGGACTTCAAGCGTTGTGTCCGCCGCGGTAGCCGGCATCGGTTTGTTCTGGTTCATGGAGCGCACCTTCGGCGGCTGAGGATCTCCCGCAGTCGCGAGTCACTTGCACCAACGGCGACGCGACAGTCGTCGAGTTGCTGCAGCGGACGGCCCCGCTGACACTGGCGCCCGTGGTGGGGTGGCGGCGCGGACATGGTCACGGGCACGGGCACGGACACGGGCACAGCCACGACCCGGCGGATGCTGTCGACTCGGCGCTGGAGTCCAGCGCGGACGGGATCCGCGCGGTCAAGATCAGTCTGGTCGGACTCGGGGTCACCGCCCTCGCGCAGTCGGCCGTCGTCCTCCTCACCGGCTCCGTGGCTCTGCTCGCCGACACCGTCCACAACTTCTCCGACGCGCTGACGGCATTTCCGCTGTGGATTGCGTTCGCCCTCGCCCGGCGGGCGCCCACCAAGCGCTACACCTACGGATACGGTCGCGCCGAGGATGTGGCGGGCATCTTCATTGTCGCGATGATCGCGCTGTCGGCCGGCATCGCCGGTTACCAGTCGGTGCGCCGACTGCTCGACCCCCAGCCGATCGACTACGTCTGGGCGGTCTTCGCTGCCGGGGTGCTCGGCTTCGCCGGCAACGAGGCCGTTGCCCTGTACCGGATCCGCATCGGACGCAGGATCGGCTCGGCGGCGCTGGTGGCCGATGGTCTGCACGCGCGCACGGACGGCTTCACCTCGCTCGCCGTGGCCGCCGGTGCGATCGCCGTGCTCGCGGGCTTCCCGGCGGCCGACCCGATCGTCGGGCTGCTCATCACCGCCGCGATCCTCGTGGTGCTGCGCTCAGCGGCCCGGGAGGTATTCGGACGTCTGATGGACGGCGTGGATCCCGACCTCGTCGATCTGGCGACCCGGACCCTGGCCGGCGTGCCTGGCGTCACGGAGGTGGACAGTGTCCGGCTGCGCTGGATCGGTCACCGGATACGCGCCGAGGCCGCCGTCACCGTCGGCGCCGGGCTGACCGTCGGAGCGGCTCACGACATCGCGGTGGCGGCCGAGCACGCGCTGATCCACGCGGTGCCGAAGCTCGACGCCGCCACGGTCCACGTCGGGCCCGCTGCGGACGGCGGCAGTGACTCGCACGCCGTGCTGCGGCACCACACCGCCGGGTGACCCCGCGTCCGATCCTGGCGTCGGGCCAGAAAAAACACCGGCCCGACCACCCTTTCGGGTGATCGGGCCGGTGCGCCGCAGCAGTGCGTCAGGGAGTGCTGGTTGCCGACGGCGCGGTCGATGCGCTCGCGGCCGGGGTTGACGACGGCCGCGACGAGGCGGTCGAGGTCGGCTCCGGCGACGAGGTCGACTCACCCGACGAACCGGTGCTTCCCGTTCCGCCTTCCGGGTCGTACTCGTTGGCCTTGTCGGCCCACTTCGAGCCGAGCTTCGCGGACGAGGTCGACGGGTACGAGATCTTGTCAGGGTCGCCGTCCGAGGTGTACGGCGTCCATTTCCCGTCGTCGAGCTGGTCCAGCCAATAGGTCGAGTCCGTGTCCACGGGCCGCGACTTCGGGCCGGAGCGGATGCGCGCGACCTTGTACGCGTCGAAGTCCGCGTTGAAGGGCGACTTGGCCGGGTTCGACCCGACCAGCAGCGCGCCGTCGATCTCGTAGGACTTGCCTTCGAAGGAACCGCCGCGAATCAGCTCCGGGTTGGTCGGCGCGATGCCGAACGGGAGCGAGATTGTGTTCACCTTGGCGCCCGACGCCGCAGACTTGATGTCTTCGGAGTTGGCGGTGAGCTCCTTCTGAATCGTCGATTCAGAGCTCTGCTTCAGGTTGATGTGGTTCATCGTGTGCAGGCCGACCTCGTAACCGTTCTCGACCAGCCACGGCACCGCCTTGGGGTCGTTGAACGGCGAGCCGTTGACGTAGAAACTCGCGGTCGCGCGGAAATCGGGATTCTCCGCCTCAAATGCCTCGAGAATGCCGACTGCGGATTCCGCGGTGGGCTTGCCGTCGGCGCCGATCTGAATCTGGTTCGGGGACGAATCGTCGAACGTCAGGACGACCGGGTGCTTGCCGGCCGGCACGTCGATGTCGCCGGCGACCATCTCCTGCACGGTGATCGGAGTGAACCCGGCCTCGTGCATCCGCTCCAGTTCGGCTTTGAACTCCGCCGGTGTCTGGTCGTACTCGCCCTTCGCGTCGGGCTTGACCACGTGATACATCATCACCGGGATCGCCGCGAGCTCGTTCGCCTTCACCGAAGCGGGGTCGACCGCTGATGCGGCCGGCGTCGCCGAGGGGGTCGGAGACGGCGTTGCGCCGCCCGGGGACGAGGTCTCTCCGACCGCGGTCGGCTCGTCATCGTCACCTGAACAACCGGAAAGCAACAATCCGGCAACGAGCGCTACCGCCACTACATCGCGTGGGCGCATTTTCCCCCCAAAGTCCGTTGGTAATGCCACTCTGATCCCTAGGTGATCTTGCGTCATCGATCACTCGCATGATCATTGATGGTGATCATGACGTACCCGTGCGGGCGAGGGTGGGGAATCAGCGCACCGCATCGGCGACAACTCGGTAAAGGTGGATGGGGACTATGACGGGCAATGAAGGCATGCCGCCCGCCCCGTGGGGGGCACCCGGCGAAGGCGGCGACACGGCTAACGCTGTGCCGCCGGTGAAGAAGAAGCGCACCGGTCGGAACGTCGCGATCATCGGTGGCGTCGCTGCACTGCTGCTCGTCGTCGGGGCCGCGGCCTCGCCGCTCGGCGCGGGCGCGAAGGTCGAGATGGCCGCCAGCAAGACCGGCATGCTGAACGCCGAGTCCGCCAAGGAACTCGTCTTCACCATCACTGGCGCGCAGATGTCCGACGTGACGCTGAAGCTGGACGGCAACGAGGTCCAGGGGACGCAGGAGGGCGACAACATCGTCTTCCGTCCGGCGGACCTCTCCGACGGCAAGCACACGTTCTCCGCGTCGAAGGACGGCCGCCTTCCGGGCCGCACGTCCACCGCGTCCGAGAGCTTCGAGATCGACACGTCGGCGCCCGTCGTCACCATCGAGGTCCCGACCGACCCCGCCAAGATGAACGAGGCCTACACCCTCAAGGGCAAGGTCGAGGGCGCCAAGACCGCCGAGATCAACGGCGAGGCGCTCGACCTCGGCGACGACGGCAGCTTCAGCAAGGAGTTCGCGGCCCCGCCGCGCGGCGCCGTGCTCAAGGCGACCGACGAGGCCGGCAACGTGGTCGAGGAGACCGTCAAGGTCCCCGTCTTCAACGCGGCCGCCCGCTCGGTCCACATCACCGCCTTCGGGTGGGCGTCCTCCACGCTGCGCGAGCCGATCCTGCAGCTGCTCAAGGACAAGAAGATCGACAACGTCCAGCTCGACATCAAGGACGAGGACGGGATCATCGGCTACGAATCCGAGGTTCCGCTGGCCAAGGCCGCCGAGGCGGGCACGGACCGCTACGTCGCCGCCGACGCCCTCAAGCAGATCCACGACCTCGGTGGCACGGTGACCGGGCGCATCGTGGCCTTCCGCGACCCGAAGATGGCCGGCTACGCCGTCAAGGCGGGCAAGCTCGAGATGGTCATCCAGAACGAGTCCGGTGGCGCGTACGACGCCGGCAAGTACGGCGTCGCGGAGTTCACCAACTTCGCGAACCAGGAGATCATCGACTACAACGTCAGCCTGGCCGAGGAAGCCGCCAAGCTCGGCTTCGACCAGATCATGTTCGACTACATCCGCAAGCCCGAGAACTCGGGCCAGGTGTACGCCGGCATCGGTGACCGGACCGCGATGCAGGCCATCTCGGACTTCGTCGCCACGGCCGCTCCGCGGGTCAAGTCGGCCGGCGCCTTCGTCGGTGCCGCGGTCTACGGCATCTCCGCCTTCACGCCGATCTCGGTCGCGCAGGACATCCCGGAGATGGCCAAGCACCTCGACTTTCTCGCGCCGATGGTCTACCCGTCCCACTGGGGCCCGGGTGAGTACGGCGTCGCGAAGCCGAACAGCCAGCCGTACGACATCGTCAACCGCTCGGTGATCGAGTTCAACCGCCTCGCGCTCGGCACGGACTGCGTCATCGTCCCGTGGCTGCAGGACTTCTCACTGGGCGTCAGCTACGGCGTTGCCGAGGTCAAGGCCCAGATCAAGGCCGCGGCCGACGCCGGCGTCAACGGGTTCTACCTCTGGAACGCGTCGAGCAAGTACACCGCCGCCGCGCTCGAGACCATGGAGCCGGGCGACTCCCAGCCGGGTGAGCTCGTCTTCTCGATGGTCCGCCCCGGCGTGAACCCGGGCGAGGGCACCAAGGACGCCACGGCGGCCGAGGAGTACATCAAGGCGTACCTCGAGGCCAAGAAGAACGGCACCACGTTCGTCCCACCGGGCTCGGAGACCGAGACCACCGAGTCCGAGGGCACCGAGTCGGAGAGCACCGAGTCGACCGACAGCACGGACGAGAGCGACGACGCGGACGACGCCGACGCGACGTCAACGGCGGCGCCGGAGACGGCGTCCACGGAGCCGTCGTCCAGCCCGACCCCGTAGTACGCACGCACCACCGCTGCACCGGAGCCCCGGTCCTCCTCGGAGGGCCGGGGCTCCGTGCTGTTCGCGGCGGTGGCTAACCCATCGGCGGCGTGAGGTCGTAGCGCGCGATCCCCGGGCTGATCACCTCGATCATCCGGGCCGGCACCTTGCCCGCGTTCCACATCGTGTGCAGTTCGTTGCGCGGCTTGGTGATGTAACCGCCCGGGCCGAGGACGACCTCCCGGTCACCGGAGCGGAAGCCGATCTCGCCCTCGGTGACGATCGAGTACTCGTCCTCCCGGGTGTGGATCTGCGGTGGGACGAGCGCGCCGACCGGGAACGGGTGCTCGACGATCGAACCGAGGTTCCCCACGGGGCCCTGCCCGGGCTGGACGATGGTGAGCGGCGGAGGTTCCATCGGTCGACCCTTCGACGGTGGATCAGGTGACCCGCCGGGTCTCGCCGGAGTAGCGGCGCTGCGCTCCAGTCTCCACCAGGCGGCGCAGGCGGTCGAGGGCGTCCCAGACCTCGGTGAAGCGTGTCGAGATCGGAGCGGGCCCGAGCCGCAGGCAGTCCGGGGTCCGGAAGTCACCGATCACGTTGGCGTCGGCAATCAATGCCCGGCTGATCGCGAACGCGTCCGGATGACGCAACGTCAGATGCGAACCGCGGCGGGCCGGGTCCGCCGGACTCGCGAGCTCGAACCCGAGCGGCACGAGCGATTCCTCGGCGAGTGTTCTGGCCAGCTCGGTCAAGGCCATCCCCTTGGCGCGGAGCCGGTCCAGGCCCGCCTCGGCGAGCAGCCGCACGCCTTCCTCGAGCGCGGCCAGGCCGAGGACCGCGGGAGTCCCCGTCAGAAATCGGCGGACGTCGGGCTCGGGGTCGTAACGCTCCCCCATGGCGAACTGCCCGCGCTGGCCGAACCAGCCCCAGATCGGCTGGCGCAGCGAGCTCTGCAGATCCGAGCGGACGTAGAGGAAGGCCGGCGCGCCCGGTCCGCCGTTCAGGTACTTGTAGCCGCAGCCGACCGCGAGATCGACGTCGGACGCGGCGAGATCCACCGGCACCGATCCGGCGGCGTGGGAGAGATCCCAGAGCGTCAGGGCCCCGACGCGGTGCGCGGCCGCGGTGATGCCCGGCAGGTCGAGCAGAGCGCCGGATCGATAGGCGACGTGCGAGAGCGACACCAGCGCCACCCGCTCGTCCAGGGCCGCCTCGACGTCCGCCGGTCCGGGCCCGGACACGGGATCGGAGTCGACGATCCGCAGCGTCATTCCGCGCGACTGCGCCAGCCCGGCCAGGGTGTACCGGTCCGTGGGGAAGTTGTCCGAGTCGGTGACGATCACGCCGCGCTCCGGGCGGGCGTCGCACGCTGCGGCCGCGAGCTTGTACAGGTTGACGGTCGTCGAGTCGCTGACCACCACCTCGCCCGGCCGGGCGCCCAGCAGGTGCTTGCCGATGAGGTCGCCGACCTGGGTCGGCAGGTCGATCCAGTGCTCCCAGGACCGGACCAGTCCCCCGGCCCACTCGGACTCGACCACCTCGCGGAGTCGGGACACCGTGGCCAGCGGTAGCCGGCCCAGGGAATTGCCGTCGAGGTAGATCGCGCCGGGCTCGGGCTCGACGAAACGGTCCCGGAAGGTGCGCAGCGGATCGCCCGCGTCCAGCGCCTCCGCCTCCGCGCGCTGGATCATCCGCGTGCGGACCCGTCCACGACGGGTCGCGAAGGGTCCGCGATCCACTCGCTCCAGGACCCGACATAGACGGCGGGCGTCGGCAGGCCGGCGATGGTCATCGCCAATGCGGTGTGTGCGGCGGTGACCCCGGAACCGCAGTACGCGCCGACCTCCTCGGACTCCGCGCCCAGCACCGCGAAGCGGCTGCGCAGATACATCGGCGGGTGCCAGCGCCCGTCGACCCCGACGTTGTCGAAGGTCGGCGCATTGACCGCACCCGGGATGTGACCGCGAACCGGGTCGACGGCCGACTCGCCGCGGTAGCGGACCTCGGTGCGGGCGTCGAGCAGCAGTCCGAGCCGGGACAGACCGGCCGCACCACCGGCGTCGAGCATCGGCAGGTGGCCCGGCTCGGCGGTGAAGTCCCCGGGCGGCGGCGGGCCCGGGTCTCCGGACTCGGTCGGACGGCCTGCGGCCCGCCAGGCCGCGATGCCGCCGTCGAGCACGCGCACGTCCCTATGACCGAAGAAGCGCAGGCACCACCAGGCGCGGGCGGCGGCGAACCCGGGGCCGTCGTCGTAGGCCACGACCGGTCCCGCGCGAACCCCGAGCCGCCGCATCGAGGCGGTGAAGTCCGACGTCGTCGGCAGGGGGTGCCGGCCGCGCCGCCCGTCGCCGGGCGGTGCGGCCAGATCCGCGTCGAGGTCGACGAACACCGCGCCGGGAAGGTGCGCGGTCCGGTAGGCACCGGGGTCCGCCGGGCCGGGTCCGGCGGAGACGTGTCCGGCGGGCCAGGGCACCGGCCACCGCACGTCGAGCAGCCGGGGCGGGCGCGGGCCGGCGAGTTCGGCGGCCAGTGCCTCCACCGCGACCAGGCTGTCTGCGCCGGGCACGGATCTCCTCTCCACGTGGTTCTGGTCACAATGCCACCGCGGGCATGCGTACCGGTCGAACGGCGCCGGGTCCGAACGAGCGAGTCGGTATTTCGCAATCGGGCCCGATGGGCTCCAATTGGTCATGCAATGTCGTCGTTCCCGGTCCCGCCGGCGGGGGACGTCCCTTCGCGCCCTCCTCGCGGTTGCGCTCACCGCCACCTTCGCAGCGGCGCTCGGAGCACCCGCCGATGCGGCCCGCACGGTGGCGGGCGCGAGCGTCGTGGACGTGCCGATCAGCTTCCAGGTCTTCAACCGGAACACCACGGGTATCCCGTGCCGGCAGGAGCCGGACGGCGAGGTCTACACCGTCCACGGCAGCCTGGTCGCGCCCAAGGACCTGATCCGGCCGAAGAGCCCCTCGGCGGCGATGTACCTGCACGGCCTGGGGTACTCGAGCTTCTTCTTCCACCTGACGGACATCCCGCAGTACGACTACGCGCGCAGCCAGGCCGAGCAGGGCCACGTCTCGGTGGTCATCGACCGGCTCGGTAACCCGGCCCGCGATGACCTCAAGGACGGCAACAACACCTGTCTGCCGAGCCAGGCGGACATCGCGAGTCAGCTGGTGGAGCACCTGCGAGGAGGCACCTACCAGGGGGCAGGGAAGGTCACGCCCAAGTTCGAACGCGTGATCCTGGCCGGCCATTCGGCCGGTGGGCTGATCGCCGAACTGACCCAGGCGGTCTTCGGCAGTGGCGACGCGCTCGCCGTGATCGGCTACACCCACTACCCGTCCGCCCTCGCGCTGCAGACCTTCGCGGCCGCGAACCAGGACTGCCTGACGGCGCCGCAGCCTGCGCGCGGGGACTCCGGCGCACCGAACTACGCCGCGTTCGGCCGTACCGACGCCGATTTCACCGCCGGCCATTTCCACGACGTCGAGCAGGCGGTCGCCGACATCGTGCTGCGCAAACGCAACCGTGACGCCTGCGGCGACCTGCTCAGCGGTCTGCAGGGGCTGCTCGGGACGCACGGCCTGACACCGTCGATCTCGGTTCCCACGTTGTTGATCACCGGTGCCAACGACGCGTTGTTCCCGCCGCCGGGCTCGGCAGTCCAGGTGCAGACCGCCTATCCAGAGGCGAGCCGCCTGAGCGCGGTCGAGCTGCCCGCCACCGGCCACGCGATCACTCTCGGCCGCACGCACGAGGAGTTCCGGTCGATCATGGCGCAATGGCTGGCGGAGAATCAGGCCTGACGGTTCGTCAGGTTCCTGTCAGGCGCGCGTTCTGAGCAGCGGAACCAGGAGCTCGTCCTCGGACAGCGAGCCGTGCATCCCGATCATCTTCGCCAGGAAACCCGGCTCGCTCTTCGTGGCGACGACGCTGCCGGCACCGGTCGCGATCGCGACCACGTCCCCGATGCGCTCGGCGACCTCGGCGGCGACCGGACCGAACCAGCCGGCCTCGACGGCCTCGGCGCGGGAGAGCACCACCCACCCCTCGGTCAGCCGGGCGCGCCAGGTCGCCAGCACGTCGGCGGCCGCGCCGGGAACGGCGTGCACGTAGCGGGCCCGCGGCTCCCCCGCGATCAGCTCCACGCCGTCCCGCAGGTGCGGCTCGGTGTCGACGTCGATGCGCTCGTCGTCCACCAGGTCGACCATGCCGTGGTCGGCCGTGATCAGCAGCGCCGAGCCGGGCGGCAGCGCCGTCCCGATCTGCTCGGCGAGGCGGTCGACGTGCGCGAGTTGGTGGCGCCACGCGGACGAGCCGACGCCCTTGCGGTGCCCGGTCGCGTCCAGGTCGCCGAAGTAGGTGTAGGCGAGCACCCGCTCGGCGGCGGGCCGGTCCGCCAGCGCGTCCAGCGTCGCGGCGGCGAGCTCGCCCGCCGACTCGGCCGGGTCGAGCCGGACGCCGCGGAACGCCGCCCCGTTGAGTCCGGAGCCCCGGAACCGTCCGGGGCCGAAAGAGCGCACCTCGACACCGGCCGCGGCGGCCCGTTCGAAGGCCGTGGGGTGCGGCTGCCATTGCTGCGGGTCGACCTTGGCGGCGTCCCACTGCAGTGCGTTGAGGATGCTTCCGTCCGGCCCGCGCATGCTCAGCCCGAGGACGCCGTGCGAGCCGGGCGGCAGCCCGGTGCCCAGGGAGGTCAGCGAGGTCGCGGTGGTGGACGGGAAACCCACGGCCAGGGTGCTGCCCGTCGGCAGCAGCGAACTCAGGTACGGCGCCTGGTCGGCATGCGCCCGCAGCAGATGAAGCCCGAGCCCGTCGACGAGCAGGATCGCCACCCGCGACGGCAGGTCCAGCGCGAGCGGCCCGGACTCCCCCGGGACGCCGAGCTCGCCCAGCACCGAGGGCAGCAGATCGGGCAGGCCCGCCGTGCCGTAGGCGAGCTCTCCGGCGATCACCCGGTGCCGAGGGCCGCCGAGAGCGCCGTGGCGAAAGCCAGCATCTCGGCGACCGTCTCCCGGCCGTCTCCGGCCTCGCTGACGCGCACCGACAGATCGTCGGCACTGACCGTCCCGGTGTACCCGTGGTCGGCCTCGCAGTTCGGGTCGCCGCAGGCGGCGGGCTCGAGGTCGAGGCGACTGACCGCACCCCACCCGACGGTGAGCACCAGTTCGGTCGGCGGCGCCCCGACGGCGTAGCGCGCCGGGTCGGCCACCGTGCGGCTGAGCACGACCGTGGAGACGCGGGTCAGCGCGACGCTCTCCGTGGACGTGGTCGCGTACGCGACCGGATTGTCCTCGTCCGCGCTGTGCTCATCGGTGTGCCCGACGATCAACCGGGTCGGGGTCAGCGCGAGCACCGTGACGTGGCGGCGGACCGCCTCGGAGTCGAGCGTCGTCTCCTGGTGCACGAACCAGGACCGGATCGGCTCGGCGCCCACGGCGAACTCGATCCCTTCCGCGACCAGCTCCGGGTAGTACCCGCTGCGCTGGATCGCCTCCCGAAGGGTGCGTGAAATGCCGGTGTCCGCCATGCGGTCATCCTCGCACCGGCAGCCAGTCCTCCTGACGCACCACCCAGCAGACCATGAGGATGTGCTCCCAGCCGGGCGGGCCAGGCACGTGTTCGGGGAGGCGGGCGTACCGAAGTTTGGCCGGGATGCCGGCGCTGGCCTCGTTGCGCGGGTGGTGGCGAATCTCGATCCGATCGACGCCAGGCAGGCTCAGGCCCGCCTCGGTGAGCGCGGCGGCGGCCCGCCAGGCGATACCTCGCCGGACGGCGTCGGCCCGGACCCAGTACCCGATCTCCAGCATTCCGGGCCCGCCCCGGGCCATCAGGCCCGCGCTGCCGAGTACCCGGCCCGGGGCGAGGCCGGCGGCGGAGACCCGGTAGTTGAACGCGGTGCGCTCCCCCCAGGCCCGGGCCGACTCTGCCAGGAACCACTCCGAGCCGGGGGGCTCGTAGCCGTGCGACCACGGCATGAACGGCTCGAGGTGGTCCCGGGAAGCGTCCACGGCGGCGTACTGGTCCTCGGCGTCCTCCGAGCACCAGCGATCCAGACGGACCGGGCCCCACTCCAGCGTCTCCGGCGGCGCCGCCGCCGGCACCCAGATCTCGGTCGTCATACCGCAGCCTGACCGCCAGGGCGGGCCACAGGCAACGTCATTTCCGGCCCCCACTTGCGTTGGGTGTGCGTTTGACCCCCGCGCGGGGAACGGGGAATGTGCCCGCGTACGCCGCTCGCCCTCCTCAGGAGCCCCCGATGAGCACGAATCCCGCCGCGACCGAGGCCTTCCGCGCCGCCCGCGACTCCCTGCTGTCGATCCGGACCGACTACGCCGCCGCCCGCGACACCTTCGCCTGGCCCCACCTCGAGCAGTTCAACTGGGCGCTGGACTGGTTCGACGTCGTCGCCGCGGAGACTCCCGACGCGAAGGCGCTGTGGATCGTCGAGGAGGACGGCACGGAGGCGATCCTGTCCTTCGGCGACCTGCGCGAGCGGTCGAGCCGGCTCGCGAACTGGCTGCGCGGCGCCGGCGTCGCCCGCGGGGACAAGGTCATCGTCATGCTCGGCAACCAGGTCGAGCTCTGGGAGACGGCGCTGGCCGCGATCAAGCTCGGCGCGGTGATGATCCCGTCGACCACCTTGCTCGGCACGCCCGACCTCGTCGACCGCGTCACGCGCGGCGAGGCCAAGCACGTGATCACCAACGGCCGTGACGCCGCGAAGTTCGACGAGGTGCCTGGTTCGTACAGCAAGGTCGCGGTCGGCGGGGCCGACGGATGGACGACGTTCCCGGACACGACGTCGGGGTCCGCCGAGTTCACGCCCGACGGCGTCACGAACGCCACCGACCCGCTGCTGCTCTACTTCACCTCGGGCACGACCGCGAAGCCGAAGCTGGTCGAGCACACCCACGTTTCCTACCCGGTCGGCTGCCTGTCGACGATGTACTGGATCGGCGTGCAGCCCGGCGACGTCCACCTGAACATCTCCTCGCCCGGCTGGGCCAAGCACGCGTGGAGCAACCTGTTCACGCCGTGGACCGCGCAGGCCTGCGTGATGCTCTACAACTACTCCCGCTTCGACGCGCCCGCGCTGCTCGCGGTGATGAAGCGCGCCGAGGTGAACACGTTCTGCGCGCCGCCGACGGTGTGGCGGATGCTGATTCAGGCCGACCTTTCGGCGTGGAAGCTGCCGGTGCGTGAGTGCGTCGGCGCCGGCGAACCGCTGAACCCCGAGGTCATCGAGCAGGTCGAGAAGGCCTGGGGTCTGACGGTGCGTGACGGCTTCGGCCAGACCGAGACCACGGCCCTGATCGGCAACCCGCCCGGCCAGCCGATCAAGGCCGGTTCGATGGGACGCCCGCTGCCCGGCTACACGATCGCGATGGTCGACCCGGTATCCGGCGAGCCCGGTGACGACGGCGAGATCTGCATCGACCTCTCGAAGCCGCACCTCGGCCTGATGGTCGGCTACCGCGGTGACCCCGAGCGGAACGCGGATGTCACCCGCGGTGGGTACTACCACACCGGCGACGTCGGAACGCGGGACGCGGACGGCTACATCACCTACGTGGGCCGGGCCGACGACGTGTTCAAGGCCTCGGACTACCGCATCTCACCGTTCGAGCTCGAGTCGGTCCTGATCGAGCACGAGGCGGTCGCCGAGGCCGCCGTCGTGCCCTCGCCGGACCCGCTGCGTCTGGCGGTGCCGAAGGCCTTCGTGGCCCTGACCGCGGGCCACGAGCCGACGAGGGAGACGGCCCTGGCGATCCTGCGGCACTGCCGGACCGAACTCGCGCCGTACAAGCGGATCCGCCGGCTCGAGTTCGCGGAGCTGCCGAAGACCATCTCGGGCAAGATCCGCCGCGTCGAACTGCGCAAGGCCGAGGACGAGCGGCACGCGCCCAAGATGGCCGGCACCGGCGACTACGCGCCCCGCGGCACGAGCGAATTCTGGGAAGAGGACATCCCCGAACTCCGCGAGTAGTCGCGAGACCATCGGGTCATGTCTCGAAACGCTCCGCCGCTCGCGTTGTTCGTGTCCGTCCTCCTGATGCTCGGGGTCGCGGTCGGTGGTATCGCGGCCGCGGCGCCCGACGTGGCGCCCACGGAACGAGAGGTTCTGGCGGAGGTGGACGCGCGCAACCGCGCGGTCCTGCGCGAGATTCTCGGCGACGGGTTCCGCGAGGATCCGACGATCCTGACCGTGGTTCCCGGCGGCCCGGTCGCCGAAGGTCTACCGCTGGGCTTCGCCGGCGTCGCCCAGGCCGGCGTACGCCCGGCGACGGGGACGCTGCGCGAGCAGTGCCCGGAGCCGGCCGGCCCCGAGGAGAAGTGCAAGGTCCGCCGCCTCGCGGACGGCACCGACGTCGTCGTCCATTCCCAGCCGATGCGGGTCCTCGACGGCGGTCTCGCTCTCGCGGCGCTCGCCGTCCATCTGATCCAGCCGGACGGGAACCTCGTCCAGGTCTCCGTCGGCGTGACCGGTCCGGTCACGCACGCGGCGGACACCCCGGGCCTGACTCAACAGCTCGGCACATGGCTCGATCAGTTCGAACGCAAACTGCTCCGGGCCGCGGCCGACCCCCGGATGGGTGGCTGACGGGCGTCAGTTCCCGTCGGGACCGGTGTGCGGTCGTGACCCAGCGCCACGGAGGAATCGGAGCCGCCGGTCTCCGGGAGCACGTCAGAAATCTCGTCCGCCGGCACGTCCGAGGGCACGTCCGAGGGCACGTCCGAGCGAGATGCCTGGTCCTGCGCGGGCTGAACCGCCGGGGCGCTTTCGCTGTCGCTTCCGTCGAAGGCGATGGCGCTCGCGCCGCCGGCCATCGCCAGCACTCCGAGCACCATCGAGCTCACGGCGAATCGCTGAATGACGCCCATCTGCGTGTCCTCTCCCCACAATCGCCCTGAACCGGGCGATCCCCCCGCGCACTGGGACGGGGGCCAGGACCGTCTGGTTCCCGTCCGGAGAAACCGAAGCGCGCTCGCAACAAACATGAGCGACTTTCGTCGCGGGTCACCCGGTCTGGGCCGTCCGGGCTGCGGGAGGGCGCCGCGGTGACCATCGCCGGGCCCGGTCCCTGCCGCCACGCCGGTTGCTCATGCATGAGCGAGTGGTCGATTTCGAGGCCGATCCGGGCCCCAATTCGACCATCCACTCATGCATGAGCGAATGGTCACGCCGCGGGGCGGCCCGGGCGCGCCGGGTGCGGGATCGTCGGTGCGGCAAGGGAAAATGGCGCCATGGCCAAGACTCCACCCCCGCCCACCCAGCCCGACGAGCGCATCATCGAGACCGATGTCTCGGAGGAGATGCGCGGGTCGTTCCTGGAGTACGCGTACTCCGTCATCTACTCCCGGGCGCTGCCGGATGCCCGGGACGGGCTGAAGCCGGTCCACCGCCGGATCCTGTACCAGATGGCGGACATGGGGCTCCGCCCCGACCACGGCCACGTGAAGAGCGCCCGGGTCGTCGGTGAGGTCATGGGCAAGCTCCACCCCCACGGCGACGGAGCGATCTACGACGCCCTCGTGCGGATGGCGCAGCCGCTGGCGATGCGGTTGCCGCTGATCGACGGCCACGGGAACTTCGGGTCGTACGCCGACGCCCCGGCCGCGATGCGGTACACCGAGTGCCGCCTGGACGCCGCCGCGATGGCGATGGTCGAGGCGATCGGAGAGGACACCGTCGATCTGGTGCCGAGCTACGACGGCTCCGAGGTGGAGCCCGTCGTCCTGCCGAGCGCGTTCCCGAACCTGCTCGTCAACGGCGCGTCCGGCATCGCGGTCGGCATGGCGACGAACATGGTTCCGCACAACCTCGGCGAAGTGATCGCGGCCGCGCGGCACCTGATCAAGCATCCCGACGCCGACCTCGACGACCTCATGCGCTTCGTCCCCGGACCCGATCTGCCCACCGGCGGCAAGATCATCGGGCTGGAGGGGATCCGGGAGGCCTATGAGACCGGGCGCGGCACGTTCCGGACGCGGGCCACCACCCACATCGAGAATCTGACGCCTCGTAAGAAGGCGATCATCGTCGATGAGCTGCCCGTCGGTGTGGACCCCGAGCGCGTGGTCGCGAAGATCTCCGAGCTCGTCCGCGGCAAGAAGCTGGCCGGCATCGCGGACGTCGCCGACCACACCGACAAGGACAACCCGCTCCGCCTGGTCATCGAGATCAAGTCCGGGTTCGTCGCCGAGGCGGTCCTCGAGCACCTCTACAAGCTCACGCCGATGGAGGACTCCTTCGGCATCAACAACGTCGCCCTGGTCGACGGGCAGCCGCTCACCCTCGGGCTGAAGGAGCTGCTGCAGGTCTACCTCGACCACCGCTTCGAGGTCGTCCGTCGCCGCAGCGCCTACCGCCGCGGCAAGGCGGCCGACCGGCTGCACCTCGTCGACGGTCTGCTGATCGCGCTGCTGAACATCGACGAGGTCATCCAGGTCATCCGCACCAGCGACGACGCCGCGGCGGCCAGGACCCGCCTGATGGAGATCTTCGAACTCACCGAGATCCAGGCGACCTACATTCTGGACACCCCGCTCCGCCGGCTCACCCGCCTGGACAAGCTCGACCTCGAGCGGGAGCAGGAAACCCTCCGCGCGACCATCGCCGAACTCGACGCCCTGCTCGAGTCCGACGAATTGCTGCGCAAGACCGTCTCCGACGAGCTCGGCGAGATCAGCAAGAAGTTCGCCACCCCCCGCCGGACCGTGTTGCTCGAGTCGGCGGGCATGCCGGCCACCGCGGTGCCGCTGGAGGTCACCGACGACCCGTGCTGGGTGCTGCTCTCGGCCACCGGGCTGCTCGCCCGCACACCGACGGACGAGCCGCTGCCGGCCGACGGCCCCCGCGCGAAGCATGACGTCATCGTCTCCGCGGTGAAGTCGACGGCCCGCGGTCACATCGGCGCGTTGACGAGCGCGGGCCGGATGATCCGGCTCCCCGTTCTCGACATGCCGTCCGTCCCGATCACCGCGGCTCCCCCGGCCCTGTCCGGCGGCGGCGCGCTGACCGAGTTCGTCCGGCTCGACAAGGGCGAGAAGGTCGTGGCCCTCGCGAACCTGGAGGCGGACGGCCCGGGCCTCGCCATCGGCACGGCGCAGGGCGTGGTGAAGCGCCTCAAGTACGACGTGCCGTCCAACAAGGAGGAGTGGGAGGTCATCGCCCTCCGCGACGGCGACCGCGTCGTCGGCGGCGCATCGGTGACCGGAGCGGACGACGACCTCGTCTTCATCACCACCGACGCGCAACTGCTGCGGTTCCCGGCCGCGAAGGTCAGCCCGCAGGGCCGCTCCGCGGGTGGCATGGCCGGGGTCAACCTCTCCAAGGGAGCGCGAGCTCTGTGGTTCGGCGTCGTCGACCCGAACCGGGAGGCGCTGGTGGTCACGATCGCGGACGCCTCCGGAGCGCTCGACGTCGGCGGCGGCTCGGTGAAGGTCACCCCGTTCGCGGAGTACCCCGGTAAGGGCCGCGGCACCGGCGGTGTGCGCTGCCAGCGCTTCATCCGCGGCGAGGACATCCTGACCCTCGCCTGGGCCGGCCCCGCGCCGGTGCGCGCCTCCAGCGGAAACGGAGCCCCGGCCGACCTGCCCGAGATCGACCCGCGCCGCGACGGTTCCGGCACCAAGCTGACCAAGCCCGTCACCGCCGTCGGTGGCCCCGTCGGCTGATAGCCCGTCACATTTGCGCCGATAGTGGAGTTGGACACCGCTCTCCGTTCGCGGAGGCGTGTTCAACTCCACTATCGGGAGAGTTCGGGCACGCGCGGTGCGGGCGTCCAGGACTAGCGTGGGGTCATGCGTGCGCCGCGACGGAGTCTCACGCAGGCGGCAGCGTTGTCCGCGGTGGCTGCCGTGGCCGGCAACGCATTCCTCGGCCGGGACTCGCTCGCGTGGTTTCAAGGCCTGCAGCGCCCCAAGGGCATGGTGCCGATGCCGGCCTTCTACGTCGTCGGCGGCCTGTACTACGCGTTGATGACGGCCGTGACGGCGCGGGCGCTCGATCGAGGCGATCGCCGTGCGGTCGCCCTGGCCACCACCGTGCTCGCCGGCAACGAGATCTGGAACTACGCGTTCTTCGGCCGGCGGAGCACCGGGTGGGGTGTCGCCGGCACCGTCGCCTTCCTCGTCCCGTTGACCGCCCTGCGTCGCGCCGTTGCGGATGACCCGACGTCGGCGAGGCTCGTCGAGGCCTACGGCGCCTGGGTCGCCTACGACGTCTACTGGGCCTACGGGTTGTGGCGGCTCAATCCCGGCTGACCGTCACGGCCGGAAGAGCGGGTCCCGTCGGCTGATGCAGCGCCAGGGTCCGACGGGGACCGCGTCGGCGCGAGAGTCAGGGGAAGTCGGCGCGCAACCGGGCCGCCAGTCGCACCGCGGCGTCGATCTCGGCCTTGCGGATCGAGACGCTCTCGACGTTGAACCCGAACGGCAGGCCCAGGCCGGAGCAGAAGCCGGCCAGGTCGTGCGCCGTCGCGAGGCACTGCTCGAACGAGGCGGCAAGCAGATCCTCGCTGTGGGTGAGCGCGTTCTCCATCCAGCGCGGAACGTCGACGCCCAGCCAGCGGAGGAACTCCAGCGTCCGTGGCGACCCGCAGACCGACAGCGTGAAGATCAGCGGCGCTTCGATCCCCCCGCGGTCGCGCACCTCGTAGTGGTAGTCCGACACCAGATTGCGCGCAGCCTGCACGTCGTACACAACCTGCGTGATGAAGAAGTCGGCGCCGTGGGTCTGCTTCGCGATCAGTCGCAGGTGCTCGGACCGTCCGCCGGTGTGCCGCTCCGGGATCGCGACGCCGCCGAGCAGCAGATCGGGGCGTGCCTGCCGCCGCAACTCCTGGGCCCGCGGCAGCGACGTCTGCACCGGCGTCGCCCGCGATGACGCGCCGACGAACACCGTCGAGGTGCGCTCGACGTCCTGCTCCCCCAGCCAGCCGGTGAGCTCAGCCTCGGTGTACTTGCCCACGCACCGGTACACCACCAGCGAGCGGTCCCACGACCTCAGGTAGTCGGCCGCGTAGTCAGCGGGGTCGAGGGTCGGCAGGTACGGGAACGGGCGCTCGCCGGCATTGCGGCCCCCTTCCTCGGCGATGTCGTAGAGGACAAGGCCGTCGAGATCGAGCGCAGCGAGCCGCTGCCGTGTCACCTCCGCCACCCGCTGCAGATCAGCGGCCGGCGTACTCAAGCGCGGCGGGGTCAACCCGAACAGCAGAACGCCGCTGTCGCGATCGCGGATGCGCTGGGCCAGGGATGCCCGCGCGGTGGGCGCCACGGCCCTAGGCGTCGATGCGGGAACGATCGAGAACCGCGGCGGAGCTCACGATGAACTCCTTGCGCGGGGCGACGTCGTTGCCCATCAGCAGATCGAAGATGCGCTCGGCCTCGTCGAACTCGCCGGCGGTGATCCGGCGCAGTGTCCGGGTGGCCGGGTTCATCGTCGTGTCGGAGAGCTGGTCGGCGTCCATCTCGCCCAGGCCCTTGTAGCGCTGGATCGGGTCCTTGAGCTTGCGGCCCTTCTTGGTCAGGTCGGTGACCGCGCGGCGCATCTCGGCGTCGGTGAAGGTGTAGATGTACTCGTTCGCCTTGCGCCCGGTGTTGACGACCTCGATGCGGTGCAGCGGCGGCATCGCGGCGTAGACCCGGCCCGCCTCGACCAGCGGGCGCATGTAGCGGTGGATCAGCGTCAGCAGCAACGTGCGGATGTGCGCGCCGTCGACATCGGCGTCGGTCATCAGGATGACCTTGCCGTAGCGCGCGGTGTCGATGTCGAAGGTGCGGCCCGATCCGGCGCCGATCACCTGGATGATCGACGCGCACTCGGCGTTCTTGAGCATGTCGCCCAGCGTCGCCTTCTGGACGTTGAGGATCTTGCCGCGGATCGGCAGCAACGCCTGGAACTGCGCGTTCCGTGCACGCTTCGCGGTACCGAGCGCCGAGTCACCCTCGACGATGAACAGCTCGCTGCGCCCGACGTCCTCGCTGCGGCAGTCGCACAACTTCGCCGGCAGCGACGAGGTCTCCAGCGCGTTCTTCCGGCGCTGCGTCTCCTTGTGGTGACGCGCGGCGACGCGGGTACGTGCCGCCGCGACGACCTTGTCGATGACCGTGCGCGCCGCCTGCTTGTTCGCGCCGCGCGGCGAGGTGAGGAACGCCTTCAGCTCACGCGAGACGACGTTGCTGACGATGCGCGTCGCCGCGGAGGTGCCGAGTACCTCCTTGGTCTGGCCCTCGAACTGCGGCTCGGCCAGGCGCACCGTGACGACGGCGGTCAGGCCCTCGAGCACGTCGTCCTTGAGCAGCGACTCGTCGTTGGCCTTCAGCGCCTTGGTCGCCTTGGCGACGTCGGTGAAGGTCTTCACCAGCGCACGCTCGAAGCCCTGGACGTGCGTGCCGCCCTTGGGGGTGGCGATGATGTTGACGAACGAGCGGACCGTCGAGTCGTAGCCGGTTCCCCAGCGCAGCGCGATGTCCACACCGAGTTCGCGCGTGACCTCGGTGGCCGTCATGTGTCCGGCCTCGTCGAGGACCGGCACCGTCTCGGTGAACGTCTCCGAACCGGACAGCCGCAAGGTGTCCATCACGGGGGTGTCCGGGGCGAGGTAGTCGCAGAACGCGCTGATGCCGCCGTCGAAGTGAAACGTCTCTTCCGCGGCGCCGGTGGCCTCGCCGGCGACCTTGCGCTGGTCGCTCACATGGATCTTCAGCCCGGGCACGAGGAAGGCGGTCTGACGCGCCCGGGCGTGCAGCTCGTCCCGGGAGATCTTGGCCTCGGGCAGAAAGATCTGGCGGTCGGGCCAGAAGCGGACGCGCGTGCCCGTGACCCGCTTCGCGACACGCCGAAGTTTCGTCAGCCCGGACGAGGCGGCGAACTTCGCCTTCGGTCCCTCGCCGTCGAAGGTGCCGGCGGCGCCGCGCCGGAAACTGATGCCGTGCGTTGCTCCATCCCGGTCAACTTCGACGTCCAGTCGTTCCGAAAGCGCGTTCACCACGGAGGCGCCGACACCGTGGAGGCCACCGGTGGCGGCGTAGGAACCGCCGCCGAACTTGCCACCGGCATGCAACTTGGTCATCACGACCTCGACGCCGGACAGCCCGGTCTTGGGCTCCTTGTCGACCGGGATGCCACGGCCGTCGTCGCGGACCTCGACCGAGCCGTCGGGGTGAAGCAGCACGTCAATGGTGGTGCAGTGGCCGCCGAGAGCTTCATCGACCGCGTTGTCGATGATTTCCCACAGGCAGTGCACGAGGCCACGGGAATCCGTCGAGCCGATGTACATGCCGGGGCGCTTGCGGACCGCCTCGAGGCCTTCGAGAACCAGCAGGTGACGAGCGGTATACCCGGAGTCAGGTCCCCCGGTCAGGGCGGTGGTTTGCGCGGTCACACGGACTCCGTTTTGCTCACAGCGAAGAGGCTACCTGCGGGGTCCGACGGGGAATTTCGCGGCGCGCCGCAGGCGTTGTGCCCATCGTCCGGACGGTGGATGCCGACTCGCCGTTCGGGTAGTTCCGGGGGGTGCAGGAGTACCGGAGGAACCGGACACACCTGTGAACCCGTCCAAGCTGACGTCCTGCACGAATGTCTTCAGGCACTATCTGAAGACGGTACTGACCAGGACCACGGGTGCCTAAAGTTGGCGTTCTGTGATTCACGACATGCATGATCGGTAAGAACTTGCGGGTAACGTCGAAGGACGGGAACCAAACGTCCGAAGGGATTGTTACCCGAGGTACTACCGATCGAGAGGGGCGACCGTGACCGCACTGCTTGCCACGACCACCTCCCTGACGGCTGCCGACCGGTGTGACCGGTGCGGAGCCCAGGCCTACGTTCGCGTTGTCCTCTCCGGGGGCACTGACCTGCTTTTCTGCGCCCACCACGGGCGGCAGTACGAGATGAAGCTGCGCGAAATCGCCTCCGAGTTCCACGACGAGACCCAGCGCCTGAGCAACACGCCCGCCAGCGCCACCGCTGACGAGCACTGAATCGCGGGTCTCCCAGACAGTTCTCAGCGTCGGCGACGGCGGCCACCTTCGGGTGGCCGCCGTCGCCGTTTCTGTGCCCGGATTGGTCGGGAACGGGTCGCGTCCGTCACGCCGGGCGCGCCCATCCACCGGGCGCGGCAGCGACGGATAGGGGGCACTATTCGCCCCCCCATCTGCCAGGAGACACCCATGAAGGCTCTGACCGCGGCTCTGGCCGCCGGCACCGCCGTGAGCGCGCTGACCCTCACCGCCGCTCCCCTCGCCTCCGCTGCGTCCGCTCAGGCCTGTGGAACCGACCGTTCCGCCGGGCTGGAGGCCGTGGCGTTGACCTCGACCGGCAAGCTGCTCTGCGTCGACGTCAACGACCCGAGCGACGCGCGGACGATCGGCACGGTGTCCGGCCTCGACGCCAACACCGCCTTGATCGGCATCGACTACCGCCCGGAGAACGGCAAGCTCTACGGCGTCGCCAAGAACGGCGCGATCTACACGGTCAGCGCCAAGACCGCGAAGGCCACCAAGGTCGCGACGATGAACACCGCCCCGTCCGGCGCCTCCTTCGGTGTCGACTTCAACCCGGTCGTCGACCGCCTGCGCATCGTCAGCGACACCGGCCAGAACCTGCGCGTCGACGTGAGCACCGGCGCGACCACGGTCGATGGCGGGCTCACCAACCCGGTCCCCCCGCCCGGCATGGGCACCACCGGGGCCACCGGCGTGACCGGCGCGGCGTACACCAACAGCGACAAAATCGCGAAGACCGACACCGCGACCACGCTGTTCGACCTCGACACCACGCTCGACCGGGCTGCGATCCAGTCGCCGGCGAACGCCGGCTCCCTTGCGGCCACCGGCAAGCTCGGCATCAACGCCGCGGCCGCGAGCGGGTTCGACGTGTACTCCTACCTCAAGAGCGGCGAGGCGACCCGCAACGTCGCGTTCGCGGCGCTGAGCAACGGCACCCGCAGCTCGCTCTACAAGGTCGACCTGCTCGACGGCAGCCTGAAGGCGCTCGGCAAGTTCGGCAAGAACAAGGGCCAGGTCATCGGCCTCGCGCTGCCGCTCAACCAGCGCTGAACTCGACCAGCCGCCCCGGGAATGCTCCGGGGCGGCTGGGTATTTCCCTGGGCATGAGTGCACGCAGCGATTACGACCGACCGGCCGGACGTGCCGGCACCGTCCGTCTCGGGTCCCGGAAGGTTTCCCGCCTGGGCTACGGCGCCATGCAGATCACCGGCGAGGGCATCTGGGGTCCACCGGCCGACCGGCACGGCGCGATCGCGGTGCTGCGCCGGGCCGTAGAACTCGGGATCGACTTTCTCGACACGGCGGACTCCTACGGCCCGTACGTCAGCGAGGAACTGATCCGCGAGGCCCTGCACCCCTACGACGGGGTGACGATCGCGACGAAGGCCGGCCTGATCCGCACCGGTCCGCGGGAGTGGCACCCGTTAGGCCGTCCGGAGTACCTGCGCCAGGAGGCGGAGATGTCCCTGCGGCGCCTCGGCCTGGAGCAGATTCCGCTCTACCAGCTCCACCGCGTCGATCCGCTCGTCCCGCTCGAGGATTCCGTCGGCGAGCTCGCCGCCCTCCAGAAGGAGGGCAAGATCGCCGCGATCGGCCTGTCCGAGGTCGACGTGCCGCAGATCCGGGCCGCGCGCGCCGTCGCCGAAATCGTGAGTGTGCAGAACCGCTACAACCTCGCCGACCGGGTCCACGAGGCCGTCGTCGAGTACTGCGACGCCGAGGGCATCGCCTTTCTCCCCTGGTACCCGGTCGCCACCGGTCAGCTCGCGCGGCCGGGCGGCATCCTCGACTCCTTCGCGGCTGAGCACGGCGCGACCCCGGCCCAGCTCGCCCTGGCCTGGCTGCTGCGCCGCTCGCCGCTGATGCTGCCGATCCCGGGCACGAAGTCCGTCGCGCATCTGGAGGAGAACGTCGGAGCCGTCGACGTCACGCTGAGCGACGAGGAGTTCGCGCAGCTCAGCGCCGCCGCGTAGGAATGCTGAGCGCCGGTTTGCCCGAACGGCGTAAGACCCTTACCGAAAGAGCAAGATCCATCGGATCCATTCGGACATCTCCGACGTCCAACTCGCCATGTCGGTCTCGGAGTTCACGTTCACCCTCGCGGTGCGGGTGGCTTTCCTGATGGTGCTGCTCGGCGTCGTCGGCGGGATGACCTACGGCGCGACCCACTGGGAGCCGCGGACCGAGGTCGGGAGCACCGAGCAGCGGAACTTCCAGGACCCGTGAGCTAGTTTCGCCGCGTGGACACGCTCGCACTGAACCTGCTGGTCGGCGCGGCGATCCTCGTCGGCCTCGTCGGCGTCGTGATCCCCGCCGTCCCCGGCGTCCTGCTGGTCTGGGCCGCCGTGCTCGTCTGGGCCCTCGCCAGTGACGGCGACGGGCGCTGGATCGTGTTCGCGCTCGTCTCGGCTGTCGCCGCAGCGTCACAGGTCATCAAGTTCCTGATCCCCGGGCGGCAGATGCAGGCCGCCGGCATCCCGACGCGGACCCTGCTGCTCGGCGCGGTCCTCGGCGTCGTCGGGTTCTTCGTCGTCCCGATCGTCGGTGCCCTGATCGGCTTCGTGCTCGGCGTGTATCTCGCCGAGCGGGGCCGGCTCGGGTCGCACGACCGCGCCTGGCCGTCGACGAAGGCCGCGCTGCGCGGCGCCCTGCTCTCGATCGCGATCGAGTTCGCCGCAGCGGCGATCTGCGGCGGGATCTGGCTCGCCGGCGCGATCGCCACCGCCTGAGCGATGAGTTCTGTCAGCGGCAACAGTCATCATCGGCAGACCCCATCGACACGGAGGACGCCATGAGCTTCGACCCGTACTTGTTCTTCTCCGGCAACTGCCGCGAGGCGATGACCCGCTACCAGGAGATCTTCGGTGGTGAGCTCTCCCTGATGCCCATGTCGGAGGTGCCGGAGGACGCCCGCATGCCCGGGGCGAGTGCGGACACGATCATGCACTCCGCCCTCAACACCGGCGGCCGACTGCTGCTGGCCTCCGACGACCCGACCGGCGACGGCGGGCCGAAGGTCGGCGCGGCCGTCAGCCACAGCGCCGCCGACGCGGGCGAGGCCAAGCGGATCTTCGACGCCCTGGCCGAGGGCGGCACGGTGGTGATGCCGATCAGCGAGACGTTCTGGTCCCCGGCCTTCGGTATGTGCACCGACCGGTTCGGGGTGTCCTGGATGGTCGGGGTCGAGGGTCCGCAGAGCTGACCGGAACCGCCCCCACACGACGAACGCCCCGCGGACAACCGCGGGGCGTTCGATGGCCGGAGGCGAAGCGTCAGTCCAGGTAGTCGCGCAGCACCTGGGACCGCGAGGGGTGACGCAGCTTCGACATCGTCTTGGACTCGATCTGGCGGATCCGCTCGCGGGTGACGCCGTAGACCTTGCCGATCTCGTCCAGGGTCTTGGGCTGACCGTCCGTCAGACCGAAGCGCATCGAGACCACGCCGGCCTCGCGCTCGGACAGGGTGTCCAGCACCGAGTGCAGCTGCTCCTGGAGCAGGGTGAACGAGACCGCGTCGGCCGGGACGATCGCCTCGGAGTCCTCGATCAGGTCACCGAACTCGGAGTCGCCGTCCTCGCCGAGCGGGGTGTGCAGCGAGATGGGCTCGCGGCCGTACTTCTGCACCTCGATGACCTTCTCGGGGGTCATGTCGAGTTCCTTGGCCAGCTCCTCCGGGGTGGGCTCCCGGCCCAGGTCCTGGAGCATCTGCCGCTGGACGCGGGCGAGCTTGTTGATGACCTCGACCATGTGCACGGGGATGCGGATGGTGCGGGCCTGGTCGGCCATCGCGCGGGTGATCGCCTGGCGGATCCACCACGTCGCGTAGGTCGAGAACTTGTAGCCCTTGGTGTAGTCGAACTTCTCGACCGCGCGGATCAGACCGAGGTTGCCTTCCTGGATCAGGTCCAGGAACAACATGCCGCGGCCGGTGTAGCGCTTGGCGAGGGAGACGACGAGGCGGAGGTTCGCCTCGAGCAGGTGGTTCTTCGCGCGGCGGCCGTCCTCGGCGATGATCTGCAGCTCGCGGAGCAGCTTCGCGTTGAGCTTCTCCTCGCCGTTGACCCGATCCTCGGCGAACAGGCCGGCCTCGATGCGCTTGGCGAGTTCGACCTCCTGCTCGGCGTTGAGCAGCGGGACCTTGCCGATCTGCTTGAGGTAGTCCTTGACGGGGTCGGCGGTGGCGCCGGCCTGGGCGACGACCGCCGCAGGCTCATCGTCGTCGTCGTCCGAGATGACGAACTCTTCGGCCTCGACGTCGGAGTCCGCGGGGCCGGACTCGGCCTCGGTGCCCTCGGCAGCGACGGCAGCAACCGCGCCCGCGGGCACCTCCTCGCCGGGAGCGCCGGGAGCCGCGCCGTCGGCGGCCTTGGCCGCGGTCTTCTTGGCCGGTGCCTTCTTGGCCGTGGCGGCCTTCTCGGCGGGGGCCTTCTTCGCCGGGGCGGCGGCCTTCGCGGCCGGGGCCTTCTTCGCCGCGGCCGGAGCCTTCTTCGCCGGGGCGGCGGCCTTCGCGGCCGGCGCCTTCGCAGGCGCCTTCTTCGCCACGCTCGTGGTGGTGGTCGCGCGGGCGGTTGCCGCGCGAGCCGCCACCGGGCCCGCGGGGGTACCCACGGGCGGCGGAGCGGACTCAGGGGGGAGGCTGGGGCTGGCCGACACGAACTACCTTCCGACGATCGAGGCGCGTCCGGAGGGAGCGCCGGACGAGCTGGCGCGGTCACGTTCCGGCGCACGGCATTTTGACACGTGTTGTCGGTCCTTGTCGGACCCGCCCCCTCCGGGGCGCGGCGACACGCCAGGTTCGGCGCCTGGACTCTTGTATAGCGCGCCGACGGCGACCGTGCTCCGGGCTAGGGTGCGGCAGCCTTCGCCGCGGCCTTCTTCTGCTGCTTGAACTCACGGACTTTCTGCAGGGACTCGGCATCCACGACGTCGGCCACCGACCGGTGACCCTCGAGCGCGTAGTCGCCGGCCACCTTCTCCCAGCCCTCCGGCCGCACCCCCAGCTGCTTGGCCAGCAGGGCGACGAAGATCTGGGCCTTCTGCTTGCCGAACCCGGGCAACTGCTGGACCCGCTGGAACAGGTCCGCACCGGAGCTCGCCTCGGTCCACAGCCGCGTCACGTCACCGTCGTAGGTGGTCACCACATGGGCGGCGAGCTCCTGGAGCCGGGTCGACATCGACCCGGGGTACCGGTGGATCGCCGGCGGCGTGCTGCACACCGACTTGAAGTGGTCCGGATCCGCGGTCGCGATCGTCGCGGGGTCGAGCGTCCCGAACCGGCTCAGCACCTTGTGGCCGCCCCGGAAAGCGTGCTCCATCCCGTACTGCTGATCGAGCATCATGCCGACCACGACCGCGAACGGATCGTTGGTGAGCACGTCGTCGGCAGCCGGGTCCTGGGCGATGCAGAACCGGACAGGAGTCTTCTTCTTCGTCGTCACCGCAGTCTTCACCGCAGTCTTGGGAGCCGCCATGACGCCCAGGGAATCACATCTGGACGCGACGCTGCGGCCACCCTCAACCTGAAGTCGAGGGTGACCGCAGCGGGAGTCAGGCGTCGCGACGGGCGAAGACGGCGGTGGACACCGCAGTCGTGGTGAGGACGAAGGCGAGGAAGGTCAGGCCGCCGGCCATCGCGCCGAGAGCGACGAGGTCGAAGCCCGGGCCGTCGCCGCCGGGGAGGTTGACCATCTGCGCGCCCGCGGTGAACGGCAGGTGCGCGGCAATGTCGTCGCCGGTACCGGAGCCCGGACCGGTCAGGGCCCAGATGGCGAGCGGCTCGATCAGGGCCGGGAGCGCGACCAGAACGACCGCGGCCGCCGTGGCGCTGCGTAACAGCGCGCCGAGCCCGACGCCCAGCAGCGCCGTCAGCACGACGAGCGCGACGAAGCCGCCGAGGGCGCGTTCGGTGTCGCCGGCGGTGAGCATGCCGGTGCCGAAGGCGGAGCCGATCTCGGCGCGTCCGACGGCGAAGGCCGCTCCGACCGACAGCGCAGCGGTCAGCGCCGCGAACACGGCGACGACCAGCAACTTGGCGGTCAGCAGGACGCCGCGGCGCGGGATCGCCGTGAGCGTGGACTGCATCAGCCCGTGGCGGTACTCCGTGCCGAGCGCGGCGACGCCGATCAGGCCGGCGAACAGCGCCGGAAAGGACAGCGGGCCGACGCCGGAGGACCCGGTCAGGAGGCTGACCACCGTCTCCGGATCGGACATGAACTCCTGCCCGCGGACGATCTCGCGGGCAACGATCTCCGCCACCAGAGCGGCGGAGGCCATCGCGGCGAGGATCAGGACCCAGGTGGCCCGGACCGAGCGCAGGCGGATCGACTCGTAGCGCAGGGCGCCGAAGAAGGTACGCATCTGTGGAATCAGCCCTTTCCGGCGGCCGAACCGGCGGCGGCGCCGTCGGCAGCGATCTCGTCGTCGGCCCAGTCACTGAGAACGTCGAAGCTCTGCGTGTCCCAGTCCGCCGGACCGCTCGACTGCGCCGGGATACGGGCCGGATCGGTCCGCTCGGCCCGGTGGGTCGTGCGGGGCGCCGTCAGCTCGAGGAACGCGTCCTCCAGCGGCACCGAGCGGTGGGTCAGCTCGTGGATGACGATGCCGTTGCGGAACGCGAGCTCGCCGATCAGCGCGCGCTCGACCCCCCCGACGGCCAGCTCCGAGTTCTCGTTGCGCTCCACATCGGCACCCACCTCCACGAGGAGGCGGCGCAGCCGCTCCACGTGCGGGGTGCGGACCAGTACGCGACCGGCGGTGGAGCTGCGGCCCGTGAAGTCATCGACCGGCTCGTCGGCGATCAGCCGGCCCTGCCCGATCACCACGAGGTGGTCGGCCATCTGCGACATCTCGGCGAGCTGGTGGCTGGAGACGAAGACGGTGCGGCCCTCGGCGGCGTAGGCCTTGAGGAAGCCGCGCAGCCACTGGATGCCGGCCGGGTCGAGCCCGTTGGCCGGCTCGTCGAGGATCAGGACGCGCGGGTCGCCGAGCAGCGCAGCGGCCAGACCGAGGCGCTGCACCATGCCGAGCGAGTAGGCCCGGGGACGCTTGCGCGCCACGGCGGTCAACCCGACCCAGTCGATGACCTCGTCGACGCGCTTGCGGCCAATGCCCTGGGAGGCGGCCAGCATCCGCAGATGGGTGCGGGCGCGGCGGCCGGGGTGCATGGCCCGGACGTCGGAGACGTAGCCGACCTCGCGGAGCGGCTGGCGCAGCTTCCGGTACGGCATGCCGTCGAAGAGCGTCTCGCCGGCCCCGTGGTCCAGGCCGAGCATCAGCCGGATCGTCGTCGACTTGCCGGCACCGTTGGGGCCGAGGAAGCCGGTGACCACGCCGGGACGCACGTCGAACGACAGATCGTCGACGGCCGCCACGCCGCCGTACTTCTTGCGGAGATTCCGCGCCTGGATCATGGTTGCGGGCCACCTCTCTGGACCGGACACGCGTGGTACGAAAGTTACTAGGGAGACGAGAGAAACTCGGGAGGCTCGCGGGTCGGGATTTCATTGGTGGTGATCATGGGCTGGCGGTTCTGGATCGACCGGGGTGGCACGTTCACCGATGTCGTCGGGCGCCGCCCGGACGGCACGCTCGGAATGCACAAGCTGCTCTCCGTCGACCCCGACCGGTACGCCGACGCGGCGGTGGCCGGAATCCGCGTGTTGCTGGGCCTCGAGCCGGGTGCTCCGGTCGCGCCGGGGTCCGTCGAGGAGGTCCGTCTCGGGACGACGGTGGCGACCAACGCGCTGCTGGAGCGCCGCGGTGCCCGCACCGCGCTGGTGATCACGAAGGGCTTCTCCGACGCCCTCTCCATCGGCTACCAGAACCGGCCGCACATCTTCGCCCGGCAGATCGTGCGCGCGACGCCCCCGGCGGAGCGGGTGATCCCGTTCGACGAGCGCGTGACGGCCGACGGGACGGTGCTGCGTGAGCCGGACCTGGAGGCGCTGCGGACGTCGCTGGAGGCGGCGCGGGCGGACGGGATCGAGGCGGTCGCGGTCGTCGCCCTCCACGCCCCGCTGTACCCGGCGCACGAGTCGGCGGCGGCCGCGTTGGCCCGCTCGGTGGGATTTGCGGAGGTTGCCGCGTCGGCCGAGGTCAGCCCCTTGCGCAAGCTCGTCCCGCGCGGTGACACCACGCTGCTCGACGCGTACCTCTCCCCCGGGCTACGTCGCTACGTCGACGCGCTGGCGACCGAACTGCCCGGCGTGCGGCTGCTGTTCATGCGTTCCACCGGCGGTCTGACCGACTCGGCGACCGTGCGCGGCAAGGACGCCGTGCTCTCCGGTCCCGCCGGCGGGATCGTCGGGATGGCCCGGTCCTCCGCCGCGGCCGGCTTCTCCGCGGTGATCGGTTTCGACATGGGTGGGACCTCGACCGACGTCTCGCACTTCGCCGGCACCTATGAGCGGGTGACCGAGTGCGAGGTCGCCGGCACCCGCCTGCAGGTGCCGATGCTCGACATCTCCACCGTCGCGGCCGGGGGCGGCTCGATCCTGCGGGTCGTCGACGGCCGGTACCGGGTCGGGCCGGAGTCGGCCGGGGCCCGGCCCGGCCCGGCCTGCTACCGCCGCGGCGGTCCGGCCACGGTCACCGACGCGAACCTCGTCCTCGGCCGGATCTCCCCCGACCACTTCCCGGCGGTCTTCGGCCCCAACGGGGACTCCCCGCTGGACCCCGCCGCCGCCCGGACCGCGTTCGCGACCCTCTCGTCGGAGACGACCGCGCCCGGGAGCGTTCCGTTGAAGATGTCATCTTCAACGGACGCTTCGTTGAAGATGTCATCTTCAACGGACGCTGCTCTGGAGGAGCTCGCGGCGGGGTTCCTCGCGGTAGCCGTCGACAACATGGCGAACGCGATCCGCCGGATCACGGTCGCCAAGGGCCGCGACCTGTCGCGGTACGCGCTGACCACCTTCGGCGGGGCCGGTGGTCAGCACGCCTGCGCGGTGGCCGACGCGCTCGGGGTGACGACCGTGCTGGTGCCGCCGCTGGCCGGCCTGCTTTCCGCGGTCGGGATCGGCCTCGCCGATCTGACGGAGCGTCGGACGCAGGCGGTCGAGCGGCGACTCTCTCCCGACGTCGAGCCCGAGATGCACACGCTGGCCGACCGCCTCAGCTCCGACGCCGTCGCCCAACTCGTCGAGCACGGGGTACCGGACAGCGACGTCCGGGTCGAACGCACCGCACATGTCCGCTACGACGGGACCGACACGCTGCTCGAGGTGCCGCTGACCGACACCGCCACGATGACCAGCGCCTTCGTCGCGGCGCACGAGCAGACCTACTCGTTCCGCCTCGACCGTTCCCTGGTCGTCGGGGCCCTGACCGTCGAGGCCGTCGCAGCGGGCGAGGTATCCCCAGGCGTAACGTCCCTGGCGGGCGGAGGTCAGGCCGTACCGCACCCGCACGGGCCGACATCCCGTCAGATGTACGCGGACGGGGCCTGGTCCGAGGTGCCGTTGCTGCAGCGGGGTGAGGTCGGCGAGCCGGTGACCGGACCGGCGCTGATCATCGAGGACGGCGCGACGACCGTCGTCGAACCCGGCTGGACCGCCGAGGCGGTGCCCACCGGGCATCTGGTGCTGCGCCGTTCGGAGCCGCGGACAACCAAAGGTGACGTCATCACCCCTGGCTGTGCGACGGCGGTGCACCCGGTGCGGCTGGAGATCTTCGCGAACCTGTTCGCCTCGATCGCGGAGCAGATGGGGGCGCGGCTGCGCGCCACCGCCCAGTCGGTCAACATCGCCGAGCGGCTCGACTTCTCGTGCGCGGTCTTCGACGCGGCCGGGCATCTGATCGCCAATGCGCCGCACATGCCGGTGCATCTGGGGTCGATGGGGGCCAGCGTTCAGGCGGTGCTGGACCGGCACGGCAGCGCGATCCGCGCCGGGAACGTCTACGTCGTCAACGATCCGTACCGGGGCGGCACGCACCTGCCTGACGTCACCGTGGTCACGCCGGTTTTCGCGCGGGACCTCGGGCCGGCGCCCGCGCCGCACGTGCCGGACGCCCCGCTGTTCTTCGTCGCCTCGCGCGGCCACCACGCGGAGATCGGCGGGATCTCCCCCGGCTCGATGCCGGCCGACAGCCGGACGCTGGACGAGGAAGGCATCCGCTTCGACGCCGATCTCCTGATCCGCGGCGGCGAGTTCCTTGAGCTGAGCATCCGTCAGATCCTGGAGTCCGGCCCGTACCCGTCCCGGGCGCCGGACGTGAACCTGGCCGACCTGCGCGCGCAGGTTGCCGCCAATGCCAAGGGCGTCGCCGAGCTCGCACGGGCGGTGGGTGAGCACGGGATCGACGTCGTCGCCGCCTACATGGCCCACGTGCAGGACAACGCCGCCGACGCCGTGCGGCGGGTGATCGATGCCCTCGACGACGGCGCCTACCGCTACGAGATGGACTGCGGCGCCGTGCTCGCGGTGCAGGTGACGGTGGACCGCGAGGAGCGCACCGCGACGCTGGACTTCTCCGGCACCTCTCCGCAGCGCACGGACAACTTCAACGCCCCGTCCTCCGTCGTGACGGCGGCCGCCCTCTACGTCTTCCGCACGCTGGTGGGTGAGGACATCCCGATCAACGACGGCTGTCTGCGCCCGTTGCGGCTGGTGATCCCCTCCGGCAGCATGCTCGCCCCGACGTATCCCGCTGCGGTCGTGGCCGGCAACGTCGAGACCTCGCAGGCTGTGACCGGTGCGCTGTACGCCGCTCTGGGCGTGGCCGCCGAGGGCAGCGGGACGATGAACAACGTGAGCTTCGGGAACGGCCGCACCCAGTACTACGAGACGGTGGCCTCCGGTTCCGGCGCGGGCCCCGACTTCGACGGCACCGACGTGGTCCAAACCCACATGACGAACTCGCGCCTCACCGACCCGGAGGTACTGGAGGCCCGCTTCCCCGTGATCGTCGAGGACTTCTCGATCCGGCGCGGCAGCGGGGGCGCGGGCGCCCACCGGGGCGGGAACGGGGCGGTCCGGCGGCTGCGGTTCACCGAGGCAGTCAACGTCAGCTTGCTGAGCAACCACCGGCGCGTTCCGCCCTACGGCATGGCGGGAGGCGAACCCGGGGCACTCGGGACGAACGCCCTGGAACGGGCGGACGGCACGGTGGTCCCGCTCGGCGGCAGTGATCGCATCGACGCGGGCCCGGGCGATGTGCTTGTCATCACAACCCCTGGTGGCGGTGGTTACGGCCCACGCTCAGGAGTGGCGGACCCGGATAACGGGTAAGGCGCTGACGTTCTGCCCGAGCTCCCGGGGTGCTTATCCTCGGGACTTCTCCCCCACCGCAAGGCCGCAGGAGTTTGCCATGCCCCAACCGCGCCACACCGTCGCTGCCCTCGTGGGTGCCTTCATCGTGGGCACTGTCGGCGGCGGAATTCTCCTCAGCGGAGGCGGAGACACCGCCAGCGGCACCGCGATCCCGTTCAACCCGGCCGCGGGCGAGGTCGTCGACGCGTCCCCGACCCCCACCCCGAAGGCCAAGGGCGCCTTCACCGTCGAGGCGATCAAGGAGGGCAAGCGCATCGTCCTCACCGGCGACGGCGCCGAGCCGGGCGCGAAGCTGGTCGTCCAGCGCAAGGAAGCCGGCGGATGGCAGGACTTCCCCGCCAACGCGACCGCCTCGAGCGACGGCAGCTACTCGACCTACATCATCACCTCGCGCGACGGCACCTATCGGCTGAAGGACACCCGGTCCGAGACCGCCTCCGAGCCGGTCAAGGTCGACCTCTGAAACCTGCCGGGCGGCCTCCAGCGGTCGAGTCGGCCCGGGGCGAGGGTCCGCAGCGGGTGGTACCGGACGTCCTCGTAGGTGTCACGGTTGTGGTGTGGCCCAGTGGGGCCGCCCGAACAGCCAGAATGGCGCCCGTGCGCTCCGAACCGTCCGTCCTCCACCTGGACCTGGACGCGTTCTTCGCCGCGGTGGAGCAGCGGGACAAGCCCTCGCTGCGCGGGAAGCCGGTGGTGGTCGGCGGGATCGGGCCGCGCGGGGTGGTCGCCACCTGCTCCTACGAGGCGCGCGCCTTCGGGATCGGATCGGCGATGCCGTCCGCGCAGGCCCGCGCGCTGTGCCCCAATGCGGCGTTCCTCGGCGGCCGGTTCGACGCCTACCGCGCCGTCAGCGAGATCGTGATGCGGCTGCTGCGCGAACTCTCCCCCGCCGTCGAACCGCTCTCGCTGGACGAAGCCTTCGCCGATCTCGCGGTGGTCGGCACCGGCTGGTCCCCGGAACGGGTGGGGGAGGTCGCGGCGAAGCTCAAGGCCGACGTCCGTGCGGAGACCGGCCTCACCGCCTCGGTCGGTGCCGGCACCTCGAAGCTGGTCGCGAAGATCGCCTCCGACCTCGACAAACCGGACGGGCTGGTCGTGGTCGAGCCCGGCACCGAACTGGCCCTGCTGCACCCCATGCCGGTGCGGAAGCTGTGGACCGTCGGACCGGCCACCGCCGAACGGCTGCGACGGGCCGGCGTCCACACCGTCGCCGAGCTCGCACAGGTCGAGGAGGCCGAGCTGGTCGGCCTGCTCGGCCAGGCGTCCGGGAAGCTGCTCGCGCGGCTCAGCCACGGCCAGGACGACCGACCCGTGTCCCCGCACCGCGAGTCGAAGTCCGTCAGCGTCGAGGACACCTTCGAGCGCGACGTCGTCGAGCGTGCCGTGCTCACCGAGATCTGCGACCGGATGGCGTTCACGGTGTCCAGAAGATTGCGGGACGCCTCACTGTCCGGGCGGACCATCACGGTGAAGATCCGGCGTCACGATTTCCAGTCCCACACCCGTTCCAGCACGCTGCCCGGCCCGACCGACGACGCGCGCACGATCGCGTCCACCGCTCGCCGGCTGCTGGGCGAGATCGACACCACCGACGGCATCCGCCTCCTCGGCGTGGGCGTGTCCGGACTCGTCGACTGGGCTCAGGAAGACCTCTTCACCTCCGACGAAGCCGACGACGCCGCGGACACCGAACCGGACCCGGAGCCCGTCGAGCCGGCCGCACGGCGCTGGTTCCCCGGCCAGGACGTGCACCACACCACCTTCGGCGACGGCTGGGTCCAGGGCAGCGGCGTCGGGCGCGTGACGGTCCGGTTCGAGACCCGCTACACCCCGCCGGGGCGGATCCGGACTTTCGCGATCGACGACGCTGACCTGCGAGTTCGGCCTGCCGTGCTGCCCGAAAGCGGCGACGCTGAGGCAGGATGACGCCCATGCGCATCCTCGTGGTCGACGACGACCGGTCCGTACGGGAGTCTCTGCGTCGGTCGCTGACCTTCAACGGCTACGACGTCAGCGTCGCCGCCGACGGCGAGGAAGCGCTCGGGCAGGTCGCTTCCACCCGCCCGGACGCGCTCGTGCTCGACGTGATGATGCCGCGCATGGGCGGCCTGGAGGCGTGCCGCCAACTGCGCGCCACCGGCGACGACATGCCGATCCTGGTGCTCACCGCCCGCGACTCCGTCGAGGACCGCGTGGCGGGGTTGGACGCCGGCGCCGACGACTACCTGCCCAAGCCCTTCGCGCTGGAGGAGCTGCTGGCCCGCCTGCGCGCGCTGTTGCGGCGGAGCTCGACCGGGGCCGAGGGCGGCAACGTCAACGCGCCCCTGACCTTCTCCGACCTCTCGCTGAACGCGATCACCCGCGAGGTGCGCCGGAGCGAGCACCATGTGCGACTGACCCGCACCGAGTTCGCCCTGCTCGAGCTCTTCCTGCGCCACCCCCGCGAGGTGCTCAGCCGCGAGCGAATCCTCGAGGAGGTCTGGGGTTTCGACTTCCCCACGACGGCCAACTCGCTCGAGGTCTACGTGGGATACCTGCGCCGGAAGACTGAGGCCGACGGCGGCACGCGGTTGGTGCACACCGTCCGCGGCGTCGGGTACGTGCTGCGCGAGACGCCACCCTGATCAGGACCTGACGATGCGTCAGTTGCGCCGCCTGCAAGCAAAAATCGGCGCACTTCTCGAGCGACTCACACTGCGGGTGCGGGTCGCCGCTTTCATCTCGCTCGTGGTCGGAGTGACCGTGACGATCACCTCGCTCGCGGTGTGGTTGACCGTACGGGTGCAGTACTACAACAACTTCGACGACACCCTGGTCGGCCGGGCTCGCGCGCTGCTGCAGACCCCGGCCAGTGACCCCACCCAGGTGGTGCGTTTCCCCGAGGGCACCTTCGCCGCCGCCGGCACCCGGCTGGCGATCGTCTACGCGGACGGAACTCCGTTCTCGTCCAAGGGTCCCGACGACCGGCCGCCCGTCGGACAGCCGGAGATCGCGGTGGCGCTGGGTGCCTCCGACTTCTCCCTGCGCACCGCGCGCACGTTCGACGGGGAGAAGTTCCGCGTGGTCGCGATCCCGTCGATCCGTCCCGCGGAGCAGCGCACCGCCTTCGTGCTCGCCCAGACCACCCGGGAGGTCGACCGCACCCTGCGCTCCCTGGCGACGGCGCTGCTGGTGATCGGCGGCGGGGGGATCGGGCTCGCCGCCTACGCCGGGGTCTACGTCGCCCGGCAGGGCCTGCGCCCGGTCAGCCGGCTCACCGAGGCGGCCGAGTACGTGGCGCGCACCGGCGAGTTGCGCCCGATCACGCTCCACGGCAAGGACGAACTCGCCCGGTTGGGCACGAGCTTCAACAAGATGCTCGGCGCGGTCGAACGCTCCCGCGACCTCCAGCGCCGCCTGGTGGGCGACGCCGGGCACGAACTGCGCACCCCGTTGACCAGCCTGCGCACCAATCTCGACCTGCTGGCGCAGGCCGAAGGGCGCGAGGGGCTCTCGGCTGTCGACCGGAGCGAACTGCTCACCGACGTCCGCGCTCAGGTGGAGGAGTTGACGGGGCTGGTGGGTGACCTGGTCGAGCTCTCCCGCGACGAGGTCGACCGCTTCGAGGGCCGCGAACTCGACATGGCCGAGATCCTGAGCACCGCGGTCGAGCGGGCGCGCCGCCGCGCCCCCACCGTCGAGTTCGACGTGACGATCCGGCCGTGGACCGTCTTCGGTGACGCCCGCGCGCTGGAGCGCGCCGTGCTGAACCTGCTGGACAACGCGGGCAAGTGGAGCCCCCCGGGGGGCACCGTGACGGTGCGACTCACCGACGGGGTGATCACGGTCGCCGACCAGGGACCCGGCATCGCCGAGGAGGATCTGCCGTTCGTTTTCGACCGGTTCTGGCGGGCGGAGGAGTCGCGCAACATGCCCGGTTCCGGTCTCGGCCTGGCGATCGTGCGCCAGGCGGCCCAGCGGCACGGCGGCTCGGTGACCGCGGATAGAGCCCCCGGTGGCGGGGCACTACTGAAGTTGCGGCTGCCACACTCCTCTTCGGTGACTCACACGGAGCTTTAAGCCGACGCATAGTGAGGGTCGGCACCGTAGGACCATCAGACGCCGACTGGACCCGCGGAGGGTCGTGAGGGAGAAGCGCCAACAGTGAGCGACGATCGCGGAGGACACTTCCCGCCGAACGAGGATCCCTGGTCCTCCGGATCGGCCTACGGGCAGTCCGACGCCGGGGCGCAGGGTCACGGCGCCTACGGTTCGCAGCCGAGCTACGGCACTCCCCCACCGCCCTACAGCTCCGCGGACCCGACCGGCGGGGCCTACGGCTCGACGCCTGTCCCGCCGCCGCCGGCCGCCTACGGCACGGACTACGGCATCTCTCAGCCACCGGCGACCGGCTGGCCCTCCCAACCGCCGGTGTCCAACCCGCCGAGCACCGCGGCGCGGCGCGGGTACGGCGCGATGGCCGCGATCGCCGTCGTCGCGGCGCTGATCGGCGGCGCGGTCGGCGGCACGATCGCGTCCGGTGACGACAGCCCCGGCACCTCCATCAGCTCGCTGGGAGCCACCGGCAACGGCGAGATCAAGCCGATCGCGGCGGCACCGCAGGGCACCATCGAGCAGGTCGCCGCGAAGGTCCTGCCGAGCGTGGTGTCCATCGACGTCGCCGAGGGCTCCGCCCTGGGCAGCGGCAGCGGCGTCGTGATCAGTTCCGACGGGTTGATCCTGACGAACGCTCACGTCGCCGGGCAGGGCAACCTCTCGGTCACCTTCTCGGACGGCCGTTCCGTGCGGGCCCGCCTCGTCAAGGCCGACCCGAGCACCGACCTCGCGGTGATCAAGGCGCAGGGCATCACCGACGCCACCCCGATCACGTTCGGCAGCTCCGGCGATTTGCGGGTCGGCCAGGAGGTCGTCGCGATCGGCGCCCCGCTCGGCCTGGCGGGCACGGTCACGACCGGCATCGTCAGCGCGCTGAACCGTCCGGTGATCCCGCAGGAGGGTTCGGGCGGCGGCGCGGACAGCGTCATCGACGGCATCCAGACGGACGCGCCCATCAACCCGGGCAACTCCGGGGGCGCTCTGGTCGACATGAACGGCAACCTCATCGGAATCACGTCCGCGATCGCGTCGCTGGGCAGCGCCTTCGGTGGTCAGTCCGGCTCGATCGGGCTCGGGTTCGCCATCCCGATCGACCAGGCCAAGCTGATCGCCGAGCAGCTGGCGGCCGGGAAGACCGTCGCGCATGCCCTCCTCGGGGTGCAGGTCACCAACTCCCCCAACGCCACCCTGCGCGGTGCGCTGATCCGTGAGGTCACCAACGGCGGTGCGGCCCAGAAGGCCGGCCTGCAGAGCGGCGACGTCGTGACGCGGATGGACGACCGGGTGATCTCCGACGAGGCCGCGCTGGTCGCCGGGGTCCGCTCGCAGCAGCCCGGCAAGAAGGTCACGCTGACCTACGTCCGCGGCGGCGAGACCCGGACCACCGAGGCCACACTGGGAAGTGACGCCGGATAGTTCTTTGATCACACCAGGGTGTTCACATGATCATTCGCGGCTTCCGGCAGGTTGAATGGATTTGATGCCTACTTCGCCGACACGGTCGATCCGCAGCGCCGCCGCCGTCCTGGCGGCGGCGTTGCTGATCAGTGGCTGCGGCGTGTTCGGCGACGACGATGGCGGAGGTGGCGGCGGCGGCGGGAAGAACAGCCCCCGCGCGGCCGCTGAGGGCTTCCTGGCCGAATGGGCCGCGGCGCGCTTCAACGAAGCCTCACGGCGCACCACCGAGCCGGCCGAGGCCGCCGCCGCCCTCAACGACATGCAGGACGCGCTGCGGGTCGACCGGCGCGAGTTCGTCCCGGGCGACCTGTCCGGCAACTGCGAAGGATCCAGCGGCTGTCGGATGGAGTTCGACGCCGATCTGCAGGTCACCGGTCTCGGCGAATGGAGCTACGCCTCCGCCCTGCAGATCGTCCGCTCGACGGAGGGCGAGTGGAAGGTGCGCTGGGCGCCGAACATCCTGCACCCGCGGATGACGGCGGCGACCGCCTTCAGCCGCCTGCGGCAACTGCCGCCCCGCGCTCCGATCTTCGACCGCAACAACAACCCGCTGGTCACCCAGGAGCCGGTGGCGAGGGTGGGAGTCAGGGCCGGCTCGGTGCCCGACCAGGCGATCGAGAAAATCTCCGAGCTGCTGAACGTCAATGTCGACGGGCTCCTGACCCGGACCGCCAAGGCGGACGAGGGCGACTTCGTCGAGGCCGCCGTCCTGCGCCAGGCCCAGTACAACGCGCTGCGCGCGGAGATCGCCGCGATCAACGGCGCCATCGTCGAGGCCGACACGCTGACCTTGGCCCCCACCCGCCAGTTCGCCCGTGAGGTCCTGGGCGCGGTCGGCAACGCGACCCCCGGGTCGCTGGCCAACGCCGGTCCGACCGCCACCGACGAGGACTCCCTCGGGCTGTTCGGGCTGCAGTCGCTCTACCAGAAGCAGCTGGCCGGTCGCGCCGGCGGACGCATCGACCTGGTTGACGCCGACACCGGCACGCCGATGGAGACGCTGATCGAATTCGTCGCCGTGCCCGGAACGGCGCTGCACACCACGCTCGACATGCGGATCCAGGCCGCGGCCGAGAGCGCGGTGACGCTGACCGAGGAGAACTCCTCGCTCGTGGCGATCGACACCGCCACGGGCCACGTGCTCGCGGTCGCCAGTGGTCCGGTCGACAAGGCGGGCGAGGACCGGGCCCTCAATGGGCAGTACTCACCGGGTACCGCGTTCAAGATGATCAGCGCGCTGGCCCTCCTGCAGGGCGGCGTCACGCCCAGCGACCAGATCGGCTGCCCGGCGGCTGTCACGATCGAGGGCAAGCGCTTCGAGAACTACGACGGACTGGGCTCGAAGGGGCAGATCTCGCTGACGTCGAGCTTCGCCCAGTCGTGCAACACCGCCTTCGCGCGCCGGGTCGCCGACCTGGAGACCGATGCGCTCACCGATGCGGCGGACGCGTTCGGCGTCGGCGGCGACTGGGATCTGCTGGTCAACACCTTCTCCGGCGACGTCCCGCCCGCCGTCGACCGCCTCGAGCTCGCCAACAGCGCGATCGGTCAGGGCCGGGTGCTGATGAGCCCGCTGGCGATGGCGGTGGTGGCCGCGGGCATCGCGTCCGGCACCCCGCAGTACCCCCGTCTGGTGCTCGACGGCCGTCCCCCGGTGACCGCTCCCGAGGGCAGTCCCCCGATCGTTCCGCCGCCCGGGACCGTGCCGAGCACAGCGTCCCCGCTCCCCCAGATTCCGCAGTCCCCCGCCGCGGTGTTCACCCCGGCCGAGGACGACCGCCCGCCGCTCGACCCGCTGCCGTTCGCCTCCGAGCTGCAGAACCTGATGCAGGTCGCCGCGAGCGACGGCACCGGAGAGATCGCCCACGTTCGCGACTCCGTGGGCGCGACCAGCGGCACCGCGCTCTACGGCAGTGACACGGAGCCGGGGAAGCACGCGTGGATGGTCGGCTACGTCGGCACGCTCGCCTTCGCGGTCGTGGTCGAGCGGGGTACCAGCGGGCCGGCCACGGCCGGTCCCCTGGCGCGCGCATTCCTCAACGCGGTTCTCTGAAGCTTTTCTGACCTTGCGTCAGTCGATCGGGTACTGCCAGAGCTTGAACCCACCGAGCAGCCCGGCCTCGTTGCCGACGCGGGTGTGCTCGAACGACAGATCGCCGACGAGGTGCTTCGCGTTGCCGCCACCCACGTAGAGCCGGTCCCACCACAGCACGGCATGCCAGCGGGAAAGGGCGCGGTCGAACCGTCGGGTCCACGTGAGGTTGCCGACCGCTCGGCGGGCGTGATCGCCCAGCTGCTGGTCGTAGGACTCACCGCGGCGGAACGGCGCCTGGGAGAGCTCGAGCTTGGGCAGGATGCGGCCGTTGTCGAACAGCGCCGCGCCGAGTCCGGTGCCGAGGGCGAGCAGCACCTCGAAGCCGGTGCCGGTGACGACACCGAAGCCGGCCATCTCGGCATCGTTCACCACGCGCACCGGACAGGCGAAGGCCTTGTGCAGTTCGGTCGCGGCGTCGTAGTTGTTCCAGGCCGCGAGCAGGTCCGGCCGCACCGGGGTGAAGGGTCCGGCCTCGGTGACGAAGTGCGGCGTGGCGAGCACATGGCCCTTGCGCACCATGCCCGGGAGCCCGACCGAGATCCGGTCGAAGGCCGGCAACCGCTCGGAGACCTCGAGCAGCGTGGCTATCAGCCGCTCCGGGGGGCAGGGGTAGGGCGTGCGGACCCGAACCCGCTCGACCAGCGGGACCCCCGCGCCGTCGAGCACCGTCGCCTTCAGCCCGGTGCCGCCGATGTCGAACGTCAACGTCCGTTCGCCCGGCGAACCCGGTTCCCCGGGGGGCTGCTCCGCTGAGTCCACGTCGCGAACGATACGCGGAGCCGGCGGCGAAGTTCGCAGGTCAGGTGGTGAAAGCGTCCCGGCGGTTCGCGGCCGTGCTGGCCAGCAGGTCGAGGTACATCTGGGCATAGGTGTCGCGGATCTCATCCAGCGGCGCCGCCGCTGCGGAGTTCAGCGTCCGGCACACCTGCACCGCGGTGGCACGGGCGCTCTCCAGCGCGGCGATCGCTGCCCGGTCCGGACGCGGCCGCGCCAGCTCGCGCGCGATCCGCGTGCCCTGCAGAGCGATGACCTGCCCGATCAGGGTCACGGTCGAGGTGTAGGTGCCGGAGCGTTCGAGCGCGCAGGTAACAGTTCCGGCGGGGGCGTTCATCGTTCGACGGTAACCGCGTACGGGGCCGTACAGGTTTCGCCGGTGTTAATCCCGCGGTGCTCTCCCGGCGAATCCGCCGTGTCACCCCCCGAACGGCTCAACGGGCGGTCGGGAAGTGCAACGCAGCGTCAGTACTTCCGACGTCGGGCCAGCGGCTCGTGACGGCCTTCGCGCGGGTGTAGAACCGGATCCCCTCGGCTCCGTGCACGTGCGTGTCGCCGAAGAGCGAGTCCTTCCAGCCCCCGAAGGAGTAGAACGCCATCGGCACCGGGATCGGCACGTTGACCCCGACCATCCCGACCTGCACCTCACGGGTGAAGCGGCGCGCGGCGCCACCGCTGGTCGTGAAGACGGCCACGCCGTTGCCGTACGGGTTGGCGTTGACGAGCGCGATCGCCTCGTCGAAGGTCGCCACCCGCACCACGGCGAGGACCGGGCCGAAGATCTCGTCGGTGTAGGCCTCGCTCGTCGGCGCAACGTCGTCGAGCAGCGTCGGGCCGACCCAGTAGCCGCCGGTGTGGTCGGGTACCTGCAGGTCGCGTCCGTCGACGACCACCCGCGCGTCGGAGCGCTCGACGTAGCCGCGAACCCGCTCCGCCGCCTCGGCGGTGACCAGGGGCCCCATCTCGGAGTCGGGAGCTCGGCCGGGGCCGACGCGGATCGCGGCGGCCCGGGTTGCCAGGCGCTCCACGAGTCCGTCGGCGGCATCGCCCACCGCCACGACGACCGAGATCGCCATGCACCGCTGGCCGGCGCTGCCGTACCCGGCGGCGGTCAGTTCGGCCGCGGCCGTGTCGAGGTCGGCGTCGGGCAGGACGACGGCGTGGTTCTTCGCTCCGCCGAGCGCCTGCACCCGCTTGCCGGCGGCAGTCGCCCGGGCGTGCACGAACTTGGCGATCGGTGTCGAGCCCACGAAGGAGACCGCGGAGACGCCGGGGTGGTCCAGCAGCGACTCCACCGCGACCTTGTCACCGTGCAGGACGTTGAAGACGCCGGACGGCAGGCCCGCCTCGGCATAGAGCTTCGCGACGAGCATCGAGGCTGACGGGTCGCGCTCGCTCGGCTTGAGCACGAAGGTATTGCCGGCCGCGATGGCGATCGGGTGCATCCAGAGCGGAACCATCGCCGGGAAGTTGAACGGCGTGATCCCGGCGCACACGCCCAGCGGCTGGCGGAACGAGTAGGCGTCGACCGCGGTCGAGACCTGATCGGAGTACTCGCCCTTGAGCAGGTGCGGTATGCCGCAGGCGAACTCCACGACCTCGAGGCCGCGGGTGACCTCGCCCCGCGCGTCGGCGAGGGTCTTGCCGTGCTCGTCGGTGATGAGCTCCGCGACGGCATCGACATTGCGATGCAGCAGCTCGCGGAAGGCGAACAGGATCCGCGCCCGGGCCACCAACGAGGTCTCGCGCCAGGCATCCGCCGCCTTGGCCGCGGCCTGCACCGCGGCGTCGACGTCCGCGGCGTCGGCATAGGCGACCCGGGCCTGGATCTCCCCCGTCGCCGGCTGGAACACCGGCCCGGTGCGGCCGGAGCCGCCCGGTGTCTCGACGCCGTCGATCCAGTGGCCGATCTCGCGCACGCGCCCTCCCCGTTCTCTGCGCCAAGTATGGCGCGCGAGGTGACCGAGGTCGCCTCAGCCGCCGTACTCCTTTCGGCCTACGCCCTTCGGCTGAGCGCAGATCGGGCCGTTCGATGTCCGGTTTCGGGACTTTGGTCTCGTCACCCCAAGGGTCCGTTTCGTCGAAGTCGGTATCAGCAGCCCGCACCACGTGGGTGACCGCAGGGAGACCCCTGCGAACCGAACTTCGAAGGGGACTTCTCGTCATGCGCATCACCAAGAAGAAGGCCGTTGTTGTCGTCGCCGTTGCCGCTGTCGCGATGGCCGGGGCCGGTGGCGCGTACGCCTACTGGACCACCGGCGGCACGGGCGACGGTTCCGCCACCGCGGGCGACGCCGTCGAGTTCGAGATCGACCAGACGAACGTGGTGACGGACCTCTTCCCCGGCATCGCGCAGACCGTGAACTTCACCGTGACCAACCCGGCGACCTTCAACCAGTACCTGACCAATGTCGCCGTCACCGTGGACGCCTTCACCAAGGCCACCGACGCGACCAAGCCGGACTGCACCGCGGCCGACTTCCTGGTCGGTGTGCCGCAGGTCACCGCAGGTCAGATCGACGGCGACAACGGGACCAAGACCGGCACCGTCTCGCTGACGCTGAAGAACCTCAACACGAACCAGGACAACTGCAAGAACGCAGCGCCGAAGCTCACCTTCGTCGCCAGCTGATCGCCGCTCGACGATCGGGCGAGCGGGCCGTCATCCCGCCCGCCCGATCGAGTTTCGTAACGCACCGAGTTCGAGTTCATCAGGGCAACCGGGGGGAACGGCCAGTGACCGAGGAAAAGGACGAGCGGCGTCGCCGCCGGGCCGCCTTCTTCCTCGGTCTGCTGGCGTTGCTGGGGGTCTCCGTTCTGATCGGCGCCGCCCTCGCCCCCGCGGCCGGGAACCCGCCGCTGCGCGTCAAGGCGACGCGAACGACGGTCGTGCTGACCGCCGGCGACTACAACGTCGTCCTGCGCGGGACGGGGCAGGACGCCGTGGCCGGCGCCGTCGTGCGCCTCAAGGTTCAGTCGGAGAGCATGGCGGGCACCGGCGGACTCGTGCAGGTCTCCGGCACCCTCGGTACGGTGCTCCGCCCCGGCGCGGGTGCCGGTCTCAACCTCAGCCTGACGAATCCGAACGGCGCGGGGGTTCGCATCAGCGGCGTCTCCGCCACCCTCGCCTCCGTGTCCGCGCCCCGCGCGTCGGCCGGTCGGCCGTGCACCCTCGCCGACTTCGAGGTGCTGCCCTACACGGGCAGCGCGGTCACCCTGACACCCCGTCAGACCCGTTCGCTCGAGCAGCTCGACGTCCCGGCCGCCCAATGGCCGCAGGTGCGGATGCGCAACACCAGTTCCAACCAGGACGGCTGCCAGGGCGCGACCGTCACCTTCACCTACGGCGTCGAGGGGCGGTCGGAATGAGCCGCCACGCTGCGCCGCGGACCCGCCGTGCGCTCGTCACGGTCGGCACCGTCGCCGCCGCGCTCGCCCTGCCGAGCGGCGTCGCCCAGGCCTACTGGATGGCCACCGGCACCGGGACCGGCAGCGCCACCGCCGGCGCCCTCACCTCGCTCACCGGCCTGACCGGCACCGCGGCAGCCACCGGCGCGCTGATTCCTGGGGGCACCGGTTCGCTGGTCGTCGCGGTGCAGAACCCCAACACCGTGCCGATCACCGTCACCGCCATCTCCACCGGCTCGGTGAGCGTCGGGGTCTCGGGCGCGGCGGGCATCTGCTCCGCCACGGATCCTGCGATCAGCCTCATCACGCCGGCCTCCGGACTGCCCTTCACCGTCCCGGCCGGGGGCAACGTCACCGTCATCTTGGCCGACGCGGTCGCCATGGGCGCCGCCGCGCAGTCGGGATGCCAGTCAGCTACTTTCAGCGTGCCCGTGACTCTCACCGGACGGACGAACTGATGCGCCGCCGCGTCCTCGTGCCCGCGCTGGTTGCGGGAGCCGTCCTCGCCCCCGTCGCCGCGTACGGCTTCTGGACCGTCGGATCGACGGGCGTCAACGGTGCCACCCGCGCCGGTTCGCTCGGCCCGCCGACCGTCTCGTCGATGATGTCGAACGGCGATGTCCGCATCTCCGTGACCTCCCCGCCCGCGACGGGCCCGCGACCGACCTCCTACCTCGTTCACCGCACCGCCCCGACCGCTGCGGCCAACGTCTGCACCATCACCCCGGCGGCCGACGGCACCGGGTCCTGCATCGACACCAGCCCGGTGGTCGGGCAGCAGAACACCTATCAGGTGGTCGGCCGGCTTCAGAACTGGCGTGCGCTCGGACCCTCCGTGCTGACGACCAGTGTCGACGTCGGACTGCTGACCACGAACATCACCGCGGTCGCCGCCTCGACGAACGTGGTCGCCGGCAACGTCCTCAACGTGACCGCGACCGCGCGGACGCTCGCCGGCATTCCGGACGTCTCCTTCAACGGCACCAAGACCGTGCTCGTCACGGGTGCCCCGAACAGCCCGAACGGCACGGCGGCGACGGTGCCGGTCACGGCGTCCTTCACTCTCGGCATCGCCACGATTCCGGTGACGCTGGTGAAGGCGGGCTCGACGACGCTGACGGTCTCCGCCGCCGGGCTCAGCGCGAACACGGCAGCCGTCACCGTGGCCCCCGCCGCCGCGTCGACCTACGCCCTGGCCGGGCCGTCGACCGCGCAGGCCGGTGTGGCCTACACCTTGGCCTCGGTCACCGCCGTCGACGCCTACGGCAACACCGCCACCACCGCGAGCGGCTCGCGGGTGCTGGCGTGGTCCGGCGCCGGCACCGCCCCGAACGGCGCCTCGCCGACCGCGAGCACCTCGGCCTCGTTCACCAGCGGTGTCGCCACCAACGTCGCGCTGACCTTCGTCAAGGCGGAGAGCGCGCAGCTGAAGGCCACGACCGGGTCCGTCACCACGCCGACCACACTCGCGGTGACGGTCAGCGGCGGTTTGCCCGCGAACGCCGGCTTCACCGGGATGAGCTCGCCGACGCTCGGCGTCGTCACCTGCCCGACGACCATCTCCTGCACCGGCACCGCGCTGGGCAACGACGGAGCCGTTGCCGGACAGATCGTCCTGACCGATGCGTACGGCAACGCGGCCGGCAACGCCGGCGCCGGCTACCAGCTCCAGTTCACCGCCGCGCAGTCCAAGGGCAGCGGCGCCTTCACGACCGGCGGCAGTAAAGCAGCGACCCGCACGGTGACCGTGCCCTCGACCGGAAGCTCCGCCGTCACCTGGAGCTACGCCCACAACGGCGAGGCCGACTGGGACGACGTCCTCACGATCCGGCTGATCAAGGACGGCACGACCGTGCACACCATCACGGCGAAGCTGCACAAGACCAGCCCCTAGGACACCCCCACCGGGTGCTGGCGGGAGCCACCCCGGTCCGCTTTGCTCAGAGCAGCGGCCGTTGGTTCGCCTTCGCGGCCTCGTAGGCCGCGCGGGCGGCCTGGGTCGACTCCAGGGCCGAGACCTCGGCGACGGGGACATCCCACCAGCAGCCCGAGGACGGGGCGGGCGCGAGCGGGTCGACGCGAATGTAGACGACGGTCACCGCCGGGGAGTCCAGCGCGGTACTCAGCGCCTTGCGGAAGTCATCCAGCGTGGTGGGGCGCAACACCTCAGCTCCGAGGCTGGCGGCGTTGTCGCCGAGGTCGACGGGGAGGCACTCGCCGTCGAGACGTCCGCTTTCGACGTTGCGATAGCGGTAGGCGGTGCCGAAGCGCTGACTGCCGAGCGACTGCGAGAGCGCACCGATGGACCCGAAGCCCGCGTTGTCGACGAGCACGATCGTCAGCGGGATCCGCTCGGAGACCGCGGTCACAATTTCCTGACTCATCATCAGATAGGAGCCGTCGCCGACAAGAGCGACCACGTCCCGCTCCGGCGCGGCCATCTTCACGCCCAGGGCGCCGGCGATCTCGTAGCCCATGCAGGAGAACCCGTACTCGACGTGGTACCCCTTCGCGTCCCGTGCCCGCCAGAGCATCTGCAGCTGACCGGGCATGCTGCCGGCGGCCGCGACGACCGTGCCCTCCCGGGCATTCAGCGCCTCGTTGAGGGCACCGAGGATGGCGGTCTGCACCGGCGGCTCTCCCCCAGGCCCGGCCAGGGCGGCGTCCGCGACCGGAGCCCACTCGCCCCGGGCCCGGCCGAGTCGTTGTGCCCAGGCGATCGGGGCGGAGTGGCCGGCGAGCGCCGCGGTCAGCGCCTGCAGCCCGGCGCGGGCGTCGGCCGGAAGCATCACCGCACCGTGCTTCGCCGCGTCGACCGTGGCCACGTTGAGGTTGACGAAGCGGACGCCCGCGGCGAACACCGTCCGGGAGCCGGTGGTGAAGTCGCTCCAGCGCGTCCCGACCCCGATCACGACATCGGCTTCCGCCGCGAGAGCGTTGGCGACGGGCGTGCCGGTGGCTCCCAGCGGACCGGCCGAGAGCGGGTGGTCGAACGGGCAGCGTTCCCTTGCCGGCGTGGGTGTCCGCGACGGGGATCCCGGTCGCCTCGGCGAACTCGAGCAGGGCCGCCTCGGCGGCGGAGTACGCGACGCCGCCCCCGGCCACGAGCAACGGTCGCTGGGCGCTACGGAGCACCTCCGTCGCCCGGGCCAGCGCCACCGCGTCCGGCTGCGCCCGCGGCACGTGCCAGGTCCGCCCGGCGAAGAGCTCCTCCGGCCAGTCGAAGGCCTCGGCCTGGACGTCCTGGGGCAGCGCGATCGTCACCGCGCCGGTCTCGGCCGGGTCGGTCAGCGTCCGCATCGCGCCGAGCATCGCTTGCGGCAACTGCTCGGGCCGCTCGACGCGGGCGAAGAACTTCGACACCGGCCGGAAGGCGTCGTTGACGCTGGTGCCCGGCTCCCCCGGGAGCTCGAGTTCCTGCAGCAGCGCGCCGGCCGCCCGGGTGGCGAAGACGTCGCCGGGGAGCAGCAGCACCGGCAACCGGTTGATGGTCGCCAGGGCAGCCCCGGTGACCATGTTCGTCGCGCCCGGCCCGATCGAGGTCGTGCAGGCGAGCGTCTGCAACCGGTCCCGCATCCGGGCGTACCCGCAGGCCGCGTGGACCATCGCCTGCTCGTTCCGCGCGAGGTAGTAGGGCAGGTCGGCCTCGCCCGTGGCGGAGGCCTGCAGCAGCGCCTGGCCCACCCCCGCGACGTTGCCGTGGCCGAAGATGCCGAAGCAGCCCGGGATCAGTCGCTGCCGCTCGCCGTCCCGCTCGGAGTACTGGACCGCGAGGAAGCGGACCAGGGCTTGTGCGACGGTGAGGCGAACGGTCATGCCCTGATCATCGCGCGATGCGGCCTGATGCGGAGGTCATCGGCACCCGCGGGTCGCACTCCTGGTCGAGCCAGGTGCCGCGGACCCAGGTGTGGGCCGGGTCGTCGCAGATCAGCCAGGCGCGCTCCGGACCAGGGCCGGCCATCACGTTCAGGTAGTACAGATCGACGCCCGGCGCGGCGATCGATGGACCGTGCCACCCGTGGGGCACGAGCACCGCATCGCCGTCGCGAACCTCGGCAAGCACGTCGATCGGGCGCTCCTGGGTGCCGTAGACACGGTGGTAGGCCAGGCCGGGGCGCGCGAGTTCGAAGTAGTAGATCTCTTCGAGTTCGGACTCGACGCCGGGCCGTTCGGTGTCGTGCTTGTGCGGCGGGAACGAGGACCAGTTGCCGCCGGGGGTGAGCACCTCGCAGGCGATCAGCCTGTCCGCCGCCAGCACCCCGGGAATGCCGAAGTTGGTCACCTGCCGGGTGGCGCTGCCGGCGCCGCGGACCTCGACCGGAATCTTGTCCGCCGCCAGGTAGCTCGGTTCCAGGCGCCGCTCGCAGCGGGCACCCGCGACGGCGAACCGCCCCCCGCGGATCGAGAACAGCGACACCGTGGCCTCACGCGGGACGTACGCCAGGTCGCTGACCCGTTCAAAGACGTTCTGACGACCGATCAGTTCGAAGGTGTGTCCTTCGCAGCGCACGGTCGTCGCCCCGGCCAGCGGGAGCACGACCGCTTCCTCCTCGCCGGTGTCCCACGTGTGGGAGCCGCCCGGCCCCAGCTCGAGGATCCGCAGGGAGGTGTGCTCCCACCCCGGTCGCCCGGACGCGATCTCCAGGGCCCACGGGCCGTTCGCCGTCGACCCCCGCGGCAGATGCAACGTGGGGCCGCCGGGGGCTTCCTCGGCCGGGCCGACCTCGTCGGGCCCGGTAGGCAGTCCTTCGGCGCTCATGACCGCGCCGCCAGGTGGGCCTCGACCTCGGCGGTCGTCGGCATCGCGTCGGAGCAGGCGATCTGCGCCGCCACCAGCGCACCCGCGACGTTGGCGAAGCGCAGGATCCGCTCGAGCGGCCAGCCGGCGAGCAGGCCGTGGCAGAACGCTCCGCCGAAGGCGTCGCCGGCACCGAGGCCGTTCAGCACGTCGATCCGGTACGGCGGGACCTCGACGAACCCGTCGTCGTCCAGGCCCAGCACGCCGGCCGGGCCCATCTTCACAACAGCGATCGAAATTCCCGCCTCGCGCAGCTCTTCGGCGGCGGCCCGCGGATCGCGTTCGCCCGTCGCCACCTCGCACTCGTCGAGATTGCCGATCGCGACGGTGGATCGCGCGAGCGCGGCCCGGATCCACGGGTAGGCCTCGTCGGCGGAGGACCAGAACATCGGGCGCCAGTCCAGATCGAGCACGGTGTGGTCGCGGCGCTCGCGGGCGGACAGGGCGGTCAGCGTGGTCGCACGGCTCGGCTCCCGGGAGAGCCCGGTGACCGTCGCCCAGCACAACGCGGCGTTGCGCACGGCGGCGACGAGATCGCCGCCGGCCTCGATCTGCAGGTCCGGGGCGTCGTCGCGGTAGAAGTAGAGCGGGAAGTCGTCGGGCGGGAACATCTCGCAGAAGGTCACCGGGGTGCGCCCGCCGGGGACGGTCCGGACGTGCGCGTCGGAGACGCCGAATCCGGCCAGCGCCCGGCGGAGGAACCGGCCGAACGGATCGTCACCGACACCGCTGACCAACCCCACGCTGCGGCCGTGACGGGCCGCCGCGACCGCGACGTTGGCCGCGCTGCCGCCCAGGTACTTGCCGAAGCTGGAGACGTCCTCCAGCCCGACGCCGACCTGCTGCGGGTAAACGTCGACGCCGATCCGACCGATCGTCAGAATCTCCGGCGCCGTGGCGTTCATGCCGGAACTGCCGCCCGCAGGTGGGCCAGGCTGGCGTTCACGTCGGCGCGGATCGCGCCGGCGGCCTCGGCGTCCGCGTCGGCGCCGGCTCCGCGCGGAGGCGGCAGGATGCGGTCCTGCTCGAGGACGTACCAGCCCTGATAGCCGGCCGCCTCCAGCGTCGAGACGATCTCCGCGACGCGCGAGTCGCCGTCCCCCAGCGGCCGGTACATCCCGGCGCGCACGGCGTCGGTGTAGGTCAGCTCACCGGCGCGCACGCGGGCGGCCATCGCGGCGTCGACGTCCTTGAGGTGCACGTGCTTGATCCTGCTCGTCGCGACCTTGGTCAGCGCGAGCGGGTCGCCGCCACCGGCCAGGAGGTGCCCGGTGTCCAGGCACAACCCGATGTTCGACGACGCCAGGACGATGTCGACCTCCGCGGGCCGCTCGACGACCGTTCCTACGTGTGGGTGCAGCGTGCCGAGCAGTCCGTGGTCGGCGGCGACCTCGGAGAGACGCTCCAGGTTCATGCCCAGCAGGGACCAGGCGTTCAGGTCCAGCTCCGGCCGGGCGTCGTAGCCGTCCTGACCGGTCACGGCCGCGAACACGACGACGTCGGCGCCGGCCTCGGCGAAGGCGCGGAACAGCGGGTCGAACTCCGATGGGTCGATCTCGGCGAGGTGGAGGACGACAGGGACGAAGCCGCCGACGGCACTCATGCCGTGGCGTTGCAGCGTGGCGGCGCGGTCTGACCCGGCGTCAGGAAGGAACCCGTCCGGGCCGAACTCGCTGGCGGCCAGGCCGGCCGCGGCCATCTCGGACAGCACCAGGTCGACAGGCAGCTGATAGCCCCAGCCGGGCACCTCGCAGACGCCCCAGGAGATGGGGGCGCCGGCCAGACGATGGGTCCAGGGACGAGGCTCGGTGATGCGGGCGCGCGCGACGCGCTGGCGCGGGCAACCGATCGCCTCGGTCATGCCACACCCTCGACGATGCTCAGGCTGCGGTCGGCCTGGCCGGGAACGCTGGGCCCGCCGGACTCGATTTCCGCGATCAGCACCGGACGGCGCTCGCGTCGCGAGATGTCACAGGCCTCGGCGAGCACGAAGGCAGCGAGGGCATCGGCGACCGTGCAGCGACTGGCGCCGCCGTCGCGGACCAGCCCGACGAACGCGGCCATCTCCGCGGCATATGCCCCCGCGAAACGCTCGAGGAAGCCCGGGTAGGGGGTCTCCGACGCGGCGGCGGTGGGCTCCAGCGAACGGATCGGCGTCCGCGGCTCGAGGCCCACAACCACCGAGTCGTTGTGGCCGCGGACCTCCATGCGGACGTCGTAGCCGGCCAGGTTGTAGCGGCTGGCGGAGAGCATCGCGAGCGAACCGTCGGTCATCGTCAGCGTCACCGCGACCGCGTCGACGTCACCGGCGTGCTTGATGTAGTCGTCGCCCAGGTTCGCGCCGGTGGCGTAGACCTCGACGGCCTCCTGGCCGCTGACCCACCGGAGGATGTCGAGGTCGTGCACCAGGCAGTCACGGAAGATGCCGCCGGAGACGGTGACGTAGGCGGCGGGCGGCGGGGTCGGGTCGAGCGTCTGCCCGGTGATGGTGTGCACCGGACCGAGCGCTCCGGAGACCACCGCGGCTCGGGCCGCGACGTAGCCGGGGTCGAACCGCCGCTGGAAGCCGACCTGCACCACGCCCCCGAGCGCCTGCACCTGGTTCAGGACCGCGCGGGTACGTCCGATGTCCGGGGCCACGGGCTTCTCGCAGAACACCGGAATGCCCGCCTCGACGGCGCGCAGCACCAGGGCCGCGTGGGTGTCGGTCGGGGTCGCGACGACCAACCCGTCGATCCCGGCCGCGAGCATCGCCTCCACGTCCCCGGCGCAGGCGACGCCCAGGACGTCCGCCGCTGCGCGGGCCCGATCGGCGTCCGCGTCGGCAACCACGACTGCGGCCGCTCCGACGGCAGCCACCACGTTCTGTGCGTGCAGCGCGCCGATGCGCCCGACGCCCGCGACCCCGATCCGCACTGGTCCCCCCGAGAGACGTGTTTTCTCCTCCACAGCCTCTCGCTTATCGCCCGAACGCGCACCACATCCCACTGGACGTGGCCGGAAGGATGACGCCGATACCGCGCCAACCCGGACCTATCGGACAGCAGGCGGACGGGCTGCCCCACCGGCCCGGCCGGCCCTGAGGGTCAGGAAGAGAGCGACGCGATCGCGGTGTCGATGTCGGCGGAGGCGGCCCGGTTGAACCGGAGCTTGCTGAGTATCGACCCCATCATGCAGGTGTTCGAGACGGCCGCGAAGGTGAGGCCGCCGCCGATGGCGCCGGAGAGAAACTTCGCCTTCGGGTACTTCAGGCTCAGGGCAATGCCGGTGAGCACGAGCGAGCCGGCGACCAGGCGAACCTGTCGCTCGATCGTCCAGGCCGAGGCACCGCCGTCGGTCTCGCCGCCGACGGACTCCCAGGCGGCGAGACCGCCGTCGAGGACGGAGACGTTCGCGCGGCCCTTGGCCCGCAGCGTCTCGGCGGCCATCTTGGCCCGCCCGCCGGACTGGCAGACGACGACGAGGTCGGTGTCGCCGGCGGCCAGGGCGTCGGCGTGGGAGTCGAGGTCACCGAGCGGGATGTTGTGCGAGCCGGGGATCCGGGCCGCGGCGAATTCGCCGGGGGTGCGGACGTCGAGCAGGCGGACCGAGCCGTTCTTCTGGCGCAGGGTCGTCGGGCTCAGGGTGTCGGGCAGGCTCATCACGCGCTCCATCGATCGGGTGCCAAACGGTCAGTCTAAGTCGGGTTTCTCTGACGCCAACGCCGTCAGGCGCCGTCTGCTTCCCCGCGGGCGCGCGCCAGGTCCGCCGGGGTGTCGATGTCATCCGCGACGCCCAGGTCGTCGCAGGGCACGGGGGTGACCTCGTCGGCGTGCGCGGCCAGATACGGCCGGGCCCCGGCGTCGCCCTCGGCCAGGCGGGAGACCTCGGCCCAGGTCGGCCGGGCGAGCAGGACGGGGTTGCGACGCTTGCCGTCGTACGTCGCGGTGGCGACGGTCGCGCCGGCGGCGAAGGCTTCGATCACCCGGCGGATCACCGCCGGGCCGATGCCGGGCTGGTCCACCAGCGAGACGACGACGGCGTCCGCCTCGGAGTCCGCCAGGGCGGCGAGCCCGACCCGCAGCGAGGACCCCATGCCGGTCGCCCAGTCGGGGTTGGGGACCACCGCGGCGCCGGCGACCTCGAAGGGCGCCGCACCGGACACGACGACGACCGGGGCACACCCACCGTCGACCATCACACGGACCGCACGGTCGACCAGGCGCTCCCCGCCGAGTTCGACGAGCGCCTTCGGACTGCCGAGCCGGCTGCCCGAGCCGGCGGCCAGCACCAACCCGGCGACGGCCATGGCTCAGATCAGCGCTTCGTCGGTGGTCTGGGAGAACGCCGGCCCGAGGTGTGCGGTGTCGTTGACGCGGCGCACGATCGCCAATCCGTCGTGGACGATCACGTGGCTGATCGAGCAGTTGTCGACGTGCATGAAGGCCATCGGTGAGCACCCGGTCGCGATCGCGATCGCGGCTCCGATGACACCGCCGTGACACACGACGGCGATCCGCTCCCCCGGGTGCGCCTCGACGACCTGCTTGAGCCCGGCCTTGACCCGCGCGGTGAACGCCGCGTCGCCCTCGCCGTTCGGGACGTAGTCCCAGCTGCCTTCGCGCATCAGGGTCAGGATCATCGGGTCCTGCTGCTCCAGGCGGCGGCGGAACTCCCCGCCCTCCCAGTCGCCGAGCTCGACCTCGCGCAGCTCCGGAACGATCGTCGGCGTCAGGCCGGTGAACGACGCCAGGGGCGCCGCGGTCTGCTGGGTCCGGATCAGTGTGGAGGCGTACAGCGCCTGGATCCCCATGCGGGACATGCGCTCCGCCATCGCCGCGGCCTGCCGGTGGCCCTGGTCCGAGAGCTCCGGGTCGGCCTGGCCGGTCTCGGTCCGGCGGTAGGTGCTGGCGGTCATGCCCGCGGACTGGCCGTGCCGGATCAGCAGGACGTCCGTCGCCCCCTCGGGGACCTGGAACCCCTTCTGGGGATAGGCGATCTCGGCGCTCAGCGCATCCACCGACATGCCCGATACCTCCACCTGCCGACCCGGTCGCTACCGGTTTCGACGTTACCGCGATCCTGTATCCGGCAATTCCGCCACGACAGTGACGCAGCTGACACCGGGAGACCGACGCCATGGGCCGCCTCGCGCAGACCGAGAACCTGACCGACGTCCAGCAGGAGATCCTGCGCACAGTGGCGGACTTCGTCGAGAAGGAGATCATCCCCAACGCCCAGGCGCTGGAGCACGCGGACGAGTACCCGCAGAAGATCGTCGACGGGATGAAGGAGATGGGCCTGTTCGGGCTCACCATTCCCGAGGAGTACGGCGGTCTTGGTGAGTCCCTGCTCACCTACGCCCTGGTGGTCGAGCAGATCGCCCGCGGGTGGATGAGCGTCAGCGGCATCATCAACACCCACTTCATCGTCGCCTACATGCTCATGCAGCACGGCACCGACGAGCAGAAGCAGAAGTACCTGCCCCGCATGGCCGAGGGCGAGGTCCGCGGCTCGTTCTCGATGTCCGAGCCGGAGTGCGGCTCCGACGTGGCCGCCATCAAGGTCCGGGCCAAGGAGGACGGGGAGGACTTCCTCGTCAACGGCGCCAAGATGTGGCTGACCAACGGCGGCTCGTCGAACCTCACCGCGGTGCTCGTGAAGACCGACGAGGGCGCGGAGTCGGTCTACAAGAACATGACCGTCCTGCTGGTGGACAAGGAGCCCGGCTTCGGCGAGGTCGCGAAGGGCCTGGTCGTGCCCGGCAAGATCGAGAAGATGGGCTACAAGGGCGTCGACAGCACCGAGATGGTCTTCGACGACTTCCGCATCGCCCAGGACCAGGTGCTCGGCGGCGCCGCCGGCCGGGGCCGCGGTTTCTACCAGATGATGGACGGCGTCGAAGTCGGCCGCGTCAACGTCGCGGCCCGCGGCTGTGGCGTCGCGATCCGCGCCTTCGAACTCGGCGTCCAGTACGCCCAGCAGCGTTCGACCTTCGGCAAGCCCATCGCCGAGCACCAGGCCGTGCAGTTCCGCCTGGCCGACATGGCCTGCAAGGTCGAGGCCGCGCACCAGATGATGACGATGGCCGCCCGCAAGAAGGACTCCGGCCAGCGCAACGACCTCGAGGCCGGCATGGCCAAGTACCTCGCGAGCGAGTACTGCCACCAGGTCGTCGAGGACTCGTTCCGCATCCACGGCGGGTACGGCTACTCCAAGGAGTACGAGATCGAGCGCCTCTACCGCGAGGCCCCGATGCTGCTGATCGGCGAGGGCACCGCGGACATCCAGCGCATGATCATCGGCCGCCGGCTTCTTGAGGATTACAAGATCCGCACCTGATGCCGCGTCAGGCCCCGGCGGGCGCACCGGCGCCCGCCAGAATCCGCCCGACGTTCTCGGGGGCGAAGAACTCCGCCGGCGAAAGCACGCCCGCCCACATCCGGGTGAACCCGGAGCAGTCCTCCGGACTGGCGGCCACCGCCCCGAGCAGGGCAAGCATCTCCGGTGGCGGCGGGCCGGGGCTGGCCACCTGGCAGGTGAACTCGAACATCGGCAGGCCGGCCGCGTCGCGCTCGCGCTGGAACTCGGCCATCGCGTCGTCGAACGGGCGGGTGCCGGATAGCACCGCGTCAAGCGCTGCCGAACCGGCCTCGGCGTCCCGGAAGGCATCCTTGATGCCGTGCGCCGTGATGGCGTCCTTGACGTAGCCCGCGTCGCCGACCAGGACCCACCCGGGACCGAACGGCGTCCGGAAATAGTTGGGGACCGGCATCCCGACCCAACGGGCCTCACGAGTCGCGGCGGCGAACCGGTCGAGGAACTCCGGTGCGGCGGCGAAGATGCGGTGGAACGTGCCGTCGAGGTCGTCGCGGTTGCGCGTCATCTCCGCCATCGGCCAGCCTCCGACCAGCAAGGTGAGGTCGTCGTGGGTCGGCATCACCGCCCACCCGTAGTCCCCGCGGATCCAGGTCGGGAAGGTCCCGTCCAGAGGCAGCCCACTGAAGTAGCTGTAGTACGGAGCGATCAGCGGTGGCACCTCGCGGTAGGTTTCCGCACCCACCGCTTCGGCGACCTGCGAGCGCACCCCGTCGGCGCCGACCACAACCCGGGCGCGGACGGTCACCTCGGACCCGTCCGGGCCGTGGCCACGCACGCCGCAGACCACGCCGTCCTCGATCACGACCCCGGACACCGAGAACCGCTCGCGGACCTCCGCTCCGGCCTCCGCCGCAGCGTCCACCAGGATCTTGTCCAACACGGTGCGGCGCGGACAGAACGCGATCCGGCTGTCGGATTCGCCGGGCGGGCCCGCGATGACGATCGGACCGAAGTCGAAGACGTAGGTGTCGATCGGCGGGCAGCCGGTGGCGAGCAACCGGTCCAGCAGACCCCAGCGGCGCAGCGCGTCGACCGCGGGCGGGTGCAGCAGGTGCGTCGATATCGTGTCGCTGGGGAATTCGGCCCGGTCGACCACTACCACCCGGTACCCCTCGCGGGCCAGCAGCATCGCGATCGGGGAGCCCGCGCAACGAGCTCCCACCACGACGACGTCATAGGTCTCGGTCATAGGAGCCTCCCGGACTCGGTCGCGGGTCGTGTCCTTCGCCGTCAACCTAGAAGCCCGCTACGGCCGGCACCAGTCGTCTCGCGCTTACCGGTGGCTTACGGCCCCGTCACGTCATCAGGCCGTGCTCGTAGGCGAAGGCAGTCGCGGCCGCTCGGGACGGCAGGCCCAGCTTCGTGAACACGTGGCTGAGGTGGCTCGCCACCGTCTTCTCGCTGATCCCGAGCTCCCGGGCGATGTCCCGGTTGGTCTTGCCGGCGGCCACGAGCACGATCACCTCGACCTCGCGATCGGTGAGGCCCCCGGAGTTGCCTCGCGGCCGCCGTGTCGCCAGCAGCGCGTCCGCGTGAGCGAGGTCCGGGCGCGCGCCGAGTTCGGCGAACACCACGCGGGCCGCCTCGACCTCGATGGACGCGCCCTCGGCATCCCCGAGCTCGCGGCACGCCGCCGCGATCAGCAGGCGGGTACGCGCCGTGTCGTAGGGCGCTCCCAGGTCGCACCACCCGGTGACGGCGCTGCGCAGCGCGGCCAGTGCGCCGGGAAAATCGCGCTCGGCCAGCAGCACTGCACCGGTGACCTGGGCGGTGAGCGCCCGCAGGTAGGACCGGTCGAGCTCGGCCGGCAGCGCGGCCAGACCGTCGGCCGCGGAGCGTGCCTCGGCGACGGCACCCACGCTCAGCATGATCTCGACGTAGCCGGCGACGATCCGGGCGCGGGAGAGCGGATTCTCGGTGTGCGCCCACACGCGCCGAATCGCCGCGTCGGCGGCGTCCGCGCGGCCCTGCGCGAGCCGCAGGAGCGCCAGCCCGGGCTGGGGGTCACGGCCGAGGTCACCGGCGGCTTTGTAAGCCGCCTCGGCCTCGTCGGATTCGCCGCGGAGGCGATGCAACTCGGCCCTCATGTAGGTCGCGGCGCCCAGGGCGGGGTGGTGGGGCTGAACCAGCCGGTCGCACGCCTTCTGTGCTTCCACCACGGCATCGGCCCAGGCGCCCTGCAACGCCATCAGCTCCGCGCGGTGCAGCAGGCACTGGCCGCGGTAGAGCACCAGGTCGGGCTGCGACTCGCACCACCGGCTCAGCGCTTCGGTGCACTCCCGCGCACGGGCGACGTCGAACAGCTCCTGATAGCCCTCGATCGCTGTGCAGTACACGTCGCCGGCGGCGACCGCCGAGACCTCGTTGGCGCCGACCGCCACCATCGCCTCGTCCAGCAGACCGACGCCCTCCGCGATGCGCCCGAGGTAGATCAGGCAACGGCCCTGGCCGACCCGGGCTCGCGCGACCAGTTCCAGATCCCCGAACCGCTCACCGATCTCGGCGGCCGCGCTGAAACCGGCGTACCCCGCTTCGATGTCCCCCGAGAACGCGCTGCGCAACGCCGCCGCCCAGCGCAGATAGCCCTGCTCGACGCAGTCGAGCTTGCGCTGGTCCAGTAGGCGGCGGGCCCGGTCGATCCACCCGCTGCCCTGCGCGGACTCGCCGCTCTCCAGGTGGCTGACCGCCAGCCAGAATCCGCTCCGGGCCGCGCGGGCCGTCTCGCCCCGGCGCACGCAGTCCTGGTGGGCCTTCGTCCAGGCGTCGTGGCTTTCTGATCGGCGGCCCACCAGGTAGGCGGCGGTCGCCAGCCGTTCGAGGTCGGGGACATCCAGCGCTTCGGTGGCAGCCGCCACCGACAGATGCTTATAGGCCGCTGCCCACGCCTGCCGGTCGAAGGCGTCCCGGCCCTGGCCCAGGTCCCGCGCCACAGGTCGATTGTGGCGGCCGTCGGCAGATCTACCTAGAGCGCCGGCGGCGTGAACTCCGCGATTTGCCCGATGCGGGTGCGCGGCTCGGACTCCTACCGTCCTGACATCCGAACCCGACCCGAGGAGCCAGCCATGAGCACCCACCCGAACGTCACCGTCGTCGACGAGATGACGCAAGCCATCTTCGGACACGACCGCGACAAGCTCAGCACGCTGTTCACCGAGGACGTAGCCCTCCACGTCCGTGGCGCACTGCCGATCGCCGGGGACTACACCGGCGTGGACGGCTTGCTCGGCGCCCTCGGCGTGATGTTCGAGCTGACCGGCGGCAACCTCAAGCTCGAGCAGCAGTTCTGCGTCGGAACCGGCGATTGGGCCGCCGAATGGGAACACGCGATGCTCACCGTCGACGGGCGCACACTGGCGATCAACAACGGATTCATCTACCGCTTCGCGGGTGACCGGATCGCCGAGATGTGGTTCCTCTCGGCGGCCCCGGCCGAGTCCGCGGCGTTCTGGTCATGAGCACTCATCCGGCCCTGACCCGGGCCGGCATCGTGGCGGCGGCCCCGGTGCTCCTGCTGCTCGCGTTCGCCTACCACCCCTACATCGCCCGCCTGAACAACGATGCTGCCGTCGCGGCCGAACTGACCGATGACGAAACCCGCTGGGGGCTGTCACACCTCGCGGTCGGCGTCGCGGGCGGCCTGCTCCTGCTCGCCCTGTTGGCCGTGCTCGCGGAACTCCACGCGGTGGGAGAGCACACCTGGAGCACTCTCGCCACCCCGTTCCTCGTGTTGGGCAGCACGCTGTTCGCGCTCCTCCCGGCCATGGAGATCGGCGCACTCGCCGCGGCCCAGGCGGGGGCGGAGGTCCCTGCCGTCCTCGAACAACTGAACACGTGGTTCCTGCCGATTCTGCTGGCCGCCTCGCTCACGTTCGCGATCGGCGTCGCCGTGCTGGCGGTGGGGATCCGACGCAGCGGCCTGCTGAGTCCGCGCTCGACCGAGGTAGTCGTGCTGGCGCTCGTCGTGATGGCCGGTGCGCGATTCGTGCCGTTCGGGGCCGCGCTGTACGTCAGTGGCGTGGCGGGCGTCGTGGCACTCTGGCCGATCGCTGGTCGGATCCGGACGGCCGCACCGGCCCCGTCGCCTCAGGTCGCGTTCATGCGATAGCAGGCGTACTGCAGCAGGATCGAGTACACCTGCTGGCCGAGTTCGTAGCTCGGCGTGAACTGCGCGGTGCTGAAGCGCTTGAGAATGATCGGGACCACCTTGGTCTCGAACAGGCCGGTCTCCATTTGCACGCAGGTGGCCCGGATCTTCTTCACCGCTGCGGCGTCACTGGTGACCAGGCGAGGCTCGACCTTGCGCAACTCCTGGACGACGAGCCCCTGCCAGCCGCCCATGCGCTGGGAGGACACCGCGTCGGCGGTGGAAGGCACGACGACCTCCGGCGCCACCGTCGCCGCCGCGGACGTGCGTTTCTCTCCCTCCTCGCTCGTCGCTGCCGGGCCGGCCGCGGCCGTCGGCGTCGTGGAGGCGTTCGCGATCGGCGTCTCGGCGGCAGCGGCGGCCGGGGCGTCGTCCGACCCGCCACACCCGGTCAGGGCGAGCGCGGCGGCCAGTGCCCAAACTGCGCGTCGGGGGTCCATGGTCCGGACGCTAGTTCCGTAATGTCACCGCTATATGAACCCGCGTTTCCGATGTGGTTGGTTCGGCGCATGAGTGATGAGCACCTCACCCACGGTTGGGAGCCGGACACCGACGCCGCGGACACCATCCTGCGCGCCTTCGTGCTGAGCACCGCCGAGGTCACGGCGTGGATCGCCGAGCGGGTCGGCGGCCGGACCCAGCGCTGGGACGACGTGGCCGCCGCCGACGCGCAGTCCCCGGTGTTCTTCGACAACTTCGCGGTGCTGCTCGCCCCGCCGGCCTACACCGACGTCGACGACGTGATCGCCCGACTGACCGCGTTCTACCCGCCGGAGCGGCACTGGGCCCTGCTCTCGGTCTGGCCGACCCCGGACCTGAGCAGTCACGGCCTCGCCCTGATGGGTCACCCACCGTTCATGACCCGCCCGGCCGGCGGGACCGCACCGCCGCTGCCTGACGGCCTGCGCATCGTGGAGGTGGCCGACGCGACCACCCTGGCGGAGGCCCTGATGCTGCTGGGCGCCGGCTTCGGCTTTTCCACCGAGGGCAGCGCGTTCACGGACCCGCGGCTGCTCGGCGGGCCGCTCCGGATCTGGGTCGGCTACGCCGACGGCCGGCCGGTGGCCACCGCGGCCGCGCGGATCAGCCACGGCATCGTGGACGTCGAGGCGGTCGCCACCGCTCCGAACTGCCGGGGCCGCGGGTTCGGGGAGGCGCTGACCTGGGTGGCGACGCTGGCCGAACCGGAACTGCCGGCGGTGCTCTACTCCAGTGACGCCGGCTACGCGACCTACCAGCGGATGGGCTACCTCAGCCAGTTCCGGTTCACGCTCTGGCACCGACCGCCAGCGAGCTGACGGTCCGTCAGGAAGCGAGACCGCGCACGATGGTGTCGAGCAGTCGCTCGTAGGTCACGCTCGCGTCGTCGGTCAGCACGAACGAGCGCAGCTCGAGGGCGACCGCCCCGTGGACGGCGTGCCAGATCTGCTGCGCGGTCTCGGTGACGTCGTCCTGACGGAGCACGCCGGCGGTCATCGCGTACTCGACCCGGGCCAGCAGTTCACCGAACGCCCGCAGGGAGGCCTCGGCGACCTGCTCCGAGCCCAGCCCGGTACGGGCCAGGAAGATCGCCTCGTAGTGCTGCCGGTTGGCCAGGGCCCACTCCCGGAAGCGCCGTCCCCCGGCCTTGAGCCGCTCTTCCGGGTCGGGCTCGGAATGGCGGGAGACCGCGGCGCGGAAATCCTCGATCGCGCGGATCAGCAGGGCGTCGACGAGGCCGTCCTTGCTGCCGAACCGGCTGTAGACGCCCATCGGGGCGACCCCGGCCTCGGCGGCGACGGCGCGGACGGTGACCCCGGTCAGGCCGTCCCGGCGCAGTACCGCGTCGGCGGCCCGCAGCAACGAGGACTCGACGTCCGAGCTGGGGGTGCGCTGCGCGGCGACGCGGGGTTGGGCCACCCGGCCATAGTGCACCTCGAACCTGAGTAGAACAACGTTCCACTAGCCCGGCGGGGGCGGCCGGAGGCGGAGTCCGCTGAGGGCGAGCTCGACCACCGCGTCGGCCAGCTCGGTCTCTCCGAGTTCGCCGCCGGGGCGATACCACTCGGTCAGGGAGTTGATCAGGCCGAACAGGAGCCGGGCGGTGAGCGCGGGGTCGGCGGTGGCGCGTAGATCACCTTCGGCCTCGGCCGCGGCGACGAGGGCGGTGACCCGGTGGTCGAACGTCCGCCGCCGGGCCAGCGCCGCTCGCTCCGCCTCGGTGTTTCCCCGCACGCGCAGCAGCAGCGTCACGTGCGGGAGCTCGGCGACCAGGACGCCCACCGATCCGCGCAGCAGCCCTTCCAGCCGCTGGACGGCGGGCCCGGCGCCGGACTCAGCCGCCTCCAGCGCGGCGAACAGCCCGCCCAGGGCGCGGTCCAGTGACCGCGTGAGCAGTTCTTCCTTGCCCTTGACGTGGTGGTAGAACGACGACTTGGTGATGCCGGCCGCACGGGCCAGGTCGTCCATGCTGGTGCCCTCATAGCCGCGCTCGCCGAAGACTCCTGCAGCGACCGCGAGCAGCGACTCGACGTCGTAACGGCCACGCTTCTCGGCGACCGGTTCCAAGGGTTGCGCGCTCATCTCAGGTCCAGCACCCGCTTGGCCTTGCCGACCGACCGCTCGATCGCGCCCGGCTCCCCCACCTCGACCTGTGCGCCGAGCCCGAGCTCGGCCAGCAGCAGCCGTTCCAGTTCGCCGCCGAGGTCGGCGTAGCGCGCCGCCTCCACATCGGGGCGGGCCTCGGTCCGCACGGTGAGGACGTCGAGGCGGTCCGGGCGGGTCAGGACGCAGAGGAAGTGCGGCGAGAGACCGTCGACGCGGAGCACCATCTGCTCGACCTGCGACGGGTAGGCGTTCGCCCCGCGGATGATCATCATGTCGTCGGCCCGGCCGGTGATGCGTTCGATGCGGGGGAACCCGGGCCGGGCGGTCCCGGGCAGCAGCCGTGTCAGGTCGCCGGTTCGGTAGCGGATGACCGGGAAGGCCTGCTTGGTCAGGGACGTGAGCACCAGCTCGCCGCGTTCCCCTTCTGGCAGGGGCGCGCCGGTCTGCGGGTCGATGATCTCCGGCCAGAAGTGGTCGGCCCAGATGTGCAGGCCGTCCTTGCTCTCCACGCACTCCTGCGCGACGCCGGGGCCCATGACCTCGGACAGGCCGTAGATGTCGACGGCGTGCATGCCGAACCTGCCCTCGATCTCCGCGCGCATGCCCTCGGTCCACGGCTCGGCACCGAGGATGCCGACCTGCAGGGAGTTGTCGGTGGGATCGATGCCCTGCCGCTCCATCTCGTCGCCGATCGCGAGCAGGTAGGAAGGGGTGACCATGATGACCTCGGGCCGCAGATCCGCGATCAGCTTGATCTGACGCTCCGTCATGCCACTGGAGACCGGCACCGCGGTGCAGCCCAGCTTCTCCACGCCGTAGTGCGCGCCGAGCCCCCCGGTGAACAGCCCGTACCCGTAGGCGATGTGCACGGTCATGCCCGGCCGCGCACCGGCGGCCCGGATGGAGCGCGCCATCAGGGTGGCCCAGGTGTCGATGTCCTCGGCCGTGTAGCCCACGACGGTCGCCAGCCCGGTCGTGCCACTCGAGGCGTGGATGCGGGCCAGCTGGTCGCGCGGGACGGCGAACCGGCCCCAGTTGTCCGCCCGCAGGTCGGCCTTCGTCGTGAAGGGCACCTTGGCCAGGTCAGCCAGGCCCTGCACGTCATCGGGGTGGACACCCGCCGCGTCGAAGGCGGCGCGGGTCGCCGTCGAGTTGCCGAAGGCATGCCGGACCGACCACCGGAGCCGTTCCTGCGCGACGGCGGCCACCTCGTCGGCCGAGGCGGTCTCGATCGGGTCCAGCACTGCGTCGGTCATGTCAGCCGCTCCGGAATCCGAATCCCGTCCGCCCCCGGTTGGGTCTCGCCGATGGTGCGGGACCGGCCACGGAACTCCGCGACAATGTCGCCGTCGCCGCGGGTCACCGTCACGTCGTAGATCCCGCTGCGGCCGAACCGGGTCCGCTCGACCGCGTGGGCGCGAAGGACGTCGCCTATCGCGGCCGCCGTGCAGAAGGTGATGTCGGCGCCGGCCGCGACGGTCATCGGCCCGTGGCTGTTGCAGGCCAGGGCGAACGCGGTGTCGGCCAGGGTGAACAGCACGCCACCGTGGCAGATGTCGAAACCGTTGACGTGGCTCTTCGTCACGGTCATCTCCACGGTGACCTCGCCGGGCGCGGCCTCGACCAGCACGATGCCGGCCGCGTTGGACGCCCGGTCGTTCAGCATCATCGCGTGGGTCACGGCGTCCGCGACCTTGGTGGGGTCTGCGCTCATCGGTCGAAGTCCACAGTCAGCTCGGCGGTCGTCGGCCGGGATTGGCAGGTCAGCACGAAGCCCCGCTCGAGCTCGTCCGGTTCGAGGGCGAAGTTGGCGTCCATCTCGACCGCGCCCGAATTCACCGTCGCGCGGCAGGTGCCGCAGACCCCGCCCCGGCAGGCGAACGGGGCGTCGGGGCGCAGCCGGAGAACCCCGTCAAGGACGGTCTCCTCGGGACTGAGGTCGATCTCTCCGCTGCGGCCGTCGAGGGTGAAGAACACCGTGCGGTGCGGGCCGTCGATCGGAGCGTCGACAACGCGCGGCCGGGCGGGCAGGGGCCCGGCGTGGAACAGCTCGCGGTGCACCTGCGACGAATCCACTCCGCGAGCGGCCAGGACACCGGCCCACTCCGCGACCGCCTCGTTCGGGCCGCACAGATACCAGGCATCCGCGTCCACCGGGACGAGCGGGCCGAGCACCCCGTCGAGCTTGACGGCGTCGAGTCGACCGGCCCGCAGCGGCGAGGCCTGCGGCTCCCTGGACAGGAAATGCAGCAGCTGGAAGCGCGCGGGGTAACGGTCTTTCAGATCCGCGAGTTCCTCGCCGAACATGATCTGCGCGGACCCGCGGCTGCCGTAGAGCAGGGTCATCGTGCTGCCCGGCTCGCCGGCGAGCACGCTGGCCACGATGGCGAGCACCGGCGTGATCCCGGATCCCGCGGCCAGCGCCACGTGGTGCCGGGCGGTGTGCGGGCGAATGTCGGTGCCGAACTCCCCCATCGGCGTCATCACGTCCAGCTGCATGCCGGGACGAAGATCGCGCACCGCCCAGCCGGAGAACGCGCCGCCGGGGATCCGCTTGATGCCGACCCGCAGCGGACCGCCGGCCGGCGAGGCGATCGAGTAACTGCGCCGGCTGTTCGCTGCGCCGTGATCGCTGCGGATCGTCAGGTGCTGGCCGGGCCGAAAGCGGTAGGCCTCGGCCAGTTCGGGCGGGACGTCGAACGTGACCGCGACCGCGTCTGCGGTGAGCGCCTCGACCGCGGCCACCGTCAGCGAATGGAAGGTGGCGCGGGCGCGCGGGGCGGCGGGAGCCTCGACGGTCATCAGTGCGCCTTCATCCGCTCGAAGGGCTCCTTGCAGACGTTGCAGGCGTGCAGGGCCTTGCAGGCGGTGCCGGAGAACCGCGACAGCTCGCGGGTGTCGAATGAACCGCACTGGGGGCAGCGGACGGCGAGGGTCAGGGCGACCGGGCCGCCGACCGGTCCCGGCGGCGCGATGCCGTGCTCCTCCAGCGTGGCGCGGCCGGAATCGGTGATCCAGTCGGTGGTCCAGGCCGGGGCCAGCACCGTGCGGACTTCGACGTCGGTGGCGCCGGCCGCGGTCGCCGCTGCGCGGACGTCTCCGGCGATCGCCTCCATGGCGGGGCAGCCGGAGTAGGTCGGGGTGATGGTGACGATGACACGGCCACCGTCGATCTCGACGTCACGCAGGATCCCGAGATCGGCAATGGTGATCAGCGGCAGCTCCGGGTCCGGCACGGCGGCCACGGCATCCCGGATCGCGCCGCCACTGACGAGGTCATCGTTCACGACAGCGGCCATCACCACTGCGCCCCCGGATGAGCAAGATGCAGCCCGGTCATCTCGTCGAACAGGGCGCCGAACTCGGGGGTCCGCGCCCCAGCGCGGCCTCCGCCCGGTGCGACATCGACCTGAGGGATCGTCAGAGTCGCCTCCGCGAGGACGCCCTCGACGTAGCGGGTCCAGGCCGGTCGCAGGGAGGCCGGATCCACGGCGGCGCCGAGCCCGACGAGGCCGGCGGTTGCGGGGTCCGGCGCGAAGAGCTCGTCGACGTAAGGCCACATGACCACCAGGCCGTCCTGCATCCGCCGGCGGGAAAGGCCCGTACCGTCACCGAGGCGCAGCGTCCACACCGTCGCGTGGTCGCGGTGGTAGGCGACCTCCTTGACCGCCTTGGCGGCCACGCCGGCCAGGGTCGGGTCGGAGCTGTCGACCAGCGCCGCGTAGAGCTCGTACTGGTAGGCGGAGAACAGCAGCTGCCGGGCGACGGTGGCGGCGAAGTCCCCGTTGGGGCGCTCGACGAGGTGCACACAGCGGAATTGCTCGGGCGCGCGGCGGTAGGCCAGCGCGTCCTCGTCCCGGCCGTCGAAGGAGCCGGCGTAGGTCAGCAGCGTGCGGGCCTGGCCGAGCAGGTCGAGGGCGATGTTCGCGAGGGCGACCTCTTCCTCGAGCTCGGGGGCCTTCGTGACCCACTCGATCAACCGCTGGCCGAGGATCAGCGCGTCGTCGCCCAGGGCCAGCGCGTACTCCGCATTGGCACTCACAGGTGGTCGACCTCCGGCGGCAAGGTGTAGAAGGTCGGGTGGCGGTAGACCTTGTCGCCGGCCGGGTCGAAGAAGGAGTCCTTCTCATCCGGGCTGGACGCGGTGATCGAACTCGCCGGGACGACCCAGATCGAGACGCCCTCCTGCCGCCGCGTGTAGAGGTCACGCGCGTTGCGCAGCGCCAGCTCCGCGTCCGGGGCGTGCAGGCTGCCGACATGCGCGTGGCCGAGCCCACGGCGCGGCCGGACGAAAACCTCCCACAGTGGCCATTCGCTCATGCGGCGCTCACCTTCGCCGCCTGCTTCGCGGCGTAGGCGGTGGCGGCCTCGCGGACCCATTCGCCCGACTCGTGCGCCGCGGTGCGGCGCTCGATGCGCTCGGCGTTGCAGGGTCCGCCGCCCTTCATGACCCGGGCGAACTCGTCCCAGTCGATCTCACCGAAGTCGTAGCTGTTGCGCTCCGCGTTCCACGCCAGCTTCTCGTCCGGGAGTTTCACGCCCAGCACGTCTGCCTGAGGGGCCGTCATGTCGACGAAGCGCTGACGAAGGTCGTCGTTGGAGTGCCGCTTGATCTTCCAGGCCATCGATTGGGCCGAGTTCGTCGATGCAGTGTCCGAGGGGCCGAACATCATCAGCGAGGGCCACCACCAGCGGTTCACCGCGTCCTGCAGCATCGCCCGCTGAGCGTCGGTGCCGTCGCGCAGGGCCAGCAGCATCTCGAAGCCCTGTCGCTGATGGAAGGACTCCTCTTTACAGATGCGGATCATCGCGCGGGCGTACGGCCCGTAGGAGCACCGGCACAGCGGCACCTGGTTGACGATCGCCGCTCCGTCGACCAGCCAGCCGATGACGCCGACATCCGCCCACTCCAGCGTCGGGTAGTTGAAAATCGTCGAATACTTCTGCGCGCCGGTGTGCAGACGGTCCAGCAGATCGGCGCGCTCGGCCCCGAGCGTCTCGGCGGCCGAGTACAGGTACATCCCGTGGCCGGCCTCGTCCTGCACCTTGGCCAGCAGGATCGCCTTGCGGCGCAGCGACGGCGCCTGAGCGAGCCAGGCCCCCTCCGGCTGCATCCCGATGATCTCGGAGTGCGCGTGCTGCGCGATCTGGCGGATCAGCGTCGCCCGGTACTTCTCGGGCATCCAGTCCCGGGGCTCGATCCGCTCGTCCGCGGCCAGGACCGCGTCGAAGTGCGCCTGCTGCTCCATGTTCGACTCCCGGTACCCGACCGAATGTTCGGTTGGGCCAACGGTAAGCCCGGTGACGCCCGGGTGTCAATCAGCGCGGCGGCGCCCGACCCCCCGGGTTCCGCTTCACTCGCCAGAACCCCGCTTGCCCCGCCAGGCCCGGCGAGTGAAGCCGGGACACGACGAGTGAAGCGGGCGACCGGGCGCGGGAACGGCCGGGCGAGCCGAGGGACGCGGCGCGGACGTTACCCCCGGGTCAACGCGGTTCCACCTGGTCAACCACATGGCCGACATCGGCGACTCCGATCCCGGCTGGGTCGGGCCGTTCGGACGTCGGGATCCTGGTCGTCTCCCTGGCCCAGTTCGGAGCCGCCTGGTGCATCGAGACCCGCGGACGCGGAGGAGCTCAGCCGCTGAGCTCGGCCGCCAGGTTCTCGTGCAGTCGGGTCAGTGCGAACTCGAAGCGGCCGAAGACGACGTCCTCGGTGCGGGCGGCGAACCCGCGCTGGACGCCCTCGGCCATCGCGCGGTCCTCGAGCAGACCCGTCTCCACGAACACGATGTCGCGGGCCACGGCGTCCGGGATCGAGCCGTCCGCGGCCGGCAGGGCGAGCTTGGAGATGACCAGCACCGAGCGCGTCGGGCTCACCGGCTCGACGACGACGAGCGCGCTGTGGGCGGTGAGCCGCGCGATGATCACGTTGGGGAAGTAGTGGTCGACGATGGTGAGCGCCTTACCCAGGTGCCACTGCTCGGGCGGGGTCTCGCCCAGCGACTCCACCCGGCGGAACGGGAACGTCACCCGCGAGTGCGGCCCGCAGTTCTCCAGCACCGTCAGGTTGTCGTAGCCCATCGGGAAGAACGTGTCCTTGTGGGTCTGCCGGATGTGGTACCCCTTGAGGAAGCCCTCGGTGAGCACCTTCCAGTTGCCCTCGACTCCGATCCGCTCGGTCGCCACCACGACCGCGCGGCCCGGCAGGCCGGGCACCTCCGCGACGGAGGCGAAGTCGGGCTCGCCCTCCTGCTGCACGAACACCAGGCCGGCCCGCTCGTAGGACGGCACGGCCACGAGTCCGCGGTCGGTCAGGTCCACCCCGTCGAATCCGGAGGCGTCGGGGACGTGCGAGAGCGAGCCGTCGAGCCCGTAGACCCAGCCGTGGAACGGGCAGACGAAGGACCGGGCGCAGCCCGTTCCCTCGGCCAGCGCGGTGCTGCGATGGCGGCAGGCGTTGCGGAAGACCCGGGCCTGGCCGTCCCGGCCGCGGACCGCCAGCAACGGCACCCCGGCGGCCTCCTGGGCGACGAACGATCCCGGCTCGGACAAGGCCGCCGACGGACAGAACGGGACCGGAACGCGCCGGAGCAGATCGAGTTCGACGGTCAGCCGGGAGGGGTCGGTGTAGTGGGCCACCGGGACGCGGCCGGTGCGTGGGCCGAGGTCGGTCGTGCCGGCGGCGATGTGGTCCAGGATGCGTGCGACCAGGTCCACCGGAGGCAGATACGGCGTCGGGCCGCCCGAGGGATCCGGCACGGCGGCGGTCCGGTCGATCTCCGTCTGCGTCATGGTGGGCTCCTCCCTCGCATCCTACTTGTGGGTAAGCTAGGCGAGATTCACATAGAGGTCAATGCCCTTGCCTCGTTGCCCGGATCAGCGATGATGCCGTCATGGCCATCGCCTCACACATGGTTCCGCTGGGAACACCCGCCCCGGAGTTCGCGCTGCCCGTTCTCGGTGGCGGGACACTCTCGCTCGCCGATCTGGCCGACGCCCCGGCCCTGCTGGTCGCGTTCCTGTCGAACCACTGCCCCTATGTCCGGCACCTGGAGTCCGTGCTCGGACCGCTGACGGGCAAGCTGGCCGCCGATGGCCTGGCCACGGTCGCGATCTGCAGCAACGACGTCGATCGATACCCCGACGACGGACCGGCGGGGCTGACGGAGCAGGTCGAGCGCGCCGCCTTCCCGTTCCCGTACCTGATCGACACCTCGCAGGAGGTCGCCACCGCCTACCGCGCCGCCTGCACCCCCGACTTCTTCCTGTTCGGCGCCGACCGGCGCCTCGCCTGGCGCGGCCAGTTCGACGACTCCCGCCCGAGCACCGGCGGGCCGGTCACCGGCGAGACCCTGCGAGTCGCGGTGGAGCACGTCCTGGCCGGTCGCGCCGTGCCGGAGCCGCATGCGCCGAGCCTGGGGTGCGGCATCAAGTGGAAGCCCGGGAACGAGCCCTCGTGAGGCGGCTGATGGCGACCGGCCTGTTCGCCGGCGCGTTGGTGCTCGGCACCGTTCCGACACCGGCGGTCGCGACCACGGACACCGGTCCCCCGCTGACGGTGACCGCCGACCAGGTCGAGAAGAACCTGATGTGCACCGCCGGGAACCCGCGCAAGGCCACGGTCCTGCTCCTGCCGGGGACGACCGTCAACACCGACGAAAACTTCGGCTGGAACTACGTGCAGGCGTTCCAGCTCGACCAGCGTCCGTTCTGCACCCTCGACCTGCCCGACCGCACGATGGGCGACATCCAGATCGCCGCCGAGTACGTGGTCCAGGCGATCCGCACCCTCGAGGCCCGCAGCGGACAGAAGGTCTCGATCGTGGGTCACAGCCAGGGCGGGATGATCAGCCGCTGGGCCCTGAAGTACTGGCCCGACACCCGTGGTCTGGTCGACGACCTGATCGGGCTGGCGCCGTCGAACCACGGCACCGACGGGGCGGAGTTCCTGTGCAGTCCGGACTGTGCGCCCGCGATCTGGCAGCAGCGCACCAGCGCGGCCTTTCTGCAGGCCCTGAACAGCGGGCCGGAGACCTGGCCCGGAATCAGCTACACCGTGATCTACTCCCTCACGGACGGCATCATCGTCCCGCCCGAGAGTTCCAAACTGACGACGGGTCAGGGGTCCATCGCCAACATCGCGATCAGTGACGCCTGCCCGGGCCGCACCACCGATCACCTCAGCATCGGCACGCACGACCCGGTCGCCTATGCCCTGGTCACCGACGCCCTCAACTCCGGCGGCCCGGCCTCGATGCAGCGCTTCGACCGCAGCTTCTGCACGGCCGTGTTCCAGCCCGGCGTCAACCAGGAGTTCGCCGCGGTGCACTTCAGCCGGGCCACGTCGGCCGTGGCCGCGACGATCCTCCTCACCCCGCACGTCCCCGCCGAGCCGGAGCTCGCGCCTTACGCCCGCTGACGGCGGACGTCAGTGGCTGTGGGCCTGCAGGGCCTGGAAGGTCAGGTCGAAGGTCAGGCGGTCCCAGGCCATCGAGGTGTGGCCGGCGAGGTTGGCCGGGTCCACGTCCTGCAGCGCGATGTTGTCCGCGCCGTCGAGGAAGCTCGTCGTGTACGGCGTGACGAGCTCGTCGTACTTGGTGACGATCACGGTGTAGTGGACCTTGCCCGGGGTCTCGTCACCGGCGTTGAGCTTGGTCAGGAAGTCCGAGCCGGGCATGAACTGCGGGCAGGAGCCGCAGTACGTGCCCATCTGGGTGTCCCAGCCCGGGAGCAGGGTGCGCAGCTCGGTGATGCCGTGAATGTTGGTGCCGTGGTTCGGGCCGGCCCAGCCGACGAAGTGGTCGACCTTGGCCGCGCCGCCGAGGAACTTCAGGTACCAGCGCGGCATGATCGCGCCTTCTGAGTGCCCGACGAGATCGACCTTCGCCGCGCCGGTCGCGGCCAGCACCTCGTCGACGAAGGCGGCCAGCTCGGCCGCGGAGCGGTCCATCGGCTGGAACCCGCCGCGGCTCGGGTAGCGCGGGTCCATCCCGTAGGTCTTGGCGAACACGCAGTAGCCCTGCGCCGCCAGCTCCGGGGCGAGGAAGTACCAGTTCTCGCTGGCGGTCGCGCCCAGACCGTGCACGAGGACGACCGGGTTGGGCTTGTCCGCGGTCGGCGTGCAGGTGAAATCGTTCGCCCCGACCAGCGCCGGCTCCGGGAAGATCAAGGCGTGGTCCGGCGGCACGTCCGCGTTCGCGGTGCCGACGCCGAGCGGGCCGGCGACGGCGACCGCCAGAACCGCGGTGGAGGCGACGAAGGACGCGGCGACCTTGCGGGCGCGTGTGCTGAACGACCTGCGCATCAGACGTCTCCTCGGGTTCGGCCCAGTTTCGGTCGGCTTGCGCCCACTGAAGCACCTTTCGGTCGAACTTGGAAGAACTTCCAGGAAATTTGTGCAAGACTGCGCGGCATGGCGTCCCTCCAACCCCGCCGCAAAGCCCAGCCGCGCCGCGAGGCCCTGCTGGCGGCCGCCGTCGAGGTGGTCGGGACCCAGGGCTTGGCCGGCACGACACACCGCTCGGTGACCGAAGCGGCCGGCGTACCGCTGGCCACCGCGAGCTACTACTTCTCCTCGATCGGCGAGCTGGTCGCCGAAGCGCTGCAGGCCTTCGTCGCCCGCCGGGCCGCCGAGATGGCGGCCCCCGACCTCGGTGACCTGCACGGCGTCCTGACGCCCGGCGACATCGCCGGCTGGTACGCCGCGAAGGTCATGGAGCTCGACGGGCCGCACCGGCTCGCCTTCTACGAGGTCCTCGTCAACGCCCCCCGCTCCCCCGAACTGGCCGCTCCCGCCCGCGAGGCCCTGGCGACGTACCGCGACGCGGCCGCGGCCGGGCTGCGTGCCGTCGGGGCGTCCGGGGACGAGCGCCAGTCCCGCGCCTACGTCGCCATGGCCCTCGGCCTCGGCCTGCTGCACCTCGTCGACCCCGCCGAGGACGACACCGACCAGCTCTTCGAGTCGATCCGCGATCTGTTCCTGGGCCAGGACCGCTCGACCACCGACCCGGACGGCGCGGCGGAACGGCTCGCCAAGCCGGCCGCTCCGAACCGAACCTGACGGTTCATCAGTTCAACTCGGAGCTGAATCCCTCGATGTGCTCGGTGCGCCCGAAGACGTAGATCACGTCGCCGGCCGCGAGCACCGTGTCCGCGGTGGCGTAGTCGAAGTCGTCGCCACCGGCGTGCTTCACGGCGACCACCGTGATCTTGTACTTCTTGCGCAGCGGTGACTTGCCCAGTGGCACACCCAGAGCAAGCGCCGGCGCGACCATCTTGATCATCGCGAAGTCCGCGTCCATCTCGATGTAGTCGAGCATCTTGCCCTGCACGGTGTGCGCGACGCGCTGGCCCATCTCGTGCTCGGGAAACACGACGTGGTGCGCGCCGACGCGTTCGAGGATCCGGCCGTGCTGCTCCGTCATCGCCTTGGCCCAGATATCCGGGATCTTCATCTCCACCAGCAGCGAGGTCGTGAGGATGGAGGCCTGCATGTCGCTGCCGATGGCGACCACGGCGCGGCGGAACTCCTGGACGCCCAGCTCATTCAGCGCCTCGACGTCGGTGGAGTCCGCGGTGACGACGTGCGTGAGCCGGCCCGCCATCCGCTGCACGATGTCGCGGCGACTGTCGATGGCCATCACCTCGACGCCCTCGCGTACCAATTCGAGCGCAAGTGCACTGCCGAACCGACCCAGGCCGATGACGACGACGGCGTCCTTCTTGTCACCCAACGATGGTCCTCTCCTCGGGGTACTCGTACCGGCGGTCGCGCTCGCGCAGAGCGAGTGCCGAGGCCAGGGTCAGCGGTCCGATCCGGCCGACGAACATCAGTGCGACGAGCACGAGGTGCGCGGCCCGGCCGAGGTCGGCGGTGATGCCGGTCGACAGGCCGACCGTACCGAAGGCGGAGGTGGCCTCGAAGAGCACGCGGTCGAGCGGGTAGTCGGTCATCCCCAGCAGGATCATCGTCCCGGTCATCACCAGCCCGATGCTCATCAGGGCGATCGAGAGCGCCTGGCGCTGGTTGGCATCCGGAACCCGGCGTCGCCCCACGTGCACGTGCGCCTCGCCGCGCATCTCGGCCCAGATCACGAACGCGAGGAGGCCGAAGGTCGTCACCTTGATGCCGCCCGCCGTGCTCGCGCTACCGCCGCCGATGAACATCAGGATGATCTGGGTGAGCAGACTCTCCTCGCTCATCGCGCCGGTGTCGACGGAATTCAGCCCGCCGGAGCGTGGCATCACCGCAGCGAAGAACCCCGCATGCAGCTTGTCCGGCCACTGCAACGGGCCGAGGGTGTCGTCGTTCGACCAATCGGACGCCGTGATCACCACGGTGCCGATCAACAACAGGGCGCCACCGACCCACAGGGTGATCACCGTGAGGACCGACCACTCCTCGGGACGTCGCCAGTTGCGGGACAGCTCGAAGACGACCAGGTAGCCGAGGCCACCGAGCACGACGGCCAGCGACACCGTGAGGCTCACGATCGGGTCCGCGACGAAGCGGGACATGCTGTCGCTGTACAGGGAGAGCCCGCCGCTGTTGAACGCCGAGATCGCGTGGAACAGCCCCTCGTAGGCGGCGCTGCCCCAGGACTTGTCGTAGTGGGTGGCGAAGCGGATCGTGAGGATCACGGCGACCACGGCCTCGGTCGCGAGGCTGAACAGCAGGATGGAGCGCAGCACCCGGCGCACGTCCTGTAGGCGCAACGTCTTCGTCTCGGCCTGGACCAGCAGCCGCGCGCGCAGCCCGAGGCGGCGCGAGACGACGAGGGCGATCACGGTTGCCAGGGTCATGATGCCGAGGCCGCCGACCTGCATCATGACCATGATCACGACCTCGCCGAAGGTCGACCAGTGCCCGCCGGTGTCGACGATGGCCAGCCCGGTCACGCAGACCGCCGAGGTCGCGGTGAACAGCGCGTCGATGACCGAGGCCCGCTCCCCCGATTCGGTCGCCTCCGGAAGCATCAGCAGCGCGGTGCCCGTCAGTACCGCCAGGCCGAACCCCACCGCGATCAGGCGGGCCGGGTGGGCCAGCAGGTCGCGGGCGCGACGTTCGCGGCGGGCGCGGCGTTCATCCGCCGCGGTCCGCTCCCGATCGCTCACCCTGGTGTCCGCTGCACAGCGGGGCGAGTATCGCCCACATCGCCCGCTTGCCTGCGCCGCCCCGCCGCCAAGGGAGTGCAATCCGGTCGGCGCGCCGGGCTGTCCGGGCCCGGCGATGGCCCGGGCACACGACCAGAGTCGCCAGGTGATCAGACCCGCGTGGGCCCGCGCCACTCCCCGACCGGGGCCGGCTCCACCGGCCGCATCGCACCGACCACGCGGCGGGGCCCGGCGAGGGCGGGTTCCTTCGCTGTGCTGCCCGGCGCTCGCGAGGCAGCGGCCCGCTCGGGCGACCCGCTGCCGGGGGTTCCGCCCGGCGCACCCTCACCCTTGGCCGGGCGGATCAGGATCAGCGCGAGCATCCCGGCGACGAGGCCGATACAGCCGGCCACGCCGAGGGTCCACTGCAGGCCGCCGACCGCGGCGGCCTCGATGGCGTCACGCAGATCCGGGTTCGCCGCGAGCAACTCTCCGGAGCGGCCACCGGCGACCGCCCGGCCGGCCTCGCCCGCACCCTCGACACCGCGGTCCTCGAAGACGTTCCGGGCCCGCGCCGCGAAGACCGACCCGAGCGCGGCGATGCCGAGGGCGAAGCCCAGCTGACGGGCCGTGTTCACTGCTCCGCCCGCCATGCCGCCGCGCTGCAGCGGCACTGCCGCCATCGCCGCCGAGCCCACCGTCGGCGTGGCCAGACCGACGCCGACGCCCACCACGAAGAAGCCGGGAATCAGGGCCGGCCAACCCGCGTCCCCGTGGACCATCACGGCTCCGACCACGCCGCCGGCACCGATCAGCAGCAGCCCGACGGCGATCGCGAGCCCGGCCCGGTGGCCGTGCAGGAACCGGCCGAAGACGGCGGAGACCGCGAACGCCATGATCGACATCGGCAGGCTGGTCAGGCCGGCCTCGATGGGGCTCAGGCCGAGCACCGACTGCAGCCAGATCGAGGTGTAGGTGAAGGCGGCGAACGCGCTGAACGTCATCAGCACGGCGCAGATCATGATGCCGACGAACGAGGCGCGCTGAAACAGCGCCAGGTCCAGCATCGCGCTGGCCGAGGAGCGTTCGATCAGCACGAACGCGAACAGCAGCGCGGCGGACCCGCTGACGAGCCACCAGACCACCGGGTCGGACCAGCTGTGCTCGTTCGCCCGGATCATCCCGTAGACCAGCAGCGAGACCGCGCCCGTGAACGTGACGATGCCGGGAACGTCGACGCGGGCCTGACGTCGCTCGTGAACGTCGGTGAGGCGGGTCAGGCACAGCACGATGGCGACCGCGCTGAGCGGGATGTTGACGAAGAAGATCCAGCGCCAGGACACGGCCTCGGTCAGGACCCCACCGATGATCGGGCCGATCGCCGCGGCGGCCCCGGCGACGGCGCCCCACAGGCCGAAGGCGGTCCCGCGGTCCCGGCCCGAGTAGGAACTGTTGATCAGCGCGAAGGTGGTCGCGAACATCGCCGCGCCACCCAGACCCTGGACGGCGCGGGCCGCGATCAGGGTCTCGACGTTGGGCGCGAGACCGCAGATCAGGGAGGAGACCGCGAACAGCGCCAGGCCCCAGACGTAGGTGCGGCGGTGCCCGACCAGGTCCGCGATCGATCCGGTCCCGAGGACGAGGGCGGCGAGGGTCAGCGCGTAGGCGTCGATGACCCACTGCAGGGAGGTGAAGGACGCGTCGAGGTCGCCCACCATGTCCGGCAGCGCGACGTTCACGATCGTCACGTCGATCAGGAGCATGAAGGTGCCCAGGCACACCGTCAGCAGGGGCAGCCACTTGCGCACACCCGCACGCTAACCCGCAGGACCCACGATCACACCCGCCCCATCCGTACCTTGCCCCGGCCTTGATGTCAGGCCGAGGTGTCATGCGCCGGCGTCAGGTGCCCTCGATGCGGGCGCGTCCGGCGGAGGTGATCTGGCGGTACTCCCCGGCGGTGACGAGCAGCGGCGGGTCGCCCTTGTAGAGCGCCGCGACGGCGGCGGGGGCGAGGCCGATCTCGCGGGCCGCCTGGTGGGCCTCCAGCTTGTGCAGCCGCCCGTCGGGCGCGGCGGCGTAGCGCCGGAGCAGGTCCCGGGCGAGGTCGCCGGAGGCCACCACCTCCGGAGCGACCGCCTCCGCGACGGCCGTGCGGCCCAGCAGCGATTCCACCGCGGCGGCGTAGGTCAGCGTGAGCAGGCGGACCTGGGTGAGCACGTCGATCTCGGCGAGGTCCAGGGGCTCACCGTCGGCGCCGCCGGTGCCCTGCCACGTCCGCTTGGGGTGCCGGCGCAGGTACTCCTGCTCGAGTTCGAGCATCCGCTCGGTGTGGTGGCGGAACTGGTTGGCGGTGCCGTGGAGAAACACCCAGTTCCGGGTGGCGTGGGCGTGGGCGCCCTGATGCTCCAGCTCGGCGTCGGTCAACTGCGACGCGGGGACGCCGAAACTGACGGGGATCTCTGCAGGGGCGGCGCTCATCGGGCTCGGGTCCTTTCGCGCGGTGGTGGTCGCAGCTTGCTAGTCGAGGCGGCGCAGTTCCTTGGCGAACTTGGCGGCGTTGTTGACGTAGAAGTCGACGGCGTAGTCGAGCCAGTCGTCGATGTCGGATCCGTCGGGCAACGGCCGCAGCTTGGCCGGGACGCCGAGGGCCATGTGGCCGGTCGGCACGACGGTGTCCTCCGAGACGAGCGCAGCCGCACCGACGATCGACTTCCGCTCCACCGTCACCCGGTTCATCACGATCGAGCCGGAGCCGATCAGGCACCGGTCGCCGATGGTGCAGCCTTCGAGATGCACGAGGTGCCCGACGACGCATTCGGTCCCCACGACGGTCGGCCAGTGCTCGGTGGTGTGCACGATCGACCCGTCCTGGATCGAGGTGCGGGCGCCGACCTCGATCAGTCCGTGGTCCCCGCGCAGCACCGCGCCCGGCCAGATCGAGGACTCCGGCCCGAGCACGACGTTGCCGATCACGACCGCCTCCGGCGAGACGTACGCCGACGGGTCGATCCTCGGCACCAGGTCGCCGAGCGCGTAGATGGCCACTACTCCCCCTTCAGGTCGGCCAGGGCCGGCCACACTCGTTGGGCGTTGCCCGCCCACACGTTCTCGATCGTCTCGGAGTCCCAGCCCAGCGCCGCGATCGCCCGCGCGTTCCGGGCGACGCCGGGCATCCCCGGCCAGTCGGTACCGAAGATGAACTTGCGCGCCAGCCGCGGCAGGTCGAACTTCGCGTAGTACTGCGCCAGCTTCGACGGCGGCAGGCCGGACAACTCGATCCACACGTTGTCGCGGGACAGCGCCAGGAACGCCGCGGCGTCGTACCACCAGCCGCGCCCGCCGTGGGCGAGGACGAAGTTCAGGTCCGGGAAGTCGCGCAGGACGTCGTCGAGCAAGGTGGGATCGGCGTACTTCGACGACGAGCCCGGGAACGTCGACGTCCCGCAATGGATGGTGATCGGGATGTTCGCCTCGCGGCAGGCCTGATAGGCCGGGTAGAGCATCGGATCGTTGACGGCGAAGCCGGCGTGCACGGGATGCAGCTTGAGACCCACGGCGCCCAACGCGACCTGCCGCGCAACCTCGTCCGAGAGCGGGTGGTGCAGATGCGGGTTGACGTTCGCCATCAACCGGAACCGCGTCGGGTTGTGCTGAACCAGCGGCAGGTAGTCCTCGATCGGCTGGAGCCCGGTCGCCTTCGGGCTGTACTCGGCGAACAGCAGGAGCGCATCGACGCCCTGTTCTGCGAAGTGAGCATCCATCAGCTCCGGCACGGGTGCACCGTCGGAGTCGAAGAGTTGCGGCCACGGGTTCTTGGCCCCGAACTCCTCGGCCCAGTCGACCCACGCCGGCCGGAGCGTGCTCAGGTTCGGGGCATGGACGTGGGCGTCGATCAGCAGCCGGCCGTCGAGCATCCGCGCTACCCGTTCTTCGGCAGCCCGGCGACCAGGGGTGTGTCCACCCCGATGTCCCCGATGTTGTGCGTACCGCCGGGCGAGCCGACCGGCCCGTCCTTGCCGGGCAACGTGTCGTAGAAGAACTTCTCGCTGTCTTCGATGTGCACCTCGTCCGCGACGTCGAGCATCCGGTCCTGGGCGATGGCCTCGACCGGGCACACCGGCTCACAGGCCCCGCAGTCGATGCACTCGCGCGGCTGGATGTAGAGCTTGCGGTCACCGACGTAGATGCAGTCGACCGGGCATTCCTCCATGCACGACTTGTCCATGACGTCGATGCAGGCGCCGCCGATCACGTAGGGCATGGAATCCGTCCTATTCGGAAGCAGGCTGGAGCCGGAGCAGCGCCTCATCGCGCACTGCGAAGCGTCGCAGCTTGCCGGTCGCCGTCGTCGGCAGGGTCTCGAACTCGAGCACCGTGCGGGGACGCTTGAAGGCGGCGAGCTCGGCGCGGCAGGCCTCGATCAGGGCGGCGGAGTCGATCGTCTGACCAGGAGCGGCGACGACGCAGGCCACCGGCTTGTCCAGCCCCATCTCGTCCGGCACCGCGACCACGGCGGCCTGCGCGACCGACGGGTGCTTGAGCAGGCAGGCCTCGACCTCGGCGGGCGACACCCAGATGCCACCGGCCTTGATCATGTCGTTGGAGCGGCCGAGACAGATGTAGTACCCGTCGTCGTCGGTGACGTAGGTGTCACCCGTGCGCATCCACTCGCCGACGAAGGCGTTGCGGGTGGTCTCGGTACGGCACCAGTAGCCGGTGGTCAGCGACCCGCCCTTGATCTGCAGGTTGCCCGGCGTCCCCGCCGGGACCTCGGCGCCGGTGTCGTCGACGAGGCGCAACTCGTAGCCCGGGACCGCCCGGCCGGTCGTGCCGGGGCGGACCTGGCCGGGATAGTTCGACAGGAAGATGTGCAGGGCCTCGGTGGACCCGATGCCGTCGAGAATGTCGACGCCGAAACGCTCCGTGAACCGGCGGTAGAGCTCGGCGGGCAAGGCCTCGCCCGCGCTCGTGGCGAGCCGGACGCCGGCGAAGGTGTCGGCCGGCAGATCAGCGGCGAGCACCCCGGCGTAGAAGGTGGGGACGCCGAAGAAGAGCGTGGGCTTGTCCTCGGCGATCCGCTGCGCCACCGACTGCGGGGTCGGCCGGACGGGGTCGAGAACGGTGGTCGCACCGACGCTCAGCGGAAAGAGGGCGGAGTTGCCGAGCCCGTAGGCGAAGAACAGCTTCGCGACGGAGAACGTCCGGTCCTCCGGCCGGATACCGAGGACCTGCCCGCCGTACTGCTCGGCGACGAAGCGGATGCTGCCGTGTCTGTGCATCGCGGCCTTGGGGATGCCCGTCGTCCCCGAGGTGTAGAGCCAGAACGCCGGCGACTCGGTCCACGTGTCGTAGACCGGGGATTCCTTGCTCCGGCCGACCTCCACCAGCTCGGACCACGTGACCTGTGCACCCCTCCCACCGGGGCGTGACACGCCCTGGTGGGAAGGGTCCGCGGGGACGTCGTCCGTCGTCAGCAGGGTGGCGACGGACGGGACCTTCGCCAGGGCCGCGCGGGCGGTGTCGACGAACTCCGGGGAGGTGAACAACATCCGGGCCCGGGAGTCGTGGAGCAGCTCCGCGAGTTCGGTGTCGAGGTACATCGTCGACACCGGGACCGGGACCGCGCCCATCCGCAGTCCGGCCAGGAACAGGGCCAGGAGCTCGACACGGTCCGCGCTGAACAGCACGATCCGCTCCTCGGGCCGGAGCCCGAGCTCCGCCAGCCCCGCCGCCGCCGCGTGCACCTGCGTCGCGAGCTCGGCGTAGGTGTACTGCCCGCCCGGCCCGACCACGGCGAGGTGATCGCCGTGGCCGATGTCGAGCTGACGGTCGAGCAGGTAGACGCTTCCGTTGAAGGTCTCCGCAGCAGCCATGTTCGAGCCCCTAGGCGAGGTGGACGTACTCGTACTCGAAAGGCTGGCCGTTGATGCCGGCCTTCGGGGGTGCGACCCAGCTGGCAATCTTGCCGGGCTCGTACACGGGCTGCATGAGGGACAGGACGTGGGACTTGTCGTCGGCGTTGGGCAGGTAGCTGTCGACGCGGGAATCCCAGGTCGCCTGGTCGACGACCTGTCCGTCCGGGGTGATGCGGTGACCGGAGAAGGTGCCGACCTGCCGATTGAACCCCACGTGAGGCAGCGAGAACGTCGTGTCGATGCCGGCGTCGGCCAGGATCGCGTTCCAGCGCTTCACACCGTTGGAGCAGTCGCTGATGTACTCGTTACGCAGGTCGACGTTCAGCGCGGTCAGTGCCGGCAGCTCCTTCTCCACCAGGGTGTCGCCCTCGATGAAGGGGATGGAGGAGATGGCGTTCCGGAGCTGGTGGTCGTCGGTGCGACGCTCCTCCAGCCAGCGGCCCTTGAGCCCGGCGGTGTAGTAGTTCGCGACGTTGGTGGAGCTGTCGCCGCCGAAGAGGTCGAGCGAGACCGAGTAGTGGAAGTTCATGTACTTCTGCAGCACGTCCAGCGGGACACCGCCGTGCTTGGCGATCTCGTCGGTGTCGTGCTCCTTCATCAGCTCCACCGTCCGCGTGACGACGCGGTCCACGCCGGTGGTTCCCACCATCATGTGGTGGGCCTCCTCCTTGAGCATGAACTCACACGTGCGCGCGAGCGGGTCGAAGGCGCTCTCCTTCAGCGTCCCGAGCTGGTACTTGCCGTCCCGGTCGGTGAAGTAGGTGAACATGAAGAAGGACAGCCAGTCCGGAGTCTCCTCGTTGAACGCACCGAGGATGCGCGGCGCGTCTTCGGAACCGGAATTGCGCAGGAGCAGCTGCTCGGCCTCGTCGCGGCCGTTGCGGCCGAAGTAGGCGTGCAGCAGGTAGACCATCGCCCAGAGGTGACGGCCCTCCTCGACGTTGACCTGGAACAGGTTCCGCAGGTCGTAGAGGGACGGCGCCGTCATGCCCAGGCGGCGTTGCTGCTCGACCGAGGCCGGCTCGGTGTCGCCCTGGATGACGATCAGGCGCTGCAGGTCCGCGCGGTGCTCACCGGGCACCTGCTGCCAGGCGTCCTCGCCCTTGTGGTCGCCGAACGCGATCTTGCGGTCCGGGTTCCGCTCGGACAGGAAGATGCCCCAGCGGTACTCCGGCAGCGCGACGTGGCCGAAGTGCGCCCAGCCCTCGCGGCCGACGTCCACCGCGGTGCGCAGGTAGACGTCCTGGGTCGGCAGCGCCGGCCCCATCTCCTGCCACCAGTCGAGAAACTTCGGCTGCCACGACTCCAGCGCGCGCTGCAGCTTGCGGTCCGAGGCGAGGTCGACGTTGTTCGGGATGCGCTCGGAATAGTCGATGGTCGTCACGTCAGACTCGCCTCCGGTCGAAAACTGCCTTCTGTCCAGTGCCGTACTTGCGCAGCGCGCCCTCTTCGCCCACCGCGTTGGGGCGGATGAAGATCCAGTTCTGCCACGCCGTCAAACGGGCGAAGATCTTGGACTCCATCGTCTCGGGACCGACGAAGCGGTGATTCGCCTCCATGCCGGTCAGCGCGTCCGGGCTCATCGAGGCCCGCTCCTCCAGCGCGATCCGGACGTCGTCCTCCCAGTCGATGTCGTCGAGGGCGTAGGTGATCAGGCCCAGCTCCTCGGCGGCTTGGGCGTCGATCGGGTTCCCCTTCTCGGCCTGGACGGCGGCGAGCGCCGCATCGTCGCCGTAGAAGCGGGACTGAAGCCGCGTCAGACCGTTGCTCATCGGGAACGCGCCGAAGTTGACGTCGGACACGATCAGCGTGGGGGCGACCTGTGTGTCCGCGTCGTCGGCGTCGGTGAACGTGCCGTCGAGCATGTACTGCCGGTCGCACGCGAGCAGCAACTCCAGCAGCGGGCCCGCGAAGCAGGATCCCGGCTCGACGAGAGCGATCAGCGAACGGCTTGTGACGTCGAGGCGCTTGAAGACGCGCTTGTTGAAATGGCGGACCTCGTTGACGTACCAGTCGTCGAGGTTCGCGCCGACCAGTTCGGCGTAGGCGAGCACCTTCGCCGCGTCGCCCGACGTGCGGATCACCCAGGTGCCGGCTTCGAGCTCGTTGGTGCGCAGTCGCAGGATCGCGTCGTCCAGCTCGCGGGCCAGCGCCATCGGGTAGAAGTCCGCACCCTGGGCGTGGATGCCGGCGAGGTCGGCGGGCGGGTCGTCCTGCGGGCCGCGGACGGTCAGCTCGACCCACCCGTTGTCGCGGTCGATCTTCGCGGAGACGTAGGTGTAGTCCAAGGCGTCCGCCGAGACCTCGCGGTGCAGCGGGGTGAGCGCGACGCCGCGGGCATCGGCCGGACGATGCGAGCCTTCGGCCCGGGCGAGGGCGCGCTCGTGGACGGCCTCGGCGAACTTGCTGCGCGGGATGGAGGCGTCGACGAGCTTCCAGTCGACGGCGGTCTGGCCGCGGAAGCCTTCGCTCCTGGTGGCGAAGACGTCGGCGCGGTCCTTGCGGACCTTGCGCTTGTCGACGACACGGGTCAGTCCGCCGGTGCCCGGCAGGACGGCCAGCAGCGGGACCTCGGGCAGCGAGACCGCCGAGGACCCGTCATCAATGAGCAGGATCTCGTCACAGGCCAGCGCGAGCTCGTAGCCGCCGCCGGCCGCGGTGCCGTTGACGGCGGCGAGGTAGGTCTGACCGGAGTTCTCGGTCGCGTCCTCGATGCCGTTGCGGGTCTCGTTGGTGAACTTGCAGAAGTTCACCTTCCACGGGTGCCCGGACTGGGCCAGCATCCGGATGTTCGCGCCGGCGCAGAACACCTTGTCCAGGCCGCCGGTGACCACCACGGTGCGCACCTCAGGGTGCTCGAACCGCAGTCGCTGGATCGCGTCGTGGAGCTCGATGTCGACGCCGAGGTCGTAGGAATTGAGCTTGAGCTCGTACCCCGGGACCAGACCACCGTCCTCGGCGGTCCGCAGCTCGAGGGTGGCGATGGGCCCGTCGAACTTGAGCGCCAGATGGCGGTACGAATCCGGGCTGGCGTCGAAAGAGACGACCGGGGGCGGTGTGGCTGGCTTCGACATGGCAATGTCCCTTAGGAGAGGACGAGGGCGTGGACCTATTGTTGACACAGAATCGTCGTCTCGTCAATTCCCTGTAGTACGTTGTTCGGAAGCGAGGAGACGCCGTGCGGACCTACGACAAGCTGTACCTCGACGGAGCCTGGGTATCCCCCACCGTCGCAGCCCCTCCCACCGAGGTCTACAGCGCTGCGGACGGATCGGTCATCGCCACCGTCCCCGCCGGCAGCCCGGCCGACGTCGATATCGCCGTTCCCGCCGCCCGCAAGGCGTTCGAGACCTGGTCACAGACCACTCCGGCCGAGCGGGCAACCTTCATCACGGCCATCGCGGACGCCCTGGAGGCCTGCGCCGACGAGCTGGCGGAGATCACCGCGCTCGAGGTCGGGATGCCCCGCAAGCTGGCCCGCCGCGTGCAGATCGGCGGCCCACTGATGGTGCTGCGCAGCTACGCCGACCTGCTGGCGACCTACGAGTTCAGCCGCGAGGTGAACAACTCGCTGGTGGTCAAGGAGCCCGCGGGCGTGGTCGGGGCCATCACGCCCTGGAACTACCCGCTCAACCAGGTCATCGCCAAGGTCGGCCCGGCGCTGGCCGCGGGCTGCACGATCGTCCTCAAGCCGTCCGACGAGGCCCCGAGCCCGGTGTTCGCCTTCGCCCTCGCCTGCCAGGCCGCGGGGCTGCCGGCCGGCGTCTTCAACCTGATCTCCGGCGGCGACGACGTCGGCAAGGCGCTGGCCGCCCACCCCGGCGTCGACGTCGTCTCCTTCACCGGCTCGACGGCCGCCGGCGCGCACGTCGCCCAGGCCGCGGGCAAGAACATCAACCGCGTCGCGCTCGAGCTCGGCGGCAAGTCGGCCAACGTGATCCTCGAGGACGCCGACCTGGAGAAGGCGGTCACCGCTGGGGTCAACAACGCGATGCTGAACTCCGGGCAGACGTGCGCGGCGTGGACACGGATGCTCGTGCCGGCGCAGCTGCACGAGGAGGCCGTCGCGATCGCGGAGAAGGCGATCGCGCGTCTGACGCTGGGTCACCCGCTGGAGGAGACCTCCCGACTCGGGCCGCTCGCCTCGGCCGAGCAGCAGTCGCGGGTGCGTAACTACATCGAGGTCGGCGTGGCCGAGGGGGCCCGGCTGGTGGCCGGCGGCTCCGATGTCCCCGCGGACCTCCCGGCCGGCGGCTACTACGTCCGCCCGACGGTGTTCGCCGACGTGAAACCGTCGATGCGTATTGCCAAGGAAGAGATCTTCGGCCCGGTCCTGTCGATCATGCCGTACAGCGACGAGGAGGAAGCCGTCGCGATCGCCAACGACACCGACTACGGCCTCCACGGCGCCGTGTGGTCAGGGGATCCCGACCGCGCGATGGCCGTCGCGCGGCGCCTCCGTACCGGCCAGGTGGACGTGAACGGCGGGGCCTGGAATCCGCTTGCGCCCTTCGGCGGGTACAAGAAGTCCGGCCTCGGCCGGGAGTACGGTGAAGCCGGCCTGGACGAGTACCTGGAGATCAAATCGATCCAGCGCTGAGCCCGCCGCATGAGAGGTCGAACGTCCGAATGAACGAGCGCTGTAGCGCCCTGCGCATCGGACGTCGGCGATGAGCATGGCCGCCCAGGGCGTTCCGGTGCTGTCGCGCCGGCACAGCGTCAGCCCTCGCAGTGCGCGGTCGCTGCTGCTGACCGTCCTCGGCGAACTGGTGCTGCCCAGCAAGCACGCGGTGTGGACCTCGGCGCTGCTGCACGTGCTCGCCGGGCTGGACATCGAGGAGAAGTCCGCCCGGCAGGCGATCGCGCGCACCGCGACCGACGGCTGGATCTCCTCCGAGCGCGACGGCCGCCGGGTGCGCTGGGTGCTCGCTCCCCCGGGACGCAAGCTGCTGAGCGAAGGCGCGGAGCGCATCTACTCCGTCGGCAATCGGCAGCAGGCCTGGGACGGGCGCTGGCTGGTCGTGATGGCCTCGGTGCCGGAGTCGCAGCGCAAGCTCCGCCACAGGTTGCAGACCCGGCTCGCGTGGGCGGGCTTGGGAAACCCGGTCGGCGGGATGTGGGTCAGCCCCCACCCGGACCGCGCGGACGAGGTGCGCCGGATCATCACCGACCTCGGCCTCGAGGCCTCCGCGCTGTCCTTCGTCGGGCCCTTCGGCGAGATCGGTTCCGAGCGGTCCCTGGTGAACCGGGCCTGGGATCTGGCGCAGGTCGCGGAGCACTACGAGCAGTTCCTCGCGATGGTCGCTGCGGATCGCTCCCCCCCGGCCGGCGACGAGACGCTGTTCGCCCAGGTGCGACTCGTCCACGAGTGGCGGCGCTTCCCTTTCCTGGACCCGCAGCTTCCCGACACGCTCCTGCCGTCGAAGTGGATCGGCCACCGGGCCAAGACCGTCTTCGACGCCAAGCACGACGCCTGGGCCCCCGGCGCCCGGGAGCGCTGGGCGGAACTCACCGCCGACTGACCCGCCCCCGCGGGGTCCGTTGACCCATAAGTGAATATGGCCTAGCCTGCGAAGTGAACCGTCGCTAGGACGTTCGCTGCTGGAGGTTGCCGTGACGCACCCGTGGGCCGATGCCGAGACCACCGCCCTCACCGAGATGGCCCGGAAGTTCTTCCTGACCGAGTCGGTCCCGTACCGGGAGAAGGCCGAGGCCAACAAGCACGTCGACCGCGACCTGTGGCGCAAGGCCGGTGCCGTCGGGCTGCTCTGTGCGTCGATCCCGGAGGAGTACGGCGGCGGGGGCGGGACCTTCGCGCACGAGGCCGCGATCCAGACCGCCCAGTCCTCGGTCGGAGACACCGGCTTCGGCAACTCCGTCCACAGCGTCATCTGCGCGCACTACATCCACGCCTACGGCACCGAGGAGCAGAAGCAGCGCTGGCTGCCCGCGATGGCCACCGGTGAGCTGGTCTGCGCGATCGCGATGACCGAGCCGGGCTGTGGCTCGGACCTCAAGGCGCTGCGGACGACGGCGATCCAGGACGGCGACGAGTTCGTCGTCAACGGCAGCAAGACCTTCATCACCAATGGCGGCCAGGCCGACCTCGTCATCGTCGTCGCCAAGACCGACCCGGACGTCCCCGGCGTGCGCGGCATCTCGCTGGTCGTGGTCGAGACGCAGGACGCTGCCGGGTACGCGGTCGGGCGGCTGCTGGACAAGATGGGCATGCACGCCTCCGACACCGCGGAGATCTTCTTCGACAACGTCCGCGTGCCGGGAACGAACCTGCTCGGCGAGCGCGGCAAGGGCTTCATCCAGACCATGACGCAGCTCCCCCAGGAGCGGCTGATCCTCGGCGTCGGCGGCATCGCGGTGATGGAGTACGCCCTCGCGGAGGCCGTGAAGTACACCAAGGAGCGCGAGGCCTTCGGTGGCACGCTCTTCGACCTGCAGAACACCCGCTTCGTCCTCGCCGAGTGCGCGACGCTGGTGAAGGTGGCGCGCACGTTCGTCGACGACTGCATCGTCAAGCACGTTCACGGGGAACTCGACAACGCGACGGCCTCGATGGCGAAGTACTGGATCAGCGAGATCCAGGGCCAGGTCGTCGACAAGTGCCAGCAGCTCTTCGGCGGCTACGGCTTCATGTGGGAGTACCCGATCACCCGCATGGCGGCCGACGGTCGCGTCCAGCGGATCTACGGCGGCGCGAACGAAGTGATGAAGGAGCTCATCGCCCGCTCGCTGTAGCCCTCTGGGACTTATCCCCAGGGCCGCACGGGCCGGTCAGTTCTCCACAGATCCGGCGGTCCCGGGCCGGTATCGAACGGCGGCAGGGTGATCCTGCCGACGTGGACATCGAGGCGGCGCTGGCATCGCGCGGAGGTGCGGCGCGCAGGGCGGCGCTGCGTGCCGACGGCGTGACTGATCGTCAGCTGGACCGCGCCGTGCGAGCGGGGACGGTTCGCCGGGTCGGCCGCGGCGGATACGCCTTGCCCGGCGCGGATCCGGCCCTGGTGGCGGCCGTCGCCGTCTGCGGCGTGGTGTCCCACGCGAGTGCGGCCCGCCTGCACGGCCTCGACCTCCCGCCGGGGAAGCCCACCTTGGTGGACGTCACCGTCCCGCGCGGTTGCAGTCCACGGTGGCCCGGCACCCGGATCCACCGCGCCGCGCTCGCACCCGACGAGTACGGCACCCGCATCCCGGTCACCAGCCTGACCCGCACCCTCACCGACTGCGGTCGCACCCTGCCGTTCGCGGACGCGGTCCTGATCCTGGACAGTGCGGTTCGTCAGCGCCAGGTGACCATCGACCGCCTCCACGCACTGGCTCGCACCGCCCGCGGGCCCGGCACCGGGAAGCTGCGTCGCGCGGTCGCCCATGTCGATGCGATGTCAGGTTCCGTCCTCGAAAGCCGCGCCCGACTGCTGGTGGACCTCCTGACCTCTGATGTCCAGACGCAGGTCTACGTCCAAGGCGTGGGTTGGGTCGATCTTCTGCTCAACGGGTGGCTGGTCATCGAGCCCGACGGGTTCGAGTACCACCGCGACCGCGCCGAGTACCGCAACGACCGGCGCCGAGGAAACCTGCTGGTCGTGGGCCGCTACGTGGTGCTGCGGTTCAGCTGGGAGGACGTCTTCCTGTACCCGCACGTGATGCTTGCTCAGATCGAGGCCGTGTTGGCGCAGCGGCCCGTGAAGCAAACATCCCCGGTGTGACCAGTGTGGCGATCGCGATGCCTCAGATGGCATCAGTTCTTTCACTAGGGATGTTTGCTTCACGCCCGCGGGCTGAGACCGAACTCAGGCGACCTTCTCGTAGAGCGAGACCACTGCCGCGCCGCCGAGTCCGAGGTTGTGCTGGAGCGCGACGTTGACGCCCTCCACCTGACGCGGCCCGGCCTCACCGCGCAGCTGCCAGACGAGCTCCGCGCACTGCGCGAGACCGGTCGCGCCGAGCGGGTGACCCTTGGACAGCAGCCCGCCGGAGGGGTTGGTGACGACGCGGCCGCCGTAGGTGTTGTCGCCGTCGAGGATGAACTTCTCCGCCGTGCCTTCGGGTGTGAGGCGCAGCGCTTCGTAGGTGAGCAGTTCGTTGGTCGTGAAGCAGTCGTGCAGTTCGACGACCTTGATGTCCTCCGGGCCGACACCAGCGGCCTCGTAGACCTGGTCGACGGCCTCGCGGGCCATGTCGAAGCCGACCAGCTTCATCATGTCGGTCTCGAAGGACGACGGCCGGTCGGTGGTCATCGCCTGGGCGGCGATCTGCACGTCCGCGCGGATGCCGTGCTTGGCCGCGTAGTCGGGCGAGCAGACCACGGCGGCGGCCGCCCCGCAGGTGGGCGGGCAGCACTGAAGGCGCGTCAGGAAGTCGTAGATCTTCGGCGAGCCGAGGACGTCGTCGAGGCTGATCGGGTCGCGGAACACCGAGTACGGGTTGTTCGCCGCGTGCGCGCGGGCCTTGACGGCGATGCGCGCGAACACGTCGGTGCTCATCCCGTACTTCTCGGCGTAGGCCGCGCCGGCGCCCCCGAAATACTGCGGGGCCATCGGGGCGTCGCTCACACCCTGCAGCTTCTCGACGCTCTCCTGGAAGCGGGAGAACGGCGAGGGCCGGTCGTCCCAGTGCGAACCCAGCGCGCCGCGCTGCATCTGCTCGAAGCCCAGGGCGAGCACGCAGTCCGCAGCTCCGGACTCCACGGCCTGCCGGGCCAGCCACAGCGCGGAGGATCCCGTCGAGCAGTTGTTGTTGACGTTCACGACCGGGATTCCGGTCAGGCCGACGTCGTAGAGCGCGTGCTGGCCCGACGTCGAGTCGCCGTAGACGTAGCCGACGTAGGCCTGCTGGATCGCGGTGTAGTCGACACCCGCATCGGTCAGCGCGGCACGCACTGCCTTGCCGGCCATGAGGTCGTAGCTCTCCGCCTTGCTGGGTGTCGCGAAGGGCACCATGCCCACACCTGCGACCCGCGTCTTGCCCGACATGAAGCCTCCTGCTAGTGGGAATTCACTTACCCTGGCACACTAAGTGATCCATGGCTAGTCTTGGGGACATGTCCGAGGGGGAAGCACCGCCGCGTGGCACGCGTCCACGCAACCGGCGCGCCCTGATCCGCGAGGCGGCCACGCAGCTGTTCGCGGAGCGCGGGTACGCCAACGTCTCCGTCTCCGACATCGCGGCGGCGGTCAACGTCGGCGCGTCCGCGGTGTACCGGCACTACGCCGGCAAGGGCGATCTGCTCTTCGACGCGATCGACACCGCGCTCGACGCCGCGCTGGCCGCGCTGCCGGCCAACGACGAGGCGGACCTTCCCGAGATCGCGCACGTGCTCGCTGCCGCCGTCCTCGACAATCGCGTCGCGGGCGTGCTGATGCAGCGTGAGTCACGCAACCTCTTCCCCGAGGCCGCCGCGCAGATCCGCAAGAAGCGCGTGCAGATCTCCGGTTGGCTGACCGCCGAGATCTCCGCGCGGCGGCCCGAACTCACGACCGAGCAGGCGGAACTCCTCGGGGTCTGCGCGTCCGACGCCCTCACCAGCGTCTCGTTCCACCGGCTCGACCTGCCGCGACCGGAGTTCGACCGGTTGCTCGCCGATCTGGGTGCGCGGGTGATGCTCATGGACCCGCCGCGCGACACCGTGAAGGAGACGCGTCCCCGCCGGCCGAAGGCAGCGACTCGCGCCGACGAGATCCTCGATGCCGCCATCGATCTGTTCGCCGAACACGGCTACGCCGAGGTGAGCATCGACGACATCGGCGCCGCTGTCGGCATAGCCGGCCCGAGTGTGTACAACCACTTCGCCAGCAAACAGGACATCCTCCTCGACGCGATGGCCCGCGGCCACACCCAGCTTCGCGGGGCGATCGACGGCGCCGTGGCCTCCGGCCGGGATGCCGCCGACGTGCTGCGCCGGCTCAGCGACGCGTACGTCGACCAGGTCCTGGATCAGCCGAGCCTGATCACGGCCATGATCACCGAGCTGGTCCACCTCGGCGGCCAGGCCCGCGGGCAGGACGTCCGTGCGGTACAGCGGGCCTACATCGGCGACTGGGTTGCCCTCGCCCAGGCACACCACCCCGACGACGACGCGGTCGTGGCCCGCATCAAGGTCCAGGCCGCCCAGATGATGGCCAACGACGTCGCCCGGACCCCGCGACTCCGTCGGATCCCCGGTCTCCGCGCCACCGTCCGCGAAGCCGCCTGGCTCCTGCAGCAGTAGCACCTCTCAAAGACGGGAAGCGGAGCTCCGTCAGCTTTGCGCGGCGTGGAAGTCGCGGACGAGGGTCGCGAACTCCGTGGCCCGCTCGATCTGGGGCATGTGGCCGGTCGCCGGGAACAGGTGGGACTGGGCATGGGGGAACGCGCGCCGGGCGGCCTCGAAATGCTGGGGCGGGAGGATCCGGTCCTTGTCCCCCCAGACGATCAGCATCGGCTTCGCGTTGGCGCGGGCGGCGGTGAGCAGATCACGGCGCCATTCCGGGCGGACGCCACGCAACGTGCCGAGTGCCGTCGCGGCTTCGGACATGAACGCCGCGGCACCGGGTTCGCGACCGAGCGCGAGCGCGTGGGCGACGCGCTCGGGGGTGGCGTGGGACTTCGTCGCGTACAGCGACCGCTCCGTGTGGAGGGCCCCCAGCCGGGTCGGGCGACGCAGCAGCGCCTTACCGACCCCGGGGATGCCGAGCAACCGCAGCAGGTAGGTGACCTCGCGGCCGAACCCTCCGCTGTTCACCAGCACCACACTCGCGACGCGATCCGGGGCCGCACCGAGGATCCCCAGGGACACCGCACCGCCGAGTGAGTTGCCGACCAGGTGCACGGGCCGGGTCTCCCCCAACGCGTCGAGGGTGGCGAGGACGCCCCGCGCGAGCGCGTCGATCGACGCCGGTTCCGGGCGCCGCGGCGTGCGGCCGAACCCCGGCAGGTCCATGCCGATCAGGCGATTGCCCTCGGAGAGCAAGGAGTACTGCGGCTCCCAGTCCTCCAGCGACCGGCCGATCCCGTGCAGCAGGACCACCGGCCGCCCGGCCGGGTTCCCCTCGAGGCGGACGCGGGTTCGCACCCCGTCGGCGTCGAAAAACTCCGGCGCGGCCATGGGCCCCTCCTCCCGGGTCGAATGGTGTCGCGGCGGAGGCTAGGAGTTCCAGTCGTAGAAGCCCTTGCCGGACTTCTTGCCCAGCTCCCCGGCCGCGACCTTGTCGATCAGGATCTGCGGGGGCTCGAAACGCGGACCGAGGTCCTTCGACAGGTTCCGCGCGATGTCGAGCCGGACGTCGAGACCGACGAGGTCCGTGAGCTTGAGCGGGCCCATCGGGTGCCGGTAGCCCAGCTCCATCGCCTTGTCGATGTCCGCGGCCGAGGCCACGCCCTCCTCGAACATCCGCATGCCCTCCAGGCCGATCGCGACGCCCAGCCGGGAGGTCGCGAAGCCCGGCATGTTCTTCACCACGATCGGGTCCTTGCCGATCCGGATCGCCAGCGCGCGAGCGGCTTCCAGCACGGCCGGGTCGGTGCGATCACCGTTGACGATCTCCAGCAGCGACATCACCCACACCGGGTTGAAGAAGTGCAGACCCAGGAACCGCTCCGGGCGCTCCAGCACCGTCGCCAGCTCATCGACCGACAGGCCGGAGGTGTTCGTCGCCAGGATCTCCGGACGGCACTGCTTCTCCAGCGCGGGCAGCAGCTGCTTCTTCAGCTCCATCCGCTCCGGCACGGCCTCCACGACCAGCTGCGCGCCCTCGGTCGGCAGATCCTCGACCGCGGCGACCACCGAGATGCGCCCGATCAGCTCCTTCGCCGCGGATTCCTCGAGCTTGCCGCGCTTCACCGCGGACTCCGCGACCCCGGTCAGCGTGGCGATCGCCGCCGCCGCCCGGCCCGCATCGGGCTCGACCAGGATCGCCGTGTCTCCCGCCGCCGCCAGGACATAGGCAATGCCCAGCCCCATCGTCCCGGCACCGACCACCGCGCTGTACTGAGCCATCCGGCTGCACTCCCACTCGTGGAGAAACTGTCCTGAAGACACTCAACCGGACTGATCCGGCTCAGCCCAATCGGACATAGCGTACGAGCAGAGTGTCCGAGACGCAGCGTCAGGTCGGGTCGAACTGCGACGGGTCGCCCGCGCAGCTCAGGAGCACCTGCTGCATCCGGCCCTGCACGTCCGTCGGCAGGGGGGCGTCCTCGTTCTGCATCATCGTCAGGATCTCGGCCTCGGACATCGCCGTCCGCCACCCGGTGATGGCGCACTCCGCGACCTGCGGCTGGAGCTGGGCGCTGATCTTGGCCCGCAGCCCCTTCTCGAACAGCGCCCGCAGGGCCGAGACGCCCTCGATCTCGCTCGGGCACTCCGACATCAGGCCGAGTAGCTTCGGCGTGCTCTGCGCGCTGTCGCGGAAAAGGGCGTACGCGGTGCTGAGGAAGGCCGGGTCGTCCAGGCCGAGCAGCTGATTCTTCACGCACGTCCGCACGTCGACGTCGTCGAACGGGTCGTCCGGGCCGTCGGAGGCGTAGTTCACGCCGAAGGTCTTGTCGTAGCTGGAACGCAGGTAGTCCGGGCGCCACTCCGCGACCCGCCAGACCTTGTCCTCGCCGCGGCGGAAGGCCCAGGTCCCGGTCGCGCCGTCGGTGTCGCCGCCGGTGACGGTGACGACCGCGGTCGCGTCGTCATCGTCGACGACGACGTCGGTGACCGTCGCGCCGGTCGCGTCGCCCTCGTCGCCGTCACGGTCGTCGTCGCGTTCGCACGTCGCGAGATCGCCGAAGACGGTCCGGACGAAGTCCTCGGTGAGGTGGCTGCGGCACACGTCCGCGCCGTCGTCCGCCGTGGCGACGAAGTTGACCAGCGCGGTGATCTCGTCCGAATTCTTGCCGTCGTCCCCGCCCGACAGCGCGACCGCGGCGCCGGCCGCGATCACCCCGAGCACCAGGACCGTCCCGGCGATCGCCATCGGCAGCTTGCGTGACCGCTTCGGCGCCGGGCTGAGGACCGGCTGCGCCGACGCCCAGTCCGGCGGGGGCGGGACGGGGAACCCGGCCTGCGCGGGCTCCTGCGCCGCGGCCCGCCAGGACGGCGACGACGGCACGATGGGCGCGGGCAGGACGGGCACGACCGGGATGGGCACGATGGGCTCGGACGTGGCGGTGGGGGATTCGGCCGGTTCCCAGTCCGCGGGCTCGGGCAGCGAGGGCCAGTCCGCCGGCTCGGGCATCGTCGGCCACGCCACGGGCTCGGAGACGACCGGCTCCCAGGACGCGAGGTCGGACGCGGTGGTCTCCCACGCGGCCGGGGGCGGGAGGACCGGAGGCAGCGGGACCGGGTCGGTCGCGGAGGGAAACCACTCCCACTGGCCGACCTCGTCGCCGGAGCCGCCGACGACGTGCCACATCCCGGCGCTGCCGTCGGGCGACGGGGGCTGCTCAGCGGGGACGAAGTCCCAGCGGTCGGGTTCGCCCGGGATCGGGACCGCGACCCACGTGCCGGCGGAACTCGTCACGCTTACACCTCCGTACTCACCCGATCCTGCGCACGTAGCGCCCCGGCCAGGGGCGGTCTCCGCTGCACCCCATCACTTTCACGAGCGCGAGTCCGGCACTTAGGAGAACCAGGGCAAATGCCAGAGAAGGCCCTGGGTTTCCCCCGCTTCGGGGCAGGCCGCGCACGGCCGGGGGCGGGGTTTCCGCGGCGCCCGCGGAGGTGCCGGGAGCCCGTTCCTTCGCGGGCCGCTCCCCGAGAGGCGTGCCCGCGCCGGACGGGGCGGCCGAAGACTTCCGGTCCAGGGGCAACGGGCTCGGGGGCGCGGCGATCGGCCGCCCGTTCGGGAGCGGCACGGGGCTCGGGGGGACGCTGATCGTGGGCCCGGCCGGCGCACGGTCGGGGGTGATCGCGGCAGCGATCATCGGCAACGCGTTGACCAGAAGCATCAAGCCCGCGACGGTCAGGATGGCCGCAACCCAGGGCGGGACGGACGCCGGGGGACGCCAGTGAGCTCCGCTCACGGCAATGCTTCCGGGTGGGGCGGGAACCACCCGATCGGGAGCCCGACGGCGAACCCGGCCGCCTGCCGACCGGAGCAGACCTGCAGGCGGGGCTGCACGGACCGCATCAGGTTCTCGACCTCCGAGCGCGCGGGGCCGACGTCGGCCGCTTCGCGAACCGAGACCGTGACGAAGACCGAGCAGGCCGGCTCGCGGACGCTCCCCCGCCGCACCAGCGTGACGCGCCGCGGGAACCGACCCGGGCGCAACAGCAACGGCAGCGCTTCGGCTCCGAGACGCTGCCGGGGCGGTACGTGCAGCGCCCAGGTCACCGAGTGGGAGCGCTCGTGGCGGTAGACCCGCGGCAGGTCCTGTTCGGTCCGGGGCGCGAGCTCACCCCAGGCCGGCGGCTCGGCGTCGGGCGCGACCCAGGGGCACTCGGGCTCGAAGGCTGCGCGCGCGATGCGCGCCAGGTCCGCGGCGTCGGCCGTGCGGAGCACGACCAGCCCGGCGGCGGTGACGTCGACCCGGTCAAGTGTCCGTACGGTGAGCGCCGCCGCGTCCGCAACGGAACTGACGGGGTGCCAGGTTGCGGGTGGGTCGACGGTCAGGGTGAGTCGCGCCGGCGATGGCGTCGCTCCGTCGGACACCTCCACGGTGATGGCCGCCGCGGGGATCTGTGGACGTGCGCAAACGGCGTCGAGCAGGTTCCACCAGCAGGCGGCCCACGCCTCCGCGACCGCGGTGTCCCGCAGCAGGTTCTCGCTCGGCGCGAGCAGCACCGTCGTCGACATCAACCCGCTGGGCCGGTGCCACACCACCCCGCAGCGGTGGTGCCCGGAGTGCTCGGCGTCGAGCAGCTCGGTGCCGGCCAGCGGCAGCGGCAGGCGGGCGACGTGCGGCCACGGCCGCAGCGCGTCACCCGTCGGCACGACCTCGGGACGAAGTCCGGCGAGGGCGAGCACCGACACCGCCGCCGAGCCGAGCACCAGCGCGATCGTCGCCCCGGCGAAGACCGCCACCAGCCCGAGCAGGGCGCAACCGGCGAGCCCGGCGACCACCCGCGGGTCGACGCGGTCCCCGCGCGCTGCGCTCTCGCGCCCGAGGCCCGAGCTCGGCCCTCGACGCGTCGCGACTCCGACATGCCCCCGCACAGCTTCCAGTGTCAGATGATCTTGGAAGACCGTGAGGCAACGGCGGGTCAGCCCTTGATCAAGTTGCTTACGTCCGCGGAATCGGCCGCTCCAGCGGCCAGATCCGCGGACGCTACGGGTTCAGCCGTGGCGGTCCATCAGCTGCTGGGCGGCCCAGGCACTGGTCCAGGTGGAAACGGCGAGGGTGACGGTGTCGGCGCGAAGGCCGCGGCGGATGGTCTCGACGCCGATGATGTCCTCCGGGGCGACGTTGCCGAGGTTGGCCGTGGCGCCGAGGCGCTCGACGAACCAGGCCTGCTGCGCCTTGGTCGGGGTCTCGAAGATGATCCGCGCGGCGGGGACCGCGGCGAGGAGAGTCTCGACCAGGTCCTCGCGCGGGATGCCCGAGCTGTCGTAGAGCCCGACGGTGCCGGACTCCCGGCCCTCGGCGATGACGTAGGTCGCGCCGGCCTCGAGGTCGGCCTGCATCGCCTCCGCCCACACCGCGGGATCGACGTCGGCGGCGGTGTCCTTGCACCCGACCTCGCAGACGACACGGAAGTCCTGGGCGAATTCCTGGATCAGGGCGATCCGCCGGGCCTGGCCGAGATCGACGGTGCCGTCGGAGATCTCGATCGTGTCGAAGCCGACCTCCGCGCACCACCGCGCGAACTCCGTCGTCCGGCCCTGGGAGACCGCGAGCTCGAACAGCGTCCCCCCGGGCGAGATGTTCACCCCGGCCGCGCGGCACCGGGCCGCCTTCGCGGAAGCAACCTGAGGCGGCGTCACATAGGCTGTGCCCCAGCCGAGTTTGACGATGTCGATGTGGGCACCGGCGATCTCCAGCACCGAGGCGAGCATCGCCTCCGGCAGTCCCTTGTCGAGCATGTGCGTCAGACCGCTCGAGCGCGGTTTGGTCTCGCGCGGCGGCAGGTCGAGGAAGTCCGGCGCCGAGGTCACGCCGCCGCCCCCGCGAGTTCCGCACGGACGGTCGCCGCGCCCTCGACCAGCGCCGCGAGCTTGCCGCGGGCGACGTCCCGCGGCAACTTGACCAGTCCGCAGGAGGTGGTCAGCGCGAGCCGCGGCGCCGGGACGACCCGCAGCAGTTCGCGGACCCGAGCGGCAACGGTCCCCGCCGATTCCACCTCGGGGTTCCGCACGTCGATCACGCCGGCGGCCAGATCTCCGGTCCACGGGGCGACACGGAACCCGGCGAGGTCCTCGGCGTCGAGCGCCTCGAAGTCGAGCAACTGCACCTGTGCGTCGAGCACCGCCGGCCACAGCGCATCCAGGGGACCCAGCTCGTCACCCACACACTCGTCCGAGAGCACGTACCGCTTGAACCCGTGCCGACCGCCGCCGACCAACAGCGGCCGGGGCCGGTTCGAGGCACCGCGGCAGACGTGGATCCAGAACTGCACGTCGATCCCGGACACCGCGCGATTCAGCAACTCGATCTCCCAGTCGCTGACGCCGTGCGACCACAGGAACTCGTCGATCTGAATGATGTCGACGCCCGCGTCGGCCAAGCGCTGGAAGTCCTCGCGCATCGCGAGCGCCAGGGCTGCACCGAGGTCGCGCTGCGCGCCGTAGTGCTCGTCCTGCGCGAACAGGGTCAACACCTGCAGGCCGGTGTACGACACCTTCACCGGGCGCGAGGTCGCGCGCCGCACCGCGGCCAACGTCTCGGAATGGAACGAGCACCGCGGCGAGACCGGGCCGGTGCACCGCGGCGAGACCATGCCGGTGCCACCGGGCAGCTCGAAGCCGGTGAGGCGTTCGTAGTAGTGGAACAGGATCTGCGCGTAGTCGCTGGTGCCGCCGTAGACGCGGCCGTCGGCGATCACATCGAGGCCGGCGTCCTCCTGGTCATGGACCAGTGCGGCCACGGCGTCGAAGAACGCCTCGCGCGGCAACCCGTCCGGGTCGAGAGCCGCCGCGTGGCCGACCTGCCCACGCCCACCCGAGGCGCCGACGCTGTCGGGGAACACCGCCCACGGCTTGTCGACGTACCAGGTGGGGTTGGGGTAGTTGCCCACCATCGTGGTGGGCAACAGGACGTCCCGGTTGCCGATGCGCACGGCTAGATGGTCGTCGACATCGCGCCGTCGGCCAACAGGTTCATGCCGTTGAGGTACGCCGCGCCCGGGGACGCGAGGAACAGCACCATCTCGGCGATCTCGTCCGGGGTGCAGACCCGGCCCACCGGGATCTTCGCCAGCATCGGTGCCGCCAGCTCGGGGTCCTCCAGCCGCCACCGGATGAACGGCGTGTCCATCCAGCCCGGGCCGATCGCGTTGACCCGGATGCCCTGCCCGGCGTACTCCGCCGCCAGCGCCTTGGTCATCTGGATCAGCCCGGCCTTGGAGACGCAGTACGGGCCGCGGCCACGCAGGGCCAGCACGCCGCCGACGGACGCGACGTTGATGATCACGCCGTCCGCGCGCTCGAGCATCCCGGGGGCCACCGCGCACGCCATCAGCCACGGGCCGGTCAGGTTCACGCCGAGGATCGCGTTCCACTCCTCGAGCGAGGTGGACAGGAACGGCTTGGGCTCCCCCAGCCCGGAGATGCCGGCGTTGTTCACCAGGACGTCGATGCGGCCCAGGTGCTCCAGGGCGGCAGCGACCCCGGCCTCGACCGCGGCGGGGTCGGACACGTCGAGGTCGACGCCGTACACGCCGATCTCCTTGCCCACCTCCGCGGAATTGCGCAGGTCGGCGATGCAGACGGTCGCGCCGGAGGCGAGCGCCTGCTCGGCGACCGCCCGCCCGAGACCCTGCGCGCCGCCGGTCACGAGCACGGTTCGTCCGGACAGGTCATAGGTGTTGGCCACGCCGCGACGGTAGGCGCGCTCCAGGCGTGATTCCTGCTGTGCCGAGCAGGAAGAACCCACCGACGGTTCCTGCGAAACCATGGACCCGGAAGCCCTCCGCAGGAACCGGGCACTACCGTCGGGGTCGTGCAGTCGACACCTCGAATCCTCTCGGCCGCCGGCGTGGTCCTGGCCGGCGGACGCTCGTCCCGGATGGGCACCCCCAAAGCGGCGCTGGACTGGCACGGCTCGACCTTGCTGTACCGGACGACGGCGCTGCTGCGGCGTGCCGTCGGCGGCCCGGTCGTCGTCGTGGCCGCCCCCGGCCAGGAGCTCCCCGAGCTGCCCGAGGGCGTCAGCGTCGTGGAGGACCTGGAGGAGGGCATCGGGCCGCTGCAGGGCATCGCGACCGGCCTGTCCGCGGTCGCCGACGACGTCCCGATCGCGTTCGTCGCCTCCACCGACATGCCGTTCCTGCACCCCGCCTACGTGCACGCGGTGCTGACCTCGATGGACGACGTCGACGTCGCGCTGCCGATGCTCGACGGGTTCCGCCAGACCCTCGCCGCCGGTTACCGCACCGAGCTCGGCGAGCGGGCGGTCGAGCTGCTGGAGAAGGGGGGCCGGACCCCGGGCGAGCTGTTCGAGCAGATTTCCGTCCGCGAGCTCTCCGCCGAGGAACTCCTTGCCGATCCGCACCTCGCGAACCTGGACCCCGAGCTGGTCTCCGTGCGGAACATCAACACTCCCGAGGAGTACGAGGCCGCGCTCGCCGAACCGGAACCCGCGGTGACGATCCACCTGCACGGCACGTGGACGGACCAGGGCCGGACCCGCTCGTCCGAGCTGCAGGCCTCGAACCTCGGTCGGGCGGTGGCGGCGATGGGCGTGCCGATCAGCGCCACGATCCTGCTCACCGTCAACTCCGAGCGGGTGGCCCGGGAGCCCTTGTGGCCGCTGTTCCCGGGCGACTTGGTGGCCATCCTGACCGCGAACGTCGGTGGCTGAGCACGCGAGCGGACCCTCCGCCGCCGAAGCCCTCGCGCTCTGGTCCGCCGCCTGCACGGCCGCGGGATGCCCGGAGCGCACCGGCACCGAGCGCGTCCCGCTGGCCGGCGCGATCGGACGGGTGACGGCCGCACCGGTCCTCGCACTGCGCTCCTCCCCCGCCTTCGCCGCCGCCGCGATGGACGGCATCGCGGTGCACGCGGAGCAGGCCACCGAGGGCGCCGTCCTCGAGGATTTCGTCGTGGTCGACACCGGCGATCCGATGCCGCCGGGCTATGACGCGGTCGTCATGGTTGAGGACGTCACCTTCGCCGGCGACAAGGCCGAGGTGGCGCGCGCGCCGTTTGCCGGGCACCACGTCCGGCCGATCGGCGAGGACATCCGCGAGGGCGACGAGGTGCTGCCGGCCGGGCACCGCCTGCGCCCGTATGACATCGCCGCGGCCGCGGCCGGTGGCCACGAATCCCTGACGGTGCATCAGGCGCCGCGCGTCGCGATCGTTCCGACCGGCGACGAGATTCGCCCGATCGGGTCGGACCTGCAACCCGGCGACATCCTCGACACCAACTCCCTGATGCTGGCCGCGCAGGCACGCGAGCTCGGCTGCCGCACGCGGGTGCTCGACGTCGTTCCGGACGATCCGGAGTTGTTGCTCGAGGCGCTCCGCGACGCGGCCGCCTCCGCCGATCTCGTGGTCTTCATCGCCGGCTCCAGCGCGGGACGCGGGGATCACACCGCGGAGGTGGTGGCTGCCGCCGGCGCCCTCGCGGTCCACGGCGTCGCGGTGCGGCCCGGTCACCCCGTGGTCCTCGGCGTCGTCGGCCGCACGCCGGTGCTGGGCGCGCCCGGTTACCCGGTCTCGGCCGCGCTCACCTTCGAAATCTTCGCCGCGCCGGTGCTGGCCAGGCTGCAGAACAGCGAGCCCCCGCGTCGTCCGGTGGTCGAAGCCCGGCTCGCCACCGACCTGCACTCCACCGAGACGAGCGAGGACTGGATCCGTGTCCGACTGGACCGGGACGGCGAGGACCTCGTCGCCGTCCCGCTGACCCGTCGCGCCGGTGTGCTCTCCTCCTTGGTGCGCGCCGACGGGCTCGTCGTGCTGCCGGCCGGCCTCGCCAGCCCCGCGGCCGGCGACCGGGTGCAGGTGCGACTGCTCCGGTCCTAGGCTGACCCCGGCCGCCCACGGCCCGTCCCCGGAGCAAGGAGAGTCCCTCGATGGATCAGAACGTGAACCCCGACGCGATCATGCAGCTCGGCTTCGGGTTCTGGGGCTCCAAGACCCTGCTCAGCGCGATCGAACTCGGCCTGTTCACCGCATTGGCCGACGGGCCCAAGAAGCTGACCGAGATCGGTGCCGAGTTCGGCCTGCACCCCCGTTCGGCCGTGGACTTCCTGGACGCGCTCGTCTCGCTCGGCATGCTCGAGCGCACCGACGCGGGCTACTCCAACACCCCGGCCACCGACACCTTCCTGGACAAGAACAAGCCCAGCTACATGGGCGGCATGCTGGAGATGGCCAACGCCCGGCTGTACCCGTTCTGGGCCAATCTGACCGAGGCGCTGAAGACCGGCGAGCCGCAGAACGAGGCCAAGGGCGGCGGGCAGGGACTCTTCGAGGCCGTCTACGCGGAGCCGGAGCGCCTGGAGCAGTTCCTCAAGGCGATGACCGGCATCAGCATGGGCACGGCGATGGCGATGGCCGAGGCGTTCCCGTGGAAGGACTACAGCAGCTTCGTCGACATCGGGTGCGCCGAGGGCGCGCTGCCGGTCCAGGTCGCCAAGGCGCACCCGCACCTGACCGGCGGTGGGTACGACCTGGCCCAGGTCGAGCCGATCTTCAACGCCTACGTCGCCGAGCACGGCCTGAGCGACCGGGTCACGTTCCACGCAGGCGACTTCTTCGCCGACCCGATGCCCTCGGCCGACGTCCTCGTGATGGGCCACATCCTTCACGACTGGACCTTCGAGCAGAAGTTCGAGCTGCTCGGCAAGGCCTACGACGCCCTCCCCGACGGCGGCGCGCTCATCATCTACGAGGCCCTGATCGACGACGACCGCCGAGCCAACACCTTCGGCCTGCTGATGAGCCTCAACATGCTGATCGAGACCCCCGGCGGTTTCGACTACACCGGCAAGGACTGCCAGGGCTGGATGACCCTCGTCGGCTTCTCCGAGACCCGCGTCCAGCACCTCGTCGGCCCCGACTCGATGGTCATCGGTATCAAGTAGCCGCCGCGGGGCCGTGCTGCATGGCCACCAGGACGCCGAGGTGGTGGGCCCAGCCCGCGCCGTGTTCGCCTGCGTACACCGGCGGGATACCGGAGTGACGTAGCGTCAGAACTGTGTCTTCACCGTCCGCGACCAGGGTGACCTCCACCTGGGTCGAACCCGGCGCGATCTCCGGCATCGCCTGCCCGGACTCCCAGCCGAAACTGAAGACAATCCGCTCGTACGGGACGAGTTCGAGAAAGGTCCCGCCCGCGACCGCCCCGTTCTCCAGGGTGATGCGGTAGTTCCTGCCGCGCTGCGCGTCGAACCCGCTCGCGGTCCCCCACCACTCGCGGAGCAGGTCCGGGTCGGTCCAGTAGCGCCAGACCGTCTCGGGCCGTGCGGCGATCCGCACGGTCTGCTCCACCGTGCGGGTATCGAGTTCGGTCACGACTTCTCCTTCTTCGCCTTCGCGGCCGCGTTCGTCCTCGCGGCGGCTCGCGCGCGTTCCGGCCACTCCGCGCGTTCGGCCGCCAGCTTCAACCGGTTCAACTTGTCGGCCCACAGATCCTCAATGAAGGCCGCGGCGTCCTGCAGCCCCTCCGGCCGCCAGCGGTAGAGCCGGCGGTTTCCGTCGGGCCGCACGGCGACCAACCCGGCATCGGTGAGCACCCGCAGATGCTGGGACACCGCCGGACGGCTCATCTGGGGGAACTGGTCCGCGATCTCCCCCGCCGGCAACTCGCCGTCCCGCACGAGGAGCAGGATCGCGCGCCGGGTGGGGTCGGCCACCGCCCGCAGCGCCTCGTCCATCCGGTTCCCTCCGACCTGTCGGTGCCCTTGCCTAAGCTCCGAATCTATGTAAGAACTAGCTTACATACTTCAGGGAGGCCCCACCATGGAACTGATCGCCGCGCTCGACAAGTCCTTCGCCCACACCCACGGCGTGCTCCTCGGCGTCCGCCCCGAGCACCTGACCGACCCGACGCCCTGCGCGAAGTGGACGGTCTCGGACCTGCTCGACCACATGATCGGCGTCGTCGCCGGCCTCGGGGCCACGGCCGCCGGGACAGCCGCCGGTGAGTTCGAGCTCGGCGCCGATCCCGCCGCACAGTTCCGCGATGCGGCGGACGCAGCGCTCACGGCGTGGAGCACGCCGGGCGTGATGGAGCGGATCCTCGTCGCCGGAGCCGGCCCGATGCCCGGCTCGGTCCTCGCCGGGATCAACCTGCTCGACACCACCACCCATGCCTGGGACCTCGCGGTGGCCCTCGGCCGGCCGGCGTCCCTTCCCGACGACGTCGCGGCCAAGGCCCTGGAGCAGGCCCGCGCGATCGTCACCGCCGAGCTCCGCCCCGGCCGGTTCGAAGCGGAGGTCCCGGCCCCCGCCGATGCCGCCCCCACCGAGCGCCTGGTCGGCTTCCTCGGCCGCCAACCCTGAAGCACTTGGAGATGACATCTCCAAACACGCTCACTTGAAGATGACATCTCCAAGCACGCTCACTTGAAGATGTCATCTCCAAGGATGAACGGGCCGGGGCCCGCCGTCGCGCATCCGGGACGAAACGCGACGACGGGCCCCGAGTTGTTGGGTCTTACTCCTCCGAGTTCGGGCGCAACTCGATGAGCTCGTAGGGCGCGAGGCCCAGGGAGCCGAGGGTCGCTTCCGGGTCGAGCTTGGCCCCGTCGCAGAAGCGGTAGGCCGACACGTCGCCGGCCAGCTTCACGTACAGCGAGCGCGGCGCCTTCTTGGTGAAGAACTTCACCGTCCATTCCGGGGGCGGGTTGAACAACAGCGGCGGAGTCGACCCGCCCGACGCGCGAGCGTAGATCAGCAGCGAGGACCCATCGGATTCCGGTGCGACGTCGTGGACCGGATGACTAAATGTCATCTGCGGTCTCCAGCACCCCACCGCTGCCCTTGCCCAGGCCCATCCTCCCGCGGAGCTCGGGGATGTCCAGGCCATTGAGCTGACGGTCCATCGTGATCCGGTCGGCGTACCGGAACGGCTCGTGGTTGAAGATGTACTGGCAGCCCTCGGAGCAGAACCAGAAGGTCTTGCCCTCGTAGGTCGAGCAGCAGATCGACGGGTTCTCCGGGACCGGGAACACGCAGGGCAGACCGCACATCTGACAGAGCATCGGAAGCTGCGGAAGGTCCTTCGGGTCGCCGCCACGGACCTCGTCCCAGAACTGACCGTGGTTGGCCTCGAAGGTCGGGTAGCCGTTGTGAAGGAACTCCAGGTCCTCCTCGGTCGGCACGTGCATCTTGTTGAACAGGACGTTCTTGTACTGGAAGAGCCCGCGATAGAGCGAATGCGAGTAGTCCGGCAGTTCGGCCTTGGCCTGTTCGATGAACCGCGGCGGCTTGAGGCCGAACTCGGAGAGGTCCTGCACCATGCCGGCGATGAAGTTGTCGATCACGTAGCGCTGATACATCTCCTGCGCGGTCAGGTACTTCCGCTTGGCGAAGTAGTCCGGGATGGTGCCGATCGGGCCACCCACCGCGCGGTGCTGGAGCCAGAACCACTTGTCCAGCCAGTACTGGATCTGGGGCAGGTTGCGCTCGTCGCGCAGCAGGGTGCGGATCGTGGACTGCCCGATCGCCATGTGGCGGGTCTCGTCCGACTGCGTGGTCAGCATCTCCTGCGCCAGAGCGGTGTCGCCGTTGAGCGCACCAAGCGACGGCAGTCCCACGAAGATCAGGTTGGTGAAGACGACCTCGACGCACAGGTTCAACGCCATGATCACTTCGAAGACGTTGTCGCAGCTCATCATGTCTTCGTAGACGTACTTCACCGGGCGAATCGCGAAGTGGTGATCGCGCCAGAACGCCCAGTTGTCGAACCCGTCGGACTTCTGGTTGTAGATGCGCATCTCGTACAGGTGGTTCTGGAAGTGCCGCATCTCGTCGATCGACTGGTAGAACGCGGCGGTGCGCAGCGCGGGGGCCGGGGCGTACCTCGCGGTGCGCGAGTGCGCCCGACCGGCCGCCACCTCGGCGGTCTGCAGGATCGGCCACACCAGCTTCATGCCCTCCACCCAGCGTCGCGGCATGCCGCTGTAGCCGTCGTAGCGCTCGAAGGCGTCGCGCACCGGGTGAAAGCCGAGTTCCTTCTTGGCCTGGACGTCGATGTACTGGCGGTAGTTCATGTGGAACGGGTCGTCCCACTTGTCCCAGTCGTCGAAGTGGATCCCCGACGAGGCCTCCGGCGGGTACATCGCGTCCATGTCGACGTAGGACGGCTTCCAGTAGAGCTGCTTGGTCCGGCTCTTGGTCTTCATGAACTAGCCCTCCTAGGCCGCGGCCTGGTCGGCGCCCTCAAGGGCGGCGACCACGTTGTCGGTTCGCTTCACGTTCAGGACGTCCAGGCGCGCCCGAAGGTCGGACTTCGCCGTCTCGAGCGCCGCGGCGGCGATACCGCCCACCGGGAAGGCGGCGGCGAGGGCCGCGACGGCGGCGACCGCGTCCGGGACATAGCGGTCGAGCCAGTCGGAGACCACGGTGGCGTTGGACTCCTCGGCCTGGGTCAGCTTGACGAACGCGTCGCCCCAGGCCGCGTGCCGGCTGCCGTCCTTGCCGAAGGCCGCCCCCAGCGCGGCGGTCACGAAGTCGCCGTTGGCGCGACCGCCGTGCACGTACACCTCGCGCTGGAAGGGCTGCAGAACGCCGAGCAGCGCCACGTTGACCGCGACGACGACCTCAGCCCAGTCCTGAACGATCAGGATCTCTTCCAGCAGCTTGCGTAGCGGCTGCATGGGCGCGGAGTTCATCCACGCCTCGGAGATCAGGTCCTCCCCGTCGGGGTGGATCAGATCGAACCACTCCAGGCTGCGCTCGGCGCTGCGCAGCTTGTCCATCACCTGCAACTGTGCGCAGCACCCGACGGTCGGAGAGAGCGCGAAGCGTTGCACGTGCTGGTGGGCCATGGCGGTGCCCCACTCGGCATGGCTCATCGCGCCGACCAGTGTCACCAGGTCGGCGCGCCAACCCTCGCCGACACCGGAGACGAAGTCCGCGTCCTTGGCCACCGCGAAGACCGCGTCCAGGGAGCGCTCGGCACCGTCCTGGCCCACGATGTAGTTGCGGTAGTACATGGCCGACGGGTCGCGGAAGGTGTCCCAGTCAGCCTTGATCAGGGTGCTGTCCAGCCGCCACGAGCCCACGTTGGTGCGCGACACCGGGTCGCCGTACCACTGAACACCGGTGGACAACTCTTCGTACTCGGCCGGCGGGCGCTTGCGGCCCGAGAGCCACACCCAGGTCTTGCGTGCCATCTCGTCGTCTCCTCTTGGCCGGGGGCCCTAGACCGTGCCCGGCATGATCCCCGCGTCCAGCACGGTGAAGATCAGGTTGTTGGTGATCGCGTCGCAGTCCTTGGTCAGGTCGATGACCGTCGCCCCGCCCTGAAAGTGATCGGACACGATCCGGTCGACGTCCTCGGGTTGCACGCCGGCGTACCAGACGCGGTCCTCGACCACGACGACGTTCGGCCCCTTCTCGCAGGCCGAGAAGCACAGGTAGTCGCGGACCTCGACGTCGAGGTCGCTCTGCTCCACTGCGTCGTAGAGCCGGTCGAGCACGTTCGCGGAGCCGCGCTCGTCGCAGTCGACGTTGTTGCACACCAGGACCGTCTTGGTCGACATCGGACTCAGCCGTCCTTGACCGAACTGGAGCCCAGCCACTCGATGACGATGAGCTCGTCGTCGAGCTGGGAGATGTAACCCCAGTAGCTGGACAGAATCACCTGGATGTCGGGGCCGGCCCAGTCGTCCCGGCCGAGGTGCTCGCGCACGACGGCCGGGTCGATCACGAGGCGGCCCGGAGCCGAGATGATCAGGACTGCGGGAGCCTGATCGACCTTGGCACCCTCGTTGAGTTCGAGCGCCGCCTCCATCACCGCGTCGGCCTCGGCACCGGGCAGCAGCTCGATGCCGACGTCAGACTTTCCTGTCCTAGGAGGCGTCGGATCCGCCGTCTCGGTGGTCATCTCAGACCGCCGTTCCCGCGTCCGCGGCCGCCTTGGCCTTGATCTCCTCGCGGACGATCTTCGTGCCCTCGACCAGCGCCCGCAGCTTTCCGAAGGCGACGATGCGGGGCAGGTTGATCAGGCCGCAGTCGGTCGTGACGCCGAGGTTCTCCGGCTTCACGAACTCCAGGCAGGAGCGGATGCGGGCGGCCACCACGGTGGCCGGCTCGATCTCCACCGACCGGACGTCGATGACGCCGGCGATGAAGTTGCCCTCGTAGTTGGCCTTACCGAGCGGCTTGAGCTCACCGGGCCCGGTGTTGGCGGTCTCGAAGTTCAGCGCGTGCAGGTTCTCCAGCTTGTTCGCCCGGGGGAAGCAGGCGCGGCTGCGCGGGGTGTAACCCTCCTCGTCGCGCAGGGCCATGATGTATTCGCTGCCCTCGCGCTCGGGGTTGTCCCCGTGCATCGGGCCCGACGGCAGGTAGCCCTTGGTGCCGAGGTAGTTGCCCCAGCACACGTGGGCGACGAACTGGGCGTTCGACGCCCTCGGTCATCTTGTTGAAGTGCTCGATCTCGAAGTCGCCGAGCGAAAGCCCGTAGTGCCAGCCGAACTCGTCGATCTGGATGATGTCGGCGCCCGCGTCCGCGACCTGCTTGAACTCCTCGTTGAACGCCTTCGACAGCGCCTCGGAGACGTCCTTGATCTCGGCGTAGTGCAGGTTGTTCGAGCCCATCGTCAGCACGTTGAGGCCCGGGTACTGCAATTTGACCGGCTTGTCGGTGTACTTCTTCACGGCCCGCAGCTGCTTGAGCAGCATCGGAACCTTGCGGGTCGATCGGCCCGTTGATCGTCGGCGAGTACATCGTCGAGTAGATCGGCAGCTGCAGCGGCGGGTCCGTACTTGTCGTAGCCGAGACGCTCGACGAAGTACTCGACGATCTGCGCGTACGGGCTGTCGCCGCCGAGCACGCGGCCGTCGGAGATGACGTCGAGGCCGGCGCGCTCCTGGTCGGAGACCATCGCGGCGATGCAGTCCTCGAACGTCTCGAACGAGATCGAGTCCGGCAGGTACTCACCGAAGGGCACGGCGGCGTTCGGGTTGCCCGAGAACCACCGCGGCTTCGGGTAGTTCCCGACCATCATGGTCGGGATCAGGATGTCTTCGTTGCCTACGCGCATCGCGCACTCACTCCCGGGTTTGGGTGAAGAACCGTCAGTTCTTGCGCTCGTAGTCGCCGTCGTAGGTGTCGGTGATCGTCTTGGCGAGCTCGAAGAACCGGTCGACGCCGGGCACGAACATCGCGATGTAGGAGGTCTTGCCGGCGCGCAGCAGGATCGACTGGTCGAGCAGGCTCGCGACCAGGCCCTTGGTCCGCTCGTTGACCGCGTGCCAGTCCGCGTAGGTGCCCTCGATGATGTAGTCGGCGCTGTCGTTCTGGTTGGTGTCGCCGGCCCAGAGCTCGGTCATCTGCGGCGGGTTGAAGCCGACCCAGCGGTCCTTCGCCACGCCCCGCTCGGGGTCCTCCAGGATGTGCAGGACGACGGTGCGGTCGAAGCCTTCGGACTCCTCGAGGAACTCGGTGTCGGTGTGGCAGAGCTTGGCCAGCTCCTCGACCCACTCCGTGGTGAACGCAAGCGCCATGCGCGGTCAGCTCCTCATGTGGTGGACAGATCCTCTACAGGAATCCGTCGGTGTGACGGGGGAATGTCGAAAGTGCGGGTTACCGCTGGTCCGGTGGGACCGCCAGGACCTTCAGCACGCGGATCGAGACGATCGGGTGCAGCAGCAGCCCCTTCACCTCGATCGTCCGGTTCGCCAGCAGCTTGGTGACCTCCCAGCCGCCGCCCTTGTAGAGCGCGGGGAGGTTCAGGGGGCCCTGCGGGATCTTCAGCAGGTTGTAGAACTTCTTCTGCGGGAGCAGCACCGTGACGTGCGGTTTCGGCTCGTGATTCTGGACCGCGAGCTCGCCCTTTTCCGTCTTGAAGATCATCGTCCGGTCGTTGTCCCGGTCGAGAAATGCACGCAGACGACCTTGCGTGCCGATGCCGCCGAGCGTCTTTTCCTTCCAGGCCGCTTCTTCGATCTTCTCGTTCAGGACCGTGTGGATGATCCGCGCGGATCCCATCGGCTCGCCCAGCAGGGCGACGGGCTCGGCCTCGCTCACGGGGTCTCCTTGCGCTCGATGGGGCGACCTGTGGATCGGGGCGCGCCAGCGCCAATGTTGCCTGGATCACGTCGGGCGTCGTTCAATGAAAGCGACGGAACTTCCGTATCGAACCTCGTACGTGTCATAGGAACGACTCAGGTGCCTTCGATCCGGAGGGAGCGGCGCCGATGAATCAGCCCGCACTCCCCGCCGGCGAGGTGGGTCGCGAAGTCGTCCGCGAACGCCGTCCGCGCGCTCGTGAGGGGCGACAGCGGGAACATCGGCAGGCTGCAGGCGGTCGCGGGCCGGATCTGGCCGATCAAGGTCGGTGCGGTGTCCAACTGCGCGACCTGGCCCTTGCCGTCGAGGACGGCCAGCGTCGCGCGGTGGATGAACTGGGTCGCCATCCGGCACGGCGGGCACTTGCCGCACTGCTCGCGGGAGAAGAACTCGCTGGTCGAGACCACGGCGTCGACCGCGCAGTGACCGGCCGGGAGCACGCGCAGGGCCCCGCAGCCGAGCGTCGAGCCCGCGCTCGGCGATCGATTCCGGGTCGAGGGCGACGTGCAGGTCCGTCAGCCACCCGCTGGCGGGGCCACCGACCTGGACCCCGCGCGCGGAGCCGGCGATGAACCCCTTGCCGCGGGTGGCGATGACCGAGTCCAGATAGGCGCCGATCATCACCTCGTAGACGCCGGGCGCGATGCACTCGTCCGGGATGGTGATCAGCATGGTGCCCGGGCAGGACTCGGCGCCGAAGCTGCGGTAGACCGCCGGGCCCGTCCCGCCCGATCAGGGCCAGGTGCGCCAGCGTCTCGACGTTGGACACGACCGTCGGGCGACCGTCCAGCCCCGCGGCCGCCGGGTACGGCGGCTTGGTGCGGGGCTGGGCGGTCCCCGTCTGCGAGGAACTCGGTGGCGGCCGAGTCCTCGCCGGCGACGTAGGTCGCCGGGGCACGGACGATCTCGACGTCCACGCCGGGGGTGAGGCCCGCGAGCGTGGCCTCGGCGAGCGCACGCTCCATCGCGGCCAGGGCCGCCGTGGCGTGCTCGTTCAGGTACAGCCGGACGGTGTCGGCGCCGAGCGCCGCCGCGGAGAGCAGCGCCCCGTCGAGCACCAGGTGCGGGCCGAGCGCCATCAGGTGGCGATCTTTCAGGCTGCCGGGCTCGTCCTCGGCGCCGTTGGCGACGACGACGCGGGGGCCGGGGTTCTCCAGGGCGACCTTCCACTTGCGGTTCAGCGGAAACCACGCTCCCCCGCGGCCACGCAGACCGGAGGAGGCCACGTCGGACTGCAGGGACGCGGCCGTACGGGAACCCGCCGCGAGCTCGGTGAGAGCGCGGTAACCACCCGCGGCGCGATAGGCGTCAAGGGCGGCGGCGGGCGTGTCCAGCAGCCGATTCATTCAGACTCCAGAAGCCGGGACGTGTTCCTGGGGTGCTCGAGAGGTTAGGCCGCGCGGCGGCCTCCGCCGTTCCGTCGTCCCGCAGGAGACTTACGCCTCTTTTCTCTGCGTCGCTGAGGAAGGACCCTCTGCAGGCACGCAGCCACCATTCGAAACGTCGCGGAACGCCCGCCCGGGACGACAGGTAAGGACGCCATGGCGATGCAGGCCCCCCACCGCCAGCCGGACCCCACCGGCGTGCCCGGCATGCCCGCCGGCGGTTTCGCGTGGCTGCTCGACGTCGTCCACGAGATGGCCCACGCGCACTCCGGCGCAGACACCGCCTGTCTCTACCTCGACGCCGACGGCGGGGAGCCGGTCGAGATCTGCCCCGCGATGTGCCGGGACACCGCGGCGAACATGCGCGAGGCGCTGGCCGACCAGGGCGTCGAGGTCGCGGAGCAGCTGGAGCCGGCGCGGCTGTACTTCCCCGCGCTGGCCGGGCACGAGCACGCGCTGGTCCTGCCGATGACCTGGCAGGACGGCACCGCCGGGGTCCTCGTGGTCTCCGCGCCCACGCCGCCGTTGGGGGCCGGGCTCGGCCGCGTCATGGAGCTGGCCGGCAGCGGCCTGGGCTGGGTCCGCGGCGCTGCGCAGGACGCGGAGTCGCTGGCTGCGGTGTCGGAGGAACGCTCCCGGCTCGACGTGGAGCTCGGCCGGACCCGGATGTTCCTGGAGCTGCAGGAGAAGCTGGTCGCCGCGCGCACCACGGCCGAGGTCGTGGCCGCGCTGGCGAGCTGGCTCGAGGCGCCGGTAGCGGTCCAGATGCCGAACCTGATCGTGTCCGAGTCAGCCGGGGACGGAGCCCGCGACCTGGCGGTGAGCGCCGGGCGCAGCGAGCTCGAGCAGGGCATCGTCAACCGGGCCTGCGACGGAAAGACCTTCCCGGTGATCCCGCCCGTCGGCAAACTGCCCGCCCGAGTGGTCGCGCCGATCATGGGCGCGTCCGGTGAGTTCACCGGGTACCTGGTGGCGGCGGTCGGTGAGCGCGGTCACGATGTCACCCGCCGCGCGCTGTCTGTCTCCCGAGGTCTGATTGCGTATCAGATGTCGGTGCGTCAGGACATCGAGGCGTCGGTGGCCTCACTGCGACAGACGCTGCTGACCGACCTGTTGGAGAAGCGCTTTTCCGAGCAACAGCTGGCGACCCAGGCCGCGAAGCTCGGGCACGACCTGACCGCGACGCACGTCGTGCTCGCGGTCGGCACCCGGGGTCCGGAGTTCGGGCGGGTGAGCGACCGGCTGCTGCGTGTCGTCGACCACGCCTCGGCCCAGGCCTCCGCGGCGTCGGGCGGGACGCTGATCGGCATCGTCGAGGACATGGTGCTCGCCTTCGTCCCGGAGCCGGTTCCGGCGGGCGACCTCGCGATGGCGCAGGCGGTTCACGACGAGGCGGCCGCGGAGGGCATCTGCGTCGTCGTCGGTATCGGGCCCGCGTGCCCGAAGGCCGAGGAAATGCCCGCGACGGCGTCGCGTGCGCGCTGGGCGGTGCAGGTGCTGCGGACGACGACGCAGGGAGAGAACACCCCGGTCGCGCACTTCGACGCCCTCGGGGTCTACGGGCTGCTGTTCGACCACCAGCGCGCCGGCGAACTGACCGCCTACGCGACGCGATGGCTGGGACCGCTGGTCGAGTACGACCGGGCGCACCGCAGCGAGCTCGTCGAGACGCTGCGGCAGCTGTTCCGCCAACGGTCGCTCTCGGACGCCGCCGCGGCGTTGCACATCCACATCTCGACGCTGAAGTACCGGGTGGGGCGCATCGAGGAGATCCTCGGGATGTCCGTGGAGTCCTGGGACAACGTTTTCCACCTGGAGCTCGCGCTCCGGGTCCTCGCCGTCGCCGACCAACTTTCGGCCCCGCCCGCCCGCTGAGATAAGTTCCCGCGCATGGCTGCGACTGTTGTTCTGATCCACGGCGCGTTCCACGGCAGTGGCTACTGGGCGACCACGCTCAAGGGGCTGGCTGACCTCGGCATTCCGGCGATCGCGCCCGACCTCCCCGGCCACGGCGCGGACACCCGGCCGCTCGCCGACCTCCACGGCGACGCCGACGCCGTTCGCGAGGTGCTCGATACGATCTCCGGCCCCATCCTGCTCGTCGGGCACTCCTACGGCGGCGCGGTCATCACCAGGGCCGGCATGCACCCGAGCGTCGAGGAGGTCGTCTACCTCGCTGCGTACCTCCTCGAGGAGGGCGAGACGGTGAACAACGCCGGCGCGGCGGCCGACATCGAGGGCATCGACTGGTCCGGCCGTCCCCGCCTGCGGGACGCGCTGGCCGTGGACGAGGACGGGATCGGCACGGTCGTCAATCTCGACGCGGCGCGTGCGGTGTTCTACTCCGACTTCGACGACGAGCAGTTCGCCGAGGTCTCCGCCACGCTGTCCCCACAGCGGATGGCGAACTTCAACGAGCACCCCGAGGCGTACGCGTTCTACGAGAAGCCGTCCACCTACGTGGTGTGCAACAACGACATGACGATCCACCCGCACATCCAGCGCGTCCTGGCCCGCCGGGCGATGCGGGCCGCGGCCTGGGACTGCGGGCACTTCCCGATGATCACCGAGGCCGACAAGACCGTCCGCTTCCTCGCCAAGCTGGCCGAGAAGTACTGACGCTCCGTCAGCATCGGGTCAGCTGAAGGCCTGCGCCAGCGACCAGAGCGCCAGTACGACCATCACCCCGGCGGCGACGCGCCGGACGACGAGCAGCGGGACCTTGGCCGCGATCGAGCGGCCGGCCATCAGCGCGAGCCCGGAGACGGAGATCAGCGCCAGGAACGCGCCGATCCCGACCGGCACCGCGGAATTGTTCGCGGCGAGGTTGGCGGTCGTGATCTGCGTGAGGTCGCCCCACTCGCTGACGAACACCGCGAGAAACCCGGCGCTGTAGGCGGGCCAGAACGCCTGGGTGAGGTCGAACCCCGATTCGTCGACGGTCTCCGACGCACCGCGCAGCAGCAGGACGGCGCCCAGGGCGAACAGCGTGGCGGAGGCCAGCTTCACGGGCCGGTCCGGCAGCTGGGCGAGCGCTCCGCCGACGAGCGCGGCCAGCGTCGCGTGCACCGCGAACGCGGTGGAGGTCCCGAGCCAGACGTACCGCGCCCGCATCCGCGCGCCCATCGCCAGCGAGGCGAACATCGTCTTGTCCGGCAGCTCCGCGAGGAAGATGACCCCGAAGGCCGTCGCCGCCACGACCAGTGCGTCCCCCACCGGCACCATCTTCCCGGGCCGCGCCTCCGACCCGTCCTGGGGCGCGTGTGCGCCCTGTCGCGGGGCCCCGATAGGGCCGGCGCGCGCCCCAAGACCGGAGGTGCCCGATCTTGGGGCGGGTGTGCGCCCGGTCGCGGGGCCCCGATAGGGCCGCGCGCGCCCCAAGATGCGGACCTTGAGGCCTGGCTGAACCTACAGGCAGTAGATACGGTGGCCGGACGCCCTGTCTGCTGCGAGAACAGGCTCTGTCATGACCACCGTCGATCGCCCCGATTCCGCCCCCGCCTGGGTCGGCGTCGAGAAAGTCTGAGCCGTCTCGCGTTCCGTGATGATCTTGTGACCTCGCGGCGCCCTGTGATGCGCCTGACAAAGCCGCACAACTGCGCTCAAGATCGGGGTGTCGCGCGGGGGATCAGCCGTTCGGAGGACCAAGATCCATCCGGACGGCCCCGTCAACCTCTTTGTGATCTCCGTCGAAGTGTGGCCGGGACGCAACGCGGTAGACGGAGAGACGATGAATGTGACTGAGATGAACACTGCAGCTGCTGCGCAACGCGACGCCGATCAAGCTCGGGCTGATGCGCGAGGAATGGTGTTCCTGGTGGGGATGCTGGTTGCCGGCGCGCTGACGATCGCCGCCACGCTGACCGTCGGGACCCCCAGCGGGTCCGAGGCCGGCCCGGGCTCGACCAGCAACGCCTCCGTCGCCGGCCGGTGAGTAGACCGCCCCGACTCTGGTCGCGTGGCCGGGCGATCGCCACGCCGCGATAACCCGGACGCGCGGCCAGAGTCGGCGCACTACCGCGGGGTACCGTGCGAGGCGTGAGCATCGGCACCGAATTCGCCTCCCCCGAGGAACTGGCCACCGCCCTCGACGGGGTCGACTACCTCGCCGACGCGGGAGTCTCCACCGCGGCCTTCCTCGCGCTCCGGCTCGGCCGGCCGCTCTTCCTGGAAGGCGAAGCCGGCGTCGGCAAGACCGCTCTGGCCCACGCGCTGGCCGCGCTCTCCGGCTCACCGCTGATCCGCCTCCAGTGCTACGAAGGCATCGACGCCGCCCAGGCGCTCTACGACTGGGACTTCCCCCGCCAGCTGCTGCACCTGCGCGCGGCCGAGGCTGCCGGCGGTGCCGACGCGGCGCGGCTGGAGGGCGAGCTCTACGACCGCCGCTTCCTCCTCGCCCGGCCGCTGCTGCAGGCGATCGAGACCTCCCCCGCGGTCCTGCTCGTCGACGAGATCGACCGGGCGGACGACGAGTTCGAGGCGTTCCTGCTCGAAGTCCTGTCCGACTTCACGATCTCGATCCCCGAGCTCGGGACGATTCGCGCGGAGACCCCGCCGGTCGTCGTCGTCACGTCCAACCGCACCCGCGAGGTCCACGACGCGCTGAAGCGCCGCTGCCTCTACCACTGGCTCGACCACCCGCCGTACGAGCGCGAGGTCGAGATTCTGCGCCGCCGGCAGCCCGAGGTCACCGGGGAACTCGCGGGCCAGGTCGCGGTCGCCACCGGCCGGCTGCGTGAGATGGACCTGCTCAAGCCCCCCGGCATCGCGGAATCGCTCGACTGGACCGCCGCGCTGCTCGCCCTCGGCGCCCGCCGCCTCGACGTCGACGCCGCGGCCCGCACCCTCGGAGCCGTCCTGAAGTACCGCGAGGACACCGACCGCGTCACCACGCACGGCCTCCAGCAGCTCGTCGGCGGATGAAGGGCCCCGACCGGGACATCGTCGTCACGATGACCGGGTTCGCCCGGACCCTGCGGGCGGCCGGGCTGGTGGCCGACACCGGACGGGTCGAGGCGATGCTGCGGGCCCTGCACGCCCTCGACGTCACCAACGGGGCCGACGCCTACTGGGCCGGACGGCTGACGCTGTGCACCGGCCCGGACGATCTCGCCCGCTACGACGCGGCCTTCGCGGCGTACTTCACCGGCGAACTCCCCCGCAACGCCGCGTTCGGGCTGGTGAAGGCCCCGAGCCGGATCGTCGGCCTCGACCTGCTCGACGGGACCGACGGTGAGTCCGACGCCCCCACCGAGATCCAGCAGCTCACCACCCAGGCCTCCGACGTCGAGCTGCTCCGGCAGGCCGACATCGGGACCCTCAGCGACGAGCAGCGCGCCGAGATCCGCCGGATGCTGGCGCGCCTGAAGGCCACCGGCCCGACGCGACGGTCGCTCCGCACCGAGGCCTCGAACCGCGGTGAGGTCGACCCCCGCCGCGCCGTCCGGGCGATGCTGCGCCGCGGCGGGGAGCTCGCGGAACTCCCCCGGCGGACGAAACGCGACCGCCCGCGCCGGATCGTCCTGCTCCTCGACGTCTCCGGCTCGATGGAGCCCTACGCGGAGTCCTACCTCCGTTTTGCCCACACGCTGAGCCGGAAGCGGCCGCAGGTCGAGGCGTTCACGGTCGGGACGCGCCTGACCCGGATCACCCGGGCGCTCAACACCCGGGACCCCGACGCTGCGCTCAAGGCAATCTCCGCCGCGGTCCCGGACTGGTCGGGCGGCACGCGGCTCGGCGACCTGCTCAAGGCCTTCCTCGACCGCTGGGGCCAGCGCGGGATGGCCCGCGGCGCGATCGTCGTTCTCGCCAGCGACGGGTGGGAGCGCGGCGAGGTCACGCTCCTCGCCGACCAGATGCAGCGCCTGCGCCGCCTCGCCAAGGCCGTCGTCTGGGTGAACCCCCACGTCGGCAAGGACGGCTTCGCCCCGACCGCGGCCGGCATGTCCGCCGCCCTGCCCCATATCGACCGACTTGTCGCCGGGCACTCGGTCCAGGCGTTCGACGATCTCGCGACTTTGCTGTCCGAGGATCTCCGCCTCTGGCCGGTTCTCAGCCGGGCTGCCTAGGGTGGCGGTGTCGGCGACGTCCCCGCCGATGTTGCGGACAAGTCCATAGCAAGTCCTCCTGTACCGCCCGGTTGGAGAAGACCTTGGTAGCCATCACCGTCACAGTCGACGGAAAGTCCCAATCCCACGACGTCGAACCCCGCCTGCTGCTCGTCCACTATTTGCGCGACGTCGTCGGCAAGGTCGGGACGCCCGTCGGATGCGACACCTCGAACTGCGGGGCCTGCACGGTCTCGTTCAACGGCCAGTCCGTGAAGAGCTGCACCATGCTCGCGGTCCAGGCCGACGGCAGCGACGTCCTGACCATCGAGGGCCTCGCCGGCACCGTCGATTCCGACCTGCACCCGATGCAGGAGGCCTTCCGCGAGTGCCACGGACTGCAGTGCGGCTACTGCACCCCGGGCATGATCATGGCCGCCTGCGACCTGCTGAAGGAGAACCCCAACCCGAGCGAGACCGAGATCCGCGACGGCCTGGAGGGCAACCTCTGCCGCTGTACGGGCTATCAGAACATCGTGCGCGCGGTGCAGACGGCCGCGGCCGCGATGTCGCCCGCGGGAATGGGTACTGCGGAGGTGACGGCATGACGATCACCGAGAAGGAATACGAGTCGGCGTTCGGCCAGCCGCTGCGGCGCAAGGAGGACGCGCATCTGATCACCGGTCAGACGCGATGGGTCGACAACCTCTCCGCGCCCGGCATGCTCTACGCCGCGTACCTGCGCAGCCCGGTGGCGCACGCGAAGATCCGCGTGAACACCGATCCGGCGAAGGCCTACCCCGGTGTCGTGGCCGTGTACAGCGCCGAGGACTTCGGCGCCGCCCAGGCGATCATCCCCGAAGCGTGGACCGTCCACCCGGAGATGAAGAAGCCGATCATGACGCCGCTGGCGACCGACGAGGTCCGCTACGTCGGTGAGCCGATCGCGGTCGTCGTCGCGGAGACGCGCTACCAGGCGACGGACGCCCTCGAGGCGATCGACGTCGACTACGACGTGCTGCCCGCGGTCGTCGACATGGAGGCCGCGGCCCGCGACGAGCATCTTGTTCACGCGGACATCGGCACGAACACCTGCTTCTACATCGAGTCCCCCGGCGAGGGGTATGCGGCCGCGAAGGCCCAGGCCGAGGCCGAGGGCGGTGTCGTGATCACACGGCGCTTCCGCCAGCAGCGCCTGCTGCCGACTCCGATGGAGCCGCGGGCGATCCTCGTCGTGCCGACCATCGATGACCTCACCGTCTACGCCTCGACGCAGATCCCGCACGTCCTGCGCCTGCTGCTCGCGATGCTGACCGGGCACCCCGAGCACAAGTTGCGCGTGGTCGCCCCGGACGTCGGCGGCGGGTTCGGCGGGAAGATCAACTGCCTGACCGAGGAGATCATCGGCGTCCACCTGGCCAAGCGGCTGGGCCGCCCGGTGAAGTGGACCGAGACGCGCAGCGAGAACTTCCTGCAGATGCACCACGGGCGCGCGCAGGTGCAGGACATCGAGATCGCGGCGACCCGCGAGGGCAAGCTGCTCGGCCTCAAGGTCGACCTGCTCGCCGACCTCGGCGCCGGGCTGCGGCTGTTCACCGCGGGCGTGCCGATGTTCGGCGCCGCGATGTTCAACGCGATCTACAAGATGGACGCCTACCAGTTCAACTGCCGGACGGTCTTCACCAACCTGACCCCGACCGATGCCTACCGCGGCGCCGGCCGGCCGGAGGCGACCTTCGCCATCGAACGCATGATGGACGAGCTCGCGGCCGAACTCGGCATGGACCCGATCGAACTGCGGCGCAAGAACTGGATCGAGCACTCCGAGTTCCCGTACACGACGATCTCGGGCTCGATCTACGACTCCGGCAACTACGAGGCCGCGACCGACAAATGCCTCGAGCTGTTCGGCTACGACGAGCTCAAGGCCGAGCAGAAGGCACGCCGCGAACGCGGTGACCGCAAGCAGCTCGGCATCGGTGTCTCGACCTTCACCGAGGCCTGCGGCCTGGCACCCTCGCGCGTCATGGGCCAGCTCGGGGTCGGCGCCGGCGGCTGGGAGCGCGCGGAGATCCGCGTGACGTTGACCGGCAAGATCCAGGTCATCTCCGGCTCCACGCCGCACGGGCAGGGCCACTGGACCGCGTGGTCGCAGCTGGTCTCGGACAAGCTCGGGGTCGACTTCCACGACGTCGAACTCCTCGCCGGGGACACCGCGACCGGCCCGCAGGGCATGGACACCTACGGCTCGCGGTCCCTCGTCGTCGGTGGCTCGGCGATCGTCAAGGCCTGCGACAAGGTGATCGAGAAGGCCAAGCGGATCGCCGCTCACACGCTGGAGGCGAACCCGGACGACCTCGAGTTCGCCGCCGGCGTCTTCACCGTCAAGGGCTCGCCCGGGCCGCAGATGTCGTTCGTCGAGGTGGCCGCGGCCGCGCAGCTCGCGCACAACATCCCGGACGGGATGGAGCCGTCGCTGAACTCGGCCTACACCTTCGACCCGATCAACCTGTCGTACCCGCACGGCACGCACCTGTGCGCTGTGGAGATCGACACCGAGACCGGGTGGGTGAACATCCACCGCTACGCCTGCGTCGACGACGTCGGCACCGTGGTGAACCCGATGATCGTCGAGGGGCAGATCCACGGCGGCCTGGTACAGGGCATCGCGCAGGCCCTGTATGAGGAGGCCGTCTACGACGACGCCGGCAACCTGATCACCGGCACGCTCGTGGACTACATGATCCCCGCGGCATCTGACGTGCCGTCATTCCTGACCGACCGTACGGAAACCCCGTCGACGGACAACCCGATCGGGGCCAAGGGCGTGGGCGAGGCCGGTTGCATCGCCTCCACCCCGGCGGTGGTGAACGCGATCGTCGACGCGCTGCGGCCGTTCGGCATCAACGATGTGCAGATGCCGTGCACGCCGGAGCGGGTGTGGCGAGCTATCCAGACGTCCAAGGGTGGTGCGGCATGATCCCCGCCGGCTTCGACTACGTACGGGTGACCACCGCCGCGGACGCGGTGGCGGCCCTCGGGACCTCCGAGGACGCGAAGATCCTCGGCGGCGGCCAGTCGCTCATTCCCGATCCTGCGCCTGCGGCTCGCGACGCCGGAACTGATCGTCGACGTCTCCGGTGCGCCGGAGATGTGCGGCATCCGGGAGGACGGCGACGCGATCGTCATCGGTGCGGCGACCACGCACCACGACGTGCTCAACCACGCGTTGGTGAAGGAGCACGCACCGCTGCTGGCGCAGGCGACCGCGACGGTGGCGGACCCGCAGGTCCGGCACCGCGGCACGTTCGGTGGCGCGATCGCGCACGCCGACCCGGCCGGCGACCTGCCGGGCGTGGCGCTGGTGCACAACGCGACGATGACGATTGCCGGCCCGTCCGGGAATCGCGAGGTCGCGGCGGCGGACTTCTTCGTCGACTACCTCACCACTGCGCTGGCCGAGGACGAGGTGCTGGTCTCGGTCCGGCTCCCGAAGCTGGGCGCCGGGTGGGGCTCGTACTACGAGAAGTTCCACCGCGTCGCGCAGTCGTGGTCGATCGTCGGGGTCGCCGCGGCGGTCCGGCGGGAGAACGGGACCATCGCCGAGGCCCGGATCGCGCTGACCAACATGGCACCGACCCATGTGCGGGCGTCCGCGACCGAGACGGCACTCGCCGGGGCTGCGGCCTCGGTGGAGGCCATTCAGGCCGCGTCGCAATCCGCCGCCGAGGGCACCAGCCCGACCAGTGACCTGTCCGCCCAGGCGGACTACCGGGCCGAACTGGCCCGCGTCCTCACCGGCCGCGCGGTCGCGAAGGCCGCCGGGCTGTCCTGATCTGCTGCCAGACCGACGGCCCGTCCCCGACGCTCCGGGGGCGGGCCGTCGCCGTCTTCTCCGTAGCGTCCGACCGTCGGAGGCCTATGGGCCACCTTCGGTCGGACGTCCCGCTTCTTGATCGACGTGAAAGGCTGGGGTCATGGAGCTGCAGCACGAGTTCACGGTCCCCGTCCCGGTCGAGCGCGCCTGGGAGATCCTCAACGACGTCGAAGGGATCGCGCCCTGCATGCCGGGCGCGGCGGTCGACGAGGTCCGCCCCGCGAAGGACGGCGGGCAGGTCGAGGTCGACGGGCGGGTGAAGGTCAAGCTCGGTCCGATCTCGGTGACGTACTCGGGCACCGCGACGTTCCTCGAGGTCGACGAGGCCGCCCGCCGGCTGGTGGTCAAGGCCGCCGGCAAGGAGACCCGCGGGTCCGGGACGGCGAACGCGACGATCACCGCGGTCCTGGTCGACAAGGGTGACTCGACGACCGTCGCGGTCACCACCGACCTCGCGATCACCGGCAAGCCGGCCCAGTTCGCCCGCGGGGTGATGGTGGACGTCTCCAACAAGCTCCTCGGCCAGTTCGTGGACTGCCTCTCGGCGAAGATCACCGCGCCCCCGGCGATCCCGGGCTACTCCGTCCCCCCGGGCGAGACCGACGACGCGGACCCGACGGGCGTTTCCGCGGCCGGGGCGGTCGGCACCGCCCCCGCGACCGCTCCGCAGTCGGGATACTCCGCCGGCGGCCAGGCGGGCGGCGGCCTGGCCACCCCGCGGACGATCCCGCCCCAGCGGACCGAGCCCGAGGCGATCGACCTCCTCGGCACCGCCGGGTCCCCCGTCCTGAAGCGGCTCGCCCCGGTGGTCGGGGTCGTCGCCATGCTGCTCTTCCTGTTGAAGCGCCGCCGCGGCTGAGTCCTCCCCCTCCTCATCTTGGGGCGCGCGTCCGCCCTATCGCGGCGCCTGATGGGCCCGCTCGCGCCCCAAGAGCCCGCCTGGCCTCGATCCTGGGGCGCGCCTTGGCCCTATCGCGGCGTCCGATGGGGCCTGCTCGCGCCCCAAGATGCGGCGTGGCGCGACGAAAGAATCCGGCCGCACCCGGACATGCTTTCGACGTGAGCCCTGTCCAGGACGCCCAGCGACGCGTCGAGTTCGAGCGCCTCGTCGAGGAGGCGTACGCCCCGCTGCAGCGGTTCCTGCGCCGCCGGACGGACCCGGCGACCGCGGAGGACGTGCTCGGCGACGTGCTGCTGGTGCTGTGGCGGCGGGTGGACGAGATCCCGGCCGAGGCGCCGGTCGCGTGGTCCTACGGGGTGGCGCGAGGGTGCCTGGCGAACCATGTCCGGGGCTCGGTCCGGCAGGAGCGGCTTGTCGAGCGGCTGAAGCTGGAGCCGGGCGGCGGGCCGGACCTGACGCCCGAGCACGAGGCGCTGGACGAGGCCCTGGCGCAACTGCCCGAGAACGACCGGGAGCTGCTGCGGCTGTGGGCCTGGGAGCAGCTGGCCCCGCGGGAGATCGCGACCGTCCTCGACATCACCCCCAACGCCGCAAGCATCCGGCTCCACCGGGCGATCGGGAAGCTGAAGGAGCTGATGGCTCCACGAAAGGCCGGCGACGGTGCCGGACATCCAGGGGACGAGAGGGGGGACCGCGCATGAGCGACGACTTCGCCGCCGACGACGACCTGCGGGCCATGCTCTCCGACCTCGACCCGATGTCCGACCGGGTGCCGGTCCAGTCCCCCGACCACCCGCGGGTCCGCGAACAGCTGTACGAGATCACCCAGAACGACCAGGCCGCCGGCACGATGGCAACGACGCCACAGACGATCCGGCCCTTTCGGGTCCGCGGAGGGCGTTGGCTGGCGGCCGCTGCTGCCGTCGCCGCGTTCGCCATCGGGACCACGCTCGTCGTGACCGGGAACGGGGGCGACGGGGACGAGATCGTCGCCGCGCCGACGGTGCTCGCCCTCAAGGGCAGCGGCACCGACACCTCGATGCAGATGTGCATGATGTTCGACGTCCAACAGCTCCGGACCGCCGGCGTCGCGTTCGGCGGCACCGTCACCGCGATCGACGCCACGAAGGTCACTCTCGACGTCGACCGCTGGTTCAAAGGCGTGCCCGAGGCCGACGAGGTCACGATCGCGATTCCGCCGGGTGGCGACAGCGTCGCCCTCGACGGCGTGAACTTCGTCCAAGGCGACCGCTACCTGATCAGCGCCACCGACGGCGTCCTCGGCACCTGCGGCTACAGCGGCCCCGCGACGCCGGAGTTCGAGAAGTCCTTCGAGCAGGCCTTCCCCCGCACCTGACGTCAGGTCAGACGCCGCTGCGACGGTCCTCCAACAGCCGTGCCGGGCACACGCTGAACGGGAACGGGCTCCCGACGGTCACGACGTCGTCGCCGGACGCAGCACCCACGAGCCGATATGTGCCGCCCGCCTCGAGCTCGTGAATCTCGATCGCGCCGGGCGCCGCAGGATCGAGAAGCCAGTACGAGGCAACGCCGATCCGGGCGTAGAGCGCCTTCTTGAGGTGGCGGTCATAGAGCCAACTGCTCGCGGAGAGAACCTCGACCGCCAGCAACGGAGCCACCGGGAGGTTCTTGTCGGTGATGTCCTTTCGGCGGGCAACGAGAACGTCGGGCTGCACGACGCTGTCGGGCGCACTCTGCACGTCGAAAGGCGCCATCAGCACTTCCAGGTCCGCGGGGCACGCCGCGTCGAGGGCCACACCCAGCCGGAAGGCCATGCGCTGGTGGAGATGCGTCGGTGCCGGGCTCACGAACAGCATCCCGTCGATGAGCTCGTACCTGCGACCGTCATTCGGCATCGACTCCAGGTCAGCCACCGTCATGGGGTGACTGCGGAGCACTGCGATCTGATCGCTCATAGCTCCCATGCTCCCCCTTGCCATCCGCGGTGACCAGAGTGGAATGCGACGCTGTGACCGCTGCCCGTCTGAACCGCGGCTGTGGAGAACTCGGCAAGCCTCCCCGACCTGTGGATGGATCCGGGCTTCGAGTGACGGGCGCCGATACCGTGTTCGGGTGCCGAAGAAGCGCAAGCAGCCACGAAAGCCGCGACATTTGCGGGCGGTGCCGGCCCAGCGGAGCGAGCCAGACCTCCTGCACTCCATGCGCACAGCGCTCGCGGGCCACCCGCTGGAGCTGCTCGGGCTCGCCAGCAGCATGCTGACGCTTCTCGACCCGCGTGAGCAGGGACCGTTCCGCCCGCCGCGCAGCACCGACCGGGCCAACCTGATCGAGAGTTTCGTCGAGACCCGGATCGTCGAGACCACGGGACTCCTCACCGCGATCGCCGAACTCTGCGGCGAGGAGGTGATGTCCGCGCAGATCCGGCGGGAACTCGCGCTGCGTCGCCACCCCCTGCCGGCGTGGTTGGCCCGCCTCGGTGAAGCCACCCCGAGCGGCCGCGCGGTCGCGATGGTCGAACCGCTCGGGGACGGCGACAACATTTTGGTGGCGACCCGGCTGGCCGACGGCCGCGAGATCACCGCCGTCGTCTTCGTTGAGCACAACCTCGGCGGGCTGGTGAAGGACGCGTTCGTCGTACCGGACGGGCTGGACGCCGTCGTGGCGCACATGCGGCGGCTGTCCGATGACCCCGACATCGTGTTCATCGAGCTCGACCCGGCCGACGCGCGGGCCCGCATCACCGAGGCGATCCGCATTGCGGCGATGACCGTCCCGCCCTTCGAGAGTGAGGCCTGGCCCGGCTCGCGCCGACTGGTGGAGTGGATGGTCGCGAAGCTGCCCGAGGGTGGGCGGGGCTATGAGATCCCGCAGTGGACCGAGCGACAACAGCGCGCTCTGGCAAAGCGGTTCTTCGCCTCCGAGTTCGGCACGAAGCTGGACGATCCGCTGCACCGGGAGATGCTCGAGCACCTGCTGTGGTTCGGCACCAGTTACTCGACCGGTGATCCGCTGCACTGGAGCCCGATTGCGGTGGAGATCCTGCTGCTGGACTGGCTTCCCCGCAAGATCGTCGACTCCGCCGATCGGCTGGCCGCAGTTCCGGAGGTGCTCCGGGCGTTCGTGCGGTTCTGCCACGCCGAGCGCGGGATCCGCCCGAGCCTGACCGACACGGTGCTCGACGCGATCTCCAATTACGAGAAGGACTATCTCGACGCGATCTCCCAGCCGCGCCTCCAGGGGCCGGGCGCGCTGCTGGCGCAGATGGGTGCAGTGAACCCCGACGCCGCCGAGGAGTGGATGTTCGACCCGGACGAGGACTTCGACGGTCCTGACGAGGAAAGCTATGCGCGCGATGTCGCCGACATCATGCTGGAGCATCTGGCGAGCCTCGTCGGCGGAGCAGCCGTGCTGGACCATCTCGACACGGCCCCGTTGCCCGACGAGGAGTTCGCGTGGGACGTCGTTCCCACCGACATCCGCGACCGCGTCGCCGAGGTGCTCGCCCTCACCGACCAATGTTGCGAGGAACTGCTCGACGAGGAGTACCGCACCGCGACCCGGCGACTGCTGGCGGACGTCGCGGCCGGCGATCCCGCAATTTTCCGGCGGAAGTCCCGGGCCGATACCGGCGCCGCGTCCATCTGCTGGCTCGTGGCGTCCGACAACGCTCTCTTCGGCACGTCATGGCTGCGGACCTCCGCGCGCATGCCGAAGCTGACCTACGTGAAAGACCTGTTCGCCTGGTTCGGGCTCGGGCCGACGTTCTCGGCCGGCACACGGGCCGCGACGATGGTGCGGGCGCTCGATTTCAACGCGCCGCGCGACTCCATCAGCTCGCACCTGGGGTCACCGCGCTACCTGACGGGGTCGCGTCGCGCTGAGGTCGTGGAACTCCGCGACCGCCACCGGGCGACCTTGGCGGCTTCGCAGGACGCCTGAGGGTGACCTCCGCCCGTCACCCCGCCGCAGCCGCCCGCAGCTGCGCTCCCGCCGACCCGAGCACCGGCTCGCCGTGACCGAAGCAGACGACATCGACGTCGAGTTGGGCCAGGGACTGGAACGCCGACACCACGAGTCCGCCGTCGAGATTGAACACCCCGGGAATGACCGCACCCTGGTACTCGGCGACCACGTCGCCGGTGAACAGCAGGCCGTGCTCCGGGAGGTGCAGCGCGATGCTGCCGTCGGTGTGGCCGGGGACGGAGATCACGCGGGCTCCCCCACCGAAGGGCAGCACCTGCCCGTCGGCGACGTCGAGGTCGACCTCGACCGGCGGCGCCGGGAGCAGCCCGGCCGCGACCTGGGCGTGGAGCTCGCGTTCCCAGTCGGTGAAGTTCGGGGGCGGGCCGGCGACCTCGCCGCGGATGACTGGAGCATCGGCGCGGTGGGCGATCACCTCGGCGCCGGTTCGCGCCCGAAGGTCGGCGGCGGACCCGGTGTGGTCATCGTGGAAGTGCGTCAGGACGATGCGGCGCAGGTCCTCGGGCGACCGGTCGCGGGCACGCAGCGCGTCGAGGATGGCCGGGCCCGACCCGAGGGGACCGCTGTCGATGAGGGTGACCCCGTCGTCGTCGTACCAGGCGTAGGCCTGGAAGCCGCCCACCTCGATCCGGTCGAGCCGGTCGGTCAATCGCGTCACTGTCACACCTGCCGCCTTTCGACGTCCACGGCCAGCTTGCTGCAGGCAGCCGACCCAGCGGAACCAGGTCAGCTCAGGGCATAACGCCCGGCTCATGCGCGGACCGAAAAATTCTTGAACGCCGACGAAAGACCCGCAGCGGTGGCGGACATCTAGTGGTCGACAGGAGAGGGGGATGGCGGTGAGCGAGAAGTTCGCGTCGGACGACCAACTGCGCGCGATGCTCTCCGCCCTCGACCCGATGTCCGCTCGGGTCCCTGTCGAGAACTCCACCAGTCCGCGGGCCCGCCACTTCCTGGAGCAGATCATGTCGCAGCACACCGAGTTCGAGGCCGTCGCCGCGAAGCGCGCCGGTCGGGGGAAGACCTGGCTGGCCGCCGCGGCCGCCGTCGCCGCGATCGCCGTGGGAACCACCATGGCGGTCAACGCGGGTGGCAACGGAGACCGGAACGTCGTCGCGCAGGACCAGCCGAAGAGCGTCCTCGCGCTGCAGACCGCCGGGGGCGACCCGATGATGCAGATGTGCATGATGTTCGACGTCAAGCAGCTGAGCACCGCCGGCGTCGCGTTCGGAGGCACCGTCACCGCGATCGGCGCCGAGGCGGTCACCCTCGACGTCGACCGCTGGTTCAAGGGCACGCCCCAGGCTGACGAGGTCACCATCGCGATCCCGCCGGGCGGGGACAACGTCGCGCTCGACGGTGTCGCGTTCGTCGAGGGCAAGCGGTTCCTGATCAGCGCCACCGACGGCGTCCTGGGCACCTGCGGCTACAGCGGCCCCGCGTCCGCCGAGTTCGAGAAGTCCTTCGAAAAGGCCTTCCCGGCTTCCTGACGCCGCGTCAGACCTGACTCTGGCCGCGTGTGCGGGCTATCGAGGCCACCCGATAGCCCCGCCACGCGGCCAGAGTCGCGTTCAGAGCTCCCGGTGGAAGTAGAACGCCCGCTCGCCGGTCTCGGGGTATTCGATGTCGGTGAAGCCGTGGGAGCGGTAGAACCGCTGGGCGTCGACGTCACCTTCGTCGACGTTGATCTCGAACGTGGTGACGCCCCGTTCCCGGGCGGAGTCGAGCGCCCGCTGCAGCACCTCGGCGCCGATGCCGCGACTGCGTAGGTCCGGGCGGACGTAGAGCTCCTCGAGCAGCGCCACGGGCCCGGGGTCCCAGACGCTCGGGCGGAAGGTCGTCACCGCGATCGCGACCGCGGGGTCGCCGGCGAGCAGAATCTCGATGTCGTCCCGGGCGACCAGGCTCGCGATCCGCTCGGCCAGCTCCGCGACCGGCGGCGTCGGGGTGTCGAACTCGGTGTTGAAGTCGTGGAGCAGCTGCGCCGCGACCGCCGCCTCGGCGGCGCGGCAGACCCGCACGGCGTACTCGGGATCCGTCATGCGGATGAGCATGCCACTGAGTGCGGCGGTCAGGCGGGCACGAACCGCGCGGCGATCACCGCGGCCAGGTCGGCCCGGGTCACCCCGTCGAGGTTGCCCGCCTGCTGGACCAACTCGTGGAGGTCCCGCTCCCCGACGAGCGGGATGCCGCCGATCTCCTCCTCGACCCAGGGCAGCGGGGTACCGAGGAAGCACAGGGTCCCGCGGACCGCGACGGCGTGGTCGGCCTCGAGCAGCGCACGCGCGACGGTCCGGACCTGGTGCCGGAGCCCGTCGACGAGAGCGGTCCGGTCGCGGTTGTTGATGAAGAGCTGCTCGACCCGCGGGGTGAGGATGCCCCCGGAGCGCCGGACCTCGAGCGGGCCGTAGTGGGTCTTGGCATCGATCACCCACACCCCGGACGGGGCGATCACCAGGTGGTCGATGGTGGCGCGGGTCGGCCGGCCGCGCGCGCCGACCATGCGCCGGTCATGCAGGGCGAGGACGTCGGGCAGCGCGTTGAGCGCTGCCGCGACGGTCCTCTCCCCCGAAGCCCTCACCCTTCAGTTATCGGTGAACGGGGCCCCAACAGTGAGCGTTCCCAGCCACCCCACAGCGATGTTGCGCAAACGAGACAACTCTCAGCAGGCGGCGTCGCACCGGGGCAGATCGCCGCGCCGCTCGCGGAGCGCCTCGACCTCCTTCGCCGGGGACCGGTTCCGGTCCGCGCGCCAGGCGTCGAGGTACGTCGCGGGCGCGACCATCCCGCGGCGGATCCACCACGCGCCCGGCTCCGTCGGCCACGACAGCCCGAAGTGCAGGTGGGGGCTCGTCCCGCGGGCGCTGCCGGTCGTCCCGACCGACCCGAGCCGTTGCCCGGAGTGAACGGCGGCGCCGGGCCTCACGTCGTCGTGGACGGCCGTCAGGTGGGAGTAGTAGTACCGGACGCCGTCGGCGCCGACGACGGAGACGGACAGCCCGCCCCGGGTGGCGCCGTCGTTGCGCTTCGCCGACCAGGTGTCGCGCCGGCTCACCTCGTCGACCACCCCGCCGGTGACCGAGACCACCGCGCACCGCTTCGCGGCGAAGATGTCGCTCGCCGGGTAGTCGTGGTGGGTCCGGCCGTAGGTCGCGTCGCAGCCGGCGATGGGGAAGGCGTACTCGGTGCCTGTGGCTTCGGCAGTGGTCGTCGGCATCAGCAGCGCACCGACGACGAGCGCTCGCGTGACGATCCTCGGCATGCAGGTCCACTCCCCCGGGAGCGGACGGCCGAACCAGGTCAGGCGAAGGTGTCGCAGGCCTCGAGGTCGCCGCTGGTGCGGCCGGTGGTGAACCACTTCTGGCGGTCGGCGGCACTGCCGTGGGTCCAGGACTCTTCGTCGACGCGGCCACCGGACTTCTGCTGGATCCGGTCGTCACCGACCGCGGCCGCGGCGTCCTGGGCCTGACGCAACTCGGCCTCGCCGATCGAGACGTTGCCGGCGTCGTCCGCGAGCCGGCTCCAGACGCCCGCGAAGCAGTCGGCCTGGAGTTCGAACGCGACCGAGAGCGCGTTCTGCTGCTTCGGCGACGAGCGCTGGGACTGCCGCATCTCGCGCTCGGTGCCGAGGATCGTCTGCAGGTGATGCCCCGCTTCGTGGGCGAGGATGTAGGCCTGCGCGTACCGCCCGTTCGCGCCGAGCTGCTCCTGCAGCGCGCCGAGGAACCCGATGTCGATGTAGATCGACTGGTCGGCCGGGCAGTAGAACGGCCCGACCTGGGATGACGCCCGGCCGCAGCCCCCGGTGCTGACGGCGCTGTCGAAGAAGGTCAGCGCGGGCCGCTCGTAGGTCTCGCCGCGGCGGGCGAAGTCGGTGGTCCAGACCTCGTCGATCTCGTTGTAGACCTTGACGAGATAGCAGTCGTCGTACTGCTCGATCGCGCCCTCGGTGTTGCAGCGGGTTGCGATGTCCCCGGAGTTGTCGGCCTGGCTCTGGACGCTCCCGTCCTGCGGGAACAGCAGGGACGGGTCGAGGCCGCCGCCGCCACCGCCCAGGACGGAGATCAGGGCGTAGACGATCAGCCCGACGATCCCGATTCCCCCGCCACCGATCGCCGCAGCCCCGCCCTTGCCCCGGCGGTCCCGGACGCCCCCGGCGTCGACGGAGTTGTTGTCGAACTTGATGCCCATGGACCGGACGCTACCCGGCCGTCACCAGAGCACCTGCAGGCCAGGCAGTTCGTTGAAGACGGTGTCCCGGGTGACCATCGTCGCGTTCTGCAGCATCGCCTGGGCGGCGAGCATGCGGTCGAACGGGTCTGCGTGCGACCACGACATGCCGCCGGCCCGGATAGCGGCGACGGCACTGATCGGTTGCTGCTCCGCCCCGAGCCGTCGGCAGTACAGGTCGTGCTGGCCCAGCAGGGGTTCGGCCGCCGCCCACCGGCCGGCGCGGTGCTTGATCGCCATCTCCCACACGGAAGCGGCCGAGACCAGGAGCTGATTGCCGGCATCGACGATGGCGGCGCGCGCCCGGTCGGACAGCCGATCGGGCGCGGTCACCGCCCAGACGTACGCGTGAGTGTCGAGCAGCAGGACAGTCACGTCCAGGCCGCCAGCTCGTCCCCGGCCAGCGGATCGAACACCTCGTCCGGCATGGTCATCGGCAGGAAACCGAGCTCTCGGCCGGGCGGGGGCGTCACCGGCACGAGTCGGACCAGCGGCCGGCCGGCCCGGGCGACGATGACCTCTTCCCCTGCCAGCGCCGCGTCCAGAAGGCGCGAGAGATGCGCCTTCGCCTCGGCCACGTTGTAGGTGTTGGTCATATTGGTCAGACTAACATGACCAACTCAGCGGGCGGCCGGTACGAAGCGGCCTACGCACAGTGCGCGAAGTTGGGCTGGACCCTGCCGTCGGCGACAGGTTCCGCACCGGGCCCCGTCCAAGGTTCAGCGATTCAGCTGCTCGGGCGGTCCGTAGCCATCATGGCGACCAGGTCGATGTCGACGGCGAACGGTTCGCGCATCGACAGCGTCGACACGACGTCGCTCACGTCATACCGGTCACCGACGAGCCGACCGATGGCCACGGATCGGCCCAGCGAGTTCGATGCGGGCGTAGTGCGGAATGCCGGCTTCGGCGTACAACCGCGGCTTGATTGCCCGGTCCATCGCCGACGCTACCGGGACTGATGATTTCGATCGCCATGGCGACCTCGCGGGCGTCCAGCACCGTGAAGTCGGTCCCGGTGTGCCTGACGACCGCCAGGTCCGGGATCAGAATCCGGCCCGTCCCGAGCCGGACGTTCACCGCCTCGAACACTTCCAAGCCGTCCGGACGCGCTCGCTCCATCGCCAGCCACAATCGCGATGACAGGCGCTGGTGCGCGCTGGATCCCGACGGACTTATCAGCACGGCGCCGTCGAGCAACTCGATACGCCGGTTGTCCTCGGGCAGCGCGAGGTAATCGGCCTCGGTCCATGGGCCGTGGTGCATCTCAAGCGCAGACAACGACATGGCGCCTCCCCCGTCATGGTCGCACCCTTGCCGACCGACGTGACAGATTGCGCCGGGCGCCCTGAGCCGGTGGATGGTAGGCGATCAACGCCCCGCCCTGGACGGTCTCACCCCGTCGATGTACCACATCACCGTGGTACGTTTCGACCATGGATCCGTTGACCCGCATCAACGAACTGCTGGACAGCACCGACGCCGAGAGCGTCGGGACGTCGATGCGGATCCCGACCGCGCTGCGGGACGCGGCGGCGATCGCGGTGAACGAACTCGGTGCCGCCTCCTCGACGACCACGCTGACGACCGACGCGTTGCGCGACCGCCTGGAGGCGATCGTCATGGAGGCTGCCCTGGAGGCCCACTTCACCGCGCACCCGAAGCTACGTCCGACGTTGGCCGAACTCGCGATCGTGGCCGCGGAGATGGACGGCCATCCGTTGGCCGATCGACCCGAACTGATCCGCCGGGCCGCGGCCGCGGTGGTCGAACGACGTCCCCATGCCGATGCCGACGACGTGCTCCTGTGGGCCGAGGCTCTGGCCAGCGGAGCGGCGTGAGGCGACTCGTCCTGCTGGACAACGAAGCTGTCCAGGCCCTGATGGACAAGACGCATCCCCGCCACGTCCGCGCCCTCGCGACCCTCCAGGTCGCCGCCACCCGCCGGCGAAAGGGACTGCCGATCGAGGTGGTCGTGCCGACCACCGTCCGGGTGGAGGCCGGCTGGAGCCGGACGGCCCCGCAGGCGGCGCTGATCAATCTCCTGCGGATCCGGGACGCCGAGCTCGACCGAACGGCCGCGGACACCGCGGCCGCTCTGGTCACCGCGCACGGCGTCTCCGTCGCCGACGCGCACCTCGGTGCGGTCATCGCCGCCCGCCACGGCGACGCCGCGATCACCGTCGTCACCAGCGATCCAGACGACATGCGCGTTGTCGCGGAATCCGCACCGGTCACGGTCTTTCGACTCTGACGAGCCCCGCGCTCAGGCGGGTCACGCCACCGCCGGTCGTCGCGCACAAACCCAGGCCCGCGGGCGGCGGGTCGCGCCCGATGACGGCTTCGGCCAGACGGCCGGATGTCGTTCATAGTGGAGAGATGGCCCGCCACCCCGCGACCATCGCCGCGACGGCCTTCCTCGTCGCCGCGACCCTCGTCGGGTGCACAGACGGCGGCGGGCGCGGGTCGGCAGCGCCAGGCCCGAGCTCCACCGCGTCGCCGGAGCTGCCTGCGAATGTCGAGCCCGGAGCCACGCCATCGAGCAGAACCCGAGCCCGCGTTCGTGCCCAGCGACGGTCGGCCCCGCCCGGCGACCCTGACCATCCGCACACTCGGCATCCGCGAGCTGCCCGTGGAGCCCTACCGGGGCTGGACCGACGACGGCCCCGGCACCGCAATCCAGGACGGCGGTATCGCCGCGAGCCCCTTCGGCCCACGTGGCGGCGTCGGGCCGGGCGGCATCGGCAACTACCAGGTCACCGCTCACCGGACGTCCTCGACGCGGGTCTTCGAGTTCCTCCCCGACCTCAAGGCCGGCGATCTGGTGACGGTGCGCGCCGGCGACACCCGGTACGTCTACGAGATCCGCAGCACCCGGCGCACCTCGTTCCGCTCCGCCGAATCCCTGGCCGAGCAGCGGGCGGCGGTGCCCGGCCGGCCGGGAGCCGAACCCGACCAGGCCTTCATCACCCTGTCCACCTGCGCGACCGCGGAGGACCGGGCCGCCGGCAACTTCTGGAGTGACGAGTTCGGCAATTTCGAACACCGCATCGACAAGATCGGGGTGCTGGTCCGGACGGACCGTGTCGCGGACAGCGGATGACCGTCGCGCGGCGTCGTCGGGAGGTGCCGCGGCGGATCGACTACGCCATGCTCTTTCGAGGCGCTTTCGCCGGCCGGTGGTTCTGAGGGCTACCCAGCCACCGTGGCCGGGACGGCGGGCAGCGCCGCGAGAACCTCACTGTCGTCGACCGGCCGGTAGTCCTCGTACCAGAACTGGACCGCGCCGAACTGACCCAGCGTCAGCACGCACGCACTGTCGTCGACCAGCGGCGCGAGCCGCTCGGTGGTCTCCGGTACGCACACCGGCACCGCGAACACCACGCGGCGCGGTTCGTGGACGTGGACGGCCCGCAGGGCAGCTTCGACGGTCACGGCGGTCGCGAGCCCGTCGTCGACGAGCACGACGTCGGCATCGGCCAGCGGTGGCAGGTCGCGGCCGCCGCGGTAGAGCTCGACCCTCCGGTCGATCTCGGCGGAGGCCTCCCCCACCAGCCGGTCCCGCACCCGGTCGCTGAGCATCGTCGGCGTCGGCGTGGATGACCGGCGCGGGTAGCCCCTCGGCGACGGCGCCGAGGCGGAAGGGTTGTTCGGGAAAGCCGAAGTCGCGGGCGACGAGGACATCGAGCGGGCGCCGAGGCGTCCGGGCGACCGGGGAGGCGACGACGAGTCCCGCCACCGTTCAGCCCGAGCACGATCGGGTCGCGGAGCCCCAGCGCGGCCACGCGCGGGACGAGCCGGCGCCCGGCGTCGGTCCGGTTCTTGAAGCGCATCGGTCCTCCTCCCCACGAGCGTCGCGGACCGAGGAGCTACCCGCTCGAGCCATCTTTTACGCATCGGCGCAGGTGACGGGGCTGACGCGGTGCATGAAGGGCGCCGTTCCGGTCAGCTACTAAGCGTCGAGGAAAGGGATCCCGCATGAACCTCATCACCGCCGAGCACGTCCGCGACCTCAGCGCCGCGCCGGAAGGGTCGGCCCTGGTCATCTCCGAGGGCCGGGCGCAGGTCCTGCCCGGGCCGCTGAGCGACCGGGACGGCTACCTCGTCATCAGCCGCGAGGACCTGAGCGGCATGGTCGGGACCACCCGCCCCGACGGGCACGTCCTGGACGAGCTCGCGCAGCGGCTCAACAGCGCGATCATCGAGCAGGGCGGCTGACCGGCGGCTCGGCCACACCCAGGCCAGGCACGCCGGCTTGCCGGCGCGGCCTCGACGCGGTCGCGCAGCGCGTCCGCGTCGATCCCGAAGCGGACCGGCTGTTGCCGGCCGCTTCTGACGGGTCGGCTCAGGCGGCGTCGGCGGACAGGCGGCCCAGGAGGGCACCCACGCCGATCTGGAGCTCGGGCTGGACGGGAGCCGGCGCGATCGCACCCTCGGTACCCGGGGTGGACTGGGGCTCGTCGTTGTTCAGAAAGTCGGTCATAGGGGTTCAGACGCAGCGCCGCCCGATCTGGCCGTGGTCCTTTCGGATGATTTCGGCTGGCCCCTTCGGGTGCCGGGCCGGCCATTCGTCCCAGGATGTCCGTTCTGACCAGGCGGCTCAGCGCCTTCGACTCCCCTGAGATCGAGCGGCTCAACCTCGCGCTAACCGGCGTCGACCTGGCCGTGGACGTCGAGCTGGGCGAGGTCGGCGGCGACGCGGCCGGCGTTCCACCCCGCGACGTCGTAGGCCTTCGCGGCCTTCTGCCGGGTGGCGGGAAAGAGCCGCTGGAACTCGCGGTCGACCTCCTGGGTGGCCGCGCGCAGCACCGGCAGGAGGCGTTCGCGGTCGGTCTCGGCCAGGGCGGTCTCGGCCGAGGCGCGCAGCCGTTCGCCGATCCGGTTGGCGTAGGAGATCAGGAACGACTGCCGGAACGAGCGGGACGTTCCTCCCCCGCGCTGCTGACGGCCCTGGCGCAGCATCGCGGTGTCGGCCTGCACGAGCAGGGAGGTGGAGAGCAGTTCGACGTCGGTCAGGTCGCGGGGGTCGCCGAGCAGGGTGACGAACCCCAGCTCCTCGGAGATGACGACCTTGCTGCGGTTCGCGCCGGCGACCGCGTTGACCAGCATCGCCTTCGGCATGACGTAGGGCGCGTCGATCCACATCCGCCGGGTCGCGACGGACGAGGTGGTCTCCCCCGCGTCCGCGCGGGCCAGCAGCCGCTCCAGGGCGTGACGGGTGATCAGTTCCTGGGCCTTGGCGGTCAGCGCGTCGGCCTCCGCCTCGTAGGTGGTCGACTCCGCCTTCGCCAGCAGGGCCCGGACCCGGGCGAGCTGGCGCGCGGTGTTGGCGTCGGCGGCTTCGACGGTCGTCGGTGGCGGCTCCCGCCGTGACGCCCGACCCGGCGGTGGGAGCGTGGTCAGGAGCGACGGCAGCCGGCGCAACACGGCGAGCACCGGCAGCATCGCGGTCAGGTCCCTGAAGGTAGTGAGGTCGAGCGTCGGGGTCGGCGGCAGCTCGTCGATCTCGGCCTGCCACTCGGGCGCGACCAGGTCGGCGTTGGCTCGTGCGGCCTGCTCCCGCAGGGGCCCGGCGATCAGGGCGACCGCGTCGGGGCCGACCCGGCGGCGCAGGATCTGGTGCAGGTCGTTCGGGGTCCATCCGTCGTGGGTCAGCGCGGCGAGGTCGTTGTCTCGGAGGTCCAGAGCCGTCTCGGCGATGAGGGCGCGTAGGCGGGGGTCGGCGTCCGAGCACCGTCGCCGCCAGAGATTCCGGGGTCTCGACGTCGTCGGCGACGTCCCGGACGGCCTCGAAGATCAAATTTCGGACCAGCGCAAGATCGCTGAGGTTTCCGCCGGTCGGAGTGCTGTGCCCCGGCGCCGTTACCGCGAGCCGGCGAGTCCTTCGCCCTCGCCTTAGCCTTCGCCGCCCGGCGCTGCCGGTTGTTCGTTCCCATTGCCGCATTCTCTCGCGCCTGGGACGAACCAATCCCCAACGGTGGATCACAGCGCCGCAGGCTTGGCGCCCCCGCAAATTGGAGGCGCGGAACGCGCATCCCGGGCCAGACTTCGTCTCATGGAGGCAGCGTGGTCAACTTCGGCCACGCACGGCCGAGTAGCTAGAGATCCTGGCGCGCGAGATCGCCGCATTTGCCCGTGCTGGATGACCGGAACGCCGAGGTGATCATCGGATACGACAAAACGGTCTCCCTCCGTGACTCGGCCGGAGCGCGGCGAGCGCTGAGACGTGATCGTCATGGGGAGCCCCGCCGTCAGCCGTCTAGCGCTCGCGCCAAATGGACGCCGATGGAGCCAGCAAGGGGAACGGGGACGGCGTTTCCAATCTGTCGGCAGTCGCGATCTTGGTGCCGCACCACTCGTAATTCTCCGGAAATCCCTGAATCAGTGCGGCTTCGGCGTGGGTGATTGGACGGTGCTGGTCCGGATGTAGTAGCGGCCCTTCTCCGGCTTGAAGAACTCGGTTCGTATGGTCACCGACGGCTTGTCCCACACAAGCCGACCCATGACATCACCGGATCCAGTGGTATGTCGCAGCCAGCTGGCCGTGCTGAGGTGCGGCGGCAAGTCATGCCTGTTCCCGCCCGGCGGGATCTCGCGATAGCGAGCCAGCGAATGAGCAGTCGGCCTTCGTGTCACGTGAAGCTCGACGCTCTTGTAAGCCCCACGGACGGGAAGGTCCAGAACTGTCTCCCACCGCTCCGGAAGATCGACGCACTGCACCACGGGCTCCACGTCGCAGAGCACGTCGCGCACCGTCGGGCGCGGCGCCACCGTCGGCAACGGACCGAGTTCAGGCGTGTCGCGCCGCCGACCGAAAACCACAGCACGCCGGCGTGCTTGCGCAGCGCCGTGATCGGCCGCGTTGACGATGTAGTACTCCAGGGCGTAGTCCTGCAGTTCCCCACCGCGGCGGGTGTGCCTTCGAAGCGAGTCGAACTGTCGAGACTTCAGGAACATCGGGACGTTCTCGAGCACGAAGACCCGGGGTGTCATGCGCTGAACAGCTTCGGCGTAACAACGCCACAGGAAATTCCGTGGGTCGCTCGGGTTCTGATTGCCCAACTGGGAGAACCCCTGGCAGGGAGGCCCGCCCACCACGACGTCGGCCTGCGGCAGGTCACCACTCGCTAGCGAGTCCTCAATGGCACCCGCATGAACGATGTCCCGGCGATCGAGCGGGGTCGTGTGGTTACGCGCGTACGTGGCGGCCGCGGCGACATCGAGCTCGACAGCCGCGACCGGACGAAAACGGCCGGTCGCGCGGAGACCTTCGCTGAACCCGCCGCAGCCCGCAAAGAGGTCGGCTGTGGTGAACACGGGGCCCGAGCGGTTCATGCTCCCGGATGGTACGGGCCATGCGAGTCTCATCGGTGGACGCGCGCCGGCCATGCCCGTCACGTCCCTGCTGGAGCGAAGCCGGCGACGATCGCTTCACGCGACTCCGACCGGGTACGTCGAACGAGCCCGTCGAGCTCCGTGGTCGTGCGCGCGTCCAGATCCAAGAACGCGCTGAGCCGGCGCAACCGCTTCACACTGTCCCGGAGCACGTCTCTCTCGACTTGGGCAGAGACTTCGCCCGGGTCCTTCGGACGCAGGGGGTCGTCCCGATGACCGCGGACGATCGCGCGCATGAGCGCCGGCGTCGAAGCGATGTCACGGCGGCGACTCAGGAGCTGGTCAAGGTCGTTCTCGCCGAGGACGCCGACCAGCTCGTAAGGGTCGGCCACGTCGGGGTCACGGAGGAGATGCGCACGAGTCCAGAGCTTGGCGAGGGTGTGTCGTGTCAGGTCGATCGCTACGAACCGCTCGTCGAAGAATCCGCTCTCCCGCGCGGGGTAGCGCCAGGCACAAACATCGGGCAGCAAAACCAGGCCGAGGAATGACCACACCGCCCGCTGCGACGCCTCTCCCGGAGACATACCCGAGTGCTGGTGAAGATGGCGAGCCGCGCTGACGTCAAAAGCGTCGGCGCCGACCCGAGTCCGGGAACCAGGAAATCCGGACGACACCGCGAGCTCGACGATCGCATGACGGAGGTCCAACAGTTCCGATCCGGTGATCCGCTGGCCTCCCGTCGCCGCGAACACGGTGCGGGAGAGGTCGAGGGGCTGGCCGGGGTTGGGGGGCTCGGCTCCTTCGCTGAGCAGCCGTGCCCGCAGTTCGGCGGTGGCGCCAGGCAGAAGTCGAGGGTAGAGAACGGCGCTCACGTCGCGCTCCGGGGGAATCGGACGCCCTCCTGCACGACGGCGCGGAAACGGGATGGATCGGTTCGGCGGAGGTCGACCAGGCGCGCACCTGCCGCTGCTACCGATTCGTCGGGCATAGCGAGGTAGGAACGCAGCAACGTGACTACAAGGACACCGAGGGAAAAGCCGTCATCCGAGTCCGGCGGGGGTGGGCCGTTCAGCTCGTCGAGGAAGAGTTCGCGGAAGTCGAGATCGTCGAGGGCGCGTCCGGTGAGGTCCGCGACCAGATCGGCCTCGAGCGCGGACAACAAGAGCGCGGAAGCTGGGTCGTCAGGTTCGTCCAAGGCGTGTCGCACCGCCGCGTTGTCGGTATTGAGGAGCACCAGCAGGGTGCCTAAGGCGGCGCTCATCCAGTCGGCCGACCCGATGTCCAGGTACCAAGCTGCACCTGGGGGCAGCCCTGCGTCCGTGAAGGAAGTTGGCGCGAGGGGCATTAGACCGCCGCCCCCCTCTAGCGGCACCAATTGGCCATCCCGCCAGAGCACGCTGCCACCAATCGCTGGCACGAACGGGTCTGTCCTACCGGTGTCGTCGGTGAGTTCAAGGACAGTCTCCAGGTGCAGCGAGACGGCAAGATCGGCTCCGCCAACCGTGCCCTCCAGGGTGAACGGGCCAGAACCGGTCACCGGGACCGACACGATGGTCCGCCGGATGAGTGAGGCTTCCGACCGCGCGCGGACTGCCAGCCTCAACGGGGTGCCTGGGGACAATCCGCAGTCCATGAGCGCTCCCTCGAGGTCGACCCTGACCTCGCGACGCAGTGTGAGGTCGGTGTCGTAGTCCCACTCGGGAGGCTCCTCCGCAAGAGGTCGGTACTCCCCGCCTTCCAGGACCATCCATGCGCCGGCACCAACCCGCGCCTCACTTGGGGTGCGATACGGCATGACGCGCGCGCTCATGTCCGTGCCCCCACAGAAATGTCTAGGAGGGCGTCGGGTACTGGACGAATGAGGACCACCACGACCCCCGAAGCGTCGCTCCGCAGCACAGGGCCCGGCACAAATTCCCTCTCGGTTCGCCAACCGACAACCTCAGGTGCCACCGCGCCGAGGTACGGATCGGTCTCGACCCTGCCATCACCGGTGAGGACCCGCGCAACCGCCTCATAGGTCCCTGCCGCTCCGAGCCGGACCGACTGCTCGATGACAGCGCCGTGTGCTGGGTCGCTCGTGTACCGAGCCGGACCGTCGAGCCTTGGACGCGTCGGCGAGCCGGATCTAGCCACACTGCCTGCGTCCCGGCCGTCGGGCGAGAAATTACTCCGAGAGGAGTCGCTTCTGGTCGGACGGGTGTCCTCCGACGCAGGTTCGCTACGCACCGCCGTCTCCGTCTCCAGAATTTCGGACAAAGCAACTCCCCCGCCGAGTGGTACGACGCCGGAGAGCAGGTGTCCCAACCGTCGCGCGAGCCCGCCAACCGGGCGCTGTTCGACCGTCACCGTTCCGCGACGGGGGCCAGCGAGCCCATCCATGAGTTCACGCAGACGCGTGTGCGTGACGCATTGAAAGTGGCGCGCTCTCCAGCGAGCTGGCTGTCGATCCAAGCGTCGTGGGTGGGCGGCTCGGCATCGGCGTAGACGTCGTCAAGGTCTGCGGCGGCCTTCATCACAGCGGCGTAGCCAACAACCGGGTTCATGGTTTCCGGGCCCGGCACATAGCGGACGACTAGGTCTGGCATTCGCATGACCGCCGTGTGATGCGGTGCTCCCTCGACGCCGAGCTCGCGAGCTGCGTGAGACTCCGTCATCGCCCCGAAGGTGGGCTTTGCAGCGAAGCGGCCGAGGAGCTTCCGAGGCCGTTTGCACAACACCTCCTGACCATCCTTGGAACGCATGATCCGATGGGCATCCGCAAAGGCCGCGAGGACCGGGTCGTCCGCAGGAGAAGGGACTCGTACGGGTACTCCATCGAACGTGACATCAACCTGCAGGCGCTCTCGTCGGTCCTCCAACATCAGCGGCCGAAAGGTTCCACGCAGCCGCTTCCCCCAGGAACGCTGCTGATTCACCGGGGGCCATCGGCCCGGCGTCCTCATCCGGAAGTGTTGGATCGGGGAAGGCCGGGTCCAGAACGATGACCGTCGTGCCGGTGTCATCGTCCTCGAAGGCTGGAAGCCCTAGTTGTTCGGCGACCTCATCGGCTTCCGAATCCTCGAGCGGCTCACAGTGCGCGTCCTGACGTTTGCCCCAGAAATGGCGGCCTGTGTAGGGGACGTCGTTTCGAACGAACGATCTCCACAGCACCGATCCGATGAGCCGGCTCCGCAGTTGCGTGCCTTCACGGAAGCGAGTGTGGATGAGAACCGCGCCGCCGCCAGCGGCCAGGTAGAATACGCCCTTGCCGTACCCGTAAGTACCGCCCCCGCCACCTGTGTCGCGGATCTCGCCGCTGTTCAGGACGAAGGACAGCCAGTCGCGCTCTCTGGCGGCGCCTGTACATCCGATCGGGTGGGTCCGCCGAGGCCCGAAGTTCCCCTATCGGACACGGCCAGGTAGCGGAATGCCGAACGCCGCAGCATCTTGCGCAGCGGGAAGTGGTCGTCCGCCGTCGACGGCATCGCCTCCCGCAGCAGGTCGCGCCAAGCTACGGTACGGCCGGGACCGATCTCACCCAGGTCGAGGCGGTACCGGACCAGGTCATCCACGCGCGCGTCCCATGAGTTCTGGGCGCTTTCCCTGACGAGAACGGCCGCCAACGACAGCGACGGCCGACCGAGCTGGTTTCGCAAACCCTCGGCCGTGATCCCACCGTCGGGTGGGAAAGGCTGCGAGTACCAGCCGCGGCTCACGGGCACCTACCGATTTCACGCAAAGCCGTGGTGGCCGGGAGCGTCCCCTCGGTCGGGACCGTGTCCAGATCGATCGTGTACTCGACGTCCAGGACACCACCCGGCACCGCTCCGCCTATCAGGCTGTCGGGGACCAGGCGTGGAAACTCCCCCCGGACGCGGTGCCATCGCTCTTCGATCGCTAGGAATGCCCGCTTGTCGAAGTCCCCCGCTCCCGCCGGAGGAACTCCCAGCTGGTTGAGTCTGCGATCGACCTCTGTCGGGTCAGAGCTCGGCTGCGAACCTGGTCGATTCTCTGACGCATCGTCATGCCCTCGTCCGCGTCCTCCACCAACCGCATCCACGCGAGGAAGAGTGGACCGTCTACGGGCGACTCCAGCTGGTTTATGCCATGGATGCGCACTTTCCTCCCCTCCCTCCCCGCGGTCGCCTTGACCTCGATGGCTCCGCCCGGGCCGCGCACGTCGTGGGCCTCCCCGAGCGGCCCGCTCCACCAGTCGACCGCACCCGCGTCAAGTTCCAGTAGACGACCTACCACCGACAGTTCCGCGAACAGGCCTGCGCAGCGGGCTCGCGTCCAAGCATCGGCGCCAACCTCCAGCAGGGCTCGCCACCGTGCCAGGACGTCGAGAATCACACCCTGGGGCTCGGCCGTCGCCCCGGCCAAGTGTTCGCATACGTCGGCCGCCAGAGCCGTGAAGATCTCCTGCAGATCGGGCCGGGTGCATGTGAGGTCGAGGTAGACGACCGGCGCGTCGTTCTCACCGACCAAATGGCGAACCGTGACGTCGACGCCACCGGTCCGGACCAATCGGCCTTCCTTCGCGAACGTCGGACGCGGCACGAGCACGTGCCGGTGCCCGTCCGCGTCGACCGCCAGACGTGCCGGTCCGTTAGCGCCGAGAAGGAGATCGAGATCGGTGGTGCTCCAGCGGCCGGGCACCGGCGCCTGGTCCAACTTCGACCACAAGTCGTCGAGCAGGGAGAGGAGGCGGGCGCGGCGTTCCGCGGTCGTGAGCCCGGCCATGTCACGCGCCCGTCGCGGCGCTGTCTAGGTCCTCGTCGAAGATCGACAGGTCGTACTCTTCCTCGTCCGAGCCGGATGCTGGAAATACGTTCGACAGGTCTGCCTGGACGTAGTCGTACTCGACGGCCACGTCGACGCCTGCCACCGGCTCGGGGAAGACCAGTGCCATGCCCCAAACCACTTCAGCCGGCGCATCCAGCGGGGCGCGGTCCTGCTTAGGGGCTGGCGGCTCGACCGTCGGCGGATCCCCGGCTGGCGGGACTGGCCGGCGCGGAGGTTCCGAGTAGCCGTCGATCGGATACAGCAGTACGAGCCCGGTGTCCCGTTGCTGCGCCGTGCGGAGCTTTCGCAGGAAGTCGCGCGACACCGCCTTGTGCCCCGCGGGCAGAGGATCGGGGATCGCGAGGTCCAACCCTGGGTCCCGGGAGCCCGTCAGCGTCTTGATGTCAGCAACTGGCGAGTTTTTCGTGTCGTGGGTGCGTGCACGGGTCACGGCGAAGGTCCGCCTCCCGTCGGGAAGCTCGACCGCGGCGGTGCCCCCGGTCGCTTTGGCCACGACACCAACATTCCAGTGCAGGAGGCCGCCCGAGTTCATGCGTCGAGTGACGTACTGGGAGACGAGATCGCCGGAGTACTCGGTGGACTGCTGGTTCACCTCATAGTCCCGAACGAACTCGAGGACGGCGGAGGTCGGCACCGAACGGTAAAGGACCCGGGAAACCGGCTCGGTCGTCGGCTCGCTGTCGGTGCGGCCCTGCTGCTTGGCTTGGACGAGGAGGGCGTCGACAGCAGCTGCATTCCGCCTGTGAACCGTCGCAGCAGCCTCGCGGCCAGCGGCGTCGAGCCCGGTATCGAAGTACCGTGTCTCGACCAGTTGGCCGCCGTAACTCGCCGCAGCGCGCACGGCGTCCTTCATCCGGCTGGGTGCGGTCACGCGCATCTTTGGGTGACAGCGGATTCTCACGGCGAGGTCCAACGGCGACTTGTGCTCTACGAGGTATCGCTCAACCTCGATACGCATTTCTGCTTCGACCGACGCCAGGTGCTTGAACCACTGCCGCATCTCTGCTGGCATCCAGATCCGGGGCATGTCTTCGTAGCGACGGCGATAGCCGAACCAACGGCCCATCTGCATCAGGGTGTCGTACACGTCGGCGGAGCGCACGAACACACTGACGACCAGCCCCTCCAGCGTGAGGCCACGGGACAGGGTGTTGCCCCCCACGGCAATAACCGTGACCGGCCCGGAGTCATAGTCCAGCCGGTCGTCGCTGCGATAGTGGTCGCGCACGATGCGGGTGCGAGCCACGACGTCGTCGAGCCTCGGTCTCACGGCCTTCCAGGCGATCGATTCACGCCCGAACGTGCCCGCGGGCACCCGCTCGCACTCCTCGCGCCATTGCGCCTGGTCCGCCTCGTCGTCGATCACCAGCGTCGGGCAGTTCTCCAGCGGCGGTTGGGCGGTGGCGAGCCACTTTCGCAATTTGGTCAGGGGCGCCGAGTTCTTCTTGATTACCAGCAACAGGTGCTGGTCCCGCGACGCGAGTAGCGAAGCTGCGTTCTCCGTCGGGCGGAAGTCTCGGTCGAGGCCCGTTAGCTGATGCCACAGCTCAGGGTTGGACGACACGAGGTCCTGGATCATGCGGGCCTGGGTTTGGCGGCGCAGCGCGTTGTGCACACCCGATAGGACGATGATCATTCTGTAACCGCGGTCGGCCGCCTTGCACACGACCGCCGTGAAGTTGCTGGTCTTCCCGGATTGGACATGGCCGACGACGAGCCCCTTCGCGTCGAACGATTTTGTCCCCGGGTGGTCCAGCATCGCGACGACCTTGTCCGAGGCCTCGTCGATCCGCTTGACGGCGCCGGCGTCGCCCATGGACTTGAGCAACTTCGCCTCGTAGGCGGGCCAATTCTTGTCCCCCGAGCGCGGACCGGTGTACCACTTCGGTGCGTTCTCGCGGCCGAGCGCAATCGGGTCGCGCAGCTCAATGATCCGAGCGGTCTCGCGGTCGTGCCGCTCGATAAGCTTGTCGATGATCGCGTCCGCCACGCCGAAGGAGCGGAGCCTCTGTGGGAGTTCGTGGGGCGGCGTACCTTTCGCGAACTCCTGCCAGCTGCCCCATGCGGCCTCAAGTTGCGGATCGTCCACAGCACTTCCCCCGTGCGTCGGGATCACTGGTCCTTGTGCGAACCTATCGAAGATGACCTCGGCGGACCGGGCGACGACGCGCAAGCGACTCATGCCGGAAATCTCCAGCGCAGGTCACGCATGACCGGGCGTCCGGAGGCTTCCTCGGCCGCGGTGTCGAGAAGGATGTCCGTGCATCCTCGTCGCGACACGGGGCCCGAGCTTGCAGTTCGGCGCCTGTTGCACGCCGCCGGCGAGCGGTATCGCGTGAACTACCCGGTTCCGGGGATGCCCCGCCGAACGATCGACATCGCCTTCACCAGGGCAAGGGTCGCCGTCTTCATTGACGGGTGCTTCTGGCATGGCTGCCCCGACCACGGCCAGTTCCCAGCTTCCAATCGGGAATGGTGGGTGGACAAGTTGGCCAAGAACCAGAAACGCGACGCAGATACGTCAGCGGTGCTGATCAAGGTCGGCTGGCGGGTGATCCGCTCTTGGGAGCATCAGGCGGCGGCCGACACAGCGGAGCGCATCCAATTGGAACTCCGCGCGCTACGAAGCGTCTGATGCAACCCCAGGTCTGGCTGCATGTGCCGGCCAATGGCGAGAGACTCACTACCTCGCCTCGAGGCCTTGTCGTACTCGCTCGAAGGCGAACGAATAACCCGCGCACCGATGGGATTGGGGTGCCGCACGACGGCCAGCTGCAGCACCTCGTGCAGCTCAGCTATCGTCGCCCCGGCGGGATCGGGATCCGCCGCGAAACAGGCGGCAGCACGCCGAGGCTGAACCCGCGTCTGGACGATCGCCGCACCATGGTGATCACTGGACCGCGCATGCCGACAGCTTGCCCGCGGCTTCCGCCAGCGCGCGCAGGGCTCACCACCCTCCGCGTCGCCTCAGGCGAAGTGCGGCGTCAGGCAGTGCCGAGAATCTCCTCAGGCCGCCTGTGGACCACCTGCGCGGCGTAGGTGTCCGCAACGTCCTGGAGCAGCCCGTCGAGCCCGCCAGGTGCACCTGCGGCGAGCCGCCGGACATGGGTGACCAAAGCGTTCGCAGGAACCAGGACGACCGGGTACTGATCGTCGATGATCTCCACCTGCGCTTGCCGCGAGAAAGTTCCCGTCGTCACGAAGACTCCGATCCATCCCCGACGCAGCCTTGCCACCAGACGAGCAACCTCGTCAGGGCTGATCGAACTGGAGGGCTTGATGCATTTGGCCTGCCCTAGGACCACGAGCGGCGTGTTGTGTTCCGTACTCCCGACGTCGAGCCGCCCGACGAAGTCCATGCCGCCGTCCCCGCCGGCCTTCGTTATCCAGCCGTGCCGATAGCGTCCGCCCGCCTCCGCCAGGAGGCTCGCTGCCACATGCGAAGCCAACAACTCGAACGCGTGCTTCCGGTGGTCGAAGAACCGGTACAAGGTCTCCAGAATGCGCCGATCTTCTGGGTCGGCCGGATGCTGTTGCTCCGCGGTCATCACTCGCGAGGAGAGCACTCGCCTGCGTACCCGCGGCAGCACCACCCGCCCCTGGCGAACCCACGTCCGCCAACTGTCTGGGGCGTGGCGCAGGCTCTCTGCGGACGTCAACGACGCATCCCTGCGGTCATCGATGAAGCGCACGTCGAGCTCGTCGTTCGTGAGTTCGAGAACCGCCAGGTCGAGGACCACGTTAGGGAGCTGCGGCCCGTCACGGGATCGCGCTGCATGACGTACTCGAGACGATCGATCACCGCGAGGGCGCAGAACTCCACATACCCCTTGACCTTTCGTTCTCCGCCCACCGCGACCGTCGACGATCGCCACACCAGCAGCGGAGCCGCGCGGGCACGATCGGCAACATCGGTTGCCGCGTGCATGCGCCACTCTTCAAGCAGCGCCCTGTTGCCTGCGGTGGCGCCGGGAATGCCGATCGAGGTCGGTTTGTGATCACCGTAGTAGCGGATATGCCCGTGATCGATGTCGAACTCGTCGTGCCACGGGTTCGACACTTGGCCCGCCTTCCAAGGGCTGGACCGCAGGCCGATCACCGGTCGGCGGGTACCATCCGCGGCCCTGATGGTCGCGCTGCAATTAATGCTGCTCTCCAGCATCAACTTCGCGAGGGTCGGACGCGTGGTCGCGTGGTGATAGTTGGGATGACCGTCCAAGACAGGATCGACGATCGTCGAACTCTTCGCGTAACGATAGATCTCGCCAACCCGGAGGGTTCGCCACGAGGCGACTGTTGCGGGTTCGGACCCGGCCTCGTCAATCTCTGGCACGGCCGGCGGAGCCGGAGGCGGATCGATGTCGACCGCGCCTAGCGGATCCCACTGGAGGTCCGGCACCTGTCCGCCTATCGCTACCCCTTGGCCCGTCTGCAGCGACAGCTCAGATGACGGTTCACGACCCACGACTCGCAGTCTGACACCCTGCCTCGGATGCGGTGAGAGTGCCACCGCGGCCGACCTCCGCCCCGAGGTCCTGCCGCACCAGGTCGATCGCGAAGGAGTAGCCGCGCGCGCCGCTGGGGTTGCGTTGCAGCCCGTGGTGCAGGTCCGCCAGATCGATCCCCGCCAGGCCACCTTCGTCCGCCGGCTGCCCACTCGCAGCGGAGAGCCAGGTCGTTCATACAGCCCAGGACGTTCCGGTCGGCCGTCTTCGCCAGCTGGACCGAACTGGCGTCCAGGTGCCCGAAGGTGTCGCGCGGAAGTCCTTCGCGGTCGAGTTCCGCGTGCAGCGCGGGCACGAGGACCGCGCCGATCGGGACGCAGGTCCGCGGCGAGAACGTCCGGGAGGAAGAGCGAGAACAACGTGCCGGCGTGGGTGACCAGCACGCACTTGCGGCCGTCTATCGACAGCAGGTTGGCGTACCAGTCCCGCGGCGAGGCCGGCACGTCGGAAAGGTCGTGCGGCTTACGCGCAGGACCTTGAGCAGCTTGCCGGTGCAACGCAGTGTGATCGCCGTCGCCGGCGGCTCGTCGGTGTCGTCGATCAGCTGCAGCGCGGGCGGCGACGCCGGCCGGGTCGGCTCTTGGGGGCGGCGGGCCTCGCCACCGCGTTCTTCCACGCGTGCGGTATTAGGGCCCGGTCGACCCCGGCGACCTTGAAGTGCCTCGGGTCGAACCCGTCGCCCCAATCCACGGCCCGCTGGTGCCGTTCGTGCGTGGGGTCGCGCACCGCGTCGAGGAAATCCTCGTAACCGCGGGCTCCGCCGACGTCCTCCGGCGGGCAGGCACCGGCGCCGTCCAGACACCGCGGGTACCGGACGCCCGGCCGAGCGACCTCGATGAGTTCCACGGTCAGGTCGTGGCGCCAGTTGTCGCCGAAGTCGTAGACGTAGCGCAGCCGTGCGCCCAAGGTTGCGACCTCGCCGACCAGCACGGTGGTCTCGTCGCGGACCTTGTCTTCGTCGTCCCACTCCGGGTCGGGCACCCCGATGCGGTCGGCTCGGTCCGGAACTCGTGCAGGTGACGGTTGGTCCACCCGATCGCCGGCTGCAGCACCTCGTGCAGCTCTGCCAACGTCGCCGCGGCCGGGATCTGGATCCGCCGCCACACCGCGGGCTCGACGTCGACGAGCCGGACGTGGATCTGGACGATCGCCGCCCCAGTCGAGATCACACGTCGGCGCATGCCGACAGCCTGCCAGCGGCTACCCCGATCAGCGCCCGGCGGTCGCGATGGTCGGGGTGGCTGACGTCGCCCTGGGTGTAGTACCAGATCCGGTTGCCGCCGGCGTGCATCCGCCCGGCGGTCCAGCAGACGAACCAGCTCTCGGTGCTGTACAGCGTCCCGGCCTGGGCCGCGGTGTCGTGCCCTGAGGGTGGAACCTGCGAGGTCCCGTTGCCCTGGAGCCACCCGCCTATGTGCGGCTAAGATAGGAGTCTGCGTGCCTCTCGCCCTATGTTAGAATCTCGCAGGCGAGGGGCGGCGTGGCGACACCGACGGCGTCTTGGGCCGTGGCCTGGGAGGCGCTGCCCTGGACCGCGCGCACCGAGGCCACGCGCTGCACCCGTCGCCCAACGCGCCGCAATTCGGCCGACGTATGAAGCTGCCGTCGCGCCGCTGATCGCCTCGCTCGACGCGCACGTCGCCCCCGCGGCGCTCGCTGCAGCTGACGACGCCCGAGCGGAGATCTCCCGCTTCGATGCTGAGCTCTCCAGCATGCTGCCGGGGGACCGAGATCGCTCCGCTGAGCGCGGGTGCTGCTGCGCACGGAGTCGGCGTCGTCGTCGCAGATCGAGAACATCATCGCCCGTGCGAAGGCGCTGGCCCTGGCCGAGCTGAGGATCGCGAAATACGGGAGCAACGCGGAACTCGTCGCGGCCAACGTCGAGGCAATGACACGTGCGATCGAACTGCCCGTCCGGGATCACGCCCAAGTTCGATCCTCCGGGTCCACGAGTCCCTGATGCGGGGTCAAGAAACACGCCGACCCGGGCAGCTTCCGCTCCGAGCAGGTGTGGGTCGAAGGGTCCAGCGCCTCTCCCCATAACGCCACCTTCGTCCCGCCCCATTCCTCGCGTGTCCAGGCCTCGATCGAGGACCTGTGCGCGTTCATCGCCCGCACCAATGTGCCGTTGCTGGTCCAGGCGGCGATCGCGCACGCCCAGTTCGAGACGATCCACCCGTTCAACGACGGCAACGGCCGCACGGGCCGCGCCCTCGTGCACGCGATGCTCAGACAGGGCGGCGCGACCACCTGCAGCCATGATCCCGATCTCAGCCGGGCTATTGACCGACATCGATTCCTACTTCGCCGCCCTGACCGCCTACCGCGACGGCGATCTCAGTCCGATCGTCGACCGCTTCGCCGACGCGGCGCTGGCAGCTATCGGCAACGGCCGCCGACTCGCCGCCGATCTCCACGCCGTTCTGGAGCGCTGGTCGGGGGCGATCACCGCGCGCCGATCCGCGGCGATCTGGCAGGTGTTGCCGTTGCTGATCAGCCGCCCCGCGGGTCACCTCGAAGCTGATCCAGGACGCCACCGGCCTGTCCCAGCCCTCGTCGGATGCTGTCATCGGCCAGCTTCGCGAGGCCGGCGTTCTCACCAAGGCCGCGGGTGCGCAGCGCTACGTCGTCTGGGTCGCCACCGAGGTCACCGATGCCTTGGACTCCTTCGCCGACAGGGCTCGCCGGCGGCGCTGAGGACTACCTCGTCGCCGCGGCGGAGGTGAAGCCGGCCCACCGCGGGTCGACTCGCGGAGCTGGAGCGGCTCCGGTGGCGATCACGTGGCGCACGGCGACAGCCTGCCGGCAAACCTGACTCACGAGAGTCGAGGTCATGCGGTCAGTCGGGCAGCAGCCCGTAGCGGCGGAGGACGTTGTCGGAGAAGTCGGGATCTTTCTGCAGTCCGGGACACCCTTTCGGCGGCGGGCACGCAACGATCGCGATCCGGTGCACCTCCACCTTCCGCTTGCCGTCGACCTCGTACACGATCCGCATCCCGTTGACGCTCGCCATCTTCGGTCCCGTCCAACCGAAATCCGAAGGCGACCGACACTGGGGCCGGTTCGTCCCAGCCTTTCGGCACGAATGAGGTCTCGGTAGCGGAGATCACCTCGTTCAAAGCGTGGTGTCCGTTCCCCGGCGGCGGGAACTTCGGACCGGCGCCGAGCCCTGCCCCCGTCAAATCACGCGGCCACACCGCCACCGCGCCCAAGTAAGCCACGTTCGGCGATGTCAGAGCCGTGGCCTCGAGGATCCGGATTTCCATCCCGGGCTGTTCGAGGAGATCCAGGGCCTGGTGAAAGTTCCTGTCCTTCGATGTGAGCGGCGGCCCCGTGAAGGTGGTCTGCGGCTCTCTCGGCTTGAGCGCGGTGTCAGCACCGCCACCGCAACCCGCGGCCAGCGCGAATGTCGCAGCAGCGATCGCCGCGAATCGGCGACAGGACACGCCGTTTCGCCGGGCCCGACGGAGGGTTGACGTCATGGCAGGTAGCCGTGCAAGCGCTGGCCAGGGTGCAGTGGCTTCCCGGTATCGCCGCACCACGCACCGCGTGCATTGCGCGGAAAGTCGTACCTGATCTCTACGGCCTTGCTGTAACCGCTCAGCGCGTTGCCAAGGAAGCTTGCTCCGGCGACAGGCGCGAATCCGAAGGCAGCGGTGTAGGTCGCGGCTTCTGCGTCTTCGGTACTGACCGACTTGAACACTGCGACGGCCAGTCGCTTGCCGTCGCAACCGAACGTCGGGCGCGTGGACCGGATGTCGTCGCCGCCGCCGGTCAAGCCGCGCGGCGAGGTCATGTACCGAAGGTAGTAACGGTTCCAATTGGCGTTGGCCACGCAGACCTGGCGGAACACGTCGTGTTCGAACTCCACCCGGAAGTCCCGGGCCATCGACTGCCGGTCTTCGCCTGCCAGTCCCGGAAGTCGGCGGTGAAGTTCGAGGTCCGCTCCCGCGCACCGGTCACGCCAAAGCTGAGGCCGCCGGCGATGTTGCCTCCGGTGCTGGTCACGGTCTTGGCTCCATCGGTGTACTTGACGTTCACGGCTGCGCCGTTGCTGACGATCGCGGTCGCGACCGTCGTCATTGCGGTTAGTGGGTCGGCATTGATCTTCGTTGGTCGGGAGCAGGAAGGTCCACCGGCAATGGGCTTGTCCCGCCTGGACAGCGGCGGTTCACCCTGCCTGACGGGAGGCGGCCAGGTCGAGGCAGCTGGCGCCAGAGACGTTGAGGCGCTCGGCCCTGCTCGGGTGCAGCACGAGGTCGAGCAGGTTGGTAGCGGAGGTCGCCCGGGGCGGGCGCGGCCTGCCCGTCAACTCCGTTCACCACCTTGTGGATCCACCTCGCGCCGTTCATCTGCACCTGCGACAGATACGTGTGGTGGCGGTCGTCGTGGAAGACGTCGAGCTGGATGTCCAGTCCATCCGGTCCGACCAGGGACGCCAGGAGCGGCGTGAGCAGCGAGCGCAACTCGTAGCGGCCTCCGCGGTCGGCGACCGTTCGCGCGATCGGGACGAGGTCGAACTGGCCACCCTTGGGCAGGGCCGCGACGGCCTTGGTCGAGGGCCAGGCCGAGACGAGGACCTGAGCCTGGTTCAACGGCTCGCCGGAAGGCTCACGAAGGGTTCCGCGCAGCATCACGGGTAGGGCGAGCTGCCGGCTGTCCGGCAGGGCGCCGAAGTCCGGGAACTGGCTCAGCGCCCACCCACTGAGCACACCGGCTCGGGCCGGCTCAGCGGAGGCCGGCCCAGGAACGCCCAGGGCAACCGAGGCAGCAACGGCGGCGGACACGAGCGCGCGGCAACGAACGGACATGCGGATCCCCCCGGATCAGATGCGTCCAACCCCCCGTCGGACGCGGGGGGACGCTATCAACGGAATGTCCGAGATGCGTGACTTCTCAGCATTTCGTTAACCAGAGCCCCCGGAGTCAGACGTGCTTGCGCGCCGTGACTTTGCCTGGCCAAGGTTTAACTGGCGGCTCAGCAGGCGGACCATCGCGCTGGAGGTCCCTGATGCGAACGCCCCTTGCTCTGCTTGCCAGCACCGCGCTCATCGTTCCCGCCGCTGTGCTCGGTGCACCCGCGGGGGCTGGTGATGTGCGGAGCGGCGCCGCCATCAGCAACTGTTTCAAGACCAAACACGGCGTCACGGTTCGGATCAAACTCCGTGTTGAGGACCGCGTCATGCGCGTCCGGGTCTCGCACCCCCGCGGTACGGGCAACTTCGAGCAACCACGCGTGGCCCGGGTCCGGCTCACTGCGTCCCAGGTCTCGCCCAACTCCATCTCGCGGGGGAAGGTGTTCGGCGACAGCCCGGTCTACCGGCTTCGCAACGCCAACGCCGTTGACGTGAGGTTCGAGCCTCAAGAATGGCCGCCGCATCGGGCTGTCCTGCATGTATCCCGCCACGTTCCCGCCGTGTCCCACGCCCGAGCCGGGCAGCGAAGGGGCCGTGTGCTGAGCTTCACGCGCGGCTGACACCACCCCGATCTCCGTCACGGCCATCACCGCCCTGACATCGGGTGAGGCGCCAGCTGTCCGGGACTACCTGCGCCGGGGCTTCACCCAGCGGAAGGTCACGGTGACCTCCTCGCCTTCGTCCATCAGCACACGAACGTTGTTGGAGCGCGGGCCGAGCGTGACCGTGGCGCCGTCGGTCTGCTGGATGCGCACCGACCCCAGCCGGTACGGGCGCTTGGCGGTGTAGCCGAAGTTGAAGCGGGTCCGTTCGTCGACGGTGTTGACGGAACACGTTGGTTCTCGGCGATATCCGCTGAAGGTGCCACTGATGTCGGTCTTCGACTCCAGCCTGCTGACTCCGAAGCCGTAGTTCAGCTTGCCCTTCTCGCCGCTCCAGGAGTGGCAAACGGTGAGCTTCCCGTCGGATGCGTCCGCGACCACCGGCTCGGCACCGGCCGGCCCGGTGGCGGCAATGACGCCCGCCGTCGCGGCGACGACCACGGAAGCGAGCACGAGCGGCAGGGTGCGGTTCACAGCGACCTCCGAGGCGTCGCCGACTGGGCAGCACGGCGACTGGTGGTCCGAGTGTGGGGACTCGCCGTGCGATCGTCGGGTCCACTTTGCGCGATCTTGCGACCCCGCAACGCGATGAGTTGCGCTTAGCGTCGCTGCCGCGCGATGTCCGGGACGTGGGCCGGACAGCCCCCGGATACGATCGGCCATTGCTCCGACGAGGCACGAGGTGACCGGTGCTGGACCTGCCCCCCGGTGAGGGTGTCCTCCCCGACCAGTTCCTGCGGGCAGCGATCGCCGAGGGGGTCATCGACGCCGGCCGGTTCAAGATCCCCGCGGCCAACATCCAGCCCGCCAGCCTGGACCTGCGCCTGGGCGAGGTCGCCTACCGGATCCGGTGCAGCTTCCTGCCGCACCGGGACTCGGTCGAGGCCGGGGTCAAGGACCTCATCGTCGACGAGCTCGACCTGCGCGGCGGGGGCACGGTCCTCGAGACCGGCCGGCCCTACCTGATCCCCCTCAAGGAAGGGCTCGCCCTCCCGCCCGGGATGCGCGGCAAGGCCAACCCGAAGTCCTCCACCGGCCGCGCCGACGTCTTCACCCGGGTCATCACCGACGGCTCCGACCGGTTCGACGAGATCGCCCCCGGCTACTCCGGCCAGCTCTACCTCGAGGTCGTCCCGCTCTCCTTCCCGGTGCGGGTCCGCGAGGACCTCTCCCTCAACCAGTTGCGCCTGGCGGTCGGCCGCGCGGAGATGGCCGACGACGCCCTGCGCGCCGCACCACGCCCTCGACCCGATCCTGTTCGCCGACGGCGCCCCGGTGCCGGCGGAGCGCCTCGCGCTGTCGCAACGGTCTCTTCCTCGGCCTGGACCTGCGCGCCAACTCCCACGGCCGGGTCGGCTACCGCGCCCGCAGCAGCGCCCCGCTGCTCGACATGACCCGGGTCGGCGAGGCCGACCCCGAGCAGTTCTGGGAGCCGGTCAAGCCCGAGGACGGCAACCGGATCGTCCTCACGCCCAAGGACTTCTACCTGCTGATGTCGTACGAGGCGGTGCGCATCCCGTCCGGCCTGGCCGCGGAGATGACCGCCTACGACCCGACGTCGCGGCGAACTGCGCACCCACTACGCCGGCTTCTTCGACCCCGGCTTCGGCGTCAATCTGACGGGTGATCAGACCGGCTCGACCGCGGCACTGGAGGTCCGCGCCCACGACGTGCCGTTCATGATCGAGCACCGCCAGGGGGTCTGCAAACTGACCTTCGAGAAGATGCTGGTCGAGCCGGATCGCCTTTACGGGCAGGGAATCGGCTCGAACTACCAGGGTCAGACCGAGACCCTCGGCAAGCACTTCCGGCTCGACGCGGTGACGTCGTCCGGTCAGCAGCCGAAGCACCGGCGCGGGGCCGGCGAGGCGTAGGAACTCTACGCCGCCGGGAGCAGCGCGCGGCACGCCTGCTCGCACCGCCGGCACGCCTCGGAGCAGATCCGGCAGTGCTCATGCATCGCGGCGTGGCCGGCGCACTCGTCCGCGCACAACCCGCAGGCCTCGGCGCATGCCGCCAGCGCCGCCTGCAGCAGCCCGGGCGCCGTCTCGGTGCCGCGGGTGAGGATGCGGCCGAGGGCGTCACACAGATCCGCGCAGTCCTGGTCGAGGCGAATGCAGCGGCGCAGGTCGGCGACCGATTTCTCGCTCAGACACGCGTCCGCGCACGAGGTACACGCCTGGGCACAGGCGAAGCACGCCTCGATGCACTCCTTCCAGGCGTCGGCGTCCACTCCGCTGAGCGGACGCGGGTGGGCGGACTGCATCTCGGCGACCAGCACGGCGACCTCCAGGAAAACGATGACGGAGCGGCCTCGCCGAAGGTGCTACCCAGGAGCGGAGATTCAGTCGCGCACATCCTGAGTATTCGCTGGTGGCCCGACGCTCCCGCGCGCCGGAAGCACCTCGACCGGCCCGGCGGGCTAGCGTCGAAACCATGCGCAGCGATGCCCGCCGGGTCAGGTGGGAGGAGCGCACCGAGATCCCGCTGATCGTCGCGGCGCTGGTGTTCCTGGGCGCCTACGCGTGGCCGATTCTGGACACCGACCTCGGTGACACGGCCCGTGACGCCTGCCGGGTGATCAACGTCGCGGTCTGGATCCTGTTCGCCGTCGACTTCGCGATCCGGCTCACCCTGGCCGAACGCCGCGCCCACTTCGTCACGGTCCACTGGCTGGACGTGCTCACCCTCGCCCTGCCGATGCTGCGTCCGCTGCGGGCACTGCGCGCGGTCGTCGCGCTGAACCTGCTGGCCCGCCGGGGCCGGGCCTTCGCCCGCCGCGGAGTCGTGGCCTCCGTCGTCGCCGCGATCTTCGTCATCTCCCTGATCGCCTCGCTGGCCATCCTCGACGCCGAGCGCAGCAACCCCGAGGCGAACATCCGCTCCTTCGGCGACGCCGTCTGGTGGGCGATCGCCACCGTCACCACCGTCGGCTACGGCGACCACTACCCGACCACCACCGAGGGCCGCTACGTCGCCATCGGGCTCATGCTGATGGGGATCGCGCTGCTCGGCGTGGTCACCGCTTCTCTGGCCTCGTGGTTCGTCGAACGGATGTCCGCGTCCGAACAGGCCGAGCAACGTACCGAGGTCGAGCTCGCGGCCCTGACGGCGGAGGTCAGGGCGCTGCGCGCCGAACTCGCCCGCCGCGAATAACGGCTTACCTAACGGCGCATCAGTCCGCCGACCGCGACGAGGAATGCCCCAGCGAGCAGCACGTACGGGCCGGGCTGGACCGAGCTGCGCACCGCCACCTCCGCGAGGGTCTGCTCCAGCTGGCTGCGCCCCGAGGTCTCGATCTCGATGACGTTGGACAGGTAGTACAGCAACGCGCCTGCGGCGGCCAACGTCAGCAGTCCGAGCCCGACCACCACGCGGCGGGCCCGACCGGCCAGCGCAAGCAACGCAACGAGGCACGCGATGCCGAGGACGAAGGGCCAGGCGGCCGTGTCGGTCCCGGCCACCTCCCGGCCGGCCGACGGGACCCCGACCCCCAGCCAGTCGAGGTCCAGCGGAACGCCGGTCACCTCGACCCACGGCAGCAGCGTTCCCAGCGCCAGCAGCGGCGGCGCCGGCCAGGGCGAGCACCCGGCCCAGCGGGGAGATCCGGGCCGGAGCCGCGGTCGGGACGTCGGAGGAAGTCGTGCGGTCGTGGAGTCGCATGACTGCTGCCTTCCCGGATCACGCGATCGAACCCTTCGGACGGCCTTTGTCCGCTGCCTCACAAGCGGCGCTGACTGCGTCGCGGACCGTTCTGTCAGACCCAGGCCTCACTCTTCCCACCACAGGCCGACGTCGATCCGACGTACACCTGGCCGGGCGGGGGCCTGTGGCCGGTGATATCGCGGCTCAGAGGAACGACTTCCGAGGGGGAAGGCACCATGAAGATCAACGCACTGCTCGACGTCAACGTCGTGGCCCACGAGGCCGAGGACGAGGTCGCCGTGCTCCTCGACATCGAGGCGCCGTCGGCCCTCGCCGACACCACCCGTCCGCCGGCGTCGCTGCAGGTGGTGCTGGACCGGAGCGGGTCGATGAACGGAGCGCCGCTCGACGGCGCGAAGCGCGCACTCGTCGCGCTCGTCCGCCGGCTCGAACCGACCGACAACTTCGGACTGGTCGTCTTCGACGACTCCGCCGAGGTCGTCGTGCCCGCCGGACCGCTCGCGGACAAGGAGAGCGCGATCCGTGCGATCGAGTCGGTGTTCCCGGGCGGGTCGACCGACCTGTCGGCGGGGTACCTGCGCGGTCTGCGCGAACTGCGCCGGGTCGCGGACCACGGCGGCACCGTCCTGGTCATCTCCGACGGTCACGTCAACGCCGGGATCAGCGACGTCGACGAGTTCGCGAGCCTGACCGCCAAGGCCTACGCCGACGGGATCGTCACCTCCACGCTCGGGTACGGGCGGGGGTACGACGAGTCGCTGCTCGCCGCGATCGCCCGCTCGGGCAACGGCAACCACGTGTTCGCCGACAACCCGGACGCCGCCGGCGCCGCGATCGCGGGCGAGGTCGACGGGCTGCTGAACAAGGTGGTCCAGGCGCTGTCACTGACGATCTGCGTCGAGGACGCCGTGCAGTTCGCGCGGCTGTACAACGACCTGCCCGCGCACGAGATCGCGCCGAACCGGCTGATGGTCGAGCTCGGCGACCTGTTCAGCGCCGAGCAGCGCAAGGTGCTGCTCAAGCTCCGCGTCCCGGGGATGGCGGCGCTCGGCCTGGCGCAGATCGCCACGCTGGAGCTGGCCTACGTCGAGCTGCCCGGGCCTGATCGAGCACCTCGTGACCCTGCCGCTCACGGTGAACGTCGTCCCGGGTGACGAGGCCGCCGGTCGCATCCCGCACCCGACCGTCCAGTCCGAGGTGCTCTTCCAGGAGGCCCAGGACGCGAAGCGTCAGGCCTCGGAGGCGTTCGAGCGCGGTGACGTGGAGGCCGGCAAGGCGCTGTTCGGTCTGACGAAGGATCAGCTTCAGCGTGCCCTCGAGGTCGCTCCCGACAGTGCGGCCGGGGAGATCCGCGCCGAGCTCGCCGACATCGACCGCATGGATTCCGTCGCGGACGTCGCCGGCGGGGCGTACGTCTCCAAGATGAGCCGCGACTCCTACCACCGGATGAACCGCAAGCGCGGCCGTGCCGTCCGCCCGGAGGACGAGACGGAGTGATGCGACGCCTGAGCTGATCGCAGAATCGCAGCGGTCAGCTCGGGCGGCGGCCGTCCAGGAGACGCGCCGGGCATACGCTGACCGGGAACGGCCGGGTCACGTCGATGTTCTGCTCGCCACTGCCCGTGCTCGTCTTCGCGTAGCCGCCGTCCGGCTGGAGTTCATAGATCTCCAGCCCGGCCGGCTCGCCGGGATCGAGCACCCAGTAAGACGCAACGCCGATCCGGGCGTAGTGCGCCATCTTGGTGTTGCGGTCGTGCAACTGCGTGCTGCGGGACAGGACCTCGGCCGCCAGCACCGGCGCGACGGGAAGGAAGTCCTCGGTCAGATCACTGAAGCGAGCGACGAGGACATCCGGTTGCACGTCGTTCAGCAGGGACGTCCGCACGGCGTACGGAGCGATCAGGACGCGCAGGTCTGCCGGACGGGCGTCGGAGAGCAGCCGGTAGAGCGCTCCTGCCATCTCCTGGTGCGACCAGGTCGGCCCCGGCGTCACCAGCAGCATCCCGTCGAGAAGCTCGTAGCGCCGGCCGTCATCGGGCATCGTCTCCAGGTCCGCCACGGTGAACGGGCGACCTTCGGCGAGGCCCAGCTGATCGGTCATGCCTGTCATGGTCCCCCGTTCTCCCCGTCCGGGCCAGCCTGAACCTCGACCGCAGCGAGCCCGACGCAGCCGAAGCATTGGGCCGAGATTTGGCGCCGTCACAACCAGGTGACCGGGCTGCTCGCCTGGCTCCGCCAGAACGGCGGCTACTGCGACTGCGAGGTGCTCTTCAACGTCTATCCGCAGTGCTTGGCCGAGGACGAGGATCAGGCGCTGCTGCCGTGCTCAGGAGTCGAACGCTCCGGTTCCCGACAGCGTGCGGTCGCTGGTAGTCCTGGCCGGCGTGATCCTACCGAGGGTAGGATCGCGTTGTGGCGGAGTACGAGAAGGTCAGCGTGACGCTTCCCAAGGACCTGGTCGACAGTGCCCGCGCCCGCGCGGGTGCCGGTGGGTTTCTCCGCCTACGTCGCCGAGGGGCTGCGCCTCGCGGAGCACCTCGCTGATCTCGACGAGTTCCTCGCGGCCCACGAGGCCGAGCACGGCACGATCCCCGGCAACGTCATGGACGAGGTGCGCCGCGCATGGCCCGATCCACTCGCCGCAAAGCCGACGCCCCGCACCCCGCGACGGCGCTCGTCCTCGACAGCGAAGGACTGAGTCGCGCCGCGTCCGGCGACCACCGTGCGGTGGCGTGGGTCGCCCGCGCCCGCGAACTGCGTTTGCCCCTGGTCGTCAATGCCGTGACGCTCACCGAGACGCTGCGCGGCTCGGCCCGCGACGCCAAAATTCACCTGCTGACTCGCGCTGCGCAGGTCGAGGCTGTCGAGAAGGATCTCGCCGCGGAGGCCGGTCGACTCTTGGGCAAGACCGGCCGGGCCGACACCGTCGATGCGCTGGTCGCGACGACCGCGATCCGGCTGAATCGGCCGGTCACGATCCTGACCAGCGACCCGGGCGACCTGCGCGCACTCACGGTCGACCATCCGAACATTAGGGTCGTCGCCATCTGAATCGGAGACCCACCGCACACCAGAAACGGCAAGGCCCCGCACGGTCGCAATCGTGCGGGGCCTCGCTGCGTCCCGTCGGATCAGGCGGACGAACCCGACGGCACTCGACGGAAACGACGCGGGGGGTTGCGCCGGATCCGCCGTTCGCACCCGGGGCGTTGTTCACGCCCCGGCCCCCTTGCATCTCCGGATCGCGCACTGGACGAGAGGGCCGGCACGCGATTTGGCCGTGACGCCACCACCGGTGCCCTCCACATCGTCAGCGGTTCGCAACCACCCGGAGCTTCGCGCGCCCTTCGCTCGGGCGCACAGCCGCCAGGGAACCCCCGCGGCCTATGACAGGCCTGAGAGCCAGATATGAGTCTGGAACCCCGTTGCATCGCGACCGTTCACGATATATCGTGAGTGCATCGGGCTCACCGTGGGCTCGACGAAGGAGAATCAGATGCATGACTTCCCGAACGGCCGCCGCCACGGCCTTCCCGAGCACGTCCACGCCTACGACGACAAGCGCAACCGGCGGTACCGCTCCGACGGCGCCGAGCGCGGCCCCCGCGGGTGGGGCGGCATGAGCCCTCGCCGCTCCGAGCCCGACGATGCCGGCCGCGAGCGCCGGGCCGAACTGCACGACCTGCGCCACGAGCACTTCCGCGGCCACCGCGGCCGGGGCCGCGCCCAGCGCGGCGACGTTCGCGCCGCGGTCCTGCTCCTGCTCGCCGAGCACTCGATGCACGGCTACCAGATGATGAACGCGATCGCCGAGCGCACCGGCGGAACGTGGCGGGTCTCCCCCGGCGCGATCTACCCGACGATCGCCCAGCTCGAGGACGAGGGCCTGGTCCGCACCGAGTCCGACGCCGGCCGCAAGCTCGCCGTCCTCACCGACGCCGGCCGCAGCTACATCGCGGACCCCGCGACCGCCCCGGTCGACCCGTTCGCCTCGATGACGGAGGAGAAGGGCACCGGGCTGCGCGACGTCTTCGAGGGCCTCGCCGTCGCCAGCAAGACCCTCGGCCGCACCGGCACCCCGACCCAGGTCGCGGCCGCCCGCGAGGTCCTGGAGAAGGCCCGCCGCGAGCTGTACCTGATCCTCGCGGACGACCCGGGCGCCAAGAGCTGACGCCGCGCAACTCAGCGACATGGTTGAAAGCAGAGTTGCGACGTCGGGCTCTCCGACCGCCTCAGCTGTAGCAACGTTGTCGCTCAGTTGTCAGGGGTCGCCAGCTCCAGCGCCGGCGGCCGCAACCGAGCGCACCGGGGTCCGCCCGCGCTCGTCGGTGAGGTAGCCGAACCGCTCCCCCTTCTTGCCCTGGACCGCGGGTCCGCGAAAGTCCGGGCCGGGGAGCACCGCGACCTCCACTGTCCACACCGCTGACTCGGCATCGGCCGGGACCAGCTCTGCCGGGTCCCGGCCGATCTGGATGCCGCGTGGACGTTGCGGTAGGAACGCCTAGTTATCCACAGAACCGACGGACGCCTCAGCGAGCTCGCTCCCGGAGCGGCACACTCATCCCCTCGACACCACCGGGAGGGGATCTGATGGGGTATCAGCTCGTGGTCTGGGAGGGCGAGAAGCCCGAGACCGATGCGGCGGCGAGCGACATGTGTCGCGAGCTGCTGGACCGCTACTACGTGGGCGACGGGTTCGAGCCGACCCCGGCGATCCGGAAGTTCGTTCGCGCGCTCACCGAGATCTGGCCGGACGATCCGAAGGGTGAGAACTGGCAGGAGGTGCCGTGGAAGCACTCCCCGATTCTCGACGACGCCACCGGACCGCTCGTGTTTCTCAACATGCGGTTCGGGATCGGCGAGGAGGCCAGCTTCCGGATCGCGGAGTTGGCCGAGGAGCACGGCCTCGTCACCTTCGACACCTTCGTCGAGGTGATGCGCCCGTGCCCGAGGGAGCTCATCGACGACTGGAACCAGAACGTCCGGCTTCAGATGTTCGCCAACCTGACGACCTCGGTCCAGTTCGGTCCCGACACTGTCGGCGACTACCACCTGATCGTCTGGGAGGGTCAGCGCCCCGAGACGGACGAGGCCGGCGCCCGCGAGGCCGAGGAGATCCAGCAACGCTGGTTCAACGGTGATCCCACCGAACCGACGCCCGGCATGCGCGCGTTCGTTCGAGCTCTGACCGAGACCTGGACCGACGATCCGACCGACCCCGGCTGGGAACGCGCCCCGTGGAGCGAACCCAACCTCATCGAGGATGCCTCCGGCCCCGCGCTGTGGCTCATCCTCCCCGCGACCGTCGCCGTGCTCGCGAGCACCGTGATCGCCGCGATCGCGGAGGAACGGGGGCTGGTCATCTTCGACCCGCAGGTCAATCTGCTGCGGCCGGTCTCGGAGGAGGTCATCGTCGAGCACTTCCAACGCCGCGCGAGCGCCCTGAACTAAGGCGCTTCGGGCGCCTGCTCCGCCGTCCACGTCAAGGCAGCGGCGAGGTAGCGGTAGGTCCACTCCTCCGCGAGCTTGCGGTTCTCGCAGAACACGATCGCCACCTCGGGATAGCGGACCTGCAGTTCCGCCAACCCGTCCGCGACGACCGCCGGGCGGATGTGGTCGAGGGCGAACACCTTCGAGTACCGGTCCTCGACCACGACGGCGGCCCGCGGCAATGCCGCCAACTCGCCCAGGGCGAAGCGCAGCTTGCCGTTGGTCAGGCTGCTGACGAGATCGGCGAGGGACTTGCGCTCGACCGCCGCGATGACCTTGCCGTCCACTTCGACCGCGTAGTCGCCGCACGACAGCGCGCGCTTGACCGTGCTCACCTGCTGCGTCCCGAACTTGTACGCGTAGCGCTCGTGGGCGTCGACCACGATCACGAGATCCGCGAGTCCGGACGCCCGCGCCGTCGGGGTGGTTACCCGCGGCCGGGCCTGCTTGCGGGTGCGCGGCGCCTGCCAGAACACCATGTCCCGGCCCCGCGCCTTCGTGTAGACGATCTGTGAGCGGGACTCCCGGGACCGGGCGGCGACCACGTCGATCGCCGCCCCGCGCCGGGTGCACGCCGTCAACGGCACCGTCTCGACCAGGTCCGGCTCGGCCGGCCAGTCAGAAGCTGGGACCGGATAGCAGAACACCGCGTTCGTCCGCGGCCACGTGTCCTTCACCCGGAACACCAGCCCGTCGGCCCCGAGCGGGAGGCGGAGCAGGTACGGCAGCGTGCTCTCGGCGTCCGGGTTCCGCGCGAGAAGCAGCTCCACGGCTCCTTCCTACCGCAAGCCGTGTGCGCCACCCCGCCGACACCGGCGCGGACGCGGGTTCTCCCCGTCCAACTCAGCCCCGCGTCGGGCGCGGCAGGCGCCTGCCCGATCTCGGCCGGGCGGCTCGTGGGCAGATGTCCGCAGTCGGACAGGTTTCCTCAAAGCCGCCTTAAACGGCATCCGCTGAGCGCACCCTGCACCCAGGAGGTTCCTCATGCCGAAGTCACCTATAGCCATTGCCGCCGGCGCCGCCCTGCTCCTCGCACCGATGGCCCTGCTGGCTGCCCCGGCCGAGGCCAGCCACCAGGGAATCGTCATCAAGACGTGTGCCAAGACCCAGCACGGGACCCAGGTACGTGTCCGGCTGCGGTTCTTCGACGACAAGCTGAAGGTCCGGGTCAGTCACCCGCGCGGCGAGAACCGCTTCGAGAGCCGCAAGGTGCGGAGCGTCAGCACGCACATCGGGGGTGGCGGCAAGGCCCCGCCGCCGGACGAGAACGGCGGCCAGGTCGGTGGCGGTGCGTGGTTTGAGCGCTTCGGCGACCGTCCCGTGATCGTGACCGACTCGGGCTACTACAACCACGTGAGCGTGCGGTTCAAGCTCGTCAATGGCAAGACCATCCGGCTGGGGTGTAGCCAGACCCTCAGCTAGAGGCCTGCTGAAGCCGCACACACAGACGCCGGGCCGGCTGGAATCCCAGCCGGCCCGGCGTCACCCGTGATTCGAAACGTCTACTGCTGCTGGGCGGAGTACTGAGCCCCACCGAGCACGGCCGAGGTGACCGCGAACTGGGACCGGAGGTCGACGACCTGCTCCCGCATCCGCTCGATCTGGGCCTCGGCCAGCGCCACCCGCTCGGAGGCCTTGACCAGCTCGGACTCCAGCCCCGCGACCTTGGCCTCGGCACCGCCGCGGGCCCGCTCGGCCATCGCGAGCTTGAGCGAGACCTCCTCGAGCTTCTTCGCGACCATGTCCTTCGCATCGGCGACGACCGCCATCGCCTTGTCGACCGAGTCACGCTCGACGGTCAGGCCCTCGATGCGCTCGCGCATCGCGGCGGTGGTGGCGGCCTCCTCGCGGGCCGTCGCCATCGCCTCGGCGGCGGCGGCCTCGGCCGCGGCAGCCTGGGCCTTGAACTCCGCGATCGCCTTCTCGGCGGCCTCGCGGCGCTCGGTCTCGGCGGTCAGCGCACCGTCCGCCGCAGCGGACTCCTGCGCGTGGGCGGTCGCGGCGGCGAGCATCTGCGCCCGGACCGCCTCGACCTTCGCCGCGGCGTCGGTGCGGGCGGCCTCGATCAGACGCGCCGACTCCGAGCGCGCGCCTTCCATCTTCGCGGCCGCTTCCTTGCGCGTCGCGTCCATGGACGCGGCGGCGTCGGTGCGCGCCTTCTCGATCATGCGCGAGGTCTCGTTCCGCAGGTCCTCGACGCGGATCTCGGCCGTGCTGCGGGCCTGCTCGCTCTCGACGACCGCGGCCTTGAGCTCCGCGATCTGCGCCATCAGGCGCTCCTGCTCGGCGTCCGCGATCGCGGACGAGCGCTCGGCCTCGGACTTCTGCGCCGCCAGCTGCGCGGTGAGCGCCTCCATGCGGTGACGGGTCGATGCGAGGGACGTCGCGGACCGGCGGGCCTCGGTCTGAGACTCCGTCAGGGCGGCGGTCGCCTCGTCGGCGCGGAGCTTGTCCGCGGCCGCGGCCTCGGACGCCCTGACCCGGCGCTCGACCTCGGACAGGCGCGCCTGCTCGGACGCCTTGCGCGCCAGCTGCTCGGCGGCCAGCGCCTTCTCCGTCGCGTCCAGCCGGCCGGTGAGCTCCTCGACCGACTTCAGCGCCGCGACCAGCGAGACGTTCTGGGCCGAGAACTCGGTGTGCATCGCCTCGCGCTCGTCGGACATCAGCTTCATCGCGGCCGAGGACGCCTCGACCTTCTCGACCATCGACTTCATCGCGGCCGCGGATTCCGTCGCGGCGGCGTCGGCCTGGGCCCGCTCGGACTCGGCCTGCATCTGCGCGCGCTCGGCGCGGGCGACGCGGGCGTGGGCCTCAGCGACCTTCTCGTTCGCCTCGGCGGCGACGGCCTCGACCTGCGCGGCCGTGGCCTCGGGGTCGGCGGTCTGCTTCAGCGCGTCGGCGAGCTCGCTGAACTGCCCGAGCAGGTGCTCGACCATCCCGGTGACCTGACCCTTGATCTCCGCCGCGCGCTCGCGGGCGGAGTCGACCGGGCGCTCGTCGATCGGCATCCCGGTGAGCCGCGACCTCAGCTCCTGCCGCTCACGCCAGGCCGCCGCCGGGTTGTGCTCGGGGTCCGGGCAGTAGCGGCCGATGCCGTGCGCGCCGTCCTCCGGGCCGGGCACCGGGCTGCGCATGCAGCTCGGCATCGCGCAGGTCGGACGCGACTGCGCGGGGACCGCCTCGGCGGCGGAGGGCCGGGCCGCCGCAGCGCGCGGGGTCCGGTTGACGGCGGAGCTGCGGGAGGTCGTCTGCTCGGTCATGGGGATGATCGTTCCGAAGTCGATCATCCCCGCGCCGGGACTTGGCGATTCCTTTGAGGCATTCCTTTGGACCGGACGCGGCCGTTCCCGGACATAGGTGCACTCAAACCTCGAAGCTCCACGTCCGCATCTTCGCTACCGCGACTGAAATGCCCGATTCGTAAGAAAAGCGAGGATCGTCAAGATTTTCTGACAATCAATCACTCAGCTCAGCGCCGTAGGTCGGCCACCACGTCCAGCCGTTCGAGCTTGTGCGGGTTGCGGACGTTGTAGATCCGGCTGATCCGGCCCTCGGAGAACTCGAAGGTGATCGCCGACCCGTCGCCGGGACCCGATGTCGATCCGCAGCCCGAGCCCACCGTTGAGCTCCACCACCGCGACGATCGCCGTCGGCGCGAGCCGGGCGAAGTTCTTCAGCAGCGTCGCGACCTTCCGCGCGCCCTCGACCGGACGGCGGACGGAGGGGGCCAGTCCCCCGCTGTCGGCGATCAGGATGACGTCGGGGGCGAGCACGTCGAGCAGGCCGAGCACGTCGCCGGTCGTCACCGCCGCGACGAACCGGTCGACGACCGCTCGCTGCTCGCTGCGCGAGACCTGCATCCGCGGCCGGCGCGCAGCTGACGTGCTCGCGGGAGCGGTGCGCGATCTGCCGCACCGCGGCCGGCGACTTCCCGACCGCCTCGGCGATCTCCTCGTACGGGCACGTCGAACACCTCGCGCAGCACGAACACCGCCCGCTCGACCGGGCCGAGGGTCTCCAGCACGGTGAGCATCGCGAACGAGACGCTCTCGGCGAACTCGACGTCCTCCGCGACGTCGGGGTGCGTCAGCAGCGGCTCGGGCAGCCAGTCCCCGACGTAGTCCTCGCGACGGCGGGCCATCGTCCGCAACCGGTTCAGCGCCTGCCGCGTGACGATCTGCACGAGGTAGGCACGGGCGTCGCGCACTGCGGTCCTGGTCCTCCAGGCCGGCCCAGCGCAGCCACGTCTCCTGCACCACGTCCTCGGCGTCGGCCGCCGAGCCGAGCATCTCGTAGGCGACGGTGAACAGCAGGCCGCGGTGCGCGACGAACGGGTCCTCGGACATCACACCGACGCTAACGGGGCGAGATTGCACGAGTCGGCCAGGCCCTCGCTCTCGATCCCGAGCGCGCTGTTGGAACGGGCGTAGTAACCCGCCAGCGCGATGAATGAGGTCAACTCGATCAGGGCCGGTGCTCCGAGCGCGTTCAGCAGCCGGGCGGAGAGCTCGTCGGTCACCGTCGGCGGGGTGGACGTCATCGCCTCGGCGTAGTCCAGGACGTCGCGCTCCAGCGGGGTGAAGACGTCCGAGGAACGCCAGCGCGGGACCTGCTGCGCCTTCGTCAGGTCCAGGCCCTCGTGGTGGGCCATGTAGTACCCGAGGTCCAGGCAGAAGCTGCAGCCGATCTGCGCGGCGACCGCCATGTGGGCGAACGCCTTGAGCTGGTCGTCACACTGGTTCCACTTGCGGGACTTGCGGCCCAGCGCGAACCCGAAGTTCAGCACCTGCTTGTTGTGCCAGGCCACCCCGAGCGACTCGGGCACCCTGCCGAGCATCTTGCGGGACATCGCCTTGACCAGGGCTCCGTACGGGCCGGTCAGTTCGGTGGGCGGAATGCGGGTCATGTCTCCTCCTGTGTCCGTGGGTTCGGACATGGAGACACCGGCCGGGCCGGGGCTGTGACAGGTCTAGCCCGATCGCGCCGGGAGGACGCAGAACTCGTTGCCGGAGGGATCGGTGTGGAACCGCCAGGGCAGCTCGCCCCACTCCGGGTGGAACTCCTCCCGGCCGCCCCGCTCGCTGATCCCGGCCGCGACGGCGTCGGCGTCGTCGCCGGTCTCGAGCCGGACGTCGAGGTGCAGTCGGTTCTTCCTCGCATCCTTGGGCACCCGCTCCGGGCACAGCTCCAGGAGCGGACCACGGCGCGACGGATGGCGCAGGGACGTGACGGTGGCGCCGGGCGCAACGGTCCAGCCGGTCAGCCAGGACCAGAACTGCGCGTCCCGTTCCGGCTCCGCCGAATCGAGCGGGAGCGCCACGATCGGTCCGGTGTCGGTGTACTCCGGCCGGTCCTCCATCACGCAGAACGGATTGCCCTCCGGGTCGCCGAGCACCACCCAGGGCACGTCGCGCTGCCCGATGTCGAGGTGCCGCGCCCCGAGTCCGAGCAACCGGTCGACCTCCTCGCGCTGACGGTCGGCACCCCGCACCTCCCAGTGGAGTCGCGGCGACGGGAACGGCGGGTCAGCGACCGGCTGGAAGCACAGGTCGAGCACCGGCCCGCCCGCGACGGTGAGCCGGGTCTCGAACAGGTCCGGCTCGTCGGTCAGCCGCTCGGCCCCGAGCGCGGCCTCCCAGAACAGGCCCAGCCGCCGCGGCTCGACGGCGTCGATGACGAGGTTCTCCAGGTACATGCCCCCACCGTAAAACTCAGGCCCGGCTCCGCACAGCGCTGCCCGCGAGCGCGGACGCCACCACGATCCCGACGCTGACCAGCAGCGCCGGCCGGTACCCGTGCTCCAGCAGCGGCGTGACGACGAGCGGGCCGAGGATCTGCCCGATGCCGTAACAGGTCGTCAGGATCGCGACCGCGCCCGGCACCCGCATCGCGTTGCCGAGGGCCAGGGCCATCATCGCGATCCCGAGGAACGTCGCCCCGAACAGCACCGCGGCGACCAGCGCCGCCACGGCCCCGCCGAAGATCGGCGGCTGCGCGATCCCGACCGCCTGCACCGCCAGGGCCGCCACCAGCAGCGTCGACCGCGGGCAGAACCGGCTCAGCCACGCCCACAACGCCGCCGACGGGGCCGCCGCGAGGCCCACCAGCACCCACGACGCGGTCCCGACCGACCCCGGGGTGTTCGCCTCGATCGCCGCCACCAGGAAGGTCCCGGCGATGATGTAGCCGATGCCCTCCAGCAGGTAGCTCGCCGCGAGGGCGACGAACCAGCGGCGCGGCGCCGGCTTCACCTGACGGTTGCGTCAGAGTGCGCGCCGGGCCGACGGCATCGGCAGCCGACCACGCCACCGCCGCGCACACCAACGCCGCGACCGCGGACCACCACCAGGCCTGCTCCCAGGTCCCGCGGGTCCGCAGCGCGAGAACGAGCACGCCGGACAGCGCGATCCCGACCCCGACCCCGCTGAACCCCCACCCGACCCAGTGGGAGGCATGTGCCCGCAGCCCGGTCAGAAGAGGCACCGGCGCACAGCACGAACACCACCGCGCTCGCCGCCCCGGCGACGAAGCGCAGCGCGAGCCAGGGCCCGACGTCGGGGAACGCCGGCATCAGGGCCAGCGACGCCACCAGCGCGAGCAGTGCCCCGCGGAACGCCCACCGCGACCGGGCCAGACCCGGGATGGCGAACGTCGCCACCGCCCCGACCAGGTAGCCGGCGTAGTTGGCCGTCGCGAGGTGCGCCCCGTCCTGGCGCCGAGAGCCCGGCCTGGGCGTTCATCAGCGGCAGGATCGGGGTGTAGACGAAGCGGCCGATCCCCATCGCCGCGGCCAGCGCGGCCGCCCCCTGCGCGACGAGGACCCAGGGCCGGACGACGCGCCGCCGCCGAAGCAGCGGAAACGACCGCCTCCCGCGGCCGGCGTCAGCGTCACGCTCCCGATGGTGCGGCGCGCACTGATCACCGCGGCCACGACCGGCGGACTTCCTGCTGGTAGGCCCAGCCTCTCAGGGGTCTAACCTGCGGGAATGGAGCTGCGTCAGCTGCGCTACTTCGTGGCCGTCGCCGAGGAACTGAACTTCGGCCGGGCCGCGAGCCGGCTGCTGATCGCCGGGCCGTCGCTGTCCCAGCAGATCAAGGCCCTCGAAGCGCGACCTCGGCGTCCGTCTCTTCGACCGGGACCGCCGCTCGGTCGCGCTCACCTCCGGCGGCGAGGCGCTGCTGCCCAAGGCGCGGGCGCTGCTGGCCTCAGGCCGACGAGCTGCGAGGCTCCGCCGCCGGTCTCGCCGCGACCGAACCGGTCCGGCTCGGCTACGTCCAGTGGCTGCCCGCCGACCTGACCGCCCGGGTCTCCGGCGTCGCCGCCGTCCACGTCGACACCTGGGTGCTGCCCTCGCACACCCAGGCCCGCCGGGTCGCCGAGCACAGCCTCGACCTGGCGATCTGCTGGATCCGCCGGTCCGACCTGGACGAGCTCGACCTCGACGCCGCGCTCGTCGGCGCGCACCGCCTGAACGCCGTCGCGCCGGGCACCGACACCGCGGGGTCGCTCGCGAAGGACACCGTCGTCCTCGTCGACGCCGACATCGGCGAACTGGGAGTCCTGGAACGTCTTCGTCGAGCGAGTTCGCCGCCGACACCGGCGCGCAGGTCGCCCGGATCGACGACGGCGGCATCACCGGCCCCGCGTTCTTCGCCCACGTGCGCCGGCTCGGCCGCCCGGTGCTCAACTCCCCCAAGGGCGACGGCCCGCTCCCGCCCGGCTTCGCGATCCGGCCCGTCGTCGACCCGACCCCGTACTACACCTGGTCGATCGTCTCCCGCCCGACGAGACCCGCGCCGCGGTCCTCGCCACCGTCGAGGCGCTGCGGGCCGACCCCTGCGCCCTCGGGCTCGACGCCGGCTGGCTGCCCGCGGACGACCCGCACCGCCCGTAACGTCCGACCGCTGCTGCGCCCTGGCGCCGCGAGCGTCGGACGTTCGGGGCTCAGCCCGCCCGACGGGCCGTCAGCAACGTGAACGACAGGGTCTGACCGCCGTCGGCGGCGAGCATCCGGCCCACCGCGGAGGCCGTCGGGTCCTCCCCGCGCAGGGCACAGGTCACCTCGTGCCAGAGCCACCAGTCGGCCCAGCCGTCGTGCTGGAGCGAGGCCTTGACGTCGGTGACGAGACCCGTCAGCTCCCAGCTCTGCCGCCACCAGTCCGGGCTGTGCCAGGCCAGCGCCTCCCACCCGACGCACTCGGCGATGTAGTGCGGGATCGCGCCGAGCTCGCGGATCTCGTGGGTCATGCCCGGGGTCGCGACGGCGAGCAGGCCGCCGGGACGCAGGAACTTCGTCAGGTACCCGAGGTAGTGGTCGCCGGTGCCGAAGTACTCGAACGCGTCGATGCTGACGATCGCGTCGAAGGACTGTGGCTCGAACGGCAGGTCGTGGGCCTCGGCCCGCACCGCGATCACCTGGCCCGTGACCCGCGAGGCCTCGAAGACGGCCTGCGCCTCCTCGGCCGGCGTCCACCAGTCCACCGCGATGACGTGGGCGTCGTACTCCTTGGCGAGGAAGACCGAGGTGGCACCGCGACCGGACCCGAGGTCGAGCACCCGCGAGCCGGGCGGCCAGATCCAGGTCGAGGTTCTCGAGCAGCCAGAGCGGGTGCGGGCCCATGTCGAGGGACACCAGCCAGGCCGGGTCGTAGTTCAGCGACCGCGGGTAGCGGTCGGGGCGGATCAGATCCTGGAGGCCGGGCACGGGGGCTATGCCATCACGTCGGTACCGCCCCGCAGCGCACCCGGAGCCCGTTGGTTGACTGTGACCGCCTACCCGGAGGAGTGCCCGTGCAGATCGACGTCATGGTCGGACCGACCCCGTGGGACGAGGTCGCGACCCTCGCGCCGGACCTGGAGGGCGCCGGATTCACCGGGATGACCTTCACCGACACCACGCAGACGCCGTGGATGTCGATCGCTACCGCCGCGCAGGCCGCGCCGACACTGAACTTCACCACCGGGATCGCGGTGGCGTTCCCGTCCAGCCCGATGGTGATGGCCGGGATCGCGTGGGAGCTCGCCGGGAACACGCAGGGCCGCTTCCGCCTCGGGCTCGGCAGCCAGATCAAGGCGCACATCGAGCGCCGCTACGGCGCTGCCTACGACCCGCCCGGGCCGCGGCTGCGCAGCTACCTGCTCGCGGTCCGCGACATCCTCGCCGCGTTCCGGGGCGAGGCGAAGCTCGACCACCACAGCGACGTACCACGACCTGACGCTGTTGCCCCCGACCTGGCTGCCACCCAAGCACGACCACGGCGACATCAGGGTGGACGTCTCCGCCGTCGGGCCGTGGATGTGCAAGATGGCCGGCGAGCATCGCCGACGGGATCCACGTCCACCCGCTGCACTCGATGCACTACATCGAGACGCGTCTGCTCCCCGCGATGCGCGCCGGCGAGGAGAAGGTCCGGCCACGCCACCGACCTGCTCATCCCCGTCTTCGTCGTCCCCGGCGACACCCCTGAGGAGCGCGCGGCGCTGACCAGCAAGGCCAAGCGCCAGATCGGGTTCTACGGCTCCACCCCGAACTACGCCTTCCAGTTCGACGAGTTGGGCTTCGAGGGGACGACCGAGCAGGCCCGCGGTCTGCTCCGCAACAACGACATGGAGGGCCTCGAGGCCCTCATCACCGACGAGATGCTCACCCACTACGCCGTCGTCGGGCCGTGGGATGACATCGCCGACACCCTCATCGACCGCTACGGCGACCTCGCCGAACGCGTCATCTCCTATCTCACGGTCGACGACGTCGCCGCGAACCCCGAGAACCTCGGCCGCTGGGGCGAGATCGCCCGCGCGGTCCGTGATTACCAGTCCTCCCCCTGACCCTGTGGCCCACCAGGGCGTGACACGCCCTGGTGGGGAGTTATCCACAAGTCCTGACGTCCCCTCAGAAACAGGAGCCTCCGTGTCGTTCGACTTCGCTGCCGCCTACCCGTCCCTGACCTTCGACCGGCCCGCCGACGGCGTCCTGCGGGTGACGCTGGAAGGGCCGAACCTCAACGCGGTCGGGCCGGACGCGCACCGCGAGCTCGGTGAGGTCTGGCTCGACGTCGACAAGGACCCGGACACCCGGGTCGCGATCCTGCAGGGCGCCGGCAAGGGGTTCTCCGCCGGCGGCAGCTTCGACCTGATCGAGACGATGATCGCCGACTACGGCACGCGCATCCAGGTGATGCGCGAGGCCCGCGACATCGTGCTGAACGTCATCAACTGCTCCAAGCCGATCATCTCCGCGATGCACGGCCCGGCGGTCGGCGCCGGCCTGGTCGCGGGGATGCTCGCCGACATCTCGGTCGTCAACAAGAGCACGAAGATCATCGACGGGCACACACGGCTCGGCGTCGCGGCGGGCGACCACGCCGCGATCTGCTGGCCGCTGCTGTGCGGCATGGCGAAGGCCAAGTACTACCTGCTCACCTGCAAGCCGCTCACCGGCGAGGAGGCCGAGCGGATCGGGCTCGTGTCCCTCTGCGTCGAGGATGACGAGAACGTCCAGGACAAGGCGCTGGAGATCGCGACCGAGCTGGCCGCGATGGCCCAGCCCGCGCTGCGGTTCACCAAGCACACGCTGAACCACTGGTACCGCCAGGCGGCCCCGATCTTCGATGCCTCCCTCGGCCTGGAGTTCATGAACTTCACCGGCCCGGACGTCCTCGAAGGCGTCGCCTCGCACCGGGAGAAGCGGGCGCCCCAGTTCCCCAGCGTCACCGACAAGCGGCACTACTGATGGACCTTCAGGACAAGCTCGCCGTCGTCACCGGCGGCGCCTCCGGCATCGGCCGCGCGATCGCGTACACCCTCGCGAGCGCCGGCGCATCCGTCGCGGTGCTGGACCGCGACGCCGCCGGGGCGCAGCAGACGGCCGACGCGGTCAAGGGCGGCGCGTTCGTCGTCGACCTCGCCGACCCGGCGGCGATCCTTCGGGTGCGCGACGAGGTGGTCGAGCGCCACGGGCTCCCCGACGTCATCGTCAACGCCGCCGGGTTCGACCGGATCGAGCCGTTCATGGCGAACGACGACGCGTTGTGGTCGTCGCTGACCGCGGTGAACTACCTCGGCCCGGTCCGGCTCTGCCACGCGTTCCTGGAGCCGATCCTCGCCGCGGAGCGCCGCGTCAAGATCGTCAACATCTCCAGCGATGCCGGCCGGGTCGGGTCGATGGGCGAGACCGTCTACGCCGGGACCAAGGGCGCCCTGATTGCGTTTACCAAGTCGCTCGCCCGCGAGATGGCGCGGCATCAGATCAACGTCAATTGCGTCTGCCCCGGACCGACCGAGACGCCGCTGTTCTCCTCGGTCCCGGAGAACATCCGGACCGCGCTGATCAAGGCGATTCCGTTCCGGCGCCTCGCCCAGCCCGAGGACATCGCCGACGCGGTGCTGTTCTTCGCCGGTCCCCGCTCGGACTACATCACCGGCCAGGTCCTGAGCGTGAGCGGCGGGCTGACGATGGCCGGCTGACGCTGGTCGGGGTTACCGATCAAGGGTGAAGCGTGCAGACGAGCTGACAGAGCCCGAGCGGGCGGCGAAGGAACTCGCTGACCTGTTGAGCATCGACACGCAACTCCTGGCGCAGCCTGGGGCGGCCGCTCAGCACCCTCGCCCAGCTCGCACGGCTGCCGAGGCCGATGCCTTTGCCTCAGAACAGCCCTACCGGGGTGGGCGGTCGGGGTCGGGGTCGGGATCAGTTCCCCGACGCCGCCGCCAGGCGACCGGCGTGGGGGTGGCCTGGCCCGGAACCGGGATCGCGGTCCGCTTCGGCACCGGGGTCGGTTTCGGCGTCTGGGCCGGCCGTGGGGTCGCGACCGGGCTCGGGGCCGGCGACGGCAGCGTCTTGGTCTTCCGGACCGTGACGACCTCTTCCTCGTACTGGATCGGCTCGGGACGGACCAGGATCCAGACCGTCATCACCATCGAGAAGGACAGCAACAGCCCGAGGGTCGAGGTCCGGACCCGGCCGTGCAGCAGGGTGCGGGGCAGGTTCACGGCGCGACCGTCGTCGTCGAGTTGGCGATGATCGTGTCGGTCGGGAGCGTGATGCCGTGCTCGCGGAAGGCGTTGATGACGCGGGCCCGCAACTCGCGGTTGACCTCGAACTGCTTGCCGGGCAGGGTCCGCGCGACCATCCGCACCTTGACGAAGCTGGTGGAAATCATCTCGACGCCCATGACCGTCGGCTCATCGAGCAGCAGCTCGCGCAGAACCGGGTCGCGGAAGGCCGGAGCGCAGACCTCCTCGCGCAGAATGCGGGTCGCCTCGGCGAGGTCGGAGTTCGGGTACAGCGGGACGTCGATGACGGCCCGGGCCCAGTCGCGGGAGAGGTTGGTGACCTGCACCAGCTGACCGTTGGGGATCGTCACGACCTCGCCGTTGATCGTCCGCATCCGCGTGATGCGCAGCGAGACCTCCTCGATCGTCCCGACGATGCCGGTCTCCGCGCCGAGCGTCGAGATCCGCACCTGGTCACCGAAGCCGTACTGGCGCTCGGTGATGATGAAGAACCCGGCGAGCAGGTCCTGCACGACGCGCTGCGCACCGAAGCCGAGCGCGACGCCGAGGACCGCGGCCGGCGCCACCAGCCCGGTGAGCGAAAACCCCAGCAGGTTGATGATCCGCACCACGGCGATGCAGACGATCACGACGGTGGAGAGCCAGATCAGCACCTGCGCCACCGAATGCCGGTGCTTGCCCTGCTCCGACCGGACGACGGCGTCGGTGTCGCCGACGGCGGCGTCGATCCGCCGCGTCACGAACCGGCCGGCGACGGCCACGAAGCGGCCGACCAGAACCGCGCCGAGAACGACGAGCACTATTTCCAGCCCGTCGCCGCGGGCCCAGTAGGTCAGATCGTTCGTCGGCGCCACCGCGCGAACGGTGAGCGCGTCGCCTGCCGTCATCACGCCGACTTCTGCAGCGCGGCGGTCGAGCCCTTGGCGCCGTCGGCGAATCCGTCGAGGATCTCCTCGGCGGCCTGGGCCGAGGTGTACCGCGGGGCCCAGCCCAGCTCGGTCAGCGCCCGCGTGCAGTCCATCGTCGCGCCCTCGACGAGCATGTCGATCCAGCCGGGCGAGGTCGGGATCGCGTGTGAGTAGTACGCCGCACCGACCACGACGCGCACCACCTTGCGCGGCACGTCGATCGTCCGGGCCCCCATCAGCTCGCCGAGTTCCGGCGCTCCGAGCACCTCGCGGGCCAGGTTGAACGGCCCGCGGGCCTTCTGGTGCAGGATCCGCACGATCGCATCGGCGACGTCGTCGGCGTGCACGAGTTGCATCTGCAGGTTCGCGGGGAGCGGCAGCAGCGGCAACTTCCCGCGGAGCTTGGCCGCCACCTTCATCGGGAGGAGGCGCCCGAGGAACAGGCCGGCGATCTCCGAAGCGGCGCTGCGCTGGACCACGAGCGTGGGGCGGACCCAGGCGACGATGGTCTCCGGGTTGGCCCGCTCGAACTCGGCGAGCAGGGCCTCGGCCTCGACCTTCTGCCGGCTGTAGACCGACGTCGCCACGCCGGTGGCCGGCCACGACTCGTTGACCGGTCCGGCACCGGTGGGCGCGTAGACGGCGAGCGAGGACGTGTGGACCAGGTGGGGGACCTTCGCCTGCGCGGCGGCCCGCAGCACCAGCCCGGTGCCGCCGACGTTGATCTGGTGGAGCTTGTCCGCCTCTCGCGTCGGCTGGATCGCCCAGGCCATGTGCACCACCGCGTCGACCCCGTCGAAGGCCGCCACCAGGGCGGGCTCGGTCTCCGGATTCGCGAGATCGATCGAGCGCCAGTCCACTCCCCCGGCGCCGCCGCTGGACGAATCAGCCGGGGGGTGCCGGCAGATGCCGACGATCTCCACCCGCGGGTCGTCCGCGCGGAGGGCCTTGATCAGGGCCGTGCCGAGATTGCCGGTCGCCCCGGTGATCGCGATCCGCACGTCAGCGACCGACCGCGCGCTCAAGCTCGGCCTTGTTCATCTTCGAACGGCCGTCGATGTTCTTCTTCTTCGCCTCGTTGTAGAGCTGCTCCTTGGTCCGGCCGCCTTCGCCCTTGTGCGAGCGCAGGCCCCCGCGTCGGCTGGACGAGATGTCCTTCACCGAGCTGCGGCTGGACTCCTTGGACTCGCCGGCCCGCGCGCGCTCCTTGTTCACGGTGCGCGCTGCGATTTCCTCGGCCTTGTCCGTGGACTTGCCGCGCTTCTGCAGCCCTTCCTTGATGTGCTCGTACTGCCGTTCGCGTTTCGCGTTGGAGCCTGCGGGCATGGCGCACCCTCCTCAGATCGTGGGCCTAAGGAGGTTCTGCCCAACCGATTCGGGCTCGAACGTGGCGTACGCGTCACTGGAGGGGGTCGTGGGCCCCAGTTCATCAGCGAGAACCGCCACCGCGTGGCCTTGACGTCGCCGGACGGGCGCTGCTCGGTGTGCCGGCCGGGACACGCCCGTTTCTTCCCCGCCTCCCGGGTAGGGCTCTGGAGGAGCCCGATCCGTCAACGACCAACGGGAGGACCGCATGACCACAGCCCGCGACATCATGACCCCGAACGCGGAGTGCATCCGCTCCCATCAGACCATCACCGAGGCCGCTCGAAAGATGGCCGAGCTGAACGTCGGCGCGCTGCCGATCTGCGGTGAGGACGACCGCCTGCAGGGCATGATCACCGACCGTGACATCGCGGTGAAGATCATCGCCCAGGGCAAGGACCCGAACACCTGCACCGCCGGTGAGCTGGCGCAGGGCGAAGCGGTCACGATCGGCGCCGACGACGGCATCGGCGAGCTCATGAAGACGATGGGCGAGCACCAGGTCCGCCGGCTCCCCGTGATCGACGGCCACAAGCTGGTCGGGATCGTCGCCCAGGCCGACGTCGCCCGCGCGATGCCGGACCAGCCGGTCGGTGACCTGCTCGACGCGCTGTCCGCTCCGTAGACGATGCCCGTGCTCGTCGGCACCTCGGGGTGGCAGTACAAGGACTGGCGGGGCGTGCTCTACCCGCCGCGCTGCCCGACCCCGCGCTGGCTCGGTGAGTACGTGCAGCATTTCGGCACGGTGGAGAACAACAACGCGTTCTACCGCCTGCCCGAGACCGAGACGTTCGCCCGGTGGCGTGATGCGACGCCACCGGGCTTCGTCATGGCCGTCAAGGCCTCGCGCTTCCTCACGCACATCAAGCGGCTTCAGGAGCCGGAGGAGCCGGTCGCGCGCATGATGGACCGCGTCGCCGGGCTCGGCGACCGGCTCGGTCCGATCCTGCTCCAGCTGCCCCCGAACCTGAAGGCGGACCTCGACAAGCTCGACGCCTGCCTGCGGCTGTTCCCCGCCGACGTCCGCGTCGCGGTCGAGCCTCGGCACGCGACGTGGTGGACCGACGACCTGCGCGACCTGCTCACCGCACGCAAGGCCGCGCTGGTCTGGGCCGATCGCGACTCCCGGCCGATCAACCCGCTGTGGCGCACCACCGACTGGGGCTACGTCCGGCTGCACGAGGGCCGCGCCAAGCCCTGGCCGAACTACGGCCGCGCGTCGCTGCACTCCTGGGCCGAACGGGTCCGGCAGACCTACGCCGCCGACGAGGACGTCTTCGTGTACTTCAACAACGACCCGGGCGGCGCCGCCGTCCGCAACGCCCGGACTTTTCGCGAACTCGTCCCGACAGGAGCCTCATGACCACCGTCTCTGCTGTCGGCTCCGCCTGGCTCACCGAGCCCGTCGAAGCCGCGCCGCGCCGCCACCGGCGCCCTGACCGCGACGTGCTGGTGATCGGCGCCGGGATCACCGGCGTCACCACCGCGCTGATGCTGGCGCAGGCCGGGCTCGACGTCGTGATCTGCGAGGCCGCCACCGCGGTCAGTGGCGTCACCGGCCTGAACACGGCCAAGGTCACGGCGCTGCAAGGCGCCCTGTACATCAGTCTGACGCGCCGTCACGGATCGGAGACCGCGGCCGTCGTACGCCGCCGCGTCGCAGTCCGCGGTCGAAACCGTCGCCGAGTTGGCGGGCCAGCTTGCCCCGGACTGCGCGCTGAGCCGGCGCCCGGCCGCGTCGGTGGCCGGCTCGAAGTCCGACGTGTCGAAGGTCGAGCAGGAACTGCGGCGGCCCGCGCCGCCGGGCTGCCCGTCCGCGCCGTCGACGAGATCGACGCGCCGCTCCCCTGCGTCCGCGCCGTCGTCCTGGACGACCAGCTCGCGCTGCACCCGGTCCGCTACGTCCGCGGCCTGTTGCAGGCCGCGCGGGATGCCGGCGCCCGGCTCTACGAGAACAGCCGTGTGATCGGCCTCAAGGGCGGCGACCCCTACCGGGCGCAGACCGACCGATGCCGAGATCACCGCCCAGCACGTCGTCGTCGCCGCGCACTACCCGATGTTCGACCGCGGGCTGTACTTCGCGCGACTGGAGGCGAAGCGGTCGTACTGCGTCGCCGGACCGTTGACCGGCGACGTCCCGCAGACGCTCGCGATCACCGTCGGCTCCCCCACCCGTTCCTTCACCGCTGTCGACGGACTCGCGGTGCTCGGCGGCGAGGGGCACGCGGCCGGCGCCCGCGGGGTCAGCGGAGAGCGCTTCGACAAGCTCGAAAAGGACCTGCTCGCCTGGACGAACGTCCCCGAGGCCACCTACCGCTGGTCCGCGCAGGACCCGGTCAGCGCCGACCACCTGCCGATGATCGGGCCGTACCTGCCCGGCTCGAACTCGCTGTGGGTCGCGACCGGTTACGGCAAGTGGGGCCTGAGCAACGGGACGCTGGCGGCGAGCATCCTCACCGACGCGATCCTGGGTCGGCCCAATCCCTGGGCCGAGATCTTCCGCCCGACCCGGTTCAACCTGCGCTCGAGCCACAGCCTCGCGCGGATGCAGGCCAAGGTCGCGGTCGACATCGTCGGCGACCGGCTCCGTCCGGGTGAGGCGTCCTCGGTCGAGGCCGTCGCCCCCGGCACCGCCGCGGTGGTCCGGTCCGGACTCAAGCAGGCCGGCGTGTACCGCGACCCCGAGGGCGGGGTCCACTGCGTCTCGCTGCGGTGCACCCACCTCGGGTGCCTGCTGCGGTTCAACGCCGCCGAGACCAGCTGGGACTGCCCCTGCCACGGCTCCCGGTTCGACGTCGACGGCGAGGTGCTCGAAGGCCCCGCAGTGAAGGCCCTGGAGCCGGGCGAACTCTGATGCCCGTGGACCCTCCCACCAGGGCGTGTCACGCCCTGGTGGGAGGTCTCCACATGCTGGGGATCAGGGCTTGAAGACGACCTTGAAGCAGCCGTCGGTCTTCTTCTGGAACATCTCGTAGGCGGCCGGGGCCTCCTCCAGGGGGACGCGGTGGGTCGCGAAGGACTCCAGGCCCAGCGGGTCACCGTCGGCGGAGGCGACGGGGAGGATGTCGTCCATCCAGCGCTTCACGTGGCACTGGCCCATCCGCATCTGGATGCCGCGGTCGAACATCTCCATCATCGGCATGGGGTCGGTCTCACCGCCGTAGACGCCGCTGATCGACACCGTCCCGCCGCGGCGGACCGCCTTGATCGCGGTGTGGAGCGCGCCCATCCGATCGATGCCCATCTTGTCCATCATCGGTCCGGCCACTGCGTCCGGAAGCATGCCCGACCATCGTGTGGGCGGCCTTCGCCAGCGGGGAATGCGCGGACTCCATGCCGACGCCCTCGATGACGGCGTCCGGGCCACGACCGCCGGTCATCTCGATGAGCGCCTCGGCGACGTCGTCCACCTCGCGCGAGTCGACGACCTCGAAGCCGTCGGCCCGGGCGCGGGCCAGGCGGTCGTCGACGAGGTCGACGCCGATCACGCGCTCGACGCCGAGGTGGCGGGCGATCCGCGCGGACATCGCACCGATCGGCCCGAGGCCGAGGACCGCCAGGGTGCCGTCCTTCGGGCACGTCGGCGTAGGCGACCGCCTGCCAGGCGGTCGGGACGACGTCGGAGAGGTAGAGGTACCGCTCGTCCGGCGCATCGCCCGGGACCGGGATCGGGCCGAACTGCGCCTGCGGCACCCGCAGGTACTCGGCCTGCCCGCCCGGGACCGACCCGTAGAGCGAGGTGTAGCCGAACAGCGAGGCGCCCTTGCCGGTCTCGGTGTTCTGCGTCGTCTCGCACTGGGCGTACAGCGCCTTGCTGCACATCCAGCAGGAGCCGCAGGAGATGTTGAACGGGATGACGACCCGGTCGCCGGGCTGAATGTGGGTGACCTCGCGGACCCGACTTCCTCCACGATGCCCATCGGTTCGTGGCCGAGGATGTCCGCCGGATTCAGGAAGGGCCCGAGCACCTCGTACAGGTGCAGGTCCGAGCCGCAGAGGCCGGACGAGGTCATCTTGATGATCGCGTCGGTCGGCACCTCGATCCGCGGATCCGGGACCGTCTCGACGCGTACGTCACGCTTACCTTGCCAGGTGAGTGCTCTCATACGCTCCTGCTTCCCCCGGCGGAGCCCCCGATGCCGCCGATCGGTTGTCCTGAATCACATTTACTCCCGGTTTTGTTGCTGGTCAGACACGGAATCACCCGGTCATGACTGCGACCCCCACTGCGCCCGCCCGTCCCGCGGTGCACGCCGAGAGCACCGACGTCGATCTGTTCCACGCACTGCGCGACGCCGCCACAGACGCCGAGCGGGAGCGCCTTCAGGAGATCCTCGCGATCCGCTACACCGGCATCGTGAAGTGGCTCGCCAGCCGCTACGCCGGCCGCGCGGTGGACACCGACGAGCTCGAAGCAGTCGGCTTCGTCGGCCTCGCCCTGGCGATCAAGCGCTTCGACCCCGACCACGGCTCCGACTTCGCCGCCTACGCCAAGCCGACCATCCAGGGCGAGATCCGCCGCTATTTCCGTGACAAGCGCCGCTGGATCCGCCTCCCCCGCCGCCTGCAGGAGACCAAGGCCGTCCTGCGCGACGCCACCGAGTCCCTGGCCCACGAACTCGGCCGCGCCCCGACCGTCGACGAGATCGCCGCAAAGCTCGCGGTCAGCCCGGATTTGGTGCTGGAAGCGATGACCGCCGAGGACCACTTCTCGGTCACCTCGCTCGACTCCCCGGTCAGCGGCGGCGACGAGGACGGCCAGACCATCGCCGACACCGTCGCGTTCACCGACGGCCGGTTCGAGTTCTTCGAGGACATGGAGGCGCTGCGCCCGCTGATCGAGTCGCTGCCCGAGCGCGACCGGCGGATCCTGCACCTGCGCTTCTACGAGGAGAAGACGCAGTCGCAGATCGGCGAGGAGCTCGGCATCTCGCAGATGCACGTCTCCCGCCTGCTGGCCCGCACGCTTGCGCAGCTCCGCAGCGGAATGCTTGCTGACGCCTGATCCGGATCCGGCAGGACCGGAAAACTCCGGCGGTCCGACCCGTCGGCCGTGGCCCGCCGACCGCCGGATCCATTGAGAAGGCCGTCGCAAAATTGCTGCGGTCCGCGGGCTGAGCCGCCTGGAATCCTCGGCGGTATCGGCTGATCGGGCCCGCTGGACCGCCCGTTCGGACCAATCTGTCGACGCCGCGCCGTAGCGGCCGTGGGCGTTGTCTCATCTCGCCGCTGAAGGCGGCCGATATGGGTACCGTCAGGAACGAGCACGATGCATGTCGAGGAGCCTTCGAGGCCTTCCGGTGTGTACCGGAGGGGAGATCTCGATCAGCGCCATTGCCGATACCGCCGCGGTCGAAGCCATCTCGCCCGCGGTCGAGCGCCCGCATCTGAGCGCGGTCCTCAAGCACCTGGCGCAGGCGATCCTCGTCGCGAACGTGATCCCGTCGGTGATCTTCTACATCTGCCTCTCCGTGGGCAACATCTGGCTCGCGCTGACCTCCGCGTTGATGTGGTGCTACGGCGCGATGGCGTGGCGCATGACCACCGGCCGCGCGGTTTCCGGCCTGCTGGTGCTGACGCTCGTCGGACTGACGGGCAAGACGATCTTCGCCTTCGCCAGCGGATCCACCAGCTTCTACTTCTGGCAGCCGGCCGTGACCGAAGCCCTCGTCGCGCTGCTGTTCGCCGGCTCCCTGCTCACCGCCCGACCCCTGGTCGCGCGCGTCGCCCACGACTTCTACCCGATGGACGACGAACTGCGGTCCCGGCCGCGCATCCAGCGCCTGTTCTGGCGGTTGACGTTGCTGTGGGCGTTCATCGTCGGGGCGAAGGCCGCGGCGTCCCTGTGGCTGCTGTCCACGGTCTCGACCGAGACCTACGCCACGGCCAAGAGCGTGATGGCACCGAGCACGGCGGTTCTCGGGGCCACGGTCACCGTGATCATCGCGCTGCGCGCCGCCCGGCACGAGGGGCTGGTCCCGACCCGGCGACCGGCCCTCGCGATCGCCTGACGCTGTCAGCAAAATCCCAGCTTTGGCCGACGGTTCAACGTCCGCACCGGTGGGTAATTCATGTTCGCCACCTCCAGCACCGGGGTGTACGTCGCTCTGAAAAGTGGAGTTCTTGATGGCCCCCACCACTCCTCGCAGCCGGGCGGGACTGTGCGCGCAGCTTGCTGACGAATTCCCCGCTCTGGACGCCGCGACCATCGGACACGCCGTCGACCACGCGATGCAGGTCGCGCAGCACCTCTCCGGCCCCTCGGAGGACCTCGCCTGGGCCCGTGTCGGCGTGCTCGCGCGGGACCACCTCGACGTCGCCGTCCACCGGGCACGGAGCAGCGCGGGGCTCCGTCGCGTTGCTCCGCTCGCGGTCTGAAACGTGCGTCCTGAGGGTCCCTCATTACAGCCGACACACAGCATCGTGAGGCACTTTTCGGGTAGTCCCGCCCCGTGCTGCTGCTGAGACTCCCGGGTGTGTACGCCCCGGCCGAAGACACCGAACTGTTGCTGGACACCGTCCTCACCGAACCGCTGTCGCCGAAGGCGCGGGTCTGTGAGATCGGGACCGGTAGCGGTCATCATCGCCCTGACGTTGGCCGCCGCCGGCGCAGGCGAGGTCGTAGCCGTCGACATCGCGCGCCGCGCGATCCTCGGCACCCGCATCAACGCGATGCTGCGGCGACTGCCGGTGCGCGCACGGCGAAGCGATCTGCTCTCCGGCGTCGCCGGGCTGTTCGACGTCATCGTCGCCAACCCGCCCTACGTGCCCGCTGCGCCGGCGAGCCCGGGCCGCACAGCCCGGCGCGGGCCTGGGACGCGGGGCGTGACGGCCGCGCCTTCCTCGACCGGATCTGCCGGGACGCCCCGGCCCACCTGGCCCCCGGCGGCTCGCTGTGGATCGTGCACTCCGCCGTCTGCGGTGCCGGCAGCGCACCGTCGCGCTCTGCTCGCGGAGCAGGGCCTGACCGCCGAGATCGTCGAGAAGGACGAGATCCCCTTCGGCCCCGTCATGCGTTCCCGCGACGGCCTGGCTGCGGTCCGAGGGTCTGCTCGGCCCCGGCGAGAACACCGAGACGTTGGTGGTGATCCGTGGCAAGCGAGGCTGACGCGCTCCCGAACGCGCAGGCGGCGACCTTCCCGAAGCGGGGCGGCAGGCCCGCCGGGTGAAGCTCGACCCGGGCGGCCCCATGCTCGTCGAGGGCCCGATCGAGGTCTGCATCGGCGACGGCGAGCCCGAAGCTGATCGACCGCTTGCTGATCGCGCTCTGCGCCTGCGGCAACAGCGGCCGCTACCCCCTCTGCGACGGCACCCACCGCAAGGCCCGCACCGCGCCCGCGTGACGGTCAGATGGGGCGAGGAGCGAGGACCGGCCGGCGGACCAGGACGAGAGCAGGTGCTCGTCGAGGCGGGTGTCGAGCAGGCCCGCAGCGCGGATGCCGAAGACGACGTCGGCGGCGAGGTGGGGCTCCGCCTCCAGCAGCGTGCCGATCACGTCGCGCGCGCATCACCTGCTCGTGGACGGAGTCCGCGACGACGTGCTCGGCGTAGAAGTCCTCCGCGATCGGCGTCACCGCCGGTGCGGCGGACGGCCGCGACCATCCGCATCGCGCCGGGCGGTGAGGTGATCTCGACGGCCGCGAGCTGCCCCAGCAGGGCACCGCGGCGGGCGCGGTGCAGTCCGCACAGCGACATGAAGTTCACGAGCGCCAGCATCGGGGCCGGGACGACGTCGACGTAGGCGCCGTAGCGGGTGTCCAGGTCGAAGCGCGGCCATCAGCTCGCGAACAGCTGGGCGTGCATGCGGGCCGGCCGCCCGCCGCCGTACTCGTCGAACTCGACGGCGGCGACGCCGGCCTTGGCGGCCCCGGACAGCCGGGGCAGCACGAAGGCCTGCGGGTCGGCCTCCTTGAGGTGGTACATCGACCGGTGCACCAGCAGCTCCCGCACCTGCTCGCGGGTGCCGTGCCGGGCCAGGAAGGCCGAGACCCCGCCCTCGCCGTCGACCGCGAGCAGGTCGGCGATCGCGGCGTCCACGTCCTCGTCGATCGCGCTGACCTCGCCGTGCAGGCCGCGCCGAGGAAGCGACGCTCCAGCGCGGTGCGCAGCGCCAGGACGTGCGGATCCCATTCCCGCTCGTCCGTCGACGCCGGCGAAGCCGCGGTAGTGCAGCTCGTAGGCGATGTAGAGCGCGAGGTGCAGGTCGTCGCCGAACGGGTCGGCGCTCGGCGACGGCGGCGGTCTGGGAGACCTGCGCGGCCACAGGATCAGGTCGATGCATGTGGGCCGAGAGTGGCCCTCGGGGCGCGGGCAGCGGCGGGCCGACGGCCTCCGGGCGCGCGGGGAGCACTGTGACCGTCATGCGCGGCATCTACCCAGGTGGAGGCCATAAACCCGGGGTAGAGCGTGGATATGACGGACTCCGCGGACGCCGTCGTCATCGGCGCCGGGCCCAACGGGCTCGTCGCCGCCAACCTGCTCGCCGACGCCGGCTGGGACGTGCTCGTCCTGGAGGCCGAGGACGAGCCCGGCGGCGCGGTGCGCAGCGGCGAGTACGTGGCTCGACGGGTTCGTCAACGACCGCTTCAGCGTCCTTCTATCCGCTCGGCGCATGGCCTCGCCCGTGCTGACGCAACCTGAACCTGGCCGACCACGGCCTGCGCTGGACGCACGCCCCGACCGCGCTGGCCCACCCCCTCCCCGACGGCCGGACGGTGGTCCTCAACCGCGACGCCGACGTGACCGCCGAGTCCCTCGCCGAGTTCGACCGCCGCGACGCCGCGGCCTGGCACGACCTCGTGGCGCAGTGGCGCGAACTCGGCCCGATCCTCGTCGACGCCCTGATGGCGCCGTTCCCGCCCGTCCGTGCGGGTGCGCGCCTGGCCCGGAAACTGAAGGTCCACGGCGCCCTTGACTCTGGCCCGCTTCGGGCTGCTCTCCGTCGCGCGCCTACGGACGCGAGCGCTTCGCCGGGGACGGCGGGCCGCTGCTGATCGCCGGCAATGCCATGCACACCGACCTCGGCCCGGAGGAGGCCGGCAGCGCGATCTTCGGCTGGCTGCTCGCGATGCTCGGCCAGGACGTCGGATTTCCCGTCCCCGTCGGCGGCGCCGGGGAACTGACGGCCTCGCTGGTGCGCCGCCTGGAACGCCGGCGGCGGCCGCGTCCGCTGCGGGATGCGGGTCGAGAAGATTCTCGTCCAGGACGGCCGCGCCGTCGGGGTGCGCGCCGGCGGGGAGACGGTCACCGCCCGCCGCGCCGTCCTCGCCGACGTCGTCGCCACCGACCTGTACTTCAAGCTGTTGGGTCCCGAACTGCTCACCGCCGCGCCTGCGCGACGACCTGCGGCGCTTCTCCTGGGACGACGCGACGGTGAAGGTCGACTGGGCACTCTCCGGTCCCATCCCGTGGCGCAACCGCGAGGTGGTCGGCGCTGGCACCGTGCACGTCGGCGGCGACCTCGACATGCTGTCGGGCTTCGCCCACGAACTCGCGCTCGGGCGGGTGCCCTCCGATCCCTTCCTGTTGCTCGGTCAGATGAGCACTGCCGACCCGACCCGCTCCCCCGCCGGCACCGAGTCCGCCTGGGCCTACACCCACGTGCCCGCCCGCCCCGGCGGCATCTCCGGCTGGACCGACCCGGACCTGCGCAAGCTGGTCCTGGAAGGCATCGAGCGCCAGATGGAGGAGTACGCGCCCGGGCTTCGCAGACCTGGTGACGGGCCGTCACGTCGCGTTCCCGTCCGACCTGGAGGCGGCCAACGCCAACCTCGTCGAAGGCGCGATCAGCGCAGGCACCAGCGGCCTGCACCAGCAGCTGGTGCTCCGTCCCCTGCCCGGCCTCGGCCGGCCGGAGACGCACATCCGCGGCCTCTACCTGGCTTCGGCCTCGGCCCACCCCGGCGGCGGCGTGCACGGAGCTCCCGGTGCCAACGCGGCCCAGGCGGCCCTGCGGGCGAAGACGACAGGACGGATCGCGTCCACCGCGGCCCGCCTGATGGCGCGCTGAGCCCGGAGCGGCGGCCGCTGTGGATCACCCACACCAGGGCGTGTCACGCCCTGGTGTGAGAGATTTCAGGTCGTAGCGGTCAGGCGCCGGGGTGCATCGCGATCGCGCGGACCCGCTGCTCCAGCCGCCGGAGGGTCTCGACGTTGCGGACCTTGATCAGCAGATCGAGCACCGGGTTGTGCAGGGTGCGCGCCATTCCCCGGAGCGGGTGCTCGTCGATGGTGACGACGCAGCCCTCCGCAGTCGGCTCGACGAAGAAGCCGATCCGCGCGGTCCCGGCCGGCCAGGCATGCGCCTCGAGCTCAAGGTGCCGGTCCGGGTCAATCGCCCGGCACACGGTTTTGTCGTCCTTGCGGAGCGGGGCGTACCCGATCGTGTACTGGATCTCCGTCCCTGGCGCCGGCCAGTCGGGGTCCGCCGAGCGGATGTTGCGGGTGCCGACGACCCAGCGGTCGTAGGTGTAGCCGTCGCGGAACGCGAGAAAGACCTGGGCCGGCGTGAGGCCCTTCATGGTGCGGGATGTCTTGGCCATTGTCAGCTCTTCGGGTACGGCGACTCGCGCAGCAGTCGCGCCAGGTGGGCCGCATTCGCGGCGAGGGTCTTGGTGGCGGCGCCGGTGGTCTCGGGCTTCGGACCGGCGTCGACGTAGTCCGTCTTCTGCATCGCTTCGCCGACCCAGTACGTACCGCCCGCCGCGGGCACGGTGAAGCCGACGTCGTTCAGCGCCTGCATAATCTCGGCGCAGCTGTGGTGAGCGCCGTCCTCGTTGCCGACCACCGCGGCGACGGCGACCTTGCCGTACATCGTCGGGCGGCCCAGCTCATCGGTCTCCGACAACTCGGCGTCGAGTCGTTCCAATGCCATCTTCGCCACCGAGGCCGGCTGGCCCATCCAGATCGGGGTGGAGATCGCGACGATGTCCGCGGCGAGGACCTTGCGCCGGATCGCGGGCCAGCCGTCACCATCCCCCTCGTCGGCACTGACGCCGAACTTCACGTTCTCGTTCGCGACGCGGATCAGTTCACCGTCGACGTCGTGATCGGCGAGCGCGGCGAGCACTTCACGGCCGAGCCGCTCCGAACTGGATTGGGCGTCCCCCGATTTCAGGGTGCAGCACAGCACCACGGCATTCAGCGTCGTCATGAACGGAACCTGCCCGGAAATTCGACGCTCACGCCGACCGGAGCCGCTCTCGAAGCCGCTCCAGGGCAGCGTCACACGCCTGCCGGCAGACCTCCGGCGGATCGCCCTCGAACTGGTACGCCCAGGCCCCGGCCGGCTGCCCGTCCCACGACACCGCGATCCAGACCGTGCCCGGCGGCTGATCCTCTTCTCGGCCCGGTCCACCGACGCCCGTGGTGGACACCGCGACGTCGGCGCGAAGAACGCGCGCCGCGCCCGTGGCCATCGCCGTCGCGGCGGGTTCGCTCACGACGGGGCCGGGCGGGACGTTCAGCACCTCGCGCTTGACCTCGGAGTTGTACGCGACGACTCCGCCGCGGAACCAGTCCGAGGCGTTGGGGGCGGCCGCGAGGCGAGCGGTCAGCTCGCCCCCGGTGAGGGATTCCGCCGTGGCGATCGACCGGCCGCCGGCTTCCGCCAGCTTCGCGATCTCCTCGGCCAGGGGATCGCTCGGGGCGTCGTTTGAGGAGGACACGTCTGTTGTCTACCGCGGGTGGGCACACCTCAGTCCCCTGCCCCACCGTGAAAAGCCCGGCCGAGGGTAGGGCTTTCGTCACAACGGTCAGCCGGCCCCCGGTCTCGGTGATGCATTCGCGGGCCTCATGTGGGAACACCGAACGGCCGTCATCGCTCGGAAAGCGATGACGGCCGTGGGCTGGGCGCGCTGAGCTGACGGGCGAATCAGCCCAGCGGGAGTCGCACCCGGGAGGAAGGGCTCGGTGCCGGCGACGACGCGGACGTCGCGCAGGTTCTTGTCGTGCGCACGGGCGTAGTCCAGCTCGTGGGCGAGGTCGCTGACCTGGTTGCTCAGCGGGCAGCGGCGCGAAGGCGAGAGTGGAGAGGTCGCCGAGCGCGTAGCCGTTGCTGTCGAGGAACGCCGAGCCGGAGTCACCCGGGATGCCCGGGGTCAGGGTGTAGACCGCGTGGGTCCACCCGTTGCCCTGCGTGCCCAGGCTGGTGCCGGTCTTGGGCGAGACCAGGGTCAGATGCCGCCACGCAGCGAGGAGTTGCCGTAGGAGACGACCTGCTCACCGTTGGTGGTGCCGGTCGTGTTGACACCCACCGGACCGCCGAAGACGGGCACCGAGGGGTTGACCTTGGACAGCGCGTCGGCCGGGAGCTCGATCAGCGCCAGGTCGTTGTAGGCGCACGCGTCCGGGTTCTTCTCCCCAGCCGCCTGCATCGTCGAGCCAGGAGTTGTAGACCATCGTGCCGACCACGTCGGAGCCCACGATCTTCACCGGCGTGCCCAGCGGCAGCGACTCCGAGGTGCAGCCGTCGGTCTCGGTGGCCTCGCCGGTGCTCGAGCAGTGCGCGGCCTGGCCGAGGAGCGTCTTGCCGCCGGCCGTGTAGACGAAGTTGGCGGTGCACTGCCCGGCGCCCTCGGTCTCGGTCTGGACGCCAGGGTGGATGCTCGCCGTCGCGGCGGGCGCCCACGAGCCGGAGCTGTCGAACAGCTTCGCGCCGGCGTTCGGCGCGTCGGCCGCGAGTGCGGTCGGCGACACGGCGAACGCGCCGGCGAGCACGGCGGTGCTGCCCAGAGCGGCAACCTTGCCGACAGTGCTGGAAAGAACCTTCATCAGTACTCCACGCCCCTCGTCGTTGCCGCAGCTTGCGCCAGGGTCAGGTCCTGGTGCCGGAGTCAGGTTCCGGCGTCGCGCGGTCATGTGTTCGTGTATGTGTTGTTCAACAGGGGGTGCGACGGAAATCTTCCCGTCTGTAGAACTTTTCGCCGTCAATTTCGTGATACGGGTAACACCTCGAAATCGGGGCAGATCTCACGTACGCACCGAACGTGAGGAGGCAGCGATGCTGCGGTTCCTGAGTCGGCCGCTCCCGCTCCGGATCGCCGCCCTGGCCGTCGGGGCCGCCGCGATCCTGATCGGGCGGGCGTGGCATCGCTCCCCGGCCAGCCCCAGCGAGGCGGCCAGGTCATTCACTGATGCTCCATCACCCCCGGTCTGGTACGTGCCCTTCGAGCTGCCGATCCCCCGCTACGACGAGCTTCGCGCGATCGACATCGCCAAGGCCGTTCGGTCGTTGGACGACGCGGACGAGGTCCAGCGCGTTCTGGACTACGAGGAGGCGCACTCCCAGCGCGTGACGGTCTTTCGAGGCCGCGAAGGCGCGCCTGCGGGCGCTCGAAGCGGTCCACTGACGGAGGTAGACGATGGCCCGCGCGATCTGGTCCGGCTCGATCGGTTTCGGCCTGGTGAACGTCCCGGTCGGTCTGTTCTCGGCGACCGAGGACAAGACCGTGCACTTCAACCAGTTCGAGAAGGGCACCGACGACCGGGTCCGCAACAAGCGGGTGAATGAGGACACGGGCAAGGAGGTCAAGTACTCCGACATCGTCAAGGGCTACGACCTCGGCGACGGCCGGCACGTCCTCGTCACTCCGGACGAACTCGAAGAGGTGGAACCGGGCAAGAGCTCGACGATCGAGATCACCGACTTCGTCGACGCCGCCGACATCGACCCGGTCTACTACCGCAAGTCCTACTACCTGGCGCCCTCGAGCGACGACGCCGCGCGCCCCTACGGCCTGCTGCTGCAGGCCATGGAGAAGGCAGGCCGGATCGGCATCGCGACGCTCGTGATGCGCAACAAGCAGTACCTCGCGGCGATCCGCCCGAACGGCCGGGTCCTCGTCCTGGAGACGATGTACTTCGGCGACGAGGTCCGCGACCCGGCTGACGAACTGCCCTCGATCCCGCGCAAGGCGTCGTTCTCCGACAAGGACCTCAAGACCGCGGTCGGCCTCATCGACTCCCTCACCGCGGAGTGGAAGCCCGAGGCCTACGAAGACACCTACCGCGACCGCGTCCTGCAGCTGGTGCAAGGCCAAGGGCAAGGGCCGCGAGGTCGTGACCGACAAGGACGCCGAGCCCGAGGCCGAGGTCCTCGACCTGATGGAGGCCCTGCGCAGGTCCGTCGACGCCGCGAAATCGCGTCGGAGTCGCGGGAAACAAAGTCCTCGGCGGAGAAGCTCAGGACACGCAGGGCCGACGACGAGGACAAGTCGGCGAAGAAGGCGGGAACCAGGAAGCCGCCGACCAAGAAGACGACGGCCAGGAAGTCCGCCGCCAAGACGCCCAAGAAGTCCGTTCCTCGGAAGACGGCGGCCAAGAAGACGGCCGCGAAGAAGTCCGTCGTCGAGGCGGACGGCGGCACGCAGGGCCTCATGATTGCCGAGGTCCCGGCCCGGGCAGGGCTCTTCCATGACTGCCACTGACGCCTCGACCGAATCCCGCAGCCTCACCGAGGCCCTCGACGGCCTCCACTTCGCCATGGTCGGTACCGCCGATGGCGACGTCTGGAAGTCCCGGCCGCTGACCCTGGCCGGTCTCGAGGGCTCGACGATGCACTTCCTCGTCTCCGCCGACGCCGACTGGGTCCAGGCCCTCGAGGCCGACAGTTCCCCGTGCACCGCGACCTTCTCCGACCCGAACAAGAACGACTACGTCGCACTGCAGGGTTCGGCGCGAGTTCTGCAGGACCAGCTACTGATCGAAGCTCTCTGGAGCCCCGAGGCCGGTGCCTACTTCGCGGGTGCGGACGACCCGAATCTCCGGGTCCTCGCCGTCGAGGTCGCCTACGGCGAGTACTGGGACTCCCCCGGCGGGACCGTGGGCCGACTCCTCGCCCTGGCCAAGGCCGCCGCGGGCGCCGAGGCCGGCAAGGAAGGCACCATCCGCGTCTAGAACCACTGCTGCGTCAGCGCAGAGCAGCCGCCAGCTTGGCGGCGTCGAAGACCACCGCCTGATCGAGGACCCGGCCGTCGAGGACCAGCTGCGGGGTCCCGGTGTTCCCGTCCCGGCTGGCCCGGTCGTCGATGGCACGGGCCCACGGAGCGTAGATCTGGTCCCGGACGGCGTCGACGAACGCCGGGTCGGTGATCCCGGCCGAGGCGGCGAGGGCGACCAGCTGATCGACGGTGTACCCACCGCTGTGCTCCGCCGGCTGATTCGTGAACATCGCCGCGCGCAGCGCCTCGAACCGGCCGATCTCCTGGGCCGCGCCCAGCGCCGCCACGGCGCGCACGCTCTCCGGGCCGAGGAAGCTCCGCAGGCGGTATTCGACCTTCACCGTCCCGGCCTCGATGGCAGCGGCCAGCGCGGTTCCGCCGGTGCGCTCGAACTGCCCGCACACCGGGCACTGCGGGTCCTCGTACAGGACGACGGTGTGCTCCGCGGCCGGGAAGCCGACGACGATCCCGCCGGCGTCGGTGACCCCGACCGGGATCCGGGTCGGAGCCGCCGGTTCGGTCGCCTCGGCGATGGCGATGCCCGCTCCCCCGGCCACCATCAGCGCCGCCGCGACGCCGCCGGAGACCGCACGGCGCACCCGAAGGTGACGATCCATCAGCTGCTCGTGACGACCAGCGGCGACGCGGGCCTTGCGGGCGTCGGACTGTGGAGCCGGCGGCTCCGGCGCCCGCGGGCTCACGGCCAGCCGGGAACGTCCGAAGAATGCGAGCGCAAGAGCCACGGCCAGCAGCGCCACGTCGCGCGCGATCTCCATCCCGTAGGAGGGGTTCTCGGTGACCCCGCCGCCGCCGAAGCAGCCGCAGTCGATCTGCAGCCCGCGGGCCCAGGCCGTCGCAATGCCCATGGTGAAGACGGTGAGCAGACCGGCCGCGATCCCGGCGCTGAGGCGCAGCGCGACGCCCAGCAGCAGCGCGAGGGCGAGCGCAAGTTCGACGGCGGGCAGGCCGCGGCCGACCGCGACCGCCAGCCAGTCCGGCAGCAGGTCGTAGGCGCGGACGGCCCGGACCGATGCGGCCGGGTCGTCGATCTTCAGAGACCCCGCGACGCCGAAGACGCCGCCGAGCAGAAGGCGGGCCGGCACCGCGGCCCAGGCGGCGGCGCCCGCGAAGCGGGACGCCGAACCAGGAGGCGGGGACGGACGGGTGGCGATAGATGTGGACATGACTTCCTCCGACGAAGACGGGGCCGCCCGGCCCCGCGCGTCACGCGGTCAGCCGGCAGCCAGGGAAAGAGCGGGCCGCGGCGCGGCACTCGCCCGGACGAGGGCAAGGCGCGACGGCGGACCCCGTCGGCTGGACCGGCGGGCGAGGAGCGCACCCGGGTCGAGGATTCGCGGAGCGTCGATGCGCGGAGCCGGCGGCGCGGGCGCCGGAGCGACTCCGGACGAGCGCAGCCAGAGCAGCACCCGGCCCGCGAGGCGGAGTGGGGTGGCCAGCACCGCGGCCGCGAGTGTGAAGGCGAGAGCGACCAGGTCGGCGCCGTCGCGGCCGCCGCGGATCGCGGCCGCGAGCAGGAGACACACGAGCGCCTGCACCGCGACGAGCGTCCAGCCGGCCTGGGCCGTGAGCGATCCCACGACGCCGCCGCCGGCGGCCTCCGTCGGCGGACAGCAGATGAGCCCGCGGGGATTGCTCACCGGGGCACCGGCGGCGAGCAGCGCCAGCGCGTGCCCGCCGAACTGCGCGACCAGCAGCACCGCCGCCAGGGCGCTGACGCGAGACGCCCGCGCCGCGAGCGGCCAGAGCACGAGGGTCAGGAGGACACCCCCCATCGCCAGCGCCGGCAGCGCGGGAGCGGGCCCCGTGCTGTCGGCGCGCAGCGAGAGGTGAGCGAGCAACCCGGACCCGGCGGCGACCAGGGCCACCGCGGCCCCGGACCCCCATCGCGCATCCGAGCGCCATGCGTCCACGAAACCAGCAGAGCAGCTGAGCTTGTGAGGCGGCTGTGACGCCGATGTGCGCGGGCTACTCGTCGAAGGGAGCGATCCGCGCGAGGAGCAGGATCATCGCGTACCGGGACAGCCAGGGCTCGCGCCCGCCGGGGATCGCTGCCGCCTGCGACTTCCACGCCGGACGCAGGACCTTCTTCCACTGCATCCGCGGGTGCCGTTCGAGCACGGAGTCGACGAACGCGGCCGGCATGACCTCCAGGCCGGGGCCCGCCACATCGGCGAAGGCACCGGCGGAGACGAAGCCGCCGGGACTGGACACGTCCTCAAGAGCGCCGAGCGTGATGTGGCCACAGATCTCGGCGCCGACCTTCTGCGCGAACACCGGGTCGGCGCCGCGGCCGAGCAGGAACTGCTCGGTCTGTTCCCCCCCGGTGAGGGCGAAACTGCGGCCGGGGATCGGTGGCTGCTCGATGGCGATGTCGTGCAGAAGGCTGGAGATCAGCGCGAACTCCGGGTCCACGGTGCGCTGCTGGTGCGCAGCCATCGCGAGCCCGAACCAGAAGGTCCGCCAGGAGTGGTGGAGCATGCACGGCGAGAGCGCCTCGGTCGCGTGCTCGACCGTCTCTTTGACCAACGGCGAATCCGGCAGCACGAAGGAGTCGAGATCGACCTGCGCGTTGCCACGCCGTCCGGTGGCCAGCCGAAGCCGGCAGGCCGGGTAGTGCGAGACCGCTCGGAGCAGGGGAGGGAACAGGGCGCGGCTCTGCGCCCTGCTCAACACTCCACCGGTCGTCTTGGCCCAGTCGTAGTCGATTCCCGCGGGAGCAGCCATGGCCGCCACCGTAGGGGGCGACCGGGCTAGACCTCCAGCGACTGCCGGGGCGCGCCGACGAAGCCGATGCCGCGGGCCTCGACGGCGGCCAGCGCCTCGCGGGACTGCGCGGAGATGTCGGACGCGAGCGCTCGAACAGCCGAGTCGAACTCCGCCATCTCCGCGTCGACGGAGTTGCGCATCAGCTCGTCGGCCTCGCTCAGCTGTGCACCCAGCCGGGACCAGTCAATCTGAGTCGTTGTCATGTTGAAAAGGATCGGGCAGAGCGGTGCGGAAATCGCGGAGGCTCGCCGCCTCGGCGCGTCACTTGGCGGCGCCGCCGGATCAGGACTGAGCCGTCGCCGGTCGCCCCAACGCCAGGCGCACCAGGCCGACCATCGCGACGATCGCCCAGACCACGTTGAGCAACAGAAAGCCGTAGTTGCTGCTCGTCAGCGCGACCGCCGCAAGGATGGCGCTCCCGAAGGCGTTGGCCAGCAGATACCAGACGTTGCCGGTCGAGAGCCCGAACCGCTGGTTACCGATGAATCCGGCGAGCACCAGGAACGCGCCGACGAGCTGGACGACCTGACCCACGTGCTCTCCTACGTCGCTGGGCGCCGCCCACGGGCGTTGAGCCGCGCGGCCTGACGGGTCAGGTGATCGCGCTCGGCGAGGTTGGAGGCCTTCCCGGCGGCCTCGGCGTACAACCGCGCCGCGGCCGGGAGGTCCCCGTCCCGCTCGGAAAGGTACGCGGCCACTGCGGTGTACCGCGGGAGGGACTCGTCCAGCTCGCCGAGGGCCCTCAGCCCCGCGCGGGCGCCGATCCGCCTCCCCGACGGCGACGGCCCGGTTGAGCCGGACCACCGGGCTGTCGGTCAGGCGGACCAGTTCGTCGTACCACTCGAGAATCTGCACCCAGTCGGTCTCCGCCGCGGCCGGCGCATCCGCGTGCAACGCCGCGATGGCGGCCTGCACCTGGAACTCCCCCAGCCGATCGCGGGCCAGCGCGGCCTGGAGGATCTCGACGCCCTCGGCGATCACGGAGGTGTCCCAGCGCCGGCGGTCCTGCTCCGCGAGGGGCACGAGGCCGCCGTCGGGCGCGGTCCGCGCCTCGCGCCGGGCGTGGTGAAGCAGCATGAGCGCGAGCAGGCCCGCGACCTCCGGGTGGTCGATCGCGCCGGCGACTTGCCGGGTGAGCCGGATGGCCTCGACGGCGAGGTCGACATCGCCGGAGTAGCCCTCGTTGAAGACCAGGTACAGCACCCGCAGCACGGTCGCGACGTCGCCGGGCTGGTCGAACCGGACGTCGGAGACCGTGCGCTTCGCACGGCTGATCCGCTGCGCCATGGTCGCTTCCGGGACGAGGTAGGCCTGTGCAATCTGACGTGTCGTCAGTCCACCGACGGCCCGAAGCGTCAGCGCCACCGCGGACGACGGCGTCAGCGACGGGTGCGCGCAGAGGAAGTAGAGCGCGAGCGTGTCGTCGACGTCGGCTGCCGGCCCCGGCGCCGGCTGCTCCTCGATGAGCTCTTCGCGCCGCCGCCGGGCGACCTCGGAGCGAGTTGCGTCGAGGAACCGGCGCCAGGCCACGGTGACCAGCCAGCCCTTCGGCTCCCGCGGCGGGTCGTCGGGCCAGACCCGGATCGCGTCGAGGAGCGCGTCCTGCACCGCATCCTCGGCCGCCGCGAAATCGGCTCCGCGGCGGACGAGGATCGCGAGAACGCCCGGTACCAGAGCCCGGAGCTCGGCCTCGTTCACTCCGAGATGATTGGCGGCGCACCGTAGAACGGGCGCAGCTCGAGCCACTCGTGGATCGGCTTGCCGTCCTTGCCCGGGGCGGCCGAGAGCTCCCCGGCCAGCTGCACGGCCCGCTCGTGGCTGTCGACGTCGATGATCATGAAGCCTGCGATCAGGTCCTTCGTCTCGGCGAACGGGCCGTCCGTGACCGGCGGGCGTCCCGCACCGTCGTAGCTGACCCAGCTTCCCTCCGGAGCGAGTGCAGCCTCGCCGACGAATTCGCCGGTGCCCTCCAGCTTCTTGGCGAAGTCCTGCATGTACTGGACGTGATCCGAGATCTCCTGGGGGGTCCACTGGTCCATCGAGACGTTGTTCACCGGCGCCGGGGCGCCGCGGTAGTGCTTGAGCATCAGGTACTTCACGGGGATCTCCTCGGTGCTGGTGCAACCCATCTTGGTCGCTCTCACAGCGGGGACGGAGCGGGCGGCGCGCTCTCGACATCCGGCGCTGACTTTCTCGCCCGCCCCTGCTTGACTCGGCGATCTGATCTCACGTGAGGAGCGTTCCGTGCGCGCAGTGGTTTACCGGGAGCCCGGAAGTTCCGACGTCCTGTCCGTGGAGGACCGCCCCCTGCGCGAGCCCGGTCCCGGCGAGGTCCGGGTGCGGGTGCACGTCTCCGGGGTGAACCCGACCGACTGGAAGTCGCGCCAGGGCGCGTCGTTCTCGACCGCGGCGGACGCCGGGCAGGTCCCGAATCAGGACGGCGCCGGCGTGATCGACGCCGTCGGGCCGGACGTGGACCCGGCGCGGGTCGGGCAGCGGGTGTGGTTGTGGGAGGCCGCGTGGCAGCGCAGCGACGGCACCGCGCAGGAGCTGGTGTGCCTGCCGGCGCGGCAGGCGGTCGCGCTGCCGGACGACGCGTCCTTCGATCTCGGCGCCAGCCTCGGCATTCCGGCCCTGACCGCCCACGCGTGCCTGACGGCGCACGAGGACGTCCCGGCGCAGTTGGCCCCCGCTGCGATGGCCGGACGCAACGTCCTCGTGACCGGCGGGGCCGGCGCCGTGGGCCACGCCGCGATTCAGCTCGCGAAGTGGGCCGGCGCCACCGTTTTCACCACCGTCAGCGGACCGGAGAAGGGTCAGCTGGCCAAGGCCGCCGGCGCCGACCTCGTCATCGACTACCGGGCCGAGGACGTCGTCGCCGCGGTCCGCGGTGCGTGCCCAGGCGGGGTGGACGTGATCGTCGAGGTCGCCCCGAACGCCAATGGCGCCGCCGGGGCGCAGGTCGTGGCGCCCGGGGCGACGATCGCCCTGTACGCCCAGGAGGGCCCCGACGAGCTGCATATTCCGCTGCGCCCGCATATGACCGCCGGCACCCGCCTGCAGGGCGTGCTGGTCTACACGCTCAGCACCGCGGCCAAGGACGCCGCGGTCGCCGCGGTCGCCGCTGCGGTGGCCGACGGAGCGCTGCCGGTGGGCGCCGAACATGGCCTGCCGCTGCACCGCTTCACGCTCGAACAGACCGCCGCGGCGCACGATGCCGTGAAGTCCGGGATTACCGGAAAGGTGCTCATCGACGTCGCCTGACGGAGAAAGTGCGACAATCGAGGTTCACGTCACTGGCTCGGCCTATTTCGGGCTGCCAGGACCCCCAAGGAGAATTCTTTTGTCAGTGAAGATGCGCGCGGTCAAGTCCGCGCGAAATGCGGACACGTCCCGACCGGTTCGGACGCCTCCGTTCGACGCCAGCACGATCAAGCCTCACAAGCACGGCACCGGGTTCACCAGTTGCGCCCCGTGCAACGAAGCCGGCAAGGCGAGCGTCTGCGCGCACGTCGATGCCTGGGTCAAGGAAGACGGCTCAGCCCAAGCCTGACCTCGCGTCGGGTCGGCCCGGAACCTCGGGCCGGCCCCGCACCGGGCGCTTACGCCGCGGCGAAGCGCGCCGAGAGCCACACCCCGAGGGCATCGAGTTCCTCGGCACACGCCTCGTGCTGCATCGGGTACGAGTGCCATTCGACGTCGTGCCCGAGCCCGCGCACCTGCTCGGCCGCCAGCTCACCCGCGCGGTGCGGCACCATCGGGTCGTGCAGCCCGTGGGCCATGAACACCGGCATCGGCTCGCCCCGGCGGGCCGCGCTGATCACGCGCTCCGCCATCGGCAGGTACGTCGACATCGCCACGAGCCCCGCGACGGGCTCGGCCCGACATAGACCGTGCGTCAGGGTGACGGCACCGCCCTGGGAGAACCCGGCGAGCACCAGCCGTGAGGCCGGCACGCCCCGCTCGGCCTCCCGCTCGATGAGGGCCTCGACCGCCTCCGCGACTGCTTCAGCCCGGCCTCGTCCGCCCGGCGGTCGATGTCATTCAGGTCGACGATGTCGTACCAGGACCGCATGCTCATCCCGCCGTTGATCGTCACCGGCTGCACCGGTGCGTGCGGGAACACGAACCGCACCGACGGCCACCCGGGCCGGACGATGTGCGGCGCGACCGGCGCCCAGCCGTCGCCGCTGTCCCCCAGCCCGTGCAGCAGCAGCACCGTCCACTGGGGATTCGGGCCGGTCTCGAACTCGACGGTCTCCAACATGCCGGACGCAGAAGTCATGGCCACGATTGTCCCGTGCGATGAGTTCAGGCCTGCAGTCCGGTCTGCACTGACAACACCACCATCACCAAGGGGGTTCCGCATGACCGAGGAGAGCGTCAGCGCGACGAGGACCATCGACGCCCCGCCGGGGGCCGTCTTCGCGGTCCTCGCCGACCCGGGGACCCACGCCTCGATCGACGGCACCGGCTGGGTCTGTGAGTCGCTCGAGCACGAACCGCTGACCGCGGTCGGCCAGATCTTCTGGATGGCGATGTACCACCCGAACCACCCCGATGGCGGCTACCGGACCGCCAACCGCCTCGACGTCGTCGACCGCCCCAAGGCCATCGGCTGGGCGACGGGCTACGACCCGGGCAACGGCATCCTGAAGTTCGGCGGCTGGACGTGGCGCTACGACCTGAGGGCGGCCGGACCTGGCCGCACCGACGTGACCCTGACCTACGACTGGTCGGCCGCGACCGACGAGGCTCGCGGGCTGATCGACTTCCCGCCGTTCCCACCTGACCACCTGAGCAACTCCCTCGACCACCTCGCCGCGATCACCGCGGCGGCGTAGCCCGGTCCTCCCGACTCCTGCGCCTACTCGTCGGCCGTGACCCGATCGCGGTGGACGACGATGTCTTCGTCGACACCTGGGTGCAGATGATGCAGGATCAGATCGCTGGCCAGCGGCGTCCGGTCACATCCGGCGGTACCTCGATTGGACGATCGCGAACAGACCGAAGGCCATGAGCCCAAGCGCAACGGCCGACAGGGCGACGTCCCCGAATGGTTGCTCCACGATCTTCCTGAGGGCCCCGTCGAGACCACGGGACTCCGCCGGATCGAAGGTCCAGGCCGCGTAGGCGAGCACGGCGCCGACCGCGCCGAGGGCGATGCCCTTCGCGAAGTGGCCGACCTGCCCCAGCCGAGTGACGGCGGATTTCGCCGCCGCGGACATTCCGCCGAGAGTCATCTCTTTGCAGAACGACTTGGTGAACCCGCGGCGGACGGACGAGATGCCGACGCCGATGATCGCGAGTCCGGCGAGGACGACGAGGGTCTGGCCACCCGGCCACGAAAGCACGCCGGAGGTGCGGTCCTGCTGGGCCTGTGACCCGCTCGACTCGCTCGCGCCGCCGAGCGCCACGGACGCCGCGCTGACGCCGAGCACGGCGTAGAACACCGCCTTGCCGGTGCTGCTGATCTGCTTGCGCCGGCGCTTGAGGCCTTGGCGGTCCCGGCAGCCCCAGATCGCCTCCGTCAGCTGCCAGACGGCCAGCGCCAGCAGCCCGACGGCGACCAGGCACAGCAGGCCGCGCCCGAACGGCTGCGCGGCGAGTGTCTTCATCGCTCCGGAGGTGTCGGCGGAGTCTCGCGAGCCGCCCCAGGCGATCGCGAGGGCCGCCCAGCCGACCAGGAGGTACACGACGCCGTAGGCCACCAGGCCCATCCGGGCGAGCCCCTCGACGGGCGCGCTTTCGCCCAATTCCTCGGCTTTGTCGGCCGCCGCGGACATGTCTGTCGTCACGAGCACCTCCGGACGGCGTGAAGAGCAGTGACTTCCCCGCGGCGAGGCGGAGCAAACTGTCCGACCACGCGGAAACTGATTGCCCGGGTGTTCATGTACTCCCTCGACGGCCGGCTTCGTCCTCTGGGGCAGTGTCCGGTCCACTGAGTTCCCCGCTCAAGTCGACCCACCAGGCGCCGAAACAGTTGTTGTGACCCAGACAGCGCAGGACTCCCGCGATCTGGGGCCTTTCGCCGCCGAAGGCCGGTGGCGCCGGATCGTCCCGTTCGCCGGGGTTGTCCTGGTAGCGCTGGCCGTCGCGGTCGTCAGCATCGACACGGCAGACCTCGAGCTGTTCACCGTCGCCGCCGTCGCCTCGATCGTGCTGATCGGCCTCGCGCTGATCGTCCCTTGGCGACGCCTGCCGCGCTGGAGCCAGGCAATCGTTCCCCTGGGCTACCTGCCGGTCGTCGGCGTGCTGCGCGACGCCACCGGCGGGCCCTCCTCGCCCTTCACCGTCCTCGTCCTGCTTCCGATCCTGCTGTTCGCCCTCTACGGCAACCGCCGCGAGGTCGGCGCGGCGGTACTGGTGCAGTCCGTCGTCCTGGGTGCTCCGGCGCTGCTGGGATTCGGGACGTCCAGTTACCCCATGACGGAGCTGTACCGGGCGGCGCTGTTCACGGCGGTCTCACTCTTCGTGGGCGTGCTCGTGCACGATCTGGTCACCCGTCTCGTGGTGGGCGCCGCGAGCGTCGCCGAGGCGGAGGCTCGGGCTCGCGACGCGCACGACCAGCTCGCCGGTGTGCTCGACGGCGCCACCCAGGTCTCGATCATCGCGACCGATGCGCACGGCGCGATCACCGTCTTCAACGAGGGTGCCAGCCGGATGTTCGGCTACGCGCCGGAAGAGATGATCGGCCGCACTCCGGCGGTGCTGCACGATCCCGCCGAGGTGGTGCAGCGGGCGCGCGAACTCGATCTCGACCCCCGGGAGGTCTTCGTAGCCGCCGCCCGGACCGGCGAGGCCGACGTGCAGGACTGGACCTACATCAGAAGGAGCGGCGAACGGCTGACGGTCTCCCTGACCGTGACCGCGATCCGCGACGCGGGCGGCACACCTACCGGTTTCATCGGGGTCGGCCGCGATGTCACCGAGCAGCGCCGCAACGAGCTGCAGATCAGCGAGCAAGCGCACCGGGCCGGCCTGATCAACGACCTGGCCCAGACGATCCGGCAGGACCTCGAACCCACGTCCGTCCTGCGGCGCGCGGTCACCGCGCTCGGGCAGGCTCTCGACGTCGATCGAGTGGTCGTCAGATTCGCCGATGACGACCAGCTCGGGAGCGTCGCCGAGTCGTGGTCCCGAGAGGGCGTCAGTAAGCTGCCCCTGAACACTGCCCCGGCCGCCGGAATCGTGCGGCTGTCGCGCCGGATGGTCGGCGACGACTCCGTCCTCGCCATCTTCGATGTTCAGCACGACGCGCGGCTCCGCCCGACGGAGGCCGAGGAGCTGCGCTCTTTCGAGGTCCAGTCCTACCTGGGTGCCCCGATGTGGGTCGGGTCCCGGGCGATGGGCTGGCTCTCCGTGCACACCCGGACGCCGCGGTCCTGGACCCACAACGACATCGCGATCGTGCACGCGCTCGCGCGCACCGTCGGGGCCGCGTTGCTGCAGGCGCAGTCCTACCAACAGGAGCAGGAAATCAGTCAGCGCCTGCGCGAGCTGGACCAGACGAAGTCGGACTTCGTCTCCTCGGTCTCCCACGAACTGCGGACGCCGCTGACCAGCATCACCGGCTATCTGGAGATGCTCGTCGAAGGCGAGGCCGGAGACCTCACCGGCGACCAGCTGCAACTGCTCGAGGTCGTGGAGCGCAATTCCCGGCGCCTCCTCGACCTGATCGAACAACTGCTCACCCTGTCGCGCATCGAGGCCGGCAACATTCGGCCGGGAGCGGATCCCGTCGACCTCGTTGCCGTTCTCGGCGAGGTGCACCGGGCAGTGCTCCCGATGCTGTCCGAACGCGACCTGCGCTTCGCGATCGACGTGCCCGCCGACCTCGGCATCGTGACGGGCGACGCCGGTCAGCTCGAGCGGGTGGTGCTCAACCTGGTCACCAATGCGATCAAGTTCACCCCCGACGGCGGCACGGTCGCGATCGTCGCCGCGGGCGCCGATGGACGGGCGCAGCTGTCGGTGAGCGACACCGGCATCGGCATTCCTCAGGACGAACAGGAGCAGTTGTTCACCCGCTTCTTCCGGTCCTCCACCGCCCGCCAGCACGCGATCCAGGGCACCGGGCTCGGCCTGGCCATCGTGAAGTCGATCGTGGAGGGGCACGGCGGCTCCATCGAGGTCGACTCCGCACCCGGCCGCGGCACCACCGTCACCGTCGAACTTCCGCTGGCCGTGCCGGCTCTGCAGACCGTGGGAGCGAGCTGATGCCCGCAACTGGGCCCGTGCTGATCGTCGAGGACGATCCGGACGTCCGCTACCTGCTGGTGCGCCGCTTCACCCGCGCCGGGCACCGCACGGCGCCCGTCGCCAGCGGCGAGGCTGCTCTCGCCGCGGTCGAGGCCGAGCGGCCCAGCTTGGCCGTCGTCGACATCCAGCTGCCCGGCATGGACGGCTGGGAATTCATCCGGCGCTTCCGCGCGCTCGGCCTCGCCGGGTCCGCCCCTGTCTACGTGGTGTCCATTCTCGATCCACGCGAGGCCCCGGAGCCTCCGGAGATCGATGGACACGTCGTCAAGCCGTTCCGGGCGACCGACATCAACCGGATGCTGCAGGCCATCACCACCCGAGGAGACTGACATGGCACGAGTGCTCGTCGTCGAGGACGACGCCGACATCCTGAACCTCATCACGGCGCGTTGCCGCGGCGCGGGCCACAAGGTCCTCGGCGCCGCGTCGGGACCGCTGGCCCTGGAAGCGCTGGGCGAAACGCCGCCGGACCTGGCGATCCTCGACGTCGGGCTGCCCTGCATGAACGGCTTCGAGTTGCTCACCGAGTTGCGCAGACGGGAGGGCATGACCGACCTGCCCGCCATCTTCCTCAGCGCCCAGGTGCAGCAGGACAGCATCGACACCGGACGGGAGATGGGGGCCACCTACCTCACCAAGCCCTTCGTCGCCTCGGCCCTGCTCATCGCGATCGACCGCGCGCTCCCCTCTGCGGACGCGGACTGGTAGTACCCGCACATGTGATCCACCCGACCTTTGACTTCAAGTACGTGAAGTTCCTCACGTCGGACCTGTGAACGCCCCGACCACTCCGCGCGGGTACACGATCAGGGAAGCGGCCACGCTGACCGGACTTCCGGCCAGCACGCTGCGGTACGACGAGTCGCTGCCACGCCCCGATGGGGGTGTGCCCGCGCACTATTGAGGAAACGTCAGAAGAGAAGGAAGTTCTGTCATGCGCGTCAACGCCTATGCCGCTCCGGCCGCGGGTCAGCCTCTGGCCCCGACGACCATCGACCGCCGCGAGGTCGGCGCCAACGATGTCCTCATCGAGATCCAGTTCGCCGGGATCTGCCACTCCGACATCCACACCGTTCACGGTGACTGGGGTCCCATGCCCTACCCGGTCGTGCCCGGTCACGAAATCGTGGGAGTCGTCGCGGAGGTGGGCGCCGACGTGTCGCGCCACCGGATCGGGGACCGCGTCGGCGTGGGCTGCATGGTGAACTCCTGCGGCGAGTGCGCGAACTGCCGCAACGGCGACGAGCAGTACTGCGCAAACGGCATGGTCGCCACGTACTGCGGCGCCGACCGCGACGGCACGACCACCCAGGGCGGCTACTCGACGCACGTCGTCGTCGACGCGGACTACGTCCTCTCCGTCCCCGCGAGCCTGGACCCGGCCGCCGCCGCTCCCCTGCTGTGCGCCGGCATCACCACCTACTCCCCGCTGCGTCAGTGGGGCGCGGGGCCCGGCAAGAAGGTCGCGGTGGTCGGCCTCGGCGGACTCGGCCACATGGCCGTCAAAATCGCGCACGCACTCGGCGCCGAGGTCACCGTGCTGTCGCAGTCGCTGAAGAAGCAGGAGGACGGGCTCCGCCTCGGCGCCGATGCCTACTTCGCGACCTCGGACCCCGACACGTTCTCCCAGCTCGCCAACCGGTTCGATCTCATTCTGAACACCGTCAGCGCCACGATCGACCTCGACGCCTACCTGGGCCTGCTCGCCGTCGACGGCACCCTGGTCAACGTCGGCGCCCCGGGCGAGCCGCTCAGCCTGAGCGTGATGTCCCTGATCGGTGCCCGCCGCAACTTCGCCGGGTCGATGATCGGTGGCATCGCCCGCACCCAGGAGATGCTCGACTTCTGCGCCGAGCACGGCATCGTCTCCGAGGTCGAGGTGATCCGTGCCGACCAGGTGAACGAGGCCTACGAGCGGGTCCTCGCCTCCGACGTCCGGTACCGGTTCGTCATCGACGCCTCGACACTTCGCTGACCTAACGTGGGGGCATGCATGCGGTACTGATCGCCGGCGGTGGCCCGGCCGGGATGATGCTGGCCGCGGAGCTCGCGCTGGCGGGGGTCGACGTCGCGATCGTCGAACGGCGGCCGGACCACGTGCTCGCCGGGTCCCGCGCCGGCGGCTTCCACTCCCGCACGATCGAAGTGCTGGACCAGCGAGGTGTCGTCGACCGCTTCCTCGCCGAGGGCCAGCAGGTCCAGGTCCTTTCGATCGGCTCGACGCAACTGGATCTCAGCGATTTCCCGACGCGCCATCCGTACACCCTCGGGATCTGGCAGAACCAGATCGAACGCCTGCTTGCCGAATGGATCGCTGAGTTGTCGGTGCGCATCTACTACGGGCGCGAGGTCACGGGATTTGTCCAGGACACCGGCGGCGTCGACGTGCACCTCGCGGACGAGGGGTCCTTGCGCGCGGACTACCTCGTCGGGTGCGACGGCGGCCGCAGTCTCGTCCGCAAGGCCGCCGGCATCGACTTCCCCGGGTGGGAGGCGACGCGCAGCAACCTGATCGCCGAGGTCGAGGTCACCGAGGAGCTCCCGCTCGGACCGCGCTTCGACGACGTCGGGGTCCACGGGCTGAGCCGTCTGGAGGACGGCAAGACGGTCCGGGTCGTGACCACCGAGCGGCAGATCGGCCCCAGCACCGAGGCGACCCTGGCCGACCTGCGCGCCTCACTGACCGCGGCGTACGGCACCGACTTCGGGGTGCACAACCCGACCTGGCTCTCGCGGTTCACCGACGCGACCCGGCAGGCCGCGTCGTACCGCAGCGGCCGAGTGCTGCTGGCCGGGGACGCCGCGCACATCCACTACCCCGTCGGCGGCCAGGGTCTCGGACTCGGTTTGCAGGACGCGGTGAACCTGGGCTGGAAGCTCGGGCAGGTCGTTGCGGGGACCTCCCCCGAGGGCCTGCTCGACACCTACCAGGCCGAGCGGCATCCGGTCACGGCCCGGGTGCTGCGCCACACCATCGCGCAGACCACACTGCAGCGCCGGGACGACCGCTCCCAGGCCCTCGTTGACGAGGTGTCAGAAATTGCCGCGGTCGACGGGTCGCGCACGCATCTCGCCGGCCTGCTGTCCGGCCTGTCCATCCGCTACGACCTCGGCGAGGGCCACCCCCTGCTCGGACGGCGGATGCCCGACCTCGACCTGGTGACGGCCGACGGGATCGTCCGCGTATTCGCGCTGCTGCACAAGGCGCGGCCGCTGCTGATCAACCTCGGTGCTTCCGGTGCGCTGCGTGTGCAGTCCGAGCGTGTCCGCGTGGTCGACGCGAACTACGCCGGGACGTGGGAGCTTCCCGTTCTCGGTGAAGTTCCCGCACCGAGCGCGGTCCTCGTCCGGCCCGACGGCTATGTCGCCTGGGTGGGCGAAGGAGACGACGCCGGCCTCGCCGATGCGGTCAGCCGTTGGTTCGGGCCGGCCGGGACCTGATCAGGCGTAGCCGAGCTCATGCAGGCGGGCGTCGCTGATGCCGAAGTAGTGCCCGACTTCGTGCTTGACGACGAGCTCGATCTTCTGGAGAACCTCGTCGTACGTCGAGCACCGGACGAGGATCGGATAGCGGTAGATCGTGATCCGGTCGGGCAGCGCAAAGGCGTACTGCGTGGTCCGGCGGGTGAGCGGAATACCCTCGTAGAGGCCGAGCAGGTTCATCCGCTCGAGCCCGTCCTCGACGCCGAACGCAACGTTGGCGATGCGATCGGACAACCGCCGGGGCAGGTTCTCCAGCACCCGCGCAACCGCAAGCTCGAACTCGTCGGACTCCATCGCGTACATGCCTAAGGGAACCGGGCGGCGCCCTGCAGAATTCCGAGCCGCCTCCGGCCCGCCCCGGCATGTCCCATTAGCGTGGGTCTGTGTCGTTGAGCATCGAACAGGCCAGGGCATTGCTCCCGGTCGCCCTCCAGGAAGCCCGCACCGGTTTCGAGGAGGGCGGGTGCCCGATCGGCGCCGCGCTCTTCCACCGCGACGGACGGCTGCTGGGGCAAGGACGCAATCGACGGGTCCAGCACGGCGACCCGTCGGTCCACGGGGAGACGGACGCCTTCCGTAACGCAGGCCGCCAACGCAGCTACCGTGACACGATCATGGTGACCACCTTGGCGCCGTGCTGGTACTGCAGCGGGCTGATCCGCCAGTTCCGCATCCCGACGGTCGTCATCGGCGAGTCCAGGACCTTCCCCGGGGGCGTCGCCTGGCTGAACGAGCACGGCGTGGAGACCATCGACCTCGACTCCGACGAATGCGCCGCTCTCATGACCGCGTTCATCGAGGCCAAGCCCGAGATCTGGCTCGAGGACATCGGAGAGTGAGCTCTCAGCTCCAGCCGTAGGAACGACGAAGCTCCGCAGCAACCAGGTCGAAGCGCGTGCGGTCCAGAACGGCGCCCTCGCGGCGGATGCCGCGTTCCGCCACCTCAAGAACCCGGTCCAGTCGGACCCACGACGGGCGACCTCGGCCGTCCCAGGTTCCGGCGCCCAGAGAGAGCCAGTGGCGTTCGCCCGCCCGGTCGCTGTTGCTCGACAGCATCAGGCCTTGCAGCCGTTCGCCATCACGGCCGATCACCAGCAGCGGCCGGTCCTTGCCCTGGCTCGCGTCCTCCTCGTACGCCACCCACGCCCAGACGATCTCCCCGGGATCCGCGGCACCGTCGAGATCCGGCGCGTACTGGAGCTTCCGACTCCCGCGCGCGGGCGGCTCGGTGGTCCGACGTTGCTGCGGGCGCGCGACTTTCGCGAGCACTCGCATTGTGATCCCGCGCCAGTTCATGCGCCTGCGGTCCGTCCCGTCAGGTTCTCGATCATGACGGGCTCGATGCGCTCCTCGGACGGGAGGTCGAAGCCGAAGACCTGGGCGTAGAAGGACAGTTCGGCCTCGACGGCGCGACGGATGTTCTCGGCCCGGCGGAAGCCGTGCTGCTCGCCGTCGAAGAGCAGGTAGGCGACCGGGATCCCGCGGGTACGCAACGCCTCCACGATCACCTCGGACTGCTCGGGAGGTACGACGGCGTCCTCGCTGCCCTGCAGGACGATCAAGGGCTTGCGGAAGTTCGCGACGTGGGTCAGTGGAGATCGTTCGCGGTAGATCTCCGCGGCCTCCGGGTACGGCCCGACCAGCCCGTCGAGGTAGCGGCTCTCGAACTTGTGCGTCTCGGCCGCCAGTGCCGCGAGGTCGGAGACCCCGAAGTGGTCGGCACCCGCGGCGAAGGGGGTGTCGTCACGGACCAGCGCGGCCAGGGTGGTGAAACCGCCGGCCGAGCCACCCCGGATGCACAACCGCTCCGGATCCGCACGCCCACTCTCCGCGAGCCAGCGGGCGGCCGCGACGCAATCCTCGACGTCGATCACACCCCAGGCGTCGGCGAGCAGCTTGCGGTAGGGCCGCCCGTAGCCGGTCGAGCCTCCGTAGTTGACGTCCACCACGGCGAACCCGCGGCTGGTCCAGTACTGCAGTTGGAGTTGCAGGACCGGGACGGCCGCCGCGGTCGGGCCGCCGTGGATCACCACCAGCAACGGAGGTAGCTCGCCGTCCGGCGCCACGAACCCGGGGTTGGCCGGCGGGTAGTACAGCGCGTGGGCCGGGCGCGCGGAGCCGTCGACCCCGCGGCTCGGGAACGAGACGTGCTCCGGCACCGAGATCAGGTCCGGGTCGAGGCCCAGCTCCCGCGGCGCGCGCAGCTGGGTGAGCGTCGGCGTGCGGCCGTCAACGTCGATCCGGGTCACCTCCAGCTCGCCTCTCGGACTCCCGGCGACGACCACGACCGCCGACGGGCCGGCGGCACGCAGGTCGGTGTAGACAGTGAACGGAATTTCCAGATCGACGATCTGACCATCCGTCAGCTTAAGAGCCAGCCCGTCATAACCGTCGCGGATCCGGGCGAACACCACGGTGCCGTCGCCGAGGACGGCGTACCGGCCGGAGCCGAACACCCAGGCGGGCACGCCGATTTCCGCCTCGATCTCGACCACCGCCGCGACTGCACCGTCAGGCTCGGCGCAGTACAGGTTCCACCAGTCGGTGCGGTCGGAGAGAAACCACAGACGGCCGTCGGCGGTCCAGCGTGGCTCGCCGACCGACTCCCCCGGGCCGCCGGCGAGAACCTTCTCGACGCCCGTACCGAGGTCGAGGCTGACCAGTTCGGTGTCGTCCCACGGCATCGAGGGATGGTTCCAGCGGACGTAGGCGAGAGTCCGTCCGTCCGGTGAGAGCCGGGGTGCGGCCACGAAGTCCGCACCACTCGCGAGCACCTCGGGCTTCGACGGGCCGTGGGCCGACAGTCGGACGATCTCGTTGCGCACCGCGGCCGCGCCACCCTCGGCCGCGTGCTGCTCACGGACACAGACGATCCACTCGCCATCCGGCGACACCTCCCCGTCCGCCCAGCGCTCCCCACGGGGGACGGCCGGCTCCTCGGTCAGCGCCTGCGGCGCCGAGCCCGGCTCAAGCCGGTACAGCCGCTGGTCGTCCCAGTGAACGAACCAGGTCACTCCGTCGCGGACCCACCACGCCCCGCCGCCGTACTCGTGGACGGCGGTGCGCGCGTTGAACCCCTCCGGCAGCAGGTCGGTGCGATCCCCCGCAGCAGTTCGCCGGACCAGCTGGGTCCGGCCTCCCTCCGCCGGGCGCCCCTCGGCCCACACCACATCAGAGCCGTCGACGCGCATCTCGCCGAGGCGGACAGCTGAGCTGAGCAGCAGCTCCGAGGTGATCGGCGTGGACCAGGAACCGTAAGGCGAGCGGACGACCATGGCCTCACCCTATGAGCGTCACCAGCCCTCGCTGCCCGGCTCTCCCTTGAAGGGACCGACCACCTCGGCGGTGATCCAGCCGCCGTAGAAGGCACCGGGCTGAGGGCGCACGCGCTCCCCCGCCAGGGTGACTTCGTCGAACGCACCGGCGTAGACCGCCACCCGGTCGCGAAGCTCCGCGAACCGCGGGTTCGGTTCGGGGTACCACCAACCCACGGCCGGCACCGTCGCACCGGGCACCATCAGGTCGACGTAGCGCGCGACGCCCTTCCACTCGCACACCGTGATCCGCTCGGCATCGCGGAGATGATCGCCGAACGCCCGTCGTGGCAGGTAGAAGGTCGGCGGGCTGCTGGTTTCCAGCACGCGAATCAGGTCGGCGGTGTCCGCGACCACCGTCTGCCCGTATCGCAGCACCGCGCGCCGCCGATCCTGCTCAACCCGCGGCGGCCGCGGGTAGTCCCAGACCGACTCCTGGCCGGGACCGACGGGGTCAGGAGCGGGGCGGCGCATTGCTACATCCTGCTGCACGAGGTCCAGATCATGAGGACCCGGACAACGTCCGCCCCGATCGGTCCGCGACGCTCTTGATGGTGTCGCCCTCGGCGATCACCGCCAGAACAGCCTGATATCGCTGCTCGGCACCGGTCGACTTAATCAGTGGGGTGAGTGGGGCGGGTCGGACGCGACGGCGGTCAGTCTTGGTCACATCGTCGGCCGCGAACTCGGCCGCAGTGAGCAGGCCCGCCAGCGCGACGAAGTCGTGACGGTGCCGACGCCGGTCGGCGTCCCCAACGTTGCCGTGGGCGGCGGCCTTGACCACGAGGGCGCCGGCGAGGTTCGGGCGGCAGACGGAGCCTTCGCGGCCCTCGACAATGACGGGCACGGTCTCGCCGGGTCCGGGCAGAAGACTGGTCTGCGAGCGACTTGGCGCCGCCCTCCCCCACGTAACCCTCGACGGCATCACCCGCGCTGATCCGGCTGGCCGCTGCGCTCAATCCCCCGAGCGATAGCCAGCGCACGTCCGACCGCCGCGCGGCAGGTTGGGGATTGCAGCCTTGATGTGACCGGGGGCGATCACCGCCAGAACACCCCAGATTCAGAGGGAACTCGTTACTTAGGAGGCCAGAGATGACCAGTTAAACTTTTGAAGGTGGTGGGGCGGGTGGGGCGGTTCAGCCCGACAGGCGACCCACGGATTACGAGACGCAATCGGCGCGATATGACACCTCGTCATACTGCACGAACACCTGCACAGATGCAGGTCAGAGGCAGGGGTCAGTCAATACATGCTTTCTCACACACGGGGTGGAGTGCGGCACATGACCAGATCATCGCCCTGAGAGTGGCAGTCGTAGTGGTGGGGCTGCATCATCGTCGCCCAAGCTGGCTGTTCACGAACCCGGCACCAGGAGGATTTCTTCAGTTGCGCGTCGCGGGCGCAATGATCAAGTCCCAAGAATGTTCATCGCGAGAGTATCCGTTTTGGTCGACGTCTTCCGTCCGGTTGGCGTCGCTGAGACGATCTTGCGGGGCGTAGTCAGACAGAGCGTCAGGAGTTCACGTGCTCGGGCCACGTCTTCGGCGCCGCGCGTTCAACCAGAGCATCGGCCTGTCGCTGGCCTTGGCATTGAGCTCCGTTGCCGCCTGCAGCGGATCGGATCCAATCGAATCGGCAGCATCTTCGACCGAAGCTGCCCCCACGTCGACGGTCACCGACTTCCAGGTTCAGTTCTCCACGTTGAAGGACGCAGTCGTTCGAATAGACGCGGACTACTGCACTGAATCCGGCGTAGGGTCCGGCTTTTTCATTGACGGAAGGCATGTCCTAACGGCCGCTCATGTTGTGGACGGCGCTCGGTCCTTCTCCGTGGTAACGGCTCAGGGCCCTACATCGGGCCAGGTGATCGGCATCGACCGTGCCCGTGACATCGCGCTGATCCAGACAACCGTCGACACCTCGCGCCCCTTCATTCCCCTTGGCTCCCAGCCGATGGTCGGCCAACTAGTCGCCGCTATCGGCTACCCCGACGGGGAACTCACGCTCACGACAGGCACCGTTTCCGGCCAGGACCGGGAGCTCCCCACTGACGCGGGGATCAATCGCGGCGTGATACAGACCGACGCTGCCGTGAATCCAGGCGGGTCTGGCGGGCCGCTGATCGACCTTCAAGGCCAAGCCGTCGGGATCGTCATCGCCAAAAACGTCTTCTCCGATGCGACGGGATACGCCGTCAACCCTGAGGCAGCTCAACACGACGCTGCAAATCTGGACTCGCAAACCCAGCCTCTGGCGTACTCAGAGACTGCGAGCAGCAGGAGTCAGCAGAAGCCCCGCCCGAGGAACTGCCCGATGGGTCCGCACTGATCCCAATAGAGAGTGCGAGCGCCACGTGCACCGCTCCTCCGTCGACGGACAACGACGGCAACGCTGTGGACTACGACGCCGACAACCTGATTGACGGCGACCTCACAACCGCTTGGCGATGCCGCGGGAACGGCGATGGAGTTCAAATCGTCCTGCGATACCCGTTCCCGGTCACGGTGCTCCGCCTTGGAATGACGCCCGGCTACGCCAAGTTCGACCCACGCGACGCGGAGGATCGTTATCCGCAGAACAGGCGCATCGCCTTGGTGCGATGGACCTTCGACGACGGGTCGTTCATGGAGCAGGAATTCGATACCGATCCGAACAACCGGACCTTCCAGGTCATGGAAATACCCGCGACCCTTACGTCGACCGTTCGGGTGACCATCCTGATGTCTCTCCGAGACCGAGGAGAACGACTCTGTCGCGATCAGCGAGATCGGCGTCTACGCACTCTGAACCGCCTTGGACCGGTCGCCAAATCCGCGAGCTCAAGTTTTGAAGTACTTCGCCTCGTGGTGATGTACGGCCAGGACGCACGCAACCGCATCCGACCGGACGAAGCGCGCCCCGAACCCCGCTCGCGGGCCCCGCTGAGCCTTGTGCGCACTAGCCCTCTGGACTCCCCTGTACTCCAGTTATCCCTACGGAGCGCTGCATTTGGCTTGTCAACATAATCGGTGAGATAACTAGTCCGGCACGGGATGGGGCGCAAGAACGAATGTTTAAGCCTCTGACCTGCGGTTGTCTGGTGGGGCGGGTCGGACTCGAACCGACGGCCCAGGGATTATGAGTCCCCTGCTCTAACCAGCTGAGCTACCGCCCCTGGAACGCGTTCCGCGCCGGCCGCGAGGCAGGTGGCGGAGACACATCAGCCAGGTATTCGCGCCCGCGTGATCAGCATGGGCAGAGAGCCTAGCTGCGCCGGCTCCGCGACGAAGAGCGGTATTGCTGCTCTACCTGGACACCACCCCGCGTAATTCTCGGCGCGCGGCGCGACCCCGGCGTTCCACCCGGCGGGCGACCGCCCATGGGTGGCGCGATGGCGCGAATGTCCAACCCGCTGATCCCGAGAACCCAGGAGACGACCGAACTGGAGTTCCACATCTTTCCGTGCTCAGCGCATCGCGGCCCCAGACCCGCGGTGCGACCGAAGGGACGGCCGCCAGCAGGCGCCGGCTGCTCGCGGTGTCAGAGGCGATTCGCACCGTCAACGCGGAGTTGAACAGGGCCCCGGCGGTACGCCGCTCGAACCGAGCGTGCACGGATTCGTCGCGAGAACTCCCTGTGGTGGATGGTCAGCGCCGGTGAGACGCCACCGCCCGAAGACGGTTGGCTTCGATCAGGAACATCGGAGCTTTGCTGCACGCCAGCCGCGCCCGCCGCTCACAAACCTTGGCCAAGCGCTCGGCGCACTGTGCGCGCACCTGAGCCGCCCGCACCGAGTTGCGGGCGTCCTCGATCATCGTCATGGGACTACGAGACCACGCCCGGGCCGCACCCCCCAGGGTCCAAGTACCTGGTCCGCCGCGTGCGTACGGATGCGCTGTCAAGCTGGGCGAGGACCTTCTGCCCTGCGGGCCGGCGGGCCATCGGGACAGCATGGACCGAATAACAGACGGGAAGTCACGCAGTCCTCTGACTCCGCAGACTCGGTCCTTCCGGCAATCAGGAGAAGCCATGCAGAAAGCATCCCTAACAGCCCTCGTCCGTCACCACTTGGAGGCAGCCTCGGCGGCGTCGAGCGGGCGCAGCGCCCACACCATCTACGGGGGGCACGAACACGTCCTGCGGCAGACCCTCGTTGCGCTTCGGGCGGGCAACAATCTGGAGGAGCACGAGAGCCCCGGCGAAGCCACCCTCCAGGTCCTGCACGGGCGCGTGACCCTCGTCGCCGGAGAGAACCGATGGAACGGATCACCCGGTGACCTGATGTTCATCCCCGACGCGCGCCATGCCCTCGAGGCAGTCGAGGATTCGGCAGTGCTTCTGACAGTGGCCAAACGGGCCTGATGGGCGGGAGGCCGCCAGCCGGCCGAGTGGGGCCGCAACTGAGCGACAGGGTGTTCTTGAAACGGAACGGCCGCGCAGGTGGGTGCGCGGCCGGTCCGTGGTCAAACAATCGCGAGGGTCAGCTGGCGGCCTTGCCGTCGGCGGAAACCCGGGTTGCGGTGTAGGTGACGATGCCGGTCTCGGCGTTCTTGGCGGTGGTGCCCTTGACGTTGACGTGGTCGCCGACCAGGACGGACGCGAGCGAGGACGGGCCGTCGTTGCGGTTGACCTTGGTCGTCGACGTCACCACCACGGTGATCGTGCAGCCGCGCAGGGCCTTGACCTGGCCGCCACGGACGACGAACGAGACGGAGTCCGCGGCCACGGCCGTGACCTTGCCGGCGTGGACGAAGGCCGGCTTGCTGTGGCCCTTCTTCTTGCCCTTGGCCTTGGCGGCCTTGGCCTTGGCGTTCGCCTTGTTGACCTTGTGGTCCTTGGCGATGGCGGCCTGGCCGCAGACCGGCGGCGCCTTGGGAGCGGCGGCCGCCACCCCCGCCGGGGCGAGCAGGCCGAGGGTCAGGACAGCGGCAGCGACGAGACGGGTGCGGTTCATTCAAAACTCCTGGGGTGAGCTGGATCGGGGTCAGCAAGCGCGCACCGCGAGGCGTCGTGCGGCTCTGAGGGATACAGCGCGCCGCCTCGCGACAATGTCACTCCCCGCGTGGGATCAGTTGGCGACGGTGACATCCGTGGCCCGGAATGTCGCGCCAGGCCCGAGATGTGCCGGCGGGGCGCGGAACCCGACGCGGAGGGCCAGCGTCAGACCCCCACCGCCACTGCCGACCTTGAGGAGCCCGGGGCATGCCGAACGACGACCTCGCTGTCGTCCTCGCGCGCGCCCAACGTGGCGATGAGGAGAGCTTCCGCGAGGTCTATCGGACCGTCCAGCCCGCGTTGCTGCGGTACCTGCGGGTACTCGTCCGCGACGACGCGGAGGACGTCGCTTCCGAGGCCTGGCTGCAGATCGCCCGCGACCTGGCCAAGTTCTCCGGCACGGCGGACGGGTTCCGCGGCTGGTGCGCGACGATCGCGCGCAACCGGGCGATGGACCACCTGCGCCGCGTCCGCAGCCGCCCCGTCTCCGCAGATGCTCCTGTCGAGGAATTCGTCGACCTCCCCGCCGGCGACGACACCGCCGGCACGGCCATCGAATTGGCCGACGGCAACGCCGCACTCGCGCTGATCGCGACGCTGCCGCCCGACCAGGCCGAGGCCGTGATGCTGCGCGTCATCGTCGGCCTGGACGCGGAAGCGGCCGCCGCGGTGCTGGGCAAGCGCGCCGGCGCCGTGCGTACTGCAGCCCACCGCGGCCTGAAGACCCTCGCGAAACAGTTGACGCTGGGAAAAACCGGCGACGACGGTGTGACATCTCCACAGGCCGCTGCGCTGAAGGACATGTGATGACGAGCCATCAGGACCGGCGAGCCGGTCGTAGCCGGCGGGACGAGGTCGAGGACGTCCTCGCCCTGGTTCCGGGCGCGACCGCCGCGGAGGCCGATGCCCTCGTCGCGCTGTTCGCCGGCGCCGCCGGTCCGATCTCCCCGGGCGAGATCGCCGGTGAGGAAGCGGCGGTGGCTGCATTCCGGGCTGCGCACGCCCCGGCCGCCGGCCCGAGCCGGACGTCCAAGATTCGCGCCACGGTCCTCACCGTCAAGGCAGCGGCCGCAGCCCTGGTTCTGACCTCGCTCGGCGGCGTCGCCCTGGCCGCGACGACCGACGTTCTGCCGGCGCCGCTGACGATCGGTCACGACGCGAAGCCCTCCATTCCCAGCGACAGCCGCGGATCCACCGACGGCACCGTTGCAGACCCGGCACAGACCGCCGCGGTGCGCAATGCCGCGCAGTCAGCGGCTGCCGCAGACCGCGCCGACGCCAAGGCCGGGCGGGAGAAGTCCTACGCCGGGTTGTGCAAGGCCTTCACCGCGGGCGCGGGCGACAACGCGAAGGTCGCCGGAAACCCGGCGTTCTCTCGCCTGGTCGCCGCCGCACCGCAGGGCGATGTCGCCGGCTTCTGCGCTGCGCTCGCCGCCGAAGCCCCGGCCGCCAGGACGCCCGCAGGCAAGGGCGCAAAGAAGGCGAAGCCGCCGGCGGCGCGCGACCAGGCCGTGGACAACGACAGGTCGGCGGAAGCCCGCGAGAAGGTTGCCGAGAACGGCAAGGCCGCCGAGGCCGTCGACAAGAGCGCGGACAAGGGCAAGTCGGACGTGGCACCGAAGGGCCCCCAGGACGACGCCCCGCGCGGCAAGCCCGCGGACACTCAGCGCCCCCAGCTCTCCAGGTAGCCGTAGGGCTCCTTCGTCGAACCGCTCGTGCGGAACGGACGTTCGCCATTGCCGATGGTCTTCGTGCCGGTGCGCCCCCCGGCCGTCCAGGCCAGCTCGAGGAACCAGTCGCAGTCGCAGTTCAACGTCTGAGCGACGACCAGCAACACCACCGGGTCGGTGCGCGAGACCCGGAACGGGAACGTGACCGCGGGCAGCGGATTCTCGCCGTCGTGCCCGCCTCGGGCCCGGGCGATCGGGCGAGGCTGGTCGAGGTCGACGGCGTAGGTCGCCGGGGACAGCGCGCCGCCGCACCCGAGGTTCATCGCGTAGACGTTCCAGCTCAGGGGCGCCCGCCGATGAACCACCCGCACGGTGAGCCCCTGCAGCACGACCGGCTCGTCGCCGGTGCCGGCCACGGTGACCTCGACAATGGTGCGCCGGGCGTCGACGCCCGCGAGCTCAGCTGACCAGTCCGCGGCGTCGGCCTCGACCGGCGGCTCCGGAACCTCGGTGGGCGCCTTGTCGATCAGGTAGCTGTGGTCGCAGCCCGCCTCCCACAGATTCGTCCGCAGGGTGGTGGTCAGCGGGTCAGCCGCCGGGGCCCCGTTCTGGACGGCCGCGGTGTCGTCGCCCTCGCCGTCGGCAAGCCAGGCGGTCAGCCCGCCGGCGAGAACGCACAGGCTGAGGACGATCGCGGTGATCACCACCGCCCGTCGCCGGTTCATCGGCCGGGCGGGCTCGTCGGCCGGCCGCGCGGCGACCTCACGCGCGTCGACCTCGGGCGCGAGACCTGGCCCGGGCGGCTCGACCCCGCGGGTCCGGGCCGCGTCGGCGACCAGCCAGGCCCGATGGAGCGCGACCATCTCGTCGCCGGTCGCCCCGCACAGCCGACCGAACCGGTCGACGACGGCGAACTCGACCGGGACCGCCTCGCCGGCGCAGTACCGGTGCAGGGTCGAGGTGCCCACGTGCAGCTTCTGGGCCAGCGCCCCGAAGCTGAGCCCCGAGCGGTCCTTGAGCGCCCGCAACTGCGCGGCAAGGTCCGCTGCAGGCTCCGTCACGTACTCCCCCGTCCCGATCCGGCGTCCCACCCTAGACGCATTCCAGCAGGTCAGGGGCCTGGAACCATCCCGGCGTCCCGTCCCGGGCCGGATGCCTTGTGGGACCTCATCGCCGCCCCGACATTGGCATCACCGCACTAGAACCGACACCTGGGGGACACCATGAAGCGCACCACGACCCTGATCCTCGCCGCCGCCGCTGTGGTTCTGCTGACCGCCTGCGGAGACGACGCCACGAACTCGGTCGCCGACTTGCCCGCCCGCCGCGACCTCGTCCCCGACGGCCAACGCGACACCGGAGCCGACCGCGCAGCCCAGCGCTTCCCCCGCCGCGGCCGCCGTCCCCGGCTTTCTCGCCGGCACCGATTTGCCCAAGCACCCGACCTCGGCCTGGTTCGCGGGCAAGGTCACCGCCGGTCAGCCGGAGTACGCGCCGTTCTGCCTGGAGAACGCGCTGACGGGCCAGAAGCAGATCTGGTCCCGCGCCTTCGGCACCGAATTCGACACCCACGCGACGCAGGTGGTCGTGCGGACCGCATCCGAGGCCGACGCGCAGGCCTTGATGGACGTCCTCGCCCACGCCGCGGCGCTGTGTGTCGACGGCTGGCTCGAGGAGAACCCCGACGGGACCGGGGAGTCGAAGGACTTCGGCGCCCCGACCGCGAACACCCACATCTACGGCGTCCACACCTCGCACCCGGACTCCGAGCCCGGGATCCACATGTACGGCATCGGCTACGAGGGCAACCTCGTCACCGTCGTGCAGTGGGCCCAGATGGGCGACCTGGACGACGCCCCGACCGCGGAGTTCGAGAAGACCACGACCACGTCGGTCGCCAAGCTCGCGTGATGACGGCCGTCAGCCGCCCGAGCCCAGGGTCCGGGCGGCCGGCGGCGCATCGCGCCGGGCCCGGCGCAGCGACCGCGTGATGGCCCGGGGCTCGGCGCCGAACCCGACGAACAGGCTCCGCCAGGAGGCGATCAGCATCTCCACCGCCAGCGTCTCGGAGACCAGGCCGGACAGCTCCAGCGTCACCAGGCCGTGCACCGAGGCCCACAACTGCAGCGCCAGGTCGAACGGTTCCCCCGGCCCGAACCGCCCCTCCGCCACGCAGCGGGCCACCACGGCGACCAACTGGTCGAAGGTGTCCAGCCCCACGATGTCGTCGGCCGGCTCGTGGTGGTCGAGGAACATCACCCGGTACAGGTGCGGGTTCTCCAGGGCGTTGTCCCAGTACGCCCAGCCGAGCAAAGTCAGATCGGTCAGCGGATCCCGCGACGGCTCCACCGAGTCCAGGTGCTCCTTGAGCCGCGCGAAACCCTCGCGGCGGATCTCCTGGCGCAGATTCTGCATCCCGCCGAAGTGGGTGTAGACCGCCATCGTCGATGTCCCCACCTCCTCGGTGAGGCGCCGCAAGGTCAGCCCGGCCGAGCCCTGCGTCGCGATGAGCGCGGCCGCGGCCTCGAGGAGCGCAGTGCGCACGGACGGATCGGCGGTCTTCGGCACCTTGGCATGGTCGCATAACAGTGCTATGAATTGCCATAACGGCGCTATGCAACGGGAGGTCCACCGTGACTGCGACTGCCGAGAACCCCTACCTGACCGACAACTTCGGTCCAGTGCAGGTGGAGACCACCGCCCTCGACCTGCCGGTGACCGGCACGCTGCCGGCGCACCTGGACGGGCGGTACCTGCGCAACGGCCCGAACCCGGTCGGCCTCGTCGATGTGGCCAGCCACCACTGGTTCCTCGGTACCGGCATGGTCCACGGCGTCCGGCTTCGCGACGGCAGGGCGGAGTGGTACCGCAATCGGTTCGTCCGCTCCGCGGATACCGCGCGTGCCCTGGGTGAGGCCCCGAAGCAGGGCGCCAAACCCCACGTCGGGTGGGACTTCCCGGCGAACACCAACGTCGTGGTCCAGGGCGGCCGCACCTTCGCGATCGTCGAGGCCGGCGGGCGGCCGTACGAGCTGACCGACGAGCTGGACACCGTCGGCGCCTGCGACTTCGACGGCACCCTGCCCGGCGGCTACGCGGCCCACCCCAAGCGTGACCCGATCTCGGGCGAGCTCCACGCCGTGTCCTACTACTGGGGTTGGGGCAAGCAGGTCCAGTACACCGTCGTCGGCACCGACGCCCGGGTCAGGCGCGTCGTCGACATCGAGGTGACGGGCAGCCCGATGATGCACGACTTCTCCCTCACCGAGAACTACGTCGTGTTCTACGACCTGCCGTGCGTCTTCGACCTCGACCCGATCCGCGATCTGTGGCCACGGCCGTTCGGATCGATCGCCCGCTGGAACGCCGGCATGTTCGTCGGCAAGCGACCGACGCCGGATCCGGTCGCCGCGTTCTTCACCCGCAAGGTCCTCGGCAGCAAGGCGCCTACGCTCCCCTATCGCTGGGACCCGACCTATCCGGCGCGCGTCGGCGTGATGCCGCGCGCCGGCAGCGCGAAGGACGTCCGCTGGTTCGACGTCGAGCCCTGCTACGTCTTCCACCCGTTGAACGCCTACGAGGACGGCGACCGGATCGTCCTCGACGTCGTGCGCCATCCGAAGATGTTCGACACCCAGATGCTCGGCCCCGACGAGGGCCCGTCCACGCTCGACCGGTGGACCGTCGACCTGTCCGGCGGCAAGGTCGTGGAGGAGCGCCTGGACGACACCGCCCAGGAGTTCCCCCGCGTCGACGAACGGGTGGTCGGGCGGCGGCACCGCTACGGCTACGCCGTCGCCTTCTCGGGCACGACGGCCGACACCCTGATCCGCCACGACGTGGTCGCCGGCACCTCGACGAGGCGCCACTTCGGCGCCGGGGCCAACATCGCCGAATTCGTCTTCGTCCCGGACACGGCCGACAGCGCCGAGGACCGCGGGACGCTGATGGGCTTCGTCTTCGACCCGTCGAGCGGCCGCAGCGACCTGATGCTCCTGGACTCCCAGACACTGGAGACCGTGGCCGCGGTGCACCTGCCGGCCCGGGTCCCGGCCGGCTTCCACGGGAACTGGGCGCCGGTCGCACCCTGAAGGGGGCTTAAAACCGCGAGGCGCCCACCTGGGCGCCTCGTTCGTCTGCTCCCGCATATGGACTCGAACCATAAACCTGCCGGTTAACAGCCGGCTGCTCTGCCAATTGAGCTATGCGGGACCGTGCACCGGGAGGGTTGCCCCCGGAACCTTCGAAAGATTAGCGCACCGCCCCCCGGCTGCGGAGGCGGTATTGATCGAGGCGTCGCTCCGTGGCGTGGCGCACACCTGCACCCTTCACGCATTGTTATCCCTCCGCCCGGGTAGGCGCTCGGGGACAGCAACGGACGACGCGGAGGAGGCACCAACGATGGGCAAGGCAATGTTCCTGACCGGAGCGGCCGTCGGTTACGTGCTCGGGGCCCGCGCCGGGCGCGAGCGGTATGAGCAGATTCGCCGGGCGACGGACGCCCTGAGGTCCAACCCGAAGATTCAGCAGGCGACCGAGATGGCCACGGCCCGCGGCAACGAGATGGCGCACAAGGTGGCGGACTCCGCCTCGGAGAAGGCCCACAGCCTCGCCGGCGCCGCGACCGAGAAGGCATCGAGCATGGCCGGGACGATGGCCGACAAGGCCCCGGGCTGGATGCCGGGCTCTCGTGACAGCGACAGCGACAGCGACACGCTGGCGGCGGCGACGGCAAGACGATGGGCAACACCGGCATGCCGATGAGCTCGCCGGCCATGACCAACGGAACTTCCATGTCCTAGCTCCACCACCCCGCAACGTCCGAGCGCCCGGAAGCTGATGCCTCCGGGCGCTCGGTCGTTCGCGTCCGGGGTCAGGCCAGATACTCGCGCAACTCGGCGGCCGCGGGACGGTGGCGGAGCTTGGCGAGGGTGTTCGCCTCGATCTGGCGCACCCGCTCGCGGGTGACGCCGAAGATCTGGCCGACCTCCTCGAGCGTGTGAGGGTTGCCGTCGTCGAGGCCGTAGCGCATCGTCACGACGCGCTTCTCCCGCTCGCCGAGGGTCTCGAGCAACGCGTCGAGATCCGAGCGCAGCATCGACACCGAGGCGGCTTGGGCGGGGCAGGAAGCGTTCATGTCCTCGATCAGGTCGCCGAACTCCGACTCCTCGGACTCACCGACCGGAGTGTGGAGCGACACCGGGTCCTGCGCGTAGCGCAGCGCCTCGGTCACGCGTTCCGGGGTCATTTCCATGACGACCGCGAGCTCCTCGATCGTGGGCTCACTGCCGTGCTCCTGGTGCAGCGAGCGCTGCAGCCGGATGATCTTGTTGATGACCTCGACGACGTGGACGGGCACGCGGATCGTGCGGGCCTGGTCGGCCAGCGCGCGGGTGACGGCCTGCCGGATCCACCACGTCGCGTACGTCGAGAACTTGTAGCCCTTGGCGTAGTCGAACTTCTCGACCGCGCGGATCAGCCCGAGGTTGCCCTCCTGGACCAGGTCCAGGAACGGCAGGCCGCGCCCGGCGTAGCGCTTGGCGATGGAGACCACCAACCGCAGGTTGGCCTCGATCAGCTTCTGCTTGGCGACCAGGCCGTCGCGGGCGATGGTGTCGAGCTCGCGCCGCAGCGCGGAGTCCAGCGGAGTTGCGCTGTCCAGCCGCTCGATGGCGAAGACGCCGGCCTCGATGCGGCGCGAGAGCTGCACCTCCTCCTCGGCGGTGAGCAGCCGCACCCGGCCGATCTCCTTGAGGTAGTGGCGCACCAGGTCGGTCGCGGGACCCGAGGTCTCCGCCACGACGCGGGGCTCGTCCTCGTCGTCCTCGTCGACGATCGCGAGTTCGGCCTCGGCCGGCTCGGCCGTGTCAACCTCGGCGGGCCCCGCAGCGTCAGTAGTGAGCGGCGGGCCGACCGGAGTCGCCGGCGCGGGGACGACCTGCAGCAGGACGTCGCTGCCGTTCTCCGGCGCCAGGGACAGCGCTCGAGGACGACGGGAACGCCCCGACGCGGGAACAACCCCGGTCACGTCGGTCGACGTAGAGCGAACCACGACACCCCCCGGAGTCCTCCACCGAATACCGATCAGCGCCAAGGTCCTGGCGCCGGTCTTCAGTGTGTAGCGGGGGGTCAGGCCTCCACCGGCACTTGGCCAAACGCGGAGATTCCTGTGTGCCGGAGCGCACCGATTAGGCCGGTTTTGTCTACCCGATCGGACGTACGACGCTCACAGATCGTCAATCTCCCGCTCACGGAGCGCGTGACGGTACTGCTCAAGTGCGATCACTTCACCGAATTGACGGTTATAAGCCTCAGTCTCTTCGACCGGGTTCATCCGTTGAAGTTTGCCTTTGAGCGAATCGATCTTGCGGGAGACGGCGGACAGCTGCAGCCCGCGCAGTTGCTCCCAGGCGTACCGCTTCCCGGGTTCCCCGGCCGCGCGCAGGGATTCGACGGCGAGCTCGGCGACCAGCCCGCGCAGCATCTCCACGGTCACGGCGGCGCGGATCTTCCCGACCCATTCCTCACCGGCGGCCGCGGTGGCGGTACCGCCGCACCCGACGATCGCGACGTGGATCGCGTTGTACGCCGGCGCGGTGAAGGCGTCCGCGTCGAGCGCGTCGTAGGTCGGCCCGAGCAGTTGCGGGAACTGCACCGCGACCTTGAGCAGCTCACGCTCGACCATCAACGCCGGATCGCGCGGGTCGGGACGGGGCAGCTTCTCCCGCGGCGGCGCCGGCTCGTCGAGCGCCGGCTCCACCGCGGCGCGGCTCCCGCCGGGCGCCGCCCGTGGCCCGCGCCTCGCGATCTCGGCCAGCGTGGACATCACCGAGTCGACATCCATGCCGAGCCAGCCGGCCAGCAGTCGTCCGTACTCGTGCCGTCGTGCGCGGTCGCGGATCCCGATGACCATCGGGGCAGCGGCCTGCATCGCCGCCACCCGTCCTTCGGCACTGTCGAGGTTGTGACGCCGCAGCTCCGAGCGGATCGCGAATTCGTACAGCGGCACGCGCGACGCGACCAGCTCGCGCACCGCGTCGTCGCCCTTGCGCAGCCGCAGGTCACACGGGTCCAGTCCGTCCGGCTCCACGGCGACGTAGGTGGAGGTGGCGAATTTCTGGTCCTGCTCGTCGTAGGCCTTCTGTGCGGCCTTCTGCCCGGCGGCGTCGCCGTCGAAGGTGAAGATGACCTCGCCGTGGAAGGAACTCGCGTCCATCATCAGCCGACGCAGCACCTGCACGTGATCGACGCCGAAGGCGGTGCCGCACGTGGCGACTGCCGTGGGCACACCAGAGATATGACAGGCCATCACATCGGTGTAGCCCTCGACGATGACGGCCTGTTCGCGGCGCTTGATCTCCTTCTTCGCCAGGTCCAACCCGTAGAGCAGGTGGCTCTTCTTGTAGATCGGCGTCTCGGGGGTGTTGACGTACTTCGCTTCGATCCGGTCGTCGTCGAACAGTCGACGGGCGCCAAAGCCGACCACGTCGCCGGTGATGTCGCGGATGGGCCAGAGCAGCCGGCCCAGAAATCGGTCGATCAGGCCGCGCTGTCCTTCCCGCGCCAGACCGGCGGTGACGAGTTCCTCGTCGGTGAACCGCAATCCCCGCAGGTGCTTGGACAGCTGATCCCAGCCTCGCGGGGCGAAGCCGACTCCGAAGACCTGCGCCTGCTCGAGGGTGAACCCGCGCTCGTCGAGGAACTTGCGCCCGGCGATCGCCTCCCCCGACTCGGCGAGCAGCGCGGCGTAGAACTCCGCCGCGGCCTGGTGGGCCTCGATCAGCCGGGTGCGCTTGCCGGTGTTCTGCCGCGGGGCCGAGCCACCCTCCTCGTACCGCAGGATGATCCCGGCGCGGCCGGCCAGCCGCTCGATGGCGTCGGCGAAGGACAGGTGGTCGGTCTTCATGACGAAGTCGATGACGTCGCCGCCCTCACCACAGCCGAAGCAGTGGAAGAACCCCTTCGACGGGTTGACGTTGAACGACGGGGACTTCTCGTCGTGGAAGGGGCACAGGCCCTTCAGGGATCCCCCGCCCGCGTTCCGGAGCCCCACCTGGGCTCCGATCACGTCCTCGATCCGGGAGCGCTCACGGACCAGCGCGATGTCCTCGTCCTTGATTCGCCCGGCCACCATCGGATCCTAGGCGCTTTCCCGGCCGCGAATTCGGCGGCCTGGACGGCCTTTCGCGAGACGATCATGGCCAGATCATGGTGGGTCCAACAGGCGGCCCGGTCCTAGGCTCGTCCCGTGCCTGGCCCCAGCGACATCTGGGCCGCCGGTGCGGCGTACGAGCCGTTCATCGGCCGCTGGAGTCGGCCGGTCGCCGCCGAGTTCGTCCGGTGGCTGCAGGTTCCGGCCGACCGTCGTTGGCTGGACGTCGGGTGCGGGACGGGCGCCCTGACCGAGATCGTTCTCGCCACGGCCGACCCCCGCGAGGTGGCGGCCGTCGACCCGTCGGAGGGATTCGTCGGGTACGCGTCCGCGCGCGTCCGGGACCCCCGGGCCCGGATCGAGGTGGGTAGCGCGACCGAGCTACCTCCCGGCCCGTTCGACGTCGTCGTCTCCGGGCTGGTGCTCAATTTCGTGCCCGACCCGGCGGCCGCCCTGACCGCGATGCGCACCGCCGCCCCGAACGGGCTGATTGCCGCCTACGTCTGGGACTACGCCGAGGGCATGGGCCTGCTCCGCGAGTTCTGGGACACGGCGGTGCGCCTCGACCCGGCCGCGGTCGAGCTGGACGAGGCGCGCCGGTTCCCCCTGTGCCAACCCGCACCGCTCGAGCAGCTCTGGCGTGCCGCCGGGCTCGGCGCGGTCGCGGTCCGGGCGATCGAGGTGCCGACGGTGTTCGGCGGCTTCGAGGACTTCTGGTCTCCGTTCCTCGGCGGCCAGGGACCGGCCCCGACGTACGTGGCCGGGCTGACCCCCGATCGTCGCGCCGCGGTACGGGATGCGCTCCGCGCTCGCCTCGGCGACGACGTGATCAAGATGCGGGCCCGCGCCTGGGCCGTCCGGGGCGCCGCGGCGGCCTGAGCCTCCATCGTTGGAGTTGACCTCTCCAGGTGACCTCGGCTGGAGATGTCATCTCTTGGACCCTCAGGCGGGGGCGCCGATGGTCGGCATCCCCAACGAGACCCCGGTCGCGGCCGGGCGGCCCTGGGCCAGCTCCCAGGCGTCTCCCCCGCGGGTCCGGCGGGGCACCGAGACCGGGCCGTCGGAGACGAGGTGGTGCGGTGCGGCGTAGGTGATGGTCGCCTCGACGACGTCGCCCGGCCGGGGATCCGCCACGTCGGGGTTCGGAACGAAGTGGACCAGGCGGTTGTCCCGGGCCCGGCCGGAGAGCCGGCGGGTGGCGACGTCCTTGCGGCCCTCCCCCGCGGCGACCAGCACCTCGACGGACCGGCCGACCTGCTTCTTCGCCTCGTCCCAGGAGATCTCCTCCAGCAGCGCGACCAGGCGGCCGTACCGCTCGGTCACCACGGCGGCCGGGATCTGGTCGGGGAAGTCGGCCGCCGGGGTGCCCGGCCGCTTGGAGTACTGGAAGGTGAAGGCGGAGGCGAAGCGCGCCTCGCGCACGACGTCGAGCGTCGCTTGGAAATCGGTCTCGGTCTCGCCGGGGAAGCCGACGATGATGTCGGTGGTGATCGCAGCGTCGGGCATGGCGGCGCGGACCCGGTCGATGATCCCGAGGTAGCGCTCGGCCCGGTAGGACCGGCGCATCGCGCGCAGCAGATCGTCCGAGCCGGACTGCAGCGGCATGTGCAGCTGCGGCATCACGTTGTGCGTATCGGCCATCGCGTCGATGACGTCGTCGGTGAAGCTCGCCGGGTGCGGAGAGGTGAACCGGACGCGCTCGAGGCCCTCGATGTCGCCGCAGGCGCGGAGCAGCTTGCCGAAGGCGAGCTTGTCCCCGAATTCGGCGCCGAAGGAATTCACGTTCTGGCCCAGCAGCGTCACCTCGAGAACGCCCTCGGCCACGAGGGTCTCGATCTCGCGCAGGATGTCGCCGGGCCGGCGGTCCTTCTCCTTGCCCCGCAGCGCGGGGACGATGCAGAACGTGCAGGTGTTGTTGCACCCCACCGCGATCGCGACCCAGGCCGCGTAGGCGGATTCGCGCCGGGTCGGGAGCGTGGAGGGAAAGACGTCGAGGGCTTCCAGGATCTCGACCTGGGCCTCCTGCTCGACCCGCGCCCGCTCCAGCAGCACCGGCAGCGACCCGACGTTGTGCGTCCCGAAGACGACGTCGACGTAGGGCGCCTTGCGCACGATCTCCGCGCGGTCCTTCTGCGCCAGGCAGCCCCCGACCGCGATCTGCATCCCCGGCTTCGCCGCCTTCACCGAGGCGACGTGCCCGAGGTTCCCGTAGAGCCGGTTGTCGGCGTTCTCCCGCACCGCGCAGGTGTTGAACACCACCACGTCGGGGTGCTCCCCCTCGGGCGCGCGGGAGTACCCCGCGTCCTCCAGCAGACCGGCGAGGCGCTCGGAGTCGTGGACGTTCATCTGGCACCCGTAGGTGCGCACGGCATAAGTCCTGTTCACAGCGCTGCCCAGAGTACGGCGCGTCCTGCCCTCGGCCGAAACTCGCGAGACGGCCTGCGGGCTGAGCGGGAACACTGCCGGAATGCAGGTCCAGTTCACCCGCCGCCCGGACAACGGGACGATCGCGGAGTTCCGCCGGCCCGACGGGGTGCGGATCCGGCTGAGCTCCTACGACCGGACGAGCCTGGTCCCCCACGATGCGGCGCACCTGGTGATCGAGCGGGCATTCCGCCTCCAGCACGGGGTGTGGGGGTGTCTGAGCGCCGGCGCGGAGTTCGCCACCGTCGAGATCGTCGAAGGACGGACGAAGCACGACCACCGGGCCCGATCCGCCGCGCTCCGTCAGGAGCACGCCGCGGAACTGGGCCTCGCCGAGCGGGTCGTCGGCACCGTGCTGGCCGGCCTGGAGGGCAAGACCCGGCACCTGGCCCGGGACCTCACCTCGACCTGGGCCATGACCAAGCTGCCCCCGCCGCCCGATCCCGAGACCGTGGGCCGGATCGCGCTCGATGAGCTGACCGAGCTCCAGCACCGCTGGGCCGGATTGCGCCCAGGTAACAGCTTCACCCTCGATTGGCCGATCCCGGGGCGGCGCCGAGCGTCCGGCGCGGGGACCGGCTAGGTTCTCGACATGACCGAGGCGGCTCCACCCCTGGTGGAGATGGTGCAGGTCAACAAGCACTTCGGCGCTCTGCACGTGCTCCGCGACATCGACCTGACGGTCGCGCGGGGGGAGGTCGTGGTGGTGATCGGGCCCTCCGGGTCGGGCAAGTCGACGCTGTGCCGGGCGATCAACCGCCTCGAGCCGATCGACTCCGGCACGATCCGCGTCGACGGGGTGCCACTGCCGGCGGAGGGCAAGGAACTCGCCCGTCTGCGGGCGGACGTCGGGATGGTCTTCCAGTCGTTCAACCTGTTCGCACACAAGTCGGTGCTGGACAACCTGACGCTCGGCCCGATCGCGGTGCGCAAGATGCCGAAGGCGGACGCGGAGGCCAAGGCCCGCGCGCTGCTGGAGCGGGTCGGCGTCGCCGACCAGGCCAACAAGATGCCCGCCCAACTCTCCGGTGGCCAGCAGCAGCGCGTCGCGATCGCCCGCGCGCTCGCGATGGACCCGAAGGTCATGCTCTTCGACGAGCCGACGTCGGCGCTGGACCCGGAGATGATCTCCGAGGTTCTGGATGTGATGCGCGAGCTCGCCGCCACCGGCATGACGATGATCGTCGTCACCCACGAGATGGGCTTCGCGAAAGCCTCCGCGAACCGCGTCGTGTTCATGGACCTCGGCCAGATCGTCGAATCCGCTGCACCCGCCGAGTTCTTCGGGAACCCACGCAGCCCTCGTGCTCGTGACTTCCTCGGAAAGATCCTGTCCCATTAGCAAAGGACACCGCCCATGAGAATGCGACGCCTGACCGCCACCGCTGCGGCGGTAACCCTCGCTCTGGCCCTCGCGGCCTGCGGGGACGACGACGAGAACGCCTCGCCGAACAACAACGTCTCCCCCAACGACGACGCCAGCCCGTCGGCCTCGGCCTCGGCCGTCAGCGGCACCCTGGCGCGCCTGCAGGACTCCGACAAGATCGTGATCGGCGTGAAGTTCGACCAGCCCGGGGTCGGCGAGAAGGACCCGGCCACCGGCGAGCTGAGCGGCTTCGACATCGAGATCGCGAAGCTGATTGCCGAGGCCCTGAGCATCAACGAGGAGGACATCGAGTTCAAGGAGACGGTCTCGGCCAACCGCGAGCCGTTCCTCAAGGCCGGCACCGTCGACCTCGTCATCGCCTCATACTCGATCACCGACGCACGTCGCGCGGTGGTCAGCCAGGCCGGTCCGTACTACGAGACCGGCCAGCAGCTCCTGGTCCGCTCCGATGACTCGTCGATCAACGGACCGGACGACCTGGGCGGCAAGAAGGTCTGCTCGGTGACCGGGTCGACGTCGATCAAGACCGTGCAGGAGAAGTACGGGGCCGAGCCGGCACCGTTCGCCACCTACACCGAATGCGTTCAGCAGCTGCTGAATTCCAGCGTCGACGCGGTCACCACCGACGGCGCGATCCTGCTCGGCTACGCCTCGAAGCAGCCGGACAAGCTCAAGGTCGTCGGCGACCCCTTCAGCCAGGAGCGCTACGGCATCGGTTTCGCCTTCGGTGACACGCAGATGTGCGAGTTCCTGCGCGACACCCTGCAGGAGCTCTTCGACGACGGCGGCTGGGCCAAGGCCTTTGCCGACACGCTCGGCGAGGCGGGGGTCGAAGCGCCCGAGGCCCCGACGCTCGACGACCGCTGCTGACTCTCCGTACGGCTGATCTGACGTGAACGTTCTGGCGGACAACGCCGGAGACATCCTCGAAGGCTTCTGGAAGACGATCCAGCTCTTCGTACTCTCCGGCGTTGTCTCGCTGATTCTCGGCACCCTGCTCGCCGCCCTGCGCGTCTGCCCCGTGCCGGTGCTGCGCGGGGCCGCGACCGCCTACGTCCATGTCGCCCGCAATACCCCGCTGGTCCTGATCTTCATCATCTTCGTCTTCGGCTTCCCGACGCTCGGGATCCAGTTCTCGTTCTTCACCTTCGCCGTGATGGCCCTGACTGCCTACACCTCCGCCTTCATCTGCGAGGCGGTCCGATCCGGCATCAACGCGGTCAGTGCGGGACAGGCCGAAGCTGCCCGCGCCCTCGGAATGACCTTCCGGCAGAACCTGACGATGATCGTGCTGCCCCAGGCGGGACGCAGCGCGATCCCGCCGATCACCAACATCCTGATCGCACTGGTCCGCAACACCGCGGTGGCCGAGGCGTTCGGCGTCACCGAGGCCTCCTTCGTCATGTCGGGCCTCCTGCGCGACCACGCCGACGAGCTGTACTGGATCTTTCTCGGCATCGCCGGCGGCTACATGCTCATCGTCTTCCTGCTGACGGCCTTCGCCGCGTGGCTGGAGCGCAAGGTGGCGGTGCTGCGATGAGCCTCGTCCTCTTCGACGCCCCGGGGCCGCGGGCCAAGCGCCGCGCGCGGATCGGCAGCGCGATCGGGATCGCCGTTCTCGCCGCGCTCATCGGCTGGGTGATCTGGCGGCTGAACGAGAAGGAGCAGTTCGAGTCCGAGCTATGGGAACCCTTCACCGACCCGGGCATCCAGAAAGCCATCGCCCGCGGTTTCGGCGCCACCATCCGGGCCGCGCTGTTCGCGGTGATCTTCGCGTTGATCCTCGGCATCCTGCTGGCCGCCGGGCGGCTGTCGTCCCGGCCCTGGCTGCGCTGGCCCTGTGTCGCCGTCGTCGAGTTCTTCCGGGCCACCCCGGTCGTGATCCTGATCCTGTTCCTGTTCATCGCGTTCTCGGGTGACCTCGAGCCGATCGGCGACGACCTCTCCGAGGCGCTGCCGGACCGGCTCGCGAGCATCCTGGGAACCGACCAGTTCGGCACCCTGGCGCCGCTGGTCATCGCGCTGACCCTCTACAACGGCGCGGTCCTGGCCGAGGTGTTCCGGGCCGGCATCCTCGCGGTCCCGAAGGGCCAGCGCGAAGCTGCTTTCGCGGTGGGCCTGACGGAACGTCAGACGATGCGGCAGATCCTGCTCCCCCAGGCGGTCCGGATCATGCTGCCCTCGATCGTCAGCCAGTCCGTCGTTGCGTTGAAGGACACCTCGCTGGGCTTCATCATCGCCTACCCCGAGCTGGTCCGGGTGGGCCGCAACATCTACGACACCCGGTTCAACATCCTGCCGACGGTTCTCGTCATCACCGTCATCTACGTGACGCTGAACATGGCGATGGACGCCTTGGCCCGCTGGCTGGAACGCCGCCAGTCCCGCCGCTACGACCGCGCCGCCGTCGCCCAGACCGCCGCGGTCACCGACGCCACCTGAGGCCTGCACTGCGCTTTCGGGGACGAAGCCTCAGTCCGTGAAGGTCGGTGCTTCGGCGCCCTCGGCCTCGAGCGACTCGCGGATGACCCGGTAGGCGATGGCCTCGGAGTACCCCTTCCGCGCGAGCACCGAAGCGACGCGCCGGAACCGCGCCGGAGTCTCCAGCCCGCGGGTGGCGGCCAGCCGCTTCCTCGCGATCTCGCGGGCCGTCTCCAGCTCCCGCTCGGGGTCGAGCTCGGCGACGGCGACGGCGATCACCGCGGTGTCGACCCCACGGGTCCGGAGCTCGTGGGCCAGCGCCCGGCGGGCGAGGCCGCGGCCTGTGTGCCGGCTCTCCACCCAGGCCTCGGCGAACGCGACATCATCGATGAGCCCGACATCGGTGAACCGCTCGAGGACCTCGTTCGCGACGTCCTCCTCGATGCCCTTGCGGCCCATCGCGGCCGCGAGCTGCGCGGCGGTCCGGGGCCCGTGTGAGAGCTGGCGCAGGCAGATCTCCCGGGCCCGCGCCGACGGCTCGACCGGTTCCTCGGGCCGCTTCTCGCGCTTGCCCGCTCGTGACCGACCTTGGCCGGCATCCTCGATCGGGCCGGAGACAGACGAAGGCGGCGCGTCGGTGTCGAACTCCCGCCGGCTGCGGGATCGCCGTTGACGCGCCGCCATCGCTGTTCTCCCCAGACCGCTAGAAGTCGGTCGGGGTGTCCGCGAGCTCGGCGGGCTTGTCGACCTGCGGGCCGATGCCGAGCTTCTCCTTGATCTTCTTCTCGATCTCGTTCGCGAGGTCGGGGTTGTCCTTGAGGAAGTTGCGGGCGTTCTCCTTGCCCTGGCCGAGCTGGTCGCCCTCGTACGTGTACCAAGCTCCGGCCTTGCGCACGAAGCCCTGCTCCACGCCGATGTCGATCAGGCCACCTTCGCGGCTGATGCCCTGGCCGTAGAGGATGTCGAACTCGGCCTGCTTGAACGGCGCGGCCATCTTGTTCTTCACGACCTTGCACCGGGTTCGGTTACCGACCGGCTCCGACCCGTCCTTGAGGGTCTCGATCCGGCGCACGTCGAGACGGATCGAGGCGTAGAACTTGAGCGCCTTGCCACCCGTCGTGGTCTCCGGACTGTTGTGCACCATGACGCCGTCGACGAAGTAGTTGTGGTTGCCCTCCACCTCGATGTCGAAGCGGTTCATCGAGCGGGTCTGCGGCTTGACGTGGATGTCGAGGATGCGGGCCGGCACGAGGCGCCGCACCGCTGTGAACCCCTTGGGCTCCACTGCGAACTGGCCGCGGTAGACCGGCAGCAGCTTGTACTCCATCGACGGATGTACGTACGGCGCGACGATCTGCTGGAACCGAGCGCTCGCTGCGGTCGTGAACTGCAGAACATGCATACCTCGCGCCCCACGCACAGTGAGCTTGGTGTCGACGTTGTGCGTGTCCCGCAGGTACTCGACCAGCCGCTCGCGCGAGCCCTCACTGAACGCCTCGACACAGATCTCGATACGTCCCGAGCCGCCGGCGGTGCGCTCCTGCAGACCCTTCGAGCGCACGGTGAAGCAGCCGTCGTCCATGTACCAGACCGCCAGGGAGAGCGGCGTCAACGCCTTGAGGTAGTCCCACGTCAGGTGCTTCTTACCGTCGCCGAAGTAGACGACGTCGTGCAGCTCGCCGAGTTCGGCGAGCGGCGTGAAGTCCGCGAAGACGTGGCCCTTGTCGTTGACCCGACGGCTGTGGCCGACGTCGCCGAACAGCGAAACCTTCCAGTCCAGGTACTCCACCTGCTTGGCGCCGTGGCCCATCCGGAACCGGGTGCCATCGCGCCCGCGGCGGTTGCCCGACAGTGAGCCGTCGCCCATCAGCGACCCGAGCAGAACCTCCCACTGCTGGTCACCCAACCGGTGGGTCTGCTCAACCATCACCCGCTCGCCCGGCAGCAGGTCGCCCGCTTCGCGCCACCCGCCCGGAGTGCGGATCAGGTGGTTCTCCGTGGCGGCGAACTGCGAGCGGCCGTTGCGCCCCGAGCGCGCAACGGTGAACTGAAGGAACTGCTCCGCAGGGCCGTTGTTGAACCAGTTGGCGACCTTGCGAGGAACGATCGAGTCGCTCTCGGGGTCATACGACAGAACCTCGACCGGCATCTTCTGATTGACGATCTTGCCGATCTTTTCGGTCGTGCCGTCCGCCAGCATGACGCGGGTGTCATAGGCGAAGCACCCGAACATCACACCGATCTTCTCGCGGAGCTGGTTGATGAAGATCGCGGTGGTGTTGGAGTTGCTCAGGGCGCCGGTGATCTTGCGGAGCGCCTGGCTCATCAGCCGGGCCTGGAGGCCGACGTGGCTGTCGCCCATCTCGCCCTCGATCTCGGCGCGGGGGACGAGAGCCGCGACGGAGTCGATGACGATGATGTCGATCGCGCCGGAGCGGATCAGCATGTCGGCGATCTCCAGCGCCTGCTCGCCGGTGTCCGGCTGGGAGACCAGCAGCGCGTCGGTGTCGACGCCGAGCTTCTTGGCGTACTCCGGGTCCAGCGCGTGCTCGGCGTCGATGAAGGCCGCGACGCCGCCGGCCTTCTGGGCATTGGCGACCGCGTGCAGGGCCACCGTGGTCTTGCCGGAGGATTCCGGGCCGTAGATCTCGACGACCCGGCCGCGCGGGAGGCCACCGATGCCGAGGGCGATGTCGAGGGCGACCGAACCGGTCGGGATGACCGCGACGGGCGCGCGGGTCTCGTCGCCGAGACGCATCACGGAGCCCTTGCCGAACTGCCGCTCGATCTGTGCCAGCGCGGTGTCGAGAGACTTCTCGCGGTCTGCCTGAGCCATGTGCTGTCCCCACCTCGGGTCGTCGTATCTGTCGTCGGCAGCGACATTGGCAGGCGGGTCCGACAACCGGATCCGCCGAGGTTCGAACTGTGGATGCCGCGGCGTTGTGGAAAAGTTAGCTCGAACACCCGTTCGAGGAAAACCGCCACGCCGCGCGTTCGAACAAAGTTTCGTCCCACGCGTTACAGGGGTCGCTCAGCGCCTCGCGGGCGGAAGATCCAGGGCGGCGCAGACCCCTCGCCAGACGGTCTTCGTGTCCTCGCCGGCGTCCAGCGCCTGCATCACGGTCCGGCCCCCGAGTTCGGAGATCACGACGTCCCGGGCGTACGACTCGGCGTAGATCTCCCCCAGCTCGGAGCGCATCCGCTCCCAGAAGTCCGACAGCCGCATGGCCCCAATTTTCGCACCCCGCACAACGACGAACCGCCCCGCGCCGGAGGGCGAGGGGCGGTTCGGGAGAAGCGGAGTGACTTAGCTGAGGGCCTCGGCCTCAACCAGCCGCTTGAGCGTGACGTCCCAGCCGTGGTCCGGGGCGTCGGTGGCGAGCTGCTCCAGCTCGGCCTTGATCTTGGCGCCGTGGCCGGCGGCGGACAGGGTGCGGATCTCTTCGACGAAAGCGTCGGAGTTGGTCCGCAGGTTCGGGGTCTGGCCCGTGGTGATGTTGCGGATATAGGCGTTCTTGCCGCCGTTGAGCGGGATCACGTACTTGACCTCGCCGAGGACGGAAACCGCGCCGGAGGCTGCGCCCGCACCGGCCCGGACTGACGCGCGTGAAGTCTTTGACTGCTTGCCGGACACGTGGCTCTCCTGCGGAAAAGACGATCGGGGTCGGCCCCATGGTACCCAGCGCCGGGACCCGGGAGGATCGCCCGCATGGCGATTGAGCGATTCGAGGTCTCCCGCACCATCCCCGCGGCCCCCGCGGACATCTTCCGGATCCTGGCCGATCCGGCCGGACACGTGGCGATCGACAGCTCCGGGATGCTCCAGGCGCACTCCGGGCAGCCCGCGACGAAGTCCGGCGACACCTTCGTGATCCACATGGACCGGGAGGCCCTGGGCGACTTCCCGCTCGGGCGCTACGACGTGGAGGTGACCATCGGGACGTTCGAGCCCGACCGCGAGATCAACTGGACGATTTCCGGAGTCGTAAGGCCCCCGATCGGCCACGTCTACGGGTACCGCCTGGAGCCGGCCGAGGGCGGTACTCGGGTCGTCAGCTACTACGACTGGAGCGACATCCACCCGGAGTGGCGGGCCAAGAACATCTTCCCGATCCTCTCCGAGCTCGCCCTGAAGGCGACCCTGGGCATCCTGGAGCGGTCGCTGCGGGCGCAGGGCCGGACGACGGATTAGGGCGTCCGCCCGGTCAACAGCAGCAGGGCGTCGAGATCCGACGAGGCCGAACCGTCCGCGGCGGGATCGAAGAACGGCACACCCCCGACCCCGAGCGGCAGCGCGTTCTCGGGCCAGACCCGCAGGGCGAAGGACGCCAGAGCGGCGTCGACCGACTCGTCCAGGCCCAGCGCCCGCGCCAGGTCCCAGGTGTGCACGACAACCTCGACAACCCGGATCTGCGCCAGGATCCGGCTGGAGATCGGACCCGTGGAGAACGGCACGGTGCGCTCCAGTGCCCCCGGCTCCGCGAACGCCTCGGCACACAGCGCGCGGTTCGCCTCCCACGCCGGGACGGCGCCGTCGACGAGCGCATCGATCTGCCGCTCCGCAAGGAAGTCCTCGCGCGAGCCGCCCCGCACCAGCCGGCCGTAACGCCCGCCACCGATGACGACGTGGTTCACCAGACGGTAGACGTCCCAGTCGACGCAGGGCGTCGGACGGTGCCAGTCCGACTCCCCGACCTCACGCAGGCGACGACCGAAGCCGTCGTCGGCCACTCCGAGCGCTTCCAGCACGTCCATCGACCCTCACTTCACCAGCTTCGCCTCGAGTCGTCGAGTGGCAACCCAGAATGCCGTAGCGCCGATTGCCACCAGATACAGCACATGCACCAGCAGCACCCCGGAGACGGCGCCGGTCGTGAGGCCCCGGATCAGCGCCACGCCGTGGTACAGCGGCAGCACCCGGGCCAGCCACGCGACCGGGTCGGGGTAGGCGGACAGCGGGGCGAAGGTCGCGGAGAACAGGAACATCGGCATCACGGCCGTCATGACCCACTCGAAGTCCTGCCAGCCGCGGATGACCGAGACCGCGGCCAACCCGACCGCGGCGAAGGTGAATCCGACCAGCAGCGCCGCCGGCAGCGCGAGCAGCGCCCACCACGACGAAATCAGCCCCAGGCCGGCCATCACCCCGAGAAAAGCTGCGGAGTACGCGCCCCCGCGCATCAGCGTCCACACAACTTCGCCGAGTGCGATGTCGCGGATCGTGATCGGGGTGGCCAGCACCGCCTCGTAGGCCTTCGACAGGTGCAGCTTCGCCATGATGTTGAAGCTCTCCATGACCGCGCCGTTCATCGCCGACGCCGCCAGCATGGCCGGGGCGACGAACTCGGTGTACTCCAGCGTCCGCCCACCCGGCCCTTCGACGTCGCCGACGAGGTCGGAGATGCCGACGCCGATGGAGAGCAGGTAGAACAACGCCTCGAAGAACCCGCCGATGATCACGAGCATGTGCCCGCGGAAGAACAGCGCGTTGCGCTCGATGAGATGACGCCCCGGCCCGAGCGTCGGCCGCCCCGGCCGACCGATCGGCGGCAGCACCCGACCGACCGCCATCATGGCGCCAACCTCCGCGAGTACAGCCGCAGCGCCAGCAGATAGCCGCCGACCAACCACAGCGTCAGGTAGGCGACGTGACCGAGACTCGAAGCGACGGCCGCCTCGCCGAGCGCCAGGTCCCGGCACAGGTCGACGCCGTGCCAGAGCGGGGTCATGTAGGCCGCCTGCTCCACCCCGACCGGCAGTTGCGACACCGGGAAGAACGCGCCGGAGAACAGCGACATGGGCAGGACCACAAAGCGGTAGAACGCGGCGATGCTCATCTCGATGCGCCGGGTGATCGCGAACGCCGCGACCGGCGCCGCGTGCGCCAGGCCGCACAGGACGGCGGCCGGCACGGCCACGAGGGCCCAGGCAGATTCGAACGCGCCGAACAGGGCGGCGATCAGCGCGAAAACCGTGACCGCCGCGGTCAGCTTCACCGCGACGTAGAGCAGATGCCCGCTCAGAACGTCCCGCGTACGCAAGCTGGTCACTTGCTGCGCGGGATATGTGCCCCACCACCGCAGCGCCCCGATCACCGGCCAGGAGCTCTCCTCCACGCCCTGCTGCATCGCGGTCACCGCGAGCAGACCGGGCGCAATGAAGATGAGGTACTCGACGCCCTGCACGCCATCGGCCCCGAGGTTGTCGTCGATCAAGGTCCCGACGCCGAGGCCGAGCGCAGTGAGGAACAGGAAGGGCGTGACCGTCATCGCGGAGAGCTGTGTTCGCCAGTGGCGACGGTTACGCAGCAGCCAGTACTCCATGGCCGGGAGCGCCGGCCCGAACAGGGTGCGCATCAGTCCACCAGGGTCCGGCCCGTGAGGCGGAGGAACACATCCTCCAGCGAGGAGCGACGGACCAGCACCGAGGCGAGATCGAGTTCGGAATGGTGCGTCACTGCCGCCGCGGTCTCGTCGCCGGTATCGGTGTAGACCAGGATCCGGTCCGGCAGGACCTCGATCCGCTCGGCGAGGCCCGCGAGAACCTCGGCCGGACGGGCGGTCTCGCCGTCGGCGGGCCGGGCCTCGACGACCTCGCGGGTGCAGTGCGCCGCGATCAGTTCGCGCGGTGATCCCTCGGCCGCAATTCGCCCGCCGTCCATCACGACGAGGCGGTCGCACAACTGCTCCGCCTCATCCATGTAATGGGTCGTCAGAATCAACGTGACGCCGGATCGCTTGAGCTGGAACAAGCGCTCCCAGACGACGTGGCGGGCCTGCGGGTCGAGGCCGGTGGTCGGCTCGTCGAGCAGAACCATGCGTGGGTTGTTCACCAGCGCACGGGCGATGGTGAGCCGTCGCTTCATCCCGCCGGAGAGCGTGTCCACCCGGGAGGTGGCGCGGTCGGAGAGCTGAACGAACTCCAACAGCTCATCGGCTCGGGATCGGCATGCCTTCCAGGGCAGGCCGAAGTAGCGCCCGTAGATGACGAGGTTGTCCCGGACGGTCAGCTCCCCGTCGAGGCTGTCCTCCTGCGGGACGACGCCGAGTTGGCCCCGGATCGACGAGCCATCGGTGGCCGGGTCCAGCCCGAAGACGCGCAGCACCCCGTCCGTGGCCGGCGACGTGCACCCGATCATCCGCATCGTCGAGCTCTTGCCGGCGCCGTTCGGCCCCAGAAAGCCGAAGGCCTCGCCCGCCTGCACCTCGACGTCAATGCCCGCGACGGCGATCCGACGCTTCTCCCCCTCGCCGAAGGCCTTGACCAGGCCTCGCGCGGAAACCAGCGCGGTCGCCGGGTGTCCGACGGCGACCGGCTCCGTCTCGTCCCGGGTCGCGCTCATCCGGGGCACGCTACCCGCGGGTCCCGGCGCAAGCCGCGCCGATTTCGGGCCGCAGCCCGTTGTCGGTGCTGATGTCGTCACCACCGACCACGCCTCAGCGCGGTCACTTTCTGCAACTTTCGCCGCATTTGTCCAATTCCGCCGCTTTTATTACCTCACGTCACTCCTGACCCGGGCATGATCACCGCAGCGCGAGAGCGCCGATGTCCGGGAGGGAGCCCGGGCATCCCGATCGACGGGTTACGCCGTCACCGGTCTGGGGGCCGAACCACGTGAACACCGATCTCACCTTCTCCGCTGTGACGCCGGCCGGAAACCGGCTCGCCCGGGCCAAGCACGCGTACACCACCCACCTCGTCGACACCACCGCCGCCTGCTACCTCGACGACTCTGCCGTGCCCGAGATCGGGGACCTCGTCCTGGCCCGGATCGCCACCATCGGGCAGCACACGAAGATCGAGCGGACCGACGGACGGCGCGCCACCCTGTTCCGCGGCGACGAGATCGTCGTCGCGTACGGCAACCGCTACGCGCCCGACCAGTTCCACGCCCTGGTCCCGCCGGACCTCGGTCGCTGCCACCTCGTGGCAGCGGGCGGAATCGCCGCCCGGGTGGAGGCCTCCCACTCGCGGATGAACCCGGCCACGGCGATCGACCCGGTCGGTCTGCTGCTGCGGGCCGACGGCCGCCGGCTCAACCTGCGCGATGTCGCGGCAGCTCCGATGGTCGCGACGACGGCCGAGCGCCCGATCACCATCGTCGTGGTCGGCACGTCGATGAACTCGGGCAAGACGACGACGGCGGCGCACCTGGTGCACGGCCTGCGCCGCGCCGGGGCCCGGGTCGGGGCCGCCAAGGTGACCGGCACCGGTGCCGGCCCCGACGTCTGGTTCCTCGCCGACGCAGGCGCCGACCCGGTCTACGACTTCACCTGGGCCGGGCTGCCGAGCACGTACGGCGCCAGCCCGGCGGTCGTCCGCGATGTCTTCCTGGATCTGACGGGCCGTCTGGCCGGCGCCGGCTGCGAGGTCGTCGTGGTCGAGGTGGCCGACGGCATCTACCAACCGGAGACTGCGGCGCTACTCGCCGATCCCGCCTTTGTGGCCCACGTTGACGGGCTCCTCGTGGCTGCGGCCGACTCCTTGGGAGCCTCCGCCGCCGCGTCCTGGCTGCGTGAGCACGTGATGACGCCGCACGCCCTCAGCGGAGTTCTGACCTCCTCCCCGCTGGCGAGTACGGAAGCCGCATCGGTGACGGGCCATCAGGTCTGGAAGCTCGAGCGGTTGCGCAACCCGAACGCTGCAGCGCAGTTCCTGGCCGACCTGCGCGCACAGCGGGCGCTCGTCGCCCTGGAGGGCCGCGCCGGGCTCGTTCAGGTGGCCTGATGCTCCCCCGGCCTTTGAGTCGGGAGAGGTGGGGGCGCCTGGCACGTCTGATCGTCATCGGGGCTGTTCAAGCCGTGGCGGCGATCGCGATCGCTCTGCTCGTGGAGCGCGGATTCGACACCCTGGTCGGAAGCACAGCCCCGATCGGATCCGGCCAGGTCGCCACCCTCACCCTCGGGCTGTTCACCGCCGTCGCCGTGACGGCGATCAGCCGCGCCCGCGAGCGCGTCGCGGCGGAGCAGCTCGGCCAGCACTACGTCCTCGAAGTACGTGAGGCGCTGTTCGCGCACCTGACCCGCGTTCCCGCCCGCCAGCTCGGCAACCGCAACCGCGGGAGTCTGCTGCTGCGCTTCGTCGGCGACCTGTCGGCGTTGCGTCTGTGGGTCAGTCACGGTCTGGCCCGGCTGGTGGTGGCCGGCGTCGCGGTGGTCGTCGCGCTCTCCGCCCTCGCGGGAATGAATGTCGCGCTCGCCGGCGCGGTCGCCTCGGTCCTGCTCACCGGGACGCTGGCAACGCTGGCCATCGCCCCGCGGCTGCTGCGCACCGCACAGCAGTCCCGCCGCCACCGCTCCCGCCTCACGGGCGAGGTCACCGAACGACTGACGCAGGTCGGGGTCGTCCAGGCCGCCGGGCAGGAGCGCCGGGAGCGGGCCCGGGTCGCCCGCCAGAGCACGCGGGTCGCGGACGCCATGATCGACGCCGCCCGGGCCGCGGGCGCGACGCGCGCCATCGCCGAGGCGACCGCGGCCGGCGCCGGCGTGGTCGCGCTGCTGGTCGGGGCCTACGAGGTGCGTTCCGGCCGCGCCACCCCCGGCACAGTCGTCGCCGCTGTCACCGTGGCCGGTCTGCTCGCGTCCTACCTGCGCGACCTCGGGCGGGTGGCCGAGTACGCGGCCGGGGCCCGGGTGGCCCGGCACGCGGCTGAGCAGTTCCTCGCGTTGCCCACGCTCTCCGATCCGGCCGGACTGCCACGGCTGCGCGCCCGTGGGGAGCCGGCCCTCGAGCTCGAGCGGGTGTCGGTGCGTGGAGCCCTGCGCCGCGTCACCCTGCGCGCGGAGCGCGGGCAGCTCGTCGCGATCGTCGGCCCGAACGGCGCCGGGAAGAGCACGGTGGCCGCCCTGGCCGCCCGGCTGATCGACCCGGACTCCGGGCGGGTGCGGATCAACGGCCAGGACGTGCGACGCCGGAGTCTGGCCTCGGTGCGGCGGGCCGTCGGGATCGCCGGGCCGGACCTGCCGCTGCTGCGCGGGAGCATGGATCGCAACGTCCGCTACCGGTTGCCCCGGTGCAGCGATGCCGAGTTCGCCCGGGTGGTCGAGCTCTGCGGTCTCGACGAGCTCGCCGCGAGCCTCCCCGGCGGCTGGCGCGCGGATGTCGGCGAGGGCGGGGCGCGGCTGTCGGCCGGCCAGCGGGCGCGGATCGCCTTGGCGCGCGCGGCGCTCGGGCGGCCGCGGCTCCTCGTGCTCGACGAGGCCGAGGCCCACCTGGACATCGACGCCGCCGCGGTGCTCGACCGGGTACTGGAGGACCACGGCGGCACCGCCCTGGTCGTCACCCACCGCCGCGCCCTCGTCGAACGTGCGGATGTCGTGTGGTGTCTGGTCGACGGCCGCGTCGCCGAGGTCGGTCCCCCGGCCGAGCTGCTCGCCGGTTCGGGGCCGACGGCGCGGCTGTTCGCGCCGGCTCCCCTGCTGCGTGCCGTCGCCGGTGACGGGGTGACGATCCGCGAGCGTGGGTAAGGCTTCGGCATGGAGTGGACCGAGACCCTCGTCGAACAGCTGGACTGGCACTGGAACGCCCAGCTACGGCCACGTCTGAAAGGACTCGTCGACGACGAATACTTCTGGGAGCCGGTGCCGAACTGCTGGAACGTGCGCCCACGCGGCACCGGGATCGCCGCCGTTGCCGCCGGCACCGGCGACTTCACCGTCGACTTCGAGTTCCCGGCCCCCGACCCGACACCGGTGACAACGATCGCCTGGCGCCTCGCGCACCTGACCGTCGGCGTGTTCGGGATGCGGGCCGCGCGCCACTTCGGCGGGCCGGAGATGGACTACGAGAACTTCGACTACGCCGGCACCGCAGACCAAGCTCTCGGCCAGCTCGACGAGACCTACCGGAACTGGACGGCCGGCATCCGGAACCTGTCCACCGACCGGCTCGCCGCTCCCTGCGGAGAGCCCGGCTTCGAGCAGTACCCCTACGCCGCCCTGGTCCTCCACATCGACCGCGAGGCGATCCACCACGGGTCCGAGATCGCGCTCCTCCGCGACCTCTACATCCGCCTCGGGTACCGCTGACGCTCCGTCAGGGACGGGCCAGAATCTCGCCGTGCAGGATCGAGAACCAACCGTCCTGCGTCGCGGCCCAGGCGGTCCAGGCGTCGGAGATCGCCTGCAGATCTGCGGGGGTCGCGAAGCCACCGTCGAGAGCCTGCGCCGCCATCGCTGACTGCAGGATCCGGTCCGCCCACATCCCGCCCCACCAGGCGCGGTCGTCGGGGGTCGCGAAGCACCACACCCCGGCGGTCGGGGTGACCTCGGAGAACCCGGCCGCCTGGGCCCAGGACAGCAGACGACGACCGGCGTCGGGCTCGCCCCCGTTGGCCCGGGCGCACCGCTGGTAGAGCGCCGCCCACTCGTCCAGCGCCGGTAGCCGCCGGATACCAGGCGAAGGCCGCGTAGTCGCTGTCCCGGACCGCGACGATCCCGCCCGGCCGGGTGACCCGGCGCATCTCGCGCAGCGCCTGCACCGGGTCGGCGACGTGCTGGAGCACCTGGTGGGCGTGGACGACGTCGAAGCCGTCGTCCGGGAACGGCAGGTCGTGCACGTCGCCGACCGCGAACTCGACATCGGTGGCGTTCTGCCGGGCGGCTTCGGCCCGGGCGAGATCCAGGGCATCGGCCGTCTGCTCCAACGCGGTCACCGAACCGACCCGGCCGGCCAGGTCCAGCGTGAGCGTGCCGGGGCCGCAGCCGACGTCGAGCAGTCGCTGGTCGGACGTCAGGTGCGGCAGCAGGTAGGCCGCCGAGTTCTCGGCGGTCCGCCAGCGGTGCGAGCGCAGGACCGACTCGTGGTGACCGTGCGTGTAGGTGGTCATTTTGCCGTCTCACTTCTTGAGATTGATGTCTTACATTCTAAGACCACACGCTCCCCTTGCAAGTACTTTGGGCCTACTGTCGGTGGTGCCGGGCAGGATGGAGCGGTGACCGCTGCCGCCGATCCGCTGGTCGGGTTCGCGCCCGCGACCCGGGCGTGGTTCTCCGGTGCCTTCGAAGCACCCACCGCCGCCCAGGCGGGCGCCTGGGAGGCCATCCGCTCCGGCCGGCACGCCCTGGTCGTCGCACCGACCGGGTCCGGCAAGACCCTCGCGGCCTTCCTCGCGGCCCTGGACACCCTGACGTCCAGCCCGCCGCCGGCGGAGCGGGAGCGCCGGTGCCGGGTGCTCTACATCTCGCCGCTCAAGGCGCTGGCCGTCGACGTCGAGCGCAACCTGCGCTCCCCGCTGGCCGGGATCCGGCAGGCCGCCCACCGGCTCGGGCTCCCGGAGCCCGGCGTCGAGGTCGGGATGCGTACCGGCGACACCCCGGCCGACGAGCGTCGCAAATTCGCCAGCCGGCCGCCGGACATCCTCATCACCACTCCGGAGTCGCTGTTCCTGATGCTGACCTCGCGCGCCCGGGAGTCCCTCGCCGGCGTCGAGACCGTGATCGTCGACGAGGTGCACGCGGTCGCCGCGACCAAGCGCGGTGCTCACCTCGCCCTCTCCCTCGAGCGCCTCGACGCCCTGCTCGACAAGCCGGCGCAACGGATCGGTCTGTCCGCGACCGTGCGGCCCGTCGACGAGGTCGCGCGTTTCCTCGGTGGCGCCGCGGACACCGTCGTCGTCAAACCGCCGGCGGACAAGCAGTTCGACATCTCAGTCGTGGTCCCGGTCGAGGACATGCGCGAACTCGGCGTGCCCACCGCGGAGTTCGAAGGCTCGGCCGCCGGCGCCGAACGGCGGACGTCGATCTGGCCTCACGTCGAGGAACGGATCGCGGACCTGATCGCGGCCCACCGCTCGACGATCGTCTTCTCCAACTCCCGCCGGTTGGCCGAGCGCCTGACGCAGCGTCTCAACGAGGTGGCCCACGAGCGCGAGACCGGCGAGACCCTCCAACCCCCCGGCGCCACGAAGCCCCCCGCGGAACTGATGGCCCAGAGCGGTGTCTCGCGCGGGGCGCCGGAGATCCTGGCGCGGGCCCACCACGGGTCGGTGTCCAAGGAACAGCGCGCGATCATCGAGGACGAGCTCAAGACGGGCCGCCTGAAGGCGGTGGTCGCGACCTCGAGCCTGGAACTCGGCATCGACATGGGGGCGGTCGACCTCGTCATCCAGGTCGAGTCGCCGCCGTCGGTCGCGAGCGGCCTGCAGCGCATCGGCCGGGCGGGGCACCAGGTCGGGGCGGTGTCGCGGGGCGTCGTCTTCCCCAAGCACCGCGGCGACCTCGTGCAGACCGCCGTGGTGGCAGAACGCATGACGGCGGGTCAGATCGAAGCGATCCGCATCCCGCGCAACCCGCTGGACGTCCTCGCCCAGCACATCGTGTCGATGGTCGCGCTCGACGAGTGGCCCGTCGACGAGGTGCTCGCGCTGGTCCGCCGGGCCGCCCCGTTCGCCTCGCTGCCGCAGAGCTCGTTCGACGCCGTGCTCGACATGCTCTCCGGGCGCTACCCGTCCGACGAGTTCGCCGAATTGCGGCCACGCCTGGTCTGGGACCGGGTGAACAACACCCTCGCCGGGCGGCCCGGTGCGCAGCGTCTCGCGGTGACCAGCGGCGGAACCATCCCCGACCGCGGGCTCTTCGGTGTGTTCCTCGTCGGCGAGAAGGCGTCCCGGGTCGGCGAGCTCGACGAGGAGATGGTCTACGAGTCCCGGGTGGGCGACGTGTTCACCCTGGGGAGCTCGAGCTGGCGGATCGAGGACATCACCCACGACCGCGTCCTGGTCTCCCCCGCCCCGGGGCAGCCCGGCCGGCTGCCCTTCTGGAAGGGCGACTCGATCGGACGGCCCTTGGAGCTGGGCCGTGCGCTCGGTGCGTTCCTGCGCGAACTGACCCGCCTCGACGACACGGCCGCCCGCGAGCGCCTCGCGAGGTGTGGTCTTGACGAATGGGCCGCCGACAACCTGCTCGTCTACCTCGGCGAGCAACGCGAGGCCACCACGCATGTCCCGGACGACCGCACGATCGTCGTCGAGCGGTTCCGCGACGAGCTCGGTGACTGGCGGCTGTGCGTGCACTCCCCGTTCGGCGCGCAGGTGCACGCGCCGTGGGCGCTCGCGATCGCCGGCCGGCTGCGCGAACGGTTCGGCGTGGACGTGCAGGCGATGCACGCCGACGACGGGATCGTGCTGCGGCTGCCCGACATCGAGCTCGACGACCTCGACCTCCCGCACGGCCAGACGCCGTCCGTGCTGCTCGACCCGGCCGAGGTCGATGCGCTCGTGACCGCGGAGGTCGGCGGGTCCGCGCTGTTCGCCGCCCGCTTCCGTGAGTGTGCGGCCCGCGCCCTGCTGCTCCCCCGGCGCGACCCGGGCAAGCGCTCGCCGCTCTGGCAGCAACGCCAGCGCTCCGCGCAACTGCTCTCGGTGGCGTCGGAGTACGCGTCGTTCCCGATCCTGCTGGAGACGATGCGCGAGTGCCTGCAGGACGTCTTCGACGTCCCCGGCCTCGTCGAGCTGATGACCGACATCGAGAACCGCAAGGTGCGGGTCGTCGACGTCGAGACGTCCTCGCCGTCGCCCTTCGCCCGCTCGCTGCTCTTCGGGTACGTCGCGTCCTTCATCTACGAGGGTGACTCGCCGCTCGCCGAACGTCGGGCCGCGGCGCTGGCGCTGGACTCCACCCTGCTGGCCGAACTCCTGGGCCAGGCCGACCTGCGCGAACTGCTCGACGCCGGTGCCGTCGAGACCGTCGAGGCCGAGCTGCAGCGGTTGCCCGAGGAGCGGCGGGTCACGTCGCTCGAAGGCGTCGCCGATCTGCTGCGCCAGCTCGGTCCGCTGACCACCGCCGAGGTGATCGAGCGCGGTGGCGAGGCCCGGTGGCTGGCGGAGCTGGAGGAGTCCCGCCGCGCGATCCGCGTCCGCATCACCAGCACCGAGCACTGGGCCGCGATCGAGGACGCCGGGCGCCTGCGCGACGCTCTCGGCGTGCCCGTCCCCGTCGGGGTGCCGGAGGCGTTCACCGAACCGGTGCGCGACCCGCTCGGCGACCTCGTCGCCCGCTACGCCCGCACCCACGGCCCGTTCCAGGTCGCGGACGTCGCCGCCCGCTTCGGGCTCGGCACCGCGGTCGCGCGGGGCGCGCTCGCCCGGCTGGCCGCGACGGGGCGCGTGGTCGAGGGCGAGTTCCGGCCCGGCGGCAGCGGCACCGAGTGGTGCGAGGCCGAGGTGCTGCGTCGGCTGCGTCGGCTCTCGATCGCGCGGCTGCGGCAGGAGATCGAGCCCGTCGAGCCGACCGCGCTGGCCCGCTTCCTGCCGGCCTGGCAGCACGTCGGCGCCGATTCCTTGCGCGGCGTTGACGGCGTCCTGCGGGTCATCGAGCAGCTGCAGGGTGCGGCGGTCCCGGCCTCGGCGCTGGAGCGGCTCGTGCTCCCGGCGCGGGTCGTCGGCTACTCCCCCGCGATGCTCGACGAACTCACCGCGGCCGGCGAGGTGCTGTGGGCCGGGCACGGCTCGCTGCCGGGCGACGACGGCTGGGTCTCCCTGCACCTGCCCGACACGGCCGAGTTGCTGCTGCCGGCGCTCGACCCCGAAACCGAGGGCGGCGAGCTCCACCGCGGCGTCCTCGAGGCACTCGCCGATGGCCACGCCCTGTTCTTCCGGCAACTGTCGGACCGCGTCGGATCCACCGATGACACCACTCTGGTCGCCGCGGTCTGGGACCTGGTCTGGTCCGGACGGGTGACAAACGACACCCTCGCTCCGCTGCGCACTCTGATCGGCGGCCGCGGGTCGCACCGCGCCCGCAAGGCGCCGGCGCCGCGCGCCCGCTACGGCCGCGCCGGCCGGCCGGCGCTCGGCAAACCGGCGATGCCCTCGCGGACCGGACCTCCGACGGTGGCCGGCCGCTGGTCGCTGCTGCCGGCCAGGGAGCCGGACGTGACGCGGCGGGCCCAGGCCGCGGCCGACGCCCTGCTCGACCGGCACGGCGTGCTCACGCGCGGCGCCGTCGTCGCCGAACGGACGCCGGGCGGGTTCGCGGCGACCTACAAGGTGCTGGCGGCCTTCGAGGAGGCCGGCCGCTGCCGACGCGGCTACTTCGTCGAGGGCCTCGGCGCCGCGCAGTTCGCGATGACCGGCGCCGTCGACCGGCTCCGCGCGAGCCCGCGCGAGGACGCCAAGCGGCGCGGTCAGGCCCTCGTGCTCGCGGCCACCGACCCGGCGAACCCCTACGGCGCCGCGCTCGCCTGGCCGATCCGCCCGGACGACGTTGCGTCGGGTCACAAACCCGGCCGCAAGGCCGGTGCCCTCGTCGTCCTCCTCGACGGCGCACTGGTGCTCTACGTCGAGCGGGGCGGCAAATCACTGCTGTCCTGGCCCGTCGGCGACGAGACTTTGCAGCCCGCCGCCGACGCCCTGGCCCTCGCCGTTCGTGAAGGTGCCCTGGGCCGGCTCACGGTGGAACGTGCGGACGGCGAGTCGGTGCTGACCTCTCCGCTGGGTAGTGCGCTGGAGACGGCGGGCTTCCACGCCACTCCCCGGGGCCTGCGCCTACGCGGCTGACCAAAGGATCTGACGGAGCTTCTATGCCTGAGGGCGACACCGTCTACCTCGCCTGCAAGCGTCTGCACTCGGCGCTGGCCGGCGCCGAGCTGACCCGCACGGACTTCCGCGTGCCGTCGTTGGCCGCGGCCGACCTGACGGGCGTCGCCGTGCTGGAGGTGGCGTCCCGCGGCAAGCATCAGCTGTTCCGGTTCTCCGACGGCACGACGTTGCACACCCACTTCAAGATGGAGGGCAGCTGGCATCTCTACCGCCCTGGCACCCCCCGCCGCGGCGGCCCGGACCACCAGATCCGCGCGATCCTCACCACAGCCGACTGGGAAGCCGTCGGCTACCGGCTCCCGGTCGTCGAGATCGTGCCGACCGACCGCGAGGACGACGTCGTCGGTCATATCGGGCCCGACCTGCTCGACCCTGCCTTCGACACCGACGAGGCCCTGCGCCGGTTGTCGAAGGACCCCGACCGCTCCATCGGGGAGGCCCTGCTCGATCAGCGCAACCTGGCCGGCATCGGCACCGTGTACCGCGCGGAAACCCTGTTCCTGTCGGGCATCCACCCGCGCCGCCCCATCGGCGACATCCCGGACCTCGGCAAGGTCGTCGACCGTGCCCGGCGCCTGCTCTCGGCGAACAAGGACCGCCCGGAACAGACCACGACGGGTGACATGCGCCGGGGACGCCAGCACTGGGTCTTCGAGCGGGCGCGCGAGTCGTGCCGGCGCTGTGGCACCCGGATTCGCGAGGAGTCCTTCGGTCCGCTGGGCCAGGAGCGCAAGTCCTACTGGTGCCCGTCGTGCCAGCCCCTCCCTTCCGGCTGAGTCACTGGCGAACGAAACCTTTGTGGGAGAAGCTGGGCCCATGCGGTGGGAGGTCGACACGGCGGACTCTTCCCAGGTCCGGGCCGCGCAACGGGCGTTTTGTGACGTTTTGCAACAGGCCGACGGCCAGCCCGACGACCTCGACGCGGCGCGACTGATCCTGTCCGAGCTGGTCGGCAACGTCGTCGTCCACGCGCCCGGTCCGGCCCTCATCGAGCTGGGCTGGCAGCAGCGCCGTCCGACCCTCGCGATCGTGGACCGCGGAACCGGATTCGTCCCGGTTCTGGACCTCCCCGAGGACCCCTTCGCGGAGGGCGGCCGCGGAATGTTCATCGTCAACGAGCTCGCGTCGGACGTGCGCGTCCGGTCGTCGACCCTGGGCACCCGGATCGAGGTCGACCTGCCCTGGTCGGCCACCGGCTCCACCACGGGTCTGGGGCCGGCGGAGGAAGCCCTCCGGCCGCTGCGCGCCGTGCACCGCCTGGCACTCGCCCTGCAGCACGCGGACGGGTCGCCGGCGTTCTACGACGAGGCCGTCGGCACGATCGTCGAACTGCTGGGCGTGGACCGGGCGTCGCTGCTGCTCTTCGACCCCGACGGGATCATCCGGTTCAAGGCCTGGCGCGGGCTGTCCGATTCCTACCGGCAGGCAGTGGAGGGCCACAGCCCCTGGCGGCCCGAGGACGTCGACGCCCGGCCGATCCTGATCCCCGACGTGCTCGCCGACCCCGCCTGGGCGGCGTACCTCCCGGTCTTCGCGGCCGAGGGCATCCGCGCCCTCGCGTTCATCCCCCTGGTGCACCGCGACCGCGTCGCCGGCAAGTTCATGCTGTATTTCCGCGACCCGCACGCCTTCGAGGACGCCGAACTCGCGGTGGCCGAGGTGCTGGCCGCGCACGTCGCCCTGGCGCTCGATCGGCGGGCCGCCGCCGCCGACCTCGCCCGCGAGCAGGAACACCTGCAGTTGGCCCTCGCGGCCGGCGAGCTCGGCACCTGGGAGTGGGACATCGCGGCCGGCCGCGTCGAGTGGTCCGCTCCCCTGGAGGCCATCCACGGCCTCCCGGCGGGAAGCTTTCCAGGAACCTTCGAAGCCTTCCAGTCGGCCATGCACCCCGAGGACCAGCCCCTGGTTCTCGCGGCGGTGCAGGCGGTGCTGGCCGGCGGACGCGACGATCGGTACGACGTCACCTACCGCATCGTGCGGGCCGACGGCGAGCTCCGCTGGGTGAATGCCTCCGGGCAACTCCTGCGGGACAGCGAGGGGCGTCAGGAGCGGATGCTCGGCGTCTGCGGAGACGTCACCGAGGCGCGCCATCTGCTGTACGCGCAGCGCGCCGCGACTGCCCGGCTCGCGAGCCTGCAGCGCATCACCGCGGAGCTGTCGCGGGCGGTCGGCGTCGCCGACGTGGCCGACGTCGTCCTGGGGGCGGCGCTCGAGGAACTCGGAGCGTCCAGCGGATCGCTCTGCATGATCGACGGCGAGCATCTGCGGATTGCCGCCTCGGTCGGGTACTCGCCCGACGTGCTCGACCACTGGGAGAAGTTCGCGCTCCGGGACGAGCTCCCGGCCGCACAGGTCGTGCGGACGGGGCGCCCGTTGTACCTGGGCGGCAAGGCCGACCAGGCCACGCGCTACCCGGTCTTCGAGGAGACGCCCCTGGTCGGGGCCGGCAGCTACGCGATCATGCCGCTCGTCATCGACGGCATCCCGCTCGGCGCGCTCGTCGTCGGCTTCACCGAAACCCGCGACTTCTCCGTCGACGACCGGGGCCTGCTGGAATCGCTGGCCACGCAGTGCGCGGCCGCCATCGCGCGCGCGGACCTCTACGAAGAACGCGAGCGCGCCCGCGCCGCGTCCGAACGGTCGCGAGCGCGCCTCGCCTTCCTCGCCGAGGCCTCCGCCGAGCTGGGAACCTCTCTCGACTACGGGGCGACGTTGAGCCGCATCGCCGCCCTGGCGGTGCCGCGACTGGCCGACGTGTTCACCCTCTACCTGATGGAGGGCGGCCGGATCTCCCTCGTCGGCCTGGCGCACACCGACCCGTCGCGCGTCGACGCCATGCGCGAGGTGCTGCTCAGCCGCCCGCCGTCGCTCGACGACCCGACCGGAACGGGCGCGGTGCTACGCACCGGGCAGCGCACCGTCTTCTCCACCGTGCCCGACGATCTGTGGGACCGCTTCACGCTCGACCCGCAGTACCCCGACGTCCTGCGTTCCATGGCCCTGAGTTCGGCGGCCATCGTGCCGGTCACCGCTCGGGGCCGGACGATCGGCGCGCTCGGTCTCGCCATGACCGGACGCGAGTTCGACGCCGAGGGCCTGACCCTCGCCGAGGAGCTCGCGGCTCGCGCCGGCGCCGCCATCGACAATGCGCGCCTGTTCGACCAGCGCACCACGGCCCTGCGGATGCTGCAGGCCAGCCTGCTGCCGCCGGAGTTGCCCCACATCGACGGGTTGGACCTCGGTGCCCGCTACCAGGCCGGCAGCGCCGGCCTGGATGTCGGCGGCGACTTCTACGACGTCTTCCCGCTGTTCGGCGACCGGCATCTCGTCCTGCTCGGTGACGTGTGCGGACGCGGCGTCGAGGCGGCGAATACCGCGATGCTGATCCGGCACGTCATCCGCGCCGCGGCCGTGAACCTGCACAGCCCCGCGGCGATCCTGACCCACCTCAACGAGGTGCTGCTCCGGCAGGCCGGCGCCGACGGCAGCGATCCGCGCTTCTGCACAGCGATCGTCGCGGTGGTGCATCCGCGCGTGGACGGCCGGGTCGCGGTCACCCTCACCCTGGGCGGCCACCCCGAACCGCTGCTCCGCGCCGTCGACGGCGGACTGCGCCCGGTCGGCGTGCCGGGCTCGGTGGTCGGCGCGACCGCGGAGGTCGCGTTCTCCGACGCGGACGTCGTGCTCGGGCCGGGGGAAAAGCTGGTCTGCTTCACTGACGGGGCAACCGAACGCCGGCACGGGCGAACGTTCTTCGGCGACGAGGGACTGGCGGCCGTGCTGCGGGATGCCGCCGGCGACGCCGACTCGGTCGCCGCCCGGGTCGTCGAAGCCGTGGCGGGCTTCGCGCCGGGCGAACTTGCCGACGACCTCGCGGTGCTCGTGCTGGGTCCGACCTGCTGACAGACCGTCAGCTGATCGCGATCAGTCGAAGATGTCGGGCTGGTCCCGGGAGATGCGCTCCCAGATCGGCTGGAACTGGAACCAGCCGGCGAACTCGTAGCCGACCACACTGTGGGCCTGTTTCGCAGCGTCGGCAGCGATCTGACGGGGCGGACGATTCAGCCCCGCGGCGGCGGCGTACGCGTCGAGCTGGCACCGCGCGGTCCGCTCGAGGGTCAGGAACCACCAGGCGGCGCTGTCCACGCTGGTGCCCACGGTGAGCATGCCGTGGTTACGGAGCATCACCGCCTTGCGCGTCCCGAGCGCCGCGGCGATCCGGTTGCCCTCCTCGGCGTCCAGCACGACGCCGGTGAAGTCGTCGTAGACCGCGAGGTCCTCGAAGAACGCGCAGGCGTCCTGCGTCAGCATCTCCACGGACATCTCAAGTGAGGACAGCGTCTTGCCGGCCGGGCCGTGCGCATGCGCGGCGGCGAGGACGTCCGGCCGCGCCGCGTGGACGGCGCAGTGGATCGCCACCGCGGCGCCGTTGACCATCCGGTCGCCCTCGACCACCCGGCCGTCCTCGTTCACCCGGACCAGGTCCGAGCTGCGGATCATCGAGAAATGCATGCCGAACGGGTTGACCCAGAAGGTGTCCGGAGCCTCGGGGTCCCGCACCGTGATGTGCCCGGCGACGCCCTCGTCGAGCCCGGCCTTGCTGAACATGCGGAAGGCCGCGGCCAGCTTGGCCTTGCGGTGGGCGCGCTCCTCCGCCGGCGTCGCGAAGACCGGCGGCCGGGCCGCGGACAGCGGATTGCCGTGCACGTCCTCGGTCGCGGCGTTGGTCGGGACCTGCTCGGTCGTGGTCACGGGCGCCTCCTGCGGCGGGCTGCGAAGACCCCCATTCTCCTCCGATTCCGCGCAGGCGTCACGGTCGGAGCCCGTGGGAGGTTCACGACATGGCTCTCGCGACGTACAGGGACCTCTGCATCGACGCTGTCGTCACCGAGGACGCCAAGGACCGGTGGTGGGTCGAGCAGAATCGCCGGGGTCCCCGTCGACGGGTTCACCCGGACGGCAACGAGTTCCGCGTCTGCACCCCGGAGTGAGCGGCCCGAATGAGGTCCTTTCACGATTGACGCGCCGCCCTCGTGGGTAGCCGCTTCTCCCATGAGCGACGCTGCGGACGTCCGGACACCGGACTCAGAACTCCCCCTCGACACCGACCCCGAGGACATCACTGCGCTGATCCTCGACGACCACGACACCTTCCGCCGCGGGTTCGCGGCGCTGGACGACCTGGAAGGACCTGAGGCCGACTCCGACGACCTTCCGGCCAGGCTCGCCGAGATCTGGAACCCGCTCGCGGACCTGCTCGACGTGCACGCGGTCGCCGAGGAGGAGATCTTCTACCCGGCCCTGCTCCGCAAGGGCGACGAGGGCGACGCCGTCGACGAGACGCTGGACGCCGTCGGCGACCACAACGACATCCGCGACCCGGTCCGCGACGCTGCGAAGCATCGACCGGGCAGCCCCGAGTGGTGGGACGCGGTCGGCCGGGCCCGCGAAGCGAACACCCATCACATGGGCGAGGAGGAGGACGAGGCGATGCCGGACTTCCGCCGCAACACCACCCGGGCCCAGCGCGTGGAGCTCGGCCGCAGGTTCGCGGAGTTCCGGGCTTCGCACAGCGCCCGCGACCTCGACACGAGCAACCAGGACCCACAGGACTACGTCGAGGAGCACCTGCCCGGCGCGGCCGCTCCGCAATAGCGCTCACGCTGCGGAGCCGCCCCTCACCCTGCGAAACGGCCGTGACCCGAACGGGTGAACGAGCCGCGCCCGCGCGCGCCGGGTGGGCGAATCGCCGGAAACACGTCCCACCAGGGCGTGTCACGCCCTGGTGGGAGGGATGCACAGGCCGCGGGTCAGGAGATGTTCTCCGCCTGCCACATCCAGTGCGCTTTCTCGAGTTCGGCGGCGACCTGGATCAGCAGGTCCGTGCTCACCGGGTCGACCTGCTCGACTGCGGTGATCCGCCGGCGGAGCCGGTCGATCGCGGCGCCGTGGATGTCGACGAAGCTGGCGATGACACCGTCGTCGCCGAGCCACCCCTCGCCCAGTTGCGGCAGGCCGGACTCCTTGGCGATGGCGGCCGCGCGGCCGTCCGCGGGGGTGCCGGTGGTGACCAGGCGCTCCGCGACGGTGTCGCTGAAGGTGCGGGCGGTCAGCACGACCTCGTCGAGCTGGAGGTGGACGGAGCGGAAGCGGCGTCCGACCAGGTTCCAGTGCGCCTGTTTCGCCAGCAGCGTCAGGTCGAGGAGATCGACGAGGGTGCCTTGCAAGGCCTCGCCCACGACCTCGCGGGCGTTGTCGTCGAGCGGGCTCTTCACGGTGTACGACATGGTCGACGTACTCCCTTCCGGATCAGCGTGTGTACAGGACAACGCTGCCCAGCCGGGCGGCTAATCCACCTGCAGGCGAAGCGGAGGCGTGGGTTGCCTCACGCAGCGGCGACGACCTCAGGACGATCGCTGGCGACCGGTGCGGAGACCGACTCGAGCGACCGCACATTCGCCGTGCTGCCCAGCTCGGCAAGGGCGAGGGAGTCGCTGACCTCACGCATGAGATCCGACATCCGCACACCGAGGGCGTCGCAGATCGCGGCCAGCAGCTCGGAGGAGGCCTCTTTCTGCCCCCGCTCGACCTCGGAGAGGTAGCCCAGCGAGACCCGGGCGTCTGCGGAGACCTCGCGCAGCGTCCGGCCCTGGTTCTGCCGACTCTGACGCAGAACGTCCCCGAGCAGGCGACGAAGGAGGATCACACGGTCACGGTACCCGGGGAAGGGCGTCTGCGGCGACGTGTCTGGCCCGTGTTCCTCCCTGGGCCGAATTTTCCGCTCCACCACGGTCACGCAGCGTGCAGTCCTCACGCGTCGGCAGCGAGTCCGAGCAGTTCACGCCGCAGGAGATCCAGCGCCGCGAGCACGGTGAGTGCCCGCACGAAGTCCCGCCGCGGGGGCAGGTCGCGGCGCAGCGTGCGTATCCCGTTCGGCCCCGCCAGCCCCAGGAACACCGTGCCGGGCGGGGAGTCGCCGACCGGGCCGGGGCCGGCGACCCCGGTCGTGGCCAGGCCGTAGGTGGCCCCGAAACGCTCCCGCACGCGCTGGGCGAGCTGTCCGGCCACTTCCGCGTCCACGGGTCCCCGTTGGGCCAGCAGCGCCGGGTCTACGCCCAACTCGGCCTTGGCGGCGGTCGCATAGACCAGCACGCCGCCGAGGAAGGTGGCCGACGAACCGGCCATGTCGGTCAGCGCCGCGCCGACCATTCCCCCGGTCAACGACTCGGCCACCGCCACCGTCGCCCCACGCTCGCGCAGCAGCCCATGGACGACCTCGTCCATCGTCCGCCCGTCGCGGGAGTAGATCTGCGGGCCGAGGTGGTCGACGACCTCCTGCTCGGTGACGGCCACCGCCTCGGGCGGGCCGGTCAGCCGGATGCGGACGTCGCCGAGGTTGGGCAGGAACGCGAACCTGACACCCGACTGCCCGGCGCGCGCCTGGATCTCCGCGACCGCCTCCGCGACGGCCGACTCCCCCACCAGCGCGGAGCGCAGCATGGTCGTGACGAGTTTCGGCCCGGACGCCAGGTCGGCGAGCATCGGCACCACCGAGCCGGCGAGCATCGCCTGCAGCTCGCCGGGGACGCCGGGCAGCGCCAGCACCCGGGCTCCCCGGATCACCATCGACAGACCCGGCGCGCTCCCCCGCGGGTTCGGCAGCACGTCCGCTCCGCGCGGTACCTCGGCCTGACGCAGCACCTGCGCGGGCATCGGGATGCCCCACTCGGCGTAGCGGGCCTTCAGCGTCTCGACGACGACCGGGTCGACGTCCAGCTCGACGCCCGCGGCGACCGCCAGGGCGTCCCGGGTCAGGTCGTCCGAGGTGGGTCCGAGGCCACCGCTGAACAGCACGACGTCCGCCCGCTCGGCGGCCGCGAGTGCCGCCGCGACGATCTCGTCGAGGTCGTCCGAGACGTCGCACACGATCTTGAGGCCGAGCCCCACCGAGGCCAGCGCGTCGGCCACGCGGCCGACGTTGGAATTGAGCACCAGCCCGGACAGCAACTCGTCCCCGACGGTGATCAGCTCGACGCGGGTCACCGCGGGACCGTCGTCATCGGCCGGCTGCCTCTCGCCGCAGTTTCAGTGCCCGCGCCACGTAGTCCCCGCCGGTTACGAGCGCGATCACCACGGCCGCCGTCATCAGGACGGTCGCGATGTCCTGCAGCAGTCCCGTGAAGGGCAGCACGTAGAGCCCGATGGCGACGCCGAGCACGAGCGACTTCACCTTGCCCCCGCGGCTGGCGGGAATGACGCCGTGCCGGATCACCCAGAACCGCAGGAGGGTCACGCCGATCTCGCGGGTCAGGATCACGATGGTCACCAGCCAGGGCAGCTCGTCCATCGAGGAGAGCACGATCAGCGCCGAGCCGGTCAGGGCCTTGTCCGCGATCGGATCGGCGATCTTGCCGAAGTCCGTGACGAGTCCGTGGCGTCGGGCCAGCCGGCCGTCGAGCGAGTCGGTGAAGGACGCGACCGCGAACACTCCCCAGGCCGCCCACCGCCAGCCGTCGGAGTTGCCCTCCTCGTGCAGCAGCACGACGAGGAAGACGGGCACCAGCAGCATCCGCAGGATCGTCAGGCCGTTGGCGATGTTCCACGTCCCCGCCTGCGCCACCGGGTCGGCGAGGTGGTCGGCCGCCCCCGGCTCGCGCTCCAACGGAGGCGGAGCTTCAAACATCTCAGGAGACCTGGGCGATCAGGTCGACCCCGTCGGTCGCCACCACGGTCGCCGTCACGAGGGTGCCGATCGTCAGTGCCGCGGCGTTCGGGGAACCGCTCAGCAGGATCGTGCTGCCGTCGACCTCCGGCGCCTGATGCGCGGCACGGCCCTCGCCGGCGGCCTCACCGTGTGCATCGGCGCCCGGGTAGCGGAACGGGTCGTTCTCCTCGACGAGGACGGAGACGGTCTCGCCGATCCGCTCCTCCGCCCGTGCGTTGGTCAGTTCCTCGACCAGGCGGGTGATGTGCTCGACCCGCTCGCGCACGTCCTCGGCGGGCACCTTGCCGTCGAAGCCCGCGGCTTCGGTGCCGTCCTCGTCGGAGTAACCGAAGACCCCGACCGTGTCCAGGCGCGCGCCGATCAGGAAGCGCTCGAGCTCGGCGAGGTCGGCGTCCGTCTCGCCCGGGAAGCCCACGATGACGTTGGTGCGGATCCCGGCCTCGGGTGCGCGATCACGGATCTGCGCGACCAGGTCGAGGAACCGGTCGGTGTCGCCGAAGCGCCGCATCCGGCGGAGCACGTCGGCCGAGGAGTGCTGGAACGACAGGTCGAAGTACGGCACGACGCGGTCGGTCCCGGTGAGAGCCTCGACCAGCGACGGGCGCATCTCGGCCGGTTGCAGGTAGTTCACCCGCACACGTTCGATGCCGGGCACCTCCGCGAAGCGCGGCAGCAGCATCTCCAGCAGGCGCAGTTCCCCGAGGTCCTTGCCGTAGGAGGTCGAGTTCTCGGAGACGAGCACGAGTTCCCGCACGCCGGACTCGGCGAGCCACGCGGCCTCGGCGAGCAGATCCGCCGGCCGGCGTGAGACGAACGCGCCGCGGAAGGAGGGGATCGCGCAGAACGAGCACCGCCGGTCGCAGCCGGAGGCCAGTTTCAACGGAGCGACCGGGCCGCCCTCAAGTCGCGTCCGCATCGGCCGCGGGCCCGAACCGGGTCCGGCCCAGGCCGCGATCTCCTCGACCGCGGTCAGGGTCGCCGTGCCCGCCGTCCCGTGCCCGGGGATCGCCACGCCACCCGCGGCGCCCGGGCGCGCGACGGGGGTGAGCGGAAGCAGGGTGCGGCGGTCGCGCGGGCTGTGCGGCTCATGGGCCTCGCCGCGCATCGCGGTGCGCAGCCGCTCGGAGATCGCGTCGTAGTCGTCGAAGCCGAGCACAGTGGCCTCGGGCAGCGCCGAGGCCAGGTCCGCGCCGTAGCGCTCGGCCAGGCAGCCGACCGCCACCACGGCGCGCGCCTTCCCGCCGTCCTTCAGGTCGGCGGCGGCCAGCAGCGTGTCGATCGAGTCCTTCTTCGCGGCCTCGACGAACCCGCACGTGTTCACCATCACCACGTCGGCGTCCTCGGCCTCGGCGGTCAGCGTCCAGCCGTCGGCGGCGAGCCGGCCCGCGAGCTCCTCGGAGTCCACTTCGTTGCGCTGGCAGCCCAGCGTCACGAGCGCCACGGTGGGAGCGGGCGGGAGGGCTTCGGCGAGCGTTCCGGAGCCGGATTCGGCCCGGCCCGCGCGGCGGCGCCGGGCGGCGCCGGGGCGGGGGCCCGCGTCGGCCGGTCGCGGGCGGCGCGAGCGGGGGGTCACGGGTTGTAAGTCTAGGCGGCGTTTTCCTCAGGCCCGCGCACCGAAGCGATCCGGGCGACGGTAGTCCGGGAGAACTCAGAACAGGTCGGGGATCTTGTCGAACAGCTTCCAGAGGCCGTAGCTGAACGGGATGGCCACCCAGATCCAGGCGAGTACGGCCACCGGAATCAGCTTGGGGTCCATCTTCTGCACGGCGGCTGTGCTGTCGGAGGTCTCTGTGCTCATGACTTCGCACCCATCCCTTCAGTCGCGGGGGCTGCCTGCGCCTCGGCCGCCGCTTCGTCGAGGGCCCTGCCGACCTCCGCCGCCTCGACCACCTCCACCGGCTCATGCCACTTCGGGTCGACGGGCCGGATCAGTTCGTTGCAGATGAACGCCACGACCAGCAGGGCGATGACGATGATGAAGGACGGCGTGTAGATGTCCGGGCCCGTCTTGCCGTCGGCGATGCGCTCGTCGGCAATGTTGTTGATGATCATCGGGCCGAGAACGCCGGCCACCGACCACGCGGTGAGCAGCCGGCCGTGGATGGCACCCACCTGGTAGCTGCCGAACAGGTCCTTCAGGTACGCCGGGACGGTCGCGAAGCCCGCTCCGTAGTAGGACAGGATCAGCATGCAGGCGACCACGAACATCGCCTTGTTGCCGTCGGTGGTGAGCAGGATGAACAGGTAGAGCAGGCAGCCGACGCCGAGGTACATCCGGTACATGTTGCGGCGGCCCACGATGTCCGACGTCGACGACCAGATGATCCGGCCGAGCGAGTTGCACAGCGAGAGCAGCGCGACGAACCCACCCGCAGCAGCGGCCAGGGCGGCCGCGTCGCCGCCTCCGGAGTCGGGGAAGAAGTCCCGGAAGATCGGGGCGGCGCGCTCCAGGATCCCGATGCCCGCCGTGACGTTGAAGCACAGCACCACCCAGAGCAACCAGAACTGCGGGGTCTTGATCGCGTTCTTGGCGGAGACGTGGTTGCGACTGATCCGCGCGTTGTCGGGATTCTTGATCCAGCCCGCGGGCTTCCAGCCCGGCGCCGGCACCCGGATCAACCCGTAGCTCATCGTCATGAAGACCGCGTAAATGATCGCGAGCGCCAGGAAGGTCTTGGCGATGCCGTCCTGATCCGGCGCCGGGGCACCGGCCGCGGTGCCGACGACGGCATCCCACTTCTTGAGGAATTCGGTGGTCATCGGCGAGGCGATCAGCGCGCCGCCGCCGAAGCCCATGATCGCGATCCCGGTCGCCAGCCCCGGTCGGTCGGGGAACCACTTGATCAGCGTCGACACCGGTGAGATGTAGCCGATGCCGAGGCCGATCCCCCCGATGAAGCCGTAGCCGAAGACCACCAACCAGTACTGGTCGGAGGCGACCCCGAGCGAGGCGATCGCCAGGCCGGAGCAGAAGAACAGCGACGAGGTCGCCATCGCGGCCCGCGGGCCGGCGCGCTCCACCCAGGTGCCGAACAACGCGGCCGAGAGGCCGAGCATCACGATGCCGAGCTGGAACGGCAGTGCCGAGAGCGTCCCGGGGTGGTCGCTCTCGGTCAGCATGGTGGCCTCGAGCGGCTTCTTGAACACACTCCAGGCGTACGCCTGACCGATGGCCAGGTGGACCGACAGCGCGGCCGGCGGAATCAACCAGCGACTCCAGCCCGGGGGCGCAATGGTTCGTTCGCGTGCCAGGATCCCGATGCCCATGCGGATTTCTCCCGTCGCAGCAACCCCGAGGGGACAGTAACCGCGGTCCCGAGATGTGCTCGCAAGCCATGCGGCAGGCGGGCCACCAGCGCGCCGAAAGGGCGTTTACAACCGCCGAGCGGTTGGTAATCCCCGCCGAACGGACGAGTGGAGTCTGCGGTGTGGCGGGGGTCTCAGCCGCCGGCGCGCCAGGCGTCGACCACCACAGCGACGATCAGCGCGAGGCCGTACAGCACGGGAAGCAGTAGTCCAACGCTCAACCAGAGGGTCACATTGACCCCGCCGGGGCGGTTCGCCGCGGCGTAGTCGTCCGAGCGGCGGTGCAGCAGGCGGTTCATCGCCGTCCCCTCTGTCGTGCCGGCTCTCGCCGGAAGTCCGGTCAGTCCCCGCGCAGACCCGCGAGCACCTCGTCGACGTCGTCCGGCACCACGAGCACGTCGCGGGCCTTGGACCCCTCGGAGGGACCGACGATGCCGCGGCTCTCCATCAGGTCCATCAGGCGGCCGGCCTTCGCGAAGCCGACGCGCAGCTTGCGCTGCAGCATCGAGGTCGACCCGAACTGGGTGGTGATCACGAGTTCGGCGGCCTGGCAGAGCAGGTCGAGGTCGTCGCCGATGTCGCCGTCGACCTCCTTGGACGGACCGGGCGCGACGGTGACGTCCTCGCGGTAGACCGCGGTCATCTGCTCCTTGCAGTGCTGAACGACCGCCTGGATCTCCTTCTCGGGCAGGAACGCGCCCTGGATCCGAATCGGCTTGGAGGCGCCCATCGGCAGGAACAATGCGTCGCCCTGGCCGACCAGCTTCTCCGCCCCCGGCTGGTCGAGGATGACGCGCGAGTCGGCCAGCGAGCTCGTCGCGAACGCGAGCCGCGACGGCACGTTGGCCTTGATCAGACCGGTGACCACGTCGACGCTCGGACGCTGCGTCGCGAGCACGAGGTGGATGCCGGCGGCCCGGGCGAGCTGGGTGATCCGCTGGATGTGGGACTCGACGTCGCGCGGGGCAACCATCATCAGGTCGGCGAGCTCGTCGACGATCACCAGCAGGTACGGGTAGGGCGTGTACACCCGCTCGCTGCCCAGCGGCGCCGTCAGGGCGCCCGCGCGGATGGCCGCGTTGAACTCGTCGATGTGCTTGAAGCCGGTCGCCTCGAGGTCGTCGTAGCGCAGGTCCATCTCGCGCGCGACCCAGCCGAGCGCCTCGGCGGCCTTCTTCGGGCTGGTGATCACCGGGGTGATCAGGTGCGGGATGCCCTCGTAGCCGGTGAGCTCGACCCGCTTGGGGTCGATCAGCACCATGCGGACCTCCTCCGGGGTGGCCCGCATCAGGATCGAGACGATCAGGGAGTTGATGCAGCTGGACTTACCGGCACCGGTCGCACCGGCGACCAGGATGTGCGGCATCTTCGCCAGGTTCGCGCAGACGAAGCCGCCTTCGACGTCCTTGCCGAGCGCGACCACCATCGGGTGGTGGTCGTTACGCGCGTTGTCCGACCGCAACACGTCGCCGAGCGTGACCCACTCGCGGTCGGTGTTCGGGATCTCGACGCCGATCGCGGACTTGCCGGGGATCGGGCTGAGGATGCGCACGTCGGCGCTGGCGACCGCGTAGGCGATGTTCTTGCCCAACGCGGTGACCCGCTCGACCTTCACGCCGGGGCCGACCTCGACCTCGTAGCGGGTGACCGTCGGGCCGCGGGTGAAGCCGGTGACCTGGGCGTCGAGGTCGAACTGCTCGAGCACGCCGGACAGTGCGGCGACGACGGAGTCGTTGGCCTTCGTCCGGGCCTGGTGCGCGGTTCCCGCGCTGAGCACCGTCGGGGCCGGCAGGTGGTAGGCGACCTCGCCCGCGAGGACGAGCTGCTCCCCGCGGAGCGGGGGCGCGTTGGCCGGCGCCGGCAGCAGGTCGGCCGTCGGATCCACGAGCCCGATCACGGGGCCGGTGGCCTGGTCCTCGGTGGCCGCGGCGGGCTTCGGCGCCCGCTTGCCGGGCGTTTTGCCGAGGTCGAGGAGCGGGCTCTCGAACGGCTCGTTGCCGACAACCGGCTCGATCGCGGTGGTGCGGCGACGGCGCTTGACCTTCACCTCGGCCTGGTGCGGCGGAAGTTCGTCCTCCTCGGTCCCGCCGGGCGGGCCGAGGATCGGGGTCGCCAGCGCACGCAGGCGCTGCGGGAGCTTGTTCAGCGGAGTCGAGGTGACCACCAGCAGCCCGAAGACCGTGAGCAGTGCGAGCAGCACGGTGGCGATGGGGGCGCTGACGGCTTCGACCAGCGGCCGGGAGACCAGGTAGCCGACCATGCCGCCGGCGTCGCGCATCGCCGCCTCGTCCTCCGGCAGCGGGACGTCCTTCGCGACGTGGACCAGGCCGCAGATCCCGATCGTGAGTGCCGTGGCACCGACGCCGATCCGGCCGCGGTCGGTGCCGTCCGGGGTGTTGCGGAGGATGTAGAGGCCGAGCACGGCCAGGGCCACGGGGACGGCCAGGCCGGGGGCGCCGATGCTGCCGGCCACGACGGCGCGGATGACGCGGCCGAGCGGGCCCTGCAGGCTCCACCACTCCCCCGCGGCGATGACGACCGCGAGTCCGAACAGGGCCAGCCCGAACCCGTCGCGACGGTGGGCCGGGTCGAGCTCGCGGCCGGTGTTGCCGATGCCGCGAACCACGGTGCCGATGCCCCGCGCCAGGGCCAGGAAGACGCCTTCGAGCACGGCCCAGAAGGCGAGGATCAGCCCGCTGATCGGGTTGACCTTCATCTGTGAGGCGGCGGCGCGGCGGATCGGCGCACCCTTCTTGCCGGCGGTTGGCTTGGCTGCCTTCGCGCCCTTGCCCGCCGCCCGGCCGCGGGCAGCGGGGACCGAAGCCTTGCGGGTGGTGGTCGCGCCGCGGGACGCACGAGATGCCATGTTTCGCAGGGTATCTCTGGAGTCCCACCCGCCCCGTGCGCCACGCGGCCGGGCGCACCATCTGCTCATGCATGAGCCAGTGGTCGATATTCGCGTCAATCCGGGCCGGAAATCGACCATTCACTCATGCATGAGCGGATGGTCGAGGTCCGTGCCGCGGGGTCAGACCGAGACGACGACCGGCAGGATCATCGGGCGGCGACGGTAGGTCTCGTTGACCCACTTGCCCACGACCCGGCGGACCATCTGCTGCAGCTGGTGCGGATCGGTGATCCCGTCGGCCGCGGCATTGTGCAGGCACTCGACGACGCGGGGCAGCACGGCGACCAAAGCGTCGTCGTCGATGCCGGAACCCCGCGCGGTGACCTCGGGGCCGCCGGTGATCTTGCCGGTGTTGGCGTCGATCACGACGAACACCGAGACGAAGCCCTCGTCGCCGAGGATGCGGCGGTCCTTGAGCGATGCCTCGGTGACATCGCCGACCGAGAGACCGTCGACGTACACGTAGCCGCAGGGGACGGCGCCGACGATCTGCGCGACGCCGTCGGCGAGGTCGACCACGACACCGTCGCCGGCCATCACCACGCGCTCGCGCGGGACGCCGGTCAGCATGGCGAGGTCGGCGTTCGCGCGCAGGTGGCGCGGTTCGCCGTGGATCGGCATCACGTTGCGTGCCCTGACCAGGTTGTAGAGGTAGATCAGCTCCCCCGCCGAGGCGTGGCCGGACACGTGCACGAGCGCGTTGGACTTGTGCACGACCTTCGCGCCGATCCGGGTCAGGCCGTTGATCACGCGGGACACATCGGTCTCGTTGCCCGGGATGAGCGAGCTCGCGAGGATCACGGTGTCCTCGTCCGTGATCCGGATTGCATGGTCCCGGTTCGCCATCCGCGAGAGCGCGGACATCGGCTCGCCCTGGGATCCCGTGGACAGCAGCACCACCTCACCGGCGGGCAGATTCTCGATCTCCTTGGGGTCGACCATCACCCCGGGCGGGACCTGCAGATAGCCGAGGTTCTGCGCGACGCCCATGTTGCGGACCATCGAGCGGCCGACGAGGGCCACCTTGCGCCGACTCGCGACCGCCGCGTTGATGATCTGCTGGACGCGATGCACGTGGCTGGCGAAACAGGCCACGATGATCCGCCCGGAGGCGCCGTCGAAGACCCGGTTCAGCACGGGCCCGATCTCGCGCTCGGCCGGGATGAAGCCCGGCACCTCGGCGTTGGTGGAGTCCACCATGATCAGGTCGATGCCTTCGGCGCCGAGGCGCGCGAAGCCGGCCAGGTCGGTGAGCCGGCCGTCGAGCGGCAGCTGGTCCATCTTGAAGTCGCCGGTGTGCAACACGACCCCGGCCGGGGTGCGCAGTGCGACCGCGAGCGCATCCGGGATCGAGTGCGTGACGGCGAAGAACTCGCACTCGAACGGGCCGAGCCGCTCGATGGTGCCGCCGTCGACCTGCAGCGTGTACGGCCGGATCCGGTGCTCCTGCAGCTTGGCCTCGATCAGCGCGAGGGTCAGCTTGGAGCCGATCAGCGGGATGTCGTTCTTGCGCCGCAGCAGGTACGGGACCGCGCCGATGTGGTCCTCGTGGGCGTGGGTGAGAACGATCGCGTCGATGTCGTCGAGGCGGTCCTCGATGTAGGTGAAGTCCGGCAGGATGATGTCGACGCCGGGCTGATGTGCCTCTGGGAACAGGATCCCGCAGTCGACGATGAGCAGCCGCCCGCCGTACTCGAAGACGGTCATGTTCCGGCCGATCTCGCCGAGACCGCCGAGCGGGACGATGCGCAGCGCGCCGGGGGCCAGCGGCGGCGGGGAACTCAGTTCCGGGTGCGGATGGCTCACAGCGTCAGGCCGCCGGCCGCCAGATCCGCGCGCAGGCGCTCGATCTCCGCGGTGGTGGCGTCGACCAGGGGCGAGCGAACCGGCCCGCCCGGGCGTCCCTGCAGGCCCAGCGCGGCCTTGACCAGAATCACGCCCTGGTTGCGGAAGATGCCTTCGTAGACCGGCAGCAGGCTCTGGTGGACCTCGATCGCGCGGGCGACGTCGCCGGCGACGAACGAGTCGACGAGCTCACGCAGCCGCGGCCCGACCAGATGGCCGACGACGCTGACGAACCCGACACCGCCGACCGAGAGCAGGGGCAGGTTGAGCATGTCGGTGCCGGAGTAGAACGCGAGGTTCGAGTTCGCCATGACCGTGCTGGCCGCCCCGAGGTCGTCCTTGGCGTCCTTCACCGCGACGATCCGGTCGTGCTCGGCCAGCCGCAGCAGGGTGTCCGTGGCGATCGGCACCCCGGACCGGGCCGGGATGTCGTAGAGGATCACCGGCAGCCCGGTGGAGTCGGCGACGGCGGTGAAGTGCGCCGCCAGGCCGGCCTGCGGAGGCTTGTTGTAGTACGGCGTGACGACCAGGAGCCCGCCGGCGCCGGCCTTCTCGGCCTGGCGCGCGAGCTCGATCGTGTGGCGGGTGTCGTTCGTGCCTACCCCGGTCACGATGCTCGCCCGGTCACCGACCGCCTCCACGACGGCGCGGATCACCTGCTCCTTCTCCGCGTCCGTGGTGGTCGGCGACTCACCGGTGGTGCCGTTGACGACGAGCCCGTCGTGGCCGCCCTGGTCGACCAGCTCGGTCGCCAGGCGGGCGGCACCTTCGAGGTCGAGGGCACCGTCGCGGGTGAAGGGGGTGACCAGCGCGGTCAGCACACGGCCGAACGGCGTCGCGGGGGTCACGGCGGGGAGGGCAGACATGGTCGTCAACGTACCGTTCCGCACCGCTGGACGAGGCGCGGGTTACGGAGAAACGACCTATTGCCGCCGCGCGGCAGGCCAATCAGCGAATTGGCTGGCTGATCGCGTCGCCGCCCGCTCGGGGGTTCGAGCGGCAACGCGATCTGAACGGAAATCGCGTTCGCTGCCGGCTGCGTTACGAGCCGGGGCGAAGACGTGACGTTGCCATACGAGTGGTCCATGCGCTCAGCTGGCGGTCCGCCGAAGCATTCTTCGCTGCTCCGCACGCCTCTGGCGGGCGCGGTCGCACTCGCCGCGTGGCCGACCCGGGGAATACCGGTCGCTCGTCAGCGTCGTGCAGCCTTCGCCGTCGAAGAAGCCTGCAGCCCAAGCGAGCTGCAACGACGTCACGGCGCGACTCGGCCCTGACTGCAGAATGCTTGATGAGTCAGCGGCATCAGCCGAGCCCAATGCGTTTCCATCTCCTCCGCGACCATCTCGATCTCGCGCTGCGGGAAGCTCGGGAACGTCGAATCCTCCCGCTGCGTGCGCAAGGACAAGAAATTCATCAAGGCCCGGGCGTTCATGGTCACGTACATCGAGGAGTACGTCGTCACCGGCAACACGATGCGAGCCACCTCGCGGGCAACGCCCCCGGCGAGCATCTCCTGGTACGCCGCATAGGCCTTTCGACAAGCATCCTGGGTGGCGCGGACCACCAACTCGTGCTGCTCGGAAGTTCCGTCCTCGAAGGTGTAGGCGCCCGGCTTGCCGACCTGCTGCAGCTTGCGCTCCGGGCCGGGGACGTAGAACACCGGGCGCAGCTCGCGATAACGCCCGCTCTCCTCGTTGTAACTTGCGACACGGTGTCTCATAAATTCGCGGAACACGAAGATCGGTGCCTGCACGTAGAAGGTCATCGAGTTGTGCTCGAACGGGCTGCCGTGGCGGTCGCGCATCAGGTAGCGGATCAGGCCGACCGAGCGGGAGGCGTCGGCGTCGACGTCCTCGAGTGACTGCTCACCCTTGGTGGACACGCGGGCCGCGAACAGGACGGCGGCGTCGGAGGCCACCGACTGGACGAGCTCGACGGTCATGTCGCTGCGGAACACCACGGGGTCCGAACCTTCGACCACGTCGGGTTCCTGGGCGGTTCCGAGCGTCATGACGGTCCTCTCTCGCGGGTCTGCCCCAAGGATGCCGTACCCCTCCGACAACAAAACGGCGCCGCTCCCCGTGGAAGCGGCGCCGTTCGTTCTGCTGTGCTGCGACCGGCTGGGATCAGCCGGGAATCTGCGATCAGACGATCGCGCGGCGGCGGCGGGTCAGCGCCACCGCGGTGCCGCCGACGAGGAGGAGGCCGAGGCCGCCCACCGCGACGTCGCGGGTCGCGTTGCCGTTGCCACCGGTGCCCGGCAGCTGGTCGACCTCGGCGACGCCCGGCTCCCCTTCACAGGTGACCTGGCTGACGATGATGTCGACCCCGAGCGCGCCGGCGATCGAGTCGGCCGTCGGGATCGCCTTCTGGACCTTGTCGAGCACCGCGTCGGTGTTCTTGGCCTTCGTGGTCGCCGGGGCCTCGGCCGGGGGCGCCTCGGCCGGTGCTTCGGGCGCAGCCGGGGCCGGGGCGGCCGCGACCGCGGGGTCGGTGCTCCCGGCGGCGCCCGGCTCGGTGGCCGCTGCGTCCTGCTCGGTCTTGGCGCCCTTGGCGGAACGCTCCGCCCGCGCGGCGGCCGCCGCTTCCTCGGCCGACTGCGGCGTCTCGGCCGCCTCGGTCGCGTCGGCTTCGTCGGTGGCCTCGGTCGCGGCGGCGGCCTCGGTGGACTCCGCGCTCTCCACCGCCTCCGCGTCCGCCTGCTCCGCGGCTACCGCCTCGGCGTCGACGTCGGCACCGTCGGACTTCTGCGCCTGCTCAGCCGGTGTGGCTGCCTCGGCGGGAGCCGCGGGCGCGGCCGGAGCAGCCGGAGCAGCCGGAGCGTCCGCGGATGCGCGAACCTCGGCCCGGTCGGCGTCCTGGGCGCCCTTCTTCGCCGCGGCGGGCTGCTGCTTCGCGCTCTTGTCGACCTCGCCGACCAGCTGGGCCAACGTCTTGCCGGTGACCTCTTCGACCACGACCTTGAGCTGCTCGGCAGTCTCGCGGACAGACCTGATCACGGAGTTGAGCGCTTCGTCGATCGCGGTGGGCGCGACCACGAGGTTGATGTGGAGGGCGCGGACCCGGATCCCACCGTCCTCGGTCTCGGTCTGCTCGTCGATGACGATCGAGCCCGTGATCAAGGCCGACAGCGCGTCCGGGATCTCGATCTTGAGGTTGGGGCCCGGGTCGACCGGCACCTTGGTGCCCGCGATCGTCAGGCCGGCGACCTGACTGTCACCCGAGACGTCGCCGCCGTCGGAGAGGCAGTCGGCGTTGAGGACGCGGGCGCCGATGATGTCGCCGAGCACCCCCAGGTCGGCGGTGTTCGCGTTCGACTCCAGCTTGCCGTCCTTGACCTCCGACGACGCGTTCAGAACTTTGAGCGCGACGACCTCGGAGAGCTCCTGCGGCAGTTCCAGCAGCGACTTCGTCGCGCCGGGCGGGTAGGTGATGAGGGAGGGCAGGACCTCGTCGAGGATCGAGGAACCGGCCAATCCGACCTTCACGCTCAGGGCCATGGCGGAACCCTTGTAGGTGGGCTCGGTCGTGGCGGCGGCGTCGGCACCGGGCGCGGCAAAGGCAACCCCCGAGGCCAGCAGCGCGGGAGCGGCGACCAGGGCGGCGATTCGGCGGGGAGCGCGGAGAGTCATGCGTACCTCGTCATGCGTTGGCAGGGCGGGAATCCGCTGACGATACGCCACAAAGCTAGGAACGGGCCCAAATGCCGACAGAACCGGACAGAGCTGCCGGAATTCTCAGCCTGCGTTGCGAAATTGGATCTCGAGCGCAGGTCAAGTCGGGCAAATTGAGCCCGACTAATCGAGGTCCAGGAAGCGTTCCAGGCCGACGGTCAATCCACCGCCGGCGCCGACGATTCCCCGGATTCCCAGCAGGACGCCGGGCATGAACGACGAGCGGTGCAGGGAGTCGTGCCGGATCGTGAACGTCTCCCCCTCGTCGCCGAAGATCACTTCCTGATGCGCGACCAGTCCACGCAGGCGGACGGCGTGCACGCGGACGCCGTCGACATCAGCGCCGCGCGCCCCCGGTAGGCCGGTCCGGGTGGCATCCGGCATCGGCGCGAGGTTCGCCGTCTTCCGCGCCGCCGCGATCAATTCCGCCGTGCGGCCGGCCGTGCCACTGGGGGCATCGGCTTTGTTCGGGTGGTGCAACTCGATGATCTCGCAGGACTCGAAGAAGCGAGCCGCCTGCGCGGCGAAACGCATCATCAGGATCGCGCCGATTCCGAAGTTCGGCGCGATCAGAACACCGACTGTCGAATTCCCGTCCAGCCAGCCGCGGATCGTGGCCAACCGTTCCTCGGTGAACCCCGTTGTGCCGACGACGGCGGAGATCCCGTTCTGCACACAGAACTCGAGGTTCTCCATCACGACACCGGGATGGGTGAAGTCGACGACGACCTGCGCGCCGGCCTCGACGAGATTCGAGATCGGATCGCCCTCGTCGACCGTCGCGACCAGCTCCAGATCCTCGGCGGCCGAGACCGCCTCGCAGGTCTGAGCCCCCATCTTCCCGGCCGAGCCGAGCACACCCACCGTGATCGCCATGCGCCCATCCAACCGCAACTTGGGGCGCGATCCCGCCCTATCGATCGGCGCCGATGGGGCGGAAAGGCGCCCCAAGATGCGTCAGGCGGCGAAGGCGCCCGCGTCGTCGAAGGGTCCGATGACGGCGAGCGTCGCGGGGCGGCCGAGCAGGTCGGCCGCGACGCCGGCGACGTCGTCGAGGCCGATGCCGTCGATCCGGTTCAGCACCTCGTCGACCGAGAGCATCTCGCCGTAGACGAGCTCGCTCTTGCCCAGGCGACCCATGCGGGAACCGGTGTCCTCCATGCCGAGGACGAACGAACCCTTGAGCTGTCCCCGGGCCCGGTCCAGTTCCTCGGCCGTGATGCCGTTCGCGGCGACGTCGGCCAACTGCTCGCGGCAGACCTCGAGGACCTGGTCGACCTTCTTCGGCAGGCAGCCGGCGTAGACCCCGAACATGCCGAGGTCGGCGTAGTGGGCCGCGTAGCTGTAGACCGAATAGGCCAGACCGCGCTTCTCGCGAACCTCCTGGAACAGCCGAGAGCTCATCCCGCCACCCAGCGCGCTGTTCAGCACGTCGAGGGCGTAGCGACGGTCGTCGGTGCGGGCCAGCCCCGGAACGCCGAGCAGCACGTTGGCCTGCTCGGTCGGCCGGGTCATGAGGCGCACGCCGCCCGGGGCCTTCAGTCCCTTGCCGCCGACCCGCGGGCCCACGGGCACATCGCCCTCCGAGCCCAGGGCCCCGGCAGCCTGAAACGCCGCCTTGACCTGCTTCACCACATCCGCGTGGTCGAGTCGCCCGGCCGCCGTCACGACGAGATTCGGGGCGCCGTAGCGGCGCTTGTAGTGCCCGGCGATCGCGGCGCGACTCATGCCGGTGATCGAGTCGACGGTGCCGAGGATCGGGCGGCCCAGAGGCGCATCGCCCAGGAGCGCAGCCGCGAACTCGTCGTGCACCGCGTCGGTCGGGTCGTCGGCGTGCATCGCGATCTCTTCGAGAATCACGTCGCGCTCGCCGTCGACATCGGCCCTGGCGATCAGCGAGGAGGTGACCATGTCGGACACGACGTCGATCGCCAGCGGCAGGTCGCGGTCGAGCACCCGGGCGTAGTAGCAGGTGTATTCCTTCGCGGTGAACGCGTTCATCTCGCCACCCACCGCGTCCAGCGCGGAGGAGATGGCGAGCGCGTCCCGGCGTGGAGTGCCCTTGAACAGCAGGTGTTCGAGGAAGTGGGTCGCGCCGGCCAGCGTGCGGGTTTCGTCCCGCGAACCGACGCCCACCCAGATCCCGAAGGTGGCGGACCGGGCCGAGGGCATGTCCTCGGTCAGGATCCGTAGGCCCCCGGGAAGCACGGTGCGACGCACCGCGCCCGTGACCGAGCCACCGGAACTACCGGCGGGGAGCAGAGTCCGGGTGGACCCGGGCCTCTGCTCCGCCGCCGGCAGCCAGTTCTGACGCTTGGTCACTCCTCGTCGGCCGAGTCGTCGGACTCGTCCGAGCTACCGCCCTCTTCGCCTTCGACGACCGGGACCAGAGAAAGCTTGCCCCGCTGGTCGATCTCGGCGATCTCGACGAGGACCTTCGAGCCGACCGCGAGCACGTCATCAACGTTCTCGACCCGCTTGCCGCCGGACAGCTTGCGCAGCTGCGAGATGTGCAGCAGTCCGTCGCGGCCGGGGACGAGGGAGACGAACGCACCGAAGGTCGTGGTCTTGACGACCGTGCCCAGGTAGCGCTCGCCGACCTCCGGCATGGTCGGGTTGGCGATCGCGTTGATGGTGTTCCGCGCCGCCTCGGCCGCCGGGCCGTTGGTGGCACCGACGTAGATCGTGCCGTCGTCCTCGATCGAGATCTCGGCACCGGTGTCGGCCTGGATCTGGTTGATGATCTTCCCCTTCGGGCCGATCACCTCGCCGATCTTGTCGACCGGGATCTTGATCGTGATGATCCGTGGCGCGAACTCGCTCATGTCGTCCGGGCGGTCGATCGCCTCGTTCATGACGTCGAGGATGTGCAGCCGGGCCTCGCGGGCCTGGGTCAGTGCGCCACCGAGCACCGACGCGGGAATGCCGTCGAGCTTGGTGTCCAGCTGAAGGGCCGTCACGAAGTCCTTGGTCCCGGCGACCTTGAAGTCCATGTCGCCGAAGGCGTCCTCGGCACCGAGGATGTCGGTGAGCGTCGTGTACTCCCCGCCCTCGTAGACGAGACCCATCGCGATACCCGCGACCGGCGCCTTGAGCGGGCAGCCGGCGTTGAGCAGCGAGAGCGTGGACGCGCAGACCGAGCCCATCGACGTCGAGCCGTTGGAGCTCAGCGCCTCCGAAACCTGACGGATGGCGTACGGGAACTCCTCGCGCTTGGGCAGCACGGGCAGGATCGCCCGCTCCGCCAGCGCGCCGTGGCCGATCTCGCGGCGCTTCGGCGACCCGACGCGACCGGTCTCACCGGTCGAGTACGGCGGGAAGTTGTAGTTGTGCATGTAGCGCTTGCGGGTCTCGGGGTTGAGCGTGTCGACCATCTGCTCCATCCGGAGCATGTTCAGCGTGGTGACGCCCAGGATCTGGGTCTCGCCGCGCTCGAACAGGGCGCTGCCGTGAACCCGCGGGATGACCTCGACCTCGGCGCCGAGCTCGCGGATCTCCTTGAGCCCACGACCGTCGATGCGGATCTTGTCCTTGGTGATCCGCTCGCGAACGGCTTTCTTGTTCACGGAACGGAACGCGGCGGAGATCTCCTTCTCACGGCCCTCGAACTGACCGGCGAGCTTTTCGACGACGACCGCCTTGACGCGGTCGAGCTCGTTCTCGCGGTCGGCCTTGCCCGCGATCGCCAGCGCAGCGACGATCTCGTCGCGGGCTGCCGCGTTCACGGCCTCCAGGACGTCGTCCTGGTAGTCGAGGAACAGCGGGAACGTCGCGGTGGGCTTGGCAGCCTTGGCGGCCACCTCGCGCTGCGCGGCGCACAGGGTCGCGATGAACGGCTTGGCCGCCTCGAGTCCCTCGGCGACGACCTCCTCGGTCGGCGCGGCGGCGCCGCCGGCGATCAGGTCGATCGTCTCGGTCGTGGCCTCGGCCTCGACCATCATGATCGCGACGTCGCCGTCCTCCAGGACGCGACCTGCGACGACCATGTCGAACACGGCGCGCTCGAGCTCGGAGTGCCGCGGGAAGGCGACCCACTGGCCCTCGATCAGGGCGACGCGAACGGCGCCGATCGGGCCGGAGAACGGGATGCCGGAGAGCTGGGTCGACAGTGAGGCGCCGTTGATCGCGATCACGTCGTACAGGTCGTCCGGGTCCAGCGCCAGAATCGTCTCGACGATCTGGATCTCGTTGCGCAGGCCCTTGGCGAAGCTCGGACGCAGCGGCCGGTCGATCAGGCGGCAGGTGAGGATCGCGTCCTCGGACGGCCGGCCCTCACGGCGGAAGAACGAACCGGGGATCCGGCCGGCGGCGTACATCCGCTCCTCGACGTCGACCGTCAACGGGAAGAAGTCGAGGTTCTCGCGCGGGTGCTTCCCGTGCGTGGTCGCGGACAGGAGCATGGTGCCGTTGTCCAGGTAGACCGCAGCGGAACCGGCGGCCTGCTGAGCAAGGCGTCCGGTCTCGAAGCGGATGGTGCGCTTGCCGAAGCTGCCGTTGTCGATGGTTGCTTCGGCGAAAGTGATCTCGGGACCCTCCACGGGCGCCCCTCCTCTTGGTTGAGGAGTCGGCCAGGTTCGCGCGACGAACTCGACCGGTCTTCGATCGAGGCTCACGGAGGGTCAGCACTGCCGACTGGCTCCGGGGGCCACTACCGAGGACCGGCGACGGATCGTCTATCCGCTTACCGACCGCTCCTACGGTTGAAAACTCTCAGGTGGTGCTAGCGGCGCAGGCCGAGCCGTTCGATCAGCACGCGGTAACGCGCAATGTCGGTGGCGGCCAGGTACTTGAGCAGCCGCCGCCGGCGACCGACCAGCAACAGCAGGCCGCGCCGGCTGTGGTGGTCGTGCTTGTGCACCTTGAGGTGCTCCGTCAGGTCGCTGATGCGCTTGGTCAGCATCGCAACCTGCGCCTCCGGGGAGCCCGTGTCGTTCTCACTCAGGGCGTACTCGGCAAGGATCGACTTCTTCTCTGCACTGTCGAGCGGCATTACTTGGCTCAGGGCTCCTGTCGGGGGTCGCTGCGCGGCGCGCCGGGGCAGGTCCACCCGGGCTCTATCTCTCCGCGGCCGTATCACGGCGCCTGTGAGGCTATCAGCGGGAGTGGTGGGACCCGAAATCGTCCCTGCTCAGGCGCGTTGTCCCGCGTCGAGGATCCGCCGGGTGGCCGCCACGTCGGAGTGCATGGCCCCGATCAGGTGGTCCACGCCGGCGAATGGTTCCATCGCCCGGATCCAGGCGACGAATTCGATCGTGACGCGCTTGCCGTAGAGATCCAGGTCGGTCCGGTCCAGGACGTAGGCCTCGACCCGCCGGGAGGCCCCGACGAAGGTCGGATTGTCCCCGACCGAGATCGCCGCCGGGTGCCGCTCGGTGCCGTCCACCAGCCAGCCGGCGTAGACCCCGTCGGCCGGGACCGCCAGCTCCGGCGGGGGATCGAGGTTGGCGGTCGGGAACCCCAGGTCGCGCCCCCGCTGCTCGCCGCGGACGACCGGACCGGTGAGGGCGAAGGGCCGGCCCAGGACCTCCGCGGCCTCCGCCACCTCGCCCGCCGCCAGCAACTGCCGCACCCGCGTCGAGGAGAACGGGGCGACCTCGTCCTTCTTGAGGGCGACGGAGTCGACCTCGAAGCCGTACTTGCGGCCGGCCTCCTGCAGCATCTCGACGGTGCCGAGCGCCTTGTGGCCGAAGCGGAAGTTCTCGCCCACCACAACCACCGACACCGAGAGCGCGTGCACGAGGATCGCCCGTTCGGCGACGTCGTGCGCGACCTCGGACAGCTCGGAGGTGAACGGGATCACGAGCACCGAATCCGCGCCGTGCTGTTCCAGCAGCGCAATGCGGTCCGAGATGGTGCCGAGCATCTTCGGCGGATTCTGCGGGCGGAGCACATACGCGGGGTGCGGGTCGAAGGTGACGACCACGAAGGGCTGCTTCAGCCGGTCGGCGTGCGCCCGCCCGCGGGCCAACAGGACGGCATGGCCGCGGTGGACACCATCCAGGGTCCCGACGGCGGCGACGCACGGACCCACTGTGGGCGGCAGCGAGTCCAGACCGTGCCAGACCTGCACGCGATCCCCTCTCGCCCCGTCGCCGCGCTCATCGTACGGGTGGGACCGGTCGCAGGGAGTGCTGCCGCCGCACCCTCAGGCGTCGCCGAAGACCGCCACCGGGCGGGCCCGCCCGTCGCGCACCTCGACCAGTCCGCAGAACCAGTCGTCCGGGCCGAACACCGCCGTCGGCCCGGTCGCGCCCGGGACGCCGGCCAGGTCCGCCGGCAGCCAGCCACCATTGACGAGAATGCGGGCGGCCTCGGCATCGACGTCCCGCGACGCGAAGGTGACCCGTGCGGCCAGGGCCACCGGCACGGTGACCAGCTCCTGCGCCAATGCTTCGAGGGTGTGCGCGAGGTCGAGTCCGAACGGGCCGACCCGCGTCCGTCGCAGCGCGGTCAGATGCCCGCCCACTCCGAGCCCCGCCCCCAGGTCCCGGGCCAGCGCCCGGATGTAGGTGCCGGTCGAGCAGTCGACCTCGACGTCGATGTCGACCACGGACGCTGACATCTCCGAGGTGGGCCTGCGCCGGATCGCCAGGACCTCGAAGCGCTCGACCCGCACCGCACGGGCGGCGAGTTCGACCTCCTCGCCGGCCCGGGCGCGGTTGTAGGCCCGTTTGCCGTCCACCTTGATCGCACTGATCGTCGAGGGCACCTGCTCGATGTCCCCCCGGAGGACGGCGATCCCGGCCGCGATGGCCGCGTCGGTGACCCCGGAGGCATCCGCCGTGCTGGTCGGGGAACCCATGGCGTCGTCGGTGTCGGTGGCGACGCCGAGCCGGATGGTCGCGGCGTAGGTCTTGTCGCCCCCGGCGAGGTGGCCCAGCAACCGCGTGGCCCGCTCGGTGCCGACCACCAGCACCCCGGTCGCCATCGGGTCCAGGGTCCCGGCGTGCCCGACCTTGCGCGTGTTGGCCAGCCGCCGGATCCGCGACACCACGTCGTGCGAGGTCATCCCGGCCGGTTTGTCGACGATCACCAGCCCCCCGAGCCCGGGCTTCGGGCCCGCCCCGCTCATGAAGTCTCGTCGTCCTCGGACTCGTCCTCGTCCTCGTCGTCGTCCTCGCGGGCCTTGCGGTACGGGTCGGCCTCGCCGGCGTACTGGGCGCCGTCGGCCACCTTGTGCACCTCGGCGTCGGCCAGGGCGGCCCTGGCCAGCAGGTCCTCGATCGACTTCGAGGTGTCCGGCAGGGCGTCGGCGATGAAGGTGAGCGACGGGGTGTGCTTGACGCCGGTCTGCTTGCCGACCTCGGAGCGCAGCACGCCCTTGGCGCTCTCCAACGCGGCGGCGGTACCCGCGCGGTCCTCGTCGCTGCCGTAGACGGTGTAGAACACCGTGGCCTCACGGAAGTCACCGGTGACGCGGACGTCGGTGATCGTGACGAACCCGAGGCGCGGGTCCTTGACCCGCATCTCGATCGTTTCCGCGACGACGACCTTGATCCGGTCGGCCAGCTTGCGCGCTCTCGCGGCGGCGCCGGGACTCACACCCATCAGTCGTCCTCTCCGTACAACTTCTGACGAACACTCAAAATCTCGACCTCGGGGTGTGCCACGACCAGGCGCTCACACGCGTCGAGCACCTCACGGCAGTGCGCCGCGTCGCCGGCCGTGACCGCGACGCCGATCCGGACCCGGCGGTGCAGGTCCTGATCGCCGACCTCGGCGGCCGATACCGCGAACTTGCGCGACAGCTCAGCGACGATCGGCCGCACGACGGCGCGCTTCTCCTTGAGGGAGTGCACGTCGCCGAGCAGCAGATCGACGCTGAGGCTGCCGACGAACATTCTTTCGAAGAAACCGCTAGACCCGCGGCTTCTCCCGCATCTCAAAGGTCTCGATCACGTCATCGACCTTGATGTCGTTGAAGTTCCCGAGGTTGATACCGCACTCGAAGCCCTCGCGGACCTCGGTCGCATCGTCCTTCTCGCGGCGCAGCGAGTCGATGGTCAGGCTGGGCGCGACCACCGCCCCGTCGCGGATGAGCCGGGCCTTGGTGCCGCGTCGGATGACGCCGTTCCGGATGATGCAACCGGCGATCGTCCCGAACTTCGAGGACGAGAAGGTCGCGCGCACCTCGGCGGTACCGAGCTGCACCTCCTCGTACTCCGGCTTGAGCATGCCCTTGAGGCCGGCCTCGATCTCCTCGATGGCCTGGTAGATCACCGAGTAGAACCGGATCTCCACGCCCTCGCGGTCGGCCGCCTCGCGGGACTTGCCCTCGGCGCGGACGTTGAAGCCGACGATGATCGCGTCCGAGGCAGCCGCGAGGCTGACGTCGGACTCGGTGATCGCGCCGACGCCGCGGTGGATGACCCGTAGGTGTACCTCGTCGCCGGGAACCTCGATCTTGAGCAGTGCATCCTCGAGGGCCTCGACCGACCCGGACACGTCGCCCTTGATGATGAGCAGGAGCTCGTCGCGCTGACCGGCGGCGAGGGCCTCCTGAATGTTCTCCAGGCTGAACCGCGGCTTGCGCTGCCGGGCGAGCTGGGCGTTGCGCTCCCGCGCCTCGCGCCGCTCGGCGATCTGCCGGGCGACCCGGTCCTCGGAGACGACGAGGAAGTTGTCGCCCGCGCCGGGCACCGTCGTCAGACCCACGACCAGCACCGGCCGGGCCGGGCCCGCCTCGGTGACGGTGTTGCCGTGCTCGTCGAGCATGACCCGGACGCGACCGAACGCGTCGCCACACACGATCGAGTCACCGGCCCGCAGCGTGCCGCGCTGAACCAGCACGGTCGCCACCGGTCCGCGACCACGGTCGAGGTGGGCCTCGATCGCGACACCCTGGGCGTCCTGGACCGGGTTGGCTCGCAGGTCCAGCGAGGCGTCCGCGGTCAGGATGACCGCATCCAGCAGCTCCTCGATACCGAGGTGCTCCTTGGCGGAGATGTCGACGAACATCGTCTCGCCGCCGTACTCCTCGGCCACCAGCCCGTACTCGGTGAGCTGACCGCGCACCTTCGCCGGGTCGGCGCCCTCCTTGTCGATCTTGTTGACCGCGACGACGATCGGCACGCCGGCCGCCTGCGCGTGGTTGAGCGCCTCGATGGTCTGCGGCTTCACGCCGTCGTCGGCCGCCACCACGAGGATCGCGATGTCGGTGACCTGGGCACCTCGGGCACGCATCGAGGTGAAGGCCTCGTGACCCGGGGTGTCGATGAAGGTGATGCGCCGTTCCTTGTCCTCGCCCGCGTGGGCCATGACCTGGTAGGCACCGATGTGCTGGGTGATCCCGCCGGCCTCACCGGAGGCGACGTTCTCGTTGCGGATCGCGTCGAGCAGCTTGGTCTTGCCGTGGTCGACGTGACCCATGACGGTGACGACCGGCGGCCGGATGACCAGGTCGTCCTCGCCGCCCTCGTCCTCGCCCCAGGTGAGGTCGAAGGTCTCCAGCAGCTCGCGGTCCTCGTCCTCCGGGCTGACGATCTCCACGACGACGTTGAGCTCCTGCGCGAGCAGCTCAAGCGTCTCGTCGCCGACCGACTGGGTCGCGGTGACCATCTCGCCGAGGTGCATCATCACGGCGACCAACGACGCCGGGTTCGCGCCGATCTTCTCGGCGAAGTCGCTCAGCGAGGAGCCGCGCGGCAGCCGGACCGTCTGGCCCTGACCGCGGGGCAGCTGCACGCCACCGATCGACGGCGCCTGCATGTTGTCGAACTCTTGACGCCGCTGCTTCTTGGACTTCCGGCCCTTCGCGGGCCGGCCGCCGGGACGCCCGAAGGCACCCGCCGTGCCACCGCGGCCACGGCCACCGGGACCGCCACCACCGGGCCGGCCGGCGAAACCACCGGGACCACCGGGACCACCGCCGGGAGCGCCACCGGGAGCGCCGCCGGGACGGAAGCCACCGCCACCGCCACCGCCGGGCCGGAAGCCACCGCCGCCACCACCGGGAGCGCCGCCGGGACGGAAGCCACCGCCACCACCGGGACCACCGGGACGACCACCGGGACCGCCACCAGGACGGGCACCGAAGCCACCGCCGCCGGGACCGCCGGGGCGACCACCCGGGCCACCCGGGCCACCCGGGCGAGCACCGGGACCGGCCGGGGCGCGGCCGGGCATCATGCCCGGGTTCGCCCCGCCGGGACGGGGACCGCCCGGACGCGGGCCGCCGGGACCTGCCTGGGGCGGCCGCGGGGCGCCGGGAACGCCGCTACTGCTGGGCGGTGCCGAGCCGGGCGCACCCGGACGCGGGGCATTACGGGCCGGCGGGCGGGCCATGCCGCTCGCCGAGGAGAAGGGGTTGTTGCCGGGACGGATCGTCGGGCGCGGCGCAGCCGGACCGGGACGGGGGCCTCCACTCGGCGCGGGCGCCGGCGGAGCAGCGGGTGCCGCGGCCGGTTCCTGGGCCGGCGCCGGAGCCGGCACGGACGCCGGCGGCGCGGCCGGCGCGCTGGCAGCCGGAGCCATCGGGGGCGCCGGAGCGGCCGGCGGTGCCGCGGGGGCCGACGGGATCGAGGGGGCGGCCGGCGTGTCGATCCGCGCTGCGACCGTCTCGATCGGCGCGGCGGGAGCCGGCGCCGGAGCGGCCGGCGCGGGGGCCGACGGCTTCGCCGCCGACGACTTCTTCGCCGGCTTGGCGGACGCCCCGTCGGGGAAAGCGTCCTTGAGTTTGCGGACGACGGGCGCCTCGATGGTGGAGGACGCGGAGCGAACGAATTCGCCCATCTCCTGGAGCTTGGCCAGAACGACCTTGCTCTCTACGCCGAACTCTTTCGCGAGTTCGTAGACCCGGACCTTGGCCACTGTTCTCCTTCTGGTCCGGGCGGGATGCCACAGACCGTTAGCTAGGGGTGGTGCTCATCGCTGGGTGCTCATCGAGCGCTCATCGCTAAACCCGCTTCCGACATGGCTGACCGTGCATTGCACCTGAGGTGACACGTGCTGGAACTGTCGTGCTGCTCACCGAGGCTGCTCCGTGAGGAAGGCCGAAAGACCTTCGGTGTCGAGCGGTCCCGAGACCCGGAGGGCCCGTGGGAACGCCCGGCGGCGCAGAGCGAGGGTAAGACACCCGGCCCGCGGATGAAGATGCGCTCCGCGACCCGGCAACCGGCCACGAAGGTCAGGGACACACGCGCCCTCGACCACCACAACCCGCAGCAAGTCGGCTTTCTGGGCCCGCTCCCGGCATCCCACACATGTCCGTGTGGGCGCGCTGGAACTCGGATCCGTGCGGCTGACCACGCTCAGTCTATCCCTAAGAACCGGCGGGCTCGGCGGCGGCAGGCGCCGCCCGGCCCCTGCCGGTGTCCGGTGCGGTGCCGGACCCCGTGCCGGGCTCGGTGTCCGGCCGGATGTCGATCCGCCAGCCCGTGAGTCGCGCGGCGAGCCGGGCGTTCTGGCCCTCCTTGCCGATCGCGAGCGAGAGTTGGTAGTCCGGCACGATCACCCGGGCCGCCCGCGCCGCGAGGTCGACCACGTCGACCCGGCTCACCCGCGCCGGTGACAGCGCGTGCGCGACCAGCTCCGCCGGATCGTCGGACCAGTCGACGATGTCGATCTTCTCGCCGTGCAACTCGCTCATCACGTTGCGCACACGGGCGCCCATCGGGCCGATGCAGGCGCCCTTGGCGTTCACCCCGGGCTTGGTGGACCGGACCGCGATCTTGGTGCGGTGCCCGGCCTCGCGCGCGATTCCGGCGATCTCGACGGTGCCGTCGGCGATCTCCGGGACCTCGAGCGCGAACAGCCGGCGGACCAGGTTCGGGTGGGTACGCGAGAGCGTGACCGACGGCCCCTTCATGCCCTTCTTGACGCCGACCACGTAGCACTTGATCCGTGCGCCGTGCTCGTACTTCTCGCCGGGGACCTGCTCCTGCGGCGGGAGGATCGCCTCCACCTTGCCGAGGTCGACCAGGACCGCGCGGGGATCCCGCCCCTGCTGAATCACTCCGGAGACGATGTCGCCCTCGCGGCCCAGGTACTCGCCGTAGGTGACCTCGTCCTCGGCGTCACGCAGCCGCTGCAGGATCACCTGCTTCGCCGTGGTCGCGGCGATCCGGCCGAACCCGGTCGGGGTGTCGTCGAACTCGGTCAGGATGTTGCCCTCCGGGCCCAGCTCCTGGGCGTGGACCACGACGTGCCCGGACTGCCGGTCCAGCGTGACCCGGGCGGACGGGTGGGAGCCCTCGGTGCGGTGGTAGGCGATCAGCAGGGCGGCCTCGATGGCTTCGACGAGTAGGGAGAACGAAATCTCCTTCTCGCGTTCCAGCGCACGTAGGGCGCTCATGTCGATGTCCATCAGTCCTCCTCTCCCTGCAAATTCCGTATTTCTGCGGCGATCTCAGCTTCTTCGGTGGGGTCGACCCGGTTGAACTCCACTTCGATCCGGGCCCGTCGCACCGCCGAGTAGCGGATCGGACCACCCTCGAGGTCGACCTCGTCCTCACCCGCACCCCGCACGCGCGCAGTCCGGATGGTGCCGTCGGTCAGCTCGACCTGAACCAACCGGCCCACCGCCCGGCGCCAGTGTCGAGGCTCCGTGAGGGGACGGTCGGTGCCGGGGCTGGTGACCTCCAGCACGTAAGGCTGACCGCCCATCACATCCGAGGTGTCGAGAACGTCGGCGACCACATGGGTGACCTCGGCCACGCCGTCCAGATCGATCCCGCCGTCGCGGTCCACCACCACGCGCAGCACCCGGCGGCGTCCGGCCGGGGTGACCTCGACGGTCTCCAGGTCGGCGCCGGCCTCGGTCACGACGGGGGCGAGCAGGCGCTGCAGCCGTTCGGGAAGTGCGTCCGTGGCGGCCATCCCCGGAACCTCCCATCGACTTCAGTTTTTCCCGACCAGCCCGGCAATTTCGCCGCGGCCGGGCCTGTCAGTGGGGGCTCACCTTAGTCGGATAGCGTCGCCCGGTGCCTGTTCCGCCGCTCAGCCGTCGCAGCCTGCTCCGCGGTCTGGCCGGGATCACCGCCGTGGCGGTCACCGCAGGCTGCACGTCCGGCGACGACGACGGGCCCGCCGCCGACGAGCCGGATCCGGACCTGGACCTGCTCGCCCGGGCGGTGGCCGAGAAGCAGGACCTCCTCGCCGCCTACGAGGCCACCCTGACGCGGCACCGGCCGCTCGCCGCGCGCCTGGAACCGATGCGCGCCGACCACGCGGCACACCTGGCCGAGCTCAGCGGCTTCCGTCCCAACGTCCCCACGGCTGCGCCGAGTGCGTCGGCGTCTCCGATCGGCGCGGCGGTCCCGGCCGATCGGGAGAACGCCGTCGAGGCGCTCGCGCAGGCCGAACTGGCGGCCGCGGGCCGGCGGATCGGGCAGTGCCGGGAGGCGCGGGATCCGCAGTTGGCCCGGTTGCTCGCCTCGCTCGGCGGGTGCGAGGCCGCACACACGGCCCTGCTCCGGGCAGGCGGGTCATGAGCACCGATTCGGCGCTGCTCGGCGAGGTGCTCGCCGCCGAACACGCGGCGGTCTACGCGTACGGGGCGATCGCCGCCACCCTCAGCGGGACGAGTCGGTCGGTCGCCCTGCAGGGCCTGAACGTGCACCGGGAACGGCGCGACCGGCTACGGCGGATGACCCTGGACGCAGGCGGCAAGCCGGTCGAGGCCCAGCCGGCCTACGAGTTGCCACGCCCGCTCGGTGGGGCCGGCGCGGTCGCCGACCTCGCCGCCGGGGTCGAGCGCGACATCGCGCTGGCCTTCGGCGCCCTGATTGCCGGCTCGGACGGAGACGACCGCGCCTTCGCCGCCCGGGCCCTGCAGGACGCCGCGGTCCGCGAGGCCACCTGGCGGCGCGAGGCGCCCCGCTTTCCCGGGCTGGAGGATCCTGGGCTGCCGCCGGAGGCTCCGACGCCGAGCGCATCCGCTTCCTGACGCTGCGTCAGGTTGCGAGTCAGCTCCAGCGGTCGATCAGGTCGAGCACGTCGAGCAGCCGTTCCAGCACCGCGTCGGCCTCGCCCTGCACCGGTCCACGCTCGTGATCGCCGATCACCGTGAACGGCACCAGCGCCGTGCGCATGCCCACCGACGCCGCCCCGTGGATGTCCTCGAACGGGCGGTCCCCCACGAACAACACGCGCTCGGGCTCCGCACCGACCGCGGCCGCCGCGGCCAGGAACGCCTCCGGGTGCGGCTTCGTCCGGGCGATCTCACTGGAATAGACCGCCCCGTCGATGAGCTCGAGAACGCCGTCGCGCGCGAACCACGCCTCGTGCTGGGCGCGCGGCCAGATCGTGTTCGACAGCACTCCGACGCGCACGCCTCGTTCGCGCAGCCCGGCGAGCACAGCGGGGACGTCGGGGTCGAGCTCGGTCGCGACCTCCCACTCCCCCAGATGGGCGGCGAGCAGGTCGGGGTGGTCGGTCAGCCCGCACTCGGCCAGCACCTCGGCGAAGGTGGTGCTCTCGCAGTCGCCGGAGCGGCACCGGGACCACAGCCGTTCGTCCACCTCGGCGAGGCGCGCACCGAGCTCGGCCATGTCCAGGTCGGGGTCGGCGGCGACCGCCACCGCGGCTACGGCCTGCCAGGTGCCCGGGATGTCCATGGGCTGCCAGCGGGTCAACGTGCCGCCCCAGTCGAAGATGACGGCGTCGACGAGGCGACTCACAGCGCTACCCCCAGCAGCTCGCGCATGGTGCCGACCGCGGCCGGCAGCTCGATGGCGGACCGCTGCCCGGTTCGCCGGTCCCAAATCTCCACAGAGCCGGTGGCGAGCCCCCGGCCGACGACGACGATCACGGGCAGCCCCATCAGTTCGGCGTCGGCGAACTTCACCCCGGCGGAGACGGCTCCGCGGTCGTCGAGCAGTACCCGGAGCCCCGCCGCTCCGGCCTCGTCGGCCAGCCGCTCGGCGGCCGCATAGACCGTGTCGTCGCGCCCGGCGACGACGAGGTGCACGTCGGCCGGCGCCACCGCGGGCGGCCAGCACAATCCGGAATCGTCGTGGTGCTGCTCCACCACCGCGCCGATCAGGCGCGAGACGCCCAGGGCGTAGCTGCCGATGGCGACGCGCTCGTTGCGACCGTCCCGTCCGAGGACGACCACCCCCGAGGGCCCCGCCCGCCGGCCCAGGCGGGCGATGCGAGCGACCGCCACCCCGCGGTGCAGGCGGAGCTTCCCGCCGCAGGCCGGGCAGGGGTCGTCGTCGCGGACGTGCACGAGGTCGACGTAGCGCTCGGGGGCGAAGTCGCGGCCGGCCACCAGGTTGCGGACGTGCCGCCCCGGCGCATTCGCCCCGGTCACCCAGGCGGTGCCGGGCGCGATCCGGGGATCGGCGAGATACCGGAAGGCGGAACCGGCCAGCCCCTGTGGCCCGACGTAGCCGCGGACGAGGTCCGGGTGGGCGGCGAAGTCGCCGTCGGAGAACAGCTCCACCCGTGCCGGGAACAGGGCTGCCTCCACGCGGGCGAGGTCGACCTCCCGGTCGCCCGGAACACCGATCGCCACCACTTCTCTGGTGCCGTCGGGTGCCGTGGCGGTGAGCAGCAGGTTCTTCAAGGTCGCCGAGGTGGGGACCCCGAGCCGGTTCGCCAGCGCCTCGATCGACGCGGTGTCCGGGGTGTCCACCTCCTCCGGGACCGGCGCGGGCCCGGGCGCGGGCACGGCGCGGACGGCGGGCAGCGACCCGACGCGCACCGCCGCCGAGGCCGCGGAGTAATCACAGGCGCCGCAGGTGACGTAGACGTCCTCCCCCGTCTCGGTGGCGGTGAGGAAGTGCTCGGCGTGCTCACCGGCTCCCGCGGGAGCGGCCACGATCCGGTAGTCCAGCCCGGCGCGGTCCAGCACGCGCATGTAGAGCGCGCGGTGCCGGTTGTACGCGGACTGCAGGCCGTCGGAGTCGATGTCGAACGACCAGGCATGATGCGCGAGGTACTCCCGCGCGCGCAGCAGGCCGCCACGCGGGCGCGGCTCCTCGCGCACCACCGGCTGGATCTGAAACAGCGTCACCGGCAGGTCACGGTAGGAGGAGATCTCCGCCCGCAGCATCGCGAGGACGCTGCCGAGCCGGTCCGGGTCGGCGACCGGCAGGTTGACCTCCTGCCCACCGATACCCGTCAGCGCTGCGCGGAGTTCCTGCTCGACGACCTCGACCACCCGCCGCCCGAGCGGGAGCCAGGCGTGGACGCCGGGCGCGACGCGTCGCACGTAACCGGCCCGTACCAGCAGGCGGTGGTTGGCCGACTCGCTGTCGGCCGGATCTTCACGCAGCGTGCGCAGGAACAGCCGCGAGAGCCGCAGCGGCGGAACATTCACCGCGCCAGTCTCTCCGGTGGGGGTCCGCTACGGACGCAGGCCGGTGATCGAGGACGGCGGCGGGGGCTCGGGCGGGCCGCCGGGGTGATCGTGGCGGGCCTCCTCCTCGGCGCGACGGCTGGCCCGCGTCCAGCGCCCGGGCATCGCCGGCGGCAGGTTGTCCTCCTCCAGCGCGGTGCCATCGGCCGCCGCCGGACCGGTCGCCGCCGTGCCGGTCCCCAGATTCACAGCCTTCGGGTGCTTCTCCGCCCACCACGAGCCGATCCAGTCGCCGAGGTACACGCCGACGACGGTGTAGACCAGCAGGACGACGGCAGCGAAGCCCTCTTCCTGGGACAGGCGGATCACGATGGTCGGCCAGGCGATCGCCACGGCCCACAGGATCGGCACCGACGGCCGGATCAGCCCGAACGGCAGCGAGGCCGCGATGAGCACGATCCCGAGCAGGTAGGAGTTCGGGGTGTCGTCGATCAGCGGCACCCCCGCGATCAACAGACCGACCGACGCCGCCGCCACCCACAGCAGGGCGAGCATTGTCTTGGGGTTCATGCCCTCACGCACCGGAAACTCCCACCACCAGACCGCTGTACCCGCCCAGCCTAGGCGTGGAGCGCCGGTTCCGGGCGCATCTACGCAGAACGGGCCGGATCGGCCTGCCGTACCGGCAGCGGCAACGGAGCGGCCATCAGCGCGTAGCCCTGCGGTGAGGTGCCGAAGCGGAAGCCGGTGATCAGATCGACGAAACCCAGGCCGGCGTACAGCCGGCGGGCCCGGGTCTCCCCGTCGTAGGTGGAGAGCAGCGCGGTGGGGTTCTCGACCCCGGAGAGCAGTTGTGTGAGCAGCGCCAGGCCCAGCCCGTGCCCGTGGTACTCCGGGTGCACGTGCAGTTCGGTGACGGCATAGGGGTCGACGATCCAGGGCGCGTACCCCGCCGCACGCAGCGACGGACCGATCTGGTCGAACCACCACTGCCCGGTGCGGCAGGCGGCGCCGTAGGCGAACCCGATCAGCGTGGTCTCGTCGAACGCGCCGAACGCCCGGAACCCCGGATGGGCGGCATGGCGCCCGTAGACCGCGACCCGGTCCGGCGAGACGGGGCCGAGCGCGGCGGACTGCACCGCGGCGGCCTCGACCGCGGACCCGCGCAGGTCCAGCGGCGCGATCGTGATCACCACCGGCCTATCACCGGACTCAGCCCTCCCGGGATCGGCAGCGAGACGTCAGAACAGCACCGAGGCGAAGGTACCGACCTGACGGAACCCGACGCGACGGTACGTCGCCAACGCGGCGGCGTTGAAGTCGTTGACGTACAGGCTCACGGTCGGCGCGATGGCGGCGCGGGCCAGCTCGACCACCGCCGCGACGCCCGGTGCGGCGAGGCCGCGGCCGCGACGGGCCGGGTCCACCCACACGCCCTGGACCTGGCACACCGCGGGGGTGGCCGCGCCGATCTCGGCCTTGAACACGACCTCGTCGTTCTCGATCCGGGCGAAAGCGCGCCCGGAATCGACCAGCTCGGCGATCCGGCACCGGTAGAGCAGCCCGCCGTCCCCGCCGAGCGGGGACACCCCGACCTCCTCGGTGAACATCGCCACGCAGGCCGGCATCACGAGGTCGAGTTGCCCGCGGGCGACCGCGCGGACCCCGGCGTCGGGCACCACCGCCGGGTCGGGGTCGGCGACGGCCAGCAGCGGCTGGGCGCGGCGGACCTCGCGGGCCGGGCCCCAGACCGGCGCCAGCCGCTCCCAGAGCGGCAGCACCGCCGCGGCCGGGCCGACGATCGACGAGCACCGCCGGACCGACCGGGCGGCCCGCGCGGCGAAGGCGTCGACGGCCGCGGCGTCGGCCTCGACCGGAACCACGTTCGCGCCGACGTAGAGCAGCGAGGCCAGCGCGCCCTCGACCCAGTAGCCCCAGACCTCGGCACCGCCGCGGCTGGATACCAGCCCGCCACCGAGCAGTCGGGACAGGACGAACACGTTCGCGACCGGGTCGCGTTCGGCGAGCCGCATCGCGGCCGGCAGGTCGGCGACGGTCAGGATCCGAAGCTCGGCCGTGTCGCCCCCGACTGACCGGTCGACCGGGACTGACACGTGCGCTCCTCCGTCAGAACCGCTGGGTCAGGACACCGACACGACGGGGCCACCGGCGCCCGCGCCGTCGGCCGTCATCTGCTCGGCCAGGCGCATCGCCTCTTCGATCAGCGTCTCGACGATCTGGTGCTCGGGCACGGTCTTGATGACCTCGCCCTTGACGAAGATCTGGCCCTTGCCGTTTCCGGACGCGACGCCGAGGTCAGCCTCGCGCGCCTCTCCCGGACCGTTCACGACACAGCCCATCACCGCGACCCGAAGTGGCACCTCGAGGCCCTCCAGCCCGGCGGTGACCTGCTCGGCCAGGGTGTAGACGTCGACCTGGGCGCGCCCGCAGGACGGGCAGGACACGATCTCCAGACCGCGCTCGCGCAGGCCGAGCGACTCCAGGATCTGGTTGCCGACCTTGACCTCCTCGACGGGAGGAGCGGACAGCGAGACCCGGATCGTGTCCCCGATGCCTTCGGAGAGCAGCGCCCCGAAGGCGACCGCGGACTTGATCGTGCCCTGGAACGCCGGGCCGGCCTCGGTGACGCCGAGGTGCAGCGGGTAGTCGCAGGCCGCCGCGAGTTGCCGGTAGGCGTTGACCATCACGACCGGGTCGTTGTGCTTGACCGAGATCTTCACGTCGTAGAAGTCGTGCTCGGCGAACAGCGAGGCCTCCCACAGCGCGGACTCGACCAGCGCCTCGGGGGTGGCCCGCCCGTACTTCGCCAGCAGGCGCGGGTCCAGCGAGCCGGCGTTGACCCCGATCCGGATCGAGATGCCCGCGTCCTTCGCGGCCCGGGCGATCTCGCCGACCTTGTCGTCGAACTTCTTGATGTTGCCCGGGTTCACCCGCACCGCTGCACAGCCGGCATCGATCGCGGCGAACACGTACTTGGGCTGGAAGTGGATGTCGGCGATGACCGGGATCTGGGAGTGGCGCGCGATTTCGCCCAGCGCGTCCGCGTCGTCCTGCGACGGGCAGGCGACCCGGACGATCTGACAGCCGGCCGCGGTCAGCTCGGCGATCTGCTGCAGGGTCGCGTTGACGTCCGCCGTGAGCGTGGTGCACATCGACTGCACCGACACCGGGGCGTCCCCGCCGACCAGGACACTGCCGACCCGGATCTGGCGGGACTTGCGCCGCTCAGCCAGCCGAAGCGGCGGCGGAGCCGGCATACCCAGGGAAACGCTCATCGTTCGAAACTAACTGATGGTGATGGGGTTGACGATGTCGGCAGCCAGGAGCAGCACCGTCAGGGCGATCAGGACCACGACGAAGACGTAGGTCGCGGGCAGCAGCTTGGTGAGGTCGACCCGGCCGGGGTCGGGTTTCCCGAGCAGCCGGAACAGCCGGCGCTTGAGCGCCTCGTAACTCGTCACCGCCATGTGCCCGCCGTCCAGCGGCAGCAGCGGGAGCGCGTTGAACAGCGCCAGGAAGACGTTCAGGCCGCCGACGTTGAGCAGCACCAAGGAGAGGCGCTCGGTCGGCGAAGCGTTGTCCAGGCTGAGGAACTCCCCCGAGACCCGGGCCGCGCCGACGACGCCCGCCAAACCCTCCTTGTCGCGCTCCTCGCCGCCCAGGGCACCGAACAGCTCGCCGACCTTGTCCGGGAAGTCCTTGACGAGCTTGCCGGAGGCCTCGACCACGTCCCACATCAGCCCGACCGAGCGCTCGCTGGCGGCGATCGGCCCGTCATGGGCAGAGTCGAAGGCGGGACCGACGCCGAGCACCCCGACGGACACGACCTGCTCCGGGTTCGCGAGGTCCGCGCGCTCGCGCGTCACCAGGTTGGCGTTGAGCGCGACCAGCTGACCTTCGCGGACCACGGTGATGGCCAGCGGTCCCTCGCCGGACTCGCGGATCAGCCGGGACGCGAGGTCCCAGTCGCCGCCCACGCGGTCGGGGCCGACGGCGAAGATCTCGTCGCCGACCTGCAGGCCCGCGGCCTTCGCCGGGGACGGCGCGTCGCTGGGCCCGCATTCGCTGGTGGTCGCATCGGCCGCCGGGATGCACGCGGACACCGATTGCACCGTGGTCGTCGGGGTGTAGGTGCCGATGCCCATGAACGCGATGACGAACAGGAAGAAGCCGATGACGAGGTGCAGGAACACCCCGGCCCCGAGCACGACGAGCTTCTGCGGCGCCGGGTAGGCGTAGAACACCCGGTCCTTGTCGGCCTCGTCGACCTCTTCGAGGTCGGTCATCCCGACGATCTTGCAGTAGCCGCCGGCGGGGATGGCCTTGAGGCCGTACTCGGTCTCACCGCGGCGGAACGACCACAGCTTCGGGCCGAAGCCGACGAAGTACTCCGTCGCTTTCATGCCGAAGAACTTGGCGGTGAGCAGGTGCCCGAACTCGTGGATCGCCACCGAACCCAGCAGCAGCACCACGAACAGGATGACCCCGAACATGGTCAGCATGTCGGCCCGGCCCCCGGTACTCCCCCGCGCGAACTCACAGTTCCCCCAGCATTTCCGCGACCCGCCCCCGTGCCCAGGCTTCCGCGCCGAGCACGTCGTCCAGGGTGAGGGTTCCGTCGCGCCCGATCACTCCATCATCGCTGTGGTCGGAAACCACGGCAGCGACCGTATCCACAATCGCCGGAAAGCGCAGGGAACCCGCGAGGAAGGCCGCCACGCACTCCTCGTTGGCGGCGTTGAACACCGCCGGGGCGGTTCCGCCCGTCCGGCCGCACTCCCGGGCCAGCTCGACCGCGGGGAAGGCGGCGGCGTCGAGCGGGGCGAAATCCCAGGTCGCGGCCGTGCTCCAGTCGAGTGGGGTGGCCGCACCCGGCACCCGGTCCGGCCAGGCGAGGGCCAGTGCGATCGGCAACCGCATGTCCGGCGGCGAGGCCTGGGCGATCGTCGAGCCGTCGCAGAACGTCACCATCGAATGGACGATCGACTGCGGGTGGACGACGACCTCGATCCGGTCGAAGTCGATCCCGAACAGCAGGTGGGCCTCGATGAGTTCCAGGCCCTTGTTGACGAGGGTCGCCGAGTTGATCGTGACCACCGGACCCATGTCCCAGGTCGGGTGGGCCAGCGCCTCGGCGACCGTCACGTTGTCCAGATCGGCGCGCGGGCGGCCACGGAAGGGACCGCCGCTGGCGGTCAGGACCAGCTTCGCGACCTCCTCGGCGCGGCCGCCCCGCAGGCACTGCGCCATCGCGGAGTGCTCGGAGTCCACCGGCACGATCTGGCCCTCCGCGGCGGCCGCGGTGACCAGCGGCCCGCCCACGATGAGGGACTCCTTGTTGGCCAGGGCCAGCGTGCGCCCGGCCTTGAGCGCCGCGAGGGTCGGCGCCAGCCCGACCGAGCCGGTCATGCCGTTCAGGACGATGTCGGCCGGCCAGGCCGCCAGTTCGGCGTGCGAGTCCGGCCCGGCGAGGATCTTCGGGAGCTGGAACTCCCCCGCGCTCCAGCCGCGGGACTTGGCCTCGGCGTAGAAGGCCAGCTGGAGGTCCTGCGCGACGCCGGCCCGGGCGACCGCGACGACGTCGACGCCGAACTCCAGCGCCTGCGACGCGAGCAGGTCGACGTTCCCGCCGCCGGCTCCCAACCCCACGACGCGGAATCGGTCCGGGTCGTGGCGGACCACGTCGAGGGCCTGGGTGCCGATCGACCCGGTCGAGCCGAGGATCACCAGATCGCGGGGGGTCACCCGCCCATTCTCCCGGTGAATCAGTAGTGGGGCTCCACCGCGGGGCCGGAGTCCGACCCGGGCGCGCCCTGATCCGGCACGTTCAGCGGCAGATCCTCGGCGATCGCCGGTTCCGCGCCGTCCGTTCCGTCCGCGTCGGGCTTGCAGCACGGCGGGGTCGCACCGGCGTCGGGAGCGTCGTTCTTGCCGCCGGCCTTCTCCTCCGCCTGCAGGTGCAGGCCCTGGCCCGCCGCGTTGTCCAGGTGCAGCGCGTTGTAGTCGATGCTCCACTCGACCTCACCGGTCAGCACGGCCAGCACCGCGTCGGAACCCTGCACGCCCGGGCAGGCCATCTTCGTCGAGGCGATGGGGCCGAAGGCGATGACATCGTCTTTGACCACCGCGGTGCCGGAGAGGCGGTTGCAGCCGTCGCTGCCGGTGACCTTGCCGTCGGCGAACTCCAGGTAGGCCTTCTCCGGAGCCATCCCGGCCGAGACCGCGGCGTTCGGGTCGTCGGCGGCGTCGCGCGCCGGACCGCGCGTGGTGTGGGTGATGTTCCACTTCGTGCCCTCGAGCGGCAGGTCCGGCTGGACCTGTTCGCGCGGGCCGAAGACCATGCCGACCTCCGCGGTCGTCAGCTTCAGCGTCGTGCCGTCGAACGTGTAGGCCGGCGTCGCGGTGAGGAACTCGGCGACGAACTGGTCCTGTTCGTGCCGGCCGTCGCCCGGGCACCCCATCTCGGTGGTCGCCAGCTCGGTCACCAGCAGGTTGCCGTCGGCGAACCGGGCCGGGCCGCTCATCGAGTTGCACCCGGCGTTCGCGCTGACCTGACCGTCGTCGAACCGCAGCGAGATCAGCGTGCCCTTGACCAGCTTCCGCGGCTTGCCACCCTCGGTGACCTCGGTGGAGAGGAAGTTTCCGGCGGGCTGCTTGCCCCCGATGCCCACCCCGGTGCCGCCCACCTGCTCGGCCGCGTCCTCACCACAACCCGTCAGCCCGACCAGCAGCAGCACCGCCGCCGGTACCGCCAGCGCCCGCAGTGCCCAGGTCGTCCCGATCGTGCGCGTCATGTCACCCTCCCCGTTCCAGCACGTGAACCCAGGACGTACGAGCACAGGAAAACGTTCAACCTCGCTCTCCCACCAGGGCGTGACACGCCTCGGTGGGAGGCAAATCCTCCCACCAGGGCGTGTCACGCCCTGGTGGGAGAGATCCACAGCTGGAGCGTCAGGAGGGGAGGGCGACGTACTTGGTCTCCAGGTACTCCTCGATCCCGACCGTGCCGCCCTCGCGGCCCAGGCCGGACTGTTTGACCCCGCCGAACGGGGCGGCCGGGTTGGAGACCAGGCCGACGTTGATCCCGACCATGCCGGACTCCAGGGCCTCGGCCACCCGCAGCGCCCGGGAGAAGTCCGCGGTGAAGGCGTACGCGACCAGGCCGTACTCGGTCGCGTTGGCCTCGGCGATGGCGGTTTCGTCGTCGGAGAAGGTCCGGATCGCGGCGACCGGACCGAAGATCTCCTCGCACGACAGTCGGACGTCGTCCGGGAGATCGGTCAACACCGTGGGCTCGTAGAAATAGCCGGGCCCGTCGCCGGCCTTGCCCCCGAGCAGGAGCTTGGCGCCCTTGCCGACGGCGTCGGTCACGAGCGCGTCCACCTTGTCCACCGCCGCCTGGTCAATCAGCGGGCCGAGGGTGACGCCGTCCTCGGTGCCCCGCCCGGGCACGAGGGCGGACATCTTCTCGACGAGCCGCTCGGTGAACTCGGCAGCGACGTCGGTGTGGACCAGGAAGCGGTTGGCCGAGGTGCAGGCCTGCCCCATGTTCCGCATCTTCGCAATCATCGCGCCGTCGACGGCCTTCTCGACGTCGGCGTCCGCGAAGACCAGGAACGGGGCGTTGCCGCCGAGCTCCATCGACGTTCGGAGCACCTGACCCGCGGACATCTCGATCAGCTTCTGTCCGACTCCGGTCGAACCGGTGAAGGAGAGCTTGCGCAGCCGGGGGTCGGCCAGCAGCGGGGTGCTGACGACGCTCGGGTCGTGCGCCGTCACGATGTTCAGCACACCGTTGGGCAGGCCCACCTCCTGCAGGATCTGACCCAGCATCAACATCGACAGGGGGGTCTGCTTCGCGGGTTTCATCACCATCGTGCAGCCCGCGGCGATCGCCGGCCCGATCTTGCGCGTGCCCATCGCGAGCGGGAAGTTCCACGGGGTGATCAGCAGACAGGGCCCGACCGGCTGCTTCATGGTCAGCAGGCGCAGGTTGCCGGCCGGCGCGGTCGAGTACGTCCCGGAGATGCGGGTCGTCTCCTCGGAGAACCAGCGGAAGAACTCGGCGGCGTAGGTGACCTCCGCCTTCGACTCCGCCACAGGCTTGCCGTGCTCGAGGGTCATCAGCAGCGCGAGGTCGTCGGCGCGCTTGGTCATCGCCTCGAAGGCGGCGCGCAGGATCTCGGCGCGGTCCCGCGGCGCGGTGCCCGCCCACCCGGCCTGCGCGGCCGCGGCGGCGTCGAGGGCCTCGACGACATCGGCTTCGGTCGCATCGGCGACCGTGCGCAGCTGTTTTCGCGTGGAGGGGTCCTCGACCCCGAACTCCCGATGACCCTTTGCCGGTCCCCACGAGCCATTGATCAGCAACCCGTCGGGAACCGCGTCCAGGACCCGCTGTTCCGCTGCCTCACCCATGCCAGTCCCCTACCCCGTTACTGCGTTGCCCGAGCTACCACTTCACCATGACGTGCTTGAGCTCGGTGTAGTGCTCGATGGCGTAGAGCGACATGTCCTTGCCGAACCCCGACTGCTTGAAGCCGCCGTGGGGCATCTCCGAGACGAGTGGGATGTGGTCGTTGACCCAGACGGTGCCGAAGCGCAGCGCCGCCGAGGCCCGCATCGCCTTACCGACGTTGGTCGTGAAGACGCTGGCGGCCAGGCCGTAGTCGACCGCGTTCGCAGCGGCCAGCGCAGCGTCGTCGTCGGCCACCCGCTGGATGGTCACCACCGGGCCGAACACCTCGCGCTGGATGATCTCGTCGCTCTGGTCGACGCCCACGATGACCGACGGCTCGTAGAAGAACCCGGGCCCGTCGCCCGCTCGGCCCCCGGCGGTGGCCTCGGCCGAACCGGCCAGCGCCCGCTCGACGAAGCCGGCCACCCGCTCGCGCTGCTTGGCGGAGACGACCGGACCGAGTTCGGTTCCGGTCGCGGACGGATTCCCCGACACCAGGGTCTTCGCCCCGTCCGTGATGCCGGCGACCGTCGCCTCGTAGGCACGTTCCGTTGCGATCACCCGGCAGGCGGCCGTGCAGTCCTGGCCCGCGTTGAAGAACGCCCCCAGCCTGACCGCCGCAGCAACCGTCTCGGGGTCGGCATCGTCGAGGACCACGACCGGCGCCTTGCCGCCCAGCTCGAGGTGGACGCGCTTGAGGGTGGCCGAGGCCGCGGCCATGATCGCCTTGCCGGTCGCGACCGACCCCGTCAGCGAGACCATGGCGACGTCGGGGTGTTCGACGAGCGCGGCCCCCGCCTCGCCGGTTCCCGTGACCACATTGAACACCCCGGGCGGCAGCGCATCGGCCAGCAGTTCGGCCAGGCGCAGGACGCTGAGGGGCGTGAGCTCCGAGGGCTTGAGCACCACGGTGTTGCCCGCGGCCAGGGCGGGGCCGATCTTCCACGCCGCCATCATCAGCGGGTAGTTCCAGGGAGCAATGCTCCCGATCACGCCGAGCGGCTCGCGGCGCAGCATCGAGGTGTACCCGCTCAGGTACTCCCCGGCCGGTTTCGCCTCCAGGGCGCGTGAGCCACCGGCGAAGAAGCGGAAGTTGTCGATCGTCAGGTCCATCTCGTCGGGGAGATGGTCGACCGGCTTACCCACGTTCGCCGACTCGATGGCCGTGAATTCGTCGGCGTGGTCCTCGATCACCTGGGCGATGCGGAGCAGCGCCTCGGAACGCTGCCGCGGGGTGGTGACCGACCACTCCTCGAAGGCCTTCGTCGCGGCTTGCACCGCGCGGTCCACCTCGGCTGCACCGGAGGACGCAGCCCGGAAGATGACCTCTCCGGTGGCGGGGTCGAACACGTCGTCGAGCCGGTCGGACTCCGGGTCCACCCAGGCTCCGCCGATCCAATTCTTGGCCGGGAGGGACGTCAGATCAGGCATGTTCCACCTCGTTTGCGTTGGGGACAGGTGGGTCGGAAGTCAGTTGGCGGCCGGCGCGGCAGCGGTGGATGACCGGGCGATGTCCTCGCCCTCGCTCAGACGCTGAGCGAGATACACGGGAATGATCGAGAGCAGGATCGCGAACAGGCCCACCGCGTTGACGATGGGTCCCTGGTTGGGACGCGAGTAGTTCTGGAGGATCCAGATCGGCAGAGTCTGGACCGAGCCGGCCGTGAAGATCGTGACGATGATTTCGTCGAAGGACAGGGCGAAGGACAGCAACGCGCCCGCGAGCAAGGCCGTGCGAAGCGTGGGGAACGTGACGTAGCGGAACGTTTGGATCGGGTGCGCGCCGAGATCCGCGGACGCCTCCTCCAGGTTGCCGGACATCCGCCGCAGGCGAGCGATCACGTTGTTGTAGACGATCACGACACAGAAGGTGGCGTGGCTGACGACGATGGTGAAGACGCCCAGGTTGACGCCGCCGACCAGCGGTGCCTCCCGGAAGGCCGAGTTCAAGGCCATGCCCGTGACGATGCCCGGCATGGCGATCGGGAGCACCACCAGGAACGAGATCGTGTTCTTGCCGAAGAAGTTGTAACGGGCCACGGCGAACGCGAGCAACGACCCTAAGAGCAGCGCGACGCCGGTGGACATCAGCGCCACCTTCACCGACATCCAGATGGCGTCACGTGCCCCCGGGTTGTGCCAGGCGGCATCGATCCATTTGAAGGACAGGCCGTCGATCGGCCAACGCTGGATCCTCGAAGAGTTGAAGGCGTAGAGGGCGATGATCGCGAGCGGGAAGTAGATGAAGGCCAGCGTCATGCCGGCGCCGGTCCAGTGCAGTGCGCGGGCGCGCCGCGAGAAGTTCATCGGCCACTCATCACAGGTTGTCGAAGGCGCCGAGGCGCCTGGCCACGAGGAGGTAAGCGGTCATGATCACCAGCGGGAACGAGGCGTAGGCCGCCGCGAAGGGCAGGTTCCCCGCAACGCCGAGGTTGTCGTAGATGACATTGCCGATGAACTGCGACGACGAGACGAGTCGCGGCGTGATGTAGTCGCCCAACGTCAGCGAGAAGGTGAAGATCGAGCCGGCGATCATCGACGGAAAGGCCAGCGGCAGGATCACCTTGCGGAACGTCGTGATCGGCGCCGCGCCCAGATCTGACGAGGCGTCCATCAACGAGTCGGGGATGCGCTCCAGCCCCGCGTAGATGGGCAGGATCATGAACGGCAGCCACAGATAGGTGAAGGTGAGCCAGATCGCGATCAGGCCGTTGCCGCCCGTCCCCGGCCCGGACATGCCCAACGGGCTGAGCATCCAGTTGAGGACGCCCTCCTCGGCCAGGATCGTCCGCCAGGCGTAGACCTTGACGACGTAGCTGGCCCACAGCGGCAGGAGCACGGCCACGAGCATCAGGCGGCGCTGCCGGGGGCTGGCGACCTTCGCCATCGTGAAGGCGATGGGGAACGCGAGCACCGCGCAGGTCACGGTGACCGCGAAGGCCATCCCCACCGTCCGGAGCGTGATCGTCCAGTAGGTCTCGCTGGTCAGCAGCTCACGGAAGTTCTCGAAGCTGATGTCCTGGTACACGATCTGGAGGCCCAGATCGAAGCGCCACAGGCCGTTGAACAGCATGACGGAGAGGGCACCGAGGTACGCCACCACCAGCCACCCCAGCGGGGCGGCCAGCAGCAGCGTCAGTTGGAGCCACCGGCGGCCGTGCAGCACCCGGGCGACCGGGTCGATAACCCTGTCGGTCCGGGTGCGCACGGCGGTGCCGGTGTCGGTCAACGTTCCTGACCTTCGATCTCAGCCGCTCTCAGATCTCGGGCCTCAGCCCTTGATCTCGGTCCAGGCCTTGACCCATTCCGAGTAGTCCTTGCAGACCGCACCACGGCTGTCACCGCACTCCTTGACCGGCGTGGTCCAGTAGGCGACCTGGTCGAAGTACGCCTCGTCGGTGGCGTGGTAGGTGTCGCAGTGCTTCTTGTCCGTCGTCAGCGCGCAGGCCTTCTTGTTCGACGGAGCCTCACCGAAGTACTCGGTCGCGGCCGCATTCGCCTTGGGCGAAGCGATGTGGTCCATCCACATGTACATGCAGTTCGGGTTCTTGGCCTTGGACGAGATCATCCAGGTGTCCGACCAGCCGGTCGAGCCCTCCTTGGGCAGGACTGCCTTGATCTTCACCTTGTCCGCGGTGAGAACGTTGGCGATGACCTGCCAGGTGGTGCCCACCACGGAGTTGCCCTTGGCGAAGGCGTCGATCTCCTTGGTGTAGTCCGACCAGTACTCGCCGATGATGCCGCGCTGCGCCTTGAGCAGGTCGACGGCCGCGGTGAACTGCGCATCGTCGAGCTCGTACGGGTTGGTGATGTTCAGCTCGGGCTTGGTCGCCTTCAGGTAGACCGCCGCGTCCGCGATGTAGATCGGGCTGTCGTACGCGGTGACCTTGCCCTTGTGCGGGGAGTTGGTGTCCCACACGACACTCCAGCTGTCGGGCGCGGGCTTCACCTTCTCGGTGTTGTACATGAGCAGGTTGGCGCCGCGTCCGTGGGGCATCCCGTAGTGGACGCCGTCCACCGTGTTGTGCGGCTGGTCCTTCAGCCCCTCGAAGATGTCGGGGTAGTTCTTCAGCAGATCGACGTTGACCGGAGCGACGTCCTTGGCCTGGATGAGCCGCAGCGACGCGTCGCCGGAGGCCGAGACCCCGTCGTACTTGCCGGTCTTCATCAGGGTGACCATCTCGTCGGACGAGTTGCCCAACGTGACCTTCACCTTGCAGCCGGTCTTCTTGGTGAAGTCGGAGACCCAGTCGACCTTCGGGTCGGTGGAGCCGTCCTCGACGTAGCCGGCCCAGGCGATCAGGTTGACCTGGCCCTCGCCCGCGCCCAGCGCGGTGAGCGCGCCTTCTCCGGCGCCCGCCGCCGGCGTCGCCTCAGGGCCCTCGGCGGCGTCGTCGTCGTCGCCTCCGCAGCCGGCCAGTACGAGTGATAGTGCCGCGATGCCTGCCAACGCCGTCCGGCGATAACGCATGCGCATCAGGTGTCCTTCCATTGGGGGGGTGGGTGTCAGCCGGGGAGCAGCCGGTTGTACTGCTCCCCCCAGATGAGGCGCACCGGCCGGCCTTTTGCGGCCAGCGCGTCGGTGGATTTCGTCGTCAGGTTCTGCTCGGTGACCACCAGTTCGTCATCGGTGTCGAGCCGAACCGTGTAGCGGGTCTCAGCGCCCAGGTAGGCGACGTCGATGACCACTCCGTGGGCGCTGCACTCGCCGTCGTTCGGTACGTCGCCGTCGGCGTCGGTACCGATGTCGACGAGGCGGATCTTCTCCGGGCGCACCGTGAACGTGCCCTCGCGCCCGAGGATCTTGCGGGCCGACTCCGGGCCCAGCAGATTGGACGTGCCGACGAACCCGGCGACGAAGGCCGTGTCCGGGTTCTCGTAGAGCTCGGCCGGCGCTGCTACCTGGACGATCCGGCCCTCGTTGAACACGGCGATACGGTCGCTCATGGTCAGGGCCTCAGCCTGGTCATGCGTGACGAAGACGAAGGTGATGCCGACCTCGGCCTGAATCGCCTTCAGTTCCCGTTGCATCTGTTCGCGGAGCTTCAGGTCGAGCGCTCCGAGGGGCTCGTCGAGCAACAGCACCCGCGGCCGCTTGACGAGGGCCCGTGCCAGTGCCACGCGCTGGCGCTGGCCGCCGCTCATCTCGGTGGGCCGACGCTTCTCGTACCCCTCGAGGCGCACCATGGCGAGGGCCTCGGACGCCCGCTTCCGGCGTTCCGTCTTGCCCACCCGCTCGACCATCAGGCCGTACGCGACGTTCTCCCCCACGGACATGTGCGGGAAGAGCGCGTAGTCCTGGAAGACGGTGTTGACGTCGCGGCGGTACGGCGGCAGGCCGGTGACGTCCTTGCCGTGCAGCAGGACGCGGCCGGCGCTCGGCTCCACCAGGCCGGCGATGATGCGCAGGCAGGTGGTCTTACCCGAACCCGACGGGCCGAGCATGGAGAAGAACTCGCCGTCGGCGACCTCCAGATCGACCCCGGCGAGAACTTCGGTGTCGCCGTAGCTCTTGCCGACGCCGTCGAGCTGGACCGCAGTTCCCATCAGCGGCGGGTCTTCTTCAGCGCGGCGCCGACGGCGACGAGGCATTGGTCGATCTCGGCCTCGGACACCACCAGGGGTGGCATGAAGCGCACGATGTTCCCGTAGGTGCCGGCGCCCATCAGGATGAGGGAGCCGTCCTCCAGGCAGGAGCGCAGGACCGCGGACACCCGGGCTCCGTCGGGCTTTCCGGCGGAGTCGGCGAACTCGGCCGCCACCATCAGCCCGAGCCCCCGGACCTCGGTCACCCCGCCGTCCTCGGCGGCCAGCTTCTCCAGCCCGGTGCGCAACTGGGCGCCGCGCGCCTCGACGGCGTCGAGGAAGCCCGGCTCGGTCAGGACGTCGATGGTGGCCAGAGCAGCCGCGCACCCGATCGGGTTGCCGCCGTAGGTCCCGCCGTGCGAGCCCTTGGGCCAGCGGGCCATGACATCGGCGGAGGCTCCGATCGCCGAGAGAGGAAATCCGGAGGCGATCCCCTTCGCCATCAGCAGGATGTCCGGGCGCACTCCGGCGTGCTCGACGGCGAACATGCGCCCGGTGCGCCCGAAGCCGCTCTGGATCTCGTCGACCACGAAGAGGATGCCGTGCTCCCGGCAGATCTCCTCCACACCGAGGAGGAAGGCGGGCGGGGCGGCGTAGTAGCCGCCTTCACCGAGAACCGGTTCGAGCACGATGGCCGCGGTCTCCGCCGGTGCGGTCTGGGATGCGAGCAGGTGGCGCAGCGCGGCCAGGCAGTGCTCGGTCGCTGCGTCGGCGTCGCCGGCGAAGCGGAGCGGGTTGGGGAAGGGAGCCACGAAGATCCCCGCCGGCAGGGGCTGGTACCCGGCCCGGTAACCGGCCTTGGAGGTGGTCATGGCCATCGCGAGCATCGTGCGTCCGTGGAAGCTGCCCTCGAACACGATGACGTTGGGACGCCCCGTCGCCTGGCGGGCGAGCTTGACGCCCCCCTCGGTGGCCTCGGCGCCCGAGTTGGCGAAGAAGAAGACGTCGATGGGATCAGGGGTGATCCCGGCCAGCCGCTCCGCCAAGGGGTTCATCAGGTCGTGGCGGTAGACGTTGGCCTGGGCATGGAGAAACCGGCCGGCCTGGTCGGCGATGGCCGCCACGACCCGGGGGTGGCAGTGACCGGTGCTGGTGACGGCGATGCCACTCGAGAAGTCGAGGTACTGCTTCCCGTCGGTGGTGGTAACGACGCAACCGGAGCCGGAAGCAACTTCGAGGTCCGTGACAGAGAACCAGACGTCCGACAGGTGCGAATGCGAACCAGAGGCCATTTCCGCTCCCGCTCGGTCGGAACTCTTGTGCGAACCCGCCTGGATGAGAGATAACCTATGAGTTCAGATGTTTAAGGTCAACGACTGATGGACCGGCATCCTGTAAGGGCGGACGCCATGCAGCGGTGGGCACTGGACTCCCGGTCCGCTGTCTTCGCGCCCCTGGACACCGTGAGCCGGGCCGAACTCGTCGCCGGCCGCCTGGCCGACGCGATCCTGCTCGGCCTCCTCGCCGAGAACGAGCAACTCCCGAGTGAGGCGGATCTGTCCGCGCAGTTGGCGGTGTCCACGGTCACCGTCCGCGAGGCGCTCACGATGCTGCGCGAGCGCGGCTTGCTGGAGACCCGTCGTGGTCGTGGGGGTGGGAGCTTCGTCCGCGCGCGGGCGGACGACCCGGCGGCGGAGCTTCGGGAGCGGCTGAGCCGGATCGCGCTGATCGAGCTCCGGGACCTGTTCGACCACTACGCCGCCATCGGGGGCACCGCCGGCCGGCTCGCTGCTGAGCGAGCCTCAGCTGAGGACATCGCGCGGCTGGAGCGCGCGGCGAACATGCTCGCCACCGCGACGGACGCGGGCGCCCGCCGCCGGGCCGAGGGGCATTTCCATCTCGAGATCGCGGCCGCCGCGCAGTCGGCACGCCTGGCGCGGCAGGAACTGGCCCTGCAGAGCGAACTGGGCGCGCTGCTCTGGCTGCCGTTCGAGGGTGCGGCCGTTCACCGGCGCGCGGCCGCGCAGCATGCGGAGATCATCGCCGCGATCACCGCCGGGGACGGGACGCAGGCCCGCGAACTGATCGAACATCACGTGCTGGCGGCGGCCGAACGCGTTACCGAATTGCGTCTGCAAGTGCTGGCGTAATGGGAGTAGGTTCAGCCGCCTAAGCCCGACTTTGCTGGGAATTCCGTGACTCTGCAACAGACGAGGGTCGAGACCCCCGAGAACGTGGGCCGCCACGTCGCCGTCGGCGCCGAGGCGGTCTTCGGACTGGTCGCCACCCTGCGATCGGCCACCGAGGACCTCTTCGGCAGTGCCCGCCGGGCCGGCCGGCGGATGAGTGTCGCCGATCTCGACGAGATCGACGCGATCGCCATCGGGATGCTCGGTGGGGTCGAGGGCATCATCCCGGGGGCCGGCTTCGTCGCCGCGCCTCAGACGCTGGCCGACGCTCCCCGCTGGCTCCAGTGGTGGCAGCAGGGCCGCAGCGGCTCGTCCACCCGGCTCGTCGCCGAACTCGATCCCGGCAAGGACCGCTTCTACGACTACACGCAACTCCCCTGGTTCGCCGTGCCTGCCAGCACCGGGCGGCGCCACATCACCGGGCCCTATGTCGACTACGTCTGCACCGACGAGTACGCCCTGACCTTCACCGAGCCGATCTTCGACGACGGCACCTTCGTCGGCGTGGCCGGAGCCGACGTGTTCGTGAACCGCTACGAGTCCTGGGCGCTCCCGCCGCTGCGCGCGCTGCCGGCGGCGGCCGCCCTGGTCAACACGCAGGGGCGCGTGATCGTGTCGAACACCGCCCGCCTGGTCACCGGGTCGCTGGTGCGACGCCCGGACGTCGCCGCGTTCTTCGCGGGCGGCCAGCAGACGAGCGAACAGTCCGGTGTCACGCTGCAGCGCTGTGGCGACGTGCCGATCGTCCTGCTCGTCGGGGAACCGCTCACCCCGTAGTCCGGGCGGAGCCGGCCTAACTCTCCTTCTGGAGGATCGGGCGCAGCTTGTCGAGCACACTCGCGTCCTCGATGGTCGAGGGCACCGGCTCGTCGCGGCCGTCCGCGATCCCGCGCATCGTGCGCCGCAGGATCTTGCCGGACCGGGTCTTCGGCAGCGCCGGCACGATGTCCGCCCGCTTGAACGCCGCGACCGCGCCGATGTCGTTGCGTACCGCGGCGACCAGTTCGGCGCACAAGGTCGTCCGGATCCACGTCGACGCCGGCCTTGAGCACGACGAAGCCGCGCGGCACCTGGCCCTTGAGCGAGTCGTGCACCCCGATGACGGCGCACTCGGCGACCGCGGGGTGCGCCGCAAGGACCGCCTCCATCGACCCGGTCGAGAGCCGGTGACCGGCGACGTTGATGACGTCGTCGGTGCGGCCGAGCACGTAGAGATAGCCGTCGGCGTCGACGTAGCCGCCGTCACCGGAGAGGTAGTAGCCCTCGAACGCCGACAGGTACGAGGCGACGAACCGATCGTCGTCGTTCCACAACGTCGGCAGGGCTCCGGGCGGGAGCGGCAGCTTGATGCAGATGGCGCCCTCGGTGTCCGGGCCCACCCGCTTGCCCTCCGGGTCGAGAACCTGCACGTCCCAGCCGGGCACCGGCACCGACGGCGACCCGGCCTTGATCGGCATCGGCTCCAGCCCGCGGAGGTTGGCCGCGATCGGCCAGCCGGTCTCGGTCTGCCACCAGTGGTCGATCACCGGCACACCGGACTTCTCCGTCGCCCAGTGATAGGTGTCGGGGTCCAACCGCTCCCCCGCGAGGAACAGCGCCCGCAGGGACGAGAGGTCGTGCTCGGCCAGCAGCTTCGCGTCCGGGTCCTCCTTCTTGATCGCCCGGAACACCGTCGGCGCCGTGAAAAGCGTGACGGCCTTGTGCTCGGCGATGACCCGCCAGAACGCGCCGGCGTCGGGGGTGCCCACGGGCTTGCCCTCGTACAGGATCGTGGTCGCGCCCAGCAGTAGCGGCGCGTACACGATGTAGGAGTGCCCGACGACCCAGCCGACGTCGGACGCGGTCCACCACACCTCGCCGGGTTCGAGGCCGAACACGTTGCGGATCGACCACAGCAGGGCGACGGCGTGCCCACCGTTGTCGCGGACGATGCCCTTCGGCTTTCCGGTCGTCCCCGAGGTGTAGAGGATGTAGAGCGGGTCGTTCGCCCCGACCGGAACGCAGTCCACCGGCTCGGCGGCGGTCATCGCCTCTTCCCAGTCGACGTCTCCCGGGCCCATCTCCGCCCGTGCCTGCTCGCGTTGCAGCACGACGCAGGCATCCGGCTTGTGCGCCGCGATCTCGATCGCCGCGTTGATCATCGGCTTGTACTCGACGACCCGGGTCGGCTCGAGGCCGCAGGACGCGGCGACGATCACCTTGGGCTGCGCGTCATCGATCCGGGCGGCGAGCTCGCGCGGCGCGAAGCCGCCGAAGACCACCGAGTGCACAGCGCCGACCCGGGCGCAGGCCAGCATCGCGACGACGGCCTCCGGGACCATCGGCATGTAGATCACGACCCGGTCGCCCTTGCCGACCCCGAGGCTGCGCAGCACGCCACCGAACCGGGCGACCAGGTTCTGCAGATCGAGGTAGCTGAACCGGGCCTGGCGGCCGGTCATCGGGCTGTCGTAGATCAGCGCCGTCTGGTCGCCCGCGCCCGGCGGCCACATGGCGGTCGACGGCGTTGAAACAGGTGTTCAGCTCCCCGTCGGGAAACCAGTGCACGAACGGCGCGCGGCTGTCGTCGAGGACCGTGGTCGGTTTCCGCGTCCACTCGACCGCCTCGGCGGCGTCGGCCCAGAAGCCGGTCGGGTCGTCGAGGCTGCGGCGGAATTCGTCGGCGTAGGCACCCATGCGGCCATCCTTACCCGCCCGGCCGGGTCCCGACCAGGCTCGCGCCGCCTTTCGGCGGGGAACCTACGCGGAGTCCGCACGCGTTCGGAAGATGGATTGCCGGCCCAGGACCTGGTTGGCTTCCACCCGTCACCGAGCACGGAGGTTCCCTTGTCCCGGATCTACACCAGCGACCGCCCGATTTCGAGCGGCGTCCCCGCGCTGGAGGCCCGCACCATCTGCGAGGCGTTCCAGCTCACCGCGGCGGCGCACGCCGACCGGGTCGCGCTGCGCACCCCGGACGACTCCGTGTCCCTCACCTTCGCCGAGTACAGCGACCGGGTCCGGCGCCTCGCCGCCGGGCTCGCGGCGCTCGGGGTCCGGCGCGGCGACACGGTCGCGCTGATGATGGTCAACCGGCCCGAGTTCAACCTCGTCGACATGGCCGCCCTCCACCTCGGCGCGATCCCGTTCTCGGTGTACAACTCGTCCTCCGCGGACCAGATCGAGTACCTGTTCACGAACGCGGAGAACACCGTCGCGATCACCGAGAACCGGTTCTTGGAGACCGTCCGCAAGGCCGGGCCGAACCTGCAGCACATCGTCTGCCTCGATGGGGGCGACGGCGGAACACTCTCGCTCGACGAACTGATGGGCATGGGCGAGGCCGATTTCGACTTCGAGGCCGCGTGGCGCGCGGTGCAGCCGGACGACGTCCTCACGCTGATCTACACCTCGGGCACGACCGGCCCGCCCAAGGGCGTGCAGCTGACCCACGCCGGGATGATCGCGGAGAACCGCGGCTGCTCGCCGTTCCTGCCCGGCCATGAGGACGCGGCGATCGTGTCCTACCTGCCGAGCGCCCACATCGCGGACCGGTGGTCGCAGCACTACTACGCCTCGGTGACCTTCGGGGCCACCGTCACCTGCATCTCCGACATGGCCGGGCTCATCCCCGGGCTGATCTCGTCCCGCCCGACGATGTGGGGCGGCGTGCCGCGCGTCTACGAGAAGATCATGGCGGCCCTGCAGGCCCAGGGTCTGACGAATCCGGCCGCCCTGCCCGAGGAGGTCCGCGCGGGCGCCCGGGCCAAGATCGGACTCGACCGGGTGCAGTGGTCGATCTGCGGCGCCGCACCCATCGCCGTCGAGGTGCTGCAGTACTTCTCCGATCTGGGGCTGCCGATCCAGGAGCTCTGGGGAATGTCGGAGACCTCCTGCTGCCTGACGATCAACCCGGTGGACGACATCCGGGTCGGCACGGTCGGGCAGGTCGTGCCCGGCATGGAGTTCACGATCGCCGACGACGGTGAGGCGCTCGTCCGCGGCGCGCTCGTCATGAGCGGCTACCGCAACGACCCGGAGCGCACCGCCGAGGCGATCGACTCCGACGGGTGGCTGCACACCGGGGACGTCTGCGTCATCGACGACGACGGCTACATCAAGATCGTCGACCGCAAGAAGGAACTGATCATCAACGCGGGCGGCAAGAACATGTCACCGGCGAACATCGAGCAGCGTCTCAAGGCGTCCCACGCCCTGATCGGGCAGGCCGTCTGCATCGGCGACGGCCGGCGCTACAACACCGCGCTGCTCGTCCTGGACCCGGACGCCGCGGCCGCCTACGCGAAGTCGGCCGGGCTGCCGGACGCCTCCCCTCAGGCTCTCGCTGCGGACCCGACGGTGCAGGAGATCGTCGCGAACGCGGTCGCGGCCGCGAACGAACAGCTCTCGCGCGTCGAGCAGATCAAGAAGTTCCACCTGCTCGACGTCGACTGGCTGCCGGGCGGGGACGAGCTCACCCCCACGATGAAGCTCAAGCGCAAGCCGATCGACGCCAAGTACGCCGACGTGATCGAGGCGCTCTACAACGATTGAATGAGCCGGAGTGAGCGAGGGACGAGCTCCCTCGACGTGCGCTCTTGCCGAATCACACCGCGGACGAGCGCGCGGGATCGGCGAAGTTGACGCCGACCTCCTCGAAGCGGGCCTCCAGCGCGTCAACGCCGTCGAGCGCGACCATGGCGGCCTCGGCCCCGGTGATCGGCATCAGCCACAGCACCCGGGCGGCGTTGTTCTGCCCACGGAACTTCCAGCGGCAGTACTCCAGCTCCGGCCCGTACGGGTAGGGCAGCGTCACCAGCAGCCGGTCGCACTCCGACCCGGGCAGCCAGGGCCGCTCGAGCTGGACCACCGAACCGCGGTCGAGCCGGTTGTCCGGGTGGCCGCAGTGCGCGATCGCGGCGGCGGCCAACGAGGTGAGGTGCACGACGTCGGGCTCCCGCGCGGCGAGCACGAACTCGCACCCGACGCCGAGGCTCTGCACCGCCTCCCAGCAGCCGAGCGTCAGATAGCTGACCACGTCCACGCGCTTGCCGGCGGTGACCTCCAGCATCCGCAGACCGGGCACCCGCTCGGTCGCCGGCGCGGGCGGGTCCATCTCGAAGACGGTGTGCCCACGGCCGAAGTAGTCCGTGTAGTGCTTACCGATCAGTTCGGACGGCGTCTTCACGCGTCGGCCTCATTTCGGTTCGAGAAGGTCTGCGGCGGCCAGCTGCCCGCAGGCGCCGTCGATCTCACGGCCCCGGGTGTCCCGCACCGTGACCGGGACTCCGGCCGTCTCCAGCCGGCGCACGAAGGTCCGCTCGTCCTTCGCGCGCGACGCGGTCCACTTCGAGCCCGGCGTCGGGTTGAGCGGGATGAGGTTGACGTGCACCCAGGCACCAGGACCGGCGAAGGCCAGCACACGCGCCAACTCGTCGGCCCGCCAGGCCTGGTCGTTGATGTCGCGGATCATGGCGTACTCGATCGAGACCCGACGGCCCGTCGCCGCGAAGTACTCGTGGGCAGCCCCCACGACCTCCGCCACCGGGTACCGGGTGTTGATCGGGACCAGGGTGTCGCGCAACTCGTCGTCGGGAGCGTGCAGTGACACGGCCAGGGTGACGCCCAGGCCGGATCCGGTCAGCTTGGTGATCCCCGGCACCAGCCCGACCGTGGAGACCGTGACCGAACGGCGGGACAGGCCCAGTCCGTCCGGCGTGGGGTCGATCATCCGGGCCACCGCGGCGGCCGTCGCGTTGTAGTTCGCCAACGGCTCGCCCATGCCCATGAACACCACGTTGGACACGCGACCGGGGCCCCCGGCGATCTCGCCGCGCTCCAGTGCCGCCGATGCCGCCACCACCTGATCGACGATCTCGGCGGTCGACATGTTCCGGGTCAGCCCGGCCTGTCCGGTCGCACAGAACGGGCAATTCATCCCGCACCCGGCCTGGGAGGACACACAGACGGTCACTCGGTCGGGGTAGCGCATCAGCACGCTCTCCACCAGGGCGCCGTCGAACAGGCGCCAGAGCGTCTTGCGGGTGTTCCCGCCGTCGCATTCGATGTCGCGGACCGTCGTGAGGAGCCGCGGGAACAGCGCGGCGGCCAGCTCCTCCCGGGCCCGGGCCGGCACATCGGTCCAGGTGGCCGGGTCGTCGCTGTGGTGGGTGAAGTAGTGGGTGGCCAGCTGGGCGGCCCGGAAGCCCTTGTGCCCGAGCTCCTCCAGCGCCGCGCGGCGGTCCGCCGGAGCGAGGTCGGCGAAGTGCCGCGGCGGCTTCGCGCGGCGCGGGGCGACCAGGGTGAGCTCACCGGGAACAGGCATTGCCTCCCATTCTCGCAGCACCGGCGCGGGCTCCGGTCACCGAACGGGGTACCGTCGGGTATCGCGACTGGCGCATTCAGGCGGAGCTCACCGCCGGGGAGCATGCAGCTGCGGGGCCGTGCGCCTGGGCTCCGCGACCACCGAGGTGTGCCGTACCGGCACAGGAGGACCCCGTGGCCCACGACCCCGCGCTGAGCGACGCCGACCCGCAGATCGCCGAACTGATCGCCGCCGAGGAGCGACGTCAGGCCGACACGATCAAGCTGATCCCGTCGGAGAACTACGTCTCCAAGGCCGTGCTCCAGGCGACCGGGACGGTGCTGACCAACAAGTACTCCGAGGGCTACGCCGGCAAGCGGTACTACGAGGGCCAGCAGGTCATCGACCAGATCGAGACTCTCGCGATCGACCGCGCGAAGGCCCTCTTCGGCGTCGACCACGCCAACGTGCAGCCGTACTCGGGCTCCCCGGCCAACCTCGCGATCTACATGGCGTTTCTCAAGCCGGGCGAGAAGGTCATGGGCCTGGGCCTGCCGAGCGGCGGCCACCTGACCCACGGCTGGTCGGTTTCCGCGACCGGCGCGTGGTTCGAGGCCGTGCGCTACGGCGTCCGCCAGGACACCGGCCGCATCGACATGGACGAGGTGCGGGACCTCGCGCACAAGGAGCGCCCGAAGCTGATCTTCTGCGGCGGCACCGCGGTCCCCCGCCAGATCGACTTCGCCGCGTTCGGCGAGATCGCGAAGGAGATCGGCGCCGTCCTCGCGGCCGACATCGCGCACATCGCCGGCCTGGTCGCCGGTGGCGCCCACCCCACGCCGGTCGGGCACGCGGACGTCATCTCGACGACGACGCACAAGACCCTGCGCGGCCCGCGCGGCGCGATGCTGATGAGCACCGCGGAACACGCCAAGGCGCTCGACAAGGCCGTCTTCCCCGGGCTGCAGGGCGGCCCGCACAATCACACCACCGCCGGCATCGCCGTCGCGCTCAAGGAAGCGGCCACCGAGGAGTTCCGCACCTACGCGGCCACCATCGTCACGAACGCCCAGGCACTCGCCGAAGGCCTCGCGTCCCGCGGCTTCGACCTGGTCTCCGGGGGCACCGACAACCACCTGGTGCTGATCGACCTCACCAACAAGGACATCGCGGGCAAGCCCGCCGCGCAGGCGCTCGACCGCGCGGGCCTGGAGACGAACTACAACAGCGTCCCCTTCGACACCCGCAAGCCCTTCGACCCCTCCGGCGTGCGCATCGGTACCCCGGCAGTCACCTCCCGTGGCATGGGCCCGGCCGAGATGGACGCCATCGCCGGCTGGTTCGACGAGGTCGTCGAGGCCGCGAAGAAGGGCGACGAACAGACGGTCGAACGGGTCCGCAAAGAGGTCACCGACCTCACCGCGCAGTTCCCGGCCCCCGGGCTCGGCTGATGACGGGCACACCGGCTCCCCGCACCGCCGAGGAGCGGGAGGCGCTCGCGCTTCGGGCCGACATCTTCCAGGCCCTGATCGCCCTCGGCGACCAGTCCGACGCGATCCTGTCCCTCGTCCGCTCCGGCGCGCCGGACCTGCGCACCCAGGTGCGGTCCCTGCTCGACTGCAGCGAGCCCGCCGCCGAGCAGGTCCTGTTCAACCTGCGGGTCCTGCACCCGGAGCAGCAGGCGAAGTACCGCGCCGAGGCCGCCGAACTCCGCGCTCTGCTCGACGCCTAGGAGATCGAGCCCGGATCCACCATCGCGGTCAGCAGCAACCAGGCGATCGGCGCGGCGATCAGCAGCGAGTCCAGGCGGTCCATGATCCCGCCGTGGCCGGGCAGCAGTGTGCCCATGTCCTTGACGCCGATGTCGCGCTTGAGCACCGACTCCCCGAGGTCGCCGACGGTGGCGGCGACCGCCAGGGCGAGTCCGAGCAGGACGCCCTTCCAGGCGGCGTCGTCCATCAGGAGAACCATGCAGGCCGCTCCCCCGGCGGCGCAGGTCACCAGGGAGCCGACCATGCCCTCCCAGGACTTCTTCGGGCTGATGCGCGGCGCCATCGGGTGCTTGCCGAACAGCACCCCCGCGGCGTAGCCACCGACGTCGTTGCAGACGACCAGAAGGATGAAGGTGGCGACCCGCTCGGCGCCGTCCTGCGGGGCGGCCAGCAGGATCGCGAAGCCCGCGAGGAACGGCAGGTAGACCACGGTGAAGACGCCGGCCGTGACGTCACGGACGAAGCCGTCGGGCCCCTCGACCAACCGCCAGCCGATCACCCCGAGGACGGTCAGCAGCAGGGCGACGACGAGGGACTCGGTTCCGGCCTCGTAGGCCGCGACCAGCATCGCGACCGTGCCGATCGCGATCGGCACCACCGGAACACGCACGCCCGTGGTCGCCAGCGCGTTGCTGAACTCCCACAGCGCGATCAGGATCGCCACCGCGACGACGCCGACGAAGACGGCACGTTCGAAGATCAGCGAGCAGACGACGATCGAGCCCATGCCGACGCCGACGCCGATGGCGGCGGGCAGGTTGCGCCCGGCCCGGCTCTTCTTCGGCTCGGGGGCGGCGTGGGAAGCGGCCGGCGTGGACACGTCGGGGATTCGCGGGCGTCGTCGTCGAGGACAGGTCGCTCAAACTTCGAGTAGCTCGGATTCCTTGTGCTTGAGCAGGTCGTCGACGGAGGCGACGTGCTTGTGGGTCACGTCCTCGAGGTGCTTCTCGGCGCGCTTGACGTCGTCCTCGCCGGCGTCGCCGTCCTTGATCATCTTCTCGAGGGTGTCCTTGGCGTGCCGGCGGATGTTGCGGATCGAGATCTTCGCGTCCTCGGCCTTGGTGCGCGCGACCTTGATGTACTCCTTGCGCCGGTCCTCGGTCAGGATCGGCAGCGCAACGCGGATGATGTTGCCGTCGTTGCTCGGGTTGACCCCGAGGTCGGAGTCGCGGATCGCCTTCTCGATGGCGGCCATCGAGCCCTTGTCGTACGGGCTGACGATGACCATGCGGGCCTCGGGGGTCGTGAAGGAGGCGAGCTGGTTCACCGGCGTCGGTGCGCCGTAGTAGTCGACGACGATCTTGGCGAACATGGCCGGATTCGCGCGGCCGGTCCGGATCGCCGCGAAGTCCTCCTTGGCGACCTCGAGGGCCTTTTCCATCTTCTCCTCGGCCTCGAGAAGAGTGTCGTCGATCATGTGCGCGCTCCTGTCCCGGTCTGCGGCAGGGCCCCTACGAGAGGTCGCCGCCGATGAGGGTGCCGATCTTCTCACCCCGGACCGCGCGGCCGATGTTGCCCTCGGCGAGCAGGTCGAAGACCACGATCGGCAGGTTGTTGTCCCGGCACAGCGCGATCGCAGTCGCGTCGGCGACCTTGAGGCCGCGGGTGAGGAACTCGGAGTAGCTGAGGTGGTCGAACCGGACCGCCTCGGGGAAAAGCTTGGGATCGGCGTCGTAGACGCCGTCCACGCCCTGCTTGCCCATCAGCACCGCTTGGGCACCCACCTCCAGCGCGCGCTGGGCGGCGGTCGTGTCGGTGGAGAAGAACGGCGCGCCCAGGCCGCCGCCGAAGATGACGATGCGGCCCTTCTCGAGGTGGCGGATCGCGCGGCGCGGGATGTAGGGCTCGGCGACCTGGCCCATCGTGATCGCGGTCTGGACCCGGGTCTCGACCCCCGCCTTCTCGACGAAGTCCTGCAGCGCCAGGGTGTTCATGACGGTGCCGAGCATGCCCATGTAGTCCGCGCGGCCGCGGTCCATCCCGGCCACGGACAGCTCTTTGCCGCGGAAGTAGTTGCCGCCGCCGACCACGACCGCGATCTGCACCCCGGTCTGGGCCGCCTCAGCGATCTGACGGGCAATCAGTCGGACGACCAGGGGATCGACGCCGATGCCCTTCTCTCCGGCGAGCACCTCGCCGGAGAGCTTGAGCATGACGCGACGGAACGAACCCGCGGAGTTCGGATCGGTGTGCACGCGGGTCCGTCCCTTCGCTCGCTTGCGCTGGCTGTCCTCCGGAGTAAGCCCTGCGGCGGGTCAGGCCCCGCCGATCTCCAGTCGGACGAAGTTGGTCAGCGTCACGCCGGCCTCGTCGAGGACGGCCTTGACCGACTTCTTCGAGTCCTGCACCGAGGACTGCTCCAGCAGGACGACGTCCTTGAAGAACCCGGTGACGCGACCCTCGGTGATCTTGGGCAGCGCCTGCTCGGGCTTGCCCTCCTCACGCGCCGTGGCCTCGGCGATGCGCCGCTCGTTCTCGACGACCTCGGCCGGAACCTGCTCGCGGCTGAGGTACTGCGCCCTCATCGCCGCGACCTGCATCGCGGCGCCCCGGGCGGCGTTCAGGTCGTCGCCGGTGTACTCGACCAGCACGCCCACCTGCGGAGGCAGGTCCGCGCTACGACGGTGCATGTACGTCGCGACCTGACCATCGAAGCGGGCGACCTGACCGAGCTCGAGCTTCTCGCCGATGACGGCACCGGTCGCGTCGATGGTCTCGCGGACCGTGCGGCCGTCGTCCAGCTTCTCCTCGAGCAGGGCCTCGCGCTCGGAGACCCCGCTGGAGTCGACGTGGGCCACGATCTTGGCCGCCAGATCCTGGAAGTCGGTGTTCTTGGCGACGAAGTCGGTCTCGCAGTTGAGCTCGACGATCGCGTTGCCGGACGAGGTGACGAGCCCGTTGCTCGCGGTGCGCTCGGCGGCACGCTTCGCCTGCTTCGCCGCACCCTTGACGCGCAGGAACTCGATCGCGGTCTCGAGGTCGCCGCTGTTCTCCTCGAGCGCCTTTTTGCAGTCCATCATTCCGGCGCCGGTGAGCTCGCGGAGCTTCTTGACGTCCGCCGCAGTGAAGTCGGCCATCTCGTGTGCCGTCCGTTCCTTCTGAGTGGATGTTCGTGTGTGGACCCCCACCGGGGGTCGGCCCAACGCGCGCGGCGGGCCCAGGATTCCCGGGCCGCCGCGCGGCGGGAGGTGCTACTGGGCCGCGGGTGCCTCGGCAGCAGCTTCGGCGACGGGGGCGTCCGAGGACGACACCTCCGCGACCGCAGCTTCGCCTGCGGGGGCCTCGGTCGCGGGGGCCTCGGCGGCGGGGGCCTCGGCGGCAGGAGCCTGCGCGGCAGGCGCCTCGGCGGCCGGAGCGGCAGCGTCGGCGGAGGCGGCGTCGGCGGTGCGGCGTCGGTGGTGAGCAGCTCGCGCTCCCACTCGGCCAGCGGCTCGTCGACAGCGACCTGTCCGTCCGGCTTCTCGTCGCCGCGGGACGCGCCGCCACGGGCCATCAGACCCTCGGCGACGGCGTCGGCCAGCACGCGGGTGAGCAGGCTGATCGACCGGATCGCGTCGTCGTTGCCCGGGATCTTGTAGTCGACCTCGTCGGGGTCGCAGTTGGTGTCGAGGATCGCGACGACCGGGATGCCCAGCTTGCGCGCCTCGCCGACGGCGATGTGTTCCTTCTTGGTGTCGACGATCCACACGGCACTCGGCACGCGCTGCATGTCGCGCAGGCCCCCGAGGGTCTTGGTGAGCTTGTCCTTCTCGCGCTTGAGGAAGAGCAGCTCCTTCTTCGTCATGCCGGAGCCGGCGACGTCGTCGAAGTCGAGCTCCTCGAGCTCCTTGAGGCGCTGCAGCCGCTTGTAGACGGTCTGGAAGTTGGTCAGCATGCCGCCGAGCCAGCGCTGGTTGACGTAGGGCATCCCGACGCGCGTCGCCTGCTCGGCGATCGCCTCCTGGGCCTGCTTCTTGGTGCCGACGAACAGCACCGAGCCGCCGTGCGCGACGGTGGCCTTGACGAACTCGAACGCGCGGTCGATGTAGGACAGCGACTGCTGCAGATCGATGATGTAGATGCCATTGCGCTCGGTGAAGATGTAGCGCTTCATCTTCGGGTTCCAGCGGCGCGTCTGGTGTCCGAAGTGGACACCGCTCTCGAGCAGCTGGCGCATCGTGACGACGGCCATGGGTGGTTCTCTCCTTCGCCCGGCCGCAGAAGGCAGCCGAGCTTCCTCGGTTGGTGCACCGGCCGGTCGGCCGACGCCCTGACGTCCTGGGCGCACCGAACCGGCCCGAACGGGCCGACCGAGGGTGCGCGCACCGGGCTTCCTGCACGCGTTGCGCGCCGAAATCGCCGGAGGACGTGCGAAGTACGACCCCCGGGGGGGGTCGCCGCCGGGAAGTCTACCTGCACCGTCGGGGGACTCCGCCCCCCGACCACCCCCGGAAAGCGCCCTCTCGGCCGCGCCTGCTGTCCACAGGCCGGTCGGGAATCCCCCTCATCCACAGGCCGGGCCGCCGACCTGCTGCCGGGTCGGCACCCAGCGGCACCATCGGAGCATGCTCGTGCATCTGACGACCGCCCTGGCCCTGGTGGCGCCGGGCGCCGCCGCACCCGAGTCGCCGGACTGGCAGGCGCCGGTGACCGGGCCGGTGGCGGTCCTCCGGCCGTTCCAGCCGCCGCCGAGCCCGTGGGCCGCCGGCCACCGTGGGGTGGATCTGGCGGCCGCGCCGGGCGATCCGGTGGTGGCGGCCGGTGCCGGCCGGGTGGCCTTCGCGGGTCCGGTCGCCGGGCGGGGCGTCGTGGTGGTCGCGCACCCCGGCGGGTTGCGGACGAGCTATGAACCGGTCGAGGTCGACATCCAGGTCGGTCAGCCGGTTGCGCTCGGGGCACGACTTGGAGCTCTCGGCCGGTCCGCGCACTGCCCCCGCGCCTGCCTGCACTGGGGCCTGCGGCGTGGGGCGGACTACCTCGACCCGATGTCGCTGCTCGGCGAACGCAGCCCCGGGAAGGTTCGGCTACTGCCCCTGGAGGGGCTCAGCGCCGGCCGGCCAGCTTGGTGCGCAGGGCGAGCATCGCCTTCGAGTGGATCTGGCAGATGCGGCTCTCCGAGACCCCGACGTGCTCGCCGACCTCGGCGAGGGTGAGGCCCTCGACGTAGTAGAGGTGGATGACGCGCCGGTCCCGCTCACTGAGCTCGGCGAGCGCTCCGAGCAGCAGCGCGCGGGTCTCCTGGGACTCGAAGACGGCCACCGGGTCGTCGGCGTCCAGGTCGGCGAGGGTGTCGCCGAGGCTCATCACCCCGGGCTGGTCCTCGGCCACCGCGAGCAGCTCGTCCAGGGCGAGCACGTTGACGACCGAGATCTGGCTGAAGGTCTGCTGCAGTTCCTCGACGGTGACGTCGAGCTCGGCGGCCAGCTCGGCCTCGGTCGGGCTGCGGTGCAGCCGGGCCTCGAGCGCCTGGTAACCCCGCTCGACCGTGCGGGCCTTGGCCCGGACCGAGCGCGGGATCCAGTCCAGCGCGCGGAGCTCGTCGAGGATCGCGCCGCGGATCCGGCTCATCGCGTACGGCTCGAAGCGGACCCCGCGCTCCGGGTCGTACTTCTCGATCGCGTCGATCAACCCGAACATGCCGTAGGAGGTGCAGTCCCCGACGTCGACGTTCGGAGGCAGGCCCGTCGAGACCCGGCCGGCGACATGGGTGACGAGCGGCGAGTAGTGCAGGATCAGCCGTTCCCGCGTGGCCTCGTCCCGACCGGCGCAGTAGCTCTGCCACATCGCCGAGACGTCCTCGATCGTCGCCTCGCCGCCCTGGCTGGGTACGCGCGCCGCCTGCCCGTTGCGGCGTCCGGCCGTCTGGCCGCTCCCCTGATGCGGGACCGGGCCCGACGCCGCCGCCGCCGCGGCGGCGTCACGCCCGCGGGTGCGCTCGCTCATACGAAGCCCGAAGCCTCTCGACGGAAACGTGGGTGTAGATCTGGGTGGTCGTTAGCGTTGCGTGACCCAGCAACTCCTGAACGCTACGCAAGTCTGCGCCGCCCGCAAGTAGGTGGGTGGCCGCGCTGTGCCGCAACCCGTGGGGGCCGAGCGGGGCGGCACCGGCCACTTCGGCCAGGTACCGGGTCACCATCGAGCGCACCGCCCGCTGGTCCAGGCGCCCGCCGCGGGCCCCCAGGAAGAGGGCCGGGCCGGACGTCGGGGTGGCCAGCGCCGGCCGGCCACGCGCGAGCCAGGCGTCGACGGCCTCCACCGCGGGCTGCCCGAGGGGGACGCTGCGCTCCTTGTCGCCCTTGCCGATGGCGCGCACCAGGCGCCGGCCGCGGTCCAGGTCGTCGATGTCCAGCCCCACGAGTTCGCCCACACGTAACCCGGTGGCGTAGAGAACTTCCAGCACGGCCCGATCGCGCAGACCTCCGGGACCCGCGTCGGGATCGGGGACGGCCATGAGCGTGGCGGCCTGCTCCTCGGTCAGCACGCCGGGCAGGGCGCGGCGCACCTTCGGGCTCGCGAGCCCGGCGCCCGCGTCACGCGCGGCCCGTCCGGTGCGCGCCGCGTGGGCGGTGAAGGCCCGCGCGGCGGCGGCCCGACGGGCGATCGTGGCGTCGGCGTGCCGCGTGGTCCGTTCCAGGGCCAGCCAGCTCCGCAGGACCGGCAGCGTGATTCCGCCCGGCTCGGAGACTCCGGAGCGCGCGGCGTGGGTCAGCAGTCGGAGGACGTCACCGAGGTAGGCCCGCACGGTGTGGGCGCTGAAGGCGCGCTCGTCGCGCAGGTAGGTCTCGAACGCGGCCAACGCCCCGGCCAGCGCCTCGCTCAGCTCGGAGCTCGATTTCAGGCGCGGCTCGGCCGGCTGCGCAGCAGCCGCAGCCGCCCCCCGAGAGCTCATGGCGTCACGGTCGCGCCCCGGCGCGGCCGGCGCAAGCACCGCCGCGCCGAATGGGTCACCTGGCCCGGGCACCCCGTCCGAGGCGGGTCGGGCGCCAGCCGCCGTCGATCCGCTCGACCATCCCCAGCAACGCCAGCTGACCGAGCTCCGCCGTCGCCTCGGCCGGTTCGAGCCCACAGCGGCGGGCCACCTCGTCGAGCGGGAGCGGGCTCCGGGCGGGCAGCGTCTCGATGACCTCGGCCTGCCGCCGCGAGAGCCCGTCGAGGGGCCGGTCCTCGCCCGCACGGACCGGAGCGAGGTCCGCGCCGATCCGCCCGACGTCCTCGATGATCTCCTCGACCCGCGTAACCGCGATCGCCTGCCGGGTCCGCAGGAGCTCGTTCGAGCCGGCCGACACCGCGGACGTGATGGGCCCGGGCACCGCCATCAGCACCCGGTTGAGGTCCGCGGCGAACCGGGCGGTGCTCAGGGCGCCGCTGCGGACGGCCGCCTCCACGACGACGGTGCCGCGGGCCAGCGCGGCGATCACCCGGTTCCGTGTGAGAAACCGGTGCCGCGCCGGCACCGCACCGAACCCGGCCTCGCCGATCACGGTCCCCTCCGCCGCAATCTCGTCGAGCAACCGGGCGTGCGCCATGGGGTACGGCACGTCCAGCCCGCCGGCGAGCACCGCGACGGTCGGTCCCCCGCCGGCCAGCGCGCCGCGGTGTGCCGCCCCGTCGATCCCCAGCGCCGCGCCGGAGACCACGGTCCACCGCCGTTCGGCGAGCCCGGCGCCGAGCTCCGCCGCGATCCGCGCGCCGTACTGCGACGCGGTCCGCGAGCCGACCATCGCGGCCGACCGCAGCAGCATCGGGCGCAGCGGCGCCGAGCCCCGGGTCCACAACGCGAGCGGACGCCCCGCGCCCAGATCGTCGAGCTGCGTCGGCCAGTCCGGCCCACCGCGGACCACCAGCACCGCCCCCACCACCTCGGCCCGGGCCAACTGCTCCTCGCCGCGGACGCCCGCCAGCCGCAGCCGCATCGCCCGCGCACCCGGGAAGCCCCCGCACCCGTCCCGCACCCGATCGACCAATTCGCGGGCGCCCCAGCGATCCAGCGCCTCACCGACCTTCGGGTCGCCGGGCTCGGCCACCGCCATCAGCAGCGCCAATGCCAGCCGGTCCTCCTCCGTCATGCCCATCCCCCGTGTTCTCCGGCGCGGAAAGCCAGCGCCTGTCCGACCTCGTCCAACCCGGGTCGGTCGCGACCGGCAAGGTCCGCCAGTGACCAGGAGACCCGCAGCACCTTCGTCATTCCGCGGGCCGAGAGCAGCCCGCGGTCCAGGGCCGACTCGATCAACGTCATCGCGCCCGACTCCGGCCGGAACTGGCTCCGAAGTGCTCGCGCGGGGATCTGCGAATTCACCGACCAGGGCGCGCCCGCGAACCGCCTCGCAGCGCGTGCCCGCGCCGTGCGGACCCGCTCTGCCACGTCCGTCGTGCTCTCGCCGTCGCTGCCGTTCAGAAGTTCGTGACGGGTCGGCCGGTCCACCGTCACCTGCAGATCGATCCGGTCGAGCAACGGTCGCGAGAGCTTGGCCACGTGGCGGCGCCGCACGACGGACCCGCACGAGCAATCGCGCGCGGGCGACCCACACGGACACGGGTTCGCCGCCATCACCATCAGGAACTGAGCCGGAAAGCGGGCGCTGACCCCGGAGCGCGACAGCACGACCTCGCCGGACTCCAGCGGTTGACGCAGGCCGTCGAGCACGCCGCTCGCGAACTGCGTGGCCTCGTCGAGGAACAGCACGCCGTGGTGAGCAATCGACACCGCTCCGGGACGGAGCCGGCTCGCGGAACCGCCTCCGACGAGCGCGGCCACCGATGCCGAGTGGTGTGGTTGGCAGTAGGGCGCCTCGGTGACCAGGGGCACGTCGGCGGGCAGGAGCCCGGCGACGGAGTGGATCTCGGTCACCTCCAACGCGCTCCGTCCGGACAGCGCGGGCAGCAGACCGGGCAGGCGGCTCGCCAGCATCGTCTTGCCGGTGCCCGGCGGTCCGTGGAGGAACAGGTGGTGTCCTCCGCCGGCCGCAATCTCCAGGGCCCGTCGCGGTTCGAGCTGGCCGCGGATGTCGCTGAGGTCGGCGAGAACGACGCGATCTCGTCCGGGCTCGGCCACCACCCGGGGTACCGGCGGTGCCTCCGGAATCTCCTCGCCGCGCAACACCGCGAGCAGTTGGCCGAGAGAGCGGACGCCCAGGACCTCGATGCCTTCGACCAGCGCGGCCTCGGCGGCATTCGGTTCGGGGACCACGAACCGGGTGATGCCGGCCCGGGCGGCGGCGGCGACCGCCGGGAGCACTCCGCGGACGACGCGCAGACCGCCGTCGAGACCGAGTTCACCGAGCAGCACCCGGTCCGCGAGTTCCTCGGCGGGGACCTGCCCGTCGGCCGCCAGCACGATGGCGGCCAGGGCGAGATCGAACCGGCTCCCCCGTTTGTGCAGGTCCGCGGGAGACATCGACACGGTCACCTTGTGCTTCGGCCAGGCTTCACCGCTGTTCGCGACGGCCGCGCGGACCCGGTCCCGGGACTCGTTGAGAGCGGCGTCCGGCAGACCCAACAGCGCGAAACCGGGCAGCCCGGCACCGACGTCGGCCTCGATGCTCACCAGCTCGCCCGTGACCCCGACGAGCGCGACCGACCAGCCCCGGGCCAGCCCACTCACCAGACCCCCCGCAGGTGCTCGACACGCGGTGCGCCGCGGCCCGAGGCCCACACCGCGACCACGTCCACGCGGATCTCGGGCACCGAGCAGTTTCGCGACCGCACGTAGTCGGCCGCCAGGCGCCGCAGCCGGGCGAGCTTGGCCGGGGTGATGCCCGCGTACGGCCCCCCGAACAGGTCGTCGCGCCGGGTCTTGACCTCGCACACGACCAACGCGGCACCGTCCCGCGCGACGATGTCGATCTCGCCGGTCGGGCAGCGCCAGTTGCGCTCCAGCACGACCAGGCCGGCCTCAGCCAGGTACCGGGACGCGACGTCCTCCCCGTACCGGCCCAATGCATCTTTCGCCCGCACCGCGACACCTCCGGCCTCAGCCTCGGGCATGACGGGTGGTCAGTTCTGCGCGCGGACCGAATCTGTGGACAGATCCGCGCGCGGGCCGGGCTGTGGACAGTGGTGCCCAACCGCAGGCGTCAGACGCGCGTGAGCGTGCCCCCGGCCGCGACCCGGAACCTGTACGACGTGCCGTCGACCGTCACGGTCAACAGCCGGGCGCCCTTGCTGAGCCGCTTGGTCGAGGCCTTCACCGTCGAGTTCTTCGAGGTGGGGACGAGCACGGTCAGCATGCGCGCCGCGCGGCCCTTACTGGTCATCGTGACCACGGGAGCGGCTTCCCGCTCGAGCATCCGCTCCGAGACCCAGCCCTGCATGGGCGACGTACGACCCTCGACCACAGACGTCCGCTCCCCGCGCCGACTGCCGTCGAGCGAGACCGGAATCATCCAGAGGCGGGCGCCGGTGGGCGAGGAGGCGACGGCCACCCCACGCTGCTTCCGCGTCACGTTCATGTCGGCGGCGAGATGCCAGAGCTGACGGAACGTGCGGCTCTTCGCGCTCGCGGCCGTCCGGTCGTAGACGACGGCGATGTCGGGCTTCTGGGCGAACAGCACGTCGCGCGTCCGCTCGAAGCCGTACGCCAGGTCGCGTAGTCCGAAGGACTGCCAGGTGTTGCGGACCTTCCGCGAGTCCATCCGGGTCCCCACATTGCGGTGCTTCGCGCCCGGGACCTCCAGGACGTTGTGCGCGGCCGTGGAGCGCAGGTAGTTCCGGTAGGAACCCGGCTTGTAGCCGGTGTGGCCGGCGTCCACGATCATCGGCACGCCCCCCGCGTAATAGGTCAGGGACATGTGGTCGTGGTGCCCGTGGACCGCCCGCGCACCACCGAACCGCAGGCTGTAGAAGGTCTCGTCACCGAACGCCCGCTCGGAGCCCCACCCACTGTGGCCGAACACGTAGCCGCGGGAGTACACGAAGACCCGCTTGGACGGCCGCGGTCCGGACGCACCCCGGGTCACCGCGTACTCGAGCGCGGTGCCCCGCGCGATCTGCGCGTCCGCGGCGAAGGTGTCGCCGATCTGCACCAGGTTGCCGTCCGGCTGGGTGGCCGCCGCGAGGAACGTCGGGACCTGGGACACCCGGCTCCGCATCGAGGCCGGCACGGCGTCGCCGCACCCGCGCATCATGCGCATTGCTTCGTTCCAGAGCACGTACACGAAGTTCGCGTAGCCGATGGCCTGCTCGTTGGTGGCGCCCTGCCCGTCCAGAACGGGGCCGAGGCGGTTGCTCCGGAACGAGTTCTCCAGCCGGTCGCGTCCGATCCGGCGCGCCCGCGAATCGCTGGTCTCACAGCCGATCCGGTAGAGCGCGATCGCCTCCATCGTTCCGTGATTCCACGCGCCGGCCCATCGCCCCTCCAGGAAGCGAGCGTGCTGGCTGATGGCGCTGTTGAGCCAGCTGACGTTCCCCAGCGCGCGATTGGCGCACAGCAGGAACCCCACGCGGCGGGCCGCGGAGGTCCGGTCGTCCCACGTGAAGCGCAACGGGTTGCGTGCGGTCCGCGGGTTGTCACGGATCCAGTCCTGAAGAATTGCCTCAAGCCGCGCGCGGTACAACGCCTTGCTCGCCGGGTCGAGCGCAGGATTCGCAACCTGCACGACGACCGGCCACAACCAGGACAGGTTGCGGAACCGGGTTTGCCACGAGGGATGGCGGAACGGGTCGATCCCCCAGGTGAGGTTGCCGTCGCGCGGGATGTTGATCGCGGCGAAGGGCGGCAGCTTCAGCCGGCCTCCGAGCACCTCGTCCGCGGCCGCCCGGGTGAACCGGGCCGGATCCTCGCACCCGATCACGTTGACGTCCTGCGTCGCGACCGGATCGTCGGCGAAAGTCGTCACCGGGCCGTCCTCGGCCTGCGCGGCCCCCGTCAGTCCCAACCCGGCCACCAGCGTCAGTGCGACGCCCAGCGCGAGCACGCCCCCCGTGCGCTTCATGAAGATCCCCCGTGCATCGTCGGTCCTGGCCGCGCCGCACGGTCCGATCCGTGCCGAAAAGACCCCCGGTGCTCTGACGCTCCCCGCTCCAGGGTGGTTCCTTCGACGGGCGTCCCCCACCCCACAACCAGCCGAACGGGTGAGGGGAGCCGTCAGATCCGCGCGAGCGTGCCGCCCGTTCCGATCCGGAACCGGTGGTGCTTCATCGGGCGCGGTTGCGCGCGCTGAAGTGAAATGTCCGAAAAATCAACCGAGCGGCGGAGCCGTCTCGACCGATCGGTCAGCGCGCTTGGAGCGCGTCGAGGGCGACGCCCATCGCGATCGCCAGGCGCCGGTCCAGACCCGGCACATGGATGGAGACCAGGTAGCGGTCGCGAAGGCTGCGCTGCCGCTCCACGGACAGGATCGGCTGCCCGTCGAGGCTGAAGTCGAAGTGGAACGGCAGCGGGATCAGGTCCTGCACCCGTCGCAGCACCGCGATCCCGACGCTGCGCTCCTGGCCGACCACATCGGGCTGCCCGGGCTGCGACATCCGCCAGGTCGAGCGCAGCAGGGACTTCATGCCCTCCTTCTTGAACCCGCCGATCAACGTGCCGTCCGCGGCCGTGACGTCGTAGGTGGCCCCGATGTCGATCAGTGACCGGGCTTGAAAGCCGAACAGCGGGGTGCGCCCGTCCGGGAGCCGGAACTCGACCTGCTCCTTGAACGCCATCCGCTTCTGCTCGACGAAGCAGACGGGTTCGCCCGGGCTGATCCCGTCAGGACCGGTCAGCGACACGTCGTACCTGTTCACCATCGCGGTGAAGCGCTGGGCGATGACGAAGCGTTCGGCCGAGGCGACGGTCGCGTAGTCCATCCGCTCAGTCCTTCGGCAGTTCGAGCTCGGACTTCGCGAGCTCCTCAACGTTCACGTCCTTGAACGTGACCACCTTGACGTTCTTCACGAACCGCGCCGGCCGGTACATGTCCCAGACCCAGGCGTCGGACATCGTCACCTCGAAGTAGGTCTCTCCCGCGTCAGCGCGGACCTGGAGGTCGACGTTGTTGGTGAGGTAGAACCGGCGCTCGGTCTCGACCACGTAGGCGAACAGCCCGACGACGTCGCGGTACTCCTTGTAGAGCTGCAGCTCCATCTCGGTCTCGTACTTCTCGAGATCCTCCGCGCTCATCGGTAATCCTCCTCCCCCACGTGGTCGTCGTCGTGCTCACTGCCTGACCCACTGCCGACCCCGGCATTGTCGTCGACCATGCCCGCGGGCACCCGCAACCCCGCCGCAGCCCGCACGTTGACGTAGGAGAACCGGTGGTGCGCGCAGGGGCCGTGGGCAGCGAGCGCGGCATTGTGCTCGGCGGTGCAGTAGCCCTTGTGCTCGTCGAACCCGTAGTCCGGGTACTGGGCGTGCAGATCGAGCATCATCCGATCGCGGGTCACCTTCGCGATGACCGACGCCGCCGCGATGCAGGCCGCCACCCGGTCGCCCTTCCAGACCGCCAGCCCGGGGACGCCCAGTCCGGCGACGGGAAAGCCGTCCGTCAGCACGTAGCCCGCCGGCAACGTCAGCTTGGCCAGGGCCCGCCGCAGCGCCGCGACGTTGCACCGGTGCAGACCGACCCGGTCGATCTCGGCCGGCGGGATGACCACCACCGAGATCGCCGCCGCGCGCCGCATCACCTGGTCGTAGACGCGCTCGCGCGCAGCGGGACGCAGCAGCTTGGAGTCGGCCAGGCCCGGCACCTCACCGCGTTTACCCTCGGGCAGGATCGCCGCGGCCGCGACGAGCGGACCGGCGCAGGCACCGCGACCCGCCTCGTCCGCCCCCGCGACCGGGGCCAGGCCGCACCGGGCCAGCGCTCGTTCGTAGCCGTAGAGCCCGGAGTCACGCCGGACGGCGGTGCCACGCGGGAGCACGGTCAGCTCGCGCCGCGATCGGACAGCTCGGAGAGACGTCGCCGGTGCAGCAGCGCCATCGGCCCCAGCACGGCGAGGCCGATCGCGGAGGTGGCGAGGCCGGCGTCGTCGATCTCCGGACGCTGGAAGGTGTCCGGCACGCCCAGCATGTCCCACCGGCCGAGCGGCCAGACCAGGACGAACGCGCGCCCGACGATGTTCTCGGTCGGGATCGTGCCGTTGCCGGGCCCGTCCATGTGCGAGCGGGAGTCCGCGGAGTCCGAGCGGTGGTCACCCATCACCCAGAGCCGGTTCGGCGGAACGGTGACCGAGAACTCGCGGTCCGAGGGGCGGTCCCCGGGATAGAGGTACGGCTCGTCGAGCCCCACCCCGTTGACGGTCACCCGCCCGTCGCCGTCGCAGCAGGCGACCTTGTCACCGGGAACGCCGATGACGCGTTTGATGAGGTCCTTCTCGCTCTGCGAGGGCAGCAGTCCGACGAAGGAGAAGACGTCCTTGAGCCCGCGCACGACCGGGTTGCCGGTCGTGTCGTCCTGCCCGGAGTCGAGCCAGCCGCCCGGGTCCTTGAACACCACGACCTGGCCGCGCTGCACGTCCCCGCCGAAGCGGTCCGCGAACTTGTTGACCAGCACCCGGTCCCCGGTCAGCAGCGTGTCCTCCATCGACTCCGACGGGATGAAGAACGCCTGCACCAGGAAGGTCTTGACGATCAGCGCGATACCCAGCGCCACGGCCACCAGGATCGGGATCTCGCGCAGCCACGCCGACGGTCTCCCGACCTCGGGGTCGTGATCCACGCGCTCCGGCAGCGGTTCCTCCGGGCCCCGACGCACCATCCGGCGTTGGGTGGGCCGGCGGGGCATGTCGTCCGGCGGGTACCCAGGTGCCACGGGCGCGGCGGGCACGGGAGCGGCAGGCACGGGAGCGGCGGGTGCGGGCGCGGGCGGGACCGGTGCGGCCGGCGGGGTGGGGATCACCGGCGGCGGCGGGAAGTGCCCCGGCAGGTTGGGCACCGGCGGGATCGGCATGGAATCGCCCGGGCCGAAGATCCCGGGCGGAGGCGCGCCCCCGCCCCCCGTCCCCGCGGACGGGTCGGAGCCGAAGGTCGGGTGGTCGCCCCCGTCAGGTGAGGTCGGCGTCATGAGTCAATCGATCCGGGCGCCCCGCCCGGCGCCGGCGGACCAACGCGAGGGGTGCCAACAGCATCAACCCGACGGAGGAGGCCGCCACGGCCGCGTCGTCGAGTTCCTTGCGCTTGAAGGTGTCCGGCACGCCGAGGGTCGACCAACGGTCGAAGGGCCAGACGAGGACGAAGGCGCGGCCCACCACGTTGTCCTCGGGGATGGTGCCGTTGCCCGGGTCCGACATGTGCACCCGGGAGTCCGCGGACAGCGACCGGTGGTCACCCATCACCCAGAGCCGGTTCGGCGGAACGGTCACGCTGAACTGACGGTCCGACGGCTTGTCGCCGGGATACACGTAGGGCTCGTCGAGCGGGATCCCGTTGACGGTCACCTTGCCCCCGGTGCAGCAGGCGACCTTGTCACCGGGAACGCCGATGACGCGCTTGATGAGGTCCTTCTCGCTGCTGGAGGGCAACAGACCGACGAAGACGAAGACGTCCTTGACCCCGCGAGCGATCGGGTTGCCGCTCTCGTCGTCGGCGCCCGCCGGTAGCCAGCCGCCGGGATCGCGGAAGACGACCACCTCGCCGCGCTTCACATCGCCGAAGTGGGACGCGAACTTGTTCACCAGGACCCGGTCGCCCTGCAGCAGCGTGTTCTCCATCGAGTCCGACGGGATGAAGAAGGCCTGCACGAGGAAGGTCTTGATGAGCAGCGCCAGCGCCAGCGCGACGAACACCAGGATCGGCAGTTCCCGCATCAGGCTGGAGGACTGACCGACCTTGCGCTGCCTGCCGTCGGCCTCGGCGGCCGCGTCGTCCTCTCCGCCACGCGCGCGGCGACCGGGCGGCGGCGGGAGCGCCTCGCCGGAAGCGGCGTCGGGCGTGTCGGAATCCGAGGAGTCCGCATATGCGGGGTCGGACTGCGCGGCATCGGCAGCCCCGAAAGGCTCGTCCCCGTGCGGCCCGGTCCCCTCGCCGGGGCGGCCCGGCTGGACCGGCTCAGTCACCGGGGACCCCTCCGTTCGTCAGTCTTTCGAAGCTTTCGGGGATGGGTAACCACCCCGCCCGGCCGAGCGGCCAGACGATCGCCACGGCGCGTCCCACGATCTTGTCCATGGGCACAGTACCGCCGCCGGGGTCCGCAAGGTGGGCACGTGAGTCCGCGGAGCGGCTGCGGTGGTCTCCCATCACCCAGACCCGCCCGGGCGGAACCAGGACGTCGAACCGGTCCCGGGACGGGAGATCCAGGGGAAACAGGTAGGGCTCGTCGAGCGGAACGCCGTTGACGGTGAGCCGGTCCTGCTCGTCGCAGCAGACGATCCGGTCCCCCGGCAGCCCGATCACCCGCTTGACGTAGTCGTCCTCGCCGTTGTTCAACCCGATCGCACCGAGCAGTCGCCCGACCGGGCCCGGCCGGTCGCGCTCCGGCACGAAGCTGCCGGCCCCGTCGAAGACGACCACCTGGCCGCGCTGCACGGTCCCGACGTCGTAGGACATCTTGTTGACCAGCACCCGGTCGCCCACGAGCAGCGTCGGCTCCATGGACACCGACGGGATCGAGAAGGCCTGGAACATCAGGCCGCGGACCGTGGTCATCAGGATCAGCAGTCCGAGCACCACGAAGGCCTGCAGCCTGCGCAGCCGGCGTCGTCGCGCGGTCCGCAGTTCGGCACGTCCGCCGGCCGATTCGGGGCCGGTCGCTGCCGCGCGGCGGGGCGCCGGAGCGCGACGATGCGACGCCGGCGGCGTGCGGACGACGGTCAGTGCCGACGTTCCGCCCGGATCGTCGGACGCGGTGTCGTCGCCGGGTTCGGTGTCCAGGAACGGCCTACTTGGCCGGGGCCTGGTCCCGCTTCTCCTTGATCTTCGCCTTCTTGCCACGCAGATCGCGGAGGTAGTACAGCTTCGCGCGGCGGACGTCACCGCGGGTGATGATCTCGATCCGGTCGATCGAGGGGGTGTGCACCGGGAAGGTGCGCTCGACGCCGACGCCGAAGCTGACCTTGCGGACGGTGAAGCTCTCCTGCAGGCCACTGCCCTGGCGACGGATCACGACGCCCTGGAACGCCTGGATGCGGGACCGGTTGCCCTCGACGACGCGGACGGACACCTTGAGGGTGTCGCCGGGACGGAAGCCCGGGATGTCCGAACGCAGATAGGCGGCATCGACAGCGTCGAGGGTGTGCATGATCGGTCGCTTCCTTAGGCCAGCAGGCGTCAATCGCCCGCGGCGGGGCGTGAACTGAAGGGTCAGTCTGGCACACCGGGGGCCGCCGGACGAAACCGGCCGTCCTCCCCCGGTAACCAGCCCGCCGCCGCGAGGGTGGCCAGGTCGGAGCGGTCCAGACCGGCCGGGTCCAGCGCCCGGACGAGGTCCGGGCGGACCGCCGCCGTGCGCCGCAGCGCGGAGTCCCGGCGCCAGCGGGCGATGCGCCCGTGGTCGCCCGAGCGCAGGATCTCGGGCACGTCGAGACCCCGCCAGACCGGCGGCTTGGTGTACACGGGGTACTCCAGCAGACCGTCGTTGTGCGACTCCTCGGCCAGCGACTCCGGATTTCCCAGCACGCCCGGGAGCAGGCGGGCCACGGCCTCGACGATCACCAGCACAGCAGCCTCGCCGCCGGCGAGCACGTAGTCCCCCAGCGAGACCTCGTCGACCGCCTCGACCTCGGGTCGGAGGGCGGCCTGCGCCGCGACGCGCGCGTCGATGCCCTCGTAGCGTCCGCAGGCGAAGACGAGCCAGGGCAGAGCGGCGTACTCCTGCGCCAGCGCCTGGGTGAACGGACGGCCCCCGGGTGTGGGGACGATCAGGCGGGCGCGGGACCCGGCGCTGCGGGGCGCCGACCCCGACGCCAGGACGGAATCCAGCGCGTCGCCCCACGGCTCGGCCTTCATCACCATGCCGGCGCCGCCGCCGTACGGGGTGTCGTCGACGGTGCGGTGCACGTCGGACGTCCAGGCCCGCAGGTCATGGGCCTCGACGGTCAGCAACCCGGCCGCGCGCGCCCGGCCGACGATCGAGAGCTCCAGCGGAGCCAGGTACTCGGGGAAGATCCCGAGAACGTCGACGCGCACTACTCCTCCGGGACGTCGTCGAAGAGACCCGGCGGCGGGGTGACCAGCACGCGGCCGCCCGGGACGTCGACCTCCGGAACGATCTCGATCACGAACGGGACGAGGACCTCGCGGCCGTCCACCGTTTTCACCGCCAGCAACTCCTGCGAGGGCAGGTGCAGCACGTCGGTAACCACGCCCAGGGTGGTCCCCGCCGCGTCGACGGCGGCGAGCCCGCGCAACTGGTGGTCGTAGAACTCCTCCGGGTCCTCGGGGGTCTCGTCGTCCGCGACGTCGACGACCAACAGGACGTTCCGCAGCGCCTCGGCGGCGTTCCGGTCGTGCACCCCGGCGAAGGTCAGCAGCAGTCGGCCGCTGTGCCAGTGGAAGTCGTCCACCACCAGCGGGCCGGCGGTCTCCGGGTCCGTCGACAACGAACTCCCCGGCGCGAAACGCAGTTCCGGGGAGTCGGTGCGGACCTCGATGGTCAGCTCGCCGCGCACGCCGTGCGGGCGCCCGATGCGCCCGACGACAAGCTGCACGGACTTACCTACCGCGCTGGTCGACCAGGTCGACGCGGATGTTGCGGCCACCCAGGGCCGAGATCACGGTGCGCAGGGCGGTGGCGGTCCGGCCGGAGCGGCCGATCACCTTGCCGAGGTCGTCGGGGTGGACCCGAACCTCCAGCACCTTGCCGTTGCGCTGGTTGCGCTCGCGTACCCGAACGTCGTCGGGGTGCTCGACGATGCCGCGAACCAGGTGGTCGAGGGCGTCCTCGAGCACCGTCAGCTCTCCTCGGCCGGCGCCGCGTTCTCGGCGGGCGCGGCGGCCTCGTCCGCGACAGCGGCCGGAGCTTCGGCGGCAGCCTCGGCCGCGGGAGCCTCGGCCGCGGGAGCCTCAGCAGCAGGCGCTGGCGCAGCGGGCGCCTCGGCGGGCTTCTCGTTCTTGGCCTCGGCGCGCGCCTTGGCGCCGGCGCCGGCATCCAGGCCGGTCGCGACGAAGGAGACGGTGCCCTGCTTCTCCTTCTTCTCGGCCACCCGCAGGGTGCCCTCGGCGCCCGGAAGGCCCTTGAACTTCTGCCAGTCGCCGGTGACCTTGAACAGCGCGAGGACGGCCTCGGTGGGCTGAGCGCCGACCTTCAGCCAGTGCTGCGCACGCTCGGAGTCGATCTCGATCACGGAGGGGTCGTAGGTCGGGTGGTACTTCCCGATCTCCTCGATGGCGCGACCGTCCCGCTTGGTCCGGGAGTCCGCGACGACGACGCGGTAGTGCGGGGACCGCATCTTGCCCATCCGCTTGAGCTTGATCTTGACTGCCACGAGCTTGGTTCTCCTGAGGTTTGGGGTACCGCCTGCCCGATGGGCACGGAAGCCAGCGGCCGATTATGCCAGAGCCGCGGTGATGCCCTGTTCCGAGGCGCAGTACGGGTCACAGAATGGCGCGCCCGCGCAGGACGATCCGGGTGGGCGCGGCGAGCGTGGCGAGGTCGAGCCGCGGATCGGCGTCGAAGAGGACCAGATCGGCGGGATCGCCCTCGGCCAGGCCGGGCCGGCCGAGATAGGCCCGGGCCCGCCAGGAGGCACCGCCGAGCACGTAGTCGAGCGGAAGGCCGGCCCGGTGCAGGGTCGCCATCTCATCCACGATCCGCCCGTGCGCGATCACCCCGCCGGCGTCGGTGCCCACGAAGATCGGCACCCCGGCCTCGTGGGCGGCAGCGATCCGGGCGGGGGCGGTCTCCAACAGCGCGCGCATCTGGGCGGCGTACGCGGGGAATTTTGGCGCCGCGGAGTCGGCGATGCCCGGGAAGTTGTCGACGACGTTGAGCAGCGTGGGGACGAGCGCGATCTGGTCGGCGGCCATGCGCGCGGTGAGCTCGTCGTCCAGGCCTGTGCCGTGCTCGATGCAGTCGAACCCGGCGTCGAGGGCTTCGGCCAGGGCGGCCCGACCGAAGACGTGCGTGGTGGCGCGGACACCGGCGGCGTGCGCGGCGGCGACCGCGGCGCGCAGCTCCTCGGCCGGCCACAGCGGCGTCAGGTCGCCGACGTCGCGATCGATCCAGTCCCCCACGATCTTCACCCAGCCGTCGCCGCGGCCCGCCTGCTCGGACACGGCGGCCGCCAGCTCCGGCGGCTCGACGTCGATGCTGACGTCGCGCATGTAGCGCTTGGGCCGCGCGAGATGCCGACCGGCGCGGACGATCCGCGGCAGGTCCTCGCGGTCGTCGATCCACCGGGTATCGGCCGGCGTGCCGCAGTCGCGGGCCAGGAGCACGCCGGTGTCCCGGTCGAGCACGGCCTGCGCCTCGGTGGCCGGCCGATCGGTCTCCCCCGACGCGTTCAGCCCGATGTGGCAGTGCATGTCGACCAGGCCGGGGACGATCCAGCCGGTGCCGATCGTGGTCGCGCCGGCCACCGGCTCGTAGGTGATGTGACCGTCGCGGATCCAGAGGTCGACGTGCTCGGCATCGGGCAGGCGCACGCCGCGCAGGTGCAGCGCGGTCGCGCCGCTCACTTCTGGTCGGGCGGTAGCAGCCCCTGAAACTCCGCCGGCAGTTCGAAGTTGATCGGCGCATTGGCGGCATCCGCGGCCCGGGCGTCGGCCGCGGACTGCTCCTGCGCCCGCTTGGCCGGGTTGCCCGACACCTTCTTGCCCTTGCCCTTGGCCGGACGGGTCTGTTGAGCCTTGCCCTTGGACTTCTTGCCGCCGCCCCCGAGCCCGGGCATACCGCCCATCCCGGCCCCCAGGGAATTTCCGAGCATCCCCTTCATCCCGCCCATGCCACCGGCCATCTGCTTCATGACCTTGCGGGCTTCGAAGAAGCGGTCGACCAACTGGTTGATCTCGCCGACCTCGACGCCGGAGCCCTTGGCGATGCGGGCCCGCCGGGAGCCGTTGATGATCTTCGGGTCGTCCCGCTCCGCGGGGGTCATGCCGTTGATGATCGCGACGACGCGGTCCAGTTCCTTGTCGTCGATGTTGTCGATCTGTTCCTTCATCTCGCCCATGCCGGGCAGCATCTTGATGATCTTGCTGAACGAGCCCATCTTGCGGACCTGCAGCATCTGCTGTTTGAAGTCCTCGAGGGTGAACTCGTTGCCCTTGCCACCGCGCAGCAGTTTGTCCGCCATCTTGGCGGTCTCTTCGGCCTCGAAGTGCTGCTCCGCCTGCTCGATCAGGGTGAGCATGTCGCCCATCCCGAGGATGCGTGACGCCATCCGGTCGGGGTGGAAGGCGTCGAAGTCCTTCGAGCTTCTCGCCATTACTGGCGAACATGATCTGACGGCCAGTCACCTTGGCGACGGAGAGGGCCGCGCCACCACGCGCGTCGCCGTCGAGCTTGGTGAGTACGACGCCGTCGAAGCCGACGCCGTCCATGAAGGCCTGGGCCGTGGTGACGGCGTCCTGACCGATCATCGCGTCGACGACGAAGAGGATCTCGTCGGGGCTGACCGCGTCACGGATGTTCGCGGCCTGCTTCATCATCTCGGCGTCGACGCCGAGGCGGCCCGCCGTGTCGACGATGACGATGTCGTGCTGGCGCCGGCGGGCCTCGTCGATGGAGTCGCGCGCGACCTGAATCGGATCGCCCACCCCGCTGCCGGGTTCCGGCGCGTAGACGACGACGCCGGCGCGCTCGCCCACCACTTGCAGCTGCTGCACCGCGTTGGGCCGCTGGAGGTCGGCCGCGACGAGCATTGGTTGGTGGCCCTGCTTGGCCAGCCACTTGGCGAGCTTGCCGGCCAGCGTGGTCTTACCGGCACCCTGCAGGCCCGCGAGCATGATGACGGTGGGGGCGGTCTTGGCGTAGCGCAGCCGACGCGTCTCGCCGCCGAGGATGTTGACGAGTTCCTCGTTGACGATCTTGATGACCTGCTGCGCCGGGTTGAGCGCCGCGCTGACCTCGGCGCCGCGCGCGCGGGTCTTCACGGCCTCGATGAACTCCTTGACCACCGGCAGCGCGACGTCCGCCTCGAGCAGCGCGACCCGGATCTCGCGCGCGGTCGCGTCGATGTCGGCCTCGGAGAGCCGTCCCTTGCCGCGCAGGTTCTTGAAACTCGCGGCCAGGCGGTCGGAGAGGGTGTCGAACACGGGGTGGCGGTCCTCACGCAGGAAGTCGGGGCGCCCGCCAGCCTAATCGGCGCCTGCGGGACCCGATCTCACTCCAAGGCGTCGAGGACGGATTTGCGCACGACCTCGGCACGCGCCCCGTCGAGCGGCCCACCGCCGACGGGGTCCACCACGTAGAAGACGTCCACGGCCTCAGCGCCCCAGGTGCTCACCTTCGCCGAGCGGATGTCCACCTCAGCCGCGGCGAGGGCCCGCCCGACGCGATGGAGCAGCCCCGGCCGGTCGTGGGCGCGGATCTCCAGGACGGTCGCGGTGTCCGAGGCGTCCGCCAGGACGTGGACGCTCGCCGGCGGCACCGCGATGCCCGGGCGCTGCGCCTGCGACGCTTCGCGGCGGGCCAGCCGCTCGGTGATGTCCAGCGTGCCGTCCAGGGCGCGGACGATGTCGCCCCGCAGCACGGCGGCGTCCGGGGGCGAGCCGAAGTCCGGGTGCACGGTCCAGACGGTGACCGCCGCGGAGCCGAGGGTCTCGGTCACCGCGGCCCGCACGCCGAGGCGGTGCACCCCGAAGACGCCCGCGACGGTGGCGAGCAGCCCGAGCCGGTCCGGCGAGACGACGGTGACGATGGTCCCGGCGTCCGGCCCACCGGGGCCGGGTCCCCCGATGTGGACGTCGATGACGCCCTCGCGGGCCAGCGCGCGCTGCGTCTCGGTGAGTCCCGGCGAGACCGGCGCCGGCTTGCCGGACAAGACCGCGCGGGTCTTCTCCACCAGGGAATTGATCAGTTCCGCGCGCCAGGGGGTCCACGCGGCGGCGCCGGTGGCGAGGGCGTCGGCCTCGGTCAGCGCAGCCAGCAGATCGAGGTTCTCGACCGTGCCGACGGCCTCGGCCACGACCTCGAGGGTGCGCGGGTCGTCGAGGTCGCGCCGGGTGGCGGTGTCCGGCAGCAGCAAATGATGAGTCACCAGCATGACGAGAACGTCGACGTCGGCCTCGCAGAAGCCCAGCCGCGGCGCCAGGTCACGCACGATCGTCGCCCCGACCACGCTGTGGTTCCCCGGCCAGCCCTTGCCGATGTCGTGCAGCAGGCAGCCCACCAGCAGCAGGTCGGGCCGGGCGACGCGACGGGTCAGTGCGGCCGCGTTGGCCGCGGCCTCCACCAGATGCCGGTCGACGGTGAACTTGTGGACCGCGTTGCGCTGCGGCCGGCAGCTGACGCGGGCCCAGTCCGGCAGCAGCGTGGTCATCACTCCGGCGAGATCCAGCGCCTCCCACACCGCGACGGCCGGTCGGCCGGCACCGAGCAGCCGCACCAGTTCCTCGCGAGCCGCGTCGGGCCAGGGCTCCGGCAGTCGCCGCGCGGTGGCCGCCAGCCGGTCGACGGTGCCCGGCGACAACGGGATCCCGGCCTGCGCCGCGGCGGCCGCGGCCCGCAGCACGAGGATCGGATCGCGGGCGGGGTCGGCGTCGCGCGCCAGCACCGCCTCGCCGTCGGCCTGCACCACCCCGTCGGCGAGGGGCGTCCGCGGAGCCGGCTTGCCGGCGGTGCCGCGGATCCGGAACCGCCGCGTCCGTGTCTCGAGCACCTGTTCCACCCGTCGCCAGGTGATGTCGGAGGCGTAGGCGACGGTGCGCCCCACCTCGGCCAGCGAGCGCATCAACGCGATCGCGTCGAGCAGACCCAACGCACTCGCGACGTTCTCCTGCTCCTGCAGCACGAGCCGGTCCGTACTGCGGCCGGTAACGGTGTGCAGGGCGTCGCGGACGTCGAGGAGCCGGGCGTGGGCGGGCCCGATCCGGGCGTGCGGGACGTCGGCGACCCAGGACGCCTGCACGGCCCGCAGGGTCACCAGGTCGCGCAGGCCGCCGCGACTCTCCTTGAGATCGGGCTCGAGCAGGAACGCGAGCTCGCCGTTGCTGCGGTCCCGCTCGGCCGCAGACTCCCGCAGCTCGGGCAGCCGGCTGGTGGCGGCGGACCGCCAGTCCGCGAGCACCGTGGTCCGCAGTTGCTCGGTCAGGCCGACGTCACCGGCGACGTGACGCATGTCGAGCAATCCCAGCAACGCCTTGAGATCCTCGGCCGCCACCGAACGGGCCTCGGCGACGGTCCGCACCGCGTGGTCGAGCTTCACCCCCGCGTCCCAGATCGGGTACCAGATCGCGTCCGCGACCTCCTTCAGGCCGCGCTTGCGCGAGTGCAGCAGCAGGACATCCAGATCGCTGCCCGCCACCATCTCCCGGCGGCCGTACCCGCCGATCGCCACCAGGGCGAGGCCGGCGGTGTCCGCGCCGGACGCTCCGGCGAGGAGATCGCCCAGCCAGCGGTCCGCGGCGTCGGACAGCGCCGTGCGGCGGTCGGGGCCGTAGGGGGTGTCGCGGGCCAGCAGGTCGGCCCGGAACTCCGCGTAGGTCATACCGGAACGCTCAAAGCGCGTCGGCGTCCCGCTCGCCGGTGCGTACCCGGACCACAGTCTCGACCGGCGTCACCCAGACCTTGCCGTCGCCGATCTTGCCGGTCTGCGCGGCGGCGATGATCGCGTCGATGACCGCGGCGGTGTCCGCGGAGTCGATGAGCACCTCCAACCGGACCTTCGGCACCAGGTCGACCACGTACTCCGCGCCCCGGTACACCTCGGTGTGCCCGCGCTGGCGGCCGTAACCGCTGGCCTCGGTCACCGTCATGCCGTGCACGCCCAACGTCTCCAAGGCGCTGCGCACGTCGTCGAGCTTGAACGGCTTGATCACCGCGGTCACGAGCTTCATCACGTCTCCTGGTGGTGTGAGTGGTGACGCAGGGTCAGGCGAGGATTCAGGCTCCGTCGGCGTTGGACGGTCCGGCCATCCTGCCCGAGGACGAGGTGGTTGCACCCAACTCGTAGGCCGTCTCGGCGTGCATCGCCTGGTCGAGACCGACGAGCTCGTCCTCCGGGTCGGCGCGGAAGCCGATGGTCTTGTGGATCACCCAACCAATGATGAACGTGACGGTGAACGCGTAGAGCATCGCCGCGCTGGCGCCGACGAGCTGCTTGCCGAGCTGGTCGAGTCCACCGCCGTAGAGCAGGCCGTCGATGCCGTCGGTCGCGTCGTCGACGGTCAGGATGCCGGTCGCCTGCGAGCTCGCGAAGATCCCGATGCCGAGCATGCCGACCCAGCCGCCGACGAAGTGCACGCCGACCACGTCGAGCGAGTCGTCGTAGCCGAGCTTGTACTTCCAGGCGATCGCCACCGCACAGACCATGCCCGCGATCAGGCCGATCGCCGCGGCACCGAGCGGGGTGACCGCGGCGCAGGACGGCGTGATGGCCACCAGGCCCGAGACGGCGCCGGAGGCGGCACCGAACGAGGTGAAGCTGCCGTCGCGGAGGCGCTCCACGATCATCCAGCCCACGATCGCGAGGGAGCCGGCGATCATCGTGTTGCACAGGACGAGGGCGGCCTGGCCGTTGGCGCTCAGTGCCGACCCGGCGTTGAAGCCGAACCAGCCGAACCAGAGCAGGCCCGCGCCGAGCATGACCAGGGTCAGGTTGTGCGGACGCATCGGGTCGCGCTTCCAGCCCATGCGCGCGCCGATCACCAGCGCCAGCGCGAGGCCGGAGGCGCCGGAGTTGATCTCGACGACCGTCCCGCCGGCGAAGTCCAGGACGCCGTAGTCGACCATCCAGCCCGGGTCGTCGGTGTCCGAGCCGAAGTAGAAGATCCAGTGGGCCATCGGGGCGTACACCAGCGTCGCCCAGGCCACGATGAACACGCACCAGGCACTGAACTTCGCGCGGTCCACGATCGAGCCGCAGACCAGGGCGCAGGTGATCAGGGCAAAGGTGAGCTGGAAGGTCGCGAACAGCAGGGTCGGGACCGTGCCCGACACCTCGTCGATCGCGTTGGTCATCCCGACGTGGTCGAACGTGCCGATGATCCCGCCGCCGGCGTCCCCGGAGAAGATCAGGCTGTAACCCCAGCCGAACCAGACCACCGTCAGGACGGCGATGGTCGCGACGACCATCATCATCGTGTTGAGCACGTTCTTGGCCCGGACCATGCCGCCGTAGAACACGGCCAGGCCGAAGGTCATCACCACCACCATCGCGGTGCTGGCCAACAGCCAGGCGGTGTCCGCCCCGTTGATCTCCATGGTCGTGGCCTCCTCGGATCCCGCGCGTCGCGCCGTCGGCGCGACGGTTCCGAGAGGCGGTTTCCACCGCGTGACTTAAGTGTTTCCGGGTCATCACCAATGTTGCGCCCGCGTTACATCTGTGTTGCGCGGCTCGCACCCGTACGCAAAGGGCCCGGTCCGAATCGGACCGGGCCCCTCGCGATTGCACGGCGAATTCGCTTCGCGCACCTAGAGAGCGTCGATGTCCCGTTCCCCGGTGCGGACCCGCACCACGGTGTCGACCGGGGTCACCCAGACCTTGCCGTCACCGATCTTTCCGGTCTGCGCGGTCTTGAGGACGACCTCCACCACATCGGCGATGTCGGCGTCGTCGACCAGGACCTCGAGGCGCACCTTCGGCACCAGGTCGACGGTGTACTCCGCCCCCCGGTAGACCTCGGTGTGACCGCGCTGGCGGCCGTACCCGCTCGCCTCGCTGACCGTCATGCCCTGGACCCCGAACTTCTCCAGGGCGGTGCGCACGTCGTCGAGCTTGAACGGCTTGATGACCGCGGTCAGGAGCTTCATGCGTCCACCCTCGGGGTCGTGCCGGGAGCGATGCCCCCGACAGTCGGTGCAGCGTGCTGACCGAGACCGGCGCCGCCGCCGGTCGGGCGCGCCTGGGGCGAGCCGACACCGGAGAACTCGTACGCCGCCTCACCGTGCGAGATGACGTCGATGCCCTCGAGCTCGGCATCCTCGTCGATCCGGAACCCGATCGTCTTGTGCAGGATCAGGCCGATGATCAGCGTCATCACGAACGAGTAGCCGAGGACCGCGAAGGCGCCCACGGCCTGCTTGCCGAGCTGATCGAGACCGCCACCGAAGAGCAGACCGTCGACGCCGGCCGGCGCGTCGGACGTGGCGAAGATGCCGATGAGCAGGGTGCCCATCAGGCCACCGACGAGGTGCACGGCGACGACGTCGAGCGAGTCGTCGAAGCCGAGCTTGAACTTGAGCGTCAGCGCGGCGCAGCAGACCGCACCGGCAATCGCGCCGATGCCGATCGCACCCAGCGGGTTGACGGTGTTGCACGCGGGCGTGATCGCTACCAGACCGGCCACCATGCCGGAGGCCGCACCCAGCGTGGTGAAGTGCTTGTCGCGGATCCGCTCCACGATCAGCCAGCCCGCCACCGCAGCCGCGGTCGCGACCTGGGAGTTCAGGAAGGCGACGCCCGCGGTGTTGTTGGCGGCCACGGCGGAGCCGGCGTTGAAGCCGAACCAGCCGAACCACAGCAGCGCGGCACCGAGCATCACGAACGGCACGTTGTGCGGGCGCATCGGGTCCCGCCGCCAGCCCTTGCGCCTGCCGATGATCAGGCAGAGCGCGAGCGCGGCGGCGCCGGAGTTGATGTGCACCGCGGTGCCACCGGCGAAGTCGAGCACGCCGTAGTCGACGATCCAGCCCGGATCGACCAGGACGCCGTCACCGGCGCGGTCGTCACCGAAGTGGAAGACCCAGTGCGCCACCGGGAAGTACACGACGGTGACCCAGACGGCGACGAAGATGCACCAGGTGCCGAACTTCGCGCGGTCGGCGATCGCGCCGGAGATCAGCGCGACGGTGATGATCGCGAACATCAGCTGGAACGCCACGAAGACGGACTCGGGCAGCGCCGCACCGGTGTCCGCGATCTGGTCGTCGAGCCCGGCGGCGTCGAAGCCGCCGATCAGGCCGCCGCCCTCATCGCGGGTCAGCGCGAGGCTGTAGCCGTACATCACCCACAGCAGCGTGACGATCACCAGGGCGGCGACCGACATCATCATCATGTTGAGGACGCTCTTCACGCGGACCATGCCGCCGTAGAAGAACGCCAGGCCCGGCGTCATGAGCAGCACGAGTGCGCAGCTCATCAACATCCAGGCGGTATTGCCCGTGTCGAGGGCGGATTCCGGCATCTGGGTACTGCCTCCCTTCCTTCGCCGCGGCGTGACCGCCACGGTTCGCGTCCTGACCGGAAGGGTGGCGAGAGCGCGTTTCGCCCGGACGCAGCACGTGTTTCGTCCAGATCACCGATGGCGCACCGGTGTTACGTCTCGGTGAACTCGGCTTATCCGACGCGGGCCGCGACGCCGTGCGCGGAGAGACGCCGGAAAGGTCAGCCCTCGAGGAGGGCGTCGACGAAGGCGGCCGGGTCGAAGGGAGCCAGGTCATCCGGCCCCTCGCCGAGGCCGATCAGCTTCACGGGCACGCCGAGCTCGCGCTGGACCGCGACGACGATGCCGCCCTTGGCGGTCCCGTCGAGCTTGCTCAGCACGATGCCGGTGACGTCGACGACCTCGGCGAAGACGCGGGCCTGGGTCAGGCCGTTCTGGCCGGTGGTGGCGTCCAGGACGAGCAGCACCTCGTGCACCGGGGACTGTTTCTCGATGACGCGCTTCACCTTGCCGAGCTCGTCCATCAGCCCGGTCTTGGTGTGGAGCCGTCCGGCGGTGTCGATCAGGACGGCGTCGACGTCGTCGCCCGCCGCCTGCTTGACCGCCTCGAAGGCCACGCTGGCCGGGTCCCCGCCCTCCGGGCCGCGCACCGTGCGCGCCCCGACCCGGTCTCCCCAGGTCTGCAGCTGGTCGGCCGCCGCCGCGCGGAAGGTGTCGGCCGCGCCGAGGAGCACGGTGCGGCCGTCGGCGACGAGGACGCGGGCCAGCTTGCCGGTGGTCGTGGTCTTGCCGGTCCCGTTGACGCCGACGACGAGGGTGACCGAGGGCCGCTCGTCGGGCTCGCGGACCGCGTGGAGGCTGCGGTCGGTGTCCTCGCCGATCAGGGCGAGCAACTCGGCGCGCAGCAGCGCGCGGACCTCGTCCGGGGTCCGGCTGCCGCGCACCCGGACCTCGGTGCGCAGCCGCTCGACCAGCTCCTGGGTCGGGCCGACCCCGAGGTCGGCACCGAGCAGCGTCTCCTCGATCTCCTCCCAGGTCGCCTCGTCGAGGACGTCCCTGGAGAGCAGGGTGAGCAGCCCCTTGCCGAGGCTGGACTGCGAGCGGGCCAGTCGCGAGCGCAGGCGGGTCAGGCGGCCGGCGGTGGGGTCGGGGATCTCGTAGGCCGGTGCGGCCGGCGCCTCGACCAGGGCCTCGGGCGCCTCGAGCGGCGCTTCCGGGGCCTCGACGGCCGAATCGGGGGTGGGCGGCGCGATCGTGCCGGGCGGCGGTACCTCGGGCTTGCGCGGCGGCGCCTGCCGTTTGAGGGCCGGCACCACCAGGCCGGCGATGGCGGCACAGACCAGCAGCACGACTGCGGTCGTGACGATCAGGACATCCACTGCACACCCCGAGCTCGGCGGACGGAACTGGCGCTATCGCGCGGACAGCGCCTCGACTGTGGCACGGAGGCCCGCGACTCCGACAAAGAGGTGCCCTGTCATCCCGATGCGCTCCGCCCCGGCGACCAGCTCCGCGTGCGGGCCGACGTAGGCGCAGCGTGGGGCGGGGACCGCGAGGATGCCCGCCGCGATTTCGTACATCGCGGCGTCGGGCAGGGCGATCCCGGTCCGGGCGGAGCTGACGATGGTGTCGACCATCGCATCCAGGCCGAGAACCACCAGATCCAGCTCGAGGCGGTCGGTCGCATTCACGACCAGCGCGACCTGTCCGCCGGCCGATCGGATGTCCGCGACCACCGCGGCGACGTCCGGGTCGACTCGGCCCAGATGCTGGCTCCAGTCGAGCACGACCTCGATCGCGGCGTCGGCGGTCAGACCTTCCGCCAGCAGCGCGCTGACGACCGCGGCCCGCCAGTCGTTGTCGGTGATCTCCCCGAGCAGTGCCGGGCCGTAGCGGTCCAGGTCGTACGCGAGGGCGTTGAGCCGCCCGGGTGCCAGCCCGGCGCGGACCTCGATCGTCGCGATCTCGGCGTCGTCCCAGCGGCGCAGGACGCCGTCCAGGTCGAACAGGTAGGCCTCGATCGGCTCCTTGTCGCCGGCCATCAGGCGGGCTGCTCCTCCCGGAGCCGCTGGCTGATGACGGTGGTGACACCGTCGCCGCGCATCGAGACGCCGTAGAGCGCGTCGGCGACCTCCATCGTGCGCTTCTGGTGGGTGATCACGATGAGCTGACTGGAATCGCGCAGCTCCTCCATGATCTGGATCAGCCGGCCCAGGTTGGTGTCGTCCAGCGCCGCCTCGACCTCGTCGAGCACGTAGAACGGGCTGGGCCGGGCCTTGAAGATCGAGACCAGCAGCGCGACGGCGACCAGCGAGCGCTCGCCGCCGGAGAGCAGCGAGAGCCGCTTGACCTTCTTGCCCGGCGGACGGGCCTCGACGTCGACGCCGGTGGTCAGCATGTTCTCCGGATCGGTGAGGATCAGCCGCCCCTCGCCGCCCGGGAACAGCCGCGAGAACACGCCCTCGAACTCGCGGGCGGTGTCCGCGTAGGCCTCGGCGAACACGGTCTGGACGCGGTCGTCGACGTCCTTGATGACCGTGAGCAGGTCGCGGCGGCTGTTCTTGAGGTCCTCCAGCTGCTCGGACAGGAACTGGTGACGTTCCTCGAGCGCGGCGAACTCCTCCAGGGCGAGCGGGTTGACCCGCCCGAGCAGCGCGAGCGCCCGTTCGGCGCCGCGCAGCCGCTTCTCCTGCTCCGCGCGCACGAACGGCACGGTCTGCAGCGGCGCGTTCTCGTCGACCGGCGGCAGCAGCCCGTCCGGGCCCGGCTCGGGAAACACCGGCACGGACTGGTCCGGGCCGTACTCGGCCATCAGGGAGTCCGGAGCGACGCCCAGCTCCTCGAGCGCCCGGTTCTCGAGCACCTCGATGCGCATGCGGTGCTCGGCCCGGGCGACCTCGTCGCGGTGGACCGAGTCGGTGAGCCGCTCCAGCTCGCTCGCGAGATTCCGCAGCGAACCGCGCTGGGAGGCCAGGGCCGTCTCCGCGACGGTCCGGCGGGAATCGGCGGCGTCGCGCTCCGTCGCGGCCGCCGCGAGCGAGGTCTCCAGCGCCGCGAGGCTGTACTCGGCCGCGATGCTGACTGCACGCGCCACGCGACCGCCGCGTTCACGCTCGACGCGCCGGCGCTCGGCGCGCTCCCGCGCGGCCCGTTCGGCCTGCGCCGCGCGGGCCAACGACTCGGCGCGACCGGACAGCGCCCGCTGGCGCTCCTCGCCGGTGCGCAGGGCGAGCCGGGCGTCCATCTCGGCCTGGCGGGCGGCGACGCACGCTGCCGCGAGCCGCTCGCGCTCCTCGGGGTCGTCGTCCGCCTCGTCCGGCTCGCGTTCCGCCTCGGCCAGCCGTGCCTCGAGCTCGGCGAGGCCGGCCAGGTCGGCGTCGCGGGACTCCTCCGCCGCACGGATGGACGCGGCCAACCGCTCGGCCTCGGCATCGGCGCTGCGCGCCGCCGAGCCCAGCTGGCCGAGCTGCTCGGCCACCGCGGCCATGCTGGCGTCGGACTCGTGCAGCCGTGCCAGCGCCGCCTGCTCCGCCTCGGCGGCGGCGAGCTTGGTGTCGTTCGCCGCGAGGAGCTCGGCGTGCAGCCGCGCAGCGGTGCGATCGGCCTCCTCGATCTGGGAGGCCAGCCCGTCCACCGCGGCCTGGATCTCCAGCAGGCTCGGCGCGCTCGCCGAGCCGCCGCGGGCCCGGTCGGCAGCCAGCGTGTCTCCGGATCGGGTGACGGCGCGCAACCGGGGATGGGCGTTGACCAGGGTCCGGGCGTCCTCCAGCGTCTCCACGGCGACGCAGGCTCCGACCATGCCCGCCAGCGCACCCTGCAAGGCGGCCGGGGCGCGGACCAGGTCCAGCACGTAGCGGGCGCCCGCCGGCAACCCACCAGGGCGTGACACGCCCTGGTGGGCAGCACCTCCGACGACCAGCTCGGCCTGACCGCCGTCGGCCTCCTTGAGGTGCCGCAGCGCGGCGACGGCAGCGTCGACGGATTCCACGGCGACGGCGTCGGCCACGCCGGCCAGCGCCGCGGCCACCGCGGTCTCGTAGCCGGGTTCGACGGTGAGCAGCGCCGCGACCGAGCCGAGCACGCCGGGCAGGCCGTCGGCGCCGAGGATCACCGCGGCGCCGTCGCGACGGGCCAGACTCAGCTCCATCGTCTCCTTGCGCGCGACCAGGCCGGTCCGCTCGCGCTCGACGGTGCGCTCCTCCGCCTGCAGCGCGATCACGCGCTCCTCGGCGGCGGCCAGCGCGCCGGCGGCGTTCTCGTAGGCCTCGTCCAGGCCGATCTCGCCCGCGTCCAGGCCGGCCGCGGCCTGCTCCAGCCCGTCCAGTTCGGCTCGTGCGGCCGCCGCGCGGGTACGGGCACCGGCCAGCGCCTCGGCGAGCCGGCCGATCTCGGATTCCGCCGCCCCGGAGCGGCTGCGCAGCGCGTTCACCTTGCCCTGCAACCGCGCCAGTCCCTCGCGGCGGTCCGCGGCCGCGCGGACCACCGAGGCGAGCCGCTTCTCCTCGGCGGCGAGGGCCGCCTCGTCCTGCTGACGGGAGGCGACCGCGCGGGCGAGACCTTCGCGTGCCTGCTCGACGACGGACACCAGGTCGGCCTCCTGGGCACGAACGTCCGCCGCTTCGCGCTCCAGGTCCTCGGGCTCGCGGCCGGCGCGGGTCTCCTCCGGCTCGTCGGCCAGGTGGCGCGCGCGCTCGGCGGCGAGGCCGGCGGTGCCGCGGAAACGCTCCCGCAGTGCGGAGAGGCGGTACCAGGTCTCCTGAGCGCGGGTGAAGGCCGGGGCGGCCTCGGCCAGCGCTGCCTCCAGCCGGGACTCCTCGGCGCGACCGGTGGCCAGTGCTTCCTCGACCTCGGCCTGCCGGGTGCGGAGCGCGGTCTCGTCGGCCACCTCGGCCTCGAGCGAGCCGCGCAGCGCGATGAGGTCGTCGGCCAGCAGCCGCAGGCGCGCATCACGCAGATCGGCCTGGACGACCGCGGCCCGGCGCGCGACCTCGGCCTGCTTACCCAGCGGCTTGAGCTGGCGGCGCAGTTCGGTGATCAGGTCGGAGACGCGGGTCAGGTTGGCCTGCATCGCCTCCAGCTTCCGCAGCGCCTTCTCCTTGCGCTTGCGGTGCTTGAGGACGCCCGCGGCCTCCTCGATGAACCCGCGCCGCGCCTCGGGGTCGGCGGAGAGGACGGCGTCGAGCTGGCCCTGCCCGACGATGACGTGCATCTCGCGCCCGATGCCGGAGTCGGAGAGCAACTCCTGGATGTCGAGCAGCCGGCAGGAGTCGCCGTTGATGGCGTACTCGGAACCGCCGTTGCGGAACAGCGTCCGCGAGATCGTGACCTCGGTGTAGTCGATCGGCAGCGCGCCGTCGGAGTTGTCGATGGTGAGCGCGACCTCGGCCCGGCCCAGCGGCGGCCGGCCCGCCGTCCCGGCGAAGATGACGTCCTCCATCTTGCCGCCGCGCAGCGACTTGGCCCCCTGCTCGCCCATGACCCAGGCGAGGGCGTCGACGACGTTCGACTTGCCCGATCCGTTGGGCCCGACGACACACGTGATACCGGGTTCGAAACGGAGCGTCGTCGCGGACGCGAAGGACTTGAAGCCCTTCACCGTCAGGGTTTTCAGGTGCACGCGCTCGTCCCCCAAGGGTCGGATCCCGCTCGACCCTAGCGCCGAATCCGGGCACCTTTGAACGCCGCGCGCACCCGAAACTGAAGGGACGGATGAGACCCGGAAACGCCCTCTGTGGACGCCCGGTGGACAGCCTGTGGAGCGGCTCCCGAGCCCGGCCTGAACCCGCTGGGGACAACCCGCAGGCGGGCCCGCCCACCCTGTGGACGGGGCCTCGAACACCGGCCGCGAGGCCCCGGAAACTTTTGCCGATGGGCCGCTCGGCTCCGCCGGGGCGCACCAGGAAGTCAGGGCGCGCCTTAAATGAGCGACGGGGTGCTCGCGCCCGCCTGCGAGCACCCCGTCGCGCTTAGGGGGTGGTCAGGCCCGCCGACCGACCACCCGGGCGACTCCCGTCCGAAAACGGTTGCCGCAAGAGGAGTTCCCACGGTGGAGCCCTGTTCCCCGCGCGCCCGCCAGCGCTTGGGGGCAGGACCTGAACCGAAGTCCTTCCACCGCGGGAAGTCGGTGCCATCGAGGCCATCGACTCCCCTCTGCTGGTCTCAACGAGTGACGGCGAAATAGGTCACGCGGAGAGTGAAATCAGGCGCATTGAGGGCCAAAGTTCGTCCGATCGAACAAAACTCGGCGGCATTGAGCGCGCCGCCGGGTGGGAACCGGGCAAAACAAAGGGGACGCCGGCAGGCGTCCCCTGAGTGTGAAGCTGAGGAGCTCAGGTGAGAGCGGGCTCCTGTAGCGAGACCGTGAGAAGGTCGCCCCGGTGCAGCTCCGCCGCCAGGGCATCGTTCTCGGCACGCACGCGCAACAACTCCGCTTCGAGTTCATCAATGCGTCGCTGCATCCGTCGCATGTCGTTGAGCATGCGCGGGTCCGGACCACCGACGTGTCCGAAAAGCGCCTTTGCCATCGTGGGATCCTCCACGCTGAGAAACCAGCTAGTAACCGACAGATACATCCGCCGACGTCCGGGCACCAAGATGTGGGCCTGAGTGGGGCGGGTTCCTCAAGGGTCGCACCAGAGCCTCTTGAGGTCAAGCCATCGGTGCCGGTCGACCCGAGCGGCGCGTTTCCGCAGGTCAGATGACCTTGCCTGCCAGGAACGTCAGGCCCTGTGCGCGCCGGGGGACGGCTTGATGCGGTGATCATGACTGAGCGCCGGGGGCCGCGCAAGGGGAATTGCCCGGAATCACCAATGTGCGCGGCGGGGCCGCGACTGGCAGCGCGGGCAGGAGAACGACGATCGGTTCATGAAGGCGTCGCGGCGGATCGCGGATCCGCACCGCGCGCACTCGCGGCCTTCCCGGCCGTAGACGTCGAGGGACCGGTCGAAGTAGCCGCTCTCGCCGTTCACGTTGACGTAGAGGCTGTCGAACGACGTACCGCCGGCGGCCAGCGCCGCGGTCATCACCTCGACGGCGCCGGACAGCACCCGGTCGATCTCGGCCAGCCGGAGCGTCTCGGTGGGGCGCGCGTAGTGCAGCTGGGCCCGCCAGAGCGCCTCGTCGGCGTAGATGTTGCCGATCCCGCTGACCAGGGTCTGGTCCAGCAGCGCGCGCTTGATGCCGGTGCGTTTGGCCCGCAGCGCGCTGCGGAAGGCGGCGAGGTCGAACCCGGGTTCCAGCGGATCCAGGGCGATGTGGGCCACCGACTGCGGGACGGTGGCCCCGCCGCGGCCGGTCACGAGCGGTTCGACCGACAGCCCCCCGAAGGTCCGCTGGTCGACGAAGCGCAGGTCAGGGCCGCCGTCGGCGAACGCGAGGCGCACCCGCAGGTGCTTTTCCGGGGGCGCGTCCGGCGGCTGCACGCGCAGCTGCCCGCTCATGCCCAGATGGACGAGCAGCGCCTCGCCGGAACTCAACGGCAGCCAGAGGAACTTGCCGCGGCGGTCCGCGCCAGTGATGGTGACGCCGGCGAGCCGGTCGGCGAAGTCGGCTCCCCCGGCCACGTGGCGGCGTACCGAGCGCGGGTGCGAGACCTCGACAGCGCCGATCGTGCGGCCGACGGCGAAGGAGGCGGCGCCGCGGCGGACCACCTCGACCTCGGGCAACTCCGGCACGAGCGCGTCAGCTCTGGCGGTTGCGGTCGGTCAGGCCGACGCGGCGGGCGGGTCGCCCGCGAGCTGGGATGCGTGGGCCTGGCTGAGGAAGGTCCATGCCGCTTCGGCCGCCTGCTGCTCGGCCTCCTTCTTGCTCCGGCCGCCCCCGGTGCCGTAGTCCGAGCCGGCGACGCGCGCGGTGGCCTCGAAGGTCTTCTCGTGGTCCGGGCCGCTCTCGGTGACCACGTACTCCGGAACACCCAGGCCGATGGTGGCGGTGAGCTCCTGCAGGCTGGTCTTCCAGTCGAGACCGGCGCCGAGGTGGGACGAGGACTCGATCAGCGGGTCGAACAGGCGGTGGACCAGGTCGGATGCCTCGCTCAGGCCGCGATCGAGGTAGACCGCGCCGATCAGCGCCTCGAGCGTGTCGGCGAGGATCGACGACTTGTCGCGGCCGCCGGTGCCCTCCTCGCCCCTCCCGAGCCGGAGGAACTGCCCCAGCTGCAGGCTGCGGCCGACCTCGGCGAGCGCCCGCATGTTCACCACGGCAGCCCGTAGCTTGGCCAGTTGCCCCTCGGGCAGGTCGGGGTGGCGGTGGTACAGCGCGTCGGTGACGACCAGGCCCAGCACCGAGTCGCCGAGGAACTCCAGCCGCTCGTTCGTGGGCAGCCCGCCGTGCTCGTAGGCGTACGAGCGGTGCGTCAGGGCGCGGACCAGCAGCGGCTCCGACACCCGGACCCCGAGCCGATCCTCCAGCGCGTGCTCGGACGCTCCCGCGTCCGCAGCAGGCGGGGAGGTGACCGGGCTGGAGCTCATCGGAAGGACGTCAGTCCGCGAACCGGACCTGGCGCTTGTTGTAGGTACCGCAGCTCGGGCACGCGACGTGCGGGAGCTTGACCTCGCGGCAGCGGTCACAGGTGGCCAGGGTCGGCGCCGTGGCCTTCCAGTTCGCGCGGCGAGCTCGCGTGTTGCTGCGCGACATCTTGCGCTTGGGAACGGCCACGGTGCTGATCTCCTGTCGGAAGTACTTACTCGGTCGGGTTCTCGTCTGCGACGAGAGCCTCCAGCGCCGCCCACCGCGGGTCGACGTCGGGGTGACTGTGTTCGGGATCCTCCACCAGTCGTGCGCCGCACTGGACGCACAGGCCGGGACAGTTTTCCTCACACAGCGGCAGGAGCGGCAGCGTGAGCACCACCGCGTCCCGCAGTACCGGTTCCAGGTCGATCAGATCGTCCTGCAACCAGAAAGTCTCGTCATCGCCTTCGTTGCCGGGTGCTACGAACAGCTCCGCGAAATCCGCCTCGACCTCGTCGGTGAGGGGATCCAGGCAGCGCACGCACTCACCCGCCAGCGGCGCCCGTGCCGTTCCCGACACGAGCACACCTTCGACCACCGCTTCGAGCTTCAGATCCAGCTCGACGTCGGCACCCTCGGGCACGCCGATGACCTCAAGACCGAGATCCGCCGGTGCCGGAACAGTTCGGACGACCTTGAGCATCGACCCCGGCCGCCGGGCGAGCCGGTGGACGTCAAGCACGAAGGGATCGTGCGGGTCGAGGTGTGCTCTGTTGTGCTTGGGGTCCAACAAGGTCTTCTGAGTCTCTTCGGGCATGGCGCATCGCGGTCGTTCAGACCGTCCGGAAGGTTACCCGAGCCGGGGGGCCGGGACAAAAACCGCCGTGTTCAGCGCTCGGGCAGGGGCTCGTTCAGGGGGTCGGCGGCGGCGAAGGGGTTGTCCTCCAGTTCGCGCAGGTGGTCGCCCAGTTCCTCCAGGTGGTGCTTGCCCGCCAGCCGCTCCCGACCGCGGCGCACCGCGGCCAGGGTGCGGTCGAGCGAATCGGACAGCTCGGCGAGGTGGGCGGCCGGGTCGGCGTCCGAGTCCTCGGGGGCACGCCGGGCCGATTCGAGCGCCTTGTCCAGGATCACCTCGAAGTGGGCGAGCCGCGAGTCGACGTACTCGTCCGCCTCGGCCGTCCGCGCGGTGGCGTCGGTCTCGGCCTCGGCCCGGATCTGAGCGGCCCAGGCGACCGCCTCGGACCCCTCCGGCGTCAGCTCCAGACGCCGGTCCCGCTCCACGGCCGCCTCGGCGAGCACGGCCACCGCCTGTTCGCGCGCCTCGGCGACGACCGCGTCGGCGTCCGCGAGCACGCTCTCGGCCTCGGAGAGCTGACGCGGGAGCGCCGCCTCGATCTCGGCGATCCGTGCGAGGACGTCGGCGCGATTGACCAGGCAGGACGCCGACAGCGGCATCGCCTTCGCCTTCGCGACCAGGTCCTGCAGCTCCGCGAGCTTGGCGTGGACGTCGACGGGCTTACCCCGGGACATGCTCTAGCGCCCCTGCTCCTTGCGGCGCTCGGCCAGCCGCTCCAGGAGCGGGCCGACCACGACGTCCGGCACGAAGGTGGTGATGTCCGCCCCGTTGTTCGCGACCTCCTTGACCAGCGAGGAGGACAGGAAGCTGTAGAGCGGGTTGGTCGCGACCAGCAGGGTCTCCACGTCGGTGAGCGTGTGGTTCATCTGCGCCATCTGCAGCTCGTAGTCGAAGTCGCCCACCACACGCAGGCCCTTGACGATCGCCGGGATGCCATGGCTCGTGCAGTAGTCGACCAGCAGCCCGTCGAAGCTGTCGATCCGGACGTTCGGGAAGTCCTTCAGCGCCAGCCGCAGCAGCTCCATCCGCTCCTCGAGCGAGAACAGACCCTGCTTGTTGCGATTGACCAGAACTCCGACCACGACCTCGTCGGCAAGTTTGGCGGCCCGCATGATCACGTCGAGGTGACCGTTGGTCACGGGGTCGAAGGATCCGGGACAGATGCAGCTGCGCACGGGCCCAGTCTGCCCCTGATCCGGCGTCAGCCGGAAATCGCCCCTGCCCGGGCGTACCAAAGAGTGGCCTCGCCGTACCGGCGATCGCGGTCCGCGATGAGCCCGGCGGGCCACTCCCACGCGGCGTCCCGGCTCGCCCGCTCGACCACGACGACGGCGTCCGGAGCGATCCAGCCACGCTCCGTGGCACCGGCGAGCACCGCCGTCAGCTCGGCGGCCGGCAATGCGTACGGCGGGTCCGCGAACACGACGTCGAACGGTTCCGGGGCCGTTTCGGCCAGCACCGCGGCCACTGCCCGCGACACCACCTGGGCGCCGGGCAGACCGAGAGTGGCCACGTTCGCCCGCAGGACGCGGACCGCCCTGGGGTCTGATTCGACGAGCACCGCGCGGGCGGCTCCCCGGGAGAGCGCCTCCAGGCCGACCGCGCCGCTGCCGGCGTAGAGGTCGAGCACCCGCGTACCGCTCAGTCCACCGGTCCGGGCCTCCAGCGCCGAGAACAGCGCCTCGCGCGCCCGGTCCGAGGTGGGGCGCGTGTCGCGCCCGGCGGGCACCGCCAGGCGCCGTCCGCCGGCGGAGCCGCCGACGATTCTGGTCATCGGCGCGTCAGGCCTTCTCGAGGTAGCCGGCGCGCTCCTCGTCGAGGAGATCGGCCAGGGCCGACTTCAGCGCGGGATGGTCGGACAGCTTCGGATCCTGCGCGACCACCCCGGTCGCCGCGACCCGGGCCGCGGCGATCACGTCGGCGTCCTTCACCACCTCCAGCATCCGGAGGCTGGACCGGCGCCCGGACTGCGAGGTGCCGAGGACGTCGCCCTCCCGGCGGGCCTGCAGGTCCAGCTGGGAGAGCTCGAAGCCATCGGTGGTGGAGGCGACCGCATCCAACCGCTCCCGCGGCGGACTGGCCTCCGGGGCCGCGGTGACGAGCAGGCACAGACCGGGCGCGCTTCCCCGGCCCACGCGGCCGCGCAGCTGGTGCAGCTGGGACATCCCGAAGCGTTCGGCATCGAGGACCGCCATCACCGTCGCATTCGGGACGTCGACGCCCACCTCGATGACCGTGGTCGCGACCAGGACGTCGAGCTCGCCGGCGGCGAACGCGGCCATCACCGCATCCTTCTCGTCGGACGGCAACCGGCCGTGCAGGACGCCGAGCCGCAGACCCGCGAGTGGCCCGTCGGCGAGCATCGGCGCAACCTGGGCCACTGCCGCCGAGGGACGCCGGGCGCCGTCGTCCTCGTCGAGGTCGTCCGGTTCGGCGCCGGTGCTCAGCTCGGCCTCGGTGTCGTCGGCACCGATCCGCGGGCACACGACGTAGGCCTGGTGGCCCTTCGCGACCTCCTCGCGGATGCGCGTCCAGGCCCGCTCCAGGAAGTGGGGCTTCTCCGCGACCGGAACCACGTGGGTGGCGATCGGGGAACGGCCCGCCGGAAGTTCGGTCAGCGTCGACACGTCGAGGTCGCCGAAGACCGTCATCGCGACCGTGCGCGGGATCGGGGTCGCGGTCATCACGAGCAGATGCGGCGGGGTCGCGCCCTTGGCCCGCAGGGCGTCGCGTTGCTCGACCCCGAAGCGGTGCTGCTCGTCGACGACGACCAGCCCGAGGTCGAAGAAATCGACTCTGTCCTGCAGCAGCGCGTGGGTTCCGACGACGATGCCCGCGTCGCCCGAGGCCGCATCGAGCAGTGCGCGTTTCCGTGCGGCGGCGGACAGCGAGCCGGTCAGCAGCGCGACCCGCGTGCCCTGTTCGGCGCCACCCAACTGGCCGGCCTCGGCGAGCGGACCGAGCATCGCGCTCAGGGAGCGGTGGTGCTGTTGGGCAAGGACCTCGGTGGGAGCCAGCAGCGCAGCCTGGCCGCCGGCGTCCACCACCGCGAGCATCGCGCGGAGGGCGACGACGGTCTTGCCGGAGCCGACCTCGCCCTGCAGCAACCGGTGCATCGGGTGTTCGCACGCCAGGTCCATCGAGATCTCGTTGCCGATCTCCCGCTGACCCGGTGTCAGCTCGAAGGGCAGCCGCGCATCGAAGGCGACGAGCAGACCGTCCTTGGCGGCGACGCGGCGGACCGCCGGGAGCGCCTTCGCCGCGGCCCGGCGCTGCGCCAGCGCGACCTGCAGCACGAAGGCCTCATCCCATGTGAGGCGCTTGCGCGCCGCACTCACCTGCCCGTGATCCTTCGGGCGATGGATCAGCCGCAGCGCCTCGCCGAGCGGGAGCAGCTGCTCCGCCTTGCGGACCCGCTCCGGCAGGGGGTCCGGCACTCCGTCGAGCGCGTCGAGCGCGGAGCGGACGTGCCGGCGGATCGCCCAGCTCGGCACCGCCGCCGTGGCCGGGTACATCGGAATCATCTCGTCGAGAAAGGCATCCGCCTCGGCCGCGGACTCCGGGTCGTCGGGGTCGCCGACCAGTTCGAACGCGGGCTGCGTCAGCTGGCGATCCTGCTGGAACTGGCTCACCGTGCCCGAGAAGAATCCGCGCGCTCCCGGCAACAGCTTGTCGCCGGTGGTGAAGCTGCCCTTGCCGAAGAAGGTCAGCTTCAGGGTGTCGCGGCCGTCGGTGACGACGACCTCACGGATGATGCCCGGCCGGTTCTTCATCCGGCGCGTCGTCGCCGATTTCACCTCGGCCTGCACGGTGACGTTGTCCCCGACCTGAAGATCCCGCAGCTTCGTCAAGTCGCCGCGCTTCTCGTACCGCCGCGGATAGTGCCGCAGCAGGTCGCCGACGGTGTCCAGGTCGAGACTCCTGGCCAGCTTCTTCGCCGTGGCGTCGGACAGCACCTTGGCCAGGGCCTCGCCGAGGGGATGATGAGCGTTGAGCGCCACGCGCAAACCGTATTCGCCGGCGCCGACACCGCGCGCGAGGCGCCGGTTGGCGCCGGGCCGTGGGCCTCGGCTAATCTGGCTCCTCGGTCCGGCCGTCCGGGCTCGTTCCGCACGTCCGTACGACTGTTTGGAGCTCCTCGTGGCCGCCAACTGTGATGTCTGTGGCAAGCGCCCGGGCTTCGGCAACAGCATTTCCCACTCGCACCGCCGCACCTCCCGCCGCTGGAACCCGAACATCCAGACGGTGCGGGCGGTCGTGAAGGGCACCCGCAAGCGGATTCACGCGTGCACGTCCTGCATCAAGGCGGGAAAGGTCGTCCGCTAGTTCGCTCCGCTCTTTCGAGACCGCCCGGCGCCTGTGGGTGCCGGGCGGTTCTTCGTGTCCGGACCGCGTTGGTCCCGAAACGTCAGTCCCGAAACGCCCAGCCGTGATCGACGGGACCGATCCCCGATCCCAGGGCGAAGCCTCGCGAGAGCGCTCCGGTGACGTAGGCCTTGGCGGTCCGCACCGCCGCGACCGGGTCATCGCCGGCAGCGAGACGGGCCGCGATCGCGCTCGCGAGAGTGCAGCCCGTGCCGTGGGTGTGCCGGTTGTCCAGGCGCGGTGCCCGGAAGCGGTGCTCATCGGTGCCGTCGAAGAGCAGGTCGACGGCATCGCCGGGCAGATGACCGCCCTTCACCAGCACCCACGCCGGACCGAAGGCGTGCACGGCCTCCGCCGCCGCACGCAGGTCCGCCTCGTCGGCGTACGTCGTGCCGGTCAACGCCGCGGCCTCGTCAAGGTTCGGGGTCACGACGGTCGCCAGCGGCACCAGTCGGGTGCGTACCGACTCCAGTGCTTCCGGCGCCAGCAGCGCGTCGCCGTGCTTCGAGACCGCAACCGGGTCCACCACGATCGGGACGCCGGCGGCATGCAGCGGGGCCAGCAGCTCGGCGACGGCCTCCACCAGCACCGGCGACGAGAGCATCCCGGTCTTCACGGCGTCGACGCCGATGTCGTCGACGACCGCGCGGAACTGCGCGACGACGGCGTCGACCGACAGCTCCCATACGCCGTGCACGCCTACCGAGTTCTGCGCAGTGATGGCGGTCAGCACGCTCATGCCGTGCACGCCGAGAGCGAGCATCGTCTTGAGGTCGGCCTGGATGCCCGCTCCCCCGCCGGAATCCGAGCCGGCGATCGTCAGCACGCGCGGCGGGTGGGAGTTCATCGGTAGTGGTCCCAGCCACGGGCGCCGTCGAGAACCGCGCCGTCGACGGTGATCCCCGACCCCGCGGCCACACGTCCGACGCGCAGCCAGGTCGGGGGCAGGTCGATGTCCGGCGGGAAGCACCCGGCGAGCGCGTGGTCCTCGCCGCCGGTCAGCATCCACCGCAGCGCCGACCCCCCGAGGGCCTCCGCCGCAGCGGTCAAGGCCGGCGACGGCACGAACGCAGAACTGTCGAGGTCGAGCGCCACCGCACTACTGCTCGCGACGTGTCCGAGATCGGCGAGCAGTCCGTCACTGACGTCGATGAGAGCGCGCACACCCAGTCGGGCCGCTTGCGGGCCGGCGGCGTACGGCGGGGAGGGCGTCCGGTGCGCGCGCACCAACGACTCGTGGCCACCGCGACCGCTCTGCAGCACCGCGAGACCGGCCGCGGACGACCCGAGAGTTCCGCACACCGCGACGACGTCGCCGGGTCGTGCGCCGGCGCGGGTGACCGGATCGAGGCCGTTCAGATCGCCGAGGGCGGTCACCGCGATCAGCACGACATCCGCGCCGACGACGTCCCCGCCCACGATCGAGGCTCCCACCACCGCGCACTCGGCGGTCAGTCCGTCGACCAGACCCTCGGCCCACTCGGTCGCCAGGTCCGCCGGCGCCGCCAGCCCGAGAAGCAGGGCCCGGGGTACCGCGCCCATCGCCGCGATGTCCGCGAGGTTGGCGGCGGCCGCCTTGCGGCCGATCTCCTCGGCACTGGACCAGTCGGTGCGGAAGTGGCGCCCCGCGACCAGCAGGTCGGTGGTGGCGACGACCCGGCCGTCGGGGGCGGACACCACCGCGGCGTCATCGCCCGGGCCGAGCAGAACGCCCGCGCCCTGCGGCATCCGGGCGGTGAGAGCGGCGATGAGGCCGAACTCCCCCAAGGCGCCGATGTCGGCCGGTCGGGCACTCATCGCCACCTCGCTCCCGTGTAGGTTCGGCCCACGCGTACGCCCCGCCATCCCGCTCGGAGGTCAACATGATCCAGGCCTACATCCTCATCCAGACCGAGGTGGGCAAGGCCGCTGTGGTGGCACAGCAGATCTCCGACATCCCCGGCGTCACTTCCTCCGAGGACGTGACCGGACCCTACGACGTGATCGTCCGCGCGGAAGCCTCGTCCGTCGACGAACTCGGCAAGCTGGTCGTCGCCAAGGTGCAGTCGGTGCCGGGCATCACCCGCACGCTGACCTGCCCGGTCGTCAACCTCTGACCGGCAGCCTCCCCTGTCCCGTTACCTCCCGCTCGGGCTCGCCGCGGCCCTGAGCGTGGTTCTGGCGGGCTGCGGCGGCGGATCGTCCGCGGTCCCGGTCGACGTCCCGGTGTCCAGCGGCGACATCGGCGCCCTGTGCGCCCGGATGGAGCCGGCCCTGCCTGCGAAGGTCGATGACGCCGAACGTCGGGAGACCAGCCCGAAGACGGACCGCACGGCGGCCTGGGGCGACCCGGCGGTGGTGCTGCGCTGCGGTGTCGACCGCCCGCAGGCGCTGACATCGACCGCGGAGCTCACCACCGTGAATGGCATCGACTGGCTCGTCGAGACGCTCGACGGCGGACACCGGTTCACCACGGCCAACCGCGCGGCCTACATCGAGATCGTCGTGCCTGCCGCGCACGACCCGCAGATCGGTCCGCTGGTCGACCTCGCGCCGGCGATGCAGTTCATCCCGCCACGACCCGAGTTCTTCCCACCGCCGGCGGCAACACCGAAGGCGAAGCAGACGCCCAAGCCGAAGCAGACGCCTCCGGGGACCGCGAAGCCGAAGCCCTGACTAACGCAGGCCGGAGCGGCGCTGCAGTGCCGTGCGGAGCAGCCGGTCGATGAGCGTCGGGTAGTCCACGCCGGTGGCGGCCCACATCCGGGGGAACATCGAGACGGGCGTGAAGCCGGGCATCGTGTTGACCTCGTTGATCAGCACGGAGCCGTCGGCGCACACGAAGAAGTCGACCCGGGCCAGGCTCTCGCACGACAACGCCTCGAACGCGGTCACCGACAGCGCGCGTACCGTCGCCGCGACATCGTCCGGGACATCGGCCGGGACGGTGAGCTCGGTGGAGTCGTCGAGGTACTTGGCTTCGAAGTCGTAGAACTCGCGGTTTCCGAGAACGCGGATCTCCGCGGTGACGCTGGCCTCGGGCGGACCCGACACCCCACCGACGACCGTCCCCTCCAGCACGCCGCACTCGATCTCACGGCCGACCACGGTCGCCTCGACGATCACCTTGGGGTCCCACGCCTGCGCCGCTGCCATCGCGGCGTCGAGATCCTCAGCGCGTTTCACCTTGGTGATGCCGACGCTGGAACCGGCACGCGCGGGTTTGACGAACACGGGCCACCCGAGCGCGGCGATCTCGTCGCGCACGGCTGCCGCGTCGGCGGCCCAACGGCGCGCGGTCACCACGACGTAGTCGCACACGGGCAGGCCGGCGCCGGCCAGCGCGACCTTCATGTGCGCCTTGTCCATGCTGACGGCGCTGGAGAGAACGCCGGAACCCACGTAGGGGATGTCGGCCATCTTGAGCAGACCCTGGATCGTCCCGTCCTCGCCGTACGGGCCGTGCAGGACCGGAAAGACGACGTCGATGTTGCCGAGCGCGCCGGCGGCCTGGTTCTCGTCGAAGACCGTCAGCGAACGCGCAGTCGGGTCGCCGGGGAGAACGACGGCGGGCCGCGTGGCATCGACCTGCGGCAGCTTCCCGTCGCGGATCACCAGCTGATCGGGATCGTCGACGGCGAGCACCCAGCCGCCTTCGGTCGAGATGCCGATCGGCACCACGTCGTACTCGCTGCGGTCGATCGCCCGCAGCACGCTGCCGGCGGACACACATGACACGGCGTGCTCGGAGGATCGACCGCCGAAGATCACGGCGACGCGGGTCTTGCGATTCGCGCTCATCGATCACAGACGGTACGGCAACGGCGCGCTGCGGACCGGCAGAAACTCAGGCTCGATTCACCTGTCATCGCCGGGCGGGAAGGACGGATTCCCGTACTCCGCGATGCCGGCCCGACGCGGGTCGAAGCGGACCGCGGGTGCACGTTCCGCCCGGATCACCTCGAGTTCGGCGGTGATCGCCGCCATGACCCGCTCGGTGGCTTCGGTGAGCACCTCGGGTGAGAGTTTCCCGCCGGCCAGATCCGCGAGCTGCACGGGTTCCCCGGCGCGCACGTGGATGGTCTTCCGGGGAAACAACGACGGGCGCTTTGCGTAGGGCGGCAGGAGGCGATGCGCTCCCCATTGCGCCACCGGGATCAACGGTGCGCCCGACTCCAGCGCGATGCGGGCCGCGCCGGTCTTGCCCACCATCGGCCAGAGGTTCGGGTCACGGGTGATGGTGGCCTCGGCGTAGATCACGATGCAGAAGCCCTCCCGGAGGGCCTGCACGGCCGCCTGGACGGACGCACCGGCGTTCTGCCCACCCCGGTAGACCGGGATCATGTCTGTCCCGCGAAAGATGCGTCCGAGCACTTTGTGCTCGAAGAGTTCGACCTTCGCCAGATAGTGCGGCACACGGCCGGCGCCGCGCACGAAGTCCCCGAAGGTGATCGGGTCGATCTTCGAGATGTGATTGGCGACCACGATCACGCCGCCGGTGCGCGGAATGTGGTGTTGCCCGTGCCACCGGCGACGAACTCCTACTCGCATCGTCGGGAGCAACAGGACCTCCGCGACGCGGAACCAGGGCCGCTTGCGATCGCGAGACACGCCCCCCATCCTCGCCCGCATACCTGCCGATGGCGAGACCGGAACGCGCTGACAGGATCGCTCGGTGGTCACCGCGGAGCAGCTCACACCGAACGCCGGGTGGTGTCTGGTGGTCCCGGTAAAACTGCTGCACCTGGCCAAGTCGCGACTGAGCGCCGACCCCGAGGTCCGTTCCGCGCTCGCGCTGGCATTCGCCGCCGACACGGTCGCGGCCGCATTGCGTGCACCGTCCGTGGTCGAGGTGGTCGTGGTCACCGACGATCCGACCGCGGCATCTCTGGTTCGCGATCTGGGCGCAGAAGTTCTTCCCGATGAACCCGATGCCGGGCTGAACCCCGCATTGCGTCACGGGGCCGCGCACGCCACCGCGCGGCACCCGCAATGCGGGATCGGCGCGCTCTCTGCCGACCTGCCGGCGCTGAAATCGGGCGACCTCGAGAGCGCGCTGGCGCGGGCTGCGAAAGCAGGATCCGCAGTCGTCCCGGACATCGACGGAACGGGAACGACGGCGTATCTCGTGGCGGCCGGTGGGGAATTCACGCCGGCTTTCGGACGGGATTCCTTGAAGGCCCATATCGACGCCGGCGCAATGCTGTTACCGGCCGCGGATCTTCCGACGTTGCGACGCGATGTGGACACCCGTACCGATTTGAATGCTGCTTTCGCGCTGGGTCTCGGGCCGCACACCATGGCGACCTTGCACCGTCTCTGACCTGCGAAAACGCCCGTCGACAACGCAAAGCGCCGTCCGATCCCCACGGGACCGGACGGCGCTGTCGGTGCAGGAAGAACTAGGCCTTCTTGGCTGCAGCCTTGCGGGCCGGAGCCTTGCGGGCCGGAGCCTTCTTGGCCGCGGCCTTGCGGGCCGGAGCCTTCTTGGCGACGGCCTTGCGGGCCGGAGCCTTCTTGGCCGCGGCCTTGCGGGCCGGAGCCTTCTTGGCAGCGGCCTTGCGGGCCGGAGCCTTCTTGGCGACGGCCTTGCGGGCCGGAGCCTTCTTGGCCGCGGTCTTCTTGGCCGGAGCCTTCTTGGCGACGGCCTTCTTGGCCGCGGCCTTCTTGGCCGGAGCCTTCTTGGCGACGGCCTTCTTGGCCGCGGCCTTCTTGGCCGGGGCGGCCTTGCGGGCCGGAGCCTTCTTGGCGACGGCCTTCTTGACCACGGTCTTCTTGGCCGGAGCCTTCTTCGCGACCGCAGCCGCGACACGCTTGATGGTCGGCGAGGCCTTGGCGGTCTCGGCGACGGTCTCGATTGCGCTCACGGTGACTGCCGGAAGCTTCTTGGCCCCGCTGACGACGTCCTTGAAGCCCGTGCCCGCCTTGAATCGCGGAACAGCGGTCTTCTTGACCTTCACCTGAGCGCCGGTGGCTGGGTTACGAGCAATTCGAGCGGGACGCTCGACCTTCTCGAAAACACCGAAGCCCGTGATGCCGACTTTCTCGCCACGGGCAACCGCACGGGTGATGGTGTCGACGACGGCGTCGAGAGCCTGCGAAGCCGCCTTCTTGTTGCCACTGAATCTGGTAGCCAGCTCATCGATCAGCTGCGTCTTGTTCATTGCGTCCCTCCGACGCCGGATACGGGCACCACTAGGCCCGGCTCAACAGCAGAAGTTAGGGCCGAATGACGATAAGAACAATCACCTGGCTATCGAATCCTCGTTGTGTCGCAACGTGTTTTCCTTTGCGTTGAGGTAGTGGAGCGACCTTTGAGCGAGCTGCGCGACCGCACTTCGCGTCGCGCACACACCTCGTCGCTACAAAGAGAAGACCCTCGATTCCCTTATGCGGTAAGGGAATCGAGGGTCTTCTTACGATGCGGAGGAAGCGCTACGTCGAGCTGTTGGCCGGGATCGGCAACGTCTTCGGCAGGTGCACGGGACGATTCGACTCGAAAGTGTCGATGTCCCCCTCGTGGCGCAACGTGAGACCAATGTCATCAAGACCCTCGAGCAGACGCCAACGTGTGTAGTCGTCGATGTCGAAGGGCACGGCGAGGTCTCCGCACGTGACGGTGCGGGTCTCGAGGTCGACGGTGACAGCGGTCTGCGGGTCGTTCTCGGTCGCTTCCCAGAGCTGATCGACGACCGCTTGCGACAACTCCACGGTGAGCAGACCACCCTTGAGTGAGTTGCCGCGGAAGATGTCGGCGAAGCGCGGCGAGATCACGGCTCGAAAGCCGTAGTTCTGCAGTGCCCACACTGCGTGCTCGCGGGAAGAGCCGGTGCCGAAGTCCGGTCCGGCGACCAGAACCGTCGCGCCGGCACGCTCCGGCGCGTTGAGAATGAACTCCGGGTCGTTGCGCCAGGCCGCGAACAACCCGTCCTCGAAACCGTCACGCGTGATCCGCTTGAGGTACACCGCGGGGATGATCTGGTCGGTGTCGACGTTGCTGCGACGCAGCGGCACCATCCGGCCGGTGTGGGTACGAAAGGCTTCCATCGTCGTCCTCCTACTTCGCGTCGACGAGATCGGCGGGCGCGGAAAGGTGCCCGGTGACCGCGGTCGCGGCTGCCACCAGCGGGGACACCAGGTGCGTGCGGCCACCCTTGCCCTGCCGGCCCTCGAAGTTCCGGTTGGACGTCGAGGCGCTGCGCTCCCCCGGCGCGAGGATGTCCGGGTTCATGCCCAGGCACATCGAACAGCCGGCGAAGCGCCACTCGGCGCCCGCCTCCGTGAAAACGGTGTCCAGACCTTCGGACTCGGCCTGCAGCCGCACCCGCGCGGAACCCGGGACGACGAGCATCCGGACGCCGTCGGCCACCTTGCGACCCGAGAGCACCTCGGCGGCCGCCCGCAGATCCTCGATCCGGCCGTTGGTGCACGAACCGAGGAACACCGTGTCGACCTTGATGTCGCGAAGCGGCTGTCCCGCCGTCAGGCCCATGTACTCAAGCGCGCGGGTCGCGGCGTTGCGTTCGCTCTCGTCCGCGATCGCTGCGGGGTCGGGCACGTTCGTGCCCAACGGTGCGCCCTGACCCGGGTTGGTGCCCCAGGTGACGAACGGCGTGAGGGTCGAGGCGTCGAGGGTGACCTCCTTGTCGAAGATCGCGTCGTCGTCGGTGTAGAGCTCGCGCCAGGACGCGACCGCGGCGTCCCACTGCGCGCCGGTGGGAGCGTGCGGCCGGCCCTTCACGTAGTCGAAGGTGACCTCATCCGGCGCGACCAGACCGGCGCGGGCGCCGGCCTCGATCGACATGTTGCAGACGGTGAGGCGACCTTCCATCGACAGATTGCGGATGGCGTCGCCGCGGTACTCGATGACGTAGCCCTGTCCACCGCCGGTGCCGATCTGCGCGATCACCGCGAGGATGATGTCCTTCGCCGTCACCCCGGTGGGGAGCTCTCCGTTGACGGTGACGGACATCGTCTTGGGCGGGTCGAGCGGCAGGGTCTGCGTCGCGAGGACGTGCTCGACCTGACTGGTGCCGATGCCGAAGGCGAGCGAGCCGAACGCTCCGTGCGTCGAGGTGTGACTGTCGCCGCAGACAATCGTCATGCCCGGCTGGGTGATACCCAGTTGCGGGCCGACGATGTGCACGATGCCCTGATCGATGTCGCCGAGGGAGTGGATGCGCACGCCGAACTCGGCGGCGTTTCGGCGCAACGCCTCGATCTGGGTGCGGGAGACCGGGTCGGCGATCGGCTTGTCGATGTCGAGGGTCGGGGTGTTGTGGTCCTCGGTGGCCAGGGTGAGGTCCGGGCGCCGAACCGGGCGGCCGGCGGCGCGCAGGCCCTCGAAGGCCTGCGGACTGGTGACCTCGTGCACGAGGTGCAGGTCGATGTAGATCAGATCGGGTTCGTTCTCGGCACGACGTACGACGTGCGCGTCCCAGATCTTTTCCGCCAGGGTGCGACCCACGGCGTCCTCCTCCGCAGCGATGCTCGAATGTGCCCCACCGTCCGCTTGCATCTCAGTATGCGAGACGGCAGTATCAATGCATGGACAACGATAGCTCACCGCTCGCGGTCGGGGCCAGCGGAGTTGGTGTGCTGGACAAAGCCGCCGCGGTGCTCAACGCACTGGAGTCCGGGCCCGCGACCCTGGCGTCACTGGTGACGGCGACGGGGCTGGCCCGGCCGACCGCGCACCGTCTTGCCGTCGCTCTCGAGCATCATCGACTGCTCGCCCGGGACATGCAGGGCCGGTTCGTCCTCGGCCCGCGCCTCACCGAACTGTCCGCAGCCGCGGGCGAGGACCGTCTGCTCGCCGCCGCCGCCGGCGTGCTCGCCCATCTGCGCGACATCACCGGCGAGAGTGCGCAGTTGTACCGGCGGCAGGGTGACCACCGCATCTGTGTCGCCGCGGCGGAGCGACTGTCCGGGCTGCGCGACACCGTGCCGGTCGGCGAAGCGCTGCCGATGAGCGCGGGTTCAGCAGCTCAGGTGCTGCTGGCCTGGGAGGAGCCCGAGCGGTTGCACCGCGGACTGCAGGGGGCGCGGTTCGAAGCAACCACCCTCGCCGCCGTGCGCCGCCGCGGGTGGGCGCAGAGCGTGTCCGAGCGCGAGGCCGGCGTCGCCTCGGTGTCGGCGCCGGTGCGCGGTCCGAGCAACCGCGTGGTCGCCGCGGTGTCGGTGTCCGGTCCGATCGACCGACTCAGCCGACAGCCCGGGCGCCTGCATGCCGCCGCCGTGATCGCCGCGGCGGAGAAGCTGACCGAGGTGCTGCGTCGCTCCGCGGGCACCGACGGCGCCGGAGCGGCGCCGGAGCGGACTCCCGCGCGTCCGGTCGGACGCCGGCCCGCCCGTCCCGGCCGCCCCGGAGTGCGCTGATGCGGGAACTCTCCCCCGACACCCTGGCTGTCCACGCGGGACGCCCGGCTCGCGAAGCTGACGCCCCGTTGAACCAGCCCCCGATGTTGGCCTCCGTCTTCCACGCCGGCGGGCCGATCGAGTACGGCCGGCACGGCAACCCGACCTGGCATGCCTTCGAGGCCGCGATCGGAGCGCTGGAAGGTGGAACGGGGGTGGCGTTCCCGTCCGGGCTCGCGGCTGTCGCCGCCGCACTCAGTCTCGTGCCCGCCGACGGCGTCGTGGTGGTGCCGCAGCACGCCTATCTCGGCACGGCCGGCCAGCTCGGAGTCGCGAGCACCCGCAACGGTTTACAGGTGCGCGCGGTCGACATCGCCGACACCGATGCCGTGCTGGCGGCCTGTGAGGGCGCCGATCTCCTGCTCGCCGAATCGCCGACGAACCCGGCGCTCGAGGTCGCCGATCTGCCGACCGTGTGCGCCGGTGCACGCGCCGCCGGCGCGCTGGTCGTGGTGGACAACACCTTCGCGACGCCGTTGGGTCAACGCCCGCTCGACGCCGGTGCCGACCTGGTGCTGCACTCCGCCACCAAGTTTCTGGCCGGGCACAGCGACGCGGTGCTCGGGGTCCTGGTCTGCGCCGACGACGCACACGTGCCACTGCTGACCGAACATCGGCGGCTGTCGGGTTCCGTGCCGGGCGTGATGGAGTGCTGGCTCGCGCTGCGCGGCCTGCGCACCCTGCATCTGCGCGTGCAGCGGGCCACCGCGAACGCCTCCGGGCTCGCACCTCGCCTGGCCGCTCACCCGGCCTGCCGGCGAGTGCGTTATCCCGGTCTGCCCGACGATCCCGGGCACGCACGCGCCGCCGCGCAGATGAACGGATTCGGCTCGATCCTCTCGGTCGAGTTCACCGACGGGGCGACGGCCGAGCAGTTCTGCACCTCGACCCGGCTCTGGGTGAACGCAACGAGCCTCGGCGCCGTCGAGTCCACGCTCGAACGCCGCCGGCGGTGGGCGGGCGAATCACCGACGATCCCCGAAGGGCTGGTGCGGTTCTCGACCGGCATCGAGGACGTCGAGGACCTCTGGGCCGACCTGGAGTCGGCGCTCGACTCGCTCTGAGTGCAGACCCGGGCTCAGCCGGTGCTGGTCGCGCCCGGGGTCGGGATGATCCCGATCTGGTTGAGGAACTGGAGCTCGTCGAGCCGGTTGACGCGATGGCCGACCTTGCCGTCCGTGAAGTAGAGGATCGTCATGCCCTCCACGGCGAGCTGGTGCTTGGTGGGCTCCGCGCCCATCAGCTCCCCGTCGTGGTACCCGGTGAGCAGGTAGCGCACGACCACGCGCTCGCCGGCCGCGAAGATGTCGATGGCCTCGATCTCCAGCTCGCGGATCGCTGCGAGCAGCTGCCCGTAGAAGGCACGGACTCCGTCGAAGTTGGCCGGAACCTCCGGCGGATACCCGACAAAGCGAGCCTCCGGGCTGTACATCGACATGTAGCCGTCGAGGTCACCCTTGTTGAGACACGCGATGGCCGCCTCGACCGTCGCCACGTTCTCGCCCATGCGTCCCGCCTTCCGGTGCGTCAGGCCGCCTCGGCCCGTTTGATCGCATCGTAGGCGCGGGGGTTGTAGCGGACCTTCGCCGGGAGCAACGGCCACGTCCGGCGGACGACCTGGCCGAGCACCCGCAGGGCGATCTCGTCGCGGGTGCGCCACTCGAGTTCGAGGATCTCGCGGGCCCTCGGCGGCATCAGGCCGTTGCCCAGCCACTTGGTGAAGCGGGAGGTCGGCCACTCCAGCAGTTTCCAGGCCACTGCGGGCACCCCGGGCGGCGGCGGCATCGACTGCTGGTCGGCGTTCACCGCCCACCGCGTCGTGGCGTTGTGCTCGAGTTCGGCGGTGAGCATGTGGTCGAAGTAGGCCTCGAAGTCGGCCCAGTTGTCGAGAACCGGCCGCTCCGAGAGCCCGTACCGCCGCCACCAGGTGACGCCCTCCTGGACGAGCTGGTCCTTCTCGGTGTCCGTCAGCGGGGTACCGAAGTATTCGTTGATCGCGACGATCGTCTCGACGAAGGTGACATGGGTCCACCAGAAGGTGTCCGGGTTCAGCGCCGAGTACCGCCGGCCGTGGCCGTCGTCGTTCCCCTTGATGTCCTTGTGGAAATCCCGGACCTGTCCCCCGGTCTCATCGGGGTCGTCGTCGTAGACCACACCCACGATCGGCGGAATCGAACGCAGCAGCCGGTCCCACGGGTTGTCGAAGAAGTTCGATTTCTGCTGCAGGGCGGAGTTCACGGCGGGGTGCATGTTCTGCAACGTTCCGGTGCGCCACAGGAACAGCAGACCGCGACGGTCGCCGTGGTACTTCCACGTGAGTGAGCCGGGGCCGAGCGGCGCAGCGGTCCGTTCGGTGCATGCGTTCCGATCCGAGGTCGCGGTCATCGCTTCGTCCTCCTCGTGGAAGCCGCCAGCGTGCCGGCGGCGCTGGAACGGACCTGCCGGACCACGCGGTCCAGGGGGTAACGCTCGGGGTCCCGGACATGGAGGCGGACCAGTTCCTCGCCGAGCAGCTGATGCAGATGCGCGGCGAGTTCGGGGTCCGCCACATCTGCCGACAACCGGCTGGTGAGCAGCTCCTGCACGTACGCACGGGCCAGCGCGCGGCCGGCCGCGATCCGCGCGTGCAGCTCGGGCGGTCCACCCTCCGGGGGGTGCAGCAGGATCGCCCAACTCCGCGGCGCGCGCTCCACGGCGCCGACCATCGCGCACAGCAGCGCCTCGGCGACCTCGACGAAGTCGAGTTCGTCCGGCAGCGGGGCGAGCGCGTCGGCCAGCCCCGCCATCGCCGAGCCGGTCTCCCGGTCGACGAGGGCGGAAACCAGACCGGCGAGGTCGCCGAACTGGTTGTAGAGCAGCGTTCGCGTGACCCCGGCGTCCCGGGCGACCCGATCGATGGTGGCGGCGTAGAACCCCTCGCCGACGACGACGTCCAGCGCCACGTCGAGCAACTGCTCGCGACGGTCCGCAGCGGACATCCGACGGTGGCTCACGCGGTAACCCAACTCCCCTACTGCCGATCCGTACGTTCGCCAAGTTACAAAGTGTAAGTTGAGTCGTCAAGACCGCCCGCTGACCTCGCCGGCGCGAGCGTGCGGTTTGTCAGCTGACGTCACCTCAGACCCGATCCGGACCTCATCAGCCGTTTTCGCGGCGGCAAACTAACCAGTTGGTGAGTAGGCACCCGGCCCCCCGTCGGCAACGATGTGGCTCTGCGACTTTCCGGGGGGAAAAGTGGCACAGCCCAACAGCACGGGCGTCTCGAACGACGTCGCTATCCGGTTCGTGGACTGGCTGATTCGGGCAGTCGTCGTGGTCGTTCTGTTGCTCGCGTATCTCGACTGGATCGGACGCAGCCCGATCCCAGCGCTGGCGCTCGGCGTCGTGGCTGGTGCCGCCGTCCTCGCCTGGTGCCGCGCCCCGTGGGTGATGGCCGACCGGTGGGAGACGACAGCCGCGCTCCGCGCCACCCAGGCCGGGGGCGTCGACCTCATGACGAGCCGGGAGTTGCAACAGCTCATCGCCAAGCTTCTGCGCCGCGACAGCTTCGTCGAGGTCCACGCCATGGGCCTTCGCGACGATCTCAGCACTGATGTCGTCGGACAGACGCCGGCCGGCCAGAGGATCGTCGTGGTGTGCAACCGCGACGCCCCTCGTCGCAGAGTGGGGGCCCCCGTCGTGCAGCGATTCCTGGGCACCGCCGCTGACGGACGTTCGGCAGACATCGCGGTCCTCGTCACCACGGGCCGGTTCACGCGATCCGCGCTCGCCCTCGGCGAGCGCCGCGACGTTGTACTCCTGGACCGCTCCCAGTTGGCCGCCTGGATGACCGGCCGGGCAACGCGGCTCACGCCGTACCTCCCGGGCGCCGCCTGACCCCCGCGTCCGCTTCACTCGCCAGGCGGGACGCCTGCACTCGCCGGAACCCCGCTTCACTCGCCAGGCCGGGCCCGTGAAGCCGGGATTCGACGAGTGAAGCGGCGCCCCGGCCGCAAAGAAAAACCGGCCTGCCCCGAAGGACAGACCGGATTTGTAGCCCCGACGGGATTCGAACCCGCGCTACCGCCTTGAGAGGGCGGCGTGCTAGGCCACTACACAACGGGGCCAGGTGGTGCACGGCTTGCGCCGCGAGGTGCGCACGGACCTTACCGGAGGGATGTCCGGGGAGCTAAATCCGTGCTGCGCTGGGGTACCAGGACTCGAACCTAGACTAGCTGAACCAGAATCAGCCGGGCTGCCAATTACCCCATACCCCATGGGTGGTGGCGGGCCGATCGGGCTCACGCACCGAGGGTCGATGATACCCAACCGGGGCGATGCTCAGGACAGGGCGGCCAGCCCGGCGCGCAGGCGTGCCAAGGTGGCGTCCCGGCCGAGCAGTTCCATCGACTCGAACAGCGGCGGGGAGACCCGCCGGCCGGTGAGAGCGACCCGCAACGCGCCGAAGGCGTTCTTGGGTTTCAGGCCGAGGCCCTCGATCAGGGCGGCGCGCAGGGCGGCCTCGATGTCCGCGGACGCGAATCCTGGCAGGGCCTCCAGCGCGTCGAGGCCCGCCTTGAGCACGGCTTCGGCATCCGGGCCCCGCACGGCGGAGACCGACTCTGGGTCGAAGGTGACCTCGGGCACGAACAGGAACCCGAGCATGTCGACGGCCTGGGCGAGGGTCACCATGCGCTCCTGGACCAGCGGTACGGCCGCGGCGAGCTTCTCCAGGTCGCCGGCCGCGGGTGGGTCGGCCAGCAGACCGGCGCCGACCACGAACGGCACGATGCGGGTGGCCAGGTCCGCCGGGTCGAGCCGGCGGATCCAGGCGCCGTTGATCGCGTCGAGCTTCTTCGGGTCGAAGCGCGCCGGGCTGGAGTTGACCCGGTCGAGGGTGAAGGCCGCGGCCATCTCCTGCAGGTCGAACTCCTCGCGCTCGCCGTCACCGAGCGACCAGCCCAGCAGCGCGAGGTAGTTGCACATCGCCTCGGGGAGATAACCGTCGGCGCGGAACTGACCGATCGTCACGGCCCCGTGGCGCTTGGACAGCTTGGAGTTGTCCTGGCCCATCACGAACGGCAGGTGCGCGAAGGTCGGGATCTGCTCGTCGGTCACGCCCATCGCGCGATAGACCGCGATCTGACGCGGCGTCGAAGACAGCAGGTCCTCGCCGCGCACCACGTGCGTGATCTTCATGAGCACGTCGTCGACCGCAACGGCGAGCGTGTAGAGCGGTGAGCCGTCGGCACGCATCAGGACGAAGTCCGGAACCAGGGCGTTGTCGAAGCTGACCTCGCCGCGAATCTCATCGGAGAAGGTGGTGGTGCCCACCGGCATCCGAAATCGGATCACCGGTTTACGCCCCTCCGCCTCGTAGGCGGCGCGCTGCTCAGGTGTCAGGTCGCGGCTGTGCCCGTCATAGCCGATCGGCAGTTTGGCGGCCTTCTGGCGCGCCACGCGCTCCTCCGCCTCGGCCGGGCTCTCGTAGCAGTGGTAGGCGTGGCCGGAATCGAGAAAGCGTTGCGCCCACTCGCGGTACAGATCGATCCGCTGGGATTGCTGATACGGCCCGTGGTCGCCCCCGACGCCGGGGCCCTCGTCCCAGTCCAGGCCGAGCCACCGCATCGACTCGACCGCGGCGGCGATGTACTCCGGGGTCACGCGCGCCGAGTCGGTGTCCTCGATGCGGAACACGAAGGTGCCACCGGTGTGCCGGGCGTAGGCCCAGTCGTAGAGCGCGGTCCGGATGTTGCCGACGTGCAGGTCCCCGCTGGGCGAGGGGGCGAAGCGGACCCGAACCTTCTTGCCGTCACTCATCGGGCCACCACCGGGTTGGTCAGGGTCCCGATGCCCTCGACGGTCACGGACACCTGATCACCAGGCTTCATCGGGCCGACGCCGGCCGGGGTCCCGGTCAGGATCACGTCACCGGGGAGCAGTGTCATCACCGAGGTGATGTAGGCGATGAGTTCCGGCACCTTGTGCACCATCGCCGAGGTGCGGCCGGCCTGCTTCAGCTCACCGTTCAGCGTCGTCGTGACGGCTAGGTCCGAAACGTCGAGATCGGTCTCGATCCAGGGGCCGAGCGGGCAGAACGAGTCGAACCCCTTGGCCCGCGTCCATTGGTCGTCACTGCGTTGCAGGTCGCGCGCGGTGACGTCGTTGCCGACGGTGTAGCCGTAGATCACCTCGGGCACCCGGGCGATCGGCACGTCACGGCAGATCCGGCCGATCACCACGGCGAGTTCGCCCTCGTAGTGCACGTCGGTGGACTGCTGCGGGTGGCCGATCGGGTCGGCGGGCGAGATCACCGTGGTGTTCGGCTTGAGGAACAGCAGCGGCTCGGCCGGTACCTCGTTCCCGAGTTCGGCGGCATGGTCGGCGTAATTCCGTCCGATACCGACGACCTTGCTCCGCGGGATCACCGGCGCCAGCAGCTTCACCTCCGCGAGCGGCACGTGCTGCCCGGTCGGCGTCAGCGGGGTGTAGAGCGGGTCGCCCTCGACGAGGGCGACCATTTCGGCGCCGGGGTCCCCGTCGATCACGCCGAAGAGCTGATGGGACTCGTAGGTGAAGCGGGCAATACGCACTCCGGGAGGTTACTCGCGGGCGGCCGCGACGGTCACCGCGGGAAGGCGGCCCGGACGAAGTCGGTCCACAGAGCGACCTGGCTGTCCCCGTGGCCGATCCGGCCGTCGCACTCCCACCGGGCCAGGCCGATGCTCATGTGAACGTTGGACCACGTGTGCCACGGAGCGGCGGCCCGGAGTTGGCCGTGCAGCACGTGCTCGGCGCCACCGGAGTCGACCGCGACCACGCGATGCGCGGCCTGGCGACGGTCGGCGGTGTCCCATTCGGTCTCGATCCGAGCGCTCCGGAGGGTGAGGAGCCGGCCGTCCTTCCACACCCAGCCGCGGTTCATCGCCCCGGCCCGCGCGGGGTCCTCGGGGAAGGCGTCGCGCCAGTGCGCGGTCTGGGGGTCCTGCAGCCCGGTCACGTGGACGGCGTAGTCGTCTCCGAACACCGCGACGAGCCAGTGAATGGCGGACGCCCCTGCCGGATCCTCGGTGCGGGCCTCGCCCCAGGAGCGGTCGCGTACGGCATAGGAGTTGACCTCGAACTCCTCGCCGCGCAGACGGAGGGTCCCCGAGCTGCGCATCACCTGGTCGAAGTGCCGGTTCGACGGCAGCATCGCCGGGGGCATGATCGCCGTCTGGGTGACGTCGAAACTGTTGCCCCGGGCGGGATCGTCGTAGCTCATCCGGATCGAGTGCAGCGGTTCGAGCACCTGATAGCGGTACCCGTTCGGCAGCGTGACGTCGGTCAGATCACCGCCGTCGTCGGTGATCGCGGTGTCCGGGACGAAGTCCCGCATGTCGAAGAGGTCGGCTTCGAGCTGGGAGCGGACGAACCCGCGCCAGCACCAGGCCCCGCCGCTCATCAGCCGCAGGTTGGGGTGCAGCCAGAGGTAGTTGAGGCAGTGGATGTCGGCGTCGGGAACGTTGAAGCCGGCGAAGACGGTCTCCACCAGGGCCGGGGTGGGGTTCTCCGCGAGTGCGGCGCGGTGCATCCCCTCGTCGTGCGGGCCCGCCTCGCCGAAGCTGTCCGCGTCCTGGGCGTTCATGAAGTACGACGTGTTGCTGCTCATGGCGCTTGTGTATACAGCGTGTCCAGCGGGCCGCCCAGAAACCTGCCGGTCCCGCATACCGTGGGGGCGTGGAATTTCTCGCTCCGGAGACCTGGCAGGCCCGCCGGGCGGCGCACGAGGACCGGGTGGCGCCGTGGATCGATCCGCACCTCGACCGGGCGGTACGCCGGGAGGCGCATCCGGTGCTCGATTTCCTGTTCACGTACTACAACCACTCCCCCGGTGCCCTGCGCCGCTGGCACCCCGGCGCCGGCGTCGTCCTGGGCGGGGACGCGCCGCACCGGGACTGGACCGGCTATGTGGCGGTGGACGGCGGCGTCACGGCCGATCCGGCCCGAACCGGCAGGCGTGCGGTGCTCGCGCGCGACACCCTCGCCCTGCTGCAGGCCACGGCCGCCCGGCGGCCGGTCTTCAGCTGCCACGGGATGCACGAATGGGCGATGGTCTACGGCAGCGGGGCCGCCGAGATTCGGCACTCCTCCTGGCCGCTGCGGCTGTCCCCGGCCGACCTGGACGCCGTCGTGGAGTCCGCACCACTGCGCTGCACCCACTTCGACGCCTTCCGGTTCTTCACCGAGCCGGCCCGCCCGCTCAACGTCCTCACCCCCAGCCGGGCGGCGATGCCACAGCTGGAGCAGGGCGGCTGCCTCCACACCAACATGGACCTCTACAAGCACGCCTACCGCCTCAGCCCGCTGGTGCCCTCGGAGCTGGTGGCCGACTGCTTCGCCCTGGCCCGGGAGATCCGGGAGCTCGACATGCGGGCGAGCCCCTACGACCTGTCCGGGCTGGGCTACGAGCCGGTCCGGATCGAGAACGAGGACGGCCGCGCGGCCTACGTCGCCGCCCAGCGGACGTTCGCCGGACGGGCCGCCACGTTGCGCGCCCGGCTGATCGGTCACCTGGAGTCGGTCGTGGCCTGAGTAAGATCACCACACCCGCCGCATCAGCCACGCTTGCACGCGACCCCTCGGTGGCGCGTGAACACCGAACGGATCCCGCCCACATGGCCAAGGAAGTCGTGCCCTTCACTGTCACCTGCTCGGGTGGCGACGAGGCGAACGGCATCGCCAACATCATGCAGGCGCTGCTCGCGCAGAACTTCGCGAACAAGCCGCACCTGGTCAAGACGGCGCGCAAGATGCGGCACCCGGTGACGGTCGTGAACACCGACACCGAGACCGAGTGCACGATGGACTTCACCGACGAGGGCATCACGATCTACAACGGCATCGTCGGGCACCCGAACATCGCGATCTACGCGAGTTCCGATCAGCTGCTGCAGCTCTCGCAGATGAAGGTCAAGGCCGGCGGCAAGCTCCCGGTCGGCCTGGTGTCACCGCGCAGCCCGGTCCTTCATCAGCTGCTCGCCCGCAAGATCGTGATCAAGGGCCTGCTCGCGCACTGGTTGGCCTCCGGGCGCGCGCTGGCCCTGATCTCCCTCGCCGACTGAGTGGGCGTAGGTGATGTTCTCACCTACGCCCAGGTCCGCTAGGCCTCGTCGGTCTCGCGCACGAGGCCGTAGGTGACCGCGTCGGAGAGCGCCTGCCAGGACGCCTCGATGATGTTCTCGTGGACCCCGACGGTGTTCCACTCGGTCTCGCCGTCGCTGGTCTCGACCAGGACCCGGACGATCGCGCCGGTGCCGTGCGCGCCCTCCAGGATGCGGACCTTGAAGTCGACGAGCTCGAGACGGGCCAGGTCGGGGAAGACCTGCTCCAGGCCCTGACGCAGCGCCATGTCCAGCGCGTTGACGGGACCGTTGCCCTCGCCGGTGGCGACGAAGCGCTTGCCGGCCGCGTGCAGTTTGACCGTGGCCTCGGTCTTGACCTCGCCGCGCGCGTCGCGGTCCACGATGACCCGCCAGGACTCCAGCTCGAACACCGAAGCATCGTCCGGGTGGAGTTCGGAGCGGATCAGCAGGTCGAAGGAGGCATCGGCGGCCTCGAAGGAGTAGCCGCGGGCCTCCATCGACTTCACCCGCTCGACCACGTTGGCCAGGGCCTGCGCGTTGGTGGTCAGGTCGTGCCCCAGCTCCTTGCCCTTCAGCTCGACGCTGGCGCGGCCGGCCATCTCCGAGATCAGCATGCGCATGTCGTTGCCGACCAGGGTCGGGTCGATGTGCTGGTACAGGTCGGGGTCAACCTTGATGGCACTGGCGTGTAGCCCCGCTTTGTGCGCGAACGCGCTCATGCCCGTGTAGGGCAGGTGGTGACGCGGGGTCATGTTCGCGATCTCAGCGATCGCATGGCTCACCCGCGTCAGCTCTTTGAGCTTGCCGGGCGGCAGGCACTGCACGCCCATCTTGAGTTCGAGGTTGGCCACGACGGTTGCCAGATTGGCGTTGCCGGTGCGCTCGCCGTAGCCGTTCGCCACGCACTGCACGTGGGTGACTCCGGCCTCGACCGCCGCGATCGTGTTCGCGACGGCGCAGCCGGTGTCGTCCTGGCAGTGGATGCCCAGCCGGGCACCGGTGGCAGCGAGAACCTCGCTGACCACACGGTGAACCCGGGAGGGCAGCATCCCGCCGTTGGTGTCACACAGCACGACCACGTCGGCACCCGCGGCCGCGGCCGCCTTCACGACCTCGACGGCATAGATCGGGTCGAGCGCGTAGCCGTCGAAGAAGTGCTCACAGTCCACGAACACCCGCCGGCCCTCGGACCGCAGGAAGGTGACCGTGTCCGTGATCATCGCCAGGTTCTCCGCGGGGGTGGTGCGGAGTGCCCTCTCGACGTGGCCGACGTGGCTCTTGGCGACCAGGCAGATCGTGCCGGCCCCGGAGTCACGGAGCGCCAGAACCTGTAGGTCCTCGGACGCCCGGCTTTCGGCCTTACGGGTGGACCCGAAGGCCACCAGTTGTGCATGACGAAGCGTCAGTTCAGTCTGGGCGCGCGCGAAGAACTCGGTGTCCTTCGGCATCGCGCCCGGCCAGCCACCTTCGATGAAAGCGACGCCGAGGTCGTCCAGGTGCTTGGCGATGGCGAGCTTGTCCGCCACCGTCAGCGCCATGCCCTCGCCCTGCGCACCGTCGCGCAGCGTCGTGTCGTAGACGTGGAACGCGTCCGAGAGACCGTTCGGCGCAGTAGTCACGAGTGCCGTCCTTCATCGTGTGGTGCTGGATCTTCGCGTACTTCGAATCCGTACCGGGCAAACAAAAAACCCCTCGTCAGCGGACGAGAGGTTCGCGCATCGGATGGTGCTTCGCCGATGCGCCTAGCCAATAATCAGAGCCTGTGCCACGGCGTCAGTGTGACACAGGCCCTGCGAAGCACCAAACCTGCACGTCAGCCTGACGTTGCCCGGCCCTTCGCGGTGACCTGGGCGGCGCCGGGCTTGGCCACGGAGACCTTGGTCGACTTCTGGCCCGCCGTCTTGTACTTGTGCTTGCCGGTGACCTTGTAGGTCCCCTTGCCGGTGCGCGTGACGGTGCCCTTGCCCGTGGTGCCGTCGCCCCAGTTGATGGTGACCGAGTAACGCGAGGCCGGCAGGTCGGCGGTGTCGGTGAACGTCGCCACCGTGTAGGTCGCGGACTTGCCCTTCTTGGCCGAAAAGGTCTTGGCCGTGATCGTCATCTTCGACGCGACCGTAGGCGGCTTGGCCGTACCGGCGGTCGTGAAGACCGCCGGGGCGGCGCTCGTCGTCGTACCGGCGCTGTTCGTGGCCTGGATCGCGCACGTGTACTTCGTGCCCGCGCTCAGTCCGGTGAGCGCGATCGACACCTCGACCGCAGACGAACCGGAGCCGGCGAAGCTCCCGCCGGCCGCCCACGCCCCACCGGTGCACGACGCCGTCGCCGAGGTCGGGGCACCGTTCGGGGTGACCGATCCGGCCAGGGTCGCCGCGGCGGTCCCGACCTGCGAGGCCGACGTCGGCCCCACGGCTGGGGTCGCGGCCGCCGGGCTCGGGGTCGGGCTCGGGTCGGGCGTCGCGGTGGGCGCGGGGGTGGGCGAAGGCGCGGGCGACGGCGTGGGGGCCGGGCCATCGCCGGTCGTCGTGAACGTCGCGGCCGAGTTGCTCGCCGTGGTGCCGGCGCTGTTCGTGGCACTGAGCGCGCAGGAGTAGTCCGTGTCCGGTGTCAGGTCGGTCAGCGCCGCGGTCGTCGGAACCGCGCTGCTCCCGGAGCCGGGGCCGTTCGCGGACCACTCGTACGGGCCACCGGTGCACGTCACCGCGACGGAAGTCGCCGCGCCGCCGGGGTTGACCGGTGCGGTGAGCTTCGCGGTGGTGTCGGTGACATCCGACGCGGTCGTGGCCCCGACCGTCGGGGCCGTTCCGGTCGGGTCGGGGTCCGTGCCGTCCGCCGTCGTGAACGCCGCGGGCGTACTGCTCACCGTCGTGCCGGCGCTGTTGGTGGCGGTGAGCACGCAGGAATACGCCGTGTCCGGCGTGAGGCCGGTGAGCGTGGCGGTGGCCGTCGCGGTGCTGCGCCCGGCGGCGAGCCCCTTCGCGGTCCAGCTGTACGAACCGCCGTTGCACGTCGCCGCGACGGACGTCGCCGCGCTGCCGGGGTTGACCGGTGCCGAGAGCTTCGCCGTCGTGCCGGTGACGTCGGCCGCGCTCGTGGCTCCGACCGTCGGGGCGTCCACCGCCGCCCACGCGACGGGGGCCGCCACCACGGCCGTCGGTCCCATCAGCAGGGCTGCCGCCCCGACCCACACCAGCGCGCGCCGTACCCGCCCGAACTCCATGCCGCCCTCGTCCTTCGTCACCGGCGCGGCAACCGGCGATCCGGCCCGCAGCACTCGGGGGTTATTACTTCACAATTCGCCCGAGAGCGGAGCCCCGCCACGCGACCGATCGCCGGATCAGACGACCTTGTGGAGCCAACCGTGCTTGTCCGCGGCGTGACCGTGCTGGATCTCGAGCAGCGCGCGCCGGATCGCAGTGGTGACCGGGCCGGGCTCGCCGTCCCCCATCGGCAGTTCGCCGTCGCGCCAGGCCAGCCTGCCGACCGGGGTGACGACCGCGGCGGTCCCGCACGCGAACACCTCGACGATCTCGCCCGAGGTCACGCCGTCACGCCACTCGTCGATCGAGATCCGGGCCTCGCGGACCGGGTGTCCGAGATCGCCCGCGATGCTCAGGATCGAGTCCCGGGTGATCCCTTCCAGGATCGACCCGGTCAGGGTCGGCGTCTCGATGTGTCCATCGGCGTGCACGAAGTACAGATTCATGCCCCCGAGTTCCTCGACCCACTTGCGTTCGACGGCGTCGAGGAACACCACCTGGTCGCAGCCGTGACCGATGGCCTCCTGCTGCGCCACCAGGCTCGCGGCATAGTTGCCGGCGCACTTCGCCGCGCCGGTGCCGCCCAGGGCGGCGCGGGTGTACTCCTCGGAGATCCAGATCGAGACGGGTTTGAGCCCCTTGGCGAAGTAGGCGCCGGCCGGCGAGGCGATGACGAAGAAGCTGACGTGCGAGGCCGGCTTCACCCCGAGGAAGACCTCGGAGGCGAACATGAACGGCCGCAGGTAGAGGCTCTGCTCGGCCTGACCCGGGACCCAGGCCGCATCCGTGCGCACCAGCAGGTCGATCGCGTCGACGAAGACCTCGACGGGGAGTTCCGGCAGCGCGAGCCGGCGCGCGGACCGCTGGAAGCGCGCGGCGTTCTGCTCGGGCCGGAACGTGACGATGGACCCGTCGTCGTGCCGGTAGGCCTTGAGGCCCTCGAAGATCGCCTGGGCGTAGTGGATGACGGCGGTCGCCGGGTCCATCGAGATCGGGCCGTACGGCTTCAGGGCGGCGTCGTGCCAGCCGTTCTCCGGCGTCCACGTCACCGAGACCATGTGGTCGGTGAAGAACTTGCCGAAGCCCGGGTTGGCCAGGATCTCGGCCCGCCGCGCCTCGGGCGCCGGCGCGGGGTTCGGGGTCACGGCGAACTCGATGCTGCCCAAGGTCGTCATGGGCGGAACGTTATATGGCGCTGCCGGGGTGGGGGCAGAGCCCGCGGGGGTGGGAGCAGTGCTGCGCAAAGACATTGCGGCCTCCTGGCCGTCGACGGAGTAGAGATTGCGTTGACGGCCGCGGAGGGGCCGCCTAGCCGGCTACTCGCGCCGCGATCGCGTCGCCGACCTCGGAGGTGCGGCGCGGCGTCGTCCCCCGCGCGGCCAGGTCGGCCTCGACGGCGGCCGTGATCCGGGCGGCTTCTGCGGTGCGGCCGAGGTGCTCCAACATCATCGCCACCGACAGGATCGTCGCGGTGGGGTCGGCCTTGCCCTGGCCCGCGATGTCGGGGGCCGAGCCGTGCACCGGCTCGAACATCGACGGGTTGGTGCGGCTGACGTCGAGGTTGCCGCTGGCGGCCAGGCCGATGCCGCCGGTCACGGCCGCGGCGAGGTCGGTGAGGATGTCACCGAACAGGTTGTCGGTGACGATCACGTCGAAGCGCTCGGGCTGGGCGACCAGGAAGATGGTCGCGGCGTCGACGTGCAGGTAGTCGGTCGCGACGTCCGGGAACTCCGGGGCGACGGCGTCGAAGATGCGCGTCCACAGACCGCCGGCGTGCACCAGCACGTTGTTCTTGTGCACCAGTGTGAGCTTCTTACGCGGCCGGGCCTGGGCGCGGGCGAAGGCGTCGCGGACGACCCGCTCGATGCCGAAGGCCGTGTTCACGCTGACCTCGGTCGCCACCTCCTGCGGCGTCCCGACCCGCAGGGCGCCGCCGTTGCCGGTGTACGGACCCTCGGTGCCCTCACGGACCACGACGAAGTCGATGCTCGGGGTGCCGGCGAGCGGGGTCGACCCACCCGGCCACAGCTTGGACGGGCGCAGGTTCACGTGATGGTCGAGCGCGAAGCGCATCTTGAGCAGCAGGCCGCGCTCGAGCACGCCGGACGGGACGGTCGGGTCGCCGACCGCGCCGAGCAGGATCGCGTCCGCACCGCGGATCTCCTCCAGCACCGAGTCCGGCAGGGTCTCCCCCGTCGCGTGCCAGCGGCGTGCGCCCAGGTCGTACTCGTGGGCCTCGATCTTGACGTCGGCCAGCGCCGCGTCCAGCACCTTGCGGCCCTCAGCGACCACCTCGGTCCCGATGCCGTCGCCCGGGATGACTGCGAGATTCAAGCTGCTCATGCACCCAGCTTAAACCGCCGTCTCACGCTTTGGCCCGGCGATATCACTATGTGGACATCGCCGGGCGGCTGGCGAGAGATCAGCTCAGGTCGACGGCGCGAGCCCAGTCGGCGGAGATCGCCGCGGCCAGGTCGTTCAAAACCTCGGCCGGAATGGCGGAGTCGACGGTAAGCGCGACCAGCGCCTGGCCGCCCTTGGTGTCCCGGGCGACCTGCATGCCGGCGATGTTCACGCCGGCCTCGCCGAGGATCCGGCCGACGGTGCCGACGACTCCCGGGCGGTCGACGTAGCGGAAGAACGCCAGGTGCTCGGCGAGCTCGACGTCCACCTCGTAGCCATCGATCTCGACGATCTTCTCGACCATCCGGCGTGCACCCGACAGGGTGCCGGAGACCGAGACGACCTCGCCGGTGGCCATGGTGCCGCGGGCGGTGATCAGGTTCCGGTAGCGCGGGCTCTCCGGGCTGGTGGTCAGGTGCACCTCGACGTTGCGCTCCTGCGCGAACAACGGGGCGTTGACGTAGGAGACCGAGGCTTCCTCGGCGATGTCGGTGAACACGCCCTTCAGGGTGGCGAGCTCGATCACCTTCACGTCGTGCTTGGTGATCTCGCCGCGGACCTCGACATCGAGACGGTCGGCGACGCCGCCGGCGAGCGCGGTGAAGATCCGGCCGAGCTTCTCAGCCAGCGGCAGGCCCGGCTTGACGTCCTCGGCGATGGTGCCGCCCTGAACGTTGACCGCGTCCGGCACGAGCTCGCCGGCGAGCGCGAGGCGCACCGACTTGGCGACCGCGACACCGGCCTTCTCCTGGGCCTCGTCGGTGCTCGCACCGAGGTGCGGCAGCGCCACGACGTTGTCCAGCTCGAACATCGGGCTGTCGGTGCACGGTTCCTTGGCGTAGACGTCGAGGCCGGCGCCGGCGACCCGGCCCTCCTTGAGAGCCGCATAGAGCGCGGCCTCGTCGACGATCCCGCCACGGGCGGCGTTGATGATGTGCACCGTCGGCTTGACCAGACGCAGCTGCTCCTCGCCGATCAGGCCCGCCGTCTCCGGCGTCTTCGGCAGGTGCACGGTGATGAAGTCGGACTCGCGCAGCAGCTCGTCCAGGCTGACCAGACGCACCCCGAGCTGGGTGGCGCGGGCGGCGGGCACGTAGGGGTCGTAGGCGATCAGGTCGACCTCGAAGGCCGCCAGGCGGGCCGCGACCAGGGCGCCGATGCGGCCGAGGCCGACCACGCCGACGGTCTTCTCCGCGACCTCGACGCCGGTGTACTTCGAGCGCTTCCACTGGCCCTGCTTGAGCGAGGCGTGGGCCTGGGAGACGTGGCGGGCGCTGGCCAGGAGCAGGGCGACCGCGAGCTCGGCGGCGGAGGTGATGTTGGACTGCGGGGCGTTCACGACCATGACGCCGGCCTTGGTGGCGGCGGCGACATCGACGTTGTCCAGGCCGACGCCGGCCCGCGCGACCACGCGCAGCTTCTTCGCCGCGGCCAGGGCCTCGGCGTCGACCTTGGTGGCGGAGCGGATGAGGATCGCGTCCACGTCGGCAATCGCAGGGAGCAGCTCGGCGCGGTTCGCGCCGTCGCAGCTGCGGATCTCGAAATCGGGGCCGAGGGCCTCGACGGTGGCGGGCGACAGTTCCTCGGCGATCAGGACCACAGGCTTGGTCACAGGACGTTCCTCACGGGGAATCGGAAGGCGGGGGCTCGGTCGGACTCAGAACACGACTTTGTGCCCGCGACACCAGTGTAGCCAAAACGAAAGGCCGCCCGGACATGCCGGGCGGCCGTTCGCGTCAGGCTCGGCGGCCCACCGGGGCGTGTCACGCCCTGGTGTGTCTCCCACCGGGGCGTGTCACGCCCTGGTGGGAGCGACCTAGTTGGAGATCCAGCTCATCAGCGGGCGCAGCTTGGCCCCGGTCTGCTCGATCGGGTGGTTCTGGCCCTCCTCGGCGTACTTCTTGTAGTTGGGGAGTCCGGCGTCGTACTCCTCCATCCACTTGTTCGCGAAGGTGCCGTCCTGGATCTCACCGAGAATCTTCTTCATCTCGGCCTTGGTCTGGTCGGTGACGATCCGCGGGCCCGAGACGTAGTCGCCCCACTCCGCGGTTTCGGAGATCGACCAGCGCATCTTGGAGATGCCGCCCTCGTACATCAGGTCGACGATCAGCTTGGTCTCGTGGAGGCACTCGAAGTACGCGACCTCGGGCTGGTAGCCCGCCTCGATCAGCGTCTCGAAGCCGGCCATGATCAGGTGGCTCAGGCCGCCGCAGAGGACCACCTGCTCGCCGAAGAGGTCGGTCTCGGTCTCCTCGGTGAACGTGGTCTTGATGATGCCGGCGCGGGTGCCGCCGATGCCCTTCGCGTAGGACTTCACCAGGTCCCACGCCTTGCCGGTCGCGTCCTGCTCGACGGCGATGATGCAGGGGACGCCCTTGCCCTCCTGGAACTGACGGCGCACCAGGTGACCCGGGCCCTTCGGCGCGACCATGCAGACATCGACGCCCGCGGGGGGCTCGATGAAGCCGAAGCGGATGTTCAGGCCGTGGCCGAAGAAGATCGCGTCGCCGTCGGAGAGGTTGTCCTTGACGGAGTCGTTGTAGAGCTTCCGCTGCACCGGGTCCGGCGCGAGGATCATGATCACGTCCGCCTCGGCGGCCGCCTCGGCCGGAGTGACGACCCGCAGGCCCTCCTCCTCCGCCTTGGCCCGGCTCTTCGAACCCTCCGGCAGACCGACGCGGACGTCGACTCCCGAGTCGCGCAGCGAGAGCGCGTGGGCGTGGCCCTGGCTGCCGTAGCCGAGCACGGCGACCTTGCGGCCCTGGATCACCGACAGGTCGGCGTCGTCGTCGTAGAACATTTCTGCTGCCACGGGGGAACTCCTCGTTCGCTACTGCTGGAAAGACTCGGGCGCTGTGGGAAAGGAGGCTACTTAGGCGCTGCGCTCGACCGGACGGAGACTCCGGTCGGTGATGGAGCGGGGGCCGCGACCGATTGCGACCATGCCGGACTGCACGAGCTCCTTGATCCCGTAGGGCTCGAGCATGCGCAGCAGGGCGCCGAGCTTGTCGGCGCTGCCGGTGGCCTCGATGGTCACGGCGTCGGTGGACACGTCGATGACCTTGGCCCGGAACAGTTGCACGGTCTCCAGCACGTGCGAGCGACTCTCCAGGTCGGCCTTGACCTTGACGAGCACCAGCTCGCGCTGAACGGAGCTCGCCGGCTCCAGCTCGACGATCTTGATGACGTTGACCAGCTTGTTCAGCTGCTTGGTCACCTGCTCCAGCGGCTTGCCCTCGACGTTCACCGCGATCGTCATCCGGGAGATCTCCGGGTGCTCGGTCGGACCGACCGCGAGGGAGTCGATGTTGAACCCGCGCCGGGCGAACAGGCTCGAGATGCGCGCGAGCACACCCGGCTTGTTCTCGACGAGGACCGACAGCGTGTGAATGGTCATGGCTCAGCTTTCCTCTTCTTCGCTGCGGTCCCAGGTCGGGGCCAGGTCGCGTGCGTACTTGATGTCGTCGTTGCTCGTGCCGGCCGCGACCATCGGCCACACCATCGCGTCCGCGTGCACGACGAAGTCGATGACGACGGGGACGTCGTTGATCTCCAGCGCCTTACGGATGGTGGCGTCGACGTCCTCGGCCTTCTCGCACCGCAGACCCACGCACCCGTAGGCGTCGGCCAGCTTCACGAAGTCCGGGATCCGCTTGGACTGCAGGTCGGTGTTGGAGTAGCGGCTGTTGTAGAACAGCGTCTGCCACTGCCGGACCATGCCCAGGTTGCCGTTGTTGATGACGGCGATCTTGACGGGGATGCCGTTGATCGCGCAGGTGGCGAGCTCCTGATTGGTCATCTGGAAGCAGCCGTCGCCGTCGATGCCCCACACGACCGCCTCGGGACGGCCGACCTTCGCGCCCATCGCGGCGGGCACGCAGTAGCCCATGGTGCCGAGGCCACCGGAGTTGAACCACGTGTCCGGCTTCTCGTACTTCACGAACTGCGCGGCCCACATCTGGTGCTGACCGACGCCCGCGCAGTACAGCGCGTCCGGGCCGGTGATCGCGCCGATCCGCTCGACGACGTACTGCGGGGACAGCGAGCCGTCGTCGAAGGTGTCGTAGCCCAGCGGGTAGCGGGTGCGCAGGTCGGAGACCTGGGCCCACCAGTCCGCGTAGTCGCCCTTGCGGCCGGCCTCGTGCTCGGCCTGCAGCGCGACGACCAGGTCGGCGATGACCTCGCGGGCGTCACCGACGATCGGCACGTCCGCGTGGCGGTTCTTGCCGATCTCCGCCGGGTCGATGTCGGCGTGGATGACCTTGGCCCCGGGGGCGAAGGACGGCAGGTGGCCGGTGACGCGGTCGTCGAAGCGCGCTCCCAGGCAGATCAGCAGGTCGGACTTCTGCAGGGCGCCCACCGCCGAGACGCAGCCGTGCATGCCGGGCATGCCCAGGTGCAGGTCGTGGCTGTCCGGGAAAGCACCCCGCGCCATCAGCGTGGTGACGACCGGGATGCCGGTCAGTTCGGCGAGCACCTTGAGTTCGGCGGAGGCCTTGGCCTTGATGACACCGCCGCCGACGTAGAGCACCGGGCACTTGGCCTCGACGATCATCTTCGCGGCCTCGCGCACCTGCTTGGCGTGCGGGCGCGTCACGGGGCGGTAGCCCGGGAGGTCCAGGTTCTCCGGCCAGGTGAAGCTGGTCATCGCCTGGAGCGCGTCCTTGGAGACGTCGACGAGGACGGGGCCAGGGCGCCCGGTGGAGGCGATGTGGAAGGCCTCGGCGATCGCCCGCGGGATCTCCGCCGGGTCGGTCACCAGGTAGTTGTGCTTGGTGATCGGCATCGTGATGCCGCGGATGTCCGCCTCCTGGAAGGCGTCGGACCCGATCGCGCCGCTGGGTACCTGGCCGGTGATCGCCACGATCGGCACCGAGTCCATGTAGGCGTCGGCGATCGCGGTGACCAGGTTGGTCGCGCCCGGGCCGGAGGTGGCCATGCAGACCCCGACCTTGCCGGTGGCCATCGCGTAACCCTGGGCGGCATGGCCGGCGCCCTGCTCGTGCCGGACCAGGATGTGCCGGATCGAGGAGTCGAACAGCGGGTCGTAGGCCGGCAGGATCGCCCCGCCCGGGATGCCGAAGATGTTCTCGACCCCCGCGGCCTCCAGCGAGCGGATGAGCGACTGGGCTCCGGTCAGCTGCGCGACGGGCGCTTGCGACGGGTGCGGATCAGACATCGGGGTTCTCTTCTCGGGTTTCGTTCGGAGTGTTCTTTGCGGACTACCTGGCCGGGGAAACAAAAAACCCCCCGAGCCCGGACGGGCCTAACGGAGGGTGGCGTGCGCGCTGAGTGCTGAACTCAGGCGGCACGCTCGACGAGTACTACGGTCAGGGGCAGACACATGAACGAACCGTCGCCGATCGGCTCCGCGGTGTCAAGTTGAGTACTCCCCCGGTCCACGATGCGAGACGGGCACTCCGAGCGTCGAGATCGCGTTGTCGGGGCAGGGGGTGCGTATGACTTCACGGTGGATCTGCGGGGCGCTCGCGGCGGCCTTGGCGCTCGGCCTGGCGGGCTGCGGGGACGACGACGAGTCCCAAGCGGCGGAGCCGACGCCGGCCGGGACGGCGAGTCCCGCGATCTCGGGTCGCCCGAGCCCGGACGGGTCCGCCGGTCCGGGGACCGCGGCGGGCCGGCCCCGGGTGGCGGAGACGATTGCGGAGGATCTGGAGGCTCCGTGGGGCCTGGCGTTCCTGCCGGACGGCTCTGCGCTGGTCTCGGAGCGGGACAGCGGCCGGATTCAGCTGATCGCCGCACCGGGAGGCGTTCAGTCCACCGTCGGCACGGTGCCCGGCGTCGATCACGGCGGCGAGGGCGGCCTGCTCGGGATCGCCGTCGGCCCGGACTTCGCCACGAAGCCCCGGCTCTACGCGTACTTCACCGCTGCCGACGGCAACCGGATCGTGCGAATGGCCTACTCCCGGGACCGCCTGGGCGAGCCCGAGATTCTCGTCGACGGCATCGAGAGTTCGGGCATCCACAACGGCGGCCGCCTCGCCTTCGGGCCGGACGGGATGCTCTACGCGAGCACGGGTGACGCCAGCGAGCAGCCGAGCTCGCAGGACCAGGACAGCCTCAACGGCAAGATCCTGCGGATGACCCCGGACGGGAAGCCGGCGCCCGGGAACCCCCGGGCGGGCTCGCTGATCTGGTCCTCCGGCCACCGCAATGTCCAGGGCCTGGCCTGGGACTCCCAGGACCGGCTGTGGGCGTCGGAGTTCGGGCAGAACAGCTTCGACGAGCTGAACCTGATCTCGCCCGGGAAGAATTACGGCTGGCCCGAGGTCGAGGGCGACGAGGGCGGGGCGGAGTTCACCCGCCCGCAGCGGGTGTGGCCGACCAGCGAGGCCTCCCCCAGCGGGATCGCGGTCGCGGGCGGGTCGGTCTGGATGGCCGCGCTGCGGGGCCAGCGGCTCTGGCAGATCCCGCTGACCGGCACCGGAGACTCGCCGACGGGCGAGCCGAAGGCGTGGTTCGCCGGCGAGTACGGCCGGCTACGTACCGTGGCCGTCGGCCCGGACGGTTCCCTGTGGCTGATGACCAACAACACCGACGGACGCGGGAACGCCCGCGACGGCGACGACCGGATCCTGCGGATCTCGCTTAGCTGAGCTGCGCTCAACGCGTTGGGCCGTTAACGAGGGCGAGCACGAGATGGGACGCCGGTCCGCCGAGGCGGTGCGTCCCGATCGGATCCCCTCCGATCCCGACCGGAACACCGGTTCCATCTCCGTGCTCGCTCCTCGACGAGCAGATCTGCGCGTAGTCCCCTCCACCACAGGCACATCTGAGCGCTCGCTGGGGCTTGGACGCAGCGAAATCCGAGCTGGTTCCCCCCGTCGGCGCCGGTTTGGGCAGAAATCTCGGGAGATAGCCGCCGGAGCCGAACGTTTTGCGTGGTGCCCCCGTCCTTGCCCTGGAAGTGCGCGGACTCGCGCCCGGGGCCTGGAGGGCACATGAGCACGGACGCAACGAGCAGCCGGCGGCGCCGGACCTGGCCGGCCGTGGTGGTCGGGACCGGGGTGATCGGGGCCGCCACGCTGACCCTCACCCTGCTCAGCCCCCTCGGGACCTCTTCGGCGGGGGCGAGCGAGCTTCCCGCGTTCGACGACTGCGACGCCCTCGCCCGCCACATGAGCGGGCTCGCGATGGACCGGATCCTCGACTCCCGGCGCGGCTACGACGAGTACGACGGCGGTGCCGCGGGCGACGACCTCGCGCTCTCCGGGCCCGAGGCCGGCCCGCCCATGCCCGCGGCCGGCGCCCCGGTAGCCGGCAACGCCGGCTCGGCGGACACCGGGGCCGTTCCCGGGGCGGCCGCCGCCCCTGCCACGACCAGCACCAGCGGTGGCCTCGACGTCGATGGCGAGGCTCGGAACTCCGTCGGCGATGTGGCGGCCGGCCAAACGAGCGGCAAGGCCGCCGCTGGCTCCAGCGCCTCCGACGCCGTCGGGAACTCCGCCTCCGGGACGAACACCCAGGAGGCCGGGGTCGACGAGGCCGACCTGGCCAAGACCGACGGCCGCCTGTTGGTCACGGCCCGCGACAACCACCTCGTCGTGATGGATGTCAGCGGACGCACCCCGAAGCTGCGCGGCGGCGTCGCGCTGACCGGTCAGCGTCCGCTCGAGCTGCTGCTCGCCGGCGACCGGGCGATCGTCGTCGGCACGGCCGACTCCCGCGAGCGCTACCTCGACGACGAGGCCGGCGCCGGCAGCCGGGACGCCTCGGGGCTGACGACGCTGACCGTCGTCGACCTGTCGAACCCCGACCGTCCGGTGATCGTGTCCAACGAGGAGATCTCGGCCCGCTACCTCTCGGCCCGCATGACCGGAGACACCGTCCGGGTCGTCCTCTCCAGCACCCCGGACGTGCTGCGCACCGTCAGCTCCGGGTGGTCCGGCCAGCAGCGCTACGACTACCGCGAGGACCGCGGCTCGACCTACGACGACGACGCTTTCCTCGACGACGCCCGCGACCGCCTGGCCCGTATCCCGGGCGCGGACTGGCTGCCGATGCGCCGCGACATCAACCGCCAGGCCCGCACGGTGTCCGAGGCACCCCTGCTGGACTGCTCCGACGTCCGGTACCCGGTCACCGACTCCGGGATGGACCTGCTCACCGTGCTCTCGATCGACGCGGGCCTGGTCGATTCGCTGGAGCAGGCCACCGCGACTGCCCTGGTCGGTAGCGGCGATCTGGTGTACGCGACTGCGGAGAAGCTCTTCGTGGCGACCACCGACGGCGGCTGGAATGACTCGTGGCGCGAGCGTCGGGGTGGCGTCAGCACCCGCGTCCACTCCTTCGACATCACCGGCGACCGCGCCGACTACCTGGCCACGGGCCGGGTCGACGGCTACCTCTACGGCCGGTGGGCGATGTCCGAGAAGGACGGGCTGCTCCGGATGGTCACGACCACCACGGCGCCGTGGAACCGCGGCGGCAGCACGCAGACGGGCGTCGTCGTGCTCGACACCGCCGGCTCGCGGATGCGCGAGATCGGCCGCGTCGACGGTATGGGCCTGACCGAAACCGTTCGCGCCGTGCGGTGGTTCGACGACGTCGCCGCGATCGTGACCTTCCGTCAGACGGACCCGCTCTACCTGGTGGACCTCTCCCGTCCGCAGAGCCCGCGGGTCCGCGGCGAGCTCAAGATCCCGGGATACTCCGCCTACCTGCACCCGATCGGCGACCACCGCCTGCTCGGCGTCGGGCAGGCCGGCAACGACTTCGGCGCCGGGATGGGCCTGCAGATGTCGAACTTCGACATCCTGGACCTGGCCGACCCGCAGCGCACCGACGAACTGACCTTCGGTCGTGGGACCTCCTCCCCCGTCGAACAGGACCCCCGCGGGTTCGTCTACCTGCCGAGCCGCTCCCTCGCGGTCCTGCCGGTCTTCGGCAACGGCTCGGGCGGCGGTTTCGAGTGCCCGCCGAATGCGAACTGCGCGATGCCGCTCCGGGACGGGTCCCGCTTCGCCCCGGACCGCGCGCCCGGCAACGGGCTGGTCGCCGTGCGGGTCACCGACGACGGCAAGCTGCGGCAGATCGCCTCCTGGTTCGACACCGACCGCCGACGGGTGATCAAGGTGATCCCGCTGGCCGACGGCCGGCTCGTGGCGCTGGACCACGAGGGCGTCCGGATCTTCGACGCCGAGTCCCTCAAGCTCTTCGGCTCCGCGTTCTACCGCTGAGTCGGCTGAACACCTGCACCAAGAACAGATCAATCCGGGCTGCACACCCGGCACATGACACACACTGAGACGGTGGCGGACATGAGCGGTCGAACCGGTACTACGCGCAGGACGGTCAGGGCGACGGCGGGCACAACTGCCGCGCTGGCCCTGGTGCTGAGCTACGGCACCGTCACCGGCGGGGTGGGGCAGGCCGCGGCGAGCGACCTGCCGCAGTTCTCCGACTGCGAGGAGTTCACCTCCTACATGCGGTCGGTGGCCGAGTCCGAGGTGACCGCCTACGGCCTGGGCGGCGGTCCGCGAATGTACAAGACCGCGCCGATGACGTCCGCCGAGGGAGATGCGTCGCGCGCCGGCGCCGCACCCAGCGAGGCGGTCGGCAACGGCCCGACGGGGACGAACACGCAGGAGCGCGGGGTCGACGAGCCCGACATCGCCAAGATCGACGGCACCCGCGTGCTCTCCCTGGTCAACGGCAAGCTGACCGTGGTCGACGCCTCCGGCCGCAAACCCAAGCTGGCGGCGACGCACACCTTCCCCGAGAACGAGTACCCCAGCGAGCTGATGGTCCTGGACTCGCACCGGGTGATGGTGCTCGGGACGGGCTACGAGCAGCAGGATCCGGCGGACGAGCCGGCCGGGAAGCGCGCGCCCGGTTTCGCGCCGGACTATTACCGGCCCGCCGCGTCGTACGTTGTGCTGACCGTGCTGGACCTGACCAACATCACGCGACCGAAGCTGGTCCGCACCGAGAAGATCACCGGCAGCTACATCACCGGCCGGCTGACCGACGGCGTCGCCCGCATCGTGCTGACCAGTCAGCCGCGGATCGCGTTCAGCTCCCCCCGCGAGGGTGAGCCGGAAGCGCTCGCCCTGGCCCGCAACAAGCAGGCCGTCCGGGACGCGAAGGCCGAGGACTTCCTGCCGGAACGTTCGACCTTCGACAAGACCGGCAAGCTGCTACGGACCGTGCCGTTGATGGGCTGCGGATCGGTCCGCCACCCGTCCGTGCATTCCGGGCTCGGCATCATCTCGGTGCTGACGCTGGATACGTCCGAGGGCGGGACCCGCCTCGACAAGGGGAAGGCCGCCGGCGTCGTCAGCAACGGCGAGCTGGTCTACGCCTCGACGGACCGCCTGTACGTCGCCACCACCGACGGCGGCTGGAACTCTCCCCGCCCGATCGACGTGCGCTCCGACTCCCCACGCGAGCAGGAGATGCGGACCCGGATCCACGCCTTCAACGTGACGGGCCGCAACGACAGCCCCTACGTCGCATCCGGCTCGGTCCCGGGCTTTCTGCTCGGTCGCTGGGCGCTGTCGGAGTACCAGGGCAAGCTGCGCGTCGCCACGACCACCGGGCAGCCGTGGGCCGCGCCGGAGGAGATGCCGTCGTCGCAGAGCAGCGTGATCGTGCTCGCCGAGCGCGGGGACGATCTGCGCAAGGTCGGCTCGGTGTCCGGGCTCGGCAAGGGCGAGACGATCCGCGCGGTGCGCTGGTTCGACGACATCGCGGCGATCGTCACCTTCCGTCAGACCGACCCGCTGTACCTGGTCGACCTGGCCGACCCCGCGAACCCCGCGGTCCGTGGCGAACTGAAGATCCCGGGCTACTCGGCCTACCTGCATCCCGTCGGTGGCGATCGCCTGCTGGGCATCGGCCAGGACGCCGACCGGACCGGGCGGGTCACGGGCCTCCAGATCTCCTCCTTCGACCTGCGCAACCTGGCCAGGCCGACCCGTACCGCCGCTGTCGGCTACGGCCGCGGCTACACCGACGTCGAACACGACTCCCGCGCGTTCACCTACCTGCCCGGTCGGCGCCTTGCGGTACTCCCGGCCTGGGTGACGCAGAAGGTCCCGTGCCCGCCGGACGCCCAGTGTCTGACCGCCGAGGGCAAGCCCACCTTCGTCGGCGAGATCCAGGTCCCGGCGGCCCTCGGCATTACCGTCGGCGCGGACGGGACTCTGAAGAAGACCGGCAAGTTCGTCGCGGACTCCTACATCCTGCGGATCCTCCCGATCGGCGACCGCCTGGTTGCGATCACCGGCAATTCGATCGTGTTCCTGGACCCGGAGACGTTCGCCCCGACCGGTTCGGTGAAGCTGCCGCAGGAGCAGCCGATGAAGCCGATGCCGGTCGAGGACTCGGCCGCCGCTTCTCCTCCGCCCGCCTAGCGCCGCAGGGCGGGTCGGCGGACAAGCCGGCTCGCCCGGCCGGCTAGGCCCCAGGGCGGGTCAGCGGGCAAGCCGGCGGCGCGTTCACTCGTGGCCTGCTGTCGGCTTGCGGTGATCCGGGGTCGTCCGAGATTTGAGGCGCCGCCGGCTTGCCCGCCGACCCGCCCTTCCCTTACGGGAGGATGCGGGTCATGGCGACGCGTTCCTGGGTGCCCGTACCCGATGGTTCTGACTTTCCGTTGCAGAACCTTCCGTACGGGGTCTTTTCGCGGACGGGCGAGGTGCCGCGGTGCGGGGTGGCCATCGGAGACTTTGTGCTGGATCTGGCGCCGGTGCTCGGTGATTCGGCATTCGCGGGTTCTTCGCTCAACGGGTTCCTGGCCGCAGGTCGGGGTCGGTGGGAGCAGGTCCGGCGGTCGCTGACATCGTTCCTGTCCGATCCCTCGCACGCGATCGACATCGAGCCGCACCTGATCCCGCGTCAGGAGGTGACGCTGCACCTGCCCTTCGAGGTCGCGGATTACGTCGACTTCTACGCCTCCGAGCACCACGCAACGAACGTCGGACGGATGTTCCGACCTGACGGTCCACCGCTGACGCCGAACTGGAAGCACCTGCCGATCGGCTACCACGGCCGGGCGGGGACGGTCGTCGTCTCCGGCACCGACGTCGTACGGCCGTGCGGGCAGCGCCGGCAGCCGGACGCTCCCCCGACGTACGGGCCCTCGCAGCGGCTGGACATCGAGGCCGAGGTCGGCTTCGTGGTCGGGGTCGGCTCGGCGCTCGGCAGCCGCGTGCCGGGGGCGGACTTCCGCGAGCATGTGTTCGGGGTCGTGCTGCTCAACGACTGGTCGGCCCGGGACATCCAGGCGTGGGAGTACCAGCCTCTCGGGCCGTTTCTGGGCAAGTCGTTCGCGACGTCGATCTCGCCCTGGGTGGTGCCCCTGCAGGCCCTGGAGTCCGCGTTCGTGGATCCGCCGGTCCAGGACCCGGAGCCGCTGGGTTACCTGCGCACCGCGGGCGCGACCGCACTGGACCTGAGCCTCGAGGTCGACCTGAACGGGACCGTCATCTCGCGGCCGCCGTTCGCCGGCATGTACTGGACCGCGGCGCAGCAGTTGGCCCACCTGACCGTGAACGGCGCCTCGCTGCGCACCGGCGACCTGTACGCCTCCGGCACCGTGTCCGGCCCGGACCGGGATCAGCGCGGCAGCCTGCTCGAACTGAGCTGGAACGGGACCGAAGCCCTACGTCTGGGTGACGGGTCCTCCCGAACCTTCCTGTCCGACGGGGACACCGTGACGATCCGCGCCACCGCGGCCGGCGCGGGGGGCGCGCGGATCGGGTTCGGGCAGGTCAGCGGAACTGTGCTGCCAGCTTCTCCAGCCGGGCGTGGTACTCCGGCCAGTTGATCTCGTCCGGCAGGTTGGAGTTGTCGGCGCGGATGCCGACCTGGCCGTCGATCAGCTCCCGCACGATGTCGATCTGCCCCGCGTGCCGATTCGTCTCGGCGATCATGTGGACCAGGATCACCTCCAGGGTGACGGGGTTGCGATCACCCCACCACGGCACGTGCCCGGGCGCGTCCAGCGGCAGTTCGGTGATGGTCGCGTCCGAGATCTCGCGTACCCGCCCCCAGAACTCGACGATGCCGTCCTTCGTCTCGGACTCGGTGGCGAACATGTCGGCGTTGGGTTCGGCGGCGTCGTCGTACCAGGGCAGCGTGATGTCCGTGGCGCGCCCGAAGGACCAGCCGAAGTACCCGAGCTCGACGCAGGCCAGGTGCTTCACCACCCCCAGCACGTTCGTCCCGGTCGGCGTCAACGGACGGCGGGCGTCGTACTCGGAGAGCCCGTCGAGCTTCCACTGGACGGCGTCCCGGACGGCTGTGAAGTAGCGGTGCAGGACGGTTTTGGGCTCGTTCAGCGGATTCTCGGTCATGCCTTCACCCTTCCACTCCCCTCCGACGGTTCCTACCGGAATTCCCTTGACCCTCCCGCAACGTGAGGCCCCACTCTCGTGCCATGGACGGTTACACGGTCGGCGAGGTCGCCAGGCTCTCGGGCGTCTCGGTGCGCACCCTGCACCATTACGACGAGCTCACGCTGTTGACCCCGGCCGGGCGCAGCGCGGCGGGCTACCGGCTCTATGACGCCGACGACCTGCGGCGACTCCAGCAGATCCTCGTCTACCGGGAGCTGGAGTTCTCGCTGGACGAGATCGCGGCGATGCTCGCCGACCCGGACGCCGACACCGATGAACACCTGCGCCGTCAGCACCGCCTGGTGCGCGAACGGCAGTCCCGCAACGCCGCCCTGCTGGCGGCGATCGAGAAGGAGATGGAGGCACGCAGCATGGGCATCTCGCTGACCCCGGAGGAGCAGTTCGAGATCTTCGGCACCGACCAGATCGCCGAGTACCAGGAGGAGGCCAAGGACACGTGGGGCGACACCGACGCCTGGCGCGAGTCGCAACGGCGATCCGCCCGCTACAGCAAGGAGGACTGGGTCGAGATCAAGGCGCAGGCCGACGCGAACATCTCCGGCTTCGTCGCAGCGATGCGCGCCGGCGAGCCGGCCGACAGTACAGCTGCGATGGATCTCGCCGAGGAGCACCGGCAGCATCTGATCCGCTGGTTCTACGACTGCGGCGTCGATATGCACCGCGGCCTCGGCGACCTCTTCATCTCCGACGAGCGCTACCTGGCCGAGTACGACAAGCTCGAACCGGGGTTCTCCCACTACGTCCGCGACGCCATCCACGCGAACGCCGACCGACTCTGAGAACTGCGGCGGGCAACAGCAGAATTGGCGCATGCCCGAACTGCCCGAGGTCGAGTCCGCACGACGCGTCATTGAGCGCGCGGCCCTGGGCCGGCGCATCGTCGACGTGGACGACACCGACACGTTCGTGTGCCGCCCGCACGCCCCCGGGGACATCCGGACCGCCCTCGTCGGCCGGCGGCTGACCGAGGCGTTCCGGCGCGGCAAGAGCATGTGGTGCGCGACCAGCGGGGCCGGGCGCAGTCGCACGCCCGGCCCGTTGCTCGGAATCCACCTCGGCATGTCCGGCAAGATCGTCATCGCGGACGGGAAAGGCACCGAGATCGACGGCGGCGACTACTGGGAGCGGGGCCGCGCGCCCGGTGACCACCGGTTCTCGCGCTTCACGCTGCGCTTCGCCGACGGCGGCGGGCTGATCCTCGTCGATCCCCGCCGGCTCGGCCGGGTGCGGTTGGACCCGCCGACCGACGATCTGGGGCCGGACGCGCAGGAGATCACCCCGGCCGAGTTCCGGGCCATGCTGTCCCGCAGCACGGCTCCGATCAAGGCCCGCCTGCTCGACCAGAACGCCCTCGCCGGCGTGGGGAACCTGCTCGCCGATCAGGCCCTGTGGCTGGCCCGCGTGAGCCCGCGCCGGCCGGCGCAGGACCTGTCACGCATCGAGGCGGATCGCCTGTTCCGCAACGTGCGTAAGGCGGTCACGGACGCGATCGGCGGCGGTGGCGTCCACACCCTGTCGGTGATTCCGCATCGCAAGCCCGGCGGCGAATGCCCCCGGGACGGCGCACCGATGAACCGCGGGAAAGTCGGCGGCCGCACCACGTGGTGGTGTTCCCGCGAGCAGGCCTAACTTGCTGACGGATAGTCAGAACAGCTGCCGGGTAATGCCCTGTTCGAGCAGACCGAATCCCTCGGTCCCATCCGCCGTGCGGATCGAGTGCCATTCGTCGTAGGCACTCAGGGTGGGCCCGGCCTGCTCGGCCACGCCCATCGGGCACCAGAAGGTCCCGTAGCGCTCAACGAGGCGCGCCTCGATGGGATCACCGTTGCGGCGCTCGATCCGGGTCGCGAGGAACAACCCGGCCGCGTCCCGGACGATCGACATCCCCGTCACCGGCTCGGTGCCCCCGTCGTCGCAGACGAAGCCGATCGTGGCCGTGTTGCCGTCCTGACCGAGCAGCCGGATCGCCGACACCGAGTACTCCGGGAACACCCACATCATCCCGAAGTACTCCTGCACGCTGGCCGACTCCTCGCGGAAGCCCCAGGTGCGGTCGCGGTACCCGGCACCGTCGACCTCGACGGTGTGGCCATGGACGGTCAACGTGCCGGTGACGCGCGCGCTGCGCTGGTAATGGTGCAAGGGGTGCTCGGCGTCGAGGCTGAACGCTTTCGGCGCGGATTCGCCGAGGAAGACGGCCGTGGCGTGCAGCGGCGTGAACGTCAGCGTGCCGGACAGGCCGGGCCCGTCGACGCGGAAGCCGACTTCCGGCGTGAAGGTGATCGACTCGCTGTTCCAGGTCGCGAGGTCGAGTTCCTCGATGACCTCGACGGTCGAGTTCCCCAGCCGGACGCTGACCCGGGCCCGACGCCCGCCGGTCGCGTTGGGCGAGGCCGAGACGTGCAAAACCCCGGTGAGCCGCGCAGCGGGATCCCAGAAGCACAGGAACGCGTTGTCCCGCCAAGGCCGGGGGTCGTCCGGGATCTCGGCGTGCAGCGGTTGGGCCAGCGGCCCCCAGGACGTGCCGGTCAGCATCTCGGTCATTCCGACACCCCGAGCTTCTCCAGGATCAGCGTTTTGACGGTGGCCGCGTCGGCCTGGCCACGGGTCTCCTTCATGACCGCGCCCACCAGCGCGCCGACGGCCTGCACCTTGCCTCCACGGATCTTTTCGGCGATGCCGGCGTTGGCCGCGATCGCCGCGTCCACCGCGGCACCGAGCGCGCCGGTGTCCGAGACGACGGCGAGCCCGCGGGAGGCGACGACCTCGTCCGGGGTGCCCTCCCCCGCCAGCACGCCTTCGAGAACCTGACGGGCCAGCTTGTCGTTCAGCGCGCCGGCGTCGACCAGGGCGACGACCGCGGCGACGTCGGCCGGACTGATCGGCAGGTCGGCGACCGGGATCCCACGCTCGTTGGCCGCGCGGGCGAGCTCCCCCAGCCACCATTTGCGGGCGGCCTCCGCGGATGCGCCGGCGGCCACGGTCGCCTCCACCGAGTCCAGCGCGTCGGAGCTGATCAGGGCCTGCATGTCCAGCTCGGTCAGATTCCATTCGGCCTGCAGCCGCCGACGGCGCGCGGTCGGCAGCTCGGGCAGAGCGGCGCGCAGTTCCTCCACCCAGTCCGCCGCGGGGGCCAGCGGGACCAGGTCGGGCTCCGGGAAGTACCGGTAGTCCTCCGCCGTCTCCTTGCTGCGGCCGGGGACCGTGGTGCCCGAGTCCTCCTGGAAGTGGCGCGTCTCCTGCACGACCCGCTCGCCGGCGTCCAGCACGCCGGCCTGCCGGGAGATCTCGTGCCGCACGGCGCGTTCGACCGAGCGCAGCGAGTTGACGTTCTTGGTCTCCGAGCGGGTGCCCCACTCGGTGGCCCCGCGCGGAGCGATCGAGACGTTGGCGTCGCAGCGCAGTGAACCCTGCTCCATCTTCACGTCGGAGATCCCGAGAGCCCGGCAGATGTCACGCAGTTCGGTGACGTAGGCACGGGCGACCTCCGGCGCAAGTGACCCGGTGTCAGGTACGGGCCGCGTCACGACCTCGACCAGCGGGATTCCGGCCCGGTTGTAATCGACCAGGGAGTGCGAGGCACCGTGGATGCGACCGGTCGCTCCGCCGACGTGCAGGGACTTCCCGGTGTCCTCCTCCATGTGCACGCGCTCGATCTCGATCCGGAACTCGCGCGGGCCCTCACCCTCGACGTCGACGGTCACATCGAGATAGCCGTCGATGCAGATCGGCTCGTCGTACTGGCTGATCTGGAAGTCCTTGGGCATGTCCGGGTAGAAGTAGTTCTTCCGCGCAAAGCGGCACCACGGCACGATCGTGCAGTTCAGCGCGAGGCCGAGGCGGATGATCGACTCGATGGCCTTCTTGTTCGTCACCGGCAGCGACCCGGGCAGCCCCAGACACGTCGGGCAGACCTGGGTATTCGGCTCGGCCCCGAACTCGGTCGGGCAGCCGCAGAACATCTTCGAGTTGGTTCCGAGCTCGACGTGGACCTCGAGCCCGATGACGGGCTCGTAGTTCTCGAGGGCGGTCTCGTAGGGCACCAGGGCAGTCACAGGGCCGGAGCCTCCTCGATCAGCAGGTGCCCGGTTCGCTCGACCAGCGCGGCCTCGAGGGCGGCGCCGACGCGATAGAGGCGGTCATCGGCCATCGCCGGGGCCATGATCTGCAACCCGACCGGCAGGCCGTCCTCGGTCGCGAGGCCGACGGGCACGGACATCGCGCAGTTGCCCGCCAGGTTGGACGGGATCGTGCACAGGTCCTGCAGGTACATCGCCAGCGGATCGTCGACCTTCTCCCCGATCGGGAACGCGGTCGTCGGTGCGGTCGGCGAGACGAGAACGTCGACCTGGCCGAAGGCGGCGTCGAAGTCGCGCGCGATGAGCGTGCGTACCTTCTGCGCGGACCCGTAGTAGGCGTCGTAGTAACCCGCGCTCAGGGCGTAGGTGCCGAGGATGATGCGCCGCTTGACCTCCGGGCCGAAGCCGGCCGCGCGGGTGCGGGACATGACCTCCTCGACGCCGGCGGTGCCGTCGTCCCCGACCCGCAGTCCGTAGCGCATGGCGTCGAACCGGGCGAGGTTCGAGGAGCACTCACTCGGCGCGATCAGGTAGTAGGCCGGCATCGCGTAGGCGAAGTGCGGGCACGAGACCTCGACGACCTCCGCACCCAGCTCCGTCAGGAGAGCGACCGCTTCCGCGAAGCGCTGCTCGACGCCGGCCTGATAACCGTCACCGGACAGTTCGCGCACGACGCCGACCCGCATTCCGCGGACATCGGCCTGCCTCGCGGCGGCGACGATCGGCGGGACCGGCGCGGAGATGGAGGTCGAGTCCAGCGGGTCGTGCCCGGCAATCGCCTCGTGGAGAAGGGCGGCGTCGAGCACGGTGCGGGCCAACGGCCCGGCCTGATCGAGGCTGGACGAGAACGCGACCAGTCCGTACCGGCTGACGCCGCCGTAGGTCGGCTTGGTCCCGATGATGCCGCACACCGCGGCGGGCTGCCGGATCGAGCCGCCCGTGTCGGTGCCGATCGCGAGCGGTGCCTCGAACGCCGCGACCGCGGCCGAGGATCCGCCGGAGGACCCACCCGGGATCCGGTTCAGGTCCCACGGGTTCCGGGTCGGGCCGTAGGCGGAGTTCTCGGTGGAGGAGCCCATCGCGAACTCGTCCATGTTGGCCTTGCCGAGGATCACCACGCCGGCCGTGCGCAGCCTGCGAACCACCGTCGAGTCGTACGGCGGCCGCCACCCCTCCAGGATCTTCGAGCCGCACGTCGTCGGGATGCCCTCCTGGGTCAGGACGTCCTTCAGCGCCAGCGGGACGCCCGCCAGGGGACCGAGTGGCGTCCCGGCCTTGCGTGCGGCGTCGACGGCAGCGGCCGCGCCGAGAGCACCCTCGGAATCGACGTGCAGGAACGCATGGATCGAGTCGTCGACCTTGCCGATCCGCTCGAGGTGAGCCTGGGTCACTTCGACCGCCGACGCCTCGCCGGAGGCGATCAGCGCGGCGAGGTCGGCGGCACTGCGCCGGGTCAGGTCGCCCATTACGGCGCCTCTCCCAGAATCCGCGGGACCCGGAAGCGGCCATCCTCGGCCGCCGGGGCGCCGGACAGCGCCTGCTCCGGGGTCAAGCAGGGGGTGACGACGTCCTCGCGGAACACGTTGGTCAGCGGAACCGCGTGCGAGGTCAGCGGCACGTCGTCGCCGGCGACCTCGGACACGCTGGCCACCGCGCCGAGGATGGCGTCGAGTTGGCCGGCCATCTGCGCGAGTTCCGCCTCGTCGAGATCGAGGCGGGCGAGCCGGGCGAGGTGCGCGACCTCGTCACGGGTGATGGCCATGCGGCTCCTCAGCAGATTCTCCGGCGGACCCGGCAATCCTAGGAGCGGTCGCAGGGCGGTCGACCGTCGGCCGAACGTGAACATGCTCCGGAAACACCGACCCGGCAGAATGACGTCATGTTCCTGCTACGCGTCGTGCTGCCCGACCGCCCTGGTTCGCTGGGTGCGCTCGCGACCGCGCTCGGTAAGGCCGACGCCGACATCGTGGGCCTGGACGTCGTGGAACAGCGCGGCGACGGCCGCGTCGTCGACGACATCCTGGTCCGGCTCCCACCGGGGCGGATGGCTGACGCCCTGGTGACCGCATGCAACTCCGTCGAGGGCGCGCAGGTCCAGTTCCTCCGCTTCTACCCGTCGAGGGGTGGACTGCAGCGCGACCTGCAGGCGGTCGATGCCATGACGGCCGACCCGACCCACGCCGAGGCCTTGCTCGTCCAGCTCGCCCCCAACGTCTTCCATGCCGACTGGGCGGTGCTGCTCGGCACGACCGAGGAGATGCCGCGATTGCTCGACCGCAGTCCGGCCGCCCCCGAGGAGATCGGCGACGTCACCACACCCTGGCTCCCGCTGACCCGGCCGATCCGGCTCCCCGACCCCGCCGAGTGGGCACCCAGCCTGGCGCAGTCGACCACGGCGGCCGTGATGACGTCCGGAGACCGGGTGCTGATTCTGGGCCGGCGCGGCGGCCCTGAATTCCTGGACTCCGAGCTGGCCCGGCTCGGCCACCTCGTCGCCCTGGCGCGCACGATCGGAGCCGGGGCGATCTGACGTCGGGTCAGCGCACCCGGACCACGTCGTCATCCGCTCCCCGGGCGTACACGATCGCCGCCGTCCGGGCGCGAGCGCGGCGGAGACGGTCGAGGTCCTCCCCCGCCGGCGGCTTCCGCAAGGTCGTTGAGACGTCCGCGGTGTGCAGGCCACCCACCGGGGACACGTAGGTGGGCGTCACGTCGATTCGGGTGACGAGCCACCGGTCATCGGGCTGCCGGGTGAAGGTGAACGTCGGAACGATGCCCTCACGGCTCGCACCGCCGGCGAAGTCATGGCTGAGCGCCGAGATCACGTTGCCCAGGCCGTACGCGACATAGCGATCGCCGAACGCCTCGATCGGCTGGACCACGTGCGCGTGGTGGCCGATCACCAGATCGACCTCGCCCGAGTCCATGAGCCGGGTCGCCAGCGCGACCTGGTCCGCGGTCGGATCGGCCACGAACTCGACGCCCCAGTGGATGCTCGCAATGACCACCTCGGCGCCCGCCTCGCGGGCGCCGATCGCATCGGCAACGATCGAATCGTCAGCCAGGGTGTTGATCAGCCACGGCCGGTCCGCGGGCCGCGCGTTGTTGTGCCCATAGGTGTACGACAGGTGAGCCACCGTCACGCCGGCCGCGTCCAGCATCGCCGGGGCGTCCTCGGCCTCGTTTCGCGCCGTACCCACGTGCGCGACTCCGACCTCGTCCAAGGCCTCGATCGTGGAGTTCACCCCGACCTCACCCTGGTCCAGCCCGTGATTCGAGGAGGTGGAGCAGCTGTCGTAGCCGAGACGCTCGACGGCGATCGCGAGCTCGGGCGGGATGTTGAACAGCGGGAAACCGTGCGGCGCCGAGCCGGGCGCTCCCAGCGGACCCTCCAGATGACACAGCGCCAGATCCGCCCCGGCGATCAACGGCCGAAGCTCTGACAGCGCGGGAAAGAAGTCGAACCGCACCGGCGGATCGGCGACGCGACCTTCGCGCTCGGCCCGCCACCACACGCCGGGATGGACGAGCAGGTCCCCGCTCGCCACCACCGTGAACTGCTCGGGAGCGGGCGACTCGGTCGGCGACGGAGACTGCGTGCCGCTCGGGCTCGAGGTTCCCGATGGCGCCGGCGCGGCGTCAGCCGCGGGATCGGAGGTGCACGCCGACAGCGCAAGGAGGAACACCGCCGAGATCAGCCCGGCCCGACTTCCGAGAACCACGAGCGCATCGTGGCAGCCGCCGGGTCAGTCCGGTGGGACCTGCGCGCGCTCCCGTGCCGCGTCCGGGCCGTCGGCGAGGAGCACCTGAAAGCCGGCCTCGTCGAGGATCGGCACCTTGAGCGACACCGCCTTGTCGTACTTCGAGCCGGGCGAATCGCCGACCACGACGAAGCCGGTCTTCTTCGAGACCGAGCCGGAGACCTTGCCGCCGAGATTCTGGATGACCTCGGCCGCCTGGTCGCGGGAGAAGTCGACCAGCGACCCGGTGACCACCACACTGACGCCCTCGAGCGGACGGGGGCCCTCATCGCGGGCCTCCTCGGCGAGCCGGACGCCGGCTGCCCGCCACTTCTCGACCACGTCGCGGTGCCAGTCCTCGGCGAACCACTCGCGCAGGGCGGCGGCGATCGTCGGCCCGACGCCGTCCGCGGCGGCGAGCTGTTCCTCCGAGGCTGCGGCAATCGCGTCGATCGACCCGAACTCGCGCGCCAGCGCCTGGGCCGCGGTCGGTCCGACGTGGCGGATCGACAGCGCAACCAGGACACGCCACAGAGCGCGGTTCTTGGCCGAATCCAGGTTCGCGAGCAGCTTGGCGCCGTTGGCGGACAGGGCGCCGGCCTTCGTCCTGAAGAGCTCGACCCCGAGCAGCTTGGCCTCGTCCAGGGAGAAGATGTCCCCCTCGTCATCGAGCACGCCCGCCTCGAGCAGCGCGGCCCCGGCCTTGAAGCCGAGCACCTCGATGTCGAGAGCGTTGCGCCCGGCGACGTGAAAGATCCGCTCCCGCAGCTGCGACGGGCAGGATCGGGTGTTGGGGCACCGGAGGTCGACGTCGGCCTCCTTCTCCGGCCGCAGTTCGGTCCCGCAGGAGGGGCAGTGGGTCGGCATCTCGAACGCGCGCTCGGTGCCGTCGCGCAGGTCGACGACCGGGCCGACGATCTCCGGGATGACGTCGCCCGCCTTGCGCAGCACGACGGTGTCGCCGATCAGCACACCCTTGCGTCTGACCTCGCTCGCGTTGTGCAGGGTGGCCATCTCCACGGTCGAACCGGAGACCTTGACCGGTTCCATGACCCCGAACGGAGTGACCCGACCGGTCCGGCCCACATTCACCTGGATGTCCAGCAGCTTGGTGTTGACCTCCTCCGGCGGGTACTTGAAGGCGATTGCCCAGCGAGGTGCACGGGAGGTCGAGCCGAGACGGCGCTGCAGATCCCGTTGGTCGACCTTGATGACGATGCCGTCGATCTCGTGCTCGACCGAGTGCCGGTGCTCGCCGTAGTGGTCGACGAACTCCTGGACTTCGGCAAGGTCCTTCACGACCTTGGCGGTCGAGGCGACCGGGAGGCCCCACGAGCTGAGCAGCTCGTAGACCTGGGACTGCCGCTCGTAGGCCACGCCGGTCGAGGCGCCGATGCCGTGCACCACCATCTTGAGCCTGCGGCTCGCGGTGACCCGAGGATCCTTCTGCCGCAGCGACCCGGCGGCGGTGTTGCGAGGGTTGGCGAAGGGTGCCTTGCCGGCCTCGACCAGGGAGGCGTTGAGCACCTCGAACCCCTCGACCGGGAAGTAGACCTCTCCCCGAACCTCCAACAGCGCCGGGATGTCACCGCCCTTGGGCACCGCCAGGCGGTCCGGGACCCCCTCCAGCGTCCGCACGTTGGGGGTGACGTCCTCACCGGTCGTGCCGTCGCCGCGGGTGGCGGCGCGGACCAGGCGGCCGTTCTCGTAGACCAGTGCGATCGCGAGGCCGTCCACCTTGAGTTCGCAGAGGTACTCGGCGCCCGCGCCGACCTCACGCTCGGCGCGCTGCGCCCAGGCCGCCAGCTCGTCGGCCGAGAAGGCGTTGTCCAGGCTCATCATGCGTTCGAGGTGCTGGACGGGAGTGAACTCCGTGCTGATCGCCGCCCCGACCCGTTGTGACGGCGAATCAGGAGTCCGCAGGCCCGGGTGCTTCTCCTCCAGCCCGACGAGTTCGCGCATCTTGGTGTCGTACTCGGCGTCGGAGAGCGTCGGTCGATCGAGCACGTGGTAGCGGTAGAGCGCATCGGAGAGCTCCTCCGAGAGCTCCGCGTGCCGCGCCCGGAGCTTCGCCGGGACGTCACCTTCCTCCGCCACCCCTACTCCCCTCCGTCGGCCAGATCCGCGAGTGTGCGCGCAGCGTCGGCGCATCGTTGGGTGGCCGCTCTGGCGTGTGCCGGCGACGCACCCGCCATGCCGCAGGTCGGCACCGGCACCACTCGCGCGAACAGTGCCGCAGGCAGCCCGAGGCGGTTCCAGAGCTCGCGTACCGGTGCGACGGTATCGGCGAGCACCGACAATCCGGCGCGCGATTCGACCGCCGGGACGACACCGGCCAGCAGAACCCCGCCGGACTCCATCAGCTCGCCCAGATCGTCGTCCGCCGCCTGCGGCAGCAACCCGAGATCGACGGCGAGCCCGGCGAAACCCGCGCGCCGCAGCACACCGAGGGGCGCGCGTTCCGCGCAGCAGTGCGCGAGCACCGGAACGCCCTCGGCGGCGAGTACGTCGACGATGGAACGCAGGGCGGTCTCAGCAACGTTGGCCTCGACCGCACGCAAGGTCCCGAAACCGCTGGCGGTGCGCACCGTGCCGTCCAGGACGGCAGGCAGCGCCGGCTCGTCCAGCTGGACCACGACGCCCGTCGACTGCGGCAGCCGTTTCCGCACGTCCGCGACGTGCTCGCGCAGACCCTCGGCGAGCGAGGCGGCGATGTCGCGGCACGCGCCGGAGTCGGCCAGCGCCTTGTCGCCGTAGTGCAACTCGACCATGGCCGCGAGTGTCCACGGGCCGGCGACCTGGACCTTGATCAGGCCGTCGTAGGCCTGACCGCGCTCCTCGAGCGCATCCAGGTCCTGGTGCAGGTAGCCGCGGGCCCGGCCGTGGTCGCGTCCGGGGTGCTCGGCGAAGCGCCAGCCGCTCGGCGCGAGGGTGACGTAGAGCTCGGCGAGGATCCCGAAGGCCCGCCCGATCATGTCGGCGCCGGGACCCCGGGCGGGCAGCTCCGGCAGGTAGGGCAGGCCGGGGAGCAGCGTCAGCGGGAGCGGGACGGCCTCCAGCGGCTCGGTCCCGGGCAGGGAACCGATTCCGCTGGCCGAGGCCGGGGGCAGGTCGAGCGGGAGGGCGGGCATCCCCGCAGGCTATTTCGCCGCTCCGGCGCGGCCGCACGGACCCACCCATCCGGTCGCCTCGCCGGCGGACTGTCCGCAGCCCGCTCAGAGCCCGGGCCGGCCGTGACATCGGGTCTCGCGCTCCTGACGTAGGGTCAGATAACCTCGCGACATGACCGCTCCGGACGCCGTCGAGCACTACGACCGCCTGCTCGCGCCGCGGTACACGTGGATGCTCGGCGGGGACCACGCCTCCGTCGTCGCCCGGCAGCGGGATCAGTTGACCGGAGCCGGAGGTGAGCGCCGGCTCGGTCGGGAGCGGCGCGCGACCTGCGCCGGGCTCCGTCGTGGTCCTCGCCTCGACGTTGCCCTGGAGGCGCCGGTCAGCCTCGGCGTCGCCGGGAGCGCGGTCGACTGCGGCTCGCTCTGCCTGCCCGAGCAGGACGAGGTGACGACCAACGGCGCCGCCCCGGCCACCTCGGTGCAGAACAGAACGTGTCGCTGACCTACACCTTCACGACCGTGCAGCGGGCCGCGCGCACGACCAACAGCTGACCCGCCACCCTCCGGACAAGGACCACCCGCGATGACTGTCACCGTCGACCTCGAGACCCCGGCACTCCTCGAGGAGCTCGGTCCGGGCCCGCCACGCCGCGCCCGAGGCCACCCGGAGCCGCAGAGACCGGACCTGGACCCGCGTCGCGTCGGGCGGATCGCGGACGGCCTCGCCGTGGCGCGGCGATCAACGGCCAGTCTCGCGGTGATCGTCTGCCTCGGCTTGGACACGGTGCTCTCCCCGAGCATGGAGCCGACCTTCGGCCCGGGTGACCTGCTCATCACCCGCGCAATGCCGGCGGCCGAGATCGCGGTCGGCGACGTCCTGATCCTGCCGATCCCGGAAGGTGGCTCCCTCACCGCGAGCACCACGGTGGGCGACGGCGCCGCGGCCGGTGACCGGTACGTGCACCGCGTCGTGGCGGTGACCTACCGGGACGGCAAGCCCGTGCTGACGACCCAGGGCGACAACAACGAGGCCGTCGACCCGTGGCAGCTGCAGATCGACTCCGCGAAGGTGCCGGCCGTGGTGACCTCGGTCCCGGACGTCGGCAAGCTCAGCCTGGTGACCCAGGGCGCGGCCGTCCGGATCACGCTCATCCTGCTGGTCGCCGGGTCTCCCGGGTCGACGTCGACCGGGATGCTGCCGGGACTGCGCCGCCGCGCGTGGCGCCGGGCGGCCGCCTGGTGCTGAGCTTCCGGGATCTCGCCGCCGACCCGGTCGGGACGCACCGCTCCCTGCTGGTGCGCTCGGACGACGAAGCAATCCTCACCTGCGTCCTCGACCACCTCGATGCGGACGTCGTCCGGATCTCCGACCTGCTCCACACCCGCGACCCCGGCGGCGCGTGGTCCCTGGCCACGAGCAGCTACGCGAAGCTGCGACTGTCCCCGGCCGCGGTCTTCGCGTCCTTCGCTCCGGGACTACGGACTGGTTCCGGAGGCCTGCACCGAACTCCCCAGCGGTTCGCGACCACGAGATCGTCACCGAACGCGGGTACCGGTTCGACGCCGGCCAGCCGCTGCGCATCCGCGGTCACGTGGTGGGGACCCTGTGCCTGCTCGACGACAAGGTCCGCGACCTCGAGGAGTCGGAGCGGGCCCGGTTCGCGGATCTGGCCGGGTGGGCGGAGACCGAGATCCTCGCCCTGGAGCACGAGCTCGACGAGCGGCGGCGGGCCGGCACCTCGGTGCTGGAGACCATCTCCAGGCGCGACGAACTGATCCTGCAGTACGTGGACACGGCGATCTGCGGGGTCGACGCGGAGGGCTTCGTCACCTTCGCGAACCCGGCGGCGGCCGAGCTGCTCAGCGACCCCCTGGAGAACCTGGTGGGTACTCAGCGCCACCGGTAGGCGGTCGCGGCCGCGAGGGCTGGGACGACTCCCCCGTCGCCGACGCGATGACGGCACGCCCGGAAGGTCAAATGCAGGTGCGCTGCTGCGATTTCGGCGGCACGAGTCGAGCACGCGGCGACTACCGGGGCGGAGTCCGAGGGCGCGGCGCGGTCGCGGTCTCCGACGATCTCCGACGCCGGGCGATCGAAGGATGAAGGATGAGTTCGTCTCCGTCGTCAGCCATGAGCTGCGCACGCCACTGACCTCGATCCGCGGCTCGCTCGGACTGCTGGCCAGCGGCAAGTTCGGCGAGCTGCCCTCGCAGGGCGCGCGGCTGATCGAGATCGCCCTGGACAACACCGAGCGCCTGGTCCGCCTGGTCAACGACATCCTCGACCTGGAGCGCATCGAGGCCGGCCGCGCCGACCTGCACCCCCGGGTGCAGCAGCTCGGGCCGATCCTGAGCGCGTCCTGCGACGCCGTCGCCGGTGTGGCGGAGCAGGCCGGGGTGACGGTGACGTGCCAGGCCCCATCGGTTGCGGTGGACGTCGATGCAGACTTCGTGGTCCGCGCGTTCACGAACCTGGCGGGCAACGCGGTCAAGTTCTCCGAGCCCGGTCGGTCTTCGTGATTTTGATCAGGTGCCAGCCGTTGTCCCGGTAGCGGGAGTCCCGACCGATGTCACGCTCCCACTGGTCGGGATCCCGCTGGTGGTGCCCGCCTTCGATCTCCAACGCGACTCCTACGTCGTGCTCGCCGAGGTCCGGCCACCGCGTCGCCGCCCGTTCCGACCGTGCACGATTGTGACGCCAAGCGGGCGAGGCTCGCGCTGGGGCCGACGACCGTGGTGGCCAAGGGCGCGGCGGGCTCCGATGTCGTGGAAACCGTGCTGAGCGCCGTGCGCCGGCACGTCCTGGAACCGAAGGAGGCCGGGCGGTGACGCGTCGGGTGGTGGTGGTCGACGACGAGGCGGACATCCGCGAGATCGCGGCCCTGAGCCTGGAGACCATGCAGGGCTGGCAGGCGTGGCGGTGTCTCCGGCGTCGAGGCCTGGAGGCCGGGCCCCAGCAGCCCGCGCGTCCTCTCGACGTGATGATGCCCGGCCGGACGGTCCGGCGACCCCGGCGGCCCTGCGCTCGAAGGAGAGACCGCGCGGTTCCGGTCGTCTTCCTCACCGCCAAGGCGCAGGTCCGGGAGAAGGCGCAACTGCAGGACCTCGGCGCCGCGGGCGTCCTCGCCAAGCCCTTCGATCCCACGACGCTGGGCGACGACCTCGCGGCCCTGCTCGGCTGGTGAGTCCGGTGGATCCACTCGCGGCCGCGCTCGACCGGCTCTGGTCGGCGAACCGGGCGACAATCCTCGCCCGCGGCGAGATCGTGCTGGCCGCCCTGGAGGCAGGTGCTGCGGCCGAGCCGCCGGTGTGCCAGGCGGCCGCCCGGGAGGCCCACGTCCTGGCGGGGGCCCTGGGGACCTACGGGCGTCCCGGCTCGGAGCTGTTCGCCGAGGTGGAGCGGGCGCTGGCGGAGCCCGTCGCGGACTCCGCCGAACTGGCCTCGCGGGTGCGGGAGGCGCTGCGCGCGCTCACCTGAGGGGTCGTCAGCTGTTGACGGTCCGGTCGGCCCGGATCTGCGCGGAGGACACGGACGCGTCGACGCTCGCGGTGAACGGCTGGTTGAAGTTCGAGCTCTGCGGGGCGGCCCGCATGCTGAGGAATCCGCCGGCGGCAGGCACCTGGGTCGGCTACGCGAACGGCGGGTCGACGGCGAGTGTTGGCGAGCAAGAGTCCGCTGATGAGTCCCAGCAGCGACGAGAGTCTGCGGCAGCGAGTGACCGTTCACGGGCGCGGTCGATCTCAGCCAGACTGCTCCGCCCGGCCAGGACGTCACCGGCGCCCACCAGTGACACCAGGTCGAGCTTGGCCGCCAGGTCCACAAACGTCCGCCCGGGTGATGTGACCGGGAAGCCTTGAACCGTCCAGACGTCACCCAGCTCGAAGAACGCGGTGTGCCGTCAGCCCCCGCAGCCGCGGCTCAATGGCAGACCGGACGCTGATATGGATCTTCGGATCCCGCTCGATCGGTACGCCGTAGAGCTCTGCTGCGGTGAAAGGACTGAACACGAACGCAGATCGACGGCGTTCTCGTTCTGGCCGAGCAGCGCGTCCGCAGATCGAGTTTCAGCGCCCCAGCAGCGGAGGCGGTGATACCGGTGAAGGCGTTGGGCGATGCCAGCGCGCTGAGGACGACGCCGCTCAGCAGGGGCGTCGCCGGACGTGGACGTCCTTGGCGGAGCAGGCGAAAGCGTGAGCCGTTCACCTGGCGCGGCGTCAGTCCTGCTTCGACGGCTTCGGCACGGAACGGGCGGCTCGCGAATGCGGGATCGGTCACGGAACGCAGGATGGACGTACCGGCGGATCTACGCCCGGAACTCCTGAGCTTCTGTGGATAAGTCTGCGAGTGTCCACAGCGCGGGGCGCTGCCCCGAAAGCGCAGCAGTGCACTCCCTGCACACTCCCGAAAGCGCAGCAGAGCACTGGTCTGGGAGAAGGTGTAGTTCAGGGTCGCCTTCGCCCCCTGCACCGACCCGGCCCCGACCGCCTCGGGCACGAACACCCCGTCACGGTAGAGCTCGTCCTGCTCCGGCAGCGCCACCGTGACCTTCAGGTTCAGCACATCCCCGGCATTCGCCGTGGTCAGCCCCGCGAACGCGTTCGGGCTCGCCAGCGCCGAGAGCGCCACCGCGTTCAGCACCGTGGCCGCACCCGGCGCGCACGCCCCGTTCACCCACGCCTCGGTGCAGTTCGACACCGTCACCCGCAGCGCCTTGGTGTCCGCGGTGTCGGTGATCAGCACACTGTCCCCGGACGCCACGACCTTCATCGCCAGCCCACGACCGGCCAGGGTGCCGTTGTTCGTCAACGTCACATACCGGCTCTGCGTGTCCGCAGCACCCATGTTCGCCACCGTCTGGGCGAACCCGGCGCTGCCGGTGTCGACCAGCGAGAGCCGCAACGTGCCGGTGTTCACCGACTGCACCCCGGTCGCCTCCGCGTTCAACGAGGCCCACACCCCGAACCCGGTCACCAGCAGCACCGAACCCGCCGATTTTGCTTGAAGCGGTGCTCTGGTGCGCTTTCGGGGGAATGACGGCCGCGGGTCAGCGGATGGTGGCGGCGATGGTGGCGGAGCCGAGGACGCGGGTTCCTTCGTAGAGCACAGCGGCCTGGCCCGGAGCGACACCGCGAACCGGTTCCGCGAAGGCGATCTGCAGGCCCTCCGGGAGGGCGGTGACCGCGGCGGGGACGGCGGCGCCGTGGGCGCGGAACTGCACGAGGCACTCGAACGACCCGGACGGCGCCGGCCCGGACCAGCGCGGCCGCTCCGCGGTGAGCCCGGCGACCTCGAGGGCTTCGGCCGGGCCGACCGTGACGCGGTTGTCGACGACGGAGACGTCGAGGACGTAACGCGGGCGGCCGTCCGGGGCGGGGGTTCCGATCCGCAGACCCTTTCGCTGGCCGACGGTGAAGCCGTAGGCGCCGGAGTGCGACCCGAGCACAGCTCCCGACGTATCGACGAAGGTGCCGGGCTGCTCCCCCAGCCGCTGCCGCAGGAATCCGGCCGTGTCGCCGTCGGGGATGAAGCAGATGTCGTGGCTGTCCGGCTTCGCGGCGACCAGCAACCCCCGGCGGGCGGCCTCGGCCCGGACCTCGGTCTTCACCGACGCCCCGAGCGGGAAGAGCGCGTGCGCGACCTGGTCGGCATCGAGCACTCCGAGGACGTAGGACTGGTCCTTCTCCGGATCGACCGCCCGGTGCAGCTCACGGCCGTCCGGAGCCTCGATCAGTTGCGCGTAGTGCCCGGTGCACACCGCGTCGAAGCCGAGTCCGATCGCCCGGTCGAGCACCGCGGCGAACTTGATCGACTCGTTGCAGCGCAGGCACGGGTTCGGCGTGCGGCCGGCCGCGTACTCGGCGACGAAATCGTCGACGACGTCGGCGCGGAACTGCTCGGCGAGATCCCAGACGTAGAACGGGATGCCGAGCACGTCGGCGACCCGGCGGGCGTCACGCGCGTCCTCCGGTGTGCAGCAGCCCTTGCCCTTGATCGAGTCGGGCGCCTCGGCCAGCGCGAGGTGGACGCCGGTGACGTCGTGCCCGGCATCGACGGCGCGGGCAGCCGCGACCGCGGAGTCCACGCCCCCGGACATTGCCGCGAGGACGCGCATGGTCACGGTCGCTTGTGCCGGGCCGCGGCGAGTTCGCCGGCGCGACGGGCGCGCTCGACCACCGGGGGCAACGCTTCGAGCAGGTCCGCGACGTCGGCCTCGGTCGAGGTGTGCCCGAGGGAGAACCGCAGCGAGCTGCGGGCCGACGGCTCATCGTGGCCCATCGCCAGCAGGACATGGCTCGGACGCGCGACCCCGGCCGAACAGGCCGAGCCGGTCGAGCACTCGATGCCGCGGGCGTCGAGCAGCATCAGCAGCGAGTCCCCCTCGCAGCCGGGGAACGAGAAGTGAGCGTTGCCGGGCAGTCGACCGACCGGGTCACCGTTGAACCGCGCGTCCGGCACTGCGGCCAGCACGCCTGCGACCAGGTCGGCGCGCAACGCGTGGAGCGTCGCCGCGTGCGCGTCGAGATGGCGGACCGCGACCTCGACCGCGGCGGCGAAGCCGGCGATCGCCGGGGTGTCCAGCGTCCCGGAGTGCACGTCGCGCTCCTGACCCCCGCCGTGCAGCAGCGGCGTCGGCACCGTGCCGCGCGCGAGCACCAGGGCGCCGACGCCCAGCGGCCCGCCGATCTTGTGCCCGGTCAGCGACATCGCGGAGACGCCCGAGGCGGCGAAGTCGACCGGCACCGACCCGACCGCCTGGACCGCGTCGGAGTGCAGCGGAATCTCGTACTCCCGCGCCACCGACGCGAGTTCAGCGATCTCCTGGACCGTGCCCACTTCGTTGTTGGCCCACATCACCGAGACCAGCGCCACCGACGCGGGATCGGACTCGATGGCCGCGCGCAGGGTCTCCGGCCGCAGCCGTCCTACGGCATCCACCGGCAGGACCTCGAGCACGGCCCCCTGGAACTGCGCCAGCCAGGCCGCCGGGTCGAGAACGGCGTGGTGCTCGACGGCGCTGATCAGGATCCGGCGCCGGGCGGGGTTCTCCCCCGAACGGGCCCAGTACAGACCTTTGAGTGCGAGGTTGTCCGCCTCCGTGCCGCCGCCGGTGAAGACCACCTCACCGGGCCGGCAGCCCAGCGCCGCGGCGACCGTCTCGCGCGACTCCTCGACCACCCGGCGCGCCTGGCGGCCGCTGCCGTGCAGGGACGACGGATTACCGACGCGCCCCAGCTCGGCCGTCATCGCGGCCAGCGCCTCGGGGAGCATCGGCGTCGTCGCCGCGTGATCCAGGTACGTCATTGCCTCGCCAGCCTAATCGCCGCCCGTTAAGCCAGTGCGTCCGGCAAACCCGCACCTGGCGGTACGGGTCTGCCGGACGCAACGCTGGAAATCGCCGGGCGCTTCCCTACTTGCGCTTCTGAACCTCATCGGCGGCCTGCGGGAGGACCTTGTGGAGGTCACCGACGACGCCGTAGTCGACCAGGTCGAAGATCGGGGCCTCGCGGTCCTTGTTGATCGCGACGATCGTCTTCGAGGTCTGCATCCCGGCCCGGTGCTGGATGGCGCCGGAGATGCCGGCCGCGATGTAGAGCTGCGGCGAGACGGTCTTGCCGGTCTGGCCGACCTGGGACTGGTGCGGGTACCAGCCGGCGTCGACGACCGCGCGCGAGGCACCCACGGCCGCGCCGAGGGAGTCCGCGAGCCGCTCGACGACCGCCATGTTGTCGGCGGAACCGACGCCGCGGCCACCGGAGACCACGATCGAGGCCTCGGTCAGCTCCGGGCGCTCGCCCTTCTCCTCGATGACGGAGTCGACGATCCTGGCGCCCTTCGCCGCGTCCGAGAGGTCGACCGACACCGGGGTGCGGGTGCCGGCGGCCGGGGAGGCCTCCGGCGGGGTGGCGTTCGGGAGCACCGCGACGATCGGGGTGCCCTGGGTGGCCGAGGACTTGACCACGGTCGCGCCACCGAAGATCGACTGCTCCGCGACGACGGTGCCGCCGTCGGAGGTCAGGCCGGTCGCGTCGGTGAGGACGCCCGAGTTGGTCTTGATGGCCAGCCGACCGGCGATCTCCTTGCCGGTGGCGGTGGCGGCGACGAGGACGGCGATCGGGGACTGCTCGTTGACCAGCTTGGCCAGCAGCTCGGCGACCGGAGCGACGACGTAGCCGGTGAGCTCCGCGTCATCCGCGACGTAGATCGTCTCCGCGCCGTACTCGGCCAACTTGTCGGCGGCGGCATCGATGCCGTTGCCGACGAACACGGCGGCGGGCTCACCGATCGCCTTGGCCATGGTCAGCAGCTCGAGGCTGACCTTCTTCAGCGCACCGTCGGTGTGCTCAACGAGAACGAGAACCTGTGACATAGGAATCCCCTGCTCAGACGAACTTCTTGGAGGCCAGGAACTCGACGAGCGCGGCGCCACCGTTGCCGTCGTCCTCGACGATGGTGCCGGCGGAGCGCGGCGGGCGATCGGCGCTGTCGTTCACCTTGCTCCACGAGCCTTCGAGACCGACGCTGCCCGCGTCCAGTCCGAGGTCGGCGATGCTGAGCGTCTCGACCGGCTTCTTCTTGGCGGCCATGATCCCCTTGAAGGAGGGGTAGCGCGGCTCGTTCATCTTCTCGACAGCCGAGATCATCGCGGGCAGTGAGGACTCGACGACCTGGTAACCGTCGTCGGTGATGCGGTTGGCCTTCAGGGTCTTCGCGTTCGGGTCGACCTCGACCTTGTTGACGAAGGTGACCTGCGGGATGCCGAGGCGCTCGGCGACCATGGCCGGAACCACGGAGGTCCGGGCGTCGGAGGCCTCGGACCCGGCGATGACCAGGTCGTAGTCACCGATGCGCTCGAGGGCCTTCGCCAGCACGAGCGAAGTCACCGCGGCGCAGGAACCCTTGAGGGCGTCGTCGACGATGTGCACCGCGTCATCGGCGCCCATCGAGAGCGCCTTGCGGATCGCCTCGGTGGCCGAGTCGGGGCCCATCGACATCACGGTGACCGAGCCGCCGTGCGCCTCGATCATCTTCAGCGCCTCTTCGATGGCGAACTCGTCCATCTCGTTGAGGATGTTGTCGACCGAGACGCGGTCGAGCGTCTTGGACGCGTCGAGCTTCTTCTCGGCCCACGTGTCCGGCACCTGCTTCACGCAGACGACGATCTTCATATTCGGCTCAGACCTCCTGGTCGGAAAAACATCCGCCGCATCTCACAGACCTCGGTGCCCAGGGACTGGGTCACCGGGACGATTACTGGCGAGTAGGGATCCTATCGGGTGGTTCAGCGGCCCACGAAACTGGCCTTGCCCGGACCGTTCTCGACGAACGAACGCATCCCGGCCTTCTGGTCCTCGGTGGCGAACAGCGCGGCGAACAGCACCCGCTCGACGTCCAGGCCGGTGGACAGGTCCACCTCCAGCCCGCGGTCGACGGCCTCCTTCGCCGCGCGCAGCGCCGCGGCGGGACCGCCCACGAACGAGCGGGCCCAGGTCAGCGCCGCGTCGTAGACCTCGGCGTCCGGGACGACCCGGTCCACGAGCCCGATCGCGAGCGCCTCCGCGGCGTCGACGAAGCGGCCCGAGAAGATGATGTCCTTGGCCTTCGCCGGCCCGACCAGACGCGGGAGCCGCTGCGTGCCGCCGGCGCCGGGGATGATCCCGAGCAGGATCTCCGGCTGCCCCCACTTCACGCTCTCGCCGCTGACCCGGAAGTCCGCGCACATCGCGAGTTCACAGCCTCCGCCGAGCGCGTACCCGGTCACGGCGGCGATGGTGGGCTTCGGGATCGCGGCCACGGCGTTGAAGCAGCGGTGCAGGTCGGCCGACTTGATCGCCATCTCGGCGTAGGAGAGTTCGGACATCTCCTTGACGTCGGCGCCGGCCGCGAAGACCCGCTCCCCGCCGTAGAGAACCACCGCACGGACGGAGTCGTCCTTGGTCGCGGCGCGCGCGGCGTCGTGGAACTCCTCCTGCACCTGCGCGTTCAAGGCGTTCATCTTCGGCCGGTCGAGGCGAATCGTCGCCACGCCGTTGTCGATCTCGAGCCGGACAAACTCCGCCATAGCGACCTCCTCGTCGAGTTCTTCGAGCAGGCACGTTATCGGCCGGGCTCCAGAGGGAGGGATCATGGCCGGATGTGCGCTGATCAGGTGGTCCCGTGGCCGGGGCAGTCGGCCCCGCTGGGCGCCACGTACGACACCGCCCGCGGCGGCGTGAACGTGGCCGTCTTCTCCGCCGGCGCCGAGTCCGTCGAGATCTGCCTGCTGGACTCCGCCGGCCGGGAGACCGACCGGGTCGGCCTCCACGAGCGGTCCGGCCACGTGTGGCACGCCTTCCTCCCCGGCGTCGAGCCCGGCGCGCGCTACGGCTTCCGCGTGCACGGGCCCTGGGACCCGGCCCGCGGCGTGCGTTTCAACCCCGCCAAGTTGCTGCTCGACCCCTACGCCCGGGCGATCACCGGCGGCTTCGAAGCCCGGCCCGAGACCTTCGGCCACGTCCACCACGGACCGGGCTCCGACGACACCGTCCGCGACGACCGGGACTCCGCGCCGTTCGTCCCCCACGCGGTCGTGATCGATCCGGCGGACGACCTCGACTTCGACCACCCCGTCGACACCCGGCCGCGGACGGCGTGGACGGACACCGTCCTCTACGAGCTGCACGTGCGCGGGTTCACCCGGAGCCACCCGGCGGTCCCGTCCCACCTGCGCGGTACGTATGCCGGTCTCGCGCACCCCGCCGTTCTCGACTACCTGACCGGCCTGGGCGTCACCGCGGTCGAACTACTGCCGGTGCATCACTTCGTGTCAGAAGAGCACCTGCTCCGCGGCGGGCGGCGCAACTTCTGGGGCTACAACACGATCGGGTTCTTCGCCCCTCACGCCGGCTACTCCGCCTCGGGAACCCTCGGCGGACAGGTGCGCGAGTTCAAGCAGATGGTCCGCACACTGCACGCCGCCGGGATCGAGGTGATCCTCGACGTCGTCTTCAACCACACCGCCGAAGGCGACGAGACCGGGCCGACGCTGAGCTTCCGCGGCCTGGACAACGCGGCCTACTACCGACTGCGCGAAGGCCGCTGCTACGACGACGTGACCGGCTGCGGCAACACACTGGACGCCCGCTCCCCGCAGGTCATCGCGTTCATCGCGGACTCGCTGCGGTACTGGGTCACCGAGATGGGCGTCGACGGATTCCGTTTCGACCTGGCCTCGGCGCTGCTCCGGGGCGAGCACGCACCGGATCCGGGTGCCGCGCTGCTGATGGTCATTGCCCAGGACCCGGTGCTGTCCGGGGTCAAGCTGATCGCGGAGCCGTGGGATGCCACCGGTTCCGGCTATCTGCTCGGCGGCTTCCCGCCGCCGTGGGCGGAGTGGAACGACCGCTACCGCGGCTGCGTGCGCGACTTCTGGCGCGGCGCCCCGGCCGGGGTCGACGACCTGGCCTACCGGTTGTCCGGATCCTCCGACGTGTTCGCACAACCCGGCCGCGGACCGGTTGCCTCGATCAACTACGTCACCTCACACGACGGCTTCACGCTGCGCGACCTGGTGACCTACACGGCCAAGCGCAATGAGGCCAACGGCGAGGACAACCGGGACGGGACCGAGGACAACCGGTCTTGGAACTGCGGCGAGGAGGGCGAGACGTCCACCTTCAGCGTCTTGTTGCTGAGGGAGCGTCAGATGCGCAATCTTCTGATGACGCTGCTGCTCTCGATCGGAACCCCGATGCTGGTGGCCGGTGACGAACGCGCGCGGACCCAGCGCGGCAACAACAACGCCTACTGCCAGGACAACGACATCTCCTGGGTGGACTGGTCGCCGGACCCGACCGCGGACCGCATGACCGAGTTCACGCGGACGCTGCTGGCCCTCCGGCGGGCGCACCCCGTGTTCCGCCAACAGGGCTTCTTCACCGGCGACCCGATCGGCGAGCACGGTCAGCCCGACCTCGCCTGGTTCACCGCCGAGGGCGAGCGTCTGACCCATGCCGACTGGCACGACAACGGCCGGAACTCGCTCGGTGTCCTGCTGTGCGGCGACGCCATCCACCAGCGGGGCGAGCACGGCGAGGTCCTGACCGACGACAGCTTCCTGCTCCTGCTGAACGCGGGGGCCGACCCCCTCGACTTCCGCATGCCCCGCTCCACCTGGGCCACCGCCTTCGTACCGTTGCTCGACAGCGACGCCGGCCACCGCCCAGGGGGGGCCGTCGCGCTCGCCCCGGGCGAACCCCTCACGATGACCGGCCGCTCGGCCGTCCTGCTCCAGGTGATCGGCGTACCGGACCCGCTGATCGGCTGAGCTACTCCGTCGCCGGTGGCGGAAGGGGATCCGGCTCGACGGCCGGCGTCGACGAAGGAGTCGGGGTCGGTGTCGGTGTCGGGGTCGGCGCGAGTGTCGGTGTCGGTGTCGGCGTCGGGGTCGGGGTCGGCGCGGGGGTGACGACGGGCGTCGCCGTCGGCCTCGGCGTCGGGGTGGGCCGCGGGGTCGACTCCGGGGTCGGGGTCGGGAACGACGGGACCGCGGTGGGGCTCGGGGTCGGGGTGGGAGTTGGCGTCGGGGAGACCGAGGGCGTCGGGGTGGGCGTCGGGGTGCCGAGGTCGCCAGGCAGGACGGGGGTGGGCTCGACCCCGTTGTTCTGACCGTCGACCAGTTGACCGTCGTCGCCGTCGTCGCCGCCGCCCGCGAGGGCACCGATGATCAAGCCGAGCGCGATCACCGGCACCAGGACCGCGGCCGCGATCGCGGCCGCACGCTGCCGCCGGCGACGCTTGGTCGCGGCCAGGTAGGCCGCGGTCATCACGCGGTCCTCCCCCGCACCTGCGGGGACCTCGGCCGGCTCGTAGGCAGCGGGATCGTACGCGCCGGGCTCGTAGGCGGCGGGCTCGTAGCCCGCGGGTCCGTCGCCGCCCGAGTACGCCTCGTACCCGGCCGGTTCGTAGGCGACCGGATCGACCGCCGCGCGTTCCCACGGGGCGGGGTCGGCGGGCGGCGGGGTCCAGGCCGGCCGGACATCCGTCTCGTCGGTGGGGCCGACGGGCGGCTCGGTGGCGACCGGCTCCGGGGCCGACAGGTTCGGCAGCGGGGCGGCGGCCACCACCGCGGCCATCGGGCCGATCGGGGCGGCGGGGGGAACACGGTCGACGTCGGCCGCAATGGCGTCCAGGTAGCCGGCGACCGCGGCCGCCGGGCCGACGCGGGAGGCGCCGTCCTTGGCGAGGAGCGCCGCGATCAGCACCCAGAGCTGGTCCGGGATGCCCGCCGGTCGGACCGGCACCTCCTCGATGTGACGGCGCATCACCTCGGCGGGCTCGCCGGTGAAGGGCGGAACACCGACGCACATCTCGTGCAGCAGGACCCCGACGGCGTAGAGGTCGGCGGCGGCCCCCGGCGTCGAACCGGCTGCCGCTTCCGGGGAGGCATAGGCGTAAGCCCCGGCAGGCACCCAGCCGCGCCCGACCGAGGCGAGCCACCGGGTCAGCCCGGCGTCCGAGACGCGCACCGCCGGCCGGTTCCCGCCGTCGTTGAACAACACGTTCGTGGCAATCAGATCGCCGTGCACCAGACCGGCCGAGTGCAGCGCGGCAACCGCGCGGGCCAATTGGGCACCGAGCCGGCACGCCTCGGACGGCGGGAAGGTCCGGACGACCTCGAGGGCCTGGCGCAGGTTCCCGCCCTCGGCCCGGTCGGTGACGATGGCCAGCACGCCGGAGTCGGTGGACAGGATGTCGTACACGGGCATCAGGTGCGGGTGCCGCACGGAGAGCAGGGCATCGCGCTGACCGGCGAAATCCCGCGCCGTGGCGGGGTCGCCGCTCAGGTCCTGGCTGAGCACCTTGACGGCGAGGCGCCGTTCGAGCGCGTCACGGCCGACCAGCACCGCCCCGTGGGGACCACGGCCCATGACCTCTCCGGCCAAGTAGGGCGTGCCCGGCAACCGTTCCACGCCACTACTCCTGACCGTCTTGCCCAACGAACTCCGCAGCCGCCGAATCTATGGCCGACCTGGTCAAGGATGGCACCCAGGGCCGCGAAATGTTCGGGATGAGCCCCGCAGTGTCTAACGCACCGGACCGTCGGTCATACCGGACGGGGCGGAAGGCACCGCGACCAGACCCAATTCGGCCGGGTTCGCCAGCAATCGGTGGGCCGGGAGCACCCGGACCGAGTAGCCGAACGGCCCGCTGTTGGAGAGCCGCACACTGCCCTCGTACCGGTTGCGACCGCTCTCGAACCGCTCCGCGACGCTCAGCGAGAGCGACTTGTGCGACAGGATCTGGTCGGATTCGTCGACCCGGCCGTAGACCAGTTGCACGTCGACGTCGGACGGGTCGAGCGATCCCAGCGAGACCAGGCACGCCACCTGCACCTCGTCGCCGACTGACGCCGCGTCAACCCCGCCGTGCACCTCGACGTGGTCCACCCGGACCGCACTCCATCCCGCGCGGACACGGGTCTTCCAGGAGGCCAGGTCCCGGGCCAGCGCGAGCTTGTCGTCGGCCAGCTCGCGGGACGAGACGGCCGCCGGTGCGTAGAGCTGGTTGATGTAGTCCTGCACCATCCGGGAGGCCAGGACCTTCGGACCCAGCGAGCCGATGGTGTGCCGGACCATCTCCAGCCAGCGGGCCGGCAACCCGGAGTCGTCCCGCTCGTAGAAGCGCGGCGCCACCGAGGTCTCGATCAGGTCGTAGAGCGCGCTGGACTCGAGCTCGTCCCGCCGCTCGGGGTCGTCGACGCCGGTGGCGGACGGGATGGCCCACCCGTTGGCGCCGTCGTACCACTCGTCCCACCAGCCGTCGAGCACCGAGAGGTTGAGGCAGCCGTTGAGCGCCGCCTTCATGCCGGAGGTCCCGCAGGCCTCCAACGGCCGCAGCGGGTTGTTCAGCCAGACGTCGCAGCCGGGGATCATCTCCTCGGCCAGCGCCATGTCGTAGTCGGTGAGGAACACGATCCGGTGCCTGACCGCCGGGTCGTCGGTGAAGCGGACGAGTTCCTGGATCAGGCGCTTGCCGCCGTCGTCGGCCGGATGCGCCTTACCCGCGATCACCAGCTGGATCGGCCGCTCCGGGTGCAGGAGCAGTTGCTTGAGCCGGGCGGGGTCGGTGAGCATCAGCGTGAGCCGCTTGTACGACGGCACCCGCCGCGCGAAGCCGATCGTCAGGACATCGGGGTCGAGCACCGTGTTGACCCAGCCGAGCTCGGCGTCGCTCACGCCACGCAGGTGCCACTGCGCCCGCAGCCGCCGCCGGGCGCTGGAGACCAGGCGCTCGCGCAACACGCGGCTCACTCCGAACAGGGCCTGGTCGGAGACGCCGTCGAGTGCACCCCAGTCCTCGGCGGTGGCGACGAAGGCCTGCCCGGCCTCGCGGCGGGCCAGCTCCAGTGCCTCGGGCGCGGTCCAGGTCGGAGCGTGGACGCCGTTGGTGATGGACGTGATCGGCACGTCGTCGGTGTCGAACCCCGGCCACAGGCCCCCGAACATCTGCCGGCTGACCTCGCCGTGCAGCACGCTCACGCCGTTCGCGCGCTGAGCCAGGCGCAGGCCCATCACGGCCATGTTGAAAACCGCGGGGTCCCCGCCCTCGTAGGTCTCCGCGCCCAGTTCCAGCACGCGCTCGACCGGGACGGAGGCGATGGAGTTGTCACCGCCGAAGTAGGTGGCGATCAGCTCCCGGGGGAAGCGGTCGATGCCGGCCGGCACCGGGGTGTGCGTGGTGAAGACGGTGCCGGCGCGGGCGGCCTCGAGCGCCGCGTCGAAGGGCAGGCCGTCGTCCTCGGTGTATTCGCGGATCCGTTCCAGTCCGAGGAAACCGGCGTGACCCTCGTTCGTGTGGAAGACCTCGGGGTCGGGCGTGCCGGTGAGGCGGCAGTAGGCGCGGACGGCGCGCACACCGCCGATGCCGAGCAGCAGTTCCTGATGCAGCCGGTGTTCGGTTCCGCCGCCGTAGAGGCGGTCGGTGACCTCTCGCTCGAACGGCCCGTTCTCCTCGACGTCGGAGTCGAGCAGGAGCAGCGGCACCCGGCCGACCTGGGCCTGCCACACCTGGGCGACCAGGCTGCGACCGCCGGGCAGACCGATCCGCACCCGGAGCAGCGACCCGTCGGCCTCACGCAGGGCCTCGATCGGGAGCTCGTGCGGGTCCAGGATCGGGTAGCGCTCCTCCTGCCAGCCCTCGCGCGACAGCGACTGGATGAAGTAGCCACGGCGGTAGAGCAGGCCGACGCCGATGATCGGCACGCCGAGGTCGCTGGCCGCTTTGAGGTGGTCGCCGGCGAGGATGCCGAGGCCGCCGGAGTACTGCGGCAGCACCGCGGTGATCCCGAACTCAGGAGAGAAGTACGCGATCCCCCGCGGGAGCGGGTGCTCGCCGGCGTTCTCCGCGCGCTGGTACCAGCGTTCCTCGGTCCGGTACGCGCGCAGGTCGGCGACGGCGGCCTCCAGGCGTGCGCGGAACTCGCCGTCCTCGACGAGCTCGCCGAGCCGGGCCGGTGACACCGCGCCCAGCAGCTTCATGGGGTCCTGCCCCACGGCCTCCCAGGTCTGGGGGTCGACGGCCGCGAAGATCGCACGGGTGTCGGCGTGCCAACTCCACCGGAGGTTGGTGGCCAACTCCCCCAGCGGCAGCAGCTCGGTGGGCAGGGCAGCGCGGACGGTGAACCGACGGATAGCTCTCACCCGACTCAATCTATCCGGGCCCGGTTTCGGCTCCGCACCGCGCGCGGGGCCAGATGGGGTAGTCCGCCGGGCCGGCTCGGACGGCGCCTGGTTGCGATCACGCTGTGCGGGTACGTTCGCAAAGGTGAGCGCCCGCATCCCTATCTCGGACGTCCACCCGGTGGTGGACTGCACTGCGCGACCGGCGAAGGCCGTCGCAGGTGAAACCTTCGAGGTGCAGGCCACGGTGTTCCGCGAGGGGCACGACGCGGTCAACGCGAACGTGGTGCTGCGCGACCCGCGGGGCAAACCCGCGGACTTCGTCCTCATGCGCCAACTCGCTCCCGGCACCGACCGGTGGGGCGCCACGGTGACACCGACGCGACCCGGCAAGTGGACGTTCTCGGTCGAGGGCTGGAGCGATCCCTACGGCACCTGGCGACACGACGCGCCGATCAAGATCAAGGCCGGGGTCGACGTCGAACTGATGCTGGAGGAGGGCGCTCGGCTGATGGAGCGCGCCCTCGAGGGCGTCCCTGACGAGGCGGGGGTCAAGCTGCTGCGCGGCACCGCCGCCGATCTACGTGACGAGCGTTACCCCGCCCAGGTCCGGCTCGCCGCCGGGCTCGCGCCGGAGGTCATCAAATTGCTCGCCCGGTACCCCCTGCGTGACATGGTCACCTCGTCCAAACGGTTTCCGCTGCAGGTGGACCGCCCCGAGGCCCTCTACAGCTCCTGGTACGAGTTCTTCCCCCGCAGCGAGGGCGCGAGCCTGGATCCGCCGCGCTCGGGCACGTTCGCGGAGGCCGCCAAGCGGCTGCCGGCGATCGCCGCGATGGGGTTCGACGTCGTCTACCTGCCGCCGATCCATCCGATCGGCCGGGCGTACCGCAAGGGTCCGAACAACACCCTGACGCCCGGGCCCGACGACCCCGGCTCGCCCTGGGCGATCGGCGGCGCCGAAGGCGGGCACGACGCGATCCACCCGGACCTGGGCACGATTCAGGACTTCGACCGCTTCGTGGACACCGCCCGGGAGAACGGCCTCGAGGTGGCGTTGGACTTCGCCCTGCAGGCCTCACCCGACCACCCCTGGGTCAAGGACCACCCGGAGTGGTTCACCACCCGCGCCGACGGGACCATCGCCTTCGCGGAGAACCCGCCGAAGAAGTACCAGGACATCTATCCGATCAACTTCGACAACGACCCCGACGGTCTCTACGCCGAGTGCCTGCGCGTCCTGCACCACTGGATGGAGCACGGCGTCCGGATCTTCCGCGTGGACAATCCGCACACCAAGCCGGTGTCGTTCTGGGAGCAGCTGCTCGGAGACATCCGTCGCACCGACCCGGACGTGCTCTTCCTCTCCGAGGCGTTCACCCGGCCGGCGATGATGCACGAGCTCGCCAAGGTCGGGTTCCACCAGTCGTACACCTATTTCACCTGGCGGACCACGAAGGCGGAGCTCCGGGAGTACGCCGAAGAGCTCGCGCAGGAGACCGCGCACTTCCTGCGACCGAACTTCTTCGTGAACACCCCCGACATCCTGCACGGGTTTCTCCAGTACGGCGGCCCGCCGGCCTTCAAGATCCGCGCGGCGCTGGCCGCCACGCTCTCCCCGGCGTGGGGCGTGTACTCCGGATACGAGCTGTTCGAGGGCGTCGCAGTCCGGCCGGGCAGCGAGGAGTACCTGGACTCGGAGAAGTACCAGTACCGCCCCCGGGACTATGCCGCGGCCGAGGCCGAGGGTCGCAGCCTGGCCGGTTACCTGACCACACTGAACCGAGCGAGGCGCGCCCACCCGGCGTTGCAGCAGCTGCGCAACGTGACGTTCCACCCCACCGACGAGGAGAACATCCTGGCGTTCTCGAAGACCGCCGTCGGCCCTGACGGTGTGTCAGACACCATTCTGGTTGTCGTCAACCTCGACCCGCACGCCGTGCGGGAGACGATGCTGCACCTGGACCTGGAAGCTGTCGGACTGGCCCCCGGAGAGCAGTGCATCGTCACGGACGAGTTCACCGGCGAGACCTGGACGTGGGGCGCCGACAACTACATCCGCCTCGACCCGTTCCGCGAACCCGCGCACCTGCTCTCGCTGCGCCCGCTGGGAGCGCCCCGCCCATGAACGACCACGACACCGGTGTGCTGCGGATCGACTCCTTCCAGGACACACCGGAGAGCCCCAATGACCCGGAGTGGTTCAAGCGAGCCGTCTTCTACGAGGTCCTCGTCCGGTCCTTCAACGACAGCAACGGCGACGGCGTCGGTGACCTCAAGGGCCTCAGCCAGAAGCTCGACTACCTGCAGTGGCTCGGCGTCGACTGCCTCTGGCTGCCGCCGTTCTTCGCCTCACCGCTTCGTGACGGCGGCTACGACGTCGCGAACTTCACCGCGGTGCTGCCCGAGTTCGGGACGCTCGGCGACTTCGTCGAATTCGTCGAGGAGGCCCACGAACGCGGCATCCGCGTGATCATCGACTTCGTCATGAACCACACCTCGGACCAGCACCCGTGGTTTCAGGCCTCCCGCAGCGATCCGACCGGTCCTTACGGCGACTTCTACGTGTGGTCCGACGACGACAAGAAGTACGCCGACGCGCGCATCATCTTCGTCGACACCGAAACCTCGAACTGGACCTTCGACCCCGTCCGGAAGCAGTACTACTGGCACCGGTTCTTCTCCCACCAGCCCGATCTGAACTTCGAGAACCCGGACGTACGCACCGCGATCATGGAGGCGCTGCGGTTCTGGCTCGACCTCGGGATCGACGGCTTCCGACTGGACGCGGTGCCCTACCTGTTCGAGGAGGAGGGCACCAACTGCGAGAACCTCGAGCAGACGCATCAGTTCCTGCGCGAGGTCCGGGCCGACGTCGACCGGCTCTATCCGGACCGGGTGCTGCTGTGCGAGGCGAACCAGTGGCCGGAGGACGTCGTCGCGTACATGGGCGACGGCGACGAATGCCAGATGGCCTTCCACTTCCCCGTCATGCCCCGCCTGTTCATGGCCGTGCGACGCGAGACCCGCTACCCGATCTCCGAGATCATGGCGCAGACGCCGAAGATCCCCGACAACTGCCAGTGGGGCATCTTCCTGCGGAACCACGACGAGCTCACCCTCAAGATGGTCACCGATGAAGAGCGCGACTACATGTACGCGGAGTACGCCAAGGATCCGCGGATGAAGGCCAACATCGGGATCCGCCGCCGGCTCGCGCCGCTCCTGGACAACGACCGGCGTCGCCTCGAACTGTTCACCGCGCTCCTGCTCTCGCTGCCGGGCTCGCCCGTCCTCTACTACGGCGACGAGATCGGCATGGGCGACAACATCTGGCTGGGTGACCGCGACGGGGTGCGGACGCCCATGCAGTGGGACCCCGACCGCAACGCCGGATTCTCCGACGCCACCCCCGGCCGCCTGACCCTGCCGGTGATCATGGACCCGATCTACGGGTTCCAGGTCACCAACGTCGAGGCGCAGATGGCCGCGCCCACCTCGCTGCTGCACTACACCCGGCGCATGATCGAGGTCCGTAAGGCGAACCCCGCCTTCGGCCTCGGCACCTTCACCGACCTGGGGGGATCCAACCCCAGCGTGCTGTCTTTCCTGCGCGAGTACTCCCCGAATCCGGGCGATCCGGCCGGCTCGGACATCGTGCTCTGTGTGAACAACCTCTCGCGGTTCGCGCAGCCGGTGGAGCTGGATCTGCGTCGATTCGAGGGTTACCGGCCTGTTGAGCTGCTCGGCGGCGTGGGATTCCCGCTGATTGGTGAGCTTCCCTACCTGCTGACGGCGCCGCCGCACGGAAGCTACTGGTTCCGTCTCGACCCACCCGGGTAAGCGAACGTTTATGGAGATGCGCGACGACCTGACCCATTGGCTCACCGCTCAGCGCTGGTTCGCCGGCAAGGGGCGGGAGATCGCGCGCGCGAACGCGACCGCGATCGGCATGCTCAACGACGATCCCCCGGTGGAACTCATCGCGATCGCCATCGCTTACGCGGATGGTGAGGGCGAGACCTATTCCCTCCCGGTCTCCTACCGCCTGGAGCCTGATCCGGCGCTGGCGCACGCCCTCATCGGGCATTGGGCGTCCGAGGGCTCGAACCAGCCCCGCTACGCCTATGACGCGCCGCAGGACAAGGACGCCACCGCCGCCTGGCTGAGCGGTATGGCCGCCGGTCGGTACGCCGACGGCCTGTCCTTCCAGCGCGAGGCGAGCGCGGTGCCGATCCCCGCGAACGAACCCTCACGGGTGATGGGCGGCGAGCAGTCCAACACCTCGGTCGTCTTCGGCGACGCGGCGATCCTCAAGATCTTCCGGCGACTCGTCGCCGGCACCAACCCGGACGTCGAACTCCTGCACGCGCTCGCGCAGGCCGGCAACACCTCCGTACCCGCCCTGCTCGGCTGGGTGGACGGCGACTGGACCGGGCACGACGGCGAGCCGCAGGTCGGGACCCTGGCCATCGCCACCGAGTTCTTCCCCTCGGCGACCGACGGGTGGGATCTCGCGCTGGCCAGCGTCCGCGCGCTCTACGCCGAGGAGGACCCGGATCCGGCGGCCTCGGGCGGCGACTTCGCCGGCGAGGCGTTCCGCCTCGGTCAGGCGACGGCGGCGGTGCACGCGGATCTGGCCCGGGTCCTGGGCAGCGTGTCCTGGTCGGGCGCGGAGGTGGCCGATCTCGCGGCCACCCTGCGCAGGCGCCTGGACGCGTGTGTGGCGGCCGCGCCGCAGCTGGCCGAGTTCGCCGACGACATCGCGGCCCGTTACGACGAGCTGACCAAGATCGACCACCCCATCACCGCGCAACGGGTCCACGGCGACCTGCATCTGGGCCAGGCGCTGCGCACCGACGCGGGCTGGAAGATCCTCGACTTCGAGGGAGAGCCCGCCCGTCCGATCACCGAACGCGCCGCGCCGCAGACCCCGCTCAAGGACATCGCGGGCATGCTCCGCTCGTTCGACTACGCGGCACGGCAACTCTTCTCGGGCGCCGACCCCGGTGACGCGGCCTCCCGGCCCGGTGCGGAGGAGCGCGCCACGGCCTGGGCCGCCCGCAATTCGCGCGCGTACTGTGCCGGCTACGCCGACGTCGCGGGCGCCGATGACCTGACCGATCCCGTGCCCCTCACAGCTCTGGTCCTCGACAAGGCGGTCTACGAAGTGGTGTACGAAACGCGCAACCGGCCGGACTGGGTCGAGGTCCCCCTCGGCGCCATCCGCCGGTTGCTCCACACCCCTGTTCTCGGTGACCTGCTCGCGGGAGGCCGGTCATGAAAACTGCCCAGGAGAAGACCCTGTCCCCCACTCCGGTGTCGCGCGAGGCTCTGCGGAGCCTGGTCGCCGGCGAGCACCACGACCCCCACTCGGTCCTCGGGGCACACCCGAGCAGCGACGGCGCGGTGACCATCCGCACCTTGCGCCCGCTGGCGGACCGCGTCACCGTGCTGATCGGAACCGGCCCCGACGCCGAGCGTCACGAGCTGGCTCATGAACACGAGGGGGTCTTCGTCGGCGTCGTCCCCGGACCGCACGCCCCGGACTACCGCCTCGAGGTCGTCCATGACGGAAGCACCACCGTCCTCGACGATCCCTACCGTTACCTGCCGACGCTGGGCGAAGTCGACCTGCACCTGATCGGCGAGGGCCGGCACGAGCAGCTGTGGCAGGTGCTCGGCTCACGGGTCCGCCGCTACGACGGGCCGGCCGGAACGGTGGCCGGGGTGTCGTTCGCCGTGTGGGCCCCCAACGCCCGCGGGGTGCGCCTGGCCGGCGACTTCAACTTCTGGGACGGCCGCGCGTACCCGATGCGCTCGCTCGGCTCGTCCGGTGTGTGGGAGCTCTTCGTCCCCACTCTCGCCGCGGGAACGCACTACAAGTACGAGATCCTCGGCCAGGACGGCACGTGGCGGCAGAAGGCCGACCCGATGGCCGCTTTCGCCGAGGTGCCGCCCGCCACGGCCTCGGTGGTGTACGAGTCCGACTACACCTGGGCCGACGAGCAGTGGATGACCTCCCGCACCGCGACGCAGCCGGTCGAGCGGCCGATGAGCGTCTACGAGGTGCACCTCGGCTCCTGGCGGGCGGGCCTCGGGTACCGCGAGCTCGCCGAGGAACTCGTCACGTACGTCCAGGAGTCCGGCTTCACGCACGTCGAGTTGCTGCCGGTGGCCGAGCATCCCTTCGGGGGGTCCTGGGGTTACCAGGTCTCGTCCTACTTCGCGCCCACCTCGCGTTTCGGTTCCCCCGACGATTTCCGCTACCTGGTCGACCGGCTGCATCAGGCCGGCATCGGCGTCATCATCGACTGGGTGCCTGCGCACTTCCCCAAGGACGAGTGGGCGCTGGCCCGCTTCGACGGCACACCGCTCTACGAGCACGGGGACCCGCAGCGGGGTGAGCACCCCGAGTGGGGCACCTTGATCTTCGACTTCGGCCGGTCCGAGGTGCGCAACTTCCTCGTCGCCAACGCGTGCTACTGGCTCGAGGAGTTCCATGTCGACGGGCTACGCGTGGACGCCGTCGCCTCGATGCTCTACCTGGACTACTCCCGCCCCGAAGGGCAGTGGAGTCCGAACGAGTTCGGTGGCCGGGAGAACCTCGACGCCGTCAAGTTCCTGCAGGAGATGAACGCCACCGTCTACCGCCGCGCCCCCGGCGCCTTCACCGTCGCCGAGGAGTCCACGGCGTGGCCGGGTGTCACCCGCGCGACGCACCTCGGCGGGCTGGGCTTCGGCTTCAAATGGAACATGGGCTGGATGCACGACTCGCTGGGCTACGTCAGCCACGACCCGATCCACCGGCAGTACCACCACCACCAGATGACGTTCTCGATGATGTACGCGTACTCCGAGAACTACACGCTGCCGATCTCGCACGACGAGGTCGTGCACGGCAAGGGCTCGCTCCTCGGCAAGATGCCCGGCGACCGGTGGCAGAAGCTGGCCAACCTGCGCGCCTACCTGGGCTTCATGTGGGCCCATCCCGGCAAGCAGTTGCTGTTCATGGGCTCCGAGTTCGGCCAGGAGTCGGAGTGGTCGGAGGCGCGCTCGCTGGACTGGTGGTTGCTCGAGCATCCGGAGCACGCCGGACTGCACCGGCTCGTGGGTGACCTCAACCGCGTCTACGTCGCGTCCTCGGAACTGTGGGAGCTCGACACCGACCCGCGCGGGTTCGCCTGGATCGACGCCAACGACACCGTCAGCAACGTGTTCTCGTTCCTGCGGTTCGCCAACGACGGGACGGCTCTGGCCTGTCTGTCGAACTTCTCCAACACGGTCCACGCCGACTACCGCGTCGGGCTGCCCTGCACCGGACGCTGGACCGAGGTACTGAACACCGACGCCGACGTCTACACCGGCAGCGGGGTCGGGAACCTCGGTGGCGTCGACGCGATCGAGGAACCGCACCACGGCCTCCCCGCCTCGGCGAAGGTCACGCTGCCGCCGCTGGCGACGGTATGGCTACGTCACGGTCCGGCCTGAGGTCTAGAACAGGGCGCTCGCCAGGGCGCGACGGGCGGTGGCGACCCGGGGGTCGTCGCCGCCCACAACCGCGAACAGGCTGAGCAGGTGTTCGCGGAAAGCGTCGCGCTCGTCGCCGCCGCTCATCCGGATCGCCTGCACCAGGCGCGCGAACGCGGCCTCCGGCGTGCCCGCGGCCACCTCGACATCCGCGGCCAGGGTCTGGGCCGCGATGTCCGTCGGCGAGGCGTCCGCGGCCTGCAGCACGACCTCGGGGTTCGAGACGCTCGAGATCCGCCGCAACAGCCCGACCTTGGCCAGACCCGCGATCGCGTCGGCATCGTTCGGACGCGCCGCCAGCGCGGCGGAGTAGCCGGACTCGGCGGCGTCGAGGTCGCCGGCGATCATCGCTTCGTAGGCCTCGGCGTGCGGCAGTTCGGGCTCGCCCGCTGCGGCCGCCACGGGGGCACCGCCGTTGCGTGGTGCCGCCCGCCCGGCGACCCCGTTCATCGTCGCGACGCGCAGAAGTTCGTCGAGATACTGGCGGACCTGCGCCTCCGGCAGCGCGCCCTGGAACAGCGGCACGGGCTGCTGCCCGACCACGGCGAGGATCGTCGGCAGGCTCTGGATGCCGATCTCCTGCGCGAGACGCGGGTTCGCGTCGGTGTCGATGGTGGCCAGGAGGAACCGGCCTTCGTACTCCAGCGCCAGCTTCTCCAGGATCGGCGCGAGCTGCTTGCACGGCTGGCACCAGCCGGCCCAGAAATCGAGCACCACCGGGACGGTCACCGAGGTCGTCATGACCTCCGAGCCGAAGTTCTCCTCGGTGACCTCGACGACCCAGGGGTTGCCGCCGTGCGACCGCTCCACCGGCGTCTCGGCGCCCGGCGCGCCGGCGGACTCGGGCGGCACGCCCAGGGCGGAGCCGCTCGATCGGGCCGGCGGTTCCGGGATCTCACCCGGCGGCCGGGTGGCGCGGGCCTTCAGAGCGGAGAGGTCGATGGCGCCGTGGGTCGGGACGCGTGAGGTAGGTGGCTGAGCCATGCCCTCATCCTGCCTGACGGACGGACTCGTGCTGCGTCCGCAGCCAGCGTTCGACGAAGAAGGTGGCCAGCGGGATCACCGCTGCCGCGCCGAGCTTTCCCAGCGTGGGGAGGTCCCAGTCCATGCGCTTGCGCAGGTCGAGAACCCCGAGGAGGTAGGTGACGAAGAGGATTCCGTGGATGGGGCCCAGGATCGCGACCCCGGCGTGCCAGTCGAGCACCCAGCGCGAGATCAGGAGCAGAACCAGATAGCTGGTCCCCTCCAGCACCGAAATCAGCCGCAGCCGACCGATCCGCGTCGCCAGCATTCCCGCAGCCATACGCCTGGAGCCTCCCGTTCCGGCGGGCCCCGCGCCCGTCCAGCGCATCCATCCTGCCTGGTGCCTCGACGACGCTGACCGGCGCTGTCAATTGTCACGACTCGGCAAGTCGGCTTCCTCCGTTCCCGAAGCCGAACGAAGATGGGGCCATGGGACCCCTGGGCCGGACCGCGTGCGGTGCCGGCCTGCTCGCGGGAGCACTGGTGGTGGCCGGTTGTGGCGGACAGCCCGAGGTCACGCCGGCCGGGACGGCCGGCCTGGAGGTTCCGTACGACGACGCGGTGCCCGGCGCCGCCACGGCCAAGCCCGCCGCGAGCGCGGCACCCACCAGTTCCGGCGCCCCACCACCCGCGATCCCCCTGCCCGGCGGCACCTTCCAGCCACCCAAGCCCGTCAAGCCGGGCAAGCCCGGGAAGGCCGGAACTCCCGCCCCGGGAGTTCCGGTGCCGGCCCCGACCGGCGGGCTCACGTTGCCGCTGGTCGGCGACTACACCTACGCCCTGACCGGGACCTCCAGCCTCGGCAAGCCGCCGTCGACGATGAAGATGCAGGTGGCGACCGCGGGCGGCGCGGACGAACAGATCTGGACCCTCGACGCGCGGCGTCCCGACGGTGCCGGGATCATCGAGGAACTCACGCTGGCCCGGCAGGCGGACGGGGTCTACCTCTCGGCGTACCGGATGGACGCCTCGACCGGCCTGGCCGCGGTCGTTCTGGAGTTCGCCCCGCCGACGCCGGTCCTCCTCGAACCCGACATCGCGAAGGCCGGGCAGACCTGGGAGTTCGATCTGGAGTCGAAGGACGGATGCACCGCCGCGCACACCGCCGCCGTCCTGGTCTCCGAGGGCAAGCCCGGCGCCGATGGCACCAACTCCCTGCGGCACGTCCGGCTCACGACCACGCTGAAGACGATCGGCCCACCGACCTGCGCCGCGATCAGCGCGAAGCGGGTCCAGGACACCTACCACCCGGCGGGGGTCGCTCTCCCGACCCGGATCGACAACGACCTGTCCGGATCCCTCGGCGCCGTGCCGGTGAAGTCGGACACCCAGGCCACGCTCACCGCGCCGACCCCGAAGTCGCCCGCCCGCAAGCCGGACGCGGACGTTCACTAGGTTTCGGCCATGTGGCTGATCACGCTGCGGGATCTGCAGTGGCGCGGCCGGCGATGGGCCTTCGGCGTGATCGGCGCCGCACTGGTCTTCTCCCTCACCCTGCTGCTCGCCGGGATGAGCTCCGCACTGGACGGCGAGGCGGACCGCGCGGTGCAGGCCGTCGGTGCCGATTCCTGGATCGTCCGAGCGGGCGCCAGTGGGCCCTTCAGCGCCCTGTCCGCGATGCCGGACACAGTGGTCGACCAGGTGGCCAGGGCTCCGGGCGTCACGCAGGCGGACCCGCTCGTCATGGCCTTCGCCACGACGGGCGGCGACCGCGCGGTGGATGTCACGGTGATCGGTTACCGACCGGGCGGACTCGGCCCCCCGGTTCCGGTGGCCGGCCGCCAGCCCAGTCGTCCCAACGAAGCACTGGTGGACCGGGCGACCGGCTACGAGGTCGGCGACACCTTCACGCTCAACGGCCTGGACCTCACCGTCGTCGGTCAGGTCGAGCACATGACTCTGCGCGGCGGCGTCGGCAACGTCTACCTGAACATCCGTGACGCCCAGTTCGCGCTGTTTCAGGGCAACCGGATCGTCACGTCCGTCCTGACCACGGGGGTCCCCACCGACCCCGGGGCGCTCGGACTCCAGGCGGTGAGTTCCGAGCAGGCGCAGAGCGACGTCCTGCGCCTGTTCTCCGACGCGCTGGACACCGTCGACCTCCTGCGCCTGCTGCTGTGGGCAGTCGCGATCGCGGTGCTGGGCGCCACGATCCATCTCTCGATGCTCGACCGCGTGCGGGACTTCGCGGTGCTGAAGGCGATCGGCGTCGCCTCCCAGCCGCTGGTCGCCAGTCTCATGATCCAGGCGGTGGTTCTGTCCCTGGCCGCGGCCGGCCTGGCGGTGGTGGTGGCCGGGTTCGTTCTGGCCCCGGTCTTCCCGATGCCCATCCACCTCTCCGCGGGATCGGTGTTCGCGCTGGTCGGGATCGCTCTCGTGGTCGGCCCGCTCTCGGGCCTCGTCGCCCTCCGCCGCGCGGTCGGGGTGGACCCGGCCGTGCCGTTCGAGACGGCGATCCCGGCCGACGAACTCTCCGCCGCCTCGGAGGACGTCGAGATCGAGACGGTCCTGCGCACGCTGCGCGACCTCGCCTCGCCCGGCCGCACGGTCATCGTCTCCACCCGCGACCACCGCCTCGTGCCGCTGACCGATCACGGAATCCGGATGGGCCCGCAGTCGCCGGCCGGCGCCCAGCCGGGCTCCGGCGAACCCGGCGAACCCGGCGGACCCGCTGATCCCTGAACCGCCGTGCCGGGCTACTCCGTGAGTTGTGCGGCGAGAGCGTCCGCTGCCGCGTAGGGGTCCAGTTCCCCCGCGACGACGCGCTCGGCCAGCGCCTCAAGGCGCCGGTCTCCACGCAGATTCCCGATCCGGCGACGCAGCGCCTCGAGGGTGATGGCCTCGATCTCGCCGGCCGCGCGCCGGCGGCGGCGGGCGTCGAGCCGGCCGGAGTCGATCAGGTGCTGGCGGTGTTTCGAGATCGCGTCCAGGACCTCCTCGACACCTTCGCCCCGCGAAGCGACCGTCTTCAGGACCGGCGCGGTCCAGGAGCCCTCACCGCGACCGGGGCCGAGCGTGAGCATGTGCGTCAGTTCCCGTGCGGTCTGGGCCGCGCCCTCCCGGTCGGCCTTGTTCACGACGTAGACGTCGCCGACCTCGAGGATTCCGGCCTTCGCGGCCTGGATGCCGTCGCCCATCCCCGGGGCCATCAGCACCACCGTGCTGTCCGCCTGCCCGGCGACCTCGACCTCGGACTGCCCGACACCGACGGTCTCCAGCAGGATCACCTCGCATCCGGCGGCCGCGAGGACCCGCAGCGCCTGGGGTGCCGACCAGGAGAGTCCGCCGAGGTGACCGCGGGCCGCCATCGAGCGGATGTAGACCCCGTCGTCCTCGGCGTACGCACCCATGCGGATCCGGTCACCGAGCAACGCGCCGCCGGAGTACGGGGAGGACGGGTCGATCGCGAGCACCCCGACCCGCACTCCGCGGGCGCGATAGGCCCCGATCAGCGCCGCCGTCGAGGTCGACTTACCGACGCCCGGCGGGCCGGTCAGTCCGACGACGTAGGTGTCCCCGCCGGTGCCGACCAGAGCCGCCATCACTTCGCGCAACAGCGGCGAGGCGTCCTCGACCAGGCTGATCAGTCGGGCGACCGCGCGCCGGTCACCCGACCGCGCCCGCCCGACCAGATCAGCAACGTCCGTCACGTGAACTGACGCTGTATCAGGAACCGACCTTGATGATCAGCGCGTCGCCCTGCCCGCCGCCGCCGCACAGCGAGGCGGCACCGAACCCGCCGCCGCGGCGGCCGAGCTCGAGAGCGAGCGTGAGCACGATGCGCGCGCCGGACATCCCGACCGGGTGGCCGAGCGCGATCGCGCCGCCGTTGACGTTGACGATGTCGTCGCCGACCCCGAGCTCACGCATGGACTGGATCCCGACACTGGCGAACGCCTCGTTGATCTCGATGAGGCTGAGGTCGGAAACGCTGAGCCCCTGCTTGGCCAGCGCCGCCTGGATAGCGCGGGAGGGCTGGGACTGCAGCGTGGAGTCGGGGCCGGCGACCATGCCGTGGGCGCCGATCTCGGCAATCCAGGACAGTCCGTTCGCCTGCGCCTTCTCCTTGCTCATCACGATGACCGCGGCGCCGCCGTCGGAGATCTGCGAGGCGGAGCCCGCGGTGATCGTGCCGTCCTTCGCGAACGCCGGACGCAGCTTCGACAGCGACTCCGCCGTGGTGTCGCCGCGAACGCCTTCGTCGTCGCCGAACACGATCGGGTCGCCCTTACGGGTCGGGATCTCGATCGGGGCGACCTCGTCGGCGAACAGGCCGTTCTTGTGCGCCGCGGCCGCGCGCTGGTGCGACTTGGCGGAGAACTCGTCCTGCTCCTCGCGGGAGATCCCGAGGGGGGCGTTGGCCTTCTCGGTCAGTTCGCCCATCGGAACGTCGGTGAACTGGTCCCACAGCCCGTCGTAGGCCATCGAGTCCGTGAGCTTGGTGTCGCCGTACTTGAAGCCGCTACGCGAGTTCAGCAGCACGTGCGGGGCGTTGGTCATCGACTCCATGCCACCGGCCACGACGGTGTCCACCTCGCCGGCCCGGATCAGCTGGTCGGCCATCGCGATCGCGTTCAGACCGGACAGGCACACCTTGTTGATCGTGATGGCGGGAATGTTCATCGGGATGCCGGCCTTCACGGCAGCCTGGCGCGCGGTGATCTGGCCGGTTCCGGCCTGGAGCACCTGACCCATGATCACGTACTGGATCTCCTCGGCCGGGACACCGGAACGGGAGAGGGCCGCGCCGATCGCGTGCCCGCCCAGGTCGGCGCCGGAGAAGTCTTTGAGGGAGCCGAGCAGGCGTCCCATCGGCGTACGCGCGCCGGAGATGATCACGGAGCTGGTCATGGGGGGCCTCCACAGTCCTCGGACGTGCCCACTTCTGGGGCATCTGCCACGATAGCCAGCGGGCGCAAATCCTTCCTCCTCGCCCGCCCGGCCCGCCGCACAGGAGCTCTCGATGATCAACCGCATCGACCATGTCGGACTGGCTGTCCACGACCTGGACGCCTCGATCGCCTTCTACGAGCGCACGTTCGGCATGCACGTGGTGCACGAGGAAGTCAACGAGGAGCAGGGTGTGCGCGAGGCGATGCTCGCCGTCGGCGACTCGGGCTCCTACATCCAGTTGCTCGCTCCGCTGCGCGAGGACTCCCCGATCGGGAAGTTCCTGGCGAAGAACGGTGAGGGCATCCAGCAGATGGCCTACAACGTCGACGACATCGACGCGATCAGCTCGCACCTGCGCGATGCCGGCGTGCGTCTGCTCTACGACGCCCCGAAGAAGGGCACCGCGAACTCCCGGATCAATTTCGTCCACCCGAAGGACGCCGGCGGCGTGCTGATCGAGCTGGTCGAGTCCGCGGCCGACGGGCACGCGCACTGAATCGTCCTTTCGGCGATAGCTCCGACCGCCTGGCGCCCAGGACGACCGGGCGAACGGCAGCCTGCGGAATCGGGTGATTTCGGCGTCGGTATCGTGTGCCAGCCGCTCGCTCTACCCGGGAGTAATGCCGTGAAGGACATCCTCGAGGCCATCCTCGCCAGCGACACCGAACGCCCTGACGTGGCCGGGATCCCGATCCCAGAAAGCTACCGGGGCATGACCGTCCGCAAGGACGAAGAGGCGATGTTCGAGGGGATGGCCTCGAAGGACAAGGACCCCCGCCAGAGCCTGCACCTCGACGAGGTCGCGACCCCCGAGCTAGGCCCCGGTGAGGCCCTGGTCGCGGTCATGGCCAGTGCCGTCAACTACAACACCGTCTGGACCTCGATCTTCGAGCCGGTGTCGACCTTCGGCTTCCTGTCCCGCTACGGGAAGCTCTCCGAGCTGACCAAGCGTCACGACCTGCCCTACCACGTGGTGGGATCCGACCTGGCGGGCGTCGTCCTGAAGGTGGGCGTCGGGGTCAGCAAGTGGAAGCCCGGCGACCGCGTGGTCGCGCACTGCCTGTCCGTCGAGCTCGAGGACGCGATGGGCCACGACGACACGATGATGGACCCGCAGCAGCGGATCTGGGGCTTCGAGACCAACTTCGGCGGCCTGGCCGAACTCGCCCTGGTCAAGGCCAACCAGTTGATGCCGAAGCCCGAGCACCTGAGCTGGGAAGAGGCCGCCTGCCCCGGGCTGGTCAACTCGACCGCCTACCGGCAGCTCGTCTCCCACAACGGCGCCAACATGAAGCAGGGCGACGTCGTGCTGATCTGGGGCGCCTCGGGCGGCCTCGGGTCCTACGCCACGCAGATGGCGCTGGCCGGCGGCGCGATCCCGGTCTGCGTCGTCTCCTCCCCCGACAAGGTGGAGATCTGCAGGTCCCTGGGCGCCGAGCACGTGATCGACCGCAACGCCGAGGGCTACAAGTTCTGGAAGGACGAGCACAACCAGGACCCGAAGGAGTGGCAGCGGTTCGGCAAGAAGATCCGCGAGCTGACCGGCGGCGAGGACATCGACATCGTCTTCGAGCACCCCGGCCGGGAGACCTTCGGCGCCTCGATCTACGTGACCCGCCGCGGTGGCCTGATCACCACCTGCGCCTCGACCTCGGGCTACATCCACCAGTACGACAACCGCTACCTCTGGATGAGCCTGAAGCGGATCATCGGCTCGCACTTCGCGAACTACCGCGAGGCCTGGGAGGCCAACCGCCTCATCGACAAGGGGATCATCCACCCGACGTTGTCCAAGACCTACGCCCTCGCCGACACCGGCCAGGCCGCCCTGGACGTCCACAAGAACACCCACCAGGGCAAGGTCGGCGTGCTCTGCCTCGCCCCGTCGGAGGGCCTCGGGGTCTCCAACCCCGAGAAGCGGGCCAGGTTCGAGGACAAGATCAACCGCTTCCGCAACGTCTGACCCGGCCCCGCAGCATCGACCGCCCGCTCATGCATGAGCGGACGGTCGTTTTTCGGGCCGGAATCAGGCCGAAATCGACTCCCTGCTCATGCATGAGCAATGAGTCGGCCCCGGACATGAAGATTTGTCCGTTTCAGCCGGGTGTGAGGTGCCTCATGGGAGCATTTCGGGGTGACGCCGGACGTCGAACCAGCGCTGGACCGCGAGGACTCGCGGTCCGTCGCTGCGTGGGGCGCCCGATTCGACGCCGCGCTGCGGGGTTATGACCGCGCCCAGGTCGACCTGTACGTCGACGAGCTGTCCTCACGGCTCTCCGCCCTGCGCGACGCGATCGCCGACGCGGAGAAGTTCGCCCACAACGCCCGTGAGGACGCGCTCACGGCGGCAGCGGAGCTGACCCGCACCCGGGCCCGCCTCGTCGACACCGAGCAGCGCCTCGCCCAGGTCGAGGCCCAGCCCGATCTGCCAGGCCAGGACGGCGCCGAACGCGTGATGCGCCTGGCCTCCCTCACCGCGGATGCGCTGCGCGCCGAGGCGGAGGAAGCCGCCGCCGCGGTGCAGCGCGAGGCCAACGAGGCGCTGGAGGCCGCGCACCGCAGGCACGCCGAACTGCTGGAAGCGGCCGCGGTCGAGAAGTCGGCCCTGCTGGCCGAGGCCCGCAACGTGGCCGTGGCGCTGGCCGAGGCCGGGCGCGTCACCGGCGAGGCCCGCCGGACCGAGGGGGCCAGCTCCCGCAAGCGGGCCGAGCAGGCGGCCCGGAAAGAGGCCGAGCGCATCCTCCTGACGGCCCGGGTCCGCGCCGCCGAGCTGGAGAAGATCATCGCCCGGCGGGTCGAGGACGCGGAGCACGCCGGGTTCGGCGCGGCCGCGCGTGGCCACGCCCGCGCCGCGGCGTCGACGGCCCGGATGCGCATCCGCGCCCAGGAGGTGCTGAGCTCGGCGCGCTCCACGGCGGAGGATCTGCTGACGCGCGCGCACCGCGAGGCCGACGAGGTCATCGCGGAGGCCAACGCCAAGGCGGAGGCGCTCTTCACCGCCGCACGCACCGAGAGCCAGTCCCTCGTCACCGACGCCGAGACCCGCAGCGCGGCCGCGCAGGCCGCGGCCGCGGCCCTCACCCGGGTCGCGACCGCCGAGGCCCGCGAGATGACCACCACGGCCCGCGCCGAGACCGAGGCCCTCACCAAGGCGGCGCGAGCCGAGGCGACCCGCATGCTTTCCGAGGCCCGGACCGCTGCGGAGCGACTCGTGCGCGAGGCCGCGGCGGAATCGACCGCATTACTGGCCTCGTCGCGGACCGAGGCCGAAGGCGTCCGCAAACAGACCGACGACCTCCTGCGCACTTCGCGGAACGAGGCCGCCGCCCTCACGCACCGGGCCCAGGCGGAGGCCGCCCGACTCACCGGCGAGGCCGGCTCGGCAGCATCGAAGGTCGCGTCCGACGCCAGGGCCGAGGCGACCAAGCTGCTTCAGGCCGCGCGAGCCGAGGCGGACCGCCTCGGAAACGAGGCCCGGGTGGCCGCCGAGACGCTGATCCGGACCTCGACGGACGAGGCGACGGCGCTGCTGACGGCCGCCCACGAGGAGGCGGAGAGCACGACGGCCGCCGCCCGCGCGGCAGCGGAGACGCTGACCACCACGTCCACGTCTTCTGCCCGGGCCCGCGAGGCGAGTTCGACCGCCGAGGCCGAGCGCCTCGTTCGCGAGGCCAGAGCTGCGGCTGACGCCCTCACCGCGAGCTCGACCGCCGAATCGGCGAAGCGCCTGGCCGACGCCCGCGCCGAGGCACACGGCATGGCCGCCAATTCCCGAGGCCAGGTGGAGGCGATCACCCGCGAGGCCCGGGCCACCGCGGACTCGATGACCTCCCGGGCGCAGGCTGAAGCCGAGAAGCTCTCGTCATCCACCCGTGCCGCGGCCGCTGAACTGGCCACCGCGGCCAGCGCGGACCGCGAGGCCGCAGCCGCCCTCCTGGAGGAGGCGCACCGCAAGCTCGAGGACGCCCGGCGACGGGCCGAGGGCCTGGCCACCGCCGCGCTGGAAGCCATCGCGGACGAAGCGGCAGCCCGCCGCGCCGAAGTTCGCGCCCTGGAAAACGAGAGAGATTCGATTCTGGCTCAGCGTCAGGACATCGGTGCGCACTTGATCAACCTTCAGGCAAGTCTGGATCTGATGGCCGACCTGGGGGTCGAGTCGTCCTCGCCGACACCCCCCGACGGCCCGGATCCGACCGAGAAATCCTGAGAAGTCCGTTCTTCCCCGGCGCGTCGGGTACCTCGGTTTGCCCAGAGGGCGGACGACGGGTCGTGGCTCGAGAGATGATCACTGCAGGCTCGCGCCGGGCCGAGGCAAAGCGGGACCATGAAGATTGCACAGATCCCGCGTCGCACAGGAACCGGCTGCGAGGATGGTCAACAATCAACGCCAGGACGATCACCGCAGACCTTGAGGACAAGTGTCGCAATGACGATGAACGAGACCCCTCCCGCCTTCGACATCGTGCTGCGCGGGTACGAGCGCCGGCAGGTTGACGAGCACCTGTCCACCCTCGTGAACGACCGCGTCTCGGCGGAACGCAAGGTGCAGGACCTGGAGAAGCAGGTCCAGCGCGTGCGCGCCGAGTTCGAGGCAAGCGACGTGAGCGAGCCCAACTACGCCAGCCTCGGCGCGCGGGTCGAGAAGATCCTGCGTCTCGCCGAGGAAGAGGCGCGCGACGTCAAGGCGGAGGCCGACTCCGCCGGCGAGCAGTCGCGGGCCAAGGCCGGTGAAGAGGCCGAGCAGATCCGCAAGTCGGCCGAGGCCGAGGCCGAGCGTCGCCGCACGGACGCCGAGGCCAAGTGCGAGGCGATGCTCGAGCACGCCAAGGGCGAGGTCGAGCGCATCCAGAACGAGGCGCAGACCGAGGCGCAGTCCAAGCTGACCAGCGCCGAGAACATCGTCGAGGAGGCCCGCGCCAAGGCCGCCCAGATCGCGACCGAGGTCGAGGCCAAGCTGGCCAAGCGTCGCGAGCAGGCCGAGCGCGACATGGCCACCCGCCAGGAGGTCGCCGAGCGCCGCCTCATGGAGACCGGCGAGAAGGCCGACGCGCTGCGCATGGAAGCGCAGAAGATGCGCGACGACGCCGAGCGCCGGGCCAAGCAGCTTCTTGAGGCCGCTCGCCGCGAGGCCGAGGACCTGGTCGCGGACGCCCGCCAGAAGGCCGAGCGGATGCGCCTGGAGTCCGAGCGAGAGCTCGCCGCCCTGACGCACCGCCGGGACAGCATCAACGCCCAGCTGAGCAACGTCCGCGAGATGCTCGCGACGCTGACCGGCTCGGCGGCGGCTCTCATCGGCGGCGGCGCCGCTGCCGCGGCCGCCGAGGGTGGCACGATGCCGGCCCAGGCTCCGCGGCCGGACGCGCCGCAGCAGCCGCAGTCGGCCGACAACGGGACCGCCGCGTCCTGACCTGAATCACCTCGAAGGGGCGGCACCGCATCGGTGCCGCCCCTTCGTCTTATGTGAAGGCTGGTCACACTCCGGGGCGCAGTTGCTCCGACCGGGTGGTTACGGGCCGCTTTTTGCTGACGGTGTGTCAGCCCCGAGGCCGCCGACGGTCCCGGGCCTCCCAGCACCCGCTGTGCCAATGCCGCCGGTCCGACCCGTCGGCCGCGCTCCAGACCGCGACGTGCGGCCTCCCGGAGGGGATCACCCCGTCGCAGCCCGGGCACCGGTAGGGCTTGAGGGCCCGGGCCCCGGGGATGCGCTGCACCTGCATGCGGCCAGTGTCCCCGACCGGCTCGGGGGCGCTCGGACCAGACCTTGACCGGTTGTCGAGATGACATCTCCAAACGAGCTCGGAAGATGACATCTCCAAACGAGCTCGTTGAAGATGTCATCTCCAGCGCTCGCGGGGGTTGTTGGCGCCGCCGCCTACACTGGGAGCGTGCCGAGATACGAATACCGCTGCCGCGACTGCGAGCACACGTTCGAGCTGAACCGGCCGATGGCCGATTCCGGCGCCCCCGCGCCCTGCCCCCACGGGCACGCCGACACCGTGAAGCTGCTCTCGACCGTCTCCGTGGTCGGCGCCGGAGGTGGCTCGGGCCCTCGCCCCTCCGCTCCTCCGCCCGCCATGGGTGGCGGCGGCTGCTGCGGCGGGGGCTGCGGCTAGCAGCTCGTCAGCTCACCCGCACGAGCAAGGCGTCCAGCCCGTGGAAGATGAAGCTCGGCGCCCACGTCAGCTCGTCCGGAGCGACGGCGAGCCGCAGGTCGGGGCATCGGCGCAGCAACGTCTCGAAGGCGATCCGGGCCTCCAGGCGAGCCATCGCCGCGCCCAGGCAGTGGTGGATCCCGTGCCCGAACGCGAGGTGCTGCCGCGGCTCACGCGTGACGTCGAGAACGGCTGGGTCCTCGTGCTGCGACGCATCCCGATTGGCGGGCAGAAGCGCCACGATCACCAGTTCCCCCGGCGCGATCTCCGCCCCGCCGAGCTCGACCCGCGCCGCGGCGATCAACGGGAAGGTCACCTGGACGGGGCCGCACCAGCGGAGAAGTTCCTCGACGGCGACCGGGATGCGCTCGGGCTCCGCGTGGAGCAACTGCCACTGATCTCGATGTGCGAGCAGCGCCGCCACCCCGTTGCCGATCAGGTGCACCGTCGTCTCGTGGCCGGCCGCGATGAGGATGAAGGCCATCGAGATCAGCTCGTCCTCCGACAGCGTGTCCCCGCCGTCGCTCACGGCGATGAGCGCGCTGATCAGGTCGTTCCCGGGGTCGCGCCGCTTGTCCGCCACCAGTTCGCGCAGACTCGATTCCAGCAGATCGAGCCTGCGGAGCCACTCGTCGTCGGTCATGGCGATGCCGCGGAAGGTGGTCTCCATCCCGGAGTGGATGTCGTCGCGCAGAGCCCCCGGGACGCCCATCAGCTCACAGATCACGGTCATCGGTAACGGAAAGGCGAAGCCCGCCAACAGGTCGACGGCCGAGCCGTCCTGGCCCGCCTCGATCAGGGCGTCGAGGAGCGCGTCGGTGATGGCCTGGATCGACGGGGCGAGCGCCTCGACGCGGCGGCGTGTGAACGCCGCCATCACCAGGCGGCGCAGCCGCTCGTGCGGGGCGCCGTCCCGCACCAGCATGTGGCTCGTGATCCACGCTGCCTTCGCCATGCGCTGCCGCCGGATCTCGTTGATCGCGGGCGGCGGCGCCTTCACCAGCCGCGGATCATTGAGGATCGCCCGGGCCTCGGCGTATCCCGTCACCAGCCAGGCCTCGCCGCCGCCGGGCGACGGGATCCGGATCACCGGACCGGCGGCGGCCAGCGCCGCGTACGCCGCGACCCGGGCGCCGGACGCGGTGGCGAGGAACGGATTGAGCGTCGTCTCGGCCATGGCGGCCTCCGGGGGCGTCGGCAGAACCGAGGCCATGGAAGCAGCCGCGCCGCCCCCGGGACAAGAGTCGTTCAGAGGCGCGGGCTCAGGACGAGTGATCCTCGCTTCGCTCGTCAACGCTCAATCGCTCGGCCCGAGTGAAACTCGCGAGCTCGCTCACTCAGCCTCGCTCAGCTCGCGTAGTCCCGGAACCCGCGGCCGGTCTTGCGGCCCAGGTACCCCGCGGTCACGAGGTGCTCCAGCAGCGGGGCCGGGGCGAAGTCGGGCTCGCGGAACTCCAGGAACAGCGTCCGCTCGATCGCGAGCGAGACGTCGAGCCCGACGACGTCGAGGAGCGCGAACGGCCCCATCGGAAGCCGGCAGCCCTCCTTCATCGCCAGGTCGATGTCGTCCGCCGTGGCGTAGTGGGCCTCCAGCATCGCGACCGCGTCGTTCAGGTACGGGAACAGCAGCGCGTTGACGATGAAACCGGCCCGGTCGCCACAGGTGACCGCAACCTTGCCGATCTTGGCGCACAGCGCCCGCGAGGTCTCGACGACCTCGGGCTTGGTGGCGACGGTGTGCACGACCTCGACGAGCTTCATCACCGTGGCCGGGTTGAAGAAGTGGATGCCGATGACGTCGCCCGGCCGCTGCGTCTCCGCCGCGAGCTCGATGACCGGCAGGCTCGACGTCGTGGTGGCGAGGATGGCGCCCTGTCGGACGATCTCGTCGAGGTTGGAGAAGAGCGCCTTCTTGACCGCGAGGTCCTCGACCACGGCCTCGATGACGAGGTCGACGTTCGCGAGGTCGTCGAGCTTGGTGGTGCCGGTGACCTTGGCGAGGACGGCGTCGCGGGCGTCCTCGGTGAGCTTGCCGCGCTGAACGGCCTTCTCGAGCGACTTCGTCAGCGCCTTGTTCACGCCGGCGACCTTCTCGTCGCTGCGGGCCACGAACACGACGTCGTAGCCGGCCTTCGCGATCACCTCGACGATGCCGGTGGCCATCGTTCCGGTGCCGATCACCCCGACGCGGGCGATGTCGTGACGCATCGTCGGCTTCGCGTCCGCGCTCGGCGTCAGCTCATCGGCCACGATCTCCGGGGAGTCCTTGCCGGCGTAGGTGTAGAAGCCCTTGCCGGACTTCCGACCGAGCAGGCCGGCAGTGATCATCTGCTTGAGCACCGGGGCCGGCGCGTGGACGCGCTTGCGGCCCTGCTTGTACATCGAGTTGAGGATCTCGTAGGCCGTGTCCAGGCCGATGAGGTCGAGCAGGGCCAGCGGACCCATCGGGTAACCGCAGCCGTAGATCATCGCGGCATCGATGTCCTCGCGGCTGGCGTAGCGCGACTCGTAAAGGTTCACCGCGTGGTTGAGGTAGCCGAAGAGCAGCGAGTTCGCGATGAAGCCGGCCTTGTCGCCGCACTTCACCGGGGTCTTGCCGAGCTTCTCCACCAGCACCGTGACGGCATCGACGACGGACGGGTCCGTGACGACCGTGCGCACCACCTCCACGAGCTGCTGCACCGGTGCCGGGTTGAAGAAGTGCACGCCGAGCACCCGGCGCGGACGCGCGGTCGCGACCGAGAGCTCCGTGACCGAGAGCGAGGAGGTGTTCGTGGCGAGGACGGCGTCCTCGCGGGTGATCCGGTCCAGCTCGCTGAAGATCGAGCGCTTGAGCTCGAGGTCCTCGTAGACCGCTTCGATGACAAGATCGGCGTCCGCGACGGCCGTGAGATCGGTGCCGACCGTGATCCGGCCCAGCAGCGCGGTGCGCTCGTCCTCGGTGAGCTTTCCGTCGGCCACGGCCCGCGAGGTCGACTGCTCGAGCCGGGCCCGCGCCCGCTCGGCGCCCGCATCGTCCTTCTCGACTCCGACGACGGTGATGCCGGTGCGCGCGAGCACCTCGGCGATCCCGGAACCCATGGTTCCCAGGCCGATGACCCCGGCGGTGGCGAACTCGGCAGGCATGGCGAATCTCCTCGACTCCAGCGCGGCCCCGGTCGGCCACGCGTCGCGCAGGACACGCTACCGCCCGGTAAATGGGGCCCTCCCGGGCCTGCCGCCGCTCCGGCCGATCAGCGCGACGGGCGGCACGGTGGTGCGCCGAACGGCCCGGTTACGGTGTTGTCCGTGCGCCTCGTGATCGCCCGTTGCTCCGTCGACTACGTCGGGCGCCTGACCGCCCATCTTCCGCTGGCCACCCGGCTGCTGTTGATCAAGGCCGACGGCTCCGTGCTCGTGCATTCCGATGGCGGCTCGTACAAGCCGCTGAACTGGATGAGCCCGCCCTGCACGCTCAAGGAGTCTTCAGGGTCCATGGTCGTGATCAATAAGGCGGGCGAGGAACTGCGGATCACGCTGGAGGAGATCCTCAGCGACTCGTCGTTCGAACTCGGCGTCGACCCGGGCCTGCAGAAGGACGGGGTGGAGGCCCACCTGCAGATCCTGCTGGCGGACAACGCGGAGGTTCTCGGCGCCGGTTGGCGGGTGGTCCGCCGCGAGTACCCGACCTCCATCGGGCCCGTCGACCTGCTCTGCAAGGACGCGTCCGGGGCCTCGGTGGCGGTGGAGATCAAGCGCCGAGGGGAGATCGACGGTGTCGAGCAGTTGACCCGCTACCTCGACCTGATGAACCGGGATCCGCTCCTCGCCCCCGTGACCGGCATCTTCGCGGCCCAGGAGATCAAGCCCCAGGCCCGCGTCCTCGCCGAGGACCGGGGCATCCGCTGCGTCGTCCTCGACTACGACGAGCTCCGTGGCCTGGACGACAAGGATTCCCGCCTCTTCTGACCCCACTCTGGTCGGCGTTCCGGGGCATTCCCGGCCCCGCGAGACCCCGCACAGGCAGCCAGAGTCGACAGTTCACTCGGCATCCGGCCGTCGGGCGAAGTCCTCAGGGTCCAGCCGGGCACGCGCGGCTCGGACCAGGTCGTCGTAGTTCTGGCGGAAGGGCTCGACCAGGACCTCCCCCAGCCGGCTTGCCAGTGCCCACAGAGCCTCCTCGCGTTCTTCCATGACCCAGCTGTCGATTCCAGGGGCTCCACCTCCGAAACTCGACCATCCGCTCATGCATGAGCGAAACGCTCCTCGGTCTGGAAACCCAGGTCGGCTACAGATCAACGTTGTGACAGGAGTGACGCCTACACGGCCGGGTTCGCCACACCTGTCACAACGTTGATCGGTGGCCGACGCGATGCGATCCACAGGCGGAGCCGCCGCCGGGCGGGACGTGGGTGCTGCGGGTTACCGTCGCTGCCGTGGCTCCCGCTCTCCTCGCCCTGGACACGACCGGCCTGCGGGCGGCGGTCGGGCTGGCGACGTTCACGCGCGGGGTCGAGTACGCGGACCGCGGGGCGGTCGGGCACATCTCGTGGGCCAAGGACGCGCAGGTTCTCGTCGGTTCGGTGCACGGCGGTGGGCCGCAGCCCTACCTGACGACGGTGCACGTGCTCGCCACCGATCCGGGCACGCCGTACCTGTTCGTGCGCGGCAACTGCACGTGCCCGATCCATGCCAACTGCAAGCACGTGGTCGCCCTGGCCCTGGTCGCCGGCGGCCACGTCGTGGGCGCACCGGAGGCCCCGGAGCCGGTGACGTGGGAGGACCAATGGCGCGCGGTCCTCGAACCGCCGTCGCCGGCCGCCCGCGTCCCGGCCGAGGAGCGGCAACTCGGGATCGAGCTGACCCTGAAGCGCGCGCTCCCGAACCGGTGGGCCGGCAGCGCTCCGCCGGCCGAACCGATGCAGCTGTGGGCGCGCGTGGTGCGCGACGGCAAGCGAGGCTGGATCGGTGGCGACCTGAGTTGGGGCCGCCTGAACGCCCTGCGGTTCCGGGGCGAGTACGACGAGAACCAGGTGCGGGTCCTGCAGGATCTCTACGCCCTCTACCTGGCCCGCACCGGCGTCACGTCGACCGAGAACTACCTGCGCTACGGCGATGGCAAGCTGCTGGAGATCTCGGCGATCACCTCCGGCGCGGTTCTGCCGCTGCTGCTCGAGGCCGGCCGGGTCGGGCTCCGCCTCGTCCACGCGGATGCGAGCCTGGGTGAGCTGCCCCCGATCGCGGAGGCCGACCTGTGCCTCGACGTCACCGCACCCGACGGGCCGGACGAGCCGTTGCAGGTGTGCCCCGTGCTGCGCCTCGGCGGGCAGTACGGAGACCTCGACCCCGTGGCTTTCCTCGGCAACGGCAGCGGGGCGGTCGTGCTCGCGACGGCCGCGGACGAGTTGCCGGGCAACCCCGCGGGCTGGCCGCTGCAGCTCGTCGCGTTGAGCGCGCCGGCACCGCTGTCGGTGCGCCGGATGGCGTTGCGCCACGAGAACCTCACCGTGCCGCCCGCGCACCACGAGCGGTTCCTGTCCGACTTCCTGCCGCAACTGACCCGCCTCGGCGAGGTCGTGTCCACCGACGGCTCGTTCGTGGTGCCGGAGATCTCGCCACCCGCGCTGGTGCTGCAGGCCGCTTTCGGCGACGACCACGCGCTCGCCCTCCGGTGGCTCTGGTCCTACCGCGTCGGGGAGGACGACCGCCGGGTTCCCCTCGGATCCACCGCAGGCGGCGCCTACCGCGATGCTCCCGCTGAGGCCGCGCTGCTGGCCGGACTGGACGCCGGGTTGTCGATGTACGGCATCGGCCGGCCCTCCGGCCCGGGCGTCGACGCTGCACTGGAACTGAGCGGCGTCGACACGATGCACTTCGCGACCGAGTGGCTGCCCCGGCTGCGTAACCGGTCCGATGTCCTCGTGGAGGTGACCGGCACGCCCGCCGACTACCGCGAGGCCAGCGATTCGCTGCAGATCGCGGTGTCCACGCAGGCGTTGGCCAACGACGGCGACTGGTACGACCTCGGCGTCTCGATCACCGTCGACGGCGAGACCGTGCCCTTCCTGCAGGTGTTCGTGGCACTCGCGCAGGGCAAGTCCCACCTGCTGCTGCCCGGCGGCGCCTACTTCTCCCTCGAGAAACCCGAACTCCTGACCCTGCGAGCGCTCATCGACGAGGCCCGCCGCCTGGCCGACGCCCCGCCGGGCCAATTGCGGATCAGCCGCTTCCAGACCGGGCTGTGGGAGGAGCTCGCCGGGCTCGGCGACGTCAGCCACCAGGCCGCGGGTTGGCAACGGCACGTCGACGCCCTCCGTCGGCTGGAGACCGTCGGCGGCACACCGGTCCCGGCGGGGATCCACGCCGATCTGAGGCCATATCAGATCGAGGGCTTCGAGTGGCTCGCCTTCCTCTGGGAGCACCGCCTCGGCGGCGTCCTTGCCGACGACATGGGCCTGGGCAAGACCCTGCAGTGCCTGGCCCTGATCACCCACGCTCGCGCGGTCGAACCCAGCGCGCCGCCCTTCCTCATCGTGGCCCCGACCTCCGTGGTCTCGAACTGGGCGGCGGAGGCGGCCCGCTTCGCCCCCGGCCTGCGGGTGGCCACGGTGACGGAGACGACGGCGAAGTCGCGCCGCTCGGGCGCGGTACCCGTCGCCGAACTCGCGGACTCCGCGGATGTGGTGGTCACGTCCTACGCCCTGCTGCGCATCGACGCGAGCACCTACCTGGCCCAGCCGTGGGCCGGCCTCCTGCTCGACGAGGCCCAGTTCGTCAAGAACCGCAAGGCGCAGGTGCACAAGGTCGCCCGGAACGTCGAGGCGCCGTTCAAGCTCGCCGTCACCGGCACGCCGATGGAGAACTCGGTGCTGGAGCTGTGGGCGCTGCTCTCGATCTCCGCGCCCGGCCTGTTCCCGGACCCGGAGGCGTTCAAGGAGCTGTACGCGGTCCCGATCGAGCGCAACGGCGACGCCGAGATGCTCGCGCAGTTGCGGCGACGCGTCCGGCCGCTCCTCAAACGACGGACGAAGGAGCAGGTCGCCCCGGAGCTGCCGCCCAAGCAGGAGCAGGTCCTCTCGGTGGCGCTGGAGCCGCGGCACCGCAAGATCTACGACGTCGCGTTGCAGCGCGAACGGCAAAAGGTGCTCAAGCTCCTCAGCGACCTCGACGGCAACCGTTTCGAGATCCTGCGCTCGCTGACGCTCCTGCGCCAGTTGAGCCTGCACCCGGGCCTGACCGACGACGAACATCTCGACGTGCCGAACGCGAAGCTGGACGCCCTGATCGAGCACGTCGACGCCGTCGCCGGCACCGGCCACCGGACGTTGGTGTTCAGCCAGTTCACCGGGCTGCTCGACCTGATCCAGACACGCCTGACTGAGGCCGGGGTCGAGTTCGTCCGCCTCGACGGCTCCACCCGGCGTCGCGGCGAGGTCATCGACCGCTTCAAGCACGGTGCGGCCCCGGTGTTCCTGATCAGCCTCAAGGCGGGCGGCTTCGGGCTGAACCTCACCGAGGCCGACTACTGCTTCCTGATGGACCCGTGGTGGAACCCCGCCACCGAACTCCAGGCGATCGACCGGACCCACCGGATCGGCCAGACCCGGACGGTCCACGTCTACCGGCTGATCGCCGCCCACACCATCGAGGAACGGGTCCTCGACCTCCAGGCCCGCAAGGCCGAGCTGTTTGCCTCCGTCATCGACGGCGGCGAGGGCGACGGCTTCGGCCGCCGCCTGGACGCCGACGACATCCGCGGCCTGTTCCTTTAGCTGAGCGGCGCCAGGCCGTTGGCGGAGCGGATGACCTCGACGATCTGGGCCATGATCTCGGTCAGCCCGTAGTCCTTCGGGGTGAAGACCGCGGCGACGCCGGCCGACTGAAGCGCCCGGGCGTCCCCGTCGGGGACGATGCCGCCCACGATCACGGGGACATCGGCCGCGCCGGCGTCCCGCAGTCGGGCGAGCACGTCCGGGATCAGCTCCATGTGGGAACCGGACAGGATCGACAGGCCGACGCAGTGCACGTCCTCCTCGACGGCGGCCGCGACGATCTGAGCCGGCGTCAGGCGGATGCCCTGGTAAATGACTTCGAAGCCGACGTCGCGGGCACGCACCGCGACCTGCTCAGCCCCGTTCGAGTGCCCGTCCAGGCCGGGCTTGCCGACCAGCAGACGCAGGCGGCGGCCGAGTTCGTCACCGGTCTGCTGCACCGCCGCGCGGACCTCGGCGATCGCGGCACCGTCCGGAGCCGCGCTCACGCCGGAGACCCCGGTCGGGGCGCGGTACTCGCCGAACTCCTCGCGCAGCGCACCGGCCCACTCCCCCGTCGTCACCCCGGCCCGCACGCACTCCATGGTCGCGACCATGAGGTTGTCCGGAGTCTTGGCGGCCTTGCGCAGCTTCTCCAGCGACGCGACGGCGGCGCTCTCGTCGCGCTCCGCCTTCCACGCCGTGACGCTCTCGATCGCCGCGGCCTCGGCCGCCGGATCGGCGGTCTGGATGGCCGCGTCCAGGTCGGCCAGCAGCGGGTTGGGTTCGGTCTCGGTGAACGAGTTGACGCCGATCACCTTGTCCTCGCCGGACTCGATGCGCTTGCGGCGCTCGGCGTGGGAGGCGACCAGGGCAGACTTCATGTAGCCGGACTCGACGGCCGCGACCGCGCCGCCCATCTCCGCGATCCGGTCCATCTCGGCGCGGGCATCGGCCACCAGCTGGTCGACCTTGGCCTGCACCACGACCGAACCGGTGAACAGGTCGTCGTAGTCCAAGAGGTCGGACTCGTAGGCGAGGACCTGCTGGATCCGCAGGGACCACTGCTGGTCCCACGGGCGCGGCAGACCCAGCGCCTCGTTCCACGCCGGCAGCTGGATCGCGCGGGCGCGGGCGTCCTTGGACAGCGTGACGCCGAGCATTTCCAGGACGATGCGCTGGATGTTGTTCTCCGGCTGAGCCTCCGTCAGACCCAGCGAGTTGACCTGGACGCCGTAGCGGAAGCGGCGGGCCTTCGGGTCGGTCACCCCGTACCGCTCCTGGGTGATGGCATCCCAGAGCTCGACGAAGGCGCGCATCTTGCACATCTCCTCGACGAAACGCACCGAGGCGTTCACGAAGAAGGAGATGCGCGCGACGACGTCACCGAACTTCTCGGCCGGAACCTGGCCCGAGTCCCGGATCGCGTCCAGCACGGCGATCGCCGTCGACATCGCGAAGGCGAGCTCCTGGACCGTCGTGGCCCCGGCCTCCTGCAGGTGGTAGCTGCAGATGTTGATCGGGTTCCACTTCGGGACCGTGGTGACGGTGTAGGCGATCGTGTCGACGGTCAGCCGCATCGAGGCGGCCGGCGGGAAGACGTACGTCCCGCGCGACAGGTACTCCTTGATGATGTCGTTCTGCGTCGTCCCGGAGAGCTTGCTCAGCACCTCGACGGGGTCGGTGCCGGCGGCGATCGCCTGCTCCTCCGCGACCACCTGGTACATGGCGAGCAGCCACATCGCGGTGGCGTTGATCGTCATCGACGTGTTCATCGTGTCGAGCGGGATGCCGTCGAAGAGCTTGCGCATCTCACCCAGGTGCGGCACGGGCACGCCGACCTTGCCGACCTCGCCCTTCGCGAGGACGTGGTCCGGGTCGTAGCCGGTCTGGGTCGGCAGGTCGAAGGCGACCGACAATCCGGTCTGGCCCTTCGCCAGATTGCTCCGGTACAGCGCGTTCGACCCCGTGGCGGAGGAATGCCCCGCGTAGGTCCGGATCAGCCAGGGCTTGTCCCGGGTGACACCACCGTCTGCCATCGCGGCCCTCCAGTCTCTGCCGCGATGGTAGCTCCGCCGTAACCCCGGGCAGAATCGGACCGTGGGCTACGCGACCGGTGAGATGCTGCTCGTGGCCGCGGTGCTCGGCGCCCTGGTCCTGGTGCTTCGCTGGGCCTACTCGAGTCGGCCGGACTCTTTGCTCTCGCGGCGCCCGAAGACCGGCCCGGAGACCGACTACGGCCTGATGGTGCCGCTGGCCGCACCGGCGAACGGGGCCGAGGGCACGGAGATCTGCGCGCTGCTCCAGGGCGCCGGCATCCGCAGCCGCGTCGTGCACACCTCGGACGGACTCCGCGTCATGGTGTGGCCGGACGACCTGGGGCGGGCGCGCGAACTCCTGCTGGGGTGAGCTAACTCACTCGGTGAACAGGTCGGGATCGGGCTCCCGGATGACCACTGCGCCCAGCTCGTTCAGCTGCTCGACGAAGCCGGCGTACCCGCGGTCGATGTGGTGGACGTCGGTCACGATCGTCTCGCCCTCGGCCACCAGGCCGGCCAGCACCAGACCGGCACCGGCCCGAATGTCGTGGGACCGCACCGGAGCGCCCGACAGGTGCGGGCGCCCGCGGATGACCGCGTGGTGGCCGTCGGTCTTGATCTCCGCGCCGAGCCGCACCATCTCGTCGATGAACATGAAGCGCGCCTCGAAGACGTTCTCCGTGACCATCGCCGCGCCCTCGGCCACCGTGTTCAGCGCGATGTAGGCCGGCTGCAGATCGGTCGGGAAGCCGGGGTACGGCAGCGTCATGATGTCGACGGCTTCGGGCCGGCGGTCCATCGAGACGCGGAACCCGTCCTCCAGCCACTCGACGTCGGCGCCCGCGGTGACCAGCTTGTCCAACGGCAGCTCGAGGTGGTGCGGGTTGGAGCTGCGCACCGTCACGTCGCCGCGGGTCATCGCGGCCGCCACCGCCCACGTCCCGGCGACGATCCGGTCCGGCACCGTGCGGTGCGAGGTCGCGGACATCGAACCCGGGGGGACACCCTCGATCTCGATGGTCGACGTGCCGGCCCCGGCCACCTTCGCGCCCATCTGGATCAGCATGTCGGCGAGGTCGACGATCTCCGGCTCGCGGGCCGCGTTGTCGATCAGGGTGGTGCCCTTCGCGAGTACCGCGGCCATCAGGACGTTCTCCGTCGCCCCGACGCTCGGGAAGTCGAGCCAGACCGTTCCGCCCGTCAGTCCACCGGGGGCGTTCGTGATGATGTAGCCGTGCTCGGACTCGCTGGTCGCTCCGAGCTTGGCCAGGCCACCGATGTGCATGTCCAGGGCCCGGGAGCCGATGTTGTCCCCACCCGGCAGCGCGACCTTGGCCCTGCCCAGCCGGGCCACGAGCGGGCCGAGGACGCAGATCGAGGCCCGCAGCCGGCGGACCAGCTCGTAGGGCGCTTCGTGGTCGAGCTCGGCGGGAACGTCGATGACGACCGTGCCGGGCGACTGGTCGACCTCGCACCCGAGCCGACGGAGCAACGCGGACATGTACTCGATGTCGAGAATGTCGGGGACGTTGGTCAGCGTCGTGCGGCCCTCGGCCAGCAGCGCGGCCGCCATCAGCTTGAGCACGCTGTTCTTCGCGCCGTCGATGCGCACCTCGCCCGCGAGGCGGACCCCACCCTGCACCCGAAACCGATCCACCCCTAGATCGTAGGGGCGAGGGCCGGAAGGTTTCTGCGGACCGTCGTCAACCTGATGGGCATCTCGGGCGTCTTGCTTCCAGATCGGCCCTCCCCCGGGGCCGACTGGTGGAGGTGGTCCCTCATGCGTCGTCGTATCCGCACCGCAGCCCTGTCCGGACTCGCCCTGGCCGCGCTGGTCGGGCTCGGCCTGCCGGCCCTGGCGGGCGCGTCACACGCCCCGGCCGGTACCAGCAAGCTCACCGCGATCCGCACGGCCACCCATCCGGGCTACGACCGCCTGGTGTTCGAGTTCAGCGGAAAGCTCCCCTCGCGCACGTTCGTGCAGTGGGCACCCAAGGTCACGCGGGACGGTTCCGGCGCGACGGTGCCGGCCGCCGGCAACGCCTTCCTGCAGATCGGACTGAGTGGCGTGACCGGCTACACCGCGAGTCACGCCCCCAGCTTCGGCCCGCTCCGCCGCTCGACCGGCAACGAGAACCTCAACCAGGTGGTCCACGCGGGTGAGTTCGAAGGAATGGTCTCCTTCGGCGCCGCCACGATGGCGCGCACCTCCTACTCGGTCACCAAGCTGACGAACCCCAGCCGGGTGGTCATCGACATCGGTAACACCTACGCGCGGAGTCGGGTCCCGGTGTACCTCACCAACAAGGCGACCGCCGAGACCCGCTCGGTCTGGCGCTACGTGCCTTCCGCGTCTCCCGGCCACGGGCGCGCTGCACCGGATGTTCGCCGGCCCGACCCCGGCGGAAATGGCCGCCGGCGTCAGCAGCACCCTTTCCGGCGCGACCGGGTTCACGAGCCTGTCCATCGCCGGCTACATCGCCCGGGTGCGGCTGACCGGTGGCTGCGCGTCCGGCGGGTCGGCGTTCACGATCGCGAACCAGATCGACGCGACGCTCTCGCACTTTTCGAGCGTCCGGTGGGTGAAGATCCTCGCGCCGTCCGGCCAGACCGGCAGCCCGACCGGGAACACGGACTCGCTCCCGGCCTGCCTCGAACCCTGATCCACCGCCCGCGGAGGCCCGGCCTGAGCACCTCGCAGGCCGGGCCTTCGCGCGGCACCGCCTAGGCTTCGGCCATGGTCAACCTGACGCGGATCTACACGAAGACCGGTGACGACGGCACGACGGCGCTCGGCGACTTCAGCCGGACCTCGAAGAACGATCCGCGCCTGGCCGCCTACGCCGACTGCGACGAGGCGAACTCCACGATCGGCGTCGCGATCGCGCTCGGCGAACTGACGCCGGACCTCGTGGAGCTGCTCACCCGCATCCAGAACGACCTGTTCGACGTCGGCGCCGACCTCTGCAACCCGATCGTCGAGAACCCGGCCTATCCCCCGTTGCGGATCGGCGAGGCCGACATCGAGCGGCTCGAAGCGGCGTGCGACTCCTACAACGACGCCCTGGAGAAGCTGAAGAGCTTCATCCTCCCCGGCGGCACCAAGGGCGCGGCCCTGCTGCACGTCGCGCGGACCGTTACCCGCCGCGCGGAGCGCTCCGCCTGGGCGGCCTACGAGGCCCATCCCGAGAGCACCAGCACACTGCCGGCCAAGTACCTCAACCGGCTGAGCGACCTGCTGTTCATCCTCGGCCGGGTGGCGAACCCGGACGGGGATGTCTTATGGGTACCAGGGGCTAATCGCTAGACCCGACGAGCCGACTACGCCACCATCGGGTCCTTGGGCGGTGCGGCTTCGACCCAGGACAGGAACCCCGTCAGTACACCGGGGCTCATCGCGAGCTCGAGGGTCTCGCCGCCGAGGGCGCACACCACGACGACGGAACCGGCGGCGATGGAGTGCGCCTCACCCGGCGAGGCGTCGCGGCGGTTGCACACCGTCAACTGCCGGCGGGTCAGAACGTGGCGGGGTCTCCAGGCCAGGCTGAAGATGGGGAACCACTCGACGCGGTCGCCGTGGTAGCGGCCGACCCCGTAGGACCAGCCCTCACCGTCCGGGTGGTCGCCCAGGCGCAGGCTGGAACCGAAGGTTCCGACCGGACGCTGCAGCATCATCCGGCGCACGGTCAGCGCGAGCAGGGACAGGCCGACAAAGGCGAGCAGGCCGATGACGATGTCGAGAATCAGCATCGGCCCTCCCCCGACGAAGCCGGTGGGTCAGGCCTCTCGGCCGGCGGCCCGCAGGCGCGTCAACGCCCGCTTCGCCGCGTCGCCTTCAGGCTCACCGTCGGACTTGGCCCGCTCCAGCGCGCGCTGGGCACGGGAGACGTCGATGTCGGTACCGAGCTCGGCGGTCTCGGCGAGGATCGACACCACGTCGTCCGCGACCGAGATGAAGCCACCGTGCACGGCCGCCGTGACGGTCTCGCCGTCCGGAGTCCGGATGGTGACCGCCCCGGACTCGAGCACGCCGAGCACCGGGACGTGGCCCTTCAGGATGCCGAGCTCGCCCTCGAGCGTGCGCGCGATGACGATCGTCGCCGGACCGCGGTACACATTGCGGTCCGGGGCGACGACGTCGACGGAGAGGGTGGCCGCGGAATCAGCCACGTGCGAGTTCCTTCGCCTTCTTCTCGACGTCCTCGACGCCGCCGCACATGAAGAACGCCTGCTCCGGCAGGTGGTCGAACTCGCCGGCCACCAACGCCTTGAACGAGGAGATCGTCTCGGTCAGCGGGACGAACACGCCGGGCTGGCCGGTGAAGGCCTCGGCCACGAACATCGGGTGCGACAGGAAGCGCTCGATGCGGCGGGCCCGGTTGACGGCGACCTTGTCCTCTTCGGACAGCTCGTCGATACCGAGGATCGCGATGATGTCCTGCAGCTCCTTGTACTTCTGCAGGAGCCGCTTGACGGACTGCGCAACCTGGTAGTGCTCGTCGCCGACGATCTGCGGGTCGAGGATGCGGGACGTGGAGTCCAGCGGGTCGACGGCCGGGTAGATGCCCTTCTCCGTGATCGCACGGGAGAGCACCGTGGTCGCGTCGAGGTGGGCGAACGCGTTGTGCGGCGCCGGGTCGGTGATGTCGTCGGCGGGGACGTAGATCGCCTGCATCGAGGTGATCGAGTGACCGCGCGTCGAGGTGATGCGCTCCTGCAGAACACCCATCTCGTCAGCCAGGGTCGGCTGGTAACCGACGGCGGACGGCATACGACCGAGGAGGGTCGACACCTCCGAACCGGCCTGGGTGAAGCGGAAGATGTTGTCGATGAACAGCAGCACGTCCTGCTTCTGCACGTCGCGGAAGTACTCCGCCATCGTCAGCGCGGTCAGCGCGACGCGAAGCCGGGTGCCCGGCGGCTCGTCCATCTGGCCGAAGCACAGGGCGGTCGAGTTGATGACGCCGGACTCCGACATCTCCAGGAAGAGGTCGTTGCCCTCACGGGTGCGCTCGCCGACGCCGGCGAAGCAGGACACGCCACCGAACTCCTGCGCGACGCGGCGGATCATCTCCTGGATCAGGACGGTCTTGCCGACACCGGCACCACCGAACAGACCGATCTTGCCGCCCTTGACGTACGGGGTCAGCAGGTCGATGACCTTGATGCCGGTCTCGAGGATCTCGGTGCGCGACTCGAGCTGGTCGAAGGGCGGCGGCTGGCGGTGGATCGGCCAGCGCTCCGTGATGTTGAGCGAGGACTCGGGAACGTCCAAGGGCTGGCCGATGGTGTTCCACACGTGGCCCTTGGTGACGTCACCGACGGGCACCGAGATCGGCGCGCCGGTGTCGGTGACCACGGCGCCGCGGGTCAATCCGTCGGTCGGGTTCAGCGACACGGCGCGGACCAGGTTGTCGCCGAGGTGCTGGGCGACCTCAAGGGTCAGCGTCGAGGTGACGCCGCCCATGGTCACGTCGACCTTCAGCGCGTTGTAGATCCCGGGCATGTGGCCGACGGGGAACTCCACGTCGGCGACCGGCCCGATGACGCGGGCGACCCGGCCGGTGACGGTGGTGGGCTCTGCGGTTGCTGTCATGACGTCCCTTATTCGCTTCCTGCAGATGCGTCGGCGAGCGCGTTCGCGCCACCGACGATCTCGCTGATTTCCTGAGTGATCTCGGCCTGGCGGGCCTGGTTGGCCGAGCGCGTGAGGAGGTCGACCAAGTCGTTGGCGTTGTCCGTGGCGGACTTCATCGCCCGCCGGCGCGCAGCGAACTCCGAGGCCGCCGAGGTGAGCAGCGCGTAGTAGAAGCGGCTCTCGACGTACCGCGGCAGCAGCGCGTCGAGCACCTCCTCCTCGTCCGGCTCGTAGTCGTACTGCGGGATCGGGCCACCACTGTCCGCCGTCGCCGTGTGCGCAGCTTCGTCGACGTCCTCGATCTCGAGCGGAAGGATCCGCCGGACGACGACCCGCTGGGTCAGCATCGAGACGAACTCGGTGTAGACGAGGTGGATCTCGTCGACCCCGCCCTCCTCGGTGGGGGTCTTGAAGGCCCCGATGACGGTGTCGGCGATCGCCTTGGCGTCCTCGTAGGTAGGCCGGTCGGAGAACCCGATCCACTCCCCCGCCATCTTGCGGCCACGGAACCGGTACCAGGTGGTCCCCTTGCGCCCCGAGACGTAGGGCACGACCTCGCTGCCGTCCTCGCGGAGCAGGCTCGTGAGCGCCTCGCCCTCGCGCAGCACGTTGGCGTTGAAGCCCCCGGCGAAGCCGCGGTCGGAGGTGAGCAGCACGACCGCGGACCGCGTCGGGCTCGCCTTCTTCTCCGTCAGCAGCGGGTGATCGACCGTGCCCGCCTGGCTCACCAGCGCCGTGACCGCGCGGGTGATCGCCCGGGCGTACGGCTGCGCCGCGACCGTGCGCTGCTGCGCCTTGATGATCCGCGAGGAGGCGATGAGCTCCTGCGCCCGCGTGATCTTCGCGGTGGACTTCACCGACCGGATTCGCTGTCGGTAGATCCGAAGTTGTGCACCCATGGCTCGAAGTCCCCTAGGCCTTCTTGACCCGGGTGATCTTCTCCTGGTCGACGTCCTCGTCGTCCATGGCGGCCACCGCGGCCTCCTTGGCCAGCGACTGACCCGAGGAGGTGGTGAAGCCCTTCTTGAACTCACCGATGGCGTCCTTGAAGACGGCCAGGTCCTCGTCGGTCAGGTTCCCGGTGTCCCGGATCGCGTCGAGGGTGCCCTTGTGCTTGAGGCTGAGGTACTCGAGGAACTCGTCCTCGAAGCGGCGGACGTCGACCACCGGGACCTCGTCGAGCTGGCCGGTGGTACCGGCCCAGATCGAAGCGACCTGACGGTCGATCGAGAACGGGCTGAACTGGGGCTGCTTGAGCAGCTCGATCATCCGCGCCCCGCGCTCGAGCTGGGCACGGGAGGCCGCGTCGAGGTCGGAGGCGAAGGCCGCGAAGGCCTCCAGGTCGCGGTACTGCGACAGCGCCAGACGCAGCGTGCCGGCGACCTTCTTCATCGCCTTGACCTGCGCGGCGCCACCGACGCGGGAGACCGAGACACCGACGTTGATGGCCGGGCGGACACCCGCGTTGAACAGGTCGGACTCGAGGAAGACCTGGCCGTCGGTGATCGAGATGACGTTGGTCGGGATGTACGCCGACACGTCGTTGCCCTTGGTCTCGATGAGGGGCAGACCGGTCATCGAGCCCGCGCCCAGCTCGTCGGAGAGCTTCGCGCAACGCTCGAGCAGACGCGAGTGGAGGTAGAAGACGTCACCGGGGAAGGCCTCGCGGCCCGGCGGGCGACGCAGCAGCAGCGAGACGGCGCGGTAGGCGTCGGCCTGCTTGGAGAGGTCGTCGAAGACGATCAGGACGTGCTTGCCCTGGTACATCCAGTGCTGACCGATGGAGGAACCGGTGTAGGGAGCGATGTACTTGTAACCGGCCGGGTCGGAAGCCGGAGCGGCGACGATCGTCGTGTACTCCAGGGCGCCGGCGTCCGCGAGGACCTGGCGGATGTTCGCGATCGTCGAGCCCTTCTGGCCGATCGCGACGTAGATGCAGCGGACCTGCTTCTTCGGGTCCCCGCTCTCCCAGTTGCCCTTCTGGTTCAGGATCGTGTCGACGGCGATCGTGCTCTTGCCGGTCTGACGGTCACCGATGATGAGCTGGCGCTGGCCGCGACCGATCGGCGTCATCGCGTCGATGGCCTTGATGCCGGTCTGCAGCGGCTCGGTGACCGGCTGGCGCTGGACGACCGAGGGCGCCTGCAGCTCGAGGATGCGGCGCTCGGTGGTCTCGACGGCGCCGAGGCCGTCGAGCGGGTTGCCGAGCGAGTCGACGACGCGGCCGAGGAAGGCGTCGCCGACCGGGACCGAGAGCACCTCGCCGGTGCGGCGGACCTGCTGGCCCTCCGCGATGTTCGACGACTCACCAAGGATGACGACGCCGATCTCGCGGACGTCGAGGTTCTGAGCGAGACCCTTGGTCCCGTCCTCGAACTCCAGGATCTCGTTGGCCATCGTCGAGGGCAGGCCCTCGACGCGGGCGATGCCGTCGCCACACTCGATGACCGTACCGACCTCGTCGCGGGTCGGCGCGTCGGGCGAGTAATCCGAGACGAAGCGCTCCAGCGCCTCCCGGATCTCGTCCGGCCGGATCGTCAGCTCCGCCATGTCCTTCGTCTCCCTGTGTCTGTACTCGGTGTAACTGTCGGCGTTCGTGTGACTTCGAAAACGTCAGCGCTCGAAGCGCCGCTTGAGCCGGTCGAGCCGACCGGCGATGGTTCCGTCCACGACCTCGTCGCCGACCTGGACGGACATTCCGCCCAGCACCGACGGGTCGACCTCAGCCTTGACCTGCACGGCGTGGCCGTAGATCCCGGCCAGCGCGTTCGAGAGGCGCTCCTTCTCCTGCGGATCCAGCGCTACGGCGGACCGCACGATCGCCACCAGGCGCCGGCGCCGGTCACTGACCGCCTTGCCGAGCTGGGTGATGCTGCGCTCGGGCGTCCGGCCCCGACCGTGCTCGACCACCTGCCGCACGAGGCGGACCGTGGAGTCGGTGGCGCGGCCGCCGAGGAGGCCGGCGACCAGCTCACCCTTGCGGTCGGAAGCACCGGTCACGTCGGCCAGCGCATTGCGCAGGGCGGGCTCGCCCTCCACGATGCGACCGAAGCGGAAGAGCTCGTCCTCGAGATCGTCCATCGTCCCCAGGGCCTCGGCCCGTGCGAGTTCGGCGATCACCGCGAGGTTCTCGAGTCCGTCCGCCATCTCACTCGGGCGCGACCAGCGCTGCCCGACCACGGCCTGCACCAGTTCCAGTGCTTCCGGGGAAATCTTGCCGCTGAAGAGCACCTGGGCGACTTCGCTCTTCGCCGAGCCGGGGCGGCTCGGGTCGGACAGCGACCGGCGCAGGATGTGCTCGGTGTCGACGACCTGGAGTACCGCGAAGAGCTCGTCGGACAGCCGCGCGAGCGCGCCCTCGTCGAGCCCGCGGGCCACCTCGTCGAAGCGCGCGGAGGCTGCGGCGAATGCCGTTCTGGACGCACCCCTCACTAGAACAGCCCTCCCTGTGACGGCGCCGATGATCCAGCGGTCGGCGAACCGGCGGCGCCGGCCGGAGCGTTGGCGCTTCCGTTCGAGCTGGAAAGCGATCCGCCCTCGAGTTCCGCGAGGAACCGGTCGGTCACCCGTCGCTGCACGGCGTCGTTCTGCAGGGCCGACCGGACCTGCTGCTCGGCCAGCTCGACCGCCATCGTGGCGATCTCGGCCTGCAGCGCGCGGACCGCGCTGACCCGCTCGGCCTCCAGCGACTCCGTCGCCCGGGCCGTGATCTCGTCGGCCCGCGCCTGGGCGGCGGCTGCGGCCTCGGCCACGATCGCCTGGTTCTGCTCGCGGGCATCAGCCTTGAGTTTCTCCGCCTCGGCTCGCGCCTCGACAACCGCGTTGTCGTAGGAGGCCTGCGCCTCGGCCAGCTTCTGGCCGGCCAGCTCGCTGTCGGCGAGCTGCTTGGCGATCCGCTCCTGCTGGGCGCTCATCTGCTTGCGCGCCAGCGGGATGATCCACCGCGCCAGCACGATGAGGATGAGCGCGAAGCCGAGCAGCTCGATCGTCGCGCCCTTGGCCCCGCTCGCAAGGATGACGTCGCCCAACTCGGCGCTCGTCCCGCTGGGTGTTCCTGGGTCGATTCTCATACCTGCTCCCCCACGACCCGTCCGGCCAGCTGGCCGGCGAGGCCGGAGACATCGGACTGCAACGAGGCCAGCGCACGATCGCGCTCTTCGGCCAGCTGCGCCCGGGTGGCGGCGGTGATTTCGTCCGCCCGAGCCTGGGCGGCCGCGGCGGCCTCGTCGACGATCGCCTTGTGCTGCGCCCGCGCCTCCTCGCGAAGGCGGGTGGCCTCGGCGCGCGCGTCGGCCATCGCGTTCTCGTAGGCCTCCTGGGCCTCAGCCAGCTTGCGCGTGGCCGCCTCGGTGTCCGCGTTCTGCCTGGCGATCTTGTCCGCCCGTTCGGCCATGGCGGCCGCTACCGGCGGTACGACGAACTTCCAGACGACGAACAGGACAATCGCGAAGAGCACGAGCTCGACCAGCATGGTCGCGTTGGGGACGAGGAAGATGTCATCTTCCTCCTCTTCCACAACCCCTTCGCCGCTTTCCGACGTGAGGATGCCGTAGGCGAGACGCAGCACGATCGTTACTTCCCGATGACGAAGACGAACAGGGCCATGAAGGCGAGGTTGATGAAGTACGCCGCCTCACACAGACCGACCGTCAGGAAGAAGATGGTGAACAGGCGGCTCTGGGCCTCCGGCTGACGGGCGACACCCGAGATGGTCGCCGAACCGGCGAGACCGTCACCGATGGCCGCGCCGATGGCGCCGCCGCCCAGTGCCAGGCCACCGCCGATAAGTCCGCCCGCGACCTTGATCGCCTCGGCCGAGAGCTCTGCATCGGTTGCCATGTACCTAATCCTTCGCTGTGTGGGGGGTGGTGCGGTTGCCCCGGGGCCTGAAGAGGGTGGGCCCCGGAAGTGTTAGGAGGAGTGCGCGAGTTCCTTGGCGGCGTCCTCGCGGGGGTCGTGCGCGTCGTGACCGTGGTCCTCGGCCCCGTCGTGGTCGTGGTCACCGTGACCGGCGGCCGCCATCCCGAAGTAGAGGATGGTGAGCAGGGCGAAGATGAACGCCTGGATGACGCCGATGCCCATGTCGAACAGCTTCCAGAGCGCGTTCGGGAACGGCGCGATGTAGATCGGCATCAGGCCGATCAGGGCGACCATGATGCCGCCGGAGAAGATGTTGCCGAAGAGTCGCAGCGCGAGCGTGAACGGCTTGACGATCTCCTCGACCACGTTCAGCGGCAGCAGCGCCTTGTACGGCTGCACGAAGTGGCTGAAGTAGGCCTTCGAGCCCTTCTGGCGGATGCCGTTGATGTGCACCCAGATGATCACGACCAGGGCCAGCGAGTACGTCAGGTTGACGTCTCCCGTGGCCGGCGGCAGGTACTCGTGCGCCGGGATCAGCGCGACCCAGTTGCAGAGCAGGATGAAGAAGAACAGCGTCACGGCGAGCGGAACCACGAACGGCGAGGTCTTGCCCATGGCGTTGTTCACCTCGCCCTGGACCCAGCCGACGACGGATTCCCAGAACAGCTGAATCTTGCTGGGGACGCCGCTGGTCGCGGTCTTGGCGAGCCACAGGCCCATCGCGATGACGATCGCGCCGGCGATGCAGGTGGTCGCGATGGTGTCGATGTGGACCTCGACGCCGCCGATGGAGATCTTGTGGTGCTTGCCCACCTCGATGTCGGCGGCGACCACCACGTCGCCTGAACGATCCAGAAGCGTGCGGGTCATCAGGAGCGCACCTCGCGGTAGAGAACACCGGCGCTGGCGCCGATGATCGTGAACTGGAAGAAGGCGAGTCCGAAGAGGACCGCCAGGCCCTCCGGGCGGAACGCGTACATCAGGTAGAAGGCGAGAATGCTGATCAGCGCCAGGCGCTTGACCACCGCCGCCATGAACTTCTTCTTGTTGGGGTTCTCCATGCCGGCGTTCTCGCTGGCGAACTTCGCGGTCGCGGACACGACCATCGCGGTGTTCAGCCAGCCGAGGAGGAGCCCCACGCAGATGAAGATGCCGATTTTGGTCTCATCGACAGCGATGCAGAAGATCAGGCCGAGCAGTCCGACCCCGGCGCCGAAGCGGACGGAGAACTTGTAGCTGGAACTGGCCTTCATGAGTCCGACGCGTTCCATGCCACCTCGCTCTCTTCCGACTGCTGAACCCTCAACGACCGAGGTAGTCCGAAACCCGCCGCCACGTGGCGAGAACTCCGCATGCCAGGCCCGCTACCAGGCCGAGCAGGATGAAGATCGGGGTCGTGTCGAGCTGGGAATCGACGAGCCACCCGAGGGCGCACCCACCGACGGCCGCGACCGCGTTCAACATCCCGACCCCGGCCAGCGCAAGCGCTGTCTCACGGATCGAACGTTGGTCTGAGGGATCGTTTTCGGAGGCCACGCCGCCTCCATCTGGACACCGCACGGACGGGCGCCGGCAGGGGCTAGGCGTCCGTCCGGTCGAGAAACTACCACCCGTACGGAGGACTCTAGGACGCCGGGTCCGGTGCTAGGACGAGGTCCCGCCCGGGGGCGGGCTCACGGGCCAGGTTTCCCGGTCGGCTCCGACACCCGCGCTCCGATCGGCAGCCGCAGCAGCACCACTCCGACCACCACCAGCAGGGCGACCGCGACCAGGGCCCAGGCCTGCGCGCTGACCAGCGAGAGCGCCACCACACCGAACGCGATCAGGGCCGACCAGAAATACATGATGAGCACCGCACCGCGGTGGGAGTGGCCGATCTCCAGCAGGCGGTGATGCAGATGCTGCTTGTCCGGAGCGAACGGCGACCGGCCCGACATGGTGCGCCGGATCACGGCGAGCACGAGGTCCAGGAACGGGGCCGCGATGGCCGCGAAGGGCAAAATCAGCGGCAGCAGCGCAGGTGAGACGTCCTCGTCCTCCACCGCCCCGAAGTCGATCTGCCCGGCGAAGCTCACCGTGGACGCGGCCAGCACCAACCCGATCAGCATCGAGCCGGAGTCCCCCATGAAGATCCGCGCCGGGTAGAAGTTGTGCGGCAGGAAGCCCAGGCAGATCCCGGCGAGCAGCGCCGAGAACAGCGAGGGTGAGATCGCGACGTCGAGATCCTGCTCGATCGAGAGCAGGTACGTGTACGAGAAGAACGCCAGCGCAGCGGTGAGGGCGATCCCCGCCAGCAGCCCATCCAGGCCGTCGACGAAGTTCACCGCATTGACCGTGGCCACGACGATCAGCACCGAGAGCAGGAATCCGGAGCTGGCGTCCAGGACGATCGTGGTGCCGGGTATCGGCAGGTAGGTCATCTGGATTCCCATGACCACCATGACGCCGGCGGCCAGGACCTGCCCGGCCAGCTTGGTGACGGCGTCCAACTGCCACTTGTCGTCGACCACCCCGAGCGCACAGATGATCGTGGCGCCGGCGAGCAGCGCCCAGGGGTCGTTCGAATTCGCGAACAGCTCACGGGACAGGAACGGCAGCTCGGAGGCGACGACCAGCCCGGCCGCGAGCCCGACCAGCATCGCCAACCCGCCCATACGGGGGGTCGGGACGGCGTGGACGTCGCGGTCGCGGACCTCGGCCATGACACCGGTGGCGATGGCGGCCCGACGGACCACCCCGGTCATCAGATACGTGGCGGCGGCGGCGACCAGCAACGTGAGCAGGTACTCGCGCACAGCCCTGTTATTTCACAGACCTAGCCGGATGCGTGCTTCGAACGCCCGCCGGTGGCCGCCGGGCTCAAAGAATCCACCAGGCCGGCGAGGCCTTCGGCGATCGATTCGGCACAGAGCCGGAAGACATGGAGGGGGGCACCGAACGGGTCCGGGATGTCGTCGTCCACCCGGCCGGGACCGGGGCGTGGGGTGCGCACCATGGCCACACGATCCACCAGGGCCCGGGCGCGGCCGGCGGGGTCGCCTGTGGGGAGGCTGGAAAGATCGACCTCGCGGGCGATCCGGGCGAACTCGCGGAGGCTGAACGTGCGGCCGACCGCGTAGGGGTCGAGCAGGCGGACCTGCTCACGGTGTTCCCGGGTGGCGCCGAGGATGAGATCGGCCGCGAGCACCTGGTCCGCGCCGAGCTCCTTCGCCGCGAACCCGTCGGGATCGACTCCCCGCTCGCGCAGCACCGCGGCGGCGTGCGGTTCCATCGAGGCACCGACGTGTCCCCACGTCCCTGCGCTCTCGCACCGGAAGGTCCGCGCGGTGGCCCCGATCGCCCGCTCGAGCTGAGCACGCAGGATCCGCTCGGCGATTGGGGAGCGGCACACGTTCCCGGTCGAGACGAAGAGGACGCTGAAACGCGTCGGCGTCACGCCCCACCCACGGCGGGACTCATGCGACAGTCACGTCGGCAACCACCGACCGGATGTCGTCGACGGAGATGGCGCCGACCCGCAGGACGCGGGGACGTGCGCCGGTGAGGTCCACGATCGTGGAAGGCACGATGTCGGCCGTGGGGCCGCCGTCGAGGTAGACCTCGACGGCCTCGCCCAGTTGAGTGCGCGCCTCGGCCGCGGTGGTGGCCGGCGGGAAGCCGGAGCGGTTCGCGCTGCTGACGGCCATGGGGCCCGTGGCCTTGAGCAGATCGAGGGCGATCGGGTGCAGGGGCATCCGGACCGCGACCGTCTGCGCCGCGTCTCCGAGGTCCCAGGCCAACGACGGCTGCTGGTGGCACACCAGGGTGAGGCCGCCCGGCCAGAACGCCTCGGTGAGCTCGCGCCCGGCATCGGAGATCCGGGCCGCGATCCCGTCGAGGGTGCGCATGCTGCCGATCAGCACCGGGACGGGCATGTCGCGGCCACGGCCCTTCGCGTTCAGCAGGGCACCGACGGCCGACGGAGTGAACGCATCAGCACCGAGACCGTAAACGGTGTCGGTGGGAAGGACGACGAGTCGACCGGCCCCGACGGCGGCACCAGCAGCAGCCAGGCCGGCCGCACGTGCGTCGGGGTCGGCGCAGTCGTAGGACTGCGACAAGGTCTTACCTCTCGCTGGTGATTCGGGGACGTCGCGCGCCGAAAGACGAAACGCGCAGAGGGGACACGCTAGGGCTCCCGAGGGCGGCGCGCCAAACCCGGGGCCGTCAAAATCAGACCCGAACTGCTGTGACGAAGCGGTCCCGGTCCGTGAGATCTCGATGGGCGCGCACCTGTGCCCACCGGCCGGTGCGCGCGAAGATCTCCACGACTGCCCTTCCTTGCACATCCGCGTGTTCGACGGCCACCTGCCCGCCGGCCCGCAACAACCGGCCGGCGGTCCGCTCGACCGCGCGCACGACGTCGAGACCGTCCTCTCCCCCGCCCCACAGGGCCGCCGCTGGGTCGTGGTCGCGGGCCTCCATGGCCACCGATTCCCAGGCCGCCAGCGGGATGTATGGCGGATTGGACACGACGAGATCGACGTTGCCGTCGAGCTCGGGGAGCGCATCGGCCACGTCGCCGCCGTGCAGGACGACCCCGCTGCCGGCGAGGTTGCGCCGCGCCCACGTGAGCGCGCCCGGGTCCAGCTCGACCGCGTGAACGGCCAACCCGGGGACCTCGGTGGCCAGGCACAGCGCGATCGCCCCCGAGCCCGTGCACAGGTCGACCGCAACGGCGCCGGTCCCGAGACCCTCGGCGACCGAGACCATCTGACCTACCATCACTTCAGTTTCGGGCCGCGGCACGAACACCCCCGGGCCGACCGCCAGGCTGACGTAACGAAAGTGCGCGACGCCGGTGAGGTGCTGCAGCGGAGTCCGCCCGGCCCGCGCCTCGACGAGGGCGGCGTAGGCAGCACTCTCGATCTCGTCGTGCCGGATCAGATCGCCCCGCCCGACCCCGATCAGGTGCGCGGCTAGTTCCTCGGCGTCCGTGCGCGGCGAGGCCACGCCTGCGTCCGCCAGCCGCTGGGCGGCCGCCGCGATCGCCGGGCGCAGCGGCTCAGTCGTCACCGGCGAGCGCCGCGGCTTGGTCTCCGGTGATGCACGCGTCGATGACGGCGTCGAGATCGCCGTCGAGGACCTGGTCGAGGTTGTAGGCCTTGAAATTGACGCGGTGGTCGGAGATCCGGTTCTCCGCGTAGTTGTACGTGCGGATCCGCTCGGACCGGTCGACCGTGCGGATCTGGCTCTTGCGCAGGTCGCCGGCCTCCTTGTTGGCCTCGTCCTGCGCGGCGACGAGCAGACGTGCCCGCAGGATCCGCAGCGCCTGCTCCTTGTTCTGGAGCTGGCTCTTCTCGTTCTGGCAGGAGACGACGATGCCCGTCGGAAGGTGCGTGAGGCGCACCGCGGAGTCGGTCGTGTTGACGCTCTGCCCACCCGGCCCGGAGGAGCGGAAGACATCGACGCGGAGGTCATTCATGTTGAGCTCCACCTCGACCTCTTCGGCCTCGGGGAGCACCAGGACGCCGGCGGCCGAGGTGTGGATGCGGCCCTGGGACTCCGTCACCGGGACACGTTGCACCCGGTGCACGCCGCCCTCGAACTTGAGCCGGTCCCAGACCCCGTCAGGGTCGGACGCCCGCGCCTTCACCGCCATCGAGACGTCCTTGTAGCCGCCGAGGTCGGATTCGGTCGCGTCGAGGATCTCGGTCTTCCAGCCACGTCGCTCGGCGTAGCGCAGGTACATCCGGAGCAGATCGCCGGCGAACAGCGCGGACTCCTGTCCGCCCTCCCCGGCCTTGACCTCGACGATGACGTCCTTGCCGTCATTGGGGTCGCGCGGCAGCAGCAGCTGGCGCAGCTTCTCGGCCAACTCCTCCCGGCGGGTGGTCAGCTCCGGGACCTCCGCCTTGAACGACTCGTCCTCGGCGCCCAGCTCGATGGCGGCGGCGAGATCGTCGTCGACCTGCGCCCAGGCCCGGTGCGCAGCCACGATGGGACCCAGCTCCGCGTAGCGGCGACCCAGCTTGCGGGCGGCGCCGGCGTCGGCATGCACCGCCGGGTCGGCCAGGCGCTTCTCGAGGTCGGCGTACTCGTCGAGCAGCTCGGTCACGGTCTCGAACACGGTCCTGGCCTCCTTCCCACGCCGGTGAACACAAAGACGCCGGCGATGCGGCCCGAGGGCCGCACGCCGGCGTCAGTGGAGCTACTTGTCTTTCTTGCCGAAGCGCTTCTCGAAGCGGGCCACGCGGCCACCGGTGTCGAGGATCTTCTGCTTGCCCGTGTAGAACGGGTGGCACTGCGAGCAGACATCGGCGTGGATGATGCCGTCCTTCGCGGTGCTGCGGGTGACGAACTGGGCGCCGCAGGTACAGGTGACCTCGGTCTTGCCGTAGTTCGGGTGAATCTCGGGCCTCATGTCGCGCTCCTGAGCTCTCGTTGCTCCGGGTCGCCGGGCGAATGCCCGACGTGAACCGGAACCAGCCGTACAGTCTGCCAGAACCGGCCGGGGGGCCGGATCATTCCTCCCCGGGGGCGCCCGGGGTCGTCTTCTGGACCTGCATCAGGAACTCGATGTTCGACTTGGACTTGCGCAGCCGGTCGAGCAGCAGCTCGATGGCCTGCTGGTCGTCGAGCCCCGACATCACGCGGCGGAGCTTCCAGACGATCGCGAGCTCGTCCTTGCTCATCAGGAGCTCTTCCTTACGGGTCCCGGAGGCGTCGACGTCCACCGCCGGGAAGATCCGCTTGTCCGCGAGCTTCCGGTCGAGCTTCAGCTCCATGTTCCCGGTGCCCTTGAACTCCTCGAAGATGACCTCGTCCATCCGGGACCCGGTCTCGACCAGGGCCGTCGCGAGGATCGTCAGCGAGCCGCCGTGCTCGATGTTGCGGGCGGCGCCGAAGAACCGCTTCGGCGGGTAGAGCGCGGTGGAGTCGACACCACCGGACAGGATGCGGCCCGAGGCCGGGGCGGCCAGGTTGTAGGCGCGGCCCAGGCGGGTGATCGAGTCGAGCAGGACGACGACGTCGTGGCCGAGCTCGACCAGACGCTTGGCGCGCTCGATGGACAGCTCCGCGACCGTGGTGTGGTCCTCGGCCGGCCGGTCGAAGGTGGAGGCGATGACCTCGCCCTTCACCGAGCGCTGCATGTCGGTGACCTCTTCCGGCCGCTCGTCGACGAGCACGACCATGAGGTGGGTCTCCGGGTTGTTGCGGGTGATCGCGTTCGCGATCGCCTGGAGCACCATCGTCTTGCCCGCCTTGGGCGGGGAGACGATCAGGCCCCGCTGGCCCTTGCCGATCGGAGCGACCAGGTCGATGACCCGGGTGGTCAGCTGGGCCGCGTCGTGCTCCAGACGGAGTCGCTCCTGCGGGTACAGCGGCGTGAGCTTGCTGAACTCGGCCCGCTCGCGCGCCTTCTCCGGGTCCATGCCGTTGATGGTGTCGAGCCGGACCAGGGCGTTGAACTTCTCCCGGCGCTCACCGTCGCGTGGCTGACGCACCGCGCCGGTGACGGCGTCGCCCTTGCGCAGGCCGGACTTGCGGACCTGCGCGAGCGAGACGTAGACGTCGTTCGGGCCGGGCAGGTAGCCGCTGGTCCGCACGAACGCGTAGTTGTCGAGGATGTCGAGGATTCCGGCGACCGGGATCAGGACGTCGTCGTCGGAGAGCTCGACCTCGGCCGGCTCGTAACCGCCGGGGCCACGGGTGCGGCCGGTCGGGCGGGCGCGGTCCCGGTAACGGCCACGGCGCCGGCGACGGCCACCGCCCTCGCCGTCGTCGTCCTCGTCGTCACGCGGGCCGTTGTCGCGGTCGCGCTGATCGCGCGGGCCCGTGTCGCGGTCGCGCGGGTCGCGCGGCTCACGGGGACCGTTGTCGCGATCGCGGGGGTCCCGCTGCTCGCGCGGGCCGGTGTCGCGGTCGCGGTCGCGGGGTTCGCGCTGTTCGCGCTGACCGTTGTCGCGATCGCGGGGGTCCCGCTGTTCACGCTGCTCGCGCGGGCCGGTGTCGCGGTCCCGCGGCTCGCGCGGTTCACGCGGGTTGCGCTGGCCGTCGCGCTCGCGGCCGCCTTCGCGGTTCCCCGGGCCGGCGCCGTCAGGACGGTCCCCGCGGTTGCGCTGGCGGTCGCGCTGGCGCTCGCGGCGCTCGGCGCGCTGTTCGGTGGTGCCGTCACCGGCGCTGCCGGTTCCGTCGCTGTCCGCAGCGGCAGCCGGCTCGGCCGGCGCGCTCTCGGCCCGGTCCGCGCTCCCGGCCCGGTCCGCGCGGTCGGCACGCTCGGTCCGGGGGCTTTCGGCAGGGGCGTCCTCGGCGGGCGCGGCAGCCGGCCGCTCGACGCGACGAGACGTGCGGGCGCGCGGAGCCTCCGCGGGGGCGCTCTCGGGAGCTGCGGTCTCCGCAGTCTTCGCCGGGTCGCCGGCGGCCGGCCGGCGGTGCTGCCCGCGGTGCCACCGGCGGTGATGGCCTCGATCAGCTGGCTCTTACGCATCCGGCCAGTGCCGGTGATCCCCATGGAGGAGGCCATGGCCTGGAGCTCGGCGAGCACCATGCCGTTGAGTCCCTCGCCGCGGCGCTTCTTGGCCGGCTCTGCGAGTTCAGTGGTTTCAGTCACTTAGGTACATGTCCTTCCGGACCTCACGCCGCGTCGGGCATGCCAGGTCGGTATCTGACGGAGCAGCACCACGGCGCAGGGCGATCCGGTGTCAGCAGAAACTTCGGATCAGCGCACGCTTCGGAACGATCTCGAAGTAAGGAGAATCGACTCGGGCAAGCGCCACAGATTCCGGCGCGCCTAGGTGCGGCCTCACCCTAACACGGTGGCTCCGGCGGGGTCGACGGACAGGCGGTGCACGCGCCAGCCGTCTCCGCCGAGGCCCGCGACCGCGTCCGCGGTGTCCTTCGTGGCCAGGGCGAGGACCGTCGGTCCCGCGCCGGACACCGTGGCCGGAACGCCGTCGCCGCGCAGGCGCTTGACCAGGTCGAGGCTGGCCGGCATCGCCGGCCCGCGGTACTCCTGGTGCAGCCGGTCCTCGGTCGCGATCAGCAACAGCTCGGGGTTGCGGGTGAGGGCCTCGACCATCAACGCCGCGCGTCCGGCGTTCGCCGCCGCGTCGGCGTGCGGCACGGACTTGGGCAGCAACCCGCGCGCCTTGCGGGTGGAGAGCTCGGTGGACGGAACGAAGGCCACCGGCGCGATGTCCGGCGAGGGCTGCAGCCGGACCAGTCGGGCGCCCTCAGGTTCCATCCAGGCGAGAGTGAAGCCACCGGCCAGGGCCGCCGCGACGTTGTCCGGGTGGCCCTCGATGTCCGTGGCCAGGCGCAGCAGGTCGACGTCATCCACGCGCTGCTCGCCGTCGACGCACAACGCGCGTGCGGCGACGATGCCGGCCACGATCGCGGCCGAGGAGGATCCGAGGCCCCGGCCGTGCGGGATCGAGTTGGAGCAGGCCACCCGCAGGCCCGCCGGTGCACCCCCGAGCCGGGCGAAGCACTCGTGCATGGAGCGGACGACCAGGTGGCGGCCGTCGCGACCGACCGTGTGCGCGCCTTCGCCCTCGACCGACAGGTGCAAACCGCGCCGCTCGACCTGCACCTCGACGACGTCGTGCAGGGTGAGCGCGAGGCCGAAGCAGTCGAAGCCCGGCCCGAGGTTCGCGCTGCTGGCGGGCACCCGTACCCGGACGGCCTCGGAGCGGTAGCGGGGTTTCGCCTCGTGCTGCGTCACTGCGGAATCAGGCCAGACCGAGCTTCTCGGCCGCGGCGGCGGCGTCGATCGGCACGGTGACCGGGACCGGCGCGCCGGCGATCGCCCACTCCGGGTCCTTCAGGCCGTTACCGGTGACGGTGCAGACCACCTGCAGCCCGGCCGGCAACCAGTCGTTCTCGCGAGCCATCAGCAGGCCGGCGACGCTGGCTGCGGAGGCCGGCTCGACGAACACACCCTCCCGCGAGGCCAGCAGTCGATACGCAGCCAGGATCTGACGATCCGTCACCGCCTCGATACGACCGCCTGACTCATCGCGAGCGGCGATCGCGGCGTCCCACGACGCCGGATTGCCGATCCGGATCGCGGTGGCGATGGTCTGCGGGCTCTTGACGATCTCGCCGGAGACGATCGGCGCTGCCCCGGCCGCCTGGAAGCCGAACATCCGGGGAAGACGGGTGGCCGGACCATCGGAGGCGTACTCGGTGTAGCCCTTCCAGTAGGCGGTGATGTTGCCCGCGTTGCCGACCGGAAGCACGTGCACGTCCGGAGCGTCGCCGAGCGCATCGACGATCTCGAATGCCGCGCTCTTCTGCCCCTCGATGCGGAACGGGTTGACCGAGTTCACCAGCGCCACCGGATAGTGCTCCGACAGGTCGCGGGCCAGGGTGAGGCAGTCGTCGAAGTTCCCGTCGACCTGCAGGATGCGTGACCCGTGCACCAGGGCCTGGCTCATCTTGCCCAGCGCGATCTTGCCCTGCGGGACCAGCACCGCGCAGACCATGCCGGCACGCACCGCGTAGGCGGCCGCGCTTGCGCTGGTGTTACCGGTGGACGCGCAGATGACGGCCTTCGCGCCTTCCTCGGCGGCCTTGGAGATCGCCATCGTCATGCCGCGGTCCTTGAAGGACCCGGTCGGGTTGGCGCCCTCGACCTTCAGGTGGACCTGACACCCCGTCATTTCCGAGATGACCGGCGCCGGGACCAGCGGGGTCCCACCCTCGCGCAGAGTCACGATCGGCGTGGCGTCCGTGACCGGCATCCGGGACCGGTACTCGGTGATCACACCTCGCCACTGGCTGGTCATCTCGGAGCTCATGACTCGAGGTCCCCCTCCACACGCATGACACTCGCAACGGCTCGGACGGCGTCCATCGTGCGCAGGTGCGCCACCGTGGCGGCCAGCGCCGAGTCCGGCGCGCGGTGGGTCACGACGACCAGGGTGGCGTCGTCGGCATGGCCGTGCTGACGCACGGTCTGGATCGAGACGTTGTGCTCGGCGAAGGCCGCCGCCACCTGCGCCAGGACGCCGGGCTTCTCCGCCACGTCGAGGCTGATGTAGTAGCGGGTGACGGTGTCTCCCATCGGAGCCACCGAGAGCTGTGCGTAGGCCGACTCACCCGGCCCACGGCCCCCGACCACGCGATGGCGGGCAACGGCGACGAGATCACCGAGCACCGCGCTCGCCGTCGGGGCACCGCCGGCACCACGGCCGTAGAACATGACCTGTCCGGCGGCCGCCGCCTCGACGAAGACCGCGTTGAATGCGTCTCCGACGCCGGCCAGCGGGTGCGACCGGGGAATCATCGCCGGGTGCACCCGCACGCCGATCGCCTTGCCGTCCGGGGACAGCTCGCAGATCGCGAGGAGCTTGATGACGCTGTTCATGTCCCGGGCGCTGGCCACGTCGGCGGCGCTGACCTCGGTGATGCCCTCGCGGTAGACATCGGCCGCGGTGACCCGGCTGTGGAACGCCAGGCTGGCGAGGATGGCGGCTTTCGCCGCGGCGTCGAAGCCTTCGACGTCGGCGGAGGGGTCGGCCTCGGCGTAGCCGAGCGCGCTGGCCTCCTCAAGGGCCTCGGTGAAGCCGGCGCCGGTCTCGTGCATCCGGGACAGGATGAAGTTCGTGGTGCCGTTGACGATGCCGAGCACCCGGCGGACCTGATCGCCGACCATCGACTCGCGGAGCGGGCGCAGCAGCGGGATGGCCCCGGCGACGGCCGCCTCGTAATAGAGGTCGACGCCGTGCTTCTCGGCCGCGGCGTAGAGGGTGGCGCCGTCCTCGGCGAGCAGTGCCTTGTTGGCCGTGACCACCGAGGCACCGTTCTCCATCGCGGACAGGATCAGCGAGCGGGCCGGCTCGATGCCTCCGATGACCTCGATGACGACGTCGAGCTCGCGCGTGACCAGCTCGGCCGAGTCGGTGGTGAACAGCGAGGACTCGACGCCGAGTTCCGCGGCCTTCTCCGGGATCCGCTTCGCGCGGCGGACCGCAACACCGACCAGCTCCAGGGGCGCCCCCACCCGCTGCGCGAGGTCGCTCGATTGAGCCTGCATCTGCCGGACGACCTCGGTGCCGACCACGCCGCAGCCGAGCAGCCCGATGCGGATCGGTGCCATTACTGGACCCCACTCATAGGCCGGATTCTTCCACTCCCGCGACAGCTCACCCGATATCGAGCCGCGCTAGGTCGTCCTCGGTCTCCCGGCGGACGATCACCCGGGCACTGCCGTCGGCGATCGCGACCACCGGCGGGCGCCCCAGCAGGTTGTAGTTGCTGGCCATCGACCGGCAGTACGCGCCCGTGGCCGCCACCGCCACCAGGTCGCCCGGGGCGATGTCGGCCGGCAGGTACAGGTCACGGACCACGATGTCGCCACTCTCGCAGTGCTTGCCGACCAGCCGGGACAGCGCCGGGGCGGCCTCGGTAGCCCGGGAGACCAGCGCGGCGGTGTAGCTCGCGTCGTAGAGCGCGGTGCGGATGTTGTCGCTCATCCCGCCGTCGACCGAGACGTAGGCGCGGGTCGCTCCCCCCGCCCCCAGGGTCACCGCCTTGACGGTTCCGACCTCGTAGAGCGTCACGGTCCCGGGCCCGGCGATCGCGCGGCCCGGTTCGACGGAGAGCCGCGGGACGGCGAGGCCGGCCCCGGCGCAGGCCCGCTCCACGATCGCGACCAGCGACTTCGCCATCGTCGAGACGTCCGCCGGGTCGTCGTCCGAGGTGTAGGCGATACCGAGCCCACCGCCCAGGTCGAGTTCCGGCAGCTCGATGCCGTGCTCGTCGCGGATGGCCGAGGCGAGGCCGACCAGGCGGGAGGCGGCCACCTCGAAGCCGTCGGTGTCGAAGATCTGCGAGCCGATGTGCGAGTGCAGGCCGATCAGCTCGAGGCTGTCCAGCATCAGGATCCGGCGGACGGCCTCAGCGGCGGCACCGCCCGCGAGGGAGAAGCCGAACTTCTGGTCCTCGTGCGCGGTGGCGATGAACTCGTGGGTATGGGCCTCGACCCCGACGGTGACGCGCACCTGGACCTTCGCGCGGACGCCGCGCCGGCGCGCGAGATCGGCCAGCCGCACGATCTCGGAGAACGAGTCGACGACGATGCGCCCGACGCCGGCGTCCAGCGCCGCCTCGAGCTCGCCGATCGATTTGTTGTTGCCGTGCAGTGCAATGCGCTCGGCAGGGAATCCTGCGCGCAGCGCCACCGCGAGCTCGCCGGCGCTGCAGACGTCCAGCGCGAGACCCTCTTCGGCGACCCAGCGCGCGACCGCGGCGCACAGGAACGCCTTACCGGCGTAGAACACGTCGGAGCCGTCGAAGGCCTGGGCGTAGGCGCGGGCCCGGGACCGGAAGTCGGCTTCGTCGAGCAGGTAGGCCGGGGTGCCGAACTCCGCCGCCAGGTCTCGCACGTCGAGCCCGGCCAGCGTGCACACCCCGTCGTCGCGGCGGCGGAAGTTCGCCGGCCAGACCATCGGGTCCAGTGCGTTGAGGTCCCGCGGTGGCGGCGCGATGCCCTCGGCGTGCAGGACGTCGGCGTGCCGCGGACCCGCGGGGTGCGCACTCCTGCTCACATGCGCTCCGGGGCGGAGACACCGAGCATCGCCAGGCCGTTGGAGATCACGGTCCGGGTCGCGTCGTTGAGCCAGAGCCGTGCGCGGTGCAGGTCGGAGACCGCTTCCTCACCGCGCGGGAGGATGCGGCAGCCGTCGTAGAACCGGTGGTAGACCCCGGCCAGCTCCTCGAGGTACCGCGCGATCCGGTGCGGCTCGCGGAGTTCGGCGGCCGAGGCCACCACCCGCGGGAAGTCACCGAGCGCGGCGAGCAGGACGGCCTCCCGGTCATCGGTGAGCAGCTCCGGGTGGAACGACTCCGGAGCGGACCACTCGATCCCGAGGTCGCGCGCGTTGGCGGCGACCCGGAACGTCCGCGCGGCCACGTACTGCACGTAGAAGACGGGGTTCTCCGGCGCCTGCCGGGTGATCTCCTCGACGTCGATCGTCAGCTGGCTGTCGGTCGAGGACCGCGCGAGGGTGTACCGCGCGGCGTCGACGCCGACGAGGTCGACCATGTCCTCGAGCGTGACGATGGTGCCGGCCCGCTTCGACATCTTCAGTTCCTGGCCGCCTTGGAGCAGCTTGACCAGCTGGCCGATGAGGACGAGGACGGCCACATCCGGGTCGTCACCTGCGCACGCCGCGAGGGCGCGCAACCGGCCGATGTAGCCGTGGTGATCGGCGCCGAGCATGTAGATGCAGGTGTCGAAGCCCCGGCTGCGCTTGTCCAGGTAATAGGCGGCGTCCGCGGCGAAGTACGTCTTCTCGCCGTCCGCCTTGACCAGCACCCGGTCCTTGTCGTCCCCGAAATCGGTGGTGCGCAGCCAGACGGCGCCCTCGGAGTCGTAGACGTGGCCCTGGGTGCGCAGGGTCTCGATCGCCTCGTCGACCCGGCCGGAGGCGTGCAGGCTCCGCTCGGAGAACCACACGTCGTAGTGGACGCCGAACTTCTCCAGGCTGGCCGCGATCTCGGCGAGCATCAGCCGGTAGCCGCGCTCGCGGAACTCCGGCAGCGCCACGGCGTCCTCGGCGTCGGCCAGGTGCGGGGCGGTGGCGAGGATCTTCGTCGCGATCTCGGCGATGTACTGCCCGCCGTAACCGTCGTCCGGCGCCGGGAGCCCACGGGCGGCCGCGACGACCGACTGCGCGAACTTCTCCATCTGCACGCCGGCGTCGTTGATGTAGTACTCCGACGCGACCTCCGCGCCCGCCGCCTCCAGGATCCGCCGCAGGCTGTCGCCCACCGCGGCCCACCGGGTGTGCCCCAGGTGGACGGGGCCGGTCGGGTTGGCGGAGACGAACTCGAGGTTCACCCGCTGCTTACGCAGCGCTTCGGACCGGCCGTAGGAGGTGCCGGCCACCACGATCTGGTAGGCCAGCCGCCCGGCGGCGCCGGAGTCGAGGGTGATGTTGAGGAAGCCCGGGCCCGCCACGTCGACCCGTTCGATACCGGAGGCCCGGCGCAGGTGCCTGGCGAGGATCTCGCCGATCTCCCGCGGGGCCTTGCGAGCCGGTTTCGCGAGCTGCATGGCGATGTTCGTGGCGTAATCGCCGTGCTCGCGGGTCCGGGTCCGCTCGATGTGGACATCCCGGGGCACCTCGGCCTCAAGCTCGCCGGCCTGGATCGCCGAGTACACGGCGATCTGGACGGCGTCGGAGAGCTCGGCGGGAGTCACCCCGGAAGCCTAATGGCCCGAGGGAGCCCGCTCTTCCGACTTAACCGGCGGCTCGCTGGCGGCCTGCGGACGACGCGTGGCGCTCACCACACCGCGGATCGTGGCCACCAGGTCGTGCGGGACGAACGGCTTGGCCAGCACCGCGTCGATGCCGATCTCGTCGGCCCGGATCCGGTCCCGTGGTGTGACCGCGCCGGTGATCAGCACCAGCGGAATGTGCCGGCTGTGCTCGGCCTCGCGCAGCCGCGCCGCCGCACTCAACCCGTCGAGCGTGGGCATGACGAGGTCGAGGGTGATCACATCCGGCGGGTTCGTGCGCACCATGGTCAGGCACTCACGCCCGTCGCCGGCCTGCTCGACCTCGAACCCCTCGAGTTCGAGGTTGAGGCGGATCAGTCGTCGCACGGGCTCGTCGTCGTCGACGACCAGCACGCGGATGGTGGGAGTCCGCACTCTCGGAGACTACCGATCTCAGATTCCCGGCCTGGTCGTTTTGCCCGATTTGGGAGAACGGGTCGTCCGGTCAAGAATTGGCGTCTCCCGCCGAGGTCATCGGCGGGGAAAGCCCGGACCGAATCCTGGATTTTTCGAGATTCGCCAGGCAGTATCCGAATTTCAGCACCGTTACCCCCCTTGTCCGGTGCTGTCCCTTCAGCCGATCTTGATACGGAGTGGCTCATGCACAGCAACAACCCTGGCCGTCACCGCAAGCCCCGCCCGGCCGCGAAGATCGCCGCCCGGTCGGCGATCTTCGCCGGCGCCGCCGCTGCAGCCGTTCTGGTGTCCGCTCCGACCGCCTCGGCGGCCCCGGCCGAGGCGACCGTGAACCCGTTGCCCTGCACCGGCACCCCGTTCGACAACGTCACCAAGGGCGTCACCGGCTCCCACTGCGGCAGCTTCTGACCGGAATGCCGGTCGGCTAGTCCGCCGACCGAGCCACCCCGATCAACAGCGAAGACCTCCCGGCCTGGCCGGGAGGTCTTCGTCGTCGTGGTGCGGAAGGTGGTGGTGCCCCCGGCAGGATTCGAACCTGCGCATTCGGCTCCGGAGGCCGACGCTCTATCCCCTGAGCTACGGGGGCTCGGGAACCCGGAGAGGCTACCGCACAGTCGGGACGGTCAGATCCTCGTCGCGGGCTTCGCGACCCGGGGATCGCTACCGACGTGGTCGCTCGGACAACGAGTTGACCCTGCTGAGGTTCCGGAAGACATCGCAGTCGCTGCCGGCCCAGGAGATGCAGAACGACAGCTCGGACGCGGCTGAGGCGGACGGGGCTTCGACGAGCGTCACCCCGGCGGTCAGAACAACCGCGGTTGCCATACCCGACGACATGGTGACGGTCTCAGGGGTCAATGTTTCCCGCCTGCTCGTAGTCAGCCAGAGCCCAGGACCGAAGGTCGCAAGATCCGCAGCGCGGCGGCGACTGCGAACAGGAACGCAGATGGCTCGCCCGCGACGTGGCTGGGGTTCTGAACTCTCGCTGACGTCCCGTCAGACCCTCTATGTAGTAGACGTTATGCGCACTTCCCCCACGTCTTGATTGTCAGTGCCCGGGCGTAGGTTCGAGTCGTGGTCGGGATGGGGAGTGCGGAGCTGGGGTTGGCGCCGAGCGCTGCCGATCTGGCGTCTCTGACCGGCGATGAGATGGTGTCGTCGCTGCGGCTCGCGCAACGGCAGAAGAACGCCGCGGACGCGGTCGCGCTCGCGGCGGTGATCGAGGTCGCCGTGCGGGGCCTCGATTCCGGCGAGGCGGTGGAGCGGATGCCCGCACCCGACCGGTGGTCACCGGATGAGATCCGCGCCGCGCTGTCGATCTCGTCGATGGCCGCGAATGACCCCATCGATTTCGCCTGGACCGTCGTGCGGCGGTTGCCGGAGCTGCACGCGGCGATGGCCGCCGGTGGCCTGGATCGGGAGCGGGCGCGGAAGATCGCATGGTGGACCAAGGACGTGTCCGATCAGAACGCCCAGCTGGTGGTCGACGACGTGCTGGAACGCTGCTCGATCGACGCAGCCCACCCCTACACCCCTGACCGGCTCTCCGCCCGGTGCAAGGAACTCGGGATCGCACTGGACCCGGGGCCGGGCGAGCGCCAGGGCAACGACGGGATCTCCCGCTCCACGGCCTGGCCGAGCAGCCAGTCGCCAGGACGGGTCCAACTCCGGCGTCGACCCGGTTGCCGTGACGGTCGCGGGTGTGCAATACCGGTTCGTGTCTCTCCGCCCGGGCAGCGTGCTCCTGGGCTGCCGGCGGCCGCGCCGGGCGGACAGGGCGAGGGCGAATACTCGCCGGTAACTTATTCCTCGGTCGTGCCGCTGTCCACGAGGTCGTCCCAGTCGTGGTGCTCGCCGAGGAACTTCACGACGTACGGGCAGGTCGCGCGGATGCGCAGGCCGTCCTCCCGCGTCGCGTCGAGCGCGGCCCGGACCAGGACGCCGGCGAGACCCCGCCCGCTGAACTCGTCGTTCACCTCGGTGTGCACGAAGGTCCGGTGTCCGGTCTCCTCGATGTACTCGGCGACGCCCGCGAGCTTGTCGTCGACGGTGATCTCGAAGCGCGCCTCCTGCTGGACGTTGCGAACCTTCACATCGGTGCTGGTCTGCTCGCTCATGGCCGCAGGCTAACCGGCCGGGTCGGCGGGCTAGCCTGCGGCCGTGAGCGATCCGGTCGTCCTGGCGCAGCGCGAGGTGCCGCTGGGCGGGCCGCGGGCGATGACGGTGCGCCGCTCCCTCCCCCAACGTCAGCGGTCGCTGATCGGCGCGTGGTGCTTCATCGACCACTACGGGCCCGACGACGTCGCGGCCACGGGCGGCATGGCCCTGCCCGGCCACCCCCACACCGGCCTGCAGACGGTGTCCTGGCTGTTCGCCGGGGAGATCGAACACCGGGACACCACGGGTGCGCACCAGCTGGTCCGCGCCGGCGAGCTGAACATCATGACGGCGGGGTCGGGGATCGCTCACTCCGAGTACTCCACTCCCAACACGACGAACCTGCAGGGTGCGCAGCTGTGGGTGGCTCTGCCGGCCGCCCACCGACTGGTCGAGCGCGCGTTCGTCCACTACGCACCGCCCCTGGTCGAGGTCGACGGAGCGGCGGTGCGGGTCTTCCTCGGCACCCTGTTCGGCCAGAGCTCGCCGGTCTCCACCTGGACCGCCCTGACCGGGGCCGAGGTCATGCTCCGCGCCGGTGCGACGCTGCAGATCCCGGTCCCCCCGGGTCACGAGCACGGTCTGCTCTGCGACACGGGCACCCTCACCGTCGGCGAGGTGACCGTGGGACGCGGCGACGTTCTCTTCTGCCCGGGGGGCGTAGCGGCGATTCAGGTGCGCGCCGGCCAGGACGGACCGGCCCGGTTCCTCGTCCTCGGCGGGGAGCCGTTCGGCGAAGAGCTCGTCATGTGGTGGAACTTCGTCGGCGGCAGCCACGAAGAGGTCGTCGCGTTCCGCGAGGACTGGCAACGGCAACGCGCCGCACCGCACGACGGGGGCCGGTACGGCGACTTCCCGGCCACCTGGTCCGGCACGCTGCCGGCTCCCGACCTGCCGAACGTACGATTGCGCTCGCGCGGCTGAGGCTCGATTCGAGTGGCGCCCTTCTGCGAGGAGAGACGTGATCGACCCATCTCGTCGCGACGCGATCGCGGCCAAGGTCGTCGGACGCGGCCGCGAACTGGATCTCGTGCTGGCGGCGGTCTCCGCCGGGCGCGACATCCTGCTCGAAGGCCCACCCGGCACCGGGAAGTCCACGCTGCTGCGCGCGATCACCGCGAACTGGGGCGTGCCGTTCGTCCTCGTCGAGGGAAACGCCGAGCTGACGGCCGCGCGCCTGGTCGGGCACCACAACCCGGCGCGCGTGTTGAAAGAGGACTACAGCAGCGACAACTTCGTCGCGGGACCATTGCTCGAGGCGATGCAGGGGGGCGGCTTCCTCTACATCGAGGAGTTCAACCGCGCGCCCGAGGACACCGTCAACGTACTGCTCGCGGCCATGGCGGAGCGTCAGATCGCGGTGCCTCGGGTCGGCGTCATCACCGCCAAGGAGACCTTCCGGGTCGTCGCGTCGATGAACCCGTACGACTCGGTCGGCACGGCGCGGATCTCGGACTCGGTCTACGACCGCTGGTGCCGGCTCTCGGTCGGGTACCAGGACACTTCCGAGGAGGAGGCGATCGTCGCCACCCGGACCGGGTGCACCGACGCCGCGCTGATCGCGGACGCGGTCGCCATCACGCGGGCTACGCGCAGGCACCCCGAGCTGCGGCGTGGCTCCTCGGTACGCGGCGCCATCGACATCACGGCGATCGCGGCCGAGCTCGCCTCGTTCGGCGGCACCACCGACAGCGCCGAGGAAGCGCACCGCAACCGGGTGCTGGACGCCGGCATGCTGGCGCTGTCCGCGCGGATCTCACTCGACGAGGCCAGCGACCGCACTCCCGAGGACGTCATCCGCGACATCTGGGAGCGGCATTTTTTCTCCGAGCCCGGCGTGGGCCGGGCACCCCGGTCCTGATCGACGACCCGGACGGGTTGTCCTCGAACGACCCGGCGCCTAGCCCGGGCCTGGCGCCCTTACGGCGCAAACCGAAGACGTTGACCGAGATGCCGTCGATCTTCGGCGGCAAAGGGTCGCCACTGGTCCTGGACACCGGCGGGGATCGGGACGGCCGCACCGGGGTCGCTCCGCCCGGAAGCCAGGCGACGGTGGTCACCGCACAGGCGGGTGCGGTGCGCGACCTCACCGAGCTGCTCGAGGACCGGGAGCCGGATCCCGAAATTGATCGGATGGCCCGTCAGATCTCGCGGAACCTCGCACTCCGTCGAACGTGGCGCGACGCCGACGTTGCCGCCGGCAGTGGCCGCCCTATCTCCGTGCCGTACCACTACCGCTCGGACGAGATCGACCTCGACCGGACGCTGGAGGTACTCACCGAGCGTCCGGTGCCCGAGGACACCGACATCATCGTCCGCGAGTCGGTGCGCCGCAGCATCGACGTGGTGCTCATGGTCGACGTCTCCGGCTCGATGCGCGGCGAGAAGGTGCGCGTCGCGGCGGCCACCGTGGCCGCGATGTCTGGCGCCCTGGCCGGACCCGGAGCCGGGCACCGCCTCGCGCTCGTCGGATTCTGGTCCGACGCCGCCCTGCTGGAACCGCTGACCGGCAACACCTCACCGGTCGTGTTGCTCGACCGGTTGCTGCGCATTCCCGCGCGCGGACTGACGAATGTGCACTTCGCGCTCACGGTCGGCGACGCGGTGCTGAAGGCCTCGGCGGCCCGCCGTCAGGTCGGGGTGCTGCTCACCGACGCCGTGCACAATGCCGGGCCCGACCCTCGCCTGCTCGCCCGCCGGTTCCGCGAGCTCCACGTGCTGCTTCAGACCGACGGCGAGCACGACCGCGACCTCGCCCGGGATCTCGCCAAGCTCGGCAAGGGCATGACCGCCCCGATCCGCAACCACCGCGACGTCGCCCCCGCCCTGAACCGGGTGCTCGGCCGCGGCTGACCTGTGCGTGCCTCCCACCAGGGCGTGACACGCCCCGGTGGGAGGTTTTGCCTCCCACCAGGGCGTGTCACGCCCTGGTGAATTGTTGAGCGGGGTCAGAGGGCGTGGACGAGCTCGCAGAGGCGGGGAAGTTGCGTGCCGAGGACACGCATCGTCTCCTCGGGGGCATAGGTCGTTCCGGTGACATCGCCGAGCACGACGTGCTTCGCGCCGGCCTCGGCGAAAGGCTTGAGGCGACCGGCGATCTCGTCGGCGTTGCCGAACCACGCGAGCTCTTCGACGAGCTCGACCGGGATCCGCTTCGCGGTCTCCCGCAGCGCGTTCGGGTCGAGGTCGTGCGGGATCAGGTCCACCTGGCCGCGGCAGGTCGGACCGCCCGGGTGCTCCATCCCGTACTTCGCCCACACCCGGGCGGGGAGGTAGTACGCGATCAGCTTGACGATCGGCACGTCCTCGAGGACCCCGAGCACGGCGTCGCGCGAGTCGCCGAAGATGACGGCCGGAACCAATGACGCGGTCGGCGCGGGGCGGCCGGCTCCGTCCGCGGCCTTACACACGGCCGCGTACTGAGCGGCGTACTCCTCCGGCGCGCTGGGCAGGGGCAGCCAACCGTCGGCGTAACGCCCCGTCAGTTCCAGCATCCGCGGCATTTTCGCGGCCACCCACACCTCGGGCACGCCCTTCGGGCCGAAGCGGTCCAGCCCGATGCGCCCGGAGCCGGAGGGCATGGTTCCGGTGTCGAACAGGGAGCGGATGTCGCGCAGTGCTGCCTCCAGCCGGTCCACCGGGCGGCGGTAGTCGTAGCCGTAGGGCACCAGGGACTCCGCCTCCCCCGAGCCGAGCCCGAGCACGAACCCGCCGCGGCAGGCGTCGTTCACGCTCATCGCGGCCCGGGCCAGGTCGGGTCCGGCCCGGCGCACCGCGTCGGTGACCGAGAGGCCGAAGCGGAGGTCGGTGGTCGGGCCGAGCGCGGAGGCGACACAGAACGGGTCGAGCAGGGCGTCCGGGTCCGGCAGCATCGCGGCCGCGGGAAACTCGGGCCACAACTCCGGATGTGTCAGGCCCATCATGTGGTCGAGCACCCAGACGTCGTCCACCCCGAGGGCCTCCGCGCCACGCAGCGCTCCGTCGTTCAGCGCCATCGAATGCATCGTGGGCAGTAGTTGGCCGAGCTTCATGTGGGACTCCCGATGGGGGCGCGTTCGAGGACGTCGACGGTGCCCGCGGTGCCGTCGACCCGGATTCGGTCACCGGTCCGCAGGGTGTGCACGGCGGTGCGGGTGTTGACGACGCAGGGAATGCCGAGTTCGCGCGCGACGACAGCGGTGTGGCTCATCAGGCCGCCGATGTCGGAGACCAGCCCGGCGGACAGGAACATCAGCGACGCCCAGGCCGGATCGGTGGAACGGGCGATCAGGATCTCGCCGTCCTCGACCTCGGCGTCCGACGGGTTCTCGATGATCCGCGCCCGGCCCTCGACCACACCCGGGCTGGCGCCGATACCGGTGAGGGTGCCCACCGTGGCGACCGGTGCGGGAGCCGGCTCAGGATCGCCGACCCAGAACTCCGGCAGGTCGAGTGATCGGTACTTCTCGTAGGCGGCGCGGCGCTCCGCGACCAACTCCCCCGTAGCGGCGGGCCAGCCGTGCCGCAGTTCGTCGATCGTGAGGAAGAAGATGTCCTCCCGATCGAGCAGACGGCCCTGGGCGACGCCGAGCTCGCCGAGCCGGCGGGCCGCCATCCGCGTCACGTCGACGCCCTGCAGGAACGCGACCTTGCCGACCCCCCGCAGCGGCAGGTACTTCCCGGCCAGCCGCAGTGCGGTCCTTGCGATCGGACGTTTCGCCGCCGAGCAGGAGGCCAGCAACTTCGTTTCGAGTTCGATCCGACGACGCTGCTGCAGCTCCTCGACCCCGGCCGGGCCGTCACCCTCGGGCATGGCGGCGTAAGCGGCGACCAGTCGATGCACTGGCGTGGGGTCCTGCCGCCAGGTGGTGATCGAGATGTCGCCCTCGCGCGGGCCGTGGTAACCGTAGGTCGCGACGAACTTCTCGACCGGCAGCCGCCCCCGCGAGCAGGCCCACAGGTCGCGGACCATCGCCGTCTCCTCGTGCCCACCGTGCCCGCCCGCCAGATCCTGCGGTGTGAGCTCGGTACCGGCACACACCTTGGCGAGCAGGTCGTAGACCGGCTGCACCGCGCCGAGGGTGAGGACGGTGTGGTGGTAGATGACCGAACGGAACTCCTCGGCTCCCGCCAGCAGCAGGGCGCGAGCGCCGGCCTCGTCGAGCGACCCGGCTCGGGTCACCGCGTCGGACCACACGCCCTGCATGCGCGCCCGCGCCGCCCGGATCGCCTTGGGTCCGCGGATCCAAGGGATACCGGCTCGGGCCGCCACCCGCGGGTAGTACTTCCGCTGGGGACGCGACACGTATCCGGGCGGGACGAAGGTGAAGATCTGACGGGCCATCGCATCCCCGCTGGTGCCGGGAATCCGGTCCGCCCAGGCGCACAGGATGTCCAGTTGCAGCGCGATCCGGCCGTAGAACGCCGAGAACAGACGGTCCTCCGACGCGGCGGGAACGGCGATCTCGCTGCGGTCCAGGGCACCGAGTGTGTGGAAGCTGCGGCGCAGCCCTTCCTCCCCCGCCGGTCCCCAGATCGACCAGCCCAGCGGCGTCTGCACACCGGGCACCGCCTCCCCGACGTTCGTCGTGGTCCAGGACGAACCGGGCCACGACCGCCCGTGGAGCGGATCGTCGGTCATCGGGCCGCGCCCAGGTGCTCGCGCTGGTGGGCACGGATCACCGCGATGTCGAACCAGTCCTGGTTCTCGCCCCATCCCGCTTCGCCGTCGATCTCCCACTCGGCCAGGCACCACTGCATGTGCCAGAGGCTGTGCCACTTCAGGCAGTTGCGGACCCGCGACGTGGCGATCAGTTCGCGGCCGTGCTCGTCCTCCAGCCGGAGCTCGACCCGTCGCGGCCGGCCGTCCGGCTCCCGCTCGACGACCACCCGCTCGCCACCGGTGATGCGGCCCATCTCCCCGTCCTTCACAAGGTGGCCGTAGCCGATGGAGTCCACCGACTTCGCGGTCACCGGCGCCGTCGGATCCGGCCGCGCCGAGGTCACCGCGAACGACGTGCGCTCGGAGGCCCAGCCGTAGTCGAAGCCGCCGCCGGACAGGTTGCGCAGCGGCCCCGGGCGCAGACCGCGCGAGTGGTCCCGGAACGCGTGACAGTTGACCGGGATGCGCTCGCCCCGGAGGTCGATGGTGCCGGTCACCGACCCGAGCTGCTCGTAATGCACGGATCCCCAGACCTCGAAGCCGTCGGCGTCACTGTTCGAGTAGTGCAGGTTCGGCGGGTGGTACGCGCCTTGCCAGTGCAGGTCGAACTGCAGCTCGTCGGAGGCGTACCCGAGGCGGTAGCGCTTGAGGGGCTCGAGCAGCTCGCAGCTCATCCCGTTGCCGAGACGGAAGTCGAACATGTCCGTGCCCGGCGCCATCGGGTTGAAGTGGTACCACTCCGAGTACAGGCAGTCGTGGGTCTCGCTGCCGCGGTCGTCCCAGAGCGCCACACCGGCCGAGGTGAGCTTCATGTTGGGCCGGTGCCAGACGTAGAAGTACCCGTTGAGGTTGAGCTCGGGGACCAGAAACGTGAAGAGCCCCGACTCGTTCCAGAAGGGGTCGTCCGGCCGGGCGTGGTGGGCCCACGAGTCGTCCTCGGGGACGATCTCCCGTGTCCGTTCGACGGTGGTCATCGGCGCGCCCTCCGGGTTTATTTACGCTGTATCGATAATTACCGTAGGGTGGCACCGTGACGCTGTCAACGGCACGACCGACCTCGCGCCCGAGAGGTCGCCCGAAGAAGGTGACCGTCGAGGAGATCGCCGACGCGGCCCTCGCGTTGCTCGACGCCGAGGGACTGGACGCGGTGAGTTTCCGTCGTGTCGGTGCCGAACTCGGCGTCAGCCACATGACGCTGTACAGCTACCTGGATTCCAAGGAAGCCCTGCTCGACGCGATGGTCGGGCGCGCGTTGGACGTCCCGGAACTGACGAGCCCCCACGGCGAGTGGCACGACAGCCTGCGCGGCGTCCTGGTCGAGATTCATGACGCCCTGGTCGCACGGCCGGGCATCGCGCAACTGATCCTCACCCAGTCCCTCGACGGTCCCTGGGTCGTCGCGATCCGCGAGCGCCTCCTCGCGCTGCTGAAGCCGGCCGGCTTCACCCGGGGCCAGACGGTCGACGCGATCAGCGTGCTGATGAACTACGTCCTCGGCACCGCCATGGTCAGCGCCGGCCGGGGCAGCGGTGCCTCGCCCAAGGCCTTCGCCCTCGGCCTGGATCTCCTGCTCGACGGACTGCAGCGCCGCCGTAGGTAACCTTCCGCCCCATGACCTTCGCCGAGGCCACCGCCGTCTCCGCCGCCGGACCCGGCCGCTACGACACCGAGCTCACCCCGTACTGGAGCGCCTACGGCAACCCCAACGGCGGGTACATGGCCGCGATCACGGCGCGGGCCGCACTGGCCGAGACCGGCCGGGCCCACCCGGAATCGATTTCGGCCACCTTCCTCAAGGCCGCCCGGCCCGGCCCGGCCGAGCTCGAGGTGAACGCGATGAGTTCCGGCCGGACGTTGTCGACCGCCCGGGTCGTACTGCGCCAGCAGGGGGTGATCGTCCTGGAGTCCACTGTCGTGTGTGCCGACGCACCGAGCGACGACGTGCCCGCCGCCCCCGGCGCGCTCCCCCCTCCGGAGTCCGAGTGCGCCCAGCCCAGCATGCCGCCGGGCGAGGGGCCGACGATCCTCGACAGCGTCTCGGTCCGCTACGCCCCCGGCCGCATGCCGCGCGACCTCGTCAGCGCCGCCGATCCCGACGCGTCGCTCACCGCGTGGGTCCGGATGCTGACCGGCGAGGACCCGGACGCCTTGATCTGCGTCGTCGCCGCCGACGCGCTGGCCCCGACCCCGTTCCGGCTCGGCCACGTCGGGTGGTCTCCGACGGTCGCGATGACCTGGCACGTTCGGGCCCGTCCGCAGCCGGGCCCGCTCGCGGTGACCTGCACCGCCGGGCAGGTCACCGAGGACAACTGGTTCGACGAACGAGCTCTCGTCCTGGACAGCACCGGACGCACGGTGGCGCACGCCTGGCAGATCGCCCGGCTGCCCAAGTAGCGCTCAGGCCGGAACCGGCTCCGGCTCGTGCACCGCGGCATGTTCCTTGGCCTCGGCCTGCGCCGCCAGCACCGCGACGAGACCCTGCACGGCCATCCACCCGCCGAAGGTGAACAACGGGATCCAGTACGAGATCACGCCGTGGTAGGCGAACGGGCCCGTGTGGAAGAACAGCAGCAGCACGCCGGGCAGGAGCAGGACCGCGATCCAGAGGTTGAGGTAGCCGAACCAGCGGGGGTGCACCGGCTTCGGTGACCGGTCGCTCAGCACGGCCACACCCAGGGCGACCGCCTGCGCGGTGAAGGCGGGGGCGGTCAGGAAGGCCATGAACCAGCCGATGTCGTGGAGCAGCTGAATGGCCTCGCCCGACCGCTCCGGCCGGAACGCGGCCGCGGTCAGGAAGACGCCGAAGAGTGTGAGCAACACATAGGTCGTGACGCCGGAGACGGCGTACAGGGCGGCCATCACCGGGCGCGGTCCCTGGTGGCGCAGCAACTGGACGGTGATGACGGCGACGACCGCGGCCCACCCGACGACCGCGAGCAGGAGCATCAGGATCCCGGCGCGGATGCGATCGGTCTCGCTGCGGTAGAACTCGGCGAACTGCTCGGGCGTCCAGTCCGCATCCGGGGGCACGAAGTAGTCCGCGACGATGAACGCGGGCAGGATGATCAGGACACCGAGAATGCCGGCCAACCCGCAGGCGATCTGACTCCGTGTATTCATGGCGGGCAAAGCTACTCCGCCAGGGCCACCCGGCGGCACCCCCACGACAACGCGAGCACCCAGGCCCCGAAGGCCACCAGCGGGATCAGGTACGCGATCACGCCCTGGTAGGCGAAGATCCCGTCCTGAAAGAACACGAGCAGGATGCCGGGGACGAAGAGCGCGCCGGCCCAGCACCCGAGGTAGCCCAGCCACCGCGGAAAGGCCGGTTGGGGTCCCCGATCGGACAGGATCGCCAGGCCGGCCGCGATTGCCTGGCTGGCCGGGGCGACGACGGTGAACAGCAGGCTGAACCAGGCCAGGTCATGCAGCGCCTGGGTGGTGTCCGGAGCGCGCTCCGGACGGAACGCCGCGACGCCGACGACGGTGAAGGTCAGGATCAGCGCGACGTAGGTGACGGCGCCGGCGATCCCGTGCAACGCCGCCAGTGTGGCGTCGCCCCGCTCCTTGAGCTGCACCCACGCCACCGCCATCAGGGCGCCCCACCCGGCGGTGGACAGCACGCCGAGCACCGCGCCGGTCCGGATCCGGTCGCGATTGTCGGAGTACCAGGCGGCGAGCTCGTCGGCGGTCCAGTCGGCCGCGGGAGCCGGGAGCAGATCCGCCGTCAGCAGGGCGACGAGGGTGAGGCTGATGCCGATCGCCCCGGCCCAGGCGCAGGCGACCTGTGCGCGCGTTTTCATCCGCGGAACCTATCGCCGCCCCGCCACCGGAGGCGGTTGCGCCAGGCCGCGTCAGCGAGCACGCCGCGCACTGGCCTCGTCGAGGCTCACTCGGCGACGGGCCGGCTTCGCCGGGCCACTGCCCAGCGGCTTACCCTCCTGCAGCCTGTTGATCCGACTCCGCACCAGATCGACAACCCGGTCGGCCGGCCATCCGGACGTCACGGCGGAATCGAGTCCGTCCAGAGCCTGGCCCAGACATTCCGCTAGTTCAGCCACTACCTCGGACGCGCGGGCGGCCGGGACACCCATCGCACGGGCTTCGTCGACCAGCGCGTCCGAGGTCACCCGGAGCAGACTCTGATGGGAGCCGATCGGTGCTGCCATCGTCCCGGACAGATCCGGATAGAGAAGCGTGCACAGCGAGTCGTACATCGGCGCCAGGGTGACGCGACCATCGGTCAGGAGCAGTGAGTGGTTCTTGCCATGGCTGTCCTCGTCGCCGACCAGGACCCGGAAGACGACCTGCCGGAAAAGACGCTCGAGCTCGACCTGGGGCGATGCGGTGAACGTGCGGATTACGCGGGCCATCCGTGCGCTCGGGCGTCCGATCTCGTATTTCTGCGCCGGCCGGATACCCAGCGCCTGGCACATGTCCTCCTGATGCAGGCGCCGGACCCGTCGCCCGCGGACCACGCGGTCGTACCGTTCGGCGACGAAGACCGACTGGCCGGCCATCTGCTCCACCCATGCGGCGCTGTCGGTCAGGCCCACCGCCCGGGCGAGCGTCATCACCAGCGCTTCGTTCTCTGCGCTGTTCTCCCATACCCCGGCCGGCTTGAGGATGTGTGTCGACGCAGCTCCGTCGAGGGCTTCGTGCCACGCCCCGCCGAAGCGGGCGAGCAACAGCTTGGGCTGTGCTCCGGCCAGCGACATGCGGATCCCTCGCTCAAGATCCGTCCCCAACGGCCGGGCGGGAAGGCCGGTCAGCAGATTCGTGAGCGCGGCGTCGTCGATGCGCCGGTATCTGCCTCGCTCCGGCGGCGTTTCCCCGACCCGGACAACCACCACGGCGCCGGCGCACTCCAGCCCGTACTCGGCGATCAGCGCCACGGCGTCAGCCGGCATCTCGGGATACCCATCGCGCAACCGCACTCCGCGGACCCGGGCCGCGGCCGCCTCCAACGCCCGACCTTCCGGGAGCAATCCCTCGAGGAAGGCCTGCGCTGACGCCGGCGCACTGGGACCGGGCGTGGGCAGGGAGCACGAGAGCAGCGACACTTCCGGCCCGTAGCTGTCCGCGGTCTCCGAGTCGTACACGATGCGCACCTTGCGCCCTCGATCGCGGAATTCGGTCCGGGCCACCCGCTGCCCGCCGAGCCACAGCTCAAGATCGTCCATCAGCGGTCCCGCGGGCGAACCGACAGTTCGAGGCCCAGCGCGGCGAGCGAATCGAAGATGACCTCAAGTGCCCGGGTCTCGTTACCGGCCTCAAGCTGGACGATGGCGAATCGGTTCGTCCGGGCCCGCTCAGCCAAGTCCGCCTGCGTCAAGCCCTCCCCCACCCGGGCCGCCCGGATAGCACGGCCGAGTGCCGCCGGCGACCGGATGGGGGTTCCCTGTGATGTTGGCATAGTCCAACATTAGCTCCGGCACTTCGCATGTCAAGATATTCCAACATCTTGCGCCTCTGGACAGGTGTTGCGTTTTCCCAACATCGCTGATGAGTGCCTTCAGTCAGCGGAAATCCCGGGATCTCGTGCCGACCACCATCTCGAGCCGGGTGAAGGTCTCCGCGACGACGCTGATCACCCCTTCGGCACACTCCAGCCGGCCCCGGATCACCAGCGCCGCGGAATCCCGGGCCACCCGTCGGTGCCGCGCCCAGGCCCCGGGTGAGCAGATGACGTTGAGCATCCCGGTCTCGTCCTCGAGGTTGAAGAAGATGGTCCCCGCCGCCGTCTGCGGCTGCTGACGGTGTGTCACAACACCCGCGACCTTGACCTTGGTCTTGTCCGGCAGCGCGGCCAGCCCGGCCACCGTCACGACATCGGGGTCGAGGCTCGACCGGACGTTCTCCATCGGGTGCCCGTCCGGGGTGATGCCGGTGGCCCACAGGTCGGCCATCGTCAGCTCGATCTGCTCCAGAACCGGCAATCGCGGGGCCCGGTCCCCCACCACGGTGCCCGCGATCCGGTCCGGGCTCGCCTGGGCGACCGCGCCGGCCGCCCACAGTGCCTCGCGCCGCTCCAGCCCGAGGCTGGAGAACGCGCCCGCCGTGGAGAGCGCCTCGATGTGCGCGGCTCCGGCCCCGGTCCGCAGGGCGAAGTCGGTGAGGTCGGCGTAGGGGCCGTTCGCGACCCGCTCGGTCTCGATCCGCCCGGCCAGGTCGTCGCCGATCGAGCGCACCCCCGAGATGCCCAACCGCACCGACGCCTTCCCCCACGAGGTGGCCGGCTCGGTGTTGCCCGGGCCCGACGGCTCCAGGCTCGCTCCGGCCGCGGAGAGATTGACGTCGGGACGCAGCACCTCCACCCCGTGCCGCCGGGCGTCCGCGACCAGGGACTGCGGTGAGTAGAACCCCATCGGCTGCGCGTTGAGCAGCGCCGCGCAGAACGCCGCCGGGTACCGGAGCTTCTGCCAGGAACTGGCGTAGACCAGCAGCGCGAAGCTGATCGAGTGGCTCTCGGCGAAGCCGAAGTTCGCGAAGGCGGCGATCAGGTTGAAGATGTGGTCCGCGGTCTCGCCGGTGATGCCGTGGGTGCGTTCCATGCCCTCATAGAGCTCGGCGCGCAGCTCGGCGACCCGCTCCGGTGAGCGCTTCGAGCCGACCGCGCGGCGGACCCGGTCGGCCTGGGTGGGGGTGCAGCCGGCCGCGTCGACGACCATCTGCATGAGCTGTTCCTGGAACATCGGCACGCCGAGGGTGCGTTTGAGGCAGTTCTCCAGCGACGGGTGCGGATAGGTGATCGGTTCCTTGCCGGCCCGGCGGCGGAGAAACGGGTGGACCGAACCGCCCTGGATCGGGCCGGGCCGGATCAGCGCGATCTCCAGCACCAGGTCGTAGAAGCAGCGCGGCTTCAGCCGTGGCAGTGTCGCCATCTGCGCCCGGGACTCGACCTGGAACACCCCGACCGAGTCCGCGCGGCCGAGCATGTCGTAGACCTCGGGGTCCTCCTTGGGCATCGACGCCAGCGTCCACTCCTGCCCGTGGGCCTCGCGGACGAGGTCGAAGCAGCCGTGCAGCGCCGAGAGCATGCCGAGGCCGAGCAGGTCGAACTTGACGAGGTTGACCAACGAGGAGGCACAGTCGTCCTTGTCCCACTGGATGACGGTGCGGTTCTCCATCCGCGCCCACTCCACCGGGACGACCTCGACCACCGGGCGGTCGCAGATCACCATGCCGCCGGAGTGGATGCCCAGGTGCCGCGGGAACTTCGCGACCTGCCCGGCCAGCTCGAGCACGTCGGCCGGCAGGTCGTCGTCGGGTCCCATGTCACCGGAGTAGCGGTGCACCTGCTTGGCGAAGGAGTCCTGCGCGCCGAGGGAGTAACCCAGCGCCTTGGCCATGTCGCGCACGGCCGAGCGGGGCCGGTAGGAGATGACGTTGGCGACCTGCGCCGCGTGCTTCCGTCCGTACCGCTCGTAGACGTGCTGGATCACCTCCTCCCGCCGGCCGGCCTCGATGTCGATGTCGATGTCCGGCGGCTCGCCGCGCTCGGGTGAGAGGAAGCGCTCGAAGAGCAGCTCGTAGTAGACGGCGTCGACGGCGGTGATGCCGAGGGCGTAACAGACCGCGGAGTTCGCCGCCGATCCCCGGCCCTGGCAGAGGATGTTCCGGCTGCGGGCGAAGTCCACGATCTCGTGCACGATGAGGAAGTAGCCGGGGAAGTCGAGCTTTTCGATCATGCCCAGCTCATGCTCGATCTGCGCGTAGGCGCCCGGCTGGGTCTCGGCCTCCCGCGGTCCGTACACCTGGGCCGCCCCGCGGTAGGTCAGTTCGCGCAACCAGCTCATCGCGGTGTGCCCGTCCGGAACGGGGAAGTCCGGCAGCCGGGGACGGATCAGACTGAGATTGAAGGCGCACTCCGCCCCGAGCGCCGCGGCGTTGGCCACGACCCCGGGGTACCGCGCGAACCGGGTGGCCAGCTCCGCCCCCGAGCGCAGGTGCCCGGTCCCCGCCGCCGGCAGCCAGCCGGCCAACTCGTCGAGGCTGCGCCGGGCCCGGACCGCGGCCAGTGCGGTCGCCAGCCGGCGCCGTTCCGGAGCGGCGTAGTGGGCGTTGCACGTCGCCAGTGCCGGGAGCCGGAACCGCCGGGCCAGACCGGCCAGGGCGTCGAGGCGGGCGTCGTCGTCCGGGTAACCGTGGGCGGTGAGCTCGACCGCGACGTTCTCCCGGCCGAACAGCGCGACCAACCGGTCGAGTTCCTGGGCCGCCGCTTCCTCTCCGCCGCGGGCCAGGGCGGCGGGGACGGCGCCCTTGCGGCAGCCGGTGAGGATCAGCCAGTGACCGTCGGACGCGGCGCCGAGCGCCTCCAGGTCATGGATCGGCCGCCCCTTCTCGCGGCCCACGGCATGGCCCTCACTGATCGCGGTGGAGAGCCGGGCGTAACCGTCGGGATCGCGGGCGAGCACGAGCAGGTGAGTGCCCTCCGGGTCCGCGACGCCGTTCTGAGCCTGCGTCAGACCGAGACTGAGTTCGGAGCCGAAGATCGTCGACAGCCCGTGCCGCTCGGCCGCCTCGGCGAAGCGGACGACCCCGTAGAACCCGTCGTGGTCGGTGATCGCCAGGCCGGTCAGCCCCAGCCGGACCGCCTCCTCGACCATCTCCTCCGGGTGGCTCGCGCCGTCGAGGAAGCTGAAGTTGGAGTGCGCGTGCAGCTCGGCGTACGGGACGCCCCCGGCTCCGCGCTCGATCTCGCCGGGCTTGTACGGCGCCCGGCGGTAACTGCCCGGTCGTTCCGGTTCCGCGCCGAACGCCAGCCGCTGCCCGTTCGGCGCCCGGTTCTCCCCCCGCGGCGGGAAGTGCCCGGAGAGCCGCTTCTCCAGTTCCCGCCACGGCATCGGCGGGTTCTCCCACCCCATCAGGACCACCACATGCTCATGCATGAGTGGATGGTCGAAATTCCAGCCGGATCGGCCCCGAAAACGACAACCTGCTCATGCATGAGCGAATGGTTGGGCCTAGTCATAGACGGCCTCCACGAACCAGGAGCCGCCGGTGAGGACCAGCAGGTAACCGGTGCCGTCCGTCGTGGCCACCTGGACCCGGACCTTCACCGCGGCGGCGCCGGCGTCCCACCAGCGCTCCTCGGCCGGCCAGGGCCCGGCCCAGGACTGGACCGGACGGGGTGCCTCGTCGCCGACGCGCAGCTTCGACGGCGGGGCGGAGATCGCGTACCGGGAACTGATCGAGACCGGCAGCCCGACGTCGTCGACGAGCTGCGCGGGCACGGGGCTCGGCGGAACCAGCGCGGGACTGGGCGCCGGGATCCGGCCGGGCCACGGGCCGGTCTCCTCAGCCTCGCGCTCGAGGGGGCCCCGCGGATCCCCCCAGGCGACGTAGCGGATCCGCTCCCCCGGACCGCGGCCACCGGCCAGCACCGCGGTGAGGACCGCCGGCTGGCCGAGCATCCCCTGCACCCGGGCCAGAGCCCGCGCGGCGCGTTCGGCGGCCTCGGCGTCGGCACCGTGCGTCCACAGCCCGAGCTGGTCACCACCGTGCGGGATCACCTCGTCGGGGGCCAGCCGGAGCACGGCGATGCCGCCGCTGGGCCGCTTCCCCTGACGAGCGGTCAGCCAGCCGTCGAGCTGCCAGCGGACCCGGTCGGCGATGGCGGCGGCATCCAGCACCCCCTCGTAGCGCCAGACCCGCTCGTACCGTTCGCCGCGGGAGGTCTCGGCCTCGATGACGAGCCGGGTGCACCCCAGGCCGGCGGCGGTCAGGCGGGCGTGCAACTGGTCGGCGAGCGGACGGGCGGCGAAGGTGGCCCGCTCCACCTGCTCCGCCGGCGGGTCGAGGTGGGTGGACACGATCAGGTCCGGTGGCGGTGTGCGGGCGTCCGGTGGCCGCGGGTCCTCGCCCCGGGCCAGCCGGTGCGCGTAGCCACCGTCAGCGCCGAACCGGGCCGTGACGTCGGCCGCGGGCAGGCCGCCGAAGTCGCCGAGGGTGCGCAGCCCGAGCCGGCGCAGCAGGTCGGCGAGATCAGGACGGTCGAGTACGTCGACCGGGTACGGGGCGAGAAACTCCGGCGTCCTCCCGGCCGGAACGACCTGCCCGAGGCGGGCGGCCAGCGCGGCCGCGAACGCACCCTCCGCGACCCCGGCCCGGCAGCCGTCACCCGGCCCCGCGGCGGAGGCCTCGTCCGCCAACCGGGCGGCCGCCGACTCGTCGCCACCGAAGTAGCGGGCCGGGCCGCGGGCGGACACCGTGCACAGCCCGGGACGGACGATCTCGACGCCGGGCGCCACCGACTCGACGGCGACCACGATCGGTTCGAAGGCCCGGGACTCCTCGGCGAGGTCGCGGGTCAGCACGGCGAGGTCGGGGCAGCGGTACTGGGCCTCGCGGCGACGCAGGCCACGGCGGATCCCGGCCTCCCGGGCCGAGGCGGTGCAGGCCAGCACCCGGCCGGCGGCGAGCACCGCGGCCGGTGCGGTGGGGTCCAGCCCGGCTGCGGCGGCGGCCGTCACCACCGGCCAGTCCGGCGACCAGATCGCCACCGTTCGAGCCGCACTCGCCATACGTCGATGTTCGAACGTATGTTCGAACATGTCAAGGCCGAGCGTGTCGCCGGTGGCACCGTCCCGACGGCTCGCCCTAAGGTGACCCGGACTTGTGGCCCAAAACGGGCGCAACCGGAGGTGTCGTGTTGGCCGATCGTCGACTGATCGTGGTCGAGCGGGTCGACGACGTCCTCCACACCATCGGCACCCGGGCGATGCACCCCGGCGACTCCGTCACCGTGGGCCGCGCCGCCGAACTCCCGGTGGGGCATTCCCCCGACGGCCGGATCTCGCGGCTCGCGGTGACCGTGGCGTGCACCGAGAGCGGCTGGGCGATCGAGTCCACCAACCGCAACGGCGTCCTGATCCACCCCTGGGGGCTGCCGCCGCGGTACGCCCACCGGGACGAGACGACCGCCGCGCCCCGGATCGCGCTGCGGGTCGTCGGCTCGATCGTGCGCGAGCACTGGGTGCTCCTCGAGGACGACACCCGGCTGACCCCGGGCCATTCCGACGGAGCCGACGGACCGGCGCCGGCCGATCTCGAGGCGCTGCGTCTGCTGTTCCCCGACCTGCTGGAGTGGCCCCCGGTCCTCGCCGAGTGGCCGCCGGGAATCGAGCAGGTGGCCGAGATCCTGCGCGTCACCCCGGAGACATTGCTCCGGCGCCTGGACGAGATCCGCACACGGGCCCTCTCGCTCGGCCTGGCCCCCGAGGTGACGGTCGCCGATCCGGAGTACGTGCACCTGCTCGTCCAGTCCGGCTGGCTCCGGCCCGAGCACTTCCCCTCCCAGTAGGCCCTTCGCGCGCCGAGATCGGTACCCGGCCCGAGCAGCGCCGTCATCCCACGGCCTCGATCTCGTCGAAGGCCTCCGGAACCGCGCCCGGCGTCCCGTCCGCGGCCGGCAGCCACAACTCGGCGATGCGTGGTCGGCCGCCGGCGGTCCCCCGGCCGGTCGCCCGGACCTCCATCCGGCGGGCATGGAGTCGGCCGTGCCCGTTCTCGAGCCCCTCCCAGGTCGAGCGGGCCGGCATCAGCCGCACTTCCGCCCCCGGCCACGGGCCGAGCGAGAGCAGCACCGCGCCGTGGTGGCGGGCCCGCGCGGTCAGCGCCCGCGCCTCCGCGGGAGCCAGCTCGGCCGGCGGCCGGACCGCGACCAGGTCGAAGCCGTCCACCAGCGCCCCGACCGCCCGGGCCCAGGCCTGCCCCGGCGCCGGGACCAGCGCGAACCGGCTGAGATCGATGCCCGCCTCCGCCGCCGCGGCGAGCCCGAGCCCCGGCGCACCGACCAGCACGCACCAGGACCCGGCCGCCGAGGCCTCGGCGAGCAACGCCAGCATCAGCGAGCACCCACCGGCCTCGGGTCGCTCGCCGTAACCGTTCCCGGCGCCACCCGCGGACGGCCGCCGGCTCCGGGGGCCGATCGCGACCGCGTCCTCCCGGACCGCGATCTCGACCGCGCTCCCCCGGCGCAGCCCCCCGGCGGGGAACAGCGGCCGCAGCGACGCCCCCACCGGCAGCACCCCGGAGGTCGCCGGCGCCTCGGTGGCCATCCGGACCGCCCCCGGCTGCGCCCGCTCCAGCAGGGCGCGCAGGTCGGCTACGGTCGCGGTCACCGCTCCATTGTCGAACACATGTTCGAACCTCGCAACCACAACGGGCTTTTGATCAGCCTCTGCAGGCGCACCCGACCCAGGAGTTGCTCATGCATGAGCGAGTGGTCGAAATAACGGCCGGATCGGCCCCGGAAACGACAACCCGCTCATGCATGAGCGAGTGGTGGATTCGGGGGCCGGACCCGCCCCCGGTCAGTCGACGAGGTGGATGTCCTCGAAGTAGCCCTGCCGCTCCCGGTAGAACTCGATGCCGGTCCCGTTGGGGTCGCGCAGATACATGCTGTTGTGGACCCCGCGGTCCGGGCCCAGGTAGTCCATCCCGGCGCCGTCGAGCTTGCCCTTCAACTCGTCGAACTTCTCCGGGGTCACCGACAGCGCGATGTGCTGGACGTTGCCGATGGTCTCGGAGTACTCCGGGTGGTCGTGACCCGGGAAGTCGAAGAAGCCGAGCAGCGTGCGGTTGCCGAGGTCGAAGAAGAAGTGGCTCGACCCGTTGTAGTCGCGGTTCTCCACGAGCTCGACCAGCGGGAACCCGAGGAACTCCTGGTAGAAGCGGATGGTCTCCTCGACGTCGCGGCAGATCAGCGCGAGGTGGTGGATCCCCCCGGTCGGCGGCGCCGGGCGCTCGGCCATCGGACGGACGTACTTCGACCGGAGCTCGTCGCGGCGGGCCCGGACGGCCTCGAGCTCGGCACCCTCGGGCTGCGGCATGGGAACCTCCTGATCGCGGGGGGCCCAGCCTAGAACTCAGCCCGCCGACATCCCACCGTCGGCGGCGACGATCGAGCCGGTCAGGAACGACGCCTCCTCCGAGGCCAGGAACAGCACCGCCGCGGCGATCTCCGCCGGAGTTCCGAGCCGCCCGATCGGGTACTTCTCCACCGTTCGCGCGATCCCGGCCGCGAGGTCGCCGTTCCCCCGCACCGCCAGCAGCGGCTCGCTCATCGGCGTCAGCACCGTGCCGGGACAGACGGCGTTCACCCGGACCTGGCGCGGGCCGAGGTCGAGGGCCATCTGCCGGGTCAACGCCACCACCGCGCCCTTGGACGCGCAGTACGCGGCCGCCCAGCCGATGCCGACCAGCCCGGCCACCGAGGCGATGTTGACGATCGCCGCGGACTCGCCGGGAGCGGGCGCGAAGTGCCGCAGCGCCGCCCGCGAGCACAGGTGCACGCCCTTGACGTTGACCGCCATGCAGCGGTCCCAGTCCGCCTCGTCGATGATCTCGATGCTGCCCAGCACACCGAAGGTCCCGGCGTTGTTGACGAGGACGTCGAGCCGACCGAACCGAGCGGCTGCGGCGCCGGTGGCCGCATCGACCTCGGCCGCCACGGTGACGTCGGCGGTCAGTGCCACCGCAGAGCCCCCGGCGGCGGTCACGAGCTCGACGGTCTCGGCCGCGGCGTCACCGCGGAGGTCGAGTACCCCCACCGCGGCACCCTCGGCCGCGAACCGGAGCGCGGTCGCCCGCCCGATCCCCGAGCCGCCGCCGGTCACCAGCGCGACCCGTCCGGCCAGCCGGCCCCGGTCGTTCGTCTGAGGCGGCCGCCCCGGTTGTTCGGTCATGGGCCGCGACCCTAGCCCCGCCCGGCCGCGGCAGCGCATGTCCGGGACCACGCAAAGACCCGGGGCAAATATGTGGGCCGCGGACTATGGCGTCCGCCCCGCGCGCAACTACCGTCCCTGAGATGGCCCTGCGACCGCCCCCGCCGAACACGTGGGCGAACCCGTACCGCGGGCTCTCGATGCAAGAGGTCGACATCCCCCTCACCGAGCACGCGATCCTGGCGTTCCTGCTCGGGCGCGAGGTGTACCGCCGCACCGAGTACCTGGCGCTGCGCAACGGCGACGACACGGCGCTGGTTCAGGTGGCGAAGGAGAGCGAGGTCCCCCTCTTCTCCCCGGTCACCGAGGCCCTGGTCCTCGCCCTTCCGGCCGACGTCGGGTACGTCGTCGACCCGTCCGTCGACGCCGGCAACGCCACCGCGCTGGCCCGGGTCGCCGTGCCGGGAAAACTGGCCACCGTGGTGCTCGGCATGTTCGAGCACGTCAACTTCCTCTACCGTCCGCAGCCGGTCCGCGTCCGGGTCACCGAGGTCGTCCCACCCAGCCCACCGAAACTGCTCACCCAGGCCCAGCAGGTCGTGGCCTTCGACGAGGACCTGCCCCCGATCGAGCTGATCCTCGACGCGGTTGAGGTGGACGATCTGGTCGCCGCCAATCCCGCCGGGCACTATCTGCTGCCCTGCCGCGGGTCCGGGGCCGCACCGGCCGGCGCCGACGTCGACTACCTGGACACCCGGCCCGCGGAGCGTGGGGACTGGCTGCTGATCGGCTGTGAGCGTTCGCTGCAGTTCCACCGGCACTTCTACGGCGACGAGCCGCCGCGGGTCGACCTGTGTCCGCGGGCCCGCCTCGAGGCCGACGAAGAGTTCGCCGCCAGCGGGGACTACGCGTTGATCAAGTGCTGTCTGATCGAACGCGGCCTCGACGTCGGCGAGCGCACCGCCGTCGTGCCGTGGGGCGCGAACCTCGACGAGATCCGCGACGGGCTGCGCAAACTGCTGTTGCTCGGTCCCGCATGAGTTCGCACCTGTCCGACTCCGAGCTCTACGGCCACCTCTGGACCACCCCCGAGGTGCACGGGCTCTTCGACGACCGCGGCCGCACCCAGAGTTGGCTCGACGTGCTCGCGGCCCTGGCCGCGGCCCAGGCGGACGTCGGGCTGATTCCGGCCGGGGCCGCCGCCGCGATCGCCGCCAACGCCAAGGTCGACGCCCTCGACCTGGCCGAGGTGGCGGCGCAGACCCGCGCCACGGGCCACTCCACCCTCGGGCTCATCCGCGGGCTGCGCGCCCTGCTGCCCGAGGACGCGGGTGAGTGGGTCTACTACGGCGCCACCGTGCAGGACGTCACCGACACCGCGATGTCCCGCACGATGCGCACGGTGCTCGACATCGTCGCCCGGGACGTCGAGCGCTGCCGGCAGGCCTGCCGGACCCTCGCCCGCGACCACCGCGACACCGTGATGTGCGGGCGCACCCACGGCCAACCCGGTCTGCCGATCACCTTCGGTTTCAAGGCCGCAATCTGGGCCGACGAACTGACGCGACATCAGGAACGGATTCTCCAGGCACGACCCCGTCTGGAGGTCGTCCAACTCGGTGGCGCACTGGGAACGATGGAGTTCTGGGGCGACGAGGCGCTTCCCCTCCTCGACGCCTTCGCGGCCCGGACCGGCCTCGCCGCCCCCACCGTCCCCTGGATCACCGCCCGCGACCGGGTCGCGGAGTTCGCCTGGCTGCTCGCGATGGTCAGCGGGACGCTCGGCAAGATCGGCAACGAGATCTTCGAGCTGCAACGCCCGGAGATCGGCGAGGTCGCCGAACCGTTCACGCCCGGCCAGGTCGGCAGCATCACGATGCCGCACAAGCGCAACCCGGAACTCGCCGAGCACCTGGACACTCTCGCGCGGCGCGTCCGGGCCAATGCGGCCGGCACGCTCGAGGGGCTGATCGCCCTGCACGAGCGGGACGGGCGGTCCTGGAAGGCGGAGTGGCTGGCCCTGCCGGAGTCGTCACAGCTGACGGGAGCGGCATTGGGCTTCGCCGTGCGGCTCCTGGAAGGCCTGCAGGTGAACGCCGATCGGATGCGCGCCAACGTCGACGCCCACCGCGGCTATCTGCTCTCCGAGCCGCTGATGCGTGCCCTGGCCGACCGGATCGGCAAGCACGCCGCGCACGAGGCGATGTACGCCGCCGCGATGACCGGCATCGACCGCGGCGTCGACCTCACCGAGGTCCTGGCGGAACAGAGCCTTCTGACGTCGGATCAGATCGAGACCGCCACCGACCCGACCCGCGCCCTCGGCGCCGCCACCGCCTTCGTGGACCGCGTTCTCGACGAGCAGGACCCGACGACGTGAATCCGCACGCCGGCCTTGCCGCGCAACCGCGCGTCCGGCTCGGCACCTTCCCCACCCCGCTGCACCCGGCGCCCCGGCTCTCCGCCGAGCTCGGCGCCGAGATCTGGTTCAAGCGCGACGACCTGACCGGGCTCGGCCTGGGCGGCAACAAGGTCCGCGCCCTGGAGTACGTCCTCGGCGACGCCGCGCGGGCCGGGACGGACACCCTGGTCACCGGCGGCGGCCCGGCGTCGAACTGGGCGATGCTCGCGGCGCTGGCCGCCCGGACCCGCGGGCTCGACGCGGTCCTGGTGATGTACGGCGATCCGGTCCCCGCGACCGGCAATCTCGCGCTCGCCGAGCTGGCGGGCGCCCGGATCGTCTTCACCGGGGACACCGACCGCGCCTCTGTCGACCGCGGAGTCGCCGACGAATCCGCGAAGCTGATCGCCGACGGGCGCCGCCCGTACGCGCTCGGCAGGGGTGGCGCGACCCCCGTGGGCGCCCTCGGCTACGTCGCCGGGACACTCGAACTCCTCGCGCAGCTGCATGAGCGGGGGCTGCAGCCGGGAACGTTGTGGACCGCGACCGGGTCCTGCGGCACCCAGTCCGGGCTGGTCGCCGGCGCCGCGTGGCTGCGGCCGGGCTACTCCGTCGTCGGGGTCAGCGTGAGCCGCCCGGTTCCCGAGTGCGTGGCGCGCATCGCCGACACCGCCGCCGGGGCCTGCGCCCTGATCGGGGCGCCGCCCCCCCTCGACCGGCCCGACGTGCGCGGCGATCAGCTCGGCGCCTACGGCCGGCGGTCCGCCGCCGGCGCGGACGCCGCGCAGCTCGTCGCCCGGACCGAGGGCGTGTTCCTCGACCCGGTGTTCGCGGCGAAGGCGATGGCCGGGCTGGTCGCAGCCGCCGGACATATCGACGGGCCCGTGATCTTCCTGGTCACCGGCGGGGCACCGACGCTTTTCTTCGCGAAATAGGTCCGGCGACTCGCCCCGGTCCGTCCCGTTTCGGTAGCCGGAAATCAACCGTTCGGCTGACTCAAGGTCGATCGCGTGGAGGATTTCGCCGCCGGGTGAAACCGGTTTGGATGCCGGGCCGTCTGAATCCGTGAAGGCGCACAACGAAACGCACGGCCCGCCTGCACCGGCGACCCTTTTGCTCGGAGGACGACATGCACAAGTGCTCCTGGTTCAGCTCGAACGAGCAACCGGAGTGCGGCGCTGCGGCGCCCCACCAGGTCACCGTCACCACCCCGCTCTACCGCGCGACGATGTGGTTCTGCACCGAGCACAAGCTCGCGCAGGAAGCCAACTTCGCCCGCAAGATCCCGGGCCAGCGCGGTTCCGTCCTGAGCTCGTCCTCCTGAAGCCCTGGCTCAGGAGGTTCTGAGCCCTTCGGCCGTCGAGACCAACGCGGCCTCCACAGCGTCGAACGCCGCCCGCCGGGCTCCGGCCCGGTCGGCGGCGGACCGGCCGGCCGCCACGGCGTCGGCCGCCATCGCCCGCACCACTGACGGCTCTGCTCCACCCTGGGTCGTGCGGCTCCGCACGATCGCCCGCGGATCCAGCGCCTCGGCCAGGTCGAGACCCGAGGCCCCCAACGCCGATCCGGTGACCTCGACGGCGGCGGCGTCCACCATCTCGCCGGTGATGTCGATCCCGCGGATCTTCTCCCCCGCTGCCCGGCGCACGCACGCACCCACGACCTCGTAGGCGGTCCGATAGTCGACGCCCAGGGTCACCATCAGGTGCTCGGCGAGATCGGCGGCCTGTGAGTACCCCGACTCCAGCGCGGCGTACATCCGTTCCGGGTTGGCGGTAAGGCCAGCGGTCACCCCCGCCATCAGCCGAACCTGACGGGTCGCCAGATCCAGCGCGCGCGGGACCTCGCCGTAGGCGAAGATCAGGTTGTCGCTGCGGGCCGACGGGCTCTTGGTGAAGGCCAGCAGCCCGGTCAGCCGGCCGATCAGCACGCCCGCCTCGCCGCGGATCATCGTCAGCGCGTACGGGTTGCGCTTCTGCGGCATCAGCACGCTCGTGCGCGTGTGGCCGTCCGCCAGGCTGACGTAGTCGAATTCGTTCGAGGCCCAGATCTCCAGGTCCTCGGCGAGTTTGGACAGCGTCGTCGCGAGGCTGGCCACGCCCGCCAGCAGCGCGACGTACCCGTCGGTCTGCCACATCGCATCGCGGGTGTGCTCGATGACGCCGTCGAAGCCGAGCAGACCGGCGACCACGTCGCGGTCGCCGGTGAGCCGGCTGCCGTTCACCCCACCGGCACCGCCGGGCGAGAGGTTGAGCCAGGCCAGGGACGCCTCCAACCGCTCGATGTCGCGCAGGGCGGCGTGGGCGAACGCGAGCAGGTAGTGGCCGAAGGTCGACGGCTGCGCGTGCTGCAGATACGTCTGCTCCGCCAGGAAGGTTTCGGCATGCCGGTCCGCCTGCTCGCCGGCCGCGACGACGAACGACGCCGCCGCCTCAAGGAGGCCGACCAGGTCCCGGCGCAGCCGAAGGCGCAGCGCGATCCGCACCGCCTCACGGCGCGGGCGGCCGGCGTGCAGCCAGCCGGCGTCCCGGCCGATCCGCGCGGCGAGCCAGTCCTCGCGGCAGTTGTAGATCTCGCCGGCGGCCGGGTCGTACCCGACCTCCGCCACGGGGGTCTCGTGCAGGGTGAGCAGCGCGTCGAGCAGTCGAGCGCCGGCCGCGGCGGGCGCCACGTCCCGCTGCAGCAGGACCAGGACGTGCGCCAGGTCGGCAAGGTCCAGCGGCGTGTGCAGCAACTCGGCATCCGCGATCTCGATCGCGAATCCGCCCTCGATCAGTTCAGGCGCGTAGTTCTTCCGGGTCATGACTCTGGAGCCTAGGGCGCCGCGCCCACCGGCTCGGCCGCTCGGCGCACTGGCCATCGGGCGCGCGAAGGAGGAGCGTTGGACCTCCAACACCGGCCCGGCCCTCCCCAGGAGTTCCCATGAGCGAGTTCCCCGCAATCGGCCATGTCGCTCTGACGGTCAGTGACCTGTCCGCCAGCGTGCCCTGGTACCGCAATCTGTTCGGTTCCGACCCCGTGATCGACGAGGACACCGGTCCGTTCCGCCACGTCGTCTGGTTGATCGGCGGGACGCTTGTCGGCCTGCACCAGTTCCCGGACGGGGAGAACGGCCAGCGGTTCGACGAACGTCGGCCCGGCCTGGACCACCTCGCGTTCGCCTGCGCGGACCGGGGCGAGCTCGAGGGCTGGGCGAAGCGGCTCGACGACCTGGGCGTCTCGCACGGCGGCGTCGTCGACGCGCCCTACGGATCGGGGCTGTCCTTCCGCGACCCGGACAACCTGCCGCTCGAGTTCTTCGCGCCCCCGGCGGACTGACGCGCGCGAGTGGCCGGGCTCAGCCCAGTTAGGGGGCCTTCTCGGCCCTCAGCCGCTTGCGCAGGCGGTCGACGTCCAGTCCCGGGTCCGGCCACTCCGGCTTCATCTCCAGCAAGGCCTCGTGCAGCAGCGTGGCGACCGCCCAGTTGCGGTACCACTTGCGACCGGCCGGCACGACGTACCAGGGCGCGGAGTCCGGATTGCAGCGGGTGAGCACCGCCTCGTAGGCCTCCTGGTAGGCATCCCAGTGCCGGCGCTCGTCGAGGTCGGCCTCGTCGAACTTCCAGTGCTTCGCCGGCTCGTCCAGCCGCGCGAGCAGGCGCTCCTCCTGGTCCTCCTGCGAGATGTGGAGGAACAGCTTGACGACCTTCGTCCCGGCCGCGGACAACTCGGCTTCGAAGGCGTTGATCGCGTCGTACCGGCGCTCCCAGGCCTCGCGGGGCACCAGGTCGTGCACCCGCACGATCAGCACGTCCTCGTAGTGCGACCGGTTGAAGACGCCGATCAGCCCCGGCTCCGGCAGCCGCTTGCGGATCCGCCAGAGGAAGTCGTGTGCCAGCTCCTCCTCGGTCGGCCGCTTGAACGCGGTGATCCGCACGCCCTGCGGGTCGACCATGCCGACGACCTTGCGGATCGTCCCGTCCTTGCCCGAGGTGTCCATCCCCTGCAGCACGACGAGCAGCGAGCGCGTGCCGCCGGTCACTCCCTCGGCGAACAGCTGCTCCTGGACGTCGGCCAACGGATCGGCCAGTTCGGCCAGGGCCGCTTCGCCCGCGACCTTGTCGCCCTCGAATCCCGGCGTGGACCGGGAGTCGATCGCCGTCAGGTCGAGGTCCGCACCCGCCCGCAGCAGCTTCGAAAGGCTCACGAGACGAGCGTTCCGTCGGCCGCGATCGCCGAGAAGCCGAGGTAGGGAACAAGCGCCTTCGGCATCTCGACCGACCCGTCCGGCTGCTGATAGTTCTCCAGGATCGCGGCCATGGTCCGTCCGATGGGGAGGCCAGAACCGTTCAGCGTCGCGGCCGGCGAACGCGAGTTGTCCGCGCCGCGCACGCGGATCCCGGCCCGGCGGGCCTGGAACTGCCCGCAGTCCGAGCAGGAGGAGATCTCGCGGTACTTGTCCTGGCTGGGCAGCCAGACCTCGAGGTCGTAGGTCAGCTGCGCCGAGAAGCCCATGTCGCCGGCGGCGAGCTTGACCACGCGATAGGCCAGGCCGAGTTCGGCAAGGCAGGCCTCGGCCTGGCTGACCATCAACTCCAGTTCGGCGTTCGACGTCTCGGCGGTGCAGATCCGGACCAGCTCCACCTTGGAGAACTGGTGCAGCCGCAGGATGCCCTTGGTGTCGCGGCCGTACGAGCCGGCTTCCGAGCGGTAGCACGCGGTGTGCGCCGTGTACGCCAACGGCAGCGCGCTCTCCTCGAGGATCTCGCCGCTGTGCAGGTTGGTCAGCGGCACCTCGGCGGTCGGGATCAGGAACAGTTCGCGATCGCCGGCCGAGGTCGCGAACAGATCCGCTTCGAACTTGGGCAGCTGACCGGTGCCGGTCATCGTCTCCCGGGTCACCAGGGTCGGAACCGAGAACTCGGTGTACCCGTGGCGGCGCGTGTGCAGGTCGAGGAAGAGGGTGGCGATCGCCCGCTCCAGCGCGGCACCGGCGCCGCGCGCCACGGCGAAGCGCGGGCCCGAGAGCTTGGTGGCGCGACCGAAATCGAGGATGCCGAGCGCCTCGCCCAGGTCCACGTGGTCGCGCGGGATGCCGTTGAAGACCGGCGGCGTGCCCACGCGGCGGATCTCGACCGCGTCGTCCTCGGAAAGGCCGTCCGGCGCGTCGGCCGAGGGCAGGTTGGGGATGCCGAGGACTGCGTCGTGCAGTTCGGCGCTGAGCCGTTCGGCTGATTCCTCCGCGTCGCGGACCTGGTCCTTCAGGGCGCGGGCCTGCGTCTTCAGCGCCTCGACGTCCCCGCCGGCCTTGGCCGTCTTCCCGACCTCAGCGGCGATCCGCTTGGTCTCCGCCCGCAGCTCGTCGCCGGTGCGGATGGCGGAATTGCGGGCGGTCAGCAGCTCGGCCACCGGGGCGGGGTCGAAGCGGAAACCCCGCCGGGCCAGCGCCGTCGCCGCGGCGTCCCCCAGGCCGATCAATTCGCGTGCGTCATGCATCCGCCGAACCTAGCGCGACGCGGAAATGCGGCCAGGCATTCAGGTGTTGCAGCGCACACGCAGTCAGGACTGACCGGTGGTCCTCGGGGGCACCGAGACCGCTAAGCTACTGGTGAGTCACAAACCCGTTCGGAGGCAGCCTGTGAGCACCGAAGCGTTCGTCTACGACGCGATCCGCACCCCGCGCGGGCGTGGCAAGAAAACCGGATCCCTGCACGGCGTCAAGCCGATCTCGCTGGTCGTCGGCCTGGTCGACGCCCTGCGTGAGCGTTACCCGAACCTGGACGAGAGCCGCATCGATGACCTCGTGCTGGGCGTCGTCTCCCCGGTCGGCGACCAGGGGTCGGACATCGCCAAGACCGCGGCCCTGCTGGCCGGCCTGCCCGAGACGGTGGCCGGCGTCCAGCTCAACCGCTTCTGCGCCTCGGGCCTGGAAGCCGTCAACCAGGCCGCGCAGCGCGTGCGTTCCGGCTTCGAAGACCTGATCCTCGCCGGCGGTGTCGAGTCGATGTCCCGGGTTTCCATGGGCAGCGACGGCGGCGCCTGGGCGATGGACCCCGAGACCTCGTACCAGACCTACTTCACCCCCCAGGGCATCGGCGCGGACATGATCGCGACGATCGAGGGCTTCTCGCGCACCGACGTCGACCGCTACGCACTCCTCTCCCAGGAGCGCGCGGCCAAGGCGCAGGCCAGCGGGTATTTTCACCGCTCGCTCATCCCGGTGCGCGACCGCAACGGCGTCGTCCTGCTCGACCACGACGAGCACGTCCGCGCCGACTCCACCCTCGAAGGCCTGGGCGCGCTGCCGGCCAGCTTCGAGATGATCGGCGAGATGGGCGGCTTCGACGCCGTCATCCAGCAGAAGTACCACTGGGTCGAGAAGATCGACCACGTCCACACCCCGGGCAACTCCTCCGGCATCGTGGACGGCGCCGCCCTGACCCTGATCGGCACCGAGGCGGTCGGTCGCGACCTGGGCCTGACCCCGCGGGCGCGCATCCTCGCCACCGCGGTCAGCGGCTCCGACCCGGCGATCATGCTCACCGGTCCGGCCCCGGCCACCCGCAAGGCGCTGGCCAAGGCCAACCTGACGGTGGACCAGATCGACCTGTTCGAGATGAACGAGGCGTTCGCCGCGGTCGTCATGCGCTTCGCCAAGGACATGGGCCTGTCGCAGACGGACATCGAGAACAAGATCAACGTCAACGGTGGCGCGATCGCACTCGGCCACCCGCTCGGCGCGACCGGCGCGATGCTGGTCGGCACGATTCTCGACGAGCTGGAGCGGCGCGACCAGCGCTACGGCGTCGTCACCCTTTGCGTCGGCGGCGGCATGGGCATCGCCACCGTCCTCGAGCGCCTCTGACCCTGCCGACGGCCCCGCTGGGTCGGATCTGAGAAGGACTTACAGACACATGACGCTGCAGGACACGATCGGCACGTTTCGGATCGCCAAGGATTCGGACAACGTCGTCACGCTGACGATGGATGACCCGGCCGGCTCGGCGAACACCATGAGCAAGGAGTTCCAGACCGCGCTCGGCGAGGTGGTGGACGCGCTCGAGGCGGAGCTTCAGGCCGACAAGGCCTCGATCTCCGGCATCATCCTGGCCTCGGCGAAGAAGACCTTCTTCGCCGGCGGCAATCTCGGCGAGATCCTCGCGGCAACGCCGGACGACGCCGCGCAGTTCACCGCCGAGGTGAACACGATGAAGAAGAACATGCGCCGGCTCGAGCTGCTGCCGGTGCCGAAGGTCGCGGCCATCAACGGCGCGGCCCTCGGCGGCGGGTACGAGCTCTGCCTGATCATGAACCGCCGGATCGCACTCGACGCCCGCGGCAGCCAGATCGGTCTGCCGGAGGTCGGGCTCGGTTTGCTCCCCGGCGCCGGTGGTGTGGCGCGCAGCATCCGGATGCTCGGCATCCAGGACGCACTGCTGAACGTCCTGCTGCAGGGTCAGCGTTACTCGCCGTCCCAGGCGCTGGAAAAGGGCCTGGTCGACGAGGTGGTCTCGTCCCCCGAGGAGTTGCTCGCCAACGCCAAGGCGTGGATCGCGGCGAACCCCAAGGCGGTCCAGCCCTGGGACGTCAGGGGCTTCAAGATCCCCGGTGGCGCCCCGAACAACCCGGCCTTCGCGGCCAACCTGCCGGCCTTCCCGGCCAACCTGCGCAAGCAGATCAAGGGCGCCCCGATGCCCGCGCCGCGCAACATCATGGCCGCGGCGATCGAGGGTGCACAGGTCGACCTTGACACCGCGCTGGCGATCGAGACGCAGTACTTCATCGATCTGGCGGTGGGTCAGACCGCGAAGAACATGATCACCGCGTTCTTCTTCGACATGCAGTACGTGAACTCCGGCGGCGCACGGCCGCAGGGCTACGACACGTACAAGGCGAAGAAGGTCGCCGTCCTCGGCGCCGGGATGATGGGCGCCGGTATCGCGTACGTGTGCGCGAAGGCGGGCATCGAGGTCGTCCTCAAGGACGTCAGCCTTGAGTCCGCGGAGAAGGGAAAGGCGTACTCCGCCAAGATCGTCGGCAAGTCGGTCTCCCGCGGCAAGATGACGCAGGAGCAGGCGGACGCCTTCCTGGCGCTGATCACCCCGACCGCGGAGGCCGCGGACGTCGCGGGTGCCGACCTCGTCATCGAGGCCGTGTTCGAGAGCGTGGAGCTCAAGCACAAGGTGTTCGGCGAGATCGAGGGCCACGTCGCTCCCGATGCGTTGCTCGGTTCGAACACTTCCAGCCTCCCGATCACCAGCCTGGCCAAGGGTGTGCAGCGGCCGGAGGACTTCATCGGCCTGCACTTCTTCTCGCCGGTGGACAAGATGCCGCTGCTGGAGATCATCGCCGGCGAGCAGACGTCCGACGCGACGCTGGCCAAAGCGCTCGACCTGTCCAAGCAGATCAAGAAGACGCCGATCGTCGTCAACGACTCCCCCGGCTTCTTCACCAGCCGCGTCATCGGCACGTACATGAACGAGTGCATGGCAATGGTCGGCGAGGGCGTGGACCCGCAGACGATCGAGCAGGCGTGTCTGCAGGCCGGGTACCCCGTCGGGGCCCTCGCACTGGCCGACGAACTGACGCTGACGCTGATGCGCAAGATCCGCGACGCGAACAAGGACAACTCGGTGATGGGCGGCGACGGTCACCCGGCCGACGCCGTCGTCGACCGCATGATCGACAAGCTGGACCGCCCGTCGCGTGCCGCCGGCAAGGGGTTCTACGAGTACGCCAACGGCCAGAAGGCCGGGATCAGCCCGGTGGTGCGTGAGGCGTTCTCCACGGGCCGGGAGAACGTCGTCGGCACCGAGGCGCTGCGCGAGCTGCAGGAGCGGATGCTGTTCATCGAGTCCATCGAGACCGTGCGCTGCTTCGACGAGGGCGTGCTGCGCTCGGACGCCGAGGCGAACATCGGCTCGATCATGGGCATCGGATTCCCGCCGTGGACCGGTGGCGTCATGCAGTACGTCAAGGGCTACACGAACTCCGCGGGCGAGACCGGCCCGGCGGCGTTCGTGGCCCGCGCTCAGGAGCTGGCCGCCGCCCACGGCGACCGCTTCGCCCCGCCGGCGTCGCTGATCGCGGCGTCCAAGGAGGGCAAGGCCCGCCTCGACGGCTGACCTGGTTCCCGCACTGAAAGACTGTGGCTCCGCCTTCGGGCGGGGCCACAGTTGTTTGTCCGAGAGGAACTTGCGTGAACACCGAGCCCCTGGTCCAGGTTCGCACCGACGGCGGGGTCGCGACCGTGACGCTGAACTCGCCGGCGAACCGCAACGCGCTGTCGGTCGCGATGCTCACCGCCTTCAGCGAGGCGCTCGACGCGGTCGAGTCCGACGACTCGGTCCGCGTCGTCAAGCTGACCCACAACGGGCCGGTGTTCAGCGCGGGCATGGACCTCAAGGAGGCCGTGGTCGTCGGCCTGGAGAACACGTCCGGCCTGCTGCTCAAGATCCTCAAGCAGATCGTGACGCTGCCCAAGCCGGTCGTGGTGCGCCTCGACGGCCCGGTGCGCGCGGGTGGCCTGGGCATCGTCGGCGCCGCCGACGTCGTGATCTCCAACGACACCGTGACTTTCGCCTTCACCGAGGCCCGGATCGGCGTCGCCCCGGCGATCATCTCGCTGACGACGCTTCCCCGCATGGACCCGCGGGTCGCCCACCGCTGGTGCCTGTCCGGTGAGACCTTCTCCGCGGCGGCGGCGGCGAGCGCGGGGCTGATCTCCTCCGCCGTTCCGCCCGCCGAACTCGACGACGCCGTCGAGGCCGTCATCGCCGAGTTGCTGCTGGCATCCCCTCAGGGGCTGGCCGAGACCAAGAAGCTCCTCGGCCGCGAGATGGCCGACCTGATCGACGACAAGGGCGAGGCGATCGCGAAGCTCTCGGCCGGCCTGTTCGCCTCCGAGGAGGCCCAGGAGGGCATGAACGCCTTCATCTCCAAGCGCAAGCCCCGCTGGCAGAGCTGAGTCAGCAGCTCGACGGGGCAGCGGTACCCGCGAAGCGGTCGCCGAGCCAGGCAATCGCGGCCGGGGCGCCCTGACCCGCGAGCGAGATGTGCTCGCTGAACGCGTCCTCGTAGTAGCTGACGGGGAGCCCGTAGCCGCAATAGGTGTGGACCAGGGCCCGGACGTCCTCGAGCGGCATGAACTCGTCCCAGACCGACTCGTAGATGTGGAGCGGGATCCCCGGGTCGTGACGGCCGAGGGTGTTCGCGTCGAGGATCGTGCGGACCCGCGGGAGGTTCAGCGGATCGGCGACGGTGGTGAAGTCCGCCAGATGCTGATTGGCGAACGCCATCGTCCACTCGTACTGGCACATGGTGGCGACCGCCGCGGCCGCGATCCGGCCCTTCTCGTTGAGCAGGCTGTCGAGCTTCAACGACGGGTAGGCGCGGTCCAGACCGACCGCCGCCGCGAGGACGAAGCCGGACAGCGGGCCCCCGTCGATCTTGCGCGCGACGTTGCCGAGATTCGCCGGCACACCACCCGCGGCGGCGCCGACGACGTTGAGCTCGGGGGCGTACTTCGGTGCCAGCTCGGCCGCCCAGGCGGTGGCGAGTCCACCTTCGGAGTAGCCCCACAGCGCAACCGGTGAGTTCTGGAGGCCGAGTTCCGGGAGCCGCATCGCGGCCCGGGCCCCGTCCAGGACCGAGCGACCGGTGGCCAGCCCCGAGCCGTAGGTGTGCGGACCGGGGGTGCCCGAGCCCTCGTAGTCGCTCACCATCACGGCCCAGCCGCGCCCCAGCGCGCCGGCGATCATCGGCTCTTCGAAGTCCGCCCCCTGCCGCAGGAGGTAGGACGGCGCGCAGTCCGGGCCCAGCCCGTGCGACCCGACGTTGTAGGCGACCAGCGGACGACCCGTCAGCGGGCGACCGTCGTCCAGGGCTGCCACCGTCCCCGACACCGCGTTGGGCCGGCCCTGCGCGTCGGTGGAGCGGTACAGCACCTGCCACGCCCGCACCGGCATCGGGAACCCGAGTCCGCGGATCGTCACCGGCCGGCTGCGCAGGATCGCTCCGGGCTCGGTTCCCTGCAGCTGCGCCGGGTCGGTGTAGAACGCGTCGGCCGACGGGTGCACCGGAAAACCCGACCCGTCGTCGGACGTGGCGGCATCCGCGGTCGCGGAACCGGCCAGCGCCGGCAGCGTCGCGAGCACCGCCGTCGCCACCATCGCGGCCATCCCGGCACGCCCCCACCGGGCCCATCCCCGCCCGGCCTGCAGTTTCGTCGTCGCCATCAGGTCCCGCCTCCCCGCATCCGCCGCCTCACGCTCTGACGATCACGCTATGCCTCGGCCTGCCCCACCGGAACCCCTGGGGACGATTTTTTCCGACCTTGGGTAGGTTTTCGCCTGGCCCGACCGCCTCGACCATTCGCTCATGCATGAGCGGCTTGTCGATTTGGCCGCTGATCCGGCACTGAAATCGACCTCCCAGTCATGCAAGAGCCCCCACCCACCCATTGCAGGAGCGGCGGCGCAGGGCCCGCGCGACCCCGGCGCTGCAGGCTGTGGATAACTACGAGGCCTCCGGGAAGAGCTGTGGCACTCTCACCCGATGCCGCGCCCCTCCGTGCCACTGGGAACCGGCCCGTTCACCCGAGAACGGGCCTACTTCTTCGGGTTCACCGACGCCTCGTTGCGGACGGCGCTCGCTCGGAAACGCTTATTGGCGCTGCGCCGGGGAGTGTTCGTGACACCCGCCGACCGCGGACTCGCGGCCGCCCATCCGGAAACTCTGCACGCCCAGAACATCGAGGCGCTGCTGCTCGCGCTGCACCGCACGAACATCGCTGCAGCCGGGACGTCCGCTGCGCAGATCTTCGGCCTGGAATTCCTGCACCCGCCCCCGTCTTCGCTGATTGTCTGCACGGACGACCCCGGGGTTTCGGGTACGCACAAGAACGACTACTTCCTGCGCGCCGCGCCGCTGCCGCCGGAACACCTGGTCCGCCGGCACGGCGTTCCCCTTACCTCGGGCGAGCGCACCCTGCTGGACCTCGCGGCGTCGATGCCGTTCGCGGACTCCGTGCTGGTCACAGAATCCGGGCTGCGCAAGGGTTTCGCGACCAAGGCCGGGCTCGACGCGATCCTGGCTGCTTCTGAGGGCCGTCCGGGGATCGAGAAGGCCCGGCGAGCGCTTGAGTTCGCCAACCCTTGGATCGGTTCGCCGTTGGAGTCCCTGTCGCGGGTGAGCATGCACGAGGTGGGCGTCCGCCTACCCAAGGTTCAGCAGGCGGTCATCGTCGACGACGAGGGGTTCCTGGTGGACTTCCTGTGGGACCACCTCCCGATCGACGTGTACGGCGAGGCCGACGGGACCGAGAAATCCGTCGGCGCCGATCGATTCGAAACAGTGCGCGCAATCCGGGCGGAGAAGGACCGCCACCAGAAGTTGGTCTCGACTGGTGCCGAGATCGTGCGGTGGGGCTGGCGCGAGGCCAAGAATCCCGATCTGCTGGCGAGAATGATCCATGCTGCATTCGCTCGCGCGCTGGAGCGCAGCCGCGGCCGCCAGACCAGCTGAGGCCTCGCGCCACGGCGACGGCGCCCTATCCGCCCCACTCGTTGCTCATGCATGAGCGAATCGTCGAAAATGGGGCCGATCGGGCCCCGAAATCGACCATTCACTCATGCATGAGCGAATCGTGGGGCCCCAGCGGCGCCCATGGTGCCCGGACCTGCGAAAGATCAGGCCCCGCGGGCGGCCCTGCGGGCGGCGCGGGCGTCGCGGCGCTCCTCGAAGCGGCTCGCGGCGGCGTCGACATCGGCGAGGTAGGTGTCGAGCTCGAGGCGGGCCTTCTCGCCCTCGGGGCCGAAGTCGCGCTCCCAGATCCGCCACTGGTTCAGCACCGGCATCACGACGCTGTCCCGGTGCTGGCGGATGTCGTAGATGCCGGCCAGGGCGATCTCCAGCGCCTTGCGCTGGAATCCCGGGAGGTCGTAGCCCGGCATCTGGAAGCGCTGGACCACCTGGAGGATCGCCTGCATGGTCCGGTCCGGGGCGAGGTCCAGCGAAGACTCCAGCAGCGCCCGGTAGAAGACCATGTGCAGGTTCTCGTCGGTGGCGATCCGGGCGAACAGCTTGTCGCCGATCGGGTCCTCGGTCGCCTTGCCGACATTGCGGTGCGAGACCCGCGTCGCGAGCTCCTGGAAGGAGACGTAGGCGATCGAGGCGATCGCGTCGCCGGGATTGTCGTTGGTGAAGCCGACCGCCATGTGCTCCATCCGCTCGCGCTCCAGCGCGATCGGGTCGCAGGCGCGGGTCACCAGCAGGTAGTCGCGGATCGCCTGGCCGTGGCGGCCTTCCTCGGCGGTCCAGCGGTGGACCCACTCGCCCCACGCTCGGTCGCGGCCGAACAGGACCGCGATCTCGAAGTGGTAGCTGGGCAGGTTGTCCTCGGTCAGCAGATTGACGGCCAACGCGGTGGCGACCGCCGGCGAGACCTTGGACTGCTCGCGGGCCCAGGGCTCCCCCTCCAGCAGGCCGGGATAGTTCCGGCCTTCGCTCCAGGGGATGTACTCGTGGGGGAACCACTCCTTCGCCATCTTCATGTGGCGTTCGAGCTCGCGTTCCACCACGGGTTCGAGCTCGCGGAGGATGGCCTCGTCTGAGATCGCTTCTATGGTCACGAACCTAAGGTTACGTAACCGTAGGTTCACCCGCCACCCTCGGGCGGCGTGAGGCGTGTCTCGCTGCCCTCCGTCAGCCTGGAACGACACTCGGTGACACCGGATGTCGTTGGCCAAAACTGCGCGCCAAACCTCGTCCATGACTGGGCGCGCCGCGTTCGACCGACGCGCATTTCGGGCACGATCGCCGCATGTCGCGTCACCGGATCTCGTCGTCCCTGTCTGTCCTGGACGGCTACGCCCACGAGGTCGAACCCCGCCGCGTGAGTCGAGCGTCTGCCCTGCTGGTCGGCCTTGCTGTGGTCTGCGCGGCGGTCACCGTGGTTTTCGGCATCTGGATGGCCGGCGTCGTGCCTCCGGCCTCCATCGGCTGAGCCCTTCTCCCCTGGACCAGCGCCAACGGATCCCCGTCGGCAGGCAAACAGACCGGCAACCTGACGGATCGCCACATCCGTTGCTCTAGACCAGATCCAGCTTGTTGATCAACCAGCGCCCCGACTGTTTCTCCAGCCCCATGCGCATCCTGAGTCTGTCGATCTTGGGCTGTTGAGCGTTGCTGTTGGTGACCGTCTGGTCCACGAAGAGGACGACCTCCGCGCGGTTTCCGTCGAGGCTCAGGACCGCCCGGGCGAGAACAGACCCGGTCGCCTTGCCCTGGAACTTCACGATGAGCTCGCGCAGCGACTGCTGCGCCACCTCGTACTCGGTCCGGAACTGCCCGACGGCCACATCCATCACGCGGGCGAAGTCCGCGTCCAGCCGCGCATGGTCGTAGGTGGTCAGGTTGACCGCGTAGGTCTCCGCGATCGCCACCAGTTCCTGCCGCTCGCCCTCGGCATCGTCTCCCGGTCCCCGGAGGATCAGGAACACCGACAGCAGCAGGCTCGCCACCAGCGCGAGACCCAGCATCGGAACGGGACGGGCCAGTCCGCCCAGGCGCACCCGCCGACCCGAGGCTGCGAGGGCCGGACCCGGCGCGGTGGCAACCGGTGGTGGGGGGTCGTCGGACATGGCGAGGGAGATCGTATGGGGTGGCCGCCGACCGGGTCAGGAACGCAGGAGCGCGACGAGCAGCGCGATCGCCGCGGTCATCGTCCCGTCACCCCGTACCGGTCCCAGGGTGTAGCGCTTGCCGTCGGGCAGCGTGATCAATCCGCTCGCCGGCTCGTAGCCCAGGACGAGCGGCGACGCCGATGCGGGGTACCCCGCCGTGCCCGGCCCGGACGGCACCGGCTTCGGCGCGTTCTGCGAGCCTCGGACACCGACGCCGGGAAGCTGGCTCTTGCACGTCCGCTTCAGATCCGGCGCCACCCGGGTCGGGTCGACCGGAGTGCGGCGGGGACCGCCGTAGTTGCACGTCGGGTTGTTGGTCAGATGCAGGTCGATCGCCAGCTTGCCGCCCCGCACGGTCGTCTTCAGCGCACCGGTCGCGTCCGGGAACGCGATCACCAGCGCCTCAAGCGCCGGCAGCCGCGCGGTGATCAGGTCGCCGGGGACGACCAGGTTCCCCAGCAGCGCCCCGACCGGTGAGGTGATCGCGGTGACGAAGGTGTCGATGTCCGCCACCGCCGCCGGTCCGGAGTCGAGCAGATCGCGGACCGGGGCGTCGGTGCCGCGCAGCTCCCGCGTCAGCTTGCGCAGCTGCGTCGTGAAGGTCGCGAAGTCCCCGGACAGCGCGTTCGCGGTGTCGAGGTTGGTGCGCGCGTTGGAGATCAGGCGGAGCGTCTCGGGCAGGCTGCCCCGCAGTTCGTCGACCAGGGCGCCCGCGGAGTCCACCAGGCGGCCCAACTCCCCGCCGCTGCCGTCGAGTGCCTTCGCCAGCTCGTCCACGACGGTCGCCAGGTCATCGGAGTTCACCTGGTCGAGCAGTTTGGTGACGTCGCGCACGACGGCGGCGGTCGAGATCGGGACCGCAGTGCGCTCCACCGGGATCACGTCACCCTCGCGCAGGATCGGGCCGTCGTTGCGCCGCGGACGGAAATCGAGGAACTGCTCACCCGCCGCCGAGAGGTTGGCCACGACGGCGTCGGTGTCGGCGGGAACCCTGGTGCCCTCGTCCAGGCGGAGGACGGCGACCGCTCCCCCGGGCCGCAGCCGGACGTCGGTGACCCGACCGACCAGCTTGCCCCGGTAGTTGACCTCCGAGCGCTCGTACAGTCCACCCGCCTCAGTGAGTTCGACCGACACCGTGAACGGGTCGCGCCCGATCTGCAGCCGTAGGACGTTGATGCCGACGTGGTAGACCCCGACCAGCAGCACCACCAACACGGCGAGGTTCGCGAGCAAAACCCCCCGCCGGCGCAGCGCGGCCATCATCGCGCACCGCCGCGAGAGTTCTGACGATCCGTCACAGGAAGGCCGAGCGAGGAGTCGGAGAGCTCCGCGTCCCCGGTCAGGTAATCCCCTGGGGTGGCGGCGTCGAGGAAGGCGCCGAAGCGGATCAGCTGGCGCAGCGTGGGCTCGACGTCGTCGGAGATGGAGAGCAAGGCGTCCAGCACCGGCTGGATCTCCCGCAGGGTGGCGACGAGATCAGCACGGCTCGCGCGCACCACGCGGTCGGAGACGCGGGCCAGGTTCTCCAACCGCGTCAGCAACTCGGTCAGGCGGTCCGTCGAATCCGCCAGCAGCTCCGCGGCCGGGGCGATGTCGCGCAGCGCGGCGAGCAGCGTGTCGCGGCGCGCGGCGAGGGTGCCGGACAGCCCGTCGAGCGCGGTCAGGGTCCGGTCGATGTCGGCGGACCGTTCGTTGAACGCACCCAGCACCGTGGTCAGTGATCGCAGCAGCCGGCGGGCGTCACCGCGTTTGGCGTCGAGCGCCGCATTCAGCTCGGTGATCACCGTCTTGAGCTGGCCGAGCCCGCCGCCGGTGAGCAGCAAGGATGCCGCGCTGAGCATGTCCTCGACTCCGGCCGTTGTGCTGGTCGCCGACAGCGGCAGCGTCGCGCCGCCGGGCAGCGTCGTCTTCCCCTCGCCCGGATCGAGTTCGATGAAGCCTTCACCCAGCGGGGTCGTGATCCGCAGCTCGGCGGTGGCGGCATCGGTGAGCGCGATCCGGGTCGGGATCCGCATCCGCACCTGCGCCATGAAGTCGCGGGTGGCGATGGCCGTGACCCGGCCGACGTCGACGCCGTCCACCCGCACCCGCGCTCCGGCTGGGAGGCTGAGCACATCGGCGAACACCGCGGTGATCTCGTAGTTCGGGCTCTCCACGGCGCCGCCGGGTTGCGGCAGATCCGAGAGCGTGACGCTGCAGCCGGCGGACCCGACCACGAGGACGCCTCCGAGAACGGCGGCGGTGATCCGCGACAAGACACCGTTCATCGCGCACCGTCCCGTCCGAAGACCTCGGACAGCGCGCCGATCGGCCGGCCCGAGTTCGGGCACAGCGTGCCGATCGCGTCGCAGAGCTGCTGCAGCACCACCGGGTTCAGCAGGTTCGCTGCGGCGGAGGCGTTGAAGGTGAGCCGGTCCAGCCGAGGATCCACCGCCCGCCCGAGGTTCTGCAGGGTCAACGGCAGGACGTCGAGGGCCTCGGTCAACTCGGCCCGGTGATCGTTCAGCACCGCGAGCACGGCCGCCAGATCCCGGACGCTCGTGCGCACCGCACCGGAGTTCGTGGTGACGAACTTCCGCACGTCACCGAGCGCTCCGGTCAGTGACTCAAGGGTTGAGCGCAGGAGCGCGCCGTTGTCGGCAAGGACGCGGGTGGCCGAGGTGATGTTGCGGCCGAAGCGGCGGATGGTGGCGTCGTTCCGGGCGAAGGTCGCGGTCAGGCCGTCGAGGCTACGCACGAGGGCAGTGAGGTCCTCGCGGTTGTCGGCCAGGGTGTCGACCACTGCCGTCAATCCGGAGATGCCCTTGTTGATCGAGGTGCCGTTGCCCTTGAGGTTGCGCGCGGCGACCCCGAGCGCGTCCTGGATCGCGCCGACGGTGCGGGCATCACTCGTCAGCGAATTGGCCAGCCCGTCCAGCGCCCGGATGACGCGATCGAACTCGACCGGAGTACGCGTCCGCTCCAACGGAATGACGCCGCCGTCGACCATCACGGGGCCCGAGGTCCACACCGGGGTCAGCTCGACGTACCGGTCGGTGATCACGGTCGGCGGGATGATCAGCGCGCCCGCATTCGCCGGCACCTGGAAGTCGGCCGGGATCCGCATCGTCACCGCGACGCTGGTTCCCTGCGGCTCGACCTTGGTGACGGTGCCGATGGGGACGCCGAGGACATCGACGTTGTTGCCGGGGAACAGCCCGACCGAGTCGGGGAAGTGTGCGGTGATCGTCATGGTGTCGGCATCGAGGACGGCGCACCCGCCGCCGGTCAGCAGGGCGGCGGTGACGGTGCCGGCCGCCAGGATCCGCCGCGCCCGGCTCAACATGCCGACTGCGGTTTGCAGAGGAACGAGTCCGGCAGGACGGCGTTCGGGCCATTGGCGTCGACGTAGGGTCCGTTGCCCGTCGCATTGGCGAAGTAGCGGGCCGCCGGGCCGAGCAGGACGGCGATGCGCTGCAGTGCCTCGTCGTTCGCCCGCAGGGTCTCCAGCACGACGTTGAGATTGCGGAGCAGCGGCGAGATCTTCTCCTGGTTGTCGCGGATCACGCCGGAGAGCGCCCGGGAGAGGGACCGGGTGTCCTGCAGGAGCTCGCGGAGCACCGCGCGGCGGTTCGAGATCTCGGCGAAGATCGCGCTCGCCTGTTCGAGGAGGTCGACCAGGGTGTCCCGGTTCGCGTCGAGGTTCGCGGTCACGGCGGCGGTCTGGGAGACGAGCCGGTCGAGCTGGTCCCGGCGGGTGATCACGACCTCGGACAGCCGCGCGATGTTCTGGACCGCCTGCCGCGCCAGCGCCGGGGTGTCGCGGAACCCGTCGGCGATGACGCGCAGGGCCTCCCGCAGTCGCGCGCCGTCGAGCTGCTCCAGCGCGGGCGCCCCGGCCTCGATGATGTCCTGGACCTCGAAGGGCACGCTCGTGTTGGCGACCGGGATCGTGCGGTTCGCCAGCGGCTCGGTCCCGCCCGGGGTCAGCCCGAGGAAGTGGGTACCGAGCAGCGTCGCGATCTTCACGTCAGCGCGCGTGTCCTGACCCAGCTTCACGCTGTCACCGATGCGGAAGGACACCCGCACCTTGGCGTCGCGGATCTTCAGCGACGTCACCTTGCCCACGCCGACACCCGCCACGCGGACCTCGTCGCCGGGCAGCAGACCGCCGGCCCGGGCGAGCTCGGCGTAGTACGTCGACCTGCCCAACGCCATCCCGCTCGGGACGAACAGCATCCCGGCGAGCACGGCGAGAACGGCGACGGTGGCGATGCCCGTCGCCCGCGGGGTGCGCGGCACGAACCGCAGCAGGAAGGACCTCACGCGCACACCTCTGAGTTCGCTCCGGAGTTCAGAACCTTCTCCGAGCCCGCGGTGAGGTTGCAGATGTAGATGTTGATCCAGGACCCGTACTGCATCTGCCGGGCGAAGGCCGCGAGGGCCAGCGGCAGCCCCTTCACCGCTGCGCCGAACGGCTCCTTCGCCGTCGCGTAGGTCGCCAGCACCCGGTTCAGCTTGTCGATGTCGGTGCGGAGCAGCGGACGGATGTCGGTCAGCAGCCCGGTGGTCGCGTCGGTCAGGTCGGCCAGCGCCGCGATCGAGGACCCGATCTGCCGACGGTCCTTCGCGGCCGCGCCGGCGAGGCGCTGGAGCTGACCGATCAGCGCATCGACCTCGGCGTCGCGGGAACCGACGTCCGTGGCCACCTGCGCGAGATTGGTGACGACGCGGCCGATGACCTCGTCGCGGTCCGCAAGGCGTCCGGACAGCTGCGCGGTCGTCCGGAGCAACTCGGTGATGCTCCCGCCCTCGCCCTGCAGGACCTGGACGAGTTGGGCGGAGAGCCGGTTGATGTCGTCCGGGGAGAGCACCTCGAACAGCGGCTGGAAACCGTTGGTGACCACCGTCAGGTCGAGGGCGTTCTGAGTCTGCGTCAGTGGAATCTCGGTACCGACCGGGAGCAGTTCGGCCGACCCCGCCCCGGGGACCAACGCGAGATACCGCTGCCCGATCAGGTTCTGGTACCGGATCGCCACCCCGGTGCTGCGCAGGACCGGCTGCTCGGCCTGCACGGTGAACTTCACCCAGGCTCGGTTCTCGCGCAGCGCAACGGCATCCACGCGGCCCACCCGCACCCCGGCCACGCGCACATCGTCCCCGGAGTGCAGGCCGGATGCGTCGGTGAAGGTCGCCGAGTACGACGCGGTCTCGCCGGCCAACTTCCTGGTCAGGGTGTTGTGGAGCAGCACGCCCGCCGAGGTCGCGAACACCGCGAACACCACCAGCCGGATCAGCGCGCTGCGTACGTTCTGCCGGCTCATCGAGTTCCCGCCGGAAGGACCAGGGTCTGCCCACGCAACAGCGATCCGGCGAGCAGCAGGCCGATATCACCCGACGACCCGCGGCCCGCCTCCAGCGCCGCGAGCACCTGGGAGAACAGGAGCCGGTCACTCACACTGGCGACCGGCCCCATGCCGCCGTAGACCGCGGCGGCCGGGTCGCTCCCGGAACAGTTCGGGCCGGCGAGGCCGGGATAGCGAGGGCAGTCGGTCGCCGTGTACGAGGGCAGCGGCGTCCCGGAGACCCGGGCGTCGATCCCGATGCGCCCCGCGTCCGTGGACGCGAGCCCCCCGAGGAACGCACCGAGGTCGACGAAGCCCCGCGAGAAAGCGTCCGGATGCCGGCCGAGCACGCCGACGATCTGCCTCGTCTGGCTCGAGACCCGGATCAGACGGGTCTCGTTCTCCCCCACCAGCCTGCGTGCGTCGGCGGTCAACCCCAGACCGCCACCGAGCAGCGCGAGGAACTGCTCCTGGCGATCCACCAGGGTGCGCGCCAGCACGAGCACGTCGTCCACCGAGTCCAGCAGGGACGGCGCCCGCCGGTTGAGGTCCTCCGCGAATTGCGCGAAGGCGGTGATGTCGGCCTGCAGGGTGGGTAGCGCGGGCTGCAACGCACGGAGGTAGGCGTCGGTCTTGCCGACGAGCGTCCCGATCGCCGCACCGCGGCCGTCCAAGGCCTCGGAGAGCGCACCGAGAACCGTCGCGAGCTTCTCTGGCTGCACCGCGGAGAGCACCCGGTAGAGCTTGGCGAAGACGTCCTGCAGTTCGACCGTCGCGGCGGAGGTGTCGGCCGGGATGCGACTACCGGCCCGGATCGGACCGGCAGCACTCTGCCCCGGCGGCACCAACTCGACGAAGGACTGGCCGAAGAAATTGGCGGGCAGGCTGCGGGCGGTCACGTCGGCGGGGATCTCCCCTGCCTTGCCCGGATCCAGCCGCAGGGAGACCTCGGCGCCCGGGGTGCCCGTCTCGCGTTCGATCGAGGACACCCGCCCGACCAGCACGCCGCGCATCTTGACGTCCGACCCGGTCGTGAGGGCGTCGCCGGTCTCGCTCAGCAGGGCGGTGACGGTCACGCGGTCGGAGAAGGCGCCGGTGAACTGGGCGAGCACGAGGCCGATCGCGACCGCGACCACCGCGAGGTAGGCCACTCCACGAGCCATCAGGTCGCGGCGGCTGGGCTCGAGCCTGGTCCGGCTCATCCGGAGATCCGGACTCCGGGGTCATAGCCCCAGAACGCCAGCGTCAGGAACATGTCCGTGACGATGATGACGATGATGCTGGCCCGGATCGCACGGCCGGTCGCGCGCCCCACACCCTCCGGGCCACCGGACGCGTAGAAGCCGTAGTAGCAGTGGATCAGCGTGGCCAGCACGATGAAGATGGCGACCTTGATGGTCGAGAGCACGATGTCGAACGGATCGAGGAACGCCAGGAAGTAGTGCGAATACGTGCCGGCCGACTGACCGAAGAACGTGGTCACCACCACCTGGGTGGCGAGGTAAGAACCGAACAGTCCGACCACGTACATCGGCAGGATCGCGAGGATCGACGCGATCAACCGGGTGCTCACGAGGTACGGCACCGGGCGCACCGCCATCACCTGCAGCGCGTCGATCTCCTCGGAGATGCGCATGCTGCCGATCTGCGCGGTGTACCGGCAGCCGATCTGCGCGGCGAAAGCCATCGCGGCGATCAGCGGTGCGAACTCGCGGGTGTTCGCCAGCGCCGAGACGAAGCCGGCGAACGGTGCGAGGCCGATGATGTCCAGTCCGGTGAAGCCGGCAATTCCGACCGACGTGCCGACGAAGGCCGACAGCAGCAGCATCACGCCCAGGATGCCGCCGCCGACCAGCAGCGCCCGGCCCCAGCTGATGTCCGAGAGCAGCCGGAACACCTCACCGCGGTAGTGCCGCAGGCAGTAGGGGATGTAGGCGATCGCCTTGCCGAAGAAGGTGGCCTGCTCGCCGAGTCGGACCAGGCCGCTGCCGGCCCGGGCGACCGGAGAGAGGGCGGCCACTCAGACCACCACCGGCGGCGCGATCAGCAGATAGGCCTGGGTGATCAGGATGTTCGTGCTGAACAACAACAGAAAACTCAGGACGACGCACTGATTGACCGCGTCCGCCACACCTTTCGGTCCGCCGCGCGCGTTCAGCCCCTTGTGCGCGGCCACGATCGCGGCCAGGAACCCGAAGACGGCGGCCTTGATCTCGGCGACGAGAAAGTCGCCGGCGGTGGCGAAGTCGGTGAAGGAGCTGACGTAGGCACCCGCGGTGCCGTGCTGGACATAGACGTTGAAGAGGAACCCCGCGAGCACGCCGGTCATCGCGACCACCGCGCAGAGCAGCACACCGACCACGACGAGCGCGGCGACCCGCGGTGCGACCAGCCGCCGGACCGGCGAGATGCCCATCACCCGCATCGCGTCGATCTCCTCGCGGATGGTCCGCGACCCGAGGTCGGAACAGATCGCCGACCCGGCGGCACCGGCCAGCAGCAGGGCCGTCACCACCGGCGCACCCTCGCGGATCACGCCGAGACCGTTGACGGCACCGACGAAAGACGTCGCGCCGACCTGCTGGGCCAGACTGCCGACGTTGATCGCCACGATCACGCCGAAGGGGATCGCCACCAGCACCGCGGGGAGCAGCGAGACGCTGGTGACGAACCACGCCTGCAGGACGAACTCGCGCCACGGGAACCGTCCGCGCACCAGGTCGGAGACGAGGTAGCGGGTGCTCGCGATCGACAGCGAGGTCAGTCGCCCGACGGTGATCAGCCCCGCGTCGATCGGACCCGGCAGCCGCACGGGGGGACGCCGCCGGCCGCGTCGCACGGCGCTCACCGGGACATCGGCCATGGGGTGCCTTACGGGAGGAACGGGACGATTCGCCGACCCTAAAGCACGCGCCGCCGCGTCGACAGCAAGCGCGAGCGAGAGGATGCGGGCATGGACTTCCGCGCCGACGTCGTCGTGGTCGGCGGTGGCCACAACGGCCTGGTGGCCGCGACGCTGCTGGCGCGAGCCGGCCTCGATGTCGTGGTCTGCGAGGCGGCCGAGGTTCTCGGCGGCGCCGCGCGGACCGAGCAGCCGTTCCCGGCCGTCCCCGAGCTGCGCCACTCCACCGGCGCGTACCTGCTCGGGCTGATGCCGCCGGAATTGATGGCGAAGCTCGAGCTGGACCTGCCGTTGCTGCGCCGCGACCCGCACTACGCGCTGCCCGCGGCGGTCGGCTCCTCCCTGCCCTCGCTGCTGTTCGGCGCTGACGCCGCGTCCAACGCCGCTGTCCTCGAGGCGGCCTTCTCCCCCGCTGATGCCCGCGCCGACGCGGCGCTCCAGGCGGAACTGGCGCACCTGCGCGAGGACCTGGCACCCGCCTGGCTGGCCGAGCCGCTGTCCCTGGCGGACACGGCCGAGCGCTATCTCCGCCCGGCCCTGCGCGAGATCTTTGTCGCGGCGTGCCGCGGTTCCGTGGTCGAGTACCTGGACCGGTTCGGCTTCGTCTCCGAACGGCTGCTCGCGATGTATGCCGTCACCGACGGCATCTCCGGACTGGCGGCCGGCGTCGACGACCCGGGTACCGGCCACAACTTCCTCGCGCACAACATGGGCCGGCTACCGGGCTCCGGCGGCACCTGGATGATCGTCCGCGGCGGGATGGGGACGGTGACGGGAGCGCTGGCGGACGCCGCGCGCACCGCCGGTGCGCGGCTGCTTCCCGGCGCCGCGGTCCGTGCGATCGACACCGTCGACGGGGTGGTGACCGGGGTCGAGCTCGACCGGGGGCGGATCCGCACTGCCGTCGTGCTCGCCGCCTGTGACCCGTTCCGGCTGCCGGCGCTGGTCGGTCCCGCGCTGCCGGCGGATCTACGCGAGCGCCTGGACGGGCTCCGCCGTCCCGGCGTGACCCTCAAGCTGAATCTGGCCCTGCGCGAGCCCCCGAGCTTTCCCGCCCTCGGCGGTCGCAGCACCGGAGGCGCGACCGTCCATCTGATGCCCGGGGAGGATCGGCCGCTCGACGCGGTCCGCGCCATGTGGGCCGATGTGCAGGCGGGCCGGCTGCCGGACTTCCCCACGATCGAGTGGTACCTGCACACCACCGTCGATGAGAGCCTGCAGGATCCCGCGGGCCATCACTCGTCGGCCCTGTTCGTGCAGTCGGTCCCTCACATCCCGGCCGGCTCGAGCTGGGACGCCGAGCTCCCGGGCTACACCGAGCACCTGCTGGCGATCTGTGACCGCTTCGCGCCAGGAACGTCCGCGAACGTCGCCGACCATCTCGCGCTGGCGCCGCCGGGCATCGAGGCCCGGTTCGGCATCACCGGTGGGCACATCCACCACGTCGACAACACGGTCGCCTTCGCGGATCGCGTGCCGTACGCGACCGGCCTGCCCGGCCTGTACGCCGGCTCGGCCGGCTGCCACCCGGCCGGGTCGGTGATCGGAGCCGCGGGCCACAATGCCGCCGCGCGAATCCTGGCCGACCTCGGCCGGGCAGTGCCGTGAGGAGCCGGAAAACTCCGACCTAACCGACGATCGTGCCGCCGTTGTTGTTCTCGAAGTCGAAGTCGTACACGGTCCGCTTCTCGGTGGGGAACTTCAGGTTGACGGTGCCGGCCGCGTCGTCGTAGCGGCCGGTTCCGCCCGTGATCGCCAACTCGGCGGTGTCGGCCGACCACCACCAGGCGCCCTGCCCCGTGACCTGCCCGTCGCCGAACCTGAAGGTCCCGATGCACTGCATGAAGCCGTCCGTCACGCGGTTGTTCGAGTTGCGCTTGACGGCGGTGATGTCGCAGAAGGCGCCGAGACGACCGAGGCGGTCGTTGGAGCCCTCCTCGTACAGGTTCTCCGAGAACACGAAACGGTCACCCACGGACTCGCCCCGCGACCCGAAGTCGAGGTTGCGCTCCTGCGCGTGGCGGCCGATGACCGTGTCGTCCGCGTCGGCGGCCGTCGCGGTGTCGACTGCGGAGGAGCTTTGCTGACCGAGCGCGAGCGCGCCGATACCGACCGCAGTGGCGGCACCGGCGGCCAGCGCCGCTCTGGTGAGACGTCGAGCTGACATGGCGTACCCCATCTCCCGAGAACCCCCCAGGGGTCTCGAACGGATTTCACGTGTTCGTCAGGATCCGCCGAAAGGCGACAAATACACCCAAATCGCAGGCAAACATCGGCGCCGAACGGGTGAGCGGTAGACCACGAAGGTCAGGCGGCTCGAGCCGCTTCCGGCGGGTGAGTGACGACACCCGGACTGCCCTGTGACGGGCTCTACCGCGACGACTACGCTGGTCAGCGCGCCGGGAGGCGTGTTCCGCGGTTCCGTTTCCGCTCCTGTTCAGCCCGGAAGAGGTCGATCAAAACCGTGTCGTCACAGCAGTCCAATCCGTTGTCCGGATTCGGGACCAACGAGTGGCTCGTCGACGAGATCTACCAGGCGTATCTCCGGGACAAGAACAGCGTCGATCCGGCCTGGTGGGAGTTCTTCGCCGACTACACCCCCAGCTCCGACACCGGCATCCACCGGATCCTGACCCGCCCGGCCGGAGCGCCGGCCCAGCCCGCCCCGCCGGCGGCGCCCACCGCACCGCCCCCCGCGCCGGCACCGGAGCCCGCCCCCCAGCCCGCTGCGGCGGCACCCGCGGCACCCGCGGCCCCCGCACCGCCCGCCCCGGCCGCTCCCGCTCAAGCCGCGGCTCCCGCCGCTCCTGCCCCGCCCGCTCCCGCGCCGAAGTCCGCACCCGCCCCGCAGGGCGAGGTCACCCAGCTCAAGGGCCCGGCGGCCCGCGTGGTCACCAACATGGAGGCCAGCCTCGCCGTCCCGACCGCGACCTCCGTCCGCGCGGTCCCCGCCAAGCTGCTCATCGACAACCGCATCGTCATCAACAACCACCTCAAGCGGGCACGCGGCGGCAAGGTCTCCTTCACCCACCTGATCGGTTTCGCGGTGGTCCGCGCCCTGGCCGACGTGCCGGCGATGAACTGCGGCTACACCGAGATCGACGGCAAGCCCGCCGTGGTGGCCCCGAACGCGGTGAACCTCGGCCTGGCCATCGACGTCACCAAGCCCGACGGCAGCCGCTCGCTCCTGGTGCCGTCGATCAAGGACACCCAGAAGCTGGACTTCTCCTCGTTCTGGCTGGCCTACGAGGACATCGTGCGCCGGGCCCGGAACAACAAGCTCGTCGTCGACGACTTCGTCGGCACCACGATCAGCCTCACCAACCCCGGCACGATCGGCACCGTCCACTCCGTGCCGCGTCTGATGCAGGGTCAGGGCACGATCATCGGCGTCGGCGCGATGGAGTATCCGGCCGAGTGGCAGGGTGCCTCGCCGGAGACGCTGGCCAACATGGCGGTCAGCAAGATCATGACGCTGACCTCGACCTACGACCACCGCATCATCCAGGGCGCGCAGAGCGGCGAGTTCCTGCGCCGCCTGCACCAGCTGCTGCTCGGCGAGGACGACTTCTACGACGACGTCTTCGCGTCGCTGCGGATCCCGTACGAGCCCATCCGCTGGGAAACCGACATCGCGACCAGCCACGAGGACCAGGTCTCCAAGCAGGCCAGGGTCCACGAGCTGATCGAGGCCTACCGCACCCGCGGTCACCTGATGGCCGACACCGACCCGCTCGAGTACAAGCAGCGCAGCCACCCGGACCTCGACATCGTCAAGCACGGCCTGACGCTGTGGGACCTGGACCGCGAGTTCGTCTCCGGCACCACGTTCTCCCTGTCCGGGCTGATGAAGCTGCGCGACATCCTCGGTGTGTTGCGGTCCTCGTACTGCCGCACCATCGGCATCGAGTACATGCACATGGCCGAGCCCAAGGAACGGCTCTGGATCCAGGAGCGGGTCGAGCGGGCGCCGGATCGCCTGCCCCGCAACGACCAGCTGCGCGTACTGCGCAAGCTGAACGAGGCCGAGGCCTTCGAGACCTTCCTGCAGACCAAGTACGTCGGTCAGAAGCGGTTCTCACTCGAAGGTGGCGAGTCGGTCATCGCGCTGCTCGACGCGCTTCTGGTGGCCTCGGCCCAGGCCCGTCTCGACGAGGTGGCCGTCGGCATGCCGCACCGCGGCCGCCTCAACGTGCTCGCCAACATCGTCGGCAAGAGCTACGGCCAGATCTTCCGGGAGTTCGAGGGCAACATCGACCCGAAGTCGATGCACGGCTCCGGCGACGTGAAGTACCACCTCGGGCAGGAGGGCCGCTACACGGCGCACGACGGCTCGACCGTCAACACCTACCTGGCCGCGAACCCCTCCCACCTGGAGGCGGTCAACCCGGTACTCGAAGGCATCGTGCGCGCCAAGCAGGACGTCATCGACCGCGGCGAGAGCGGCTTCACCGTGCTGCCCGTGCTGATGCACGGGGACGCGGCCTTCGCCGGCCAGGGCGTGGTCGCCGAGACGCTCGAGATGTCCCAGCTGCGCGGGTACCGCACCGGCGGCACGATCCACATCGTCGTCAACAACCAGGTCGGTTTCACCACCTCGCCGACCTCGAGCCGGTCCAGCCTCTACGCGACCGACGTCGCGCGCACGGTGGCGGCACCGATCTTCCACGTCAACGGCGACGACCCCGAGGCCTGCGTGCGCGTGGCGCGTTGGGCGTTCGAGTACCGCCAGGCGTTCAAGAAGGACGTCGTCATCGACATGGTCTGCTACCGGCGCCGCGGTCACAACGAGGGCGACGACCCGTCGATGACCCAGCCGCTGATGTACGACCTGATCGACCAGAAGCGCTCGGTCCGCAAGCTGTACACCGAGGCGTTGATCGGCCGCGGCGACATCACCTTCGACGAGGCCGAGGAAGCGCTCAAGGACTACCGCGACCAGCTCGAGAAGGTCTTCGCCGAGACTCGCGGCACACAGACCGCCCCGTCGATCGTGGACACCCCGATCAGCAACGACCAGGCGCCGGCCGTGTCGGTGAACACCGCGATCAGCAGCGAGTCGCTCAAGCGGATCGTCGAGAGCCAGGTCAATCTGCCGGAGAACTTCCACGTCCACTCCCGCGTCGCTCCGCTGCTGCAGAAGCGGGCCGCCATGATCGAGACCGGGGCCATCGACTGGGGCTTCGGCGAACTGATCGCGTTCGGGTCCCTGCTGCTTGAGGGCCGTCCGGTGCGCCTGGCCGGTCAGGACTCCCGCCGCGGCACCTTCACCCAGCGGCACTCGGTGCTCACCGACCGGACCACCGGCGAGGAGTACAACCCGCTGCAGAACCTCAGCCCCGAGCAGGGTCCCTTCCACGTGTACGACTCGCTGCTGAGCGAGTACGCCGCGCTGGGCTTCGAGTACGGGTACTCGGTGGCCCGCCCGGAAGCGCTCGTGCTGTGGGAGGGCCAGTTCGGCGACTTCGTCAACGGCGCCCAGACGATCATCGACGAGTTCATCTCCTCCGGTGAGCAGAAGTGGGGCCAGACCTCGGGCGTCACGCTGCTGCTGCCGCACGGCATGGAGGGCCAGGGTCCGGACCACTCCTCCGGCCGCCCGGAGCGCTTCCTGCAACTGTGCGCGCAGGGCAACATGACGGTCGCGATCCCGACCACGCCCGCCAACCACTTCCACCTGCTGCGGTGGCAGGCGCTCGGGCCCTTCCACCGGCCGTTGGTCATCTTCACGCCGAAGTCGCTGCTGCGGCATCGCGCCGCCGTGTCGGCGCCGGGTGAGTTCACCTCCGGGCATTTCCAGCCGGTGATCGCCGACGAGACCGTTCCCGCTGCGGACGTCACCCGGGTCCTGCTCTGCACCGGCAAGGTCTTCTACGACCTCGCCGCCCAGCGGGAACAGCACGGCTCGCAGCACGACACCGCGATCGTCCGGGTCGAGCAGCTCTACCCGCTGCCGGTGTCCGACCTGGAAGCCACGCTCGCGAAGTACCCCAATGCCACCGAGCTGCGCTGGGTGCAGGAGGAGCCGGCCAACCAGGGCGCCTGGCCGTTCATGGCGCTGAACTTCGCCGAGCAGGTCGGCCGCGTGCTCTACCGCGTCTCCCGCCCCGCCTCGTCGGCCCCGGCCGTCGGCTCGCACTCGGTGCACGAGTACGAGCAGCAGCTGCTCATCGAACAGGCCTTCGCCCGCTAGACCGGACCGGATCGCATGTACTTCACCGACCGCGGCATCGAGGAGCTGGCGGCCCGCCGGGGCGAGGAGAACGTCAACCTCGCCTGGCTGGCCGACCGGCTCTCCGAGTTCGTCGACCTCAACCCGGACTTCGAGGTCCCGGTGGAACGCCTCGCCACTTGGCTCGCCCGCCTCGATGACGAGGACTGACGCGGCCCGACGGTACGTCAGGCGCGGGTTTGTGCCCGGAGCTGGTCGTCGAGACTGCTCCGCTGGCTGACGACGCGGCCCACCAGGCGCGACAGCGTCGGCCAGTCGGAGTCCGGGGCGAGATGCTCCAGGTCGTGCAGCAACTGGCCGAACGCGGTGGCGCCGAGGGACCGGGCCGGTGACTTCAGCTTGTGCGCGGCCGCCGCGATCCGTCTGCGGTCCTGGGCGCGACACCCGTCCTCGAGGCCGGGCAGGGAGACGTCGAGATCGGCCAGGAACTCCTCCGCGAGGTCCCGGACGACGTCACGGCCGATCTCGTCGCACAGCCTCCCCACGATCGCGCCGTCCACGACCGAGTCCGGGGCCGGGGCGGTGATCAGACCGCGCAGCATCTGGGCGAGGGAGGCGACGTCGATGGGCTTGGGCAGGAAGGCGTCCATGCCCGCCTCGTAGCAGCGGCGGACGTCCTCGGTCGCGACGTTGGCGGTCATCGCCACGATGTGCAGACCCCGCTCGGGCCATTGGGCGCGGATGCGGCGCGTGGCCTCCAGTCCATCCATCTCGGGCATCTGAACATCCATCAGGACCAAGTCGTAGGCCCGCTGCTGCAGCGCGCTGAGCGCCTCCTGGCCGCTCGCCGCGACGTCGGAACGGAAGCCGAACCGGGCAAGCAGGTGCTGGGCGACCTTCTGGTTCACCGGAGTGTCCTCGACCACGAGAATCGACAGTCGGCGAGCGGCCTCCGGCAGTGCGAATGCGGACACCGGCGGTGCGGCGACGGTGTCGCGAACCTTGCCGGTCTGAAACAGCTCGACCAGAACTTCCGTGAGTTTGTCCGGCCGCGGCGGCTTGGCCAGCACCACGTCGACGACGTCCGGTTCCACCACCCGCCCGGGGGACGTGGACTGCAGCAGTACGAGGTGGATCCCGGGGCTTCGTTCCCGCAGCAGACGGCCGAGTTCGATGCCGTCCATGCCGGGCATGTCGAGGTCGAGCAGGGCGAAGTCGAAGGTCTGGCCGCGGTCCTGGTCACGGCCGAGGAGCGCCAGCGCCTCGTCGCCACCGGCTGCGGCGACGCAGTCCATCTCGTGCTGACCGGCCCAGACCTCAAGAAGCTGACGGTTCGTCGCATTGTCGTCCACCACGAGTACACGCCGCCCGGCCAGGCCGTTGGGGGTGACGGACACGGGCTCTTCCCTCGGCGTCACCGGGAAGCGGAACTCCACCGTTGTGCCGACACCGGGGGCGGAACGCATGTCCATCCGGCCGCCCATTTCCTCGACCAGGCGCCGGCTGATCGCCAAACCGAGCCCGGTGCCGCCATAGATACGCGTGGTCGTGCTGTCGGCCTGGGTGAACGGCTCGAAGAGGCTGTCGATGCGGTCGGGGGCGACACCGATACCGGTGTCGCTGACCACGAACCGCAAGCTCGTGCGGGGCTCCCCCGCCGCCGATTCGGTGCGCTCGGCCTCGGCCCGGACGACGACCTCGCCGTCGTGGGTGAACTTCACGGCGTTCGACAGCAGATTCACCAGCACCTGCCGGATCCGGGCCGGGTCACCGGTCACGACCGGCGGAACGTCCGGCGCGACGTCGCACACGAGCTCCAGACCCTTCTCGTGGGCCTGCAGCGTGACCAGATCCAGCGTCTCCCCGAGCCAGTCGCGGACCGAGAAGGCGACCTCTTCCAGCACCAGCTTGCCTGCGTCGATCTTCGCGTAGTCGAGGATGTCGTTGATGATCGTGAGCAGATGCTCGCCCGAGGTCCGCATCGTCTCGACGAAGTCGCGCTGCTGACGATCCATCGGGGTGTCCAGCAGCAGGCTGGTCATGCCGATGATCGCGTTCATCGGAGTACGGATCTCGTGGCTCATGTTCGCCAGGAATTCCTGGCGTGAGCGAGCCGCCCGCTCGGCGGTGTCGCGGGCCCGCGCCACCATCGCCTCGAAGGTCTTGCGCTCGCTGACGTCACGCACCGCCGCCGTGACCAGAAGCCCGTCCTCGGTCTCGATGGAGGACAGCGAGATCTCCGCGGGGAATTCCGAACCGTCCTTGCGTCGCGCGCTGAGGTCGATGCCGGCGCCCATCGCCCGCACGACGGGCTCGGCGAAGTACCCGGCCCGGTGTTGGCGGTGGGTACCGCGGGCACGCTCGGGCACCAGGGTCTCGATCGGCCGGCCGAGCAGTTCGTTGCGGGACCAGCCGAACAGCTTCTCGGCCTGGGTGTTCACGAGCTGGATCAGCCCGGAGCCGTCCACCCCGAGCATCGCGTCGGGGGCCGCTTCGAGCAGTCCCGAGAACTTGGCCTGGGTCTTCATCCGGTCGGTCGCGTCGCGGACCACCGCGGTCACCAAACGGCCACCTCCGGTCTCGATCGCCGACAGCGAGATCTCGGCGGGGAACTGCGTGCCGTCCTTGCGGAAGCCGAACAGATCCAGTCCGGCACCCATCGGGCGTACCTCGGACTCGGCGAAGTACCGGGCACGGTGCCCCGGATGCTGGGCGCGCGCGTTCGGGGGCACCAGGGTCTCGATGCCCCGCCCGATCAGCTCCTGGCGCGTCCACCCGAACAGGACCTCGCCCTGCCCGTTGACGAACAGGATCTTCCCGGAGGAATCCACCACGAAAACCGCGTCCGGCAGCTGCTCGATGAGCTGCTCGCTGATGCCCAGGTCTTCCACCGGTGTCCCTTGCCTCCGCCGCCAATCGCGTTGTCGGCAGCAGCGGCTCGGGACATGACCCTCCGAAGGTCCTCAATCGGCCGAGCGCGCCGATGCAAGGCTTGGAGAAGGAACCCCTCAGACGGAGAAGACGATCTTTCCGAACAGGTCGCCCGCGTGCATCTTCGCGAAGCCGCGGTCGGCCTCCCGCAGCGGAACGACCTCGTCGATCAGCGGCTTCACGCCGGTGGTCGCCATGAACTGGGCGAGCCGCTCCAACTCGTCGCGCGAGCCCATCGTCGAGCCGACGACGGAGAGCTGGAGGAAGAAGATCCGGGTGAGCTCGGCCGGCGGGGCGTCGCCGGTGGTGGCGCCGGAGATCACGATCGTCCCGCCCGGCTTGAGCGCCTTGACCGAGTGCGACCAGGTCGCCTTGCCGACGGTTTCGAAGACGGCGTCGACGCGCTCGGGCATCCGGGCGCCGGATTCGAACACCTGGTCCGCCCCGAGGGCCAGCGCCCGCTCCCGCTTCGCCTCGTCGCGGCTGGTCGCCCAGACCCGCATGCCCGCCGCGCGGCCGAGACTGATCAGCGCGGTCGCAACACCGCCGCCGGCGCCCTGCACCAGGATCGTCGCGCCCGGCGAGACGCCGGAGCGGGTGAAGAGCATCCGGTAGGCGGTCAGCCACGCGGTGGGTAGGCAGGCCGCCTCCTCCCACGACAGCTGCGCGGGCTTCGGCACCAGGTTGCGCCGAGGAACGACGACCTTCTCCGCGATCGTGCCCTGGTACCGCTCGGAGAGCAGCGAGCGCTTGGGGTCGAAGGTCTCGTCGCCCTTCCACTCCGGGTCGCCGATGACCGCGTGCACGATGACCTCGTTGCCGTCCTCGTCGACGCCCGCGGCGTCGCAGCCGAGGATCATCGGCAACTGCTCCTCCTTGAGCCCGACCCCGCGCAGACTCCACAGGTCGTGGTGGTTGAGCGAGGCCGCCTTCACCTCGACGGTCACCCAACCGTCCTTCGCGATGGGATCGGGCCGCTCGCCCAGGTCGAGGGCGGACATGGGGTCATCGGGAGAGAAGCGCGCAGCGCTGACGGCGAACATCCTCCGACCCTATTTCGCCGCGCCGGACCGGCGGATCGCGGGCCACAACCGGACCACCACGACGGCGACGACGTCAGCGTCCGGGATGGCCCCCACGAGCCAGGAGTCGACGCCGGCCGCCGGGTTGTCGCGCTCCACCCACCAGCCCTCCGGGTCGCGGCGGGTGACGCGCTTGACCGCGAGCCCGCGGCCCGCGAGCCGGACGACCGCCGGCCGGCCCACCCGGGGCGGGACGCCGTAGCGGATCAGCAGCAGGTCCCCGGGGCACAGGGTGGGGCGCATCGAATCGCCGGAGACCCGCGCGGTCCCCCAGCGCCGTCGCCTGCTCCTCGGGTGCACCTGGAGATTCTCGCCGCCGCTCACCGGGGTAGTGTCGCGACGACTCTCCGGAACCGACAGAAGGGCCGATCAATGCGTCTGCTGCGCCCGATCGCCGTCTCCGCCCATTGCGACCTGCCCTGCGGCGTCTACGACCCGGCCCAGGCACGGATCGAGGCCGAATCCGTCAAGGCGATCTGCGAGAAGGTCGCGGCCAACTCCGACGCCGACTTCCGCGAGCGCGCCCTGCAGATCAAGGAGCAGCGCTCCGACCTGGTCAAGCACCACCTGTGGGTGCTGTGGACCGACTACTTCAAGCCCCCGCACTTCGAGGCCCACCCGAACCTGCACCAGCTGTTCAACGAGGCCACCAAGCTGGCCGGCGCCGGCGGCACCAAGGGTTCGCTCGACGTCGCGGTGGCCGACAACCTCCTGGCGAAGATCGACGAGATCGCCGAGATCTTCTGGGCGACGAAGAAGGCGTGAGCTCGAAGCCCGCGCGCGACGGCGCTGCCGGCGACGACTTCGTCGAGGTCCGGCTCCCGGCCGACGGCGCGTATCTGTCGGTTCTGCGCACGGCCACCGCGGGGCTGGCGGCACGCCTCGACTTCACGATCGACGAGATCGAGGACCTGCGGATCGCGGTCGATGAGGCCTGCGCGATGTTGCTCGCCCAGGTGGTCGAAGGCACCGAGCTCCACTGCAGATTCACCCTGGCCGCGCCGACCCTGACCGTCGAGGTCACCGCCCCGACCCGGGACGGCGCCGTACCCCCGCGCAACACCTTCGCGTGGACCGTCCTGTCGGCCCTGGCGGGCGACGTGACGGCAGCGGTGGACTCCGATCAGCACCTGACGATCACCCTGCGCAAGACCGCGGAGGGTGCCGCATGAGCTGGGTCGCCCGGCGGGAACGCGGCTGACGTGGTCGACGATGCCGAGCGGGACGCGGCCCGGGAGGTGGAGCGGAACCGCGCCCGCCGCCTGCTCGCGGAGCTTGCCGCGATGTCGCCGGACGATCCGCGGCGCCCCGCGCTGCGCGACACCCTGGTCGAACTCCACCTTCCGCTCGTCGAGCACCTGGCACGCCGATTCCGCAACCGCGGCGAGCCGCTCGACGACCTGGTCCAGGTCGCCACCATCGGCCTGATCAAGTCCGTCGACCGGTTCGAGGTCGACCGCGGGGTCGAGTTCTCCACCTACGCGACGCCGACGATCGTCGGGGAGATCAAGCGCCACTTCCGCGACCGCGGCTGGGCGGTGCGGGTCCCCCGGCGCCTGCAGGAGTTGCGGCTGCACCTGTCCACCGCCACCGCCGAGCTCTCGCAGCAACTGGGCCGGGCGCCGACGGTCGCCGAACTGGCGCTGCGGCTCGGCCGCTCCGAGGAGGAGATCCTGGAGGGCCTGGAGTCGGCGAATGCCTACAGCACCCTGTCCCTCGACGTTCCCGAACAGGGCGAGGGCGACTCCCCCGCCGTGGTCGATTCCCTCGGCGGGGAGGACGAGGCGCTCGAGGGCGTGGAGTACCGCGAGTCGCTGAAGCCGTTGCTCGAACGGCTGCCGCCGCGGGAGAAGCGGATCCTGATGCTGCGCTTCTTCGGAGGCATGACCCAGTCCCAGATCGCCACGGAACTCGGTATCTCCCAGATGCACGTCTCGCGGTTGCTCGCCCGCACCCTGGCGAAGCTGCGCGCAGACCTGCTCGTCGAGGAGTAGCTAGTCCACGAAGGCCGGCCCGGACGCCGGGCCGAACAGCCCGACCAGGACGACCGCGGACGAGACCAGCAGCGCCCAGCCGAGCGCCGGGATGTCGTCGAGGATCGTGAACCCGACCGGGACGCAGATCAGCTGCCACACCAGCGCCGGTGCACGCGCCCAGCCCTGTGCACCGAGCAGGCCTCGGGCGACAGCCACCAGGCCGAGTCCGCCCGCGATCGCCAACGTTCCCACCAGCACCCCGTTGAGCAGATCGTTCGAGGCGTCGGTGATCCCCAACACTGCGGTGACTCCACCGACCCCGAGGAGCAGCAGTGCCTGGAGCCCCTGCGCGAGCGCAGCGAGAACCAGCGGGCGGGGATTCCGACGGAGATCCGCCCGGAGGCCGGCGACGCTCATCGGCCCCTCGGAGGGCCCCTCACCAGGGCTTTTCACGTCTGCTTTTCCTGCCTTTTGCGCGACTATGACACGAAATCCCGATGCACCATCCCGCCGACTGGGGCATACCTGCGGCACGATGCGGAAGCTCTCGTTGCATGCCTGGTCGGGAGGCCGCCAGCACGATGATCAGTTTGTGGCGTATTTGCTGGGCTCGAAGGGGTTGTGTCGACGCTAGCGGGTACTCCAAGGTGGTCCCTTGTCCAGGCGCCCTGAACACCCGATTGGCCCCCTGACCTGGACCGAAAGTCCCTAGACCCGTGCTTCATCTCACACAAATAATCCTCGTGTTGGGGGACCGTTTCCGCTCGTGAAACTGTTCACTAGGTAGCGCGAACCCAGCACACATTCACCGGGACCGGAGCTCGCCCGAGGCCGGAACCCACCAATGAAGGAGCTACACCCATGGACTGGCGCCACCGCGCAGTCTGCCGGGACGAGGATCCCGAGCTGTTCTTCCCCATCGGGAACACCGGCCCCGCCCTGATGCAGATCGAAGAAGCCAAGGCCGTGTGCCGACGCTGCGACGTCGTCGAGACGTGCCTGCAGTGGGCGCTCGAGTCCGGCCAGGACGCCGGCGTCTGGGGCGGCCTCAGCGAGGACGAACGACGCGCTCTCAAGCGTCGCACCGCTCGGGCTCGCGCCCGCGTCGTCTGACCGCGGCCGACCAGCCTTTCGAATTCTTCGCGAACCCCGGCCGTGCTCCGGCCGGGGTTCGTCATGTCCGGGGCCGGGTCGACGAGATCGGGAAGGCGAGCCGCACGCGCGTGCCGCCCCCTGGCCGGTCCCCCATCTCCAGTTCGCCCCCGAGCTCGCCGGTCACCAGCGTCCGGACGATCTGCAGGCCCAGGTTCGCCGAGGTCACCGGGTCGAAGCCGGGCGGCAGGCCACGCCCGTCGTCGTCCACCTCGACGCGAAGCGCATCCGCCGTCCGCACCGCGCGCACCACGAGCAGTTGTGAGCCGGGCGAGATCCCGTGCTCGAGCGCGTTCTGCAGCAGCTCGGTGAGCACCATCGACAGCGGCGTGGCCAGGTCGCCGGACAACGTGCCGAACGCGCCCTCGCGCCGGGGCTGAACGCGCACGTCCAGCGACGAGACGTCCGCCAGCATCGCCAGCACCCGGTCCACCACCTCGTCGAAGACGAGGTTCTCGTCCGCCGAGATCGACAACGTGTCGTGCACGATCGCGATCGACCCGACCCGGCGCACCGCTTCCTCCAGCGCGGTCCGGGCCTCCGGCTCGGTCAGCCGACGGGCCTGCAGGCGTAGCAGCGCGGCCACCGTCTGCAGGTTGTTCTTCACCCGGTGATGGATCTCCCGGATCGTGGCGTCCTTGGTGATCAACTCCCGCTCGCGGCGGCGGACGTCGGTGACGTCGCGCAGCAGCACGATCGCCCCCAGGTGCGCGTCGGGAGAGTCCAGCGGGATCGCCCGCAGCCCCACCACCACGTCCTCGGTCTCGATCTCCAGCCCCCGGGGCTTCCGCCCGCTGGCCACCACCGCCAGCGCCTCCTCGACCGGCCCGTGGGTGGGCGCGAGCTCCGCGGTGACCGCGCCGAGGTGCGTGCCGACGAGGTCCGTCGCGAGGCCGAGGCGGCGGTAGGCGGACAGGGCGTTCGGGCTGGCGTAGATGACGACGCCGTCCGGGTCCAGCCGGATCAGGCCGTCCCCCACACGGGGCGAGCCGTCCTGCAGCGCCGTCGAGACCGCGCCGGAGACCCCCACGTGCGGGAACAGGCCGGCCGCGATCATCCGGGCCAGGTCCGCGGCGCACTGGATGTAGGTCAGCTCGAGCCGGCTGGGCGTGCGGACCGAGATCAGGCTGGTGTTGCGCGCGATGACGCCCAGGATGCGGTCGCCGCGGCGGACCGGGATCGCCTCCATCCGGACGGGCACGTCGCTGCGCAGCTCGGGGTCGCCCTCCCGGACGATCCGGGCCTCGTCCTGCGCAATGTCCAGCAGCGGGCGGTGACCGCGGGCCGTCACCGAGCCCACCAGATCGTCGTGAAAGGCCGTGGGACCGGTCGTGGGGCGCATCTGGGCGACCGCCACGTACCCCGACCCGTCGCGGACCGGGAGCCACAGGACGAGGTCAGAGAACGAGAGGTCGGCGAGCAGTTGCCAGTCGGCGACCAGGACCTGCAGCCACTCCCGGTCGGCGGCGTCCAGATCGGTGCTGGCACGGACCAGTTCGGTGAGGGACGCCACGTTCCGCAGCGTACGGGTCGGACCGGCCGGGCCCGGCGGTCTGCTGCGGCAGGTAAATTCGGCGCACATGTCCAGCCCGACCGGACGCGGAACGAGCCCCGAGCAGTCCCGAGCACGCCGACGCGGAGGTACGCGGTGACCGACCCGGACCGGCGCGGCCCCACCGGCGCTGCCCTGGACCCCGGGTTCTGGGAGGACGTCCTGGCCGCCGGCGGCGCCGTGCCGGCCGGTCGCCGACTGGACGACATGACCGTCGAGCTCGTCGAACTGCTGGGCGACCTCGACCCGCACCTACGCGACGACCTCGCACTCACCGTGCTCCTGCGCTGGATCTCCGCGGGGGTGTACGACGACCTGCTGCCGGCGATGGGCGACGGGATCAGCGAGGGCCTGCGGCCGGGGCTGGGGGAGGACGGCACTCCCTCGGTGCTGCGCCGGTCGTTCTCCGCGCGGGTGCTCGCCGCTGTGATCGACCGGGACAACGTCCTGCACGGGATGCACCGCGAGGCGGTCCTCCGCTGGGGTGACCGGGGGCTGTCCTGGCTGCTCGCGGAGGTGGACCTCCGCGGCCACGTTCCCGGCGCCGGCCGTGCCCAGGCGATGGTCCACGCCGCCGAGTTGCTGCGCACGATGGCGCAGTCCCGGCACCTCGAGGCCGACGGGCTGGGGGTGCTGCTGGACACGATCGGCGACCGGCTGCTGCGGCCGACGGCCCACGCGTTCTGCGGGCTGGAGGCCGACCACACCGCCTACGCCGCGATGACCCTCCTGCACCGGGACGCCGTCGACTCGACCACCGTCCAGCTGTGGGTGGACCGCCTCGCCTCGAGCTACCGCCCGCACTCGGCACACCGGGCGGGCGGCCTGAACGGTCCGATCCCCGCGCAGGTGCGCAACACGATCGCGTTCGTGCGCGCCCTGCATCTGCAGCTGCTGCTCGGGGTCCGGCCCGCCCCCGGCGCCGCGAGGTCCTTTTCCGGGCCGCCGGCCGCCCGGGTCGAGGTGCTCGGCGCGCTGCAGGCGGCCCTGCGCGGCTCCGGGCCGTACTTCGAGCCGAGCCGGGTTCCGGGAAGTCGACGATGACGCCCAACGATCCCTTCGCCTGGGTCGACGCCCACGCCGCACAGCGCATCGAGGCGGGGCTGCGCCGCCGCGTGCGGCCGCGCAGCTCCGACGACGGCTCCGGCGCTGCGATCCTCGACCTGGCCGGCAACGACTACCTGGGCCTGGCCCGCCACCCGGAGGTCGTGGATGCGGTGGCCCTCGCCGCGAAGGAGTGGGGGGCGGGCTCCACCGGGTCCCGGCTGGTCACCGGGTCCACCGCCCTGCACGCGGAGCTCGAGGCCGCGGCCGCCGCCCACGTCGGAGCGGAGGCCGGGTTGGTCTTCTCCTCCGGCTATCTCGCCAACGTCGGCGCGGTCACCGCCCTGGCCGGCCCGGGGTCGCTGATCGTCTCCGACGCCCGCAACCACGCGTCGCTGGTGGACGCCTGCCGGCTCTCGCGGGCCCGCGTCGCCATCGTTCCGCACCTCGACCTCACCGCCTACGAACGCGTCCTGGCGGAGCGCACCGAGGCCCGCGCCCTGGTGCTGACCGACGGGGTGTTCTCCGTCGACGGCGCGATCGCCCCGGTCGCCGAGCTCGCTGCCGTCGCGCGGCGCTACGGCGCCGGTCTTCTCGTCGACGAGGCGCACGCGCTCGGTGTTGTGGGCGAGGGCGGCCGCGGCACGGTCTGGGCCGCCGGCCTGGCGGGTGCACCCGACATCGTGATCACCACCGTGCTGTCCAAATCGCTGGGCAGCCAGGGCGGTCTGGTGCTCGGCCCCGCGCGCGTGATCGAGCACCTGGTGGACAGCGCCCGCAGCTTCATCTTCGACACCGGCCTGGCGCCGGCGAACGCGGCCGCCGGCCTGGCGGCGCTCCGGCTGCTGCGGGACCGGCCCCACCTGGCCGCGGACGTGCGCGCCCGGGCCCGTTCCCTGTCCGCGATGGCGCGGGAGTTCGGCCTCGACTCCCCCGAGCCGGCCGGCGCGGTGTGCGCCGTCCTCATCGGCGAACCCGACGCCGCAGTGGCCGCCGCCGAGGCCTGCCTGGCGACCGGGGTGCGGGTCGGGTGCTTCCGGCCCCCGTCGGTGCCGGACGGGATCTCCCGGCTGCGGATCACCGCCCGCGCCGACCTGACGGACTCGGACCTGGAGCGGGCCCGCGCCGCCCTCGGCGCCGTCGCGGACCTGGTGGCCACGAGATCGGGGATCGGCACACCATGAGCGCCCTGATCGTCACGGGCACCGGAACCGGCGTCGGGAAGACCGTCGTGACTGCCGCCCTGGCCGCCCTGGCGGCCGACCGCGGCGCCTCCGTCGCCGTCGTGAAGCCGGCGCAGACCGGCGTCGGGTTCGGGGAGCCGGGTGATCTCGCCGACATCGAGCGGCTCTCCGGGGTCACCGACACCCACGAGTTCGTCCGCTTCCTGCGGCCGCTCTCGCCCGACGCCGCCGCCCGCCAGGCGGGGAAGCCACCGCTTGATCTGGCGGTCGCCGCCGAGGAGATCCGCGAGCTGCGCGGCACCCGGCGCCTCGTGCTGATCGAGGGCGCCGGCGGCCTCCTGGTGCGCTACGACCCGGACGGGCGCACGATCGCCGACCTGGCCCGGATGCTGGAGGCCCCGGTTCTGCTGGTGGCCGACCCCGGCCTCGGCACGCTCAATCACACCGCGCTGACCTTGGAGGCGATGGCCCATCGCGGGCTCGACCTGGCCGGCCTGGTGCTGGGCTCCTGGCCGACCGACCCGGGCTTGGCGCAGCGGACTAACCTCGCCGATCTGGAGACGCTGGCCGGACGTCCCCTGGCCGGCGCGATCGGCGCGAACGCGGGCTCCCTGAGCCGGACCGCCTTCCTGGCCGCCGCCCGGGCGGGCCTCTCACCCCACTTCGGGGGCACCTTCGACGCGGTCGGCTTCAAGGCGAAGCACCTCGCTACTCTCCACCGCTGAGCCGGCGCTCCCGCACGCTGAAGTACCGTGGATCGACCCCCAGCGACAGGACCCAGATGACCACGCTCGAGCACCGTACGCCCGCCACCGATCCCTCCGATCTGTTGGCGGCCGCGCGTGAGCAGGTACTCCGCCAAGGCATCGGGCTGGACGAGGCCCAGGTGCTCGCGGTGCTGAATCTGCCCGACTCCCACCTCGATGACCTGCTCGCGCTGGCCCACGAGGTGCGGATGACCTGGTGCGGCCCGGAGGTCGAGGTCGAGGGCATCGTCTCGCTCAAGACCGGCGGGTGCCCCGAGGACTGTCACTTCTGCTCCCAGTCCGGCCAGTTCACCTCCCCGGTGCGTTCGGTGTGGCTGGACATCCCGGCGCTCGTCGAAGCGGCGAAGGCCACGGCCGCGACCGGTGCCACCGAGTTCTGCATCGTCGCCGCGGTCCGCGGCCCGGACGAGCGCCTGATGACGCAGATGCGCGACGGGGTCAAGGCGATCAAGGAGGCCGTCGACATCCAGGTCGCCGCGTCCCTCGGCATGCTGACGCAGGATCAGGTCGACGAACTCGCCGCGATGGGCGTGCACCGCTACAACCACAACCTGGAGACCGCCCGCTCCTACTTCCCGAACGTGGTCACGACCCACACCTGGGAGGAGCGCTGGGAGACCTTGTCGATGGTCCGCGCGGCCGGCATGGAGGTCTGCTGCGGCGGGATCGTCGGCATGGGCGAGACCCTGGAGCAGCGGGCGGAGTTCGCCGCGCAGCTGGCGTCCCTGTCCCCGGACGAGGTCCCGCTGAACTTCCTCAACCCGCGCCCGGGCACCCCGTTCGGGAACCAGGAGCCCCTGTCCGCGCAGGACGCGCTGCGCACGATCGCCGCGTTCCGGCTCGCGATGCCGCGCACGATCCTGCGTTACGCCGGCGGCCGGGAGATCACCCTCGGCGACCTCGGTACCCGCGAGGGCCTGCTCGGCGGCATCAACGCCGTCATCGTCGGCAACTACCTGACCACCCTGGGCCGGGACCCGAAGCAGGACCTGGCCCTGCTCGCCGACCTCAAGATGCCGATCAAGGCGCTCGCCGACACCTTCTAAAAACCGCACCTTCAAGTTCGGGCTCCGCCCCGGTACGTTCACTCGCGACGTCAGAGCCGGTGGCCGGAGGTGTCCTCGTGCGACCACGCACGCTGCAGGTGACCGCCATCCTCAGCATCCCCCTCTGGGGGACGCTGCTCCCCTGGGTCTACAACAAACGCGATCCCTACCTCTTCGACATCCCGTTCTTCTACTGGTACCAGCTGATGTGGATCCCGCTCTCGGTGCTCTGCACCCTGGCGGTCTACCGGCTGACCCGGGACGAGGGCTGAGCGATGAACTCGGCACCCCTCCCCGACACCGACATCGACGTCCAGGGCGTCCAGCTCACGGTCTTTCTCATCCTGTTCGCCGGCGTCTCCGTCCTGGGATTCGCCGCCTCGCGCTGGCGCCGGGTCGCCAGCCTGGACAACCTCGACGAGTGGGGTCTGGGCGGGCGCAACTTCGGCCCGTGGGTCACCTGGTTCCTGATCGGCGGCGACCTGTACACCGCCTACACCTTCGTGGCGGTTCCCGCGCTGATCTTCGGCGCCGGGGCTCTCGGGTTCTTCGCGGTGCCGTACACGATCGTGGTGTACCCGATGGTCCTGTTCGTCGCGATCAAGCTGTGGTCGGTGTCCCACGCCAAGGGCTACGTGACCCCGGCCGACTTCGTCCGCGGCCGGCACGGCTCGCCCACCCTCGCGCTGATCATCGCGATCACCGGCATCGTCGCGACGATGCCGTACATCGCGCTTCAGCTCATCGGCATCGAGGCCGTGCTCAAGACGATGGGTATCGGCACGCAGGAGTTCCTCGGCATCGACGAGTGGCCGGTGATTCTCGCCTTCGCGATCCTGGCGGCGTACACCTATCAGGCCGGCCTGCGGGCGCCCGCCCTGATCGCCTTCGTCAAGGACGCGCTGATCTACATCGTCGTGATCGCGGCGGTCATCGTGATCCCCTACAAGCTCGGGGGATTCGACGAGATCTTCGCCGCGGCGGACGCCAAGTTCGAAGCCACCCCGAACCCCAACGACGGCATCACGCTGCCGGACGCCAATGTTATCGGCTACTCGACACTGGCCTTCGGATCGGCGATGGCGTTGTTCCTCTACCCGCACTCGGTGACGGGCCTGCTGGCGGCGCGCAGCCGGGACACGATCAAACGCAACATGGTGGCGCTGCCCGCTTACAGCCTGGTGCTCGGTCTGCTCGCCCTGCTCGGCTACATGGCGATCGCGGCGGGGGTGAAGCCGATCGTTACCGATGGCAAGCCCGACCCGAACACGATCGTGCCGCAGCTGTTCGACTCGCAGTTCCCACCGTGGTTCGCCGGCATCGCCTTCGCGGCGATCGGGATCGGCGCGCTCGTGCCCGCCGCGATCATGTCGATCGCGGCCGCCAACCTCTTCAGCCGCAACGTCTGGAAGGCCTACATCCGCCCCGAGGCCGACGAGCGCGAACAGGCCCGGGTCAGCAAGCTCACGTCGCTGGTGGTCAAGGTCGGCGCCGTCGCGGTCATCCTGGTGATGGATCCGCAGTTCTCCATCGACCTGCAGCTGGTCGGCGGCGTGATCATCCTGCAGACGCTGCCGGCCCTGGTGCTCGGGCTCTACACCGCGTGGTGCCACCGTGGCGCATTGATCGCGGGCTGGGCGGCCGGCATGGTGACCGGGCTGGCGATGCTCTACACGACCGAGAACGCGGCGACCGGCAAGGAGCACTTCGGCGGCTCGCTGTTCAAGTTCTCGGACCTGGGCTTCGACACCGACAAGACCATCTACCCGGGTCTGATCGCCGTGGCCGTGAACCTCGCCGTCGTGGCGGTCGGGACGCTGATCCTGAACGCCCTCCGCGTCCCCGACGGTCCGGATGAGACCGAACCTGCCGACTACCTGTCCGACTCCCCGACGGCGCGCCCCCACCAGTCACACACGTAACTCGTGCTACAAGGGAATCACCCGTAACAGGCATTGCTCGCAAACAGGGGGATTCCGTCATGCCGCACGACATGGGCTCGTCACCCGTTCCGCCCGTCGCCGGCAGCGACGCCGACCGGCGAACCGTGCGCCGGGTCGCCGCTGTCGGAGCAGCTGCCGTTGCTGCGACCGCGCTCGCAACCGCCGGAGTCGCGTCGGGAGCCGGAGCCGGATCAGGGTCCGCGGCGCCGGGTGGCAGCGACGTGCCCGGCCGCTCGGCCGTCGCCACCGCCTCCGCCTCGGCGTCCCCCAGCGCCAGCGCCAGCGCCAGCGCCTCGGCGGCCGCCCCGCAGTTGCGCATCCAGATCGCGTACGACCGCGTCGGGCGTGCGCTCACGTTGAGCTTCACCTTCGCCGGCTACGTCCTCGAACCGCTCAGCCCGACCGGCGGCAAGCTCACCTTCCCGACGCCCGCCAAGCGCAACATCGGCATGGGCGAGACCCTGCTCTGGGGCGACGGGACCAACGCGAACGTTCCCGTGACCGGCCGGCGTTGCCCGGTCGACGCCGAGAAGCGGACCCTGCACGAGGTGAAGGACACCTACGCGGCGAAAAAGACCTACTCCGCGCCCGGCACCTACACAGTGAACTACAGCTACGCCGCGTGCGGTCTGACCAACGGCAAGATCTCCGGGACGATCACGATCAACATCCCCAAGTAATCGCAGTAGGTTCGCCGGGTGGAGATCACCGGTCACGGCGGCAACCTCGCACTTCCCGTTCTGCGCGCGCACGGCGTGCGCGAGATGTTCACGCTCTCCGGCGGGCACGTGTTCCCGCTCTACGACGGCGCGGTGCAGGCCGATCCACCCTTGCCGCTCTACGACGTGCGGCATGAGCAGAGCGCGGTCTTCGCGGCCGAGGCCGTCGCGCGATTGAACCGCCGCCCGGGCCTCGCCGTTCTGACCGCGGGGCCGGGCATCACCAACGGAATCTCGGCGATCACCACCGCGCACTTCAACGGATCCCCGGTCCTGGTCCTGGGCGGCCGCGCCCCGGCCGGCCTCTGGGGCGCCGGGTCCCTGCAGGAACTGGACCACCCGGCGCTGGTGGCCCCGGTGACGAAGCTGGCCACCACGGCGCCGACCACCGCGGATGTGCCGGCCTACATCGACCGCGCGCTGTCCGTCGCCACCACGGCGCACCGCGGGCCGGTCTTCGTCGACTTTCCGATGGACGAGCTGTTCGGCGACGCGAAGGTCGAGTTGCCGGCCCCGCCGTCCCGGACCCCGATCGCACCCGACGGCGGTGAACTCGACCGCATCGCGGAGTTGCTGCGGACCTCGGTCCGGCCCGTCCTGGTGCTGGGCTCCGACGTGTGGTCCGACGGTGCGGAGGAGGCCGCGCGCACCTTCGCCGAGACCTTCGGTATCCCGACCATTGCCAACGGTCAGGGCCGGGGAATCCTGCCGGCCGGCCATCCCCTGCTGGTGACGAAGGCACGCGGCCAGGCCCTCGGCGGGGCCGACCTGGTGATCGTGGCCGGTACGCCCTTGGACTTCCGGCTCGGCTTCGGCCGCTTCGGAAGTCCGGAGCAGGAGCACCCGACGCCGGTGATCCATCTGGTCGACGCGCCGGACCGGCTGGGCGGGGGCCTCGCGACGCCCGCCGCGAGCGCCGCGGGCGATCTGTCCGCCGTCTTCGCCGGCATCGCCTCCGCGCTCACCGGCGCCCCCGGCCGCCCGGACTGGCTGGCCCACCTGCAGGGCGCAGCGGCCGCGCGAGCGGCGAAGGACGCCGCCCTGCTGGCCACGGACTCCCCCGCGATCCACCCCGCGCGGATTCTCGGCGAGCTCCTCCCCCGGCTGGATCCGGACGCGGTGCTGATCGGGGACGGCGGCGACTTCGTGTCCTACGCCGGTCGTCTCGTCGAGCCGCAGCGCCCCGGGTGCTGGCTGGACCCGGGTCCTTACGGCTGCCTCGGCACGGGCCTGGGCTACGCGATGGGCGCCCGGGTGGCGCGGCCCGACGTGCAGATCGTTGCGCTCCTGGGCGACGGCGCCGCCGGCTTCTCGCTGATGGACGTCGATTCGCTGGTCCGCCACCGCCTGCCGGTGGTTCTGGTGGTCGGCAACAACGGGATCTGGGGCCTGGAGAAGCACCCGATGCAGGCGTTGTACGGATACGACGTCGTGGCCGAGCTCGCTCCGCAGACGCGGTACGACCAGGTCGTGACGGCACTGGGGGGCGCCGGGGAGATGGTGACCCGGCCGGAAGACCTCGGCCCGGCGCTGGACCGCGCGCTCGCCTCCGGAGTGCCCTATCTCGTGAACGTGATCACCGATGCAGCGGTCTCCTACCCGCGGACGACAATGCTGTAATTGGCTGTGAACGATCGAATGCACACCTATTGCGACCGTTGCGGCGACGAACTCGGCACCCACCCCGAGCGAACCCATTCCGCCTGTCGCGAGCTGCGCGAGCTCGAACCACCCCGGTACTGCCCGGAGTGCAAGCGGCGCCTGATCGTGCAGGTGGTGCCCACCGGTTGGAAGGCGCACTGCTCGGCGCACGGTCCCGTTCTCTGACGTTCCGTCAGGTCAGGGCGTCCGGTCCAGTACGGCCACCAGGTCGCCCTGCTGCAACCGGTCTCCCGGACCCACGACGACCCGGCGCACGGTTCCGGCGCAGGGCGCGAGCACCGGGATCTCCATCTTCATCGAATCGAGCAGCACCAACGAAGCACCCGCCTCGACCACCGTGCCCACGACGGCGACCACGTCGGTCACGGTCCCCGGCAACTCCGCTCGCACTTCGGAACTGTGCACGTAACCCTCCGGTCGGCTCCCGTGTCGTAACCTCGCGGCGCGCGATCGCGTTGCGAGACTAGCCCGCGTGGGATTGACCGTGCTGGTACTCGTTGCCGCGTTCGCCTTCGGCCGGTTGGCCGGCGGACCCGGGCCGTTGTTCGCGCCGACGCTGCATCGGGTCGGGTTGCTGATCGCGGCGTTCGGCGTGCAGGTCGCCGAGCCGTTCCTGAGCCGCGAGGTCGCCTACTCCTATCCCCTGTGCCTGGCGGTCTCGGCGACGCTGATGGTCCAGTTCGCGATCGGCAACCTGCGTGTGCCCGGCGTTGCCCTGGCCACGGCCGGCGTGTGCGCCAATGCTCTGGTGGTCATCCTCAACGGCTCCATGCCCGTTTCTGAATCCGCCGCAGTCCGGGCCGGCATCAGCGTGGAGCAGCTCGCGCTGGAGTCCGACGACCGGCACGAGCCGCTGGACGGCGCCACACGGATGGATGCGCTGGCCGATCGCATCCCGGTCCCGATTCCGGGGCACCGCGAGGTGGACAGCCTGGGCGACGTCGCGATCGCGGCCGGCGCGGGGCTCTATGCGTTCGCCGCCGCGTACCGCCGGCGGGGCATGTTCGCGAAGTCAGGCATCATGGCCACATGGCCAGACACCATGGGGGCCGGCGAGCGCTGCTGATCTTCGACGGGGACTGCGGGTTCTGTTCCCGCTGCGCCCGGTTCATCGCGCGCCGGATGCCGTCCACCGCCGAGGTGAAGCCCTGGCAGCGTCTGGATCTGGGCGCCTACGGAGTGACCTCCGAGCAGACGCAACGCGAGGTGGTCTGGGTCGGCACGGACGGCCGGATCGACGGCGGCGCCCAGGCCATCGCGCAGCTGCTGCTGGACTGCGGCGGGGTCTGGAAGGTTCCCGGCGCGGTGCTACGCGTCCCGCCGTTCCGCTGGATCGGTGCCGCGCTCTACCGCCTGGTGGCCACCTATCGCTACCGGCTTCCCGGCGGCACCTCGGCCTGCAAGCTGCCCACGGCGGAGTGACCCGCGCAGGCTCGGTACCAGCACCTGGGGCCAGCGGGCCGCGATCTTCTCCAACGGAGCGAAGGCCAGCCAGCACACCACCAGCGGCAGGAAGTGGATGGAGATGGTCGCGTAGGTGATCAGGTGGAAGCTCAGGTAGAAGCCCGCGGCCAGACCGAACGCGCGTCCCCGGAGCACGAACACCACGGGGGCGGCGAGCTCGGCGGCCACCGTCACCCACTGCGCCACCACGAGCAGTTCCGGCACGTTCACCAGATGCTCTCCGAGGAACGTCCCGCGGCGCTCCACCGCCCACATCAGCGTGGCGCCGGAGGGCCAGTCCCAGCCGCCGTACCGGACCTTCGCCCAGACCGAGAGCGTGTAGGTCGCGACCACCGCGATCTGGATGCAGCGCAACGCCCAGCCCGCGCGTTCGTCCGCGCGGTGGTCACGAGGGGAACTACACCCGACGGTGGGTAGCACGAACAACGCCACCACCAACGCGAGGTGATCGTGGTCGACCTTCCCGTAGGACATCCCGTAGAGCACCCAGATCAGGTGACCGATCGCGATCGGCCAGCCGAGCAGGCGAGGCAGGCGATTGGTGGCCGCGACCAGCGCCGCGACGACCAGGGCGGCGCGGAGCGCGATCACCTCCTGTTCTCCCGGAGCCGGCAGCGAGATCAAACGGGCCAGCGCGACCGGTTGATAGAACTCCTCCCCCGCCTCGGCCTTGGGGACGACGTCGTTGACCATGACGAGGACGTCGACGACGACGAAGAGATAGATCGCCGCCCGCAGGACCGCGATACGCGAGTTCGGGAGCAGCGGGAAGAACCAGGCGATTACGGCCGTCACCTCGGGACCGCTTCCGGCCGGCCGGCGGTCGGCGCCGCGCTCCAGGTGGTGAAGACGTCCGTGCGCCGGTCGTCCTCGCGGCCGTCGGAGAGCTCGACGACGTCCTGACCGACGATGATGCGCTGCAGCTCCGGGCGGTCCGGGTGCAGTCGTTGCCAGGCCTCCGCCAGCGTCGCCAGCCGGGACGGGTCCTCGAGAATGAGGTGGAGCTGGCCCTCGAGCTCCGCTCGGGCCACCCCGACGTCATCGGCGTTCGAGATGTCCAACCGGCGACGTGACCCGTCGGCGAGGTCGGCCTCGACCCACAGCGCGCGGATCTCGCCGTCGGGGTCGATCCGGAAGGAGTACTGCGACATCGGCCCGAACGGGAACATGTCGTCGTCGCCCACGGCGGAGCCGTAGCCGAGCAGGGCCAGCGCCACCAGCACCGCGCCCAGCCGCCAGCCCCGGCCGCGGCCCGAGAGCGGCCTGCGCTTGGGTGCGCCGGCCTGCAGATCCATGGCGGGACGATATGCGGCAGGACAGAAATCCGCTCAGTTGACGCGGGACAACGCGCGTTCGACCACCCGCGACAGCGCGGCGACCACCCGCGGGTCGTACTCGTAGGCCATCCCGAGGCGCAGGCGCTCCAGGGCGTCCAGCCGGCGCTGGCCGGACGAGGACTCCCCGACCAGGTCGTCGAAGGCATTCGCGGCCTTGATCACCGACGCTCCTACCGGCAGCGTCGGGTCCTGCGCCTCGTGGGGCCGACGGTAGGGCTCGGTGGACCGCTCGACGATGTCCGCCACCCGATCCAGCACGCCGGTGGCGCGGATGACCCGCGCACCCTCCTCCGCGATCCGGCGTTGCTCGCCCGGGTCGACCATGATCGTGGCCCCGCCCGGGATCGGTTCGGCCAGGGACAGCTGCCCCAGATCGTGCATCAGTGCGGCGTACTCCAGGTCACGGAGCTCGTCGCCGGTGAGGCCGAGTTCCCGGCCGACCGCCAACGCGAGCTCACTCACGCGGCGAGCGTGTCCGGTCTCGGTGTATCCCCCCAGCTCGGTGACCCGGGACAGGGACCGCACGGTCTGCAGGTAGGTCTCGCGGATCGCGACGAAGCGCCGGTAGGAGAACTGGGTCAGCAGCAGCGGCGCGCAGAACACCGGGATCGCCCACAGGTCCATCACGCCGACCGCGAGCGCGATCAACATGCCGGTGGCACCGATCGCCGACCCGATGCTCAGCTCGGTACGCAACTCGTCGCGCCAGGTGGACCCGAACCGGGCACGGTCGGTCGAGGCGCGGGTCACCGCCGCGAGCAGTGCATCCAGAGCGCCGGCGCCCAGCAACACCCCGATCATCACCGCGGCCAGGCCCGGTCCGGGGTCCAGACCCACGGCGGAGGAGTCCACGATCGGCCGGAAGGCGACCGCCGCAGCCGCCACCACGAGCAGCCGGCGCGCGGCGTCGTCGAGCCCGACCACCCGGCCCGCGGCCGCGTGCGGGAGCCCGCCGACGAGGATTCCGGTGGCGGCCACGGCGATCACCTGCGACGCGCTGTGCTCGGCGGGGGTCCCGGCCACCTCGGGCAGCAGGCAGTAGGCCAACGCGCCGGCCACGCCGAGCGGCGCCGCATCGCGTTCGCCGGGCAGGGTCAGTCGCACGAGTTCCCCGAACGCCACGAAGGCGGCGAAGGCCAACGCCACCCACGCGTCGTGCACACCCTCGGCGGCGGTGGAACCCACCGCGGCCATGACGACGACGGCAGCGACCGGCACCAGGGGCCCGACGGTTCCTCTCACCGCTCCACCTGCCCGTCCGGCACCTCGTCCGGGATGGGGCCGGGCGCCTGGCTGGACGTCGGGTCGTCGTGGTCGTAGCGGGTGACCGCGGCGCCGGAGACCAACGGCTCCGGCACCTCGGCCGCGGCCCAGCCGTGTTCGGCGACGGCGGCGGCGAACGCGGTCACCATCGCGGGGTCGAAGTGGGTGCCGGTGCAGCGCCGCAGCTCGGCCAGGGCCTCGTCCGGGTCGCGGGCGGGCCGGTAGGAGCGGGTCGAGGTCATCGCGTCGAACGCGTCGGCGACCGCGATCGCCCGGGCGAACTCGGGGATCGAATCGCCCTTCAACCCCATCGGGTAACCGAGCCCGTCCATCCGCTCGTGGTGATGCATGATCCCGTCGTAGGCCTCACGCAGAAATTCGATCTCACGCACCATCTCCACACCGCGGACCGGGTGCAGCGCAACGATCTGCAGCTCCTCCGGTGTCAGCGGCCCCTCCTTCTGCAGCAGCCGTGTCGGCACCCCCAGTTTGCCCATGTCGTGCAGCAGGCCGGCGAAGCGCAGGAGCTCGACCCGGTCCTCCGACATGCCGATCCGACGGGCAATCAGTTCCGCACCGGTGGACACCCGTTCGGAGTGGCCGCGGGTGTAGAGGTCCTTCGTCTCGACGGCGGCCACCAGGGTGCGCACGGTGCGCTCGTAGGCCTCCCGCTCCGCGGCGTACTGGCCGAACGCCCAGCGGGCGACGAGCAGCGGGAGCAACACCAGAACCGCCGCCAGCGCACCGACCTCGGAGCTCCACAGCACGGCCATCATGAGACCGAACAGGCCGTAGAGCAGATAGCCGACCAGGCCGGTCGACAACGTGGTGCGGAGGCCGTGCGCGAAGGGAACGCCCTGCGCGAGGGTCAGGACGCCGGCCACCAGGCCGGCATTGACCGCGCAGTACACGGCGGTGGTCGCGACCACGACCAGCAGGACCAACGGGAAGTCGTCGCTGCCGAGCTTCTCCTCACCACCCAGCGAGGTGTACACCAGGCCGGCGCAAGCAGCGGCAACCGCGAGCTCGGCGGCGTTGAACAGCCGCTTCACCATCGGCGGCCGCGCCGGCTGATAGGCGGCGCTGGCCAACGAGATGGCGGCGGCTCCGGCCGGACCGAGCAGGATCACGGCAGCAAGCGAGACCGGGAAGCACGCCGAGAGCGTCACGCCGCGGCCACGGCCGAGGCTGACGGTGGAAAGCGGATCGAGAACGGCGAACAACACACCGATGACGATCAGAGCAACAAGATCGGTACCGGTGAGAAATACGGCAGACGCGGCGGCGACGGCAGTGCCGCACACCGCGACGACATAGACCCGCGCACGCCAAGGAAGAGCAGACATCTCCTCCCCGCTCCGCTTCGGGTGTCGATTCGGACTCTAGCCCGATTTCGGCCGGACGGAACCGTGCGGAACTCACAGGCTGATCGGCAGTTCGATCAGCCCCACTTCCAGCCTTTCTCGCGCATGAGCAACACCCCTCCTCCCGGAATAGCTCGACTCGGAACGTGCCGAGGATCTACTCCCACTTGGCGGTGGAGCCGGCCGACAGGAACTGCTCGATGACGGAGCGGAGCTTGCTCATGGAAATTCCCCTTTCCTCGGCTGAAGAACCTCCGGATTGGTTCTTCAGTTGATCTTGAAAACGTTACGCACCCTAGTTCGGAAATCGGGGATCTCGATAGCCCGAACGTGGGTGGTGGAGCACCGGAAGTATCTGCTGGCAGGCCCGGAGGCGTGCTGCGATTGCTCCGATTGGGGTGTGGGACGATGGGCAGGATCCGAAAATCGAGAAGAGGACCTCATGGGCAAGAAGGCACGGCGCCGCAAGGCCCGCAAGAAGTCGAAGTCGAATCACGGCCGTCGTCCGAACTCCTGAGACGGACGCAACACGTGAAAGGCCCCTGCCGCAAGCGCGGCGGGGGCCTTCGTGACTAGCGGGAGTAAGCGGCTCGGTCCGCCCTCACTCCTCGATCGTGATGGAGACCTGCACCTCGCGGATGCGAATCATCACCTTCGAGCGGAGGTCCTCGGGCGGCGTCTCACAGCCGCAGCTGCGCTTCACGACGTCCTTGACGAGTTGATCGAGGCCGAACTCGCGCAGACACGGCCCGCACTCGTCGAGGTGCTCCTGGATCCTCGCGCAGTCGGCGTCGTCGAGTTCGTGGTCGATGAACTCCGCGACCCGGGCAATGACGTCCGCGCACGAGGTGAAGTGAGGCAGCCCGGATGTCATGACGGGTCTCCAGAAGCGGTGCTGTGTTCGTCGGACTTCGGGTGCCCGACGGGCACCAGCCCACGATCCCGGGCGTAGTCGGAGAGCAGGTCGCGGAGCTGACGGCGACCACGGTGCAGCCGCGACATCACCGTGCCGATCGGCGTCCCCATGATCTCGGCGATCTCCTTGTACGCGAACCCCTCGACGTCAGCCAGGTAGACCGCGATCCGGAAGTCCTCCGGCAGTTGCTGCAACGCGTCCTTGACGTCCGAGTCGGGCAGGTGCTCCAGAGCCTCGACCTCGGCGGACTTCAGCCCGCTGGAGGTGTGCGACTCCGCGCGGGCGAGCTGCCAGTCCTCGACGTCCTCGGCACCGCTCTGCTTCGGCTCGCGCTGCTTCTTCCGGTACGAGTTGATGAAGGTGTTCGTGAGAATGCGGTACAGCCAGGCTTTGAGGTTCGTACCTTCCTCGAACTGGTGGAACGAGGAGAACGCCTTGGCGAAGGTCTCCTGGACGAGATCCTCGGCGTCAGCCGGGTTGCGAGTCATCCGCATCGCGCCGGCGTAGAGCTGGTCCAGGAACGGCAGCGCATCGCGCTCGAAGCGAGCGACGCGCTGTTCCTGGGACTCCGTGGTGGTCATCACCGTTAAGCCTATGCCACCCCGTTTTCCGCGGCTCAGCTGCTGCGGGCGCGGTGCGGGCCGATCGAGCACTGCAGTCATCGGGGCCTCCTCTCGCTAGCCCCAACCACGGAGAGTCGATCAGGATTCCCGGACCGACAACTCCCGGATCCAGTCCGTGACCGCGTCCACGATCAGTGCCAGCGCCCCGGCCTGCCCGAGCTCCGCCCGCGCCGGCACCTTGAAGCCGTGGTCGGCACACGGGACCTCGACGATCGAGGTCCCCGGCGGGAACTCCGGCGGCCCGCCGAAGCTGTCCCGCTCCCCCTGGACCACCAGCGTGGGCACCCCGGCACCGAGAAGTTCATCCACCCGGCTGCGTTCGGGGCGCCCCGGTGGGTGCAGGGGGAAGGACAGCGCGAGGCAGGCGGTGGCGCCGACGGTCGTCGCGGTCCGGCAGGCCACCCGGGCGCCGGCCGAGCGGCCGCCGACGACCACGGTGGGCGCGAGCAGTTTCGCCCGACGAAGTTCGGTGAGCACCGCGATCCACGCGACGTCGAGAGTGGGCGGCGGGCCGGCGACCTTCCGCCCCGCCAGCCGCCAGGGCTGCTCGACCAGCACGACCGACGTGCCGGCCGCCGGCAGCGCCGCCGCGAGCGCCTGCAGGTCCCGCGCCCCCGTACCGCCCCCGGCGCCGTGTCCGAGCACCAGCGTCCGCTTCGGTCTGCCCTGAGCGACGGCGAAGACCTCCACGCTCGCGGGCCCGCCGGGGGTCTCGACGATTCGCGGTGGGACCCGCGGATCCTGCTCCGGCACTGGACCGACCTTTCCGGGAGGGACACTAGGCTCAACGAATGTGACCGCTCCCGCGCACTGGGCGGCCCCCCTAGCGGCGGGCCCGGTGAACGCGACGGTGCATGTACCCGGGTCGAAGTCCATCACCAACCGGGCGCTGTTGCTCGCCGCCCTGGCCGACGGCCCCAGCACGATCCGCCGCCCGTTGGTGTCGCGTGACACCGATCTGATGGTGGCGGCCGTGCGCGCGCTCGGCACCGGCGTGGACGAGGTACCGGGCGCCGGCACGGGCCCGGACTGGCGGGTGGACCCGCAGCCGATGCGCGGACCGGCCGCCGTCGACTGCGGACTGGCCGGCACCGTCATGCGCTTCGTCCCGCCCGTGGCGGTACTGGCGGACGGGTTCATCGACTTCGACGGCGACCCGCGGGCCCGGGAACGGCCGATGGGGCCGGTGCTGGACGCTCTGCGCGACCTCGGCGCCGGTATCGACTCCGGCGCGGACCGCTTGCCTTTCACGGTGAAGGGCCGCGGCGGGTTGCCCGGCGGCAACGTCCAGATCGATGCCTCGGCGTCCTCACAGTTCGTCTCCGGCCTGCTCCTCGCCGCGCCCCGCTACGACAAGGGCGTCGACGTCGTGCACGTCGGCCCCCCGGTGCCGTCGCTCCCGCACATCAAGATGACGATTCTGATGTTGCGTCAGGCCGGCATCGAGGTCGAGGACGAGACTCCGCAGCGGTGGCGGGTCGCACCCGGGCGCATCGTGGCCCGCGACCTCGATGTGGAGCCCGATCTGTCCAACGCCGCACCGTTTCTCGCCGCCGCCCTCGTGACCGGGGGTGAGGTGACCGTCGCCGGGTGGCCGTCGACGACGACCCAGCCCGGGGACATGCTGCGGAACCTGCTGGCCCGGATGGGCGCGGAGTGTCGTCTGAGCCGCCGCGGACTGGTGACCCGAGGCCGCGGGCGCGTCCTCGGCATCGACGCGGACCTGCGCGACGTCAGCGAACTCGTCCCGACCCTCGTCGGCCTGGCAGCGCTCGCAGGCACACCGAGCACGCTGCGCGGCATCGGACACATGCGCGGGCACGAGACGGACCGCCTCGCGGCCCTGGCGACCGAGATCAACAATCTGGGCGGGGACGTGACCGAGACCCGGGACGGGCTCAGGATCCGGCCGCGGCCCTTGCACGCCGGCGTGTTCCGGACCTACGCCGACCACCGGATGGCGACCACGGGTGCCCTGCTCGGTCTGGTGGTCCCCGGCATCGAGGTCGAGGACATCGAGACCACCGGCAAGACGCTGCCTGAGTTCGTCGACCTGTGGAACACCATGCTGGGCCACGCACAAGACGCCGGGGAGTCCGACTGAGTAACCGTCAGAATCCGCGCCCGGCCCGTCGCTTCGACGAGGACGACGTGCGGGTGCGGCCCGGGAAGGGCACGCGGCCGCGCAGCCGGTTGCGGCCCAGCCACGACGAGGCCGTCGACGGGCGGGTGGTGACCGTCGACCGTGGCCGGTTCACGGTTGCCCTCGAGGACCCGGGAACGGGGCCACCCACCGTCGGGGCCGTCAAAGCCCGCGAGCTCGGCCGCCGCGGCCTCGCGGTCGGCGATCGCGTAGGACTGGTCGGCGACACGTCCGGGGGGCCGGACGCCCTCGCCCGGATCGTGCGCCTGCACGAGCGCACCTCCGTGCTGCGCCGCACCGCCGACGACGACGACCCGATCGAGCGGGTCCTGGTCGCGAACGCCGAGCAACTGGTCATCGTCGCGGGCCTCGCCGAGCCCGCCCCGCAGCCGCGACTGATCGACCGCTGCCTGGTGGCGGCCTACGACGCCGGACTGGAGGCGCTGCTGTGTCTCACCAAGTCCGACCTGGCCGCGGCCGACGATGTGCTGGCCCTCTATTCCGCACTGGATGTCGCGCACGTCGTGACCCGGCGCGACGAGGATCCGGCGGCGCTCCGCGAGCGGCTGGACGGCCGGGTCAGCGTGCTCGTGGGGGCCTCCGGGGTCGGCAAGTCGACCCTGGTGAACATCCTCGTTCCGGGCACCGACCGGGAGGTCGGGGTGGTGAACGCGGTGACGGGCCGCGGCCGGCACACCTCGAGCTCCGCCGTAGCTCTCGAGCTGCCGGCGGGCGGCTGGGTGATCGACACCCCGGGCGTGCGCAGCTTCGGCCTCGCGCATGTCACCCCGGATCGGGTGCTGAGCGCGTTCTCCGACCTGCTGCCCGGCATCACGGGCTGTCCGCGCGGGTGTTCCCACGACGAGGAGGAATGCGCGCTCGACGCGTTCGTCGCAGCCGGGCACGCCGACCCCGCGCGCCTGGTCTCGTTACGCCGCCTGCTCGCCGTGCCGCGGCGCCCGGAGGAGCCCACGGACTGACGGCACGTCAGGAGTGCGTTCCACGCGCAAACGGCGCGTCAGCCGGCTTCGGACCGGGCGGCGTCGGTGTTCTCGACGAAGTCTTCCCAGTGCGACTTCGACCCGGTGTGGCCGACGAGCACGGTGAGCACGATCGACGCGATCGCGAGGCCGGCCACGACCACCCCGGCGCCGGTGCCCAGCACCGCCGGCGCCTCACCGGAGCGGGTACCCAGCCACGCGAGCAGCGTCACCACCGCCAGCGCGAGCACGACCCAGAGCAGCGCCCGACCGAAGGCCGCGTGGTCGTCCCGCGGCACGGCCTCGTCCCCGATCGCGCGGAACCGGTTCTGCAGCTCCTGCCCAGCCTGGACGGTGACGAAGGTCAGCACCAGCATCGCGACGTTCGATCCCACCAGCACCGCGGCGTAGGAGCGCCGCCACGCGGGCCGGAGGAAGACAACCGCGGTGACGAGGGCGCTCACGGGGACCAGCAAGACCGTGACGTGCAGGACGAGCACGTGCAGCGGTAGACCCATGAAGGTGTCGTACATGTGCACTCCCGTCGCGTGCCGACGGTGATCGGCGGCGGTATTCGCGGGCCACGGGCATCCGGCTTGGCGTTTCCGGCTTGCCGTTAGCGTGTCCCTCGATGGACGACTACTCCGCTGACCTGAGCCTCGCGCTGGCCCTGGCCGACGCCGCAGACGCGATCACCACCGGCCGGTTTCGCGCCCTCGACCTGCACATCGAGTCCAAACCCGACCTCTCCCCGGTCACGGACGCCGATCGGGACACCGAGCACCGCCTGCGGGAACTGCTGGCCGACGCGCGCCCGGTCGACGCGGTCCACGGCGAGGAATTCGCGGACGCGGGGACGGGCGCCCGCCGATGGGTGATCGATCCGATCGACGGGACCAAGAACTTCGTGCGTGGTGTCCCGGTCTGGGCCACGTTGATCGCACTGATGAACGGCGACGACGTGGTGGTGGGCGTGGTGTCCGCGCCCGCGCTGGGCCGCCGGTGGTGGGCCTCCGCGGGCGGCGGCGCGTGGGCCGACGGCCTCGGACCCGACGCCGTCGCCCCGACGCCGTGCCGGGTCTCGTCGGTGGCGACCCTCGACGACGCCTCGCTGTCCTACTCGAGCCTGGCGGGCTGGGAGAAGCGCGGCGTCCTGCCCGGATTCCTGGACCTGACGCGGGCGTGCTGGCGCACGCGGGCCTTCGGGGACTTCTGGTCCTACGTGCTGCTCGCCGAAGGCACCGTCGATGTTGCGGCCGAGCCCGAGGTCGCCTTGCACGACCTCGCCCCGCTGGCGCTGATCGTCTCCGAGGCCGGCGGCACGTTCACGGACCTTTCGGGCCGCCCCGGTCCGGGCGGCGGCAGCGCCGTCGCCAGCAACGGCCTCCTGCACACGGCGGCCTTGGCCCACCTGCGAGCGGATGCCGAACCGGACAGCACGACCGGCGCGGCGTAGAGCGCGGCCAGGTCGAACCAGCCGTAGCCGCCGGCCGCCCCGCTGGGCGGGTTGCCGATGGGAATCGTCCCGGTCGGGTCGTACGTCGCCCACGTCCACGTCCCGGCCCAGGTGCCGACCAGCTCGAGGTAGGTCACGATCCCGAAGGCGCCCAGATACAGGGTCTGGGACCGCCCGAGGTAGAGGAAGACGACCAGGCAGGCGAACCAGAATGCGCCGAGCACGTCGGTGCGCTCGGCGAACACCAGGCCCCAGCCCGCGTACGCCCCGCCGACGGCGACGACAGCGGTGCGGAGGCCGATCCGGTGGCGGTGCACCCAGCCGGTCCGGCCGATCGCAAACGCGCACAGGTAGATCAAGCCGTGCCCCGGCGGTACGTAAGCCGGCACGTTGTCGAAGCGGTACGAGTAGACGCCGAGCACCGGCGAGAAGGTGTACTCGACCGCGGACGCGAACACGACGACGACCGCGACCTGCGCCCGCACCAGCGGCTTCTCCCCCGCCAGGAACACGATCAGCAGCAGCCACGTCGCGAGGCCGAACAGTCGCTGCTCCCCCAGCGTCCCGCTGCCGTCGCAGGCGAGAACGAGCGTGGTCCAGCCGAAGACGACTCCAGCGATCAGCCCGTTTCTCACCGGGCGGCCCCGGCCAGGCGGACGACGACCTCCGAGGTGTCGACCTCGTCCGGGTAGGTCCAGGTGGCCACGCAGGCCGCACGCAAGGCGTCGACGGCGTTCCCGGCGCCGGTGAGGCGCAGCCGGCCGGCCTGCACCCGTGCGGTCCAGCCGCCGAGCGCGGCGTCTCCGCCGGACAGCGCGATGTCGGCGTGCGGCTCCAGCAGGCCGCGAAGGTCCGCCGCCAGGTAGGTGGGGCGCCGGGACGGAGCAGCCGCCAGCAGGTCACCCGGCCCGGTCACGCCCGTCAGGACGAGCAGACTGTCCGTGCCGGCGCGCACCGCGCCTTCGATGTCGGTGTCCAGGCGGTCGCCGATGATCAGCGGTCGCTGCGCGGCCACCCGGTCGATCGACTCCCGGTGCAGGGCGAGCTCGGGCTTGCCGGCCACCAGCGGTTCGGCGCCGGTGGCGAGCCGGATCACGTTGACCAGCGTGCCGTTGCCCGGTCCGATGCCGCGCGGGGTCGGGATCGTCAGATCGGTGTTGCTCGCCACCCAGGGCAGCCCGGCCCGGACGGCGAACGTGCCTTCCGCCAGCTGGATCCATCCCACCGTCGGGTGGTAACCCTGGACGACCGCGCTGGGACCGTCGTCGGCCGACCGCACTGGCCGAAGCCCACGCTCGACCAAGGCATCCTCGAGCGCGTCGCCGCCGACCACGAGCACGGCCGAACCCGGGGCCACCAGACCAGCCACGAGCCGCGCGGCCGCCTGGGCGGAGGTGGCCACCTCGGACGGATCCGCGGCGATCCCCAACTCGGTGAGGTGCGCGGCAACCGTTTGTGGCGTCCGGGACGCGTTGTTGGTGACGAAAGCCAGCCGCATGCCCCGCGTTCGCGCCGCCGCGAGGCTCGCGGCGGCGTGCTCCACCGCGTGAGGCCCGATGTACACGACGCCGTCCAGATCGAGCAGTCCGGCGTCGTAACGCTCCACCAGCGGCGTCGCGCTGCCCGCCGCCAGCGGCACCGCCACTGCCGTCACTCGTCGTCCTCCCGCGAGGTGTCGAATGCCGGCGGCTCGGCGAAGAAGAGGGCCGTCTGCCCGAACGCACCGGTCGGCGCCGCCTCCGGTTCGACGTCCTCCACTGCCGCTGCCTCCGGCTCCATCACAGCCGCCAGCGCGGGCAATTCCGCGTCTGTTGCGGGCTCGTCCTGCACCGGGGCCTGCGCCGGATCGAGGACCTCGACCTCGTCCGCCACCTCGACCAGAGTCTCCCCCGGGACCTCGGCCCTCACCGTCTCCTCCGCGGCCTCAGGCTCCACCGGAGACTCCACCACGGCCGCAGGCTCCGTCGGGACTCCAGCCGCGGCCTCAGGCTCCGTCGGGGACTCCACCGCGGCCTCAGGCTCCGTCGGGGACTCCACCGCGGCCTCAGGCTCCGTCGGGGACTCCACCGCGGCCTCGGATTCCTCCACGAGGTCGAACTCCTCGTCCGGCAGGAAAACGACGCCGTCCAGCTCAGCCACCCGCTCGGCGGCGTCCGTCAGCCCCTCGGGATCGGCGTCGGCCGCCCGGACGTACCAGTCCCGCGCCTCGTCGTGGCGCCCCACGGCCTCCAAGGCGGCCGCGTACGCATAGCGCAGCCGGGCGGCCCACTCCGAGGGCTTGCTGTCCTTGAGCTCCGGGCACTGCAGCGTGACCACCGCGGCGTCCAACTGACCCAGGTCCGCCCGGGCCCCGGCCGCGACGATCCGCATCTCGACCTTCCCGGCCCGCGTGAGCTGGTCGACCTCGGGCCCGGCCGCCATCTGGAGCGCCTTGTCCGGCCGGCCCAGGGCCCGCTCGCAGTCGGCCATCATCGGCCAGTGGTCCTGGTCGCCGGATATCCGTCGAGCCGCGCGCAATTCAGCCAATGCCTCGGCCCATTTCCCGCAGGAATAGGCGGCAAGTCCCACTGCTTCCCGAATAACCGCAACCCGCGGTCCGTGCTTTCGTGCTGCTTCGGCGTGCGCATAGGCGCCGTCCGGATCCTCGTCGAGGAGACGAGCGATCATCACCAGGTGCTTCGCCGCCGATTCCGACGCCTCAGCGCGGAGCGTCGAAAGCTCGCGCTTGACGCTCTTGTCGAGTTCTTCCCCCGTGACGTCGGCATCGACCACCGGACCGCGCGGCACCGGCGGCGTCGAGGGCGCGCCAGTCCGCGGGGGCCGGGAACCACCCGCGCCGCGACCGCCGCGCTCTCCGCCAGTTCGGGGACCTGCCGCCCGCGGGGAGTCCGGCCGCGCATCGGGGCGAGAGCTCCGCGGCGCATCCGAGCGCGGCGCACGCGGGGAAACAGTGCGCGAATCCGGGCGAGGCCCACGTGGCGAATCCGGGCGCGCATTCCGCGGCGCGTCACCGCGAGAAGTTCGCGGCGAGTCAGTGCGCGATTTACCGGGAGCTTCAGTCCGGGGCGGGCGTGAAGAATCAGTCCGGGGCGGGCGTGAAGAATCAGTCCGGCGGCTTCGATACCTCCGGTCGGCCGGCGTCCCCGGTCTGACGAGGCGCCTTTCGAGGGGCCTGCCCTGAGGATCCACCGGCGCGCGGCGGCCGAGCGCCGCCGGCTGACGCCCCGCGGGAGTTACCACCGTTCTTCCGCGGAGCGCCGGATCCGCGGCCCGCGCTCCCACGTCCTGCCGCGCCTTGACCGGACGAGTCTTCACTCTTCCCGCGCCCCGGGGGCGGACCGTCGTCAGCAGGCACTACTACTCCTCGTCGAGAATTCGACATTCCCTGAAACGCGATAAGGGCCACCCCAATGGGGGTGGCCCTTATCGAAAGAATGTCCGGCGGCGTCCTACTCTCCCACACCGTCACCAGTGCAGTACCATCGGCGCTGAAGGGCTTAGCTTCCGGGTTCGGAATGGAGCCGGGCGTTTCCCCTTCGCTATGACCGCCGTAACTCTATGGAGATATTTCGGGCGCTAACCCTCGAAAGGGAAAGCGGCGACCGTATCTCGGGAACCGCACAGTGGACGCGTAGCAAAAAATCTCAGATCTAACGCCGTTGCCGGCGAGAGATGAGTGAGTGGTCAAGTCCTCGGCCTATTAGTACCGGTCAGCTCCACACGTTACCGTGCGTCCACATCCGGCCTATCAACCCAGTCGTCTAGCTGGGGGCCTTACCAGGTTAACCCTGTGGGAGACCTCATCTTGAAGCGAGCTTCCCGCTTAGATGCTTTCAGCGGTTATCCCTTCCGAACGTAGCCAACCAGCCGTGCTCCTGGCGGAACAACTGGCACACCAGAGGTTCGTCCGTCCCGGTCCTCTCGTACTAGGGACAGCCCTTCTCAAGTCTCCTGCGCGCACAGCGGATAGGGACCGAACTGTCTCACGACGTTCTAAACCCAGCTCGCGTACCGCTTTAATGGGCGAACAGCCCAACCCTTGGGACCTACTCCAGCCCCAGGATGCGACGAGCCGACATCGAGGTGCCAAACCATGCCGTCGATATGGACTCTTGGGCAAGATCAGCCTGTTATCCCCGGGGTACCTTTTATCCGTTGAGCGACGGCGCTTCCACAAGCCACCGCCGGATCACTAGTCCCAGCTTTCGCTCCTGCTCGACATGTCTGTCTCACAGTCAAGCTCCCTTGTGCACTTGCACTCGACACCTGATTGCCAACCAGGCTGAGGGAACCTTTGGGCGCCTCCGTTACATTTTAGGAGGCAACCGCCCCAGTTAAACTACCCATCAGGCACTGTCCCTGATCCGGATCACGGACCGAGGTTAGATAATCAGTACGATCAGAGTGGTATTTCAACGTTGACTCCACCCGAACTGGCGTCCGAGCTTCAAAGTCTCCCACCTATCCTACACAAATCGAACCAATCACCAATACCAAACTATAGTAAAGGTCCCGGGGTCTTTCCGTCCTGCTGCGCGTAACGAGCATCTTTACTCGTAGTGCAATTTCGCCGGGCCTATGGTTGAGACAGTCGAGAAGTCGTTACGCCATTCGTGCAGGTCGGAACTTACCCGACAAGGAATTTCGCTACCTTAGGATGGTTATAGTTACCACCGCCGTTTACTGGCGCTTAAGTTCTCAGCTTCGCTCCGAAGAGCTAACCGGTCCCCTTAACGTTCCAGCACCGGGCAGGCGTCAGTCCGTATACATCGTCTTGCGACTTCGCACGGACCTGTGTTTTTAGTAAACAGTCGCTTCTCGCTGGTCTCTGCGACCTCACCGGGCTTCGGAAGCAAGTTCCTACACCCAACAAGGTCCCTCTTCTCCCGAAGTTACGAGGGTATTTTGCCTAGTTCCTTAACCATAGTTCGCCCGATCGCCTTGGTATTCTCTACCTGACCACCTGAGTCGGTTTGGGGTACGGGCCGCCATGACACTCGCTAGAGGCTTTTCTCGGCAGCATAGGATTATCCACTTCGCCTAACGGCTCGGCATCGGGTCTCAGGCTATGTGAGGTGCGGATTTGCCTACACCTCGCCCTACACCCTTACCCCGGGACAACCATCGCCCGGGTTGGACTACCTTCCTGCGTCACCCCATCGCTTGCCTAATACCGCATTGGGTCGCCGTCTCCCCCATTGACTCCGAAGAGTCGCCGGCTTCGAGGGCTTAGCATCAACGGGTTCGGCATTGGCGCGTCATAGCGGGTACGGGAATATCAACCCGTTGTCCATCGACTACGCCTGTCGGCCTCGCCTTAGGTCCCGACTTACCCTGGGCGGATTAGCCTAGCCCAGGAACCCTTGGTCATTCGGCGGAAGGGTTTCTCACCCTTCATTCGCTACTCATGCCTGCATTCTCACTCGTGTGGCGTCCACGGCTGGGTTACCCCGCCGCTTCACTCGCCACACGACGCTCCCCTACCCATCCACGCACCTGGACCACGAAGGCCTGGCTAACGCGTGAATGACACAGCTTCGGCGGTATGCTTGAGCCCCGCTACATTGTCGGCGCGGAATCACTTGACCAGTGAGCTATTACGCACTCTTTCAAGGGTGGCTGCTTCTAAGCCAACCTCCTGGTTGTCTGTGCAACTCCACATCCTTTCCCACTTAGCATACGCTTGGGGGCCTTAGCTGGTGTTCTGGGCTGTTTCCCTCTCGACTACGGAGCTTATCCCCCGCAGTCTCACTGCCACGCTCTAACTTACCGGCATTCGGAGTTTGGCTGATTTCAGTAAGCTTGTAGGCCCCCTAGACCATCCAGTGCTCTACCTCCGGCAAGAAACACGTGACGCTGCACCTAAATGCATTTCGGGGAGAACCAGCTATCACGGAGTTTGATTGGCCTTTCACCCCTACCCACAGCTCATCCCCCAGGTTTTCAACCCTGGTGGGTTCGGTCCTCCACGCGGTCTTACCCGCGCTTCAACCTGGCCATGGGTAGATCACTCCGCTTCGGGTCTAGAACATGCGACTGAGACGCCCTATTAGGACTCGCTTTCGCTACGGCTTCCCCACACGGGTTAACCTCGCCACACATTGCTAACTCGCAGGCTCATTCTTCAAAAGGCACGCGGTGACGGCCGTACAGCAAGCTGCACGACGACGCTCCCACGGCTTGTAGGCACACGGTTTCAGGTACTATTTCACTCCCCTCCCGGGGTACTTTTCACCTTTCCCTCACGGTACTTGTCCGCTATCGGTCACCAGGTAGTATTTAGGCTTAGCGGGTGGTCCCGCCAGATTCACACGGGATTTCTCGGGCCCCGTGCTACTTGGGATGATTCTCTGGAGTCACAATCATTTCGGTTACAGGGGTATTACCTTCTGTGCCGGCCCTTTCGCATGGCCTTCACCTATGATCGTGATTTCTTACTCCATGTCAGATCGGCAGACCTGACTGAGAGGTCCCACAACCCCGGATACGCAACGCCTGCCGGCTATCACGCGTATTCGGTTTGGCCTCTTCCGCGTTCGCTCGCCACTACTTACGGAATCACTGTTGTTTTCTCTTCCTGTGGGTACTGAGATGTTTCACTTCCCCACGTTCCCTCCGACTGCCCTATGTGTTCAGGCAGTGGTGACAGGACATGACTCCTGCCGGGTTTCCCCATTCGGAAATCCTCGGATCACAGCTCGGTTGACAGCTCCCCGAGGCTTATCGCAGCCTCCTACGTCCTTCTTCGGCTCCTGGTGCCAAGGCATCCACCGTGCGCCCTTATTAACTTGGCCACACATAAAAAAAGATGCTCGCGTCCACTGTGCAGTTCTCAAGGTACGGGCGATTCCGCCGGCTGATCCGCCGTGCACTCCGACCTGCGGAGGCTTACGAGCGAGCCTGGCGGCCCGGAAAGGATGGGAAGAGCTCCCGTCCCTTCAGGACCCAACAGCGTGCCGAGGCCGGCTCCCTACCCAGCTCCCGTTCCACTCCGCGCTGGCTACTCAAGGAGTAGGGCGCAGTTGTACTTGGGGGTTGGTGAGGTCACCGGCCAAAAGTCAATGTTCCACCCTTGAGCAACCATCGTGGAACATACGCCCACGTAATGGCTCTGGGCGCCGACCCCGAGGGGTTCAGCGCCAGATGCTCCTTAGAAAGGAGGTGATCCAGCCGCACCTTCCGGTACGGCTACCTTGTTACGACTTCGTCCCAATCGCCAGTCCCACCTTCGACGGCTCCCTCCCAAGGGTTGGGCCACCGGCTTCGGGTGTTACCGACTTTCGTGACGTGACGGGCGGTGTGTACAAGGCCCGGGAACGTATTCACCGCAGCGTTGCTGATCTGCGATTACTAGCAACTCCGACTTCATGGGGTCGAGTTGCAGACCCCAATCCGAACTGAGACCGGCTTTTTGGGATTCGCTCCACCTTGCGGTATCGCAGCCCTTTGTACCGGCCATTGTAGCATGTGTGCAGCCCAAGACATAAGGGGCATGATGATTTGACGTCATCCCCACCTTCCTCCGAGTTGACCCCGGCAGTCTCCTATGAGTCCCCACCATTATGTGCTGGCAACATAGAACGAGGGTTGCGCTCGTTGCGGGACTTAACCCAACATCTCACGACACGAGCTGACGACAACCATGCACCACCTGTATACCGCCCTTGCGGACCTGACATCTCTGCCAGTTTTCGGTATATGTCAAGCCTTGGTAAGGTTCTTCGCGTTGCGTCGAATTAAGCCACATGCTCCGCTGCTTGTGCGGGCCCCCGTCAATTCCTTTGAGTTTTAGCCTTGCGGCCGTACTCCCCAGGCGGGGCGCTTAATGCGTTAGCTGCGGCACGGAGATCGTGGAAAGATCCCCACACCTAGCGCCCAACGTTTACGGCGTGGACTACCAGGGTATCTAATCCTGTTCGCTCCCCACGCTTTCGCTCCTCAGCGTCAGTATCGGTCCAGAGACCCGCCTTCGCCACCGGTGTTCCTCCTGATATCTGCGCATTTCACCGCTACACCAGGAATTCCAGTCTCCCCTACCGCACTCTAGCTAGCCCGTATCCACTGCAGGCTTGGAGTTGAGCCCCAAGTTTTCACAGCAGACGTGACAAGCCGCCTACGAGCTCTTTACGCCCAATAATTCCGGACAACGCTTGCACCCTACGTATTACCGCGGCTGCTGGCACGTAGTTAGCCGGTGCTTCTTCTGCAGGTACCGTCACTTTCGCTTCGTCCCTGCTGAAAGAGGTTTACGACCCGAAGGCCTTCGTCCCTCACGCGGCGTCGCTGCGTCAGGCTTTCGCCCATTGCGCAATATTCCCCACTGCTGCCTCCCGTAGGAGTCTGGGCCGTGTCTCAGTCCCAGTGTGGCCGGTCGCCCTCTCAGGCCGGCTACCCGTCGTCGCCTTGGTAGGCCATTACCCCACCAACAAGCTGATAGGCCGCGGGCCCATCCCTAGCCGAAAAACTTTCCACCTCGAGCGATGCCGCTCGAAGTCATATCCGGTATTAGCCTCGGTTTCCCGAGGTTATCCCAGAGCTAGGGGCAGGTTGCCCACGTGTTACTCACCCGTTCGCCACTGATCCCCACCCGAAGGTGGTTCACCGTTCGACTTGCATGTGTTAAGCACGCCGCCAGCGTTCGTCCTGAGCCAGGATCAAACTCTCCGTTGATGTCTTTTAGTTGCACCCACCCGGCGAGGGGAGAGTGCTGACACAACAAAGTGTCCTGGCAATCAACATGACCCACTGACTGAAATCATGTCGATAACCAAAGGAATCCGTTCGACAGAGTTCGCCGCGGCCGGAATGGCCGTGGAGAGGTCCCTGCCAACGGGGTTATTTGGCATTGACTTTTGGCACGCTGTTGAGTTCTCAAGGTACGGATGCTCACCGCAGTCGATCTTCCGACCGACTTCAGGGCAACTCGCTAAAGCTACAGATTCGCCGGTTGACCGTCAAATCGACAAGTTTCCCGACTCTGCCCCACGCGCCGAAATCGACCGCTTCCGGTTTCCCGGATCGGTCTTCGACGTTCGGGGAGGTCGCCCTGCGGACCGGCCACCGAGATTCGGTGTCCGTTGCTCCGTACGGGGCGACGTTTGAGAACATTAGGTCGGCCGTCCGAGGGAGTCAAATCCCGGGGTCCCGGCGCGTGGCGTGCGTCTGCGGGGCCCGCGTTTGCGCAGGTCAGAGGCCCTGTCGATCGGTTTGTGACCTGACGGATCGTCAGGCGCCACGCCCCGAGGGCCGTGACGCCGCTGACCGGTCAGACGCCGCTACGGGTGCTGCTGGAGACCGTTCTCGAGGACCGCTGCGGCCTCGACGCAGGCGCGGCGGGACACCGCGAGCATGTGCTCGGCCAGATCGAAGGCGACATCGACGGCCTCGGTCGGGCGGAGCATGGCGGCCGGGACGAAGGCGCGAACGGCATCGGCGGTCGCGGCGGCCAGATCGGAGACAGCGGTCTCCGCGTGCCGGCGGGCCGCCACCAGCTGCGGCGTGGCCGCGGGCGTGCTCGGCCGGCGGGCCGGCGGCGTACGGCGGGTGGTGGCGTCGGGGGCGTCGATGGTGGCGGTGCTCATGGCTCCTCCTGGGGGTGCGGGGTACCGCGGGTACTCCCCCAGCCTCTGCGGGGCGGGCGAACAGCGGCGTGCCGACACCGGCACGCGCCGGTGAACGGCGGGCGAATCCGGCGCCCGGACCCGGAGCGTCCGGCGGCCACAGCGGGCGGTGCGTCAGGCCCGGGGGGCCTCAGGCGTGAGTCAGGCGGGGCGGGCCGGTGCGCTGGCGCGGATCAACGCGACCACCACGTCGTCCAGGGTCAGCACGCCCTCGCTGCCGGCGTCCCCGGTCACCACGGCCATCGGCGAGCGGGTGCCCCGGAGCTGAGCCAGCACGTCCGGCAACGGGGTGTCGGAAGCGACGGAGGGCATCGGGCGCACCGCGGGGGCGATCGGGACTCCGCCGGAGTCGAGATCGCCCCGGACGAGCAGGTCCTTCGCGTGGACGTAGCCCACGGGGGCACCGGCGGCGTCGAGTACCGGGAACCGCATGTGACGGGTGCGACCGGCCAGCGCCTCCACCTCGGCCGCGGTGGCGCCCTCGGACAAGGTGTGCAGCCGGTCCTTCGGGATCCGGACGTCAGCCGCCGTCATCGCGGTGAAGTCCAGGGCCCGCGTCATGCGGCCGTACTCCTCGTCGTCGATCAGGCCCTCGCGGTGGGACTCCGCCGCGATCTCGGCCACCTCGTGCAGGCCGTAGGCGCTGTCGACATGGTCGGACGGGCGGATCCGCAGCATCCACATGACCACCGCGGCCATCCCCCGCACCATCGCGAGGATCAGCGAGAACACCCGCGAGAAGGTGGCCAGCGGCGGGCCGAGCAGGACGGCGGCGCGTTCGGGCAGGGCGAGGGTGAAGTTCTTGGGCACCATCTCGCCGATCAGCACGTGCGCCAGCACGACGAGCAGCAGGGCGATGCTGAACGCCACGGGGTGCACCGCGCCGTGCGGCAGCCCCGCATCCTCGATCGGGCCTTCCAGCACGTGCGCGATCGCCGGCTCCGCGAGCGCACCCAGCCCGACCGAGCAGATCGTGATGCCGAGCTGCGCGCCGGCCATCATCTGCGGCAGGCGGTCCATCGCGGCGAGGGTTCGGATCGCACGGCGGGACCCCGCGTTCGCGGCCGGCTCGACCTGTGAGCGCCGGGCCGACACCAGCGCGAACGATGCGCCGACGAAGAACGCGTTCGCGAGCAGCAGACCCAGCGACGCGACGATGCCCCAGGTCCCGCTCATGAGGTCTCCGCCCCGGAGTCCGCCGCCGCGGACGGACGGATCTCGACCCGGTCCACGCGGCGGCCGTCCATGGCCACGACCGTGAGCTCGACGCCCTCGACGGTGACCACGTCACCGGCGGCCGGCACCCGGCCCAGCGTCGCCAGCACGAGGCCGCCCAGGGTCTCGTAGACCAGGCCGCCGTCCGGAATCTCGATCCCGGTGACCTCGCGCACCTCGTCGGGACGCAGAAGTCCGGAGACCACCCACGGCTCGTCGGGGTCCCGCGGGCCGGGCTCCGGCTGAGGTCCGCTGTCCGGATCGTGCTCGTCGACCACGTCGCCGACCAGTTCCTCGATCAGGTCCTCCATGCTCACCACGCCGTCCAGCCCGCCGAACTCGTCCAGGACGATGGCGAGCTGTGCGGCCTCGCCCAGCAGGCCCGCCAGCAGGTCGTCGACCGGCAGGACCGAGGGCACCAGATGCGGCGCCGTGGCGATCCGCCCGACCGAGGTGCGGGCGCGCTGAGCAGCGGGCACGGCGAAGGCGTCGAACAGGCTGACCACACCGCGGACGTCGTCGACCGTGTCGCCGATCACGGGATACCGGGTGCGCCCGGTCTGGCGCGCGGTCTCGAGGAGGTCGGCGACGCTGGCCGTCGAGGGCAGGGTGGTGACACGGGTACGGGGCGTCATGACATCCGAGGCGCGCAGGTCGTCGAAGGTGAGCACCTTGCGCAGCAGGGCGGCGGTGGGCTCCTGCAGGGTCCCGTGCTCGGCGGAGCGCTGGACCAGGAACACGAGTTCCTCGGGATTGCGGGCGTGCGCGAGCTCCTCGGTGGGCTCGACGCCGAAAGCCCGCACCACGCGGTTGGCGACCACGTTCAGTCCGCCGGACAGGGGCTTGGTCGCGGCGGTGAAGATCCGGATCGGCCGCTGCACGACGCGGGCCACCGCCGCGGGGTGGGCCAGCGCGATGTACTGCGGGACCAGCTCGCCGAGCACCATCGTCACGATCGTCGCCAGGGTGAGGGCGACGATCGCACCGACGCTGTTCGCCGCCCCGTCGGACAGGCCCCAGTCGGTGAGGGGGCCGCGGAGCAGGTCCGAGATCGCCGGCTCGGCCAGGAACCCGATCGCGAGGTTGGTGAGCGTGATGCCGACCTGGGCACCGGAGAGTTGGGTCGTCAGGTTCTGCAGGGCCGACAGCACGCCTTTGGCGCCACTGTCCCCGGCGCGGGCCTGTTGCTCGATCGCGGTGCGATTGACCGACAGGAAAGCGAATTCGGCCGCGACGAAGACACCACACGCCAGGACGAGGGCGAAGGCAGCGAGCAGCGCGAGCGTCTCGTTCACGCCGCGTCTTCGCCTCCACCTGCCAGCACGGAATTCCCGGGTGTCAGTCTGTCCTACCCGCGTCCAGCTACTGAACGGCGCGCGGGCCCGAAAAGTCCCCGTTCTGGAGGTTTGCGTGCTGGCGATCGCCCACCGGACCCCGGCGACGCGGGAGCGCTGCGCCGCGCTGGGCGCGGCCGGGGCGACGGTGTTCGAGATCGACGTCCAGACCTTCGGTGAGGAACTGGTGGTCTCGCACTACCTGCCGCTCCATCCCCTGCTCCCCCGGGTTCGACGCGACCGGGCGCGGTTCACGGTCCGTAAGCGCGGGCGGATGGAGGTCGCCCTGGCGGCGACCGTGGACGCCCTGCCGGCCGGCGCCGAGGTGCTGCTGGACCTGAAGGCGGATCGCGGCCCGGCCGCGCACGCGTTGGTCGAGCGCATCGTGGCCGGCGGCCCGGACCCGGCGCGGTGTTACGCGAGCACCAAGGGATGGGACACCTTGCCCGCGCTGGCGGCGGCCGGCTACCGGACCTGGCGCACGATCGCCGACCCGGGGACGCTGACCGCCGCGCTGGCCCTGCCCGAGATCCCGGACCATGCCGTCACGGTGAGACACACGCTGCTGACCGCCGAGGTCGTCACCGCCCTGCGCGAGCGCGGACCGCGGGTGATGACCTGGACGGTCAACGACGTCGGGCGGGCGCGCGAGCTGATGGCGCTGGGCGTCGACGGCATCACGACCGACTCCCCGGACGTGCTGCGCGCGGTGTCGGGACGCTGACGACCGCGCCGGCCTGCGGTGAGGCCGCCCGACGGGCGGGAAAAGGCGCTGCCCCCGACCGAGGTCGGGGGCAGCTAGGTCCACCGTGGCGCGATGGTCGCCTCGCGGCGCGTGGCACGAACGCGGCCCCAGCCGAACTGGGTTCCCGCGACGGCCTTTTGAGTTGGGACCCGGGGACACATGGCGCGCCCGTGTGGACCTGTGTCGAGAATAGATCCTGCTGCGCTCGGAATCGAGCCAATCGCCGAGGAGGGTCCGATGGAATCCACGCCCGGCACCACCATCGATGAGATTGCTGACCGGATCTACCGCATTGCGACGTTCGTCCCCGAGATCGGGCCGACCGGGTTCACGTTCAACCAATTCCTGATCGACGCCGACGAGCCCGCGATCTTCCATACCGGACCGAAGGGCATGTTTCCTCTGGTCACGGCGGCCATCGAATCTGTCCGCCCCGTCGCAGACCTGCGTTGGGTCACCTTCGGGCATCTTCGAGTCCGACGAGTGCGGCGCGATGAACAACTTCCTCGGGGCCGCCCCGCACGCGACCGTGGCGCACGGCGCGATGGGCTGCATGGTCTCGCTCGACGACCTGTGCGACCGCGCGCCGCGGCCGCTGGCCGACGGTGAGGTGCTGGACATCGGCGGGCGCCGTTTGCGTCACCTCGACACCCCGCACGTGCCGCATGGATGGGATGCCCGGGTGCTCTACGAGGAGGTCACCGGAACCCTCTTCTGCGGCGACCTGTTCTCCCACCTCGGTGGCGGCCCGGCGGTGGTGTCCTCCGACGTGGTGGAACCCGCGGACCAGGCCGAGGCGATGTTCGCTTCGACCTGCCTCACCCCCACCACGGCGCCGACGATTCGGCGACTGGCGGAGCTGGAGCCACGGACACTGGCGATCATGCACGGGTCGTCGTTCTCCGGCGACTGCGCCGGCGCCCTCCGCGAACTGTCCGACCGGTACGCGGCGCGCCTCGCGGCCGCCGCCGCTGACGCCACCTGACGTTGTGGAGGTCCGCCGCAAATTCTGATTGACCGTCAGGACAATGACGACCACCCGTCGACCTCGACCGCGTGGCCCTTCGCCCGGCGGTGGGCCGTCCCCAGCACCACGATCTTCACGGTGTGCTTGCCCGAGCTCAGTCCGGTGACGAAGAAGACGGTGCGCCGGGACGCGACCGACCTCGAGTACAGGTCGTAGACGCCGATCTTCCTCCCGTCGACGTACACCGCCGCCCGGCCCCGGTTCTTCGCCATCGTCGCGATCCAGCCGCCCTGCCGGCCGACGAAGGTGAAGGTCGCCGCCGCGCCCTTACGGCTCGTCGAACGGACGGAGCCGCCCAGCGCGACCCCGCTGCGCGCCGTCCGCCAGCGTCCGGTTTTGGCGAACTTGGCGCCACTGTCCTGATTCCGCACCGCCAAGGACCGGCTCGGGCTGGTCACCCAGTCGCCGGCGGTACCGAGGCTGTCGAACGCCCGGGCCCGGAAGCGCAGGGCGCTCGTCGCGGGGATCCTGAGGGTCACCGCGGTGGCGCGGGTCGACGGCAACTGGACATCGGACCACGTGCTACCGCCGTCGCGGCTGAGCTGCCACTCGGAGCTGTCGAACGCGTTCCCGTCGGGATCGATCCCGACGCTCGAGGTCACCTTCACCGGAACGGCTCCGGCCGCCGTCGCCTGGCCGGCGCTCAGAGCCGGCACCGGCGTGCCCATCGACGGGCCGCGATTGGGCACCCCGCCCAGCCCGGCCGCGAACAGCAGCTTGTTCGGGGACCCGCTGCCGAGGTTCTTCAGGACCCCGCTCGTCGCGGTGGAGGTGACCGCGTTGCGTACCTCGGCCGGCTTCGCGGCCGGGAAACGCTGGAGGTAGAGGGCCGCCGCTCCGGCCACGTGCGGCGCCGCCATCGAGGTTCCCGACAACGTGTAGGTCGACGTGTCCGAGGAGTTGTAGGCGGACGTGATGTCGGCGCCGGGGGCCCAGACATCGACGCAGGATCCGAAGTTGGAGAAGCTCGACGCCCGGTCGTCGTTCCTGGTCGTGGCACCCACCGTCAGAACGTCCGGCAAACGACCTGGTGACGGGATGCAGGCGTTGCCGTTCTCGTTCCCCGCGGCGGCCACGAAGGTCACGCCGAGGTTGATCGCCGTCTGGACCGCCTGGTCGATGACGGCCGACCCGCTCTGACCGAGGCTCATGTTGGCGACGAAGGACCCGGTCGGATTCGCCGAGACCTGGGCGGCGACCCAGTCCAGCCCGTCCACCAGGCTGATCATGTTGCCACCACCGCCGCAGCCGAGCACGCGGACCGGGACCAAGGTGGCCTGCTTGGCCACGCCGAAGTTCGTGCCACCGATGGTGGCGGCGGTGTGGGTGCCGTGGCCGTTGCAGTCATCCGTGCCGCGGCCGTCGCCGATCGCCGAGAACCCCGGAGCGATGCGGCCGCCCGGCTGCGCGGAGGTGGCGCGGAAATCCCGGTGGCTGGCACGGATACCGGTGTCGACGACGAAGACCGTCACGCCGAGACCGGTCGCCGAGTACCCGTAGCGACCGTCGAGCTGCCGGGGCCGTTGGTCGACCCGGTCGAGGCCCCACGAGGGCACCGGCGTCTGGGTGGACGTGATCCCCAACGTCCGGTCCGGCTCGACGAAGCGGAGCTGGGGGTCAGACTTCACGCTCGCCAGGGCCGCCTTGGGCAAAGTGGCACCGAAGCCGCGGAGGGCCTCGGTGTACTCCGCGTGGATCTTGCCGCCCCGGGCTTTGACCTCGCGCTCCAGCCCGCGGATGTGCTCGATGCTGGTGTGCTTGCCGAACACCGCGAGGTAGCGGTCGGGAATGCGCTCGGAGTCGTCGCCCTTCCCGGCGGCGACCTGAGGCTCCGCCGGGTTCGGACCGTCGGCCGCGACCGCCGGCCCGGTCTGGGCCGTCCCCGCCACCAACGCGGCCGTCATCACGAACGCCATCCGCCGCCCACCGCGCCAGATCTGACCCACCGGACCCCCCGTCCGTTCCGTGCCTTGCTGCAGTGCAGTGGTGCTGGTGGCTCACGGTCGGGCCGGACATCGTTCCCGCAACCGGGTCGCAGGCCCAGGCTAGGGAGATCACCGACCGCGCCGCTACCGCTCCGGTCAGACTCGTGCGAGAGGCGAATCCGGCCATTCGGACATAGGCCGCGTCTGTCCTGACGCTTAGTCAGGAATGTCCGGAACGACGGGAATCAGCTCGAGACGACGAAAGCGTCGATGTCCACCCGATCGCCGCTCGATCGCGCGTTGCCCTTGCCGAGAACGACGATCTTGAGGGTGTGCTTGCCCTTCGTCACCTTCTTGGCGAACAGAATCCGGCAGGTCTGCCGGGTCGCCGAGTAGGTGTCGATGGTGGCGACCAGCCGGCCGTCAAGGTAGACCTTCGCCGTGCCGGAGTCGGGACCGGTGGTACCGATCCAGCGCACGGTGCGGCCGCTGAAGTTGTAGGTGGCCACGGCGCCGCGGTAGCCGCTGCTCCGACTGGAGCCGCCGGACAGGTCCGCCCCGGTCCCGCTGGCCCAGGTGCTGCGCAGCTTGGCCGCGCCCTGCTGGTCGATGCGCAGGCTGAACCTGTCGGTCGCACGCCAGTCGCTGCGCCGGCCGAGATCGTCGACAGCCCGGACCCGGAAGCGGTGACCGGTGTCGTTGCCGAGCGAGACCGTGACCGACTTCGCCTTCGCCGACGGCAGGGCGACGGAGCGCCAGTGGCGTCCACCGTCGGTACTGCGCTGCAACTCGAACCGGGCGACGTTGCCGTCGGGGTCCGAGCCGTTCCAGTTGACCCAGACCGGGACGGTGGCGGTCCCGATCGCGCGACCCGAACCGGGCAGCGCGACGCCGGGCCTGCGGACCACCGGTGCCTTGTTGACCACCTTCAGTCCGGTGAAGAGCATGCGGTTGGGCGAGCCGCCGATGCCCTGCAGCTTGCCGCGGGTGCTGGCCTCGATCAGCGCGGTGCGGACCTTCGCGGGGCTCGCGGAGCGCGCCCGCTGCAGGAAAGCGGCGACCACGCCCGTCACGTAGGGCGCCGCCATCGACGTGCCGTCCTTGGTGTCGGTGTCGGTGGAGGACTCGATGCCGGCCGAGAGCACGTTCACCCCAGGCGCGAACAGGTCGACGCAGGTGCCGTAGTTCGAGAAGGCGGCACGTCGGTCCAACCGGTTCACCGCACCGACGGTGATCGCCGGGCCGACCCGGGCCGGCGATTGCGCGCAGGCGCTTCCCGCGTCGTTGCCGGCCGCCGCGACGAAGGTGAGACCGGCAGAGATCGCGTTGCGCACGGCACGTTCCAGGCCCCGACCGAGCCGCTTGTCGACGCCGGCGCTGAGGTTGGCCACCGCCGGGCCGCCCCGGCGCTTGGCGTCCTCGGTGGCCCACTCGATGCCGGCGATCACGGTCGACACGCTGGCGGCACCGGAGCAGGAGAAGACCTTGACCGGCACGATCGTGACGTCCTTGGCGACGCCGTAACGCTCCCCGCCGATCAGGCCGGCCACGTGGGTCCCGTGACCTTCGCCGCAGTCCGTGGTGGCGGCCGAGTTCGTGAAGGAACGACCGGGTTCGACCCGGCCGCGGAGCTCGGAGTGCTCGGCCATCACACCCGTGTCGATCACGTAGGCGGCAACGCCCTTCCCGGTCGCCGCGTACCGGAAGGTGCCGTTCAACTTCCGGCCGCGTTGGTCGATCCGGTCCAGACCGGCAGTCGGGCCGCGCTGCGTGGAATCGATGGAAATGACCTCGTCCGCCTCGACCGAGGCCACCAACGGGTCGGACCGCAGGGCGGCGCGCGCGTTCTCGGGCAGCAGCGCGGCGAACCCGGACAGGGCGGTGTCGTAGTCGTAGAGGATCTGCGCGCCGGAGCCCACGGCCCGTTCCCGCGCGGACGCGACGTCGTCCGCGGTAGCCGCGTCGGCGAAGCTGACGATGTAGCGGCCGCCGGCCTCGGCGGCGCCCGCCGCGGCGGAAGCGGCCGGCGTCGCGCCGATCAGCAGGCCCGTGAGCGCGCTGCTCGTGAGAACGCCGGCGAGGGCCAGCGACGGCACGCGCGCACGAACTCGAATCACGATGCAGGCCCCCGTCAGGTGCAGGCCCCCCGGCCTGGCGTCGCTTGGTCGAGTTACGACGCAGCGGGTCGCGTTTCGGTTCTACGTTCCGCAGAAGTGGTCTGAATGGCCGCCCCCCGGCAATCCGGACATATCCGGCCAGACCCGGCGTGTCGGGTCGAACTCACAGGGGGCTGACAGTCAGGTGTTGGCGCCCCGGGCGGCCACCCGCCACCGGTCACAGACCGCGCCCGCGCGCACCACGATCAGCTCGTCCGCCAGGTTCACCGCGGCGCAGATGTGGTTCGGAACGACGGCCACGGTTGCTCCGAGCTCCGGCACCGGGCCATCCGGCCAGGTGATCGTGGCGTGGTGTTCCGAGAGCGCGACGACCCGCGTCCCGGGCTCCCCCGGAACCCGCCCGAACCCGGTCGCCCACGCCGGCCGGTCGGCGCCGAGCACCTTGCTCCCGACGTCGAGCACCGCACGGCCGGGAGAACGGCTCACCACCGTGCCGGCGGCGACCAGGGCGATCGCGTCCTCGCCGATCGTGCCGAGCTCGAGCTGCTGCGCATCCCCGAACACGTAGACGCCCGGCCGGAGCTCGGTGAGCCCGGTGCCCGTGTGGACCGCGCTGGGGGTGGATCCGCCGCTACGCACGACCGGCTCGATGCCGACGGCCGCCAGGGCCGCCGCCGCGGCCGCCAGGGCGGCGGCCTCGTCCGCGGCCGCCGATGGCGGCGCGTCCGGAGCGTAGGAATGCCCGGGGAACGTGAAGACGCCGAGCACCCGCAGACCGGCCCGCTCGGCAGCGAGGCCGACGGCTGCCACCTCGGCCGGGGCGACCCCGGTCCGGTGGTGCCCGCTGTCGACCTCGATCAGCACCTCCAGGCCCGGCACAGCCCGGCCGAGGGCGTCCGCCGCCCCGGCGGAATCGACGCCGACGCGCAGCGCGATCCGCTCGGCCAGCGCCCGCAGCCGCGCGCCGCGGGCGGCGTCGGCCCACACCGGATAGGCGACGAAGAGGTCCGTGCAGCCGCCGGCCGCGAAAATCTCGGCCTCGGCGACCGTGGCGACGGTGAGCCCGCGGGCCCCGGCCGCGAGTTGCCGTTCCGCGATGGGCAGGCACTTGTGGGTCTTCGCATGGGGCCGGAGGTCCAGCCCGCGAGCGGCGGCCAGGGCGGCCATGGCCGCGATGTTGGCGTCCAGCCGGTCGGCGTCGACGACCAGGCAGGGCGTTCCGAGGTCGGCGGGCAGGCGCATGCGGCCATCCTCCCCTTCCCGGAGCCAGGACGCCGGTTGTCGGCGGCGGCTGAGAAGGTGTGCCCGATGCTCCACGCCCACCGGTCCGCGAACGCGGACGTCCTCGTCGCCGAGTTGGGCCGCCTCCTGGCCGCGCCCGTCGGCGATCCCTTCGCCGCCGAGGTCGTCGCCGTGCCGGCCAAAGGCGTCGAGCGCTGGCTGGCCCAGCGCCTGTCCCACGTGCTCGGCGCCGGACCCGAGGGCGACGGGATCTGCGCGAACGTGCACTTCAGTTCCCCGACGCGCCTGCTGGACGAGGCCCTGCGGGCCGCGCAGCCGGGCCCGGCGGACGCCGATCCGTGGACCCCGGAGCGGTCGACCTGGCCGCTGTTGCGGCTGCTCGACGACGGTGCCGGCGGTCCCGCGCTGCGCGACCAACTCCGGGCCGGGGACCGCCGCTACGCCGGCGCGGCCCGGCTGGCGCGACTCTTCGGCGCCTACGGGCAGGAGCGACCGGCGATGCTGCGCGCCTGGGCGGCGGGTTCCGACACCGACGACTGCGGAATCCCGCTGCCGCCGGACCTGATCTGGCAGGCCGAGCTGTGGCGGGCTCTGCGGTCCCGGATCGGCGCGCCCTCCCCGGCCGAGCGGCTGCCGGAAGCGCTGGCGCGGATCGAGGCGGAGCCCGAGCTGCTCGACCTGCCGGAACGGTTCACCGTCTTCGGGCTCAACCGGCTCTCCTTCACACGACTCGAGCTGCTGGCCGCGGTGGCCCGCGCCCGCGACGTCCACCTGTTCATCCAGCACGCCTCACCCGCCCTGTGGGACGCGGTTGCGGGGGCGGCCGGCGCAGCACCAGGGCCGGCGGGACTGCCGATGCTCGCGTCGATGTCGCGGGACGTGCAGGCGCTGCAGCGCCGCCTGGCTACCGCCGCGCCGGGCCACTCCGACACGCTGCACGCCCACCCCGAGCGGCCCCGGACCCTGCTGGGCGCGCTGCAGGACGCCCTCGCCGCCGACCGCATCCCGGAACCACCTCCGGAACTCGACCCGGGCGACCGGAGCGTCGCCGTGCACGCCTGCCACGGTCGGGCGCGGCAGGTCGAGGTGCTGCGCGAGGTCGTGCTCGACCGGCTCGCCGCGGACCCGACGCTGGAGCCGCGCGACGTGCTGGTGATGTGCCCGGATGTCGAGGAGTTCGCCCCGCTGGTGGCCGCGGCCTTTGGACTCTCCGCGACCACCGCCACGGCGGAATCCCGGGAGCAGCACCCCGCCGCGCGCCTGCGGGTCCGGCTGGCCGACCGTGCCCGAACGCAGGGCAACCCCCTGCTCGGGACGATGGCCGCCCTGCTCGAGCTGTCGACCGGACGGCTGACCGCGGCGGACGTGCTCGACCTGGCCGCCAGCGCGCCGGTCCGTCGCCGGTTCGGGTTCGACGACGACGCGATCGAGCGTATGCACACGTGGGTCGGCGGTGCCCGGGTCAGCTGGGGCCTGGACGCCGAGCATCGCGAGCGCTACAAGCTCGGCGCCATCGCCCAGGGCACCTGGCGGGACGGGCTGGACCGGGTGCTGCTCGGGGTGGCCATGGAGGAGAACACGCACCTGCTCGGGTCCACCCTGCCGCTCGACGACGTGGACTCGGCAGACATCGAACTGGCCGGCCGGTTGGCCGAGTTCGTCGATCGTCTCGACGTGGCGGTCCGCGAGCTCTGCTGCACCCAGTCGCTCCAGGAGTGGGCGGACGCCCTGCTCGCCGCGACCCTGTCGATCGGCGCACCCGCCGCCGGATCGGCATGGCAGGCGGCCGCAGTGGCGACCGAGCTCGCGGAGATCACCGAATCTGCGGTTGGACCTGACGCGGAGCTGGAACTGAGCCCGGCCGACATCGCCGCGCTGCTGGCCGGGCGTCTCGGTGGCCGGCCGAGCCGGGCCGGTTTCCGCACCGGAACGCTGACGGTGTCCACCATGGTTCCGATGCGCTCGGTGCCGCACCGGATGATCGTTCTGCTCGGCCTGGACGAGGAAACGTTTCCCCGTTCCGGCGTGACCGACGGCGACGACCTGCTCGCGCGGCCACCGCGCCGGCCGGGCGAGCGCGATCCACGGGCCGAGGACCGGCAGCTGCTGCTCGACGCGGTCTGTGCCGCCGGCGAGCACCTGGTCCTGCTCTACTGCGGAGCCGATGAGCGGACCGGCGCCCTCGTGCCGCCGGCGGTGCCGGTCGGCGAGCTTCTCGACACGCTGGACACGGTCGCGGTCGCGCCGGGGGGCGGTTCGATCCGGAACTTTGTGACGACCCGTCACCCCTTGCAGCCGTTCGATCCGCGCAACTTCGGCGTGTGCGCAGCGGGCGAGCTGGGCCCGCCCCCGGTGAGCTTCGACGCCGCGGCCCTCGCGGGCGCACGGGCGTTGCTGCGGCCGCGGGTCGCGCCTCGACCGTTGGTCGCAGGAGTGCTGGACCCCGTACCGGCCGGAGACGTCGAACTGGCTGATCTGATCGATTTCCTGTTCCACCCCGTGCGTGCCTTCCTGCGGCAGCGCCTCGACGTGCAGGCCCGAAGCTGGCACCACGATCCGACGGCGGCGGTGCCGATCGAACTGGACGGGCTGCAGCAGTGGGGCGTCGGTGACCGTGTGCTTGCCTCGCACCTGCGTGGCGTCCCGATCGAGGATTGCCTGACACTCGAAGCACGTCGTGGCGCGATGCCACCGAACACCCTCGGCGCGCGCGTGGGTACCCAGATCGGCAGCCGGGCCGAAGCGATCGCCGCCGCTGCGCGCGTCGATCTGGACGGCGGCGCCGACATCGCCGTCGACGTGAACCTGACATTGCCCGGAGGCCGGCGGCTGACCGGGACCGTGACCGGCATCAGCGGTGTGACCCGGGTCCGCGTGAGCTACTCCTCCCTGAACGCGAAACACCGCCTGGGCGCCTGGGTCGACCTGCTCACCCTCTGCGCCATGGACCCGGACGCGGACTGGCGTTCTGTCACCGTCACCCGCCACAAGGACGGCGCGTTCCGGCACCACTTCCGGCGCGTGGACGCCGGAGCCGCGCTCGACGCACTGGCCGAACTGGTGGGAATCCGTGACGAGGGACTGTGCGAACCGCTCCCGATGCCGGTGAAGACGACGTGTGCCTACGCCGAGGTGCGCCGACGCGGCGCCGGCGACCACATCGTCCGGGCGGCACGCGACGCTGCTGAGAAGGAATGGGCCGGCAGATCCTTCGGGGGCGAGAAACCTTCTGGTGAACGGGACGACGCCGAGCACCGGCTGGTCCACGGATCTGACGCACCGTTGGATTGCCTGGATCTGGCCCGCCTGGACGATTTGGCACGGCGGGTCTGGCTGCCGCTCCTGACCGCCGAGGCGGAGGCCCGATCGTGACCGATCTGCTCACTCCGCCACCGCCGGTCTCCTTCGACCTGCTCGGCCCCCTGCCCACCGGCACCACGCTGTTGGAGGCGAGCGCCGGCACCGGGAAGACCTACACGATCGCCGCGTTGGTCACGCGGTACGTCGCCGAGGGCACGGTCGAGCTGGCCGAGTTGCTCGTGGTCACCTTCGGCCGTGCCGCGACCCGCGAGCTCCGCGAGCGCGTCCGGGAGCGGCTCACCTCCGCCCGGGACGCCCTCGCGGACCCGGCCGCCGCGTTGGCCGGCACCGATCCGGTGCACCGGCACCTGGCCACCGGAAGCCCCGACGAGGTGGACGCGCGCCGGCGCCGGCTGGCGGCGGCCACCGCCGACTTCGACGCGGCCACCATCGCCACGACCCACTCCTTCTGCCAGCTGGTGCTGCGCGGGCTGGGGACCGCCGCGGACACCGATCCGGACGCCGAGCTGGTCTCCGAGCTGGGCGATCTGGTCTCCGAGGTCGCCGCCGACCTGTATCTGCGCAAGTACCACAGCTACGCGTCGGTACCGGAGTTCTCGCTCAAGCTCGCGCACACCATCGCCCGCGCCGCGGCCACCGACGTGCACGCCGAACTCGCCCCGGACGCCGAGGGCCCCGGCGCGGGTGCACTGCGCGCCCGCTACGCCCGCGTCGTTCGCGACGAGCTCGCCCTCCGGCTCGCGCGCCGACGGCAGATGGGCTTCGACGATCTGCTGACCCGGTTGCGCAACGCGCTGCTCGATGCCGGCACCGGACCGCGCGTCGCGGCCGAGCTACGCCGTCGCTACCGCGTCGTGCTGGTCGACGAGTTCCAGGACACCGACCCTGCGCAATGGGACATCCTGCGCACCGCCTTCGACGGCCACGCGGCGCTCGTCCTGATCGGCGACCCGAAGCAGGCGATCTACGCGTTCCGTGGCGGAGACGTCCACAGCTACCTCGCCGCAGCCGAGCGCGCGGTCACGCGGGCCACCCTGCCGCAGAACTTCCGGAGCGACGAACGCGTGCTGGCCGGCCTGGCTGCCCTGCTCGGCGGTGCGGAACTCGGTGACCCGCGCATCGTCGTGGGACCGGTGCAGGCCGGACATCCGGAACCTCTGCTGACCCGCTCCGCCGGTGGTCCCCCCGTGCGCCTGCGCGTCGTCGCCTCGGACGGGATGCGGCTGACCACGAGCGGGATGCCCTTCGTCGATGACGCGCGCGGCGCGGTGGTGCGCGATCTGGTGGGACAGATCGTCGGCGTGCTCACCGACTCCAGTCGCCTGCGGGTCGGTGCCGGTGAGCGCGACGTCCAGCCCGGCGACATCGCCGTGCTCGTCTCCACGCACAAGGAGGGCGAGCTGGTCCGCACCGCGTTGGTGGAGGCCGGCGTCCCGACCGTCGTGCAGTCCTCCACGAGCGTGTTCGGCACGTCCGCGGCCACCGAGTGGGTCGCCCTCCTGGAAGCCATCGAAGCGCCCCACCGGGCCGGACTCGTCCGTCGGCTGGCGATCTCGCCGTTCGTCGGGTTCGACGCCGCGGAACTGATCTCCGGTGGCGACGCCGCGCACGATCTGCTCGCGCAGCGGGTGCGGTACTGGGGCCACACGCTGGAGAACCGTGGGGTGGCGGCGCTGCTGGCAGCCGTGGACGCCGACTACCGCGTGCTGTCCCGCCTGCTCGGCGAGGTCGGTGGTGAGCGGATGGCAACGGACCTCCGCCACATCGGCGACGTCCTGCACGCGGCCGCGGTGACCGAACGGCTCGGTCGGACGGCGCTGCTGACCTGGCTGCGCCGGCGGATCGCCGAAGTCGGTCTGGAGGCCACCGCCGAACGCAGCCGGCGCCTGGACTCGGACGCGGATGCGGTGCAGGTGGTCACGATCTGGACCAGCAAGGGACTGGAGTTCCCGCTGGTGTACCTGCCGTTCGCGTGGAGCCGCTACGTCGGGAAGCCGGACGTCGCCCTGTTCCACGACCGCCACACCGGTGCCCGCACCCGCCATGTCGGCGGGACCGGCAGTGCCGGCTGGGAGACCGCGGTGGCGGCGCACCACGCGGAATCGGCCGGCGAGGATCTGCGGCTGCTGTACGTCGCGGCCACGCGGGCCAGATCGCAACTGACCCTGTGGTGGGCACGGTCGGCGAACACTCCGACCTCGGCGCTGCACCGGTTGCTGTTCTCCCCCGCCGGCGGCGGCCCGCCGGCCACGGTCGGGGTTCCTGAGGACGGCATCGCCCTCGCGACGCTGCAGGCGCGGGCAACCGCCGCCGCCGGCGCCCTGGAGGTCGAGGCGGTGCAGCCGGCACCGGTCTCGACGTGGACCCCGCCTGCGCCGCCGGCCGGGACACCGGTCGCCGCGGTCTTCGACCGCGCGGTCGACACCGCCTGGCGCCGCACGTCGTACAGCGCGCTGACGGCGGCGGCGCACGCCGCCGGACCGGCGGTCGCGGTGGAGCCGGAGACCGAGGGCACAACTGACGAGCCGGATCCGGAGGACTCCGACGCGCCCGCGCTGCCGGCGGCGGGGGTCGCGGGGCCGAGCAACACCTGGGCCGCCCTGGCCTCCCCCTTCGGCACGCTGCCCGGCGGCACCGCGTTCGGCACCCTGACCCATGCGGTGCTGGAGAACGTCGACCCCACCGCCGCCGACCTCCGCGCCGCGCTGGAAGTCGCGGCCGAATCCGCGATGCGACGCACGCCCGTCGTGGGCGTGGAGGCCGGCGCCCTCGCCGACGCACTCGGGGTCGCGATGGGAACCCCGCTCGGGCCGTTGGCGGCGGGAAGGTCGCTCGCCGACATCCCCGCGAGCGACCGTCTCGTCGAGCTGGAGTTCGAGCTGCCACTGGCCGGCGGGGACCGTCCGCGGCGCGGAGCAGTCCTCGGTGAGCTGGCCGAACTCCTGCGTACCCATCTTGCGGACGACGACCCCGTCCACCCCTATGCCGACCGGCTGGCCGAGCCGGATCTGGCCGAATCTCCGTTACGCGGCTACCTCACGGGCAGCATCGATGCGGTGCTTCGGGTTCCGGGGGACGCCGGCCCGCGTTTCCTGGTCGTCGACTACAAGTCGAACGTGCTGCACCCGCCGGAGGTCGCACCGACCGCGTGGCACTACCGGCCCGAGGTCCTGGCTCCCGCGATGCGCGCGGCCGACTACCCGCTGCAGGCGCTGCTCTACGAAGTAGCGTTGCACCGATATCTGACGTGGCGTCAGCCCGGGTACGACCCGGAGGCTCAACTCGGCGGGGTGCTGTACCTGTACCTCCGCGGGATGTGCGGGCCGGGCACGACCGCGGACAACGGCGACGTGCCCGGGGTATTCGCCTGGCGGCCTCCGGCCGCCCTGGTGCTCGCGATGTCCGGCCTGCTCGCCGGAGGTGCCGCGTGACGCTGCCCGACACCCGCCCGTCCCGCGCGCTGCGAGCCTCGGGACTGCTCGGTCAGTTCAACGATGCCGGGATCCTCTCGGCCGCCGACGTCCACGTCGCCTCGACCTTGGGACGGCTCGGCGGGGAGACCGACGAGCGCGTGCTGCTCGCAGCGGCTCTCACCGTGCGCGGCACCCGCGCGGGCTCGGTGGTCCTCGACCTCGGGAGCGCGGCGGAGGTGATCGTTCCCGAGGCGATCGAGGCGTCCGGCTACCTGACGGACGACCCGGACGCGGCCCGGATCGATCCGGCCTCGCTCGCCTGGCCGGCGCCGGAGGCGTGGATTGCCGCGTGCGCAGCCAGCCCGCTGGCGGCCGGCCCGGACAGTGCGCACGACGATGCCGGCCGACCGCTGCGCGTTGTCGGGGCCTCGATGTGGCTCGACCGCTACTACGTCCAGGAGAGCGCCGTCGCCGACGCGCTGCTGGCCCGGGCCGTCGACGACCCGCCGCCGGTGGACCCGGTGCGGCTCACCTCGGCACTGGACCGGCTGTTCCCGGTCGCGGACGACGCTGACCAGCGCCGGGCCGCCGAGGTGGGGGCGACGACGCGCCTCGCGGTCATCGCCGGTGGCCCGGGCACGGGGAAGACCACCACCGTCGCCCGCCTGCTGGCCGTCCTGGCCGACCAGGGCGGTCCCCCGCTGCGCGTCGCGCTGGCCGCCCCTACCGGCAAAGCGGCAGCACGGCTGACCGAGGCGGTGCGCAAGGCCACCGCCGCTTTGGACCCGCTGGACCGCGCCCGCGTCGGCACGCCGGAGGCCACCACCATCCACCGCCTGCTCGTCAGTCGGCCGGGCGTCAAGAGCCGGTTCCGGCACGACCGCACCAACCGCCTGCCGCACGACGTCGTGGTCATCGACGAGACCTCGATGGTCCCGCTGACGTTGATGGCCCGTCTGCTCGAGGCGCTGCGCCCCGCGACCCGGCTGATCCTCGTCGGTGATCCGGACCAGCTCGCCTCGGTGGAGGCCGGCGCGGTGCTCGGCGACATCGTGGGGTCGGGTACGGCCGAGTCCCGGCTGCGGACGTCGGTGGTCACGCTGGAACGGACCCGGCGCTACGACGAGGGTGGCGCGATCGCGGAGCTCGCGACCGCGGTCCGGGCGGGCGATCCGTCGGAGGTGCTCCGGTTGCTCCGCGCCGGCACGAGCGGCATCGAATTCGTCGAGGTCGGCGACGACGGGCTGGTGCCCGAGGCGGCGTTGGCGGCGCTCCGCGCCGACGTGGTCGAAGCGGGATCCGCGATGACCGCCGCGGCCACGATGGGCGACGCCCTGGGCGCGCTCGACGCGATGGAACGACACCGGTTGTTGTGTGCCCACCGGGTCGGCCCGCGCGGAGTGCGGCACTGGACCGACCGGGTTCACGCCTGGCTGGGCGGCGCCCACGCCCCGAGTCGGGCGGACGGCCGCTACGTCGGCGAGCCGATCCTGATCTCGACCAACGACCCGCAGATCGGCCTGTTCAACGGGGACACCGGAGTCGTGGTGGCAACCGGCGATGGCGAGCCGGTCGCGGCGTTCCGTCGAGGCAGCGAGGCTCGCCTGGTGGCGCTGGGGCGGCTACCGGAAGCCCGCACGGTCCACACCATGACGGTGCACAAGAGTCAGGGCAGCGAGTTCGCGCAGGTGTCACTCGTGATGCCCCCGGCCGCTTCGCCCCTCGCCACTCGGCAGACCCTGTACACCGCTCTCACCCGCGCCACGCGCGGCGTGCGGGTTATCGGCTCGGCCGCCGCCGTCGAGCGCGCGGTGACACGCCCGGCCGCACGGGCCAGTGGGCTCGGCCCGCGGCTGCGCGTCGACTAGGACGCAGCGTGCCGGGTACGGCTTCTGCATGGCCTACGTGACGAAAGCCGCGTTCGAGCGCGACACCGAGTATCTGCCCGACCGCATCACCGCCGACGGCCGCGACGGCTGGCCGGTGGAACCCGGCCGGTACCGGCTGATCGTGGCCCGCGCCTGCCCGTGGGCCAACCGGGCGATCATCGTGCGGCGTCTGCTCGGACTCGAGGACGTGCTCTCGATGGGCATCGCCGGGCCGGAGCACGACGAGAGCAGTTGGGCCTTCAACGAAGACCCGGACGGGCGCGATCCGGTGCTCGGCATCCAGCGGCTGCGCGAGGCCTACTTCGCGCGCGACCCGGACTACGACAAGGGCGTCACCGTCCCGGCGATCGTCGACGTCCCGAGCGGCAAGGTCGTCACCAACGACTTCCCGCAACTCACGCTCGACCTGTCGACCGAGTGGCGCGAGTACCACCGCCCGGGAGCGCCGGACCTCTACCCCGAGCCGCTGCGGGCCGAGATCGACGACGTCATGCAGCTGATCTACACCGAGGTGAACAACGGCGTGTACCGCTGCGGGTTCGCCGGGACGCAGAAGGCGTACGAGGCGGCCTACGCTCGACTGTTCGACGCGCTGGACGAACTGAGCGCCCGGCTGCGCACGCAGCGCTACCTGGTCGGCGACACCATCACCGAGGCCGACATCCGGCTGTTCACCACGCTGGCCCGCTTCGACGCGGTGTACCACGGCCACTTCAAGTGCAACCGGTCCAAGCTCTCCGAGACGCCGGTGCTCTGGGCCTACGCCCGCGACCTGTTCACCACTCCCGGATTCGGCGACACGACCGACTTCGACCACATCAAGCGGCACTACTACTGCGTCCACTCCGACATCAATCCGACCGGCATCGTCCCCGCCGGACCGGACCTGTCCGGCTGGCTCACCCCGCACGGCCGGGAGCAGCTGGGCGGGCGCCCCTTCGGCGACGGCACCCCACCCGGCCCGCCGGCGGCGGACGAGGCCGTCCCGGCCGCGCACCGTGCCGTCGCGGCCTGACTCTGTCCCTTCACGGGCTTCGGCAGCACGACCGGCCCCTCAACCGGATCGCTGAGATCGCGGGTCCCGATCTGGCCGCGACGTGGCGCGGCCCAGGTCGCGATCGCACGGCTGAGGACGCTCCCGTCAACCCCTGATGGACCGTCAGACTCTATATGTCGTACGTGTTTGGGCTTCCGGTACGAGATCTTGATTGTCGGTGGCGGGTCGTAGGTTGATCCCATGGCCGGAGCAGGGATCATGGAGCTGGGGGTGGCGCCGAGCGCCGCGGACCTGGCCACGCTCACCGGCGATGAAGCGGTCTCGGTGATGCGGTTGGCGCAGCGGCAGAAGAACGCCGCGGACGCGGTCCGCCTCGCCGCGGTCGCGGAGGTCTCGGTCCGCTCGGACGACCCCGGCCAGAGCGCACGGCGGTTACCGGAGCCGGATCGCTGGGCCGCCGATGAGGTCCGCGCCGGCCTCGCACTGTCGTTGCACGGTGCGAACGACCTGGTCGACTTCGCCTGGACCCTCACCCACCGCCTCCCCGCCCTGTACGCGGCGATGGCCCGTGGGGATCTCGATGAGGGCCGGGCCCGGGTGATCACCCGCTGGACCAAGGACCTCTGCGGCGAGCACGCCGCGCTCGTGGTCGAGGACGTCCTGGGCCGCTGCTCGATCGATCACCCGGACCCCTACACCCCCGAAGCCCTCGGTGAGCGGTGCAAGAAGCTCGCGATCGCGCTCGACCCGGACTGGGCGCTGCGGATGTTCACCGCAGCCCTCAAGACCCGCCGGGTGATCGGCTGGCGCAACGAGGACGGCACCGCCGACCTGGCCGCCCAGCACCAGGACCCCGCCCGCGTCGCCGGCAGCCTGGGCCGCCTCAAGCGCCTGGCCGCCGCGGCCCGCCGCGCCGGTGACCCCCGGCCGCTGGACCACCTGCGCTCCGAACTGGCCCTCGGCATGCTCGACGGCACCTACGCCAGCCCCGACGACGACGAGATCCTCCGGAGGCTCGCCTCCACCCGACCCGAGGCAGAGCCCGGTCCGACTCCGACCGCTGACCCCCGGGCGGCCGCGTCCATCCCGGTCCCGGCGCCGCGGGCCGCGCATTCCGGGGTGCAGCTCACGGTGAAGCTGTCCACGCTCCTGGGCCTGGACCGCCACCCCGGCGACCTGGCCGGGTGGGGGCCCATCCACGCCGAGCACGCCCGGGCGCTGACCGAGAAGCTCACCTGCGGCCAGTGGCGCTTCGCGGTCCTCGACCCCGAGCGGCCGCCCCATCCACTCCGGGCTCACCCCCGCCCGCCCCCACGGCTGGGCGCGGCGCAACGCCGACAACGCCGGCGTGCTCGACCTGCTCGTCCCCGCCGACCTGCTGGCCGCCCTGACCCAGGGCCCGCTCCAGCACGCCAACCTCACCGACCCCGCCACCGTCCTGGCGTGGCTGCCCGTCCTCACCGACATCGCCCGCCGGGCCGACGCCGGCGCGCCCGACCCCACCGGCAACCGCGGCGCCGGCCCCTCCCGGGGGTCCGACTCCGCCGAGGCCCGCCGCCGGTTCCCCCGCGCCGGCCTGCGCCGCGAGCTTCAACTCACCATCCGGACCTGCATCGGCATCGGCTGCCGGCGCCCCTCCACCTCCTCCGAGATGGACCACACCCACGACCACGCCCTCGGCGGCCACACCGTCCGGGAGAACCTGGGCCCGGCCTGCGAGCACGATCACGACCTGAAGACCAAAGGCGGCTGGCACCTCACCCGCCGCGACGACAGCACCTTCCGCTGGACCAGCCGCCTCGGGCGCACCTACGACACCACCATCGCCCCACTCATCGAGGACCTGCCACCCCCCGGGCCCGCCCGCGCCCCACCAGGCCCAGACGTTCCCGACCACCACCTCGACTCCGACCCCTGGCTCGGCTACCTCAAGCCGCCCCAGCAGGAACCTGATCCAGCGTCAGGCCGACCAGCACCCAGCCCCGAACCCGACGAGCCGCCCTTCTAGCCGGCTCCCGGGACGAGCAAGAGCGCCCCGCAAACCCTGAGCGCGGACGCGTCGCACCCGCGCCGCGTAGTCACCCAGAGCTGAGACGTACCTCTAGTCGTCTTTGCGGGGGTTGGTGCAGGTGATGTCGTCGGTGGCGATGTACTCGGTGTGGAACTTCTCCCGCTTGACGACCTTGCCGCCCTGGTAGAACACCCGTGTGACGTCGATCTCGAAGCCGGGGGACGGTGACTGCGGGACGCAGTCCGGGGAGGCCGAGGTGATCTTCCCCGGCTGCTTGTAGTCGTAGCGCTCCGAGCTGACCGACTCGATCTTGTCGAAGTACTTGGTCCCCCAGATCGTGACCCGGATCCACCCGGGCTGGGTCGTGGCGCGGAGCAGGATCCCCGTCGGGGTGTCGTTCTGGAAGCGCAGGTCCTTCGAGCCCCAGGCAACGGTTGCCTCCCGGCCGGCCGGATAGCGACCGATGTAGAGGCTGTGCGTGTGGTGCTCGATGTCCTTCAGCCCGGCGAAGAAGATCGCGTTGAACACCGTCGTCGCCGACTGCGAGACACCGCCGCCGAGGTCCTCCTTGAACTGACCGCCGTCGATGACGAAGCCCTCGACGAACCCGTTCGCCTTGGTCCGCTCGCCGACGGTGTCGTTCAGGCTCCAGGTCTCACCCGGCAGCACCAACGAGTTGTTCATCAGCTCGGCGGCGCGGCCGATGTTGGTCACCCGGTACGGGGCGATCGGGTAGTTCGTCCGAAACGAGGAGAGCTTCTCGGTGATGCCGAGGTTCCCTGCTTCAGCGGTGGTGAGATCCGGCTCGGCCGGCTCCACCTGCGCGACCATCGAACGCGGCGCCGGCGCGACCAACAGCGCGCGCATCTGCTCCCCGAAGTCGACGACGTCGATCTTCTCGCCGTCCTTGCCGGGGATCAGCTTCGGCTGATTGCGCTCGAAGGTGAACGAGGCGTCCTTCGGTGCAGTGACGAGCTGGGGGTTCTCTTCCGCCAGGTCGGCCGCCATCCGGTCGGTGTCGACGGTCCAGCCGAGGGTCGGACCGGTGACGGTGATCTTCAGATAGTCGTCGAGCTTCGCGGTGCTCAAGGTGACGTTGCGGCCGTCGAGGGACACGGTGATGGGGCCCGCCATCGCCGGACCGGCGAACTCGTCCATCACGCGGTCGACCTCGGCCTGACCGACCACCGGCGCGGCCGTCTTCACGGCGGCGGTGACCGTGGCGGCGCCGGATTCGTAGGCCGCCCGGAGCGCCTGCGCGGTCTCGGCGACCAGCAGAGCGCGACCCTCGCGTGGCTGGATCGCCACGGCCTCGCCGCCGGCGAACTTCACCCGGCCCTCGCGGGCCTTCTGGTTGACTTTTTTCGCGATGCCCTGCACGGCCTTGCTCAGCGCGACGTCGTCGACCGTGAGCACCGGCGGAAGATTGTCCTTCGCGCCGAACAGGACGGGGAAGATCACGCCGGGGTTCAGGCTGCGCTCGCCGGCCTTGGCGACGGTGGCCGGCGCGTCCACGGCCAGGCCGGACTTGACCGTGTCGAGAGTGAAGGTCTTCCCGGCAGCGGTGACGGTGACCTGACTGCTGAGGACAGCCGGCAGCTCGGAGGCGAGTTTGGCTTCGGCGTCGGACCGGCTCAGGCCGCCGATGTCGATGCCGAGCACGGTGGTGCCCTTTCTGACCTCGGAGCCGGCCGAGGCGTACGCGGCCAGGTAAAGGCCCAGACCGAGCAGCGCGGCGGCGCCGGCCACGATGACGGCCATCCGGCGAGCGAGAAAGCTCGGCGGACCCGCCGGTTCCGGCAGGCCGGCCACCGGTGGCGGCGGCGGCCCTGGCACAGGCGGTGTTTCCACGTCTGAATCCCCCAGCTGCCTCGCCCGGTCGGGGTCGGCTCGATGATCCTAAGCTCGCCCCATGCGCTCGCTGACCGAATCAGTCACACTTCACATCGACGCCCCACCCGCGGCCGTATGGGCCCTGCTCACCGACGTCACCCGTGTCGGAGAATTTTCCCCGGAAACCCTGGAAGGACGCTGGATCGACGGCGCCACGGGGCCCGCGGTGGGCGCGAGGTTTCAGGGGCACGTCAAGCGCAACGGCCGCGGGCCCATGTACTGGACCACCTGCCGTGTCACCCGCTGCGAACCGGAACGGGATTTTGCTTTTCTCGTCGAGGTACCCGGAATGGGCGCCGGGGTAAACACCTGGCGGTACCAGTTGCGCCCGGCGGGCGCCGGCACCGACGTCACCGAGTCGTTCGAGCTCACGCCCTCAGCGTTCATCCGGGTGTACTGGACCCTGGCCGGGCCCCTGCGCGCGAAGACCAACATCCGAGGCATGACCGAGACGCTGAACCGCATACAGGCCGTCGCCGAGAAGAAGACGTGACCGGACTCCCAGGTCCGCTTGCTCGACGGCGAGCCCCGGAGGGGGCACGCTGACGTCCGTGCGAACTCGCGTCCTGCTCGCCGTCACGGGCCTCCTGCTGTCCGTCGCCCCGTCAGCAACCGCCGACGACGCCCCGCCGGCCCCCAAGCCGCTGCCGGTGGCCTCGAAGTCGAAGGCGCCGATGATCGCCTACACCGCGCTGCCGTTCAGCGAGGCCGCCGGACCCGGGCGCGGTTTCCTCGGCGCCGGCGACATCCGCATCATGCGCTCGGACGCGACCGACGACCGGGCGGTCACCACCGGCCCGGCCACCGAGTTCGAGCCGTCCTTCTCCCCCGACGGCAAGCTGATCGCATTCAGCAGCGACCGGGCGGACGTCTCCTCGGGTCGCACCGACATCTGGGTCGTACGCCGGGACGGCACCGGCCTGCGCCGGGTCACCACCGGCCTGAACGCCCGCGAGCCGGCCTGGTCACCCGACGGCACCCGGATCGCCGCCGGCACGGAGAAGGGCATCGCCACCTTCACACCGGACGGCAAGGCGCTGATCCAGGTCTCGACCAACACAGCCGAACGCATCGACTTCGCGCCGGCGTGGGACGCGGACGGCACGCGCCTGTTGTTCACCCGCACGTCCCGGGCGAACGGCGCCACCACCGGACAGTCGCTGTGGTCCGCGGGCGCCGACGGCTCCCGCCCCCGGGCGGTACTCGGGGACACCGCGCCCGCGGGCTACCTGTCCCAGCCTGCCGTTTCGCCCGACGGCAAGCTGCTGACCTTCCTGCAGGCCGATGCTTCCGGCACCGGAGTCTGGCTGGCGCAGCGCGACGGCACCTTGATCGGCCGTCTGGTGCACAGCTCGACCGGCCGCGTCAACAGCCCGACCTTCTCCGCCGACGGCCGCTGGGTGTTGTTCACCCACGGCGGCCCGGACGGCCGTTCACCCTCCTCCATGCGACTGGTGTCCATCGAGGGGACGAAGACCAAGATGATCACGCGGATCAAGCAGGGCAACTACTACGCCCCGAGCTGGGACCCGACCGCTCGCTGACGGGCAACTGACTGACGCAGCATCAGGCGAGCTCCGGCCACAGCGCGACGGCGTTGTCGTGGAACACCGCGCGCAGCCAGTCGTCGCCGAGCCCGAGGCCGGTCACCGCCGCGACCTGGACCGCGTAGGTGTTCGGCATCGTCGGGTAATCGCTGCCGAACAGGATCCGGTCGCCGAGGTCCTGCAGCCGGCGCAAGCCGTCGGGGAACGGGAAGGGCCACCCCGACTGGCCGAAGTCGGTGAAGACGCCGCTGGTGTCGAGCCGCACCTGCGCGAAACGGTCGGCCAGGTCGAAGAAGCCGTCGAACTCCGGCATGCCGAGGTGGGCGATGATCGCGCGCAGCCGCGGGTGCCGCGCGAGCACGTCACCGAAGGGGCCGGGGCCGGTGAAGTCGGTCGCTGTCGGGCCACTGCCGGCGTGTACGACAACGGGAACGCCGGCCTCGGCGAGCAGCCCCCAGACCGGGTCGAGCATCTCGTCGCGCGGATCGTAGCGACCGACCTGGACGTGGGACTTGAACACGCGCGTACCCGCGTCGAGCGCGGTCCGTACATACGCCGCAGCCGTCGGTTCGGGGAAGAACGTCGCGGTGTGCAGACAGCCCGGAGTCTGTGCCGCGAAGGTCGCGGCCCAGTCGTTGAGGCTGGCGGCCATGTCGGGCTTGTGTGGGTAGAGCAGGCCGGTGAAGGCGCGCACGCCCATGCCCCGCAATCGGCTCAAGCGTTGCGACATCTCGTCGCGGTACTGCACCGGCCAGGGGCGCCCGAGCAGCGGTCCGGCGGAATCGAAGTATGCCCAGACCTTCTCCTGCAACCGGTCGGGCATCAGGTGGACGTGGGCGTCGACGACCCCGGGCAGGCCGAGTGCAGCCCAGTACGCGGGGAGGTCGCTGTCGCTCTCCGGCGCCCCCGTGGTCGACGCGGTCATCCGACCCGCGCCGGACGGGGAACGGCCGCCTGCCAGGTCAGCTCGCCCATCCACACATCGGTCAGGCCGCGCAACGAGGCCGTCACCGTTCCGGCTAGGTCGTGGCCGGGGTCGTAGTTCCCGACGGCCGCGTTGCGGTGCATGTCCCCCATCAGCAGCTCCCGGATCACCAGCAGGTCCAGCGCTCGTCCAGGACCTGGGTGGCCTTGGAGACCGGGCAGAACTGTCCGTCGCTCGCTCCCATGCCGCGGGACGGTAGTACAGATCCACTACCGGGTCAGGTTCAGATCCTGAACCAGGCCGTCGCGATCGACCTGCCTGGCGTTCTCCACGGCGGAGGCGGCAGTCACTTCGCCTTGAGGCTGTCCAGGAACTCCGCGAACTGGCTCATCGAGACGTCGGCCGGCTGAACCACCGGACCGAGAGCCTCGGCGGCGGTGCGGGTGCCGTCGGCGAACGCCGTCAGGCCGCCGTTGAACTGTTCGTTGTAGGCGGCGAGCGGGGCAGCGGCGGTCCGGCCACCGTCGATGAACTGTCGCGCCGGCCCGGCCATGGCCTCGAACAGCTGCGGCCCGGCGGCCTCGGCCACCAGGATCTCGTTGGTCAGCGGCTGCGCCTCCGCCGGGAACTGAGCCAGCGCCAGGTTCACCGTGGAGGTGCCGATTCCGTAGAACAGCGGGATCGCCAGGGTCGCGCCGGTCTGGCAGTAGTCGAAGAAGTTCGACAGCCCGGTGACCCGCGGCGGCGCGTCGGCCGCGGGCCGGGCGACGGGCGCCGCCGTCGGCGACTCCACCGCACCGGCCGGGGCTGCGCCCATCGCCAGACCGAGCGCGAGCGTGCCGGCCGCGGCGACGGCACCGGACCTGCCGTGGCCCAGGAACGGCCGCGGGCGACGGGAACGGTGACGGGACATGGGGGCCTCCAGCTGCTTCTGCACGCTCAGGTTGCGCAGGATTCGGACTCTCACGCGGCTTCTTTGCCGAGATAAGCCGCTTGAACGTCGGGGCTGTTACGGACCTCGCTCGCGGTCCCCGCCATCAGCGGCTTGCCGAAGTCGAGGACGAAGATCCAGTCGCAGATCTCCAGCACCAGGCTCATGTCGTGCTCGACCATGAGGATGCCGAGGCCGCGGGTGGTGACCAGTTCACGGAGCAGGCGACCGAACTCGCGGCTCTCGGCCGGATCCAGGCCGGACGACGGCTCGTCGAGCAGAAGAATCCGCGGGTTGCGTGCCATGGCCCGTGCGAGCTCCACCAGGCGGCCCTGACCGGTCGACAGGGAGCCGACGACCCGGTCGGCCAGGGGCTCCAGGCCGGTCGCGTGCAGGACCTCGTCCGCCGCGCTGCGGATCTCCCGGCGCCGGGCCCGACCCGAGGAGCGCAGCCCGAGTTGCGAGATTGGATCCCAGCTGAGCCAGCGGGCCTCGACGCCGAACTCGACGTTCTCGCGGACGGTCATGGTCCCGAACAGTTCGAGCCGCTGAAAGGTGCGGCCGAGGCCTTCACGGGCGCGACGCGACGGGCTGTGCCGGGCCAGGTCCTCGCCGTCCAGGGTGACCTTGCCCTCGACCGGCGGCTGCAGTCCGCTGCAGACGTTGAACAGGGTGGTCTTGCCGGCGCCGTTGGGGCCGATCAGACCGGTGATCCGTCCGGGCGGGGCGTGGACGCTGACCCCGTCGAGCGCGGTCAGGCCGCCGAACTTCACGACCACGCCGTCGGCGCGCAGGCCGTCACCGGTGGCGGAGCCATCCGTGCGGGAACTTCTCATCAGGCCACGCCCTCCCCGAGGTAGCGCTCGAAGATCGTGCCGCTCCGACACTGCGCCGGTTCTCCGACGAACACCACGCGGCCCTTCTGCAGGATGTAGACGTAGTCCGCGATCGCCAGGGCCCGGTGCACGTACTGCTCGACCACGAGCAGCGAGCGCCCCTCGGCGCGGAGCATCTCGATGGCGGCGAAGATCTCGTCGATGACGACCGGCGCGAGGCCGACGGACAGTTCGTCGATCATGAGCAACTGAGGCTGCGTCACCAAGGCACGGGCCACGGCGAGCATCTGCTGCTGGCCGCCGGACATCGTGCCCGCGGTCTGGGAGAGCCGCTGTCCGAGTACCGGGAAGTACCGGGTCGCGGTTTCGATCGCCTGCGCCTTGCCGCGGCCGCGGGTGTGCATCGCGAGGTTCTCCGCGACCGTGAGGTTGCGGAAGATGCCGCGGCCCTCGGGGATCAGGCAGATCCCGTCGCCGACGCGCGAATGCGGGGTACGGGTGCCCTGCGGCCGGTCGTTCCACCGCACCTCTCCCGAGGTCGGGTTGACGAGGCCGGCGATGGTCTTGAGCAGCGTCGTCTTACCCGCTCCGTTGGAACCGAGCAGCGCGACCGCCGCACCGGCCGGGACTGTCAGGTTGACGTTGTTGAGCACCTGGGTCCGGCCGTAGCCGGCGTCAAGGTTGCGCAGCTCGAGGCTCATCGCGCCGCTCCCGCCGGTTCGACGGGGGTGGGCGCCAACCGCTGCCGTCGCCGCGTCGCGTGCGCGCCGGACCGTGCCGGTCCCTCGTCGGCGACGCGGCCCCACAACCGGGTGTTCGGCAGATTGGTGATCAGGCCGATCAGCCCGTTGGGGGCCTGCGCGAGCAGGATCGCGCCGATGCCGAAGAACATCGTCTGGTAGTTGATGACGTCGGCGTTGGTGAAGAAGGCCGGGATCGCCACCATCATCACCGTCGCGAGGACGGCGCCGCCGAGAGTCGCGGACCCTGCGGCGACCAGCACCGCGACCCAGGTCAGGGATTGGAAGAACGAGTAGCTGGACGTGCCGACGGTCGTCACCTGCGCGCTCAGCAGGCCACCGGCGATCGCCGCGAAGAACCCACTCACGCAGAACACGACCGTGCGCGCGGCGGTGGTGTTGATGCCGAGGGTTTCGACCGCGACGTTGCTGTCCGCCGTGGCCCGCAGGAGCCGGCCGAGACGGGTCGCGCGCACCAGCTCGACCGTGAGGATGGAGACCACGGCGATCGCGAGGACGAAGAAGTAGAACTCGTTCGTGCCGTCGAGGACGTTCCCGAACCAGGTGGGGCGTTGCACCGCGACCTGGCCGGACGTCCCGAAGACCCAGGACGTGTTGTAGAGCAGGTTCTGGAACAGCACTCCGAAGCCGAACGTCGCCAGCGCGAGGAACAACCCGGAGAGGCGGATGGCCGGAATCGCGAGCAGACCCGCGATCGGCACCACGAGCAGGCCGGCGACGAGCAGGGCCGGGAGGAACGGCCACCCGTCGGACTGCAGATGCCCGAGGGTGGTTGCCCCGAGCGCGACGAACACCGCGTGACACAGCGAGATCTGCCGGGAAAGCCCGAGCAGCAGACTCAGGCTGCTGAACATGATCAGCATGGCGAGGGCCGTGGTGGCCGTCGTGGTCCTCGAGTCGGTGGCGATGCCCGGGATGACCAGGGCCGCCCCCACGACGCCCGCGAGCACGAGCACCGGGAAGCGGCGGGAACCCGGGGCGAGGGTCTGGGTCGTGGCCCGCGCCTGCACGCTCTTGGTGAGCTCCTTGAAGCTGCCCTTCTTGCTGACCACCAGCACGGTGAACAGCGCGATGAACGGCAGGGCCTGCGGGAGCCCGGCGAGCCAGGTCTGGTCACTGGCGTATTCGCTGACCCATTTGATCGAGAGCTGGCCCAGCACACCGAGACCGAGGGCGCCGACGTAGGCGATCGGCAGGCTCACGAGCCGGCCGAGGGCAGCGGCGCCGAAGGCCTGCACCACGAGCAGGATGAGCACGAGTGCGTCGGCGCCGAGGGTCGGCGCCAGCAGCACCCCGGCGAGCGAGGCGAACGACGAGCCGAGCATCCAGGCCAACGTGGTCGTCCGTGAGGCGTTCGCGCCGGTCAGCTCGGCGAGCTGCGGGTCGTCGACGACGGCGCGCATGTCCAGGCCGGTCTGCGTGCGTTTGAAGAAGAGCGCCAGGGCGAGCCCGAGCACCGCTGCGATCGACGTGACGGCGATCTGGTCGTAGCCGACATTGACCTGCCCCAGGTCGACGACCTTGTCGGGGAAGATCGGCGGCACGGGCTTGGACGTGGGGCCGTAGATAATGATGACCAGGCCCTGCAGCGCCACCAGCAGGCCGATCGAGACCACCACGTACGCGGCCGAGCCGGCGCCCTGGAGCCGACGGAACAGGGCGCGGTCGACGATCACGCCGATCGCGGGACCGAGGCCGAGCACGATGACGAAGACCGCGAGTTCGGGCGCCAGGCCCCAGTCCACCGTCAAGGTGTAGTACGCGTAGGCGCTGACCATCGCCACGGTGCCGTGGGCGAAGTTGAACACCCCGGAGGTCGTGTAGGTGACGACCAGGCCCATCGCGGCCAGGGCATAGATCGACCCGGTGGTGATGCCCAGGACGAGGAACGGCAGGTAGTCGGACATGAGTCAGCTCAATCCGCCTCGGCCGGACACCTACAGCGCCGCGGGGGTGCAGAGCGCACAGGGCAGGACACCGGGCGGAAGCGCACCGGAGTCCACCACCGAGGTCCGCTCGCCCTGGAGCATCGCGCAGGACGGGACATGGGCGTACCGGCCGTCCGGGATCACGAGCAGTCGCTCCGGCATCCGGGCAGACCGCTCACCGGCCGCCGACCCCGCGCTACCGGCGACCGCCTCACGACGGGCCCGCGCGAGGAACGGCGTCAGCAGCGAAGCCCGGCGTGCCATCAGGCGGCGCCGCATCCGGACCATGCCGCCGACGGCCAGCACCCCGGCCACGGCGAGCACGGTGGCGGCGTAGGCGGTCGCGGTGAAGGCCGGACGTGCCTCGGACGTGTCCGCGGCCTGCCAGTACGCGAGCATCAGGGCGACGAGCGCCAGCGACATGGCGACCCCGCCGATGCGCAGGGAATTGAGCAGCTCCCGCGGCATCGCGAGCACACCACCGGACCGCACCTCGCTCTGCTGCGACGCGCTGCGCTGGGCGACGCCGGCCGCCACGCCCGCGTTGGAGCCGGCCCCGGAAGTGGCCGCCGAGTTGGCGGCCCGGTGCCGGGAGGCGCGGGACTCCGCGACCGGCTCGACGAGGTCGTCGAAGCGGCCCGACCCCTCCGGGTTGTCGCTGCGGAGGCTGAGGATCGCGTCCTCGATGCGGTCGAGCTTGCGCCACTCGTCGTGCATGTCGGCGGAGATGTACAGCGTGGCCCCGACCCCGAGGAGGAAGACACCACCCAGACCGCCGGAGATCAGGTACGCCAGCTCCTCGGCGACGTACGGCGAGTCCGCGATGCCCTGGTACCCGACGATCAGCAGCACGACGCCCAGAACGACGCAGACGACGGCCGCGATCCGGTCCCACTGCGACTTCAGAACGGTTCGGACGTCCATCAGGCGCGTCCTCCCTTCGCATTGCCGATCCCCTGGCCGGAAGCACGCCAGAGGAGCGAGGTCAGAGCGGCGACGCCGGCACCGAGAGCGATCACCAGGTAGAAGAACTTGAGCTGGTTGTCGAGGTCGAGTGCCAGCGCCGTGGTCGTGGTCGTCGCGCCGGCCTGCGGGACGAAGTTCACCGTCGGTACACCCGTGGGCGTCATGCCGGCCGCGGCGGGCACGGGAACGGGAAGCCCGGTCGCGGCGTCGGGGACGGCGGCGTCGACACCGGTCGCGGCCGGGGTGACGGCGCCGGCGTCGGTGGCCCCCGCGCCGTTCGCATTCGCGAGGTCGAGCAACGACCCGGATCCGCCGACGATGAAGCTGGACGCGTTGCCGATCAACGTGCGGGCCACACCCTCCGGAGAACCGGCGAACGGCATCTTGCCCTTCTGCAGGATCTCGACGCCGGCGTTCGAGCTGCCACCGGCCATCTCATTGCCACCCGCCAGCGCCACCGAGATACCCCCGTCGGCGAGCGCCTGATTGAGGGCGTCGATCACCGGCGAGTAGGGCGAGCCCGGCGATCCGCCGGGAGCGGCGATGCCGTCCTTCGTCAGCCCGACCGGTTGACCCAGCACGCTCACCCCGGTCACGTCGGTGGTCGAGGTGGTGGTCGGCTTGGAGTCCCCCGGCTTCAGGACGCTGACCGTACGGACGTGCACCTCGGCGATCTTCAGGACGTTCTCGACGTCGATGCCGCGGAGAATGCTGTCCGCGACCGAGGTCATCACGCCGTCGTCGCCGATCACGACGCTGGTCTCCTGCAGCGAACCGGCGGTGCGCAGGACGCCCGCGGTCGGCCCGGCCAGGCGCGCCTTCGCGGTCGCGGTGCGTGCCGCCGACTCCGCGTCGAGCACCAGCGATCCGGTGGCGTCCTGGGCCGAGGCCTTGGGCGTCAGGTTCCCGTCGGTCACGACGTAGAGCGGGTAGGTGAACGGAAAGGCCTGCCCGGTGCCGACGTTGGCCAGCGCCGGGGCGTTGACGATCGTGTCGCCCGGATACGGGAAGGACGCGAACGAGGACTCGCCGCCGGAGCTGTTGACCACCGACTGCGCGATCGGTCCGCCCGCGTCGTACAGGGTGTCGACCACGAGATAGCCCGGGAAGTCGTAGCTGGTCCGCACACCACTGGCCGACGCCGTACCGACCGCGGCACCGGTGTTCGTGTCATCGGCCGAGGCCGGCGTCACCATCAGGGCGGCGAGCCCGACGGTCGCGACGACACCGACCGCGACGGTGCCGGATCGTAGAAGTCGACTCATGTCAGGTGCCCGGCTTCCAGTCGGGGGCGCAGACGAAGCCGCCACTTTGGGAGAAACCCCCATTTTCCAGGCGCACCGGCGCGATACATCGGTTTGTCTGGGTGCGGTCGTCGCTCTTTGCGAACGTAATACCGGGCAGCAGCCCACCGAGCTTCTCGTTCTTGAGCGAATAGAGCAGGTCGAGGAAGTCCTGACTCGTCACGGTCTTCTTGGCCAGGAACTTGGAGGCGTACTTCTCCAGCAGCGCGCCGACGACGAATGCACCCGCTCCCACATCGCCGGTGACCTTGCCGGGCTGGTAGCGCGCCATCGAATCGCGGTAGTCCTTGAGCAGGGGCGAGGTCGAGTAGGCGGGGGTCCGGCTGGCCAGCAGCAGGCCGTTCAGGATCGGGCCCTGGTCGAGAGTCGCCTGGATGCCCAGGTTGTAGGTGCCCGCCAGGATCGGCGAAAAGTTCTGCTGCGCCGCGTTCCGCGCGATCCGGCCGACACTGGCGCTGTCCATGAGCAGCACCATCACCTCGGCGCCGGCGTTCTTGGCCTGCAGCAGCTGCGCCGTGTAGTCCGGTTGGACGAGCGAGACCTGCGCCTTGTAGACGATGTTGAGGCCCTTGTACGGCAGGAGCTTGGAGAAGGTGCTGATCTGCTGCGCGCAGGTGGACGCCTCCTGGCAGTACAGGACGCCGAGCTTCTTCTTGTCGGTCTGCGCCGCGATCGTGTTGACGAAGCCCCAGGCCTGACCGACGTCCGCGCCGTTCATCGGGTTGAACACCATGATCGAGTGGTCGGACGAGATGGCGCCGCCGATGCTGCCGATGACCGGCACGCCCTTGGCCTTCAGGTACGGGATGGCGCCGTCGAGCTCACCGAAGCTGTACTCGTTGAAGAAGGCCACGGCCTTCTCCTGCTCCACACACTTCTGGGCGATGGCCTGCGCGTTGGAGGCCGCACCACCGGTGTCGGCGATGATCATCCGGACGCGGTGCCCGGCGAGCCCGCCCTTGGCGTTGATGTAGGACTCCCAGGCCTTGTTGGCGACGGGAGCCGGACCCGTGACCGCGCCGAGGACGCCGGAGGAGTTGCCGAACGAGCACATCACGATCTCGTCCCGCGGACCCGCCCCCGGGACGGCCGCATCCGTGCCCGGCACCTTGGTCGTGTCCGTGGAGGCCTTGCCGGGGCCGGTGGTCGCGCCGGCGACCGGTTGTCCGGCCGCACCGGTGCCGGCGTCGGTCGTCGTGGGGGCGGTTCCGGGGACGGCCGCGCCGGGGACGATTGCGCCAGGCACCGCGCCGGCCACCTGTTGGTCGGCGCCCGGCGCCACCGCGACGGACGTCGGGACGCTGATGGCCCCCTGGGACGCGGCGAGTTCCGCCTCCGTCAGGTGGCTGCCGCACCCGGCCAGCAGTGCCAGCGCTGCTGCGCCGGCACCCACGGCTCGGATACGGGGTGACGTCCAGGATCGACGTGACCTGCTCATTGCGCTGCTCCGATCAGGGAATGCGGTGTTCCGGTGGAGGAATCCAGGTGATGGATCTGGTGGCCCGTCAGTTCCTGGATCACCCACTGGTCGGTCCGGTTCCAGTCCGCCCGGAACGCCACCACCTCGGTGGCGGTCTCGCGCAACTGCGGCGCGCTGACGTCGGAGACGACCAGGTCGGTCACTCCGAGCACCTTGGTGCCCAGCCACGCGCGGAGCGCGGTGGCCGTCGGCTCGGGGTCCCGGGGACGGGCGGGAAACATCGGCGTCAGTTCCCCGACGCCCCGGCGCTCGACCGCGCACGCAGCTTCCGTCCGAGCTGGTACTTGTCGGCCCACAGCTCCTGGCAGGTGGCATAGGTGACCCGGCCGTGCGAGTCCGTCCAGCGGTACACGCTGTCGTGGAACGAGGCGTTCGGCCACGCGGGCATCACGCACGCCGCGATCGCCTCGCCGGAGAACCGGTGGACCGCCCCGGTCTCGTCCTCCGCCTCGACCTCCTGCCGCAGCGCGGCGAACGTTCCCGGCTGCTGCTCCAGCACCTTGCGCCGGACGCGGACGATCTCGAGCGTCTTGTCACCCTGCTGCAGCCACGCGAAGTGGTGGGTGCGCGCGCCGTCCGGAATCTCGTAGAGCCCCGCCCAGGTCGGATCGGCGTCGGCGGCCTCGAAGGAGATCTGATTGAAGATCAGGTCCTCGCCGAAGTACATCGGCGACCAGCACACCGGCGGAGCCGGCGGGAAACCCTGGCTCTCCTTGCGTACCTGCCGCCAGGACCGGTCGCGCGGGTAGTAGCAGTCGACGGCGTGCCGCTCCCCGTTCAGAACGAGTTCGCCGGTCACGTGCATGAACTGCTCGCTGCCGCCGGTGACGCGGGCAGGGTCCCCGTGGTGGTCGTCCTCGCCCGGGACCACGTGACCGCGGGCGAGCAACGGCGTCACGCCGGTCTGCACCACGTCGAACGAGGTGCGCCCGTCGGCGCTGGCATAGGACACCCGGGCGATCCGACCCGGCTCGACGAAGTCGATTCCCAGGCCGTTGTCGGTGCGGATGGTGTTCCCGTCCACCTCGGGCCAGGGCATGGTCATTTCGTAGTTGACGTGTGCCGCGTCGGTCGGCGACGGGTTGTCCAGCCCCTGGAAGATCACCACGCCGCCCTGGGACAGGGGGAAGGTCGGCTGGTAGCGGATGTAGGCGAACACGCCGATCGCCGCCCCACCGGATACCGGCTCGGGTACCGCGAACCCGAAATAGTGCGTGTGAATGGTGTGGTGGTCCCACGACTCCCCCGCTCCAGGCCGGGGCAGGAGAAGGTCACTCTCCGGCGGCTGTGTGGGCAGCGGCATCGGGCGTGGCTCCTCGGTCGGCGCATCGGTGTGGCGGCTCTCACGTCCAAGGTAGACGGTGATGAAGCGACTTTTCAATACTGAAAATTCACTACAAGAAGTCCGCCGCTCCGATTGCGGCGAGGTCGCTAGCGTGTGACCACTAGACACTGAACATTTCTTCAAGATTGAAAGTTGATTCCAGAAATTTCCCCTGTCATATTGGGGAGCGTGACCGACCAGGAGCTGGCCGAGGTCCGGACCCGGACCGATCGCCGCCGTGAGCGCACCCGCGGGAAACTGACCGACGCCACCCGCGAACTCATCGCCGAGAAGGGCGTGGCCGGGCTCCGCATCCAGGAGATCACCGAGCGCGCCGACGTCGCCCTGGGGTCCTTCTACAACCACTTCGACTCCAAGGAAGCCGTGGTCGAGGCGGTCATCGCCGACAGCCTGCAGGGCATCACCGAGACCCTCGCTGCCGCTCCCCTGGAGGACGCGGCGGAGCTCGTCAGCGTCGCGGTGCGCCGGTTCGTCGGCCTCGCCTACTCCGATCCGGAGTTCGCCAGCCTGGTCGTCAACCTCAATCACGCCGACTCCCTGTTCGGCGTGGCCGTCCACCCCGCCGCCCGCACCGCCGTCCAACGCGGGATCACCGAAGGCCGTTTCGAGGTCCCGGACCTCGAGGTGGCGGTCACCGGGATTCTTGGGGGCGCGCTCGCGGTGATGCGCGCGATCGTCGACGGCCGGCTCGGCAAGAACGCCGAGCGTCAGTACGCCGAGGCGGCACTGCGATCGCTCGGTCTGACCCCGGCGGATGCCACCGAGGTCGTCAACCGACCACTGAAGGACTGACCCGCGAGACGCGTCAGACCGGCAGACCGAGGGCGCGCGCGATGAGCATCTTCTGCACCTCGGACGTGCCCTCACCGACGGTCAGGATCCGGGCGTCCTGGTAGTGCCGGGTGGTTGCGGTCTCGGTGATGAAGCCGTAGCCGCCCTGCAACTGGGTGCCGATGTAGGCCGCCTTGTTGGCCGCCTCGGAGGCGACCAGCTTCGCGATCGCGGCCGCGTCCGCGTACGGCTGGTCGTGGTCGTACTTCCACGCCCCGTCGTAGGTCATCGTCCGGGCGGTCGCGGCGAGGGCCGCGACCTCGGAGACCTGGAACGACACGCCCTGGTGGTTGCCCAACGGACGGTTGAACGACGTCCGCTCGCTCACGAAGCGCAGCGTGTCCTGCAGGCAGCCCTGGGCCAGGCCCGCGGCCATCGCCGCGAACGGCAGCCGACCCCAGGTCAGGAATTCCAGAACTTCCTTGTACCCGCGGCCCGGGGCCGAGATCAGCATGTCGCCGGAGATCCGAACCTCGTCGAAGAACAACGGGTGGGTGTCGGACGCGCGCCAGCCGAGCTTGGGGTAGGCGCCGCCGACGGTGACGCCGGGGGCGTCGAGCGGGACCAGGAACGCCGAGATCGGCGGGCGCCCGTTGACGCTCTCGCCAACCGCGGCGAGCAGGATCACGTACTTCGAGAACGGCGTGCCCGAGTTGGTGATGAACTGCTTCGCCCCGTTGAGAATCCAGTCGCCGCCGTCGGCGCGTGCGGTGGTGCCGACGTTGCCGGCGTCCGATCCGCCGGACGGTTCCGTCAGGCCGATCGACATGAAGGTCTCGCCGGCGGCGGCCGCGGGCAGGATCTCGTAGCGCAGATCCGGGCGGTCTTTCGTCAGGTGCTGGAACAACGCGGTGACGATCGCCTGGACGTGCACGGTGACGGCGAGCGAGGAGTCGACGCGGGCCAATTCCTCGATCGTGAGGCACAGGGTGCGCATGTCCGCTCCGGCGCCACCGTGCTCGGTGTCGACCAGGAGGCCGTACATGCCGAGTTCGCCGGCCCGGCGCGCGAGATCGGCGTCGAAGCGAGCGTCGATGCTGCGCTGGGCGGCGCCCGGCTCCACCTCACGGGTGACGAACCGGCGCACGGTCTCCCGCCACTCAAGGTGCTGCGACTCGAATGCCCACGGCAGGTCGTAGCCGTCGACGAGGCCGCTGCCGGCCGCGCTGTTCCCGAGGACGGGCGCTGGAATCGTCGCAGTCATCGACGCACCTCTCGTAGTCGTCCCTGCTTCTGGGGACTCCGTCAGTTTCCCTACGGATCCGCTGATTTTCAAGTTGCTTGTAGATAAATGACGGAGCGGTGGGTCACACCGTCACGCTCCGCCGACACCGGAGCCGTGATCCGTCCAATGGGGATCGCGCAGCGCCTTGCGCATCAGCTTGCCCACGACCGTCTTGGGCAACGGCTGCGTCGTGAACTCCACGCGCGACGGCTTCTTGTAGGAGCCGAGGCGCTCGACGACGAGCGCGACGATCTCCTCCGACGTGACCGTGGCGCCCTCGGCCACGGTGCAGACGGCCATCGGAGACTCTCCCCACTTCTCGTGCGGGATCGCGAACACGGCGACCTCGATCACCTGGGGGTGGTCGTTGATCACCGTCTCCAGTTCGGCCGGCCAGATGTTGAAGCCGCCGGACACGATCATGTCGTCGGCCCGGTCGAGGACGTACACGAAGCCGTTGGCGTCGATCCGCCCGATGTCGCGGGTCCGCACCCAACCGTCCACCAGGCGTTCCCGGGTCAGTTCCGCGGTCGCTTCGTCGTCGCCCCAGAAGCCGCGCATCTGCCCTTCCACCTGGGCCCAGAGCTCGCCCTCCTCCCCGAGCGGAAGAACGTTGCCCTCCTCGTCGCGGGTCTGGATCCGCGCAAACGGCAGCACCCGTCCGGCGGCGCGCATCGGGGTCGAGCCCTCGAACTCCCCGAACCACTCCGCGGGCGTCATGACCGTCAGCGGAACGGCCTCCGTCTGGCCGAACACCTGGTACATCACGTCCCCGAACACCGCGCGGCCGGCGTTCGCCGTGGCATCGGTGATCGGCGCCCCACCGATCAGCACGCACTCGAGCGCGCTCAGGTCCCGGCTCGGCGCAGTCTCCTCGGCGGCGAGCATCTGCACCATGGACGGCGGGGCGAACATGTGCGTCACGGAATGACGCTCCATCATGCCAAGCACCTTGGTGGCGTCGAAGGCGCCGAAGAGGAGGTTGGTGCTGCCGTGCAACCACGCCGGCAGGAAGAGATACCCCGACGCGTGCGAGATCGGCCCGGCGTGGCCGACCACACTGTCCCAGCGCAGGTTCGGCAACCGGTGGAACCAGTTGCGGCAGTTCACGAGCCAGTCGTGCTGGGTGTAGCCGATGCCTTTGGGCTTCCCGGTGGTACCCGCCGAGTGGCGGATGACGTACCAGTCGTCCGAGCCGACCTCCACCTCCGGGTCGACGTCGGACTGGGCATACAGCCACTTCTCGTAGCCCTCGTCCCGGATCACGACGTGGCGCACGCTCGGGACGGTCGTCGGCAGGTCGGCCACCGAGTCGGCGTAGGCCGAATCGGTCAGCACCACCGAGGTTCCGGTCTGGCCGACCATGTGCGCATGGGATTCCGCGGAGTTGCGGGCGTAGAGCGGGACGCGGACCGCCCCGGCGATGGCTGCGCCGAGGAAGAGATCCGCCGCGCCGAGATTGTTGTCCTCCAGCCCGCCGATCCGGTCACCCGGGCGCACGCCGAGCTCGATCAGGGCGTTGGCCATCCGGACCCCGCGGTCCCACATCTGACCGTAGGTCAGGGTGGTGCCCTCGGTGACGATCGCGACGCGCTCACGATTGAGCGCTGCCGCCTGGCGCATCATGCTCGGGACGTCCATGGGAACCCTTCGGGTCTGGTGCTCGAACGCCTACTTCTCGAAAGGAGCCTGGTACGTCTTGGCGTCCGCGGCCACGGAGAGCCCCTTCACCTGCTTCAAGCCGCCCTTCTCCGACTTGTCGACCCGGGCGATGTAGACCTGCCGGGTCGCCGGTGAGCCCGGCTGGGAGAAGTCGAGGTCGGCGACCAGCCCCTCCAGGTCGACGGTCGAGCTCGCGTTCTTGGCGGCGAGGATGCCGGCCCGGGTCAGGTCTTTGGCCTCGCAGGCCTTCTGCAGGATCTGCTGCCACACCAGGCCGAGCGAGTAGCCGAACTGCACTGCATAGCTGGGCTTCGAGGTTCCCGCCGCTTCGAACTTGCCGGCGATCTCCTTCGCCTTCGGGAGGTCCGCGGAGTACGGCACGGAGCTCGATGCGATGTAGAGCTTGTTGTCCAGCGCACCGGCGGCGGGGGTGTCCAGCAGGCCCGGGTCGAAGGACGGACTGTTGGCCACCATCGGCACGTTGAGTCGGAGCGCGGCGTTGGCCGAGGCGACCGAGGCCGTCTGCGCGCCGCTGGTCGTCATGAGGATCGCCTTCACCTTCTCCCCGCGCAGCCCCGTGACGATGTTGGTCATGTCCGTGTCGGTGGCGGTGACCTTGCGCTCGACCACCGTCAGGTCGTGCTGCTCGGCGAAGTACTTGACGCCGGCCAGGCCATTGAGGCCGGCGTCACCGTCGATGTAGATGTCGGCGATCTTGTCGCCTTCCGCGATCAGCCCCTCGTCGAGCAGATAGGACAGTGCGTTGACGAATTCGAGGTCGTAGGTGGTCCCCGCCAACAGCACCGTGGGCTGGTCGAGCAGCTGCGAGCTGAACGCCAGGGCGGCACTGGTGAGCTGCGTGTCGGCGAAGTCGGCCTTCAGCGCTCCGATGACGGGCGATCCGAGCACCTCGAGCAGGCCGGCGATCTTCGGTTCGAGGTCCGGGAACTGGATCGTCGCCTGATCCGCCTTGTAACCGTGGTCGACGGTTTCGATCGCGATCTGTCGGCCGCACACTCCGCCCGCAGCGTTGACGTCCTTCAACCAGAGGTCCTCACCGGCCTTGAGGTTCAGCCCGAGGCTCTTGAACGGGCCGGTGGCGTCGGTCAGCCGGCCGAGAGTGATCGTGTCGGCGCTGACGCCCGGCCCGGCCGTGATCCCGTCGGAACCCACGGTCGGCACCTCGTCCTCGCCCCCGCCGCAGCCGGCCAGCACGAGTGCGGAGGCCACGACCAGAGCGGGAAACACAGCGGGGTTACGCATGACGGGGCGTCCTTTCCCGGGGGTCAGGCCGAAACTACCGGGGCGCTCCCGCAAAATTCAACTCGTCTCTTGAAGTTCTGGTGTGTCGTCGGCATACTCAGACATATCGGGCGACGCTCGGCGCCTGCGCACGCACTTATCCGCTTGCAACCCGATGCCGGTCTCCCCCGAGCCGGCGCGAAGGGAACGGCTCATGTCACCGAATCCCCGCCCCGATTCCGCAGCCCTCGTCGCGGACGAGTCGGCCGCGGACCCGCGCCCGGGCACCAGCCGGCGCAGATTCGTCGGGTACGTCCTGGCCGGCAGCACGCTGGCCGTCACCGCAGACCTCGGCCTGCAGACCGCGACCGCCCCCTCCGCCGCCGCCGCGGGCGCATCACCCGTGCCGAGCAACGACCTGTTCGCCGATCAGTACGACTTCCCGACGCTCTACACCGACGCGTGCAAGCTGACCAACCACCTGCTGAAGATCGAGGTGCGCCCGGACGGGACCGCGCACTTCGACCTGCCCCGCCAGGAAGTGGGTCAGGGCCTCACGACGTCGTTCGCGCAGGTCATCGCCGACGAAATGGACATGCGGATCGAGGACGTGACGGTCACGCTCGCGGACGCCCGCCCCGAGCTGATCTACAACCAGCTGACCGGTGGATCGAGCTCCCACATTTCGCTCTGGATCCCCGTCAAGACCATGGCAGCGACCGCTCGCACCGCCATGGTCAACGCCGCGGCCGCGAAGTGGAACATCCCGGCGTCGGCGGTCAAGACCCGCGACGGTGCCGCTTTCGGCCCCGACGGTCAGATGGCGGGCTACGGTTCGCTGGCCGAACTCGCGGCCTCCGAGGTCACTGCGCCGCTCGACGTCGAGGTGAAGTCCAAGCCGGGCAAGTACCTCGGTCAGTCGATCGGCCGGGTCGACGCTCGGGACGCCGCCACGGGCGCCAAGAAGTACACGCTCGACCTGCCTGTTCCGAACGCCCTGCCGACCATGGTCTGCCGGGCGCCGTCGTGGAACCGCAAGGTCAACTCGATCGAGAACCTCGAGCAGGTCACGGCGATGCCGGGCGTCACCGATGTCGGGGTGATCTCGACCGGCGTGGCCGTCCGAGCGCGCACCTTCGGACAGTGCATCGACGCCATCCGGGCGCTTCGCGTCACCTGGGGCGCCGGCACGCTGGACAACGAGAACAACGAGTCCCTCGCCGCCAAGGTCGCGGCTGTGCAGCTGCCGATGGCCCCTGCGGCGCCCGGCGCCGAGGTCATCGAGGAGACCTACACCTGCCACTACCGCAGTGGCTCCCCCATGGAGACCAACTGCGCGATCGCTGATGTTCGCGGCGACAAGGCGGAGGTGTGGGGCGTCTTCAAGATGCCGATCATCACGCTGCAGCGGATCGCCCTGCAGTTGGACGTGCCCGAGGACAACGTCGTGGTGCACTGCGTGACCGGCGGCGGCTCCTTCGGCCGGCACCTGTTCTCTGACGCCGGGTACGAGGCCGTGGAGGCCTCGAAACTGTTCGGCAAGCCGGTGCGCCTGATGTGGCACCGCGCGGACGATGCCCGCCACGGTCGGATGCACCCGATGACGATCACGCAGATGCGCGCCACCAAGGTCGGCAACAGCATCACGAGTTTCAATATCCGGATGGCCGGTTCGGCGACCGACCTGACCCACGGCGTGGGCGAGATCATCTCCGGCTCCGCGACCGCGCAGGACCCGCGGCTCGGCTTCTCCGGGAACAAGGCCTACGGCAACCTCACGGTGGCCGCGGGCTTCTTCCAGATCCTCACCCAGAACCCGTACAACTTCGGCCCGACGGACGCCTTCCTCAACGAGGTGTTCAACTACGACGACATGCCGACCAGTGCGGTCCGGAACGTGTGGTCGCCCGACCTGGCCTGCGCCCGCGAGATGTTCATCGCCAAGCTCGCCGACGGCTTCGGGATGGACGACTACGAGTTCCGCCGCGCCTTCGTCAAGAACGACGCGATGCGCGCGGTGCTGGACAAGGTCGCCGACGCCGGCGACTGGGGCCGGGCGATGCCCGAGGGAACCGCGCAGGCGATCGGTTTCCACGAGGAGTACCACGCCTACACCGCGACACTGATGGAGATCGACTGCCGCCCCGCGATGGTCAACCGGAAGATCCGCGAGGCCTACACCGGCCCCCGGATCACCAAGGCGATCATGGCCATCGACATCGGCAACGCGATCAACCCCCGCAATGTGCAGGCCGCCTGTCAGGGTGGATGCATGGACGGCATCGCCCAGGCGCTGACCGCCAGCTGCCACATCGTGGACGGCCTGCCGCAGGAGGCCTCGTGGGACAACTACCGGTACACCCGGCAGTGGAACGTCCCGGCGGTGTTCGAATGCCACGTCATGCCGGCCAACCGTGAGGTCGGCGGTGGCGCGGGCGAGGTCGGCGTCGCGGCTTCGCAGGGCGCGGCAGCCGTGGCCTACTACCGAGCGACCGGCAAGCACGTCACGGAGTTCCCGGTGAACTTCCGCGACCCGCTGGGATACGTCGTGAAGTCCCGAGTGCCACCGATTCCCCAAAGCCCGATCAATGGCCGGCGTTTCACGCGCTGATCTGACTACCTTTCCAGGAAAGGAACGGAGACCCTCGTGCCCAAGCACTCGTTCGTCCTGAACGGCAAAAAGGTCAGCGTCGACATCGAGAACAACGTGCGCATGCTCTGGGTGCTGCGCGATGTACTCGGTGTGACCGGACCGAAGTACGGCTGTGGCATCCGCGTGTGTCAGGCGTGTACTTCTCACCTGAACGGCAAGCACTTCAACCCGTGCTCGGTCCCGGTCAGCGACATCAAGGCCTCCGACCGCGTCACGACCATCGAGGGCCTCGCCAAGACGGTGAAGTCCAACCTCCACCCGGTCCAGGAAGCCTGGATCAAGTACGACGTCGCGCAGTGTGGTTACTGCCAGCCCGGCCAGATCATGGCCGCCACGGCGCTCATCACCCGCGTGAAGAAGTCCGGCCGCAAGATCTGCGAGGCCGACCTCGACACCCTGCGCAACGTCTGCCGCTGCGGCACCTACCCGCGCATCCGCGAGGCTGTGAAGTTCGCCGCTTCCAAGATGTAGCCCGACCGACGGGGGGTCCGCCCCCCGTCAACCCCCGGAAATGAGTAAAGGAGCGGCCCGTCCGGTGCATGCCGGACGGGCCGCATCCACTTCCGGGCCGGTACCGTGAGAACACGATCGGCGAAGAGCGCGGGAGGACTGGGCCGGGTGCCGTCGGAGGCGAAGAAGCGGGGAACGACAGCACCGGTGCCCGCACCGGTGCCGGAGAGTCGCGTCGCCCGTAAGCGAGCCGAACGCCGACGCCTCGTCGAACAGACTGCTGCCGAGGTCTTCGCGCAGAAGGGCTACGACGGCGCCAACTTCGAGGAGATCGCCGCCCGTCTCGACATGCGCGGCGCGAGCCTCTACTACTACTACCCGTCCAAGGAAGAGCTCTTCATCCGCGCGATCGAGAACGCGACCGCCGAGGTGCTCGAGCGGCTGCGGCCGATCGCGGAGTCGGATCTGCCGGTGGAGGAGCGCCTGCGGCTGCTCTTCATCGAGCAGGTGCTCATCGAGACCCGCGACTACCCGGCGTTCGCCCCGCTCTTCCTGATGTCGGTGCCGGTGCCGTCGGTGGCGGAGCGCCTCGCCGAGCTCGGCCGCGAGCACAGCATGGTTTTCCGCCGGGTGGCGCGCGAGGTGGCCAAGAAGCACGGCGTCCCGGCCCGGCAGGCCAGCATCTCGGTGCTGCTCGCGCTCGGGTCGCTTTCCTACATCCACAGCTGGTACAACCCGAAGGGCCCGCTGAAGCTCGAGCAGGTGGCCGAGGAGGTTGCCGACCAGCTGTTGCAGCCCTTCCTCGGCGTTGACGCCATGGGCCTTTCGCGCAGCTGATGGGCGGTCCGCTCCGCGGGGTGCGGGTTCTCGAACTCGGCGGCATCGGTCCCGGCCCGCACGCCGCGCTGATGCTCGGCGATCTCGGAGCAGACGTGATCCGGGTGGACCGGCCGTCCGGTGGCTTGTCCCTGGTGCCTGCCGGGGCGCGCGATTGGATGATGCGGAACCGGCGCCTGCTCGCCGCCGATCTGAAGACCGACGAGGGCATGGCCGCCTTCCGCGCCTTGCTGGCGGTGGCCGACGTGCTGATCGAGGGGTTTCGCCCCGGGGTCGCCGAGCGCCTCGGAATCGGGCCGGCGGACGCGCAGGCAGCCAACCCCGGCCTCATCTACGCGCGTATGACCGGCTGGGGGCAGGACGGGCCGTGGGCCGCCATCGCGGGCCATGACATCAACTACATCGGTCTGTCCGGGGGCCTGAACGCCTTCCGCCGGCCCGGGGAGCGGCCCGTCCCGCCGATCAACACGTTCGGGGACTTCGGCGGCGGCTCGATGTTTCTCGTGCAGGGCATCCTCGCCGCGCTGCACGAGCGGAACTCCTCCGGGCTGGGGCAGGTCGTGGACGCCAACATCGTCGACGGGACCTCCGTCCTGCTACAGATGATGTGGGCGCTGCGGGGTGCCGAGGCGTGGAACGACGAGCCCGCGTCCAATCTCATCGACACCGGTGCGCCGTTCTACGACACCTACGTCTGTGCCGACGGCCGGTACGTGGCCGTGGGTGCGATCGAGCCGCAGTTCTACGCGGCGCTGCTGCACGGCCTGGAATTGACCGACGCCGGCCTGCCGCCGCAGCTCGATCGGTCGGGTTGGCCGGCGCTGCGGGCGCGGCTCACCGAGGTCTTCGTCTCCCGCACCCGCGACGAGTGGGCGCAGCACTTCGAGGGCACGGACGCCTGCGTCACGCCGGTCCTGGCGTGGGACGAGGTCGCTGCACACCCGCACCACGCCGCACGCGGCACGCTCATCGAGCTGGACGGCGTGGTGCAGGCCGCCCCCGCGCCCCGGTTCTCGCGCAGCGCACCGGGTACGCCGGGGACCCCGCCGGACGGGCCGACCGCGTTCGCCGAACTGCTTCAGTCCTGGCTTGAGCCCAGCACCTGAGCCGCTACGCGGAAGGCGGCGTTCGCGTCGGGCACCCCACAGTAGATCGCTGTCTGCAGCAGTACTTCGACGATCTCGGCGTCGGTGAGTCCGTTCGTCCGCGCAGCGCGCAGGTGAGCAGCCAGCTCCTGGTGGTGTCCGCGGGCGACCAACGCGGTCAGCGTAACGATCGACCGGGACCGCCGATCGAGACCGGGGCGGGTCCAGATCTCACCCCACGCATACCGGGTCAGCAGGTCCTGGAACTCCGCCGTGAGTTCCGGGTCCTGATCAGAAGCCGTGTCCACCCAGGCATCGCCGAGAACCTCGCGGCGCACTCGCATGCCGGCGGCGTGGGTCTCACTTCGTGAGGGATCGTCAGACACGGTGTGGGTCCTCCAGCCAGTCGCGGGCGCGGATGAGCGCTTCGTTCACGAGGCGGTCGGCGGCGCCAAGGTACTCGGCGGGGTCGGTGGCCGGCGAGACGTTCACCAGCGGTGCAAGCGAGCGTTGTTCGGACAGCAGGTCATCGGCCGCCGCGTCCGCCGTCCGACGCATTCGGGCGGTGTCGACCCGGAGTCCGGCCAACAGCTCCCCGGTGAGCGACGCCGCGACGGCCGCACCGCGCCCGAGTCGGCGGAGCGCGGGCCACTCGGCGTGCCAGGCACCGGCGGGACGCTCGTCCTCGAACTGCGCGGCGCACAGATGCAGTTCGGCGGCCGCGGCCGGGGCGGACAGCGCGGTCCGGCGGATGAGGGTTGACAGGACCGGGTTCTGCTTGTGCGGCATGGTCGACGAGGCGCCGTGGCCGGCCGGTTCCGCGAGTTCCGCAATCTCGGGCCGGCTGCGGAGGACGACGTCGCCGGCGATCTTGCCCCAGGTATCGGTGCAGTCGACCAGAGCGTCGGCGACGCGCGTGACCGTGCCCCTGCGGGTGTGCCACTGGTCGGCGGCCGGCAGTCCGATCCGCGCCGCGAAATCGCTGACGAGCGCGGTGGATCCGGCACCTGCGAGCAGCTCGGCCGCCGCCAGCGTGCCGGCTGCACCACCCGCCTGGACCGACAGGTCCGCGGTGGCGACGCGGAGGAAGTCGGCGCCGTCGAGAACGGCCCGCAGCCAGCCGGCAGCCACCGCTCCGAAGGTGGTGGGGACGGCGTGCTGGCCCAGGGTGCGCCCCGCCTGCACCGAGGCCCGGTTCTCTTCGGAGAGTCGCATCAGGGCGACAACCTGCGTCTCCACGTCTCCGAGCACCTGCCGCACGGTGGCCCGCAGACAGAACACCAGCGCAGTGTCCAGCACGTCCTGGCTGGTGAGTCCGCGGTGGAGCCAGCGGGCGCACTCGGCGGGCACCCGCTCGCGCAACAGCGCGACCAGGGGGATGACGACGTTGCCGCCGCTCTCCGCGGCCAGACCGAGAGCGGGGAGGTCCGCGCCGTCGACGACGCTCGCGAGCTCGGCCGACGCCGCAGCCGGGGCGACGCCGGCGGCGATCAGTGCGTCGAGCCAGGCCTGCTCCACGCGTAGCAGGGCGTCCAGCACGGCGCGGTCGGTGAACAGGTCGCCCGCGCGCTCCTCGCCGGGGAACAACAGGTCGGTCACGGCTGATATCCCGGGAAGACGAGGAAGACGGTCTCGCGCTCGCCCTGCAGGCGGACGTCGAAGTGCAAGGCGTCCGCGGTTGCGGTCGCGAGCAACGTGTCGCGGCGCTCGGGGTCGAGCCGGCTCAGCAGCGGGTCGGCCGCGAACTGCTCGGGCTCGGCCGGCAGATAGATCCGTGTGAAGAGCCGGTCCACCAGGCCGCGGGCGAACACGACGGTCGCGAAGAACGGCAGTCCGCGGGCGGGAGGGTTCGGGTGCGGTGTGGTGAAGGCGAAGCGGCCGTCGGCATCGGTGGCCGAGCGCCCGACCAGGCCCCCCGGACAGATCTCGAGCAAAGCGTCCGGCACCGCCGCACCATTGCCGTCCAGCACCCGGCCGGTCAACCGCACTGCGCCCGGCGTGCCGGGCGGGACGAGGTGCTCGCCGCCGTCCCGAGGGAGCGCGATGCCGAAGAAGGGGCCGACCGTCTGGCCCGGCGTCGTCATCGGCCGGCCCCGGCCGGGGTGGCGGCACTGCCCGTGAGCACGATGTCCCAGCGGTAGCCGGTGGCCCATTCGGGCTCGGTCAGATCGTGGTCGTAGGCGGCCAGAAGGCGGTCGCGGGCCGTCGGATCCACTACGGAGCGGAAGATCGGGTCCAGGTCGTGCAGCGGGTCGGCCGGGAAGTACATCTGGGTGACGAGCCGCTGGGTGAACGCGGTACCGAACAGCGAGAAGTGGATGTGCGCCGGGCGCCACGCGTTGAGGTGGTTGCGCCAGGGGTAGGGCCCCGGCTTGATCGTCGTGAACCGATAACTGCCGTCAGCGCCGGTGCGGCAGCGGCCGACGCCGGTGAAATTCGGGTCGAGCGGCGCTGGATGCTGGTCGCCGGCGTGTGCGTAGCGCCCGGCGCTGTTCGCCTGCCAGATCTCCACCAGCTGGCCCACCACGGGGCGGCCGGCGCCGTCGAGCACCCGTCCGACGACCAGGATCCGCTCGCCGAGTGCTTGCCCGCCCTGACTGCTCGTCAGGTCGGCCTCAGAGGGATCTACCTCCTGCGTCCCGAAACACGGCGCGGACAGTTCGGCGCCGTCAGGGTCGACCAGGCGGAGCGCCGCCTTCGGGTGCCGCAGTGCGCTGCTCCGGTAAGGCGGGTAGTTCAGCTGGGGCCCAGTCTCTTTCGTGTCACTGATCGCCGCGATCTCCGCGTTGATCTCGGCCTGGGTCGGCGCGGGGCTGGACACCGCCTCACCGTAGTCCGCCCGCGTGGCGGGTCGCGCCACCGCTCCATTCAGCGGAGTCGACCCTGGCCGCGGCACCGTCCGGGAGGCTGTACTTGGACCATGCCGCCGCCCGTCGCCACCCGCACGTCCGTGGCGATTGTCGGGGCGGGCCCGGCGGGTCTGTTGCTCAGCCATCTACTGCATCGCGCCGGCATCGACTCGGTCGTCATCGACAACCGCAGCCGCGCCGAGATCGAGAGCACTGTCCGGGCCGGGATCCTGGAGCGGGACAGCGTCCGGTTGCTGGTGGGCTCCGGGGCGTCCGAGCGGGTCGTTCAGGACGGGACCGAGCATGCCGGGATCGAACTCGCTTTCGGTGGGGGCGGGCACCGGATCGATTTCTCGGACCTCGTCGGTGCCTCGGTATGGCTCTATCCGCAGACGGCGGTCTTCGAGGACCTGGCCGCGGCTCGGGACCGGGACGGCGGAGACGTCCGCTTCGGCGTCGGAGACACCGAGGTCGACGACCCGACCTCCGACTCCCCCGCGATGCGGTTCACGGACTCGGCGGGCGTCCGGCACGAGGTGCGGGCGCGCTACCTCGTCGGTGCGGACGGATCGCACAGCCTGTGCCGCCGCCAGATCCCGAGCGTCGCCCGGCGCCAGTTCTTCCGCGAGTACCCCTTCGCGTGGTTCGGAATTCTCTGTGACGCACCGCCGAGTGCCCCCGAGCTGATCTACAACCAGAGCGAGCGAGGATTCGCACTGATCAGTTCACGCACCCCGACCGTGCAGCGGATGTACTTCCAGTGCGACCCCGACACCGACCCCGATGCCTGGTCGGAGGACCGGATCTGGGCGGAACTGCAGACTCGCCTCGGCGCCAACGGGTTCTCACTCTCCGAGGGTCAGATCACCGAGAAGACCGTGCTGCGGTTCCGGAGCTTCGTGAACGAGCCGATGCGGTACGGATCTCTGCTGCTCGCCGGCGACGCGGCGCACACGGTCCCACCGACCGGAGCGAAGGGACTCAACCTGGCTCTCGCCGACGTCCGGATCCTCGCCGAGGCGCTCGAACGGGCACTGGCCAGGAACGATCCGGACGCCCTCGACGACTACAGCGACCGCGCCCTCGCCCGCGTCTGGCGAGCGGCGAACTTCTCCTACTGGATGACCTCGATGCTGCACCGGTCCCCGGACATGACCGCCTTCGACGTTCGCCGGCAGACCGCCGAACTGACAACCCTGACGACCTCCCGGGCCGGGCGCACGTTCCTCGCTGAGGGCTACACCGGCTGGCCGGACTGACGTTGTCGGTGCTGATGTCATCATCACCGACAACGACCGTCACGCCGCGACCAGCCGGAGCGGGAGCGAGGCGAAGGCCCGCATCGTGTTGTTCAGCCGGCGCACCGGAGTCCCGGCCGGTTCGATGCGCTCGACCCGGCGCAGCAGGGCCCCGATCAGCGCGACGGTCTCCGCCCGGGCGACGTGCTGGCCCACGCAATGGTGGATGCCCATCCCGAAACCGACGTGGGCAGCGGCGTTGCGCGTCACGTCGAAGCGGTCAGGGTCGGTCCACCGCCGGGGGTCGCGGTTGGCCGCACCGAGGAACATCAGGATCTTGCGGCCTTCCGGGACCGTCGTTCCGTCGATGTCGACGTCACGGGTGGTGGTGCGGAAGAACGTCTGCACCGGCGACTCCCAGCGCACCGCCTCCTCGAAAGCGGCACCGACAAGCTTCGGCTGTGCCCGCAGCACCTGCCACTGATCCGGAAAGGTCGCGATCGCGTGGAGGAGGCCCCCGAGCGCATTGACGGTGGTGTCGACCCCGGCGGACAGCAGCGAACGCACGACCAGCGGGGCCTGCTCCTCACTAATCTCGCCGGTGTCGGCGGCGGCCCAGATCGCCGCGCCGATGCCCTCGGGCCGCAGCGCTTCACGCATGCACTGGGCATTGACCCAGCCCGACAACTCCCCCATCTGCGGCAACCGCTTGGAGAACAGGTGATTGCGCGGGCCGAAGGCGTTGAACAACAGGTCGCCGTACGGCAGCAGGTTCTCCCGGCCGTCGACGCCGACCCCTACCGCATCGGGGAAGACCCGCAGTGGGAAGGCCTCGGCGAGTGTGGGGATCGCGTCGACGACCCCGTCGGCGTGATCGAGCACGGCGTCCACCAACTCGTCGGCGATCGAGTCCCACAGCTTCGGGAGGTCGCCGAGGGCGCGCGACCGCAGCAACCGCGACAGCACCGCCCGGGGGGCGTCGTGCGCCGGTGGGTCCGACTCGAGCAGCAGGCTCGGGGGCCGCCACGGCTTCTCGCGGCGGAAGTCGGACAGCCCGACGCCCGCACCGGACTGAAAGGTTTCCCAGTCGCTCAGCGCGGCGTGCACGTGCTCGTAACGGGCCAGCCCGAAGACGTCGTACTTCGCGAGCAGGACGACCGGGCCGGCCTCGCGCAGATCCTCGTGGAAAGCGTGCGGATCACCCAGTACCTCGTCGCTGAACGGGTCGACGTCGGTGCTCCGCATAGCAGGACTGTCGCGCGCCGGACGGGCCCCCGCCAACGGCTACTCCACTGAACGGAGCGCCCGGAGCGACAGCGAGACGGTCCGGCCCGAGGCGAGCAGCAGCGGCACCACCGCGCGGGCGTTCTCGTCGTTCGGTACGACGACGGACAGGGCCGCGACCACCTCGCCGGCCGGCGACCGGATCGGGACGGCGATCCCGGTCGCCTCGGCCCGGATGTGGCCGGGGCAGAAGGCGAAGCCCTGCTTGCGAACTTCGGCAAGTATCCGGCGGAGGCGGCGCGGATCGGTGACGGTGGCCTCGGTATAGGCCGCCAGCGGTTCGGCGAGCACGGCGTCCTGGACCTCGATCGGGGCGTGCGCGAGCAGCACCTGCCCGGCCGAAGAGACGTGGAGCGGCAGCCGGCCGGCGATCTGCGCGACATTGACGACGGCTTTGCGCGCCGACAACCGCTCGACGAACAGCACCTCGACGTCCTGGCGCACCCCGAGCTGAGCGTGGTGCCCGACGACGGCGTGCAGCCCCTCCATCACCGGCATCGCGGCCTCGCGCAGGGTCCGGGTCGGGGACGACCGCGCCGCCAGTTCCCACAACCGCACTCCGACCCGGACGCGGCGGTCGGCGTCCCGCTGGAGCAGGCCGTGCCGCTCAAGCTCGCTCACCAGGCGATGGGCCGTGGCGATCGGCAGATCCGCCGCGCGGGCGATCTCGGCAACGCTCAGCACCGGTGCCTGCGGGCCGAAGGCGTCGAGGATCCGGACCGCGCGATCGAGCACCGACTCCCCCGCCGACCCGCGCGCCACGGAGCCAGCATGCCTGACGTTCGCTACGTCGCGGAGCCCACGTACTGCTCGGCCAGAGCGTCGGCATCGATCTCGTCCGGCTCGCCGGCGAACACCACCTCGCCCTTGTTGAGCAGATAGACGTAGTCCGCGACGGCGAGCGCCCGGGTGACGTACTGCTCGACCAGCAGCAGCGCGCAGCCGCGGGCGGCAAGTCGCTCCAGGAACTCGAAGACCTCGTCGACGATCTTCGGGGCGAGCCCCATGCTCACCTCGTCCAGCAGGACGAAGCGCGGGTTCTGGACGTAGGCCCGGGCCAGCGCGAGCATCTGCTGCTCACCGCCACTCATCGTTCCCGCGATCTGACCCATGCGCTCACCCAGCCGCGGGAAGGCTTCGGCGGCCGAGGAGAGCGCGCGGTCCTCCTCCCCCGGCCGGCTGAACGTGATCAGGTTCTCCCTGACCGTCAGACTGCGGAAGATTCCGCGACCTTCGGGGATGTGGCAGACCCCGCGGCGCATCAACCGGTCCGGGTCGGCGCCGGTCACGTCGTGCCCGTCGATCAGCACCGACCCGGAGCGCGGCGCGAGCAGGCCGCTGGCTGCCCGCAGCAACGTCGTCTTGCCCGCCCCGTTCGGCCCGAGCAGCGCGACGACCGAGCCCGGGGGGACGATGAGGTTGACCCGTCGCAGCACGGTCGTCGGACCGTATCCGGCCGTGACATCACGCAGCACCAGCATTCGACGCTCCCTCAGATCCGGCTGTCGACGCCGGCCCAGTACTCGTCCCGGATCAACCGCTTGAGCAACTTGCCGGTCGGCTCGCGTGGCAACTCGGGACGGAAGTCGACACTGCGCGGGCACTTCAGGTCGGCCAGCGCCCCGCGGCAAAAGGCAATCAGCTCCGCGGCCACGGCGTCGGATGCCTCGACCTCAGGAGTCAACTGGACGACCGCCTTGACCTCTTCGCCGAAGTCCGGGTTGGGTACGCCGATGACGGCGACGTCGGCAACCTTCGGGTGTGTCGCCAACAGGTTCTCCGCCTCCTGCGGATACACGTTGACGCCGCCGGTGATGATCATGTTCGACGCGCGGTCCGTGAGGAACAGATAGCCGTCGGCGTCCAGATGGCCGATGTCACCCATCGTCGAGGCCCCGTCGGGGCGAACCGCCTCCGCCGTCTTCGGCGCATCGTTGTGGTAGCGGAAGGTGTTGCCCTCGGCGAAGTACACGAGCCCGTCCTCGCCGGCTCCGAGCACCGCTCCGTCCGGCCCGACGATCTCGACGCGGCCGAGGACCGCCCGGCCGACCGTGCCGGGACGTGCGAGCCACTCCTGCGGCGTGACCCAGCACAGGCCGGCACCCTCGGTGCCGCCGTAATACTCGTGGACGATCGGGCCCCACCAGTCGAGCATTGCCTGCTTGACCGGGCGTGGGCACGGCGCGGCCGCGTGGACCACCGCGCGAAGGCTGGACAGGTCATAGCGCGCCCGCAAGTCTGCCGGCAGGCGCAGCAGCCGCGTGAACATCGTCGGCACGAACTGAGCATGCGTCACGCCGTACTTCTGGATTGCGGCCAGGACGGCCTCGGCGTCGAACGCTTCCAGGACCACCGCGGTGCCGCCGAGCGCGATCACGTCCATGCACCACCGCAGGGGCGCCGTGTGGTACATCGGCGCGGGCGACAGGTAGACCGTGTCCGGGCCCATGCCGAGGAAGGCCTTCCCCATCCGGCCGGGCACCAGCGTCGTGCCCAGGGGCTGCCCGGTGAACGGACGCAGGACGCCCTTCGGGCGCCCGGTGGTGCCGGATGAATACGTCAGGTCGCTGCCCTCCACGGGGTCGGCCAGGCGCTCCCCAGCGTGCGCGGCCATGAGGCCGGGCAGCGCGGGCCCGAGGCCGGATTCCCCGCCCACGACCACGACCTGCAGCGCGTCGCCGACCAGGTCCCGCGTCCGCGCGACTCGGTCGGCGTCGATCCCGGCCGAGGCGATCAGCACTCGAGCGCCGGAGTCCGCGACGATGTAGGCCGCCTCCTCCGGGGTGAGCCGCGTGGACAGGAAGGTGTAGTTCAGTCCGGCGTAGTGCGCGCCCCACGCGACCTGGAGGAACTCCAGGCGGTTCTCCATCCAGACGGTGACGTGGTCGCGCGCGCCGAGGCCGAGAGCTCGGAAGGCCAGGGCAATCTCATGGGCGCTCGCGTCCAGCTCGGCGAAGGTCAGGCTCGCGCCCGAACCGGCCATTTCGACCGCCGGCTGGTCGGCACGGTCCGCGCAGTGGGCGCCGGGGTAGAAAGGGCCGGTCACAGGCACGTCGCCTTGTTGCCCTGGGTGGCCTGCCATCCCTTGCTCGTGAGCAACACCGGGAACCAGCAGGGATAGGGGCCCGCACCGGTCTGTCCGGGCTGAAAGGTCAACGGGATCGTGAGCCCGCCGAGGGTCTCCTTCTTGATGGTGCCCAGGCCCTGAAGGACGCCGTCGACCGTGATCGGTCCGCTCGCCCCGGCCCCGAGATTGGTGATCGCCTTCGCGAACAGCTCCCCGCTGACCCAGGCCACGTTGCTGGCCCCGTCCGGCTGCACGCCGGGGGCATACCGGGCGAAGGCCTCGTGGTAGCGCTTCTGCGCCGGCAGAGTCTTCTCCGTCCACGGCGCCGTCGCCGACCCCACGGCGAGGGTTGCCTCCTGGACGTTCTTGTCCGAGGTCACCGATCCGCCCACCGCGATGGGCGAGGTCGAGATGGCCGGTGAGTAGCTCAGGGCCTTGCACGAGCGGATCAAACGGCTGATCGCCGAGGCGTCGATCGCCAGCAGCAGCTGCTGCGCACCGGCGTTCTTCGCCGCCTGGCACTGCGCCGAGTAGTCGGTGGAGGTGATCGAGACCTGCGTCTTGTAGACCTCGGTGATGCCGATCTTGTCCTTGCCCCGGTTGATGACGTCGACCGCGTCGGTGCACGGCTTCGCCTCGACGCAGTAGATCGTCGCGACCTTCGTGAACCCGCGATCGGCCTGGACCTTGATCGCGCCGAGGACGTCGCCGTCGAGGTCGCCTCCCTGCGGGAACATGTACGGCGTCCGGTTCCACTCGTAGTTGATCAGGTCCCCACCCACGGCCGGGACCTTGAGCGCATTGACCTTCGAGGCGAAACCGGAGATCGAAACCGGGACCTGGCTGCCGACCAGGGCGACGACCTTCTTGTTCTGCACCAGATCCTGAACGGCGGCCGCGGACCGCGAGGGGTCGCTGCCGTCGTCCGCCTGAAACAACTGCACCGGGTGGCAGGCGATGCCGCCGCGGGCGTTGATGTCCTTCACCCAGACCTGCATGGCCAGCCGCGTCGGGCTCAGGATGTTGCCGACGATGCCGGTCCAGCCACCGATCTGACCGATGCGAATCGGCTCCAGTTGTTTCGTGCACGCGGCATTCGAGGTCGTCGCGGCCCCGGCGTTGGCAACGGGCTTGGCGCCCGATCCCGTCGCCGGCTTGGACCCCGGTGCGGTGGTGGCGGTTCCCGGAACGGCGACGCCAGGCGCCGTTCCGCTCGACGTCGGCGGGCCGGCGTCCACGTTCCCGGGCTCGACCGCGCCGGGCACCGCGACGGCGACTGCGTCGGAGGACGCGGCACCGGCACCCGCCGCGGCCGGAGCATTGCCCTCCGCGGCGACGATCTCGGCGAGCGGGGTCCGGCTGCCGCACCCGCTGGTCAGCACCACGGCACCGACCAGCAGCGCAGCCGCTCCGGCCTGGTAGCTCCGTCGTACGGTCGTCATGGGTACTCCCTCATTCTTGGTGCTCAGTGCGATGCGGCGAGCGCGCGGCGACGATGTTCGCCACTGCGCGCGGGGGTGGAAAGCCGGCGGTCGGCGGGGCCGACCTTCCGATCCGGGTCGGTGACGGCCGCGACCCGCGCACCCACGTCCGTGGACGAGAGCGCGGCAACCGCGAAGGCGACGACACCGAATCCGATCTGCAGGACCAGGAAGGCGTCGGGGTTGTCGATGTAACCGGGGAGGACGAACAGCAGCACAGGCGCGAGAAACGCCGGGAGGATCAGCCGGCTGCCGGCCACGAACAGCACCGCGAGCACGAGCAACGACTGGATCGCCGGGAAGCTGAACCCGCCGACCCGCCCGAAGAGTCCGGCGAACAGGGCACCGCTGACGCCGGCCAGCGACGCGGACATCGTGAAGATGATGACCAGCGTGATCCGCAGATCCGCGCCGAGGGTGCTCAACGCCACCGGGGCGTCCGCCAGCGCGCGCAGCAGGCGGCCCAGGCGACTGCGTTCCACCAGCAGCACGAGAACGGAGCCGGCGACCGCGAAGGCGAGCAGCAGGTAGAAGTACTGCCGATCGGAATCGAAGCCGGCCGGCCGCGGCGTCGCCAACTGCTGGGAGAGGCCGAACATGAAGTCCTTCGTGTAGAAGAACTGGTCCAGCATGATGCCGAAACCGAGCGTCGCCAGGCCGAGGTACAGGCCGGAGAGCCGGACCGCCGGGATCGCGATCAGCGCTCCGACGGCGCCGGTGATCACGGCCGCAGCCGCGAGCGCGAACCCCCAGGGCAGCCCCTGCTCGAGCATCCGCCCGAAGCCGGCCGCGCCGATGGCCGCGAACCCGAATTGGCACAGCGAAATCTGGCCGGAGAGCCGGACGAGCAGGCTCAACGACAAGAACAGACAGACCAGCGCGAGGGCGGTGTTCCACAGCGGCAGCCGCGTTCCCACCACCGTCGGCAGCGTGGTGAGGACGGCAACGCCGATCGCGTAGCCGACACCCTGCTGCCGCGGGCTGAACCGGCTCGCCCCGATCGCGCGCGCTTTCACCGACCGGCCGATCTCGCTCAGGCTGCCGCGCCGGGCGAAGATCAGGATGGCGAGCAGGACCAGGAAGGGAACGTTCAGGTCCAGGCCCTGCAGCCAGGTGGTGGTACCGGCCTCCTTACTGACCAGCTTCTGGACGATGCCGACCGCGATCCCGCCCACGAAGGCGAGCGGGAGGTTGGAGAAGCGGGCGATCGCCGCGGCGCCGAAGGCCTGCACGATGAGCAGGGTCAGCACGTCGACCTGCACCTGCCGCTGCACCTCGGCGAAAAGGACGCCGGAGGCGGAGGTGAACGTCGTGCCGATGATCCAGGCCGCCCGCCGCACGCGGGCGGGGCGGCTGCCGGCCATGGCCAACAGGCTCGGGTCGTCGACCACCGCGCGCATGGCGACGCCGAGCCGCGTCAGCCGGAAGAACAGGAAGAGCCCGATCGCGGCGGCGCTGCCGAAGGCGACGATGATCACCTGCTGCGCCGTGACGGCCACACCGCTGATCGTGACCATCTCGTCCTGTGGCAGGAACGAGGAGAAGTCGCGGGACGCCCCGCCCCAGAGCAGCGCGATCAGGGCACGCAGACCCACGAGCAGCGCGACCGTGCCGACGATCCGGTAGGTGATCGAGACGTTGGCCAGGGCCGCGGCGAAACGCTCGAAGATCAGCCCGCCGAACACTCCGAACACGCCGACGGCGAGGACGGCGGCCAGCCAGGACGGCAGGCCGGCCTGGTCGTGCGCGGAGTAGAACAGGTACGCCGCGAGCGCGGACAGCGTCCCGTGGCCGAAGTTGAACAGGCCTGACGTCTTGTAGGTCAGGACCAGGCCCATGGCAGAGAGGCCGTAGATGGCGCCGGTCGTGACGCCGAAGACGAGGAACGGGATGTACTCGCTCATGCCTCACACACCCCGCACGGGGCCAGGTCGGTCTGATCCGACACCGGGACGATCGGTTTGCCGCTCATCAACAGGCAGTGCGGCCGGTGGTATCGACGCGAGCCCACCACGGTGACGAATCCAGTCGTCGAGACCTGCGTCGCATCGCCACGCTGCGCCCGACGCTCCAGGAGGGCGACGCGGACGGCCCGTTCGGCCGCCGAGATGCGGAGCTTGCCCGCGACCAGCCAGAGCAGCAGACCGATCCCCGCCAGCGTGACCGCACCCGTTGCGGTCACCAGCCACCGGGCGTCCTCGCGCCAGTCCGCCTCCTTCGCGCTGCCGTACCAGGCCAGCACGAGACCCACGGCTCCGAGCGCGTACGGCAGGAGGAGCACCGACAGGTCACGCCGGCCCCACAGCCCCGCACCCAGGTACGGGTCGCGGGGTTCCGCCGGGAGCGCGTAGCGCTCGTTCAACGGGACCGGCCTCCGGAGAGTTCTGAGAGCTCGGGCTGCTCGCTCGCGTCAGCCGTCGCGGCCGGCCCGGCCGATCCGTTGCGGGACGCCAGACGGTCCGCCCGCTCCTCCTCCAGCAGCACACGCAGACGGCGCAGCTCGCGCCACTCGTCCCGCATGTCCGCCGACAGCCACAGCGCCGCCGCCGAGCCGACCAGGAAGATCCCGGTCAGGCCGCCGGAGATGAAGTACGGGATCTGCACCGCCAGGTGCGGCGTCTCACTCGCACCGAGCCAGCCCAGCAGCAGCGCGAGGAGGCCGAGCGCCGCCAGGGCAACCGCTCCGACCCGGTCCCACTGCGTCCGCAGCCACGTCAGGAGCTCCATCGCAACCTCGATCCCACAACTCTTGATCCCAGAACACTCAGGAGCGGAGCGCCGACCAGGAGAAGCGCGGCGACCAGAACGAAGACGGCGTACAGGTCGGTGAAGGGCGAGCCCGGTCCGCCGGTTCCCGGACTGCCGGCGAGCTGCACCGGACTCGCGGGCGCGCCCGGTGCCGAACCGATGCCGCCGGGTACGGCGCCGACGTCGGTGCCCGGAAGGAGGCCCGGGGCGGCTGCCCCGCCGACGCCACTCGGGATCACACCGACGGATGCACCTGAGGCAGCATCAGTTCCGGTGACCGGTGCCCCGAGCTCGTCCAGGGCGGCCCCGTCGATCGACGCGGCCGCGCGGCCGAGCTCGAGGGTCACCGGGGTCGGGTTCTGTACTCCGAACGGGTTCGGCGGCGGGGCGGGAATTTCGGTGATGAACGTCAGCGTCGGCGCGATGATGCCGTTCTTCGTCTGCTGCGCCGCCTGGTAGGTCACGGTCACGCCGATCGCACCGAAGGCCTGCGCCACGGTTTCGAACGGCACCGGTGTCTGCTGCGAGATGCCCGCGCTGGTGAAGGTGACGACGAACTGCCCGTTGCGGAAGCTGAGCTCCGGAGCGTCGTAGGTGGTGCCACCTCCGGGAATGGGCACCGGCGGGAACTCCAGGGTCGGAGGCTGCGGGAGGCCGGGGGCCGGATTGGGCAGCGGCACCTTGGCCGGGGTCGTCTGCGGTGCGGCGAAGCTCAGGCCGGGCGCTGTGATGCCGTCGATGCGCAGGTCGGACTTCGTGCTCCGCTCGCCGTAGGAGTCGAGCACGGCGACCGCACGGGACTCGACGCGCTGAAAGTGCAGGTAGTCCAGCAGCGCGAGTGCTTCGAGTCGGCTCTTGGCCTCTGCGGTCACACCCTCGGTCGCCAGTCGCGTTGCGTCGACGACCGCCGAGCTCTCCGCACCCTGCGCCGCACTCCCCATCGTCGCGAGTCCGTGCGCCCGGGCGGGCCCGGCGTCCGCCCGCAGCGCCAGCCCGGGGAAGCTGAGCTCGGCCGGGTCGTCACCGGCGGTCGCCTGCGCGACGACCGGATAGTTGGGCACCGGGAAGCCGACTACGCCGCCGACGGCCCCGGGGGTCGACGCCGCGTTGGTGCCCGGATAGGGACCCGCCGCCCGCGCTTGCGAGTCCCCGAGCGAGGACAGGTCGGCGGTCGCGACCGGGGCGTCACCCTCGAAGACGAACCCCAGCGGGAACGCGTCGTTGGTCGCCGTGGTGCGGAACCCGTACGCCTCGGCGTGGCCGGTATAGCTGATGTCGGCGTGCGCCACCGACGACAGCAGGACCAACCCGCCGGACGCCGTCACCAGGAGCGCCGCCCCCGCAGCCATGCTCGATCGCCACGACGTTCTCTGACAATCCCTCATGATCGAGCCCTCACAGTCCGAGCGAGCGGCCGATAATTTCGCGCATGATCTCGTTCGTCCCGCCGTAGATCGTCTGGACGCGAGCGTCCACGAAAGCGCGGCTCACCGGGTACTCACGCATGTAGCCGTAACCGCCGTGCAGCTGCAGACAGCGGTCCGCGACCCGCACCTGAAGCTCCGTCACCCAGTACTTCGCCATGGCCGCCTGCTCGGCGGAGAGCTCGCCGGCAATGTGCAGACGGACGCAGTCGTCGACGAAGGTGCGGGCGATCGTCAGCTCGGTGACCAGCTCCGCGAACAAGAACCGGCTGTTCTGGAAGCTGCCGATGTTCTGCCCGAAGGCCTTGCGATTGGTGACGTAGTCGTAGGTCAGGGACAGCACGCCGGCCGCGGCACCGAGTGCCGTGCACGCGAGCGAGAGCCGCTCCTGCGCCAGGTTGCGCACCAGGTACGAGAACGCCTCGCCCTCGACCCCAAGGAGGTTCTCCGCCGGCACCCGGGCATCGGCGAAGAAGAGCTCGCTGGTGTCCTGGCCGTGCAGGCCGATCTTGTCCAGGTTGCGGCCGCGATCGAAGCCCGGCGTGCCCCTTTCGACGGCGAGGAGCGAGAGCCCGCGGTGCGGGTGGTCACCGGTGCGGGCGACCACGATCACCAGGTCCGCATTCTGGCCGTTGGAGATGAACGTCTTGGCACCGTCGAGGATGTAGTCATTCCGCTCGCGTCGGGCGCGCGTTCTGATGCCGGCCAGGTCACTCCCCGTACCGGGCTCGGACATCGCGATCGCGCCGATCAGCTCGCCGGTGGTCAGACCGGGCAGCCACCGCCGCTGTTGCGCCTCGTCGGCCAGGTGCAGCACATATGGCCCGACGACGTCGTTCTGAAGAGCCAGGCTCAGCCCGGCGCTGGAAACCCCGGTCCGCGCGGACTCCTCGTCCAGGATGGCGTTCAGCCGGAAGTCGTCGGCGCCGGCGCCGCCGTACTCCGCCGGCGTGCCGAACATCAGCAGACCCGCGTCACCGGCCGACGTGAAGAACGAGCGATCAATGATCCCGGCTCGCTCCCAGTCCTCGTCGAAGGGGACGACGTTGCGCTTGAGGAAGGTCCGCACGCTGTCGCGGAAGAGCCGATGGTCGTCGTCGTAGAGGGTCCGGCCCGGGTCGTCCAGCGGGTTGCGCATCATCGGGCGCCCCGGGCGAGGCTGATCAGGTACGCACCGCCGAGCCGGCCGTCCCGCGCGGGGAGCCCGCCGAGTTGCTGCAGCATCGGCACGATGTCGTAGGCGGACAGGTACGAGCTCAGCCGATCGCCGTCGAAGGCGAGGAAGATGTCGCAGCCGTGGGAGTCGAAGGTCGCCTCCGGGTTCATCCGCGCCGGGCCGTGGCCCCACTGTCGGAAGAGCACGACCCCGCGTCGCGCGTCCGGAGCGAAGAACCGCTGGATCTCGGCGAACTGCACATCGGGCATCGCCTCCCAGATCTTCTCGGTGTAGGCGCGGACGCCGTCCTTGCCCTCGATCACCTCGGGCCAGAACGTGCGGTCGTCCCAGCGGATGTCGTCGGCCAGCAGGTCGAGGACGCGGTCGGTGTCGTGCGAGTTCCAGGCCGCGAGCCAGGCCTCGGAGAAGTCGGCGAGGAAGGCGGCATCGGTCTCGTGCGCGGTCGTCGTGGTCACGGGGTCGCTCCTTCGTCGGCGGTTCGGTCAGCGAGCCCGTCCACCGCCGGGCCGGCGACGGAGATCGTCATCACCGTGCGCCCGGTGCCGCGGTCCCGGATCGATCCACGCAACAAGCGGCTGCCCCGGCGATCAGCCACCGCGTCAAGGACGAAGTGCACCGGTCCGACGGTGGCGGAGGCGAGGAAGCGGGCCGTCAGGTCCTCGATGGACGCCAGTCCGGCCGCAGCCGCCGCGGGCTCGACGAGGGTGGTCATCAAGGCTCCCTGCACGACACCCCAGGGGTTGGTGGTCCGTTGGCTGACGGAGATCCCGCCGTCGGCGTCGTAGAACACGTCGCTCAGCGGCGCATCGGGGGCAGCGCAGTACGGCGCCAGGTCGAAACAGTCCCCCGGAACCAGATCGTGGAAGTACATGCGTAGTTCCTCATCTCGGACCCCGTGGTTCGCCGCGGCCGTCCCGACCAGGACGCCCCGCTCATCGGTGAGAGCCACCTCGGCAACGGCCTGCCTCGTCCCGGTGCGGAGCATCGAGCCGCGCCCGGTGAGCGCGCCGACGACGCCGGCGTCGAGCACGTGCAGGACGAGGTCCGCAGTGAGGGCGCCGCGCGGTGCGACCGCCAGGTTCGCGCAGACGCCGGCCGCGATGTCTGCGGCCTGGATCATCCGGGCGAAGGGTGAGCCGCCCGTGCCCGGCCGCGGCTCGGGAACGGTCGCCTCGACCTCGGCCGCTCCGGTGCGGCGCACGACGGCGCCGAACCAGGCACCGACGGCATCCGTGACGACGTCGGGCAGGAGTTCAGTCGACAACGAGGTCACCGCGCCCGTCGGCCCGCAGGCGCTCGGTGTAGGCCGGGTAGAGCTTGCGGGTCATCGGCGCGAGCTGGAGCAGCTTGGTCAGCTTGCCCTCGACCTTGACCTTGCCCCGCGCCATCGCGAACGGCAGGTTCACCTTGCCCTGCCAGTACTCGTTGGCGATCTCGGTACTCATCGACATCGTGGCGTCCGGTGCGGGTCCGTCCGCGCCGGCGAGGACCTTCTTGTTCGGCAGGTCGACCGTCAACTCGCACTCGGGGTCGGTGCAGTGCACCCGCAGCACGAGCCCGGTCGCGGCCATCCTGTCGCCGAGCTCGGGGTCGGCCAGCGCATCTTCGAAGATGCCGCCGATGTAGCGGTGCATCTCCTCCGCCGTCGCGAATCCAGGCACGAGCGCCTCCTCAGGTCGCGGAAAAGGTGCAGGGCATCCGCTTGATGCCGTGGATGAAGTTCGACACGAGATGGTCCGGTTCCCCGACATCCAGGTCCGGCACACGGGTCAACAGCTCACGGAAGATCGAGCGGAGCTGGACCTTCGCCACGTGCGCGCCGAGGCAGTAGTGCACGCCGCCGCCACCGAATCCGACGTGGTCGTTGTCGGCGCGGGTGACGTCGAAGCGGTACGGATCGGGGAACACGGCCTCGTCCCGGTTGCCCGAGGGGTAGAGCAGCAGCACCTTGTCGCCGGCGAGGATGGGCTGCCCGCTGATCTCGGTGTCGACCCGCGCGGTGCGGCGGAAGGTCATCACTGGCGAGGCCCATCGGACGAACTCGTCCACGGCGGTTCCGATGACGCCGTCGAAATCGGCCATCAGCAGCGCGCGCTGGTCCGGGAAGTCGCACAGCGCCTTCATGGCAATGCTCGTGGTCTGCCGCGTGGTGTCGTTGCCGGCCACGCAGATCAGGCAGAAGAACGCGGCGATGTCCTCGTCGGTGAGCCGTTGACCCTCGACCTCCGCGGCGACCAGCGCCGAGATCACGTCGTCCGCGGGCTGCGCCCGGCGCTTGTCGCAGAGGTCGAAGGCCGCGTTGTGCAGGATGCCCATCGCGTTGAGCATCACCATCAGGTTGTCGCCGTCGACGTCGATCTGTTCCGCGTCGTTCCAGCACACGAGGTCGTTGGCGGCCCGGGTGACCTCCTCGCGGAGCTCGGGATCGATGCCGACCATCTCCGAGACCGTCCACATCGGGAGCCGTGCGGACACGAGCTGCACGAAGTCGGCTCCGCCCTGGTGGTCGGCGGTGAGCAGATCGTCGACGATCTGCTTCGCCTGGGACGCGATCTGATCCTCAATGAGCGCGATGCGGCGCGGGGTGAACGCGGAACTGATCAGCCGGCGGATGAGGCCGTGCCGCGGGTTGTCCATCATCAGGATCGACGACGTCGCCTCGAGCACATCCGGCGGCATCAGGTCGAGCATCACGCCGCCGTACTCCTCGGCGGAGGAGGAGAAGACCTCGTGATCGCGGCTGATGCGGCGGATGTCGGCGTGCCGCGTGATCGCCCAGAAGCCGGGGTCGTCCGGGTCGGGCATCAACATGGACTGCACCGGCGCCTGCCACGAGACGGGGCGCGCGCGGCGTAGTTCGGCGAAGACCTTCTCGCGGTCATCGCTGCTCTGCGCCCAGAACGCCAGCGTCGAGACGTCGAGCGAGTCGTAGTCGGTGCGGGTGGTCGGCACGGCTCAGCGCACCAATCGCTCGGTGGCCTTGCTCCGGCCCGCCCGCATGCTTTCGAGCCCCTCCTCGATGCGGCGGGTGAACAGGTCCCGGCTGACCAGGTCGGCGGTGACCCGCAGCTCGTAGTTGGTCGCCGCTACGGGATCGAGGTGACCGGCGCGGAGCGCGACCTCCTTCAGCACGGTGAGCAACTCCGGACCGGCCTCGGCGATCTGCCGAGCCACGCGAAGGCCGTTCTCGCGCAGCGTGCCGACCGGTACGACCTCGCTGACCAACCCGATGCGCAGCGCCTCGTGCGCATCGATCGGATCGCCGGTGAAGTACATGCGGCGGGCGTTCTGCGCCCCGACCTTGCGGGCCAGGGCGTGGTAGAAGCCGTTCATCGCGTACTTGACCTGGGTGGAGCCGAACGCGGCGTTCTCCGAGGCGATCGTGACGTCGCACATGTTGGCGACGTCCATGCCGTAACCCGGCGCCACGCCGGCGACGGCTGCCACCGTCGGCTTGCGGTAGTCGTAGATCGCGACCATCAGCTTGGTGGCCAGTTCCACGAACCGGGTCCGATCAGAGTTTTCGGTTCCCTGCAGGACATCCAGGGCCCAGCCGGCGCAGAAGTAGTCCTCGTTGCCGAGAAACAGCACGCAGGCGACGTCGTCGTCGTACGCCCAAGCGGCGAGCTGCTCGCAGATCCCTTCGTGCAGTTCCCACCCGAGGGCATTGCGCTTCTCGGGGTGGTCGAACTGCAGGATCCCGATGCCGTCGGCGACCGAGACGTTGAGGTACTTCGTCGACGTCATGCCGATGCCTTCCGGGCGCGGACGGCGGCGAAGGCGGCCTGGATGCGCTCGTTCACCTCGGGATGGCGGATGACTTCGCGGTAGGCCAAGGTCTCGTACGTCAGCGCGCTGATCGGATCCATGGCGGGCGAGCGCAACGCCATCTCCTTGTTGTTCCGGGCGGAGGCGGTCGTGGTCTCCGCGATGGATTTCGCGATCTCGGTAGCGGACTTGACCACGGTTCCCGCCGGCACGAGGCGGTCGATCAGGCCGATCCGTAGCGCCTCCTGGGGGTCGACGCGGTCGCCGGTGAAGGTGAGCAGCTTCGCCTGGCTGAGCCCGACGATCCGCCAGAGCGGCGAGAAGTAGGGGGTCAGCCCGAACTTGATCTGGGCGAAGCCGAACGTGCCGTTGTCCGCCCCGATACGGATGTCGCAGAACACGGCGATGTCCAGCCCGCCCCCGAGCGCCGGTCCCCCGACCGCCGCGATCGTCGGCTTGCCGTAGTCGAGCAGGGTGCCGTAGGCGCGCAGGCACGCGGCCGAGTAGGCCTCGCGCGTCTCGTCGGTGAACCCGGACTGCAGGTCGAGATCGAGACCGGCGCAGAAGACGTCCTCGCCGCCGGTAATCACGACCGCGGCCACCGCGTCGTCGGTCTTCCACGCGTCGAGCGCGTCCGCCAGCTGACCCAGCAGCTCCAGGCTCAGGGCGTTGCGGCGCTCGGGCCGGGTGAAGGTGATGGTGCCGACACCGTCGGCAACCGCGATGCTCACGCTCGACATGGGGGCCTCTCCGGGACTTGCAATGTAGTGGTCAGTACATTTTTATATACGAAACACTACATTCGATTGCACCGTCAAGTCCCACGAGCCCGTTAATCGTGAGCCATCCAGCGAGGGGAACCCATGGCCAAGGCGTCGCCCGTCGTCGTCCGCCGCGGTCGTCCGCCGCGCTCCGACGGTCCGGACGGGCGCGCCCGCCTGATCGACGCCGCCCGCGAGCTGTTCGGGGCCCAGGGCTACGGCAGCACCACGGTCGCGGACCTCGTGACCGCCGCCGGCGTCAACCCGCCGACGCTCTACCACCACTTCGACGGCAAGGCCGGCCTGTTCGTGGCCGCCGCGGAGGAGGCGTACGCACCGGTTATCGCCCGCTTCCGCGAGGCGGTGGCGGGCGAGACCGATTTCGACGCCGCGCTGGAGGCGCTGTTCACCGCCGCGGTGACGCTGATGGACACCGAGCGAGCGCTCGCCCGCATGTTCATGGTGATCCAGTTCGAGTACCCGCGGCGCCCGGAGCTGCACGACGGACTACGGCCGCTGCTGCGTGCCTACCGCGAGTTCTTCGACTCCGTCGCGGCTCTCGCGCCGCCGGAGCTGGCCCCGACCCCGCGTGCCCGGGTCGACCTCAGCCGCGCCCTCGTCTCGCTGCTGACCGGGCTCAACAACGAGGCGCTACTGCTCCCCAAGGCCGGCGACTTCGCCGGGCTGGTGCGCTCAACGAGCGCCCTGCTCGGCATCCGCACACCCTGACCTGCCGTCAGATGCAGTCGAAGCGCGCTCCGGCGGGCGCATAGAACCCGCGACTGTCGAAGGCCAGGGCGGCGAAGCAGCAATTCTCGGCCGCCCTCGCCTGGTTCTGTGGGTACGACGTAGCCGGAATCAACCCGCCCCGGGTCTCCTTCCAGGAGCACCAATAAACCCCCGTCCGATTCGAAACGTAGACCAATTTTGGAGTCGGTGTTCAAGATTGAAAATGGACTCTAAATACCGGTCCCCGCTCGGTTCTGCGCACCGGATGCTCGCGTTCCGGTTTTCCTCGGCCCGCCCGGGAAGTCCTTGGGTATGGAGATCGGATACACGCTGATGTGCGAGCAGGCCGGACCGAAGCAACTGGTCCGGGACGCGGTGGCGGCGGAGAACGCGGGGTTCGACTTCGCGGTGATCAGCGATCACTACTTCCCCTGGCTCCACGAGCAGGGTCACTCCCCCAACGCCTGGACCGTGCTGGGTGCGGTCGCCCAGGCGACGGAGCGGATGCCGCTCATGACCTACGTGACCTGTCCGATCCGCCGTTACCACCCCGCGGTGGTCGCCCAGCAGGCCGCGACGTTGGCCCTGCTGTCCGACGGTCGCTTCAGTCTCGGGCTCGGAGCGGGAGAGAACCTCAACGAGCACATCGTCGGCGGGGGCTGGCCGGCGGTCGATGTCCGTCACGAGATGCTGACCGAGGCCGTGGAGATCATCCGGGCCCTGTTCTCCGGCAACGACGTCAACTACCGGGGCAAGCACTTCGATGTCGAGTCCGCGAAATTGTTCGACGTCCCGGACTCTGCGCCCCCCATCGGGATCGCGGTGTCCGGTGCGCAGTCGTGTGCGCTGGCCGGAGAGCACGCCGACCTGATGATCGCGGTCGAGCCCAACGCCGAACTCGGCCGGGCCTTCGACACCGCCGGCGGCGCGGGCAAGCCGCGCTACGGACAGCAGCCGCTGAGTTACGACACCGACCCGAAGCGGGCGGTCGAGCGCGCCCATGAGCAGTTCCGCTGGTTCGGCGCCGGTTGGAAGGTCAACGCCGAACTGCCCGGTCCGGCAGCGTTCGACGCCGCGTCACAGTTCGTCCGGCCCGACGACGTCGCCGGAGCGATGCCCTGCGGCGACGACATCGAAGCCGTGGTGAAGGCCGTCCGCCCCTGGGCCGACGCGGGATTCACCCACCTCGCGCTGCTCCAGATCGGCGGAGATGCCCAGGACCCGTACTTCGCCTGGGCGGAGAAGGAGCTGCTGCCGGAGCTGCGCTCCGCGCTTCGGTGAGCCCGGAGTTCTCCGCCGGTCCGGAATGAAGCGGGCCTCCGCCGCGGTTGCGCCTGGGCGACCGAGGAGGAGCCCATGGCCACGAGTGGATTTCACGCCGGTGAAGTTGAGGTCCAGAACCGGGCCGGCGTGCGCGCCGTAGCCGACGCCCGGGCGGGCATGTTGGATCCCGCCGATCTGCACGACGGGATCGTCCGGTTCCTGGCCGGTCAGACCTTCGCTGCTCTCTCGGCGCGCGATAACGACGGGCGGCTCTGGGTGAGCGCTCTGGAAGGGTCCCCCGGCTTCCTGGAGGCCGGTCCGGACTGGCTTCGGGTCCACGCCGCCCCGGGCAAAGGCGATCCGCTGCACGAACCGACGATCGGAGGGCCGGTCGGGCTGATCGCGATCGAATTCGCGTCGCGACGTCGCTTCCGGCTGAACGGGGTGCTGGCCGCGGCCGGGGACGACTTCCTGGAGTTGGCCCTGGACCAGGCGTTCGGGAACTGCCCGAAGTACATCCACCCGCGGGCGCTGCGACCGGCCGCCGACGACCCGGTCGCCGGCACGGACGCGACCTCGGCGTCAGTCCTGTCGGGCGAGCAGGAGGCCCTCGTCCGCACCGCCGACACGTTCTTCCTCGGCACCACTCACCCCGACCGCGGCACCGACGTGTCTCACAAGGGGGGGCCGGCCGGATTCGTGGCGGTTCGGGACGGGTCGTTGTGGTGGCCCGACTACGTCGGCAACGACCTGTTCAACAGCCTCGGCAACCTGACCGTCGACGACACCGCGGCGCTGCTCGTCCCCGACTTCACGACCGGACGGCCGCTGCACCTGTCCGGGCGGGCCAACGTCGAGTGGGACGCCCCGACCGCGACCGGACGCGCCGTCAGATTCGACGTCGAGGCCGTGCGGTGGGGCGTCCCGCTGCAAGGGCGCGCGGCGTGAGCGAGGAGCTTCTCAGGGCTTCTCGTCGAGCAGGATCGTCTTGGTCTCGAGGTAGGACCGCAGACCTTCGGTACCGCCTTCGCGTCCGATCCCGGACTGCTTGAAGCCTCCGAAGGCGATCGTGAAGTCGAGCTTCATGTTGTTGTGGCCCACCGTGCCCGACCGCAACTGCTTGGCGACCCCGTAGGCGCGCGCGGCGTCAGGGGTGAACACCGCGGCATTGAGGCCGTAGATGGTGTCGTTGGCGATCTCGATCGCCTCTTCCTCGCTGTCCGCGGGGATGACTGAGAGCACCGGGCCGAAGATCTCCTCCTGCGCGATGACCTGCTTGTTGTTCACGTCGGCGAACACCGTCGGCTCGACGTAGTAACCGCGCGCAAGGGCCTTCGGCCGGCCGCCACCGGTGACCAGCCGCGCGCCTTCCTCGATGCCCTTGGCGATGTAGCCCTCGACGCGGTCGCGCTGGATCGAGGAGGTGAGCGGGCCCATCTGCGTCGTCGGGTCGAAGGGGTCGCCGACCTTGACCGCGGAGAAGGCGGCGGCCAACGCGTCAGCGAACTCGTTCTGCTTGGACCGTGCGACGACGATCCGCGTGAGCGAGGCGCAGACCTGGCCGGACAGGAAGGCCTCGGCCCCGGCGAGGACCTGGGCCGCGTGGTTCAGGTCGGCGTCGTCGAGGATGACCGCGGCCGACTTCCCGCCGAGTTCCAGGGTGACGCGAGCAATCCGCTCGCCGGCGATGGAAGCGATCTTGCGACCGGCGACCGTCGATCCCGTGAACGCGATCTTGTCGACGCGCGGGTCGCGGACCAGCATCTCGGAAACCTCGCGATTCGCGGTCAGCACGTTGAACACGCCCGCCGGCAGTCCGGACTCCTCGGCCGCCGCAGCGAGCAGGTAGCCGGCGGCCGGGGCCTCCGGCGACATCTTGAGAATGACCGTGCAGCCGGCGATGAAGGCCGGGGCCATCTTCAGCGCGGCCAGGTCAAGTGGGCCGTTCCAGGGCACGATTGCGGCCACCACGCCGACGGGCTCGCGGCGCAGCAGGCCGTAGCTCTCGCCCCAGATCGGGCTCGGCATCGCCGGCACGTTCTCTTCCCAGGGGAAGGTCTTGGCCAGCGAGCCGTAGTAGCGGAACAGGTCCGGGATCTGCGGGGCCATGAACTGGGCGATGCCGTGCAGGACGCCGGACTCGCGCGGCCAGATGTCGGCGTACTCGGCGGCCTTGGCCTGCAGCGCGTCGGCGAAGGCGAACATGTGCCCCGCGCGCTCGGAGTGGGTCATCCGCGGCCAGGGGCCCTTGTCGAACGCCTGGCGTGCAGCCTCCATCGCGGCGTTCATGTCGGCGGCCTGGGCCTCGGCGACCTGGAAGATCGCCCGCTCGGTCCCGGAGTCGATGACCTGGAAGGTGGCGTCGGAGCTGGGCTTCACCCATTCCCCACCGATGAAGAAGCTGCTGTTGCCCTTGAGGTTGACCTGGACGTCATCGGTCAGGCTCATGAAGATCCCTTCGCTCGGAGTTCTCGCGACTACCTAAACACTTTAGGTTTGGTCCCGCAATCGCCTCATCAGATCAGAACCCGGGCCCGCCCCCGGCGTACGAGCGCCGGCTCGGTATCGGTTGGCCGACAACGCCAGGACATTGCTCTGCCGACGTGCAACCTGGAGGTGCGCGACTTCCGTATGGATGGAAGTCGGAGGGGGAACGGAATGCGCACCAGACGGGACGTCACGCGCGACGACGAGTTCGTCGCCTTCGTTCGGGACGCCCAGCCTCGGCTGTGCCGAGTCGCCTACCTGGTGTGTGGCAACTGGCATGCAGCCGAGGACACCGTCCAGGCGTCCCTGGTCAAGCTCTACCTGAACTGGGACCGCGTCGAGCGCGACTCCGATCCGTGGTCCTACGCCCGGCGAACGGTGCTCAACGCCGCGATCGACGAGAGCCGTCGTCCGTGGCGACGTGAGGCCGCCAGCGACGCGCTGCCGGAGGTCCCGATCCCGGCGCCGTCGAACCTCGACGACGAGATCGTCGACGCCCTGTCCGCCCTCCCCCGCGCACAACGCGCCGTGGTGGTGCTCCGCTACATCGAGGACCTCGACGTCGAGACCGTCGCCCACGTTCTCGGCCTGCCCACCGGCACCGTCAAGAGCCACGCTGCCCGCGGGCTCACCACCCTCCGCGCCCGCTTGGGCCGGCCCGCCGCTGTCGCGGCCCACCCTTCCCAGGAGATGTGATGAACGACCACGACCTCATCGAGCGGCTTCGCGCCGCCGGGACGCAGACGCCGGGCTCCCGGAACACCCCCGACGCCGTCCTGGCCGCCGGCCGGCGGGCGGCCGCACGGCGCACGACGACACGAATCGGCGGCGCCACCCTGAGCCTGGCCGCCGTCGTGGTGGCGGGTATGGCGCTGACGCCCGCGAACTCCGGCACGCAGGTCGTGACGGCGGCGGGCGACGGCGCTCCCGCCGACGCGGGCTCCGTCCCGGGGGTCCCGGGGGTCCCGGCCGAGCTCGACCCGGGCGCCGACCCGCGGAATGCCGCGATCCTTCAGAAGGCTCTGGGCCAGGACTTCGACGTCCGGGACGACGCCCCCGACGGCAAGCTGCTGCCCGGCACCGACTCGGCCGAGAACCTGCCGGAGGCCTACTCCGGCACCGTGTCCCTGATGGCCTCGGTGAGCGGCCCCGCGGCGTTGAAGGTGCAGTGCGCTCCGCTGACCGAGAAGGGCAGCACGTTCGACGCCTGCGTCACCCGCACCCTGCCCGACGGGAGCGAGGTGCAGGCCAGGTTCTTCCGCTGGGCGCCCACGGTGGAGTACCCGCAGTCGACCGCCGGCGAGGCGGTGCGGGTTCTGTTCCTGCAGCCCGACAACACCCTCGTCTGGGTCGACCTGGTCGCCTCCACCGACGCCGACGACAGCACCTCCACCTCCTCCGCATCGGCTCGGACGTGGCTGAGCTCGATGGTCGACCGCCTGGGCTCCGCCGCGGCCCACCCCGACGTCGACCCCGTCGCGTTCGACGGCGACGCCGCCGAGCAGGACGATTCCACGAAGCAGGACGAAGCACCGGCCGCCGAGAAGGCCGCCGTCGCGAAGAAGATGACCGCGGCCGCCGCGGCCCAGGACGGTTCGCCGACCGGCAAGTGACGGTCCGTCGGGTCCCGGATCCCTCAGCGGTCTGCTGTTGAGTCCGGGACCCGGAGTGCGTGGCGTCCCGAGTCGTGAAGCAGCCAGCCCACACCGACAAGAAGCGCGCCGAAGGCGAGGAACCCGAGGTCCCAGGTCAGCGGCGCCCCGAGGTCGTCGCGGACGTGGTGCACTCCGGGGATCTGATGGTCGACGACGGCCTCGACGAGGTTGAACCCGCCCCAGCCGGCCAGTAGCAGGCCGGCGTGGAGACGCCAGTTGGGTGCCAGCCGGTCTCGCTGCCAGGCAAGCAGCGTGAGTACCGAGGCGACCGCGAGGCAGATCCCGAAGAGCAGGCTCGGGGCAACCGGCGGTCCGCCGTCCGAGCCCGCGCGCATGGCCCCGCGACTACCCGACCCGCGCCCGAGCATTCGCTACGCGTTACCCGTGCTTCCCGACCGAACGGAAAGTGATGGATCCGAACTGGTAGGGGTCCATCGCGAAACCCCTCGACTTCATTTTCTTCTTAACCGGCGGACGGCGGTCCCGGGACGTCGCCGAACCCTCGCCCCCGTCGGGGTTCCGAAATCCGCCGCTCGACTCGACCCTTCCGGTCAACCGTCCCCGCGGCGCATGGTGCCTGATGACGTACTGACCTGGAGGCAGGCTCTCCCCGACGCGAAATGTCAGGCAGCCCCGGCGCACGTGATAGGTAGCCAGAACTTCGCCGTTCTTTCTCAGGAGAGTCAGCCGAGCGTATTTTCCCTGGGTCCCCGCGACGCAGACTTTTTGGACACCCACGGAGTAGGCCGACGCCGCTTGAGCTGAGGGGGACGCAGTAGCAATGAGTGTCAGACCACCCACCAAAGCCACGGAGGTGGCGCCGGCGACGACCCGGCGCATGCGAAGAAGCGCAGCGGAACGACTTTCGACAGAACGGCTCATGTCTCACGAAAGGCGTCGCGGGTGTGCAGCGCAATCAAGGCCGCGCAAAGGAGTGCCTTCCTCGCGTACAGATGCGCCGACGCCAGCACCTCCGTCTCCTCCCCAGCGGCAGCGGCGAAGAAGGTGGCGGCGGCCGTGGCTGGTCGGACCGGGAAGTGACCTCGAGTCAATTCAGATCGAGCGCGAGGTAGTGCATTCCGGCGGCGAGGCCGATTGTCACGGCCTCTCCGCCGTCGAATGCGTCGACCTCACGGAAGCCGAGGGCGCAGGAGAGCGCCCGGGCCGACGTCATGAAGTCGGCGGTCTCCAAGCGAAGGGCGCGGTAGCCCTCGGTCCGGGCGTCGTCGATCAGGCGCTCCATCGCGGTGACCTTGTCGTGCTGACGGTCGATCAGCAATCGGCCACGAGGCCCCAGCATCGCCGGCAGATCCGCACGGACGTGCGCGCGCACCATCGCACGGGCGGCGGCGAGCGACTCTGCCGGAAGTCGGCCCCGCGCGACGTGTTCCCCGCCGGCCCAGTCCAGATACCAGTCGATGAGGTGAGCGGGACCGTGGACGTCACAGGGGTACAGCACCACTCAGCGACATAGTTGAAACCAGCGTGGCGACCTCCGATCAGAGATCACCACATCTGTTGCAACCATGTCGGTCAGTTGTCGGTCACCGGAACTGCGGGATGACCTTCTCGGCGAACAGCCGCATCGTCGTGGTGTCCGGGTAGTCCGAGCACCAGGGATAGAAGCCGGTGCAGCCGAGGTCGCGGTAGGCCGCGATCTTTTCCGCGACCTGCTCCGGGGTGCCGACGAGGTTGCCCTCGCGCCAGGAGTCGAACTTCTCGCCCCAGGTGCTGCGCGTGCCGCCGTCGAGAATCTCCTTCTCGGTCTCCCGGATGTGGATCTCCGAGGACCAGGTCTTCTGGATCTCGTCGTAATCGCGTCCGACGTCACGGCAGTGCTGTTTCAGGATCTCGGCCTTGGCGGCCCACTCCGCCGGCTTGCCCCCGAAGTTCGAGGCATCGGCCAGACGGGCCACGATCCGCAGCGTCAGCTTCTCGCCACCACCGCCGACGAGGACCTGCGGGCGGTCCTGGATCGGCTTGGGGTCGCACTCGGCGCGCTCGAGTTGGTAGTAGCGGCCCTGGTAGGAAAAGCTGGGCTCCTTCCACATCCCGGTGACGATCTCGATGCACTCACGCATCGCCCGGAGGCGGTCACCGTTCGAGGCGAACTCGTAGCCGTAGCCCGCGAACTCATTGCGGTACCAGCCCGCGCCGATCCCCCAGATCAGCCGACCGCCCGACATCACGTCGATGTTGGAGGTGATCTTCGCGAGCAGCGCCGGGTTGCGGTACGGGTTGCAGCCGACCATCTGGCCGAGCATGATCTTCCGGGTCCGCTGGGAGATCGCGGCCATCGTGGTCCAGCACTCGAACATGGCTTCCTGCGCCGGCTTCGGCACGTTGTGGAAGTGGTCGTAGACCCACAGCGAGTCGTAGCCGAGCTCCTCGGCCAGCTGCGCGATCTCCACCGACTTGGCCCACTTGGCGGCCGGATCCTCGATGGAGGAGAGCTCCATCTTCCAGCCCTGCGGGATGAACACCCCGAACTTCATGGCTTGTGAATTTGACGCAGCACTCATGCGCAGACCCTTCCCCGAAGCCAGGCCACCGACTCGTCCATGGCCTTGCGGCCCACCGCGAGTATCCCGAAGAAGTTCCAGAACCCGTGGATTGCACCGTCGTAACGGCTGAGCGTGACGTCCACCCCGGCCTGCCGCAGCGCTTCGGCGTACCACTCGCCGTCGTCGCGGATGGGGTCGTACTCGGCGGTGATCACCAGCGCCGGCGGCAGGCCGGACAGATCCTCGTGCAGGCCCGGCGAGGCGTCCGCGAGGTGCGCGTCCTCCGGGTCCGAGAGGTAGGCGGCCAGAAACCACTCGAAGTCCTTGACCTCGAGGAAGTAGCCCTCGGCGTTGGCCACCATCGACTCGGTCGGGTCCCCGACGAGGCGGGCCGCGGGGTAGACGAGCAGTTGGCCCACGAGCGCGGGGCCGCCCTTGTCCCGCAGCCGTTGCGCGACCACGGCGGAGAGGTTGCCGCCCGCGCTCTCGCCGCCGACAACCACCCGGGCCGGGTCGGCGTTGAGGGATGCAGCTGCATGCGAAACCGCCCACCGGGTCGCGGCCTCGCAGTCGTCGGCCGCCGCCGGGTAGACGGCCTCGGGCGCACGCCGGTAGTCGACCGCGACGACGACGCACTCCGCGCCGGCGGCGAGCTCGCGGCAGACCCCGTCGTGGGTCTCCAGGTCACCGAGCACGAACCCGCCGCCGTGGAAGAAGGCGAGCAGGCCGAACGGTCCGGCACCGAGAGGCGTGTAGATCCGGACACCGATCTCGCCGCCGGGACCCGGGATCGTGCGGTTGGCGACGTCCGCCAGCGTGGCGGTGCTGCGTCCGCCCATCGCGCACATCATCGCCAGGGCCGCACGGGCCTGCGCCACGGTCTGTTGGTGGACCGGCTTGCCTCCCATCGCCTTGGCCTGAGCTAGCACTGCGGCGATCTGCGGGTCGAGCGGCATGTGCGGCCTCCGAGGCGTCGCGCTCTGCGGATGTGTGTGCGGGGCCCAGGCTAACTTTCGTGGCGGAGCCGATCGCCGACTCCTAGGGTGAGGCCAGCCCCCGTCGAAGGAGACGGACATGAGTCCTCCCGTGCGGCGTTTCCGGGTTCGAGTCGATGGAGTGCGGGCCGGCGCGCGATGGCGGGCGGCGATGGTGGCCCTGGCCACGGCGTCGACGCTGCTGGTCGGCTGCGCGTCCGATGACACCGCCGAGTCCAGCGCGACACCGGAGGCGGCGACGAGCACCTCCCCCACACCCAGTGCCGCGGCCGCTGAGCAGCTGACCGGCACGTGGCGAACCGACCCGGTCTCGGTCGAGGACACGGTGGAGACCCTCGGCCGCCACGGACTCGACGAGTGGATCGAGGAGTATCGAGCGAACGCTCCGTTCGCGGGTGAGACCGTCCTCGAGCTCAGCGTCGCGGACGGTGAGTGGAACCTCTACGGCGAATCCGCCGACGGACAACGCGAACCGATCGATCACGACGCGTTGTACTCGGTCGACGGCGACACCGTCACCTTCGTTCACTTCGATGGCGCGAACATTTATCGCTGGGAGGTCGACGGCGACACCCTGCGGCTCGATTTCCTCCGCTCCACCTTGCCCGGGGTCGAGGGGGTCCCGGAGGAGGTCTTCCAGCGCGCGCTCTACATGACCGCCGCCTTCACCAGACAGACCTAGGACCTGCAGCGGGCCGGTTCCCACGAGTAACTATCGTGGCGGGATCCTGACCGAGGCGCCCCGTGGAGGCACCGCATGCGCGTTCCCCTGACCGTCTCCGACTTCCTCGACCGTGCGGTGACCGCGTTCGGTTCGTCGGACGGCGGTCATCGACGAGCCGGATCAGCCGGCCGTTCCGGTGCCGACGACGACCTATCGCGAGTTCGGCGAGCGCGTGCGGGCCTGGCAGGCCGGCCTCGACGCCCTCGACGTCGCGCCCGGGGCCCGGGTCGCCGTGGTCAGTCACAATTCCGCCCGGCTGATGGAGCTGCTGCACGCCGTGCCGGGCACCGGCCGGATCTGCGTGCCGATCAACTTCCGGCTGCGCCCGCACGAGGTGCAGTTCATCGTCGACCACTCCGAGGCCGACGTCGTGATGATCGACCCCGAGCTCGACGACGACCTCAAGGATGTGAAGGGCGCCCGGCACCGCTTCGTCCTCGGCGAGGAGACGGAGGCGCTGATGCGCTTCGCCGTCGAACCCCGCCCGTGGGCCGAGCCCGACGAGGACGCCACCGCGACCATCAACTACACCTCGGGCACGACCGCCAGTCCCAAGGGCGTCCAGCTGACCCACCGCAACATCTGGATCAACGCGGTCACCTTCGCGATGCATCTGCGGTTGTGGGAGCGCGACACCCTGATGCACACGCTGCCGATGTTTCACTGCAACGGCTGGGGCATGCCCTACGCGACCGTCGGGCTGGGCGCGACCAACGTCGTCATCCGCAAGATCGACGGGGCGGAGATTCTGCGCCGCGTCGACTCCCAGGGTGTCTCGATCATGTGCGGCGCCCCCGCCGTCTGGGCCGCGGTGCTCGACGCCGCCCCCCAGTTCGACCCGATCCCGGGTCGCGACCGCGTCCGGATCGTCGTCGCCGGCGCTCCCCCGCCGTCGCGCACCATCGAACGGATCGGCGACGAGTTGGGCTGGGAGTTCACGCAGATCTACGGCCTCACTGAGACCGCTCCACTGCTGACGGTCAACCTCCCCGACCCCGCCGACGACGGCAAGCCCGGCGACGAGCGCGCCCGGTTGATGTCGCGCGCCGGCAAGCCCGCCCTGGGCGTGAAGCTCAACATCTCCGAGGAGGGCGAGGTGTACGCGCGCTCCAACGTCGTCATGGACGGGTACTGGCGTAACCCGGACGCCACCGCCGACGCGCTCGAGGGCGACTGGTTCCACACGGGTGACGGCGGGACGCTGGACGAGGCCGGCTACCTGACCATCGCCGACCGCAAGAAGGACATCATCATCACCGGCGGCGAGAACGTGTCCTCGATCGAGGTCGAGGACATCCTGTTCTCGCATCCCGCCGTCGCGGAGGTCGCCATCATCGGCGTCCCCTCGGAGAAGTGGGGCGAGACCATTAAGGCTCTGGTCGTCCTTGCGCCCGGGACCGAGGTCACCGAGGCCGAGCTGATCGCACACTGCAAGGAACGTCTGGCCGGCTACAAGGCGCCGACGTCGGTGGAGTTCCGCACCGAGATCCCCCGCACGGCGACCGGCAAGATTCAGAAGTTCAAACTCCGCGAGCCGTACTGGGCCGATCTGGGAGGGCGTCAGATCAACTGATGACCGACGCCCAGGACCGTTGCGCCCTGCTGGTTCGCCGCTTTCGCCGCAAGCCGGACGCCAGCGCGCGGACCTTGCTGGTGACGATCTTCGGCGACACCGTCGCGCCCCGCGGCGGTGAGGTGTGGCTGGGCACGCTGTCGCGACTGGTCGAGCCGCTCGGCATCAATGATCGGCTTGTGCGTACGTCGCTGCAGCGCTTGGTCACCGAGGGACTCCTGATGAATCGCCGTGACGGGCGCCTGAGCTTCTACTCGATCGCGCCCGCCGCCCGGTCCGAGTTCTGGGAGGCCGACCGGCGGATCTACCACCCGCGGACCGCGACTCCGTGGGATGGCCGGTGGACGGTGGCGGTGGAGTCGGGCGGGCTGGCCGCCGGTGACCGCACCGCGCTCCGCCAGCAGCTGGCCTGGTTGGGATTCGGCGCCCTCGGCGCGCCGGTCCACGTGTGCCCGCTGGACCGGACTGAAGAACTGCAGCAGCTGCTGGCCGACCTGGGCCTGACCGAGCAGGTGGCCGTGTTCCGCGGCGAGGTCGCCCCGGCCGGCCGCTCGAACTCCGACCTTGCGCAGGCCCTGACCGGCGACCTGCAGGAGCTCGAGCCTTCGTGGAAGCTGTTCCTGCGCCGGTTCGGTCAGCTGGCCGAGGATCTCACTGTCAGCGGGTCCGACGTGGATCCGGAAGACGCCTTTCTGACCTGCGTTCTGCTCGTCCACGCCTACCGCCGCGTGGTTCTACGTGAGCCCGAGCTGCCGGCCGAGCTCTGGCCGCCGGCCTGGATCGGCGAGCAGGCCTATGCGGTGGCGGCCACGTGTTACCGCGCCCTGGCCGATGCCGCGGAGAGTCATCTGCGTGCGGTGTACGCCGTCGCCGGGCTGGAGGCCGCACCGCTCGATCCCGTGTACGCCGGTCGCTTCGCTCCGCACGCACTCTTGACGTGAGACACCTTCGGCGGATTTGATACGGAAATCACGGAGCACACCGCCTTTTGTGTGTCATGTCTTTCGGTCGGGAGGCCCCATGGGCGAGATCGGGCGTCGACGACTGCTCCAGTTGATCGGTGCGACCGGTGTGGGGTCAGGTGCCGGGCTGCTGACGTCAGAGCCGGCTTCGGCCGCGCCGAGCGCGCCGTCCGCCAAGCGGCCGGCTCCCCTGCGCACCCGCCTCACCGACGCGTACGGCATTCGGTACCCGATCGTGCAGGCCGGGATGGCGTTCTACGCGACGCCCGCGATGGCCGCCGCGGTGACCAACGCCGGTGGCCTCGGCGTGCTGGGGCCGATGCCGGAGACGGCCGAGGGCATGCGCAAGCAGATCTCCGAGACCCGGGCCCTGACGAAGGGACCGTTCGGCGTCGACTTCGTCTACTTCCCGCTGGCGAACACGACGGTCCACTACCCCGGCTACGAATCGGACGGCGAGCACTACAGCCGCGCCGCGACGTGGTCGGTGAACGACCTGCACATCGACGTCGCCATCGAGGAGAAGGTCGACTTCGTCGTCTGGTACTGGACGGCACCCGAGGCGCGCTGGGTGAAGAAGCTGAAGGACGCCGGCATCAAGCAGTGGGCGCAGGTCGGATCGGTGGCCGGCGCGCTCGAGGCCGTCGAGTACGGCTGCGAGGTGATCATCGCCCAGGGCAAGCAGGGCGGCGGGCACCTGCGCGGGTTTCAGGACGGCGACCCGCTGCATCGTTCCGAGATCGTCCCGCTGGTCCGCAAGGCCGTGCCCAAGAACGTCCTCGTCCTCGGCTCGGGCGGAATCGCCGACGGGCGCACCCTGGCCAACGCCCTGTCCGAGGGTGCCGACGGTGGCTGGGTCGGTACCCGGTTCGCTGTCTGCGAGGAGTCCAACGCGCATGAGGAGTACATGCGTCGCGTCATCGCGGTGAAGGACGGCTGGGCCGAGACCACACCGACCGCGCTGTTCGGCCCGGAGTTCCCGCAGGCCTACACGCGCTCGATCGTCAACCGCGTCCTGTCGGAGTGGAAGGGCAAGGAGGACCAGCTCCCGAAGCCACCGCCGCCCGCGCCGTTCGTGGGCACCGCGCGACTGATGCCGTGGACCGTCCCGGGCGGCATCCCGTACGCAATGCCGAAGTTCAGCGTCATCATCCCGACCCGCACCTCGGAGGGTGACTTCGACGAGATGTGCCTGCTCGCCGGGTCGGAGAGCTCGCAGATCATCGACTCGGTGCAGCCCGCAGGCCGGATCGTCGCCGAGATGGCCGCCGACGCCGCCGCGATCCTCGGCCGCAAACGCCGCTGACTCCCTGGACCCCTCCCACCAGGGCGTGACACGCCCTGGTGGGCCGGGTCAGGCGGGGTTGCGCTTGGCGATCATGTTCATGGCGCGACAGGTCATGACGGTCAGGTCTGCGCTGGTGACCAGCGCGGCGTCGGTGAAGATCAGGCCGCGGTCCGGCTTGGACTTCGACGGCCGCACCTCGGCGGTGGTGACCCGCAGCCGCAGTTCGTCGCCGGGGCGGAGCGGGGCGGGCCAGCGCAGCTCGTCGATCCCCGGCGAGGCCAGGCTCGCGTTGTGTGTGAGGTAGTGGTCGGCGAACATCCGCATCAGCACACCGGCGGTGTGCCAGCCGCTCGCGATGATGCCGCCGAACGGACCGGCCGCGGCGTAGGCCGGGTCGATGTGGATCGCCTGCGGGTCGAATCGCCGGGCGTAGTCGACGATCTCCTGCTCGGTCACGGAGAGGTGGCCGAATTCGTAGGTGGCCCCTTCGGCGTAGTCCTCGAAGTAGCGGTCGTCGACGGGGGCTGCGAAGTCGGTACCGAGGCAGCGGGTGGTGGGGGCGGGTCGGGAAGCCATGGGCTCATCTTCTCCGACCGGCGCAGACCCTCCGACCGGTGGAGGCAGGTTGCGGCCAGGATCACCGCGACGAAGAACGCGAGCGCCGCAATCCCGAGGGCGTAACGCAGCTGCAGGACGAAGTCGTCGCCCACACCGACCAGCCCGCCGAGCAGCGCGATGCCGACAACGCTGCCCGTCTGTCGCGAGGAGTTGATGACGCCGGCCGCCAGACCCGCGTGGTGCGGTGGCACCGCATCGGTCAGGGCGGCCGTGACCGCGGGCATCGTCATGCCCATGCCGAGGCCGGTGAGGGCCAGCGGCACGATCAGCGCGGCGTACGGGGTGTCGGAGCCCGCGATCATCGTCGCCGCGATCCCGATGCCGGTGAGGAACATGCCGAGGCATGCGGTGCCGGTCGGGCCGCCGGCGCGGCTGCTCCAGCGGGCCGAGTACGCGGAGCCGGGGATGATCCCCGCGAGCTGCGGCAGTGCGGCCAACCCGGCTTCCAGGGGCGAGAGTCCGCGCTCGTTCTGGAAGTAGAGGTTGAGCACGAAGAGCGGGCCGTAGAACCCGAAGTTGATGAGCACACCGATGGCCGCTCCGCCCGCGACCGTGGGATCCCGGAGCAGACCGAGCGGCAGCATCGGCTGGCGGACCCGCGTCTCGACCGCCACAAAAGCGAGGCCGGCGACTGCGCACACGACTGCCGCCGCCACGACCACCGGTTCGACGCCCGCGTGCGCGCCTTCGATCAACGCCACCGCCAAAGCGCCCAGGGTCAGCACCGCGAGGACCTGCCCGGTCAGGTCCAGCGCGCGTGGGATGCCCTCGCCCCGCGGCACATGACGCGCCGTCAGCACGAGCACCAGCAGACCGAACGGAAGATTGATCAGGAACACCAACCGCCACGACCAGATCTCGACGCCGAGGCCGCCGACCACCGGCCCGGCCGCGGCGCCGAAGGCAGCGATCAGCGCCCAGAGCCCGATCGCCTTCCGGCGCAGCGCCGGGTCGGAGTACCCGGCGCGCACCAGGGCGAGCGACGCCGGGACGCACAGGGCGGAGGCCGCGCCCTGCAGTGCGCGGGCTCCGATCAGGGTGCCGGTCGTCGGGGCCAGTCCGCAGGCGAGCGAGGCCAGGGTGAACAGCGCGATCCCGACGCGGAACACGGTCCGCGCGGTGTAGCGGTCGCACAGCGCGCCGCCGGTGAGGATGCCGGCCGCGAGCACGACGAGATAGCTGTCCACGACCCACTGCAGCCCGGCCAGGTCGGTGTTCAGGTCGTCCCGGATCGGCGGGAGCGCGACGTTCACGATCGTGGTGTCGAGGATGACCATGAAGTAGCCGAGACAGGCCGCGGCCAGGGCGGGGGTGAGCACGCGCTCCGGGGCGGAGCGGCCGGCGGGGGCTTCCATCACCTCCACCATGTGCCGCGTTCTCGCACGCGGCAACCGTGGACACCTCCAATCGGAGAGGACTGAGCCCTAGGTTTGGCCGGAGGAAGACCGACCCCACACCGTGCCGAGCGGACGGCGATGACACCCGAACAACACGTGGAGTTCTTTCGCACGGAGGCCTACGCCTTCGCGCGCGTACTCGCGACGGGCGACCTCGGCGCGCCGGTTCCGAACTGCCCCGACTGGACGTTGACCGACCTGGCCGCACATCTGGGCGGCATCCATCGCTGGGCCCGCGGAGCGATCCTGACCGGGCCGGGCCCCGAGGAGCATCCGATCCCGGCCGGTCACGACGCGATCGTGGACTGGTTCGCCGCGGGTGCCGACGCCCTGCACCGGACGCTGGCGACGATCGGCCCCGCGGCCCCGTGCTGGACCTTCGCCGACGCACGCACCGCCGACTTCTGGATGCGCCGCCAGGCCCACGAGACCTCGGTCCACCGATGGGATGCCGAGTCGTCCCAGGGCGCACCGGGTCCGATCGATCCGCACCTCGCCGTCGACGGCGTGCACGAGATCGTCGACATGTTCTTCCCGCGCCAGGTGCGGCTCGGGCGGATCGGGCCTCTGCGGCGCAGCCTGCGCCTCGTGCCCGACGAGGGGGCGCCCCGCGTGCTGGCTGCGGACGGGACGGCGCCGCCGGCCGACGCCGAAGCCGAGGTGGCCGGCCCCGCCGAGGCCCTGGTCCTGTTGCTGTGGGGTCGCACCGGCCTGGACGACCCGCGTCTGCGCCGGTCCGGGTCCCCGGCCGCCGCGCAGGAAGTGCTGGCCGTGGCCCTCACTCCGTAGCGGCCCGCGGATCGGACAGTGGGTCTGGACTATTTGTAGCGGATGTTCAATACTGAAAGTCCATTCTAGAAACGTGCGGCTCGAGGAGGGGCCAGCGGCATGAACGCGTTCGCGCAGAAGCTCTGCATCCACCTGACCGGGCTGTTCGTCGTCCTGGTCGGAGGGGCGTTCGCGGTCGCCGGCTGGATCCCGCCCTTCTCCCCCGACGGCTCGTTCGAGGAGATGGCGCGCAACTTCCAGGGCCAGGACAACGTGCGGATCGCCGCGGCCATGTTCTTCCTCGGCGGCGCGGTCTTCGTGTTCCCCACCGCCGCGATCGCGGGCCAGCTGCGCCGGATCGAGGGCTCGGCGCGTCCGGTGCTGACGTGGGTCCAGTTGCTCAGCGGTGCCGTGGGTGTCCTCGGCATCCAGATCGCGGCCGCGATCTGGCTCGCTATCTCCTTCTACGACGGCACGGACCCGCAGATCCTCGGGACGTTCAACGCCATGGCGTGGTTCTTCATCCTGGGCGCGGTCGGCCCGGCTGTGTTCCAGAACGTCGCGATCGCGGGTGTGGTCCTGTCCGGGGACGGCAGCGTCTACCCGCGCTGGGTCGGCTACGTGAACCTGTACTGCGCACTGGGCCTGCTGCTCGGAGTGCTCACCCCCTTCTTTCAGGACGGACCGTTCGCCTGGAACGGGGTCATCGGGTTCTGGGTCGTCGCCATCGACTTCTTCCTCTGGATGGGCGTCATGTGGTGGGTCACCGCCCGCGCCATCGACTCCGACACCGGCGCGGAGGAGGTGGGCGCCGATGGGCGGCGGGCTGCAGTACACGTCTGAGGACGAGGGCAGCCACTCCCCGGGGGCCGACCCGTGGTGGCAGGAGAGCGTCTTCGTGCACTGGTACGACCCCGCCGTCGGGGTCGGTGGAGTGCATCGGATCGGGCACGAGCCGCACAGTCGGGGGGCTGCGCCCCCCGACGACCCTCCGGAAAAGCGCTCCTTCCAGACCGGCGAGGCCGCCCTGTGCTGCTTCGTCTTCGACCGGGAAGCCCGGTTCCGGCGCGTCGAGCGGGTACCCCTGCTGCCGCCGGAGACCCCCCGCGGGTTTCGCGGCGCCGGTAGCACCTGGGACCTCGAGGACGGCCGGCCCCGGATCCGCGTCAAGGAGGACGGGCTCGAGCTCGACCTGGTGATGGAGAACTTCTACGACCTCACCGACTTCTTCCCCTCCGGTGGATCCATGGTCGAGGACTTCGCCAAGCACCACTACGAGACCTCCGGCCGGGTTCGCGGTACTGCAGTGCTGCAGGGGCGGAGCTACGAGATCGACGGTCTGTGCCACCGGGACCACTCGTGGGGACCCCGCCGTTGGGACCAGTTGCTCTCGCACCGCTGGGTCTCCGGAACCATCGGCCCCGAACTGTCCTTCGGCTCGATGGCCTGGCACGCCGCGGACAACAGCACCGTGGCGATCGGCTACGTCGTCCGCGACGGGAAACTCACACTCGCGACGTCCGTCGACATCGTCGCCCACATGGAGATCGACGCCCTCACCCACCGTGGTGGCGAAGTGACGTGGCATCTGGCTGACGGATCGTCACTCCACGCCCGCTGCGCCGTCGTCGACGGCGTCGTCACCGGCAATCACGGTGTCGTCTGGGTCGACTCGGTGTGCGAGGTCATCCTCGACGACGGCCGCACCGGTTACTGCGACTTCGAGCTGTCCACCAACCCCCGCGCCGGCACCCGGGACGTCGGTCTCGCCGTGCGCGCTGCTTTGAACAACGGATGGAGCAAGCGAGCATGAGCGAGGCACAGAGCCCGGTCCACGCACTGTCGGCCGACACCACGCGGTGGTCCCGGGCCAACTTCGCCGAGGCGATCCAGGGCGTGCAGACTCCGCTGAGCTGGACCTACTGGGACTACACGATGGAGCGGTCCGTCCGGGTCGCGTTCGGCCGCATGGGGGTGTTCGCCCGTCGCGATCTGCGCACGCCGACCAACGTCGACGAGAAGTTCGCCGCCCCGTTCTTCGGCCTGCCGGCCGGCAACGTCCAGATCATGTGGCTGATCGGCGAGGCGATGCCCGGGACCACGGGCGACGCGGTGGTCGAGCAGATGTTCGGCGAGCGCCGGCCGGAGGGGGCCGCCAAGGCGAAGTCCTCGGGCAAGCGGCGCTACCCGATCGTGGCCGTGAAGCTGCCGCTGTGCGCGCGATGGGCCGCGAAGACGCTGCGCCCGATCCTGGCCGACCAGCGCACATGGTGGCGGCAAGCGGTCATCACCGCGCCGCCCACCGATCTCGCGACCGCGACGGCGCTGCTGCAGCGCTCGGCCGACGAGTACGTCCGGGTCGGGTCCCGGCACGCCTCGATCTCGCTGATCGGCCAGGGCCTCGCCGAACAGATCGAGGCGCTGGCCCAGGCGGCCTGGGGCAACCGCGAGCGCGCCGCCGACCTGATGACCGGCTACGGCTCCATGGAGGAAACCGAACTGATGGGCGATCTGTGGGAGGTCGCGCACGAGAAGCTCCCGCTGGAGGAATTCCTGGCCCGGCACGGCTACCACGGCCCGGACGAGGGCAACCTGGCCAGCACGATCTGGCGCGAGGACCCGGCCCCGGTGCAGCGCATGGCCGCGCAGTACCGCTCCGCCAACGTGGCGCACCCGAAGGAGAAGGAAGCCGCCCAGCTCGCCCGGCGCGAGGCCGCGGAGAAGGATCTGCTCGCCGCGCTCCCCCGCAGCAAGCGGGGCAAGGCCAAGCTGATCCTCAAGCTGGGCAAGGCGTTGATCCCGATGCGCGAGGTCGGTAAGGCCGGCTTCCTGCACGCCATCGACGCCGGCCGCTGCGCAGCCCGGGCGATCGGCGACGACCTCGTCCGGCGCGGCCTGATCGACGAGCGCGACGACGTCTTCTTCCTCACCTACGACGAGCTCCTGGCCGGCGTGAGCAGCCCGCAGCAGGCCGTGGTGGCCGCACGCAAGGCCGATCACGCGCGCTACCAGACCCTCGACGTCCCGCAGGCCTTCACGGGCAACCCGACCGCGCCGGTGGCGGTGGCGGTGGCCACCGACGCCGCCGTGGCCGGCGTCGAGCGGATCACCGGCATCGGCGTCTTCGGCGACGAGGAGGTCAGTGGCCGCGCCCGCGTCGCGCTCGACCCGGCGGCGGTCGATCTCGAGCCGGGCGACATCCTCGTCTGCAAGACCACCGACCCGAGCTGGACGCCGCTGTTCCTGGTCGCCGAGGCGCTCGTCATCGACACGGGCGGCCAGATGAGCCACGGGGCGATCGTCGCGCGTGAGCTCGGGGTGCCCTGCGTGATCAACACCCTCACCGGCACCCGCGACATCCCGGACGGCGCGCACATCACGGTCAACGGGACCACCGGGGTCGTCACGATCAAGCAGACCGAACCCGCCTGAGGCCGTCGCCGGGACACGTGGCGCCGTCGCCGCGGGATCTGCGGCCGAGGCGCTGGTCCGCCGACACAGGAGCAGGCGCTCACGCTGTGTCCGCCACCCTGGAGGGCCGTAGCCAAAAGTGATGTCATCACCATTGGCTGTGGTCGTCCGGAAGAGGGAGAGCGATGAAGACCAAGGCAGCGGTGCTGTGGGGCCTGGGCGAGAAGTGGGAGGTCGAGGAGATCGAGCTCGACCCACCGCACGCCCACGAAGTCCAGGTCAAGATGGTCGCGAGCGGTCTCTGCCACTCGGATGAGCACCTCGTCACCGGTGACATCCCGGTGGCACTGCCGGTCCTCGGTGGGCACGAGGGCGCCGGCGTCGTGACCGAGATCGGCGAGGGCGTCACCGACGTCGCCGTCGGCGACCACGTCGTGATGAGCTTCCTGCCCTCCTGCGGCAAGTGCTCGTACTGCGCGCGCGGTATGACCAACCTCTGCGACAGCGGCGCCGCGCTGATCCTCGGCCCGCAGCTGGACGGCACGTACCGCTTCCACGCGCGCGGCGAGGACGTCGGCCAGATGTGCCTGCTCGGCACGTTCTCCGAGTACACCGTCGTCCCGGACCAGTCCGTCGTGAAGATCGACGAGGACATCCCGCTCGACAAGGCCGCGCTGATCGGCTGTGGCGTCCCGACCGGCTTCGGCAGTGTGGTGCGCACCGGTGCGGTCAAGCCGGGCGACACCGTCGTGGTGATGGGCGTCGGCGGCATCGGCATCAACGCCGTGCAGGGCGCGCGGATCGGCGGCGCGCAGAACATCGTCGCCATCGACCCGGTCGAGTTCAAGCGCGAGAAGGCGATGGAGTTCGGGGCCACGCACGCCGTGAAGGACGCGGACGAGGCGTGGACGATCGTCGCCGAACTGACCCGCGGCAAACTCGCCGACATGTGCGTCATCACCACCGACGTCGCCGAAGGTGACTACATCGCTCCGGCGCTGACGCTGGTCGGCAAGCGCGGCAAGGTCATCGTGACGGCGATCGGGCACCCGGAGCAGATGGAGGTCAAGGCCAACCTCTTCGAGCTGACGCTCTACGAGAAGCAGATCCTCGGCTCGCTGTTCGGCTCCTCCAACCCGCGCCACGACATCCCGCGCCTCCTCGAGATGTACCGGGCCGGCCAGCTCAAGCTCGACGAGCTCGTCACCCGGGAGTACACGCTCGACGAGGTCAACCAGGGCTACCAGGACATGCTCGCCGGCAAGAACCTCCGCGGCGTCATTCGGTTCTGACCCGCGGATCTACCCGCAGAACGCCCCCGCCTCCCCAATACTGGTGATCTTGGTCCGGCCAGGCAGCGGCTGGAGAGCGGGGGCGTTCGCATGTCTTCACGGTTCGGCCGGGGTCCGGGACGCGTTCGACTGACCGCGGCGACCGCGACGTTGGCCGTGATCGCGCTCGCGGCGGGTTGCTCCGGCGACGATGGCGACAACGGCGCGCCGGCGGCGAGCGGCGCTCCGGCCGTCGGTGGGAACGGACCCGCGGCCGCGGTGAAGCTGCCCGACGGTTGCACGACCGTGCTCGACGCCGAGACGCCCGCTGCGCTGTCCGTCGCGGTCAGCTCAGCGCTGTTCACCTCCGCCCCGGTGGTCGTGGTGGCCCCGGCCGAGACCGGCGCGGCGCTCGACAGCGCCATGCAGGCCGCCGCGGCCGCGGCGGCACCGCTCCTGGTCACCGACACGTCCGGCGCCGATACCCCGAGCGTGGACGCGACCGCGTCGCCGACCGCCACACCCACGAGTTCGGAGCCGGTGGCGTTCCAGGCCGACAGCGCGGACTGCGCCGCTCCCCCGCCGGAGGCGACGCCCTCGGCGGAGCCCAGCTCGACCGCGTCCCCGTCCGCCTCGCCCACCTCCACCTCGTCGGAGGGTGGGGAGGACGAAGCCGAGACCGACGACGAGAGCGCCGAACCGACGGCGACCGCCTCACCCTCCCTGACCCCGGCCGCCTTCACCGTCGCGGCGGCCGACGACGATGCCTGCCTGGACGGGTCCACGACAACGGACGTCGAGCCCAGCGCCGAGCCCAGCGCCGAACCCACCGAGACCGCCTCCGCGACGCCCTCCGCAACCTCCGCCACCGACAGCGCCACGGAAAGCCCCACGGACGGCGGGACGGCTTCGCCCACCGCGACTGCGACCGGCGAGCCGGCCACGACTCCCACCCCGGCAGCGGTGGACGCTCCCCTCGACCCCACCGTCGCGGCCGAGATCACCCGCCTCGCCCCGAGGGCGGTGCTCGCCACGAGCCCGGAGGTCGCCGCTGACCTGCGGGCGGCGCTGCCGGATCTGCAGGTCGTCGAGAACGCTGCCGACCTGCCCGAGACCTCGGCTCCCCAGGGGCTGTCCGGCCTGTCGGTCCTCGTCCCGGCCGAGGACGATCTGCGTGCCGGCGCGCTCGCCGCCCGCACCACGGCAACCGTTGCCGGGGCCGCTGCCGTCGGCGTCGAGAACGGCGACCCGCGGGCCGGCAAGTGCGCCGTGCAGGCGCTGTTCGCGGCGAAGCCGACGAAGGTGCTCGGTGTCGGGGACTTCGGCTCCGCCGAGCGCCTGGCGGACCGGATGGCGGTCGTCGGCACCGGCGTCGAGCTTCCGGGCGGCGGGCAGGTGTTCTTCCCCGGCCGTCGGCTGATCGCGATGTACGGCTACCCCGGTGCCCCGGAGCTCGGGGTGCTCGGCGCTCAGGGCATCGAGGAGAGCATCGACCGCGTGCAGAACATCGCGGACCTCTACGACGGCGTCTCCGACCAGCCGATCATCCCGACCTTCGAGATCATCACGACCGTCGCCCAGGGCGTTCCCGGGCGTGACGGCGACTACTCCGCCGAGTCCGACATGGACAGGATTCGGCCCTGGATCGAGGCAGCCGACGAGGCCGGCGTCTACGTGATCCTCGATCTGCAGCCCGGGCGCACCGACTTCCTCACCCAGGCCAAGCGGTACGCCGAACTGCTCCAGCACCCGCACGTCGGGCTGGCGCTCGACCCGGAGTGGCGCCTCAAGCCGGGACAGGTGCACCTGCGTCAGATCGGCAGCGTCGACTCCTCCGAGATCAACCGCGTCATCGACTGGCTCGCGGACCTGACCGCGGAGTACCGCCTGCCGCAGAAGCTGCTGGTGCTCCACCAGTTCAGCCTGACGATGATCACGAACCGCTCGGCTATCGACACGTCGCGGGACGAGCTCGCGCTGCTGATCCACATGGACGGCCAGGGCGAGCCGATCGCCAAGGACGGGACCTGGCGCATCGTCACCAACACGGTGCCGGACGAGATCTGGATGGGCTGGAAGAACTTCTACAAGAAGGACACCCGGCTCATGACGCCCCGGGAGACGCTGGACCGGGAGCCGGTCCCGGTGATGATCTCCTACCAGTGACGGGCTAGCCCAGTCGCGCGCGGAGCCAGTCGATCACGGTTGCGCTGATCCGCTGCCAGTACGCGGTGCCGTGGCGGTCTCCCGCGAGCAGCATCAGCTTCGAGGGCACCCCGACGGATCGGGAGAAGTCGACGTACTCCGCGGACTGCTCCGCGTTGAACGGGCCCTCCGCGCGCGAGTGGAACAACAGTGACGGGACGTCACCCCGATTGAGGTCCATCGCGGGGATGGCCGAGATGTAACGGTCCGGGCACTCCTCCGGATCGCAGCCGATGAGCTTGTCCTGGACGACCTCATCCTCGAAGTCCGGGTCCTGCTGGGTGACCGTGCGCGGATTCAGGAGCCCGGAGAACACGACGAGGCCGGCGAAGCGCTTACGGCCGTTGCCCTGAGTCGCGACGGCGGCGGCGATCTGACCGCCGGCCGACGATCCCATGAGCGCCAGGGCGTTCCGGTCCACGTTGAAGAACGTGGCGTGAGAACGCAGGAAGGCCACCGCGCGGCTGACGTCGTAGCGCTGAGCCGGCCACCGGGCCTCCGTGGCCAGGCGGTAGTTCACCGAGACTGCGACGAACCCGTTACGGGCCAGCTTGTTGGCCTGCGGTGTCATCGAGCCCCGGCTGCCACGGGTCCACGCACCGCCGTGGACCAGGACCACGGTCGGTAGACGGAGGCCGGACAGGCCGACTGCCGTCTCCGGCGTGTAGACGTCGAGAGTGTTCGCGTCCCCGTGGCGCGCGTCGTAGGCATACGTCCGCTTCAGCACCCCGGCCGTGGTCGAGCGGGGACCGACCTCGCGGACCGGCGGGCCCACCGCGGCCGTGCCGGGTGCGGAGGCGCCGACCGCGGCCTGGTCGACGATTCCGGTGGTCAGCACCAGGGCAGCAGTCAGCACCGCCCCGCTCGCCCGCACACGATTCGTCGACATGTGTCCGTGTCCCCCTGTCCCGCGCCCCTGCGGTATTCGCAGATGGTGGACCACGGCATCGCCGCCCAACCCACGGCGACGTGCGGTTGCTCCGCTATGTCCGCCGATGAGCCGAAAGAGGTTCAGCCGTCAGGGTCAACGACCTGCCGGGAGCCGGTGGCGGCGGCCCGCTCGACGGCGTCCAGCATGCGGTGCCGCACCAGCGCTTCGGCGAACGTGGGGGTGCGGTGCCCGCCGTCCTCGAGATCACGCAGTAGGCCGGCGTAGGCCTGCGCGACGGTGTAGGCCGGACCGCCGCGCCCGTGCGGCACCAGCTCGTAGCCACCGGGGATGTCCACCGGGCTCAGCACCTTGTCCTCACCGCGCGCTCGCAGCAACTCGACCATGCCGAACTGCAGATGCCCGTGCATGCCGACGAAGACCAGCTCACCCTCGGAACCGTTGATCACCCAGCGCAGCTTCTGATCGCGGGTGTTTCCACCACGGAAGTGGACGTTGACCACAGCTCCGGTGGTGAGGGTGCCGGTGATCGCGACCTGATCCGGGGCCGTCATCGTCATTGCCTCGCCGGTGACGGTGTGGTGCACCGTCGACTGCCGCGTGGCCAACGTCGCCGAGATCTCGGCGAACTCACCGAGCGTCCACGCCAGGGCGTCGACCGCATGGCCCACGGGAACGGTCAGCAAGGTTGCGCCGTTCGCCGGGTCGATCAGGTATTCGCTGCCGGGCCGCACCGTGGCCCCCCACTCCCCCCCGACGCCGACCAGCGTCGTCGAGAGGACCTCGCCGATGTCGCCGGCCGCAATCAAATCGGCGGCGTGCCGGATCGCGGGCGTCGCACGGGCCTGCAGACCGACCCAGGCGTCGAGGCCCGAAGCGCTCGCCGCGGCGGTGAGCGCTTCGGCCTCCGCGGTGCCGTTGCCGAGCGGCCACTCGCACAGCACCTTCTTGCCGTGCGCGATCGCATGCCCGACGAGCTCGGCGTGGTAGGGCACCTTGACGGTGATGACGACGAGATCCACGTCCGGGTGGGCGGCCAGCTCGGCCGCGTCGGAGCAGGCGATGGGGACCCCGTGCTTCTCGGCGGCGAGCTTGCCGCTGGCCGGACTGCTCGCGCTGGCGGCGCGCAGTTCGAGCCCGGGGATCGCGTCAATCGCGGGAACGTGCGCGGTTCCCGCCCAGCCGCGTTCTGCGCTCAGCCCGACGATCCCGACCCCGAGGACATTCCGGCTCACGCGCTCTTCTCCCTCAGCAGACCCTTGTGCAGCTTTCCCGTCGGGGTTCGTGGTAGCTCGCTGCGGAACTCCCACACGCGCGGGATCTTGAACCCCGCAATCTTGTCGCGGAGGAAGGTCATCAGTTCCGCCTCGAGGTCGGGGCCGGGCGTCGCGCCCGCAGCCGGCTGGACGAACGCCTTGACCCGCTCCCCCATCTCGGGATCGGGGATGCCGATCACCGCGACGTCGAACACGGCCGGGTGGAGCGCGAGGGCGTCCTCGATCTCCTGTGGGTAGATGTTCACGCCACCGCTGATGATCAAAAACGCCTTACGGTCCGTCAGGAAGAGGAAGCCGTCGTCGTCGACGTAGCCCATGTCGCCGACCGTGGTCCAGGTCGGGTGTTCCGGGTGCTGCGCGTCCTTCGTCTTCTCCGGGTCGTGGTGGTACGCGAACGGCATCGCGTCGCGTTCGAAGTACACGTCTCCCGGCTCGCCCACGTCGCACAGAGCGCCGTCCTCACGGCAGATGCGCACGATGCCCAGCGCGGCGCGGCCGACGGTGCCCGGATGCTTCAGCCAATCCTCCGGGGCGACGACCGTCATGCCGTTGGACTCGGTGGAGGCGTAGTACTCGTGGACGATCGGGCCCCACCAGTCGATCATCTGCGCCTTGACCTCGACCGGGCACGGGGCCGCGGCGTGGATGGCGACGCGCAGGCTCGAAGACATCGGCGGTGCGGTCGGCCTCGTCGAGCTTGAGCATGCGGACGAACATCGTCGGCACCCACTGGCTGTGCGTCACCCGGTACTGCTCGATGAGCTCCAGGGCGCGCCTGGCGTCGAACTTCTCCATCATCACGACGGTGCCGCCCAGTGCCTGCACCGACGCGCAGAAGCGCAGCGGTGCGGCGTGGTACATCGGTGCCGGGGACAGGTAGACGGTGTCCGGGCCGAAACCCCAGAGGCCCTTCACCAGGGGGGTGATCGTGCCCGGATCCTCGGCGACCAAGGTGCCCGGGATCGGGAGCTGAACGCCCTTGGGGCGGCCGGTGGTGCCGCTGCTGTAGAGCATGTCGGCGCCGCGCGGTTCGACGGCCAGCGGCGACGGGTCGCTGCCGGCCAGCGCGGCCTCGTAGTCGCCGAAGCCCTCCAACACCGGGCCGTCGACCGGGCCGATCGCGAGCTTGAGTTCGAGGTCCGGGCATCGCCGCGCGACGTCGGTCGCCAGGTCGGCGAGGTCGGAGTTAGCGATCAGCGAGCGGACGTTCGCGTCGGAGACGATGTAGCTCGCTTCGTCCGCGCTGAGGTTGTAGTTGATCGCCGTGACGTAGAGCCCGGAGCGGAGCGCCGCCCAGTAGATCTCCAGCACCTCGGCGGTGTTGGTGACCAGCATCGCGACGCCGTCGCCGGTGCGCAGCCCGCCCGCGTGCCACCACTGCGCAAGGCGATTGGATCGCTCGTTCAGCTCCGCGTAGGTCACGGTCCGGCCGGTGCCGGCGACGATCAGCGCGGGCTTGTCCGGGGAGGTCTGGGCGTGGGCTCCTGGATACACGGGAGCCCACGGTATCTCGGACGTTGCCCTTGCTTCCGCGCAGGTCTTCGACTATATACAACCGTATGGTTGTAGATCAGAGAGACGTGGATCTGCTGTTTTCCGCCCTGTCCGACGCCACCCGGCGGGACATCGTGCGGCGGACGATGGACGGGTCCTACTCGGTCTCGACCTTGGCGCGCGACTACCCGATGAGCTTCGCCGCGGTGCAGAAGCACGTGGCGGTCCTGGAAAGGGCGGGTCTGGTGACCAAGCAACGCCGGGGCCGTGAGCACCTGGTGGCGGGAAACCCCGCCGCGCTGCAGGCCACGCACGAGGCCCTCGACCAGCTCGAACTGCTCTGGCGCGAACGCGTCGCCCGCATGGCGGACCTGCTGGCCGCCGATCCTCCGACCGACGCCGAACAAGGGAACGCATCATGACCGTCACCCACGTCGACAAGAACGTCGAAACCCGCACGATGACCCTGACCGCCGAGTTCGACGCACCCGTGCCCCGCGTCTGGGAGCTCTACAACGACCCGCGGCAGCTGGAGAAGTGGTGGGGTCCGCCGACCTATCCGGCCACGGTGGTCGACCACGACCTGTCCGCCGGCGGCGCGGTCCGCTATTTCATGACCGGCCCGGAGGGCGACAAGTCGTGTGGGTACTGGCAGGTGCTGGCGGTCGACGCCCCGAACTCCCTGGAGTGGGAGAACGGCTTCGCGACCGACGCCCTTGAGCCCGATCGCTCCATGCCGGTGATGATGATGCGCGTCACGCTGGCCGCACGCCCCGGCGGTGGCACCGTGATGACACTCGCCACGTCGTTCGCGTCGTCGGAGAACATGGACTGGTGCCTGGAGATGGGCATGGAGGAAGGCATGTCCTCCGCCGTGGGGCAGATCGACACCCTGCTGACGGCGTGAGCTCCTACTGCGGCTCGCCGTCGACGAAGACGTCGATTTTCTCGTTGTAGAAGCAGAGCAGCCCGGCGATGTCGGCCCGCTCCGGCAGCGGATCGGGATAGCTCCAGACCAGGTCCGGGTAGGTGCGATCGCCCACCCGCACGGACCAGTACGAGGCGTCTCCCTTGAACGGGCAGTGGGTCGAGGTGTCGGTCGGTGTGAGCAACTCCGTCCGCACGTCCTCGGCCGGTAGGTAGTACCGCGGAGGGGCGCCGGTCTCGGACAGGATCCGCGGTCGGCGGGAGTCGGCAACGGTCACCCCGTCGATCTCGACGCGTACGTGCCGGGTTGCCTGCTCGACGTCGATCTTGTGCAGCTTCATGCCTGGAGCAACTACCCGAGCCGGTCAGGACATTCCGGCCGTGCCGAGTACCGTCGCGACATGGCGACCATCGGAGACGTCGAGAAGATCATCGCCCGGCTGCCGGAGGTGACCACCGGAGAGCGCTACGGCAACCGGACCTGGAGCGTCGGCAAGAAGGCCTTCGCATGGGAGCGGCCGTTCAGCAAGGCCGACCTGAAGCGCTTCGGCGACGAGACCCCGCCGGACGGGCCGATCCTCGCCGTGGCCGTGGCGGATCTCGGCGAGAAGGAGGCGGTGCTCGCCGCGCATCCGGGAGCGCTTTTCACGATCCCGCACTTCAACGGCTTCGCCGCGGTCCTGGTCCACCTGAAGAAGACCTCGGGAAAGGTCCTGCGGGAGACCATCGAGGACGGTTGGCTCGCCCAGGCCTCACCGAAGGTGGCGGAGCAGTTCCTCGCTACGAAGAAGCGCTGACGACGTTCGGTGCCCGACATCCCCGAAGCGCTTCGGCCGGACGGCCGGCCGGGATCGTGGAACGCCTGGCTGGAGGCGCTGCCCGCACGAACCACCGGACTGCTCGCCGAGTGGACGCTGGTGGCGGACGGCGAACCGATCGCCGGGCGACTGTCGTTGGTGCTGCCGGTACGGACCGCGGAGGACCGGTCGGCGGTACTCAAGATCGGGTATCCGCATGAGGAGGCTGCACAGGAGCACCTGGCTCTGCGGTACTGGGACGGGAACGGTGCGGTCGAACTGCTGCGGGCCGACCCGCACCGCTTCGCCCTGCTGTTGGAGCGGATCGGCCCGGAGGATCTGACGCAGCGTTGGGACCTCGAGGCGTGCGAGGTCGTTGGTGGGCTCTACGGGCGGATTCATGTTCCTGCTCCCCCGCAGGTACCGACATTGCCCGCGCGACTGCAGCAGTGGACCGAGGGGCTGCGGGGAGGGTCGAGCGGGTTGCCGCCCCGCCTGGTGGAGCAGGCGATCGCTCTGGGCACCGACCTCGCCGCGGACCCGGCGAGCGCCGGCACGCTGATCCACACCGACCTGCACTACGAGAACGTCCTCGCGGCCGACCGCGAGCCTTGGCTGGTCATCGACCCCAAGCCGCTCTCCGGTGATCCGCACTACGAGATCACCCCGATGCTGATCAACCGCTGGAACGAGGTGACCGGCCAGGTCCGGGCGGCGGTCCGTCGTCGCTTCGACACCCTCGTCGATGTCGCCGGCTTCGATACGGATCGCGCCCGGGCGTGGGTGATCGTCCGGGTGGTCCACAGCGCGGTCTGGGCACTGGCGGACGGCGGCGCGGACGCTCAGGAGTGGCTGACGCGCTGCGTCGCGGTCGCCAAGGCCGTGCAGGACTGAGCCCTACGGTCCGCGGTCGGGTTCGTCGGTTTTCAGTCCGTCGCGTAGGAGTTTCCAGTGGGCGTTACGCCGGGGTTGTTGGAGCGGGTCGATCCAGGGCGGGGGGATGACTTCGGGGTGGCCGTCGGCTGCCAGTCGGATGTGCCAGCCGCGGTGGTGGATCGCGTCGTGGTGGTGGTCGCAGACCAGGGCGCAGTTGGCCAGGGAGGTTTCGCCGTCGTCGATCCAGTGCACGAGATGGTGCGCCTGACACCAGGCCGGGGGGCGGGTGCAGCCGTCGAAGACGCAGCCGAGGTCGCGGGCGACGAGGGCGGCCCAGATCGCCGGGGTGACGGTGCTCGATTCGCGGCCGACGTTCAGGGGGGCGCCGAGGGTGTCGGTGACGATCGGGGTGATCCCGGCGTCGCAGCAGATCTTCCGCACGGTCGCGAGGTCGAGGTCTTCCCCGGTGGCGGTGCGGGCGTAGGGGTGCCCGGGATCGCCCTGCAGGGTCGGGACCGCGACGGTGAGGTGCACGTGGGGGCGGGCCCCGCGGGTGGTGGGCAGGTCCCCGAACCGCAGGAAGCTTGAGGCGAGGTCCTGGAGGGCGTCGGCGTTGCGCTGCCCCGGGCTGCGGGGGTCGCGGGTGCCGTCCGCGGCCGGACGGGGCGCGGCGAGGGGGTCGAGCGCGGCTTTGAGGATCGCCGCGCCTTCATCGGTCAGACGAGCCCGCAGACCCGGTGCCGCCCGTTGCCGAGGTCGGTGACGGTGAACGACCGCGACGCCAGCGCCCGCTCCAGCTTGTCCGGGGTGCCGTCCGGGTCGAGGACGGCTTCGATGTGGCGGGCCAGGCGGGTGATCTGCCCGGAGTGCAGCAGCCGGCCCTCGCGGAGCAGGAACTCCTGCGCCTGGGTGAACTCTCCGGGGGAGGCGTGCGGGTCGACCCGCCGCAGCCCGGCGGCGACCGCGCGGGCCTGGGAGGCGTTCAACTTCCCCTGCAGGAGTGCCTCGCCGGTGGCCTGGGCCTTCGTTCCGAGCAGCTGCGCGGTCTTCACGCGCGAGGTCCCCTCACCGGGGTGCAGGTGCAGCTGGCGGGCCAGCCACAACGCCGTCGAGGTCTGCCCATCGGCGGCGGCCAGGCCCCGGCTGTCGCACTCGCGGATCACGGTGAACCCGATCGCGGCGAACACCGCTTCGCCCTCCTCGCGCAGCCGCAGCGCCAGGACCAGATCCCGGTTCGAGGCCGTCCACACCGAATCCGCGGCCAGCATCGCCGCGGCCTTGCGCGCATCGGCGACCGCGTTCGCGAGCAAGGTCAACGCCGGGTGCAGCGCTGCGGGAGCCGCTCCCGCGCCCTGCCCGTCCGCCCCCGCGATCATGACCGAATTCTACCGTAATTCGAACAGGTGTTCGAGTGCAGAGGCAACCTCGTTTGTCCCTTTGGTCACGACTTTCTGACGCACAATCAGCTCAATTCGCCCTGATCGGGACGCGCGTCGCTCCGCGCGGTCCGATCGGCGGATCGCGGGTCCTGTGATACCGATGACGGTGCAGGCAACCTCAGGCAGCACCCATTACGTAGAGGTGGATGACCGAAGGGGGTCATCGGGGTGGGATCCAACCAGAGCACGGACGCGGAGTTCGCCGCGTTCGTCCTGAGCGCGCAGCGCCGGCTGCGACGTGTCGCGTACCTGGTGTGCGGTGATTGGCACCGGGCCGAGGACATCGTCCAGACCGCGCTGGCGCAGGTGTACGCACGCTGGGACCGGATCCGCCGCGAGGACGGGCCCGAGGGGTACGCCCATCGGGCCGTGGTGAATGCCGCGATCGACGAACGGCGCCGGCCGTGGCGTCGCGAGCGGGCCACCGACGTCCTGCCTGAACGAGCTGCGCCCGGCGACGACGGCATCACGCCGGCCGTGGTCGAGGCGCTGGCCGCGTTGCCACGTCGGCAGCGGGCCGTGGTGGTACTCCGGTACGTCGAGGACCTCGACGTCGAGCAGACCGCCGCGATGCTCGGGATCTCCCCGGGGACGGTCAAGAGCCAGGCCTCGAAGGGCCTGGCGTCCCTGCGCGCGCACCTCAACGGTGTGCCCGCCGACGCGATGGGTGACTGCGCATGAACGGGTGCTGGGCATGACGGGACCGATGGACGACGACGGCGTGGTCGATCTGCTCCGCGCCGCCGGGCACGGCGGGCGCGAGTCCTCCCCCGCCGACGTGAGCCGTGCGATGACGGCCGGCAGGAAGATCCGCCGCCGCACGCGGGCGATGCAGGTGGTCGGCTCCGGGCTGGCGATCGTCGCCGTGCTCGGTGTGGGCATCACCACCGTGAGCGCACTCGACGGGGACGGCCGCGGCACCGCGGTGACCGCTCCTCCCGACGAGGCCGCCACCAACCCGCCGCCCGCGATCGCGACCACCGCCGCAGCCGCGCGCGAGGCGAACAACGCGCTGCTCCTCTCCTCGCTCGGCCCGGACTTCCGGATCAATACGCGCGAGGAGGGTCCGGGTGTGACCCTGCGCGAGAACACCGACTCCGCGCGGAATCTGCCTGACGGCTACTACGTGACGGCGGCGATCTGGGTGAATGGTCCCGGTGACGGCTACATAGGCCTGGAGGACCTGTGCACCGAGCTCGTCGAGGAAAGCCTGCGCCGCTCCGCCTGCGTCCCGGTACAGACCACGGACGGTCAGACCGTCCAGGTGCAGACCCGCCAGTCCGTACTCAAGGACGGCACCATCGGCGGCGCCTACACCATGATCCTGGCGTTCTTCGAGCGCCCGGACGGCACCGTCGCGGAGGTCCGGATGGAGGCCGCGGACGAGACCGCCAAGGCGAGCGCGGCACGCCAGCAGATCGCGCAAGGCTGGCTGGACGGGTACCGCGAGATGTTTGTCGGTCTCGCCGCTGACCCACGCATCCAATCGCCGCCCCCAACGGCGTCCGGTCCCGAGGAATCGACGAACTTCACCAACGCCGAGGTCCTGGCCGACTACCTGGCGCCGCCGTTCGTCGCCAACAGCGACGGCAAGGTCGACCTTCCGGCCGGCAGCGAGTACGACCCGGCGCTCCCGAGCGACAACTACTCCGTCGTCGGCGAGATCACCAGCGTCACCCAGACGCAATTCGACGCGGTCTGCAAGAAGGACGGGGCGGTGTCGTGCAGCAAGGACGAGGCGCCGGGAGACCGCGAGGTCTGGATCTGGGCCTACACCGATCGGGACGCGACCGCCAGCGAGGTCCGCGGCGAGCGGGCCGTTTACTTCGTCCGCGACGACGGGACGATTGTTCTCGCGTCGCTGCGACTGACCGGCACTGGCGTCAGCGAAGCCCAGGAAGACCGGCACGTCGGCGACGCGCACCTCTGGCTGGCGCGTTTCGACGACGCGCTCATGGGGGCGGCAACGGACAGCCGACCGACGTTCGGCGAGTAGCACCGAGCCCCGGGGCAGCATCATCCCCGCCGGTCACGACGCGTCGTGAAAGACCAGACCGAGGGTGAAGCGGCGGCCGGTGCGGACGGTCGAGACGCCGTGCCGGACCGGTGCCGCGGACCAGCCGCGGGCCGAACGGACCGGCCGGTCGCGGGTGGTGAAGATCAGCCCGTGGCCCTGCGGGATCAGTGTGGTCGTCGCCCGCGACTGGGCCCGCGGCCGCTGCTCCACCATCACGAACTCCCCGCCGGTGTGGTCCACCCCCGGGGCGCTGAGGTTGATGACCACCTGCAGCGGAAAGACCTGGTCCCCGTAGAGGTCGCGGTGCAGCGCGTTCCAGTCGCCGGCCTCGTACCGCAGCAGGATCGGTGTCGGCCGGACCTGACCGGCCGCGTGGCAGATCTCCAGCCACTCCTCGAGCGTGTCCGGCCACTGCTGCTCCCGGCCGAGGCGGGTCCACCAGTCCCGGGCGATGGGCAGCAACCGCGGGTAGAGCTCGGCCCGGAGCCGCGCCACCGGCTCGGGGACGGGCCGGTCGAAGTACCGGTACTGGCCGCTCCCGAACCTGTACCGCGCCATGTCGACGGTCGACCGGAAGAGCTCGGTGCGGTCGTACATCCCCGCGATCCCGGCGCACTCCTCGGTGCTCAGCAGGCGTGGCAACATGGCGCAGCCGGTGTCGTCCAGGTGGGCAGCCGCCTCCGCCCAGTCCGCGGCCGCGATGACCGCGGACGCGTCGAGAGCCGTCACGCCACCGACTCCAGCGCGAGCAGCGCCTGCTTGGCCGCCGCTCCCCCGGCGTAGCCGCCGGCCGAGCCGTCGGAACGCACGACCCGGTGGCAGGGCACCACGATCACGAGCGGGTTGGTCGCGCACGCGGTGCCGACCGCGCGGACCGCCCGCGGACTGCCGGCCCCGGCCGCCACCTCGGCGTAGCTCTCGGTCCGGCCGTAACCGATCCGGATGAGGTGGTCGAGGACCGACCGGCGGAATCCCGCGGTCAGCCGCCAGTCCAACGGCAGGTCGAACCCGTGCCGGCTGCCGGCGAAGTACTCGTCGAGCTGGCGCACCACCGCGTCCAACCGGGCCGGCGCCCGCAGGATCCGCGGGCTGACCTTCGCCGCCAGCGTGGCCAGCACCGCGTCGTGGTCCTGCACCTCGAAGGCGACCTTCAGCAAACCGGCCTCGGAGGCGGCCAGCAGCAGAGAACCGACAGGCGAGTCGACGGTGCGGTAGGCGATGTCGAGCAGGCCCTCCGCCTCGGCCTCAACGGCCAGCCGGAACCGCAGACGGGTCAGAGAAGCGTCATCGGTGTCCAGGAGGGCGGCGGGAAGCTCGCTCATGACCGCAATCCTTCCGTCGTCGGCGCGCCGTAGATCCGGCGCAGGGTCTTCAGCCCGTCCGCCGCGGCACGGCGGACGGCATCGGCATTGCTGTCGGTGAGCGCGGCGATCTCCGCGTACGGCAGCCCGGCGAACCAGTGGTAGGCCACCGCCGCGCGTTGCCGGTCGGGCAGGTCGCGGACCGCGGCCCACACATCGTCCGCGGCATCGGGATCGTCGCGCGCTGAGGCACCGGAGCGCTCGGGCAACTCCGCCACCGCCACCGGTCGACGTGCGTTGGCCCGGGCGACATCGATCGCCCGACGGTGCGCGATCGTCACCAGCCAGGCCTGAACGTTCGCGTCGGCCGGCAGATCCGGATAGGCGCGCAGGGCCGCGAGGAAGGTCTCGGACCACGCATCCTCGGCGTCCTGGGGGCCGAGCAGGGCGCGGCACACCCGCAGCACCGCGCCGCCGTGAGCGGTCACGATCTGCTCGAAAGGTGCCTTGCCCGCGTGGTTCACACCGAGTAGACGATCAGGCCGGTGCAAACGTGAGATCGCCGGCCTGGGAAAACCAGACCGGCGATCCTCCGGGCGCAACGGGAAGGAGCGCTACTCGACGACGAGCGTCCCCTTCATGAACGGGTGCACCTGGCAGACGAACTCGTACGAGCCCTTGGCCAGCTTGTCGGTCCCGCTCATCTCCTTCACCTGCATCCAGTCGGTCAGGCCGCTGCTGAACCGGGTCGGCGGGCAATTCTTGCCTGCTCCCTTTCCATACGGCGGTGCGGTGCAGCCCGGGATGTACTCGTCGATGCTGTGAGACGGGATGCCCTGAACGGCGTCGTAGTTGCCGAACTTGAACGTCGATCCCTGCGGGATCGTGATCGTCGACGATGGGAAGTACTGCCACCCCGAGGCGAAGACGTCGGCCGGGTGAGGCTGCGTGGTGAAGTCCTCGATCGGGTCGGCCGAGGCGGCGCCGGGGATCGCCGCCAGGCCCAGACCTACTACGAAGGTCGCGGCGAGGGCCCGGTAACGGGTGCTCTGCTTCATAGAATTCCTCTTCCGCTACGAGACCGAGTAGGACGGGAACGTCACGCGGGCACCCTCGGCGAACCGCGAGCCCGGCAGTCCGAGGACAAACGGATGCGGCAGGCAGCCGGCATGGGTCTGGAGACCGATCAGAACCTGCACGACCTCCCCGGCGACCGACTTCTTGAACAGCGGCACCTGAATGGATCCGCTCTCGTAATACTTCGGCCCGAAGGCGGCCTTGTGCCCGAGAACGCGACCGCCCTTGCCGGTGACGAGCACGTCGATGACCGGGTGCTCGGTCATGAGCGCGTCGCGATAATCCACCTTGACGGTCGATGCCGGCTTCGACGTGGTCTGCTGCCCGACCAGGGTCGCGCGCGGGCCCTCGCCATCACAGTGCACCGTGCCGGGCTGCCGGGTGTTGTGCTGGAAGATGATGATCTCCCCGGTGCCGGCGTCGACCTGATGGAACGTCGAGGCGTCGCCATTGGTGGGCCCGGCCTTGTACGAAGCCGTGGTCGAGGACGAGCTCGCCTCCGCCGGGGCGATCGACCCGGCTACCAACAGACCGGCCGCGATCGCGGTGATACCGATGCGGTGCATGGTGCCTCCTGTCCGGTTGCGGGTCACGGCGTGTAGTCCGGAGAATTGATGTAGCGCCAGAAATCGCGCCGTGTGCGTGGCCCGATGATCTGATTGCTGCGGAACGATGCCATTTCCCGCGGAGTCCCCGGGTTGAAGATGTAGGCGTCGCGCATCGCCTGGACCTGGTCGGTCGAGATCTTGCCGCGGTGGGCATCCGGGTCCATGCCGTAGGCGTCTGCCGCGTTGCGCCCGAGGATGCCGTTGCGGATGCTCCGCTCCGGGTGCGCCTTGTTGTCCCTCGGCCAGTTCTTCACGTTCGGATGCTTGGCGTTGTAGCTCGAGGGGGACAGCGCGTTGCGGCGCGGGTCGAAGCGGTCGCCGTCGAGACCGTAGGGGAGGTTGTAGAACTCCTTGGCCTCCGGGCTGAACTGGATCGCGCGCATCGTCACGAACTGCGGTTGCGGGTTGCCGTACCAGATGCAGTCCGTGCCGAGCACGACCCGCTCGGGACCGCAGTAGGTGATCAGCTTGCCGAGCAGGTGCACGGCCTGGTCGGCGTCGTTCATGACGTTCCACCAGACACTGCCGAGCTCGGCGTACATGTTGACGGTGTTGCCGTGCTCCATGCCCGGCTTGACGAACAACGTCGCGTCCCAGGCGTTCTCTCGCAGGCTCTTGATGAAGGCGTCGACGCTGCGGTTCGACGAGTTGACCTTCTCGTCGCCCGGATACTTCGCCATGTACTCGCCGTCGTAGCCACAGTGGTACGTGTAGAACTTGATGTCCGGGTTCTGACGGCCGATCACGCCCATGTCGCGCGGGGAGAACTTCGCCGAGTCGAAGGTTCCGTTGAAGGCCAGGCCTTTGTGGGTGCAGATGACCTTCGGCCGGTTGTAGCGCTCGGAGATGGTGCGGATGTGGTCGACGATGGCCATCCCGTTGTCGTCGTCGAACCACCAGCCGTTCATCGGCGGCGCGCTGCCGACCGGGGGCGGGGTTCCGAACGCGGCATCTCCCCAGCCGCAGTAGAGCTTCCAGCCGAAAATTGGCATGTTCTTCGCCGCCTGCTCCATCCAGGCGAAGTCCTCGGCCTGGTGAATCGGCGGGATGCCGTCCTTGATGAACCCACGGTTCGGCTGCGCGAAGGCGTGCATGAAGCAGCGCTCCGACTGGGACAGGTGGTTCGCGAGGTCCACCGTCTCCTTCGCGTAGGCCACCGGCAGGATGTTCGTCGCGTCGGGCAGGTTGGGCAGCGCGGTCAGCAGGCTGACCGTGGTCGAGGAGTCGAGGAACATCTCCTTGAAGTAGTGGTAGCGCCCGAGGTTCTCGATCCAGTCCAGCTCACCGCCGAATCCGAAACCACGGAGCTCCCCGTCGTCGACGCCGGGCATCTGGCCCATGCCCTGCGCGGTCCACATCTGCAGGAACTGACCGAAGCCCGGGTTCTCCGTCCGCCAGCGGCCAGCCGCATCGAGGTGGTGGCCCTGGGTGTCGAGGATGAACTCGCCGGGCAGGTTCGCCAGCTGCGCGCCCGGGTTCTCCAGGTCGACGGCTTCCTCACCGGGCAGCCCGTCATTGGCGAACGCGTAACTCCCCCAGCGGCCCGCGGTGACCTGGTTGATCGCCCAGATGCCGATCGCGTAGCCCGCAGCGGTGCGCACGAACGCGCGGCGGTCCATGTTGAAGCGACGGCGCCAGTGCTCGATCTGCTGGTCCTGCAGATGCATGATCTGCAACTGCTGCGTGGTCGGCGGCTTAGGGACGTACTCGCCGTTGGACGCCGGCATGACGTCGATCGAGACGTCCTCGGGAATGTCCGGCCAGGTTGATTTCCACGGCAGCTTCGGGGGCTTGTTCATGGGCACGCTCCTAAACACAAGGAGAATCGCCGAATACGCCAGTACGGAGGCGTACTCGACTGCAAGCCCGACCCCGGGAAGCGGGTCTGGCTTGCGGGGGCTGGCGCCGGCGGGGGCGGTCGGACGCAGAAAACATCGGGTAGTCCCGCGAGTCTGCTCCTGGGGCGATATCACCACAAGGGTTGCAAAGCGCTGCATCGGCCGTTCTATGCTCCGAACACCTAGCGACGAGGTGGACGCGGTGAAGGCGGCGAACGGCTTCAACTCGATACGTCCCGGCACTGACCTGCCCGCCTACGCGCGAGCCCTGCGCCGCGCACACGAGGCGATCACGGATACCGGACGTACACCGTCAGTCCGGCCGCGGGCGGTCATCGCCCGTTCCTGGAACCGGTCCGCGGGCTCGGGGCTCCTACCCCAGGGCGACATCCGCCAGGATCTGTTAACCCCTCACGAAATCGAGGAACGGCGCGAGTCGTCACTCCTGCGCGAGGTGATCGAGGGGCTCCGCCGCACCGTCACGTCCTACGCCGAGGCGTCGCAGTACCTCCTGGCGGTGACCGACGACCAAGGCATGATCCTGTGGCGTGAGGGGTCGGGCTCCCTACGCCGGATGGCCGACGCCAACGGGTTCGTGCAGGGGGCGCTGTTCAGCGAGGACCGGGTCGGCACCAACGCCATCGGAACGGCGCTCGCGGAGGAAAGCGGCGTTCAGGTCTTCTCCGCCGAGCACTTCTGCGTCGAGCTGCACCCCTGGTACTGCACGGCGGCACCCGTGCACGACCCGCGCACCGGAAAGCTCGCCGGAGTCGTCGACGTGAGCGGTCCCGCGCTGACCCTCCACCCCGCCATCGGCGCGCTCGTGGAGACGGCGGTGCACTGCGCCGAGGTGCAGATCTGGCAACGCCACGTCACGCACCTGGACCGGTTGCGCGCCCAGGCGGCTCCGATCCTCGCCGCGCAGGACGGACCCGCGCTGATCGTCGACGACGAAGGCTGGATCGCCGAGGCGTCCGGCGTCGCGACCGGTCGCCGGGTGGCGGTCCCGGCCGCCGAGCGGGCCATTTCCGTGCCCGGACTCGGACTGTGCCTGCCCGAGCGGATCAGCGGCGGCTGGCTCCTGCGCCCGGCGGAGCACCAGGAGCACATGCGTCTGGTGCTCGACCTCCGGGGCGCTCCGGTGGTCTCGACGTGCAGCGTCAGCGGCGCGTGGCGATCCGCCCTGACGGCCCGTCACGCCGAGATTCTGCTGCTCGTCCACCTCGCCGGACGCACCGGCATCAGCGCCAGCGCGCTGAGCGAGGCGCTCTACGGCGACGCCGACCACGTCGTCGCCGTCCGGGCCGAGGTGTCGCGGCTGCGGCGCTCCCTCGGCGCGATCGTCCTCTCGCGGCCGTACCGGCTCGCGGACGACGTCGAGCTGCTGCTCGAGTGGGGCGGCCGGGACCTCGTCGGTCAGGCCCCTGTGGTGGCCGGTTCGATGGCACCCGCGATCCGCGCCCTCGCCGACCGGCCCGTCAGCAAACTCTGCTGATCCGGCTGCATCGCCTAGGGTCGAAGGCATGGATCTTGGAACATTCGGAATCTGGCAGCACACCGGCAACGCGAGCCCTGAACTCGTGGCGGAGGCCGAGCAGCTCGGCTACGGCACCTACTGGATCGGTGGGTCGCCGCGCGCGCCGCTGACCCAGCTCGAGGAGGCGCTCGACGCCACCGAACGCATCGTCGTCGCGAGCGGCATCGTCAACATGTGGGCCGACGACGCCGGGCCGATCGCCGAGGCCTACCACCGGATCGAGGCCAAGCACCCCGGCCGCTTCCTCCTCGGCGTCGGCATCGGCCACCCCGAGGCGACCCGGGAGTACAAGGACCCGTACACGACGATGGTCGAGTACTTCGACGAGCTGGACGCCGCCGGCGTGCCCCGCAACCGGACATGCCTCGCCGCACTCGGGCCCAAGGTGCTGAAGCTCTCCGCCGACCGGAGCCTCGGCGCCCACCCCTACCTGACCACGCCGGAGCACACGGCGTCCGCACGCGCGATCGTCGGCGACGCGCTGTTGGCGCCTGAGCACAAGGTGGTGCTCAGCACAGACGTCGAGGAAGCGCGCGCCATCGGGCGGCGGACGCTGAAGATGTACCTGGGGCTGATCAACTACCGCCGCAACTTCCTCCGCCACGGCTTCGACGAGGCCGACCTCGACAACGGTGGCTCCGACCGGTTCATGGACGCCGTCGTCCTGCACGGCGACGTCAAGACCGTCGTGGACGGGTTGCGCGCGCATCTCGACGCGGGCGCGAACCACGTGTGCATCCAGGCCCTGGGCGACGATCTCTCCGGATCGCACCGGACCTTGGCGGAGGTCCTTTTCTGAGTCAGCCTTCGAGCAGGACCTCGCCGGTGTCGCCGTCGACGGTGATCCGCTGACCCTCCCGGATACCGGTCGTCCCGCTTTTGACGTTGACCACGCAGGGAATGCCGATCTCGCGCGCGGCGATCGCCGAGTGCGACATCGGGCCGCCGACGTCGACGACGACAGCGGCGGCTTGGAAGAACAGCGCGGTCCACGCGGAGTCGGTGCCGTAGGCCACGATCACGTCGCCGTCCTCGAGCTCGACGGCAGCGGGATCGCGGACGATGCGCGCGCGGCCGGTGATCCGGCCCGGGCTGCCCGGGGCTCCGACCAGCCGGTCGTGGGTGGAGCTCGACTCCGGCGGCGGCAGCACACCGAGGGAACGCCAGCGTTCTGCACTGATGACGGCGACGCCGCCCTTGCCCGCCTCGATCATCTCGGGCAGCGGCAGGTCGGCAGCGAGAGCGTGAGTGTGGCGACGTCGCTCGATCCGCGCGGCCAGGTCGGTCACGTGCCGGCCGTCGAGTTCGTCCAGCAGCTCGGCCGAGCGCAGAAAGAACACGTTGCCGGCGTCGGCGAGGCGTCCACGTTCGACCAACCGGCGCGCGACCTCGCGCACCACGAGGCGGACCGAGTGCGTCTGCATCGCGAGCGGCACCTTGCCGTTCTCCCGCCAGCGCATGTGCGTCTCAGCCATGCCGAGCAGGTGGCGAAACAGCAACCAGCGACGGCCGGCCCGCTCACGCAACACGGCGCGGGCCTGCTCGCGTATCGCCGTGGTGTCGGCCCGCGGGGCAGAGCCGGTCGCGGCGATCAGGCGGTCAAGGGTCGGGGGGTCCTCGCGCCAGGGGCCGGCGGCCAGCTCGAACTCGTTGAAGCCGCGGAAGCCGAACTCGTCGAGGAAGGCCTCGCGCGACTTTGTCCCGAGCGCGACCTCGCCGAGCGCCGCGGTGGCCTCCTGCATGTGGATGCCGCCGAGGCCGGTCATCGCGGCGGTGAGCAGGCCGGGCGCCTCGTTCCCGGCGAACCCGGTCGCCATCTCGTTGGCGCGTTTGAAGATCGGCGCGGAGATGACGCTGGCGAGTACGTGCGGCACGCGGGCCGCAACCATCTCGTCGGGGTGGGCCCGCAGCCGGGCACCGAGATCGGCGTCGGACACCGCGGACCAGTCGCGGACGAGATCGGCGCGCAGGCGGGCGTGCGCCTCGACGCGGAACCGGACCGAGCGCTTCGGGTAGGTCCGCAGCGCGCGGGTGAAGTTCAGGCCGATCTTCGCGAGCTTCAGCGGGCTCGCACCGGCACCGGCGTCCGGCTTGGGGGCGGTCGGGTCCTCGGCCACGCCGAAGTAGTCGCCGTAGACGCCGGCTCGCGAGTACCCCGGCAGGTTGTCGGCCATCGCCGCGGCCGGCTCGACCGCGAAGGTGTACCAGCCGTAGAAGACCGCGTTCCACGTCCACGGGCCGCCGGCGGTGGCGACACCCAGTTCCTCGGCGAAGGCGACGCCGATGCCGCGCTCCTGGGGCAGGCCGATGAGGTCCTGGGTGAGCGGGGTGATGGGCCGCGGCCACTGGTCGTTCGCGTTCGCCCGGGTGAAGAGTTCGGGGCGGTCCGGCCAGGTGCAGAGCTCGTCGTCGAGTTGCTCCTGGACGTGCTGCAGCGCGTCGGGAGCCGTCTCGTCGCTCATCCGCCACCTCTCGCGCCGCAATAAATCGTTAGCTAATATAGCGGTAATTGTTCACGCTCACCAGCATCGGGGATCTCCGTGAAGCTCGTCGGCACCCACGCCCTCGTCACCGGGGCCTCGCACGGAATCGGGATCGAGATCGCCCGCGAATTCACCGCGCGCGGCGCCCGCGTGACGGTGCTCGGCCGCGACAAGGCCCGCGTCCACGCCGTGGCCGAGGAGCTCGGCGCGACCCCGATGGTCGCCGACCTCGCGGACCCTGAGCAGCTGGACACCGTGATCGTGGAGGCCGAGGGCGGGCTGGGCCCGCTCGACCTGCTGATCAACAACGCCGCGTTGACGACGGTGGCGCCGGCCGACCGGGTGGCTGCGGGCGAGGCGCGCACGATGATGGACGTCAACGCCGTCGGGCCGATGGAACTGTGCCGACAGGTGCTGCCCGGGATGATCGCGCGCCGCCGCGGCCACATCGTGAACGTCTCGACCCTGGCCGCGGTCAGCGCGGTGCCGGAACTCTCGCTCTACGGGGCGAGCAAGGCCGCGCTCCACCAGTACACCGCCGTGCTCCAGCGCGATCTGAAGGGCACCGGCGTCCGCACGACCCTCGCCACTCTCGGCGAGGTCGCCGGGACGCACATGATGGAGCAGGCCCGACAGTCGCCGAAGATCGCGGCGGTCTCACGCCGCCTTTCTCACGTGCTCCCGGTGCTCACCGCGGAGAGCGTCGCCCGACAGCTGGCCGACGCGGTCGAACGCGATGCCCGCTACGTCACCATCCCCCGCCGCCTCGGCGCCGTCGTGACCATCCGGAATCTGCCGAGCACGCTGCAGGACCTCGTGTTCCTCGGCATCCGCAACTGAAAGGAATTCCTGTGCGCGACGCAGTCATCGTCGAGGCCGTGCGGACGCCGGTCGGGAAGCGCAACGGCGGGTTGTCCGGGGTGCACCCGGTCGACCTGTCCGCGCACGTCCTGGAGGCGCTGGTCGCGAGGGCCGGCCTGGATCCGGCGTTGGTCGACGACGTCGTGTGGGGCTGTGTCTCACAGGCCGGTGAACAGACCTGGGACGTCGCCCGGAACGCCGTGCTGGCCGCGGGGTGGCCGGAGACGGTGACCGGTGTGACGGTCGACCGGCAGTGCGGGTCCAGTCAGCAATCGGTGCACTTCGCCGCCGCCGGTCTGATCGCGGGTCAGTACGACGTCGTGGTTGCCGGTGGCGTGGAGTCGATGTCCCGCGTCCCGATGGGCTTCTCCGCGCAGGGCGCCGACCCGTTGGGTCCGCGCTACGCCGCCCGGTACGCGACCACACCGAACCAGATCGTCGGCGCGGAGATGATCGCGCGTTCGTGGGGCCTGTCCCGGGCCCAGGCCGACGAGTTCTCCGCGGCCTCGCACGAGCGAGCTGCCGCGGCCTGGGGCGACGGCCGTTTCGAGCGTCAGGTCGCGCCGGTGACGCTGCCCGACGGCACGGTCGTCTCCCGCGACGAAGGAATCCGCCCCGGCTCCACCGTCGAGACACTCGGCGGGCTGAAGACTGTGCTGCCCGGCGACGGCGTGATCACCGCCGGCAACTCGTCGCAGATCTCCGACGGGGCGGCGGCCCTGTTGATGACGACCTCGGAAAAGGCCCGCGAGCTCGGGCTGACCCCGATCGCACGGGTCCACACCGCCGTCCTCGCCGGTGCGGATCCGGTCATCATGCTGACCGCGCCCATGCCCGCGACGGCGAAAGCGCTGAAGCGCTCCGGACTGAGCCTCGACGAGATCGGCGCCTTCGAGGTCAACGAAGCCTTCGCCCCGGTGCCGATGGCCTGGCTCAAGGAGTTCCCGGCGGACGGGAAGGCCCTCAACCCCAACGGTGGTGCGATCGCGCTCGGCCATCCCCTCGGCGGCTCGGGCGCGCGGCTGATGACGACGCTCGTCCATCACATGCGGGATTCCGGGATCCGCTACGGGCTGCAGACGATGTGTGAGGGCGGCGGGCAGGCCAACGCCACGATCCTCGAGCTGCTGTAGATCAGAGGAAGTTGGTCGGGCGGCGTCCCTTGAGCGCCGCCAGGCCCTCCTTCACGTCGGGGTGCCGGAGGGCGGCGTTCATGTCGTCGACCGACCGGGTGTAGGCCTCGTCGAAGGGTCCCCAGGCGTCCACCATGATCTGACGTTTCATCACCCGCAGCGACTCGCCCGAGCTGCCACGGGCGAGCACGCGCGCGTAGGCCAGCGCGGCGTCGAGGACCGCGTCGTCCGGGTGGACCTGCTGCGCCCAGCCGAGTTCGCGGACCCGCTCGCCGTCGCACACCTCGGCGGTGTAGAGCAGCTGCGCCGCGTTCGGCAGCCCGACCATCCGCGGCAACAACCAGTTGATGCCGAACTCCGCGGGCAGGCCGAGCCGGGCGAAAGACGAAGTCACCTTCGCACCGACCGCCACGAATCGCAGGTCGCAGTACGTCGCGAGGACGAAGCCGGCGCCCGCGCACGCGCCGCGGATCGCCGCGACGATCGGGGTCGACACCAGCAACGGCACCAGGTGGTTACGGCGCATGCCCTCGGGGGCCCCTGCCGGATAGGGCGGCAGCGGCACCTTCTCCTTGGCGTACGTGCCACCGTCGCTGCTGATGTGATCGAGCGCTTCGGCATGAGCGCCCGCACAGAAGTCGCGGCCGGCCCCGGTCAGCACCACGACGCGCACGCCCGGGTCGGCGTCGGCGTGGTGCAGCGCCCACCGGTACTCGGCGGCCATGCGACCGGACCAGGCGTTGCGGCGCGCCGGCATGTTCAGCGTGACGGTCGCGACGCCGTCCGCCGCCGCGTAGCCGACCTCGGCGAAGTCAGTCGGATCCATGAGCGCTCCCTCTCATCCCAACGCCTCGCGCACGGCGCGCAGGTCCGCCACCTGATCGGCGAGGTCGGGCTTGCGCAGCTCGAGCACCAACTCGTCGACGCCGGCGCTTCCGTAGCGCGCCGCGCGGTTCCGGATCCGCGCGGGCGGGCCGAACAGCCCGATCGCATCGGCGTAGTCGTCGGTCACGGCCGCCTTGGCCCCCCGCTTGTCGCCCGCGGCATACCGCTCGCGGACCGCCGCGACCATCGCGCCGTACCCCATGGCGGTGGCCGCGGCGGCGTAGAACTCGCCCATCGCTCCGAGGTAGAACGCCGACCACCCCTGCTCGAGCGTGAACAGTCCCGGCAGGTCATCCCCGACGGCGACCGGGCAGGTGGGCGCGACCGTCAGAGCCCGGCCGTTGGCCGCGAGGCGCTCCCGCAGCGGCGTCGCGAGGCCGTCGGTGTCCGGTGAGTACGGCGTCGGGGTCCAGCCGTCGGCGACATCCGCGGTCAGGCGCTGATTGCGTGGACCGAGCGCCCCGAGGTAGATCGGCACGCTGGGGACCGGCGTCGACAAGGCGGTCCGCAGGGCTCGGTTCCCGGCGAGGGGCACTGTCGTGGTCGCGCCACTGTGTGCGACCTTCTCCCCCGCCAACACCGCGCGGACGATCGCGACCGTGTCGCGGGTGCGCTCGACGGGTCGGTCGAAGGGGACGCCGTGCCACCCTTCCACGACGTTCGGCCCTGAGGTTCCGAGGCCGAGGCGGAACCGCCCGCCGGAGAGGTCCTGCAGGGTCGCGGCCATTGCCGCCGTCGAGCCCGGGGTGCGCGCGAACACCGACGCGACGTGCGTCCCGAGCGCAATGCGACGCGTCCGCGCGGCACACCAACCCAGCAGCGCCGCGGCGTCGACACCCCAGGGTTCGCTGACCCAGAACCCGTCGTACCCGAGGTCCTCGGCCGCCAGGAGCAGCGGCTCCAGGGCTGCGGGGCCGGCGTAACGCACCCGAACGGACAGGCGCACGACTCACCGCCTCCCCGACGTGCCGTCGGCACCGATATCGGCCGTAAAGTGAGCGATTACAGCAGAGCCACGGAAGGAGCCGCGTTGTCCGAGCCCGCGGCCCCGACCCAACCGAAGCCCGCAGAGCCCAAGGCCGCCGAAGTCGTTGCCGCTGAACTGCGCCGTCAGATCGTGATGGGCGAGCGCGCCGAGGGAGAGATGCTGCCGCCCGAGGCGGATCTGACCATCGAGCTCGGGGTCTCCCGCCCGACGCTGCGGCAGGCGCTGCGGATCCTCGAGACCGAACTGCTGGTCACGGTGCAACGCGGCCGTCGTGGAGGCACCCGGGTCAACCGCCCGTCCCCGAAGGTGGCCGGGCGCTACCTGGGCAACGTGCTGATGTTCCACTCGACGTCGCTGGACGACGTCCACACCGCGCGACTCCTGCTGGAGCCGGCCGCGATCGGCGCGCTCGCGGCGAACCCGCCGAGCGCGGACCAGATCGCCAAGCTGCGCGAGTTGGTGGCGCTGACCCGGGAGGAGACCGACTTCGCCACCCTCTGCGCGGTGGGCGGGCGCTTTCACACCGAGCTCGTCGCGCTGGCCAACAACCCGCCCCTGACGCTCTTTCAGGAGTTGGTGCAGCAGTTGATGGACCTCCATACCGCGCGGTTCGAGAACCAGCGCCTGCGGACGAAGGAGCCTTCGCGCTCGCGGGAGTCCCTCGACGTGCACTCCCAGGTGGTCGACCTCATCGAAGCCGGCCACGTCACAGAGGCCTCCCGCGTATGGCGCGATCACCTGGAGTTCATCCACACCCGGCTGGCGGCAACGGTCGACACCGCCAGCGTGCTGGATCTCGAGATCTGAGTTCACGGCAGCGCCGCGGCTCGCGCGAGCGCCTGCACGGCCGGCCGGTCGACCTTGCCGTTCGGCACCTTCGGCAGGGCCGCGACGACGAACACCTGACGCGGCCGCTTGTAGGGCGCCAGCCGCGCCGCCACCTCGGCCAGGACCTCATCCGGTGCGGCGTCCGACTCGACGACCGCGACGGGGATCTCGCCGAGCTTGTCGTCCGGCAGACCGACGACGGCCGCTTCGCGCACCCGCGGGTCGGCGACCAGCGCGGCCTCGACCTCCTCCGGGATGACGTTGAAACCGCCGCAGATGATCGTGTTCTTCAGCCGGCCGGTGATGTAGAGGTAGCCGTCGGGGTCGAGGTGACCGAGGTCCCCCGTCCGCAGCCACCCGTCAGCATCGAACGGGCTCGCGCCCGGTTCGGCGCCCACGTATCCCGCGGTCGAGGAGCGGGAACGCGCCCGGATCTCGCCCTGCTCGCCCGGGGCGGCGTCGACGTCGGCGCCAGTCACGATGCGCAGCTCGACCCCCGGCAGCGGGCGGCCCACCGAGCCGGGCCGGCGCCGCCCGGCCAGCACGTCCTTGACGCTCTCCACGGAAATGCCACCGAACGCCTCGGTCTGGCCGTAGGCCTGCAGCACCGGGACGCCGAAGCGGGCCTCGAACTCCTCGCGCAGGGCGGCCGGCAGCGGCGCCGTGCCTGATCCGACGTAGCGGACCCGGCCCAGGTCCTCCCCCGGCTCCAGCGCGTCCAGGAGCAAGCGCAGCATCGTCGGATTGAGCGTCAGATTGTCGATGCCGTGGGTGTCGAGCAATCGCTTGGTGGCGCGGCCGTCGAACTTGCGCAGCAGGGCGACCCGGCGTCCGACGTAGAGCGCGAAGATCAGCCGGACCACACCCGCGGTGTGCGAGAGCGGGTTCGCAATCAGGTTCGGCGGTTTGTCCTCACCGGCCAGCGGGGTCGGTGCCGTATCGGTACGGAAGGCTGAGACGGTCGCGCGCACGTTCGACCAGGCGCTGTCGTGGGTGAGCACGACACCCTTGGGTGCACCCGTGGTGCCCGAGGTGAGCAGCACCAGTGCCGGCTCGGCACCGACGTCGCGGCCGGGCACGGAGTACTCCCCCGCCTCGGCGCCGGGGTCGTCGGGAGCGATGCGGGGGAAGGCCACCACGGGGACGTTCACGGCCGCGCCGCACGGGTCGTCGGGGTCGGCGACCACGGCCGTGACGCCGAGGGTCCCGACCACGCGGGCGACCTCCTCGGCCGGAGCCGCCGGATGCATCGGCACCACCGCGGCCTCGCGCGACCAGATGGCGGAGGCGGCGGCCAGGAATCGCTCGTCGTTGCCGATCCGGATCACGACTCGGTCGCCCGGCTGCACCTTCAGGTCGGCGGCCACCCGCGCCGCCGCCGCGGCGATCTGGCGATACGTCCAGGGCCCGTCGTCCTCGACCAGCACGAACCCGGCATCGGGGTTCTCGGCCAGCCGCCAGGCCAGCAGGCGCGCGAGGGATCCGCGCGGTTCGCGCTCCTTCATCGGGCGGGATACTTGATCGTCTTGAGCTGCGTGTACTCGTCGAGGCCCTCGGGGCCGTTCTCGCGGCCGAGACCCGAACGCTTCACCCCGCCGAAGGGCACGGCCGGATTGGTGAACCCGGGTCCACCGTTGAGGTCGACGCTGCCGGTCCGCAGCCGGCACGCGAGATCCCACGCCGCGCCGGTGTCCCGGCCCACGACGTGACCGGCGAGCCCGTACGGCGAGTCGTTCGCGACCGCCACCGCCTCGTCGTCGCCAGCGACCCGGATCACGACCGCGACCGGACCGAAGATCTCCTCCTGCGCGACCGGCCACGAGTTGTCCACCTCGGTAAGGACCGTGGGCAGGTAGTACGCGCCGCCCAGCCGGGGGTCGAGCCCCGTCGGCCGGGCGGCGCCGCGCAGAACCCGCGCACCGCGTTCCAGCGCGCCGGCGACGTAGTTCTCGACTCGCTCGCGCGCGGACTCGCGGATCAGGGGGCCGACGGTGGTGCGCGGATCCCGCGGATCTCCCACCACCGCGTGCGCGAGCAGCTCCGCGATGCGCTCCAGGTACTCGCCGTGCACCGCGTCGTGCACGATATGACGGGTCGTCAGGGCACAGCCCTGCCCGGCATGGGTGGTCACGCTCGCGGCACCGGCGCGGGCCGCGATCTGCAGGTCGGCGTCGGCTCGCACGATCAGCGGGGACTTGCCGCCGAGCTCGAGAAGGACCTTGGTCAGCCGGGGTGCGGCGGCGGCCAGGATGACTGCTCCCACGACGTCGGAGCCGGTGAAGGAGATCAGATCGACCCGTGGATCGGTCGTCAGGGCGACCCCGACGTCGGCGCCGCCGGTGACCACGGAAAGCGTTCCCGGCGGCAGATCGGCGCGCTGTGCCGCGTCGGCGATCAGCAGCGCCGAGTAGGGGGTGAACGGGGAGGGCTTGAGCACGACCGCGTTGCCGGCGGCCAGGGCCGGCCCGAGCTTCATCACGTTCTCCAGGAACGGGAAGTTGTACGGGGTGATCGCGGCAACCACGCCGAACGGCTCGCGGCGGACCACCCAGTTGCCGACCACACTCGACCCGTCGGGTCGGGACGTCGTCACCGGCGGGCGGGGGTCCAGTTCAGGACGCCCGGCGAGGTCGGCCCAGTACTCGAGGTGCCGCAACGGCAGTCCGACCTGGGCGCCGCGGGCGAGCGAGATCGGACAGCCGGTCTCGCCCACGACGACGTCGAGAATCTCCTCCGCCTTGACCGCGAGTTCGCTGTGCAGCCGCGCCAGCAGAGCACTGCGGCCGCGAGGCGACTCACGTCCCCACGCGCCGTCGGCCGCGGCCCGCGCCGCGGTGAGCGCAGTACCGACCTCGGCCGGCCCCGCGTTCGGGACCGTGCCGAGGATCGTGCCCGTCGCCGGGTCCAGGATCTGCTCGGCCCCAGCGGCAGAGGTCAGCTCGCCCACGGGCCGCTGATCGGAACCGGCATCCCCGGCAGGACGCCGTGGTCGGCCGGCGGGGTCGGGAACCCGGGCAGGCCCCGCTCCCGGGAGGGGAGCCGAACGCGGAACGTGCCGTAGGCGGTGCGCTCGTCGAGCTGGTTGTGGCACTCGACGCGCAGGGAGACCTCCGGCCACTCGCCGCTGTGATCGATGTCCGTGACCGAGCCGGTCAGGCGCGTGAGGTCGCCGAGGGTGTTGAAGCCCGTGATCTTGTCGTCGCAGGCGACCAGGATCGCGTCGTCGCCCATCCAGTCGGTCACCACCTGCGTCATCCACGCGTTGCGCAGCATGCCGTAGTCGTACGCGCGACGGGCGCCGACCGAGCGGGCGTACTCGTCGTCCCAGTGCACGCGCATCGCGGAGTCCCACGCGCCATCGCTGTTACGCGAGTAGAACCCGCCCATCCGCTGCCGGTTCTTGTGGTTGAGCCGGTACGGGTAGATCTCGTGCCGGCCGTTGCCCTGGAGCCAGGCGATGATGTCGCCGATCACCATGGGGCCGCGGTAGCGCGTCTGCAGCGACTCGCCGACGGCGACGTCCTCCACGTGGCGCACCTCGGCGCCGCGGGTGGTCTCGGCCGCGTAGTGCGCGTCGACCTCGGCGATCTCGTCGTCGGTGTAGATGTGCTGGGGCGGCGGCTCGGTCTGGGTCTTGTTGCGCTTCGCGGCGGTCTCGCGCTCGGTGTGGACGAAATCGGCGTCCCAGATCGCGATCAGCTCGCCGGCGTCGTTCCAGTACACCCGGCGACGGACCGAGAGGGCGGACTGCCCGCCGAAGCGCGACTCCTTCGGCTGGATCGCGACGTAGAAGCGGCGCACCCAGAGGCGGTCGCCCTCGCGCACGGGAGCGAAGAACCGGATGTGGTCGCCGGCCCAGAACATGTGGACCCCGGCGAGCGCGCCCTTGCCCCGCTCCCTGTCCGCCGGATTCCGCGGGATCTCCGGCGTCAGGCCGGCCCCCTCCAGGAAGCCGGGCGGCGCGATGACCCCGCCCCACCGGCTCGCCGCCGCGTGGTCGGGGTCGGTCCAGAGCGGGTTGTCGTCGCCGAACCCGTGCGCGTAGTGGCGGATGCCGTCCCGGCTGGCCTGCTCGTTCCAGGTGCTCCAGCGGTTGTAGGGCCAGTCCAGGCCGATCTTCTCCCGGAACTTCTCGATCCCGGCGGCGTTCAGCCGCCCGAAGGCGAGCGGCTCGACGGCCTCCGCCGCCTCGGCCTCGACACTGGTCGTCACTTCACCACTCCCTTGTCCGAAATAAATCGTTGCATATTTAGTCGATTTAGCCAAGTGAGCGCCGGACGGTGCGCGGACGCTCGCGGTCACCAGCGGACGGCCATGCCGGCATCGACAGGAAAGGTGATGCCGGTAACGAGACGGGCGTCGTCCGAGCAGAGGAAAGCGATGGCGGCACTGACGTCCGCCGGCTCGGCCCAGGGCTCAGGGAGCACATTCAGGTGGCGGGCGATGCGGGCGAACGCCTCCGCGCTCTCGACGTCGCCGGGCGTAGCGCCCCTGCCCGGGAGAAACAGTTCGTAGGTCGCGTCGTTGTGGACCATGTCGGTGTTCACCGTCGTGGGGTGGACGGTGTTGACGCGGATGCGGTGGCGCCCCAGCTCGAGCGCGAGGCCCTTCATCATCCCGACCAGGCCGTGCTTGGCGGCGCAGTAGTGCGCGCAGTTCTCGATGCCCCGCAGGCCGGCGGCGGAACTGGTCAGGATGATCGAGCCTCCGTCGCGGTGTGCGAGCAGGTGCGGCAGCGCGGCCTTGACCGTGAAGAACACGCCCGTCAGGTTGACGTCGATCATCGTGGTCCACTGATGGGGCGTCAGCTCAGTGACCGGTGCGTACTGCGCGATGCCGGCGTTGGCGAGGACGATGTCGAGGCGGCCGAGTTGGGCGACTCCGGCATCCACCGCCTGGCTCAGGGCGTCGAAGTCCCGGACGTCCGCCCGCGTCGCGACGATCCGGCGGTCGGTCGCCTCGACCAGGCGGACGGTCTCGGCGAGATCGTCCGGGGTCGCGAGCGGATACGGTGCGACGTCCACGTCCTCGCAGAGGTCGACGGCGATAATGTCGGCGCCTTCCCGCGCAAGCTTGACCGCGTGGGATCGGCCCTGGCCCCGGGCCGCGCCGGTGATGAAGGCGACCTTGCCCTGCAACCGCCCGGTCATCGGATCTCGGGTTTCGGTCGCTCACCACTGGTGAACTCGGTCTGCGACATCGGGTTCGTGAGCTGCGGATACACCAGCGGCACCTCGCGCGCGGCCTGCGGGGACATCGACAGCGAATCCCACACCGCCTTCACCGTGCCCTGGATCGCGAGCGGCGGCTTCTCCGCCAGCCGCGCCGCGAGCACCTGGGCCCGTGCCCACAGCTCGGTCTCACCGCCGGGAACCACCTCGCTGACGAGACCGATCGAGTACGCCCGCTGGGCGCCCATGCGCTCGTCGAGACCGAACAGGGCGATGCGCATCGCCTCGCCCAGCGGGATCCGCCGCGCGAGGCCGGCGGGCTCGAGCGCGGACAGCATGCCGTAGGTGGTGTGCGGGTCGAAGAACGTCGCGTCCTCGGAGCAGATCACGACGTCCGCCTCGTTGATCCAGTAGAACGCCCCACCCGCGCACATCCCGCCCACCGCGCAGATCAGGGGCTTCCACACGCGATTCTGTTTCGCGCCGAGAGAGAAGCCGGGGTCGTCGGCGCTCCACGGGTTGGGGTGACGGGTGCGCCCGGCCTTGCGGTCGACGCCGGTGGAGAAAGCGCGCCCGCCCGCCGCGCGCAGCACGATCACACGCACGTCCTCATCGGCCCGGCAGCGCTTCCAGATCTCGGCGAACTCGTCGAGCATCTGCTGGTCGAAGGCGTTGAGCACCTCGGGCCGGTTCAGGGTGATGGTGGCGACGCCGTCGGTGACGTCGAACAGCACCGTGGTGTACGTACTCAACGCTTGGCCTCCTGAGGCTCACGGGGAAGACCGAGCACCCGCTCGGCGAGCATCGTCTTCAGGATCTCTTCGGTTCCGCCGGCAATGCGGTACCCCATGCTGCCCATCAGCCACCGGTTCCAGTTGTACGTCCCCCAGTTCCCCGTGTCCGCGACGAAGCCGGGCCCGAGCAGTTGCGCCGCGAGGTCGCCGATCAGCTTGTAGTTCGTCGCCAGCAGGACCTTGTCCATGGCGCGTTCCGCACCGGTGAGGGTCTCCTCGGGAATGGCCTGCATGCGCTGCTGCTGGAATCGGGCGACCTGGAGCCGGGAGTGCAGCGCGGCCCAGGCGTCACGAATCTCGGGGTCGTCGTTCTGCCCGGACCGCTGCGCGAGCGTCCGGAGCAGTGCCATCGCCCGCGCGTTCATCTCGTGCGAGCGGTCCCCGACCGCCCGCCGCTCCCCCGCCAACGCGGACGTCGCCACCTTCCAGCCCGATCCTTCCTCGCCAAGACGCAGCGCGTCGGCCAGGACGACGTCGGAGAGGAAGACCTCGCAGAAGCTGGCGCCACCCGTCATCTGCCGCAGCGGCCGGATCTCGATGCCGGGCAGATCCATCGGCACCAGGAACATGGTCAGCCCGCGGTGCTTCGGAGCGTCGGGGTCCGTACGGACCAGGGCGAGCCCGAGATCGGCGAAGGTCGCGTTCGACGTCCAGACCTTCTGGCCGTTGACCCGCCAGGCGTCGCCCTCGCGGGCCGCTTTCGTGCGGACGCCGGCCAGGTCGGAGCCGGCCTCCGGCTCGGAGAACAACTGACAGGCGACCGCCTCACCGCGATGCAGTGGACGGCCGTGGATGGCGATCTGTTCCGCGGTGCCCGCGGTGAGCAACGCGTGGCTGACGGTGCCGAGCCCGATCCGTAGCGGGTTCATGTCGGGAATCTCGAACTCGGCCTCGAGGGTCCGGTAGAGCCGGTCGTACTCGGCCGGCAGCCCGGCACCGCCGTGCTCGACCGGACCGGTGATCCAGCCGAAGCCGTTGGCCCAGCGTTCGCGCTGCCACGCCAGGGCGTCGGCCGCCTCGGCGCGTTCCTGGTCGTCGGTGGTCTCGTGGAACAACGCGAGGCGTTCCTCGCCGGAGCCCCACTCGGTGGACACCGTGCCGCGGCGCGGGCGCCGCGCGAGAAAGGCCAACGCGTCGGCCTCGAACTGATCGAGCGTCATGTCCTGGCTCAGCTCAGCCCGACGTGGATGTTCTTGGTACGCAGGAACTCGCGCAGTCCCTCGATCCCGCCTTCGCTGCCACGGCCGCTGGCCTTCCATCCACCGAACGGGGCTGACGGCGGCAAGCCGGCCATCCCGTTCACCGAGACGTACCCGGCATCGAGGCGGTCGGCGACGCGATGTGCACGCGCGAGGTCGGCGGTCCATACGAAACCCGCCAGTCCGTAGCGCGTGCCGTTGGCGATCTCGACGGCCTCGTCCTCGGTGTCGAACGCGGTCACGGCGAGAACGGGACCGAAGATCTCCTCCTGCGCCAGCGAACTCGCCGGGTCGACGTCGGCGAACAACGTCGGGGCGACGTAAGCCGGACCGGGGCCGCGGGTGCCGCCGGCCACGAGCCGTGCGGTCGCATTCCCGATGACACCGAGAATCCGATCGGCCGCGGCAACGTCGACGACCGGACCCATGGAGGTCGACGGGTCGAACGGGTCGCCGAGGCGGACCTTGGCCAGCTGCGCGGTGGCGGCGTCGACGACTGCGTCGTGGATGCCGCGCTGCACCAGCAACCGCGTCGGCAGGAAGCAACCCTGTCCGCTGTTCTGCACGGCGCCGAGCAGCGCGGCCAGCTTGCCGATCCGGACCGGGTCGGCGTCGTCGAAGACCAGCGACGCGGACTTGCCGCCGAGTTCGAGCACGCACGGGCGGAAGCGAGCCGCGGCGGCCTGGGCCACCGCGCGACCGGCGGTCTCGCCGCCGGTGAAGGTGACCATGTCGACGTGCTCGACCAGCTCCGCGCCGACGTCGCCGGCGCCGCCGAGAACCGAGACGAGGCCCTCGGGCAGGTCGAGGATCTGCGCGAGCCGCACCGAGGAGAAGGGCGCGAGCTCGGACGGTTTGAGGATGACGGCATTGCCGGCGGCGAGAGCCGGGGCGAGCTTGAGCGAGGCCGCGATCACCGGGCCGTTCCACGGGATGATCGCGCCGACGACGCCGTGCGGGGCCGAAGTCGTGTAGTCCAGGACATCGCCGGGGGCGACGGGCGCGACGGACCCGCCGATCTTGTCCGCCCAGCCCGCGTAGTACGCGAACCACTCGGCCGCCTGCAGCACGCCCGCCTTGGACGCTCGCAGCGGCATGCCCATCTCCAGGCTGACCAGGGAGGCGAGCTCCTCGGCGTGCAGGCGGATCGCCCCGGCCGCGGCGAACAGGGCGTCCCGGCGCCCGGCCGGGCCGGCGGCCCAGGAGCATTGCGCCTTGCGGGCGGCCGCCACGGCGCGCTCGACCTGCTCGACACCCGCCAGGCGGGCGGTGCCGAAGGCGCTGCCGTCGCCCGGGTGGACGAAGGCGCGCTCGGTGCCGGTGCCCTCGACGACGGCCCCGCCGAGAAAGCAGGTGCCGAGCGGGAGCACCGTCCTGGCCTGACCCGCTGTGCTGATTGCCGGGGGCACGTCAGATCCCCAGCCGGTCCGCGAGCAAGGCCCGATGCTGGCGGGGTGTTCCGAACAGCATCTCGGTGCTCTTGGCCCGCTTGAAGTACAGATGTGCCGGGTGCTCCCAGGTGAAGCCGATGCCGCCGTGGATCTGGATGTTCTCGGCAGTGCAGTGCGTGTAGGCCTCGGAGCAGTAGGCCTTGGCCAGGCAGGCAAGCACGCCGACCTCGTCGCTCCCGGCCTCGATCGCCCAGCCGACCGCATAGGCCGCGGAGGTGGAGGACTCGACTTCCAGCAGCATGTCCGCACACTTGTGCTTGATGGCCTGGAACGATCCGATCGGACGGCCGAACTGCTCGCGCACCTTGGCGTACTCCACCGCCATCTCCAGCACCCGGCGTGCTCCCCCGGCCTGCTCGGCGGCCAACGCCGCCGCGGCGAGGTCCATCGTCGCGGCCAGGGGCGCGGCCGCTTTGCCGTCCTCACCGACCAGCCGGGCCGGGACGCCGTCGAAGGTCAGGCGGGACTGCTTGCGAGTCGCGTCCAGGGTGCCCATCGCCTCGCGGGTGAGCCCGGGGGCCGCGGCGTCGACGGCGAACAGCGATGGCCCGGTAGCCGTGCGCGCGACCACGAGCAGCAGGTTCGCCACGTGCCCGTCCGGGACGAACAGCTTCTCTCCCGTCAGTCGGAACCCCGGTTCGACCGTGTCCGCGGTGACGGTGACGTCCTCGGCCTTCCAGCTGCCGCTCGTCTCGGTGACGGCGAGCGCGGCGACCGTCGTGCCCTCGGCGATGCCGGGAAGGTACTCGGCGCAGGCCGCCTCGTCACCGGAGTTCAGCAGCGCGTTAGCGGCGAGCACGACCGTGGACAGGTACGGGGCGCACAGCAGCGCGCGGCCCATCTCCTCCAGCACGATCTGCAGGTCGACGAAGCCGGCGCCGGACCCCCCGTACTTCTCCGGCAGGGCGAGGCCCTGCAATCCGATCTGACGAGCCATCAACGTCCAGACCGCCGGGTCGTGCCCTTCCTCGGTCTCCATCAGCCGACGGACCTCGGTCTCCGGGGAACGCTCGGTCAGGAAGCGCCGCACAGTGGTGCGCAGGGCATCGTGTTCTGCGGTGAACGCGAACGTCGCGGTCATCGGCTGCTCCTCATGGTCTTCTCCTGCGGACCGCTGCCGGCGGGCAGGCCCAGCACCTTGTCGGCGATTGTGGTGCGCTGGATCTCGGACGTCCCGGCCCCGATCGTGCTGGCCCGGGTGCGCAGGAAACCGCGCAGCCATGCTCCGTCCCTCTCCAGCGCCGGGTCCGCGGGATCCAACTGGCCGTGCGGGCCGAGCAGATCCACGGCCAGCTCGTGCAGTTGCTGCTCGAACAGCCCGTGCTGCAGCCGGATCACCGAGGACAGCGGACCGGGCTCGCCGCCCTCCAGCACCCGGGCGAGCACGCGCCGGCCGCTCCACTCCAGCAGCCGGGCCCCGGTGACGGCCTGTGCCAACTGGTCGCGCACATAGGGGTCGTCGGCCTGGCCACGGCGACGGGCGAGGTCCAGCAGATCGCGGGTGACGCGCTGGTAGCGCATCCCGGCGGCGGACAGCGAGGTGGAGCGCTCGTAACCCATCGTCGCCCGGGCCGCGGCCCAGCCTTCGTTCTCGACGCCGATCCGGTGCGTGACCGGAACCTCGACGTCGTCGAACTCGACCTCGGCGAAGTGGGCCCCGCCGGTCATGTCGCGCAGTTCGGACGCGCGAACACCCGGCGCGTGCATGTCGACGACGAGGCAGGTGATGCCCGCCGCTCCCGACCCGGCCGGCCCGGTGCGCGTCAGGCACAGCATCCAGTCCGCGAACGCCGCGCTGGAGATCCACACCTTGCGCCCCGTGACCCGGTAGACCTCGCCGTCGAGCACCGCGCGGGTACGCAGGGACGTCAGGTCGGAGCCGGCGTCCGGCTCGGAGAAGCCCTGGCACCACAGTTCGTCGTAGCGCAGCAGCGGCGGAATCCAGCGCGCGCACTGTTCGTCGGTGCCGCGGGCCAGGATCGTCGGCCCGACGATGGTGGCGATGTTGTTGGGCGGGACGGGCACCCGCGCCAGCGCCATCTCCCGGTGGTACACGGCCTGCAGGGGCAGCGGCAGGCCCATGCCGCCCCAGCGCTGCGGCCACCCCGGGCCGGACCAGCCGCTCACGAACAGGGTCGCCTGCCACGCCTTCTGGAACGCGAGGCGTTCGGCGGGATCCCTCGGCATCCGGCCGGGGTGGTGGTCGGCGAGGAAGGTCTGCAGGTCGGCAGCCAGCTGATCCGCCGTCAGGCCGCTGCGGTCGCGACCGTTGGAGATGTCATCTTCAACGGGGAGGGTCATGCCGACCAGACCAGGGGTAGGCGGTCGATGCCGAAGACTCCGCCGGCGTGCAGGGTCAGCTGCTGCTCCGCGTCGATCTCGTAATCCGGGATCCGCGCGTGCCACTGCCCGATCGCGGTGGTGAGCTCGTCACGCGCCAGGTGCGACCCGGCGCAGCGGTGGGGACCGGCCCCGAAGGCCAGGTGCCGGTTGCCCGGCCGGTCGAAGCGGACCGTCGCTTCGTCCGGGAACTCGTCCGGGTCCTGCGCGGCCAGTGCGGTGGCGAGCAGGAGCCGCTCACCCCGGAGCATCTGGACGCCGGCGAACTCCAGGTCGTGCGTGACCGTGCGGGCCGGGTTGATGAAGGAGTGCACCCGCAGCAGTTCCTCGACGGCGCCGGGGATCAAGCCGGGATCGGCAACGAGCTGACGACGGTGGTCGGGGTTGCGCGCGAGGAAGTGGAAGCACCAGGTGAGCGCGGCCGTGACGGTGTCCAGGCCGGCGATGAAGAGCAGGAAGCAGAGGTTCTGCACCTCCTCGTCGGTAACGGGGCGATCGTCGACCTCGGCGGTGAGCAGGGCCGAGACGACGTCGTCACGCGGTTCGCTGCGACGTTCGGCGATCAGGTCGCGCAGGTAGCCGTTGATGGCCGTGTGCGCCTCCCGCCGCAGTTCCGGCCGGTCGGCGTTGCGCAGCAGGGCGTTGTTCCACGTCACGAACCGGGAGGCTTCGTCGACGGGTAGGCCGAGGATGTTGGTGAAGATCCGCGTCGGGAACGGCTGGGCGAAGTCGGCGACGAACTCCACCCGGCCGGAGCCGGCCAGGCCGTCGATCAGAGTTGCGCAGGTGCTGTCGATCGCCGCGGTGCGGGCCGTCACGGCCCGCGGGGCGAACAGTGGCGCGATCACCCGGCGGTAGGCCGTGTGCTCCGGCGGGTCCAGCTCGAGGGGATAGAGCTTCTCCTTGCGGGAGGCGTGCGCGGGGATACCGGTGGAGACCGAGGAGAACAGGTCGGGCTGCTGCAACGCGGAGCGGATGTCCTCGGCGCGCGTCAGGATCCAGTACCCGCCGTGGTGCGGGCTCCACAGCACCCGCTGGTTCCGCAGGCCGCGGTAGGCACCGAACGGGTCGGAAAGAAACTCGGCGCCGAACACGTGGTCAACGTCGCGGACCAGGTCGGCCGGGACGTGGGCGGGATGTGACGGTGCTTCATACAGGGGCCGCTTCGGGCCGGCAGCGGCGCGGTCCCGGGCCCGAACGAGCAGGTCGAGCCGTTGCTGCGCGGTCACTCGCTCCCCGCCGTCGAGGGTGCCGAGCGCGGCGGTGATCGCTGCGATCTCGCCGTCGAGCCGCTCGGTCGCCTCGTCGATCGTGAGCAGGTCCAGGTCGGACCAGTCCGAGGCGTTGGGGTCGGGCTTTCCCATCAGCTAGCTCGCGGGGTTCAGTTCAGCGCGCGGGAAGTTGAACAACTCCCGGCTGTTCCACTCGACCATCCGCGCCACTTCCTCGTCCGGGATGTCGGCGAAGACCTCGAGCGCGCGCTTGCGACTGTTCGGCCAGTTGGAATCGGAGTGGGGGTAGTCGCACTCCCAGGTGATCCGGTCGATACCGATGTCGTGGCGGTTCTTGAGCCCGTGCACGTCGTCGATGAAGCAGCCCCAGATGTGCCGGCGGAAGAGTTCCGACGGCGCGACGGCCTGGTTGACGTTCTGGTACCAGCGGTGCCGGTCCCAGACGTAGTCCGCGCGCTCGAGCAGGTAGGGCACCCAGCCGATGCCGCCCTCGGCCAGCGCGACCTTGAGGTTCGGGTGGCGGTGGAAGACCGGAGAGAAGATCAGGTCGGCCGCGGCGAACATCGAGTTGCACCCGAACAGCGTGATGGTGACCGCGAAGGGCGCGTCCGGCGCCGTCGTCGGGGCCTGGCCGGACGTGCCGAAGTGCAGGCACAGCGGCAGGCCCGTCTCCTCGGCCGCGGAGAACACCGGGTCCCAGTGGTCGGTGTGGAAGCTCGGAAGACCCAGCGGCACCGGGTTCTCCGTGAAGGAAATGGCCTTCGCCCCGCGACCGGCGACCCGGTGGATCTCGCGCACGGCGGCGCCGACGTCCCAGAGCGGCAGGATCGCGATCGGGATGAACCGTTCGGGAGCGGCGCCGCACCATTCGTCGATCATGAAATCGTTCCAGGCTGCCACGGACAGCAGCGCGAGCGCGGGATCCTCCCCCTGGAGAAACACCGTCCCCGCGAAGCGCGGGAAGGACGGGAAGCAGATCGCGGCCTGCACCCCGTCGAGATCCATGTCGATGATGCGGGCCTCGGGCTCGTAACAGCCGGGGATCATGTCGGTGTAGCGCATCGGCTCGGTGCCGAACTCGGTCGGCGGCTTGCCCGCGACGGCGTTGAGGCCGATCTGCGGGTACGTGCGGCCCTCGTAGAGCCATACGTCGGAGATCTGACCGTCCGCGCCGGCGACCTGGACGATCCGCGGGCCGGCGTCCCGGTACTTCGCGGGGAGGCGGTCCTGCCAGAGGTGCGGCGGTTCGACGAGATGGTCGTCGACCGAGATCAGCTGCATGTCGTCCCGGAGCGGCATCGTCACCTCGGCATTGATCCGGTCGGCCTGGTCGCTTTATCTTATACCGATTTATTCGACTGGCAACCCGGAGGACCCCGTGCGGCACGATTCGAGCGCCCTCGTCACCGGTGGAGGATCCGGCCTCGGCCGAGCCGCCGCTCTCCTGCTCGCGGAGCACGGCTGGCATGTCGTCGTCGCCGACGTCGACCCGGCGGCCGCCGCGGTCGCCGCCGCGCTGGACGGCACCTTCGTTCTGACCGATGTGACGGATCCGGACTCGATGCGGGCCGCAGTGGAGGCGGCAGCGTCGGCGGGCACCTTCCGTGCGGTCGTGCACTGCGCCGGCGGCGGCTCTTCCCGGCGGGTGATCGGCCGCGACGGGACCTACGAGTCCGCGCACCCGCTGGACGAGTTCGCCCGCGTCGTCACGCTCAACGTCGCGGGCACGTTCAACTGCGTGCGCCTGGCCGCGACGGCCATGTCGCGCAATTCCCCCGACGGAGACGGCTGCCGCGGGTCGATCGTCACGACCGCCAGCGTCGCCGCGTTCGACGGCCAGATCGGCCAGGCCGCCTACGCCGCCGGTAAGGCGGGCATCGTCGGGATGACGCTGCCGCTGGCGCGCGACCTGTCGGCGGTGGGGGTCCGGATCAACACGATTGCACCCGGTACCTTCGAAACGCCTCCGATGTTGGCAGTGCCGGCGGAGCTGCGTGCCTCGCTCGGTGCCAGCGTTCCGTTCCCGAAGCGCCTGGGAAACCCGGCGGAGTTCGCGTCGATGGCCTACGAGTTGTTGAGGAACCCGTACATGAACGGTGAGACCGTGCGCCTCGACGGCGCGATCCGCATGGCCCCGAGGTAGCATTACCTACACGCTTTAGTTTACGAGGAGAACGCCGGTGCGCATCAAGGTCGATCGCGACGTCTGTCAGGGCAACGCGCGCTGCTTCGCCCTCGCGCCGGACGTCTACACCCTCGACGACGAGGGCTACAACATCGGCGGCGAGTTCGAGATCGACGACGAGCTGGGCGAGGCGGCCTTCCGCGGCGCCGCCGAGTGCCCCGAGCGCGCGATCAAGGTCTTCTTCGAGTAGTCAGCCGCGCGGCAGGCCCAGGACCTGCTGCGCGACGAGGTCCTTGAGGACCTCGGAGGTGCCGGCGGCGATCGTCGAGCAGCGGGTGAACAGCCAGCGCCAGGCGAGATCCTCACGCAGGCCGGTGACGGCGGGCAGGCCGGCCAGATCGAGGGCGGTCTCGGCCAGCGCGCGATCGGTCAGGCCCCAGGACAGCTTGATCAACGCCTGCAGACCGGCGGTGTCCTCGCCGGCCTCGGCGCGCGCCAGGGTCGCACGGCCGAGTTGGCCGAGCACGCGGGCGTCGATGTAGCGGCGCAGCACCTCGTCACGGTCGAGGACGCCCAGATCACTGGTGGCCTGCGCGACCTGGACGGCCCGTCGCTCCAGCTCAGCCGCCCGGGACAGGACGCCGGTGCGCTCGTGCACGAGGGTTCGGACGGTGACGCCCCAGCCGCCGTGCAACGGCCCGAGGAGCGCGGAGGCGGGAACCCGGACGCCGGTGAAGAAGACCTCGGCGAACTCGGAGTCCCCGGAGATCATGCGGATCGGGCGACGTTCGATGCCCGGCGAATCCATCGGGACCACCAGCACCGAGATGCCCCGGTGCTTCGCGACGTCGGGGTCGGTGCGGACCAGCACCATGCAGTGCGTGGCGTGCATACCGTGCGACGTCCAGACCTTCTGTCCGTCGATCACGAAGCCGTCGTCGAAGCTGTCGCCGGCCGGCCGGGCGCGCGTACGCAGACCGGCCAGGTCGCTGCCGGCCTCCGGCTCACTGAAGCCCTGGCACCAGATCTCGGAGCCGTCGAGGATCCGCGGCAGGCTGGCCTGCTGCCCGGGGGTGCCGAACTCCATCAGGGCGGGCCCGACATTCGCCAGGCCGAGGATGCCCGCCGGGATCGGGACGTCGGCCGCGGCGTACTCGATGTCGCACGCGATCCGGTCGGCGACGCCCAGGCCGCGGCCGCCGTGCTCGGCCGGCCAGCCCGGCGCGACCCAACCCCGCTCAGCCAGCCACTGCTGGGCCGCGAGCATCTGCCCGAAGGTGGCCCCGTTCCCGACGCGGAGATCGGCCGGAAAGCCCACCAGGACGGCGCGAAGTTCCTCGGCGGGCGACGTCGCTACGGGGGCCATGAGAAATAGACTAATCCTGATACGATTTCCGCGCCAAGCTGCCGAAAGCTGGGACGAGGAGCGCCGTGGCGACCACCAAGCTGGAGGCCATCCGGCTGCCGAAAGCCGCGGAGATCGTCGCCCGCACGCTGCGCCGCAAGATCGTCACCGGCGACCTCGAGGCCGACGATCCGCTTCCGCCCGAGGACCAGCTGATGGCCGAGATGGGTGTCGCCCGGACGACGGTCCGTGAGGCGTTGCGCATCCTGGAGTCCGAGGGCCTGCTCGTGGTCCGTCGCGGTGCCGGCGGCGGGGCACGAATCCGCACGCCCGCGGTCCCGATGGTCTCCCGGTACATCGGGCTGCTGCTGCAGTACGAGGGCGCAACCCTCGCCGACGTCCACCGGGCCCGGGTGATGCTCGAGGCGCCGGCTGCGGGACTGCTCGCGGAGCGCGGCACCTCGGAGATCGTCGCGGTACTGCGGGGCGCCCTGTCCGAGGAGGCCGCCGCGATGGACGACCCGGCGCAGGCCAGCCGCGCGCACGGACGCTTCCACCACCTGGTCGTACAGCTCACCGGATGCCTCACCTACGACGTGCTCTCTTCGGTGACCAACCGGATCATCCAGGTGCAGGCCGACCGTTTCCTGTCCGCCCACGGCACCGAGGCCTCGACCCGCGAGGGCATGGAGCTCGCGCACCGGGCGCACCGCAAACTCATCGACCTCATCGCGGCCCGCGACGTCGCCGGAGCCGAGGATCTGTGGCGGCGTCATCTGGAGGCGGGCGACGCGCACCTGCTGTCCGCACCGGGGGCGCGTTCTGTGCTGGACCTCATGGAATGACCGGTCGGGTCGCAGGCAAGGTCGCCTTCATCACCGGCGGTGCGCGAGGGCAGGGCCGCGCGCACGCCCTCGCGTTGGCCGCCGAAGGCGCCGACATCGTCGTGATCGACCTCTGCGCGGACATCGCCTCAGCGCCCTACCCCTTGGGCACCGCCGCCGAGTTGGCCGAGACCGTCGAACTGGTCGAGAAGCTCGATCGGCGCGCACTCGGTCTCCGCGCCGATGTGCGGGACCCGGCCGCGATACGGGCCGCCGTGGACCGCACCCTCGCGGAGTTCGGCCGACTGGACGTCGTCGTCGCGCAAGCGGGCATCGCGCCGCTGGGTGCGGACCGTGGGGTGCAGGCGATGCTCGACGCGGTCGACGTCGATCTGCTCGGCGCCATAGCCACGATTCATGCCGCTGTGCCGCACCTGCCCGACGGCGCGTCCGTGATCGCGACCGGGTCGCTGGCCGCGCTGCGACCGCGGAGCGGTGGTGGCTCGGGCGGCCCCGGTGCCGTCGGTTACAAGTACGCCAAGCTCGCGCTCGCGCAGTACGTCCACGAGCTTGCCGCGGTGCTGGCACCGCAGCGGATCCGGGTGAACTGCGTGCATCCGACGAACGTCGACACCCCCATGCTGCAGAACTCCGGCATGTACAAGCTGTTCCGTCCGGATCTGGAGGACCCGACCCGCGAGGAAGCCGAGCAGGCGTTCCCGGCGATGCAGGCCATGCCGGTGCCCTACGTCGCCGTCGAGGATGTCAGCGCCGCGGTGGTCTACCTGGCCTCGGATGAGTCGCGCTACGTCACCGGCATGCAACTGCGGATCGACGCAGGCGGCTACCTGAACACCGCGGAGTTCTCCCCGTGATCGTCGACGACCCGCTGCTGCACCGTCCGCGCCCGTCCGACGACCCGCTCACGGCGTTCTTCTGGGCCTCGGGAGCCGACGGTGTGCTCCGCATGCTGGGCTGCACCGACTGCGGCTTCTGGTTGCACCCGCCGTCGCCGCGGTGTCCGCAGTGCCTCTCCGCAAAGGTGGCACCCCAGCCGCTCTCCGGCCGCGCGACGGTCGCCACCTTCACCGTCAACGTCCAACAGTGGGTGCCGGGGCAGGAGCCCTACGTCTACGCGATCGTGGAGTTTCCCGAGCAGGTCGGGCTGCGGTTGACGTCGAACGTGGTCGGTTGCGCACCCGAGGACGTGCGGATCGGCCAGGCGGTGACGGTGGCCTTCGTCCAGCGCAACGACGCCTACTACCCGGTGTTCGTACCGGAGCCGGGCGCATGACCGGGCATTTCGAGCACGATGCGGTGATCAGCGGGGTCGCGCGGTCCGCGGTCGGCCGGCGGCTCGGCCGTTCGGCCCTCGACCTGACGGTGGATTCAGCGATCGCCGCAGTCACCGACGCGGGCCTGACCCTGGCCGACATCGACGGCATCTCGACCTATCCCGGGGGTTACGCCGATGTCTCCTTCGGCTATGCCGGCCCGCCGCCGAACGAGGTGCAGGACGCCCTCCGGCTCAATCTGACGTGGTTTCAGGGCGCAGCGGAGCTGACCGGCCAACTGGGAGCGGTGGTCGCCGCCGCGATGGCGGTCTCGACCGGGCTGTGCCGCCATGTCCTCGTGTACCGGACGGTGACGGAGTCCTCCGCACAGGGCCTGCGCGGACGTACCGCCGTGCTCGGCTCGGAGCAGGCGCAGACCTACGGCGTCTGGAGCGCCCCCTTCGGCGGGGTGTCTCCGGTGAACTGGCTCGCGCCGGTGGCGATGCGGCACATGCACGAGTTCGGAACCACACGGCAGCAGCTCGGGCAGCTCGCCGTGACGGCGCGCCGTCACGCCGCGCTCGATCCGGAGGGGGCAGTCTTCACCGCGCCGCTCTCGCTCGAGGACTACCTGGCCTCGCGGATGATCTCCACCCCGCTGTGTCTGCTGGACTGCGACGTACCCGTCGACGGATCGACGTCGCTCATCGTCTCGACGGCGGCGTACGCGCCGGATGCCCCGAACGGTGCCGTCCGCATCGAGGCGTTCGGGACCGCATCGGTGGGACGGCCCTCCTGGGACCAGTACGCCGACCTGACGTCCATGCCGGCGCAGGGCGCGGCCGCCCACCTGTGGAACCGGACGGACCTGAAGCCGGCCGACGTCGACGTCGCGCAGCTCTACGACGGGTTCAGCATCCTGGCGTTGGTGTGGCTGGAGGCCCTCGGCTTCTGCGGCCACGGCGAAGCGGGAGCTTTCCTCGACGGTGGCGCCAACATCGCGCTCGACGGCGCCCTGCCGTTGAACACCAACGGCGGCCAGCTCTCCGGCGGACGCCTCCACGGCTTCGGCCTGGTGCAGGAAGCGGTCGTCCAGCTGCGACAGGCGGCGGGGGCACGGCAGGTGACCGACGCCCAGGTCGCGCTGGTCGCCAACGGGGGCGGCCCCGTCGCCGGCGCCGTCCTGCTCACCCGCGACCGCTGACCGCCTCGCGTAACGTCCGAGGATCCCTTCGCTATGGCGACCACTCCCTCGGAGTCAGGGAAGAAGTTCGGCCACGAGGTCGCGGCGGAGCAGCTTGCCGGTCGGGGTCCGGGGCAGTTCGTCGCGGAAAATGATGCGGTCGGGGGTCTTGGATCCGCGGAGGGCCGCGCGGACGTGGGCGCGCAGCATCTCGGGATCGGGCGAGGCACCGGCGGCCGCGACGACGACAGCCTCGAGGCGCTGGCCCCACTCCTCGTCCGGGACGCCCACGACCGCCGCGTCGGCGACCTCGGGATGCCGCAACAGCACGTCCTCGATCTCGGCCGGGGCGATGTTCTCCCCACCGCGGATGATCGTGTCGTCGACGCGACCCAGCACGAACAGGTAGCCCTCGGGGTCCAGACGGCCGGAGTCCCGGGTATCGAAGAACCCACGCTCATCGACCACGGAGCCGGAACCCGCGTACTCCCCCGACACCTGCTCACCGCGGATCCAGATCCGGCCGGCCGCCCCGGCGGGGACGAGACCGCCGGAATCGTCGCGGATCTCCAGGTCGATCCCGGGGACGGGCCGGCCCGCTGAGTGCAGGCGGGCGCGAACCTCCGGGTCGTCGGAGGCGAGCGCGGCACGGTGGTCGTCGGGCCCGAGCACGGCGACGGTCGAGCTCGTCTCGGTCAGGCCGTACGCGTTGACGAAGGCGACGTGCGGCCACTCTCGCAGCGCGGCCGCGATCACCTGCGGTGGCATCGCGGCACCCCCATAGGCGAGCGCCCGCAACGACGGAACTGAATGGTCGTCAGCACAGGTGAGGATGCGGGCCAGCATGGTCGGGACCACCATCGCGTTGGTGATCTCCTCCGTCCGCACGGTGGCCAACCACTCGGCCGCGTCGAAAGCGGGGAGCAGCACCACGCGGCGGCCGGCGAAAAGGTTGGACAAGACGTTCGAGATCCCCGCGATGTGGTACGGCGGCACGCTCATCAGCGCAGCGTCATCGACGTCCGCGCTACCGAAATCGACGGTCCCGAAGACGTAGGACACGAGGTTCGCGTGCCGCAACAACACGCCCTTCGGCGCCGAGGTCGTGCCGCTGGTGTAGATCACGACGGCCGGGGCGCCGGACTCGACCGGCTCCACCGGCTCCACCGGGGAGGACATCTCCCGCGAGGCCGCGTCCGCGAGGAACTGCTCGGGCGAGCGACCCGGGATCCGGGATCCCGCGTCCGCGACGAGGAGGGCGTTCGGGTGCTGGGCGAGGACGGCGTCGAGTTGCTCGGCGCCGAGCCGGTAGTTCACCGGCACGAGCGGGACTCCGGCGTGGGCGGCGGCGAAGAGCGCCGCCGGGAAGGCTGGTCCGTTGACCGCCAGGTAGACGATCGCGTCCGCGCCGGCTTCGCGGACCAACCCTGCTCCTCCGCGGGCCAACGCCTGCAGCCGCGCCGGCGTCAGGCCGTCGGGACGCGACCCGACGACCACCCGGTCACCGAACCCGTCGACGGCCATGTCGAGGAGCATCGACAGGTGCACGAGGAACCTCAGTCCGAGGCGGGCAGGGGCTTCGCGGCCTTGATGGCCAACGCCGTGCCGTTCAGGGCGAGGGTGCCCGTACCGGCCTTCGTGCAGAGCAGTTCGACGCCGAGAGTCTCGTCGGCATAGCGCTTGCCGAGCTGCGTACCGGCGCACTGGTCGTCCGCGAGCGCGCCGGTCGCGCCGGTCGCGTCCTTGGCATCGACCATCGCGACACCGCCGCAGGTGAGTTCCAGCTCGGAATCGGGCCACCGCACGACCACCACCGTCGTGGGATCGACGGCGGAGGTGAGGGTTTGTCCGACCTTGGCCTTCACGTGGCGGCTCCCGCGATCTTCAGCGCGATCAGGTCATCGTCCGAGAGCCCGAGCTCGCGCAGCAGCTCGTCGGTGTGCTCGGCGAACTGCGGAGCGCGCCGCAGCGCCGGCGGGGTGGCGTCGAACTGCACCGGGTTGGCGACGAGCTCGCGAGTCACTCCCTCGGCGTCGACAACGGGGATGATCCCGCCGTTCGCGCGTAGTGCCGCGTCCTGCGCCACCTCCCATGCGTTCTGCACCACGCCCCACTGGCCTGAGATCCGGCCAAGGACCTCAAGCCACTCGGGCAGCGGACGGGCAGCGAGAATCTCGGCGACCAGTTCACCGGCGGCGGCGGCGTTCGCCATCAGCGCCTTCGTGTCGGCGAAGCGTTCGTCGGCGGCGAGCTCGGGCCGGCCGACGGCAGCACAGAACTCGGGCCAGTACCGACCGGGCTGAAGCATCATCAGTTCCAGCCAGCGGCCGTCCGCCGTGCGGTAGGAACCGGTCAGGGGGTTGGACACCGACCCGTGCTGAGGTCGCGCTTTCTCCGGCAGCGGCCCGCCCGCCATCAGGGCAAGGTTCACGGTGAACTGCGTCGCCCAGGCCCCGACGCCGAGCAGCGAGACGTCCACGACCGAGGTCTCGCCGGTCGTCGCGCGTTTGAACAGCGCGGCTGCGACCCCGCCGGCGAGCGTCATCCCGCCCGTGGAGTCGCCGTACGCCCCGGCGGGCATCCGGACCAACTCGTCGGCGTCGGGCGCGGTGGCGCCGGCGGCACTGCCGCCCCGGGCCCAGAAGGCGGTGCTGTCGTAGCCGCCCTTGTCCGCGTCCGGCCCACGTTGGCCGAATCCGCTGCCGCGGACGTAGACGATCTCCGGATTGATCGCGCGGACGTCCTCGACGTCGATGCCGAGCTTCGCCCGCGCCGAGGGCAGGTAGTTGGTGAGGAAGACGTCGCTCCGCCGGATGAGCTCGGCGAGAACGGGGCGGGACGCCGGGTTGTCGAGCGCGAGCCCGATGCTGCGCTTGCCGCGGTTCGGGCCCTCCATGACCGGCACGAAGGACGATCCGGCGCTGTACGCGTCGTAGCCGCGCAGCGAGATCAGCCCGCGTTGGGCGTCCCCCCGCTCGGCGTGCTCGACCTTCACGACCTCGGCGCCCCAGTCCGCCAGCACGGCGCCGGCGGCGGGCACGAAGGTGTACTGGGCAACCTCCAGCACACGCACGCCCGTCATCGGACCGGTCACGGGGCCTCCTCAAAACATCAAGTCGCTAAATACTGTACCGAATTATTCGGCCGTTCCCAAGAGCGCCCGAGGTCAATCCGGGGCGCCGCGGAAATAAATCGCTCTATGTTTTGACGCGGGCGGTCCCGGCCGCCTACCGTCGACCGTCATGACGGTGACCGCGGTGGCCTTCGACTTCGGCGGAGTGCTGACCTACTCGGCCTTCGACGGCTTCGCGGCGTACGGATCCGAGCTCGGGCTGCCCGACGAGGCGCTGGTGACCTTCTTCCGTGACGACCCGCAGATGGGGCGGCTGGAGACCGGGGAGATCACGTCACGGGAGTTCATGAAGTACGTCTGCATCGAGGCCGAGCGCCGCCACGGGCAGCGCATCGACATGCGGCGCCTCGCAGCGGCCGCCGGTGCCGGTCAGGTGCTGAACCCCGAGATGATCGCGCTCGTCGAGGAGGTCCGCCGTACCGGCACCACGGCGCTGCTGACCAACAACGTCGCGGACGCCGGGTGGCGCGCGACGTTCCCCTTCCACCTCTTCGACGTCGTCGTCGACTCCAGCGAGGCCGGCGTGCGCAAGCCGGACCCGAAGATCTACGAACTTCTGCTGCAGAAGCTCGACCGCCCGGCGGCCGCGGTGGCGTTCGTCGACGACCTCGCCCTCAACGTCGACGCGGCGGCCGCGCTCGGCATCGCGCCGGTGCTGTTCTCCGGCGTCGAGACCTGCCGCGCCGAGCTCGTCCGGCTGGGCGCACTGCACGAACTGGCGACGCCGTGACCGACCGCGCGCCGCGGCTCGCGGGCCGCGTCGCGGTCATCACCGGCGCCGCCCGCGGACAGGGCCGCAGCCACGCGGTCCGCCTGGCCGAGGAGGGCGCCGACATCGTTCTGATCGACGCCTGCAGCGACCACGCCACCGTGCCGTACCTGATGCCGACGTCCGACGACCTGGCCGAGACCGCACGGCTGGTCGAGGCCACCGGGCGTCGCGCTCTCTCCGCCGTGGTCGACGTGCGCGATCTCGCCGGCCTCACCGCCGCCGTGGACGCCGCGGTCGGGAAGCTGGGCCGGCTCGACATCGTCCTCGCGAACGCCGGCGTCACGAGCTACGTCGCGGGCGCCGCGATGAGCGACGACCAGTGGACCGAGATGATCGACATCAACCTCACCGGCGCCTGGCGGACGTACCGGGCCTGCATCGGCCACGTGCAGGCGGGCCGGCGCGGCGGCTCGATCGTGTTCACCAGCTCGGTGGCGGGACTACGCGGAATCCCGAATGCGGCCCACTACGGCGCGGCCAAGCACGGCCTCGTCGGTCTGATGCGCGTCCTTGCGCTCGAGCACGGGCCGGAGCGGATCCGCGTCAACACGATCCACCCGACGACCGTCGACACCGGCATGGTGCAGAACGACGCCACGATCGAGTTGTTCCTGCCGAACCCGGACCGGCCGCGGACGCGGGAAGCGTTCGAGCGTGTCGCCCGGACGTTGAACGTCCTACCGGTGCCCTGGGTGCAGCCCGAGGCGGTCAGTGACCTCGTCGCCTTCCTCGCCTCCGACGAGGCGCAGTACATCACCGGTTCGGCCATCCCGGTCGACGCGGGCATGACCGCCCGTTGGTAACCCACGATCAGGAGTGAGCATGGCCACCGACGTCCTCCGCGCGAAGGTCGAGATCAGCGAGCTGGCCGCGCGCTACGGGTACTACTGCGACCGTTTCGACTGGGAGACCGTCGTCGCGATGTACGCCGAGGACGGGGTCTTCGACGCGGAGAAGCTGTACGGCAAGGTCGTGACGGGTCACGCCGAACTACGGGCGTTCTACGAAACCCTGCCCCGGGCGGTCGCGCATCACCCCAGCTCGCTGTTCACGACGGTGCGCGACGACGGCACCGCGGCCGCGGCGATGAAGATGCTGGTCCTGTTCGGCAAGCAGCTGTTCTCGGTGGACTACGACTGGGAACTCGCGGAGATCGACGGCGTCTGGCTGATCCGCCGTCAGACCATCGCCCTGCAGGGCAAGGTCTCGCTGCGCGAGGCCCTCAACGCCTGAGGATGCTCTCTTCGGCGCCCGTACCTTGGAGATGTCATCTTCACCGAACGGCGTCCACCAGGCCCCAGGACAAGGCGGTGTCGAGGTCCAGCTCGACGCCGGAGAGCGCCAGGTAGAGCGTCCGCCAGCGTCCGATCCGGTGCGGCAGGGAGACGGTCCCTCCCGCGCCGGGGATAAGACCCATGGCGATCTCCGGCAGCCGGAAGGTCGTGCCCGGCGCGGCGGACACCCGCCGGGCGAACGCCGGCAACTCGACCCCGGCGCCGACGCATGTGCCGGAGACGCGGGCCTCGATCCGGTCCCTCAGTTCCAGCAGGGGCGACGCCGCGCCCGCGTGGGTCCGGACCAGGTGCGCGGTGACCGGGTCCGCGGCGGTCCCGAACTCGCCGAGGTCGCCGCCCGCACAGAAGACCGGTCCCGCCCCCTCGAGCACCATGCGGAACCGCGGTCCGGACGGACCGGGCGGTCCTTCGTCGCGGGCGAGGGCCCGCCCCACGTCGAGCGCGGCAACCAGAGCGTCGCGGACGGCCCGGCCATAGGCGTTGCGGCGCTCCGGGCGGTTGAGGGTGATGCGGAGGATCTCGCCGGTCGCGTCCTGCTCCCGCTGGACGAGCACCGGGTCCGCGACGTCGGGCGGGGGTGCGGGCCGAGCCGCACCGTCGAGCCAACGCCGGAACTCGGCACCGCCCAGGAGCATCGAGTAGGCGAAGGACTCGGCATCGAGCGCCGCGCGCTCGCCGGGGTACTCCGCGCGGAGCAGCCCGGCGAGCACCGCCGACGCTTGCGGGTTCGCATGGATCGCGGCGCCCAGGGCGGCCGCCACGGCGGGGGGGTCGTCGACGCCGATCAGCGTCGGCATCGTGGACCGCCCGGGTTCGCTCTGGTCGGATCCCAGCAGGTCGCGCGGGACGAGCGTGAGGTCACAGGAGGCGGCGAGCGCGCCGGTGGCCGCCCGGGAGGCGACCCCGATGAGGATCCGCCGGCTGTCGAGGGCCGCGCCCAAGGCGCGGGGATCGTCCGGGGCGTCGCGATCGAGGAGGAGCACCGGGTCGACGAGCGCTCCGTCGCTCGCGAGCAGTGGAGCAGCGGCAGCACCGTCGGCGAGATCGCCGGCGGTGATCAGGGGTGCGACGGGAGAGTTCTGCACAGTGGTCGAGCGTATAGTCGCGCGGTGTTCGCCGGCGCGGGGACGGAGCGGACGGCCGACTGGGCCGCTAGCGGGATCGCCACGCTGACGGGGCGTCAGGACGGGCCGCCGCTGGTTCCGCCGGGCCACGCCGCGACCCGAGCCCGCGAACTCGCCGCGTGCGTCGCCCGGATCGGGATCGACGTCGACGGCCCGGCACTCCTCGCTGAACGGGCCGCGTTCACCGGACATCGACGCGGCGGCGTCCGCTCCGCCGGGGGAAGCAGCCGCCTCCTGCCCACCGCGGACGGCTGGGCCGCCGTCTCCTGCGCCCGGCCCGACGACCTGCTGCTGCTCGGCGCGCTGGTCGGCGCCGAGCTTCCGCCCGATCCGTGGCCCGCCGTCGCCGCCTGGTTGGCGGCCCACTCCGGCGCGGAGCTCGCCGGGCGCGCCGAGCTGCTGGGCGTCGCCGCCGCTCCGGTGCCGCCCGCCGGGCCCGCCGCTCCGGTGCCGCCCGCCGGGCCGCGTCCTGGGGCGCCTTTTCGCCCTATGAAGGGCGAGGCAAAGGGCGGACACGCGCCCCAAGATGCCGGGATGGGGGGCACGTCGCGGGGGTTGGCGGGGCTGTTGGTCGTGGACTTCAGCGCGCTGTGGGCCGGGCCGCTCTGTGCGAACCTCCTCGGAATGGGCGGAGCGCGGGTGGTGAAGGTCGAGACGCCGTCGCGACCGGACGGTGCACGTCGCGGGAACCCGGACTTCTACCGCCTCCTGCACGCCGGCCATCGGTCCGTCGTGGCCGACCCGTCCGAGCTCGACGACCGGCGCTTCCTGTCCGCCCTCGTCGAGGCCGCCGACATCGTGATCGAGGCGTCCCGGCCGCGGGCCCTGGCGGGCTGGGGGCTCGGCCCGGAGCAGACGAAGGCGACCTGGGTCTCGATCACGGCCGCCGGGCGGCGCTCTCACCGCATCGGGTTCGGGGACGACGTCGCGGCGGGCGGCGGTCTGGTCGCCTGGGACGCGCAGGGCCCGGTGTTCGTGGGGGACGCGATCGCCGACCCGCTCGCGGGGCTGACGGCCGCTGCGCGGGTGGCCACCTCGGTGCCGGGAGAGCTCATCGAGATCGACATGACTGCAGTCGTCGCGGCCACCCTGGTCAGGACCGAGCACGGGGTGCCGTCGCCGGTCGCGGAGGACGCCGCGCCCCCACGGGCCCGTGAGGTCCGCGGCGATGCCCCGGCTTCCGGAGCCGACACCGAGGCGGTTCGGCGGGAGCTCGGGTGTTGAGCGAAGCAACGGCGGGCGGCGGAGTGCTGATCCGCAGTGCGGTCGTCCACGGCGGGACCGGCGGCTTGGCCGACCTCCGCCTCGTCGGGGACCGGATCACCGAGATCGGACCGGGGCTTCGCGGGGAAGAGTTGCTCGACGCCGGCGGCGCGACGGCGTTGCCCGGCCTCGTCGACCATCACCTGCATCTGCACGCCCTGGCCGCCGCCGAGGTCTCCGTCGACGTCCGGGGGCTGACGGTGAAGGCAGTGGCGGAGGCACTGGCCGCCGCACCGGCCGATGCGCACGGTTGGGTCCGGGTCGTCGGGCTCGCGGCCGATCTCGACGGCGGCACCCTCGACGCCCTGTACCCGCACCGCCCGGTCCGGGCCCAGCACCGCAGCGGCGCGCAGTGGACCGTCAACGCCCTCGGCGCCCGGCTCCTCGCCCTGGACAGCGCCGACCACCCGGGCATCGAACGCGACCCCGCGGGTGTCCCGACCGGCCGCCTCCGCCGGGCCGACGACTGGCTACGCACCCGCCTGCCCGCGACCGGCCCGCCGGACCTCGCCGCCGTCGGACGGAAGCTGGCCGGCTACGGCATCACCGCCGTCACGGACGCGACCCCCGACCTCGACGTCTTCGACGCCACCGCCCTCCCCCAGGGCGTCACGCTGCTCGGAGTCGGCTTGAACTCTGCACCGCCACCGGGCACCGCCGCCGGGCCGTACAAGATCGTCCTCGCCGACTCCGGGCTCCCCGACCTCGACGACCTGACCGCGCGGATCACCGCGGCCCACGACACCGGCCGCGGGGTCGCGGTGCACTGCGTCACCCGCGAGGCGCTGGCCCTGCTTCTCGCCGCGTTCGACGTCACCGGCACGCGCCCCGGCGATCGCATCGAGCACGCCGCCCTGGTGCCGGCGGAGGTGATTCCTGCCCTGGCCGCCCGCGCCTTACGGGTCGTCACCCAGCCCGGTTTCCTGGCCGACCGCGGCGATGATTACCGCCGGGACGTCCCCGCCGAGGACCTGCCGGATCTCTACCGCTGCGCCTCACTCCGCGCCGGCGGGGTCCCCGTCGCGCTGTCCAGCGACGCCCCCCACGGCCCGCTGGACCCATGGGTCGTGATCGATGCCGCCGTCACCCGTCGAACTCCCGACGGCACCCCGCTCAACCCCGCCGAAGGCCTCGACGCGGACGCGGCACTGGCCGCCTACCTCGCCCCGCCGGACGACCCCGGCGGCCCGCCGAGGCGCCTCGATGCCGGCGGGCCGGCCGACCTGACCCTCCGCACCGCGGACGGCCGGATCCTCGCGACCGTGATCGCCGGCCGCCGCGTCCACTGACCCACGTGCTCGGGACTCCCGAAAGCGCAGCAGAGCACGCGCGAAAGCAAAATCCGCGTGTTTGACTGCGCTTTCGGGGCAGGCGGCGGGGGGGCTAGACGAACCGCCGGGCGGAGCGGATGCGGGCCGTGACGATCGCGGCGAGACCACCGAGGACGAGGACCGCGTAGAACCTGTCGTAGTCCGGCCGGGCGGGGGCGACCCGGCTGGCCAGCTGGACGCCGTTCCCGGCCGCGCCGGGGATGAGGGTGGTCGGCACCAGGCCGCCCGGGAGCTGACCGCCGGCGACCGCGTCGACCCCGGTCGAGGGGATCCCGGTGCCGATGGCGTCCACGCCGCCCGCGGGAGCCCCGGTGCTGTCGACCGGAGCCGCGACCGGCGCGGTGCCCGCGCTGCCGCCTTCGGACACCGCGGTGGCCGAGGCCTGACCCAGGATCAGGCGCACGGTCGTCAGACCGGCGTTGGGCAGCGTCTGCTGGTAGGTCAGTCGCAGGCTGGCGGACGTGATGCTCGTGGCGGTGCGCTGCTCGGGCAGGACCTCCAGGGCGGTGCCGGTGCCCTTCAACAGGTTCGCGAGAGTGGCGTCGTCGACGGGCGTCTTCGAACCCGGGACGACCAGCCCGTTCTGCGTCAGGCCGAAGGTCTGCCCGGCGATCGTCACGTTGCCCGCATCGAAGGTGCTCGTCAGGGTGGGCTTCGACGACCCGGGCTCGTAGACGGCCCGCGCGCTGGTGTGGACCTGACCGATGCGGACCAGGTCGGTGTAGGTCAGCGGCTTCAGGAACGCGTCGGCGAGGGCCGTCGCGGCGCCGGTGGCCGGGTCGCGCACGACGGAGGTCTTCGTGATGGCCGCCGCGACCTCGGGCGGGGTCGACTGGAGGCCGATCTGGGCCTGCGCCGAGCTGTCGTACTGGCCGCTGCGCGCGACGAGTTGCTGCGGCCCGAACTGGATCACCTGCTCGTTGCGGACCGGGTAGTCGCTGGACGCGTAGGCGGGGTACTCCGGAACCGGAGCCTGCCCACCCGAGACGCCCGCGATCGTGGGCGGCAGGCTCACGATGAGGTCACCCGGATACGGGGCGGACGCGAAGCTGCGCGAGCCACCGAAGGCGTCGAGCTGCGACTGTGCACTCGACGGCGTCACGAGCGCGATCTCCCCTCCGGCGATGGACACGACCGGAGCATCGGCCGCGATCGTCTGGATGCCGACGGAGTCCGCTCGGGCGGACAGCGTGAACGCGAAGGGCTCTGCCGACTCCGCAGCCCGCGCGGAGGTGACGATCGCACCGGCCGCGGCCAGGGCCAGGACGCTCCCCGCGGCGGCGCCGCCCACAGCACGGCGGGTGCGGCGACTGCGGCTCAACGTCGCGGCTGCGTTGCGGCTCACGAGCTCTCCCCAAGATAAGAGGCCAGGATGGCGTCGGTGCCGAGCTGCCACGGCTCCCCCGCGAACTCGATCTGTCCGCGGCGGAGCACGTAGACATAGTCTGCGAGCTCCAGAGCCCTTTTCACATACTGCTCGACCAAGAGCAGGGACGTCCCTGACGCGGCGAGCACCTTCAGGTGGTCGAAAATTTCGTCGACAATGCGGGGGGCCAGGCCCATCGACACCTCGTCGAGCAGCACCGCGCGGTGCGTACCCGTGTAGGCGTGCGCGAGCGCGAGCATCTGCTGCTCGCCGCCGCTGAGGCTCCCCGCCCGTTGGGCGAGCCGCTCCCCGAGCCGCGGGAACGCGGTCACGACGCGCTCGCGCTCGGCCACCGCCGTGCGACGCGGCGCGTGCAGCCGCAGGTTCTCCTCGACCGTCAGGCCGGGGAAGATGCCGCGGCCCTCCGGCACATGGCAGACACCGGCCGCCGCCAGCGCGTGCGACGAAAGTGACGTGACGTCACGTCCGTCGAGGTGGACGCTGCCCGCCCACGGCCTGAGTAGGCCGGAGGCGACCCGGAGCAACGTCGTCTTCCCGGCGCCGTTCGGACCGAGCAGCGCGACGACACTGTGATCAGGAATTACCAGATCCACGTCGCGCAGCACAGTGGTGTCCTCGTACCCGGCGGTGATGCCGGTCAGCGTCATCACGGCGACAACGCCTCCTCGACGGCTTCAGACCCGAGATACGCCGCGCGCACGATCTCGCTGCCCAGGACCTCGCGGGCCGGGCCACTCGCGATGAGCTTGCCGAAGTCCAGGACATAGAGGCTGGTGCACAGCTCGCGGACGAGAGCGATGTCGTGCTCGACCACCAGCAAGCCGGTGCCGTGGGTGGCGACCATCGACTGGAGCACCTCGATGAAGCGGCCCGTCTCCAGCACGTCGAGCCCGGACGACGGCTCGTCCAACAGCAGCAGGTCGAACCGGGACGCCAGCGCGCGGGCCAGTTCGACCAGCCGGCGCTGTCCGGTCGAGAGCTCGCCGGTCCGGACGTCGGCAACCGCGCCGAGCCCGCACACCGACAGGGCGTCCTCGGTGCGCTCGCGAACCTCGCGGCGCTCCGCGGCCGGTGCCCACAGGTGCGTCCAGGTACGCCGCCCGGCCTGGCGCATCTCCGGTCCGAGGGCCACGTTCTCCCGCACGGTCATGGAGTCGAAGAGCTCCATACGCTGGAACGTGCGACCCAGCCCGAGCTCGGCGCGTGCGGCGGTGGTCAGTCCGTCGATCGAACGGCCTCCCAGCATGACCGTCCCGGAGCTGACCGGCACGACCCCGGTCGTCGCGTTGAACGTCGTCGTCTTCCCGGCGCCGTTCGGTCCGATCAGGCCCGTCACCTCGCCGGCCCGCGCAGCCAGCGAGACGTTGTCGACGGCGGTCAGGCCACCGAACCGCACGGTGATGCCGTCGAGGGTGAGATCGGGGGCGGTCATCGGGCACCCGCCCCGGCCAGCTCGGTGTCGTCGGCCTGTTCAAGGATCCGCGCCCGCGCCGGCCCGACCGCGGGACGGGCGGCCATGCGCCGGGTGGACGTCGCGGCCTGCCAACCCCGCTCGAGAGCGCCGGTCGCGAGGATGACGGCGGAGATACCGAACACGATCGGGAGGTACTCCAGGGCCTCGGCGTTCGTGACGTACCCAGGAATCACGATCATCGCGAGCGCGGCCACGAAGGGCGCGACCAACGGCCGCCGGCCGGCCAGGACGAGGACGGCGAGGAGCAGCAGCGAGACACCGAAGTTGAACGACAGGCCGCTCGCGCTGCCGGTGACCGGGACGAGTACCGCGCCGCTGACCCCGGCGAGGAACGCCGAGATGCAGAACGCCAGCAGACGCAGAACGTTGGCCCGTGTGCCGTGCGCGACGACCGCGGCCGGGGAATCGGCCAGCGCGCGCAGCAGCCGTCCGAGCCGGGACCGGTGCACGACCACCAGTGACGCCACGGCGAGCAGCGCGACCGCGAGCACCACGTAGTAGTACGACGTGTCACCGTTCGCCCAGCCCGGCCGCGGGGCGGCCAGGGACTGCTGGGCGCCGAACATCATCGACGAGGGGAAGAAGATCCGCTCGACGAGGATGCCGAAGCCGAACGTCGCGATCGCCAGGTATACGCCGGACAGCTTCACCGCCGGCAGCGAGATGAACGCCCCGACCGGCAGGGCCACGAGACCCGCGATCAGCACCGCGAGCAGGAACGGCGCGCCCGCGTCCTGGGCGTGCACGGAGGCCGCGGCGCCGATGGCGGCGAACGCCATCTGACACAGCGACACCTGACCCGACGTGCGGACCAGCAGGTGCAGGGAGGCGAACAGCACGACGTAGGCGAGGCCCGTCGTGTAGAGCGGCATCCGGGATCCCGACACCACTGCGGGCAGAACCAGCAGGGCCGTGAGGCAGGCGGTACCCGCGGCCGTGACCACCGCACGCGGTACCGGTCGTGGCGGGCGCTCGCGCCGAAGGACCTTGGCGCCGCGCTCCGGGAACGCCGAGCGACGGGCGAGCACCAGGACGACGAACAGGACGAGGAACGGCACATTGCCCGGCAGAGGCTGCAGCAGCTGCGGGTTCACATTCTCGGTCAGGAAGTCCTTGCTGACGACATACTTGGTGACCTCCTGCCCGACCCCGATGGCCAGTCCGCCGGCGTAGACCAGAGGCAACGAGTCGAACCGGCCGATGGCCGCGGCCCCGAAGGCCTGGACCACCAGGAGCGTCAGCAGCGTCGCGTCGAGGTTGAGCGTCGGCGCGAGCAACGCACCCGAGAACGCGGCGAAGCAGGAACCGATCATCCAGGCGCTACGGCGCACCCGCACCGGGCTGACGGCCTGCAGGCCCAGCAGAGCGGGGTCGTCCACGACGCCCTGCATCGCCACACCGAGGCGCGTACGCCGGAAGAACAGTGCGAGGCCCGCCGCGCAACTCAGCGCCACGACGAACACGATGAGCTGCTCGTAGCGGATGTTGACGCTGCCGACCTCGACGGTCTCCGAGGGCAGGAAATAGTCCATCGGGATGCTGGCGCTGCCGTAGTGGATGACCAGCGCGGCCTGGACCGCGAGCAGCACGCCCACCGTCGCCACGACGCGCAGCGCCGCCGGCTTGTCGGCGAGGCCCACGGCCACGCGCTCGAGGACGAAGCCGCCCACGATGCCGACCAGCGCGACCGCGACGACCAGCGCGAGCGGCCACGGCCAGCCGCGTTGCACCCACAGATCCCAGGTGAGGTAGGCGCCGGCCGCCGCGAGCGCTCCGTGGCCGAAGTTGAAGACGCCGGAGGTCTTGTACGTCAGAACCAGGCCCATCGCGGCGATCGCGAAGACCGAGCCGGTGCTCAGCCCGGTGACGACAAACGGCAGCAGGTTGTCGATCACGGGCCGCACACCCCGCACCCCTGCCGGTCCGCGAGCTCAGCCGTCAACGCAACGCGGGAGAAGGTCGGCCAGTCCCCGGACGCCAGCGCGCACCCGGGCCGGTGGTAGCGGCCCTGCTCGGGGTGGGCGGTCACCGGGTCCGCCGGGCCGGTGGCGTCGTCGACCGCCACCGCTCGCACGGCCTCGCGCCCGCTTCCGACGTCCCCGAGGACCGCGAACATTCCGCGGCGCCGAGCGCCGCACACCGCTCGCGCGCGCAGCAGCCAACTCGTCACGCCGTAGGCCGCGATCATCGCGCCGACGACGGCGACCACCATGCCGTCGGTCTGCTGGTCCCACGCGGCCTCGCGTGACGTGTTCCACCACGCGAAGCCGACGACGACGAGCCCGACGACCACCAGCAGAAGCACGCGCCGGGATTCGACCGGCGACCAGGGAGAGAGCCGCCGGAGGGCCCCGGTCACGCCCGGTGCCCCGCCGCCGAACGCGGCGGGCGGGACGATTCTGACGTGGCCTCAGACAGCGCTGACCCGTTCCGGGCGACAGCTGATTCCTCGGGAGCGGAGTTCCCCAGCGCCTTGGTGAGCAGCGCCTCGACACGGTCCAATTTGTGCCACTCGTCGCGCAGGTCCGCGGAGATCAGCATCGCGGCGCCGAACACGACCAGCAGGGCCCCGACGATGCCGCCGGAGACGATATAGGGCATCTGCTCGGCCGGGTACGGCGTCTGAGACACCTTCCACCAGCCGAAGGCCAGCACAACGGCGCCGACCGCGACCAGGCCCCAGCCGGAGACGCGGTCCCAGTGCACCCGGACCTTCGCCAGCAGGTTCATGCGTTTGCCTCCGTCGTGAGCACCGCGAGAAGCACCCTGGTCAGCACGTGTACTTCAGCCCGGACGGCGTCGAGAAGACGCCCTTGTTCAGGGCGATCGTGTACCAGCAGAGCATCTGCGGTGCGGGTTCTCCCTTGCGGAAGGTCAGGGGCGGGGCGAGGCCGCCCAGCGTCTCCTTCTTCAGGGCGTACAGGCCTTTCAGCAGGTCGGCCGAGGTCACCGCACCGGCGGGCAGGGCCCGGGACGCCGCCTCCACCAACAGGCCGCTCCCCCAGACCGCCGCCGTCGAGCCCGACGTGTTGATCTTGGGTCCGAACCTGGTCAGGGCCGACCCGTACTCGCCGGCCTGCCCGTCCCGCAGCATCCAGGGGAAGAGCCCGGTCGTTCCGACCAGACCGTCCAGATTCGGGCTCTGCCGCAGCGAGTCCACGAGCGCGAGGGCGAAGGAGACGTACTGCACGTTGACGCCCTGCTGCTTGCAGTCGCGGGCGATGCGCGCCAGCGAGTTGCCGTCGACGGTTGCGACCAGCGCGTCGACCTCGCGGAACTTCAACTGGAGGCACTCGGCCGTGAAGTCGGGCTGGGCCAGCGACACCTGTGCCGAGTACGCGAGCGTCCCGCCGGCCTTGGCGACGGCGTCGCCCTGGAAGAGGTCCCGCGCGGTGTAGCAGGCCGCGGCCTCGCCGCAGTAGAGCAGCGCGACCTTCGGGCCGCCCTCCCTCACCGCGAGCTGCGCGCTGCCCCGCAACGGGCCGTCGATCAGTGCGCCCTGCGGGAAGAACATCGGGCTCTTGTACCAACCCTGGTCGGTGAGGTCTCCGCCGATCAGCGGGATCTGCTTCTGCTCCAGGTAGGTCTTGCTGCCGTTGAGCGAGAGCGGGGTGATGTTGCCGACGAAGGCGATCACGCCCTGGTTCTCCACCAGGTCGCGCGTCAGCGACAGGTTGCGCGAGGGGTCGCCGCCGTCGTCGGCGGTGATGACCCGCACGGGGTGCCCGTTCAGGCCGCCGTTCAGGTTGACCCAATTCGCCCACACGGCTGTCATCTCGCGGCCGCCGTTGAAGATCGCGCCGAGCACCCCGGAGTAGGTGCCGATGTGCCCGAGCTTGACCTCCGACCTGTTCGCCACCTGCGAGGTCCCGGGCTTGGGAGTCCCGGGGGCCTGCGGCTGACTCCCGCCGGACGCCGGGGCGGCCGTGGCCGGCGCCGAACCGCCTGGGGTCGTTCCCGTGCCGCCGGGCGCGAGCGGGACGCCGGTCGCGGCGGGGACCGCACCCGGGGCCGGAACGCCACCGATCGGAGGCGCGGCCGGGTCGGTGGTGCCGGGCCCCACTGGGTCGATGGTGCCGAGATCTCCGGCCGCACGAGCGATCTCCGCGCGCTCCACCTGCGAGCCGCAGCCCGCCAGCACGAGCGCTGTGCAGACCGCGATGCCCGCGAGCCCACGCCGGCCCACCAGGAGCGATCGGCGCCTCGACTGCAGCATGCGGTCCTCCTGTGACGCGGGCCACGACGATATAGTTTTATCATGTAGCGATTACCCGGTAAAGCGTTCGGGCATTGCGTCACCCGGGCCCGGCGCAGATGAGGCTGCAGGGCCGAGAGGGTGGGATCAGACGCTCCGACTAAATATGGAGCGGATTGATGCGGCCGCCGCTCAGCGGCCGGTCCATACCGGGGCGCGCTTCTCCGCGAACGCGGTCGGGCCCTCGCGCGCGTCCGCGCTGGCGAGGATGACGCCCATCAGCCGGTTGTTCATCTCCCAGAACGGCTGCTCGCCGTCGCGCCCGGCCTCGGAAACGCCGTAGGCGATCTGCTTCGAGACCTGGACCGCGAGCGGGGCGTTCGCCGCGATCTCGCCGGCCAGGGCCAGCGCCGCGGTCAGCGCCTCCCCCGGCGGGACGATGCGGTTGATCAGGCCCCAGCGCAGCGCCTCGGAGGCGGGCATCGGGCGACCGGTGAGCAGCAGCTCGAGGCCGATCCGCGGCGGCAGCTGTCGGTTGATGCGGAAGGCGCCGCCGGCCCCCGCGACCAGGCCGCGCTTCACCTCGGGCAGGCCGAAGTTCGCGGTCTCGACGGCGACCACCAGATCGCAGGCCAGCGCGAGTTCGGTGCCGCCGCCGAGGGCGTTCCCGTTCACCGCCGCGATCGTCGGCTTGGAGGTGAAGTGGTTGACGAAGCCGGCGAAGCTCCAGTGCTCCTTGCCCTTCGGCAGGATCCGCTCGCCCCGCGCGATCGCCTTGAGGTCGGCTCCCGCACAGAAGGCCTGCTCCCCCGCGCCGGTAAGGACCAGCGCCCGGATCTGCGGGTCGGCCTCGGCCTGTTCGACCGCCTCGCCGACGCCGAGGCAGACGTCGAGGTCCACCGCGTTGCGTGCCTCGGGACGGTTGAGCGTCACGACGAGGACGTGATCGCGCTGTTCGACGAGGACCTTGTCGCTCATGCCTACCTATCTGAAATCGACGGCGAAGTTCTCGCGCCAACCTACTCCCGGGCGCCCGTCCGTCTGGATTCCGTCGCCGTCGTCGCGAAGGGGCCATAGTTCATCTCAGGAGGTGGCCGATGGTTGACATCAGCAGCAGCGGACGCGGCACTCACGAGGACCCCTGGTTGCTCCAGACCCCGCCACTGTCGTCCGAGTACACACTGCACCGCGACACCAAGGACGGCTTGGCCGTTCTCGTCTGCACAGTGGGCAAGAGCGTGCTGTTCTACGACGCCCGCTGCGTCGAGGATCTTCACGCGATGCTGGTCCGGCACAACGAGTGGATGGAGCTCGGCTCCACCGACGAGCAGAAGCCGGCCAAGGACGGGACCGTCGAGGCGTGGGCGCGCTCGGACGACAATCCGCTGGGCGGGTGGTACGGCCTGAAGAAGGGCATGCGGGGTCGGTTCGGGATGTACATCCCCCCGCTGCTGGAGCATCTCGGACTCGCCGAGGTCGAGCACAACCCGCGGAACAACCGGATGCGGGCGATCTGAGACCCGACCTCCGACCGGAGGTGCGCCGGAGGAGGTCCGGCGCGGGACGTCAGCCGGTGATCTCGTGGGCCTGGTGGAACAGCTCGCGGGCGATCCGGCCGAGGCGTTCGCCGACCTCCGCGGTGGCCTGCCCCGCGAGATGGCGGGCCCAGGAGCCTTCGAGGATGATGCCGAGGCGGTAGCAGGCCAGCGCGCGGAACCACTCGACGTCCGAGACATCGAGCCTGGACTGCTCGGCGTAGCGCTCGACGAGCACATCGGGCTCGGGCAGACCGGGGATCTCGACCCGCGCCACGGTCGCCGGGCGACCGGGCCAGGTGGCAAGCATGTGTCCCAGGTCGAGCAGGGAACCGCCGACGGTCGCGAGTTCCCAGTCCACCAAAGCGAGTAGCTCCGGGGCGTCACGATCGATGAGCACGTTCGCGAAGTGCACGTCGCCGTGCAGCAGGCCGAGATGGCAGTGCGCCGGTCGGTTCCGCTCGAGCCAGTCCCCCACCTCATCGACATACGGCAACGACGGCCCGGGGTAGTTGTCGAGCGCGGCATAGGAGTCGAGCTGCTTGCGCCAGCGACCGACCTGCCGCTCCAGCCAGCCGTCGGACCGGCCGAAGTCGGACAGCCCCCGGGCGGCGAGGTCAATCCGGCTCAGCGCGGCGACGCCGTCGACCATCGACAGCCCGAGGGCGGTCTGCCACTCCGGGTCGAGGCGGTAGCGCTCGGGCAGCTCCTCGGAAGGATTCACCCCGTCGATCGGCTCCATCAGGTAGAACGCCGCGCCCAGCACGTCGGTGTCCGGGCAGGCCGCGATCAGGCCGGGATGGGGGACGTCGCTGCCGGCGAGGGCGCCGAGCACCCGGGCCTCGCGCCGCATCGTCTCGTCGCTGTTCCCCCGCTTGTGCACCGGCGGGCGCCGCAGGACGTAGCTGCGATCGCCACGGGTGAAGCGCAGCAGGATGTTCTGCGTCCCGCCGACGAGCAGCTCGGTGTCGGTGATCGGTCCGGCGCCCAGGTTCTGCTCGTCCATCCAGGCGGTGAGCGCGATCAGGTCGACGCCTTCAACTTCTGACGGCATCTCAGCCCGCTGCCCACGCGAGGCCGCCGTCGACCTTGAGCGTCGACCCGGTGGTGTAGCTCGAGGCATCGCTCGCCAGGTAGAGCGCGGCACCGACGATCTCGTGGGGATCCCCACCGCGGCGGGCGGGTACGTCCTCGGCGAAGCGGCGCGCGGCATCGTCCGGATCCCACGCCTGGGAAATGTCCGTCAGGAACATCCCGGGCATGATCGTGTTCACCCGCACGGTCGGTGCGAACACGCGAGCCAGCGCCACGGTCAGGTTGTTCAGCCCCGCCTTGGCCATCGCGTAGGGCACCTCGGCCGCGCCCGGCTCCACCGCCGCGACGCTGCTGACGTTGAGAATCGACCCGCCCCCGGCCGTCACCATGCGCGTCCCGAGCAGCGAGGCGAGGCGGAACGGGCCCTTGAGGTTGACGGCGATCACCTTGTCGAACAGGTCCTCCGTCACCTGATCGAGCGACGGGTAGAGCGGCGACATCCCGGCGTTGTTGACGAGGATGTCGACCTTCCCGAACTCGGCATACGCCGCGTCGACGAGGCGGTCGCAGTCCGACCACTTCCCGACGTGAGCGGGGACGCCGAGAACGCGCCGTCCGGTCTGCTCCGAGAGCTCCGCCGCCACGGCCGCGCACGCCTCCGGTTTCCGGCTGGCGACCACGAGGTCCGCGCCGTGTTCGGCATACGCACGCGCGATCTCGTATCCCAGTCCGCGCGTGCCGCCCGTGATCAGCGCGACCCGCCCGGACAGGTCCGTCACCGCTGCCACGGGGGCACCACCTCGGGCTTCACCAGATTCCGGGCGACGACCATCCGATGCACCTCGTCGGGTCCGTCATAGATCCGGGCGTACCGCGCGTGCCGGTACATCGCCTCCAGCGGGAAGTCCTCGGTGACCCCGGCCGCGCCGTGGACCTGGATGGCGCGATCGATGACGTTGTGCAGGTACTCCGCGCCGCGGAACTTGATCAGGCTGATCGCGACCCGGCTGTCGCCGCCTTCATCAACGATGCGGGCGGCGTCGAGCGTCATCAGCCGGTGGGCCTGGATGTCGGCCGCGGACTCGGCGATGTACCGGCGGATCTCGCCCTTCTCCGACAGCAGCGAACCGTGGGCGTAGCGCGTGCGGGCCCGCTCGCACATCAGCTCGAAGGCCCGCTGCATCTGCCCGAGCCAGCGCATGCAGTGGAAGATGCGGCCGGGTCCGAGGCGGATCTGGGCGATGGCGAACGCCTCGCCCCGCTCGCCGAACAGGTTGTCCTTCGGCACGCGGACGGCCTCGAGACGGATCTCGCCGTGGCGGCCGGTGACGCTGCCCATCGTGCGGATGTCGCGCACGTGGGTGAAGCCGGGAGTGTCGACGGGGACGATGATCGCCGAGAACTGCTTGTGCGGCTTCGCGTCCGGGTCGGTCTTCGCCCACACCAGGACGGCAGGCGAGGCGCTGGCCCACGACGTGAACCATTTGTGGCCGTTGACCACCCACTCGTCCCCGTCGAGCACCGCGGTGGTCTGCATCTGCGTCGGGTCGGAACCGGCGACCTCGGGCTCGGTGAGCCCGATCCCGATCCACTCGTACTCCCCCGACACGAGCGGGTCGAGCCAGCGCCGCTGCTGCGCCTCGGTGCCGTGACGTCGCCACATGATCGTGTCGTGCTGGGTCATCGACCCGACGGCCCACATGCCGATCTCAGAACGGCCGATGATCTCGTTCAGGTGGACGAACTCCATGAAGGACAGGCCCGCGCCCCCGAGGTCCTCGGGGTGACCGAGCGCCCACAGCCCGCGTCGCCGCGCTTCCGCGCGCAACCCGTCGAGCGCGGCCTTCGCCTCGGGGCCCCCGGCGTCGACCGTCTTCTCCAGCGGGCACACCTCGCCGTCGATGAACTCACCCATCCGGCCGCGCAGGTCGATCACGCGTTCGGTCAGACCAGGACTCGTCGGCGCCGGCAACGTCGTCATGGGAGTGATTCTTTCGACATAGGGTTCAGGTCCGACGTGGGAGGTCACCGCTGTGCTGGTCGACACCGAGTTCTCCGGCCGCCTGACGACGGCCGGAATCGAGGCGTCCGCCGCCGAGGCGGTCGGCTTCGACACGATCTGGTCCACCGACAGCGCCCACGACCCGTTTCTGCCACTGGCGCTGAGCGCCGAACGCACGGAGCGGATCCGGCTCGGCACGGGCATCGCGGTCGCGTTCGCGCGCAGTCCGATGACGGTGGCTCAGACGGCCTGGGGACTGCAGGCGCTCTCCGGCGGCCGGATGGTGCTCGGTCTGGGCTCGCAGATCCAGCCGCACATCGAGCGGCGGTTCTCCATGCCGTGGTCGCGGCCCGCCGGCCGGATGCGCGAGTACGTCGGTGCACTGCGGGCGATCTGGTCGAGCTGGCAGGACGGCACGCCGCTGGACTTCCGCGGCGAGTTCTACTCCTTCTCCCTGATGCCCCCGCACTTCAACCCGGGCCCGGTGGCCGGCGGGCCGCCGCCGGTGTTCCTCGCCGCGGTCGGGGAGGCGATGACCCGGGTCGCCGCCGAGCTGACCGACGGCATCCTGCTGCATCGCTTCACCACGCCGCGCTACCTGAAGCAGGCGACGCTGCCCGCGTTGGCCGCGGGACGCCGCAGTCGCAAGGATCTGGCGCCGCTCTCGGTCGTCCTGCCCGTGTTCGTGGTCGTCGCCGACACCGCACATGAACTCGACGAAGGCATCGCCGCGACGCGCAAGCAGCTCGCGTTCTACTCCTCGACGCCGGCCTACCGGCCCGTGCTCGACGCGCACGGCTGGGGTGAGCTGCAACCGGAACTGCAGGAACTGACCCGGCAGAACCGCTGGGCCGACATGGACGCACTGATCTCCGACGAGATGGTCGCCGAGTTCACGGCGATCGGGTCACCCGAGCAGGCCGGCCAGGCGCTGCGGAAGCGCTTCGACGGGCTGGTCGACCGGCTCGCCCCGACCGCGGTCTACGACCTGAAACCCGACCTCCGTAGCCGCCTCGCGGCGGCGATCCGCGCCCAGGACTGACGGCGCGATCTCCGGGGTATGCCCACGGCATGACGATGCCGCCGACGGAGCCCCCGAACCCCGCGCCCTTTCCCGATCCGACCCCGGGCCCGGAGCCGGTGCCTCCGATCCCGTCGCCGCCGATCCCCGGGCCCGCCGTCGATCCGCCGACGCCCGCGCCCATTCCGCCGCAGCCCGACCTGCCCTGAGACGACAACTCGCGGTGACCCCCCACCGGGGTCACCGCGAGTTGGCAGGGAGGCAGCTGCTCAGCTGCCGAAGTTCTGCACCCAGTAGCCGCCGCTGAGAACGTAGCCGACGCCGAGGTGGTTGAACCGGCAGTCGAGGATGTTCGCGCGGTGCGACGTCGAGTGCATCCATGCGTCGACGACGGAATCCGGGTTGGAGAAGCCGGCGCCGACGTTCTCTCCGATCCGGCTGCCGCGGAACCCGGTGGCGCGGATCCGCTGGTCGAACGTCCGGCCGTCCTTCGACACATGGCCCATGTAGTTGTAACGAGCCATGTCCTCGGCCTGGACCTGCGCCGACTTCTCGAGCATCCCGTTGTAGCTCAACGGCCCGCACCCCGCGGCCCGACGAGCGGAATTCGCCAGGTCCAGCACCAGCGACCGGTCGTTGTCCGAGGTGGTGGTCGCACCCGCGGACGGGTTCGCGACGAAACCGCGCTGTGCGTCCGTCCGGGATGCAGAACGCCGAACCGCCTCGGCGTTCGCAGCGGCCTTCGCGGCGACCGCTTTGGCCTTCTTCGCCTTGTTGTTCGCCCGCTTGGACGCGAGCTTCGCGGCCTGGGCCGCACGCACCGCGGACGCGGTCCGCAACTGGTAGGCGCGCTGTGTCGCCTTCGCGGCCTTCTTTTTGGCCTTCGTCGCCTTGGTGATGGCCTTCTTCGCCTCGACCTGCGCGGCCTTCGCCTTCGCCTCCGCCTGCTGGATCTGCGCAGTGGCAGCGTCCGGCGGGGCGTCCTCCATCACCCGGACGTCTTCCGCGTTGTTGATCGCGGAGATCCCGGACGGCGGCGCTTCCGCCGCCAGACCTGGACCGGCGATCGCCACCCCTGCGGCCACCGTCACTGCACTTGCTACTGCCCGGATACGCCATTTACGGCGACGTGTTTCCAAGCCGGCCCCCTCAATCGCAAAACCGCGACGACATCCGACATCCAAGATCCTTCGCTGGATTGGCAAACCCGGTAATGGCCACCCGGGGCAGGGAGTCGTGCCTTGACCGGTAAGGCCCGCCTGGCGTGTCGGCAAGGTCTGCGGGACGAATCCGGCGAGAGTTGTCGGATCCGACCGCTACACAGGTCTCAGACGGAATGGAAACAACCGGGAGGGGTGGAGAGATGGGTTCAGTGCTTCGGCTGGTCGGTTCGGCCGGCGAGATCAGCGAGGACAGCCGCACCGAACTGATGCTCGTCTACGCCTGCGCGCGTCAGCGCCGTCGCGGCGCCCTGGCCCGTCACCGCCGTCAGCCCTGCGACCCGTGGGCCGCCGTCGACGTCGACGACCCGGACGCCCGCACCCTGGCGCACGCCTGGGCCCGCGGTTGGGAGCAGCACGAAGCCGTGTTGACCGCGGTCGGACGGGGAGCGGAAGCCGCGAAGGCGGGCGAATCGCCCGATGCCTGCCCGTACCCCGCGGACTCCGAGGCCGAGGATGAGAGCTTCCTGATCAAGCACTGGATCTGGGGGTGGCGCGCGAGGGGCGGCGAGCTGAACTGCCTTCCCTCCGCCGAGGTCATCCCGCTGCCCCGGCGCTCGCCGGAGTCGTCCGAGTAGCTTGACGGCGTGATCCGACACGCTCTCGCCGCCGCCCTGCTGGTCCTCGCCCTCGCCGCGTGCGGGGAGAACGAGGATGCAGCCACCGACACGCCCGGTGCCGGCGTGGTGCTCTCCACTCCCGTCCCGACCGCCGAGGCCGACACCGAGACACCCCGTGACAAGCCGGGCGCCGCGCTGACGTCGGTACTGAAGGACGTCAACACCCTGGCCCCGGCGCTGGAGAGCTACTTCCGCGGCGATCCCTACCCGACGACGGTCGCCGAGGTGGTGGCGGCGCTGCCGAAGGCCCAGCTGAAGCTGTCGAAGGGCAATACTCTCGGCGGCTACCGCTACGACCCCGACGAGGTCGAGTTCGTACTCTGCGTCGAGAACACCTCGGGAGCGTTCGCCACCTACGACACGGCGCCGATGGCGACCGGCAAGCAGGGCGAGACGGGCGGCTGTCCGGCCCTGTAGGAACGAGCCGTGGACGTGGACGGGACATCGAAGGCAGCACTCCCGAGCCAGGACCTCGCCTGGCAGTCTTCGGTCGCTGACGTGAGCGGAAGCGATCGCTTCAGCGACGGTTGCGCTGACGCAACGAGAGGCTAGGTGTGGGCGGCGGCGATGTACTGCTCCGCGAGGGCGTCCGCGTCGAGCTCGCCCGGCTCGCCCGCGAAGGTGACGGTGCCACGGCCGAGCAGGTAGACGTAGTCGGCGGCCGCGAGCGCACGGGTCACGTACTGCTCGACGAGCAGCAGCGACGCGCCCTGAGCCGCGATCACCTGCAGGAACTCGAAGATCTCGTCGACGATCTTCGGGGCCAATCCCATCGAGACCTCGTCGAGCAGCACGAAGCGCGGGTTCTGCACGTAGGCGCGGGCCAGGGCGAGCATCTGCTGCTCGCCCCCGCTCATCGTCCCGGCCTGCTGGGTGAGCCGCTCCCCCAGCCGCGGGAAGGCCGAGACCGCCTTCTCCACCGACTCGGACTCGGTGCCCGGCATCGACTGCAGGATCAGGTTCTCCCGCACCGAGAGCGACGGGAAGATGCCGCGGCCCTCCGGCACGTGGCAGACGCCGCGCTGAACGAGCTGGTTCGGTGCGCAGCGGGTGACGTCCTCGCCATCGAGCAGCACCTGCCCCGACGAGGGCCGCAGCAATCCGGAAGCCACCCGCAGCAGCGTGGTCTTGCCTGCGCCGTTGGGCCCGAGCAGCGCCACCACGCTCGACGGCGGGACGAGCATGCTGACCCCGCGGAGCACGGTGGAGCCGCCGTAACCGGCGCGGATCGAGTCCAGGCGCAACATCAGCCGGCACCTGCCCCGGACGACGATTCCGCGAGTTCGTTCAGGCCCTCGGCCTCGGTGCCGAGATACGCGGCGCGTACGAGCGGGCTGGTCGCCACCTCGCGCGGGGTGCCCTCGAAGATCGGCTTCCCGAAGTCCAGCACGTGAATGTAGTTGCAGGTCGTCATGACCAACTCCATGTCGTGCTCGACGATCAGGATGCCGACGCCTCGTTCGGCCACCAGCCGGCGCAGAACGACGCCGAACGCCTCGGTCTCGGTGCCGTCCAGGCCCGAGGACGGCTCGTCCAGCAGCATGATCGGGAACTCACCGGCGATGCAGCGGGCAAGTTCGACGAGACGGCGCTGACCGGTACTCAGATCCGCCGGGCGCCGCTTGGCCTCACCGGCGATGCCGACCATCTCCATGGCATCGTCGGCCAGTCGGCGCACGGTGCCGACCTGCGAGCGCGGTGCGCGCAGCGCCCGCCACGGGTTCCGGCCGGCCAGGCCTGCTTCCTTACCCAGGCGCACGTTCTCCCCGACGGTCAGGGTGTCGAACAGCTCCATGCGCTGGAAGGTGCGGCCCAGTCCCTTGAGTGCGCGGGCGTCGGGCGACCAGTTGGTGATGTCGTGGCCGAACAGGGACACCCGGCCCGCGCTCGGCTTGACCACGCCGGTGACCGCGTTGAACGTCGTGGTCTTGCCCGCACCATTCGGCCCGATCAGCCCGGTGATCCGGCCGCGCGGGGCGGTCAGGGTCTGGCCGTCCACCGCGGTCAAGCCGCCGAAACGGACCGTCAGATTCTCGACCGTGAGGCCGTCTACATTACTCATCACTGGCAGTGGAACTTGGTGCCCTCGGGCGCGTAGAACTTCTCCTCGCGCGTGGTCAGGGCGATCACCGTGTAGCAGTTGAGCGCCGGCGCGAAGGCCTGACCGGGCTTGAAGGTCATCGGTGGGCTGAGGCCCTTGAGGGTCTCGTTCTTGACCTTGCCGAGGCCCTTCAGGATCAGCTCGGTGGTCAGCGGGCCGGAACGGGCCTCGGCCCCGAGCGAGTTCACGGCTGCCTCGAGCAGCTTGCCCGAGGCCCACGCGATCATCGAGGCGCCGTCCAATGTGACGCTGGGGGCGTACCGCTCGAATGCCGCGTGGTACTCCTTCAGGCCAGGGACGTCGTTGGCCGGGAAAGGCGCGAGGAACGAGCCGAGGTAGAGCCCGTTCTTCGCCACCAGCTTGTCGGCCTGCACGGAGGAACCCGCGGCCAGACTCACCGTGGCCAAGGTCGGGTTGAAGCCCAGGCTGTTGCAGGCCCTCGCCACCCGGGAGACGGCGGAGCCGTCGCCTCCGACGAAAGCGAACTCGACACCGGCGTTCTTCATGTTCTGGCACTCGGAGGTGAAGTCCGGCTGTGTGAGGGAGAACGGCGCGATGTACACCGTCTCGACGCCGGCTTGATCGGCCAGGCCGCCCTTGGCCGTCGCCGACTCCTTGAGCACACCGCAGATCGTGGCCTCGACGCAGTAGAGCATGCCGAACTTCTTGAAACCGCCGGAGTCCGCCGCGGACTTGATACTGCCGAGGTAGGTACCGAGCGGCGACGCGCCCACCGGGAACAGGTACGGGGCCTGGTTCCAGAGCAGGTCGATGTTGTCGCCGCCGATGGTCGGCATCTTGTACTTCGCCGCTGCCTGGGCGTAGGGGCCGACCGCGATCGGCACGTAGGCGTCGATCAGCGCGGCGACCTTCTTGTTCTCCACCAGGTCCCGCACGTTGGCGGTGACCTTGGCCGGGTCGGACTGGTCGTCGAGCTGGACGAGCTGGATCGGGTGGCAGGCCAGCCCGCCGCGGGAGTTGAGGTCCTTGGCCCAGACCTGCAGCCCCGGTCGAGCGCCGGCGCCGACCGCGCCGATGAAGCCGCTGAAGACCCCGGTCTGGCCGAGCACGACCGGCGGGAGCGAGGTGGTGCAGGGTGCGGATGCGCTGACCGCAGCGGCCCCGGCGCCGGGCTGGGCCTTGTCGGTGCCCGCCGCCGTCGTTGCGGTCGCCGCAGTGCCCGCGGAAGTCGTCCCGGTCGCGGTGGTGCCTGCCGGGCCCGGGGCCCCCGTGGTGCCCGCCGCCGTCGGCGCACCGGTGGTGTCCCCCACGACCGGCGTGGTCGTGCCGTCGGCTCCGGTCGCTGCGGCCGCAGGGTCGATGCCCGCCGCGCGGAGCTGCTCATCGGACAGCTGCACGACCGAGGCGTTGGCGGCCTCGATGCGGTCGTCGGAGACCCGGTTACCGCAGGCGGTCAAGGCCAGCGAGGCCGCCGCGAGCAGCGCCATCGTCGCGCTCTTCTTCATCGCTGAACTCCACTCGTCACGAGCAACTGCGGGGGCGTCTCGGCGGTGACCGGGTCGATCCGGTCGCGCCAGGGGCTGAGGGTTCGTTCCTTGCCGGCCGCGCCGAAGCGGCCGATCGCACTGGCCAACTGGCCCTGCGACAGGCAGGCGGCGAGGATCGCCGCCAGCCCGAAGCCGACCTGCAGCAGGGAGAAGTAGTCCGGGTTGTCGATGTAGCCGGGAACGACGTAGAGCAGCACCGCGCCGATCACCGCACTGGTCACGGTGCCGCGACCGGAGATGGCCAGCACGGCGAGCAGCACCAGGGACTGGAGATAGTTGAAGCTGTCCTGGTTCACGCTGCCGAACAGCGAGGCGTAGGTGGCACCGCTGATGCCGGCCAGGAACGCCGACAGGCAGAACACCATCACCCGGATCATGTTCAGGTTGGTGCCGAGCGAGGTCAGCGCCGTCGGGGAGTCGGCCAGCCCGCGCAGCAACCGGCCGAGCCGGGACCGCTCGACCGCGACCACGACCACAACTGCCGCCAACGTAATGACCAGCAGGAAGTAGTAGTAGCGCATGTCCGAGTCCAGGCCCCCGAACTCCGGGCGCCGGGTGTCGAGCCGGCCGAAGCCGAACATCCAGCTCTGTCCGTAGGCGTACTGCGCGAGCAGGATGCCGAAGCCCAACGTGGCCAGGCCGAGGAACAGCCCCGACAGCCGGATCGCGGGGATCGCGATGAACGCCCCGACCGGCACGGCGAAAAGTCCACCGAGCAGCAGCGCCACGCCCCAGGGCAGGCCCCTGTCGAGCATGTGCCCGAAGCCGGCCGCGCCGATCGCGGCAAAGCCGACGTGGCACAGCGAGATCTGGCCCGACGTCCGCACCAGCAGCCCGAGGGAGAGGAACAGGATCACCGCGGTCAGCCCGGTGCTGTAGAGCGAGAGCCGGGTGTCGACCACATGCGGGATCAGCAGTGCACCGCCGAGCAGGGCGGCGTAGCCGACGCTGCGGGTGCGGACGCTGAACGGGCTGGCCGAGGGCGCGCGGTCCTTGACCTTGCGGCCGATCTCCTGCAGGCGGCCCTTCGGGGTCACCAGCATCGCGAGAAACAGGATGATGAACGGCACGTTGAGGTCGATGCCGCGCAGCACCTGCTCGCCGGCGAACTCCTTGGAGATCAGCTTCTGGACGACGCCGACGATCAGGCCGCCGACGAAGGCCATCGGGATGGACTGGAAGCGTCCGATCGCGGCGGCGCCGAAGGCCTGCACCACCAGCAGCGAGAGCACGTTGACGTCGAGCTGGAAGGTCACCGAGGCGAAGAGCACGCCGGAGATCGCGGCGAACATCGAGCCGATGATCCACGCGGTGCGGCGCACCTTCGCCGGGGCGGTGCCGGCCATGTCGAGCAGTTGCGGATTGTCGACGACGCCGCGCATCGCGACACCGAGCCGGGAGCGCCGGAAGAACAGGGCCAGCCCGACCGCAGCGGCGACGCCGATGCCCATGTCGATGACGTTGTCCCAGCTGACCGAGACGTTGGAGACCTTGAAGGCCTGCTCCTGCGGGAGGAACGGGTCGAAGGTCAGCTGCTCGGAGCCCCAGATCAGGATCACGATCGAACGCACCGCGACCAGCAGGCCGACGGTGGCGACGATCTTGTAGGTGGTCGTGACGCCGGACAGCGCCCCGGCGAGGCGCTCGAGGATCAGCCCGGTGGCGGCGCCGAAGACCGCAACGGTGACGAAGGCCGCGACCGGCCACGGCACCCCGTGCTCCTGGCGCAGCTCGTAGAAGACGAACGCGGACGCGGCGCAGACGGCACCGTGCCCGACGTTGAACAGGCCCGAGGTCTTGTAGGTGAGCACCAGCCCCATCGCGGACAGGCCGTAGATCGAGCCGACGATCAGGCCGGTGACGAGGAAGGGGATGTAGGCATCCATCAGGTGCTCACCCCGCAGGCGCCACATTCGCGCAGGCCCTCGGCGACGATCGCGGTCGCGTCGACCTCACGGGTGGTCTTGCCGGCCACCAGGGGGCACTCGGAACGGTGGTACCGGACCATGCCGGGCACGGTGACGAAGCCCGACCCGCCGGACGTGACGGCCACCGCGGGGTACGCGGGCCGGACGGTGACGAAGACGCGGGCCATCTCGCCGCGCACGGTGCGCAGCCCGGACATCAGCCAGTACGCCAGGCTCAGCGACGACACGGTGACGCACAGGATTCCGCCGAGCAGCCAGTGCGTCTGGGCCGACAGGTCGACCTCGCCGGAACCGGCCCAGCCGCAGATGGCGATCCCGACCAGGCCCAGTGTGCAACCGCCGAGCGCGATCACGCGGTCGCGGCTACGCCACGGGCCGTCGTTGAGCATGACGGCCCGCCGCGAACGTCGTTGCGACGCAACGACGTAGGCCGGCACACGCGGCGTAGTAGCGCGTGAACCAGCAGTTCGGGGAGACCGCCGGGAGTGCGGTTCCCGTGTGGCTGTGGTCATCGGCTCGCGATGCCCTCACTGTCGCGGGGCGCGAGACCGTGCTCGTTCACGGCGATGCGCAGCGCGCGCAGCTCACGCCATTCGTCGCGCAGGTCGGCCGAGAGCCACAGCGCGGTGCCGACACCGAGCATGAACAGGCCGAACAGGCCGTTCGCGATGATGTACGGCATCTGCTTGACGACGTACTCGGTCCCGCTGACCCCGAGGTAGCCGAGGAACAGCGACACCAGGCCGACGAGAATCGCGGCGATCGCGCCGATGCGGTCCCACTGCGTGCGCAGAGCGGTCATGACGTCCATGGCCGGAGCACTCCCAAGCGTCGAAGGCCGGTCCCCGCCATGAGGACTGTGAGCGCGAGCGCGACCACGGCGAGGTAGATGTTCTGGGTGTCGGCCGTCAGCGAGGGCGACCGGAGGGCGACGAGGTTGGCGCGCTGCGCCGTGCCGAGCAGAGTCTGACCCGGCGTCAGACCGAGCGCGGCCTGCTCGGTGGAGGGCAGCAGGCCGGGCGCGACCGCACCCGGGGCGGCCGCCGCGTCCAGCGCGGCACCCACGCCGGAGTCAGTGCCCGCCGGCAGCCCAGACTCAGTACCGGCCGGCCCGGTATCGGCGTCGATGACGTCGAAGGCGACCTCGGCGAAAGAACCGCCAAGGGTGTAGGTCGCGTGCGTGGGCCCGTTGTAGTACGGGTTCTCCGGGAAGGCCGGGAAGTCGGTCTCGAAGGTGATCGCCGGGGCGACGACGCCGTTCCTGGTCTCGAACGCCTGCTGGAAGGTCACCTTCATGCCCTGGTCGGCGAAGGCCTTGATCACGGACTCGGACGGGACCGCGTACCGCTGACCCTCCTGGCCGGGGACCGCCACGGTGAAGACCCCGTTCGTGAAGCCGAGGTTCGGGGCCGCCAGGGTCGTCCCGCCCTGCGGGACCGGCATCGGCGGGAACTGCAGCGGCGGCACCTGCCCCAGCCCGGGGACCGGCACCGGGAGCGGAACCGTGCCCGGCGTCTGCTCCGGAAGATCGAGCTTGAGGCCGGGGGCGTGGATCGCGCCGATGCTGAGCTCGGAGGTTCTCGTCAGGTCGCCGGTGGAGCCGTCGGCCACCACCTTGGCCAGCGACCGCACTCCGGAGAGCGTGAGGTAGTCACCGAACTGCAGGGTCTTGAACACCGTGCTCGCCTGCGAGGTGACCCCGTCATCGCCCTCGACCCCGATGCGGGAGTTGGAGTCGAAGCCGCTGACGTCGGTCCCGACCAAGGCCCGGGACTCGGTGACCAGGGCTTCGCTGCGCGAGCTCAGTGCGATGCCCGGGTAGTTCACCGAACGCGGTTCGTCGCCGGCGCTGGTGGACACGTACAGCGGGTAGTTCGGGAACGGGACCCCGAAGACTCCGGAGGCCAGGCCCGGCAGACCGACGACGGTGTCGCCCGGGTACGGGAAGGACGCGAAGGCGTCCGAGCCGCCGAAGCTGGTCAGGTGCGCGGAGGACACCGGACCGGACCCGGTCAGCACGAGGTTCAGTGGCAGCGACGGGTTCGAGATCCCGTTGTTGATGCCGTAGGCACTCGCCACGGCGTCGAAGCTGCGGTCGGCGGCCTGGGCCGGCGGCGCGATCATCAGCGCCGCGGCGGCGCCGAGCGCGAGGACGGAAGCGCCGGCCTTCAGGCCGGCCCGGCGCCGTTGGGGGCGCCGTGCGGTGTGGCGTCCGGCCAACGGGCACGCTCCTCGGATCTGGGGGCAGGCGGGTCGTGAGCGAACCAAGCGATGTTCGGACAGCGTGCCCGGTCGGAATGATCCAAATCAACAGTTTTTGTAGTGAAATTTCAGAATTGAATGTGATTTCAGCGCTGCAGGGCGACGAGCAGTTCGCGCGCCGCCCGCTCCCCCGCGGTGGTGGCGGTATTGACGTTGCCGGAGGAGTTGTACGAGCCGGCGAGGTGGATCCGACTGGTCCGGTCGCGGGCCGCGTGGAAGCGGCCGAGCTTCTGGTAGAGCCCCGGGTGGCTGTAGACGAGGACCGGGAACCAGCGGTTGATCCGGCTGAACTCGACGTCGCCCCGCGCCCCCGGCAGCACCTTGTCGAGTTCGGCGAGGGCCGCGGCGAGTACCTGGTCGTCGGTGGCTTCCATCCGGTCGACGGCCCACTGGTTCATGAAGAACAGCGAGATCAGACCCTTGCCGTCCGGTGCCCGGCCCGGCGCCTTGTTGTGCTCGAGGATGACGGCGAACAGTCCCTCGGACACCGGCTTGGGAACCACCACGAACGAGGCCGGACAGTCCGGCCGCTTCGAGAGCGCGAGATTGATCGACATCGTCGAGGTGTAGGTGAGCTCCCGCAGAAACTTCGCTCGGTCCGGATCGAGTTGCGGCACCAGGTCCGGGACCCGATTGCCCATCGAGCTGACCACGGCACCGGCCCCGCGCTCGGTCACCAGCCCGGCCGGACCGTCGTAGACGACCTCGACACCGTCCGCTGTCTCGACGACCTCGACCGCCTTGCAGTTCAGCCGCACGTCCGGCAACGCCGCGGCCAGCCGCTCCGGGAAGGAGGAGTACCCGTCGCGGAACGCGTAGAGCTTGGTGCCGAGCACCTTCTGCCAGAGGAAGAAGAACTCGACGACGGAGATGACCTCGGCCGGTACGCCCGCGCCGCCGCGCACCGTGGGTTCAATCAGGTAGTCGTACAGCTCGCCGTCCAGCCCGCGGCGTGTGCAGTACTCCGCGGGGGTCTCGACGTCGTACTTGCCCGCGATGGAGAGGTCCTCGTACGACAGCAGCTTGCGGATCCTGAAGGTGTCGAGGACGAGCTTCGCCACCTTCAGCTTGGACCGCGTCGACAGCAACGTGGTGCGGGCCGCATCGAGCGCGAGCTTGTCGGCCCGCAGGTGGTGCATCTGCCCGTCACGCAGAAAGCCCATCAGCGAGTTCGCCGGGATCAGTTCGGACTCCATACCGAGGTCGCGGACGAGCTGCATCACGCTGCCGTAGGCCGCGGGGAGGATCGTGGTGCCGGCCTCCATGAGAAAGCCGTCGCGGTGGATCGAGAGCAACTGACCGCCGACCCGGTCGCGGGACTCGAGGACGACGACGCGCCGGCCGGCCTGGTGCAGCCGGTAGGCCGCGGCGAGCCCCGACGGTCCGGCTCCGATCACAAAGACCGGGTCGAGACCTGCTCCAACGCCGTGTTCGGACACGCTGTCCAAGCTAGCGAACACTATGTATGTCTGACAAGACATGATGTACGTCGGCGCACAAATCGGTACCGTGTGAGCGTGCCCGCGCCCGTCGAGAAGCCGCTCGCGAAGCCGTTCGCGGTCAATCGGGACGAGCGGCGGCAACAGCTGAGTCGGCACCTGATTCCGGTGGTGGAGCAGCTCGCCGCGTCCGGCGAGCCCTACAGCGACCTCAGCGTCGAGCGGATCATTAAATCCGGCGGCATCTCCCGGTCGGCCTTCTACAACTACTTCGACGACAAGATCGACCTGCTGGCCGCCATGGCCTCGGACGCTGTCGCCGCCGTGATCGCCTCCGGCGACGCGTGGTGGGAGTTGCCGGACGACGGCACGAAGGCGGACCTGCGTGCCCGGATTCGTGTGCCCTTCGATACCTACCGCGACGCGCACGTCATCTTCGGGGCGATCGTCGAGGTGTCGACGTACGACGAACGTGTCGCCGCGCAGCAGCGCCGACTGATGGACTCGGTCGCCGAGGGCACGGCCACGCACCTCGCGGCGGCGCAACGCCGCGGCAGCGCGGACCCGTCGCTGGATCCGGTTCGCACCGCGAAGTGGCTGGTCTGGATGCTGGAGCGCGGGCTCTACCAACTCGTCGACCGGGCCGACCCGGAAGAAGCGGAAAGGTTGCTCGACGCCGCTACCGACGTGGTGTGGAACGTGCTGTACGCGGCCGCCCGGCGCGCCTGACGTTCCCGCGAATGTTGATCACTGCCTCCCCTCGCATGTCCTGGGCAGCGCTATCCACAGCGGCTCCGGACTTGGCCGATCCCCGCCTACCCTCTGCTCGAGTCGCACGGACAGATGCTCGATTCCCACGGACAGATGCTGGAGTCCCACGGCGGGAAGCTGGACCTCATCGTCAACTGGATTTCGTCGCAGCCGGAATCGCGTGATCGCTGTGGAGACCGCGCCCCATCGGGGTTGAGCGACTTCCTGCCCGCGCCGCGCGCAAACGGCGGTGCCGTTGCGCAAAATGAGATTTGTCATCTCTAAAATCGCGGAGCGCCTCTACACCCCACCTGACCTGCCCGGTAGCGTTCTGGCATGGACGAATCTGCCCTGCGGCGCGAGGTACGGACGTTCGTGGCCGAGCAGGTCGAGACCCTCGGGATCCGCCTTGAGTGCGACGCCTGGCTGTCCGGGTTCTCCGCGGAGTTCAGCCGCGCGCAGGGCGCTCGCGGCTGGCTCGGGATGACGTGGCCGACCGAGTACGGCGGGCACGCACGGACCGAGCGCGAACGCCTCGTCGTCAACGAGGAGCTCCTCGCCGCCGGCGCCCCGGTGGCCGCGCACTGGATCGGGGACCGGCAGTCCGGCCCCTCGATCCTCAAGCACGGCTCCGAGGAGCAGAAGCAGCGCTTCCTGCCCGCCATGGCGCGCGGCGAGTGCTTCTTCGCCATCGGCATGTCCGAACCGGACAGCGGGTCGGATCTGGCATCGGTACGGACCACCGCCCGCCGCGACGGCGAGGACTGGGTCCTCAACGGCACCAAGGTCTGGACGTCCGGGGCGCACCGCGCCGACGCGATGATCACGTTGGTACGAACCTCGCCGGTCGATCCGAAGGCACGACACCAGGGCCTGACCCAGTTTCTCGTCCCCCTCGACGCCCCGGGCATCACGGTGAACCCGATCGTGTCCCTCGACGGCGGGCACCACTTCAACGAGGTCGTGCTCGACGAGGTCCGCCTGACGGACGCCGACCTGCTCGGCAACGAGGGCGACGGCTGGAAGCAGGTCACCGGCGAACTGGCCTACGAGCGTTCCGGCCCGGAGCGTTTCCTGTCCACGTTCCCGCTGCTCGCCGCCGCAGCTGACGGAGCGTCAGCCGACTGGGGACAGTCCGTCGCCGAAATGACCACGCTGCGGGCGATGTCCGCCGGGGTGGCCGACGCGCTCGGTCGCGGCGAGGCTCCGGCGGTGGAGGCTGCTCTCGTCAAGGACCTCGGGACGCGCTACGAGGGTCGGGTCATCGACCTGGCCCGCCGGCTGCACCCCCGCGAGCCCGACCCGGACTCCGCCGACGACCTGACCCGTCATCTGGCGCACGCGGTCACCCACTCCCCCGGGTTCACCCTGCGCGGCGGCACCAACGAGATCCTGCGCGGGATCGTGGCCAAGTCCCTCACCGCGGACCCGTTCAAGCCCGCCGGCGACGCCGCCGCCGCGATCGCCGCGATCTGCGCGGGCACCGAGACCTTCGAACCTTCGGGGACCTGGTCGCCCGAGCGCGGGCGCGCCCTGCTCAAGAAGCTGCTCGACGACGGATGGCACCGCGTCGGCCTGGCCGAGGAACTCGGCGGGCACGGCGGCGATCTGCAGGACACCGCGGAGGTCACGGCCGCCCTGGTCGGCACACCGTCCCCCCTCGCCGAAACGTTGATCGGTGCGGCGCAGTTGCTCACCCGTGCCGGACTCGCGCTGCCGGACGAGGCCGAGGTCGTCGTGGTCGTCCCCGCCACCGACGCGTCGCTGACCAACGGCCGCCTCCGGGCCACCGCGACCCGCGTCCCGTGGGCGAGCTGGGCCACGCACCTGCTGGTGCCGATCGCCGAAGAGTCCGGGACCACCGTCGCGCTCGTGCGCACGGACGCCGCCACCCTCACGCCGGGCCGCAACGTTGCCGACGAACCGCGGGACGACGTCGTTCTCGACGCCGTGCCGGTGGCCACCGCGCGCATCGACGCACCGCTGGCCGATGTGCTCCTGCGCATCGAGCTGACCGGCGCGCTGACCCGCAGCATCCAGATCTCCGCTGCCTTGGCGCGGCTCGTTCCGCTGACCACTTCGCACGTCAACGACCGGGTCCAGTTCGGCCGACCGCTGCTGCAGTTCCAAGCCGTCCAGCAGTCCCTCGCCGACCTCGCCGCGGAGGCCTCTGCGGCACGGGCCATCACCGACACCGCCGCCGCGAATGCCGGCACCTCCCGGGCGCCGCAGCTGATCGCGGCCGCGAAGACCCGCGCGAGCCTGGCCGCGGGCACCGGGGCGCGGATCGCCCACCAGCTGCACGGCGCCATCGGCGTCAGCCAGGAACACTCCCTGCACCGCTACACCCGCCCGCTGTGGTCCTGGCGCGACGAATTCGGCAACGAAGCCGTGTGGGGTGGCTGGATCGCCGAGCGCTACGCCGCGGAGGCCGAAGGCGCGTTGTGGTCCTGGCTGGTCGACTGAGGCTGACGTTCCGTCAGAACGTGTGGTGCACGGCTTCCACGTTGTGGCCGTCGAGGTCACGCAGGAATACCCCGTAGTAGCCCGGGTGGTACTCCGGCCACACCCGCGGTGCGTGCAGGATCTCGGCGCCCCGGGCGGCCGCGGCCTTGTGCACGGCGTCGACGGCGGCCCGGTCAGGCGCCGCGAAGGCGATGTGGAGCTCGGGCGTCTCGGCTCCGTCCCCCGGCCTGAGCCAGAAATCCGGCTTGCCGTCCGGACCGCCCAGGCCCACGAACAGCCCGCCGTCCGTCGGGAAGCGCATAATCTCGCGCATCCCGACGGGAGCGAACACGTCGAGGTAGAACGCAGCCGACGCCTCGACGTCGGCGACCTGAATTCCGAGGTGATCGAGCACGTGCGGCCGCCTCTACCTGGTCGTGGAGAGCTTGTACTGCCGGGTCGCCAGCGGCGCGAAGACCGCGACGATCGCCGCCGAGATCAGCAGCGTGTAGAAGACCGGGTGCTGCATCGCCCACGAGTCAGGCACGGGCACGGAGGCATCGGTGTTGCCGAACCGCTCGCGGCAGGCCTGGGTGGCCGTCGAGACCGGGTTCCACTCGACGAAGGTGCGCAACGGGCCGTCGAACGACTCGGTGGGAACGAAGGCGTTGGACACGAACGTGAGCGGGAAGATCACGATGAACGAGGCGTTGTTGACGACATCGACACTGGGCACCAGCAGGCCGACGTAGGCCATGATCCAGCTGACCGAGTACGCGAAGACGAGCAGGATCAGGAACGCGGTCGCCGCGTCCAGCACACCCTCCCGGATCCGCCAGCCGATCAGCAGCCCGGTCAGGGCCATGATCGTCACCGAGATGACGTTGTAGAACACATCCGAGGTCGTCCGCCCGATCAGGACCGCGCTGCGTGACATCGGCAGCGAACGGAACCGGTCGATGATGCCCTTCTGCATGTCCTCGGCCAGCCCCGCGCCGGTGAACGTCGCGCCGAACACCACCGTCTGGACGAAGATCCCAGGGACCAGGAACTCCTTGTAGTCCACCTCGCCGGGTACGTCGATCGCGCCGCCGAAGACGTAGGCGAACAGCAGCACGAACATGATCGGCGAGATCAGCACGAAGACGAGCACCTCGGGCACCCGTTTGATCTTGATCAGGTTGCGGCGGGCGACGATCCAGCCGTCGCGCAGCGTGCGTACCGGGGCAGCAGTCGTCATGCGCCCACCCCCTCGGTCCCGGTGCTGGGATCGACCTCGGCCGCATGGCCGGTCAGGCTGAGGAAGACGTCGTCGAGGGTCGGGCGACGCAGCCCCAGTTCGAGCACGGAGATGCCTGCGTCTCCGAACTCGCGCAACGTCCGCGCGAGGGCCCGCTGCCCGTCCTCGACCTGCGCCACCAGGGATCGCCCGTCCTCGTCGACCTGGACCGTGCCGAGGGCGACCAGGGCCAGCGCGCGTTGCGCCGCGTCCCGGTGACCGGCATCGCGCAGCACGACCTCGATCCGCTCACCGCCGGTCTGCGCCTTCAGTTCGTCCGCGGTGCCGCGCGCGATGGCTCTGCCGGAGTCGATCACGACGATCTCGTCGGCGAGGCGGTCGGCCTCCTCCAGATACTGGGTGGTCAGCAGCAGCGTCGTGCCGCCGGCGACGAGCTCGCGGATGACGTCCCAGAGCTGGAGGCGGCTGCGGACATCCAGACCCGTGGTCGGCTCGTCCAGGATCAGCAGGGGCGGGGCCGCGACCAGGGCCCCGGCCAGGTCGAGGCGCCGGCGCATGCCGCCCGAATAGGTCTTCGTGGGCCGGTCGCCGGCCTCGGTGAGATCGAACCGCTCCAGCAACTCGCGCGCCCGCGCCTTCGCCCGCACGCGGCCCAGGTCGTAGAGCCGGCCGATCATCTCGAGGTTCTCGTAACCGGTGAGGTGTTCGTCGACCGCCGCGTACTGCCCGGACAGCCCGATCCGTTCCCGTACCCCGGCGGGGTTCGCCAGCACGTCCATGCCGGCCACCTCGGCGGTCCCCGCGTCCGGGGTCAGCAAGGTGGCGAGCACCCGGACCGCGGTCGTCTTGCCGGAGCCGTTCGGTCCGAGCAGCGCCAGGACCGTGCCCTCGTCGACCGTGAGGTCGAGCCCGCTCAGTGCCTCGACCGCCTTGTACCGCTTGACCAGGCCCGTTGCTTGAACCATGTACCCCATGAATCCCCTGCCGTCGGGCGTGCGCGCGGACCCGGGAACCCAATCACGCCCCGCCGACAGTAACCACGCAATTTCGCTCCGGAGAGTTCCGCCCGTCAGCTCGCGTCGTGCAGATGCCGCAACTCAGCCCACGCGACGCGCCGTTCGACGACGTCGTCCAGGTCCCGGAAACAGCAGGTCGAGCAGTAGCGCTTGCCAGCCCGGTCGAGCCCGAAGCGTTGCCGGTAGGCGAGCTGCGGCGGCGCCAATTCGGACTCCGCGAGGGGCTCGCGCTTGTTCGTGAAGGCCAGACAGCACCCGCCCTTCTGGGCGACCAGCATCCGGCCGAGGACGGCGGACTCCGCCCAGACCAGCCGCGGCCGGGCCTTCCACGGCATCCCGGGGAGCTCGACGGCCGCGAGCACCAGCTCCTCCGCCGCCGGGGTGACCTTCAACCCGTCGGCGGAGGCCAGCTCGCCGACCACCCCGTCCGCGACCTCGTCCCAGAGGCCGGTCCTGCTCACGCGGGCCAGCACGCGACAGGCGTCGAGAATCGGGGTGACGAGCTCGACCAGCGCGGCCATCGTGCGCGGCAGGACGTCGGCGGCATCCACCACCTCGGCGCCGGGGCTGCCCGCCCACGAATGGTCGGGCGCAACGAACGCCCGCATGCTCCCGGGCCGGATCTGTTCCGGCCAGCCGTCCTCGACGACGTCGAAGACGAGGTCGGCGTCATCGAGCAGCAGTCCGGCTCCGGCCGACGCCAGGCCCAGACCGACGAGGCGAGCGACGCCGCCACCGAACCAGCCCGCGAGATAGGTGGCCGCGGCCTGCGGCGTGACCTGCTTGTCGAGCAGCCGGCGGTGCCCGTCCCGCAGCACCGCGGCGTCGCGGGTCAGCAGATCGGCCAGCGAGAACGACCGCACCGGCCCGTCCGCCCCGGGCTCCGGCGGTGCGGTCAGCTCCGCAAGTTCGACGCGTCGCCAGGTGTCGAGGTCGGGGCTGGTCGGTTCGGGAAACTGCACAGGACGTCCTCGTCGCCGGGTTCTTAGGTCACGCCTAACCCCGTCGACTCAGCTGAAGAACGAGGTGATCGCGCCGGCCAACGCGATCATCAGCCCGATGCCGCCGGCTCCGATCAGGATGCCGATGCCGACGATCAGCGCATCGCCGAACAGCATGCCGAGGCTGATCACGACCACGCCGAGGGCCGGCAGGGTGTCCAGCCCGCTGAACGGCGGCGCGACGATGGCCGCCAAGGACAGCAGGATGATGAGCAGGCCGAACGTGATCCGACCGGGCGAACTGTGCAGGGTCCGCGCGAACCGGGGACGTGCGAACTTCTGGATCCAGTTGATGGTTCCGAGCAACCGCCGCTGCGTCTTCTCCGACTTCAACGACTTCAGCTCACGCTCGGCGAACCGTTTCGGTAGCCACGGCTCATCCCGGCCCATCACGAGTTGGACCGCGAGCAGCACGGCGATCACGTTCAGGACGTCGGTCAGGCCGCCCGTGGGGATCGGCAGTGCCGACGGCGCGGCGAACAGCACGAACGCCATCGCGAACGCCTGCGGCCCGAAGTGGTCCAGCAGCCCACGGATCGTCTTGGGCTCGTCGCTCTCCAACCAAGCCTGCAGGCGTTCGCCCAGCGGCGCTTCCACGGTGGCACTCGGGTCCGGGCTGCTCATGCGGCAGTTCTACCCCACCCGGGGCCCGCGACCCCGCGCCTCACGACGACCCCGCGCCGGAGGCGCCCGCGACGGTGGCCGCGGTGATGCCGGCCATGACCGCCGCCTGGGCCGCCTGGATCGCCTTGCGCACCGCCTCCGTCGCCCACCCGCCCTCGGCGATCTCCGCCACGCGGATCTTGAGGTCCTTCTTGGAGATCGACTTCGCGCCCACCACCTTGTGCAGGGCGTCGGCCGCAGCGAGCACCGCGATCGCCGTCGCGATGCGCTCCTCCGGTTCCCCGTCCTCGAGAAGCACCCGGCGCAGGTCCGCGCGCAGCACCTGCCCGGGCCTGGGGTCGGCGGCGGGCCAGCGGGTCCGGGAGAAGAGGCCGAGCACCTTCGAGTCCTGGCGCCGCAGGATGCCGCGGTCCTTGAGCCGGGTGCAGAGTTGATCGGGCAGGTTCTTGCCGATGCGGTTGATCAGATCCTGGGGCGAGCGCTTTTTCTCCGCGATGTCCTGCAGAGCTGTCGTCAGGAGTGGATCGGACACGACCGTAGGGTCCTCGACGACGACCCGGGTCCGCTTCCACAGCCCGCCTTCGGTCTCGATCTCCGCCGCGCCTGCGAGCGCCAGTTCCGCGAGCACCGCTCCCGCGAGCGCGGGCTTCAGCTGCACCCCGGACGGAGTGAACGCACCCGAGACCTCGTCGAGCAGCAGGAGCAGCACGTCTTCGGCGATCAGCGTCGACATGAGGTCTGTCTATCTCACCGAGGACCTCACCGGGCGCGAACGTGCGGGCGAACACGACACAGCTACTGGGGGCCGCGCTGCCGCGGCGCGACGAACAACGACTGAGCTCCGACACCGACCAGCCGATCCCGGTCGAACAGCCGGGAGGACGCGAGCCCGAACCCGGTGGGGTCGAGTCGCGTGGTGGCGTCCAGGCAGATCCACTCCCCCGTCGGGGGCGCGGCCAGGTGGACAGTCACCTCGGTGTTGATGAACAGCCAGTCCGCGGGCGAAAGCCGGAAGGACACGCCGCTTCCGGTGTCGGCCAGTGCCATCAGCCGCTGCAGGCCGGTCGGCTCCTCGTCGGCGACGAGCGGGATACGCATCCGGGCCCACGCCGCGGCCCGACCGACGCCGACCACGCTGCCCGGGACGAAGCGCCATTGCATGGCCTGCAGGTAGCCACCGCTCCAGTCGAAGAACGGGTGATCCTCCCCGGGAAACTCCGGCACCGGATCGACCGGGGCACCCGGGGCCGTGTCGGGCAGCGTCAGTGCACCCGTCCGGATCCGCCACGCCTGCGCCCGCAGCACGGCCCGGCCGCCGGCCTCGGCCTCGGCCTCCACGAGTTCGACGTTCCGCCCCGGCCGCAGCGTGCGGGTTCGCACCGTCAGTGCGGCGACGGGCACCGCGCCGAGGATGTCGATGCTGATCCGGGTCAGGGTGCCCGGCCACGAGGACGGCATCTGCTCCAGGGCCCGGGTCAACAATGCCGACGGGGGGCCGGCGTGCTGCGAGTCCGGGCCCCACGGCCCGCCCGTGTGCTCGGTGGAGCGGTACCGGTCGTCGCCGAGCGGTTCGTAGAACGCAGTCGCCATGCACTGCACCCTACGAAGCGGCCCGGTAGAACTTCGGTATGGATGCCCTGGACCCGAACACCCCGGTACTCGTCGGCGTCGGTCAGGTCGGGGACCCCACCGACGGCCCGAACTACCGGGCGTGGTCCCCGGTCGACCTGGCCGCCGCCGCGGCCGAGCTCGCACTCGCGGACGCCGGCGGCACGGGTGCGGCCGGCGCCATCGACGTGGTCGCGGGAATCCGGCAGTTCGAGATCTCCTTCCCCGGCGCGCCCGCGCCGCTCGGACGGGCGGACAACTTCCCCCGGGCGGTGGCGCACCGCATCGGCGCCGATCCGGCGCACGCCGTGCTCGACGTGGTCGGCGGTCAGGCCCCGCAGTCGTTGGTCGCCGAGTTGGCCAACGGCATCGCCGCCGGCTCGGCGCGGGCGGGTCTGGTGGTGGGCGCGGAGGCCATCTCGACGGTTGCGCAGCGTGCGACGGCGCCCGATCGCCCCGACTGGACCGAGACCGTAGGCGGCCAAGTGGAGGATCGCGGCCTCGGCCTCTCCGGGATCGTCACCAAGGACCTGATGCGCCACGGCCTGTTGGATGCGATGACCGCGTACGACCTGATGGAGAACGCGCGACGACACCGCCTCGGCCTCGACCGCGACGCCTACGTCCAGGACATGGCCGAACTCTTCGCGCCCTTCACCGCCGTCGCCGCGCGAAATCCCCTCGCCGCGGTCCGCTCCGAGCGCACCGCGGACGAGCTCCGGGCGGTCTCCGGACGGAACCGGATGGTCACCGACCTCTATCCGATCTCGATGGTCGCCCGCGACAAGGTGAACCTCGGGGCCGCGGTGCTCCTGATGTCGGTGGGGGAAGCCCGAGACCGCAGGATCCCGTCCGAGCGGTGGGTCTTCCTCGCCGGTCACGCTGCGCTTCGTGAACAGAATCTGCTGGAACGACCCGACCTCAGTTGCTCCCCGGTCGCCGCTCGTTGCGTGACGCACGCTCTGGATGTCGCCGGCATCGGGATCGACGACGTCGGGTTCCTCGACCTCTACAGCTGCTTCCCGGTCGCGGTGTCCGCGATCGCCGATCCGTTCGGCCTGTGCGCGAACGACCCCCGCGGCCTCACCGTCACCGGCGGCCTTCCGTTCTTCGGCGGGCCGGGGAACGCGTACTCGTTGCACGCGATCGCGGAGGTCGTGGCGCGTTTGCGCGAACACCCTGAGGCGTACGGCCTGATCTGGGCCAACGGCGGCATCTTCTCCAAGCACGCCGCCGGGGTCTACACGGGCAGGCCGACGTCGTGGCGTGCAGATGCAAGCACAGCGATACAGGGCGAGATCGCGGCCGCGCCGAAGGTCCCTTCGACCGAGCAGCCCGCGGGTGACGCGACGGTCGAGACGTTCGCCATCTCCCGCGCACCGGGCCGCGATCTGGCGGTGGTGGTGGGCCGGCAGAGCGACGGAGTTCGCTTCCTTGCCAACCCGAGCGACCCGGACACCATGGCTCTCTTCGAAGGCGAGGACGCCTTTGGGGCCAAGGTGCGGGTGACCGCGACCGCAACCGGCAACGACGTGACGGTGCGCTCCTGACGAACCGTCAGTACGCGGTGGTCGGTCCGGCCCAGACGCTCGATCAGCCACAGCCGGAGGACCGGCCAGATCTTCGGCCAGGTGTCGATGCCGTGCTGCTTGCCATCGAGAACGACCAGCTTGGACGGGACACCCAGGGCCCGGGAGGCCCGGACGAACTCCGGGCCTGGGTCGGATCCCACGAGGCGCTCGTCCTGCGAGTGGAACAGCAGCGACGGCGGGTCCCGGCGGTCGAGTGACGTGACGCGCAGTCGCGGACCGGTAGCGTCTCGGGCACTCGCGTCGGCAGGCAGCGCAGGAGCATGTTCGGGATCACCGCGTTGGAGTAGGCCGGGTTTCTGCTCCGCCATGAACAGCGGGTTGACCAGGCCCGAGAGCGTGACCAGACCCCGGAACCGTTTCTTGCCCGACGCCGTAGGTCGCGACGTTGGCGGCGATCTGCCCACCCGCGGAGGACCCGAGGATCACCGTGCGCTTCGTTGTCGACGTTGAGCTGCGCTGCGTTGCTCGCGCACGAAGCTGGACCGCGGCGTTGACGTCGTCGCGTTGCGCGGGCCACGGGGCCTCGGTGGCCAGTCGGTAGGTCACCGACACCACGACCACGCCCAGCTGCCGCGCCAACTGCACGGCCTGCGATTCCAGGTCCGTCGGAGCGCCGGCCTGCCAGCCGCCGCCGTGCACGAGGATCACGGTGCGCTCGTTGCGGTCCTCCCGCCCGACGTGCGACCGGGGCGTGTAGACGTCGAGCAGTCGAGGCGTTGCCCGGCACGGGCGAGTACGCTATACGTCCGCACCCCCACTCCCTGCCGGGCGGCCAACCGCCCGAAGTTCGGAATGGGCCGCTCGATGACCGAGAGCTCCGCGGGACCAGTCACGACCGGCGGTGGTGTTCCCTCGGCCGGCACCTGGTTGGACGAGACCTGCGTCAAGGGGGAGCGCCGCAGTGCTCTGGCCCGACGCCGACGATCCGGTGAAGGCAGAAACGCCCACAACCAGCACGACAGCGCATGCCGTCGCCAGCCCCGCTTCCCTGCCCCCCATGCATTCACAGGGTGCCCCGCAGCACCGGCGTGTTCAGGCGAATTCGGCTAAGACGAGAAATCCGGCGGGCGCATGTAGCGGGGCGTACCGGGACGTAGGGCGCGCAACACCCGCCGGCGCCACGGCGGCCGATTCCAGCCCGGCACGAGTCCATCGATCGCCTCGGGTGTGATCCCGCGGACGCGCAACAGCTCCGGCCCGTCGGCGAGGAGGCCGGCGAGGACCGGGGCCGATGCCTGGACATCCATCGCGGTCGAATCGAGGATGGCCCGCTCTCGCGCATTCAGCATCGGGACGACCTCGCTGCGGCGTAGGCGCCTTCCCGCAGACGGCGCTCCCAGGGATAGAGCTCGAGACCGGGCAGCGGGTTCAGCACCGGATCGAAGGAGATCGTCGGATCGGCGTCGTGCTGGTCGGAGTCGACCTCGATGTCGGCGAAGGGGAACACCGGGCCCGCCGACCCCGCGACCGACAAGCGGATCCGGTGCTGATCCTCTCGGTTGCGCGCGAACAACCAGACGGGACCGGCGGGGGTGCGGTACGCCATCAGCGACCCGTAGCCGGCGTCGAGGTCGCGGCGAGGTAGCAGCGCGAACCGGCTGAGCGGGCCGCGGCCGGTCGTCGCCAGCAGCAGATCCGCGTCCCCCTCGGACGTGGAGATACGCAGCGTCAGACCGAGAATGTCGGGCAGTGGCGCCGGCAGGCCGACCGCCCGCGAGTATCGGACCAGCACGCGCTCGGTACCCGGTTCGTCCAGCCACGGGACGCCCCAGCGACGGGTGCTGCCCAAGCGGGTCAACGTCCCGTGCTGCTGGAACCCGCGGGGATGCAGGGGCTTGGCAGTGGGCCGGATCCGCGCGGTCGCTCCGAACACAGCGCCCAAGGCGCTGCCGGCGGCACCCGCCGCCACCCGCCCCACTCCGGTACTCAGGCTCACGCACCATGCCCTTCCCGTCCAGGCTGCCTGTACGCCGCCGAGGCATCGAACAGTCGCGAATTGGGCAGAACGACAAAAGAAGCACGCTGGCTCGGCGCGAGGAGACATCGATGGGTCTGCTGAAGCGGCTGCTGGGCCGGGAGAGCACACCCGAGCGGGATCCGGACTCCGCCGCCCTGGAGCGGTACCGCTACCTGCTCCGGACGGCTCCACCGGAGACCGTCGAGGACGCGCACGCGGAGGCCTTCGCCGCGCTGACCCCGGACCAACGCCGGCAGGTGCTCGCCGAGCTCTCCGCGATCAGCCCGGAGAACGAGCGGCCGACCTCGGACGACCCGCAGGTGCTCGCCCGCTCGGCCACCCGCGCCGAGATGCGGCAGCCCGGCACGCTGGAGCGCAGCTTCGGTGGGATGGGCACCGGCGGCATGGGCACCGGCGGATTGATGGCGGGCACCCTGCTGGCCAGCATCGCCGGGGCCTACGTCGGTACCTCGATCGCGGCCGCGATGTTCGCCGAACCGACCGGCGGGGAGATGGCCGCGACCGACCAGGGTGGAGCCGGCGACGGGTCGGGCGACTGGGGCGGCGGCTTCGACTCCGGGAGCTACGGGGGCGGCGACTTCGGCGGCGGCGGTGACTTCGGCGGCGGGATGTAGCTGCGTGATTAGCTCCGTGCATGGGGCTCACGGCGTTCGTGCTCGGCGGGGGCGGAATGCTCGGGTCCGCCGAGGTGGGGATGTTGCAGGCGCTCGCCGAGCAGGTGGTGACGCCGGATCTGATTCTCGGGAGCTCCGTCGGCGCGATCAACGGCGTGGCCTACGCCTGCGAGCCCGGACCCGCGGCGGCCGATCGCCTCGCGCGGATGTGGGCCGAGCTCGGGTCCTCCGACGTCTTCGGCGGCAACGTCGTCACGCAGCTCGGAACTCTCGCCCGCAGCAGCGGCACCCACCTGTACACGGCCGAACGGCTGCACAAGCTTGTCGCCGACCAGGTGCCGGTCCGGCGCATCGAGGACCTGGCCGTCCCCTTCCAATGCGTGGCCGCGTGTGTGGAGCGGGCCGCGGCGCACTGGTTCTCCGACGGCCCGCTGGTCGAGGCCGTCCTCGCCAGCTGCGCCGTGCCCGGCCTGTTGCCGGCCGTCCACATCGGAGACGAACATTTTCTCGACGGCGGGCTGGTGAACTCCCTGCCGGTGGACCGGGCGGTGGCACTCGGTGCGACCGAGATCTACGTCCTGCACGTCGGACGGTTGGAGCAACCACTGCAGCCGCCACGTCGGCCGTGGGAGGTCGCCTCGGTGGCGTTCGAGATCGCGCGCCGGTCCCGGTTCACTGACGCCATGGCCGCGCTGCCTCCCGACGTGACGGTGCATGTGCTGCCGACCGGGACCGAGCACACCCCGATCGCGAACCTGCGCTTTCGCAGCAGCCGGCAGGTGCCGGAACGCATCGAGCGGGCGCGCGCCGCCACCACGGCGTATCTGCAGGATCTGTGACCGCCGTGCGGCACGTGGCGCGCCGGGTGCTGGGGACCCCCGCGATCCTCCTACTGACCGTCCTGACCCTGATCGCCCTGCCCGTCGTCGCGATCCTGCAGATGTTCAGCCTGCTCGGGTACCTGATCCGGCGGCCGCCCCGGTTCCGCGCGCTGCGGGTGGCCGCCTTCGCGGTGGTCTACACGGTCGGCGAATGCCTGTGCCTGCTCGCCTGTTTCGGGCTGTGGCTGACGGCCCCGATCCCGGGCCGCCGGGACGCGCAGCGGTGGGAGCAACGTCATGTCCGCTTGTTGCAGGCCTTGCTCGGATCGCTGCTGCGAGCAGCCACGGCGCTGTTCGCCTTCCGGTTGCGGCTGGACAGCCCGCGCGGGGAGGGCCTCGACTCCGACCGTTCGCTGATCGTGCTCGGCCGGCACGCCGGACCCGGGGCGTCGTTCGTTCTCGTCCACGTGCTCATCGAGCGGTTCGGTCGGCTCCCCCGCATCGTTCTCAAGCGGCGCCTGCGGTTGGACCCGGCGCTCGACGTGCTGCTCACCCGGATCGGTTGCGCCTTCCTCGGCGGCGGCGACTCGACGCGCGCCGTCGCCGACCTGGCCGCCGACCTGAAGGCGCGGGACGCGCTGCTGATCTATCCGGAGGGCAGCGACTGGACCCCGACCCGGCACCGGCTCGCGGTCCGCCGGCTGCGGCTACGTGGTCTGCGGGCCCGGGCCGACGCGGCCGCGGCCCGGCCGAACGTGCTGCCGCCCCGGCCCGGCGGCACCTTCGCGGCGCTGACGGCGGCCCCGACGGCCCAGGTGGCGGTGTTCATGCACACCGGCCACGACGAACTGCTCGAAGCGGGCGCGCTCTGGCGCGCGCTGCCGCTCCGCCGAGAACTGCACATGGTGTGGTGGAGCGAGGCCCGCCCCGAGCTGGACGACGAGGGGTCGTGCGGCGTCTGGCTCGACGGGCTGTGGCACGAGATCGACGCGTGGATCTCCGAGCAGGACTCGCTCCGGGCGATAGCTGTCTGACGGACCGTCAGCGAGGCCGGTTCTGGGTGCCCAGACGCTCGAGCAGCCAGGGGCGCAGGAGCGGCCAGAGCTTGGACCAGGCGTCGATGCCGTGCTGGTTCGACTTCAGCACCACCAAGGTGGACGGGACTCCCACCGCCCGGGAAGCGCGCAGAAATTCGCGCGACTGCGCCGGACCCCACGGCTCCTCGCGGAGGGAGTGGAACAGCAATGACGGCATGTCCCGGCGGTCCAGTTGCTCGGCCGCGGTGGCGGAGTCGTAGAGCTTCGGGCACTCCAGCGGCAGGCAACGCAGCAGCATCTCGGGGATGACACGGTTGGAGAAGCTCGGGTCCTTCTCCGCCATCAGACGCGGGTTCAGCAGCCCCGAGAGCGTCACCAGCCCGCGGAAGCGCTTCTTGCCCGAGCCGTAGGTGGCGGCCGCCGCGGCGATCTGCCCGCCCGCCGAGGACCCGAGCAGGACCGTGCGTTTGTTGTCGACGTTGAACCGCTTCGCGTTCTCGCGGACGTAGCGGATGGCGGCGCTGACGTCGTCGCGCTGCGCCGGCCAGGGCGCCTCGGTCGCCAGTCGGTAGTTCACCGACACGACGACGAGACCGAGCTTGGCGAGCTGGACCGCCTTCTCCTCGAGGTCGATGCGGTCGCCCTTCTGCCAGGCACCGCCGTGGACCAGGATCACCGTCCGTACCTGGCGGTTCTGCCGGCCCCGGAACTGTCGCGGGGTGTAGACGTCGAGGGTCGAGGCGTTGCCGTGGAGTTCGGAGTACCGGTAGGTCCGCAGCCCGATGGACGCCCGTTGGGCGACCCGGCCGAAACCCGCTGACTCCGTCCGCACGCTGGGGAACTTGCTTCGATCGCCCGCGAATCCGGACTTCGGCGCCGGCGGGTTCACCCCCGTCGGGACCAGCTCCGACCCGGAGTAGCCCCGCCCGGGGTCATCCGCCGCGGGTGCCGGGGCCGCGCCGACCAGGGTCAACGTCCCCGCGACCGCGGCGACCAGGACCCGTCCGCACCGACTTCTCCCCATGACGGCACATCCTTCCCCATGCCACTGGGAGGCGTCTCAGCTTTGCGGCTCCAGGAACTCCGTCAGCGTGGTCCACTTCCCGCCCTTGTACTGCGCGATCCGCGCACCCTTCGTCCCGGTGTGTCCGCCGGGCAACGGGCCGAAGGTGACGGGCGGGATGAGGCCTGTCTCGAAGTCGGCCAGCTTCTCGGCCTCGGTGCGGAACTTCGCCCAGCAGACGTCGTTGCCGAGCCGCTTCACGATCTCGAAGAAGACCTGGGCCGACGCGTAGTCCTGCAGCGCGAAGGAGTTGTCGGCCTCGGCGCCGCCGGCCTTCTCCATGGCAGCGCGGTAGCGCTTCACCTCCGGCGTGTCCGACGTCGGGAATTCCAGGATGGCCGAGGAGTAGAACCCCTCCGCCGCGGGCCCGGCCGGACCGGTCGTGCTCGGGCTGCCCGGACCACCAGAGGACGAGTTGCCGACGATCAGCGGTGTCCACTTCAGGTCCCGGGCCTCCTTGAGCAGCAACGCCGTCTGCGCGTTGTCGGTGCCCGAGATGACCGCGTCCGGGTTCTTGCCCTTGAGCTTCAGGATCGCGGAGTCGACGTCGGTGGAGTTCGGCTCCAGCTTCTCGTCGGCCACGAGTGTGATGTTGTGCTGCGGTGCCTGCTCGTCGACGGCCTCCTTGAAGGCCTGGCCGAGGTCGTTGTCCTGGGTGAGGAGGGCGACGGTCTTGACGGACTTCGTCGTCGCCAGCCAGTCGAGGATCACCCGCACCTGGTCCTTGTGACCCGTGCCCAGCAGCCACACCTCGCCGGCGTCCGGGTCGGGCGGCAGCACCGGCGCGAACATGGGCATGCCCTTGCGCTCCAGGTAGGCGAAGCTGCCGGGCAGGTTGGCGGTACCCGCCGGGCCGACGACCGCGAAGACCTTCTCCTCCTCGCCGAGGCGGCGGACATTCGCGACGGAGCGGGCCGCCTCGAACCCGTCGTCCAGCACGATGAGCTCGACCTGGCGGCCGTTGATCCCGCCGGCGGTGTTGACCTCCGCGACGGCCGCCTTCAACCCGGCCTCGAACCCCTTGCCGGCGGTCGCAGCGCCGCCGGAGAGCGGCAGCGACGTCCCGATCTTGAGCGACTTGTCGCCCACACCCTGGGACACCCCGTCGCAGGATCCCGATCCGCCGGCCTCCACCGCCGGGGAGTCGTCGCCGCTCTGAGAACTGCAGCCGGCAGCGGCCAACAGGATGGCTGCCGCGGTGAGCGCGGTCCGGCGCGTGGTCATTGAATGCTCCCGGTTCGGGTGGGGACGGTGGTCTGACGGAGTGTCACGTGTGGGCTCCGAGGTAGGCGCGGATCAACCGGTCGTCACCGGCGAGCTCGGCGGCCGGCGCGTCGAGCACCGTCCGCCCACCGGCCAGCACATAGGCGCGGTCGGCGATGGCCAGCGCCGCCGCGTGCTGTTCGACCATCAGGAAGGTGGTGCCGTCCTCGCGCAACTGCCGCACCAGTCCGAGCAGTTCATCGACGACGGAGGGGGCCAGCCCGAACGACGGCTCGTCGAGCATCACCAGCCGCGGCCGCGCGAGCAGCGCCCGGGCGAGGGCCAGCATCTGCTGCTGGCCGCCGGACAGCGCGGCGGCCGATTCCTTCAGCCGGGGCCGCAACATCGGGAACAGGTCGAGCAGACGCTTCCGGTCCGTCGCGACGGCCGCGGCGCCGTCCTTGCGCAACACGGTGCCGAGGTCGAGGTTCTCCGCCACGGTCAGTCCGGCGAGGATGCCGCGCCCCTCGGGAACGTGGCCGAGCCCCCGGGCGGCGCGCGCCTCCGGTGGCCCGGAGAAGGGGATCCCGTCGAAGGTCACCGATCCCGCCCGCGCCGCCACCACGCCCGAGATGGCGCGCAGGGTCGTCGTCTTGCCGGCGCCGTTGGCGCCGAGCAGGAGGACGATCTCGCCGGCGGCGACGTCGAGCGAGACGCCGTGCAACACGTGGGCGCCGCCGTAGCCGGCTTGGAGGTCACGGACCGACAGCAGCAAATCCGGCTCCCAGATAGGCGTCGACGACCTCAGGTTTCGCGAGTACCTCGGCCGGAGTCCCCAGCGCGATGACGCCGCCCTGGTGCAGGACGGCAAGCCGCGGGCACAGCCGAGAGACCAGCGCGAGGTCGTGCTCGATGATCACGATCGCGAGGTCGTCGTCCGCGGCGAGGCCGACCAGGGGTCCCACCATCGCTTCGACGTCCTCGGCCCCGAGTCCGGCCGCCGGTTCGTCCAGCAGCACGAGCCGCGGCCGCGCGATCAAGGCGCGGGCGACCTCAACGATCTTTTGCGTGGCCAGCGGCAGTGCCGCCGCGTCCTCGTGCGCCCGCTCCGCGATCCCGAACCGCTCGAGCAGCGCGAGCGACTGCTCGCGCGCGGGCCGCGACGTCCGTCGTGAACCGAGCACGGCGCGCAGGTGCTCGAGCGGACCGGCCCGGCCGTCCAATCCCAGCATCACGTTCTCGACGACGCTGATCCCGGCGACCAGCTTCGGGGTCTGGAAGGTGCGTCCCACACCGCGGCGCGCGATGGCGTCGGGTGCAACGCCGATCAGCGACTCGCCGTCCAGCGCGACCTCGCCCCCGCCCGACCGCACGTAGCCGCTGACGACGTTGAATACGGTGGTCTTGCCCGCTCCGTTCGGACCGACCAGCCCGGTGAAGCCGACCGGAACGTCGAGGTCGACTCCGCGCAGAACGTGGTTGCCGCCGAAGCTGACGGTCAGGCCCTTCACGGCCAGTACCGGTGTCATCAGATCTCCCCCGCCGGGGCCAGGACCGGTCGGGCGTCCGACGGCGGCACGGGCAGTTCGCGCCGCGACCGGTACCGGCGCCAGAGATCCGGCAGGCCGGCCAGCCCGGACGGCAGGAACCGCACGACGAGGATCAGCGCCAGCGCGTACGCGAGCCGCTGGCCCGCCCCGAGGTCCTGCAGCAGCTCACGCGCAATCACGACGAAGGCGGCGCCCAACAGCGGTCCGACCAGGAAGGTCACGCCGCCGACGAAGGCGACGACGAGGAACTGGATGAGCAGGTGGACGCCGAAGATCTCGGGGGTCAGGTAGGACTGCAGTTGCCCGAAGACGCCGCCGGCCAGCGCACCCAGCGCGGCGCTGAGAGCGAAGGCGACGAGCTTGTACCGCGCCGCGTTGATGCTGACCGACGCCGTGGCGACCTCCGCGTCCCGGACGGCCAGCAGGCACCGGCCGAGACTGGTCACCCGCACCCGCCACGCGACCAGCATCGCGACGGCGCCCGCCGCGAGCGCCAGGTACCACTGCGACGCCGCGACGTCGAGGCCGCCGAACTGCACGGGTTCCACGTCCCGCCCGGCGATGCCACCGGTGACGGTGTCCACCTCGACGAACCCACGCCGCACCAGCTCGGCAAAGGCGAGCGTCGCGATCGCGAGATAGAACCCGTGCAGCCGCACGGCGGGGAAGCCGATGATCGCGCCGGCCAGCGCCGCGGCGAACATCGCGCCCGCGACGGCTACCGGCCACGGCATCCACTCGTGCAGGTACGCGGTGAGATAAGCACCGATCCCGAAGAACGCCGCCTGGGCCAGGACAACCTGCCCGGTCCAGCCCATGATGATCGTGAGCCCGAGCCCCGCGATCATGTAGACGGCCACCAGCGAGAGCAGAAAGAGCCGGTACGGGTTGACCAACGACGGCAGCGTAAGCAGAAGCATCACGACGGCCAGGACCGCGAGCGGCTTCGCCAGCTTGAGCACCGGTCAGACCTCCCGGGTCCGGACCTTGCCGAACAATCCTTGCGGCCGCAGGAGGAGCACGAGCAGGACCACGAGCAGTGCGACGGCCGGCCGGCTCGACGTGGAGATCCAGTAGCCGGCGAGGTTCTCGATCACCCCGAGGCCGAGTCCGGCCGCCAGGGCGCCCCAGACCGAGGTGAACCCTCCGACGGTGGCGGCGACGAAACCCTTGAGGACCATCGAGCCCGCGTTCTGGTCGGTCAGCAGCGTGGACTGGCCCTGCAGGATCATGGCGAGCGTCGCGATGACACCGGCCACCGCCCAGGCGGTACGAAACACCCAGGAAACGCTGACGCCGACCAGCCGCGGCGTGACGCGGTCCTCGGCAACCGCTCGCATCCGAACCCCGCCGGGAGAGCGAAAGTACCTGGCCAGCGCATAAGTGACGGCCACTGCGAGGCTGAGCGACACCACTTGATTGGTCGTCACCCGGGTCCCGAAGACGTCGTAACTGGAATCGAACGGCGAGTCGATCTCGCGCGGTGTCGAGCCCCAGAACAACTGGATGACGCTGTTCAGTCCGACGAAGATGCCGATCGTCATCAGCACGCCCGCGAACTCGGACTCCGAGAGCAGCGGCCGGATCAGGACGCGCTCCAACACCACCGCGAGGGCGGCTCCGCTCACCAGCGCGATCGGGATTCCGAGGACGTAGGGAACGCCGGCGTCGGTGACGGTCCAGAGCACGAACGCACCGACCAGACCCATCTCGGCCATGGCGAAGTTCGGCACGTTGGTGGCGCGCATGACGAGCACCAGGGCCAGCGCCATGAGGGCGTACCAACTGCCTGACTCCAGGCCGTTGACGACCTGTTCGACCACGGGGCGCCCCTAGCGTCGTTGGATGGCTAGCGACTATAGGAGCGTCACGTCGGAGTGACAAGACATCTCACGTTGACGGGGACCGCCGACGAGCGCCGTCAGGGGTGAAGCGGCGTCAGGCGTGAGTGACGCCGAGCCCGAGTCCGCCATCGATGGTGAGAACCGCACCGGTGTGCCACTCCGCCTGCGCCAGGTACTCGACCGATTCCGCGACCTCGTCCGCGGTGCCCGGCCGTCCGAGCGCGTGCGCGGGCCCGAGGGAGGCCATCCGTGCCGCCGCGGTGGCGTCGTCCATCAAGCCGGCGCGCTGGTTGATCTCGGTCAGCACGCCGCCCGGCCGCACACAGCTCACCCGCACGCCTTGCGGGCCGAGCTCGGCGGCCAGCACGCCGGTGAGCGTCTCGAGCGCGCCCTTGGTCGCGGCGTAGGGCGAGGCGCCGGGAAATGCACGCTGGGTGTGGACCGATCCGAAGAAGATCACCGCGCCGGCGCTCGCGCGCAGATGCGGCAGCGCCAGTCCGGTCAGCAGCATGGGTCCGAGAACGTTCGACGCGAACACGTCGGACAGACCCTGCTCCGTCACCTCGTCGATCGGGCCGCGGTACATGTTTCCCGCCGCGTTCACCAGCAGCTCGAGACCGCCGCCGTGTTCCACCGCCGCGGCGATCATCGCCGCCCGGTCGTCGGCGGAGGTGACGTCGCCGGCGACGGCGCGGGCACCGGCCCCGGCTTCCGCGGCGACCGCCTGCACCTTCTCGGTCCGGCGTCCGCTGAGCGTGACGAGCGCTCCGCGTTCGACGAGGCGGTGGACCACCGCCTCGCCGATTCCCGATCCCCCGCCGGTGACCAGCACCGACATGCCTTCGAGCCGACGGCCCATTGCGAAGTCCCCTCGTGCGCTGACGACTGATCAGACGGATGGTCGGACGATCTCAGCCGGTGGTGGTCCACCGGACGGCGCGGCGCACGATCTCGCGGTGCGCCGGGACCTCGTACGACGGCGGGTGGTGTCCGAGCGCGTCGTAGACGATCCGCCCGCCGCCGTGCTCCCGCGCCCACAGCAGCGGGCGTTGCGGTCCGTCCGTCCCCGGCTGGGCCGCGCACAGTAGGCCGGCGACGTCGGGCCTCAGGTCCAGATCGCCGTAGACCTCGTCCACGAGCTCGAACGGATCGATCCCCTCGACGAGCGCGTGCCCCGCGGCCGGCCGGACCTCGATCTCGGGGCCGATCGCCGGGTGCGAGGAATGCCCCCAGACCCACGACCCGCCCAGGATGTCGCCCCACTCCGGCCAGTCGTCGAAGCAGATCGCGGCGGTGTGCACACCCAGCACTCCGCCCCCGGCGGCCAGGTGCACCGTCAAGGCGTCGCGGGCCCCCGCGGAGACGCGGCGCCCTTCGGCATCGGCCAGCGCCCGGTAGTGGTCGGGAGTCTGTGGGCCGGTCATCGTCCAGCGCAGGGCATTGACGACGAACAGCGCGGCCCCGGGCAGCGCGGCGAAGGCGGCTTCGACGTCGGTGTGGACCTCCGCGTCGACCCCCTGGGCGGCGAGCAGGTCGACGAGACAGGCTGTGGTGGCGGGGAAGTCGTGCGTCAGCCCACCGGACAGCACGACCGCGCGCATGAGCCCTCCGACCGACCTCGACCCGTGAGGGCGAAACTAGCGACGCCTCCCGGCCGGCCACAAGCATGGGCCCTTGAGCGCCACCACGTTAGTGGCTACGGTCGTAACTACTAACGCACCGAGGAGGCGCGGGGATGAGCGTGACGACGCAGGTGTCGCGTCCGATCGTGCTGAGCACCTACGCCGACGTGCGGGAGGCGCTGCGCCACCGCGACCTGCAGCAGGCGCTCTACGACGCCGGCGGCGCGGTGATGTCCGGCGCCCTGATCACGTTGCACGGCGACGAGCACAAGCGCCGGCGCCGGGTCGAGAACCGGCTGTTCCGCCGCGGGACGTTCCGGTACTGGGAGCTCACGCTCGTGCCGGGAACCATCGAGGAGAGCTACGCGCCCGCACTCGCCGCCGGCCGCACCGACCTGGTCCACCTCGGCCGGCGCACGATCATGTACCTCACCGCGCTGGTCGCCGGGATCGACCCACCGGAGGATCCGGCGCGCGCCGACCGCCTCGAAGATCTCGCGCGGGTGTTCAGCGCCGGCGCCACCGCGGTGCACTCCACCCGTGCGCCGGAGGAACTCCACGCTGAGGTCACGGCGGCGATGGAGGTCTTCGAAGCCGAGTTCCTCGGGCCGTCCCGCGTCCGCCGCGAACACCTGCTGGCCGAGCACGCCGCCGGTCGGCTGGCCGAGGACGATTTGCCGCGGGACGTCCTCACCGCGCTGCTGCGCAACCGGACCGAACTCGGTGTCTCCGACGGCGAGATCCGCCGGGAGGTCGCGTTCTACCTGCAGGCCGGTTCGCACAGCACGGCCAACCTCCTCACGCACTCCGCCCACCAGATCTTCCTCCGGCAGAGCGACCCCGCGTTCGCCGCTCGCCTCGGCGACCGGCGGTTCCTGCAGCGCTGCGTGCTCGAGACGCTGCGGCTGAACCCGGCCTCGCCGGTCGCCTGGCGGCGCGCGCTCGCGGACATCACCCTGCGGAACGGGACGGTGCTGCCGGCCGGATCCCTGGTCGAGCTCGACCTGCGCGCGGCGAACGCGGACCCGACCGTGTGGGGCGCCGATGGAGAGCACTTCGACGCGGACCGCCAACTGCCCGAGGGTGTTCCCCCGTGGGGGCACTCCTTCGGCGGGGGCATGCACGCCTGCATCGGGATGGAACTCGACGGCGGTGTCCAGAACACCGGTGCTCCCGATGACCACGAGCCCGTCTTCGGCACGGTCACGTTGATGATCGACGCGCTCCTGACCAACGGGGCGCGGCCGGATCCGAGCGCGCCGCCCACGGCGGACGCCGACTCCAAGCGGAACAACTTCGCCAGTTATCCCGTCGTGTTCGACTCGGCAGCCGAGGAGGCACCGCGATGACCGTCACCACTCCCACCACTCCCCCGGCCGAAGAACCGTTGGTGATCACCTCCTTCGCCGAGGCGAAGGAGGTCTACCGCGCCAAGGATCTGCGGCAGGCCCTGTACGACGAGGGCGAGGTGATCATGGGTGACGTCCTGGTCAACCTGCACGGCGCCGAGCACCGCGCGCGCCGCCGCGTGGAGAACCGGATGTTCCGGCGCGAGGTCTTCGACCGCTACGAGCGTGAACTCTTCCCGGGCATCATCGAACGGACGCTGGCGCCGCACCTGGCGTCGGGGCGGGCCGATCTCGTGACCCTCGGCCACGAGCTGCTGCTCAACCTCGCGGCGTTGACCGCCGGGGTGGACCGGCCGAAGGGCACGGCCGAGGAGACCCATCACCTCTACAGCTACATGATGCTGTTCATCGAGGGCGCCACCCTGGCGCACTCGACCGGGAACAAGGACGAGCAGCGCGCGTGCATCTACGCCGGCCTGCTGGACTGGGACCGGGACTTCCTCGCGCCGTCGATCGAACGGCGCCGCGGGTTGCTCGAGCGCAAGGCCGCCGGTGAGGACGTCGAGCTGCCGCGCGATGTCCTCACGACACTGCTGGAGCACTGGGACGAGCTCGAGCTCACCGACGAGGTGCTGCGCCGCGAGGTGGCGTTCGTCCTGCTCGCCGGCGCGCACACGACGGCGACGGCTTTCGTCCGCTCGCTCGACCACATCCTCGGCTGGGTCTCCGAGCACCCCGAGGACCTCGAGCTGGTCCGCACGGACCCGCTGTTCGTGCAGCGCTGCATCCACGAGACGGTCCGGCTCAACCCGTCGAGTCCGATCGGTAAGCGCCGTGCGCTCGCCCCGGTGACGCTGTCGTCCGGCGAGGTGGCGGAGGGCGATTTCGTCGTGCTCGATCTGCAGCGGATCAACCGCGACCCGGACGTGTTCGGCGACAACGCAGACTCCTTCGACCCGCGCCGCCCGCTTCCGCTCGGCGTGGCGCCCTTCGGCTTGAGCTTCGGCGGCGGGATGCACGTATGCATCGGGCAGGACCTCGCCGCGGGCGTCGTGCCCCGCGCCGACTTCGACGCCGACACTCACCTGTTCGGGCTGCTCACCGGCTCGGTGCAGGCGGTCCTGACCGCTGGTGTCCACCGCGACCCGGAGAACCCGCCGGAGCGCGACAAGAACACGCTGCGCCCGTACTGGGGCAGCTACCCGGTGCTGCTCGGAGACCCCGCGTGAGCGGCTTCCGGCACGTCGTGATGTTCCGCTGGGCCGATGATGCCCCGGCGGACCGCCGCGACGCCGCGGTGGAGGCCCTGCGGCACCTCGGCGAGGAGGTCGCCGACCTGGGGACCCTGAGCGTCGGGGTCGACGCGGGTCTCGCCGAGGGCAATGCCGACGTGGTCGTCGTCGCGGACTTCGCGTCGCGGGAGGACTACCTCGCCTACGCGCAGGATCCGCGGCACCAGAAAGTCGTGCAGGAGTTCGTGCGCCCGGTCATCGCGGAGCGCGTGGCACTGCAGTACGCGCGCTGAACATCAGGCCAGCACGTTCCCCAGCCGCGTCCGCCACACGGCTAGGTCGACGTAGTCCCGGAACGCGGTGATCAGACCGGTCTCCGCGTCGACCTCCGCGACGCCGTTGCACTCGATCGCGTACTCCCGGCCGTCGATCCAGAACCGGTCGACCCGTTCCAGCCAGGCCCGCTCCGGCGTGTAGGCCGCCGAGATCAGGTCCCAGTGGACGCGTTCGGATCGCCGGAGGATCGGTCCGAGCAGGCCCGTCACCCCCGCCGGCCCGACCACGGGCGGGTGCGGCATGTTGGCGTAGGTCCCGTCCACGGCGAAGCACGCGCCGGCCGCCCCGGCGTCCCTCGCGTGGACCGCCCCCAGGAACCGCGCGACGGCGTCCGCAGCGAGGCCGGTCGGAGCGGTCACGAGCGCCCTCTTTCCCTGTGGGAGTGGTGGTCCTAGCGACGCTAAAGATCGCTGGTCAGAGCCCCAGATGCAAAAGCTCGGCTCGGATCGTCGCTAGAACCTTGACTCCGCATTTGACCGTCGTGCAGGGTCTTTCCATGGTCCACCCACAGAACACCACCGGTGCCACCCCGGCGGAGGACGGATCGACCGAGGTCACGCTGGGCCGTCGCCGGTTCCTGACCTTCCTGGTCGGCGTCCCGGCGCTGGCGCTCGCGACCCGGATCAGCCTCGACGGGTTCCTCCCGGACAGCGCCGCCGCGGCGACGACCCGCGCGGTGCCGTCCGGCCAGTCGATGGAAGAGACCTTCGACATCGCCGACGCGATCATCATGGCCAGCGCCCCGACCATGCCGCTGGTGACGCTGGAAATCGGCACGGACGGCATCACACGGTTCGAGATCCCCCGCATCGAGATGGGTCAGGGCATGACCACCTCGATGGCGATGTTGATCGCCGAGGAACTGGACGTCCCGCTCGAGCAGGTCAGGGTCACCTGTGCCGACGCCCGCCCCGAGCTGGCAGCCAACCAGCTGACGGCCGGCTCCTGCAGTCACCGCACCTTCCACGACCCGATCCGGGTGCTGGCCGCGACGGCCAAGTCGCGCATGAAGGCCGCCGCCGCCCGCGAGTGGGGCGTCGCCGCCTCCGAGCTGACCACCGACCACGGAGTCGTCCGCGCCCGCGATGGCCGGAGCGCCACCTACGGCGAGCTGTCTCCGGCGGCCGCCGATCCGAGCCTGGTTCTCGGCGCGGTGACGCTCAAGGCCGCGGCCGACTACCGCATCGTCGGTAAGCCGACCCGACGGGTCGACGGACTCGACATCGTGACCGGCCGCAAGAAGTTCACGATGGACCTGATGGTCGGCAAGGCGTTGCCGACCATGGTCCGCCGAGCCCCGACGATGAGCGCGACGTTGGAGAAGTTCACCAATCAGGCGCAGATCGAGAAGATGCCCGGCGTGGTCGCGACCGCGACCATCCCCACCGGCGTCGCGGTCGTCGCCGAGACCTTCGAGCAGGCCCGCGCCGCGGCCGCGGCCGTGCAGGCGACCTTCACTCCCGGTCCGGTCCCCAACGAGTCGAACGAGACGGTGGGGAAGACGCTGCGGGCAAACCTGATCCCGTTCGCTGCACCCCCCACCGGTGCCAGCACGATCGACGCCGAGTACGAGTGGGCGCCCGCCGCGCACGGCTTCCTCGAAGTCGAGTGCGCCATCGCGGACGTGCGCGCCGACAGTGCCGAGGTCTGGAGCGGGTTCCAGGCGCCGATCGCCGCCGTCCAGGAGATCGCGCTCGCGCTCGGCCTGCCGATCGACGCGGTGAAGGGCCATGTCGTCCCCGTCGGCGGCGGCTTCGGGCGCCGGGTCTTCTTCGACGCCGCACTGGAGGCGGCGCTGGTCTCCCAGCAGGTGAAGCGACCGATCAAACTGATGTGGTCGCGTACCGACGACTTCCGGCACGGGCGGCACCGGCCGCAGAACATCCAGAGCTTCCGGGCGACGATCGTCGACAACAGTGTCGTCTCGTTCGAGCAGCGCGTCGCCGGAGTCTCCACCGACTATCGGCACGGCATGGGCGAGATCCTCTCGGCCACGCTCACCAAGATGCCCGCCGGCGCCCGGCAGGCGGTCGTCAACGACGGCTTCGGCCAGGGCGTGTTCACCACGATGGTCTCCTCCCCGTACAACTTCGGTCCGCAGGACAAGCGGCAGCTGGAAGTCTCGCTCGGCATGCCCACGAGTTCCTACCGCAGCGTCCCGTGCCAGACGGCGCGCGGCTGCGAGGAAATGATGGTCGACGAGATCGCCGAGAAGCTCGGCATGGACCCGTACGAGTTCCGGCGCATCACGCTCAAGTCCGAGCGCGCCCGGGCCGTACTGGACCTGGTGGCCGAGAAGGGCGTCTGGGGCCGGTCAATGCCCGCGGGCACAGCGCAGGGCATCGCGTTCCACAGCGAAAGTCGTGCCCACACCGCCGCGCTCATCGAGTTGGACGCACGCAACCCGAAGCTGCCGCGTGTCACCAAGGCAGTGATCGCCATCGACATCGGGAAGCCGATCAACCCGCTGGGCATCATCGCCCAGATGGAGGGCGGTCTCGCCGAGGCCATCTCGCTCACCTTGAAGGCCGGGCTGCACATCGTCGACGGGCTGCCGCTCGAGGGCAGCTTCTCGCAGTACAAGTGGCTGCGGATGCGGGACATGCCCTCCGACATCGAGATCATCGTGATGCCGGACAAGGGCGATCCGATCGGCGGTTGCGGCGAGGTCGGCATGGCCGCGCCGACCGGCGCGATCGCCAACGCCTACACGAAGGTGACCGGCATCCGGCCGCGCAGTTTCCCGATCGTCCACCCGATCGACTTCGAACCGTTCGCCCCCGGCACGCTGCCGCCGCCGGCATTCTCGGAAGGCTGAGTTCGTGCCCAAGTACACCTTCCGACTCAACGGCAAGAAGGTCACCGTCGACACCCCGCGGGACCTTCCCCTGCTGTGGGTGCTGCGGGACAAGCTCGGCGTGACCGGGCCGAAGTACGGCTGCGGCATCAACGACTGCAAGGCCTGCACCAGCCTGCTCGACGGCCGGGCCATGACCCCGTGCTCGGTGAAGGTCTCGGCGGTCGCGGGCCGCACGGTCACGACGATCGAAGGCCTGGCGAAGGGCGACCAGCTCCACCCGGTGCAGGAGGCCTGGTTGGAGCAGGACGTGCCCCAGTGCGGGTTCTGCCAGCCGGGCCAGATCATGAACGCCGTCGCCCTGCTCAAGCGCACGAAGAAGCCCACCGACGCGCAGATCCGTTCGATCCAGAACGTCTGTCGGTGCGGCACCTACTTCCGCATCCGCAAGGCGATCGAGAGCGCAGCGAAGAAGATGGCCTGAAGCCCATGGCTTCCAGCACGCTGCTCACCGGCGGCACCGTGATCGACGGCACCGGTTCGCCGGCACGTCGCGGGGAGTCCGTGCTGATCCGCGACGGCCGCATCGCCGCCCTCGGTCCTGAGGCCGACGCCGCCACCGGTGTGGACCGACGCATCGACGCCACCGGCCGCACGGTGATGCCGGGTCTCATCGACGCGCACACGCACCTGACGTTCGGCGAGCCCACCGGGAACGACGAGCTCTTCCACCACCGCACCGAGGCGTACAGCTCGATGCTGTCGGCCTACAACGCACGCAAGGTGCTGCGGGCGGGCGTCACGAGCGTGCTCGATGCCGACTGCCTGTGGAACATCGGCGTGGAGCTGCGCGACGCGATCGAGAACGGGATCGTCGAGGGCCCCCGGATGCGCGCCGGCGGCCAGGCCATGATGACGATGCTCGGCGGCACCGCGGGGCGGATGATCAAGGACGAGGGCACGACCGGGTACGCGACCGTGGTCCACAACCGGGACATGATGGTCAATGAGGTCCGGCGCCAGATCAAGTACGGCGTCGACTGGATCAAGATCATGGTGACGGGCCTGATCCCCTCCATGAAGGGCCCCGAGGTCAAGGTCTGGAGCTTCGACGAGCTCCGCGTCGTCTGCGACGCCGCCCACGACCTCAACACGAAGGTCGTCGCGCACTGCCGCAACTCCGACAGCACCCGCGACGCTGCCCGGGCCGGGGTTGATCTGATCTACCACGCCTCCTACATGGATGACGAGGCGCTGGACGCCGTCCTCGAGGCGGGCGCCTCGTTGTGCCCCACCTTCACGCTGCTGGGCAACCTCGCCGATTACGGCAGCAAGATCGGGACCGCACCGGAGCTGCTCGACGTCTTTCGCGCCGAGATCGAAGTGACTGCTCATCAGATGGCGAAGGCTCACGATCTCGGGGTGCGTTTCCTGGCCGGCTCGGAGACCGGCTTCGCCGTGACCCCGGTCGGCGAGTGGCACGCCCGCGAGCTCGAGATGTTCGTCCAGTACATGGGCATGAGTCCGATGGACGCGATCGTGGCGGCGACCCGCAACGGCGCCTTCGCGATGCGCATGGAAGGGGAGCTGGGGACGTTGGAGGTCGGCCGCATCGCCGACGTCCTGGTGATCGACGGCGATCCGCTCACGGACATCACGATCCTGCAGGAACGCGAGCGGATCGCGGAGGTGTTCAAGGACGGGGAGCGCATCGACCTGATCACGCCCATCCCGGAACGCAAGATGCGCAGCAGCGACCAGGTCCGGATGCTCGCCTCCTGCCCGTTGACCCGCGGCCTGGCCCTGACCGAGGAGCAGCTCGAGAAGCTCTCGCATGTCTGAGCTGCCCGTCGTCGACGTCCACGCGCACGCCGTGCTGGAAGTCAGTCTCGGAGCGGCGGGCGCGGCCGGGCCGGAACTGGGCGTTGCCGACGACGGCACGCCGTTCTACCGCGTCGGCGACTACGTGCTGCGTGGCGTCCGGTACCGCGGCTCGCCCTTTATGGACGTCGACGTGCGCCTGGCCGCGATGGACGCCGCGGGCATCGACATCCAGTTGCTCTCCCCCAATCCCCTGACCTACTTCGGCCGGCTCGACCCCGACGCGGCGACCGCGTTCGCGCGCACGCACAACGACGCCCTCGCTGAGCTCGTCGGCAAGCACCCGGACCGCCTGCTCGGGGCGGCGCAACTGCCGATGCAGGACATCCCGGCCGCGATCGCCGAGCTCCGCCGGGCCGTGCGCGAGCTCGGGCTCGTCGCGGCCTACGTCGACACCGACCCGGCCGGTCGGACGCTCGACGATCCTGCCCTCGACCCGTTCTACGCGGCCCTGATCGACCTCGACGTCCCGCTGTTCGTCCATCCGACCCCGCTCGGGGCCGACCGGTCCGCCGGACGACCCCCGGCTGCGCCGGTTCGACCTCGATCTGCTGTTCGGCTTCGCCCGCGACGAGACTCTCGCCGTCGCCGCGTTGGTGCTCGGTGGCGTGCTCGAGCGTCATCGGGGGCTGGACGTCTGCATCAGCCACGGTGGCGGCGCGGCCGCCTACCTCGCCGGACGACTCGAGCGTGCGGTCGAGGCCCGGCCCTGGGCGACGCCCGCGCTGCGGGAGCACGGATTCGCGCACTTCTACCGGCGCCTGTGGTTCGACACGCACGTCCATGACGCCGGTTCGCTCGACCTGCTCGTCGCCCACGCCGGGACCGAGCGCCTGGTCTTCGGCACGAACTTCGCCGGATGGGACTCGGGAGCGTCCGAGGGCCCCGGCAAGCTCGGGCCGACCCTGTCCGGGAATGCCGCGCGGTTGCTGCGCCTGGACCGTCGGGCCGCCGGATGACGGCCCGTCACTGCAGGGCGCGGGTGGCCCCACCGTCGACCGGGATGGCCGCACCCGTGACGTACGCGGCCTGCTGCGAGCACAGGAAGGCCACCACCGCCGCCAGCTCGTTCGGCTCGCCCAGCCGCCCGGCCGGGACCCCCGCGAGCTGGGCCGCCAGCGCGGCGTCGTCGAACACCCGTCGGATCCGGTCGGTGGCGTGCACCCCGGGCTGCACGGAGTTCACCGTCACGCCGTCGGCGGCCACCTCGGTGGCCAGTGTGCGCAGGAAGCCGGTGGCACCGGCCCGCGCGGTGTTGGACAGCGCCAGATTCGCGTACGGCTGCCGGACGCCGAGCGAGGTGATCGCGACGATCCGGCCCCAGCCCGGCGGCGCGCATGCCGGGAACGGCGGCCAGGCACATCCGGACCACCGCCAGCAGGCTGCGGTCGAGCGCGGACTGGTACGCGGCGGCCGGCGTCGCCAGTGCGGTCCCCGCCGCCGGGCCCGGGCCGTTCACCACGAGCACGTCCAGGCCCCCGAGAAGTCCCGTCGCCTCGACGACGAACCGCTCGGCGCCGTCCGGATCGGCCAGGTCGGCGACCAGCCAGCGGGTGCGGGCGCCGAGGCGCGCAGCCGCCTCCTCGGCCCGGCCTGCGTCCGAGCCGCAGATCACGACGTCAGCACCTTCCGCGACCAGCGCTTCGGCGCACGCAAAGCCGAGTCCGGCGCTCGCCGCCCCGACGGCCGCGCGGCGCCCCGTCAGTCCGAGGTCCATCAGCGACTCACGCCTCCACCGGGCCGGACTCGTCCAGCAGCGTGATGGCCTCGGCCGGGCAGTTGCGGACGGCGGCGACGAGGAGCTGCGGATCGGCGGACACGTCGGCGCCGGGGACCAGCTCGGCGATCTCGTCGGGATCGAAGCGGAAGACGGTGGGGAGGTCGGCCACGCAGCGGCCGGAACTCATGCAGAGCTCACTGTCGATCTCGATGCGGTGGCCCACGGCAGCCTCCTGGGCGAAGTGATGTGCTCCTCGGCGTGCGCGACTTTAGTAGCTAGTCCCTTAGCGTCTCTAGCCCAGCCGTCATGCCCAGGCCAAAACTGCGGTTTCACGCTGGTTACGCGGGCGCTACGAGCGCCGGTTCTCTGGACGACACGGGAACGACGAAGTAGCGTCGTTACAAGCACAACGTCGCTTGGCGCCGTCCGCGCCCGGTCGGGTTGAGGAGGGGACGCATGACCGAGAAGTGGGCTGTGGTGACCGGTGCCGGCAACGGCATCGGTGCTGAGATCGCCCGGTCGGCGGCCAAGCTCGGCTATCGCATCGCGGCGTGGGACATCAACGAGGCCGGGGTCGAGGAGTTGGCGACCGAGCTCGGCGAGGTGTGTGTGCCCCGCCGCGTCGACGTGGTCGACGAGGACTCCGTACAGAGCGCCGTCGACTCGCTGCCGTCGGCGCCGTCCCTGCTCGTCAACAGCGCCGGCGTGGTGCGGTTCGGCCCGCTGCTGGAGGTCTCCCTCGCCGACTGGGAGGGCGCCCTGCGCGTCAACCTCACCGGAACCTTCCTGGTCGGGCGCACCGTCGCCCGGCGCATGGTGACCTCCGGGGGCGGCGCGATCGTCAATCTCGCCTCGGTCAACGGCGTCGCCGCCGCGCCCAACGCCGGCAGCTACTCGGCCTCGAAGGCGGGCGTGATCCGGCTCTCCGAGCACCAGGCCATGGAGTGGGCCCCGCTGGGGATCCGCGTCAACTGCGTGGCGCCCGGGCTCATCGACGCCGGGATGTCGGACGCGATCTACGCCGATCCTGAGGTCCGCCGGCTGCGCCAGGCGCGCGTACCGCTCGGCCGGCTGGGCTCGTCGGAGGATGTCGCCGACACCGTGCTGTTCCTCGCGTCCGAGAAGGCGGCCTACATCACCGGCCAGGTGATCGCCGTGGACGGCGGGCTGATCAAAAGCACCTTGGCGAGCCTCCCCCGCCCGAAGACGGTGGACTCGGTCGGGGTCTCCGACGATTCCCTGGCCTGAGCGGTGTCGCTCACCCCGCGGCCGACGGGGCGCATCCCCCGTCATGCGTTCGCGGGGTGGAATGATGACGGCGTGTCGCAGCAGAGCGTGATCGATGAGCTGCAACGTCTCGGCATGTCCGGGTACGAGGCCAAGGCCTACGTCGCGCTCGTCGCCGCCGGCGCGCCCCTGAACGGGTACGAGGTCGCCAAGCGCTCCGGTGTCCCGCGCAGCACCGTCTACGAGACGCTGGCGAAGCTGGTCGGACGCGGTGCGGCCTACGAGGTGCGCGCGGGCGAGGACAACGTCGGGTACATCTCGCTGCCGCCGACGGCGCTGCTGGACCGGCTCCGCCGGGAGTTCGACCAGTCGATGGACACGTTGCGCGATGCCCTCCCGGAGATCGCCTCACCGCCCCAGGTCCGTCTCGTGCACAGCCTGTCGGACCGCGCCTCACTGCTCGCGCGCGCCGAGGACGTCATCGCCGCCGCGCGGAGCGACATCTTCCTGTCGGGCTTCCCCGCGGAGCTCGACCCGCTCAAGCCGGCCGCACGACGGGCCGAGGCCGACGGGGTCGAGATCTCCGTCGTCACCTTCGGCGAGGACAAGGACCCGGTCGGGAACACCACCCCGCACCGCTTCTCCGCCCCCGAGGTCGTCCTCGAGAACCTCGGCTGCCGACTGCTCGTCGTCTCCGGCGACCGGGAGCAGGCGGTCATCGGCGGCGTCGATCAACGGCGACGCCTGGGGTGTCTTCACCGACGACCCCGCCGTGGTGCTCGTGGCGGTCGAGTACGTCCGCCACGACATCGCCATGCACCTGATCGCCGAGCGCTTCGCCCCCGACGAGTTCGAGTCGTTCTGGACCGACAACCCCCGCCTCCGTCGGCTCCGCGCCGATCACGGCGCCCCCGCCGCCCTGCTCAAGCGCGGGGCCGGTGCGGCCGCCGCCCCGCCGCCCCGGCGGACCCGGCGCGCTCCGCGCACCTGACGCGCCGGACCTGGCGCTTGCCCGTGAGCGCAGCAAGCCGAGGCCATGTCGGATACTCGTCGGGACGTCGGAGCGGCCCGCCTGGGTGGGCCTTTCTGAAGAGTTCCCGAGGAGAAGGTGCAGCGTGCTCGACGAAGGTTCCGTGGCCGAGATCCTGGCCACCGTCCGCTCCTTCGTCCGCGAGGACGTCGTCCCGCTGGAGACGGAGATCGACGAGAGCCGACGACATCCCGCGCGCAGCTGCGCAAGGCGGTCAAGGAGCTCGGTCTCTACGGCTTCGCCATCCCGGAGGAGCACGGCGGCCTGGGCCTGTCGATGTACGACGAGTCGCGGCTGGTGATGGAGCTCGGCTACACGACCCCGGCGCTGCGCTCGCTGTTCGGCACCAACAACGGCATCGCCGGCCACACGCTGATGGCCGGCGGCACCCCGGAGCAGAAGGCGCGAGTGGCTGCCGCAAGCTCGCGAGCGGCGACGTCGTCGCCTCGTTCGCGCTCACCGAGGCGGAGGCGGGTTCCGACCCGTCCGGCCTGACCACCTCGGCCCGCCGCGACGGCGACGACTGGGTGATCAACGGCTCGAAGCGATTCATCACCAACGCGCCGAGCGCGGACGTCTTCATGGTCTACGCCCGCACCGACCCGGACGCCCAGCCGGCCCGCGGGATCTCGACCTTCCTGGTACCGCGGGACGCCGCCGGGCTGACCGTCGGCCCGAAGGACCACAAGATGGGCCAGTTCGGCGCCTGGACCGCCGACGTCTACCTCGACGACGTGCGGGTCCCCCACGCCAACCTGATCGGCGGCGACGCCGGGCCTGCACCGCGGCTACCTCACCGCGATGCAGAGCCTCGCCCACGGTCGCGTCCACATCGCCGCGATGTGTGTCGGCATGTCCGAGCGGCTGGTCGACGAGACCGTGAACTACGCCGCCACCCGCGAGCAGGGCGGTCAGGTCATCGGCGAGCTACCAGCTGATCCAGGGCCTGATCGCGGACTCCGATCACCGACTACCGCGCGGCCCGCAGCCTGGTGCTCGACGTCGCCCGCGACTTCGACGCCGGCACCGACGTGCGGCTGGGCCCGTCGTGCGCGAAGTACTTCGCCTCCGAAGCGGTGGGCCGCATCGCCGACCGCGCGGTCCAGGTCCACGGCGGATCGGGTTACATGCGCGGCATCGCCGTCGAACGCTTCTACCGCGACGCCCGGCTGTTCCGCATCTACGAGGGCACCAGCCAGATCCAGCAGGTCATCATCGCCAAGCAGGCGCTGCGGGGTCGCGGATGAGCACCGCGACCACCGCGCTGGTGGCCGCGGAGGAGCCCCCGCTCGACCCGCTCGCGCGGTTCGGCCTGATCGCCTCCGCGATCGGCGGCCGCCCGCTCGTGGTCACCGGGATCGACGGGCCGGGCTGGACCGACGGCCGGACGCTCTTCGTCGACCGGTCTCGACGAGCCGCGGCGCGCAGGTGCTCCTGCTGAGCGCGCTGATCGGGGCCGGCAGCCTGGACCGCGAGATCGTGCGCGAACTCTCCGGCCGATCGAATCTGACGCGTCGTTACCTGGCCATCGAGGGCCGCCGGGTTCTCGGCACCTTGGTCGGACGGCTGCCCGCGGCGGTGATCCCGGACGCCGGTCCGGCCGATGAGGTGAACTCGCCGGCCGCGTCCCTGGAGCTCGCCAGGTCGAAGGCCCGGATCCTCGATGCCCCGCCCTGGTTCGGCGAGCTCCGTCCCAAGCGCGATCGACCTCGAGGCCGAGCAGGAGGCCGCCGGCGCCGCGGTGCAGCTGCAGATCGACGAGGTCGAGACCGACGACGACGAACAGGACGAGCAGGACGACACGTCCGACGACGACGGCCGGCAAGTCCAAGCGACCGCGCACCTCGCCGTTCGGCGACAACGCGCTCTCGCGCGCGTTCCAGAAGATGTTCGGCACCGGCTTCTCCAGCGGCTCGGCCGAGGACGGCGCCGAGTTGAAGATGAGCAAGGCGCGCATGGGTTCGCGGCAGAAGGGCCTGATCGTCACCACCGCCGACGCCGTCCCGGTTCCCGTCCGGACCCTGTCCGGCCCGAGCGGCACGGTGTACCCGGAGTGGGACTGCCACCAGCGAGGAGTACCGGCCCGAGTGGGTCACCGTCGTCGAGTGGCTGCCCGCGCCGCACGAGCTGGCGCCGCTGGACCGGCCGGCCCGCCATCACGGCCTGCGCCGTGAGCTCGGCCGGCTCGGCCTCGGCCCGCGGCGCGTCCGGGGCCAGCGCGACGGCTACGACCTCGACCTCGATGCGGCGGTCGACGCGCATGACGGTCCTCGCCAGCGGCCGCACTCCGCCCGACAACGTCTACGTCGACAATCTGCGCCGCAGCCGCGAGCTCGGCGTGCTCGTCCTGCTCGACGCGTCGGGCTCCGGCGACGAACGCACGGCCGACGGCGAGACCGTCTTCGAGCTGCAGCGCACCGTCACGGCGGCGCTCGTCGACACCCTCGCCGAGCTCGGCGACCGGGTCGCGTCCTACGCGTTCCGCTCCGAGGGCAAGACCGTCAACTTCACCCGGCTCAAGGGCTTCGACGAGCAGTTCACCAGCACGACGCTGCACCGCATCGGCGGCGTGCGCCCCGGCGGCTTCACCCGCTTCGGTGGCGCGATCCGGCACGCGAGCCACCTGCTCTCCGAGGAGGGCGGCACCCACCGGCGCCTGCTGGTCGTGATCAGCGACGGCTTCCCCTACGACCACGGCTACGAGCGCTCCTACGCCGAGGGCGACGCCCGCATGGCACTCGACGAGGCCCGCGCCAGCGGCGTCGGCTGCCTGTGCCTGAACCTCGGCTCGTCGACCGCCCCGGATGCGCTGGCCCGCATCTACGAGCGGACCGAGCACGCCACCGCGCCGGACCTCGACACGCTCGTGCCGTCGATGCTCAAGCTCTTCTACGGCGCCCTGCGCACCGCGGACCTCCGCCGCACCTACGGCGCCGACCGGGCCGCACAGCTCTCCGCCTAACCCACCAGGGCGTGTCACGCCCTGGTGGGGCGCACTGCGTCAGTCGCCGACGAAGGTCGAGATCAGTTCCTCGAGACCGGCGGCGAGGCCGGGGTCGTCGCTGAGCGGACCGGTGACGCCGGCGAGCACGGCGCGCCGGATCGGCACGCCGGCCTGGATCAGGTGGCCCGCGGTGACGAGGGTGCGGGTGGAGGCGACCTCGCGCAGACTCCCGGCCCCGGAACGCCGGATCGCCTGCCCGATCTGGACCAGGGTCGCGGCGACGTCGCCGCCCAGACCGGTCTCGGCCGCGACGACCTTCTCCTCGACCTCCGGCGGCGGGAAGCCGAGCTCGATCGAGACCATGCGCTGGCGGGTCGAGTCCTTGAGGTCCTTGAGCACGCTCTGGTAGCCCGGGTTGTAGGAGACGACGAGCTGAAAGCCCGGCGCCGCCTGGTAGGTCACGCCGAGCCGGTCGATCGTGAGTTCGCGGCGGTGGTCACCGAGCGGGTGCAGCACGACGGTGGTGTCCTGGCGCGCCTCCACGACCTCGTCGAGGTAGCAGATCGCGCCCTCCTTGACGGCGCGGGTGAGCGGCCCGTCGACCCACACCGTCTCGCCGCCCTTCGAGCAGGTGCCGGCCGACGAGGTCGGCGGCGGTGAGGTCCTCGTGGCAGGCCACGGAGATGAGCGGCCGGCCGAGCTGGTGCGCCATCGCCTCGACGAAGCGCGTCTTGCCGCACCCCGTCGGGCCCTTCAACATCACGGCCAGGCCCTTGGCTGAAGGCCGCCTGAAACAGCAGCTCCTCGTCGCCGACCGGTACGTAGAAGGGGGCCTCAGTCATTCTCAGATCGTACAGTTCAGCCGAGCAGGGTGAGCCGGGAGTTGACGACTCGCGCGGCTGTGACCGAGAGGCCCTCGCACCCGAAGTCGATCTGACGGACGGCGGCCAACCCCTTAGCGGTCACGGACCGGCCTCTCGCGGTGAGTACTGCTATGAAGGCTCGCCGATCGGACTCGTGTCCACGCCGACGGACAAGTCCGTCAGCTTCGAGCAGCCGGATGGTGTGTCCCATCGTCGCCGGATGCATGAACATCCTGGCTTTCAGCTCGGCGAAGCGCAGCTCCCCGGCGGGTGCGGCGTGCAGGAACGCGAGGACCTCGAACTTAGGAACCGTCAAGCCAAGCGGACCGACCACCTCGTCAATCCGCGCGCTGATAACCCTCGCGGAACGGATGACGAGCGTCGCCGTCGATGCGAAGACGACGTCGTCTGCATCTGCCCCGGTGCCTTCGATCGGTAGCGCTTCAAAGAGCTCCTGCAGGCTCGCCGCGCCTGAGGTCGAATCCGGGCCCGGGAGATCCGCCCGGCTCTTTCTTCCCGCCACCCGCTCACTCTATTGAGCGGGACCGGCACGCTGAGTGTGCCGCCTGCAGGCTCAGCTGTTCAACGCGGCGATGCCGGCGTTGAGGTAGGTCGCGTACAGCGACCAGGCCAGGTACGGGACCAGCAGCAGGGCAGCGACGCGGCTGTGCCGGCGAAAGGCCCACGCCGTCGCCACGATCGCGAGGTCGAGCAGCACGATCACGACCAGCCCGGCGACGAGCCACTCGGCGCCGAAGAAGACCGGGGTCCAGCCGGCGTTGAGGGCAAGCTGCAGGGCGTACAGGCTGAGCGCGGTCCGCGCTCGCCGGAACCCTGCCGACCGCCACACCAGCCAGGCCGCGACCGCCATGGCCGCGTACAGCGTCGTCCACACCGGCCCGAACACCCAGCCGGGCGGGGTGCCGACGGGTTTGTCGGCGCTCGCGTACCAGCCGTCGACCTCGCCCGCATTGATCACGGCCCCGGAGACCGCAACCGCGGCGACCAGCAGAAGGGAGAGGATGAGGACGCCGAGGTCCGTCCCGCGGGAGGTGGACGACCCGGTCCGGAGACCGGCCGAGCTCAGAGTGGTCATACCTTCCTGTACGTCGCAGCCGGCCGCAGCAAACCCCGGCGAAGGTCACGCGGTCAGTCGGCGGCCGACGGCGCCGTCTGGCACCCCGGGCACCAGAACAAATTCCGGCCCGCGGCAACGGCGGAGACGATCGTGGTCCGGCAGCGCCGGCAGGCTGACCCGGTCCGGCGGTACACCTCGTAGGTGGGCCGCGGGACCTTCACCTGTTTACCCGGAGCCCGCGGTCGAGCAGCCAGCGCAGCGTTCGCGACAGCGATGTCCTTCTCCCGGGTCAGGATCCGGCCGGTGGCGACGCCCAGCGGCATCAACGTCACGAGGTCGTCCCACAACGCCTTGAGAACGACGTCGGGCACGACGCGTCCCGGGGTCGCGGGATGCAGTTCGAGCCGGTGGAGCAGTTCACTGCGGTAGACGTTGCCCACTCCGGCGAGGACGGCCTGGTCCATCAGCAACTCGCCGATCGGTCGGCGGGACCGCTGGATCCGCGCGAAGGCCGGGTCGGGGTCCGCGTCCGCGCGCAACGGGTCCGGACCGAGCCGGGCCCGCAGGGCGTCGACCTCGACAGGGGTCACGAGCTCACACGCCGTCGGGCCCCGGAGCTCCGCGACGTGGCCACGGCCCACGAGGCGCATGCGGACCGCGCCGACGCTCGGCCGGTCGGCACTCCCACGGACCACCCGGAACTTGCCGAACAGCCCCAGGTGCACGTGGACGGTCAATGCTTCGTCGTCGAAGTGGATCCACAGGTGCTTGCCGTGCGCCTCGGTCGCGGTCAGGACGTGGCCGTCCAGTAGTTCCGCCCCGCCGACGAAGCGACCCTGCGGCGACGACGCCGCCACCGCAGCGCCGCCGAGGGTCGCGTGCAGGCGCTCGGCGAGCGCGTGGATGGTGTGACCTTCGGGCATGAAGCCATCCTGCCCACAGGCCCCGCCCATCTCTCCCGCTCCCGGCAGCGAAGAATGAGTGCCACGACACCCCCAGGAGGGCTCATGACCGCGCTGACCGACTTCACCGCACGCACGCTCGACGGCGAGGAGAAGTCCCTGGCCGATTACCAGGGTCAGGTCGTGCTGGTCGTGAACACCGCCTCGAAGTGCGGCTTCACGCCGCAGTACACCGGCCTGCAGGAACTGCACGAGTCCTACGCGGAGCAAGGCTTGGCGGTGATCGGCTTCCCGTGCAACCAGTTCGGCTCGCAGGAGCCCGGCGACGCCGACGAGATCGGCGCCTTCTGCCAGAAGAACTACGGCGTCACGTTCCAGATGATGGAGAAGGTCGACGTCAACGGCTCCGACGCCCACCCGGTGTTCGATTGGCTGCGCTCGCAGCAGGGCGGGCTGCTGGGCAGCAAGATCAAGTGGAACTTCACCAAGTTCCTCGTCGGCCGCGACGGCCAGGTGATAGAGCGCTACGCCCCCACCACCAAGCCGGAGAAGATCGCCGACGACATCGAGAAGGCGCTCGCGGGCTGACAGCCTGCCCTAGGGGCGGGCGTGGCGCCCGCGTTCGCGCGCGGTACGGAAGATCGCCCCGCCGAGCAGCGTCCCCGCCGCGATCGGCACCCCGAGGACGGTCACGGTGACGCCGTCCAGGGCTTCAGCACGTGATCCGGGCGAGGAAAAAGCGATCCACAACCCGAGCACTTCTCCTGGCTGCGACGCGCCGCCGAACTCGGCACGAATGCGGACAGAAGGCCCCGCTGGAACCGGATCGCAACCTCCGAACGGTGGAAAAGATCACGCGAAGGCCCGCCGATCGTTCACGCTGTCCGCAGGACTGATCAATAGCCGGGGGCTGACGACATGACAGGTGCACGACGCGGGAACCTTCGCCGAGCAGTGGCGACCGGCGGCGCAGTGGCGCTGCTGATGACGCTGGCGGCCTGCAGCAATGACGACGACCCGGTGGCGGAGCCCGCTCCGGCGGCCTCGGTCACGGCCGAGCCGGAGGTGAGCGCGGACCCGTCCGCGACGTCCACGCCGGACGGCGAGGCGGGCCCCGCGGCCGGCAACGGTGTCGGCGCGGTGCACGTGCGCTCCACGCACCTCACCTCGTGGGCCTGGGGCGAAGCGGAGACCAAGGACCCGGTCGTCGCGCTGATCAAGGCCGGCAAGCTCGACAACGTCCAGCTCGACATCAAGGACGAGGACGGCCTCGTCGGCTACGACTCGCAGGTGCCGCTGGCGGTCGAGGCCGGCACGGTCTACAAGCCGAACGGCAAGCCGCGCTTCGACATCGCCGCGACCATCAAGGAGATCCACGACCTCGGCGCCACCGTGACCGGCCGCATCGTCGCCTTCCGCGACCCTCGCCTCGGCAAGTGGGCCCTGGGCAAGGGCAAGATGGACATGCTCATCCAGGACAGCGGCGGCAACCCGTACCCGGCCGGTAACTACGGCGTGGGGGCGTTCACGAACTTCGCCAACGACGAGGTCATGGAGTACAACATCCAGCTCGCCGAGGAGGCGGCCAAGGCCGGCTTCGACGGGATCATGTACGACTACGTCCGCAAGCCGGAGAACTCCGGCCAGGTCTACCCCGGCCTCGGTGACAGGACCGCGGCCGAGGGCATCACCGCCTTCCTCGAAGAAGGCCGCGCCGCGCATCCGCGCCGCCGGCGCTTCGGCCGGTGCCGCGGTCTACGGCATCTCCTCCTTCGCCCCGTCCTCGGTGGCGCAGGACATCCCGGCCATGGCCAAGGTCCTGGACTTCGTCTCGCCGATGATCTACCCCTCGCACTGGAACAAGGGCGAATACTCGGTGGCCTCCCCCATGGACCAGCCGTACGACATCGTCAAGCAGTCGATGATGGACTTCAACCGCATGGTCATCGGGACCAACTGCGCGGTCGTGCCGTGGCTGCAGAACTTCAGCTGGCCGAAGACGTACTCCGCGTCCGACGTCGCCGCGCAGATCAAGGCGGTCAAGGACACCGGCATCAACAGCTGGTTCCTGTGGAACGACTCCTCGAAGGTGGGCATCGGCGCCCCGGGCCTGCTGGCCGGCGACGCGGCGGACAACAAGCCCGGCGCGATCATGTACTCGATCAACAAGCCGGGCAACAAGTCCGACGGCAGCACCGACCTCGAAGAAGGCCCGCAAGGTCTTCGAGGCCTACCAGGCCTGGCTCGAAGGTGGCCGCGAGGGCACCTTCAAGAACCCGCTCGACGAGGACGCCTCGGCGAGCGAGACCCCGGCGACGAAGCCCGAGGACGACGAAGCCGAGTCGACCCCGGAGCCGTCGGCCACCGCCACTCCGTAGCAGCAACGCAGAAGGCCCCGCCCGTACCCACGGGCGGGGCCTTCTGCCGTTTCTGCGCTGACATGGCGTCAGGTCGCGGTCTGGAAGACGGGCCACCCGATCTCGGTTCGCCAGGCGGTGGGGTCCGCGGTGTCGCGTGGACCCACCAGGTAGGTCTCCCGGACCGGACCCGCGACCTCAAGGGCGTGCTCGGCGACGTGGCGGCCGAGCCGGCCGTACGAGACATCGATGTCGTCGTGCGGGCCGCGATGCACGGTCACCGCCAGTTCGGCGGGCGGCACGACGAACGGCTCGACCCTTCCCGCTCGCGGTGGGTCCGCCACCGGCACGTACACGGTGGCACGGCCCCGCTCGTCGGTGAACAGCGCGTTCTCGTACAGGCCGCCGCGCGGACCGGCCGCCACGAGCCCGTGCGCCTGCAGTGCTCCCTCCAGCTCCGCCATCGCGCCGTCGTACCAGCCGAGCACCTCGCCCAGATCGACGGTGGCCGAGACGGCGGCCGCGGGAAAACCGGACACCGCGCGCAGCTCGATCTCGATCGGCGCGTCGGCGACCTCGAGGAGGCGGCGCAGTGAGACCACCGCGGCCCGGGTCTGGTCGAGCTGGCTCTCCAGCCGCTGCAAGTGCGCGGCGAGCACGGCACCGCGGTCCTCGGGGGCCGCCGCCAACAGGTCGGCCACCTCACGGACCGGCATCCCCAGATCGCGGAAGCGGCGGATCACCTGGGCCGTCGGGACCTGGGCGCTCGAGTAGTAGCGGTAGCCGCTCTGCTGATCGACCTGGGCCGGTTCCAGCAGCCCGGCCTCGTGGTAGTGCCGCAGCGTCTTGACGCTGAGGTGGGTGATCCGGGAGAAGTCACCGATACTCAGGCCCGCACGCATCCGACCACTCTGCGCCCTCCCCCACGGGGAGAGTCAAACGCGGTCAGCGCAGTTGACTCTCCCCCTGCCGGAGACCCCACGGTGGCGTCATGACAACCACCGACGAACCGAACCTGCCCGAGGTCATCGCGGCCTACCTGCACGCCCACGACCGGCACGAGACCGATGTCGCGCTCGGCGCCTTCACGGCGGGCGCGCGGGTCGTCGACGAGGACCGGGAATACCGGGGGATCGACGCGATCCGCTCGTGGATGACCGGCACCGCCGCGAAGTTCACCTACACCCGCACCACGACCGGGGCCGAGCTCACCGGCGACGACACCTGGCTCGTCTCCAGCCACCTGGAGGGGAACTTCCCCGGCGGGGTCGTGGACCTGCGCCACCGGTTCGTGCTCTCCGAAGGGCGGATCGCCGACCTCGCGATCGCCCCCTGAGCGCGAGCCGTCCAGGAGGCACGTAGCGTTCGTGGCCCCCGGTCGGAGGAGGTTCCCGCGATGCGCCTGACCTCGGCCGAGGCACGCGCCCGGTTCGCCGACGCGCGGGTCGCCCGGCTGGCCACCGTCTCGGCCGCCGGCGTCCCGCACCTGGTGCCCGTCACCTTCGCGGTCCTGGGCGAGCGGATCGTGTTCGTCGTCGACGACAAGCCCAAGAGCACGACTCAGCTGCGGCGGCTCGACAACATCGCGGTCTCGCCGTCGGTCTGCCTGCTGGTCGATGTCTACGACGAGGACTGGACGCAGCTGTGGTGGGCCCGCGCCGATGGGACGGCCCACGTCCTCGCGAGGGACGAAGCGGCGGTCGATGCCCTCGCGACGCGCTACCCGGCCTATGTCGAACGCAGGCCAGGCGGCCCCGTCGTCTCGATCGACGTGACCGCCTGGTCCGGATGGTCCGCGAGCTGAGCTACGAGGCGTTGACCTTCGGCATGATCTCCTCGGCCAGCGTCCGGAGATCGGCCATCGTCTTCTCGGTCGGCACGTCGTTGAACGGGGGCCAGAGCAGCGGCATCGTCATGCCCGCTTCCTTGTACGCCTTGAGCCGGTCGGTGATCTGGCCGACGGAGCCCACCAGCAGGTTGGTGGCCTTGCCGGCCGGCGACTGGTCCATGTCTCCGTCGGTGATGACGAACCAGATCATCGAGCACATGTCGAAGTTGTCCGGGAGTCCCTGGCCCAGCTCCCCCAGCTCCCGGGTGATCTCGGTCTTCCACTCGCTGATCGCCTCGGGCGTGTCCTGGATGCCGATCCAGCCCTGCAGTCCGTACTTCGAGATGCGCTTGGCCGAGCGCTTCGGGTCCTTCAGCCCACTGAAGTAGATGGGCAGCGGGCTCTGCACGGGCTTGTGGCCGAACCCGCACAGGTCGAAGTCGGCGAACTCGCCGTGGTACTCGAACAGGTCGTTGTTCCAGATGCCCTGCATGATCTCGATCGTCTCGCGCACGTGCGCGTGCCGCCGCGGGAACAGGTGCGAGGCGCTGGCCGCCGCGAACTCCTCCGGCATCCAGCCCGACCCGACACCCACGTTCAGCCGGCCGCCGGCGAGGTGGTCGATCGTCGCGAGCTCGGTGGCGAGCACCCCCGGAGACCGGTAGGGGGTGTCGATGATGCTCATGCCGATCCGGAGCTTGGTGGTCTTGGCGGCGAGCCAGGGCAGCAGCGGGAAACCCTGGAACCACTCGCCACGGGCCGCTACCGGCATGCCTTTGGGGAACTCGGTCATCATCCCGAAGGAGTGCTGCAGCTCCGTCCGGTCGGAGGCTTCGGGGACGACGATCCGGTCGAGCGTCCACACCGAGTCGAAGTCGAGTTCCTCGGCCAGGGCCGTCAGGTCCTCAAGTTCCTTGACGGTCACCTTGGTGCGAAAGTTCGGCAGATAGAGAGCAAGCTTCATTGCGTGCGGCCTCCTGAGGCGGTCTGACACGTGTTCGAGCGAGTGGCTGAATTCTGTCGCGGCCCCGCGTCCCGGTCCACCGCGACGCCGTTTGTCAGAAGTGCTAAGGACCCCGGGGCAGGTCTAGCAAATGCGCTGTATAACGCGCCAGGACGCAGGCGAAGGATCGAGCACAGGTTCGGCAGCGTTGCCGAGCCCGGAGCCATGCGAGGTCCGATGGAGCTACTTCGTCCGCGGAGGAGCAGTGGAATCCTGGCCGGCCGCCCTGGTCGCGGTCGCGCTCGGCACCGTGCTTCATGACCGGCGGTGCCGGAGCGCTGTACGGGCGGTACCTGACGGTGCTTCAGCCCAACATGTTCGGCGTTCTGCTGTCGATCTCGTTGCTGCTATAGGCGGTGACGTGCGGCCGTGCCTCGTTGCTCGGCCCGGTGGTCGTGGCGCTGCTCTTCGGCTACGGCCGGCGATCCATACGACGTCCCAGACGAACGCTTCAGCGATTCCCAGCATCATCTCCGCCACAGGCACACCACGCGGCCACCCACGACGAGGGAGCGACCGCGCGCCCGGCGACGGCGAAATCCATCATGCGGCTCCTCGGCGGACACCTCAGGCTAGATCGGCGAGACATCGCTATGCCGCTGCCCGAGGAGGTATATCTGGGTATGGACGAGGTCAAGCCCGTGGGAAGGAACGACAGTGAACGCCGCCGCCTTCCTGCTCCACTCCGCCGTCCGGTTCCCGGACCGGCCCGCGCTGCAGTACGGCGACGAGGTCACCACCTATCGCCAGTTCGCCGATCGCGCCCTCACCCTGGGCGGGAAGCTGCTGGCCCGGGGTCTGCGGAAGGGCGACCGGGTCGCCTTCGTGCTGACGAACCGGCCCGAGGTGCTCGAGGTGATCTTCGGTTGCTTCGCCGCGGGGCTCGTGGTCGTCCCCGTCAACGCGCGCCTGCACCCGCGGGAGATGGCCTACATCGTCGAGAACTCCGGAGCCCGCGTGCTGGTGCACGGGCCGGAGTTCGAAGCCGCCCTCGACGAGCACTGGAGCGAGTTCGGCGGTGTGGAGCAGCGGATCGGCGTCGGCTGTTCCCCCGCCGTCGTCGACTACGCCGACCTGGTCACGGGCCCGAACGCGCTGGACCGGGCCGTGGACATCACCGAGACCGACGCCTGCTGGCTGTTCTACACGTCTGGAACCACCGGGAAGCCCAAGGGCGCGACGTGGACCCACCGCGTCGTCCGCGTCTGCGTCATGAACTACCTCGCCGACTGCTACAACATCGCCTCCGAGGACGTGCTGCTCCACGTCGCGCCCCTCTCGCACGGCAGCGGGATCATCGCCCTGTCGGCCGTCGCGCGGGGTGCGAACAACGCGATCTGCACCTCTCCGAGCTTCTCCCCCGACGCCACGTTCGCCGACGTCGAGCGCCTCGGGGTCACCCACATCGCCTTTCTGGCTCCCACCCAGATCGTGAAGTGCCTGGAAGCGTTCGAACCGGGCCGGTACGACCTGCGCACGTGGAAGGCCGTCTGTTACGGCGGGGCACCGATCTACGTCGAGCACCTGAAGAAGGCGGTCGAGGTCTTCGGCCCGGTGTTCCTGCAGATCTACGGCCAGGGCGAGTGCCCGATGACCATCACCGTGCTCCCGCGCGAGGACCACCTCGAGATGGTGAAGAACAACGACCCTCGCCTGGCCTCCGCCGGCTTCGCCCGCACCGACGTCGAGGTTCAGGTGTTCGACTCCCGCGGGCGCGAATGCCCGCCCGGAGTCTCGGGCGAGGTCGCGCTGCGCGGCGACATCGTGATGGCCGGCTACTGGAACAACCCGGAGGCCACCGCGGAAGCGATCCGCAACGGCTGGTTGTTCACCGGTGACATCGGTCAGTTCGACGACGGCGGCTACCTGTTCCTGCTCGACCGCAGCAAGGATCTGATCATCTCCGGCGGCAACAACGTGTACCCCCGCGAGGTCGAGGAGGTCCTGATCACACACCCGGCAGTAGCCGCCGTGTGCGTGATCGGAGTCCCGGACGAGTACTGGGGCGAGGCGGTGCATGCGGTGGTCGTCCCGGAGCCCGGCACCACGCCGGACGCCTCGGAGCTGATCGCGCACTGCGGAGCCGCGCTGGCCGGCTACAAGAAGCCGAAGAAGATCGACTTCGTCGACGAGCTCCCGACGTCGGCGTACGGCAAGGTCCTGCGCCGGGAGGTCCGGACCGGGTACTGGAGCGGCGGCCGGACGATCGGCGGTGGCGGCGAGGCGCACTAGGCCCCGCGCCTGGTAATGTTGCGGATAGTTGCGTTTTACGATTCCTCGCCGTTCCTGACGTTCGCGGATTGTGAAGTCCGCCGGGCAGATATTGCATCGATAAAAAGACGTGGCCCAGCCGCCCACCAGGGGCGTCGCGACAAGCGTCACGGTGCAGACTAGGAAGAAGTTCCCATGACTCAAGGCATCGTGAAGTGGTTCAACGGCGAGAAGGGCTTCGGCTTCATCGCCGTCGAGGGTCACCCCGACGTCTTCGTGCACTACTCGGCGATCGCGACCGAGGGCTACCGCTCCCTCGAGGAGAACCAGCGCGTCGAGCTCGACATCACCCAGGGCCAGAAGGGCCCGCAGGCGGAGAACGTCCGCCCGATCTAGTTCGTCCGTCGTTCGCCCCGGTCTGCTTCTGCAGGCCGGGGCGATCGCGTTTTCAGGCTTCGGACGCCTGGTCGGACGCGGCCGAGCCGCGGAACTCCGACGGCAGGGCGCCGTACCGGGCGCGGAAGACCCGGTTCATGTGGGACAGGTCGGCGAAGCCCCACCGCGCCGCGGTGTCGGTGAGCGTCCGGCGCCCGTCGGTGGCGAGATCCCGGGCGCAGGCCTCGACGCGCAGCGCCATGACCGTCTGGGCGAACGTCCGCTCGGTGTGCTGGAACAGGCCGTGGAGCTTGCGGACCGACACGCCGAAGCGCCGGGCGACGGCCCCCGCCGACAGGTCCGCCTGCAGGTTGGCCGCCAGGTAGCGGTTCACCGAGGCGCGCAGGCCGGCGTCGAGCGCGCTGCGGGTCTCCGGGCGATCGCTCGTGCCGTCCGCGGCAGCGGCGAGCAGGGTGAGCAGCGCGGACTCCGCGGATTGAGCGGCGAGCTCGTCGAGCGAGTCGGCGTTACGCCAGATGGAGGACATCGTCGAGGCGACCATCGCCGCGAGGCCCCCGCGTGTCCCGTCATGGGTCACCGCGGTGAACCCGCCCGGAGCGGACACCAGCGGCACGATCCGGGCCCGCGGGACGCGGAAGGAGATGACCTGCCAGTCGCCGGTGTGGTCGCCGGAGTACATCAGCCGGTAGCTGTCGGTCGTGTCGAACATCGCGAAGCCGCCGGGCGCGATGTGGCACGTGCGGTCGCCCTGCCCGCCGATGCAGTGCCCACGCAGTTGGAGGGCGACGAAGATGTCGTCGGAGTTCATCCGCCGGATCTCCGCCGGGCCGTGGGCGAGGGACTGCGTGCTTGAACACACCTCGGCGCAGTGCGACGTCCCCACCGCGGACGAGCGGACCCACCCCGTGAGGCCCTCCCCCGCCGGCTTCCCGCCACGGTGCTCGGGCTCGCGCTCGGCGGCCAGCGGCGTGCAGACCTGGCAGATCACGTCGCGCCAGTAGCTGAACTGCTCAGCCACCGGCTGGTCTGCGACCGTCAAGTAGCGCACTACGCCACCTCCAGCTCGTGGCGGCCAGCGTAAGGGAGCATCCGTGCAGATTCGTCCCGGTCGCGGCGCACATCCGTTCGAGCCGGAACCGCGAGGCAGGACGCAAACTGCGCCGGTGACGATGGATTTCACGCTGACGACCCGGCAGCGCGAGCTGCGGGCCGGCGCGCGCGGGGCGGCCCGGGACGTGCTCGGTGACGCCTGGGCGGCGGAGCGCCTGCCGACCCCCGAGGAGCGCTTTCTCGCGACCCGGCCGGCATATGAGCACCTCATCGCCGCGGGGTTCCTGCGCGCCTGCATCCCGACGTCGGCCGGCGGCGACAACGAGAGCCTGATCGACACCGCCGTCGTCGTGGAGGAACTGTTCGCCGCGAACGCCGGGGTCGCCCTGACCCTGCTCGGCACCGTGCTGGGGCTGCAGCCGGTCGTGGTCGGCGGAACCCCCGAGCAGCACCAGCGGCTCCTCGCGCCGTTCCTGGCCACCACCGGCGCTCCGCTGGCCGCGTTCTGCTCGACCGAGCCCGGCGGCAGCGCGAACGCCGCCTCGCCGCCGCCCGGGGAGGGGGTGCGGACCCGCGCCGAGCGCACGGCCGGCGGGTGGGTTCTCTCCGGGCGCAAGAAGTGGGTCTCGTCCGCGACCGGCTGGCGGCGCGACGGCGCCGACCTGCTCTGCGTCGTCTGCCGGACCGATCCCGAGGCGCCGCCGGAGCGCGCGATCTCGATCCTCGCGGTGGAGAAGCCGGCATCCGGGATCACGCTCGACCGGGCTGTCGACTCTCCCGGCTTCCGCGCGCATCTGCTCCCCGAGATCACCCTGTCCGGCGTCGTCGCCCCGGCGGAGAACCTGCTCGGCGCGGAGGGCGGCGGCCTGCGGCTGAGCGGCGCGAGCTTCGCCGGCGCCTCCGGCCTCGTCGGGTTCATGGGCGTGGCCCTGATGCGGGCGGGTTTCGAGCACGCCCTGGCGTTCGCCCGGACCGAGCACCGCGGGGGGACCGCCCCGATCCTCACGCACCAGGCGGTGGGCTACGCGCTCGCCGACGCGAAGACCTCGATGGAAGCGGTCCGCTCGCTGAGCCTGCGCGCCTGCTGGGCCGTCGACACCGGCCGGCCGGGGGCGGCCGAGCTGGCGCACCACGCCAAGGTCTTCGGCTCCGAGACAGCTGTACGCGTCATCACCGACCTGATGCGCGTGGTCGGCGTCGACAGCTACGACGCGCTCGACCCGCTGGGTGGGTTGCTGCAGGACGCACTGGCCCTGCCGATCTTCGCCGGCGGCAACCTCGGCGTGCGCCGGCGGGCCCTGCACGCGCTGCTGCTGTCCCCGGACTACGACCCCCTGACCACGAGCGAACCGTGAGGATCTGACGTGACATCACCCAAGACCGTCGTCGTGACCGGCGCCTCCAGCGGGATCGGCCTGGCGATCGCGGAGGCGTACCTCAAGCAGGGCGACAACGTCGTCGGCAACGCCCGCACGCTGTCCCGCTTGCAGGAGGCGGCCGATTCGATCGGCAACCCCGAGAACTTCCTGCTCGTCGAGGGCGACATCGGGCGACCGGAAACCGCGGCGAACCTCTTCGAGCGCGCGACCAGTGCCTTCGGCCGGGTCGACGTCCTCGTCGCCAACGCGGGCATGTTTCTCGGCAAGCCGACCGTCGATCTCACCGAGGCCGAGATCGACGCGATGATCGACACGAACCTGCGCGGGTTCGTGTATCCGGCACAGGCGGCCGCGCGGCACATGAGCGCCACCGGCGCGGGGCACATCGTCGCGATCACGGCCTGCCTCGCGATGCAGCCACAGGCGAAGCTGCCCGCGCTGATGACGGTGCTGCTGAAGGGCGGACTCAACGCCGCCGTCCGCAGTCTGGCCCTGGAGCTGGCCCCGACCGGGGTCCAGGTCAACGCGGTCGCCCCCGGTGTGATCGACACCCCGATGTTCCCGCGGGACGAGGGGACCTGGGCCTTCCTGCGGACGTTCACCCCCACCGGGAAGACCGGGCTCCCCCAGGACATCGTCGACGCCGTCATGTACCTGACCGGGTCGACCTACGTCACCGGCTCGATCCTGACTGTCGACGGCGGATCCACCGCCGGGGTCTGGTGACGGGCACCGCGGGCTGAGACCGGCTCGACCCGACGTACCCTCGATCGGTGGGGACAGCCAGGGAATCCGCAGGTCGCCTAGCCGCCGGCATCCTCACTATTGCTCTCTTGGCCAGCTGCGGCGACGCCCCCAGCCCACGGGCCGAGCCCGCCCAGGAGCCCGCTGCCTTCAGCCGGGACGCGGTGCTCGCCGGGCCGGTGGCCGGGTCGCAGCCCCGACTTCCAGGGAATCCCGAGCAGCTCGCCCGCTATCTGACCGTCGCCGAGGACGCACTGCGGGACCCGGCGGAGAGCCCGGCCCGGATCGCCGCCGCCGGCTGGGTGACCCAGCACGCGTACCGCGCGCTGTCGCGCCTGCCGGAATGGCGCAGCACCGTCCTGCAGGCCTTGCCGTCCCGCTACCGCGCGCACGCCCGGCACCTGTTGCGTGCCAACGAGTCCCTGGCCGCCGAGCTGACCTCCGACGAGCTGCCGAACCGCATGCCCGCCTGGCGCCTCGTGGCACCGGAACCGCCGGCCGCGCTGCGCCGGTACTACGAGGCGGGCCAGCGACGGTACGGCGTGCCCTGGCAGGTGCTCGCGGCCGTGAATCTGATCGAGACCCGGATGGGCCGCATCGTCGGACTGTCCACGGCCGGGGCCCGCGGGCCGATGCAGTTCATGCCCGCGACCTGGCGGACGTACGGGCGCGGAGACATCAACGATCCGCACGACTCGATCCTGGCCGCAGCCCGCTACCTCGCCGCCAACGGTGCCGCGGACGGCACCGCTGCCGGGCTTCGCAAGGCGGTTCGCCGCTACAACAACTCGGGGTACTACGTCACCGGCGTCCTGCAGTACACCGCCGCGCTCCGCTCCGACCCGCGGATCTATCCGGGTCTGCACGCCTGGCAGGTCTACTACCGGACCCGGTCCGGTGAGGCGGTGCTGCAGGTCGGCTACCACTCCCGCAGCAATCCACCGGCACGACGCTGGCTGGCCGAACACCCCGAGGCCCGGGCCCGATACTTCTGAGCACCCCAACGGGCCATGAGTCGGGTCGAGCCCGGACGGGTACGGTCCCACCGTGACCGCGTCCGAGTTCCGCGAGGCCCGTCCCGCAGTTCCGCGCACCTGGGGCGGCCCGGCGGGTGAGGCGCTCACCGCGTTCGAGACGCTGATGTGGCGGGTCGAGGAGGACTCGACGATCCGCTCGACCGTCGTCGTGGTGCTGATGCTCGACGGCACTCCGAAGTGGGACGACTTCGTCGCCGCGCACGCCCGACTGGTCGCCCGGGCACAGCGGCTCACCCACCGCGTGGTCAAGCCACCGGGAGCGCTGGCGCCACCGCGGTGGTCACCCGATCCGCACTTCGACCTCGCGTTCCATCTGCGGCGGGTCCGGCTGCCTGAGCCCGCCGACGAGGCGGCGTTGTTCACCGCACTCGAGCACACGGCGATGAGTGGCTTCGAGCGGGCACGCCCGCCCTGGCTCGGCCTGTTGTACGAGGGATTCCCCGGCGGCCGGTCCGCGTACGCGCTGAAGGTCCACCATTCGCTGAGCGACGGGAAGGCCATCGTCGCCCTGCTCGAGATGCTCACCGAGACCGACACCCCTGACCAGCGGGCGGTGCCCGACCTGGGGCCCGCCGCTCGTTCCCTGAGCCCGCTGGGGGTGCTCCGCGCCGACATCGAGGACTCCGTCGCGGCATTGCCCGGAGTGCTCGGCGCGACGGGCCGCGTCGCCTGGCGGAGCCTGCGGGATCCGGTCGGCGGAGCAAACGCCGCGGTGCGCTATGGACGCTCGCTGCGGCGCGTCCTGGCTCCGGCCAAGGCTCCCCCGTCCGCGCTGCTGGCCCGCCGCAGTTCGAACTGGCGCTTCGCCGCTCTCGACGTCGACTTCCCGGCGCTGCGTGCCGCCGGACGTTCCGTCGGGTGTTCGGTGAACGACGCCTACCTCGCCGGGCTCCTCGGGGGATACCGCCGCTACCACGAGGCGATGGGTTCCCCGATCGAGGTGATGCCGCTGACCATCCCCGTCGCGGTGCCCCGGCCGTCCGACACCGTCGGTGGAAACGCGTTCGCTCCGGCCCGATTGGCCGGTCCGGTGGGGGTGACAGACCCTGCCGAACGGATGCGGATCGTCCGCGAACGCTCGGTTGCGGCGCGGGCCGAGCCCGCACTCAACCACGTCGACGTGCTCGCTCCCCTGGCCGCGCGCCTGCCCGGCACGCTGATCGGGCAGGTCGGCCCCCGCCTGACCGCCGGTTCCGATCTGCAGGCCAGCAACGTGGCCGGCGCGACACAGCCGCAGTACCTGGGGGGCGTCAGCGTCGAGCGCTTCTACGGTTTCCCGCCGCTACCCGGCTGTCCGGCGATGATCACCTTGGTGACGCATCGTCAGATCGGCTGCATCGGGGTCAGCTTCGACGCCGCGGCCGTCACGGCCCCGGAGACCTTCCTGACGGCTCTCTGCGACGGGCTCGACGAGGTCCTTGCTCTGGCCGGACCCGACTCCCCTCGCGCCGTTCGCGTGGGCTGAGCAGCGGCATCACATCGAGACCCGGAGAGCCTGATTGTTCTCCAACAGGGTCACGAACGCGCGCAAGCGGGCGGCCTCGGTGGCCGAGAACCGCACGTCCATTCGCCGGGCAACGACGGCGACGTGCAGTGGATTCTCCACCGCTGGAGTCAGCCAGAGCACCCACCCGCTGGGCACCGCCAACGGCGAGGCTTGCAGCCCGGCGCGCCCGGAGATCGGCACGCCCTGCGCAAGCGCGCGTTGTGCGAGCGGGTAGCTCAACGCCTCATCGAGTTCCAGCAGAGTCCCGGCGTCGGCGTAGGCGATTGCCGCCAGACCTCGGTCCGCGGCGTCGACATCACCCGGCACCGCGAGTACGCACGCGACAAGTTCGAGCGCACGCACGGTGGCGTCTCCGCGCGGGGCATCGATGTGGGTGGACAAGACCTCACCCGCGCCCGCGAGGCGTACCGCCTCCTCGACGTCCCTGGGTCCGACGTCTGCGGGCAGTCGCAGCACCAACTCGTCGACCACCGTGATCCCGTCGACCTCGAGGACGTCGACCGACGCGACATCGACGCCCAAATCTGCCAAGGCGGCGGTGAGCCCGGCGAGAGCGCCCGGTTCGTCGGCCAGTTCAACACGCACTCTGAGAGGTTCCATGCGCCCATGGTTCCCCCGCCGTGTGTCACCGGCATGACGCCAAGATCAGGACTGCGTAGCCGCTGCGAAACTCTGCGTTACGGGCCGGCGCGGTCGGACCCCGGTGGCTCGGCGGCGTGCGCGGCCAGGCGGTCGGCGTAGTCGTCGGGACTCAACGTCGCCGGGGTCGTGCTGTCGAGAAAATTCAACAACAGGTCGGTGAAGCGGGCGGGTTCGTCGCAGTGCGGGAAGTGCCCGGCCTGTTCGAAGAGCTCGAAGCGGCTGCCGGTCAGCACCGCGGCGGCCGCGGCTCCGTGGGCCGCGGGGATGATCGCATCGCGGCCTCCCCACACGATCAGCGTGGGAACTCCCGCGCTGAGGTAGAGCTTGTCCAGCCCCGACACCCGCTGGCCGGTCATGTCGATGACGTTGCGCGCAGTCAGCACGAAGCCGCGTCGGCGGACACTGTCGGACAGCGAGCCGAACGCCGCCGCGGCGTGGAGCACCGACGGGCGGCGCGGTGCCAACGGAAGCCGGCGAGCCGCCTCGTAGAGCCAGCCGCCCGCGCGCACCACCTTGGCGTGGGCCAGCACCGGCAGCACCCACTCCGCACCCGGCAGGGTCACCGCCCGGAGGACCGGATGCAGTTCCGGTCCCAGCCCGCCGGAGTCGACCAGCACCAGCCGGGCGCACAGCTCGGGGTATTGGTACTGGAACTGCAGCGCGATACCGCCGCCGAGCGAGTGCCCGACGATCGTCGCCCGTCGATGCCCCAAGGCCGCGAGCAGGTCGCGGACCTCGTTCGCGTAGCCACCGAGGGAGTAGTCCGCCCGGCCGTGTCCGATGAGATCCGGGGCGATGACCCGGCGCGGTTCACCCCGCCGGTCCAACTCGGCCAGCACCGGACCCCAGGTCGCTGCACCGCCCGCGATCCCGTGCACCAGCACCACCAGGTCCGCATCCGGCGACGCAGCGGGATCGGCACCGCCGGTCTGCAGGTAACGCACCTCGTCAGCGTGGAGCGACACCGTGCGGGTCTCGATACTCACCGCCCCAGCCTCTCCCGCAGGTCGTCGATCTCCAAACCGTGTGGTGTTACCGACAGGCTGCGAGCAGAAATCGACCGGCACAACGCCGTGCGGCGGCGACTAAGCTCGGGGCAGGTAGGGAGGGACGCCTGTGTGCCGGCTCGTTGGCTGGGTGAGTACGACCCCGATAACAGTGGCCGAGGCGCTCGGTGAATCGGGCCTGGCCGAGCTCACGGAGCTGTCCCGGCTGCACGCGGACGGATGGGGAATCGCCTGGTGGGAGGGCGAGCACCTGCGTTCGCTCACCTCGCAACAGCCCGCGCACTCCTCACCGGAGTTCGCCGCCGCGGTGCGGAAGGTCCGCGCGGACGCGGTCCTGCTCCACCTGCGGTGGGCCACGCCCGGGATTACCGTGGGGGCCGAGAACACCCACCCATTTCTGGTCGAGGACCGCTGGGCCTTCGGCCACAACGGCGCCGTGCGCCCGGCCGACGGCCTGCTCCCGTTCCTGACGGACAGTCAGCGGGATGCTTTGAGAGGTGACACCGACAGCGAGCGGCTGCTGCACCTGCTCGCCGCACACATTGACGCGCACGGCCTCGATGAGGGCCTGCGCCAGACGGTGGCCGACGTGTCCCGGGACCTGACACCGAGCAGTCTCAACGCCCTGCTGCTGGGACGCGAGGAACTGACCGCGCTCTGCTGCCATTACGTCACGCCGGACGGGAAAACGCCGCCGCCGTCCGCGCTCCCTGAGGACCAGCCGGGTTACTTCGACCTGTGCTGGACACGGCGGGCCGACGCCGTGGTCATCGCCTCCGAGCCCCTCGGACAGTTGCCGTGGGAGCGGATCCCCAATGGGTCCGCTGTGGTGCTCCGGCGAAGCGATACCGCATCCCGAACCGTCGACGTGGGAACCTTCACCCCGGCCGCCCTGGGCCGCGAACATGCGCGACGTGCGGCAGCCGCCGCGCCCCATCCGACCGAGCTCGCGCCGGGCACCGCACACATCCGCGTCGGCTGCGACTTCGTCTTCAATGTTCCCGTACCCGTCGCCGCGGTGTTCCAGGTGGAGCCGCAGGACGAACCACGCCAACGGATGCTGGCCCACAGTCTGTCGTTCCTCCCGGCGGCCGAGCACACGACCTACCAGGACACGTTCGGGAACAGGTGTTCCCGCCTGAACGTGTCGCCGGGGCCGTTCTCGCTGCACTACGACGCAGTCGTGGAGGTCCCGCGTGTCCTCGACGACACCGATTTCGACGCCCCCGAGGACCCGGTTCAGGACCTCCCCTCCGAGGTGCTCCTCTATCTCATGCCGAGCCGCTTCTGCGTCTCCGACCTCCTCGGCCAGGAGGCGATCAACCGGTTCGGCGGGCTGAAGCCGGGCTGGAGCCGCGTGCAGGCGATCGTGGACGACGTGCACTCCCACCTCACCTTCGGCTACGGCGACAGCTCGCCCACCTATACCGCGGCCGACGCCTTCGCCGCCGGCAAGGGTGTCTGCCGCGACTTCGCCCACCTCGCGATCACGTTCTGCCGCGCCCTGAACATTCCCGCCCGGTACGTCTTCGGGTACATCCCTGACCTCGACCTGCCGATCGACCCCGCCGAGATGGACTTCGCCGCCTGGATGGAGGTCTGGCTCGGTGGGCGGTGGTGGACATTCGATCCGCGGAACAACGCTCACCGCTCCGGGCGCATCGTCATCGGCCGCGGGCGCGACGCCGTCGACGTCGCCATGGTGACCACCTACGGCCAGGTACAGCTCATCGACATGAAGGTGTGGTCCGACGTGGTGCGGCCCGACACCGGCCGGGAAGGACGAGCCCCCCGGCCGGTCGGCAGTGCGCCCCGCAACGGCTTCCGGCCGTAGCGGGGATCAGATCTCCGCGAAGTCCCCGTGCCGCCCGCGACCGGCGGCGAACCGGGCGGCGCCGTCGGCACCCTCGCGGATGTGGGCGTCGAGCCCGTTGTGCCACTCCCGGCGCATCGCCTCCCGGACCGGCTGCCCGTAGGTCTCGAGGACCGAGCGCCGGTCGGCCCGGACGGCCGCCTGGGGGAAGCGGGCGATCTCCCGGGCCATGTCTTCCGCCGCCGCGCGGGCGTTGCCGCTGCTGGTGACCTGCTCGCAGAGCCCGATCCGCAGCGCCTCGTCCGCAGGAACCTTACGGCCCGTCAGAATAATCTCCATCGCACGGCCCTGACCCACGAGCCGCGGCAGGCGCACCGTGCCGCCGTCGAGCAGCGGGATGCCCCAGCGACGGCAGTAGACACCGAAGTACGCGTCCTCGGCCATCACGCGGATGTCGCACCACATGGCCAGCTCCATACCGCCGGCGACCGCGGGCCCCTCAACAGCGGCGATCACCGGTTTGGACAGCTCGAGCCGGGTCGGCCCGAGCGGCCCGCGCGGAGCCTCGTTCGCCCCGGTCGGGAAGGCGAGCCCTTCGACCATTTCCTGCTGGAATCTGTCGCGATCGGTCAGCGTGCTTGCGTACTTCAGGTCCCACCCCGCACAGAACGCGCCGCCCTCGCCCCAGAGGACCGCGACGCGGGCGTCCGGGTCGCGATCGAATTCCGAGAAGGCCTGAACGAGATCGTCCGCGCTCGCCGGATCCATGCCGTTCCGGGCTTCGGTGAAGCGGCTGTGGACGACGGTCCAGACATGGCCGTTCTTCTCGGTGCGGATCACAGCACTCCTCGACGGTCGGCGGTACCTGGCTCCGCAATGATGACTACTCCAAAGATCAGGCGATCAGAGCTGATGCAGTTGCAGGGCGAACCAGAGTTCAGCCCGCACGGTGGGATCGTCCAGGTCGCGTCCGAGGGCTTCCGCGATCTGCGACATCCGGTAGCGCAACGTGTGCCGGTGGATGTCGAGCTCACCGGCCGAGGCGTCCGCGCGGCCATTGTTGGCCAGATACGTACGCAGGGTCTGGGTGAAATCGACGCGAGAACCGTGGTCGAGAGCCGTCACGGGAGCCAGCGCCGCCTGCGCCCAGCCGCGCGCGGCGTCGGCGTCGAGATGCCGCAGCAGGCCGGCATCGGCAATGTCTCCCGCGACGTAGAGCCTTCCCGGCTGTTCCGAGGCGGCGCGGAAGACCGACTGCACCCGCTGCCAGGCCGTCGGCAGCGCGCCGGCCTCGACCGGTTCGCTCACCGCCCCCCGTCCGTGGGGGACCCGGCGCAGGATTGCTTCCAGGGTCCGCACGTCTCCCTCGGCCGTCGGCAGCACGAGGGCGACCCGTCCCGGGCGCAGCTCGGCGATCACGGTGGTGATCCGGTGCAACGCCTGGTCCTCCTCGGCGACCTCGAGCAGCTCGGCGCCGAATCGGCGGGGAACTCCGAGCAGCGCGGCCCGCAGCGGTCCGTCGGGCACCGGGATCCGCAGGATCTCGGCGGTGGTGTGCGCCACCTGCGCGTGCCCGTCGAGCAACAACTGCAGAACGGCCAGCCGGTTGTTGCGCGCCGCCTGCCGAAGGGTGTCCGTCCGCTGGAGATCCTCGGCCAGCAGGTAGGTCGCGGTGTCGACGAGCGAGCGTTCCATCGCGTCCAACGGTCGAGCACGTCCGATCGCGATGTAGCCGCGGACCCGGCCGGAGACCGCCACCGGGCAGATTGCGACGGTCTCCCCGGGCAGGGACGTCGTCATCGCGGACACCGCCTTGTCCGCGTCGAACCGCGACAGCTCCGTGCGCACCCAGGGCAACCGGGAACGGGCCCCGTCCGGCACGGCCGCGCGCAGTTCACCGGCCCCGTCGAGCAGCAGCACCCAGCCACCGACCGCGGCGAACACCCGCTCCGCGATGCCGCGCGTGCCACGCGCCGCCACCGCGGTGCGCACCAGTTCCCGATGGGCGCGGGCCACCCGGCCGAGGGGATCATTCACAGAACCGGAGCATCGCACATGCTGGGGGTACCGGCCATCATGGCGGTGGCATCGGAGGCGACGCCGGCTCAGGGAAGGGAGGGGAGATTTCGTGCCAAGCCCGACCGTCCTGTGCGAGCTCGACAGCCCACCCGGACTCGAGCCCACGCGGTTCCGGCAGGCGGGTGAGAACCAGGTACTGATCGAGTACGGCGGGATCGAGGTGGACCTGCGGCTGAACTTCCGGGTCCACGCGCTGCTCCGCCAACTCGAGCTGGATCCGGTCGACGGACTCGTGGCCGCCAGCGGCGGCTTCCGGTCGGTGCTGCTCACCTTCGATCCGGAGCTGATCTCCCGCGACGCCCTGCTCAAGACGCTCCTGGACCGGGAGCAGCAGGTGCCCGACCTGGCGTCCCTGGTCCTGCCGAGCCGGGTGGTGCGGATGCCGATCGCGTTCGACGACGAGATGACCCGGCAAGCGGTGCACCGCTACCGGGTCACGACTCGCCAGGACGCGCCGAACGTCCGCGACGGCGACAACATCGACTACATCGTGCGCTACAACGGCTTCCGCAACCGCGAGGACTTCTTCGGCCGCTTCGTGTCCACCACCTGGTGGAACGCGTTCATCGGGTACTTCCCAGGGCTTCCCTCGCTGTTCTCGATGGATCCCCTCACCCAGATCTCCGTGCCGAAGTACAACCCCGCCCGGATGTGGACCGCGGACGGCGCGGTCGGGTTGGGAGGGCCGTGCGTGGTGCTCTACCCGATGGAATCCCCCGGCGGGTACCAGTTGTTCGGGCGCACCTTGCCGTTGCGGGACGTCGGCGGGCCTGCCGCCGCGGAGGGCGGGAAGGTGCCCGCCGCGGCACAGGACGCGGCCGCCTCACACCTCTTCGTCGCCGGTGACCGGGTTCGTTTCACCCGGGTCAGCGAGGAGGAGCTGTTGGCGTTGCGGCTGCAGGTGTTCGAGGGCCGCTATGACTACGAGGTCGAGGTCGCGCCGTTCGCGGTGGCTGAGTACCTCGAGGTGCTGGACCGCGCAGGACCGCAGGCGGCCCGGGTTGCCGCGCAACGCGCCGAGGCCGCCGCGTCGGTGGAGATCCCGTGACCCCGCGCGCGACCCTGGAGTTGGTGGAGCCGGGGCTGCAGACCACCGTGCAGGCCTGGCCGGGGCGCCGCGGCCTGAGCGCGCACGGGTACTCGACCGCCGGTCCGATGGATCACCTGTGCTTCCGCGCCGCGAACATTCTCGTGGGCAACGAGGCCGGAGCCGCCGCACTCGAGGTACCGATGATCCGCTGCTCGATCGCCTTCCTGCGGGACACCCAGATCGCCATCACCGCACCGGACGGTGTGCTCGCACTGATGAACGACTCCCCCGTGCCCACGTGGCAGACCCTCGACGTCCACGCCGGCGACGTCCTGCGGACGATCGACGCGAATCCGGCGGGTTTCCGGCTCTACCTGGCCGTGGCCGGAGGCATCGATGTCCCTGAGGTGTACGGATCGAGAGCCACCTCACTGATCGCCGGCATCGGCGGTCTCGAGGGCCGAGCCCTCGTCCGCGGCGACCTGCTCGCCACCTCCGACGGACCCGCGGCACCGCGGCGCCGGCTCCCGGAGGCGCTGCGACCTCGCTTCGCCACCGACTGGGAGGTGGAGATCCTCCCCGGGCCGCATGCCGCGCCGGAGTTCCTCACCGAGTCCGACTGGGACCACCTGCGCAGCGCGACGTGGCGGGTCGACCTGAACTCCGACCGGGTCGCCACCCGACTGAACCCGCACCGCTTCGCGTGGGCGCGGCCCGACGGCGGGGTCGCGGGTGGCCATCCGTCCAATCTGCTGGACAGCAGCTACCCCGAGGGCGGCGTGCTCGCCAACGGCGACGTGCTGACGATCCTCGGCGCCGACAGCTTCACCTCCGGCGGATTCGCGGTGGTCGGCACGATCCCGCACTGCGCGCGATGGAAGGTCGGCCAGATGCGCCCGGGGCGGGACCGGCTCCGCTTCCGTGAGGTGAGCTACGACGAGGCGCGGGCACTCAACTCACGCGTCGACTTCACCGTGGAACCGGCCCGGGCCCAGGCTGTGGGCTGAGCCGGGATCAGGCCACCAGCGCCGACCGCACCTTCTCCAGTCGGGCTTTGTTGTCCTGCCGTGCCCGCAACGCCTCCTCCAGCGAGACCGACACCAGGCGGGTGGCCGTCGCCGGCGCGGACTGACCGACCAGGTCCATGTCGACGCTGATCACGGTGCCGACCATCGCGTAGCCACCGCCCGAAACGGCGTCGCGGTGCAGGATGATCGGCTCGGACCCGCTGGGCACCTGGATCGACCCGATCGGGTAACCCGCGTCGACGATGTTGGACGGGTCGGAGCCGGCACCGAAGGGCTGCACCCGTTCCTGAAAGTGGAGCTGCGGACCGCGGTAACGGAACCCGGTGCGGTCCGCGACCGGCGTCAAGGACCAGTCCGCCCCCAGCAGGTCGATCAGCGACGCCTCGGTGAGTCGGTAGTCGTAGAGACCCAGCACGATGCGCAGCTCGACCTCCCGCGACCACGTCGGCCGCGCCGCGTCGACCACCGACCGCGCGACGTGGGCCGCGGCGTCGCCCACCGGGAGTTGGTCACCGGCCTGCAGCGGGCGGCCGCCGAAGCCGCCCAGAGCACCGAGCCCGTAGGTGGACCGCGAGCCGAGCACGAGCGGGACGTCGATTCCACCGGCGATCGCGATGTAGATCCGCGCTCCGCCTTCGAGGTAACCGAAGGAGAGCACGTCACCGTCGGCGACCGCGATGGACGTCCAGGACGGGACCTCGACCCCGTTGAGCGAGGCCGTCACCTTCGCGCCGGTGACCGCCACGCTGCCCGAGCCGCGGAACGCCAGCTTGGGACCCAGGTACGGCGCCTCCAGGACCGCGGCGCTCTCCGGATTGCCGACCAGGAGGTTCGCGATCCGCGCCGAGTACTGGTCCAGCGCGCCTGACGGCGGGATACCCACGTTGTAGGAGCCGATCCGTCCCAGGTCCTGCACCGTGGTCGCCAGGCCCGGCTCCACCACCTCGACGATCATCCGAGCGCTCCCATCAGTCGGGCGTTGTAAGCATCGGGGTCGGCCAGGAAGGAGTGCAGCTCGAATTCCACCTCGGCCACCTTGTACACGTCCTCGCCGGCGTCGGCCGCCCGTGCCAATTCGCGGTACTCGGCCTCGTCCACCGGACGGAACTTCACGATGTCGCCGGGCCGGAACAGCACCATCGACTCGGCGAAGATCGCGTGCTCCTGCTTCGGGTCGTAGATCGGGAGCGGTGTGATCCCGAACATCTGGTACCCGCCGGCGCCCCGCACCGAGTAGATGCACCCGAAGCAGCCGCCGTGACCCACCGTCAGTTTCGGGGTGTCGGTACGCGGGCGGAGATACTTGGGCAGGTCGATCTGCTGCTCCCGATCGACCATCTGGAACATGAAAGGCAGGCCCGCCACGAAGCCGACCATCGAGACCAGCCAGGGCGAGCCGGAGTGCTGCGCGACGAACTGCTCGACGGAGTCGAGTCCGAGCTCCGCCATCGCGAACTCGAGGTCGTTGCCCTCGGGACGCTGGTGCCGATCCCGGAACTTGTCCCCGACCTCGCGGGTCATCGGGTCGTTGTACCAGCACGGCACCTCGAGGATCCGCGTGGCCAGCGAGGGCGAGTTCCCCTGGACCACCTCGGCCTCGATGGCCCGGGCCGTCTCCTCCAACGTGCGCGGGTCGAGGCGGTCGGGATCGAACCGGATCAGCAGCGAGGCATTCGCCGGGCAGATGTCGTGAATCCCGTCCAGCTTCGCGGCGACGAGGGCGGTCGCCATCTCCATCGCCTTGAAGTTGGCGGCCAGACTCATCTCCTCGGCGATCTGCACCACCAGGTGTTCGTCGGCACCCCACGAGTACCGCGACCTCGACTCGGACAACGTCTGCTCAGGCATCTGCTTCTCCCGTCGTGGCCGCTGGGGTGCCGGCCAGCCACTGTTCGAGCCAGGTCGTGTGGAAGTCCCGCTTCTGGAACGCCGGCGTCGCCAGGATCGCCTGCGCGAACGGCACGGTCGTGGCGATGCCCTCGACGTCGAACTCCGCGAGTGCCCGGACCATCCGGGCCAGCGCCCGGGGCCGGTCCTCGCCCCAGACGATGATCTTGGCCAGCATCGAGTCGTAGTACGGGCTCACCGTCGACCCGGCGGAGAACCCGCTGTCGACCCGGACGAACGGTCCGCCCGGCCACCGCAGGCGGGCGATGGTGCCCGGGCTCGGCAGGAAGTTCTGCTGGGCGTTCTCGGCGTTGACGCGGATCTCGATCGCGTGTCCGCGCGGGAGAAGGTCCGCCTGCTCGAAGGACAGGGCATTGCCGCCGGCGACGTGCAGCTGCTCGCCCACGAGGTCGCGGCCGTAGACCATCTCCGTCACCGGATGCTCGACCTGGATCCGGGTGTTCATCTCGAGGAAGTAGTACTCGCCGCGGACCTCGTCGTAGAGGAACTCCACGGTTCCGGCTCCGCTGTACTTCACCGCCTCGGCCAGGCGGACCGCGGCAGAGCCCATGCCGGAGACGACCTCGTCGGCGATCCCGAGGTCACCGGCCTCCTCGATCACCTTCTGCCGGCGCCGCTGGATGGAGCAGTCGCGCAGCCCGAGATGAACGGCCCGGGTGCCGTCGCCGAAGATCTGGACCTCGATGTGCCGTGCCCGCGGGACGAACCGCTCCAGGTAGACCGCGGCACTGCCGAAGGCCGCCTGGGCCTCCGCCTGCGCGGTGGTGATGGCGGCGGGAAGATCCGCGGCCCGTTCCACGATCCGGATCCCGCGCCCGCCGCCGCCGGCCGCGGCCTTGACCGCCAGCGGGAAGCCGATCCCGTCGGCGATCCGCGCCGCCGCCTCGGGGTCGGTGACCGCACCGTCGGACCCCGGGACGATCGGAACACCGGCGCCTGCGGCACTCGCCCGCGCCGCCACCTTGTCGCCCATCTCCGCGATCGCGCGTGGGCTCGGACCGACCCACGTCACGCCGAGGTCCACGACTGCTTGCGCGAACCCGGCGTTCTCGGAAAGGAAGCCGTAGCCGGGGTGCACCGCGTCCACACCAGTGGCCCGCACCGCCTCGAGCAGAGCGTCCACCTTGAGGTAGCTGGCGGGTGCCGGGGCCGGCCCGACCAGCACCGCCTCGTCGGCGAACCGGACGTGGTCGGCCTGGCTGTCCGCCTCGCTGTAGATCGCCACGCTCGTGATCCCACGTTCGCGGGCGGCGCGGGCGATCCGCACCGCGATCTCGCCGCGATTCGCGATCAGCAGTCTGCGCATCACGTCCCCGCGGTATCGATGGTGGCGACTGTTTCGCCGGGCGACACGGGAGCTTCGTTCTCGACCTGGAACGAGACCAACGTTCCGGCGGCTCCCGCCTTGACCTCGGTGAACTGCTTCATGATCTCCACCAGTCCGATGCTCTGATCGGCGGTGACCGTGGAGCCCTCGGCGGCCATCGGGGGCTGACCCGGCGCCGAGGACCGGTAGAAGATCCCCGGCAGCGGCGAGACGACCTGGTGCTCACTCATGGGGTGCTGCCCTTCTGGTGGGTCTGGAGGTCCTGCATCGCATCACGGGTGCTCAACTGGCGGAAATGACCCCACGTACTGCCTGCGCGACCTCGGTCGCATTCGGGGTGTCGGAGTGCACGCAGATGGAGTCCACGCGCATCGGGAAGTCCTCGCCGGTATCCGCGGTCGCCAGACCTTCGGTGAGCGCCTTGCGGGCACGCGCGGTGGCGTCCTCGACCGGTGTCGCCCGCGGCCGGCGGGCAATGATGAGGCTGCCGTCGGCGCGGTAGCCGAGGTCGACGTAGAACTCGGCCACGAACGGCACCCCGCGCTTCGTCGCGATCCGCTCGTGCGCGGTGCCGGCCATGCCGAAGATCGGCACCTCGTACTGCACCGCCACGTCACAGATGGCGTCCATGATGTCCTCGTCGCGGGCCGCCATGCCGTAGAGCGAGCCGTGGGGCTTGATGTGGTCGAGCGGCGCGCCCTCCGCGGCCAGGAAGCCGACCAGCGCGCCGACCTGGTAGCGGACGAGGTCCGCGGTCTCGTCGCGTTCGAGCTTCATCTCGCGGCGGCCGAAGCCGACCAGGTCCGGCAGACCCGGATGGGCCCCCACGGTGACCCCACCGGCCAGCGCCTTCTGCACCGTCTCCCGGATCCCCGTCGGGTCCCCGGCGTGGAAACCGCAGGCGACGTTGGCGGTGTCGATGAGTTCGACCAGGGCGTCGTCGTGGCCGAAGGAGTGGAGCCCGAAGGACTCCCCCATGTCCGAGTTCAGGGTGACCATCTCTGATGCCTCATTTCCTCTGATGCCTCAATTCGGTTCAGCGGACTGCCGGTTTGCTGGAGGTGCGGCTGAGCGGGGGATCCGCCACTCATTCGGGGTCGTTCTCGTACTCGTAGGCGTCGGCGAACAGGTGGCCGTTGCGGCCCCAGTTCTCCCGGGAGACGTCCGTGAAGATGAAGTTGATCGTCTCGGGTCTGCACTTGGCGATCCGGCTGACCTCACGCGTCAGCACCTCCGCCAACTCGCGCTTCTGTTCGAGCGTGCGGCCGGGAAACATGTCGATGCGGATGAACGGCAAGGCATTCTCCTCGGGGTCGGGTGGCTCGCGGAGTCAGGAGTGGGCGACGCGGGGCGTGTCGCCTTCGGGATCGACGTAGATGTCCTCGCCCTCCACCCGCACGGGGAAGCTGGCGATCTCGGCGTGCGTGGGATTGATGCCCTTACAGGTGCGGAGGTCGAACTGCCACAGGTGCGCCCGGCAGGTCAGCGTGGCGCCGGCCAGTTCACCCTCGACGAGCTCGATCTGCTGGTGCGGGCAGATCGCCTGGGTCGCGATCACCTCTCCCCCGTCGAGGTGCACCAGCAGGATCTCCTTCCCACCGACCGTGAAGGACTCCATGTCGCCCTCCCACAGGTCGTCGAGGGTCGTCACTCGTTCGAAGGCCACGAGGGTCGTCGTTCCTTTCTGCCGGGCGGTCAGAAGAACCGGTCGAAGTGGATGTGGTCGGCCGAGAACCCGCGCTCGAGCACCAGGTGCCGCACCACGGCGTCCGTCATCACCGGAGGGCCGGCCAGGTAGATCTCCCGGTCCGCCAGGTCTACCGGCGGGACGGTCGCGAGCACCTCGTGCAGGAATCCTCGCGGACCCGACCAGTCCGCGCCGGCCTCACCGGAGAGCGCCTCGTGCAAGCGCACTTCACGAAGCCGTGGAGCCACCTCGGCCACGAACCCTGCCGCGCACAGGTCGACTTCGGTCCGGCCGCCGTAGAAGAAGTCGAGGCGCCGTTGGTGGGCATCGGCACGAGCGGCCAAACCGCGGGCCACCGACACCATCGGAGCCAGACCGGACCCGCCGGCGATGCACACCACGTCGCGGGCCCCGGGCTGCAGGTAGGCGTGCCCGTAGGGACCGTCGATGTCGACCGGGGCGCCGGGCTCGACCTCGTCCACCAACCTGCTCGAGTACGCCCCGCCGGGCACCCGCTTGATCAGGAACTGCCAGAGGCCTTCGGGGTTGGGCAGGTTCGACATCGAGTACGCCCGGTCGGTGCCGAGAACCTCCGTCCCGTCTGGCCACCGCGGAGCGAGCATCGCGAACTGACCGGGAAGGAAGTCCGCCGGTTCGGGGGTGCGGATTGTCAGCTCGCGCAGGTCGTGGGTGAGCGTGCGCGTGGCCGTGACCGTGCCGACATGACGGGCCGGCCGGAGCGGCACCGCACCGCCCGCCGCCACCGTCAGCACCGCGGTGCAGTCGGCCGACGGCACGGCCTGGCAGGCGAGGCGTCGGCCCTTGCGCTTGTCCCGCGGCGTCAGCCCCGGCGGGTCGGTCTGCGCGTCGTCGGCGGCCCCGGCTTCGAGCACGAACTTGCAGGTGCCGCAGCCCCCGCTGTTGCACTCGTAGGAGGCGGGCAGACCCGCGCGCAGGGCGGCACGCAACAACGTGTCACCCCGCGCGCAGGGGAACGACTGTCCCTCGGTGGTGCTGATCACCACCGACGGGCCGGCCGACACCGCAACCTCCACGGACACTGCCGCTCAGCCCCGCAACGGCAGCTGGTTCCGGAAGCTGCGGGTGGCCGCGATCGCCGCCGAGGCCGCGTCCGCATTCTCCGGGAGCTCGGCGCAGAAGGCCTCGATGGCGGCGTCCGCCACCGGCACCCAACGCTCGAGCCACCCGTCGAGAATCGCGACGTTGTCCGAGTTCTCCACCATGTACTCCACCACTGCGGTGGACCACCGGCGGGAGCGCTCGCTGTCGCGCAGAGCCGCCTCGGTGAGCAGGGCAAGCAGGTGGTCCCCGTTACGGCGTGCACTGACGCCCTGCTGCCGGAAGAACGCCTCGTCGATCGCCGGCTTGGTGACCAGGTTCAGCGCCACGAACGACTCGGCCCAGTCGCGGGTACCCAGCACGGTCTCGGTCAGCTCACGGAACCCCTGCCAGGCCGGCAGTTGCTCCCAGTGCGCACGTTCCTGGCTGCCCAGGCCCACCGACGGATGCGCCTGTGCGAGTTCCGCGGTGCGATAGGCCACGTTCGAGACCCAGCGCAGCTGGTCCGCGCACTGGAACGCGGCGCAGTTGGCGATCGTGCTCGTCGGCGCCATGTGCATCACGTAGGCACTCGCCATCTGCACGGTGTGCAACAGGTAGCGGCCAGGTGCGTAGAGCCGGGCCAGGCTGTTCACCCACTCCGCGGACAGGCCTTTGTCGTGCTCTTCCTCGTTGTGCTGATCCAGCAGGCCCTCGACGTAGGTCTCCTGACCGTCCTGCAGGATGTTGTAGGTGCGGTAGACCATCTCGTCGGGGTCGCGGAAGTTGTCCCAGTTGTCGCGCGTGACCGGGCTGTGGTTGCGGTGGTCCAGATACAGCTTCGACATGGGACCGTTCTCGTCGACGTCCCACGGCTTGGCCTGATCCCGCATGTGCCACAGCAGGTTGGTGGACACGATCTCGTACTCACTCGGCCGCCGGCGGCGGCCGGCCAGGTGGCTCCAGGTCTTCAGGGGACGGAGCTCCGGTGGTGCCTCGGTCATGCCGATCCCTCCTGCGTAATCGGGCGCGGGGCGAGCCAGAATCGGATCTGCTCGGTGCCGGTTTCGATCCGTCCGACGAAGGACGGCATGTTGATCTCCAGGTCGCGCATCTGGAACGGGCGACCCAACTGTTCGGCGATGGTGGCGCGGCGCAGGATGCACTCCCCGCCGTCCACCTCGATCCGGACGTAGGACCCGCGGTCACGGACCTCGACCCGGCGGCCGGGGTTGTCGATCTCGGCCGCGGCGGCCACGGCCTCGGCCAGTTCACCGGCCTGCAGGACGGGTCCGACGGGGTCGGCGATCGGTGCCACGGTGGCGTCGTTGGTCATGCCAGGCCTCACTCGAAGTAGAAATCGACGGTGTCGGTCGGCCCGAGGCCGCTGTCGGCCAGCCGCATGTCCCGGGGGAACGGCTCCGAGGCGCCTTCGGCGCGGGCGCGGATCACCTTGCCGGGCTGGTCGGGGACGTGAACGCCGACGGAGTGCACGGCGGCGGCCGCGGCCACCTCGTCCATGGTGTTCTCGGTGTCGACCGGAACGAGCTTCAGCACGAAATCGCCCTCGAACTTCGAGGAGATGGGGAACAGTGCCATCGTCTTCTCCTGTCTCGTCAGCCGGCCGCGGCCAGGTTGACGCGGTAGGCGTCCAACCACGCGTACTGGTGGGCGTCGTCGCCGCCGGGGCTGATCACGCCGAGGCCCATGTAGGCCAGGACGCCGCCCAGGTCGGCGGGCTCGATCTCGCCCCCGAGGAACCGGTCGATGAGGTTCTTGTGGTTCTTGTAGCGCTCGGGCTCCTGCTCGAAGATCCACTTGTCGACCTCGGAGGCGAAGTGGTACTTGCGACCCTCGTACACCAGTGAGGTGTCCTTCAGGCTCCGGTACGGGGTGCCCACGATCGGCAGCTGGGAGACGTTGCAGATGATCGGGAGCGTCCCCGGCACGGTCTTGTCGCCGCGGCCGTTCACGAAGTTGTCGATCATGACGTCCCAGACCTTGCCGAAGGTGTCGTTCCAGCCCGGGTACTTCTCCTCCAGCCAGTCCCGCTCCTCGGGGCTCACACCGGCCGCGGGGTTCCACCACAACGTCGGCCGCCAGGAGTACGTGCCCAGCTGCTGACCGTGGTGGTGCTCGTCGAGGTCCTTCAGGAAGATGTCCCAGTACCAGGGCTTCGACAGGCCGAGGTCCTCGATCGACTTGACGAACTGGGTGACGATCCACTCCTCCATGAACTCCTTGAAGGAGCTCTCGCGGACATGCAGCGGGACGTAGTAGTCCATGGGGATCCCGGACAGCACGGTGAACAGCCGGTAGGAACGCCAGAACGCGATGTCGATGTACCGCTGCGCCTTGTCCTTCTGGCCGTGCTCGATGAGCATCTGCAGCAGCGGTGTGCCGAGCTGGGCGTGACGCGCCTCGTCGGACTGGATGCTCTGGATCAGCTTGGAGAAGGTGTGGTCGCCGGCCTTCGCCGCGTCCCCGGACAAGCCGATGAACTGCAGGTTGGTGAACCCGGTCTCGAAGGCGAAGTTGGCGAAGATCGAGGTGGCGAACGCGTCCCGGGTCATGAGCGCGTCGTCGAAGAAGTGCCGGGCGCCGAGCGCGACCCAGTTGTTGGAGAACATCGCCTCGTGGGCCCAGTCGAACTGCCGGTCCTTGTTGATGTACTCGTGCGGGAAGTACAGCTGCATCTGGGCGTGCCGGATCTCGTCGAGCATGCCGAACGTGGCCATGTTGCGCATGCCCGGCGCCTTCGACCAGCGCACGAAGCGGGCCTCCTGGAACGAGGCGCCGTACTCGACCACGGCGACGCCCCCGTAGTGCTCCTTGAGGATGTTGATCCAGCCGGGGTCGGCGTTGTTGTAGAGGTCCACCCGCTCCAGGGCCGCCTTCACCGAGTACGCCCCCGCGTCCTTCTGGCGCTGCACGTCGACGTACTCGCGGTAGGTCGTCTTGTACGGCTCGTCGTAGGCCGCCCACGCCTCCTGCGGGATGCCCTCTCCGCCGCTGAGCTCCGGCGGGAAGAGCTCCTCCTCCTTGATGTAGGTCGGCGTCCATTCGGTCGTGCGCGCGAGGTCGTACCAGGCGCTGCGATCGAGTAGTGCCATGCGAAGTTCTCCTCTGCAGTGATGACAGGGCGGTCGCGAAGGTTCAGCTGCCGTGCTTGCTGCCCAACGGACCTTCGCCGCCGGGGTAGCAGAACGTGATGCTCGGCGAGTAGAAGCCGAAGGTGACGGTCAACGGATCGGCCGGGCGCAGGGCGTAGACCGGGTGATCGGGGTCCAGGAACTCCAGCGACTCGACGGCGAATCCGCCGGCCAGGTCCGCGACGAAGGGGTAGCGGCCGCTGACGAACTCGTCGTCGACCCTCGTGATGTAGCGCAGCTGCCCGGCCGTGCGGGCGGTCGGGGAGTCGTCGATCCGCGCGGTGGTCCGGAGAATCGGTCGGCCGTCGATGTGGGTGGTGGCCACGACCTTGTCGCTTCCGACGTCAAGGGTGGTGCTGGCACCTCCCGCAGCGGGCACCCCGCGTTCGGCGGCGTATCGCACCATCGGTTCTGAGCTGTTGTAGTAGTGCGTCCACCAGCGGCCGGGCACGCCGGCCTCGGTGTCGAGACCGGCCAGGTCGACCCCGAGGTAGGTCAGGGAGTACGCGCCGAAGGAATCGGTCTCCGCGGCACCGTTGGAGGTCTGCAGCGGGTCCTCGACGATGTACTGGTTGAGGTAGACGGCATGGTCCTCCCGGGGAGTCAGACCGTGGGGAACGAGCGCGGCCACGGCCTGCCGATCGGCGGGCAGCCAGACGAGGTAGAGCATTTTGCTGTTCTCGATGAGCTGCGGCGCGAACAGCGCGCTTCCAGCAGCACTTGCCATGGTCATCCCCTGCACCGAATCGATGTGAGCTCGAACACGTAGCGCCAGCCAAGCGGTACGAGCGCGATCCGCACCTGCGCGGTCTGGACAACTTCCGGGCAGCGGGTTGGACATCGGGGAGATCCGAGCAGTCAGTCCCAGACTGGCGCTGAACCGCCGGCGGGCGCGGGCACGACGTTGACCACCCCGTTCGGGCATGCACAACTCGGCGAGCGGGAACTGGCGTCGCGCGCAGCTCCCCTGATGGTCACCGCGGGAACACGACCGCGCGCAGCGCGGCTGCCGAAGGCGCTCCGCTTCTTGTTCCGTCCGCGTCGGCATAGAGCCGACACGACAGGCTCGGCCGGGAGTCCGGGTCGGCGAATGGATCCGCGCCGTCCACCAGCAGGGTGGGGGAACCGCACATTCCCCACCGCTCCGCGTCGGCCAGGTCGTTCACCACGACGGTCTCGAGTTCGGCCGCGATACCGGCCAGCGCTTCGTCGCGGAGCCGCTCGATCAGGACCGGCACGCTCGGACAGCCCGGCACGTGCAGGATCTGCAGCCTTGGAACACTCACCCCCGAAGGATCTCCGGCCCGTCGAGCCGCGTCCAGCTCCACGTACCGTGGAGGACATGCGCGATCGCAGCGCCAGCTGGCGCTATCACGAGGCCGTGTTGGAGGAGCTCGCCGAGGAGCGCGCTCACAGCCTGGGCCGTGCCGGCCGCCGCCTGCGCGAAGCTCTCGCGGCCTACGGCGCCGCGATCGAGTTCGAAGGCGACCCGAAGCAGGTCGAGGCGGCCTTGAGCCGGGCGCGTGATGCCGCATGGGCGCTGGTGGTGCAGCGCGAGTGCGCCGGGTTCCGGTCGCGGGACTTCGGCTGGTTGCGGGAGCATTGGAAGGTCCCGGAGGAAGTGCTTCGGCGGATCTGATCCCCGCTGGCCGCACGCCCGGGTCGGCGAGGTGGACGTCGCGCGGGTCCTCGAGCGCCGCCAGAGAAATGACATGGTTCAGCCGCGCGTCCGGCGCCTACGCCAGCCGGTGACGGCCCTTCATCCGCCCTCGCCGCAGCATCAGACCGCCGGCGACCAACAGCCCGCCGCCCAACAGCCCGGTCCACAGAGCGTCCACACCGGTAGCCGGCAGGTTGCGCGGGACCGAGCCTCCGCCGTCGCCACTGCCGTGAGATCCGCCGTCGCCGTTCAATCCGCCACTGCCCGCGCCGCTGCCCGCGCCGCTGCCCCCGCCGTTACCGCTGCCTCCGCCGCTGCCGCCGCTGCCGCCGTTGCCGTTGCCGGCGCCATTCCCAGCGCCGTTGCCGTTGCCGGCGGCACCCGTGCCCCCACCCGTCCCCGGCGGGGTCGCGCTGCATCGGGGGGTGTCGAAGTCGTTGTCGGCCAGGGTGACGGCGGTACCGGCCAGGGCTCGGCCGTGGACCTCCGTGCCGTTGCCGACCGTGATGGCCGCGTCCGCCATCAGCGTCCCGCTGAAGGAGGAGGCCGCGCCGAGCGTGGCGGCGCTGCCGACCACCCAGATGACGTTGCAGATCTGCGCGCCGTTGATGAGGTTGATGGTGCTGTCCGCGCCGGTGTTCAGGGCCGAGCCGATCTGGAAGATGAAGAGCGCGCTCGGATCGTCCTCGGCGTCCAATGTCAACGTCCCGGTCACCGCGAGCGCGGAGGCCGCCGCGTAGACACCCGCGGGGAGCACGAACCCGTTCAGGTCTCCGTCGACGGTCTGGGTCTGGATGCGTCCCGCTGCGTCATCGAAGGCCATGGCGACGTCGGATTTCGCGAGCGAGGCCTCAAGGTCCGCGATGTGAGTCGCGCCGTTCACCACCCCTGGGGGAATCCCGTGAGGGCGGCGCCCGGGCTCAGCCCGAGATCCCCACTGAGCGTCGTCGTGAGGGTGTTGGTGATGGCCGTGCCCGCCAGCACCGAGTAGGTGTCCGCTTTGCCGAGATCGACCGGCGGCTCGGCCGCAGAAGCCCGCGGCACGACGGACGATGCGACCAACAGCAGGACTCCCGCCACGATCGCGGCTGCCCAAACTCGCGTAGGGACAACACCTGTACTGCCGTGCGCATGCGCTGCCACAGATCTCGTCGCCTTCGGTAGAAGACCCGAATGACGGGAGAGCGCGAGGTCGAGACCGACCCGGGCACGCGGGGGAAGGCCCCCAGTGTCACATGATCGTGGGACAAGTCGCACGCATCGGACCCGGAGGGTACGTCCGAACGGGCCAAAGATCACCTAAGTGCGTGCGGACGGGCCGCCCGTACTCCAGCCTGGTCTGAGGATTTCCCGAAGCCGGGGGGCACACAGACATGACGGGTGAAATTCCCCCGCCGATCCGTCGTCACATCCGGCTGACCTCCCACCCGGGGCAGGGCGCCGGCGGCGCTCCGGCGCTGCGCTGGGGCGCGGCCGACCCCGCGGAGCGCGGACCCCTCATCGGCACGGTGACGCACCGCGGCCACCGCAACGTCATCGGGACGCACAGCGGCAGCTACGGGATCTACCGCGCGCTGTCCGTCGCGGCGGGCAACCTCGTGCGCGGGCATCGCGCCGATCTCACCGACACCGCGCCGACCGACGCCACCGGCCCGTATCCGGCCTGGAGCGACCCGCACGCGATCGTCTCGATCGACCCGTGGGGAGCCCGCGTCGGCGAGTTCTACGGCGAGTACCTCATCCAGGGCTACGACGTCCGCCCGACCATCGCCGTGACGCAGGCTCACATTCACCTGCCGGAGGTGCGCGACGCGATCGCCTCGGGGCGCCTCTCCCCCGACGGCCGGTTCCTGCTCGCTGACGGCTCGGCGATGGTCACCAAGATCGCCCTGGAGCCGGTGTGGTGGCTGCCGGGCGTGGCCGAGCGCTTTGGAGTCAGCGAGGCCGAACTGCGCCGCACGCTCTTCGAGGAGACCGGCGGCATGTATCCCGAGTTGGTCACCCGCGGCGACATCGAGGTCTTCCTGCCTCCCATCGGCGGACAGACGCTGTACATCTTCGGCTCCGCGGCCGACCTCGCGGACCCCTCGATCACCCTCACCTCCCGCGTGCACGACGAGTGCAACGGCTCGGACGTGTTCGGGTCCGACATCTGCACCTGCCGGCCCTACCTCACCCACGCGATCGAGGAATGCATCCGGGGCGCACAGGGCGGAGGCGTCGGCCTCATCGCCTACAGCCGCAAGGAAGGCCGTGCGCTCGGCGAGGTCACCAAGTTCCTCGTCTACAACGCCCGTAAGCGTCAGCAGGGCGGTGACAGCGCGTCCACCTACTTCCTGCGCACCGAGTGCGTCGCGGGCGTGCAGGACATGCGCTTCCAGGAGTTGATGCCCGACGTGCTGCACTGGCTCGGCATCACCAAGATCCACCGCCTGGTCTCCATGAGCAACGACAAGTACGACGCCATCACCGGTAGCGGCATCGAGGTCGGTGAGCGGGTGAAGATTCCTGACGAGCTCGTGCCCGCCGATGCCCGCGTCGAGATGGACGCCAAGGTCGCCGCCGGATACTTCACCGACGCCGAGGTCCCGGACGCCGCGCGTCTGGCCCAGACCCAGGGCCGCCGGCTGACCGAACGCACCGATGACGGTCACTGACCGGGCCCTGTTCGGCCCGGTGCCGGCGGCGATCGCCGACCTGCGCAACGTCGCGACCGTGCGCCGCCGGTGTGCGGAGGTGCTGGTCTACGTACGTGCCGGCGACTCGGCCCTCTTCCGCCTCGACGAGACCCGGGCCGCTGAGGTGGTCGAGCGGATCGCGAGCATCACCGCCGAACGCTTCCCCGACCTTCACGTGCCCTACCACTCGCGGTGGCGGCACTTCGGCGATCGCGTGCCCGAGCTCTCGCCGACCGCGCGGATCGATCTCGCCGTCGTCAGCGTGCTGCTCGACGCGGGCGCCGGGCCTTCCTGGTCCTACCGCGACGCGGCCGGCTTGGCCCTGGCGCGCTCCGAAGGCCTCGCGATCGCGAGCCTCGAAGCTTTTCTTGCCGGGACGTTCTCGGCCGACCCCGACGACCCGTACCGCGTCGATGCCGCGGCGTTGGCCGGTCTGGACGCCGCCACCCTGGCCGCGGTCTTCCAGGTCACCGCGACGAATCCTCTCGTCGGCCTCGACGGTCGGGTCGAGCTGCTCCATCGGCTCGCCGATGCACTCCGGTCCGGCGTCTTCGACGGCCGCCCCGGTGGACTGTTCGCCGCCTTGACGGAGCATCAGAACACGGTCGCCGCCCCGGAGATCCTGCGCGCTCTGCTCGACGGCCTCAGCCCGATCTGGCCGAGCGGGCAGAGCATGGAGGTGGACGGACGCACGTGGCCGGTCGGCGACGTGTGGAACCACCCGACCGGACGGGTGCCCTTTCACAAGCTCAGTCAGTGGCTGACGTACTCCCTCATCGAACCGTTCGAGTGGGCGGGCGTTGCGGTCACCGGGCTGAACGAGCTGACCGGACTCCCCGAGTACCGCAACGGCGGACTGCTGCTCGATGCCGGGCTGATCGTTCCCCGGGCAGACGAGTGGGCCACCGCCGAGCTGACGCCGGCCGATCCCTGGGTGATCGAGTGGCGCGCGTTGACCGTCGCCCTGCTCGACGAACTGGCCCCCCTCGTGCGCAACCGCCTCGCCGCCGGCCGACCCGCGCCTCTCGCGGACCGGGCCCACTCGCTGCCGCTGGCCGCTCTGCTCGAAGGTGGCAGCTGGACGGCCGGGCGGATCCTCGCCGCGGAGCTCCGCCCGGGCGGCGGGCCGCCGGTGACCATCGCGAGCGACGGCACCGTGTTCTGATTTCGGCTTTCGTCCATGATCATGAGGCACCCCACTCCCCCACCAGGAGCAGCTGATGTCAGAGCCGCACGTGCACGTGATCTCACATCCGCTGGTGCAGCACAAGCTGACCTTGATGCGGCAGAAGGACCGCTCGACCAACAGCTTCCGCCGCCTGCTGCGCGAGGTCGGCATGTTGATGGCCTACGAGGTCACCCGGGACATGCCGACCCAGCTGGTCGAGATCGAGACGCCGCTCGAGACGATGAGCTCACCCATGATCGAAGGCCGTAAGACAGCCTTCGTGGTCGTGATGCGCGCCGGAGCGGGCTTCCTCGACGGCATGCTCGAGGTCGTTCCCGGGGCGCGGGTCGGCCACATCGGCATCTACCGCGACCCCAAGACACTCGTCGCGGTCGAGTACTACTTCAAGGTGCCGTCCGGGATGGCGGAACGCGACGCCATCGTTCTCGACCCCATGCTGGCAACCGGCAACTCAGCCGTCGCTGCCGTCGACCGCCTGAAGGAGACGACTCCGCGGTCCATCCGGTTCGTCAGTCTGATCGCTGCGCCCGAGGGCATCGCGAACATGAAGGAGAACCACCCGGACGTGCCGATCTACACCGCGTCCGTCGATCGCGAACTCAACGGCCACGGCTACATCGTGCCGGGCCTGGGCGACACCGGGGACCGCATCTTCGGCACCCAGTAACGCGCGCTATCGCTCCTGAAGCATCTGGATTGCGCTGATCGGGCCATAGAGCTTGCCCCCGGCGACCGTCTCAAAGCTGAACGCCAGGCCGCCGGCGTCCACCGTCTTGGTGTCCTCGCCGCGCCCGAACTCCATCGCCCCGATCCTCATGGAACCCGGTTTGATGTCGTGCCAGGCGTTGGCGACGCAGATGGCGCCGATGCTGTCGAGGTCGATGCGCACAGGTTTCCTCCAAGCCGTGGCGGGTGCGCAGGCGAGGCTACGCCGGTGGTGACGAAGTCTGACGTCGCCGTCACCCGATAGGCGGTCCAGAGACCTGCAGCGATCATGGGGTGGTGACTTCGGGACGCGTGCCGGTGGTGGTGCTCACCGGCCATCTCGGCTCGGGCAAGACCACGATGCTCAACTTCCTGCTGCGCCGACCGGGTGCACGGGTGGGCGTGATCGTCAACGACTTCGGAGCCGTGAACGTCGACGCGGGCCTGATCAGCGGACAGGTCGACGAACCGGCCTCGATCGCCGGGGGCTGCATCTGCTGCCTGCCCGACGCGGGCGGCCTGGACGCCGCGCTCGCCAAGCTTTCCCACTCCCGGCTCGGCCTGGACGTCGTGATGGTGGAGGCCAGCGGTCTCGCCGAACCCACCACCCTGGCCCGGCTGGTGCGCCACTCCCCCGTCGAGCGTGTCCGCCCCGGCGGGGTGATCGAGGTCGTCGATGCGGTCGAGTACTTCGCGACTCTCGACAACGGCCTCGGTCCGGCCCCGCTCCGCTTCGAGGCCGCGACCCTCGTCGTCGTGAACAAGGTCGACCGGATCCCGGTCGACGAGCGATCGGCTGTTCTGGCGCGGATTCGCGAGCGGGTACGCGCGCGCAATCCGGACGTGGAGATCGTGCCCGCTGAGCACGGTCGCCTCGACCCCGCCCTGATCTACGACGCCGCGGCCACCGAGGACCCGCCCGACCAACTGCCGTTCGGCGCCGCCCTGCGCGCGGAACACGCACACGAGCATCCGCACGTCCACGCGGACTCGGTCACGGTGACGGCGGAGGGAGCCGTGGACGCGGCCGGCCTCGTCGACCTGCTGACCGATCCGCCACCCACGGCCTACCGGATCAAGGGCACCGTCACGGTCGCCACCCGCGGACGACCGCGGAGCTACCTGCTCAACATCGTCGGCCGAGCCGGCAATGTCGTCCCGGTACCGGGCCGGCCGCCGCACCTGCGAGCGAACTCGTCGCCATCGGCCTGCACCTGGACACCGCGGCCGTGCGTCGGCGGCTGGAGCAGTCACTGGTCCCCACCGCGCAACCGAGCGCCGACGGACTCGCGGCGCTTCGTCGCCTGCTCGCCTGACTCCCGCGACGTAGCGTGTCGTCCATGATCAACGCGCGCCGAGCCCGCCGACCCGAACCATCGAGTGGCCGGAGATTCCGCGCCATCGCCGGTGGTGCCGCCATCGCGCTCCTCCTGAGCGGGTGCGGAGTCTTCGGGGGCGGGTCCGACGACGACGGGGCGACCACGACGGGCGCGGCGTTCCTCGAGGACTGGGCCGCCGGCCGGTATCCCGAGGCCGCCGCCCGGACCACGGACCCGGCCCAGGCCGAGGAGCTCCTGCGTGGGGTGCAGGACAAGCTGCGCGTCGCCGACCGGTCCTTCCGGCCGGGCGCGCTCTCCGGGTGCCAGGACGACCTGCCGTGCGTGCTCGCCTTCGACGCGACGCTCTCGCTCTCCGCGCTCGGCGACTGGAGCTACCCCGGCTCGCTGACCCTCACGGCGAACCCCGACGATTCCGAGGCGGCGGGAGCCTGGTTGGTCGACTGGAGCCCCGCGGCCGTCCATCCGAAGCTCACCGCAGGTACCGCACTGGCACGCGTACGCGAGCTGCCCCCACGCGCCGCGATCCTGGACCGCGAGGGTCGGCCGCTGGTGACCGAGCAGGAGGTCGTCCGGGTCGGCGTGGTCGCGCAGAAGACCCTCGACGAGAACGTCCGGAAGCTCGCGACGCTGCTCGACCTGGACTACGACAGCCTGCTCCAGCGGAAGAACAGCACGCCGGCCAGCCAGTTCGTCGAGGCGGTGGTCCTGCGGCGCGCGGAGCACGAGGCGGTGAAGCTGCGGCTGAACGACATCCCGGGCGTCCAGGAGCGCAGCGACATGCTCCCCCTCGCCCCGACCCGGCAGTACGCGCGGGGCGTCCTCGGCGCCGTCGGTCCGGCCACGAAGGAGACGCTGGAGAAAGCCGGCCCCACGGCCTCGAGCGTCGACGCCATCGGCTCGTTCGGGCTGCAGGCCTCGTACCAGCAGCAGCTCGCCGGGCAGCCGGGCGGGCGGGTCAACCTCGTCGACGGTGCCGGCTCGGTGTTGGAGACGCTGCACGAGTTCGCGCCGGTGGCGGGGACTCCGTTGCAGATCTCGCTGGACAAGCAGGTGCAGGACGCCGCCGAGCGCGCGCTGGCCTCCATCACCGGCAAGGCCTCGCTCGTCGCGATCGACACCGAGACCGGGGAGATCCTCGCCGTCGCGAACGGCCCGGCGGACCGGGCCGGCGAGGACCGGGCCCTGAACGGCCGCTACGCCCCTGGCTCCACGTTCAAGGTCATCACGACCGCCGCCCTGCTGCGGAACGGGCTCTCGCCGTCCGACACGGTCGCCTGCCCGTCCACTCTCACCGTCGACGGCAAACCCTTCGAGAACTACGACGGCCTCGGGTCCCTGGGCAACGTGCCGTTCAGCAAGGACTTCACCGAGTCGTGCAACACCGCGTTCATCTCGCAGGCCAAGGACCTCGGGCCGGACGTTCTGCGGGAGGCGGCAAACTCCTTCGGCATCGGACGCACGTGGGACCTCGGCCTGAGCGGCTTCTCCGGCGACGTCCCGACGTCCACGAGCGCGGTCGACCAGTCCGCGGCCGCGATCGGGCAGGGCCGGGTCCTGATGAGCCCCCTGGCGATGGCCTCGGTGGCGGCCACCGTCGCCTCCGGGACCCCGCGGGTTCCGCAGTTGATCCCGGGCGATTCGCCGGCGGCGCCGCTGCCCGCCCTGCCCGAGGCCCAGACGCTCCGCGATCTTCTGCTGGCGACGGTGCGCTCCGGGACCGCGAACGTCCTCGCGATTCCGGGCGAGGAGGTCGGGGGGAAGACGGGCACCGCCGAGTACGGCAGCGGCGCCTCGGCCGGCCTGCACGCCTGGATGGTCGGATTCCTCGACAACATCGCGTTCGCGGTTCTCGTCGAGGACGGGGTCAGCGGGTCGAAGACCGCCGGCCCCATCGCCCGCCAGTTCCTGCTCGGCGTCCGCGACCTCGGCTGACCCTCACGCTCGGGAATGTGAGCGCCGGATACGCCTACCTCGGTCGCCCGAGTACCTGACGGACCATCAGTTCAGCCCGGACTCGACCACGTTGCTGGCCGATCATCCGCAAACAGAGGAGGGTCTCGGGGGTACCAACACTTGACCGGAGCAGTCGCTTGACCTACAATTCGAACATATGTTCGAGTTCTGCGGTACGGAGCTGGCCGACCCCGAGTGGTCCGGCGAAGAGCCGCTGCTGGGCGGCGTGGGCTACGAGTCGTTCCAGATCTACCGGGCGCAGCAGGACGCGTACTGGTCGGCGGTCTCGCTGGGTGATGTTCCCCCAACGGGGCCGAACACCGACGCCGGGCTGCTGGATCAGATGCGGAACGCGTCGAAGGCCGCGGCGCGCGCCGAGGGCGCGCAGCTGCGGGCGGTTTCGGACTTCACGTTGCGCGCACTGGCATCTCCCGAGATCGGCTACGACGACGACATCACGATGCACTCGGTCGAGGCCCATATCGGGCTGCAGCTGGGGATCAGCGCGACCGAGGCGTCCAACCTGCTGGGCCTGGCGATGACCTTGACCCGCCGGCTGCCGCGCACCTTCGCCGCTCTGGAGGACGGGGTGATCAACCTGCGCAAGGCGCAGGTGATCGCCGACGAGAGCGTCAACCTCGACGTCGCGCACTGCTCCCGCTTGGAGGCGAGCGTGCTGCCCGAGGCTCAGGGCCGCACTGCGCGCTCGTTGCGCGAGAAGTGCCGTCGCGAGGTGGAGAAGCTGGATGCCGACGCCGTCCGTAAGCGTGCCGCGGCGGCACGCGCAGGTCGGGCCCTCTACGTTCGGGACGAGCCGGACGGGATGGCCACGCTGTGCGCCTACCTGCCGGCCGAGCAGGCCTACCTGATCCTCGACGCAGTGAACGCCCGCGTCCCCGCCCAGCGCGGCCATGAGGACCTCCGCGCCGTCGGCGCCCGTCGGGTCGATCACCTGCTCGCCACCCTGGTGACCGGGCTGGGAATCAACCTGGACAGCATCAGCGGCCCCGGGTCGCCGGTCCTGACCGCGGAGCAGATCGCGCGGCTGGACCGGGGCGCGAACACCTACGTGCCCAGTCCGGCGATGAAGACCGCGATCCGCGCCCGCGACCGGCACTGCCGATTCCCCGGCTGCCGGCGCCCCGCGGCGCAGTCCGACATCGACCACACCATCCCGTTCGACCTCACGTTCAAGACCGGCGGCCGAACCGTCTACGTCAACCTCGGGTGCATCTGCCGATTTCACCACCGGGTCAAACAGTTCCCGGGCTGGCACGTGCGCCAGGACTCCGGCGGCACCTTCACGTGGACCGACCCCACCGGACAGGTCTTCATCACCCGTCCCCCACCGCCCGACGGCGAAGAACCACCCGAGTTCTGCCCGGAGCCCGCACCCGACGAGGACATCCCGCCGTTCTGAGGGCGTGCACCCCGTGATGAGGACTGTGAAGTTCCGGGACCGGAGCCCGGCGCGTTCGCGCTGCGTCAGTCTCCGGCGGATCTGATCGGATTCAGGACCGCGCGAAGGCCTCGATGTCGGCGGTGAACTCGGCCAGCATCGGGGCGGTCAACGTCGGCCGCATACCGGCGATGACGGCGTGGTAGTCCGCATCGCTCGGGTGGCAGCGCTGACCGGTGTCGATGGTGCACTCGAAGGTCCGCTGGGCCACCGTGCGACCAGCGTGCGCGATGTCGGCGGGAGTGAAGCCCTCGGTCAGTGCGACGAGGACGTCGAGCTCCAAGGGCGGAGCGTCCGGGTGACGGTCGTCCACCGTGCGCTCCCATAACGCGCGGCGCGCGACCTTGTCGGGCGGCCCGATCGGAAGCACGTAGTCGAAGCGGCCGTGCCGCAGGAAGGCCGGGTCGAGGGCGCTGACCGTGTTGGTCGCGCAGATCAGCAGACGACCGGCGCGCTCGCGAAAACTGACCAGTCCCTTCAACAGTTCGTTCACCACCCCCGTTGCGACCGCACCTCCGTTCCGCGCGGCCGCGATCTCCTCGACCTCGTCGATGAACACCACGGCGTTGTCCAGTTCGGCCAGGTCACCGAAGGTCACGTTGAGCCCGCTCGCCAGGCCACCCTCCGCCGAGGCGAGCCGCGAGGGGAACAGTTCGATGAACGGCCAGCCGAGCCGGCCCGCGACCGCCTGCGCGAAGGTTGTCTTGCCCGTGCCCGGCGGACCGAACAGCACGACCGCCCGCGGCGGGACGATGCCGTGCTCCGCGGCCAGCACGGGACGGGCCAGCGGTAGCACAATGCGTCGCTCGATCAGTTTCCGCGCTTCGGCCATGCCGGCGATCTGACCCCACAGCGCCGCGGGCGGCACGACGCCGCCGAGGCGCGCGAGCACCGCCGCCGCGCGCGGCGACACGGTCTCCACCTTCTCGAAGTGCGTGAGTCCACGGCGGGCCTGGAAGCCGGAATTGGTGAACGCGGTGCTGCCGGTCTCACCGTCCGGCAACAGCGCACTGACCCGGCGCACGCCCGACGCGAGCAGGCGGTGCTCCAGCTCGCTCAGCAGGTCACTGCCCAGTCCGCGATTGCGCCAGTCCGGAGCGAGCGCGAGGCGCAGCACCCAGGCCTGGCCGCGGTCCACCCGGCTGACCGCTGTGCCGATGACCGCACCGTCCGCGATCGCCAGCACAGCGGGGTTGCGCTCGGTGATGGCCGCGACGACGTCGGCCAGTGCGAACACCGGGCGTTGCTCGGTGGTCGTCGAGTCGGCGTCGAGTTGCACGACGGCCTCGAGATCCTCGGCCGTGATGTCGCGGATGTGCCAGGGCGTCACGGGGCGGGTTCCCGGCGCGACGAAGGAACACGTGTGGGCACGACTGAGCTCCGCTCGAAGGGGGCTGTGTCCGCAGGACGGGATGCTGCCAGGGACGCGCCGAATCAGCCAGGCCTTTTCGTGGCTGTCCTCACCGGTGGGCCGAGGGCCGATCGCCGTTCTCGTCGAGGCGGCGTCAGCGGGTCAAGCCCGGGCGGGAACCGAGCGGAGCGGCGGCGGAAACAGCGGCGGCAAGTAGCGCAGGACCAGCGCCGACCAGGTGAGGTGCGTGAGCAGGGGAGCCTGAACACCGCCGGTGACCTTGCGCTGCAAGCCGAACAAACTGCCCATCACCACCGAGGCGAGCACCAACGCGGGATTTCTCGACGCCGATGTCACAGCGGCGTAGAGCGCGGTCGAGGCCAGCACCGGGGCAGCGGGGATGATCGCGTCGTAGGCGGCGCCCCGGAAGAACAACTCCTCCGCCGCCCCATTCAGCAGTGTGGTGGCGAACACCAGGGAAGTTGACCCTTTGTGTTCGTAGGACAGCACCGAGACCAGGGCCTGATTCAGGACGGGAATCTCACGGGCGATCAGCGCCGCTCCGAAGAAGGCGCCGCCCGCACCCGCCCCCAACACGACCGGTACCGCGACCGGGGCGAAGCCGAGCCGGACCCCCACAGGATCGGCCGGGCGGGTGGCCCAGGCTCCCGCAATCCAGGTTCCGGCGAGGGCGAAGGTGAGCCCGTAGAACGTCCGCGAACCGGGGCGGGCCGCGAACGAGGCACCGAGCAGGCCGGCTCCCGCGGCGCTCAGGGCGAGGACTCGACGGCGCCGAACGGCCCACGCGGCAGCGGCGCTCAACGGGCCCGCCTGGCCTTGGCCCGCTCCCCCAGCGCTGCCAGCACCGCCGCGTCGTAGTCCATCGGCTCGAAGGGAACGAGCGCCCGGATGCTGTCATCGCGCACGATCACTTCATTGGCCATCGAGTCGATCAGGGATCGACCGGTCTGGGTGTCCACGTCCGTGACCAGCGCCAGCCAGCGCGAGGACAGTGCCGGCGAGAGCAACGGGACCGGCAGAACCTTGAGTAACCGGCCCTCGATCTCCGCGACGCGCCGCAGCATCTCCACATAGGCCAGCACGTCCGGTCCCCCGACGTCGAACTCACGCCCGGCCGCCTCCGGCAGGCTGAGAACCCCGACCAGGTAGCGAACCACGTCGGCCAGAGCGATGGGCTGCGTCCGGGTCCGCACCCACCGCGGGGTGATCATCACGGGAAGGTGCTCCACCAGCTGCCGGGTCATCTCCCACGAGATGCCCCCGTGCCCCACGATGATGCCGGCTCGCAGGGTGGTCACCGCCACCGGTCCGGCGGCGAGCAGTTGCTCGACCTCGCGTCGGCTACGCAGGTGGGCGGACAGGTCGTCCGAGTCGTCGCCGAGCCCACCGAGGTACACGATCCGCTCGAGCCCGCAGGTCGCGGCGGCCGCCGCGAAGTTCCGCGCCGCCTCGGCATCGCGCCGCTCGAAGTCCGGCTCGGCCAGGGAGTGCACCAGGTAGAAGGCGGCGTCGCAGCCCTCCAGCGCGGCGGTCAGGGACGCCGTATCGGCCACCTGGGCGTGTACCGGCTCCCCCTGACCGCGATACCGCTCGGGAGAGCGCGTGAGGGCCTTCACCGTGTGGCCGGCCTCCACGAGCGCCGCGCAGAGTCGGCGTCCAACGAAACCCGAGGCGCCGGCCACCGCCACGGTCCGGCCAAGGGAGTCGGTCATCGGGCCACCGTACTGCGACTCGACCGGAGAATCAGGTAGCGCGGGCGCGTGCAGGAACCTCAGCACGGCCCCGGGAAGGCCACCTGTGCGGGTCGTCGAAGAGCGCCCCAGGCAACTGATCCAGCGCCTTGGCGCCCGTCAGGACCAGCGATCAGAGCGCCAACGCCGGTCGGTAACGCAACCCTCGGATGCCGCCCAGCTCTCGCTACAGTGTCGCCGGGCGACTTCGCCCGCACCGGCAGCCAGGCACCGCGCAGCAGCTCCCGGACCAGGACCCGCGTGGCCAGAGTCGGGGTTGCCAGGTGAAGGTCGCCGTTATCGGAGCGAGCGGGTTCGTGGGTTCTCGGGTGGTACCCGTGCTGGTCGAGCGCGGGCACGAGGTGATGGCTCTTACCCGCCGCCCGACCGAGTACCGGGGGCCGGCCAACCCCCGCTTCGCCGACCTCGACGACCACAGCAGCCTCGTGCAGGCGCTGTCCGGAGCGCAGGTGGTGTACCTGCTGGCCCACTCCCTGGGCACGGATTCCTTCGCGGCGCGCGAGGCCAGGCAGGCCGAGTCGCTGCGGGACGCCGCCGCGGCGGCGGGGTTGGACCTGATCGTCTTTCTCGGTGGGCTGGGCCAGGACGGGGATGATCTGTCCCCGCACCTGCAGAGCCGGCGCCGGGTGGAGGAGATCCTGCGCACCGGGACCGTACCGGTCACCGTGGTCCGCTCCGGCATCATCCTGGGCGCCGGAAGTGCCGCCTGGGAGATGCTGCGCCAACTCGTCGAGGTGCTGCCCATCACCATCTCCGACCCACGTGCAGGCACCCTCACCCAGCCCATCGCCGTCGGCGACGCCGTCGCCTACCTGGCCGATGTGATCGATTCCGACTCCTGTCGCGGCCTGACCCTGGAGATCGGCGGGGCGGACGTCCTCGCCTACCACCAGATGCCCGAGCGGTTCGCCGCCCTGACCAGTCGGACCCGGCTGCGGATTCGCGTTCCCTGGCTGCCGAATGCGGTCGCGGCCGCCGGCGTCGAGTTGCTGACCGATGTGGACGGGTCGACGGCCCAGGACCTGCTCGGTTCCATGGGTACCGAAGCCGTGGTGACAGACCCCCGGGTCCGGGACCTGCTCCCCCGCACCGTGCTCGGCTTCGACGACGCGGTACGGGCCGCGCTCGCCGAGAGCCGCCCCCGGTCCACGTGGGCGACCGCCATGTCCGCGACGCGCACCCTGTGCTCCGGGCGTTTCCTGGGCTGGCCGGTCCGGAAGCTGCGCCGCGCACCCCGCTGACCGGGGCGGATCCGCTACCTGTTCCGGAACCGGCCGTGTCAGAGATCCTGGGCGGCGCCGAGGCCGGTCGCGCCGACCTGGTACCCGGCGTTGCCTGGCCACTGAGCGGTCAGGGTGAAGCGATCGCCGCGGATCAAACTCTCGCGGAACTCGATCGGCTCCCCGTTCAAGCAGCCGATCCGTTCCACCCCCAACACGGCCGTGTCGGCACGGATGGCGAGCAGGCGGCGGATCTCGGCGGGCGCCACCAGGGCGCGAACGGTCTCCTGACCCCCCGTGAGCCGAACCCCGGTGAGGCGGGCGAGCTCGCCATAAAGGCTGGAGTGCTCGAAGTTGGCGTCGAGCAACGGGCCCAGCGACGGACCGGGGCAACCAACTGCGGTCCAGCGCCAGTGGCTCGGCATCGACCAAGCGCAGCCGCTCGAGGAAGACGAACTCCGTCCCCGCCGGCCGGTTCAACCGTTCGGACACCTCGGCATCGGTCCGCACCTCGAGCACCCGCACCCGGCTCCGTTGTTCGGCACCGGTGCTCTCCACCGAACGGAACAGTGAATACAGGGCGCCCAACGGCTGCTCGATCGCGGTGTGGCGCAGCGATGTGCCGCGCCCGCGGGTGGAATCGACAACTCCCGTCGACCGCATGCGGCGCAGCGCCTCCCGGACGGTGTGCCGGCTCACCTCGTACTGCTGGGCCAGCTCGTGCTCGCCGGGGAACACCTCGTCGAAGGCTCCGGCGTCCATCCGGCGCTGCAGGTCGGCCTCGAGCTGCGCCCACAGTGGGGCGCCGGTGCCCCGCTTGAGTGGCGCGGGACGCGTCTGGGGCGGCATGGCGACAGGGTATCCGGGCCGCCGCGAAGTCAGGGGGTGGTCGGCGTCCGTTTTGTCCGTACAATTCGTCCATGGCCCTCCCCCACCGGGCCGGCGATGTTGTGGCCGGCCTCAGCGTGGCGGTGGTGGCCGTACCGCAATCGTTGGCTTATGCCGACCTGGCCGGGATGCCCGCGGTCACGGGCCTGTACTGCACGGCATTGCCCCCGCTCGTCGCGGCCCTGTTCGCCTCCTCGCCCTACCTGCAGACCGGGCCGGTCGCGGTAACCGCGTTGCTGACCTACGGGGCGCTGAGCACCCGGGCCGAGCCCGGCAGCGCCGAGTACGTCACGCTCGGCCTCGGCCTGGCCCTGATGGTCGGGCTGGTGCGGATCGCCTTCGGACTGTTCCGGGCCGGCTGGGTCGCCTATCTGATGTCTCAACCGGTACTGCTCGGCTTCGTGCCCGCCGCTGCGATCATCATCGCGACGTCGCAGCTGACCAAGGCGGTGGGCGTCAGCGACGCCCCGGACTACGAGAACCAGGTGTTCCAGGCGGGCTGGGCGCTGGGACATCCGGGACATTGGCAGGCCGAAGCCGTGGTGGTGTCGATCGCGACCGTCGCCGTCATCATCGGTGGCCGTCGCTGGCACGCCCTGTTCCCCGGCGTGCTCCTGGCGGCGGTGGCCGCCACCGTGGTCTCGGCCAGCGGCGGGTACCCGGGCGCGGCCGTGGACAACATTCCTTCGGGGTTACCTCCCCTGACCTTCGACGACCTGCCGTGGTCCGACCTGGGGTCCCTGGCGCTGCCCGGACTGGTGATCGCGCTGGTCGGGTTCACCGAGGCGGCCTCGATCAGCCGGCGTTTCGCCGCCGAGGATCGCAGCCGCTGGAGCGCCGACCGTGAATTCGTGAGCCAGGGCGCGGCCAACGTCACCGCCGCGCTCAGCGGCGGGTTCCCCTGCGGAGGATCGTTCTCCCGCAGCGCTGTCGCCCGGCTGTCCGGAGCCCGGACCCGGCTCTCGGGGGCGGTCGCGGGGCTGGCCGTGCTCGCGTTCCTGCCCTTCGCGTTCCTGCTCGAACCACTTCCCCTGGCCTGCCTGGCGGGCATCGTGATCTCGGCCGTCTTCAGCCTGCTGAGGTTCCGGGCGATGTGGGCGCTGTGGCGGGTCTCCTTCCCCCAGGCCCTGATCGCCTGGGGCACGTTCGCCGCCACCTTGTTGCTCGCCCCGCGGATCGACATCGCGGTACTGATCGGTGTCGGCGCTTCGCTGGCGGTGTTCATCTGGCGGGCCCTGCGCCTGGACGTCGACGTCGAGGTGACCGGGGATCAGTTGACGCTCGTGCCGCGCGGAGTGCTCTGGTTCGGCACCGCGCAACGGCTCGCCACCGCCATGTTGGACGCCCTCCCCGATCATCCCGAGATTCGCGCCGTCGAGATCGACCTGTCCCGCCTGGGCCGGGTGGACACCACCGGCGCACTGGTGCTCTCCGGGATGCTGCAGCAGGCCCGCGAGACCGGCTTGACGGCCGGCGTGACAAACGTTCCACCGCAGTCACAGGACCTGACCACCCGCATCCTGAACTCGGAGGACCTCCTGACCTGACCGGCCGGGTGAGGCAGTGTCAGTTGGGCGTGATCACCGAGAGCGGCAGCGCACGGCCGGCCAACGGACGACGAACCACCGGTAGCGTCGAGCTGATCTGGGCCAGGGCCTGAGCCGAGTGCGACAGCGGTTCGGCGAGCACCACCGGCATCCCCGCGTCTCCGGCCACGCGCAGCGCGCGGTCCAGCGGGATCTGTCCCGAGGAGCGGCGCATCCGGCGCTGCAGGGCGAGTTCGGCTCCGCCGCCGGATCCGAACAGGTCCGTGTGCTGCCCGCACGAGCCGCAGGCCAACGACGTCATGTTCTCGATGACGCCGGCGATCGGCATGGACGATTCCTTGGCCATCGCGACCACCCGGGCCGCGACGCCCTGGGCGGCGGGCTGTGGCGTGGTGACGGCCAGCAGGGACGCCGAGGGCAGCAGTTCGAGCAGCGAAAGCTGGATGTCACCGGTGCCCGGCGGCAGGTCGAGCAGCAGGACGTCGAGGTCGCCCCAGTGCACGTCGACGAGGAACTGTTCCAGGGCCTTGTGCAGCATCGGACCGCGCCAGACGACCGGGGCGCCCTCGGGAACGAGGAAGCCCATCGACATCAACGCCACGCCGTGCGAACGCACCGGCATCATCAGCCCGCCGACCACGACCGGGTTCTCCTGCGCCACCCCGAACAACGTCGGGAATCGAGTAGCCGTAGACATCCGCATCGAGGATCCCGACCTTGGACGTCCGTCCGGGCCAGCGCGGCGGCGAGGTTCGCGGTGACCGTGGACTTGCCCGACGCCCCCCTTGCCGCTGGCGACCGCGTAGATCCGCGTGCGCAGCCCCAGGTCGTTGGTCATCGACGGGGAGCCGCCGCGAAGCGCGGTGGCCAGGTCGGCGCGCTCGCGCGCCGTCATCTCTTCGTACGCCACGGTGACGCCGGTGACGCCGTCCAGATCGACCAGAGCAGCGGTGACCCCGGCCCGGAACACCTCGACCAGCGGGCAGGTCGCGGTGGTCAGGCGCACCGTCACCGAGACCACTCCGCGGCGGTCTGCGGTGACCTCGCCGAGCATGCCGAGATCGCTGATCGGGCGGCCGATATCCGGGTCGAGCACCGCTCCGGCCCGTTCCCGGGCCACCGCCAGATCGACGACGGATCGGTCGCGCAGTCGCAGGCTCACGAGGCCGCCTCGGGATCGGTGTAGAACGCGCGTCGCTTGGGTTTGACCGGGCGCATGAAGAACTCCGGCCGGCGCTGCCCGCCGGGACCCAAGGTGGCCTTGGTCTTGGCCAGCCACTCGCGGTACATCACCATCGAGCGGGCCGTGTCCACATAGACGTCGCCGTACTGATCCGACGGCCGCGCCTTCTCCATCCGGACCTTCTGCAGCCAGCACTGCATCCCTGACCACGGGTCAGGTTGCACGGCGAAGGCCAGGTTCTGGTGCACGCCGGGGTCGGTCCACCAGATTCGGGAGGAGTCCGGGTCGTCGGACTCGAAGGGTTCGATGCCGCCCTTGTAGCGGAGCATGAACGAGTCCGGTCCGTCCGGGTGGGTGATGTCGACCAGGCCCTGGACCCACCGGCTGCCCTCGGTGTCGTGCAGGCGCCAACGGCCCATGTGGTGGCTCAGCGCGCAGACACCGGGACGGATCGACTCGGTGACCCAGACCCGCGGAACGAAGTGGCCGATGGTCGTGTTCAGCCGGACCAGGTCACCGGTTTCCAGGCCGTGCCGGGCCGCGTCGTCGACATTGAGCCAGAGCGGGTGGGTGTTGGAGATCTCGTTGAGGTACTTCGCGTTGCCGGACCGGGTGTGGATGAGCGTCGGGAGCCGGAAGGTCGGCACCAGCACCAGATCGCCGGCCTCCAGATCGATCTCGCGACCGGGCCACGTGCGAGCGGATGTAGCCCGGGGGTGGCGTGCTCCTCCCACCCCCAGTCACGCATCGTCGGGGAATACACCTCAAGCTTGCGGGATGGCGTCAGCCAACCGGCGGTGACCGAGCCGTCCTCGTGCTGCAGCCCGACCGCGCCCGGCCTCGCCGACCAGCGGCGGGACCGAGTCCAACGTGGTCGGCTTGCGCAGCACCCCGTTCGCGTCGGGCACGGCGCCGTCGAGCTCGGCCTCGGTGAGCGGACGCTCGTCCTGACGGTAGAGCTTGTCGGCGACCTCGACGACGCCGTACTTGCGCATGTAGGCCAGCGGGGTCAGTCCCTCGGCCTCGGCCTTGTCCTTCAGGCCGGGAACCCGGTTCTCGAAGATCCACCGGTAGAAGTCGTCGACGGTCATCTTCTGACCCGGGGCGTACGGGGACTCGAAGTGCTTGCGGATGCCCATCGAGCCGTCGGGATCGATCCGCCAGGACAGCTCGAACCACAGCTCGTTCTCCTCCCACACCTCGCCCGGGATTGGCGTCCCGGGTGTCGGTGAAGGGGATGCCCATCTTCTCCATCGCGGTTCGGCGCACCGGCTGGCGGAACCCGAGCCACTTCGCCGCGTGGGTCTCATAGGACTGGGTGTCGTGGCGCTCGGTGGAGTGCCCGACCGGAAGGACGTAGTCGGCGAACTCCGCCGTCTCCGACCAGGTCGGGGTCAGGGCGATGTGACAGCCCATCTTCTCCGGGTCGGTCAGGGCCCGCATCCAGGTGAACCCGTCGGGATAGGTCCAGATCGGGTTGAACACGCGGGAGAAGTAGACGTCCATCTTCCCGCGGCCTTCGCGCATGAAGTGCGGCAGCAGGATCGACATCTCGTTGCAGCTCAGCGGGTACTCCGCCGGCCAGGTCATGGGGTTCCAGTGCTCGTGCGCCGGCACGTCCGGGCCGTGCGGGATGAACTTGTTCCAGCCGTTGGGCGCGGTTCCGCCCTCGGTGCCGATCGAGCCGGTCAGGGCGATGACGAACCACAGCGAGCGGGCGACCTGCCAGCCGCCGTAGTTGCCGGCGGCGGCGCTGCGCCAGATGTGCGCGGCCAGGCGGCCGTCGCAGCCGGCGACCAGTTCGGCCATCTGCCGGATCTGCTCGACCGGGACCTGCGCCTCCTGCGCCGCGAACTCGAACGTGAACTCGCGGTAGTCGTCCTCCAACCGGTCCAGGAACGCCTCGAAGGTCTCGGGGCGCACCCGGGTGCCGGTTCTCCAGGTAGACGTCCCAGTTGAACCAGCGACGCAGGAAGGGCTCATCGATCTGACGGGTCGTCAACAGATGCGAGGCGATCGCCAGCAGGATGGCCGCCTCACTGCCGGGCCACGGTGAGACCCAGACGTCCGCGTGTGCGGCGGTGTTGGACAGCCGCGGGTCGACGACGATCAGCTTTGCGCCGCCCTGCTTGCCCTCCATGATCCGCTGCGCGTGCGGGTTGAAGTAGTGCCCGGTTTCCAGATGGGAGGAGAACAGCAGGATGACCTTGGCGTGGGCGTGGTCCGGACTGGGCCGGTCGTAGCCGCCCCACAGGGCCTGGCCGAGCCGGGCCCCGGAGGAGCACACCTGCGTGTGACTGTTGTGACCGTCGACGTCCCAGGCCTGCAGCACCCGCTCGGCGAAGCCGTCCTCACCGGGCCGACCGACGTGGTAGGCCACCTCGTTGTTGCGGCCCTCCTGGATCGCCTTCCGGATCCGGCCCGCAATGTCGTCCAGGGCGTCGTCCCAGGACACCCGCTCCCACTGACCGCCGCCACGCTCACCGGTGCGCCTGAGCGGGTACAGGATCCGCTCGGGGTCGTTGATCTGGTTGATGGTGGCCGGGCCCTTGGCGCAGTTGCGCCCGCGGGACCCAGGGTGCGCCGGGTTGCCCTCGACCTTCTTGATCGACAGGTCGGACTTGTCGACGTAGGCCAGCAGGCCGCAGGCCGACTCACAGTTGAAGCACGTCGTCGGAACCAGCATGTACTCGTGCGGCACTTTGCGCGGGTGCGCCTTCGCGTCGTACTCGATGTGGCTGTCCCAGTTCTCCACCGGCGGGTAGTTGCGCAGATGTTCGTGGGTGCGCTCGCCCGGCATCGGGTGCGAGGTCGCAACCTGGCGATTCGTCACCGGTGCATCGGTGGTGCGTCGGTCGGGGGTCATGGTCATGCTGCACTCATTTCCTGCGACTCGCTTCGCTCGCTCATGACAGCGGCACATCCTGTCCGGCACGGACGAAAACGGATTCATAGGCGAGCAGTGCGGGTTGAACCGCCAAGCCGGCCAGCACCGCCAAGGCTGCTGCATCACCGTTCCAGGACGGGGCGGCCACCAGGGCGGCGACGACGGCGATGCCTATCCCACCGCCCCAGTACAACCGGGCGTACGGACCGTCGGTGACCAGGTGCGCCGCGGCCGCGGCGGCCTTGCTGGTGTGCTTGCCGCCGTACTCCAGCAGCAGCATCAGCACGTGCGCCACGGTGGCGATGATCAGCGTTCGCACGATGAGTTGCCGGGCGCCGGCGTCGAGGTCCACCGCGGGCGCGGCCACGGCGAGCAGGCCCGCCCCGACCATCGTCGCCTGGACGAGCAGGTGCCAGAACAGCAGCGGCGACTGCCACAGGTCGCGGCCCTCAGCCTGTCCGAACAGAAAACCGGTGTATCCGGCCGCGGCGACCGAGCCGAGGATCGCGGGAACCGCGAGGATGTCGAAGGCCGTTCCCGGGTCGTCGATCGTCCCGGCTTCGGCCAGCACCCCGATCAGCAACCAGAGAGAGGTGAGGGCGCCGAAAAGCGCCAGGGCCACCGAGCCGAGAAACAACCAGGAACGCGGGTTGGGTTTGGTGAAGATGTAGTAGAACCGCTCGGGGCGCTTGAGGTCGGTGATCAGCAGGACGCCGGTGATCGCGACCCCCGCCAAGCCGATGGCCGGGGCAACGATGGTGCCCAGCACCCCGAGCTCGACGTCCATCAGCACGGCGAGCGCGGCGACCATCAGCGCGCCGGCGCCGAAACCCTTCGTCCACAGGTACGTGATCACCCGCCAGCCCCAGGGCCGCGGGTGCGGGGTGTTCAGGGTGGTCCGGGCACCAGAGATCGGATCCCGCGGCAGGTGCGCGGAGATCGCAGCGCGGTGCGCGTCCGGCGAGGAGTAGATGTAGCTGGAGTCCACCGGAGCGGCCAGCGGATCGAGGACGGCCCGGTCGGCGCCGAGGTAGAACACGTTCGGCCCGGTGTTCTGCTCGGGGGCGCGCACCGCCACCGGGTTGGTGTTGACCAGCTTGGCGATGCCGCTGGTCGAGTCGTCGAGGTCGCCCACCCAGATCGAGTGCGTCGGGCAGACCACCACACAGGCCGGCTCGTACCCCTCGTCGATGCGATGGGCGCAGAAGTTGCACTTCGCGGCGGTGTTGGTGTTCTTGTCGATGTAGATCGCGTCGTACGGGCAGGCCTGCATGCAGCTCTTGCAGCCGATGCAGCGCTCGTTGTCGAAATCGACGATGCCGTCCTTGCGCGTGTACAGCGCCTGGGTCGGGCAGATCTTCACGCACGGAGCGTCGGTGCAGTGGTTGCACCGCATCACCCCGAAATCGCGGGTTGTGTTGGGGAACTCCCCGGAGTCGACGTACTTGACCCAGGTCCGGAACTGACCGACCGGCACCTCGTGTTCGGTCTTGCACGCCACGGTGCAGGCGTGGCAACCGATACAGGTGCGCTGATCGATGGCGAAGCCGTAGCGCATGGCATCCTCTCGGGCGGGCGTCCCGACTTAATTGTACGTACAATAGACTTCGGAGCGCGCCTGCGCCAGTAGGGCGCGCCCGCAATCAAGCTGGGCTGTGGGCGACCGGCCGACGATGCTGGCGTGCGGCGACGCGCGAGCCGGCAACACCTCGCGGGCTGCACCCAGGGCCCGATCCGGGCAATCGCGACGGTCTCGAATCCAGCCGCCGGCGTGACGGCCGTAGCCATTGGCGCCGAGCCGTCGCTCCCGCAGCCGGCGACGAACAACATCGCCACCGAGCGCGGTGGTCACCCGCCACGCGGGGTAGATGGTCCAACGATCCGGCCGTTTAGTCGGGACAGTCGGAGGTAATGTACGGACAAAGTGAGCCGGGCCCGACCACGAATGTGGGGAGTGAGCGTGCACGTCGACATCATCGAGACCCCTGATCTCGGGGATCGCAGCTACATCGTGAGCGACGACACCAGCGCGGTCGTGATCGATCCGCAGCGTGACCTCGACCGCGTCGAGTCTCTCCTGCAGGAACGGGGCGTCCCGGTGGTCCTCGTCCTCGAGACGCACGTGCACAACGACTACGTGACCGGGGGGTACGCGCTCGCCCAGAAGACCGGAGCGCGTTACGTCCTGAACGCAGCCGACGATGTCGAGTTCGAGCGGCACGGGGTGCGCGACGGGGACGAGTTGAAGGCCGGAAGCATGACGGTGAAGGTTCTCGAGACCCCTGGCCACACGGAAACGCACCTTTCGTATGTCATCAGCAACGGTGACGGCCAGCCCGCCGTGTTCACCGGGGGCTCGCTGTTGTACGGCAGCGTCGGGCGCACCGATCTGCTCGGCGACCACCTCACCGATGAGCTCACCCGCAAGCAGTGGCGCTCGGCCCGTCGCCTGGCCCAGGAGCTTCCCGACGCGACACCGGTCTACCCCACGCATGGCTTCGGCAGCTTCTGCTCCTCAGGGAGCTCGACCGGCGGCAGCGATTCCACCATCGGCAACGAGAAGAAGCACAACGACGCCCTGCTGGAGCAGGACGAGCAGGCCTTCGTGGACAAACTCGTCGCCGGGCTCACCGGTTACCCCGCCTATTACGTCCACATGGGCCCCCGCAACGCCGCCGGTCCGAGCGAGGCTGACCTGTCCCCGGCCACGCCGGTCGACCCGGTCGAGCTCGGACGGCGCATCTCCGAGGGCGAATGGGTCGTGGACCTGCGCGACAAGAAGGCTTACGCGGGTCGGCACCTGGCCGGCACGGTGTCGATCGGGCTGAGCAAGCAGTTCTCCACCTACGTCGGTTGGGTCCTGCCCTACGACTCGGCACTGACCCTCATCGGGGAAAGTCCCGACGACGTCGCGGAGGCCCAGCGGATGCTGGTCCGGATCGGGATCGAACGCCCCGACGGTGCGGCCACCGGTGACGTCGAGGAGTTGGCGGACGGGGTGGAGGTACGCAGCTTCCGGGTGGCCGACTTCGAGGAGGCGGCGGCAGCGGGCGAGGTCCAGATCTTGGACGTGCGCCGCGACGACGAACGGCGTGAGGGCGGCATCGCGGGCTCGCTGCACGTCCCTCTGGACGAGTTGCCCGACCGGATTCACGAACTGCCCCCGGACGAACTGTGGGTGCACTGCGCGAGCGGCTACCGGGCGTCGATCGCCGCGAGCATCCTGGACCGCGCCGCCCACCCGGTGGTGCTCATCGACGACGAGTTCGACAACGCGGCCAAGGCCGGCCTCCGTACCGAAGCGCCCTGAGAGCGCGCTCCGGGGCGGCACGGCTCACCGGCTACGGGCTCCGACCGTCAAACGAGTCGCTTCGCATCATCGAGTGCACCTGCACGCTTGTCCAAGGCCTGCCGTCCGTGCTCGTGGAGCAACCATCCGCCGGCGACCAGCAATGCGCCAAAAACAAGAAAGCCGATATCCCACGACAAGGGTGCGCCCAGGTCGTCGCGGACATGGTGAACTCCGAGGATGTGGTGGTCGACCACGCCTTCCACCAGGTTGAAGATGCCCCATCCCGCCAGCAGCAGCCCGACGTGGAAGGACCAGTTGGGGGCGAGTCGCCCTTGACGCCACGCGGTCAGGGCGAAGAACGATCCCGCCGCGACGCAGAGCCAGGTGGCCAGGTGGAAAAACCCGTCCGCGAGTGTGTTCGCCTCGAGGCCGTCCAGCGTGGTCATCGGGTAGTCGTCCACATGGCTGACCATGTGGTGCCACTGCAGCATCTGATGCAGCACAATTCCGTCGATGAAGCCGCCGAAGCCCAGGCCGTAGAGCAGTCCCGAAGTCTTCGACGGCGGCCGGGGCGGGGTTGTTGCAGAGGCTGATCGGAGCGCCATGTGCCGTCATTACCCTGGAGCTGACGGTGTACGCCGGTGGTCGGCGGGAGGCCGGAGCCCCGAATGGGCGACTTGTACCGCTCAGCCCGCCGTTTGGCCTTGAGCCCCTGCGGGCATTCCGCCAGCACGGCTATCGGAGGGATTTCACATGAGCGGAGCAGACAAGAGGATGCAGCCTTCCTCCCAGGAGAAGTCGGAAGAGCTGCGCGACGATCCCGAACAGGCTGGTTCAGAGCTGAAAAACGCCGCGAGTAACAATGCGGACGCGGGCGGATCGGCACACGTCGAGTAGTGCGGGAAACGCCGCCGCGACGCGAAACCCGGCGCTGAGCAGCAGCGCGGTCTCTCCGCGCTCAGCTCACTCGGTGGTAGCTGTGAAGACCCGGCTGGCTCGTACGTCGGTCGCAGTCAATCTCATCAGCTCATCGCGCCCGACGACGGAGGCAGCTTCGACCAACCGGTTGGCCTGCCGCAATCGCGCGCGCTCGAGGGCATTGCGAACGCTGCGCGCATTCGCGAAGCGCGGCTGGGCCATCCGCAGCGTCAGATATTCGGCGAAGGCGGCGCTGGCTTCGTCGTCAAAACGATAGGCATCCTGCGCCAGCATCACCTCGGCAATGGCAGCCAACTCCTCCTGGGTGTAGTCGGCGAACTCGATGTGGTGCGCGACCCGGGAGCTCAACCCCGGGTTGGAGGCGAAGAACGTCTCCATCCGGTCTGGATAGCCCGCGAACACCACCACGAGAGAAGCGCGCTCGGACTCCATCTCCTGCAGCAGGATCTCGATGGCCTCCTGCCCGTAGTCGCGTTCGTTCTCGGGTCGGTAGAGGTAGTAGGCCTCATCGATGAACAGCACACCGCCCGCAGCGCGGGCGATGGCCTCCTTGGTCTTGGGCGCGGTGTGACCGATGAACTGCCCGACCAGGTCGTCGCGGGTAACGGCGTGCACCTTGGGGGTGCGCAGGTAGCCGAGCGCGTGCAGCATCTGCGCCATTCGGAGTGCGACCGTGGTCTTGCCTGTGCCGGGGCCGCCGGTGAAGCTCATGTGCAGGGTCGGGCGGCTCGATCTCAGCCCGAACCGGGCCCGGGCCCGGTCCACGAGCAACAGCGCGGAGATCTCGCGGATCCGTCGCTTCACCCCGCCGAGCCCGATCAACTCGGCGTCGAGGCTGTTGAGGACCGCGCGCACCTGTTCGGCCGCCGAATCGTGGGTCAGGTCCAACTTCGCGTCCGCGGCCAGCGGCTCCAGTTCGACCGGGCCGGTGTTCGCGGGCTGGTCCGCGGCCCGGGCGGCGGTCTCCACCCCGCACGGGCGCGCCATGTCGAAGCCCACGGCTCACTCCGCCGGGTAGCGCGCCCCGGCGGGGGCGGCGGTGGCGTAGGAGTGGAAGCTGTAGCGCTGGACCCGGTCGGTGCCCTCGATCCGGTCAAGCCGAAAGCCCGGTTCGACGGCCGGGCGCTGGACGAGAAAATGCAGCGCGGTGGTCTGCCGCCCCAGGGTCGCGTCGTAGGCCAACACCCGGACGTAGTGGTTCGGGAACGCGGCACGGCAGGCGTTGATCTCGGTCATCACCCCGTCGGGTTCATCGAGGTCGAACAACGGCAGACCCCACATCTCCCAGTACACGTTGCGGGGGTGCGGGTCGTCGGTGTACTCGACCGAGACCGGCCAGCCGTTGAGCAACGCATAGCGAACTTGGGCGGCGATCTCTTCGTCCGTGAGGTCGGGCAGGAACGAAAAGGCTCCGTGGCGCAGTTTCATGGCGTCTCCTCACACACTCGCGGTCGGCACGGCGTCGGGGGCGTCGGTCGAGGCGTAGTCGAACGTGATGTCGCCCCAGGTCGCCAGCGCCGCCTCGAGCGGACGGCAGGTCTTGGCGGCGGTGCGCAGGATGTCCGGGCCCTCCTTGAGGAAGTCCCGCCCTTCGTTACGGGCCTTGACCATGGTCTCGAGCGCGACCCGGTTGGCCTCGGCGCCGGCGGCGATGCCCATCGGGTGCCCGATCGTGCCGCCACCGAACTGCAGGATGACGTCCTCGCCGAGGTAGTCGAGCAACTGGTGCATCTGCCCCGCGTGGATCCCACCGGAGGCCACCGGCATGACTCCGGGCATGCTCGCCCAATCCTGGTCGAAGAAGATCCCGTGCGCCGGGTTGGTCTCGACGCGGTCGAGGCGCAGGGTGTCGTAGAACCCCCGGGTGGTGGCCGGGTCGCCCTCAAGCTTTCCGACCACGGTGCCGGCATGGATGTGGTCGACCCCGATCAACCGGCACCACTTGGCGATCACGCGGAAGCTCACGCCGTGGGTCTTCTGCCGGGTGTAGGTGCCGTGCCCGGCTCGGTGCAGGTGGAGGATCATCGAGTTGCGGCGGGCCCAGTTCGCCATCGACTGCATCGCGGTGTAACCCACCGTCAGATCCATCATGATGATGACGGAGCCCAGTTCCTTGGCGAACTCCGCCCGCTCGTACATGTCCTCCATCGTGGCGGCGGTGACGTTGAGGTAGTGCCCCTTCGACTCGCCGGTCTCGGCGATCGCCCGGTTGACGCCCTCCATCGAGTAGAGAAAGCGGTCGCGCCAGCGCATGAACGGCTGGGAGTTGATGTTCTCGTCGTCCTTGGTGAAGTCCAATCCACCGCGGCAGGCCTCGTAGACCACCCGCCCGTAGTTGCGAGCGGACAGACCCAGCTTGGGCTTGGTGGTGGCGCCGAGCAACGGCCGGCCGTACTTGTTCAGGATCTCCCGCTCCATCACGATCCCGTGCGCCGGGCCCTGAAAGGTTTTGACGTACGCGACCGGAATCCGCATGTCTTCCAGGCGCAGCGCCTTGAGCGGCTTGAATCCGAACACGTTGCCGATGATCGAGGAGGTCAGGTTCGCGATCGAGCCCTCTTCGAAGAGGTCGATGTCGTAGGCGATGTAGGCGAAGTACTCGCCCTCGCGGCCCGGCACCGGATCGACCCGGTACGCCTTGGCCTGGTAATGGCTGTGGGCGGTGAGCCGGTCGGTCCACACCACTGTCCAGGTGGCGGTGGAGGATTCCCCTGCGACCGCCGCCGCCGCCTCGATCGGATCGACACCGCTCTGGGGCGTGATCCGGAACACGGAGAGCACGTCGGTGTCCTTCGGCACGTAGTCGGCGTCGTAGTAGCCCATGGAGGCGTAGGTGTTGACGCCCGGATCCCATCGTTCGCGTGTCGCGCCGTTCCGTCCGTCGGTCATCGCTGTCCGCCCTCCTGAGACCGGTCGGCCCTCGACCTACTCCCGGGAACCACGATGTGGGCGTTGAGTATGAGACGTCTAGCGAGTATTTGCCGTCAACACTTAAGCAACCCCTCATGTATCGTCGGGAGCCGTGACCCCCTCCCGACTGCAGACCTTTCTCGCTGTCGTCGACGCGGGCTCCGCCCGCGCAGCCGCGGCACGGCTCCAGATCACCGAGTCGGCGGTCTCCGCCTCCCTGGCCGCTCTCGGCCGGGAGGTCGGAGCGCGTCTGTTCGAGCGGGACGGACGCGGACTTCGGGTGACCGAGGCCGGCGAGGTGTTCGCCGGATACGCCCGACGCATCCTCGGCCTGATGGACGAGGCCACCGCGGCGGTCCGCATCGGCCCCGGCACCGCTCACGGCCGGCTCCGGTTGGCCGCGGTGACGACGGCGAGTGAGTATCTGCTGCCCGCCCTGCTGGCCGGCTTCCGCCGGAGGTTTCCGGGGGTGACGCTGTCCCTGGAGAGCGGTCCGCGGGACGCTGTACTCGGACTACTGCGCGACCACGCCGTCGATGTGGTCATTGGCGGACGGGCACCGAACGAGCGGACGATGCAGAGCTGGGCCACTCGCCCCAACGCCCTCGTCGTCGTCGCCGGGGTCGACGTTCCTCCGGAGCCGGCCGCGGCCACCTGGCTGCTGCGTGAACCGGGCTCGGGCACCCGCGAGGCGACCCAGGCATTGTTGGAGGCCCTGCAGATCGATCCGCCGTCGCTCACCCTCGGCTCACCGGGAGCGGTGATCGCCTCCGCCGAGCAGGGCCTGGGGATGACGCTGGTGTCCGCGGACGCGATCGCCCATCTCGTGCGCGCCGAGAGACTTGTGCAGGTTCCGGTGATGGGCACGCCACTGTCGCGTCCGTGGCATGCGCTGGCCTCCCCCGCACCGACCGGAACAGCGCTGGAGTTCCTCGATCACATCTGCAGCCCGGTCCACGCCGGCGAAGTCGCCTTCCGGCACGTCAGACCCGCGATGTGAACCTGCTTCACCGTCCCTCGATGAATTACTGACTTTCGCGCGGCGCGCGGTCATCGCCGGCGGCCGGTTGACGCGCGTGCACGCTCGTCGATTCCGGGCAGTCGTCTCGGGCCATGAGCTCCGCCGTAGTGGATGACCCCGGCGTCCTCCACGTCCAGTGCGCGGGAGCTCCAGCGCGAGTCACCTGAAGCGCACAGCTGCGCGTCTGACTCGCCCCGGCGCGGGCCTCCTCGCCGCGACGTTGTCCGAACACGTCGGGTCTTTTCTGACGGTTCTGAGGGCCACCGCGACACCAGCGTCAGCTCGCCGCACCGGCTCCGGCGAGAGGGTCGCTCACCCGCTTAATCGCCTGCCGGGGTGAGGAGCGGCAGCCCCGATCGACTTAGCGTCGAACTCGCGAGGGGAGCGGGCAGCGTCGGCGCAACGCCGGCCGGCCCGCACCCCCCGCGCCAGCGCAGCCGGACACGGTCGGAGCACCGGCCGTGCCGCAAGCCCGACGAGGAGTCCTCGCGTGAGACGTCTGGACCACACAGCCGCCCAGTTGATCCGCCCCGGCGCGGGAATCCTCGCGGCCGACGAGAGCATCACGACGATGTCCAAGCGGTTGCAGGACGCGGGCGTCTGCGCCTCGGCCGAGACGCGTCGCGACTACCGGGCGCTGCTGCTGACCACCCCCGGGCTCAGCCAGTGGATCTCCGGGATGATCGTGTGCGACGAGACCCTGCGTCAGGCCCTGGCCGACGGCACCCCCTTCTCCCGGGCCGCGGCGGAGCGCGGCATCGCGCTCGGCGTCAAGGTCGACACCGGCGTCGCTCCCCTGCCGTTCGCGACGGGGGGCGTCGTTACCGAGGGGCTCGACGGGTTGCGGGAGCGGCTGCAGGAGTACCGGGAGCTCGGGGCGACCTTCGCGAAGTGGCGGGCCGTGATCGAGCCCCGTGGCGCACACCCCCGCACTATTCGCGCGAACGCACACGCCCTGGCCCGCTACGCCGCGCTGTGCCAGGAGAGCGGAATCGTGCCGATCGTCGAGCCCGAGGTGCTGATGGACGGCGAACACGAGCTCGGCATGTGCCAGGCGATCACCGGCAACGTGCTCCGCGCCGTGTTCGAGCATCTCGGTCTGATGGGCGTCGATCCCAGCGCGATCATCCTCAAGCCGAACATGGTGCTCGCCGGACGGGACCATCCCGAGCCGACGCCGCCGCGCGAGGTCGCCCGGCGGACGGTCAAGGTGCTGCGCGCGACCGTGCCCCTGGACGTGCCCGGGATCGCCTTCCTCTCCGGAGGGCAGACCAACGACCGGGCATGTGCGAACCTCGCCGCGATCAACGCCGAGGCCCGAATGCTCCCGGACGCACCGTGGCGGATGACCTTCTCCTTCGGCCGGGCCCTGGTCGACGACGCACTGCGGACCTGGCGGGGTGACCCGACCCGGATCGAGGCCGCGCAAACCGTGTTGGCGACGAACTGCGCGCGGGCGTCGGTGGCCACCGGCCAGGACGCCCCCGCGCCGTTGGCGGCCGCCCATGCCTGAGAACGTCATGGTCGGGAGCGTCACCGCCACGACGGTACGACGGGCGGCGGACAAACCGCGCCCCACGTTGAGCCGCTACACGATCGAGCAGGAGCATCGGCACGCGAACTCGACGGGCGAGTTTTCCGGGCTGCTCGACGTGCTCACCACGGGAATCAAGACGATCTCCCATCATGTGGCCCGCGGCGCCCTGACCGGAGTGCTGGGCGCCGCGGGCAGGTGCAACGCCAGCGGGGGGGCCCAACAGCGGCTCGACGTGCTCAGCAACGACGTGCTGATCGCCGAGACGGAATGGGCCGGACACCTGTGCGGGATGGTTTCAGAGGAACTCGCCGAGTTCTATCCGATCCCCCGGCAGTACCGGCGCGGGAAGTACCTGCTGGTGTTCGATCCGTTGGACGGCTCGTCCAACGTCGACGTCAACATCCCGGTCGGGACGATCTTCTCCGTGCTGCGCAGCCCCAGCCCCGGGGCCGAACCGGAGCTGAATGATTTCCTACAGCCCGGGACCCAGCAGGTCTGCGCCGGCTTCGCGCTCTACGGCCCGGCGACCATGCTCGTGTTGACCACGGGCAACGGGGTGGACGGCTTCACGCTCGACCCGGACATGGGGGCCTTCATCCTGACGCACCCTCAGATGCGCATTCCGGAACAGGCGTCGGAGTTTGCGATCAATGCCTCCAACGAACGGTTCTGGGAGCCGCCTGTCCGCCGCTACGTCGCGGAGTGCCTGGCCGGCCGCGCCGGCCACCGCGAGCGGGACTTCAGCATGCGGTGGGTCGCTTCGCTGGTGGCCGAGACCTACCGCATCCTGACGCGGGGCGGAGTGTTCTTGTACCCGGCGGACACCCGAGCCACCCACGCGGAAGGTCGGCTCCGACTGCTTTACGAATGCAACCCGATCGCCTTCCTCGTCGAGCAGGCCGGCGGTGCGGCCAGCACCGGGCGCGGTCGTGTGCTGAGCCTCCAGCCCACCGGATTGCATCAGCGGGTGCCGTTCGTCTTCGGCTCCAAGGACGAGGTCGACCGGGTGGAGCGCTATCACCGGGAGCAGCGCGACGCCGACACCGACTTCTCCCTCTTCAACACCCGCTCGCTGTTCCGGGACTGAGCCAGATGTCGGTCAAGCACCCGGTGATGGCGATCACCGGATCCTCCGGAGCCGGGACCACTTCGGTCACCCGCAGTGTTGCGCAGATCTTCCGGCGGGAACGCATCACCCCCGCGCTGGTCGAGGGCGACGCCTTCCACCGTTTCGACCGGGCCGAGATGAAGGAGGCCGTGGCCAAGGCCGCCGCTGACGGGAATCACCATTTCTGCCATTTCGGCCCCGACGCCAACCTGCTGGCCCGGCTCGAGGACCTCTTCCGGACCTACGGCGAAACCGGCACCGGCGCCATCCGCCACTACCTGCACAACGAGGCCGAGGCCTTGGCCCACGGACAACCGCCCGGCACCTTCACTCCGTGGGAGGAAGTGCCGACCGGCACGGACCTGCTCTTCTACGAGGGTCTGCACGGGGCGGCGGTCGACGGTGCGATCGACGTGGCTCGGCACGCGGACCTGCTGATCGGCGTGGTTCCCATCATCAACCTGGAGTGGATCCAGAAGTTGCACCGGGACAAGGCCGCCCGGGGGTACTCCGACGAAGCGGTGGTCGACACGATCCTGCGCCGGATGCCGGACTACATCAACTACATCTGTCCGCAGTTCTCCCGCACCCATGTGAACTTTCAGCGGGTGCCCACGGTGGACACCTCGAATCCGTTCATCGCCCGCACGATCCCAGCGCTGGACGAGAGCTTCCTGGTAATCCGGTTCCGCGACCCCGTCGGCATCGACTTCCCTTATCTGCTCTCGATGCTGCACGACTCGTTCATGTCCCGGCCGAACGTCATCGTGGCCCCCGGGGGGAAGATGGAACTCGCCATGCAGTTGATCTTCACCCCGATGATCCTGCGCCTGATGGACAACCGCCGTCGAGCTGCGGCCTGACCGTCCGTCACTCCCCCGGGAGGTCCAGCGGTAGCTCGACGATCACCCGGGTGCCCCGGCCCGGAGTGCTTTCCAGCCGCAGCTCCGCGCCCAGGAGCGCGGCCCGCTGCTCGATCGAGGACAACCCGAAGTGCCCGCGTCCGGGGTCGCTCGGGGCCGCCCGTTCGATACGGGTGGCCTCCGGATCGAACCCGGCGCCGTCATCGGCACAGGCGAGGATGAGATCGTCGTCGGCGCACCGCAGCGACAGCACGATCCGCTCCGCGCGCGAGTGGCGGACGGCGTTGCTCAGCGCTTCCTGGGCGATGCGGAACAGCGCGGAAGCGGCATGAGCCGGAACCCGGGCCAGGTCCTCGGATGGGTCGGTCAGCAGCTCGACCTCGGCACCGGACTCCGGCGCGACGCCCTGGATCAGGGACTCGAGGGCGGCGACCAGCCCCAGCTCCCCCAGTACGAGACTGTGCAAGCCGGTGATCGCGGCGCGGGTCTGCTGGTAGGCGAGGTCGGCCAGGTGCCGGGCTGCCGCGATCTGGGCGCCGGCATCAGGGTTGCCATCCCCCTCCCGGAGGGCCAGTTCGGCCGCGTTGAGGTGGAACCCGAGCGAGGCCAGGACCGTGGTCACGCCGTCGTGCAGGTCGAAGGCGATGCGGCGCCGCTCATCCTCCTGGGCGGAGATCGCCGCAGCGATGAGCCGGTCGCGTTCCGCCCGGTGGCGTCCAACCGCCCGCCACAACTGCTCGGTGTGCATCCGCAGGCCGAGCGGCGAGGCCAGCTCCGTGGCGCGCGCCAGTTCGGTGCCGGTGAAGGGTCGGTCGGTGGCGCGGTAGGCGGCCAGGACACCGACGATCTCCCCGTAGAGGCCGGGGATCGGGGCGCAGATGCGACTGGCCGAGGCCCCGGGTCCGAGCCCGACGAGCCGGCGGTGCACCGGGTTGCGCGGGGAGTCATGGTCGATATGCATCGGACGCCCGGTCCGGGCCACCTGGCCGGCGATGCCGAAGCCCAACGGGATCCGCAGCGATTCCGCGACACCGGGATCGCGTGGCCAGCTGGCCGCGACGAAGAGATCGTCACCATCCACGGCGAAGATCACCAGGCTGGTGCAGGCGAGCTCGTCGACCAGAACCTCCAGGTCCTGCGGCAGAGCAGGTGCGTTCACCGCGGAGTCACTGGTAGATGCCCTCGCGCAGGGCGACCGAGATGGCTCCGGCCCGGTCGGTGACCCCGAGCTTGCGGTACAGGCCCCGGATATGGGTCTTGACCGTGTCCTCGCTGATCACCAGCTTCGCGGCGACCGCCCGGTTCGAAAGCCCGGCCACCAGCAGTGCCAATACCTCGGACTCACGCTGCGTCAGTCCCAGGTGCGCTCCCGGCCAGACCTCGCCGGCGTTGATCCGGGCCGCGGACAGCGCCACCCGGCCCGCCAACGCCGGGTCGATCACGGTCTCCCCGGCCATTGCGCGGTGCAGGTGCGCGACCAGTTCGGCAGCATCGACGCGTTTGAGGATGTAGCCGCTCGCTCCGACCCGCAGCGCCTGGAACAGGTAGTGCTCGTCGTCGTACACGGTGAGCAGCACCACCCGCACACCCGGATGCGCAGTCGTGATGGACCGGCACAGGTCGATCCCGCTGACCTTTCCGATCCGCACGTCACACAGCACGATGTCCGGCGCGACGGCAGCCACCGCCGCAAGCGCCTCGTCCGGGTTCGTCGCCGTGGCGAGGATCTGCACCTCGGCATCGAAGTGCGCAAGCATTGCGGTCAACCCGTGCAGGACCATCTCGTGGTCGTCGACCAGGACGAGCCGAACCGGGGCGACGGCGGTTCGCGGGACGCGTTCGGCAGCGGGTAGCGACATGCGCGAGAGCGTACGTGTCCTGTTCCGTCAGATTCGAGTCGTCGACAGCAAGTTCACCCCGCCTTCCGCCCGCGGGGGTGAGGGCGATCGGCTCCCGGCCGGAGAAAGTGGGGCGTCCGCTATCCCGGAGGCCCGGTGACCGCCGTCCTGCACCCGAGCGATGTCGCGCCGACCGGTGCCGATCGCGACCTCGACACGCTCGCCGTCGACACCATCCGGTTCCTCGCCGCCGACATGGTGCAGACCGCGAACTCCGGGCACCCGGGGATGCCGATGGGCGCCGCAGGGATGGCCTGGGCGCTGTTCAGCCGGCACCTGCGGCATGACCCCACGGAACCGCGGTGGGCGGACCGGGACCGGTTCGTGCTCTCCGCTGGACACGGCTCAGCCCTGCAGTACGCCTTGCTGCACCTGTTCGGATACGACCTGCCGATGCAGGAGCTGCGCGCGTTCCGCCAGCTCGGCTCGGCCACACCGGGGCACCCCGAGTACGGGCATACACCCGGGGTGGAAACGACGACCGGGCCCCTCGGGCAGGGCTTTGCGAACGCCGTCGGGATGGCCCTGGCCGAGCGGATGCTCGCCGCCGAGTTCCCCGAGCTGACCGACCATCACACCTACGCCATCGTCGGGGACGGATGCCTGATGGAGGGCATCTCCCACGAGGCAGCATCGTTGGCCGGCCATCTCCGTCTGGGCCGGCTGATCGTGCTCTGGGACGACAACGAGATCACCATCGACGGGTCGGTGAGCCGCTCGTGTTCCGACGATCAGCGCGCCCGTTTCGCCGCCTGTGGCTGGCACACGCTCCGGGTCGGCGACGGCTCCGATGTGACGGCGGTCGACGCCGCGCTGGCCGCCGCCAAGACGGATCCGCGGCCGAGCCTGATCGCCGTGCGCACCGTCATCGGGCGCGGCGCCCCCGGCGTCGAAGGTACCGCCAAGGCCCACGGATCTCCGCTCGGCGCCGACATTCTGGCCGCGGCGAAGGCAGCGGCCGGATGGCCGGCGGAGCCGTTCACCGTGCCCGAACCCGTCCGCTCACGTTGCCTGGCCCTCGCGGCGACAGGGACGGCTCGGCGCCTCGCGTGGGAGCAGACCCGCAACGACCTCGACAACGCCGACCAGTCCCGGGCCGACGCCTGGCAGGCCCGGCAGACACGGACCCTGCCCACCCGGTGGGCCGACCTCCTCCACGAGCTCCGCGAGCAGTTCCGCCCGGGCGGGACGCCCGGCGCCGTCGCACCGCGCGCCACCCGCGCGTGGTCGCAGGACGTCCTGCGAGCCCTATCGGCGCACCTGCCCGATCTGGTCGGCGGCTCGGCCGACCTGGCCGGGTCCACGGGGGTCGCGATCGGAGCCAACCTGGTGGCAGCCGGGTCGTACGGGAGGACGGCGGTCGCCTTCGGCATCCGCGAGCACGCCATGGCTGCCATCCTGAACGGGCTCAGCCTGCACGGCGGGTTTCGCCCGTACGGCTCCACCTTTGCCGTCTTCAGCGACTATCTGCGCCCCGCGCTGCGACTGTCCGCGTTGATGGGCCAGCCCGTCGTCTACATCTTCTCGCACGACTCGGTGGCAGTCGGGGAAGACGGACCCACCCATCAACCGGTTGAGCACCTGGAAGCGCTTCGCCTGATTCCTGGCCTGCAGGTACTTCGCCCGGCCGACGACACCGAGACGATCACCGCCTGGGCGCTGGCGCTGGAGCGTCGGGACGGTCCGACGGCCCTGCTGCTGTCCCGACAAAGTCTGCCCGCGCTGCCCGACCGGGTCCGGTGCGTGGACCACCGGCTGCGGATCGTCCACGACGACGGCAGCCCGGACGTCGAGTTCCTCGCCACCGGGTCCGAAGTGCATCTGGCCGTCGAGGTGGCGGCCCTGCTGAGCGAGCAGGGTGTGCGCTGCCGGGTGGTCTCGGTGCTGGACCGCGACGCCCTCGAGGACCGGGGCCGCTGGGCGCTCCTCACCGTTTCCGTCGAAGCCGGACTCACCGCGGGCTGGCGGCACCTGGCCGACCTGTGCATCGGAATCGACCGGTTCGGTGTCTGCGGCCCGGGCGACGTCGTGATGAGCACCCTGGGACTGAACGCGCAGGACATCGCCGCTCAGGTGTTGGCACACCCGAAACTTCCCGGCGACCGTACCGCCCGATGAGACCGCTACCCGGGCAGCCCACGGCCGGTACCAGCCCCATGGCCGGTTGCGGCCACCGGATCGGTGTGGTGTTCGACGTCGACGGCACTCTGGTCGACAGCGAACGGGACGGGCACCGGGTGGCGTTCAACCTGGCCTTCGAGGAGGCCGGACTGGACTATCGCTGGGACGCGGACACCTACGGGCGGCTGCTGGGCATTCCCGGTGGGCGCCGACGGCTTGAGCGCTTCCTGCGCGAGGACGGCTGGGAGGCCCTGGCCGCGCAGGTGATCGCAGGGCAATTGCACGAACGCAAGACCGAGATCTTCACCGAGCTGGCGGCCGGTGGGCGGATCCCGCCTCGGCCGGGTGTCGGTCGACTGCTGCGCCGGCTCTTCGACGGCGGCATCGAACTGCACGTCGCCACCACGGGTAGCGCGCGTTGGGTGTACCCCCTGCTGCGGACGTGCTTCGGGAGGCACACCTTCGGGGTTGTGGTGACCGGGGAGGACGTTCGCGCGCTGAAGCCGGCTCCGGACGCGTACCTCCAGGTCCTTGCCCGGACCGGCTTGGATCCCCGTCACGTCGTCGCCGTCGAGGACTGCCCCACCGGGCTCGCTGCCGCCCGGGCTGCCGGACTGGCCTGCGTCATCGTGCGCAATCCCTATCCGGTTCGCAGCCCGGCCGAATCGGAGTTCGGCGGGGCGGTATCGGTGCGGTCGGGCTTCCGAGAGCTGTCGGACAGCGACGTTCTCCGGGCGATTCCGGTCCGGCACCGACAGGGCACGTCCTGGCACCCCCACCGCGCGCCCTGAGAAATGTCCATCATCGAGGAGGAACCGTGACCGAACTGCATAGTGCCGCACTGATGATCGTCACCGGCACCGGCGCGATCCTGAGCTTCACGCTGTTCTGGGGCCTGGGCAACAGCCGGCCGCTCCGCAACCGCCGGGTGGTGACCGGGCGCGCCGCCGCCCCGTACTGGCACGCGCCGTCCGGCATAGCGGACGAGCGCGGCATCACCGCCCGGATCGAAGCCGGCCGAGCAGTCGATCAGCTCTGAGCCGGCGCAGGCCGCGGTACGCCGGCCAGCACGATCAACGCCGGTTCCGGATCGACGGCGGGCGAGTCGGCGTTTTGCTTCCACAGCGCCACGCAGGCGACGCGTAACCCGTCGACCAGCGCGCCGCCGCCGTCGAGCCGCAGGGTGCCACCGTGCACCCGCGCCGCCCAACCGCCGAGTGACACCTCGTCACCTTCGATCGTGACCTCGACCGGAGCATCGTGCAGCCCACGCACGTCGGCGGCGAGGAAGGTGGGTCGGCGCTGCGGTGGCGCGGCGAGCAACTCTGCCGCTCCGGTCACGCCACTGAGCACCAGCAGGCTGTCCGCACCGGCACGTACGGCGCCCTCGACATCGGTGTCCAGGCGGTCGCCGACGACCAGGGGGCGTCGGGCCCCGACGCGTTCGATCGACTCGGAATGCAGGGCGCGCTCCGGCTTGCCGGCCACCAGAGGATCAGCACCGGTCGCCATCCGGATCACCTCGACCAGCGTCCCGTTCCCCGGGGCCAGACCGCGGGCGGTCGGAATCGTGCGGTCGGTGTTGCTGGCCACCCAGGGCAGGCCGGCCTGCACCGCGAAGGCCCCTTCGGCGAGCAGCCGCCACCCCACCGTGGGGTGGTAACCCTGGACGACGGCCCGGGGAGAGTCCTCCATCGACGAGGTCGGCCGCAGACCGCGCTCCCGCAGGGCGACCTCCAGTCCCTCGCCCCCGACGACCAGGACCGTCGACCCGGGCGGCACAAGCCCGGCCACGACCCGGGCCGCGGCCTGCGCCGACGTCACGACCTCCGTGGGCTCAGCGGGCACGCCCAGCGCAGACAGCTGGGCAGCGACGGCGTGCGGTGTCCGGGCGGCGTTGTTGGTCACGAAGGCAAGCCGCATTCCCGCGGCCCGCGCGCGGGCGAGGGCCTCGGGAGCACCGGGCACCGCGGCGGCACCGACATAGACGACGCCGTCGAGGTCCAGCAGGGCGGCGTCGTAGCGGAGGGCGAGGGGCTCGGGACAACCCACCGCCAGGGGCAGGTTCAGGCGGCGCCGCGGTGCGCGCCGGCCCAGGCCGCGTAACCGCCGAGCACGTCGGAGACGTCAGTGAACCCGTTCGCCTCCAACAGAGAAGAAGCCGCGATCGACCGGTAGCCACCGGCGCAGTGCACGACGACCGGACGATCCGGGTCGAGCTCGTCCAGACGGGACCGCAACCTCGTCACGCAGATGTTGACCGCTCCCGGCATCGCACCGCCCGCGTGCTCACCGGGGCCGCGGACGTCCACCACCTGGACGTCGCCCCCGGCGGCCAGCCGGTCCTCGGCCTGAGCCACCGTCAGTCGGCTGGAGCCGGACACGAGCTCGGGGTGGGTCTCGATCTCCGCGAGATCACTGACCTGGGCGGTGACCTGGTCGATGCCGACCCGGGCGAGGCGCACCCGCGCCTCAGCGCACTCCTCCTCGTCGCCGACCAGGATCACCGGCTGCTCCGGCGCGTGCATGGCCGCCGCGAACTCCGCGAACCGGCCGGACAGGCCGACGTTCACCGACCCGCGCAAGTGACCAGCGGCGAACGACTGGTCGTCGCGGACATCGAGGAGCAGATACCCGTTCTGCTGACGGCGCACCGCCGTGACGGCGTCGAGGCGCTGCACCGGCAGGCTCGGATCGAACGGCAGGTGACCGACCTTGTTCAGGGTCACCTCCTGAGCGAAGTAGGCCGGCGGCGCACCCAGCCCGTCGGTGACGACGGTGACGAACTCGTCCTCGGTCAGGTCCGCGAGGGCGTAGTTGGTCCGGCGCTGGTCCCCGAGGGTGGAGACCGTGTCGGTGGACAGCGCCTTGCCGCAAGCGCTCCCGGCGCCGTGTCCCGGGTACACCAGGACCTCGTCCGGCAGCGGGAGATCTTGGTGCGCAAGGACTGGTAGAGCTCCCGCGCCATCTGCTCGGAGGTGCGACCGGCGGCGCCGAGCAGATCCGGTCGGCCGACGTCCCCGAGGAAGAGGGTGTCCCCGGTGATGAATCGCGTGCGGGGCGGTGTCGGCCGCCTGCCGGTAGACCGCGATGGTGATCGATTCGGGCGTGTGGCCCGGGGTCGCCAGGATCTGCAGAGCGACGCCGGTCTCGGGGTCGCCGAGGTGGATGCGCTCCCCGTCGCGCAGCTTGCGGATGGGGAAGGTCACCGGCGCGACCTCGCTCATGCCGATGTCGGCGCCGGTGCGCTGCGCGAGCTCGACGTGACCAGGGATGAAGTCGGCGTGGACGTGGGTCAGCAGGACCAGCTCGATCCGCAGCCCTTCCTTCTCGGCGTCGTCGAGGTACTCCTGAACGTCCCGGCGCGGGTCGACCACGACCGCCCGCTTGGAGACCGGGATCGGCGACCACGTAGGAAGCCTGGGACAGGCAGGACAGGTAGTACTGCTCGAGAATCATCCGCTCTCCGGTTCGTCTCGTCCTTACGGCTCTCTTACCGCCAGCGTCTCGCGTGGGCGCTATCCAGGGCAAGGTATTGTCCGGACAATTCATTCCGGATGAGGGGTGCGTCACGTCACCTTGTCATCGCGCAAATGTCCGTACATACTTCTGACGTAGATGTACGGACATTACCTGGAAAGAAGGGCCGCGAGCATGACCGAGACGCTGACCGACCGCGAGGGCGCCAGAACCACGATCGATGCGCCGGAACTGCGCCGCCTGCTCGCCTCCGGGCACCCGGTGCGACTGCTCGACGTGCGGACGCCCGGCGAGTTCGCCGCCGGCCACATCGACGGCGCGGTCAACATCCCGCTCGACCAGCTCCGTCCGGTCGCGGGAGCAGCTCAATGACCCGTCGCTCGGCGATCTGGTCGTGATCTGCCAGGCGGGCGGCCGCGCGGCCAACGCCTGCGACGTGCTCACCGAGGCGGGTCACCGGGCTCCGGTGCTGCTGACCGGCGGGATGAACGCCTGGCAGGGCGCCGGCGGTGCCAGCAACGCGCTGCAGGGCAAGTGGAGCCTGGAGCGTCAGGTCCGTTTCGTGGCCGGGTCGATGGTGTTCCTCAGCGTCGTGGCCAGCCTTGCCTGGGAGCCTGCCCGTTTCCTCGCCGGGGCGGTCGGCGCCGGCCTGGTGGTCGCGTCGGTCACCAACACCTGCGCCATGGGCATGATGCTGGCGAAGCTCCCCTACAACCGGGGCAGTTCCTGCGCGATCGACACCGCGGTGGACAACCTGCGACGCTGACGACGCGTCGGGCCGCCTCCGGCGTCACCGGCCGGGCGCGGCCCCGCGCCCGAGGACGTGCGCGAAGGCCGGAAGTCCACGCGCGGGACTGAACGGCAGACGCCGAACGCGGAGTCGTTCGAATCCGGCTGCGACGAGCGCGGCCACCGGTTCACGATTGGGGTGGCATCCCGCGGCCAGCCGTGACCACGCCGGTGTCATGGCGTCCTCCGCGCGGGCCAGCAATGGCCGAGTCGACCGAACGTGTTCGTAGAACCGGATCTCGCCGCCGGGACGAAGCACGCGACGGGCCTCCGCGACCGCTGAGTCCAGGTTCGGAACCGAACACAGCACCAGCGAGAACACGACGGCGTCGCAGTCGCCGTCCTCGAGGGGAAGCCGGTCGGCCAGACCGTCCCGGACCTGCACGGCGACCGGCGCGGACACCGCGCAGTTCCAGGCGTGCCGGCGCAGTGCCCGGTCCGGTTCGACCGCGATGACGCGGTCGACCGCGGCCGGATAGTGGGCGAAGGTGTTACCGGTTCCGACACCGACCTCGCACACCGTGCCGGTGAGTCCGGCGAGGAGCTCGCGCCGAGCGCCGCCGGCGCCGCGGCTCACACCGCCAGCCCGATCGCGCGGGCCTGCTCCCGACCCGCGGGCGTGATCTTGCCGGGCGACCAGGGCGGCATCCAGACCCAGGTGATCTCGTGGTCCGGTACGAGTCCGTCGAGCACCTGGAAGACCTGACCCTCGATCTCATCCGTGAGCGGGCACGCAGCCGACGTCAGGGTGATGTCGAGCAGCGCGACCCCCTCCTCGAGGCGGACGCCGTACACCAGCCCGAGGTCGACGATGTTGATGCCCAGCTCGGGATCCATCACGTCGTGCAACGCCTCCCAGACCTGATCAGGCGTCACTTCTGCTTCAGACATCGGATTCCTCTCGATCGAGGGGCAACCGGAACGATTCCGGGTCGAACTTGGGGTCCACGGTCCGCAACGAGTTCAGCGTCTCCGCGGCGTGCCGCGCGCACAGTTGCCAGCCGTTGCCCGGGGTGTCCAGGCGCCGTAGGTGCAGGCTGCTGCGGCGGGTCAGGCCACGCCGCAGCGGGCGCACGCACGCCCTCGGGGATCGCCGAGCGCCGCCAGCCCACTGCCCCCAGCACTGCCCGCACAGCATTCCGGCGTCATCGCGCATCCGCGGGTCGCCGGGGTGGTAGGTGAACCGGATTCCCTGAGCCGGCCCACCTTCGCCCGGCGCGGCCAGGCCGGCCACCTGCGTGCCGCACAGATCGCACCGAGCGTCTCTGATCGTCATCGTCGAAAGATTTGTCCGCACATTAAGGGGCTCTGTGACTTGACACACAATCGCACTACATACGAACCTACGCATAGAGCTAAGTACGTACTTTTCCAATCCGCCCGATCGGGGTCGACCATGACCGACACACCCGTGAAATCCCTCGACTGCATCGGCCTTGCAGTGCCCGTTGCCGGTCATCAAGACAGCCAAGGCGATGAAGGAGATGCCCGATGGGCGAGGTGCTCGAACTGCTCGCCAGCGACCCCGGGGTCGAGCCGGACATGGCCGCCTGGGCGCGGCGCACCGGCAACGAACTGATCAGCATCGAGAAGATCGACCAGGTCTTCCGGGTGCTCCTCCGCAAGGCGAAGTGATCGACGGTGTGGACCGGCGAGGGCGAGTCCAAGGTTCTCTACGTGCAGACGCACGGGGTCAACGATCCCGCGCGGTGCGCCACCCCGTTCTTCCTCGCCGCCTCGGCCGCGGCGATGGAAGCGGAGGTGATGGTCTACTTCACGATGTACGGCGCGACGCTGTTGCAGCGCGACGTGGTCGACAAGATCGGGCCCAAGGGCGACACCGGCCAACCGCTGAGCTACTTCATCAACCAGGCCACGGCGCTCGGCGTCCGGCTCCTGGTCTGCCAGCCCAGCCTCGATCTCAACGACCTCTCCCTCGACATGCTCATCGACGGGGTCGAGATGATCGGCGGAGCGGCCTTCAACGACCTCGCGGTCGAGGCCGACGCGGTCGTGAGCTTCTGATGGCCGAACTCGGCTCGCCGATCCTCAAGCGCCAGCACGTCGCCGGCTACGCCGACGTGGCGATCGAGGAGAAGGCGCGTCTGTTCGACGAGGTCAAGGCCGACGTCCGCTACAACGACTACCTCTACGGCTGCTACGAGTGCGGGATCTGCGTCGCCGTCTGCCCCTCGGCGAAGTTCTACGACTTCTCGCCCCGGCGGATCGCCCAGGCCGCCGCCCGCGAGGACGTCGAGCTGATCTACCAGCAGATGCAGGAGGACATCTGGGAGTGCTCCCAGTGCTTCTCCTGCCTGAAGTGCCCGCGGGGAAACAACCCGGGCGGCGTCATCACCATCATGCGTGAGGTCGCGATCAACAACGGGCTGGCCTCGGCGAAGGAAGCGCTCGGCGGGTACTCCCGGATCATCTACAAGATCATGTCGACGGGCACCCAGGTCTCCCCCGACATGTTGCAGCGGGACGCCTTTCCCGACTGGGGCCCGGAGACCGGCGACGTCTCGGACAACCTCGATCTGTGGCGGCGCGCCCTGCCGTCGGAGACCCTGCACACCACCTCGACCGGCTGGGAGATCGACGAACGCACGCTGGTCGAGCTCTACCTGATCTGGATGAACACGGGTGCGCTGGACATGATCGCCGAGATCGATCGTGGGCTGCACTCGATCCTGCAAGAAATCATGGAAGAACGTCTGGAAGACGAAGGGATCGCACTATGAGCATCCCGATCGAGGCCCTGCGGGCCAAGAAGGCGAATTTCACCCGGGACAACGAGCGGTACCCCGATTTCCAGGAGGCGCTGGCCGATCTGGAGGCCTCCGGCGAGATCGTGGTGCAGAAGATCACCGGCGATGTGGTCGAGTGCCCGACGAAGTACGGGCGCCCGAAGCGGATCCAGAAGGGTCACCTCTGGCACCACAAGTCCTGCGGGCAGTGTGGCCACATCCCGGGCTACTCCACCTCGATCTTCTGGGTGATGCGCAAGCTCGGGTACGACTACGAGGACCCGAAGGACCAGACCTCCTGCACGGCGTGGAACTACTACGCCAGCGCCACCTCCAACGCCGCCGCTCAGGCCTGCGTCGCCGTGCGGAACTTCGCCGCCGCGCACGAGACCGGCTACTTCCCGATGATCCATTGCGGAACCTCGTACGGGCACTACAAGGAGGTCCGCAGCGAACTGATCCATCACCCGGAGCTGCGGGCGGACGTCCGCAAGGTCATGGAGAAGCTCGGGAAGCAGCTCGTGCTGCCCGAGGAGATCATGCATTACTCGGAGTGGTTCTACGCGCTCCGTCACGAGATCGCGGCCAAGCAGGTCCGCGACATGTCGAACATCAAGGTCACCGTCCACCCGGCCTGTCACTACTACAAGCTGGTCGAGGGCGACGCGATCTACGACCCGGACGTCTACGGCGGTCAACGCACCGCGGTGGTGACCGGCCTGGCCGAGGCCCTCGGCGCCGAGGTCAAGGACTACTCGACCTGGTTCGACTGCTGCGGTTTCGGCTTCCGCCACATCCTCGTCCAGCGCGACTTCACCCGCTCTTTCGCGACGCTGCGCAAGATCGAGCGGATGAAGGAGGAGGCCGATCCGGATGTCGTGCTCACCCACGACACCGGCTGCGTGACCACGCTGGACAAGAGCCAGTTCGCCGCGCAGGCCCACGACCGCAACGTCGGCGTCGCAGTTCTGAGTGAGGCTCAGTTCGCCGCCCTGGCGATGGGCGCACACCCGTTCAAGGTGGTGCAGCTGCACTGGCACTCGGCCAACTACAAGCCGATGCTGGAGAAGATGGGCATCGATCACGATCAGGCCTGGGCCGAGTTCCAGGAGGGCCTGAAGCGACTTGAGCGCGGCGAGAAGAAGTACCTCGAGTGGGAGGACATGGACTAGCCGGCGCACGCATCGACACTCCACCCACACCGGACCCACCACCGAACGGCGCCCGCCGCTCGGGCGGCCGAACACACCCTGAGGTAGGCCCCATGATCTGGACACCGTGGTCGTCATCGGCGGAGGTCCCGGCGGCCTACGCGCCGCGGCCGGCATCGCCGAGATCGGCGTTCCGGTCGTTCTGCTGGAGCAGGCCGAGTTACTCGGCGGAACGCCGATCCGGGAGAACTACGCCGGTCTGACACCGCACGGCCAGCCGGCCGACGTCGATGATGAACGGATGGCCGACGCGGTCACCTCGAATCCGCTGGCCGACGTCCGGCTGAACACCCGGCCCACCGGCCTGGAGGGTGAGGCCGGCGCCTTCCGGCTCGCCGTCGAAGGACCTGACGGCGCGTCCACGATCGACTGCGCCTCGATCGTCGTCGCCACCGGCTTCCAGCACTTCGACCCGGGCCGCGAGACCCAGTCCTACGGCTACTACGAATTCGAGGACGTCATCTGCCTGCAGGACCTCGAGGCGATGCTCAAGGTGCACGAGGTCCGCCGACCGTCCAACGGCGAGCCGCCGAAGCGACTGTGCTTCGTGCAGTGCGTGGGCAGTCGCGACCGGCACATCGGCAACGAGTACTGCTCGAAGGTGTGTTGCGGCGTCGCCTCCAAGGAGGCCATCGAGGTCCGCGAACTCGAACCCGACTGCAAGGTCTTCATCTTCTACATCGACATGCGGATGTACGGCTACTGGGAGAACGAGATCTACTGGAAGGCCCAGGAGCAGCACCGCGTGCAGTACGTCAAGGGCGTGATCAGCGAGGTCCTGCGCAAGGGCGACAAGCTGATCGTCCGCGGTGAGGACACCACCATGGGCCGGCCCATGGAGCTGGAGATGGACATGGTCGTCCTCTCCGTCGGCATGGAACCCTCCCTCGGTACCCGCGACGCGACCCGGGTGCTGTCCATCGCCCCGAACCGGTTCGGGTTCATCGAGGCGGTCGGAGCGCCGCTGGACCCGGTCTCGACCAGCCGGCCCGGCATCTTCGCCTGCGGCGCGGCGCTCGGACCTGCCGATCTGGAGGACACGGTCTCCTCGGCGGCGAACGCCGCGATGAAGGCTGCCTCGTTCGCCCTCGGCCGGGCCACCGCGGTCGCGGGATGATCACATGAGCGCCGGTCAGATCGTCGACACCCCGACCGCCACGGAGTTCCTCGACCAGGTCCTGGCGATGACCACGCGCGAGGACCTCGCGTTGATCGCCGGGGAGGTCGCGGACAAGTCGGCCGCGATGCGCCGGGCCGTGGGGACCGACCCCGCGGCGATGGGCCCGGCGGAGATCCGGGAACTGCTGCGTTGGGTGTTCTGCGCCCGCCGCCACGTCGAGAAGTTGCTGGCCGTCCTCGATCACCGCGAGTTCGCCCACGGCGTCGCCGAGCTGCTGGGGGGCCCGGAGCCCCTGGCGGTCCGTTTCGACACGTTCAGCGAGCTGATCGCCGGCTGCCCCGAGGTCGCCGCCGACCTGCCCGCGGAGCTGTTGCACTTCCTCGATCCCGAGCGGTACTGGCTCTGGAGCCGGTGGATGTGGGATCCGGACACCGAGACCGGGGCCTTGCGACTGGTCACGATGGACGAGGTGGTGCTCGACGCCGAGAGCCGGGGGCTGACCTACCTGCGGGTCGGCCGGGCTCTGGCCTTCGTCTCCGAGACCGGCCACGCGGCCGGCTTCACCACCTTCGACCACCACGGCCGGGGCGAGCCCGAGTTCGGCACCGACGTGTACCTGGCCGCGGTGTACGGCGTCTACATGCACACCATGCTCCGAATGCGCCTGACCCAGGAGTTCACCAACCTGGTGCCGCCGCTCCCCCAGCTCACCCGCCGACTGCTCGGCGTCCACCAGCGCGCACCCGCGCAGAGGGAGAACTGACATGCCAGCCGGAGGACGCAAGATCTCCCCCACCGCCGTCGAGTTCGACCTGGTCGAGGTCGCCTCCACGATCAGCGGCCGCACCGTGGAACTCCCCGGCATGTGGAACCGGATGCTGGGGTCCCGGGTGATCACCGAGTCCGGGCCGGAGGGCTTCGACGAGCTCGCCACCCTGCCCGGCGCGGAGTCCCTGGAGTGGTGCTACGGCTGCGGCAAGTGCGAACCGGTCTGCCCGGTGAATGTGGTCAGCGAGTACGGGCCGCGCAAGCTGCACCGGCTGGTGCAGACCGGCGGCGACCTGATCGCCAGCGACGAGCTGTGGATGTGCACCACCTGCGGCAACTGCCTCCGGGTCTGCCCGAAGGAGGTGGACATGATCCAGATGATGCCGGCGGTGCGCGAGGAGGCGATCAGTCGCGGGCACGTCCCCGCCGAGTTGCAGACGGTCTTCGAGGCCACCTTCCGCCAGGGCAACGCCATGGGCGCGAACCCCCGCCGACGGGCGGCCTGGACGAAGAACGCCGGGGTGCCGGTCCGCGAACTTCCCAAGGACCCGGCGCCGGTGGACGTGCTCTTCTACGTCGAGGACTACTGGAGCTACCACCCGCGCGGCATGGAGGCCGCCCAGGCCTTCAGCCGGGTGATGACCGCCCTCGGCATCGACTTCGCCATTCTCGGCGCGGAGGAGAAGACCCTCGGGGACTCCCAGCGCCTGGCCGGGGAACGCGGCCTGTTCGAGTCCCTGATGGAGGACGTCACCACGACGCTGTCGAAGTACACCTTCGACCGCATCGTCACCCCGGACCCGCACGGCTTCAATGCGCTGATCAAGGAGTACCCGAAGCACGGGCACGTCTACACCGCCCTGCACTACACGCAGCTGCTCGCACCGCTGGTCGACCAGCTGGTGTTCACCTCCTCGATCGAGGCCAAGGTCACCTTCCACGACCCCTGCTACCTGGGCCGGCACAACGGGGAGTACGACGCCCCGCGCACGCTGCTCAAGGCGATCCCCGGGATCGACCTGATCGAGATGGGACGGTGCCGCGAGAACGGCTACTGCTGCGGGGGCGGCGGAGGCGGCATGTGGCTGGACGGTTTCAACGCCGACAAGGTGGACGAACGGCTCTCCGAACGCCGGGTGCGCGAAGCGGCCGCGTCCGGGGCGGACATCCTGGCCGTCTGCTGCCCGTACGAGGTCTCCCGGTTCTCCGACGCGGCCAAGGCCACCGGCAACGACGCCCTGCAGGTACTCGACATCGCCGAGATGCTCGACCGGGCCATGGGCTCGCCCCGGACGGCGTGACATGCGGGTTCTCGACTTCGGCACCAGCGACGGCGCTGCGCAGCCAGTCCAGCTGGCACGCGCTCGCCCGGTGTGCCCAGGCCGGGGACGGCCCGACGCTGTCGTTCTGCCGGCCCGCGACGCCCTACGTCTGCCTGGGCTTTCACACGCGGCTCGCCGAGATCGACACCGGCTGGTGCGCCGCCAACGACCTGCCTGTTCTGCGCCGGATGGTCGGCGGGCGGTCCGGTCTACCTGGACGCCGACCAGCTGTTCTTCCAGATCACGCTGCCCGCGCGCTCGGTGACCGGGTCACGGGAGCGGGCCCTGGGCGCCCTGCTCTCGCCGGCGGTCGAGGCCCTGCGCACGGTGGGTGTCGAAGCAGAGCTGGATGGCTTCGGCGAGATCAGCGTCGGCGGCGCGAAGGTGTGCGGTCACGGGGCCGGGCAGCTGCGCGAGGGCGTGGTCGTGGTCGGCAACCTGATCACCGCGTTCGACCACGAGCGCGCCACCCGGGTGCTGGCCCTTGAGCCGCATGCCCGAGCGGAGGTGTTGGACCTGATGCGCCGTCATGTCGCAGCCACCGCGGTCGATCCCAGGGGGTGGCAGGCCGCGATGGTGGAGGCGTACGCACGGCACTTCGCTCGCGACCCCGCGTACGGCCAACCGAGCGGCGCCGAACTTGCCGAGGCGGAGCGGCTGGATGAGGTCCTGGGGTCTGTCGGGTTCGTGGCCGGCGAGGAACAAGCCCCGGGAGCCGTGCGACGGGTGAAGATCCGCGGCGGAATCTATGTGGAGGTGGCAGCAGCGTGAGTATCGACGAGGCGGCAGGTGCCGCGACGGCGAACGAGGTCATGGTCGAGGGCTACCCGCTGCGGCTGGACCGCTTCTACGACCCGTCGACCCACCACTGGGTGTACACCAAGTCCGACGGCCTGCTGCGTATCGGCCTGGACGGCCTGACCGCCGACACCTACGGCTCGCTCGCCCAACTGGTGATCAGCGCAGCCGGCTGTGACGTCGCACGCGGGGAACCCTTCGGCAGCCTGGAGGCGGCCAAGTACGTGGGCCCCCTGCTGGCCCCGATGTCGGGTCGCATCGTGGCCGTGAACCCGGCCGTCCTCGCCGATCCCGACCTCGTGGTGCGTTCGCCCTACGACGAGGGCTGGCTTATCGACCTCGAACCGAGCCGACTGGAGGACGAGGGCGACCTGCTGGTCAACGACGAACTCGCGCACGCCTGGTTCGCCCAGGCCGTGGTGGAGCACCGCGAGAAGGGACTGGTCGCGGAGTGACTGCGGTGACCGTGCCCACTCTCGCCGACGTGCACCCGGGTTTCGAGACCCGGCGCCAGCACTTCGGCGACGTCATGGACTTCTACGCGCCCGGGTTGAAGAAGTGGAGCACCCCGGAATGGACCCCGACGAACCCGCAGCGGTTCCTCCCGGTGTCGGTCACCGGGTCGGCGTGCGCCCTGTCCTGCGATCACTGCCAGACCAAGGTTCTCGACGGCATGGCCGGCATCGGCCGCGGCGAGACCCTGTTCGACACGGCCGTCCGCTTCAAGGCCAAGGGCAGTGAGGGGCTGTTGGTCTCCGGCGGCTCCACCCGGACCGGCGGCGTCCCGTTGGCGCCCCACCTGGTGCATGTGCCCCGGATCCGCGAGGAGCTCGGGATGAAGGTGATCGTGCATTCCGGCGTGGTCTCGCCCCGGCTCGCCGGGCAGCTCGCCGAGGCCGGAGTCGACGGGGTGATGCTCGACATCATCGGCGCCGACGAGACCATCCGCGACGTCTACCACCTGGACCTGACCACCGCGGACTTCGATCGGTCGTTGGACGTCCTGGCCGACAACGGGCTGCGGATCATTCCGCACATCATCCTGGGGCTGCACTACGGGAAGTTCCTCGGCGAGCACCGTGCCCTCGAGATGGTCGTCAGCCATGACGTGAGCACTTTGATCCTCGTCGTGCTGGTGCCGCTGGTGGGGACTCCGATGGCTCACCTGCCGCCGCCGCCGACCGAGGACGTCACCGATTTCTTCGCCGTCGCGCGGGCCGCGGCGCCGCACATCCCGGTGAACCTGGGCTGCGCACGCCCGATGGGTCAGATCAAGCAGGACCTCGACCACGCGGCGGTGGACCTCGGGCTCAACGGGATCGCCTACCCGGCTGACGGCATCATCGGCTATGCCGAGTCCCGCGGCATCACCGCGAACCGCTACGAGTATTGCTGCTCACTCACGTGGGCCGGCGGCGCCGACGGCGGTTTCTCCGAAGTCACGGTGTCGTGATGGCGACCCCGTCGAGTTCCGCCACCTGGCGCTATCTCCGCGACGACCGGGTCGGCGCGGCCGAGGGTCTTGCCCTCGACGAGGCGCTGCTCCGCGGGGTCGGACGGGAAGCACCCTCCCCCGCCCCGACGCTTCGCCTCTACACCTACGCAAACGCCGCGTTGGTCGGCCGGTACCAGACCTTGGACGCCGAGCTCCACGTCGAGGCCTGTGTGGCCACGGGTACCGAGGTGGGCCGACGCCCCACGGGCGGCGGGGCGATCGTGATGGGCCCCGGGCAACTCGGGGTGGCCCTCGCGATCCCCGCACCGGTCTCGGCACCGAAGCAGACCCTGGTCGATCTCGCCCGCGGGATCGTCGACGGCCTGGGATACCTCGGAGTCGGCGCCGAGTTCGGGGGCAAGAACGACCTCCTTGTCGACGGGCGCAAGATCGCCGGGCTCGGTCTGTACCTGGATCCGCACGGCGGGCTGCTCTTTCACGCCAGTGTCTTGGGTGACCTCGAGGTCGATCACATGTTGCGGGTGCTGAACATTCCCGCCGCCAAGCTGGGCGGACGAGCCGCCGCTGCGGTGGAGGACCGGGTCACCACGGTGCAACGGGTGCTTGGTCGCGCCCCCGACATGGACGTCCTGCGCGAGGCCGTCGCCGCCGGCTTCGGGCAGCGCCACGGCGTCCGACTGATCCCCGCCGAGGCGACGGCGGACGAACGCACCGAGGCCGCGCGACTCGTCGAGGAGAAGTACGCCAACCCAGCCTGGCTGTCGGAGACCGCAGCCGCCCCCGACGGCACCGGAAGTGCCTCCTTCCGATCCCCGGAGGGACATGTGCGGCTGTACCTGGCCGTTCAGGGCAACCTGATCAAGAGCGTGCTGTTCACCGGAGATTTCAGCACCCTCCCCGCCGGCCTGCGGCAACTCGAGGCGGCGCTGCGGTGGCGACGCCTGGAGCGGGCTGTCGTCCTCGGTGTCGTGCGCACCGTCGAGGGTCGGGTCGGCGACGACCGGGGTTGGGCCAAGAACATGGACGTCCTGGACGCCCTGCTCGACGCGGGCGAGCGCGCGATCGAGCGGGAACGTGCCGCACCGTACCGGCCGCACGGATCGTGCTACTTCCCCGACGACCGCAGCGGACGCGGTGCACCGATTGCCGACTCGTCCCGTGCACCGCAGAGGAGCCATCAGTGACGACCCGTCAGCTTCCGCTTCTGCTCCCCTCCGTCACGAACCGGCCCCCGGCGCAGATCAGCCCCGAGTGGGTGCGGATCTCCATGGCCAGCGCCTACGCGCTGCGCTACAGGTCGGGCCGCTTCAGTCGGGACTTCGACTTCGGCGGCATCAACCTGTTGCTCAACTACGACGAAGGCTGTCTGTCCGACTGCGGATTCTGCGGCCTGGCCCGCACCCGGCCCGGCAACTACTCGGACAAGTCGTTCATCCGGGTCGAATGGCCACTGGTCAACACCGACGACCTGATCGACCGCATGGTGCGCCACCACGACGCGCTCACCCGACTCTGCATCTCCATGGTCACGCACGGCCACGCCTACCGGGACACCTGCGACATCACCGCCCGCATCGTCGAGCGCATCCGCGCACCGCTGTCGATCCTGGTCGCCCCGCCGACGCTGAACCGCGAGCGCCTGACCGAGTTCAAGCGGCTCGGCGTCGACATGATCGGGATCGGGCTCGACGCCGTCACCGAGGACCTGTTCCGGTCGATCCGTACCGACGTCCCCCAGGGCGGGCTCAAGTGGGACCAGTACTGGGACATCGTCTTCACGGCCCGCGAACTGTTCGGCGAGTGGAAGGTCAACGTGCACACCCTCGTGGGGCTGGGTGAACGCGACGCCGACCTGCTCGACATCTTCGTCCGACTGCGGGACCGGCAGATCTTCTCCTACCTGTTCTGCTTCAACCCCGAGCCCGACTCCCGGATGGCTGATCACCCGAAATCGCCCATCGCCCGGTGGCGGCGCGTGCAGCTCGCGCGGCACCTGATCGAGGTCGAGGGCTACGGCTTCGACGACTTCACCCTCGACGACGAGGGCGACCTGATCGACGCCGGCGGCAATGCCGCCACGGTCGAAGCCGCGGTGGCCGGCGGCATCCCGTTCATGACGAACGGGTGCCCGGGCGAGAAGGGCGAGCCGGGCTGCACAAGGCCCTACGGGTCCTACCGGCCCAGCGAGCCGTTTCGCGACTTCCCCTTCACGCCCACGGCGAGCGATATCGCCGAGGTCCGAGCCCAGCTCTCGCTGGGCACTCCGCTCGATCGCAAGGAGTCCTGATGCGCATCGTCGTGCCGATGAAAGCGGTGCCCGACCTGGTCGAGGAGTTCGAGATTTCCGACGACGGCACCGACATCGACCGCGAGTACCTCAAGTTCGTGCTCAACGAGTGGGACGACCAGGCGTTAGAGGAGGCCTTATTGCTCAAGGACTCCGCGGGCGCCGAGGTTGTCGTCGTCGGGCTGGCCGACGATCCCGACATCGAGCAGGCGCTCTACACGGCGATCGCCAAGGGCGCCGACGCCGGGGTCAAACTGACCGGCGCCGCCGGCGCGGACACCCACTCCCGAGCTGCCGCCTTCGCGGGGTATCTCCAGGCCAACCCGGCCGACCTCGTGATCACCGGCGTGCAGGCGCCGGACGACCTGGACGGACAGCTCCCCTCCGCCCTGGCCGCGCACCTGGGGCAACCCCACGTCTCGGTCGTCGTCGCGGTCGCGGGCGACGGTGGCGGGACCGTCTCGGTCCGTCAGGAGTTCAGTGGCGGTCGCGCGGCCGAACTCAAGGTGACCCTCCCCGCGGTGGTCGGACTGCAGGCTTCGCAACAGGCGCCCCGGTACGCCCCCATCACCAAGATCCGCCAGACCATGCAGGCGGGCGGCCTGACCGAGGCGCCGGCCGGGACCGATGGGGCCGGGCACGGTCTGACGGTGCGTCGGATGTACGCGCCGGTGTCCAGCTCGCACGCCGAGATGTTCGAGGGCTCGCCGGAAGAGGTTGCGGAGAAGATCGCCGACCTGCTGCGAAGCCGCGGCCTGGTGAAGGGGTAGAGCATGGGCAACGTGCTGGTGCTGGCCGGACGGGTCGGCAAGGACATCACCGAATCGACGTACGAGCTGATCGGCAAGGCGCGCGAGCTCGCGGACGCCTGGGGCGGCCAGGTCGAGGTCGCACTGTTCGGCACCGCGGATCCGGCGACCACCCTGGGGGCGGCGGACACCGTGCTCTCGATCGATCATCCGGCTCTCTCGGACTACGTCGGGGAGGCGTACGAGATCGCGCTGCGCCATGTCCTCACCGAGCGCTCGCCGAAGCTGCTGATGCTGCCCAACGACACCATGGGGCTGGACCTGGGCAGTGCCCTCTCGGTCTCCTGGGGGGCACCGCAGGCGGCGTACGTGATCGAACTCGTCGCGGACGGCGAAACACCGGTGGCGACCTGCCAGCTGCTGGGCGGCAAGATTCTCGCCGAGGTGGAGATCCCGGGACCTCGGGCGATCGTGACCGTGGCCGCCGGAGCGTTCCCGGCCGCCGCGGGTCAGGGCGGGTCCGGCGCCGAGCTGGTGACCATGACCCCACCTGCGGAACTGGATTCCTCCCGGGTCAGCCTCCAGCAGTTGATCGAGCCGCAGGGCGGCGACGTCGACATCACGATCGCGGACCTGCTGGTCTCGGTCGGGCGCGGCATCGGGTCCAAGGACGATCTGGAGACGGTGCAGGAACTCGCAGACGCCCTCGGCGCGCCGCTGTCCGCCTCGCGGCCGGTGATCGACGCGGGGTGGATGCCGAAGTCCCGCCAGGTCGGCAAGTCCGGGCTCAAGGTCAAGCCCAAGGCTTACCTGGCCTTCGGGATCTCCGGGGCCCCCGAGCACCTGGAGGGCATGCGCGATGCGGAACTGATCATCGCGTGCAACACCGACGCGGCCGCGCCGATCTTCGACCTCGCCCACTACGGCACCACGCTCGACCTGTTCGACCTGGTGCCGGCGCTGGTCGAGAAGCTGGAGGGCTGAGGAGGTGACGGCGAGCACGGTCCCCGCGACGGAGTTCGCGCAGGCGAGCGACGTCGGGCCTGGCGAGGTGACCCGACCGATCTTCTTCGAGGTCGGGCAGGCCGGGGAGATCGTGTTCTACGTCCTGGCCACGATCACTGTCGCGGTCTTCTGCTACGGGGTCTGGCGGCGGGTCACCAAGTACCGGCGTGGCCGGGCGGCGGACCGGTGGACCACCATCAAGGCCGCGATGTTCACCCGCCCCGCGGGTGGCGTGCGTGGAGGGCGCGGCGACCGCGGCTCACTAGCGGTCGTCGCGTCCAACGTCACGATCGGGCGCCGTGCCCGGGCGGTGGGGCTCGCCCACTTCGCTGTCTTCTGGGGCTTCCTCGTCCTGTTCGCCGGCACCGTGATCCTCACGATCGACTACGACGTGTTGCGTCTGTCCGGAGATCTGCTCACCGGCGACGGCGAGGACTGGCGCTTCTTCTCCGGGACCTTCTACGAGATCTACTCGGTCACCCTGGACGTCTTCGCCGTTGGCGCGGTCGCAGGCCTCGGCTACCTGATGATCCGTCGGGGGATGCTCAAACCGTTCCGGCTGAACTACCGCCGGGCCGAGGAACCCGAAGGCGGCTACAGCCGCACGCAGTTCGTGCTCGGCGACTGGCTGTTCGCCGGCGGCCTGATGGCGATCCTGCTCACCGGCCTGTTGGAGGAGGGCGTGCGGATCCGCGGCACGGAGTTCCCCGCCCACGAAAAGTGGTCGCCGGCCGGTTGGGTGATCGGCGAGGGTGTGGACGCCCTGGGTGTGTCCGCCGCCGGGGCGACGGAGGCCTACCCCTGGTTCTGGTGGCTGCACGCAGTGCTCGCACTGGCCTTCGTCGCCTACATCCCCTATTCCAAGGCCATGCACATGCTGGCCGACGGGGTGAACCTGCTCGCCCACGATCGAACCGCGACTTTGCGCCTGCCCGACCCGCAGCCGGACCCCACGCACGCCGGCTATCAGAGCATCGAGGACTTCACCTGGAAGGAGTTGCTCGACCTCGACTCCTGCACCAAGTGCGGTCGCTGTCACGAGGTATGCCCGGCCCGGGTCGCCGGCGCGCCACTCTCGCCCCGCGACCTGATCCTCGACCTGCGCCAGTGGGTGGACACCTCCTCCGGCGGCCTCGCCGTGCTCGACCGCGAGGACCGGCCCAATCCCGGCGGGCCCACGTGCGCCAGCAAGGACGTCTCGATCGCCGGCGGGGTGATACCCGGTCAGACCTTGTGGGCCTGCACGACCTGCATGGCCTGCGTGCAGGCCTGCCCGGTCGGCATCGAGCACGTGGGCACGATCGTCCAGCTACGCCGCACCCTGGTCGAGCAGGGCGATCTGGAACCAAGTCTGCAGACGGCCCTGCAGAACCTCGCCGGGCAGGGAAACTCGTTCGGTAAGTCCGCCCGGCAGCGCTCCAAGTGGACCAAGACGTTGGACGTGCCGATCAAGGACGCCCGCAAGGTGCCGGTGAAGTACCTGTGGTTCGTCGGGGACTACGCCTCCTTCGACGATCGCCTCGCGGAGAACTCGCGCCTGCTCGCGGGTCTGCTGACCCAGGCCGGTGTCGACTTCGGAATCCTGTACGAGGGCGAGTGGAACTCCGGCAACGACGTGCGCCGGGTCGGTGAGGAGGGCCTGTTCGACCAGCTCGTCGAGCACAACATCGAGCAGTTGGCCGCTGCCGAGTTCGAGGAGATCTTCACCACCGACCCACACACCCTCAACGCGCTGCGCAACGAGTACCCGGCCCGGGGCGGGGAGTACACCGTCTGGCACTACACCGAGCTGCTCGCCCACCTGATCGAAACCGGGGCGCTTGAGGTCGAACCGCTCGGCCTCCAGGTGACCTACCACGACCCGTGTTACCTGGCCCGCTACAACAAGGTGACCGAGGCACCGCGGCGCATTCTGGCCGCGCTGGGGTGCGAACTCGTGGAGATGCCTCGTAACAAGGAGAACACGTTCTGCTGCGGCGCCGGCGGCGGCCGGATCTGGATGGACGACAGCGCTCTGGCCGAGCGGCCCGCGGTCAATCGCATCAACGAAGCGACCACGCTCGACGTGAGCCACTTCGTGGTGTCCTGCCCCAAGGACATGACGATGTACTCCGACGCGGCCAAGACCACCGGCAACGACGAACGTCTCACCGTGCTGGACATCGTGCGCCTGGTCGACATGGCCTTACGCCGGCCCGCGCCTCCCGAAGCCGAGCCCGTGGGTGCGTCGGCATGACGGAGCACACCGTCCAGCTCGACGCTCTCGCCGCCGCGGTGGCGGGCCGGGCGCGCGCGGTGACCGCAGCTGCACGTCGCCTCGAGGGGCTGGCCCCGGCCAGCGACACGCCCTCGCCGCCGCCCGGGCCGACCGACCGCACCGCACTGGCACTGCGGCTGTTGCGGGTGTGCGGGGATCCCGCGTGTCACCGGATCTTGTCCGAGCTGAACGGAGGGGCGCTTACGAGCGGCGCCCTGGCGGCGGCCACCGGGCTGGGCACCCTGGAACTGTGGGAGTCAGGCGCCGACCTTCTCCAGGCCGGCTTCGTCGAGCGGGACACGGCGCTGGACTCCCTGTCCCTGACCGGCGCCGGGGCCGCCGCGTTGGCCCTGGTCGCCGCCCTGGATGAATCGGGGTCGGGATGAACTGCCCCTACTGCGAGTTCACGGCGGGCTGGAACGCGCTGCACGCCCACCTGTTCGAGGAGCACTCGGATCGCGTGGGTACCGAGGAGCTCGCGGACCGGACCGTGTACGTGGTCACCTGCCCGCACTGCGCGGCGGTCTACCACAAGCCGATCAAGAAGGCCTCGGACCCGCAGTTCCTGGTCGAGTTCGACCGCCAGATACGTCTCGTCGCGCTGGACATGCTGATGACGCATCTCCTCGCCGAGCACGAGGACCACGCCGAGGACCCGTCCGAGGGCGCAAGCCCCACCACCCCGCAGCAGGACCGGGCCTAGAAGGAGGAGCCGTGCCAACGGTGCGCAACTGCAACATCCCCGACGACCTCTACTACCTGGTCGAGAGACATGTGTGGGCCCGTCAGATCGGTGATCTCGTGGAGATCGGGTTGACCGATGTCGCCCAGAACCTGGCCAAGGGCATCATCTCGGTGACCCCGAAGAAGGTCGGCAAGACGCTGCGCGCCGAGCAGAGTGTCGCCACCGTCGAGAGCGGCAAGTGGGTCGGCCCGGTGCCTACTCCGGTCGCCGGGGAGATCGTGGAGATCAACACGGCGCTGCTCACCGAGCCGGGACTGATCAACGCGCACCCCTACGGCGCCGGATGGGTGGCCCGGATCCGACCGGCCGACTGGGCCGCCGACTGCGTCGGCCTGGCCACCGGCGAGACCGGGATCGCCGCCTACGAGGCGTTCCTGGCCGCCGAGGGGATCTCCTGCGAGGAATGAGCGATGACCGAGCAGGTGTGGGCCGGGTGCGTAGTGCCGACGGATCGGTACTACGACCTCGATCTGCACGTCTGGGTCGTCTTCGAGGGCGACGAGGTGATCCTCGGCATGACCGATGTGGCCCAGACCATGGGAGGGCGCGTGGTCGCCCTGACGTGGAAGCGCCCGCCGCGCGAGCTCGCCCGAGAATCAGTCCATCGCCGTCGTCGAGAGCGCGAAGTGGGTGGGCCCGTTTCCCACCCCACTCAGCGGCACGCTCACCCAGGTGAACCGCTCGGCCTTCGAGAAGGACATCGCCCTGGCGAACCGGGATCCGTACGGTGCGGGCTGGATGGCGCGTCTTCGCCCATCGAATCTGGAATCCGAACGCCACCACCTGAGCGACGGCGAGGCCGCATTCGCGTACTACCGCGAGTTCATCGACAGCAACGAAATCCGCTGCTACCGCTGCGCGAACTGATGAGAAGGAGGCCAGTGACCGATGCAGGGAGTTCCCGAAGGGACCACGATCGCGCGGAGTGGTCGACGCAAGCCGCGCTACCAGCTGGTCTTCGCCATTGCCTTCGCGATGTACCTGACCTTCCGCCTGATCGAGGCCCTGGTCCATCTGGTCGGCTCGCTCTGAAGGTCCAAACACATCTCGCCCCAAGACTGACACACCATCACTAGTGGAGGAATCCGATGAGTAGCAATCTCGCCTTCGGCGGGCCTGGTGACATCACCGACGACACCAAGCGCCTGGCGATCGTGTGCTGGAGCAACGACCTGGATCGGGTGTGGCCCACCCTGATCCTCGGCACCACCGGGGCTGCCTCCGGGATGGAGGTGGACATCTTCTTCACCTTCTGGGGACTGCGGGTACTCCAGCGGAACAACAAGCGCTTCACCGGCAAGAACTGGATGCAGAAGGGCGAGTCGGTCGTCGACCGGGGCGGCACAGACCATCTCAAACTCGGCAAGATTCACTTCGGCGGAGCCGGCACAAAAATGATCAAGAAGCTGGCCAAGGACTACAAGGTGGCCAGCCCCACCGAGCTCCTCGAGATGGCGCAGGACATCGGGGTGCGTCTGTACCCGTGCCAGATGACCATGGACCTGTACGGCCTCACCACGAACGACTTCATCGACGGCCTGCAGCCGTGCATGGGCGCTGCGAGTTTCCTCGACATGGCCTGCGACGCCGACATCACCCTGTTCATCTAAAGGGTCCGGGTATTCGCAGATGACCCGGCACGCCGTCCACCTCGGCGCCGACCCGCTGGTAGCGGGCCGGCTCGCCCGCCTGGGCGCCGAGTTGGGCCTGGAGTGGCGCGATGGGGCGACTGCCACCGATCCCGTCGTTGTGGTCGTCGATCTCGGGCCGGCCGAGGCCCTGGCGGCAATCGCGCACGTGCATGAGGCGTGGCCGCGCGCGCTGGTGGCCGGATACCTCGCCCTTCCGGACAGTGAGCGATGGGTCGCTGCGCAACGCGCAGGGGCAGACCTCGTGGTCAATCGAGGCGCCCTCGGCGCTCGCCTGCGCACGCTGCTCGAAGCCGGCAACGGGCATCGGTTGTTCCCGTTGATGGATCGGGCCGACATCGCAGGCCGGCTCGGGCTCGTCGCCCGGATCGACACCGACCCGGTCGGACCGGTCGCGGTCTTCCAGGTCGAAGGCGAAATCCACGTCCTGGCCGATCGGTGCCCGCACGCGGGCGCGGTGCTCTCCGAGGGAGAACTGGACCATCGGGTTCTGACCTGCCCTCGCCACGGCAGCCAGTTCGACGTGTGCACCGGGGAACGCGTTCGCGGGCCGGCCGACTCCGCGCCGCGCCGATTTCGGGTGGTCACCGACGGCGGTCAACTCTGCATCGACGTCGGGACGAGTGACTTAGGCTAGCCTGAGTGGACTTTAGTGATCGAGTTAGGAGTGTCCGATGAGCCGAGTCGACGCGCGGGAGATCTACGACCTGCACGCGCGCGTCTGCAAAGCCATCGCCGACCCCAAGCGCCTGCTGATCCTGGATGCACTTCGTGACGGACCGCTCTCCGTGGGCGAGCTCGCAGCCGAACTGGATATGTCCCAGCCGAACACGAGCCAGCATCTCGCGATCCTGCGCGAGCGCAACATCGTGCTCACGTCCCGCCAGGGCAACACGATCTACTACTCGCTCAACAGCCGACTGGTGATCGACGCCGTCGACCTTCTGCGTGAGTTCATGGCCGAGCACATGGCGCCGGCCTCGGTCGTCCGGACGAGCTGACCGAGCGGCGCTGGGCTCGACAGGGCTGCCCCACCCGCCGAGGTGTGGCGGGCACGACATGGTCTGCCGCCGGATTCGCCCGCGTCGAGCGGTACGCTGAATATGTCCGGACATTTGTCCGGTCGTCCGCGTGAAAATCGCCTCCGGAGACCGGACGATGACCGCTCCCAGATTCCTACCGATGCCCCGTTGGGCTCGGAACTACCAGCGCGAGAACGTGCGCCCGGACCTGGTTGCCGGTCTCACGGTCGCTGTGTTGCTCATCCCCCAGTCCATGGCGTACGCGGCCTTGGCCGGGATGCCGCCCGAGGCCGGCCTCTATTCCGCAATCGTCGCCCTGCTGGTCTACGCCGCACTCGGTACGAGCAACTTCATCTCGGTGGCGCCGGTTGCCATCGATTCACTACTGGTCGCCGCGGCGGTCGGGCCCATCGCCGATGGCGACGTCGGCATCTACGTCGGGGTGGCCGGACTGCTCGCCGTGATGTCTGGCCTGATCCAGATTTCCCTGGGGGCGCTGCGGCTCGGCGCTCTCGTCAACCTGCTCTCCGTTCCGGTGATCACCGGCTTCACCGCAGCAGCCGCGGTGACCATCGCGGCCAGCCAGCTCAAGGACCTGCTGGGCATCACGACTGACGGTCCGACGACGAACTTCCTTGACACAGCTCGTGCCACCGGCTCCGCCCTGGACACCATCCACGCAAGAACTGTGCTGATCGGCGTTGCCTCGCTGGTGTTCCTCGTTCTCGCTCGCCGCCTGGCACCGCGCTTCCCGGCGGCCCTGATCGCAGTCGCCGCCTCCACCGCGGTTGTCGCGATGCTGCACCTCGACCGGCGCGGAGTCCGGACCCTGGGCGAAGTGCCCGGGGGCCTGCCGACACCCTCGTTACCACCGCTCAACGGCACCCTGATCGGGCAACTCGCGCCCGCCGCCGTGACCATCGCCGTCATCTCCTACCTGGAGAGCATCAGCACCGCGAAGGCGTTCGCCGCGAAACGGCGTCAGCGAGTCGACCCCGACGCCGAACTCGTCGCGGTGGGCGCGGCCAACGTCACCGCCGGGCTGTTCTCCGGATTCGCCGTGGCGGGCGGATTCTCGCGGGGCGCGGTCAACTTTCGCGCCGGGGCGCGTACGCAACTCTCCGGGGTCTTCGCAGCGGTCACCTTGCTCTTAGCGGTGGCCTTCCTGACCCCGCTGTTCTCCCAGCTTCCCAAGGCCGTGCTCGCGGCCGTCATCATCCTGGCCGTCGCCTCGCTCGTGGACCTGGCCGCGGCCCGCCGGATCCATCGCGTCAGGCCGGCCGACGGGCTCGCCCTGCTGGTCACGTTCGTCGCCACCCTGGGGCTCGGGGTCGCCATCGGACTCGGGGTGGGCGTCGCGTTCAGCCTGGTCGTTTTCCTGGCCCGAACCGCGCGTCCGCATCTGGTCGAGGTCGGTCGGGTCGAGGGGACCTCGCGGTATCGCAATATCGAGCGCTGGCCGGCCCACACCGATCCCCGAACGGCGATCCTGCGATTGGACGGCCCGCTCTACTTCGCGGACGCGAGCTTCGTCGAGGACAAGGTGCACGACCTCGTCCGGACGCGGCCCGAGCTGCGGCACCTCTTCCTGGTCGCCAGTGCGATCTCGCAGGTGGACGCGACGGGTGCCGAGCTGCTGATCGACCTTGACCGCGACCTGCGTGAGGGCGAAATCGAGCTCCACCTGATCACCGTGCGCGGGCCCGTCCGGGACACCCTTGACAAGAGTGGTCTGTGGAACCGACTGATCGAGTCCGGCCGTGTGCACGCCACGATCGAAGACGCCGTGCGGGCGGTAGCCGGTGACAACGATTCGCCTCTGCTGCCCGGCGAACAGGACCGGGGGCGGACCCCTGAGCATCTTGTCTGAGCCTGGCGGGCCTAGTTCGCCGCCCAGTTCCGCCGTCGAGGTTTTCGTACGGCCGGGATGTCCCTACTGCGTCCGGTTACGCCGCACCCTCAAGCGATCGGGCTTGGTGACTCAGGAGATCGATATCTGGCGGGACCCGGAGGCCGCGGCGACGGTCCGCGAGATCACCGGCGGCGACGAAACCGTGCCGACCGTCCGCATCGGCCACCGCACCTTCGTCAATCCTCGGCCGCGCGGACCTCCTCGTCGCGGTCCACCAGATCGCCCCCGGCCTGCTGCCGGCCCAGCTGCCGGTGACCGGCCTGCGCAGGCTCCTGCGTCGACCCACCCGCCGACGACCCTGAGCCCCTCGTTCCGTGGCTCAGTCGTCGATGGCATGTGGCGTCCACGTCTCGTCGACGTAGACGCCGGCGACCTCCAGACGCGGAAGCGCGGCCCGGAGAAACTCGACGGCAGCGCGGATATGGAGCTCGTGGGCCGCGCGGTCCACCGGATTTGCTGCGCAGTCGTGATGTCCGGCGAGAACCAACGATCCCGAGTGGTGGGCGAGGCGGGAAACACAGATCTTGTCGAGCAGAGCCTGGCGAACATCATCGGGACCGGACGCCAGGACTGCGTCGATTCCGGGTTCGGTCACCACGTCGGCGTAGGCAACGCCGTATCGCGCGCGTACCCACTCGGTCAGCGGCTGCTGGACGCGCCCATCGATACAGGTGAGCATGACCGCGAAGAACTCAGCCGGCTGCTGAGCGGGCGCTCGGGCGAGGCGACGCGCACAGTCGCCGTCGGCGCGCGGGCCCTCTGACAGGCCTTCGGTCAGTTGACCTGGCATGCGCGACTCCGCGACTCGAACCGGTTGCGGCAGCTGGCCGCTCGACGTCCTAATGTACGGACATTACAGCACGAAATGCGTAGCTCCAACGGATTGTTGGCCGACGGCCAACTCCCACCGGCGCAGCCCGAGAGCGACCTTCCACACCTCAGGGCCGTCGTGCCAGATACCGGGCTGTCATGGCAGCCGTCAGGGCCCGCGTGCCGGACTGCTGGATCGAGAGGGTCATCTACCCGCGGCTTGCGCGCGTTCACTCCGCTTGAGATCGACGACGATTTCCTCCGGCACAGGGTCGGCGAGGAAGCGCTGCAGGCCCGGCCGGACGCGCCCGTTGCCTATTTGCGAGTCGACGTCGGGCTGCCAGCGGGCCGGGTCGACGGTCATCCCGAGCAGGTAGGTGACAGTGCATTCGAGCGCCGTGGCAAGTTCGGGGAGGCGGCCGACATCCAGTCCCTGGCCGTGCTCCATGGCCGAGATCGAACGGTTCGTCGCGGCGACGCCCATGGCGGCCAATCGGTCCACGACATCCTGTTGCGTCAAACCCAGGATGCGCCGGCGCTCGCCGAGTTGAAGCGCACACACCCAATGCCGTTGCCGACTCAACTCGTGTGACGTCAGCCGGGTCACTCGTAACCCCTCTCTTTCGACGGGCAGCCCGTTTGCCCTACCGAGACCAGTGCACCGGGCTCGCAGTAGGCGGCGCGACCATCCCCTCTTCGGCCGCGACGGGCCCCCGAACAGCCGGGGACGGCGGGCAGGTGACAGAGGCGTTCATCGGGCGGACCGCGTCAGTGGCGTGGACGACAACCCACATGGCACGGCCTCCTGGCTTCAACCAGACGATCGGGGAGCCCGGGGACCGGAGGCGTTCCGCTACCGGCGACCGTACGCGCATCCATCCGAAAGCGACAGCACCTCCCATGGCGGAGCGAGCAATCAGCTGCCGCCGCAGCTCGAAGGTTCTTTGAGCCCCGGTCGCGCACCTGCGATTACCCGCCAGGGCTATGTCCGACGGCACGCTCCGTGAGCTCGAGCGAGCCGGCCGGGGTCGCTCGATGGCCGCCCGTGCGGCCGGAGGCGGGCCTCAGTCGGCCGAACAGGGCGCGCCAACGCTGCAGAAGCGACGCGCGGTGCCGCGGGCGCGTCATCGGGAGCTCGTTTCGTGGCGCCGAGCGAGGATGATCAGCTGCCGTGGCCCGCGCGCGGTCGGCTGGGTGACCTGCACCCGCCAGCCCCAGTTCGTCACCGCCTGCTCGGCGTGCTTCGTAGCGCGCAGGCCAATGGAATCGAGGAACGTCACGCCCTGCAGGTCCAGGAGGAACTCGCGTACCTCTGAGGTGCCGAGTTTGCACACGGAGTTGACCGCCGCAGATAGCAGCGGCGCTGTCGCCACATCGAGTTCACCGACTGCAGTCACCCCGGCGAGGTCGGAGGCGGTCCAGCCGCTAGCGGTAAAGATCGGGAAGGGTGGTTCGGCGTCGTCGCGTCCTTCGCCCTGAGCGGGAGAGCGGTGGAGCGAGCCCGAACTGCCTGCGAGTGCCGTCATGCCCATGACCTCCGGCTTCGATCGCGAAACGACCGTGCCACCGAGGTCCGGAGCAGCTTGTCCTAATGGACAACTGTCACTGTACGCGTTTCTGTCAATGCTTGACGCCAGGTCTGACCGGCCGTAGCGGCGAACTCGCCGGAACTCAGCGCGCCCAGCCGTCCATGTAGCCGTAGGGCTTGGTCGTGGACCCGCTGGTGCGGAAGTCCCGGTCGCCGTCGGTGATGCTCGTGGTGCCGCTCGAACCGCCGGAGGTCCACGCCAGCTCCAGGTGCCAGTCGCAGTCGCAGGTCTTCGTCGTTGCGATCACTCGCAGCACCACCGGCTCGGTGCTCGAGACGCGGAACGGGAAGGTGAGCGCGGGCAATTGCTGCTCGCCGTCCTTGCCGGACTGGGCGCGCGCCACCGGCCTCGGCTGGTCGAGGTCGACCGCATACGAGGCCGGCGTCAGCGCCCCACCGCAGCCGAGTGACATCGCGTAGACGTTCCAGTCCAGCGGCTCGCGGTGCTCACCCATACGCACGGTGAGCCCTTGAAGCACCACGGGCTCGGCCGAGGTCCCGGCAACAGTCACCTCAACGATCGTCCTCCCGGCGTCCACGGCGGCGAGCGGTTCCGCCCAGGCCGCGGCGTCCGCCTCCACCGGTGGCTCCGGCACCTGCGCCGGCGGCCGGTCCACCAGGTAGCTGTGATCGCAGCCGGCCTCCCACACGTCCGTGCGGACGCTCATGGTCAGCGGGTTCGACGACGGTGGCGGACCCTTCTGCAGCGCCTGGCCGGAGTCGCCGTCGTCCTCGAACACGCCGGCCAGTGCGACGCCGCCGGCGGCGAGGAGCACGACGGCCAGTACCGCCGCGACCAGGTGACGGACCCGGCGCGGCCGTTGGGACGCTTCCGCGGAAGCGTTTTCGAGCGGCGGGTCCTCGACCGGCTCTCCGACCGGCAGGGCCGTCGGCGTCTCGCCGCCCCGGGTCCGGGCCGCGTCGGCCAGCAACCAGGCCCGGTGCAGGGCGACCATCTCGTCCGGCGTCGCCCCGCACAGCCGGCCGAAGCGGTCCACGATCGCGAACTCGAGGGGTACCGCTTCCCCGGCGCAGTACCGGTGCAGCGTGGACGTGCCGACGTGCAACCGGGGGGCCATCGCGCCGAAGCTGAGTCCGGAGCGGTCCTTGAGGGCGCGCAACCGCGCAGCGAGGTCCTCAGCCGGCTCCGTCACCTACTCCCCCGTCCTCCTACGTGTCCCGTCCGGGCGTCCCATCCCCGCCCCATTCCAGCAGGTCAGGGCCCTGCCGGCGTCCCGCCGTCCCGTACCGTCCAAGATCCGTTGCGGGACCCCGGTGCGATGCCGACTCTGGCATCACCGCAACCGACGACACCATTGCTCCTGGGGGAACCGTGACCACGCACCGCCCGAAGACCCTGATCCTCGCCGCCCTCGCTGTGGCCTTCCTGGCCGCCTGCGGCAACGACACCGCCGACCAGGCCGCCGACGCGCCACCAGCGGCAACCTCGACCCCGACGGCCGCGCCCAGCGCGGAGTTGACGAGCAAGCCCACCGCGCAGCCGACCGTGAAGCCGACGACCGCGCCGACGGCCAAGCCCACCGCCACCCCGACCGCCGGCGCCGTCCCCGGCTTCATCGCCGGCACCGATCTGCCCAAGCACCCGACCTCGGACTGGTTCGCCGGGAAGGTCACGGCCGGGATGCCCGAGTTCGGGCCGTTCTGCGTCGAGGACGCCCTCAAGACCCAGAAGAAGCTCTGGCATCGCCAGTTCGGCACCGAGTTCGACACCAACGCCAGCCAGGTCGTGGTGCAGCTCGACTCCGAGGACGACGCCATCGCGTTCATGGACGTGCTCAGCCACGGCGCCGCGCTGTGTGCCGAAGACTGGCTGCAGGGCTTCCCCGACGGCAGCTCGGACTCCAAGGACTACGGCGCACCCAGCGCCACCACCCACGTCTACGGCGTGCACACCTCGGTCCCCGAGTCCGAGGACGGCGCGCACCTCTACGGGATCGGCCGTGACGGGGTGTTCGTCACCGTCGTGCAGTGGGCGCAGATGGGCAACCTGAGCGACGCCCCGGTGGAGGCCTTCAACAAGACCATCACGACGGCGGTCGCCAAGCTGTCCTGACCGGCACAACGAGACGGCCGCGCAAGAATCTCTGCGCGGCCGCTCGGTTTGCTGGGGGTCAGTGCTTGTTGCTGTTGCTGTGGTTCTCGTGCTTGGCCTCGTGGCCCGCAGCGGAGATGCGCTTCGCGGTGTAGGTGACGCTGCCGTCGGCGTTGCGCGCCGAGGTGCCCTTGACGTTGACGTGGTCGCCGGCCACGACGCTGGCGAGCGACGCGGCGTCGTTGTTGCGCTTGACCTTGGTGTCGACGGTGACGAGGACGGTGATCGTGCAGCCGCGGAGCGCCTTGGTCTGGCCGCCGCGCACGACGAACGACAGGGTGCCGACGGTCGCGTCCACCGCGGTGACCCGGCCGGCGTGCACGAAGGCGGGCTTGGCGTGGCCGGTCTTCTTGCCGTTGTCCTTGGCGGCGTCCGCCTTGTTGTTCTTGTGGTCCTTGACCTGAGCGGCCTGGCCGCAGGCCTTCGGCGCGGCGGACGCGGAGGTGGCCGCAGCCACCGGAGCGAGCAGCCCGACGGTGAGGATGGCGGCGGCAGCGAGACGCATGCGGGTCACGAGAGCTCCTGAAAGGTGAGGAAGGCGGACAAAGGCGCACTCCCCCGAGCGGAGCAGTGCGGCGCTACCTGCCTCAGCGCACCGACTCGCGAAAACGTCACTGCTCGCCCGCAACTTCTCTGGCCGGGCCTCCCCACGTGCCAGACTGCGGGGCAGCCATGACGCCCGACGACGAACTCGCCGTCGTCCTCGCGGCCGCCCAGCGGGGCGAGGAGGAAGGCTTCCGCGCGGTCTACCGCACGGTGCAGCCGGCCCTTCTGCGGTACCTGCGGGTCCTGGTCGGCGACGACGCGGAGGACGTGGCCTCCGAGGCCTGGCTGCAGATCGCCCGGGACCTGTCCTCGTTCCGGGGAACGGCCGACGGTTTCCGCGGTTGGTGCGCGACGATCGGGCGCAATCGGGCCATGGATCACCTGCGCAGGCGCCAATCCCGTCCGGTTGCCGCGGACACACCGGTCGAGCTGCTGGTCGACCTGCCCTCCGCGGACGACCCGGCACACACGGCCACCGAGGCGGTGGACGGCGACCCCGCGCTCGTCCTGATCGCCACCCTCCCGCCCGACCAGGCCGAGGCCGTGATGTTGCGCGTGATCGTCGGGCTGACCGCCGAGGAGGCCGCCACGGTCCTCGGCAAGAAGGCAGGAGCGGTGCGCACCGCCGCTCACCGCGGACTGAAGAACCTCGCCCAGCGCCTGACGGCGGAGCAGGAGCGCGACGAGCCAGGTGTGACATCTCCGGGCGCCCATACGCTGAAGGACACGAGATGACTAGCCAGCAGCCCGGCCCCGCAGCCGGCCGAAACCCGCGCGACACCGTCGAGGAGATCCTCGCCGAGGTCCCGGGCTCGACCGCGGCCGAAGCCGAGGCGCTCCTGGCCCTGTTCTCCGCCGGCGCCCCGCTCGGCGCCGGCCCCCTCCCGGGCGAGGACGCTGCGGTGGCGGCATTTGTGGCTGCTCACCCGGCCCCCGTTGCGGCCGCGAGGAGTGGCAAGCGCCTCGGTGCCCTGGCCGCCCTGCTGAGCGTCAAGACCGCCGCCGCGGCCGTGGCCTTCACCGCCCTGGGCGGGGTCGCTCTCGCCGCCACGACCGACGTGCTGCCCGAGTCGCTCACCATCGACTCGCACAAGTCCGACTCGAAGAAGGACGACACGCCTTCCGCCGACGTCCCGGACCAGGGTCCGGCCGACGCGGCCGCCGTGGCCCAGGCCGCGAAGGCCGCCGCTGCCGCGGACCGGGCCGCCGCCCGGGCCGGCAAGGACAAGGCGGCCTCCTACTCGGGGCTGTGCACCGCGTTCACCGCCCGCGGCGGGACGGACGAGGTCGCGGCGAGCCCGGCCTTCGCCGTCCTCGTCGCTGCCGCACCGGACGGCGACGTGGTCGCGTTCTGCAGCGCGCTGGCCCAGGAACCGACCGTGAAGGATCCGGCCAAGGGCAAGGCCGCCGATGCGCGCGAGAAGGCCGCGGACAAGCGCGAGGCCGCCGAGAAGAAGCAGGCCGCCCTGGCCGAGGAGAAGGCCGCGGGCGAACGCGGCAACGGCAAGCCCGACACGGCGGCGCCCAAGGAGCGGGGCAACGTCCCGGCCACCAACCCGGCCGCCGAGAACGCCGGCCAGGCCCGAGCCGACCGAGGCTGAGGCTCCGTCAGCCGCCCGAACCCAGCGCGCGGACGGCTCCGGTCCCCCGGCGCGATCGCCCCAGCGCCCGTCCCACGACCCGGGCGTCGGCACCGAAGCCCAGAAACAGCGTGCGCCAGGTTGAGGTCAGCATCTCCACCGCGAGGTCCGGAGCGACCAGGCCGGACAGCTGGAGACTGACCAGTCCGTGCAGGGCGGCCCACAACTGCACGGACAGGTCGAACGGCTGCGCCGGGCCGAAGCGGCCGGCCTCGATACAGCGGGCCACCGCGGTCACGAGGTGTTCGAAGGTGTCGATGCCGACCACGTCGTCGGCCGGCTCGTGGTGGTCCAGGAACATGACCCGGTAGAGGTGCGGGTTCTCCAGGGCGTTGTCGTAGTAGGCCCACCCGAGCCGGACCAGGTCGGCCAGCGGATCGCGGCTGGGCCGGACGGCGTCCAGGTGCTCCTTGAGCCGGGCGAAGCCCTCGCGGCGGATCTCCTGGCGCAGGTTCTGCATCCCGCCGAAGTGGGTGTAGACCGCCATCGTCGACGTGCCGACCTCGTCGGTCAGGCGCCGCAAGCGTGAGGCTGCCCGATCCCCCGACGGCGATCATCTCCGCCGCCGCCTCCAGCAGGGCGGTGCGCACGGACGGGTCGGCGGTCTTCGGCACCTTCCCATCGTCGCATAACAGTGCTATGAATTGCCATAGCAGCGCTATGAGCTGACAGCGGAGGCGACCGTGACCGCAACAGCCGAGAACCCCTACCTGACCGACAACTTCGGTCCCGTCGAGACCGAGACGACGGCTCTCGACCTGCCGGTCACGGGCACGCTCCCCGCCCACCTCGACGGCCGCTACCTGCGCAACGGCCCCAACCCGATCGGCGCCGATCGACCCGGCCCGCTACCACTGGTTCCTCGGCGACCGGCATGGTGCACGGCGTCCGGATCCGCGACGGCAAGGCCGAGTGGTACCGCAACCGGTTCGTGCGCTCCGCCGACATCGCGCAGGCCGCTCGGCGAGGAGCCTCGTCCCGGTGCGCAGCCGCACGCCGGCTGGGACTTCCGCCAACACCAACGTGATCGGCCACGCCGGCCGCACCTTCGCGATCGTCGAGGCCGGCGGCCGGCCCTACGAGCTGACCGACGAGCTCGACACCATCGGCCCCTGCGACTTCGACGGCACGCTGCCCGGCGGCTACACCGCCCACCCGAAGCGCGACCCGCGACACCGGCGAGCTGCACGCGGTGTCCTACTACTGGGGCTGGGGCAACAAGGTGCAGTACACGGTCATCGGCACCGACGGCCGGGTCGACGCACCGTGGCGACATCGAGGTCACCGGCAGCCCGATGATGCACGACTTCTCCCTCACCGAGAACCACGTCGTCTTCTACGACCTGCCCGTGCTGTTCGACACCGACCCGGTGCGCGAGCTGCTGGCCGCGCCCGTTCGGGGCCATGGCCAAATGGAACGCGGACAAGTTCGTCGGCAAGCGGCCGACGCCGCAACGCCGATCGCGAAGTTCTTCGCCACGCAGATGCTCGGCAGCGCGAGCCCGGAGCTTCCCCTACCGCTGGGACCCGAGCTATCCGGCGCGCGTCGGCGTCATGCCCCGCGACGGCGACCGCGAAGGACGTCCGCTGGTTCGACGTCGAGCCCTGCTACGTCTTCCACCCGCTCAACGCCTACGACGACGGCGACAAGATCGTGCTCGACGTCGTCCGCCACCCGAAGATGTTCGACACCGAAACTGCTCGGCCCCGACGAGGGCCCGCCGACCCTCGACCGCTGGACCGTCGACCTGACCGCCGGGCAAGGTCATCGAGGAGCGCCGCAGCGACATCGCCCAGGAGTTCCCCCGGGTCGACGAGCGGGTGGTCGCGCGGCGGCACCGCTACGGCTACGCGGTCGCCTTCGACGGGGTCACCGGCGGACAGCCTGCTCCACCACGACCTGGTCAGCGGCACCTCGACGACCCGGCACTTCGGGACCGGCGCGAACGTCAGCGAGTTCGTCTTCGTCCCGGACGCCGCCGACAGCCGCCGAGGACGACGGCACGCTGATGGGCTTCGTGCACGACCCGGCGACCGACCGCAGCGACCTGATGATCCTGGACTCCCAGACCCTGGAGACCGTCGCCGCCGTCCACCTGCCGGCACCGCGTCCCGGCCGGCTTCCACGGCAACTGGGCTCCCACCAGCTGAAATGCGAAAGGCGCCCCCTCGGGGCGCCTTCGTCGAGCTCCCGCGTCTGGACTTGAACCAGAAACCTGCCGGTTAACAGCCGGCTGCTCTGCCAATTGAGCTACGCGGGATCGCGGTGCACATTCCTGGGCCGGGAGGGTCGCCCCCGGGACCTCGGAAAGGTTAGCGCACCGCCCACCCCCCGCGGGGGCGGTATTGCCACCGTGACGTCGCCGTGGCGTCGCCCACAGCGCGCATTACGGCCGCGACCCCGGGTAGGCCTCTCAGCACGGACCGCGAATCACCGGCAAGGAGCAGACATGATGCGCAAAACGACGATGCTGATCTGCGTCGGGACCGGCTATGTCCTGGGTGCCCGCGCAGGCCGTGAACGCTACGAGCAGATCTGCTCGATGTGGAACAAGGTGCGCTCGAACCCGCAGATGCAGCAGGCGGCCGGGACGATTGCGCACAAGGGGAACGACATGGCGCACGCCGTGGCTGACAAGGCCGCGGACAAGGCCCCCGACTGGATGCCCGGCTCGCGCTCCGACGCCGACACCCGGGTCGGCACCACCGGCACCGCGAACGGCCAGACCGGCATGCCCGCCGGGACGCAACGGCCGAACCTTCTAAGCCCAACGCGAACGTCCGAAGAGGCGAGAGCTATAACGCTCGCTTCTTCGGACGTTCGTGGTTAAGGCGTGAGGCTCAGGCCAGGTACTCGCGCATCTCCGCGGCGGCCGGACGGTGGCGCAGCTTGGCCAGGGTGTTGGCCTCGATCTGGCGGACCCGCTCGCGGGTGACGCCGAAGATCTGGCCGACCTCCTCGAGCGTGTGCGGGTTGCCGTCGTCGAGTCCGTAGCGCATGGTCACGACGCGCTTCTCGCGATCGCCGAGGGTCTCCAGCAGCGCGTCCAGGTCGGTGCGCAGCATCGATACCGACGCGGCCTGGGCTGGGCAGGAGGCGTCGAGGTCCTCGATCAGGTCGCCGAACTCGGACTCCTCGGCCTCACCGACCGGGGTGTGCAGCGAGACCGGGTCCTGCGCGTAGCGCAGCGCCTCGGTGACGCGCTCCGGCGTCATGTCCATGACGGTGGCGAGCTCGTCGATGGTCGGCTCGGTGCCGTGCTCCTGGTGCAGGCTGCGCTGCAGCCGGATGATCTTGTTGATCACCTCGACCACGTGGACCGGCACCCGGATGGTGCGGGCCTGGTCGGCCAGCGCGCGGGTGACGGCCTGACGGATCCACCAGGTCGCGTACGTGGAGAACTTGTAGCCCTTGGTGTAGTCGAACTTCTCGACCGCGCGGATCAGGCCGAGGTTGCCCTCCTGCACCAGGTCCAGGAACGGCAGGCCGCGCCCGGAGTAGCGCTTGGCGATCGAGACGACCAGGCGCAGGTTGGCCTCGATCAGCTTCTGCTTGGCGATCATGCCGTCGCGGGCGATGACGTCCAGCTCGCGGCACAGGGCCGCGTTCGGCGCGGGCACGGCGTCCATCGCGGCAGCGGCGAACACGCCGGCCTCGATGCGGCGGGAGAGCGTGACCTCTTCCTCGGCGGTGAGAAGCCGGACCCGGCCGATCTCCTTGAGGTAGTGGCGCACCAGGTCGGTCGCGACGACCGCACCCTCCATGGCGGCGGGAGCGTCCTCGTCGTCCTCGGTGAGGTCCGCGGCGGCCGGCTCGGCCTCCACTGCGGGCTCGACGACCGCGTCGGCCGGCTCAGCAGATTCGGGAGCGCCCGGCATCGACTCACGAGCGGCGGGCACGACCTGCAGCAGGACGTCGCCGCCGGTCTCCGGCGCGATGCTCAGCGCACGGGGACGGCGGGAACCTCCGGACGCAGGCGAAACGCCGGTCACGTCGGTCGAAGTGGTGCGAGCCACGACACCCCCCGGAGTTCTCCACCGAATAAGAATCGGCGCCGATTGCTGGCGCCGGATCTCAGTGTGGAGGTGGGGGTTGGTGGTCCACCGGGACTTGGTGAAACGCGGACGATGCTGCGCACCGAAGCGTCCCGATTACACCCGGTATGTCTACCCGATCGGACCTGCGCTGCTCACAGACCGTCGATCACGCGTTCCCGCAGGCCGTGACGGTACTGCTCAAGTGCGATTACCTCACCGAATTGACGGTTATATGCCTCGGTCTCTTCGACCGGATTCATCCGCTGAAGCTTGCCTTTGAGCAGGTCGATCTTGCGGGAGACCGCGGCGACCTGGATCGCGATGAGCTGTTCGCCGACGTAGCGCTTGTCGGGCTCCCCCGCGGCACGAATCGGCTCCACGGCGAGTTCGGCGACCAGCCCCCGCAGCATCTCGTGCGTGACCGCCGTGCGGATCTTGCCGATCCACTCCTCACCCGAGGCCGCGGAGGAGGTGCCGCCCGCCTCGACGACCGCCTGGTGCACGGCGGCGTAGGCGGGAGCGGTGTACACCTCGGGCTCCAGCGCGTCGTAGAGCGCCCCGGTGAGCTGCGGGTACTGCAGCGCCACCTTGAGCAGTTCGCGCTCGACCATCAGGGCGGGGTCGCGCGGGTCCGGGCGGGGCAGCTTCTCCTTCGGGGGCGGGGCCTCGTCGAGCGGTGCTGCGCCCCCGGACGCCCCCGGGCCCTGGCCGCGGGGCGCGCCCCGGCGCGCGATCTCGGACAGCGTCGACATCACCGCCTCCACGTCCATGCCGAGCCAGCCGGCCAGCAGGCGGCCGTACTCGTGCCGCCGCGCCCGGTCGCGGATCCCGATCACCATCGGCGCCGCGGCCTGCATCGCCGCCACCCGGCCCTCGGGGCTGTCCAGGTTGTGGCGCCTCAGTTCCGAACGGATCGCGAACTCGTACAGCGGCACCCGGGAGGCGACCAGTTCGCGCACCGCGTCGTCGCCCTTGCGCATCCGCAGGTCGCACGGGTCCAGCCCGTCAGGTTCGACGGCGACGTAGGTGGACGTCGCGAACTTCTGGTCCTGCTCGTCGTAGGCCTTCTGCGCCGCCTTCTGCCCGGCGGCGTCGCCGTCGAAGGTGAAGATGACCTCGCCGTGGAACGCGCTGGCGTCCATCATCAGCCGGCGCAGCACCTGCACGTGGTCGACCCCGAACGCGGTCCCGCAGGTGGCGATCGCGGTCGGGACGCCGGAAATGTGACAGGCCATCACATCGGTGTAGCCCTCGACGATGACGGCCTGGCCGCGGCGCTTGATCTCCTTCTTGGCCAGGTCCATCCCGTAGAGCAGGTGACTCTTCTTGTAGATCGGCGTCTCGGGGGTGTTGACGTACTTGGCCTCGATGCGGTCGTCGTCGAAGAGCCGCCGGGCGCCGAAGCCGACGACGTCCCCGGAGATGTCCCGGATCGGCCAGAGCAGCCGGCCCATGAAGCGGTCGATCAGCCCGCGCTGGCCCTCGCGGGCCAGACCGGCCTGGACCATCTCCTCGTCGGTGAACCGCAGTCCGCGCAGGTGCTTGGCGAGCTGGTCCCAGCCGCGCGGCGCGAACCCGCATCCGAAGACCTGGGCCTGTTCGAGGGTGAAGCCACGCTCGTCGAGGAACTTGCGCCCGGCGATCGCCTCCGGGGATTCGGCGAGTTGGGCGGCGTAGAACTCGGCCGCGGCCTGGTGGGCCTCCACCAGCCGGGTGCGCTTGCCGGTGCTCTGCCGCGGGGCCGAGCCGCCCTCCTCGTAGCGCAGGGTGATGCCGGCCCGGGCGGCCAGGCGCTCGATGGCGTCGGCGAAGGAGAGATGGTCGGTCTTCATGACGAAGTCGATGACGTCGCCACCCTCACTGCAGCCGAAGCAGTGGAAGAAGCCCTTGGCGGGTTGACGTTGAAGGACGGGGACTTCTCGTCGTGGAACGGGCACAGGCCCTTCAGCGAGCCGCCGCCCGCCGGGCGCAGGCCGACCTGGGCGCCGATCACGTCCTCGATCCGGGACCGCTCGCGGACGAGCGCGATGTCCTCGTCCTTGATGCGCCCGGCCACGTTCGGATCCTAGGCGCTTTTCCCGGGGCCGAATTCTGGGTGTGGACGCCTAGAGTTCAGCCATGACCGACCGCGAGCGCGCCGACCTGCTGGAGACCCTGGGCAAGCACCGTGAGCTGTTCCGCCACACCGCCGCCGGGCTGACCGACGAGCAGGCCCGGGCGCGCTCCACGGTCTCCGAGCTCACCGTCGGCGGGCTGATCAAGCACGTCAGCGGGGTGGAGGCCAGGTGGGCGGACTTCCTGGAGATCGGCACCGGGGCGTTCGACACCCGAGGCGAGGACCCCTACGCCGCCCATCAGGCCAGCTTCGTGATGGGGCCGGACGAAACGCTGGCCGACCTGCTCGCCGGGTACGCGGAGATCGCCGCCCGCACCGACAAGCTGCTCGGCTGGGTCGACCTGGACACCGACCATCCCCTGCCGGTCACCCCGTGGTGGCCGGCGGGCACCCGCTGGAGCCTGCGCCGCGCCGTGGTGCACATCGTCGCCGAGACCGCCCAGCACGCCGGCCACGCCGACATCGTCCGCGAGGCGATCGACGGCCAGAAGAGCATGGGCTAAGTCCCCGGTACAGCCCTAGGCTCGGACTCGTGTCCGGACCCCGTGATACCTGGGCCGCCGGTAAGGCCTACGAGCCGTTCATCGGCCGCTGGAGCCGACCGGTCGCGGCTGAGTTCGTCGCCTGGCTCGGGGTGCCGACCGGGCCAGCGCTGGCTCGACGTCGGCTGCGGCACCGGCGCCCTCACCGAGATCGTGCTCGCGACGGCGAGCCCGCGCGAGGTCGTGGCGATCGACCCGTCGGCGGGCTTCGTCCAGCACGCGGCCGCGCACGTCACCGACTCCCGGGCCCGTTTCAGCGTGGGCAGCGCGACGGAGCTGCCGGGCGGCGTGTTCGACGTCGTCGTGTCCGGGCTGGTGCTGAACTTCGTGCCCGACCCGGCGGCCGCGCTGACGGCCATGCGCGCGGCCGCCCCCGGCGGGGTGATCGCCGCCTACGTCTGGGACTACGCCGAGGGCATGCGGCTGCTGCGGGAGTTCTGGGACGCGGCAGTCCGCCTCGATCCGGACGCCCTGGACCTGGACGAGGCCCGCCGGTTCCCGTTGTGCCGACCCGAGCCGCTCGAGCAGCTCTGGCTTCAGGCCGGGCTCGACGATGTCGCGGTCCGCGCGATCGAGATCCCCACGCAGTTCGGCGAGTTCGACGACTTCTGGACGCCTTTTCTCGGCGGCCAGGGACCGGCGCCGACCTACGTGGCCGGTCTTGCGCCGGCCCGGCGGGACGCGCTGCGGGAAGCCTTGCGCGCGCGCCTCGGCGACGGGGTGATCAAGATGCGCGCACGGGCCTGGGCCGTGCGGGGTTCGGTGGGCTAGGCCGGGGCACCGATCGTCGGCATCCCCAGCGAAACCCCCGTCGGAGCCGGGCGGCCCTGCGCGGCCTCCCACGCGTCGCCCCCGCGGGTGCGCCGGGGCACCGAGACCGGGCCGTCGGAGACCAGATGGTGCGGGGCGGCGTAGGTGACGGTGGCGTGCACGACGTCCCCGGGACGCGGGTCCGCGGCGTCGGGGTTCGGCACGAAGTGCACGAGGCGGTTGTCTCTGGCCCGGCCGGACAGGCGTCGGGTCTCGGCGTCCTTGCGGCCTTCGCCGGCCGCGACCAGCACCTCGACCTCGCGGCCGACCTGCTTCTTGGCCTCGTCCCAGGAGATCTCCTCCAGCACCGCGACGAGGCGCCCGTACCGCTCGGTCACGACCGAGGCGGGGATCTGGTCGGGCAGGTCCGCGGCGGGCGTCCCCGGGCGCTTGGAGTACTGGAAGGTGAACGCCGAGGCGAAGCGGGCCTGCCGCACGACGTCGAGCGTCGCGGCGAAGTCCGCCTCGGTCTCCCCTGGGAAGCCCACGATGATGTCGGTGGTGATCGCGGCGTCCGGCATGGCCGCGCGCACACGATCGATGATCCCGAGGTAGCGCTCGGCCCGGTAGGACCGGCGCATCGCGCGCAGCAACTCGTCCGAGCCGGACTGCAGCGGCATGTGCAGCGCGGGCATCACGTTCGGGGTCTCGGCCATCGCGTCGATGACGTCGTCGGTGAAGTGCGCCGGGTGCGGGGAGGTGAAGCGGACCCGCTCGAGGCCGTCGACTCCCCCGCAGGCCCGCAGCAGCTTGGCGAAGGCACCCTTGTCGCCGAACTCGGCCCCGTAGGAGTTGACGTTCTGGCCGAGCAGCGTGACCTCGAGGACGCCCTCGTCGACCAGGGTCTCGATCTCGCGCAGGATGTCACCGGGCCGGCGGTCCTTCTCCTTGCCGCGCAGGGCCGGGACGATGCAGAAGGTGCAGGTGTTGTTGCAGCCCACCGAGATCGCGACCCAGGCCGCGTAGGCGGACTCCCGCCGGGTCGGCAGCGTGGAGGGGAAGACGTCGAGGGACTCCAGAATCTCGACCTGGGCCTCCTGCTCGACCCGGGCCCGTTCCAGCAGCACCGGCAGCGACCCGACGTTGTGGGTGCCGAACACGACGTCGACGTACGGGGCCTTGCGAACGATGTCGGCCCGGTCCTTCTGGGCCAGGCAGCCGCCGACCGCGATCTGCATCCCCGGCTTGGCCGCCTTGGCCCCGACCAGGTGGCTCAGGTTGCCGTAGAGGCGGTTGTCGGCGTTCTCCCGCACCGCGCAGGTGTTGAACACGACCACGTCCGGCGCCTCGCCGTCGGGCGCGCGGAGGTAGCCCGCGTCCTCCAGCAGCCCGGCCAGGCGCTCGGAGTCGTGGACGTTCATCTGGCACCCGTAGGTGCGCACCTCATAAGTCCTCACGGCGTGCCCAGGGTACGGCGCGCGCGTACGGCGGGCCGATTCGCTAGGTTCTCGTCATGATCGATCAGGCTCCGCCCCTGGTGGAGATGCTGCAGGTCAACAAACACTTCGGGGCGCTGCACGTCCTCAAGGACATCGACCTGCGGGTCGACCGGGGCGAGGTCGTGGTGGTGATCGGGCCCTCCGGGTCGGGGAAATCCACCCTGTGCCGCGCGATCAACCGTCTGGAGCCGATCGATTCCGGCACGATTCGCGTCGACGGCAAGGTGCTGCCCGAGGAGGGCAAGGAGCTGGCCCGGCTCCGCGCCGATGTCGGGATGGTCTTCCAGTCCTTCAACCTGTTCGCGCACAAGTCCGTGCTGGACAACCTGACCCTCGGCCCGATCGCGGTGCGCAAGATGCCGAAGGCCGACGCCGAGGCCAAGGCCCGCGCGCTGCTGGAGCGGGTCGGGGTCTCCGACCAGGCCAACAAGATGCCGGCCCAGCTCTCCGGCGGGCAGCAGCAGCGCGTCGCGATCGCCCGCGCGCTGGCCATGGATCCCAAGGTCATGCTCTTCGACGAGCCCACCTCGGCCCTGGACCCGGAGATGATCTCCGAGGTCCTGGACGTGATGCGTGGTCTCGCCAGCCGACGGCATGACGATGATCGTGGTCACCCACGAGATGGGCTTCGCCAAGGGCGCGGCGAACCGCGTGGTGTTCATGGACCTCGGCCAGATCGTCGAATCCGCGCCACCGGCTGAGTTCTTCGGGAACCCCCGCAGCCCCCGTGCTCGTGACTTCCTAGGAAAGATTCTTTCCCACTGAACCGCAGCAGCGGAACCGGACCGCAGATGAGAATGCGACGCCTGACTGCTACCGCGGCGGCCATCACCCTCGCGCTCGCCCTCGCGGCCTGCGGGGACGACGACGAGGACACCGCCTCCGACACCTCCTCGCCCAGCGAGTCCGCCAGCGCGTCGGCATCTGCCGTCTCGGGCACGCTCGGCCGGCTGCAGGAGGCCGGCAAGATCGTGATCGGCGTGAAGTTCGACCAGCCCGGTGTCGGCGAGAAGGACCCTGCCACCGGCGACATCACCGGCTTCGACATCGAGATCGCCAAGATCATCGCCGAGAGCTCTCGGCATCGACGAGGACGACATCGAGTTCAAGGAGACGGTCTCGGCCAACCGCGAGCCGTTCCTCAAGGCCGGCACCGTCGACCTGGTGATCGCCTCGTACTCGATCACCGACGCCCGGCGCGCCAGGCCGTCAGCCAGGCCGGGCCGTACTACGAGACCGGCCAGCAGCTGCTGGTCCGCAAGAACGAGACCGAGATCAACGGCCCGGACGACCTGACCGGCAAGAAGGTCTGCTCGGTCACCGGCTCCACCTCGATCAAGACCGTGCAAGGACAAGTACGGCGCCGAGCCGGCCCCGTTCGCCACCTACACCGAGTGCGTGCAGCAGCTGCATCAACGAGAGCGTCGACGCGGTCACCACCGACGGCGCGATCCTGCTCGGCTACGCCTCCAAGCAGCCGGACAAGCTCAAGGTGGTCGGCGACCCGTTCAGCCAGGAGCGCTACGGCATCGGCTTCGCCTTCGGCGACACCCAGATGTGCGAGTTCCTGATCGACACCCTGCAGGAGGCCTTCGACGACGGCAGCTGGGCGCAGGCCTTCGCCGACACCCTCGGCAAGGCCGGGGTGGAAGCACCGGAGAAGCCGACGCTCGACGACCGCTGCTGATCGCCGCGCGGCTGAGCGGACCAGGCTGACCGAACCAGATGGACGTACTGGCGGACAACGCCGGAGACATCCTCGAGGGGTTCTGGAAGACACTCCAGCTCTTCGCGATCTCCGGCGTTGCCTCGCTGCTCATCGGCACCCTGCTCGCCTCGATGCGGGTCTGCCCGGTGCCGGTGCTGCGCGGGGCGGCCACCGCCTACGTCCACGTCGCCCGTAACACCCCGCTGGTCCTGATCTTCATCATCTTCGTGTTCGGGTTCCCGACCGTCGGCATCCAGTTCTCCTTCTTCACCTTCGCGGTCATGGCGCTGACCGCCTACACCTCGGCGTTCATCTGCGAGTCGATGCGCTCGGGCATCAACGCGGTCAGCGCCGGGCAGGCCGAGGCGGCCCGCGCCCTCGGCATGACGTTCCGGCAGAACCTGACGCTGATCGTGCTGCCGCAGGCGAGCCGCAGCGCGATCCCGCCGATCACCAACATCCTGATCGCGCTGGTCCGCAACACGGCGGTCGCCGAGGCGTTCGGGGTCACCGAGGCCTCGTTCGTGATGTCCGGCCTGCTGCGCGACCACGCCGACGAGCTGTACTGGATCTTCTTCGGCATCGCCGGCGGCTACATGGTGATCGTGTTCGCGATCACCGCGCTCGCCGCCGTTCTGGAGCGCAAGCTGGCGGTGATCCGGTGAGCCTGGTGCTGTTCGACGCTCCCGGGCCGCGCGCCCGGCGGCGGGCCCGGATCGGCAGTGCGATCGCGGTCGCCCTGTTCGCGGCGCTGGTCGCCTGGGTGATCTGGCGGCTGAACGAGAAGGAGCAGTTCGAATCCGAGCTCTGGGAGCCCTTCACCGACCGCGGCATCCAGAAGGCGATCGCGCGCGGGTTCGGCGCGACCATCCGGGCGGCGCTGGCCGCGATCATCTTGGCGCTCCTGCTCGGGCTGCTGCTCGCCGCCGGCCGACTCTCGAGGCGGCGATGGCTGCGCTGGCCGTGCGTCGCGTTCGTCGAGTTCTTCCGGGCCACCCCCGTCGTGATCCTCATCCTGTTCCTGTTCATCGCCTTCTCCGACGACCTCGAACCCGTCGGGGACGACCTGTCCGACGCACTGCCCGACCGCCTGGCGAGCATCATCGGCACCGACCAGTTCGGCACGCTGGCGCCGCTGGTCATCGCGCTGATGCTCTACAACGGCGCCGTGCTGGCCGAGGTGTTCCGGGCCGGCATCCTCGCGGTCCCGAAGGGCCAGACCGAAGCCGCCTACGCGGTGGGCCTGACGCAGCGTCAGACGATGCGGCAGATCCTGATGCCGCAGGCCACCCGCATCATGCTGCCGGCGATCGTCAGCCAGGCCGTGGTGGCTCTGAAGGACACCTCGCTCGGGTTCATCATCGCCTACCCCGAACTGGTCCGGGTCGGGCGCAACATCTACGACACCCGCTTCAACATCCTGCCGACGGTCATCGTCATCACGATCATCTACGTCGCCCTGAACATGGCCCTGGACGCCTTCGCCCGCTGGCTGGAGCGCCGTCAGTCCCGCCGCTACGGGCGCGCCGCCGTGGCCGCCACTGCGGTCCGCGGCACGGTGACGACCGGCGGCGGCGGAGCGGTCTGACCTCTAACGTCCGAAAGACCGCGCGTTATAGCTCACGCTGTTTCGGACGCTACGGCTCAATCAGCGAGGTTCGGTGCCTCGGCGCCCTCGGCCTCGAGGGCCTCGCGGATAACGCGGTAGGCGACCGCCTCGGAGTAGCCCTTGCGCGCGAGCACGGAGGCGACGCGGCGGAACCTGGCCGGGGTCTCCAGGCCGCGAGTTGACGCGAGTCGCCTCACCGCGATCGTCCGAGCCGTGTCGAGCTCCTGCTCGGGGTCCAGGTCGGCGACCGCGACCGCGATGACCGCGGTGTCGACGCCACGGGTGCGCAGCTCGTGAGCCAGCGCGCGGCGGGCCAGGCCGCGGCCGGCGTGCCGGCTCTCCACCCAGGCCTCGGCGAAGGCGACGTCGTCGATCAGCCCGACGTCGGTGAAGCGCTCGAGGACCTCGTTCGCGACGTCCTCCTCGATGCCCTTGCGCGCCATCGCCGCGGCCAACTGGTGCGCGGTGCGCGGCCCGTGGGAGAGCTGGCGCAGGCAGATCTCGCGGGCCAGCGCGGACGGCTCCGCCGGCTTCTCGCGTCTTCTCACCGTCGAACGCACGAGGCGACGCGTCCTGGTCGAACTCCCGCCGGCTGCGGGATCGCCGTTGACGCGCCGCCATCGTGGTTCTCCCCTGACCGCTAGAAGTCGGTCGGGGTGTCCTCGAGCTCGGCGGGCTTGTCGACCTGCGGGCCGATGCCGAGCTTCTCCTTGATCTTCTTCTCGATCTCGTCCGCGAGGTCGGGGTTGTCCATCAGGAACTTGCGGGCGTTCTCCTTGCCCTGCCCGAGCTGGTCGCCCTCGTAGGTGTACCAAGCGCCGGACTTGCGCACGAAGCCCTGATCCACGCCCATGTCGATCAGGCCGCCCTCGCGGCTGATACCCAGGCCGTAGAGGATGTCGAACTCGGCCTGCTTGAACGGCGCGGCCATCTTGTTCTTCACGACCTTGCACCGGGTCCGGTTGCCGACCGGCTCGGTGCCGTCCTTGAGCGTCTCGATCCGGCGCACGTCCAGGCGGATCGAGGCGTAGAACTTCAGCGCCTTGCCACCGGTCGTGGTCTCGGGACTCCCGAACATCACGCCGATCTTCTCGCGCAGCTGGTTGATGAAGATCGCGGTCGTGTTGGAGTTGCTCAGCGCACCGGTGATCTTGCGCAGCGCCTGGCTCATCAGACGGGCCTGCAGGCCGACGTGGCTGTCGCCCATCTCGCCCTCGATCTCGGCGCGGGGCACGAGGGCGGCGACGGAGTCGATGACGATGATGTCGATCGCGCCGGAGCGGATCAGCATGTCGGCGATCTCGAGCGCCTGCTCGCCGGTGTCCGGCTGGGAGACCAGCAGCGAGTCGGTGTCGACTCCGAGCTTCTTCGCGTACTCCGGGTCCAGGGCGTGCTCGGCGTCGATGAAGGCCGCGACGCCGCCGGCCTTCTGGGCGTTGGCGACCGCGTGCAGGGCCACCGTCGTCTTACCGGAGGACTCCGGGCCGTAGATCTCGACGATGCGGCCGCGGGGCAGCCCGCCGATGCCGAGCGCGACGTCGAGAGCGACCGAACCGGTCGGGATGACCTCGACCGGGGCGCGGGTCTCGTCACCGAGCCGCATCACCGAGCCCTTGCCGAACTGCCGCTCGATCTGGGCCAGTGCGGTGTCCAGAGACTTCTCGCGGTTGTCTGCTGCCTGAGCCATGTTGTTGCCCCCACCTCGGGTCGTCGGATCTCGTCGGCAGCGACATTGGCAGGCGGGTCCGACAACCGGATCCGCCGAGGGAAATCTGTGGATGCCGCGGCGTTGTCCACAAGCTAGCTCGAACATCCGTTCGAGGGAATCCGCCACGCCGGTCGTTCGAACAAAGTTTCGTCCCACGCGTCACTGGGGTCGTCCCCGGAACCGTTGTCAGCGCTTCGTGGGCGGCAGTTCCAGCGCGTCGCAGACCGCCCGCCAGACCGTCTTGGTCTCCTCGCCGGCGGCCAGCGCCTGCTCCACCGTCCGCCCGCCGAGCCCGGCGATCACGGTGTCCTTGGCGTAGGACTCGGCGTAGGTCTCCCCCAGCACCTCGCGCATCCGCACCCAGAAATCCGACAGCCGCACCCGGGCATCCTCCCAAGCGCGTCCTGGGGCGTCGTTTCGCCCTGTCCCGCGCCTCGATGGGGCGGATCGACGCCCCAAGATGGAGGTTCCGAGCCAGGAAACGACGAACCGCCCCGCGCCCAGGGCGGCGGAGCGGTTCGGGAGCGTGCGAAGGACTAGCTGAGGGCCTCGGCCTCGACCAGGCGCTTGAGCGTGACGTCCCAGCCGTGCTCGGGGGTCTCGGCGGCGAGGGCCTCCAGCTCGGCCTTGATCTTGGCGCCGTGGCCGGCCGCGTTGAGGGAGCGGATCTCCTCGACGAAGGCCTCGGAGTTGGTCCTCAGGTTCGGGGTCTGCCCGGTGGTGATGTTGCGGATGTAGGCGTTCTTGCCGCCGTTCAGCGGGATCACGTACTTGACCTCGCCGAGGACGGAAACCGCACCGGAGGCTGCGCCGGCACCGGCGCGGACTGACGCGCGTGAAGTCTTTGACTGCTTGCCGGACACGTGGCTCTCCTGCGAAAAGACGATCGGGGTCGGCCCCATGGTACCCAGCCGGGGCGGGTGCCAGGATCGAGCGCATGCCTGATGAGCGATTCGAGGTCTCCCGCACCATCCCCGCCAGCCCCGCGGACATCTTTGCGGTGCTCCGGGATCCCGCCGGGCACGTGGCCATCGACAGCTCCGGGATGCTCCAGTCCCACACCGGGGAGCCCGCGACCAGGTCCGGGGACAGCTTCGTCATCCACATGGACCGGGAGTCGCTGGGCGACTTTCCCCTGGGCCAGTACGACGTCACGGTCACGATCGGCGACCTACGACCAGGACCGCGAGATCAACTGGACGATCCTCGGGGTCGTGAAGCCGCCGATCGGTCACGTCTACGGGTACCGGCTGGAGCCGGTCGAGGGCGGGACGAAGGTGACGTCCTACTACGACTGGAGCGATATCCACCCCGAGTGGCGGGCCAAGAACATCTTCCCGATCATCTCCGAGCTGGCCCTGAAGGCGACCCTGGGCATCCTGGAGCGCACGCTCCGGGCCGAGGGCCAGACCACCGGCTGAGTCCCGCCCGCCCACACCGAGCGGACGTGCGATTACTGCGGAACTGTGACGTTGGAGGCGGATCGCCGCCCGATCACGACACTCTCGCGTTGAGCTAGGGCTCGCGCCCGGTCAGCCGCAGCAACCTCTCCAGGTCCGACGGCGCCGCGCCGGCGGTCGGCTCGTCGAAGAACGTCAGCCCGCGCGCCTCCCGGCGGCATCGCGATCGCCGGCCAGGCCTCCAGCGCGACCGCGCCGAGGTCCGCGTCGAAGCTCGTCCAGCCCGAGCGCGCGGGCCAGGTCCCAGGTGTGCACGGTGACCTCGACGATGCGGATCTGCAGCAGGCGGTGCCCGGGATGTCGCCGGTGGCGAAGGCGGCCGTCCGCTCCAGCGCGCCGGGCTCGCCGAACGCGGCCTCGCACAACGCACGGGCCGACTCCCACGCCGGCAGGGCGCCGCCGGTGAGGGCGTCGAGATCCCGCTCGGCGAGGAAGGCCTCCCGACTGTTCGCCGCGGATCAGCTTGCCGTACCGGCTCGCCGCCGACCACGACGTGGTTGACCAGGGCGTAGACGTCCCAGTCGGTGCACGGCGTCGGCCGCTGCCAGTCGGCGTCGCCGATCTGACGGATCCTCCGGTCGAACTCGGCATGGGCCAGACCGAGGGCCCGCAGCAGGTCGCTCACGGGTGCCAGCCAACCACCCCTCGCGCTCAGGTCAGCAGGTGCCGCTCGAGCCGGCGCGTGGCGAACAGGAACGCCGCAGCCCCGACCACCGCCAGGTAGAGCAGGTGCACGAGCAGCACCGGCCCCCACGGCACCGGTGGTGAGCGCCCGGATCAGCTCGACCCCGTGGTAGAGCGGCATCGCCTGCGCCAGCCACGCGACCGGGTCGGGGTAGGTGGACAGCGGCGCGAACGTCCCGGAGAACAGGAACATCGGCAGCACCGCGGTCATCACCCACTCGAAGTCCTGCCAGCCGCGGATCGCCGCGACCGCGGCCAGGCCCAGCGCGCTGAAGGTGAACCCGATCAGCAGCGCGGCCGGCAGCGCGAGCACCGCCCACCACGAGGAGATCAGGCCGAGCGCGGCCATCACCCCGAGGAACGCCGCCGAGTACATGCCGCCGCGCGCCAGCGACCAGGTGATCTCCCCGACCGCGATGTCCCGGATCGTGACCGGGGTGGCCAGCACCGCCTCGTAGGTCTTGGACAGGTGCAGCTTGGCCATGATGTTGAAGCTCTCCATGACCGCGCCGTTCATCGCCGAGGCCGCGAGCATCGCCGGCGCGACGAACTCGGTGTACCCCAGCGGCCGCCCGCCCGGGCCCTCGACGTCGCCGACCAGGTCGGAGACCCCGACGCCGATCGAGAGCAGGTAGAACAGCGCCTCGAAGAAGCCGCCGATGATCACCAGGGTGTGCCCGCGGAAGAACAACAGGTTGCGCTCGACGAGGTGACGGCCCGGGCCCAGCGCCGGACGGCGAGCCCGCGGGAGCGGCGGCAGCACGCGCCCGATCACGACGTCTCCGCCACGGACTTCGTCCTCGCGGAGCCGCGCTCAGTGCCAAGTGAGCTCGCTGCGCTCGATCACGGCTCCAGCCTCCGCGCGTACATCCGCGTCGCGAGCACGTAACCCGCGACCGCCCAGAGCAACAGATACGCGACGTGGCCGGTGCTCGCGAGCAGCGTCGCGTCGCCGAGCGAGAGGTCCCGGCACAGGTCCACGCCGTGCCAGAGCGGGATGACGTAGGCCAGCTGCTCGACCACGACCGGCAACTGCGAGACCGGGAAGAACGCCCCGGAGAACAGCGAGGTCGGCAGGATCACGAACCGGTAGAACGCGGCGATGCTGATCTCGAGCGCCGGGTGACCGCGAACGCCGCGATCGGGGCCGCGTGGGCCAGCCCGCACAGCACCGCGGCCGGCATCGCGGCCAGCACCCAGGCCGAGTCGAACGCGCCGAACAAGGCCCCGATCGACGGTGAACACCGTGATCGCCACGGTCAGCTTCACCGTGATGTAGAGCAGGTGCCCGGTCAGCAGGTCCCGGGTGCGCAGGCTCGTGACCTGCTGCGCCGGGTAGCTGCCCCACCAGCGCAGCGCGCCGAGCACCGGCCAGGAACTCTCCTCGAAGCCCTGCTGCATCGCGGTGACGGCCAGGATGCCCGGCGCGATGAAGGCGAGGTAGCCGACGCCCTGCACGCCGCCGGCGCCGACGTTGTCGTCGACGAGGGTTCCGACCCCGAGACCGAGCGCGGCGAGGTAGAGCATCGGCGCCGACCGTCATCGCCGAGAGCTGGGTGCGCCAGTAGCCGCCGGTTGCGCAGCAGCCAGTACTCCATGGCCGGCACAGCCGGTCCGAGGAGGTGCGCATCAGTCCACCAGGGTCCGGCCGGTCAGGCGCAGGAACACGTCCTCCAGGGAGGACCGGCGCACCAGCACCGAGGCCAGGTCGAGTTCGTGATGGTGCGTCACGGCGGCCGCGGTGTCGTCTCCGGAGTCGGTGTAGAGCAGCACGCGGTCCGGCAGCATCTCGATCCGCTCGGCGAACGAGGCGAGCACCTCGGCCGGACGCGCGGTCTCGCCGTCGGCGGGCCGGGCCTCGACGACCTCGCGGGTGCAGTGGCGCGGCGATCAGCTCACGCGGCGAGCCCTCGGCGGCGATCCGGCCGCCGTCCATCACGACCAGCCGGTCGCACAACTGCTCGGCCTCGTCCATGTAATGGGTCGTCAGAATGAGCGTGACGCCGGAGCGCTTGAGCTGGAACAGCCGCTCCCACACGACGTGGCGGGCCTGCGGGTCCAGCCCGGTGGTGGGTTCGTCGAGCAGCACCATCCGCGGGTTGTTCACCAGCGCCCGGGCGATCGTGAGCCGGCGCTTCATGCCGCCGGAGAGGGTGTCGACGCGCGAGTCGGCCCGGTCGGTGAGCTGGACGAACTCCAGCAGCTCGTCGGCCCGGGACCGGCACGCCTTCCAGGGCAGCCCGAAGTAGCGCCCGTAGATGACGAGGTTGTCCCGGACGGTCAGTTCGCCGTCCAGGCTGTCCTCCTGCGGCACGACGCCCAGGCCGGCGCGGATCGCCGGACCGTCGGTGGCCGGGTCGAGTCCGAGGACGCGCAGCATGCCGCCGGTCGCCGGCGAGGTGCAGCCGATCATCCGCATCGTCGAACTCTTGCCCGCGCCGTTCGGGCCGAGGAAGCCGAACGCCTCGCCCGCCAGCACGTCGACGTCGATCCCGTCGACCGCGACCCGGCGCTTGTCGCCCTCGCCGAAGGCCTTGACCAGGCCGCGCGCCGAGACCAGCGCGGGGGCCCCGAGGGTCGGTCGCCTCCGCCTCGGCGCTGGCAGCCGCGTCCCTGGTCGCGCTCACCCGGGCACGTTACCTGCGGGTGCCGACGGTGCCCCCGGGTTTCCGCCCGACGCGGGGTGGAGAAGGCTGGTGACATGGACTGGACCGAGACCTGGTCGAGCAACTGGAGTGGCACTGGAAGGCGCAGCTGCGGCCCCGCCTGGACGGACTCACTGATCGACGAGTACTTCTGGGAGCCGCGTGCCGGAGCTGCTGGAACGTCCGGCCGCGGCGGCACGGCACCGCGCCGGTGATGGCCGGGACCGGGGAGTTCACCATCGACTACGCCTTCCCGCCGCCGGACCCGGCACCGGTGACGACGATCGCGTGGCGGCTCGCGCACGTCATCGTCGGCGTCTTCGGGATGCGGGTCGGCCCAGCACTTCGGTGGGCCGGCGATGGACTACGAGAACTTCGACTACGCCGGCTCGGCCGAGGCCGCACTGGCGCAGCTCGATCGAGGCCTACGCGGACTGGATCGAGGGCGTGCGCGGCCTGACCGGGGACCAGCTGACCGGTCCGTGCGGCGAGCCCGGCCACGAACAGGATCCCGTACGCGGTGCTCGTGCTGCACATCCACCGCGAGGACGATCCACCACGGCGCCGAGATCGCGCTGCTGCGCGACCTCTACGTCCGGCTCGGCTACCGCTGACCGGCGCCCTGGGGATGTCATCCGTCAGGGATGACATCCCGCGTCAGACGCGGGCGACGATCTCCCCGTGCACGATGACCAGCCAGCCGTCCGCAGCTGCGGCCCACGCGTCCAGCCCCCTGAGATCGAGGCGAGATCGGTTTCCGTCGCGAAGCCCGACGTCCAGGGCCTGGGTCGCCATCGCGGACTGCAGGATCCGGTCCGCCCACATGCCGCCCCACCAGTCCCGGTCCTCGGGGGTGGCGAAGCACCAGACACTCGCGGTCGGGGTGATCTCGGTGAAGCCCGCCTGCTGCGCCCAGGACAGCAGGACTCGACCGGCCTCCGGCTCGCCCCCGTTGGCGCGTGCGCAGCGCAGGTAGAGCTCCAGCCAGGCGTCCAGCGCCGGCACCCGCGGGTACCAGGCGAAACCGGGATAGTCGCTGTCCCGCACCGCGACGATGCCGCCGGGGCGGGTGACCCGGCGCATCTCGCGTAGCGCCTGCACCGGGTCCGCGACGTGCTGGAGCACCTGGTGGGCGTGCACGACGTCGAACTCCCCGTCGGCGAACGGCAGCGCGTGCACGTCCCCGACCTCGAAGGACACGTCGGTCGCGCCCTGGCGCTCCGCCTCGGCGCGGGCGAGGTCGAGGGCGTCAGCGGTCTGCTCCAGGGCGGTGACCGACCCGACCCGCGTCGCCAGGTCAAGCGTCAGCGTGCCCGGGCCGCACCCGACGTCGAGCAGTCGCTGACCGGGCGTCAGGTACGGCAGCAGGTAGGCGGCGGAGTTCTCCGCCGTGCGCCACCGGTGCGAGCGCAGGACCGACTCGTGGTGGCCGTGCGTGTAGGTGCTCATCGTCGTCTCACTTCTTGAGATTGATGTCTTACATTCTAAGACATCGGTCGGTGGGCGCAAGCGCGATCCGACGACTGTCGGTGCCGCCAGGCAGGATGGACGGATGGCCGCGACCCCCGACCCGCTGGCCGGGTTCGCCCCCGCGACCCGGGCGTGGTTCGCCGGTGCGTTCGAGGCGCCCACCGCGGCCCAGATCGGGGCCTGGGACGCCATCGCCTCCGGGCGGCACGCCCTGGTGGTGGCACCGACCGGGTCCGGCAAGACCCTCGCCGCCTTCCTGTCCGCGCTCGACACCCTGACCTCCACGCCCGCCCCCGCGGAACGCGAGCAGCGCTGCCGGGTGCTCTACGTCTCCCCACTCAAGGCACTCGCCGTCGACGTCGAGCGCAACCTGCGCTCCCCTCTGGCCGGAATCCGGCAGGCCGCGCACCGGCTCGGGCTACCCGAGCCGAGCGTCGAGGTCGGCATGCGCACCGGGGACACGCCGGCCGACGAGCGGCGCAAGTTCGCCACCCGGCCGCCGGACATCCTCATCACCACGCCGGAGTCGCTGTTCCTGATCCTCACCTCGCGGGCCCGGGAATCCCTGGCCGGCGTCGCAGACCGTGATCATCGACGAGGTGCACGCGGTCGCCGCCACCAAGCGCGGCGCGCACCTGGCGCTGTCCCTGGAACGTCTCGACGCGCTACTGGAGAAGCCCGCGCAGCGGATCGGGTTGTCGGCGACGGTGCGCCCGGTCGAGGAGGTCGCCCGCTTCCTCGGCGGCGCGGCCGACACCGTCGTGGTGAAGCCGCCGTCGGACAAGCAGTTCGACATCTCCGTCGTCGTCCCCGTCGAGGACATGCGCGAGCTCGGCGTGCCCACCGCGGAGTTCGAGGGCTCGGCCGCCGGGGCGGAGCCGCGGACCTCGATCTGGCCGCATGTCGAGGAACGCATCGCCGACCTGATCGAGGCGCACCGCTCCACGATCGTGTTCTCCAATTCCCGGCGGCTGGCCGAGCGCCTCACGCAGCGGCTCAACGAGGTCGCCTGCGAACGCGAGACCGGCGAAGCGCTCCCCCCGCCCGGCGAGGTGAAGCCGCCGGCGCAGCTGATGGCGCAGAGCGGCGCCTCCCGGGGCGCCCCGGAGGTCATGGCCCGCGCCCACCACGGCTCGGTGTCCAAGGAACAGCGGGCGATCATCGAGGACGAACTGAAGACCGGCCGCCTCAAGGCCGTGGTGGCCACCTTCGAGCCTGGAGCTCGGCATCGACATGGGCGCCGTCGACCTCGTCGTGCAGGTCGAGTCCCCGCCCTCGGTCGCCAGTGGCCTGCAGCGGATCGGGCGCGCCGGCCACCAGGTCGGCGCAGTCTCCCGCGGCGTGGTGTTCCCCAAGCACCGCGGCGACCTGGTGCAGACCGCGGTCGTCGCCGAGCGCATGACGAAGGGTCAGATCGAGGCGATCCGGATCCCGCGCAACCCGCTCGACGTCCTCGCCCAGCACGTGGTCTCGATGGTCGCCCTCGACGAATGGTCCACCGACGACGTCCTCGCCCTGGTCCGCCGGGCCGCGCCCTTCGCCTCGCTGCCGCAGAGTTCCTTCGACGCCGTGCTCGACATGCTCTCCGGGCGCTACCCCTCCGACGAGTTCGCCGAGCTGCGGCCCCGGCTGGTGTGGGACCGGGTGAACGACACCCTGACCGGCCGCCCGGGCGCCCAGCGCCTCGCCGTCACCAGCGGCGGCACCATCCCGGACCGCGGCCTGTTCGGGGTGTTCCTGGTCGGCGAGAAGGCGTCCCGCGTCGGCGAGCTCGACGAGGAGATGGTCTACGAGTCCCGCGTCGGCGACGTCTTCACGCTGGGGAGCTCGAGCTGGCGCATCGAGGACATCACCCACGACCGGGTGCTGGTCTCCCCCGCGCCCGGCCAGCCCGGCCGGCTCCCCTTCTGGAAGGGCGACTCGATCGGGCGGCCCCTCGAACTCGGGCGCGCCCTCGGCGCGTTCCTGCGCGAGCTCGCCCGCCTCGACGACGCCGCCGCCCGCGAGCGCCTGGCCGGCTGCGGCCTGGACACCTGGGCCACCGACAACCTGCTCGTCTACCTCGCCGAGCAGCGGGAGGCGACCACGCACGTCCCCGACGACCGCACGATCGTCGTCGAGAAGTTCCGCGACGAACTCGGCGACTGGCGGCTGTGCGTGCACTCCCCGTTCGGTGCGCAGGTGCACGCACCGTGGGCGCTGGCGATCGCCGCACGGCTGCGCGAGCGCTTCGGGGTCGACGTGCAGGCCATGCACGCCGACGACGGCATCGTGCTGCGCCTGCCCGACATCGAGACAGATTTCAACGGCTGGCGGCGAGGCCGTCCCGATCATGCTCGACCCGGCCGAGGTCGACGCCCTCGTCACCGCGGAGGTCGGCGGTTCCGCGCTGTTCGCGGCCCGGTTCCGCGAGTGCGCGGCGCGGGCGCTGCTCCTGCCGCGCCGCGACCCGGGCAAGCGTTCCCCGCTGTGGCAGCAGCGACAGCGTTCCGCGCAGCTGCTGTCGGTGGCATCTGAGTACGCGTCATTTCCGATCCTGCTGGAGACGATGCGCGAGTGCCTGCAGGACGTCTTCGACGTCCCCGGGCTGGTCGAGCTGATGACCGACATCGAGAACCGCAAGGTCCGGGTCGTCGAGGTCGAAACGTCGACACCGTCGCCGTTCGCCCGCTCGCTGCTCTTCGGCTACGTCGCCGCGTTCCTCTACGAGGGCGACTCCCCGCTGGCCGAGCGCCGCGCGGCCGCCCTGGCCCTGGACTCCACGCTGCTCGCCGAGCTCCTCGGGCAGGCCGACCTGCGCGAGTTGCTGGACGGCGGCGCGGTCGAGACCGTCGAGGCGGAACTGCAGCGGCTCACCGAGGACCGCCGGGTGCGCGACCTGGAGGGCGTGGCCGACCTGCTGCGCCTGCTGGGCCCGCTGACCACCGCCGAGGTGCTCGAACGTGGCGGCGATGCGCACTGGCTGGCCGGGCTGGAGGAGGCCCGCCGGGCCATCCGGGTCCGCATCGCCGGCGCCGAGCACTGGGCCGCCATCGAGGACGCCGGCCGGTTGCGCGACGCCCTGGGCGCCCCGCTGCCCGTCGGCGTGCCCGAGGCGTTCACCGAGCCGGTGCGTGACCCGCTCGGCGACCTGGTCGCCCGGTACGCCCGTACCCACGGACCGTTCCACGTCGCCGAGGTCGCGTCCCGGTTCGGCCTCGGCGCTGCCGTGGCCCGCGGTGCGCTGGCTCGGCTCGCGGCCACGGGCCGGGTCGTCGAGGGCGAGTTCCGCCCGGGCGGGGCGGGCACCGAATGGTGCGACGCGGAGGTCCTGCGCCGGCTGCGCCGGCTCTCGATCGCCCGGCTGCGTCAGGAGATCGAGCCCGTCGAACCGACTGCCCTCGGGCGGTTCCTGCCGGCCTGGCAGCACGTCGGCGCGGACTCGCTGCGCGGCGTGGACGGCGTGCTACGTGTCGTCGAGCAACTGCAGGGTGCCGCGGTTCCGGCGTCGGCGCTTGAGCGCCTCGTACTGCCGGCCCGGGTGGTCGGATACTCCCCCGCGATGCTCGACGAATTGACCGCCGCGGGCGAGGTGCTGTGGGCAGGCCATGGCTCCCTGCCCGGCGACGACGGCTGGGTCTCGCTGCACCTGCCCGACACCGCGGACCTGCTGCTGCCCGCCCTCGACCCCGAGACCGAGGGCGGCGACCTGCACCGGGGCGTCCTGAACGCCCTCGGCGACGGGCACGCGCTGTTCTTCCGTCAGCTCTCCGACCGGGTCGGGTCGACGGACGACACGGCGCTCGTCGCGGCCATCTGGGACCTGGTCTGGACCGGCCGGCTCACCAACGACACCCTCGCCCCGCTGCGCACGCTGATCGGCGGTCGCGGCTCCCACCGGGCACGCAAGGCCCCCGCGCCCCGGGCCCGCTACGGCCGCGCGGGCCGGCCGGCCCTCGGCAAAGCCCCCATGCCGACGCGCACCGGTCCGCCGACGGTGGCCGGGCGCTGGTCGCTGCTGCCCGAGCGCGAGCCCGACCCGACCCGGCGCGCCCAGGCCGCCGCCGACGCCCTGCTCGACCGGCACGGCGTGCTCACCCGCGGCGCGGTGGTCGCCGAGCGCACCCCCGGCGGCTTCGCCGCCACCTACCGCGTGCTGGCCGCCTTCGAGCAGGCCGGGCGCTGCCGTCGCGGCTACTTCGTCGAAGGGCTCGGCGCCGCGCAGTTCGCGATGACCGGTGCCGTCGACCGTCTGCGCGCCACCCCGCGCGAGGAGTCCCGCCGGCGGGGTCAGGCCCTCGTGCTCGCGGCCACCGACCCGGCGAACCCGTATGGCGCCGCGCTGGCGTGGCCCGACCGGCCGGAAGACGTCGCCTCCGGGCACAAGCCCGGGCGCAAGGCCGGCGCCCTCGTCGTGCTCGTCGACGGCGCGCTCGTGCTCTACGTCGAACGCGGCGGCAAGTCGCTGCTGACCTGGCCGCCGGCGTCCGGCGAGGAGGGCGAGCAGGTGCTGCAGCCGGCCGTCGACGCGCTCGCCCTCGCCGTCCGTGACGGCTCGCTCGGCAAGCTCGCCGTCGAGCGCGCCGACGGCACCTCGGTGCTGGACTCCCCCCTCGGCCACGCCCTCGAGGCCGCCGGCTTCCACGCCACCCCCCGCGGCCTGCGCCTGCGCGGCTGAGTTCTCGCTAACGTCCGAAGCGGCGTGAGTTATAGCGCTCGATTCTTCGGACGTTGCGGGGTAGGAGGCGGGGATGCCAGAGGGCGACACCGTCTACCTGGCCTGCAAGCGGCTGCACCAGGCGCTCGCGGGACAGGAGCTCACCGGCTCGGACTTCCGGGTGCCGCAACTCGCCGCCGCCGACCTGAGCGGCGTCACCGTTCTCGAGGTCGTGTCCCGCGGCAAGCATCAGCTGTTCCGCTTCGGCGACGGCAGCACGCTGCACACGCATTTCAAGATGGAGGGCAGCTGGCACCTCTACCGCCCCGGCAGTCAGCGCAAGGGCGGGCCCGATCACCAGATCCGCGCAATCCTGAGCACCGCCGACTGGGAAGCGGTTGGCTACCGCCTGCCGGTCGTCGAGATCGTGCCCACCGACCGCGAGGACGACGTGGTGGGCCACATCGGGCCCGATCTCCTGGATCCCGCCTTCGACGCCGACGAAGCGCTGCGCCGACTCGCCAAGGACCCGGCGCGCAGCATCGGCGAGGCGCTGCTCGACCAGCGCAACCTGGCCGGCATCGGCACCGTCTACCGCGCCGAGACCCTGTTCCTGTCGGGCATCCACCCCCGTCGCCCCGTCGGTGAGATCGCCGACCTGACGAAGGTCGTCGAGCGCGCCCGGCGCTTGCTCAGCGCCAACAAGGACCGCCCCGAGCAATCGACGACGGGCGACCTGCGGCGCGGCCGGCAGCACTGGGTGTTCGAGCGCGCCCGCGAGTCCTGCCGTCGCTGCGGCACCCGGATCCGCGAGGAGTCCTTCGGCCCCCTCGGCCAGGAACGCAAGAGCTACTGGTGCCCGTCCTGCCAGCCGGCCCGCGCATGAGCGGTGACACCCTGACGCCGTGACGACGCCGCACCCGGGCTTCTAACCTCATCTTGGGGCGCGTGTTCGCCCCATCGCGGCCCTGGATAGGGCGGAAACACGCCCCAAGATGCGAACGCGCGGCCGACCGGATCGCGCCAAACGGCGGTCAGGTGGTCTGTCGGTCAGTCGGTCCAAGATGCGAACCCGCGGCCCCGTCGACGCGCCACCTACGGTCCGGCGAGCTGGCCGGGTGGGCCTGGTCCCTGGCCGTGCTCGACCCAGCCGGCGAGCCCATCTAGGACGCCCGGCGAAAGACGTCCTTCGCCATGGCCGGCGGTGACCACAGCGTGAGGAGTAACCCGCGATCGCCCTATGAGCAGGCCCGACGACACCCGTTGCGGGCCCACGCTCGCTTCAGATCCGCGGCACGCTCCCGCCGAACACACCGTCCTGCGGTAAACAACCCGCGCATATCAGAGTGACCACGCGTCGAGACCGACACGCGGCACCACCGGCCCACAGCGAAGGCGAGAAGCGGCGCCATGCCGACGACGGTGTGCCCGAGGATTCGCTCGCCCTCGGCCTCGACGACTTGCCCAGGATCTCGTCGTGCAGGGCGAGGTCACGCGCCATCGCCTCGGGGTGCGCCTCCCACCGGCGCGTGCTGCCCTCGATCGCGCTGAACAGAAAGGTGACGACCGACTCGGTCCGAGCGCGGCTCACGCGGCGCAGTCGAAGATGTCCGGCTGCTCGCGCGAGATCCGCTCCCAGATCGGCTGGAACTGGAACCAGCCGACGAACTCAAGACCGACGACGTCGTAGGCCTGCTTCGCGGCCTCCGGCCTGATCTGACGGGGCGGACGGCCCAGCCCGGCGGCCGCGGCGTACGCGTCGAGTTGGCACTGCGCCGTGCGCTCGAGGGTGAGGAACCACCATGCGGCGCTGTCCACACTCGTCCCCACGGTGAGCATCCCGTGGTTGCGCAGGATCACGGCCTTCTTCGTGCCGAGCGCCTGGCCGATGCGGCGGCCCTCCTCCCGGTCGAGGACGACGCCGGTGAAGTCGTCGAAGACCGCGAGATCCTCGTAGAACGCGCAGGCGTCCTGGGTGAGCATCTCCACCGACATCTCCAGCGAGGACAGCGTCTTGCCCGCCGGGCCGTGCGCATGCGCCGCAGCGAGGACGTCGGGCCGCGCGGCATGAACCTCGCAGTGGATCGCGACCGCGGCGCCGTTGACCATCCGGTCGCCCTCGACCACCCGGCCTGCCTCGTTGACCCGGACCAGGTCGCTGCTGCGGATCATCGAGAAGTGCATCCCGAACGGGTTCACCCAGAACGTGTCCGGCTCCTCCGGGTCGCGCACGGTGATGTGCCCGGCGACGCCCTCGTCCAGACCGGCCCTGCTGAACATCCGGAACGCCGCGGCCAGCTTCGCCTTGCGGTGGGCGCGTTCCTCCTCGACGGTGGCGAACACCGGCGGCCGGGCCATACCCAGGGGATTGCCGTGCACGTCGGTGGTGGCGGCGTTGGTCGGAACCTGCTCGGTCGTGGTCACGGCTGCCTCACAGTGAAGGGCTCCTCGGGTCCACCCCATTCTCCCCCAGATCCTCGGACGGCGTCAGCGTCGCCTAAGGTGCGCAGATGAGCGACGTCGCCAGCACGCTCACCTTCGAGGCGGCCTCGCCGGTCAGCATCGTGCTGCAGGTGGCGGTCGCGCGCGAGAACGCCACCGGCGTCCAGGAGCGCCTGGAGATCGTCAACAACGGCCTGTCCCTTCCGACAGAGGAACTGCCTGCCCCGGGCAACGGCCGCCAGCACCTGTTCCACGCCCAGCCGGGTCCGATCACCGTGTCCTACGACGCCACCCTCACCCTCGGCGACGGGGGGCCCGCGCCCGTGACCGCGGTCGAACGGGTGGAGGCGCTGCGTCCGAGCCGCTACTGCCCCTCGGACCGGATGGCGGGATTTGCGCAGGGCCACTTCGATCAGCCCGACCCGACCACGCGGGTGCGCGCCGTCTGCGACTACGTCTGGCGCTACACCGACTACGTCTTCGGCGCCAGCGGCCCCACCACGGACGCCGCGGACACGCTGGAGTCGGGCCAGGGCGTGTGCCGCGACTTCGCCCACCTGGTGGCCACGCTGTGCCGAGCCGTGCAGATACCGGCCCGCGTGGTTGCGGTCTACGCCCCCGGCCTCTGGGCGATGGATCTGCACGTCGTGGTGGAGACCGAGATCGACGGAACGTGGCAGGTCTGGGACGCGACCCGGCTGGCGCCGCGGACGACGATGGTCCGCATCGCGACCGGCCGCGACGCGGCGGACATCTCCTTCGCGACCGTGCTCTCGGGCGAGGCGCAGCTGATCGAGGTCAACACGATGGCCATCGCCGACGGCGACCTGCCGTTCGACGACCACCAATTCCTCGCCGTTCTGCGGTAGCAGCCGCAGGACTGGGTGTCGGACCCCGCGAGTAGCGTCGCCGACATGGCACTCGCGACGTACAGGGACCTCTGCATCGACGCGGTGGACGCGCACCGTCTGGGCGCGTTCTACGCGCTCGCGCTCGGACTGGACCTCGAGCTCGAGGAGACCGACGCGGTGCTGCGCGGCCCGACCAAGGCCCACACGGTGTGGATCAATCAGGTCCCGGAGGGCCGGACGGTGAAGAACCGGGTACACCTCGACGTGCACACCGGCGACGTCGCCGAGCTGGTCGCGGCCGGCGCCACGATCGTCAACGACACCGACTTCCGGTGGATCGCGATGACCGACCCGGAGGGCCAGGAGTTCTGCGCGTTCGTCCGCGAGACCCCGCCGGACTACAAGCTCTACGAGATCTGCGTCGACACCGCCGCCGGGCCGCCGACCGCCGCGATCGCGGCCTGGTGGGGCAAGGTCTTCGGCGTCGAGGCGGCCACCGAGGAGGGCAAGGACTGGTGGTGGGTCGACAAGCTGCCCGGCGTCCCCTTCGACTGCTTCTCCTTCGTCGACGTTCCCGAAGCCAAGACCGTGAAGAACCGGGTGCACTGGGACGTCACCGGCGACACGGACGCGCTGATCGCGGCCGGCGCCGCGATGGTGCTGCCGAAAGGCGCAGGGCGCGCCTGGGACGTTCTCGCCGACCCGGACGGCAACGAGTTCTGCGCCTTCCAACCAGCCGGGCGATGAGGAGTGGTTGCTGGAACCACCCGGCGGAGGGCCGGGCCTGTTGTTCATCCAGGTCCCGGAGCCCAAGGCGGGAAAGAACCGGCTGCACCTCGACCTCGTGCCCCGCGACCGCACGCGCGACGCGGAGGTGCACCGGATCCTGGCCCTCGGAGCCAACCTCGTGGACGACCGCCGCGATGCCGACGGCACCGGCTGGGCGGTCCTCACCGATCCGGAGGGCAACGAATTCTGCGTCCTGCGCAGCGATGCGGAGCGGGCCGCTACACCTGAATGAGGGTCAGCTCACGACTAACGGCGCCGGGCGCGGGTAGCCGCTCGACCGTGGACAAAGCTGCGAAGAGCACGGACATCACCGCGTTGATCCTCGACGACCACGACACGTTCCGCCGCGGCTTCGCCGCCCTGGACGAGTTGCAGTCCCCGGACGCCGACCCCACAACGCTGGAGGCCGACCTCGCCGGGGTCTGGGGTCCGCTGGCCGAGTTGCTCGACGTCCACGCCGTCGCTGAGGAGGAGATCTTCTACCCGGTGCTGCTGCGCAGGGGCGACCGCGAGAAGTCCGACGAGGGCGACGCCGTGGACGAGACCATCGACGCCATCGGCGACCACAACGACATCCGCGACGCGATCCGTGACGCCGCCCTGCACCGGGCCGGCAGCGACGCGTGGTGGGAAGCCGTCGGGAAGGCCCGCGAGTCCAACACCGAGCACATGGGCGAGGAGGAGGACGAGGCGATGGCGGACTTCCGTCGCAACACCACCCGCGAACAGCGGGAGGAGCTGGGCCGGAAGTTCGCAGCCTTCAAGGCGGACCACTCCACCCGCACCCTCGACACCTCCGACCAGGACCCCGAGGGGTACGTCGAGGAGCACCTCTCCGACCCGGAGCCGGCGCCGGGGGGCGTCACAAGCCCACGCTGAGCGACCGCCCTCACTCTCCGAAACAGGCGGAACCCGAGCGGGTGAATTTGCCTCCGCTGTTCGCGTGGCGGCTGGGACGACTCGCTGCGGTGATGATCACCTCGGCGCGTGGACAGCGGCCATCGACCGGGCGACGACCTGATCGACGTCACCGACCTGATCTTCACCGAGCACGACACGTTCCGGCGTGGCTTCGCCGCGCTGGACAAGGTGCTCGGGCCCGACGTGGACCCGGGCTCGCGCCGGCGGAGGCTGATCGAGGTCTGGACGCCGCTGGCGGCCCACCTGGACCGGCACGCGAGCGCTGAGGAGCAGGTGGTCTTCCCCGCCCTGCTGCGGCGCGGCACCCGGCGGGCTGCGCCGCGTGGTGGCAGGCCGTCGAGCGGGCCCGCGCGCAGAACACCCATCACATGGCCGAGGAGGAGGACGAGGCCCTCCCCGACCTGCGCCGCACCACCACGCGCGCCCAGCGGGTCGAACTGGGCCGCGACTTCATCGCCGCGATGGTCCGCTTGCGCGACCGGCCGCCCGCCCCGAACACCGACCCGATGGAGTTCCTGGCCCGGCACCGCCGGCGCGTCAGGATCTAGACACTCAGGAGACGTTCTCCGCCTGCCACATCCAGTGGGCCTTCTCCAGGTCCGCGGTGAGCTGGATCAGCAGGTCGTGACTGACCGCGTCCGCGTCCTCGACGTCGGCGATGCGCTCACGCATCCGCGTGATGACAGCGGCGTGGAGTTCGACGAGGTTGGACACGACGAAATCGTCCCCGAGCCAGCCCTCGGCCAACTGGGGCAGCCCGGTCTCGCGGGCCACGGTGCCGGAACGGCCGTCGGCCGGGACCCCGACCGTCACCAACCTCTCGGCGACCAGGTCAGAGAAGTTGCGCGCGGCGGCGACGACCTCGTCGAGCTGGAGGTGGACGGAGCGGAAGCGGCGCCCGACGAGGTTCCAGTGCGCCTGCTTGGCCAGCAGCGACAGGTCGATGAGATCGACCAGGGTGCCCTGCAGCGCCTCGCCCACGATCTTGCGGGCGTCGTCGCTCAGGGTGCTCTTCACGGTGTACGACATGGTGGACGCACTCCCTTTCGAATCAGCGTGTGCTCAGCACAACGCTGACCGGGAGGGCAGTAGTCCAGGTGCGGGCCTTGCGGAGGCGTGGGCTGCCTCACGCAGCGGCGACGACCTCGGGACGGTCGCTGGCGACCGGCGCGGAGACCGACTCCAGCGAGCGGACGTTCGTGGCCAGCTCGGCGGTGGCGAGCGAGTCGCTGACCTCACGCATGAGGTCGGACATCCGCACCCCGAGGGCCGCGCAGATCGACGCCAGCAACTCGGAGGACGCTTCCTTCTGCCCGCGCTCGACCTCGGACAGGTACCCGAGGGAGACCCGCGCCTCGGCGGAGACCTCGCGCAGGGTGCGGCCCTGGTTCTGCCGGCGCTGGCGCAGAACGTCTCCGAGAAGGCGACGAAGGAGGATCACGCGTTCACGGTACCCGGGAGAGGCCATCTGCGGCGACGTGTCTGGCCCGTGTTCCTCCCTGGGCCGAATTTCGTGCCAGCGCACGGTCACGCAGCGTGAACGCCGTGAGTTCCTCACGTATGGGCGGCCCTCTCAACCCTCAGAAGGCAGTCCCAGCAGCTCACGCCGCAGCAGGTCCAGCGCGGCGAGCACGGTCAGTGCACGGACGAAGTCCCGCCGCGGGGGCAGATCCCGGCGCAGGGTGCGTACTCCGTTCGGGCCGGCCAGGGCCAGGAACACCGCACCCGGCGGGTAATCGCCCACCGGTTCCGGGCCCGCGACCCCGGTGCAGGCCAGCCCGTAGGTGGCCCCGAACCGCTCCCGCACGCGCTCGGCCAGCTGGCCCGCCACGTCGGCGTCCACCGGCCCCCGCTCGGCCAGCAGCGCGGCGTCCACGCCCAGTTCGGCCTTGGCCTCGGTGGCGTAGACGATCACCCCGCCGAGGAAGGTCGCGGAGGAGCCGGCCATGTCGGTCAGCGCCGACCCGACCATCCCGCCGGTGAGCGACTCGGCCACCGCCACCGTCGCGCCGCGTTCGCGCAGCAGCGCGTGGACGACCTCGTCCATCGAGCACCCGTCGCGCGAGTAGATCTGCGGCCCGAGGTGGTCGACCACTTCCAGCTCGGTCACGGCGACCGCGTCGGGTGGACCGGTCAGCCGGATCCGCACGTCGCCGAGGTTGGGCAGGAAGGCGAACTTGACGCCCTCCTTCTCGCCGCGGGCCTGGATCTCCGCGACCGCCTCCGCGACCCCGGACTCCCCCACCAGCGCCGAGCGCAGCATCGTCGTGACCAGCTTCGGACCGGGTGCAAGCTCGGCGAGCATCGGCACCACCGAGCCCTCGAGCATCGCCTGCAGCTCGCCGGGCACGCCAGGCAGCGCGAGCACGTGCGCACCCAGGATGCGCATCGACAGCCCCGGGGCGCTGCCCCGCGGGTTCGGCAACAGCTCCGCACCGCGCGGCACCTCGGCCTGGCGCAGCACCTGCTCGGGCATCGCGATGCCCCACTCGGCGTAGCGGGCCTTGAGGGTCTCAACGACCTCGGGATCGACGTCCAGCTCGACGCCCGCCGCGGCAGCCAAAGCGTCCCGGGTGAGGTCGTCCGAGGTCGGTCCCAGTCCGCCGCTGAACAGCACGACGTCCGCGCGCTCCGCCGCGGCGAGTGCGGCGGCGACGATCTCCTCGAGGTCGTCGGAGACGTCGCACACGATCGATAGCCCGAGCCCCACCGAGGCCAGCGCATCGGCCACCCGCCCGACGTTCGAGTTGAGCACGAGCCCGGAGAGCAACTCGTCCCCGACCGTGATCAACTCGACGCGTGTCATGACCGCAGTCCCGCCTCTCGCCGCAGCTTCATCGCCCGCGCCACGTAATCCCCGCCGGTCACCAGCGCGATCACCACCGCCGCTGTCATCAGCGCGGTCGCGATGTCCTGGGCAAACCCGGTGAACGGCAGCACGTACAAGCCGATCGCGACGCCGAGCACGAGGGACTTCACCTTCCCGCCGCGGCTGGCCGGGATCACCCCGTGGCGGATCACCCAGAATCGCAGCAGGGTCACGCCGATCTCGCGGGTCAGGATCACGATCGTGACCAGCCACGGCAGTTCGTCCATCGACGAGAGCACGATCAGCGCGGACCCGGTCAGCGCCTTGTCCGCGATCGGATCGGCGATCTTGCCGAAGTCGGTGACGAGTCCGTGCTTGCGCGCCAGTCGGCCGTCCAGGGAGTCGGTGAACGAGGCGACCGCGAACACGCCCCAGGCCGCCCAGCGCCAGCCGTCGGAGTTCCCGTCCTCGTGCAGCAGCACGGCCAGGAAGACCGGCACGAGCGCGAGGCGCAGCATCGTCAGCCCGTTGGCGATGTTCCACGTCCCGGCCTGGGCGACGACGGGATCGGCGAGGTGATCGACCGCGCCAGGTTCGCTCTCGACCGGGGGCGTGGGCTCGAACATGGTCAGCGGGCCGCGTCGAGCTTGGCGATCAGGTCGACCCCGTCGGTGCCCACGACGGTGGCCGTGACGAAGGTGCCGACCTGGAGCTCGCCTCCGAGCAGGATCGTGCTGCCGTCGACCTCCGGGGCCTGGTGCGCGGCCCGGCCCTCCGCGGCAGCCTCGCCGTACTGCTCAGCGCCCGGGTAGCGGAACGCGTCGTTCTCCTCGACGAGCACCGAGACCGTCTCCCCGATCCGGTCCTCGGCGCGGGCGTTGGTGAGTTCCTCGACGAGGCTGGTGATGTGCTCGACGCGTGCGCGGACCTCGTCCGGATCCAGCTTGCCCTCGAAGCTCGCGGCTTCCGTGCCGTCCTCGTCGGAGTAGCCGAACACCCCGACGGTGTCGAGGCGGGCGCCCACCAGGAACCGCTCCAGCTCAGCCAGGTCGGCTGCCGTCTCTCCGGGGAATCCGACGATGACGTTGGTGCGAATGCCAGCCTCCGGGGCGCGCTCGCGGATCTGCGCGATCAGCCCGAGGAACCGGTCGGTGTCACCGAAGCGCTTCATCCTCCGCAGCACCTCGGCGCTGGAGTGCTGGAAGGACAGGTCGAAGTACGGCACCACCCCGGCGGTCCCGGTGATCGCATCGATCAGGGACGGGCGCATCTCGGCCGGCTGCAGGTAGTTCACGCGCACCCGCTCGATGCCGGGCACATCGGCGAAGCGGGGCAGCAGCATCTCCAGCAGCCGCAACTCCCCGAGGTCCTTGCCGTAGGACGTCGAGTTCTCCGAGACCAGGACCAGCTCGCGCACCCCGGACTCGGCCAGCCACGCCGCCTCGGCGAGCAGGTCGGCCGGGCGGCGGGAGACGAACGCGCCGCGGAAGGACGGGATCGCGCAGAACGTGCAGCGCCGGTCGCAGCCGGAGGCCAGCTTCAGCGGCGCGACCGGACCGCCCTCGAGGCGGGTGCGCACCGGCCGCGGGCCCGAGCCCGGTCCCGCCCAGGCGGTGAGCTCCTCGACGGCGGTGACCGCTGCCGGCGCCTGGCGGTCCACCGGCGAGAGCGGGAGCAGCGCCCGGCGGTCCCGCGGGACGTGCGGGGCGTGGGTGTCGCCGCGCATCGCGGACTGCAGGCGCTCGGAGATCGCGGAGTAGTCGTCGAAGCCGAGCACGGTCGTCTCGGGCAGTGCGTCGGCGAGTTCGTTGCCGTAGCGCTCGGCCAGGCAGCCCACGGCGACCACGGCGCGCGCCTTCCCGCCGTCCTTGAGGTCCGCGGCGGCGAGCAGGGTGTCGATCGAGTCCTTCTTCGCCGCCTCGACGAAGCCGCAGGTGTTGACCATGACCACGTCGGCGTCCTCGGCCTCGGCGGTCAGCGTCCAGCCGTCGGCGGCCAGCCGGCCGGCCAGTTCCTCGGAGTCCACCTCGTTGCGCTGGCAGCCCAGCGTCACCAGCGCCACGGTGGGCGCGGCGGGCGGCGCCACGGACTGGGACTCGACCCGGGGCGCGCGGCGACGCCGGGCGGCGCTCGGGCGGGGGCCCGCGTCGGCCGGTCGCGGGCGGCGCGAGCGGGGGGTCACAGGCCCTAAGTCTAGGTCCCGTTCGTCACGGCCCCGCCCAGGCGAAACGGGCGGGGCTGTGACGACCGGCGGAGCGCCCGGCGTCAGGTGAACAGGTCGTCGATCTTCTCGAACAGCTTCCACAGGCCGTAGGTGAACGGGGCGGCCACCCAGAGCCACTGGAACACCAGGACCGGGCGCAGCTTGGGGTCGATCCCGGCGTGGGCGACGGCTTCGGTGTTGGCGTCGACGCTCATGACGTGCTCCCGACCTTTCCGCTGTCCTCGGGCCCGGTGTCCCCGCCCTGAGCTGAGACCGCCGCCCCGACTTCCGCAGCCTGGACGACAGCCTCGGGTTCGTGGCACTTCGGGTCGACCGGCTTGATCAGCTCGTTGCAGACGAACGCGATCACCAGCAGGCCGATCACGATCGACGAACGACGGGGTGTAGATGTCCGGCCCGGTCTCGCCGTCGGCGATCCGCTCGTCGGCGATGTCGTTGACGATGAACGGACCGAGCACGCCGGCCGATCGACCACGCGGTGAGCAGGCGACCGTGGATCGCGCCGACCTGGTAGGTGCCGAACAGGTCCTTGCAGGTACGCCGGGACGGTCGCGAAGCCGGCGCCGTAGAAGGACAGGATGAGGATGCAGCACGACCAGGAACATCGCCTGGTTGCGCGTCCGTGGTGAGCGAGCATGATCAGGTACAGCAGCGCGCCGACGCCGAGGTAGATCCGGTACATGTTCTTGCGGCCCAGGTAGTCCGAGGTCGACGACCACAGGATGCGACCGAGCGCGTTGGACAGCGACAGGATCGCGACGAAGCCGGCGGCGGCCGCCGCGAGCGCGGCCGCGGCGCCCGTAGCCGGGGAAGAAGTCCTGGAAGATCGGCGACGGCCCGCTCCAGGATGCCGATGCCCGCCGTGACGTTGAAGCACAGCACGACCCAGAGCAGCCAGAACTGCGGGGTCTTGATCGCGTTGGCCGCCGACACGTTGCCCTTGGACTGCAGCAGCCGGTCCGCCCGCGGCGCCTCCTTGCCCGGCGACCAACCCGGCAGCCGGCACGCGGATCAGCAGGTAGCTCATGGCCATGAAGACGGCGTAGAAGAGCGCCATCACGATGAACGTCTTGGCGATGCCGTCCTGGCGTGTCGAGGACGGCTCGGAGAGCGGTGCCGCGCCCTTGGCCGGCGGGGTGATCAGCGCGTCGAACTTCTTCAGGAGCTCGGTGCTGAACGGCGACGCGAACAGCGCGCCACCGCCGAAGCCCATGATCGCGCATGCCGGTGGCCAGACCTGGTCGGTCCGGGAACCACTTGATCAGCGTCGAGACCGGCGAGATGTAGCCGATGCCCAACCCGATGCCGCCGACGAAGCCGTAGCCGACCACCACCAGCCAGTACTGGTCGGTCATGACCGCGAACGCGGCGATCGCCAGGCCGGAGCAGAAGCACAGCGAGGACGACGGCCATCGCCCAGCGGGGCCCGCGGGACTCGACCCGGGTGCCCGAACAGCGCCGCCGATACGCCGAGCATCACGATGCCCAGCTGGAACGGCAGCGCGCGACATCGTCCCGGGGTGGCCGCTGTCGGTCAGCATGGTGGCCTCGAGCGGTTTCTTGAACACGCTCCAGGCGTACGCCTGGCCGATCGCCAGGTGAACCGACAGAGCGGCCGGGTGGAATCAGCCACCGGCTCCAACCGGGCGGTGCGATGGTTCGTTCGCGGTCGAGGAACCTGATGCTCATACGCACATCTCTCCCTGGCGGCAGCCCCGTGCGGAGAGTAACTGCGGTCGCGAGATTCGTTCGGTAGCAATGCGGCGGGCGGGCGGCCAGCGCGCCGAAAGGCGGTTTACGCGGGCTGAGCGGCGGATTTCCAGCGCCGAGCGGACAAGCGGGACCTGAGGGACTCTCAGCCGCCCGCCTGCCAGGCGTCCAGGACGACCGCGACGACCAGGGCGATGCCGTAGAGCACGGGCAGGAGCAGCCCGACGCTCATCCAGAGGGTGACGTTCACCCCGCCCGAGCGGTTCGCCGCCGCGTATTCATCAGGGCGGCGCAGGAGCAGTCGGCTCACCTCACTCCCCCCGCAGTCCAGCGACCACGTCGTCGACGTCGTCCGGCACCACCAGCACGTCACGCGCCTTGGAGCCCTCGGACGGCCCGACGATGCCGCGGCTCTCCATCAGGTCCATCAGCCGGCCCGCCTTGGCGAAGCCCGACCCGCAGCTTGCGCTGCAGCATCGAGGTCGAGCCGAACTGGGTGGTGATCACGAGCTCGGCGGCCTGGCAGAGCAGATCGAGGTCGTCGCCGATGTCGCCGTCGAGGTCCTTGCTCGGCCCCGGAGCAACGGTGACGTCCTCGCGGTAGACCGCGGTCATCTGCTCCTTGCAGTGCTTGACGACCGCCTGGATCTCCTTCTCCGGAAGGAATGCGCCCTGGATCCGGATCGGCTTGGAGGCGCCCATCGGCAGGAACAGCGCGTCGCCCTGGCCGACCAGCTTCTCCGCGCCCGGCTGGTCGAGGATGACCCGCGAATCGGCCAGCGAGCTCGTCGCGAACGCGAGCCGGGACGGGACGTTGGCCTTGATCAGGCCGGTGACGACGTCGACGCTCGGGCCGCTGCGTCGCCAGCACCAGGTGGATGCCGGCGGCCCGCGCGAGCTGGGTGATCCGCTGGATGTGGTACTCGACGTCGCGCGGGGCGACCATCATCAGGTCGGCGAGCTCGTCGACGATCACCAGCAGGTACGGGTACGGCGTGTAGACCCGCTCGCTGCCCAGCGGCGCGGTCAGCGTGCCCGCCCGGATCGCGGCGTTGAAGTCGTCGATGTGCCGGAAGCCGGTCGCCTCGAGGTCGTCGTAGCGCAGGTCCATCTCGCGCACGACCCAGCCGAGGGCCTCGGCGGCCTTCTTCGGGTTGGTGATGACCGGGGTGATCAGGTGCGGGATGCCCTCGTAGGCGGTGAGCTCGACCCGCTTCGGGTCGATCAGCACCATCCGGACCTCCTCCGGGGTGGCCCGCATCAGGATCGAGACGATCAGGGAGTTGATGCAGGTGGACTTGCCGGCGCCGGTCGCACCGGCGACCAGGATGTGCGGCATCTTCGCCAGGTTCGCGCAGACGAAGCCGCCTTCGACGTCCTTGCCGAGCGCGACCACCATCGGGTGGTGGTCGTTGCGCGCGTTGTCGCTGCGCAGGACGTCGCCGAGGGTGACCCACTCGCGGTCGGTGTTCGGGATCTCGACGCCGATCGCGGACTTGCCGGGGATCGGGCGACAGGATGCGCACGTCCGCGCTGGCGACGGCGTAGGCGATGTTCTTGCCCAGCGCGGTGACCCGCTCGACCTTGACGCCGGGGCCGAGCTCGACCTCGTAGCGGGTGACGGTCGGCCCGCGGGTGAAGCCGGTGACCTGCGCGTCGAGGTCGAACTGCTCGAGCACGCCGCGAGAGCGCGGCGACGACGGCGTCGTTGGCCTTGGTGCGGGCCTGGTGCGCGGTGCCGGCGCTCGAGCACGCTCGGGCCGGGCAGGTTGTAGGCGATCTCGCCGGCCAGGACGAGCTGCTCACCGCGCAGCGGCGGAGCGTTCGCCGGCGCGGGCAGCAGGTCGGCGGTCGGGTCGACGAGGCCGATCACCGGCCCGGTGGCCTGGTCCTCGGTCGCCGGTGCGGGCTTGGGCAGCTTCTTGGCGGCGGGGATCACCGGGGTTTCGAACGGCTCGTCCTCGACGATGACCTCCGGCGCGGTGCTGCGACGGCGGCGCTTGGGCTTCTGCGTCAGGTACTCCTCCGCCTGGTGCGGCGGCAGCTCAAGGTCCTCGTCGGTCTCGCGCGGTCCGGGCGGACCGATGATCGGGGTGGCCAGCGCTCGCAGGCGCTGCGGCAGCTTGTTGAGCGGGGTCGCGGTGATCACCAGCAGACCGAAGATCGTGATCAGGGCCAACAGGACCGTGGCGATCGGCGCGCTGACCGCCTCGACCAGCGGACGCGAGACCAGGTAGCCGACCATGCCACCGGCGTCGCGCATCGCCTCCTTGTCCTCGGGCAGTGGGACGTCCTTGGCGACGTGCACCAGGCCGCAGACGCCGATCGTGAGCGCCGTGACGCCGACCCCGATCCGGCCCCGGTCGGTGCCGTCGGGGGTGTTGCGCAGGATGTAGAGCCCGAGCGCAGCGAGAGCCACCGGGACCGCCAGCCCGGGCGCTCCGATGCTGCCGGCCACGACGGCGCGGATGCCCCGGCCGATCGGGCCCTCCAGGCTCCACCACTCGCCCGCGGCCACGACGACCGCCAGGCCGAACAACGCCAGGCCGAAGCCGTCACGGCGGTGCTCCGGGTCCAGCTCGCGCCCGGTGTTGCCGATCCCGCGCACGACGGTGCCGATGCCCCGGGCGATCGCCAGGAACAGCCCCTCCAGGAGCGCCCAGAAGCCGAGGATCAGCCCGGAGACCGGGTTGACCTTCATCTGGGAGACGGCGGCCTTGCGGATCGGCGCCTTGCGCCCGCTGCCGCCCTTGACGGCCGGCTTGCCGGCCTTCCCGGCCCCCCTGCCGCGGGCGGACGGAACGGAGCCCTTGCCGGACGTCGTCGACGCGCTGCGAGGCGCACGAGTTGCCATACTTCGCAGGGTATAGCTGGTGTCCCACCAGCCCCGTGCGCCACGCGGCGCGCCCCCGCTCCCCGCTGATACGTAAATAGGCCCCTTCAGGCACCCCGAGGGCGGCCCGAGGGGTCATGGGAGCTCATTCATGAGCCAGGCGACGAAATCCGCCCGAATGGGCCCCGAAATCGACGCCCCGCTCATGAATGAGCGGGGCGCGGGGCCGGAGCGGGCCGAGCCAGCCCGCGTCAGGGCGGTACGGAACCCGCTTAGTTCGTCTCGTGTTCGCGCAGCCGGCGGGCCATGCCGCCCAGCAGGCTGCGGGTCAGGCCGGGCGCCTTGACCAGCACGGTCTCGAACTGCGGCCGGCCGATCACCAGCACGTCCAGCTCCGAGGTGGCGGTGACGGTCGCGTTGCGTGGGGCGGGGTCGAGCAGCGCGAGCTCACCGAAGAAGTCCCCCGGCCCGAGGTGGTCCACGATCGCGCCGCCACGGTTCACCCGCGCGGTGCCGTCGACGAGGATGAACAACTCCTCGCCGGTCTCCCCCTCGCGCACCAGGTCGAAGCCGACCCCGACGCTGCGGAACGCGGCATGGACGTCGAGCACCTTGAGCTCGGCGCGGCCGCACTGGGCGAACAGGGGTACCCGCGCCAGGAGGTCGAGGTACTCCCCGCGGCGGCTCACAACCGGATCCGAATCTGATGGTCCGTCAGACCGAGACGACGACCGGCAGGATCATCGGGCGCCGGCGGTAGGTCTCGTTGACCCACTTGCCCACGACCCGTCGCACCATCTGCTGGAGCTGGTGCGGTTCGGTGATCCCGTCCGCGGCCGCGCCGTGCAGACACTCGACGATGCGAGGCAGGACGGCCACCAGCGCGTCGTCGTCGATGCCGGACCCGCGCGCGGTCACCTCGGGGCCGCCGGTGATCTTGCCGGTGTTGGCGTCGATCACCACGAACACCGACACGAAACCCTCGTCACCGAGGATGCGGCGGTCCTTGAGCGAGGCCTCGGTGACGTCACCGACCGAGAGGCCGTCGACGTAGACGTAGCCGCAGGGCACCGCGCCGACGACCTGGGCGATTCCGTCGGCCAGGTCGACCACGACGCCGTCCTCGGCCATCACCACGCGCTCGCGCGGAACCCCGGTCAGCATCGCGAGATCGGCGTTGGCCCGCAGGTGGCGCGGTTCGCCGTGGATCGGCATCACGTTGCGCGCCTTGACCAGGTTGTAGAGGTAGATCAGCTCACCCGCCGACGCGTGCCCGGACACGTGCACCAGCGCGTTGGACTTGTGCACCACCTTGGCGCCGATCCGGGTCAGGCCGTTGATCACCCGGGACACGTCGTTCTCGTTGCCCGGGATCAGCGAGCTGGCCAGGATCACGGTGTCCTCGTCGGTGATCCGGATCGCGTGGTCGCGGTTGGCCATCCGGGACAGCGCGGACATCGGCTCGCCCTGCGAGCCGGTGGAGAGCAGCACGACCTCGCCCGCGGGCAGGTCCTCGATCGCCTTGGGGTCGACCATCACCCCCGGCGGCACCGTCAGGTAGCCCAGGTTCTGCGCCACCCCCATGTTGCGGACCATCGAACGGCCGACCAGGGCAACCTTGCGCTTGTTCGCCACGGCCGCATCGATGATCTGCTGCACGCGGTGCACGTGGCTCGCGAAACAGGCCACGATGATCCGTCCGGAAGCGCCGTCGAAGACCCGGTTCAGCACCGGACCGATCTCGCGCTCGGCCGGGATGAAGCCGGGCACCTCGGCGTTGGTGGAGTCGACCATGATCAGGTCGATGCCCTCGGACCCGAGCCGAGCGAAGCCGGCCAGGTCGGTGAGCCGGCCGTCGAGCGGCAACTGGTCCATCTTGAAGTCGCCGGTGTGCAGCACGACCCCGGCCGGGGTGCGGATCGCGACCGCGAGCGCGTCCGGGATCGAGTGCGTGACGGCGAAGAACTCGCACTCGAACGGGCCGAGCCGCTCGATCGTCCCGCCGTCGACCTGCAACGTGTAGGGCCGGATCCGGTGCTCCTGCAGCTTGGCCTCGATCAGCGCGAGGGTCAGCTTGGATCCGATCAGCGGGATGTCGTCCTTGCGCCGCAACAGGTACGGCACGGCACCGATGTGGTCCTCGTGCGCGTGCGTCAGGACGATCGCGTCGATGTCGTCGAGCCGGTCCTCGATGTAGGTGAAGTCCGGCAGGATCAGGTCGACGCCGGGCTGGTGCGCCTCGGGGAACAGGATCCCGCAGTCGACGATGAGCAGCCGTCCGCCGTACTCGAAGACGGTCATGTTCCGGCCGATTTCGCCGAGACCGCCGAGCGGGACGATGCGCAGGGTGCCGGGGCTCAGTGGCGCCGGCGTGGACAGTTCTGGATGTGGATGGCTCATAAGTTTTAGAGGGCGAGTCCCCCGGCCGCGAGGTCGGCGCGCAGGCGCTCGACCTCAGCGGTGGTGGCGTCGACCAGGGGCGAGCGGACCGGTCCGCCGGGTCGGCCCTGCAGGGCCAGCGCAGCCTTGACCATGATCACGCCCTGGGTGCGGAAGATGCCTTCGTAGACCGGCAGCAGGCCCTGGTGGATCTCGATCGCACGGGCGACGTCGCCGGCGACGAAGGAGTCCACGAGCTCGACGCAGCCGAGGCCCGACGATGTGGCCGACGACGCTGACGAAGCCCACGCCGCCGACCGAGAGCAACGGCAGGTTGAGCATGTCGGTGCCGGAGTAGAACGCGAGGTCGGTGTTCGCCATCACCATGCTGGCCGCGCCGAGGTCGTCCTTGGCGTCCTTCACCGCGACGATCCGGTCGTGCTCGGCCAGGCGCAGCAACGTGTCGGTGGCGATCGGGACTCCGGAGCGGGCCGGGATGTCGTAGAGGATCACCGGCAGCCCGGTGGCGTCGGCGACGGCGCGGAAGTGCGCGGCCAGACCGGCCTGCGGGGGCTTGTTGTAGTACGGCGTGACGACCAGCAGCCCGCCGGCGCCGGCCTTCTCGGCCTGGCGCGCGAGCTCGGTGGTGTGCCGGGTGTCGTTGGTGCCGACGCCGGCCACGACGCTGGCCCGGTCCCCGACCGCCTCGACGACGGCGCGGATGACCTGCTCCTTCTCCGCGTCCGTGGTGGTCGGGGACTCGCCGGTGGTGCCGTTGACGACGATGCCGTCGTGGCCGCCCTGGTCGACCAGTTCGGAGGCCAGGCGCGCCGCACCCTCGGTGTCCAGGGCGCCGTCGCGGGTGAAGGGGGTGACCATCGCGGTCAGCACACGGCCGAACGGCGTCGCAGGGGTCACGGCGGGCGGTGCAGTCATGGTCGTCAACGTACCGTTCCGCAACGCCGGACGAGGCCTGGGTTATGGAGATACGACCCGTGTGGCCCGATCGGCAGGCCAATTGGCTGATCGCGTCGCCGCCCGCTCGGGGGTTCGGTCGGCGACGCGATCTGAACGGGAATCGCGTTTGCCGATCGCCTCGTTACCGGCGGGGCGAGAGACGTGACGTGTGTCATGCGGGACGGGATAGTCAGGGCGAAACCCGGCCGTGCTGGCAATAGGCCTGCGTGTGTGAGCGGCATCAGGGCAGCCCAGTACCGCTCCATCTCCTCGGCGACCATCTCGATCTCCCGCTGCGGGAAGCACGGGAAGGTCGAATCCTCCCGCTTGGTCCGCAACGACAGGAAGCTCATCAACGAGCGGGCGTTCATGGTCACGTACATCGAGGAGTACGTGGTCACCGGCAGCACGATCCGGGCCACCTCGCGCGCTACGCCGCCGGCGAGCATCTCCTGGTAGGCGGCATACGCGGCCCGGCAGGCGTCCTGGGTGGCCCGGTTGACCAGCTCGTGCTGCTCCGGGGTGCCGTCGACGAAGGTGTACGCGCCGGGCTTGCCCTCCTGCTTGAGTTTGCGATCGGGGCCCGGCACGTAGAAGACCGGCCGCAGCTCGCGATAACGCCCGCTCTCCTCGTTGTAGCTGATGCCGACACGGTGCCGCATGAACTCGCGGAACACGAAGATCGGCGCCTGCACGTAGAAGGTCATCGAGTTGTGCTCGAACGGGCTGCCGTGCCGGTCCCGCATCAGGTAGCGGATCAAGCCGGCAGACCGCGAGGCGTCGGCGTCGACGTCCTCCAGCGACTGCTCGCCCTTGGTGGAGACCCGGGCCGCGAACAGCACGTCGGAGTCCGAGGCCAGCGCCTTCACCAGCTCGACGGTCACGTCGCTGCGGAACACCACGGGGTCCTCGGAGCCTGCGCTCACGTCGGGCTCCTGGGCGGTGTCCAGCGTCATGTCCGGTCCTCTCTCGCGGGTGCCTCCACAGGATGCCCTACGGCCCCGACAACGAACGGCGCCGCTCCCTGGGGAGCGGCGCCGTTTCGCTAGTGGTGCGGTAAATCAGGCGAGGTGCCGGCCACGGCGCCGCGTCACGTAGACCGCGGTGCCACCGATCAGCAGGAGGCCGAGTCCGGTGGCGGCGACGTTGCGGACCGCGTCGCCGTTGCCGCCGGTGCCGGGCAGCTCGTCGACCGACGCGACGCCCGGCTCGCCCTCGCAGGTGACCTGGCTGACGATGATGTCGACGCCGAGCGCGCCGGCGATCGAGTCGGCGGCCGGGATCGCAGCCTGGACCTCGTCCAGCAGCGGGACGTCCGAGCCCTCGGTCTTCGGCTTGGCCGGAGCTGCAGCCGGTGCCGGGGCGGCCGGGGCCGCCACCGCGGGGTCGGTCGACTCCGGCGCAGTGGCCTCGGTCGCCGCAGCGTCCTGAGCGGCCTTGGCGCCCTTCTCGGTGCGCTCCGCCCGCTCGGCCGCAGCGGCCTCGTCGGCGGACTCCTGGGCTCGGCAGCCTCGGCCTCGGCCTGCTCGTCAGCGGCGGCCTGCTGCTCAGCGGCGGCCTGCTCCTCGGCTGCGGCCTCGCCCTCGGCGGCCGCTGCGGCCTCGAGGTCGGCTCCGTCGGTCTTCTCGGTCTCGGCGGCCGGAGCGGCAGCCTCTTCCGGAGCGGCCGGCGCCAGCAGCCTCAGCCGGGGCGGCAGGGGCCTGCGGGGCGGCGGCGGACGCGCGGACCTCGGCCTGGTCGGCGCTCTGGGCGCCCTTCTTGGCCGTGCGCTTCTGCTTGTCGGCCTTCTCGACCGCGCCGACCAGCTCGTCCAGGGACTTGCCGGTGACCTCTTCGATCACGACCTTCAGCTGCTCGGCGGTCTCGCGGACCGTCTCGGATCACCGAGTTCAGCGCCTCGTCGACCGCGGAGGGCGCGACCACGAGGTTGATGTGCAGCGCCCGGATCCGGATGCCGCCGTCGTCGGTCTCGGTCTGCTCGTCGATGACGATGGAGCCCTTGACCAGGGCGGCCAGCGCGTCCGGGATCTCGATCTTCAGGTTGGGACCCGGGTCGACCGGCACCTTGGAGCCGGCCACGGTGAGGCCCGCGACCTGGCTGTCGCCCTCGACGTCACCCTGGTTCGCCGATGCAGTCGGCGTTGAGCACCTTCGCGGTGATGACCTCGCCGAGCACGCTGAGGCCCGTGGTGTGGGCGTTGGAGGCGAGCTTGCCGTCGCTCACCTCGGAAGAGGCGTTGAGCACCTTGAGGCTGACCAGTTCGGCCAGCTCCTCCGGGAGCTCGATCAGCGTCTTCTTGGCCCCCGGCGGGTAGGTCACGAGCTCGGGCAGGATCTCGTCCAGGACCGACGATCCGGCCAGGCCGACCTTCACGCTCAGACGCCAGCGCCGAGCCCTTGTAGGTGGGGTCACTGGTCGCCGCGTCGGCGGCCGGGGCGGCGACGGCCACGCCCGTGGCCAGCAACGCGGGGGCCGCGAGCAACGCGGCCAGGCGGCGGGGAGCGCGAAACGACATGCGTACCTCGTCGGGGTGGGCGGCAGGACCGGTTCGCAGGACGATACTTCACAAATGGGGCATCGGGGCCTTATTCACAGGCGACGCCCACGCTTGTGCGACGAGCGGTTTGCCGCGTGCAGCGGGACCTCAATCTCCAGTCGAGGTCGAGAATTTCTGGGCTGAAGATCGCTGACGCGCTCGGCCGAGAACCGGCACGGTGCTCACTCGAGGTCGAGGAAGCGTCTCGAGCCCCACGATCAGTCCCCCACCAGCCCCGACGATCCCTCGGACCCCGAGCAGCACGCCGGGCATGAACGAGGACCGGTGCAGCGAGTCGTGCCGGATGGTGAAGGTCTCCCCCTCGTCGCCGAAGATGACCTCCTGGTGCGCCACCAGACCGCGCAGGCGGACCGCGTGCACCCGCACCCCGTCGACGTCGGCTCCCCGGGCGCCCTCCAGGCCGGTGCGGGTCGCGTCCGGCATCGCGCCCAGCCCGGCCGCCTTGCGGGCGGCGGCGATCAGCTCCGCGGTCCGCCCAGCCGTGCCGCTGGGGGCGTCCGCCTTGTTCGGGTGGTGCAGCTCGACGATCTCGCACGACTCGAAGAACCGGGCGGCCTGCGCGGAGAACCGCATCATCAGGATCGCGCCGATGCCGAAGTTCGGGGCGATCAGCACCCCGACCTGCGGGTTGCCCTCCAGCCACCCCCGGATCGTGGCCAGCCGCTCGTCGGTGAACCCGGTCGTGCCGACGACGGCGTGGATGCCGTTCTCGACGCAGAACTTCAGGTTGTCCATGACCACGCCGGGGTGGGTGAAGTCGACGACCACCTGCGCCCCGGCATCGACCAGGCTCGAGATCGGGTCGCCCTCGTCGACCTGCGCGACCAGCTCCAGGTCCTCGGCGCCGGAGATCGCCTCACACGTCTGGGCGCCCATCTTCCCGGCGGAGCCGAGCACACCCACCTTGATCGTCATGCGCCCATCCAAGCGCACACGTCCCGCGCGCACTGCGAGCGGGTGAAGCGTGCGTCTACGTCGCGACCGCGAGGAACCGCCGGTGTTCGACGTCCACACCCCGACCGAGCGCGAGGCCCTGCTCGCCTCGATCGCGGTCCGCCGACGGCGCTACTTCGCGGTGATGATCCCGTGCCTCGTCCTGATGGCCTTCGGCTTCTTCGTCCCCGCACCGATCCCGGTCCGCCTGACGGCGCTGGCGATCGCTGCGTGCATGCCGCCGATCGCCGCCATGCTCGGCAACACCCGCTGATCTGGCACCCGCGTTGCACCGCCTCGCCACGGGTCTTCATGACGAACCGTCGAAATCGGGGCCCGGATCGCCCGAAATCGACGCCCCGCTCATGAATGAGCGGGGCGTCGATCCTTGGCAGTTTGGGGTCAGGCGGCGAAGGCGGAAGCGTCGTCGAAGGGGCCGATGACGGCGAGGGTCGGCGTCGGGGCGAGCAGGTGGGCGGCGATGGCGGCCACGTCGTCCAGGCTGATGGCGTCGATGCGGTCCAGCACCTCGTCGACCGAGACCAGCTCGTCGTAGACCAGCTCGGACTTGCCCAGGCGGCCCATGCGGGAACCGGTGTCCTCCATGCCGAGCACGAAGGAGCCCTTGAGCTGGCCGCGGGCGCGGTCCAGCTCCTCGGCGGTGATGCCGTTCGCGGCGACGTCGGCCAGCTGCTCGCGGCAGACCTCGAGGACCTGGTCCACCTTCTTCGGCAGGCAGCCGGCGTAGACGCCGAACATGCCGAGGTCGGCGTAGTGCGCCGCGTAGCTGTAGACGGAGTAGGCCAGGCCGCGCTTCTCCCGGACCTCCTGGAACAGCCGCGAGCTCATCCCGCCGCCCAGGGCGGCGTTCAGCACGTCCAGGGCGTAGCGGCGGTCGTCCGTACGGGCCAGCCCGGGAACCCCGAGCAGCACGTTGGCCTGCTCGGTCGGACGGGTCGAGAGCCGGATTCCGCCGGGAGCCTTGAACGGCTTCCCGCCGAGCCGGGCCGAGGCCGGCGGCGTGCCGTCCTCGCCGAGTGCCCCCGCGGCCTTGAAGGCGGCCTTGACCAGCTTCACGACCTCGGAGTGCTCCAGCCGGCCGGCGGCGGTGACGACGAGGTTGGGCGCCGTGTAGCGCCGCTTGTAGTGCCCGGCGATCGCGCTGCGGCTCATGCCGGTGATCGAGTCGACGGTGCCGAGGATCGGCCGGCCCAGCGGCGAGTCGCCGAGCAGCGCGGCGGCGAACTCGTCGTGCACGGCGTCGGTCGGGTCGTCGGCGTGCATCGCGATCTCTTCGAGGATCACGTCGCGCTCGCCGTCGACGTCCGCCTTCGCGATCAGCGAGGAGGTGACCATGTCGGCGACGACGTCGATCGCCAGCGGCAGGTCACGGTCGAGCACCCGGGCGTAGTAGCAGGTGTACTCCTTGGCCGTGAACGCGTTCATCTCCCCACCCACCGCATCCAGCGCGGAGGAGATGGCGAGCGCGTCCCGGCGCGGGGTGCCCTTGAACAGCAGGTGCTCCAGGAAGTGAGTGGCGCCGGCGAGGCTGCGGGACTCGTCCCGCGAACCGACGCCCACCCAGATGCCGAACGTGGCGGACCGGGCCGAGGGCATGTCCTCGGTCAGGATCCGCAGGCCGCCCGGAAGTACGGTGCGGCGAACAGCGCCTGAGACCGCGCCGCTCGCAGAGGTACCGGCGGGGAGCAGGGTCCGGGTGGACCCGGGCTTCTGCTCCCCCGCCGGCAACCAGTTCTGACGCTTCGTCACTCGTCGCCGGAGGAATCGGCGTCGTCGGAGCCGCCCTCTTCGCCCTCGACGACCGGCACCAGCGAGAGCTTGCCGCGCTGGTCGATCTCAGCGATCTCGACGAGCACCTTGGAGCCGACGGCGAGCACGTCGTCGACGTTCTCCACCCGCTTGCCACCGGAGAGCTTGCGCAGCTGCGAGATGTGCAGCAGCCCGTCGCGGCCGGGGACGAGGGAGATGAACGCACCGAAGGTCGTGGTCTTCACCACGGTGCCCAGGTAGCGCTCGCCGACCTCCGGCATCGTCGGGTTGGCGATCGCGTTGATCGTGTTCCGCGCCGCCTCGGCCGAGGGGCCGTTGGTCGCGCCGACGTAGATCGTGCCGTCGTCGTCGATCGAGATCTCGGCACCGGTGTCGGCCTGGATCTGGTTGATGATCTTCCCCTTCGGGCCGATCACCTCGCCGATCTTGTCGACCGGGATCTTGATGACGATGATCCGCGGCGCGAACTCGCTCATGTCGTCCGGGCGGTCGATGGCCTCGTTCATCACGTCGAGGATGTGCAGCCGGGCCTCGCGGGCCTGGGTCAGCGCACCCGCGAGCACGGAGGCGGGGATGCCGTCGAGCTTCGTGTCCAGCTGAAGGGCCGTCACGAAGTCCTTGGTGCCGGCGACCTTGAAGTCCATGTCGCCGAACGCGTCCTCGGCGCCGAGGATGTCGGTGAGCGTGGTGTACTCCCCGCCCTCGAAGACCAGGCCCATCGCGATGCCCGCGACCGGCGCCTTGAGCGGGCAGCCGGCGTTGAGCAGCGAGAGCGTGGACGCGCAGACCGAGCCCATCGACGTCGAGCCGTTGGAGCTCAGCGCCTCGGAGACCTGACGGATCGCGTACGGGAACTCCTCGCGCTTCGGCAGCACGGGCAGGATCGCCCGCTCGGCCAGCGCGCCGTGGCCGATCTCGCGGCGCTTCGGCGAACCCGACGCGACCGGTCTCACCGGTCGAGTACGGCGGGAAGTTGTAGTTGTGCATGTAGCGCTTGCGGGTCTCCGGGTTGAGCGTGTCGACCATCTGCTCCATGCGGAGCATGTTCAGCGTGGTGACGCCCAGGATCTGGGTCTCGCCGCGCTCGAACAGCGCCGAACCGTGGACCCGCGGGATGACCTCGACCTCGGCGCCGAGCTCGCGGATGTCCCGCAGCCCGCGGCCGTCGATGCGGACCTTGTCCTTGGTGATGCGCTCGCGCACGGCCTTCTTGTTCACCGAGCGGAACGCGGCGGAGATCTCCTTCTCGCGGCCCTCGAACTGGGCGGCGAGCTTCTCCTTGGTTTCGGCCTTGACGCGGTCGAGCTCGTTCTCGCGCTCCGCCTTGCCGGCGATGGTGCAGCGCGGCGCTGATCTGCTCGCCCGCGAAGGCGCTGACGGCCTCGAGGACGTCGTCGGTGTAGTCGAGGAAGATCGGGAACTCGGCGGTCGGCTTGGCGGCCTTGTCGGCCACCTCGCGCTGGGCGGCGCAGAGCACCTTGATGAACGCCTTGGACGCCTCGAGGCCCTCGGCCACGATCTCCTCGGTCGGGGCGGCGGCGCCGCCGCGCGATCAGGTCGATCGTCTCGGTGGTGGCCTCGGCCTCGACCATCATGATCGCGACGTCGCCGTCGTCCAGGACGCGACCGGCGACGACCATGTCGAAGACGGCGCGCTCGAGCTCGGAGTGGCGCGGGAACGCGACCCACTGGCCCTCGATCAGGGCGACGCGGACGGCGCCGATCGGGCCGGAGAACGGGATCCCGGAGAGCTGGGTCGACATCGAGGCGCCGTTGATCGCGACCACGTCGTAGAGGTCGTCGGGGTCGAGCGCGAGCACGGTCTCGACGATCTGGATCTCGTTGCGCAGGCCCTTGGCGAAGCTCGGGCGCAGCGGCCGGTCGATCAGGCGGCAGGTGAGGATCGCGTCCTCGGACGGGCCGGCCTTCACGACGGAAGAACGAGCCGGGGATGCGGCCCGCGGCGTACATGCGCTCCTCGACGTCCACCGTGAGGGGGAAGAAGTCGAGGTTCTCGCGCGGGCTCTTCCCGTGCGTGGTGGCGGACAGGATCATCGTGCCGTTGTCCAGGTAGACCGCGGCGGCGCCGGCGGCCTGCTGGGCAAGGCGGCCGGTCTCGAAGCGGACGGTGCGGGTGCCGAAGCTGACCGTTGTCGATCGTGGCTTCGGCGAATGTGATCTCGGGACCCTCCATGGGCGCCCCTCCTCTGTGTTGAGGAGACGGCCGGGTTCCGCGTCGTTCTCGATCCGGTCTTCGATCGAGGTCCACGGAGGTTCGCGCCAGGTTCGCGCACACCGCTCCGGGGGCCACTACCGAGGACCGGGCGAACAAGTCGCTTACCGACCGCTCCTGCGGGTGGAAAAACTCCGGGCGGCGCTAGCGGCGCAGGCCGAGCCGTTCGATCAGCACGCGGTAGCGCGCGATGTCGTTGGCGGCCAGGTACTTGAGCAGCCGACGACGGCGACCGACGAGCAGCAGCAGGCCGCGCCGGCTGTGGTGGTCGTGCTTGTGCACCTTGAGGTGCTCGGTCAGGTCGCTGATGCGCTTGGTCAGCATCGCGACCTGCGCCTCCGGGGAGCCCGTGTCGTTCTCACTACGGGCGTACTCGGCGAGGATCGACTTCTTCTCTGCACTGTCGAGCGGCACTACTGACTCAGGGCTCCTGTCGGGGGTCGCTGCGCGGCGCGCCGGGGCAGGTCCACCCGGGCTCTATCTCTCCGCGGCCGTATCACGGCGGCGCCCACGCTACCAGCGGGGCAGGCCAGGCCCGAAATCGGTGGAATTACAGGCCCAGGATGCGCCGGGTCGTCCTCGACGTCGCCGTTCATGGCCTCGATCAGGGGCTCGATGCCCTCGAAGGGCAGCATGTCCCGGATCCACTCGACGAACTCGATCGCGACCTTCTTGCCGTACAGGTCCAGGTCGGTGCGGTCGAGCACGTAGGCCTCGACGCGGTGGGTGGCGCCCGACGAAGGTGGGGTTGTCCCCCACCGAGATCGCCGCCGGGTGCCGTTCGTCGCCGTCGACCAGCCAGCCGGCGTAGACCCCGTCCAGCGGCGCGACCAGCTCGTCGGGGATCTCCAGGTTGGCGGTCGGGAAGCCCAGGTCACGGCCGCGCTGCTCCCCGCGGATGACCGGCCCGGTGACCGCGTACGGCCGGCCCAGGATGTCGGCCGCGCCCGCGACGTCCCCGAGCGCCAGCAGCTCCCGGACCCGGGTGGAGGAGAACTTGTCGGTCTCGTCGGCCTGCAGCTCGACCGCGTGCACGGTGTACCCGTACGCGGCCCCCATCAGGCGCAGCATGACCACGTCGCCCGCGGCACCGGAGCCGAAGCGGAAGTCCGCCCCCACCACGACGACCTTGGCCGCCAGCGCGTCGGCCAGGACCGCGCGGGTGGCCTGCTCGGCGGTGACCGCGGCCATCTCGAGGGTGAAGGGGATGACCAGGACGGCGTCGGTTCCGTTGGCGGCCAGCCGGACCAGCCGGTCGGCCAGGCTGCCGATCATCTTCGGGGCGATGTCGGGGCGCAGCACGGCCTGCGGGTGCGGGTCGAAGGTGACCACGTACATCGGCAGGCCGAGCTCGTCGGCGTAGCCCCGGCCCTTGGCCAGCACCCGGGCGTGCCCACGGTGCACCCCGTCGAACTTCCCGATCGCGACGACACACGGACCGGCGCCGGGCGGCACATCGCCGAGACCGTGCCAGACCTGCACCCGATCTCCTTCGTCTCGTGCGCCGCAGCCGCCTGAGTCATCGTACGCAGCCGTGATCAGGCGTCCCCGAACACGGCGATGGGCCGCGCGCGCCCGTCCCGCACCTCGACCAGGCCGCAGAACCAGTCGTCGGGGCCGAACACCGCGGTCGGGCCGCTCGCGCCCGGCACGCCGGCCAGGTCGGCCGGCAGCCAGCCGCCGTTGACCAGGATCCGGGCCGCCTCGGCGTCGACGTCGCGGTGCGGCGAAGGTGGCCCGGGCGGCCAGGGCCAGCGGGACGGTCACGAAGTCCTCGGCGAGGGCATCCAGGGTGTGCGCGAGGTCGAGCCCGAACGGGCCGACCCGGGTCCGCCGCAGAGCGGTCAGGTGCCCGCCGACGCCGAGGCCGGCGCCGAGGTCGCGGGCCAGCGCCCGGATGTAGGTGCCGGTGGAGCAGTCCACCTCGACGTCGAGATCAACCACTACGGATGACATCCCCAGTGGTTGCTCGCGCCGGATGTCGAGGAGCGTCGAAGCGCGTCCACGCGCACCGCGCGGGCCGCCAGCTCGACCTCCTCGCCGGCCCGGGCGAGGTTGTAGGCCCGCTTGCCGTCGACCTTGATCGCGCTGATGGTCGACGGGACCTGCTCGATGTCCCCGCTGAGCGCCCGGACGCCCGCCGCGATCGCCTCGTCGGTGACCCCCGAGGCGTCGGCCGAGCTGATCGGAGCGCCCGTCGCGTCGTCGGTGTCGGTCGCGACGCCGAGGCGGATCGTGGCGGCGTAGGTCTTGTCGCCGCCGGAGAGGTGGCCGAGCAGCCGGGTGCTGCGCTCGGTGCCGACCACCAGGACGCCGGTGGCCATCGGGTCCAGCGTCCCGGCGTGCCCGACCTTGCGGGTGTTCGCGAGCCTGCGGATCCGGCCGACCACGTCGTGCGAGGTCATCCCCGCCGGACTTGTCGACGATCACCAGCCCGCCGAGCCGGGCGGGCTTCGGGCCACGCCCCGCGCACGTTGGGTCGTCGTCCTCGGTCGTGCTCGTCGCGCGTCGTCGTCCTCGTCGGCGCGGCTTGCGGTACGGGTCGGCCTCGCCGGCGTACTGCGCGCCGTCGGCCACCTTGTGCACCTCGGCGTCGGCGAGGCGCAGCCTTGGCCAGCAGGTCCTCGATCGACTTCGAGGTGTCCGGGAGCGCGTCGAGGATGAAGGTCAGCGACGGGGTGTGCTTGACCCCGGTCTGCTTGCCGACCTCCGAGCGCAGCACGCCTTTGGCGCTCTCCAGCGCGGCGGCCGTGCCGACGCGCGCCTCGTCGTCCGCCGTAGACCGTGTAGAAGACCGTGGCCTCGCGGAAGTCGCCGGTGACCCGGACGTCGGTGATCGTGAGGAACCCGAGGCGCGGGTCCTTGACCCGCATCTCGATGGTCTCGGCGACGACGACCTTGATCCGGTCGGCCAGCTTGCGCGCTCGTGCCGCGGCGCCAGGACTCACACCCATCAGTCGTCCTCTCCGTACAGCTTCTGACGCGTACTCAGAATTTCGATCTCAGGGTGACCCGTCGACCGAGCCGCTCACAGGCGTCGAGCACCTCGCGGCAGTGCGCGGCATCCCCCGCCACCACCGCCACGCCGATCAGGGCCCGGCGGTGCAGGTCCTGGTCCCCGACCTCGGCGGCCGAGACGGCGAACTTGCGGGCCAGCTCAGCGACGATCGGCCGCACGACGGCGCGCTTCTCCTTGAGGGAGTGCACGTCGCCGAGCAGCAGATCGACGCTGAGGCTGCCTACGAACATGTGGCTGTGTACCTACGCGCGCGGGCTTCTCCCGCATCTCGAAGGTCTCGATCACGTCATCGACCTTGATGTCGTTGAAGTTCCCGAGGTTGATACCGCACTCGAAGCCCTCGCGGACCTCGGTCGCATCGTCCTTCTCCCGCCGCAGCGAGTCGATGGTCAGGTTGGGCGCGACCACCGCCCCGTCGCGGATGAGCCGGGCCTTGGTGCCGCGGCGGATCAGACCGGTGCGGACCATGCAACCGGCGATCGTGCCGAACTTCGAGGAGGAGAACGTGGCGCGCACCTCGGCGGACCCGAGCTGGATCTCCTCGTACTCCGGCTTGAGCATGCCCTTGAGGCCGGCCTCGATCTCCTCGATGGCCTGGTAGATCACCGAGTAGAACCGGATCTCCACGCCCTCGCGGTCGGCCGCCTCGCGGGACTTGCCCTCGGCGCGGACGTTGAAGCCGACGATGATCGCGTCCGAGGCGGCCGCCAGGCTGACGTCGGACTCGGTGATCGCACCGACGCCGCGGTGGATGACCCGCAGGTGCACCTCGTCGCCGGGGACCTCGATCTTGAGCAGCGCGTCCTCGAGGGCCTCGACCGACCCGGACACGTCGCCCTTGATGATGAGCAGCAGTTCGTCGCGCTGACCGGCGGCCAGGGCCTCCTGGATGTTCTCCAGGCTGAACCGCGGCTTGCGCTGCCGCGCGAGCTGCGCGTTGCGCTCGCGCGCCTCACGCCGCTCGGCGATCTGGCGGGCGACCCGGTCCTCGGAGACGACCAGGAAGTTGTCACCCGCACCGGGGACCGAGGTCAGACCGACGACCATGACCGGACGGGCCGGGCCCGCCTCGGTGACGGTGTTGCCGTGCTCGTCGAGCATGACCCGCACGCGACCGAACGCGTCGCCACAGACGATCGAGTCGCCGGCGCGCAGCGTGCCGCGCTGGACCAGCACGGTCGCCACCGGACCGCGGCCACGGTCGAGGTGGGCCTCGATCGCGACACCCTGCGCGTCCTGGACCGGGTTGGCCCGCAGGTCGAGCGAGGCGTCAGCGGTCAGGATGACCGCGTCCAGCAGCTCCTCGATACCGAGGTGCTGCTTGGCGGAGATGTCGACGAACATCGTGTCGCCGCCGTACTCCTCGGCCACCAGCCCGTACTCGGTGAGCTGACCGCGCACCTTCGCCGGGTCGGCGCCCTCCTTGTCGATCTTGTTGACCGCCACGACGATCGGCACGCCGGCCGCCTGGGCGTGGTTGAGCGCCTCGATCGTCTGCGGCTTCACACCGTCGTCGGCCGCCACCACGAGGATCGCGATGTCGGTGACCTGGGCACCACGGGCACGCATCGAGGTGAAGGCCTCGTGACCCGGGGTGTCGATGAAGGTGATGCGGCGTTCCTTGTCCTCGCCCGCGTGGGCCATGACCTGGTAGGCGCCGATGTGCTGGGTGATGCCACCGGCTTCGCCCGAGGCGACGTTCTCGTTGCGGATCGCGTCGAGGAGCTTGGTCTTGCCGTGGTCGACGTGACCCATGACGGTGACGACCGGCGGCCGGATGACCAGGTCCTCCTCGCCGCCCTCGTCCTCGCCCCACGAGAGGTCGAAGGTCTCCAGCAGCTCGCGGTCCTCGTCCTCCGGGGACACGATCTCCACGACGACGTTGAGCTCCTGCGCGAGCAGCTCGAGCGTCTCGTCACCGACGGACTGGGTCGCCGTGACCATCTCGCCGAGGTGCATCATCACGGCGACCAGCGACGCGGGGTTCGCGCCGATCTTCTCGGCGAAGTCGGTCAGCGAGGAGCCGCGCGGCAGACGGACCGTCTGGCCCTGGCCGCGGGGCAGCTGCACGCCGCCGATCGAGGGCGCCTGCATGTTGTCGAACTCTTGACGCCGCTGCTTCTTGGACTTGCGGCCCTTGGTCGGCCGACCGCCGGGACGACCGAACGCGCCCGCCGTGCCACCGCGGCCACGGCCACCGGGACCGCCGCCACCGGGACGACCGGCGAAGCCGCCACCACCGGGAGCGCCACCGGGAGCTCCACCAGGAGCGCCGCCGGGACGGAACCCACCGCCACCGCCGCCACCCGGGCGGAAACCACCGCCGCCGCCACCGGGACCGCCACCGGGACGGGCGCCGAAGCCACCGCCACCGCCGCCGGGACCACCGGGACGACCACCGGGGCCGCCGGGACCGCGGTTGAAGCCACCGCCACCGGGACCGCCGGGACCACCGGGACGACCACCGGGGCCACCCGGTCGCGCGCCGGGACCGCCGCCGGGGGTGCGGGCAGGCATGTTGCCGGGCGTCGGACCGCCCGGACGCGGCCCGCCAGGACCACTGCGGTCCATCGGGCGCGGACCACCGGCGCCCTGCGGCGGACGCGGGGCCCCCGGCACGCCACCGGCGGCCGGGGCGCCGGGCGCACCCGGACGCGGCGCGTTGCGCGCCGGCGGCCGGGCCATGCCGCTGGCCGACGAGAAGGGGTTGTTGCCCGGCCGGATCTGCGGCCGAGGTGCGGCCGGACCCGGACGTGGAGCGCCGCCGCCGGCGGGCGCGGCCGGGGCGTCCGTCGCCGGCGGAGCCGCGGGCGGCGCGGCGCTGGCGGCCGGAGCCATGGGGGGCGCAGCGGGCGGAGCCGCCGGTGCCGGGGGCGCAGCCGGAGCAGGCGCCGGAGCCTCGACGCGCGGCGGCGCCGACTCGATCGGCGTCACCGGGGCCGGCGCGGCCGGGGCCGCGGCGGGCGCGGGGGCCGGAGCCTTCGCGGCCGCCTTCTTGGCGGGCTTCGCCTCGGGCGTTCCCGCCGGGAACGCGTCTTTCAGTTTGCGGACGACGGGCGCCTCAATGGTGGACGACGCCGAGCGGACGAATTCGCCCATCTCCGTGAGCTTGGCCAGAACGACCTTGCTCTCAACGCCGAACTCCTTGGCGAGTTCGTAGACCCGGACCTTGGCCACTGTTCTCCTTCTGGTCCGGGCGGGGTGCCACGGACCGTTAGCTAGGGGTGGTGCTCATCGCTGGGTGCTCATCGAGCGCTCATCGCTAAACCCGCTTCCGACATGGCTGACCGTGCGTTGTCACGTGCTGGATCTGTCCTGCTGAGCCTGCTCACCGAGGAAGGTCGCAAGACCTTCGGTGTCGAGCGGTCCCGGGACCTTCAGGGCCCGTGGGAACGCCCGGCGGCGCAGGGCGAGGGTAAGACACTCGGTCCGTGGATGCAGATGCGCTCCGCGGCCCGGCAGCCGGCCACGGGGATCGGGGACGCATGCGCCCTCGATCACCACGACCCGCAGCAGCTCAGCCTTCGGCGCCTGTTCCCGGCACCCCACGCAAGTGCGTGTGGGCATGCCGGAACCTGGTTCCGTGCGGCTGACCACCGTCAGTCTATCCCTATTGACCGAGGGAGTCGGCCGCGGCAGGCGCGGCCGGGGCTTCGCCGGGGTCACTCTCCGTGTCCGGCCGGATGTCGATGCGCCAGCCGGTGAGCCGGGCGGCGAGGCGCGCGTTCTGCCCCTCCTTCCCGATCGCCAGCGAGAGCTGGTAGTCCGGCACGATCACGCGGGCCGCCCGTGCCTCAAGGTCGACGATGTCCACCCGGGAGACCCGGGCCGGGGAGAGTGCGTGCGCGACCAGCTCGGCGGGGTCGTCGGACCAGTCGACGATGTCGATCTTCTCGCCGTGCAGCTCGTTCATCACGTTGCGCACCCGGGCGCCCATCGGCCCGATGCAGGAGCCCTTGGCGTTGACGCCGGGCTTGGTGGACCGGACCGCGAGCTTGGTCCGGTGCCCGGCCTCCCGCGCGATGCCGGCGATCTCCACCGTGCCGTCGGCGATCTCAGGAACCTCCAGGGCGAAGAGCCGGCGGACCAGGTTCGGGTGGGTGCGCGAGAGCGTCACCGAGGGCCCGCGCATGCCCTTCTTCACCCCGACGACGTAGCACTTGATGCGCGCGCCGTGCTCGTAGCGCTCACCGGGGACCTGCTCCTGCGGCGGCAGGATCGCCTCCACCTTGCCGAGGTCGACCAGCACCGCCCTGGGGTCCTTGCCTTGCTGGATGACCCCGGAGACGATGTCGCCCTCCCGGCCCAGGTACTCGCCGTAGGTGACCTCGTCCTCGGCGTCGCGCAATCGCTGCAGGATCACCTGCTTCGCCGTCGTGGCGGCGATCCGGCCGAACCCGGTCGGGGTGTCGTCGTACTCGCTGAGCAGGTTGCCCTCGGGCCCCAGCTCCTGCGCGTGGACCACGACGTGACCCGACTGGCGGTCCAGGTGCACGCGGGCGTTCGGGTTCGAGCCCTCGGTGCGGTGATAGGCGATCAGCAGGGCGGCCTCGATGGCCTCGACGAGCAGGGAGAACGAGATCTCCTTCTCGCGTTCCAGCGCGCGCAGCGCGCTCATGTCGATGTCCATCAGTCCTCCTCTCCCTGCAGGCTCTTCGAGTTCGGCGGCGATATCAGCTTCCTCAGCGGGGTCGACCCGGTTGAACTCGACCTCGATCCGGGCCCGCCGCACGTCCGAGTAACGCACCGGGCCATCCTCGAGGTCCGCGGCCTCGTCGGCGGCGGCCAGGACCCGCGAGGTCCGGGCGCTCCCGTCGGCCAGCTCGACCTTGACCAGCCGGCCCACCGCGCGGCGCCAGTGCCGCGGCTCGGTCAGCGGGCGGTCCGTGCCGGGGCTGGTGACCTCCAGGACGTAGGGCTGACCGCCCATCACATCCGAGGCGTCCAGGGCTTCCGAGACCGCGTGGCTGACCTCGGCCACCCCGTCGAGGTCGATGCCGCCGTCGCGGTCCACCACCACGCGCAGGACACGGCGGCGGCCGGCGGGGGTCACCTCGACCGTTTCCAGGTCCAGTCCGACCTCGGTCACGACGGGTGTCAGCAGTTGCTGCAGCCGCACCGGGAGCGTGTCGGCGGCGACCATGGCCATGACCTCCCGTTCCGGCAGATGTCCTTGGGGTGCCCGGCCTTTGCAACCACGGCGGGGCGTGTCACGTGGCAGCACAGACTAGTGCGATTTTTCGGGGGGGTGTCGGGGGGCGGAGCCCCCCGACTGTTCGGATAGCGTCGCCAGGTGCCTGTTCCGCCGCCCAGCCGCCGCACCGTCCTGCAGCTGGCGGGGCTCACCACCTTCGCCCTGCTCAGCGGCTGTACCGGCGGCGACGACGGCCCGGACACGCCCGGCGGCAGGGGCGCCGAGCCGGATCCGGACCTGGCCCTGCTGGCCACGGCGATCGCCGACAAGCAGGGCATGCTGGCCGCTTACGAGATCACGCTGACCCGTCACCCGCAGCTGGCCGGGCGGCTCGAGCCGATGCGGGACGACCACGCCGCGCACCTGGCCGAACTCAGCGCCCAGCAGGAGAAGAAGGGCCGTCCGGACGTGCCCGCTCCCGAGCCCTCCGCGTCGGCCTCCCCCACTGGCGCGCCACCCTCGGACCGGGACCAGGCGGTCGAACTCCTGGCCAAGGCCGAGCTGGCCGCCGCCGGACGCCGGGTCGGGCAGTGCAAGTCCGCGCGCAGTTCTGAGCTGGCCCGCCTGCTGGCCTCGATCGGCGGCTGCGAGGCCGCGCACACCGCCGTGCTGCGCAAGAGCGGCGCATGAGACACGAGCGCAGCGAACTCATCATGTGCATCGAATGCGGCTCCGCGAGGACGCTCGGCCAAATCGGTGCGGCCGTGGCGGAGACGTCATGAGCGCGGACCAGGCCGTTCTCGGTGAGGTGCTGGCCGCCGAGCACGCCGCAATCTACGGCTACGGGGCGATCGCGGCCGAGCTGAACGGCACCAACCGGACGGTCGCGCTGCAGGGCCTGGACGTGCACCGCGAACGCCGGGACCAGCTTCGCCGGATGGTCCTCGACGGCGGCGGGAAGCCGGTGGAGGCGCAGGCCGCCTACGAGCTGCCGCGACCGTTCGGCGGCTTCAGCGCGGTGGTGGACCTGGCCGCCGGCATCGAACGGGACGTGGCGCTGGCCTACGGGGCCCTGGTGGCGGCCTCGACCGAGGACGACCGCGGGTTCGCCGCCCAGGCGTTGCAGGACGCCGCGGTCCGGGAGTCGTTCTGGCGGGACGAGGCCCCGCGCTTCCCCGGCCTCGAAGACCCGGGTCTCCCGCCCGAGGCGCCGACCCCTTCCGCCACCGCCACCGCAAACTGACGCCCCGTCATCAACCAAAAAGCGTGACACGCCTTTTGGTCGTTCACGCCCAGCGGTCGACGACGTCCAGCACGTCGAGGAGGCGCTCCAGGACCGCGTCCGCCTCGCCCTGCACCGGTCCGCGCTCGTGGTCCCCGATCACGGTGAAGGGCACCAGCGCCGTGCGCATGCCGACCTGGGCGGCGCCGTGGATGTCTTCGAAGGGACGGTCACCGACGAAGAGCACGCGCTCCGGCTCGGCCCCCACCGCGGCCGCGGCGGCCCGGAAGGCCTCCGGGTGCGGCTTGGCCCAGGCGATCTCGCTGGAGTAGACCGCGCCGTCGATCAGCTCCAGCACCCCGTCGCGGGCGAACCAGGCTTCGTGCTGCTCCCGCGGCCAGATGGTGTTGGACAGCACGCCGACGCGGAGGCCGCGCTCCCGCAGGCCGGAGAGCACGGCCGGGACGTCCGGATCGAGCTCGGTGGCGGCCACCCACTCCCCCACGTGCGCGGCGAGCAGGTCGGGGTGTTCGGCCAGCCCGCACTCGGTGAGCACGTCGGCGAACCGGGTGCTCTCGGCGTCGCCGGTGCGGCAGCGCGCCCAGAGCCGGTCGTCGACCTCGGCCAGGCGCGCCCCGAGGTCGGCGAGGGAGAGCGACGGGTCGGAGGCCACCGCGACCGCGGCCACCGCCTGCCAGGTGGCGGGGATGTCGATCGGGCGCCAGCGGGTCAGGGTGCCGCCCCAGTCAAAGATCACCGCTTCCACCGGACCCGCCGTCATGCGTGTCCCCGGCCGGCCTCGACCAGATCCCGGATCGCCCCGACCGCCGCGGGCAGCGCCACCTCCGAGCGCCGGCCGCTGCGCCGCTCGCGCACCTCCACCGTTCCGGTGGCCAGCCCCCGCCCGACCACCGCGATCACCGGGATGCCCAGCAGTTCGGCGTCGGCGAACTTCACCCCGGCGGAGACCGCGGTGCGGTCGTCGAGCAGCACCCGGATACCGGCGCCCGAGGCAGCGTCGGCCAGCCGGCCGGCGGCGACGTGCACGGCCTCGTCACGGCCCGCCGCCACGAGGTGCAGGTCGGCGGGCGCGATCGAGCCTGGCCAGGTCAGGCCGACCTCGTCGTGGTGCTGCTCGGCGACCGCGCCGATCAGCCGGGAGACGCCGAGACCGTAGTTGCCGACCGCCACCCGGGCGGGCTTCCCGTCGCGGCCGAGCACGTCCACGGCGACGGAGGCGGGCCGGCGGCCCAGGCGCGCGATCCGGGCGACCGCGACCCCGTGGTGCAGGCGCAGGCGCCCGCCGCAGGCGGGACACGGATCGTCGTCGCGGACCAGCACCAGATCGACGTAGCGGTCGGGGACGAAGTCGCGGCCCGCCACCAGGTTGCGCACGTGGCGACCGGGCGCGTTGGCCCCGGTGACCCAGGCCGTCCCGGCCGCGATGCGGGGGTCGGCCAGGTAGCGGAAGGCCTTGCCCGCCAGGCCCTGCGGCCCGACGTAGCCGCGGATCAGCTCCGGGTGGGCCGCGAAGTCCTCGTCGCCGAACAGCTCGACCCGGGCGGGTGCCAGCGCCGCCTGCACGCGGTTCAGGTCGACGTCCCGGTCGCCGGGCACGCCGACGGCGATCACCTCACGCACGCCTTCCGGCGTGGTCGCCGTCAGCAGCAGGTTCTTCAGCGTCGCCGAGGCGGGCACGCCCATCCGGTCGGCCAGCGCCTCGATGGTGGGCGTGTCCGGGGTGTCCACCTCCTCCGGCGCCGGGGTCGGGCCGAGGGGGGCCGGGTGCGCCTTCCCGTCGACGGCGGCGCCGCGCCCGCGGACCGCGGCTGAGGTCGCCGCGTAGTCGCAGGCAACGCAGGTGACGAACAGGTCCTCCCCCGCCTCGGTGACGGCGAGGAACTGCTCGGCGTGCTCGCCCTCACCGGCCGGCGCGGTGACGATCCGGTAGTCCAGTTCGGCCCGCTCCAGGATCCGCATGTAGACCGCGCGGTGCCGGTTGTACGCCGACTGCAGCCCGTCGGAGTCGGCGTCGAAGGACCAGGCCTCGTGGGCGACGAACTCGCGGGCCCGCAACAGTCCGGCCCGCGGCCGCGGCTCGTCGCGTGCGGCCGGCTGGATCTGGAACAGCGTCACCGGCAGGTCGCGGTAGGAGGAGACCTCCCCGCGCAGCAGCGACATCACCAGGTGCAGCTGCGCAGGCGCGGCGGCACTGGGCAGGCGCATCTCCTGCGCGCCGATACCGGCCATCTCGGCCCGCAGCATGCGCTCGACCTCGTCGAGCACCAGCTGGCCGAGGGGCAGCCAGGCGTGCACGCCCGGGGCGAGGCGGCGGATGTAGCCGCCGCGGATGAGCAGCCGCGCGTTGGCGGCGTCAGCGTCGGCCGGATCCTCACGCAGGGTGCGGAGGAACAGCCGCGACAGGCGCAGCGGCGGGGAGTTCACCGCGTCAGTGTCTCTTCAACGGCAGTGTCTCGCTCGGCGGAAGGACGCTACGGACGCAGGCCGGTGATGGAGGACGGCGGGGGCGGCTCCGTCTGTCCGGTGTCGTGACGCGCCTCCTCCTCGGCGCGGCGGCTGGCCCGGTCCCAGCGGCTGGGCATGGGCGGCGGGAGGTTGTCCGCCTCCAGCGCGGTTCCGTCGGCCGCGGCCGGACCGGTCTCCACTGGGCCCGTCGGCAGCACCACGGCCTTCGGGTGCTTCTCGGCCCACCAGGACCCGATCCAGTCACCGAGGTAGACCCCGATGATCGGGTAGACGATCAGCACGACCGCCTGGAACCCGTCCTCCTGGGAGAGCCGGATCACCACGGTCGGCCACCCGATCGCGACCGCCCACAGGATCGGCACCGAGGGCCGGATCAGCCCGAACGGCAGCGAGCCCGCGATCAGCAGGATCGCGAGCAGATAGGCGTTCGGGGTGTCGTCGATCAGCGGTACCCCAGCGATGAGCAGGCCGACCGAGGCCGCCGCCACCCACAGCAGGGCGAGCATCGTCTTGGGGTTCATGTTCCCGCGCACGGAATCTCCCACCTCGAACCGCTTTGCACCATGGGGCCCACCCAGCCTAAGCGCGCGGGGCGCCGCTGGCGCGGATCTACGCGGATCGGGCGGGGTCCTCCTGCCGGACCGGGAGCGGCAGGGGTGCTGCCATCAGGGCGTATCCCTGCGAGGAGGTGCCGAACCGGAAGCCGGTGATCAGGTCCGCGAAGCCCAGGGCGGAGTACAGCCGGCGCGCCCGGGTGTCCCCGTCGTAGGTGGACAGCAGCGCGGTGGGGTGCTCGACCCCGGCCAGCAGGCGGGTGAGCAGGGCGAACCCGAGGCCGTGACCGTGGTAGTCCGGTCGCACGTGCAACTCGGTGACGGCGTACGGATCGGCGATCCACGGCGCGAAGCCGGCGGCGCGCAGCGCCGGGCTGATCTGGTCGAACCACCACTGCCCGGTCCGGCAGCTCGCGCCGTAGGCGAAGCCGATCAGGGTGGCGTCGTCGAAGGCGCCGAACGCCCGGAAGCCCGGGTGGGCCGCGTGCCGGCCGTAGACCGCGACCCGGTCCGGGGAGACCGGCCCGAGGGCCGCCGACTGCACGGCGGCGGCGTCGGCGGCGCACGCGCGCAGGTCCAGCGGGGCGATGGTGATCACCACCGGACGGCCTCCCGGGATCCGACTGGAACAGCGCTCTAGAACAACACCGAGGCGAAGGTACCCACCTGACGGAACCCGACACGACGGTACGTGGCCAGCGCCGCGTGATTGAAATCGTTGACGTACAGGCTGACGGTCGGCGCGATGTGTGCCCGGGCCAGGTCGACGACCGCCGCGACGCCGGGCGCGGCCAGGCCCCGGCCGCGGAGGGTGGGTTCGACCCAGACCCCCTGGACCTGGCAGACCGCCGCGGTGGCGGCGCCGATCTCGGCCTTGAACAGCACCGTGTCGTTCTCGATCCGGGCGAACGCCCGCCCGGAGTCGACCAGCTCGGCGATCCGGCAGCGGTAGAGCAGACCGCCGTCCCCGCCTAGCGGCGAGACCCCGACCTCCTCGGTGAACATCGCCACGCAGGCCGGCATCACCGCGTCGAGCTGACCCCTGGCGACCGCCCGGACCCCGCGGTCGGGGGTGACGGCCGGGTCCGGTGCGTCGACGGCCATCAGCGGCTGCTGCCGGCGAACCTCGCGGGCCGGACCCCACAGCGGAGCGAGCCGCTCCCACAGCGGCAGCACGGCCGCGGCCGGCCCGACGATCGAGGAGCAGCGGCGCACGGAACGGGCGGCCCGCGCGGCGAAGGCCTCGACGGCGGCGCCGTCGGCCTGCACGGGGACCACGTTCGCGCCGACATAGAGGAGGGAGCGCAGCGCGCCGTTCTCCGAGTACCCCCAGACCTCGGCGCCGCCGCGGCTGGGGGTCAGCCCGCCGCCCAGCAGCCGCGAGAGCACGAACACGTTCGCGACCGGATCGCGCTCGGCGACCCGCAGCGCCGCGGGCAGGTCGGCCAGGGTGAGCACACGGAGGTCGGCCCGCTGATCCGCACTGTCCTGCCCGACGGACTTGTCGACGGGGACAGACACGCGACCTCCCTTCCGCCCGTGCCCTAGGACACCGAGACGACGGGTTCGCCGTTTTCAGCGCCGTCGGCCGTCATCTGCTCGGCCAGGCGCATTGCCTCTTCGATCAGGGTCTCGACGATCTGGTGCTCGGGCACGGTCTTGATGACCACGCCCTTGACGAAGATCTGGCCCTTGCCGTTGCCGGAGGCCACCCCGAGATCGGCCTCGCGCGCCTCGCCGGGGCCGTTGACGACGCAGCCCATCACCGCAACCCGGAGCGGGACCTCCATGCCCTCGAGCCCGGCGGTGACCTGCTCGGCCAGGGTGTAGACGTCAACCTGCGCCCGCCCGCAGGAAGGGCAGGACACGATCTCCAGCCCGCGCTCGCGCAGCCCGAGCGACTCCAGGATCTGGTTGCCGACCTTGACCTCCTCCACCGGAGGTGCGGACAGCGAGACCCGGATCGTGTCGCCGATGCCCTCGGAGAGCAGCGCCCCGAACGCGACGGCCGACTTGATCGTGCCCTGGAAGGCCGGCCCGGCCTCGGTGACGCCGAGATGCAGCGGGTAGTCGCACGCGGCCGCGAGCTGGCGGTAGGCGTTCACCATCACGACGGGGTCGTTGTGCTTGACCGAGATCTTCACGTCGTGGAAGTCGTGCTCGGCGAAGAGCGAGGCCTCCCACAGCGCGGACTCGACCAGCGCCTCGGGGGTGGCCCTGCCGTACTTCTCCAGCAGCCGCGGGTCGAGCGATCCGGCGTTGACGCCGATCCGGATCGAGATCCCGGCGTCCTTGGCCGCCCTGGCGATCTCGCCGACCTTGTCGTCGAACTTCTTGATGTTGCCCGGGTTCACCCGCACCGCCGCGCAGCCCGCGTCGATCGCCGCGAAGACGTACTTGGGCTGGAAGTGGATGTCGGCGATCACCGGGATCTGGCTGTGCCGCGCGATTTCCGGTAGCGCGTCCGCGTCGTCCTGCGACGGGCAGGCGACCCGCACGATCTGGCAGCCGGCGGCGGTCAGCTCGGCGATCTGCTGCAGCGTCGCGTTGACGTCCGCGGTCAACGTGGTGCACATCGACTGCACGGACACGGGCGCGTCCCCGCCGACCAGGACGTTGCCGACCCTGATCTGGCGGGATTTGCGGCGTTCGGCCAGCCGCAACGGCGGCAGCGCCGGCATGCCCAGAGAAATGCTCACAGCTATGAAATTAGCTGACGGTGATGGGGTTGACGATGTCGGTCGCCAGCAGCAGCAGCGTCAGCGCGCCCAGGAACACGACGAAGACGTAGGTCAGCGGCAGCAGCTTGGAGATGTCGACCCGCCCCGGGTCGGGGCGCCCGAATGCCCGGAACAGACGCCGTTTGGCGGCTTCGTAGGTCGTGACCGCCATGTGCCCGCCGTCGAGCGGCAGCAGCGGGACGGCGTTGAACAGCGCCAGGAAGATGTTCAGCGCGCCCACGTTGAGCAGCACCAGCGAGAGCCGTTCGGTGTTCGAGGCCTGGTCAAGGCTGAAGAACTCCCCGGAGACGCGGGCTGCGCCGACCACGCCGGTCAGCCCCTCCTGCTCGCGGTCCTCCCCGCCGAGGGCGTCGAAGAGCTCACCGATCTTGTCGGGCAGGTCGGCGACCAGGCTTCCGGCGGCCTCGACCACCTGCCACATCAGCTCGAGGGACTTGTCGGAGGCGGTGATCAGCCCGTAGGTGGACTTCTCGAAGGTGGGACCGACGCCGAGCACCCCGACGTTGACCTGCTTCGTCGGATCGTCCAGATCGGGGCGGTCGCGCGTGACCAGGTTCGCGGTGAGGGTCACCAGCTGGCCGTCGCGGAGCACGGTGATCGCCAGCGGGCCGTCCCCGGCCTGACGGATCGCCCGGGACGCCTGTTCCCAGTTGCCCACCGGGTCCGCGCCGACGGCGAAGATCTCGTCGCCCACCTGCAGGCCGGCCGCCTTGGCCGGCGACGGCGGGTCGGCCTCGCTGCACTCGCCCGTGGCCGAGTCGGCGGCGGGGATGCACGTCGACACCGAGTTCACCGTGGGCACGGGGGCCGAGGTGCCGAGGCCGATCAGCGCGACGAGGATCAGGATGAAGCCGATGACCACGTGCAGGAAGACGCCGGCGCCGAGCACGACCAGCTTCTGCGGCGCCGGGTAGCGGTAGAACGCGCGGTGCTTGTCGGCCTCGTCGACCTCTTCGAGGTCGGTCATCCCGACGATCTTGCAGTAGCCGCCGGCCGGGATGGCTTTGAGCCCGTACTCGGTCTCGCCGCGGCGGAAGGACCAGATCCTCGGGCCGAAGCCGACGAAGTACTCGATGACCTTCATCTTGAAGAACTTCGCCGTCAGGCAGTGGCCGAACTCGTGGATCGCCACCGAACCGAGCAGCAGCACCACAAACAGCAGGACCCCGAACAAGGTCAGCATGCAGACCCGTTACCCGGTGACACCGTTCCCCCAAGCAGTTCCGACACCCGACCCCGAGCCCAGGACTCCGCGCCGAGCACGTCGTCCAGGGTGAGCGTTCCGTCGCGCCCGAGCACTCCAGCCTCGGAGTGGTCGGACACCACGGCAGCGACCGTATCCACAATCGCTGTGAAGCGCAGGGAACCCGCCAGGAACGCCGACACGCACTCCTCGTTCGCGGCGTTGAAGACCGCGGGGGCGGTCCCGCCGGCCCGCCCGCACTCCCGGGCCAGGTCCACCGCCGGGAAGGCGGCGTGATCCAGCGGGGCGAACTCCCAGGTGGCGGGCGCGGTCCAGTCGCAGGCCGGGGTCACCCCGGGCACCCGGTCGGGCCAGGCCAGGGCCAGCGCGATCGGCAGCCGCATGTCCGGCGGCGAGGCCTGGGCGATCGTCGAGCCGTCGCAGAACGTGACCATCGAATGGACGATCGACTGCGGGTGCACGACGACCTCGATCCGGTCGAAGTCGATCCCGAAGAGCAGGTGAGCCTCGATCAGTTCCAGGCCCTTGTTGACCAGCGTCGCGGAGTTGATGGTGACCACCGGGCCCATGTCCCAGGTCGGGTGGGCCAGCGCGTCGGCGACGGTCACGTCCGCCAGCTCGTCCCGGTTCCGGCCCCGGAACGGCCCACCGCTGGCGGTGAGGACCAGCTTCGCGACCTCCTCGGCCCGGCCGCCGCGCAGGCACTGGGCCAGCGCGGAGTGCTCGGAGTCGACCGGCACGATCTGGCCCTCGGCCGCGGCCGCCGTCACCAGCGGGCCGCCGACGATCAGGGACTCCTTGTTGGCCAGCGCGAGCGTGCGACCGGCCTTGAGGGCCGCGAGCGTGGGCGCCAGCCCGACCGAACCGGTCATGCCGTTGAGGACGACGTCGGCCGGCCAGGTGGCCAGCTCGGCCTGCGAGTCCGGCCCGGCGAGCAGCTTGGGGATCTGGAACTCCCCGGCGCTGAAGCCGCGCTTCTTGGCCTCGGCGTAGAAGGCGAGCTGCAGGTCCTGCGCGGCGCCCGCGCGGGCGACCGCGACCACGTCGACGCCGAACTCCAGCGCCTGGGACGCGAGCAGTTCGACGTTCCCGCCGCCCGCCCCGAGGCCGACCACCCGGAACCGGTCCGGGTTGTGCCGGACCACGTCCAGGGCCTGCGTGCCGATGGATCCGGTCGATCCGAGGATGACCAGGTCGCGGGGGGTGCTCACGTGCCCATTGTGTCCCGGCAGGTGCTACTGACCCGTCGGGCCGCCGCCGGTGCCGGTGTTCGGCGCCGTCGGGTCGTAGCCCGGCACCGAGCAGCCTGAGCCGTCGGGCTCGCAGTACGGCGTGGGCAGCGGGCCGCTGTCGACGCCCGTCGAAGGATTCGTGCCCTGGGCCGGGTCCGAGCCGCCCACCGCGGTCCCGTCAGGGTTGGCGGTCGCGTCGGGCTTGCAGCACGGCGGCGTCGCCGAGCTCGCGGGTCGGCCGCGTTCGACGGCTCGGTCTTCGCCTGCAGCTGCAGGCCGGCGCCGGAGGGGTTCTCCAGGTGCAGGATGTTGTAGTCGATGCTCCACTCGACCTCGCCGGAGAGCACGGCGAGCACGGCGTCGGAGCCCTGCATGCCGGGGCAGGCCATCTTGGTCGAGGCGAGCGGGCCGAAGGTGATGGTGTCGCCCTCGATCGTCGCGGTGCCGTTGAACCGGTTGCATCCGTCGCTGCCGGTTACCTTGCCGTCGGCGAACTCCACGTACGCGTTCTGCGGGGCCATGCCCGCCGAGACCGCGGCGTTGGGGTCGTCCGCGGCGTCCTTGGCCGGGACCCTGGGTCGTGTGGGTGACGTTCCACCGCGTGCCTTCGAGCGGCAGGTCCGGCTGCACCTTCTCGCGCGGGCCGAAGGTCATCGAGACCTCGGTCGTGTTCAGCTTCAGCGTGGTGCCGTCGTAGGTGTAGGCCGGCTTCGCGGTGAGGAACGCGGACACGAACTCGTCCTGCTGGTGACGGCCGTCGCCCGGGCAGCCCATCTCGGTCATCGAGAGGGAGTCGACGACGAGCTTGCCGTCGGTGAAGCGCGCCTCGCCGCCCATCGTGTTGCAGCCCGCGTTCGCGCTGACCTGACCATCCTTGAACAGCAACGAGATCTTGGTGCCCTTGACGAGCTTCTTCGGCTTGCCGCCCTCGGTGACCTCGGTGGACAGGAAGTTCCCGGCCGGCACCCCGGTGCCGACGCCGATGCCCGCACCGCCACCGTCCGCCGCCGGATCGCCCGCCTGCTCCGCAGCGTCGTCCCCGCACGCCGTCAGCCCGACCATCAGCACCGCGCGCCGCCGGCACCATCAGCGCCCGCATTGCCCAGTTCCGTCCGCGCATGTCCGCTCCCCCGTCAACGAATCTCCTGAAGCCTGGACGCTGGACCGCGCGAAAACGTTCACCCAGTCGCCCTGCGGATAAACCGCAGAAAGGGGTGTCACCCCTGGATGCGGTTTATCCACAGGGCGTCAGCTGGGGAACGCGACGTACTTGGTCTCCAGGTACTCCTCGATGCCGACGGCGCCGCCCTCGCGGCCGAGGCCGGACTGCTTGACCCCACCGAACGGGGCGGCCGGGTTGGACACCAGGCCGACGTTGATGCCGACCATGCCGGACTCGAGGCTCTCGGCCACGTGCAGGGCGCGGGTCAGGTCGGCGGTGAAGGCATAGGCGACCAGCCCGAACTCGGTGGCGTTGGCCTCGGCGATCGCCGCCTCGTCGTCGTGAAACTCGCGGATCGCCGCCACCGGTCCGAAGATCTCCTCGCACGACAACCGCACGCCGTCGGGGATGTCGGTGAGCACGGTGGGCTCGTAGAAGTAGCCCGATTCCGACCCGGCCTTGCCGCCGAGCAGCAGCTTGGCGCCGCCTGCGACGGCATCGCTCACGAGCGAGTCGACCTTGTCGACCGCGACCTGGTCGATCAGCGGACCGAGGGTGACGCCCGCCTCGGTGCCGCGCCCGGCCACGAGGGCACTCATCTTCTCCACGAGACGCTCGGTGAACTCCCCGGCGACCGAGGAGTGGACCAGGAACCGGTTGGCCGAGGTGCAGGCCTGGCCCATGTTCCGCATCTTGGCGATCATCGCGCCCTCGACGGCCTTCTCGACGTCGGCGTCGGCGAAGACCAGGAACGGTGCGTTGCCGCCGAGTTCCATCGAGGTGCGCAGGACTTGGCCCGCCGACATCTCGATGAGCTTGCTCCCGATGCCGGTCGATCCGGTGAAGGAGAGCTTGCGCAGCCGACCGTCCCGCAGCAGCGGCTCGCTGACCACCGCCGGGTCGTGCGCGGTGACGATGTTGAGCACGCCGTTGGGCAGTCCCGCGTCCTGCAGGATCTGACCCAGCATCAGCATCGAGAGCGGGGTCTGCTTGGCCGGCTTCATCACCATGGTGCAGCCGGCGGCGATCGCCGGGCCGATCTTGCGGGTGCCCATCGCGAGCGGGAAGTTCCAGGGTGTGATCAGCAGGCAGGGCCCGACCGGCTGCTTCATGGTGAGCAGCCGCAGGTTGCCCGCCGGAGCGGTCGCGTAGGACCCGGAGATCCGGGCGGTCTCCTCGGAGAACCAGCGGAAGAACTCCGCGGCGTAGGTGACCTCCGCCTTCGACTCCGCGACGGGCTTGCCGTGCTCGAGGGTCATCAGCAGCGCGAGGTCGTCGGCCCGCCGGGTCATCGCCTCGAACGCGGCCCGCAGGATCTCGGCTCGTTCCCGCGGCGGGGTGGCCGCCCACCCCGCCTGGGCGGCGACGGCCGCGTCGAGGGCCAGGACGGCGTCCTCCTCGGTCGCGTCGGCGACCGTCCTCAGCTGTTCGCGGGTGGCCGGGTCCTCGACCCCGAACTCGCGATGGCCTTTCGCCGGTCCCCACGCGCCGCCGATCAGCAACCCGTCGGGCACCGCGTCGAGGACGCGCCGTTCCGCTGCCTCACCCATGTGTGTCCCCTACCCGGCCCACTCCGATCGAGCGAGCTACCACTTCACCATGACGTGCTTGAGCTCGGTGTAGTGCTCGACGGCGTAGAGCGACATGTCCTTGCCGAACCCGGACTGCTTGAACCCGCCGTGCGGCATCTCGGAGACCAGCGGGATGTGGTCGTTGACCCACACCGTGCCGAAGCGCAGGGCCGCCGATGCCCGCATCGCCTTGCCCACATCCTGGGTGAAGACGCTGGCGGCCAGGCCGTAGTCGACCGCGTTGGCGGCCGCGATGGCTGCCTCCTCGTCGGCCACGCGCTGGACCGTGACGACCGGGCCGAACACCTCCCGTTGCACGATCTCGTCGCTCTGGTCGACCCCGACGATGACCGAGGGCTCGAAGAAGAACCCGGACCCCTCGGCCGGGCGTCCACCGGTGGTTGCCTCGGCCGAGCCGGCCAGCGCCCGCTCGACAAACCCGGCCACGCGCTCACGCTGCCTGGCGGACACGACAGGCCCGAGTTCCGTCCCCTCCTCGGACGGGCTGCCGGACACCAGGGTCTTGGCGCCGTCGGTGATGCCGGCGACGGTCGCCTCGTAGGCGCGTTCGGTCGCGATCACGCGGCAGGCGGCGGTGCAGTCCTGTCCGGCGTTGAAGAACGCCCCGAGTCGGACCGCCGCGGCCACCGTCTCCGCGTCGGCGTCATCGAGGACGACGACGGGCGCCTTGCCGCCGAGCTCGAGATGGACGCGCTTGAGGGTCGCCGAGGCCGCGGCCATGATCGCCTTGCCGGTCCCCACCGAGCCGGTGAGCGACACCATCGCGACGTCCGGGTGCTCGACGAGGGCGGCTCCCGCCTCGCCGGTCCCGGTGACCACGTTGAACACCCCGGGCGGCAGCGCGTCGGCCAGCAGCTCGGCCAGGCGCAGCACGGACAGCGGGGTGAGCTCGGAGGGCTTGAGCACCACCGTGTTCCCGGCGGCCAGGGCCGGGCCGATCTTCCACGCCGCCATCATCAGCGGGTAGTTCCACGGGGCGATGCTGCCGATCACGCCGAGCGGTTCGCGGCGCAGCATCGAGGTGTAGCCGGTCATGTACTCCCCCGCCGGCTTGGCCTCCATGGCGCGCGCGCCACCGGCGAAGAAGCGGAAGTTGTCGATCGTCAGGTCCATCTCGTCGGGCAGGTGGTCGACCGGCTTGCCGACGTTGGCCGACTCGATGGCGGTGAACTCGTCCGCGTGGTCCTCGATCACCTGGGCGATGCGCAGCAGCGCCTCCGAGCGTTGCCGGGGCGTGGTGGCCGACCACTCCTCGAACGCCTTGCCGGCGGCCTTGACCGCACGGTCGATGTCGGCCGCACCGGAGGAGGCGGCCCGGAACATGACCTCACCGGTGGCGGGGTTGACCACGTCGTCGAGCCGGTCGGTCTCCGGATCCACCCAGGCGCCGCCGATCCAGTTCCTGGCCGAGAGAGATGAAAAGATCAGGCACGTTCCACCTCGCTGAATCTGGGCTTGCGTTCGGGGACAGGTGCGCTACTTGACTGCGGGGGCGGCGGCCGTGGACGAGCGGGCGATGTCCTCGCCCTCGCTCAGGCGCTGCGCGATGTAGACGGGAATGATCGAGAGCAGGATCGCGAACAGACCCACCGCGTTGACGATGGGTCCCTGGTTGGGCCGCGAGTAGTTCTGCAGGATCCAGATCGGCAGGGTCTGGACCGACCCGGCCGTGAAGATCGTGACGATGATCTCGTCGAAGGACAGGGCGAAGGACAGCAGCGCACCGGCGAGCAGCGCCGTGCGAAGCGTCGGGAACGTGACGTAGCGGAACGTCTGGATCGGGTGCGCACCGAGGTCCGCGGACGCCTCCTCCAGGTTGCCGGACATCCGCCGCAGCCGCGCGATCACGTTGTTGTAGACGATCACGACGCAGAACGTGGCGTGGCTGACGACGATGGTGAACACGCCCAGGTTGACGCCGCCGACCAGCGGGGCCTCCCGGAACGCGGAGTTCAGCGCCATTCCCGTGACGATGCCCGGCATGGCGATCGGGAGCACCACCAGGAACGAGATGGTGTTCTTGCCGAAGAAGTTGTAACGCGCCACGGCGAAGGCGAGCAACGACCCGAGCAGCAGCGCGACGCCGGTCGACATCAGCGCCACCTTCACCGACATCCAGATGGCGTCGCGTGCCCCCGGGTTGTGCCAGGCGGCATCGATCCACTTGAAGGACAGGCCGTCGATCGGCCAGCGCTGGACCCGCGAGGAGTTGAAGGCGTAGAGGGCGATGATCGTCAGCGGGAAGTAGATGAACGCCAGCGTCAGCCCGGCGCCGGTCCAGTGCAGCGCCCGCGCCCGCTTCGAGAAGTTCATCGGCCACTCATCACAGGTTGTCGAAGGCGCCGAGGCGCCGCGCCACGAGGAGGTAGGCGGTCATGATCACCAGCGGGAACGACGGCGTACGCGGCCGCGAAGGGCAGGTTCCCCGCGACCCCGAGGTTGTCGTAGATGACGTTGCCGATGAACTGCGAGGACGAGACGAGTCGCGGCGTGATGTAGTCGCCCAGCGTCAGCGAGAAGGTGAAGATCGAGCCGGCGATCATCGACGGGAAGGCCAGCGGCAGGATCACCTTGCGGAACGTCGTGACCGGCGCCGCGCCGAGATCTGACGAGGCGTCCATCAGCGAGTCGGGGATGCGCTCCAGCCCGGCGTAGATGGGCAGGATCATGAACGGCAGCCACAGGTAGGTGAAGGTCAGCCAGATCGCGATCAGGCCGTTGCCGCCCGTTCCCGGGCCCGGACATCCCGAACGGGTTGAGCATCCAGTTGAGGACGCCCTCCTCGGCCAGGATCGTCCGCCAGGCGTAGACCTTGACCACGTAGCTGGCCCACAACGGCAGCAGCACGGCCACGAGCAGCAGGCGGCGCTGGCGGGGGGTGGCGATCTTCGCCATCGTGAACGCGATCGGGAACGCGAGGATCGCGCAGCTGACGGTGACCGCGGCGGCCATCCCCACCGTGCGGAGCGTGATCGTCCAGTAGGTCTCACTGGTGAGCAGCTCGCGGAAGTTCTCGAAGCTGATGTCCTTGATAGACGATCTGCAGGCCCAGATCGAAGCGCCACAGGCCGTTGAACAGCATGACGGACAGGGCGCCGAGGTACGCCACCACCAGCCACCCCAGCGGGGCGGCCAGCAGCAGCGTCAGTTGGAGCCACCGGCGGCCGTGCAGCACCCGGGCGACCGGGTCGATGACCCTGTCGGTCCGGGTGCGCACGGCAGTGCCGGTGTCGGTCAAGTTCCTAACCCTTGATCTGCGCCGTCGTTCTCAGACCTCGGGCCTCAGCCCTTGATCTCGGTCCAGGCCTTGACCCATTCCGAGTAGTCCTTGCAGACCTCGCCCCGGTCGTCACCGCAGTCCTTGACCGGCGTCGTCCAGTACGCGACCTGGTCGAAGTAGGCCTCGTCGGTGGCGTGGTAGGTGTCGCAGTGCTTCTTGTCCGCCGTCAGCGCGCACGCCTTCTTGTTCGACGGAGCCTCACCGAAGTACTCGGTCGCCTGCGCGTTCGCCTTGGGCGAGGCGATGTGGTCCATCCACATGTACATGCAGTTCGGGTTCTTCGCCTTGGACGAGACCATCCAGGTGTCGGACCAGCCCGTCGAGCCCTCCTTGGGCAGGATCGCCTTGACCTTGACCTTGTCCGCGGTGAGGACGTTCGCGATCACCTGCCAGGTCGTGCCGACCACCGAGTTGCCCTTGGCGAAGGCGTCGATCTCCTTGGTGTAGTCCGACCAGTACTCGCCGATGATCCCGCGCTGCGCCTTGAGCAGGTCGACGGCGGCGGTGAACTGCGCCTCGTCGAGCTCGTAGACGTTGGTGATGTTGAGCTCGGGCTTGGTCGCCTTCAGGTAGACGGCGGCGTCCGCGATGTAGATCGGGCTGTCGTACGCGGTGATCTTGCCCTTGTACGGCGAGGCGGTGTCCCACACGACGCTCCAGCTGTCGGGAGCGGGCTTGACCTTCTCGGTGTTGTACATGAGCAGGTTGGCGCCGCGACCGTGCGGCATCCCGTAGTGGACGCCGTCCACGGTGTTGTGCGGCTGGTCCTTCAGGCCCGTCGAAGATGTCGGCGTAGTTCTTCAGCAGGTCGACGTTGACCGGCGCGACGTCGCTCGGCCTGGATCAGCCGCAGCGAGGCGTCGCCCGAGGCCGAGACCCCGTCGTACTTGCCGGTCTTCATCAGGGTGACCATCTCGTCGGACGAGTTGCCCAACGTGACCTTCACCTTGCAGCCGGTCTTCTTGGTGAAGTCCGAGACCCAGTCGACCTTGGGGTCGGTGGAGCCGTCCTCGACGTAGCCGGCCCAGGCGATGAGGTTGACCTGGCCCTCGCCCGCGCCGAGCGCGGTGAGCATGCCTTCGGTCGAGGCCGCCGGGGCCTCGCCGCCCGGGGTCTGCGCGGCGTCATCGTCGTCGTCGCCGCCGCAGGCGGCCAGAACCAGAGTCAGTGCCGCGATGCCCGCCAAAGCAGTCTGGCGATAACGCATCCGCATCAGTTGTCCTTCCAAAGGTGGTGCCCAAAATGGGGTGGGTTCTTCAGCTGGGGAGCAGCCGGTTGTACTGCTCCCCCCAGACGAGGCGCACGGGCCGGTCCTTCGCGGCCAGCGCGTCTGTGGATTTCGTCGTCAGGTTCTGTTCGGTGACCACCAGCTCGTCGCCGGTGTCGAGCCTGACCGTGTAGCGGGTCTCGGCGCCCAGATAGGCAACGTCGATGACCACACCGGTTGCGCTGCACTCGCCGTCGCCTGACGCGGGGCCGTGCGACGGTTCGGGTCGACCAGTCGGATCTTTTCCGGGCGCACCGTGAAGGTGCCCTCGCGCCCGAGAATCTTCTGGGCCGAGTTGCCGGCCAGGAGGTTGGAGGTGCCCACGAACCCGGCGACGAACGCCGTGTCCGGGTTCTCGTAGAGCTCGGCCGGCGGCGCCACCTGGACGATCCGGCCCTCGTTGAACACGGCGATGCGGTCGCTCATGGTCAGGGCCTCGGCCTGGTCGTGGGTGACGAAGATGAAGGTGATGCCGACCTCGGCCTGAATCGCCTTCAGTTCCCGTTGCATCTGTTCGCGGAGCTTGAGGTCGAGCGCACCGAGCGGCTCGTCGAGCAGCAGGACCCGGGGCCGCTTGACCAGCGCCCGGGCGAGGGCGACCCGCTGCCGCTGGCCGCCGCTCATCTCGTTCGGCCGCCGCTTCTCGAAGCCGTCCAGCCGCACCATGGCCAGGGCCTCGGCCGCCCGCTTGCGGCGCTCGGCCTTGGGCACCTTCTCGACCATGAGGCCGTAGGCGACGTTGTCCCCCACCGACATGTGCGGGAACAGGGCGTAGTCCTGGAAGACGGTGTTCACGTCGCGCCGGTACGGCGGCAGGCCGGTGACGTCCTTGCCGTGCAGCAGGACGCGGCCACCGCTCGGCTCCACCAGGCCGGCGATGATGCGCAGGCAGGTGGTCTTGCCCGAACCCGACGGACCGAGCATGGAGAAGAACTCGCCGTCGGCGACCTCCAGGTCGACGCCGGCGAGGACCTCGGCGTCGCCGTAGCTCTTGCCGATCCCTTCCAGCGTGACCGCAGTACCCATCAGCGGCGGGTCTTCTTCAGCGCTGCGGCGAAGGTTTCGAGGCTCGCCTCGATCTCGGCCTCGACCACCACGAGGGGCGGCATGAAGCGGATGATGTTGCCGTAGCTGCCGGCGCCCATCAGGATCAGGCGCCCTCGCGTCAGGCACTGCGCAGCACGGCGCCCGCGCGGGCGCCGTCCGGCCCGCCGGTGGCCGGGTCGGCGAACTCGACCGCCACCATCAGGCCGAGGCCGCGGACCTCGGCGACGCCGTCGTCGTCGGCGGCCAGCTTCTCCAGGCCGGCGCGCAGCTGCTGCCCGCGGGCGTCGACGTTCTCCAGGAAGCCGGGCTCGGTGAGCACGTCGATGGTGGCCAGCGCCGCCGCGCACCCGATCGGGTTGCCGCCGTAGGTGCCGCCGTGCGAGCCCTTCGGCCAGCGGCCCATGACCTCGGCCGAGGCACCGATGGCCGAGATCGGGAAGCCCGAGCCGATGCCCTTGGCCATCAGCAGGATGTCCGGGCGGACGCCGGCGTGCTCGACGGCGAACATGCGGCCGGTGCGCGCGAAGCCGGTCTGGATCTCGTCGGCGACGAAGAGGATGCCGTGCTCGCGGCAGATCTCCTCGATGCCGCGGCAGGAACGCGGGCGGGCGCCGCGTAGTAGCCGCCCTCGCCGAGCACCGGCTCGATGACGATCGCCGCCGTCTCGGCCGGCGCCGTCTGGCGAGACGAGCAGGTGGCGCAGCGCCGGCCAGGCAGTGGTCGGTGGCCGCCTCGATGTCACCGCCGAAGCGCAGGGCGTGGGGAACGGAGCGACGAAGACGCCGGCCGGCAGCGGCTGGTAGCCGGCCCGGTAGCCGGTCTTGGAGGTGGTCATCGCCATCGTGAGCATCGTGCGGCCGTGGAAGCTGCCCTCGAAGACGATGACGTTCGGCCGCCCGGTCGCCTGCCGGGCCAGCTTGACCCCGCCCTCGGTGGCCTCGGCGCCGGAGTTGGCGAAGAAGAAGGTGTCGATGGGGTCGGGCGTGATCTCGGCCAGCCGGTCGGCCAGGGGTTCAGCAGGTCGTGCCTGTAGACGTTGACCTGGGCGTGGATGAACCGGCCGGCCTGCTCGGCGATGGCCGCGACCACCCGCGGATGGCAGTGGCCGGTGCTGGTGACGGCGATGCCGCTGGAGAAGTCGAGGTACTCGCTCGCCGCCGGTGGTCGTGACGACGCAGCCCGAGCCCGAGGCAACTTCGAGGTCGGTGACAGAGAACCAGACGTCCGACAGGTGCGAATGAGAAGTCATTCGCACCTCCTTGCCCGACGCTCTTGTGCGGACCGTGCCTGAATGAGAGATAACCTATGAGTTCAGATGTTTAAGGTCAACGATTGATGGACCGGCATCCTGTAAGGGCGGACGCCATGCAACGGTCGGCACCGGACGCCCGGGCCGCTGTTTTCGCGCCGCTCGACACCCTGAGCCGCACCGAACTCGTCGCCGGGCGCCTGGCCGACGCGATCGTGCTCGGGCTGCTGGCCGACGACGAGCAGCTGCCGAGCGAGGCCGACCTGTCCGCGCAGCTGGCCGTGTCGACCGTGACCGTGCGCGAGGCGCTCACCATGCTGCGCGAGCGCGGCCTGGTCGAGACGCGCCGCGGCCGCGGCGGTGGCAGCTTCGTGCGGGCGCCGGCCGACGCCACCGCGGCCGAGTTGCGCGAGCGCCTGGGCCGGGTCGCGCTCATCGAGACTGCGCGACCTCTTCGACCACTACGCCGCCGTCGGCGGGACGGCCGGCCGGCTTGCCGCTGAGCGGGCCTCAGCCGAGGACCTCGAACGCCTGGAGCGCGCGGCCGCCATGCTCACCGCCGCGAAGGACGCCGGCGCCCGGCGCCGGGCCGAGGGCTACTTCCACCTCGAGATCGCCGCCGCCGCGCAGTCCGCGCGGCTCGCGCGGGAGGAACTCGCGCTGCAGAGCGAGCTCGGCGCGCTGCTCTGGGCCCCGTTCGAAGGGGCCGCGGTGCAGCGCCGGGCCGCCGCCCAGCACCGCGAGATCATCGACGCCATCGCGGCCGGGGACGGGGCGCTGGCCCGTGACCTCGTCGAACGTCACGTGATGGCGGCGGCGGAAAGAGTGACCGAACTGCGACTGAAATTGCTCACCTAGTGGAAATGGGTGCGTAGTAATTTGGGTCGCCCCAACCCTGAGGTGTGAGGGACTGACGTGGCGCTGAACCAGACGATCGAGACCTCCGAAGCGGTTGGCCATCACGTGGCCATGGCCGCCGAGGCGGTCTTCGAGTTGGTCGCGTCCCTGCGCACGGCCACCGAGGAGCTCTTCGCCGACGCCCGCCGCGGCGGCCGGCGGGTGAGCGTCGCGGACCTGAGCGGCATCGACGCGATCGCGATCGGGATGCTCGGCGGGGTCGACGGGATCATCCCCGGGGCGGGGTTCGTCGCCGCGCCCGCAGACGCTGAGCGACGCGCCCCGCTGGCTGCAGTGGTGGCAGCAGGGCGAACGGCTCGCCCACCCGGCTCGTCGCCGAACTCGATCCCAGCCGGACCGCTTCTACGACTACACCCAGCTGCCCTGGTTCGCCGTGCCGGCCAGCACCGGGCGGCGCCACGTCACCGGGCCCTACGTCGACTACGTCTGCACGCGACGAGTACGCGCTGACCTTCACCGACCCGATCTACGACGACGGAGAGTTCGTCGGCGTGGTCGGCGCCGACGTGTTCGTCAACCGCTTCGAATCCCTGGCGCTCCCGCCGCTGCGGGCGCTCCCTGACGGCGGCGGCACTGGTCAACACCCAGGGCCGGGTGATCGTGTCGAACACCGCCCGCCTGGTCACCGGCTCGCTGGTGCGCAAGCCCGACGTCGGCGTCGTTCTACGCGGGCGGCGAGGCGAGCAGGAGCGAGGCGGGCCTCACCCTGCAGCGCTGCGGCGACGTGCCGATCGTCCTGCTCGTGGGCGACCGGCTCGCCGCTCTAGCTCTCCTTCTGCAGGATCGGGCGCAGCTTCTCCAGGACGGAGGCGTCCTCGATCGTCGAGGGCACCGGCTCGTCGCGGCCGTCGGCGATCCCGCGCATGGTGCGCCGCAGGATCTTGCCGGACCGGGTCTTGGGCAGCGCCGGGACGATGTCCGCCCGCTTGAAGGCAGCCACCGCGCCGATGTCGGCGCGCACGGCCGCGACCAGTTCGGCGGACAGCACCTCGGGGTCGACCTCGACACCGGCCTTGAGCACGACGAATCCGCGCGGCACCTGACCCTTCATCGGGTCGTTGACCCCGATCACGGCGCACTCGGCGACGGCGGGGTGCGCCGACGAGCACGGCCTCCATCGACCCGGTGGAGAGCCGGTGCCCGGCGACGTTGATGACGTCGTCGGTGCGGCCCAGGACGTAGAGGTAGCCGTCCTCGTCGAGGTACCCGCCGTCGCCGGAGAGGTAGTAGCCCTCGAACGCGGACAGGTAGGAGCGCACGAAGCGCTCGTCGTCGTTCCACAGCGTGGGCAGGCAGCCGGGCGGCAGCGGCAGCTTGATGCAGATCGCGCCCTCGGTGTTCGGGCCCGACCTGCTGTCCCTCCGGGTCGAGGACCTGGACGTCGTAGCCGGGCACCGGCACCGACGGCGACCCGGGCTTGATCGGCATCGGCTCCAGGCCGCGCAGGTTGGCCGCGATCGGCCACCCGGTCTCGGTCTGCCACCAGTGGTCGATCACCGGGACGCCGGACTTCTCCGTCGCCCAGTGGTAGGTGTCCGGGTCGAGGCGCTCGCCGGCCAGGAACAGCGAACGCAGTGCGGAGATGTCGTGCTGCTCGCAGCAGCTTGGCGTCCGGGTCCTCCTTCTTGATCGCCCGGAACACGGTCGGCGCGGTGAACAGCGTGACCGGCCTTGTGCTCGGCGATCACGCGCCAGAACGCCCCGGCGTCCGGGGTGCCGACGGGCTTGCCCTCGTAGAGGATCGTGGTCGCGCCGAGCAGCAGCGGCGCGTAGACGATATCCAAAAGAGCAGGATGGAAAGCTATGGCAACAGCCAACTGATAAAGGACAAGATATCCGAGGAAAGGATACCAAACACCAGACAAGATCTGGAATCAACGCATTGGCGTTGGACGATCTCAGCGAAACAGCTGAAAGAGATCACAATAGTGAGAGCGATAGCAGCTCACAGTATAGGACGATATCGTCCCATACATTCAACATGATCACTTTGGCATCAGCCAAAAGCAAAAGACCAGAAGGTCACATGATGTTTCTGTCATGCACACAAAGCACTAAAGTATCAGTGACTTGTGAAGTGCAGATAGAAAATGTAAGAATGACAGCTCTCATTGATACAGGATCTCCGATATCCGGTATCAACATGGAGAGTCTTGCTAGACTACCAGCAGAGTCGCTGGAGGGAAAGCTAAAGAAATGCAATGTCGCAGCTGGGGTAGCTATGACAGATCAGACGTTTGCTCTAACAAGAGCAGTGAGCCTAACAGCTCAGTTCGACGAAAAATCGTCATTCTCTCATTGTTATGTGATCATGCCACATATTGCTACAGACCTTTTATTTGGTCTAGACATCTTGGCAGATGTTCTGCAAGCACAAGTCATGCTTCCCGAAGCAATGCTGAAGTCTAAAAGACTTAAGATCAAAATACCTTTGCGGTATTATCAACAAATACCTCTGCAAGAGGAGAAGAAGAGAGTGTCAAGAACTGACAACACTAGCTGGTCAATCACCAAACAGGTGACTGTACCTCCATCTTCGATGGCATACATTGAAGTCAGAAATCAGAGTCCAGATGAGGACGTGGTTCAATGGTGGGATCAACCTCCCACCAGAGAAAGAAAGAAAACAGCTGTTTCCATTATGGAATCGCAAACAGTGTCCACACTGGAGGGACAAAAGCTATACGTACCGAGAACGGTATTGGACGCGCAAGCGCGCACACAGACCATAGCGGTCATGAACCTGCAAAGCAGGAACTTCCAACTGAAAAAAGGATACATCCTAGCTCAGTCGGAAGTATATGATGAAAAGGAAGAGCTTCTTCCAGATGAACGCTTTCCACAAGAGGAAACAAGCAGAGACATGATCATGTCGACAGCAATAAATGAACAGGCCGTCAGGCCGGGAGATGGAATTTCTAAGATCCCAGAACCGGATGCAAGGTAACTGGATGACGATTTGCGCTTCCAGGGTTGTGAAGGTACGAAGTCCAGATCCGAGGGGTTCCAGAGTTGCGATTCTCTAGATTTTGATTGGAGGGAGACTCTGCGATAGAGAGAACTGATTAACGATTATTATAACACTGTTAAGTGGGTATCCAATGTTGCTCGAGAATGGAGACACAAGACGCCGGCAGTTTATTTCTCATTGTCGCATTTGGAGAAAAAGGTGGGAAAATGTAGCCCGCCAGATTTAGGCTGTCGGCTAAAATGTGTGTAACCCACAAATTGGTTCCCTTACAACACCCCCCCATGTTCACAAAACACAATGTCCTCATTGTAAAGTGTGTGTGTGGGTGCTCCGACTCGCCCGAGTGGTCGGGGTGGCAGGTGGTGTGGGTGGTGGGTGGCGGGTGGGTGGGTGGTGGGTGGCGGGTGTGTGGGTGGTGGGTGGTGGTGGTGGGTGGTGGGTGGTGGGTGGTGGGTGGCAGGTGGTGTGGGTGGTGGGTGGCGGGTGGCAGGTGGTGCGAGTGTTGAGTGTCCGTGTTGTAGTGTGTTTTATACTAAAAAATAAAAAAATTGTTGTGTCTCTGTGTATGGTGTGTCTCTGTCTCCCTTCTCTCGCCACTCTCGCATCCAGACCGTGGCTAGTCTCGGTACAAAAATTCTCTCGCGTGTCTCTCGAAATCAAACAAATCGGCCTCCGGCGGGGTGCTCGGGGCAAAACAAAAACGAAAGAAAAAGAAGAAAAAAAATTACTTAGTGTGGAACACACAATTAACAACAAAACAAAAAGGAAAATCGTGTCTCTGTCTCCCTCTCTCGCAGTGTCTTGATGGTCTCCAGCGGTCGCTGCCTCTCGGTCCAGCAAACCGCTCGGGTTCGTCCTCAGCGCTTCAGCTTGGGCCGTGGCTTGGGGGCGGTGGTCGCGGGGGTGGTGGCCGGTGGTGGTGGGGGTGTGGTTGTGGTGGCTGGGGGTGGTGTGGTGGTTGGAGGTGAGGGGCGAGCTGCTCGTGGTTGTTGTCTGGCTGGGGAAGTCATGGCCGGTCGGCCAACGGCGGTCCGCATGTGTGGTGCCGGGGTGGCTGGCTGCGGGATGGGGGTGGCCGGCGCGGGTGGTGGTGGCCGACGCTGGGGAGTGGTGGCCGACAGTGTGGTGGTGGTGGCCGGTGCTGGGGCGGTGGTGGTGATGGCCAGCAGTGTGGTGGCGGTGGTTGGCACTGGGCTTAACACACGCGTTTCTCATATGAGACCCGGCAATGAGTTATGAGACTGGGATAGAATTGTGGTTATGTCAAAAAGTCATTTAATAACCCATATTAAAAACCTTGTTTTCGGTATCCTTGACTCTTGTAGAGTGTATTTACGTAGTTACGGGGTAACATGTCAAACAAGGGTACCATAAAATTTTCGGATGTGGTTGTACCCAAATTATACGGTTCACTGAATATCACAGTGATCCAATTTTATCTCAGTTTGTAATAAATGTACATAGATTGCAAAACGTGCGAGGTGATATCAAAGCTAACTTTAAGTAATAATAAACAAAAAAAAAAAAAAAAAAAAAAAAAAATAGGCTCAGGGCAGTATGGAACCGAGATCATGCTGCAGACATGAAATGCGTTTCCACCTGTGGGCTATTCCCTGCGCTCTGACAAATTTACAATTTCATAGACACCAAAGTCTTTACTGGACATCATCAACGTTAATTAAATGTTGTGCGTTTTTGAATGTTTAGAATTATCATTTATCGGGCTCCATGTAATTTTGTAAACTTCGTAAATATTTTAAATCTCAGAACTAATATTTTTGTCAGGAACATTATGTATATAATGCTCATACGTTTGCAAACAAACTTATAATTTGTGGTTTAATTAGACTTCATTATATATTAGAAAGGGCGATAATCCCTCACAACGTCACAAACTGTTATTTATTCGCGCCGGACGAGCAGGTTGAACGTGTCGCTGGACGCCGAGAACACGAACCCGCCGACGCCCTGGTTGGGCGACGTGCGGCCGAGGCCGAGGTTGCCCAGCCCCTGGAACCCGACCACGCTCTCGCTCACCACCGCCGAGTTCGGCAGGATGTTGTTCATGTTGAAGTTGAAGCCGGGCGTGGTGTTCGCCCCCGCGGGTGAAGAACACCAGGGCTTTGCAGCCCGACG